>NZ_CP049915.1 GCF_011306175.1 Vibrio sp. HDW18 | reverse complement strand
AGGTATTCGTTAATGAACATCGTTGACAGACATGGTCGGCCGTTTGCCTCTGCTCAGTCTTACGAAGGGGCGACGCGTGATCCGCGAGGTCGCAACTGGCCAGCTCCGTCAGTCGGCCCGAATCGTGCTTTAGCGACGGCAGGCAAGCCGCTTAGAAATCGCACGAGACACGCCTATCGTAACAGTTTGCTGATGCGGTCAGGACTAAACAAAAACACCACGAACGAAATCGGCAAGGGCTACACGCTGATCAGTGCTTGTACCGATGAGGCGTTTCGCAAAGAGATCCAGCGTTTGTGGCTGGTTATCTCCAAGCAGCTTGACCCGTGGGGCGATCTGAACTTTGGCGGCATTTGTCACTTGGCGGCGCTTTCTCGGCGCATGTCCGGTGAAGTGTTTATCCGTCGTCTTAATCGCCGCTTGGATTCGGGCTTAATCGCACCGGTTCAAGTTGAGCTTTTAGAGGCGGATATGTGTCCGCAAGATCTGAATCGCCAGCTAGGGCCAAATCATCGCATCGTTCAGGGCATTGAGTTTATCGGGAAGCTAAAAGTGGCGTTTTGGTTTTACAAAGCGCATCCCGATGATGGTATCGAGAGCGTGAGCCTGAATGATTGCATCCGCGTTCCTGCGCGGGATGTGCTGCATCATTACAAACCCACAAGACCTGGACAGGTCCGAGCTGAGCCAGAAACCGCCGCCGCGCTGATTAAAGATCGCACGCTGCATGAGTACAACGACAACGAACTGGTGCGCAAACGTGAGCGCGCAGGGTTAACGGGTGTGCTCTATCGCGAAGGTTTCGGCGAAGAAGCGTGGGAGTTTGACCCGCATACAGGAAAGCCCTTGTTTGCTGATGCTGATGCGGCTAATCCAGTGGAAACCATCAGCGCGGGAACGTGGCTCCGAATGGTCCCAGGCGAAAAGGCGATGCCGTTCGACGGTGACAACACGGGTCAAGGTTATGCGGATTTCTTACGATGGGAATCCTTGCTCTATGCCGCAGGTATGGACATACCTTATCCGTTGTTAACAGGTGATTGGGCGGGGCTGAATGATAGGCTGGTGCGCGCGTTCTTAAACGAATATCGCCGCTCGATCAGCTTTGACCAAGAAAACCTATCAGGCTTTCAAGTCGCGTTTGGCATTTGGCGCTGGGTCGTCGAAGTGCTGATCACTACAGGTCAGCTATCTGCGCCTGGCTTTGCCAACGACCCGTGGAAATATTACGCGGTCGATGTTCGCCCCGATGCCTGGAAGCACTTACACCCTGAGCAAGACATCAACGCCCGTAACAAGGCGGTGGCGTCGCACATCTCAAACGGGGAGCGTGAGGCGGCCGAGTACGGTACCGACATCGAGAAGAACATGCGCATCAACGCCCGCTTACTCAAACAGTGGGAGACGATTTTAAAAGAAGAAGGCGTCGAAAATCCGCCCGCCAAACTCGGCGGGCTTTTTAGTGCCTCGGAAAACATGGAGCACGCTGACGATGAAACATAAATTCGCGCTGAATTATTTGATGTCACAGCCTTGGGCTCTGGATCAGCAACTGCTGTCGCTGATGAGCGAGATCGCCAATCGAGAGGTTGATAGCCTCTCGTTGGATGATTTCATTCCTGAGTCTTTAGCGGGAGTGCCAGGCAAGAAAGTAACGCGGGGCATGGAAAGCCGCGAAGGCGTGGCGTTAATCCACGTTAACGGGGTGATCAGTCGCTACGCCAATCTTTTCACCAATATTTGTGGCGGTACGACAACGCAATTGTTGGCTCAAGACTTTACGAGAGCGCTCAATGATCCCGCTTTTAAAGCCATTGTGCTGTATTGCGACTCGCCAGGCGGTGAGGCGAATGGCATTCACGAACTGGCTGAGATGATTTATCAGGCGCGCGGTAAAAAGCCAATCGTTGCTTATGTTGGCGGTATGGCCTGCTCTGCGTGTTACTGGGTAGCCAGTGCGTGTGATGAGGTGGTGATGGATGCCACTGCAACGGCGGGCTCGATCGGTACCGTGCTGCAGATGCGCATTCGCAAAGCCAAGGCGGAAGATGAGTTTGAAACGGTGGAAATCGTATCGAGCCAATCGCCGAACAAGCGATTGAGCCCCGCCACCGAGGAAGGTCGCGCCGCGTATCAAAAGCATCTTGATGACCTCGCCGAAGTCTTTGTTCAGCGCGTAGCGCGCAATATGGGCGTTGACCGAGACAAGGTTATTAACGATTTCGGCGGCGGCGGGATCCTAGTCGGTCAAGCTGCTGTTGATAAAGGCATGGCTCACCGCTTGGGGAGTCTTGAGGGCGTCATCGCCGAACTGAAAAAAGGAAAGACAAAATCAATGCCAGATCCTAAAAGCAAAGTGGGTGCCGAAGGTGAGGACAACGTGATCACGTTGACTCTACCCGCCAGCACCGAAATGAGTACCGAGGCCGTGATTGCGGCATTAACTGAGCAACGTCCTGATGTTGCGGCGGCGCTAAAAGGTGAATCGCCAGAACTGGCCGTGAATCATGCGGCTAAGTTGGTTGCTCTGTGTGCCGCATCGGGCATTCCTGCGCTGTCGGCCTCACTGATTAAAGATGGCGTAACGCTTGAAGCCGCAGAGCAACAAATCAAAGTTGCTGCTGGCTTAAAAGACACGCTCGCCGCCGCTGGGCTGTCTGGTAGTTTTGACGCCGTGGTCGGGGCAATTAATGACCCCGTTGCTATGGTCGGCAAAGCCATTCACGAAGTGACCGCGTCTCGTGATGAAAGCAGCGATCAGACGCGCATCATCAAAGACAACGCACCCAAAGCCAGCAAGCTTAATACGAAAGCGATTTACGCGAACCGTTAATCCTGCTGATTAACCCCTCAGTCTAGTTCTAAAGGAAAAAGCAATGAATCAAATGCTTCCTCGCGCTGGCGTGCATGTCGCTGGCGAAGTGGATCACGTCTCGCGTGATCGAATTGTCGTGGTCGGTGGTCCTTATTATTCCGGTACGGTTTTGGCCGAAAAGGACGACGGCACATTCACTCAGCTCGACATTACGCCAGAAGCGGCCGAGGCCAATGTGGCCGCTGTCGTGCTGTATGGCCATGTGTTGACTCAAGAGCCGACAGAAGAAGTGGCTCACGCCCGAGTGTGCGCACTGTACGACAGTAAGTTGACTTGGCCTGCAGGCATTACACCGACCCAAAAAGAAGCGTCGGTCAAGGCCTTGGCTGAAAAACAAATCGTCCTGCGCTAAGCGCGGGACTCTACTCCACCGATTAAAGAGAATGTGTTATGGAATTGGCAAAAGCATTAGAGTCTGAAAAATTTACCATCAGTGAGCTGACAGCGGCGATCAATAATGTTGCCGTGCCGCGCACCCGCCTTGCAGAACTCAAGCTGTTTGAAGAGAAAGGCATCAGCAAAACTACGGTGTCAATTGAATACAAAGATGGCCAGATCCAGCTTGTGCAAGATGTGCCGCGTGGCGATGACGGTGAACCTCTGGAAGATCCAGAGCGCAAACTGGTGACGTTTAACGCCCTGCACTTGGTTGTGCCTGCTAGTATTTTTGCGGATGAAATTCAAAACAGCCGCGCGTTCGGCGAAGAAGATGAGCTGGAATCGCTGCAAGATGTGATCAACGAAAAAGCTGAAATCATCCGTCAGAGTATCGACATCACGATTGAGTATTTCCGCTGGGGTGCAGTCTTCGGAAAAATCTACAACAAAAAAGGCGACGTTGTTCTCGATCTGTTCAAGGTGTTTGAAATCAAAGAGACCGATGGTGAAGACACGATTGATTTTAATCTCGACTTGCCGACTCAATTGCTCGATGTGAAACGCAACTCAGAAAAGCACATCAAAGGGCCAAAGCCTAAAGCTCACCGAGCATTCTGTCGCCCTGCGTTTTTCGATGAGATGTTGAAAAATGAAAGCTTCTACAAAGCGTTTGAACGCTACAACAACGGCGAAGCACTGCGTGAAGATGTGCGCCGTGGTGTGTCTTGGCAGGGTGTGTTCTGGGAAGAGTACGACGAGAAATTCGGCGATAAAGACCCAATGCCCGCTAAGTATGGTGCGGTGGTTGTGCCGGAAGGCAAAGCAGGTCTGTTCTTGACTCGATTCGCACCAGGCACGTACAGCGAGACTGTGAATACGAAAGGCTTGCCGTACTACATGAAGTCTGAGCCTAAGCGATTCAATAAAGGCGTTGATCTCGAAAGTCAATCAAGCCCGATTAACTTGTGTACCAATCCACTCTCAGTGCGTCGTATTAAGTTCACGCCGAAAACTGAGCCAGCCGCTTAATGCGTAAGCGTGACCCCTTTCAACGTGCCAGCCGTCGGATTGTCCGGCGGCTAGGCCGTTACCACGAGATAAAGATTAAGCCGCCGTTAGGGGAATGGGTCAAAGTGGACGCCGTGCCAAACCAGCCATTGCTGGATGTGGAGCTTACAGGCGGGACCAAAAGCGGCAAAGGTCAAACAGTACAACTGCATCAACGTCATATTGTGGTCGAATCTCACCACTGCCTTGGCATTGAGCATGATTGCGAAAGCTGGTCAGTCAAAATTGATGATATTGAATACTACGTCACCAAGGCTTATCCGAAAGATGATGGCGTGACCTATCTCTTTTTGAATGATCAAGTTGAAGGTTCAGCACTTAGCCCGGAGGGTGAAGGACGTGGCCGCACGTGGTGTTGATTTTAAAATTAATTTTTCAAAAGAACTGCAGCGGGTTAGCGCGCAAATTGCCGCGACCCCTAAGCAGTTAGAGCAGGCAGGCCAGCGCGCGATAAAAAAAACCATGCGCTGGATGCAAACCCGAATATCGAGAGAAGTTTCTCAGCTAACCGGAATACCGCAAAAGTCACTCAAGACGCGCTATCACTTGAGAACGGTCGGCAGTGGCGCGAACGCTGTCACCATTTTGTGGGTCGGTATTTCTCCGGTCGTCGCCGAGAAAGCAGGCCGCGCACGGCAGACCAAAAAAGGGGTGAGCGTAAAGCAGCATCGATACGATGGTGCGTTTGTCTCTGATATGTACGGTTATGATTCTGCGGTGTGGATCCGTGCCACTCGTAATGTGAACCAATACACGACAACGAGCCAGCGGCGAAAACCTAACCCCAACGCGCTGCCCGCTCACCTACGCGGACGCTTTCCCGTCCAGCATCTTGCAGTAGACATCGCGGAAACGGCGACACAATCGCTGCGAAGATTGGAAGCGAGAGTGCCTGATGAGTTTCGCAAGAAACTCGACCAAGAACTCAACTATGTGATGAATCATGAGCGCACTTAACGATTTTACTGAACTGCATGAGGCCATCGAAAGCGAGCTAAAAAAGCGCGTGCCGATCCTCAGCACGGTCGCACTTTATGACCCGACGGACATCGCCCCTGGTGGTTCCTTCACTATCAAAACCCCTGCGGTGCTGATAGAGCTGACCGAGGTTAAACCCGGTCGAGCGGTCACAGGGGGACGCATCCCCTTTAAGTGCGAATTTGCTTTGCACTGCATTTTATCTACCAAGTCGCCGGATCTGCCGTTGGCGGTGCGTAATCTCGCGGCTGCAGTGGCTATGGTGGTTGGGTACTTGCCCGAAGATGCTCAATCGGAGTTTGTGCGTACTGGCCGTCAGGATTGGGGTTTGAGTGAGCGCGGTGTCGAATGTGTGCCGGTTGATTCAATCAATATTTATCCTGGCTCATTCAAGCCAAAAGGGGGCAATGAAAAGGCGATCGGCTTTGACTCCATGATTGTGACGTTTGAGCAGCAAATCCATTTCGGGCCACTGGTCATTGATTCGCCCGCGTTCCTACCCGATGAAATCGAAATCGGCGGGCAGTATGAGGTCGGGGGGAGTCAATGGAGCTAAGCGAACGTGTCAGCGAGCTTGAAAGAAAGCTCGAAGAGATGGTCGTGCGTGGTGTTATCTCGGTAAGTAATCCAGAGCAACGCTGGGTGATTGTCTCTTATGGCACTCAAGAGCGCCCCATGACGACAGGAAAGCTCCCGATCAAGCCCATACGCTCGGGCAAAGCCATCGTTTGGTGGTTTCCCGAGGTCGGCGAAGCGGTGACGGTGATTTCACCCGGCGATCTGCGTTTGGGTGAGGTTTATCCTGGGAGTTATTACGACCAGCGGCCCGCACCCAGCGACGACCCTGACCTGTTCTTGATTGAGTTCGGGGATGGCTCGAAAGTTTCTCATCACCGAGGTACGCATAAGCTTGACGTTCTGAACGTTGGTGACGTTGAGATTACCACTCATCAGAACCTCACAATCAATGCAACAGGAAAAGTCAGTATCAATTCCTCTGCGAAAGACATTCAACTCAATGGCGGCGCGGGTGTCGTTACTGGGGATCATTACTGTCAGTTTACGGGTAAGCCACATTCTGACTGCAGCAAGCAAGTTAAGGCGGGTAAGTGATGACTCTGGATGCAAAACGTTTAGAAGAGGCGTATGTGGCCCGCTTTGAAGCCATAGGTGGCCGTGCGGATGGTGATCACGCTTGGTTTAGAGATCTTGCTAGGCTTTTGGCTGAAGAAACGGTCAAGGAAATTACGTCTCACGCGAAAGCCGATATTAAAACCGGAAGTAGCGCTGGACAACATTCTATTGTTTAAAGAAATAAAGAATTAAATCATGAAACAAGGCACAGACCGTCAAACAGGCCAGCTTATCGGCGGTCTGGATTACTTGCGTCAGCGCATCACCGACGCGCTTGAAACGCCAAAAGGAAGTTTGGTTATCGAGCGTCAATACGGCTCTCGATTGCACGAAGTGATCGATCTCAATATCGATCAGACTTTTGAAATGGAATGTTATGTGAGAATCGCTGACGCAATCGCCAATCCTAAATGTGGCCTCGACGATTTCAGATTAACGGATATGACAGTGACCCCGCAGGGCGGTGGAAAAGTATCTCTGGATTTGTTCGGCACGTCGACCAGTGATGGCCAATACATTGCACTTGAGGGGATCATTATCGATGCAAGACGGAATTAAATTAGAGCTGCTTCCTGAGTTTACCGCGATTAAACAGACGCCGATTCAAGACATTATTGACGACCTGGCTAAACGCGCAGCGCTAGAAAATGCGGCCCCCTCGGATCCGTCTTATCGCACGATGTTGGCTCAAGCCTACCGTGAGAAAATGCTCAGGCAAGACATTGACGAGCAAACAAAGGGCGTCATGTTGGCCTTTGCCAAGGGGCCTCAGCTTGATCACATCGGGTCGACTTACTACCGAACCCCGGACGGAAAACCAGTCAAGAGACTTGTCGGCGAGACCGATGAGGCATATCAATCACGCCTGCAGCTCTCGATGGAGGGGTACAGCTCAGCAGGCCCAGACGGCGCTTATCGCTTTTATACTAAATCGGCCGATCCTAACGTGCGCGATTGCGAGCCAACTTCTCCGCTGCCGTGTCATATCGAAAATTACATTTTGACATATGACAATGGTGGCCAAGCCACTGAGGCATTATGCAAGAAAGTAGAAGCCTTTGTGTTCCCCCATCGTCCTCTTGGCGACAGGCATCGAGTGCATCCCGCAGAGATCTTGAGTTATACGATCGACGCTGAGTTGATTGTTCGAAAAGGTCTAGATAACGCGGCTATCAAGCAAAAAGCGCTAGAGCAAGTTATGGCCTTTACGCTTGATGAGCACAAGCTGGCAGGGTATGTGTCAAGCTCAAGTTTGGACAAGCATCTCACGACCTCTGGCGTAGTGAAAGTCAACCTTATCGGTTGGCAGGATGTGGTGGCTGATCGCACGCAAGCACCGAGGTGTGATGGTGTCTCGATCACGGTTAAGGAGCTGGCATGAATGATAAAACCATTCTCCCTGATAGCTGCTCTGATTACGAAAAAGCGCTCGATGTCGCGGTTTCTGAGCGCTACGCGCAAATAAAAAGCCCCGTCTCTACTATTTGGGATCCAAACCTTTGTCCTTATCCCGCGCTGCCTTATTTGGGCTGGGCGTTGTCAGTCGATTACTACCAAAGCGATTGGAGCGAAAAAGTTCAGCGCCGAGTGGTTGCCAGCTCGATTGATTATCATCGGAAAAAGGGAACGCGCGGCGCAGTTGAATTGGCGATTTCCGATCTCGGCCTTTCGGCCAAGCTCACCGAATGGTGGGAAATGGTGCCGGAGGGAGAAGCTGGAACGTTTAAAGTCGATGTTTACGCATCAGACACGCCATTAACTGAAAAAGTCGCCGTCCAGCTTGGCCATGCCATTGATAACGCGAAGCGCAAGAGCCAGCATCTGATTGATCTGACATTGCGCGTACGCTCTCAAGCGCGCCTTAATCTTGCGGCTTGCTGCAAAGTCGGCGAGCGGGTGCGGATTTTTCCGCGTCAAGCCAAGGTTATTAAGACGCAAACCACCATCACGCTGGCGTGCGGCTTGCGAATCACTGAAATTGTCAGAATTTTACCGAGGACCACATGAGTAAGACATACAGCACAATTCCCACTCGTATCGGTGCCGCTAAGTTGCGTAATGCATCGATCTTAAACACCACAGTAAAAATCGCCAAAGTCGCCTTCGGTGATGGTGGCGGCTCTGAATATGAGCCAACGGGCGAGGAGACGAGTTTAAAGCGTCAAACCTATTTTACTGTGCCTAATTACATCAAAGAAGAAGGCAGCTCTCCAACCTGGGTCGAGATGGAAGCGGTGATCCCGCACAACGTGGGCGGCTGGTACTTGCGCGAGTTTTGCTGCTATGACGAAGATGATGATTTGATTTTTATCGGCAATCTTCCCGAGTCATACAAGCCAAGCGGCGATGCTGGCGTGATAAAAGACCTGGTGTTTGAAATGGTCTATGATGCGGTCGCTGCCAATGTCGTGTCGCTCAAAATTGATGCCAATGTAGTGATTGCAACGCGTAAATTTGTTGAAGACCAGTTTAAGCTGCATAAGCAAGAAAATAATCCGCATCCGCAGTACCCATTAGCATCATACGCCCAGTTCCTTGCATACGACCCTGTTCGAATCTATTCCGCAGGAGAGGTGTGTTACACAAAAGATGCTGAAAGCGGTGAGCTGAGTTATTGGCAATGGTACTCCAATGTCGAATCTCTTGCGGGGAAAACCCCGCTTGATACTGCTAATCGTCATATAGGCTGGCAGGACAACACAAAGCCATTTTATTGGATACCCTACACAGGTGATCAGGTTGGCATGCCATTTTTCTGGCTTGCTGCAGATGCGCCGGAGTGGGCCGTTATGGAGATAAATGTCGATCTGCCAATCGCGGTTTATTGGCGTTTGGCTCGACGTTATCCTGACTTGGTCAATGGTAGTGTTATTAATACGGGTGAGATCCGTGATGAGTTTTTGCGGGTTTGGGATAATGGACGTGGCAGAACTAAAAATCGAGAATTGAACTCAACTCAAGCGCCAACGCAAATTCCGTTCATATCAACAAACAACTCTGGAGCGAATAGATATCTAGTTACTCCACCTATTGCTTCGTTTTCTAACACTCTATATCCGAAGAATGAAGAAGAGCGCATCGATGCGCCGGTATCGGGTCAATATTATCAAGGAACAGTCAGTAGCGCAGTAAACGGGGCGAACTCGCTAGTTTCATACGCGACTTACCCACGAAATACGGCTCGCGCAATGGCTATCGCCATTTAATAAGGAGAAGAAGATGAAATTCTACCCAATTAGTGAAACTCGCGAGGTATTAGCAGCAGTAACGGCTACCTTTCGCGGCGGAATGTATCACATCCCCAAAGGGGCTTTAACCGTTGAGCCGCTACCACCCCAAAAAGGCTTTGCTGTTGTCGCACTCGATGATTTGAGTGGAACTGAATACATCGAAGACCATCGCGGTACAGTGATTTATGACACAGCAGATTGCACAGTATCCGAAACGGTCAATGCCTTAGGCAAAATCAAAGAAGGTTTTACGGATAAAAAGCCGAAAACGCGCTGGGATAAATGGATTGACGGAGAATGGGTAACGGACATCAGCGCCAAATACATCGCCGAATTCGACCAGGTCGATAACCTGCGCCGTAGTTTGTATTTCGCAATGGTTGACCCATTAGTATCAGAAGCCAAAATCAAACGACTGCAGGAAAAAGAAGCGGAAGCCATCGAACTGGAACGCCAAGCCATTGCAGCCCGCGAAAAAATCCAACTTGATCACCCTTGGCCAGTGAATCCTGAAGCCTAAAACCCGTCACTGAACGGGTTTTTTAATACCCAAAATCCAACCCAGCCTAGTGCTGGGTTTTTTATTACCCTAAAAAGGAGAAAACACCCATGTCCCAAGGGAATTACTTCCACGGCGTCGAGACGTTTTACATCAAAGATGGTAATCGTCCGATCACCGTACTTGCCGCATCGACCATCGGTCTGGTGGCGACTGCTCCGAATGCCTCGGTGGCCAAGGCGGCGACCTTGACACTTGGGGAAGAGGATAGCGCCTTAACGTTTGAAGCGGTCAATGCTGGTATTCGCGGCAATGGCATCAGCATCGAACTGATTGACCCGGCGGCTAACGATGCACAGTTATCTGTGACCGTGTCCGGTGAGAAAATCACGGTGTCACTGGCAACCTCAGCAGAAGGCGCTATCACATCCACGGCCACTGAAGTCGCGGCAAAAATCAATGCGGATGATGCGGCCAACGATTTGGTGTCAGTGTCGGCCTCTGGCGATGGCTCTGGTGTCGTCGATTACGCTTACTTAACTTACCTAACAGGTGGTGAAGATGAAGCGTTTCCGCTCAACGTACCGACACTTGTCACCTCAGACAAAATGATTGTTAAAGCGGGCGAGGGCGGTACGTTGAAAAACGCCCTGAAAGACATTTACAGCCAAGTTGGCGCTGTGTGTATCGTCATCCGCGTGGCTGAAGGCCAAGACGAGAACACGACCAAAGCCAACGTGATCGGCACGCTCGATCCGCAAAGCGGCAGTGCAACCGGCTTAAAAGCATTGGAAAGTGCAGAGGGTAAACTCGGTGTGCGTCCTCGCTTGATCATTGCGCCTGAATTCTCCCACCTTAAAGGGGTCGGTGAAGAAGTGGAGCGTGTCGCGAAAAACCTCAACGCAACGCCGATTATTGATTCTGACCACTTCGCGGGATACAGCGCGATTGTTCAGCGTGCGCGTCAGTTTGCCGAAGCGCTGTTTGTGCATGGCGGCATTGAGCTATTCGACCCAGACCAAAAAGCCAACGTGAAGCGCCATGCGTCAGCGCTTGTGGCGGGGCACATTGTGCGCGTTGATAACGAGGAAGGGTATTGGAATACGCCCTCTAATCGTAAGATCAGCGGCATCCAAGGTACGGCGGTCGATGTTCCTTATGTGTCAGCAGGTCCCGGCGCGATCAGTTGCTTGGCGAACCAGTTCAACAGCAACAATATCTGCACCATCGTTAATAAGCAGGGTGGCTGGGTGTTCTGGGGTAGTCGCTTAACCAATGGCATGATGCTGCCGCATCAGCGCATTCGCTACATCGTCGGCGACAGCATTCTCTACGCTCACGATGATGCGGTAGACCAGCTCATTACCAAGAACTACGTTGAGAGCGTGACAGGCCGTGTGAACAGCTTCTTGCGCCGCTTGGTGAATCGCCAAGTGATCAGCGGCGGTTTGTGCTGGGCAGATAAAGAAGTGAACATCGATGCCATCGGCACGGGTCAGGTGTTCTTTGATTATGACCTCGGGTTCTATGACGTTGCGGAACGCGTGACTTTCCGTCAGCACGTCAACAATACCTACAACGAAGCAATTTTCGGTTAAGGGAAGAAGATGGCACGTATCCCCTCAGTCCTCGTGGACTTTAATGTCTTTCTGAATGGCACCAGCTTTGCGGGTGTCGCAAACAAGGTCACGCTACCTAAAATCGTCACCAAAACCATCGACTTCGATGGGGCGGGCATCGGCGGTACCATGAAGCGTGACATTGGCAAGCTTGAAGCGATGGAGTCAGAAATGACTGTGTCTGACTACTCCGATAAGCTTTTTGAATTGATTGGCTCTCGCCAGTCTAAAGATGAAATCGTAACGCTCAAGGGCGCGCTCGATGTCGGTGGGGTGATTAAGCATCTCGTGGTTCGTCAATCAGGCTTTTGGCGTGAAGTGGAGTTTAATGAGTTTGCGGCAGGCGGTGTGGAAGCGACCACCAAGTACGTCATCGATGTCGAGTTCTTTGAGCTGGTCGTCGATGGCAAAGAGCTGCTGTACATCGACAAGCTGAACAACATCTTCCGAGTGAAAGGCAAGGACCGCAACAAAGAGATCCGCCAAGCGCTCGGACAATAATCTTCACTCTGTTAATTCATTAATTCTTTAATTTAGCCCCGCCGTGTCGGGGCTTTTTGTTTGGAGCAAATCCCATGAGTAAAGTGACTTTAAAACGCCCTTTAAAACGCGGTGAAGATGACATCATCGAAATTGAATTCAAAGAGCCAAACACAGGCTCGCTGCGTGGTCTTGAGATGTTCTCGATCTTGCGTATGGACGTTAACACGCACCGTACTTTAGTGCCGCGCATCAGCAACATCACAGCCAACGAGTTTGATATGCTCGCGCCGTCTGACCTGGTTGCGGTGCAGTCGGAGGTGGTCAGTTTTTTCACGGAATAGATAATCTCCCTGCGGATGTCATGGAGGTGGAAGCCGATATTTTCCTTGTGTTTACGGGGTTTAATGCCAGCGTTACGGCCACTATGTCGCTGAGTGAGTTGATGGGTTGGCATAAAATTGCATGGCAACGCCATCAGAAAGCGCAAGACGAAGCACAAAACGCCGGGTAGTCCATCAGGGCTAACCCGGCTTTTTTTCGTTTGTAAGGGGTAAAAATGGGACAAACGACCAGTAAGCTTTCGTATGTGATGGAGATGGTCGATAAGATCACGACGCCGATCAGTAAGGTGACAGATCAAACGACCAAGGCGGCCAAGGCGATTGAGTCTACACAAAATCAAATGGCCAAGCTGTCGCAGAGTTCGGCGGATCTCGATGCTTTTCGTCGCTTAAAGCGAGAAAGCGCCGATACCAGTCGTGCGCTCGATGAGCAAAATAGAAAAGTGGCCGACTTGGCTCGTAAGATGCGAGAAGCGGGAGCGCCGACCCGCGCATTGCAAACGGAGTTTAATCGCGCCAAGCGTGAGGCTCAGGCGCTCACTCAGCAACATGAGCGAGAGAATGCCAAGTTAAGTGAGCTAAGAGCCAAGCTCGATCAGGCGGGTATTAGCACAAAGAATCTGCGTCAAGCGACGCAACAAGTCGAGCGTCATACCGCTCGGCTTAACGAGAGGCTGCACGATCAGCAGCAGCATCTCGAAGCAGTCGCGCAGCGCGAGAAAAAGCTTGCAGGGCTGCGTGAGAAAAACAGTCAGTTGATGGGCTCTGTAGCGGTCGATTCTGCGAAAATCGGTGCCACAGTGTTTGCGCTATCCAAGCTGACCGAATCTTATGGCCATGTCGCCACGGCGCAAGGTCAGATCCAGTCTTTGGGGATCGGTGCGGAGGGCATCGATGCGATAACCAAGGCGGCGAAAGATTTTTCAAACCAGTTTGCGGGCACTGCGCAAGCTGACTTTATTGCGGCAAGCTATGACATTAAGTCTGGTATCGCATCTCTGTCTGATGTTGCGGTCGGTGAGTTTACTCGCATCGCTGCGATGACCGCAGGCGCAACCAAATCGACCACGGAGCAAATGACCAGTTTGTTTGCCTCCGGCTACGGTATCTATCGTAAGCAGTTTGATCAGTTTGGTGCGGCCACGATTGAGGGTTGGAACGCCATGTCTTCGGCTGAGCGCGACATGAAGTTCGGCGAATACTTCTCGGCGGGTATTGCATCAAGCGTTAAAGCGTTCAAGACCAACGGTTCAGAAATGAGTTCGGCGATCTCGAACCTCGGGGCAACCGCAACAGCAGCGAACGTGTCTTTCGCTGAGCAGCTATCGATCCTGGGACAACTGCAAGCAACGATGTCAGGCAGTGAAGCGGCCACAAAATACAAAGCTTTCTTGAACTCCGCTGCAGGAGCCGGTGACAAGCTCGGCCTGAACTTCCTTGATGCGAATAATCAACTGCTCTCTTTGCCGGATATTTTAAGCGAGTTAAAGAGCCAGTACGGTGACACCATTGATGCGATTGAAGAACAGGAGCTAAAGAAAGCCTTCGGTACCGATGAAGCAATGGCGTTGATTAAGTTGCTTTATCCTGAAATCTCAACCTTAAAGCAGAACATTGGCAGCATGAACCAAGCGCTGAGTTCGGGCATGGATACCACAAACGAGATGGCCAAGGCCATTTTAACGGGACCGACCGAATCCGCGCAGCGCATGAATCAGCGCATCAGTAACCTCTCTGCGACGCTCGGTAAGATTTTTGCGCCGATGATGATGTTTGCGACCGATGCTGTCGGTTTTGGCGCGATGGCCATCGCCGATTTGGTTGAGCGATTCCCATTCCTCACTCAGCTGATCGGCGGCGCGGTGATGGGCTTGATTGCCCTAAAAACCGTGATGATTGGCGTTAAGCTGGCTCAGATTGCCTGGAACATGGCCATGTTAACCGGTGCTCAGCGCATAGGCTTGCTGGCAGGTTTGCAAAGGACGCTGGCCGCTGCCACCGCCATTTGGACGGGCGCACAATGGGCGCTCAATGTAGCTCTGAATGCTAACCCAATTGGCTTAGTGGTTTTGGCTGTGATGGCCTTGATCGGTGCGGTTGCACTGATTGTGAAGCACTGGGAACCTATCGGGGAGTTTTTCAGCAATCTATGGGATGGCATTGTCGCTAAGTTTCAATCCGCGATGCAGTTTATCTCCAACACGATTGGCACGATCAAAGGGTGGTGGGATAGTTTGTTTGGCGATGAAGGCCGCGTCACACAGGCCGTCGAGATCAGTCGCAATATCCATCAGCAAGAGGCGGGCAATTCTGGTTACACCACAGGCTATGCCGTCGGCGGTGTTACGCCCGCTAAAACGGGGATTTCTGCGGCACACACCATGCCAGCCAGTTACACATCGAGCTATCAAATCGCCATCGAGCAACAACCTGGTGAAAGCGGTGATGATGTCGCGCGTCGCGTTCGCGAAGAACTTGACCGCCGTGACCGTGAAAACGCCCGCCGTAATCGTCTGAATAACTATGACTAGTAGAGATCCGCATGAATGAGTTACGCAACGGCGTAATGTTGGCGTTGAGCTTCCCGAGCGGGGATTTTTTCTTCTCTGTGACAGGGGCTCAGTTTCAGCAATTACGCACATCAATGAAATGGCGCTGGGCGACACGCTCGCGCCTTAATCGAAAGCCCGCCAAGCAGTTTCAAGGCGCGGACAGTGACAGTAAAACGCTTGAGATCACCATCTACCCACAAAAAAAATCAGACTTGTATCAGTTCGACAAGATGAAAGCGCTCGCTGATAAGGGCGAGCCAGGGCGATTGGTTGGCGGTACCCCGACCGGGGGCGCTGACCTTGGTCTTTGGGTTATCGAATCGCTCGAACGCACCGATCAGTATTTCACAGATAACGGCATTCCTTTGGAGATCAAAGGCAGCCTGACGATTTCGGAGTACGGCGAAGATGAGTACTAAAGGTGTGCAGTATCAAACCCGACGAGGTGACATGCTCGATTGGATTTGTCATCAGCATTATGGCCAAAGGCCGAAAGCGGTCGAAGCTGTGCTTGAAGCGAATCCTGGGCTCGCCCGTCATGGTCCCATTCTGCCAGAAGGGTTGGTGATTCAATTGCCTGATCTTGGCCCCGCAGAGCAGAAAAACCGCATCCGACTATGGGATTAAACTATGAAACCAGCCGTTTTTAAAATCATTGCCAATGGTTCGGACATCACTCGACTGATTAAAGACCGCCTAGTGCGCTTAACTCTGCGTGATGAGGCGGGCGTGAAATCGGATGCCGTCACGATTGAACTCGATAACCGCGATTTAGCGATCGAGCTGCCTTCGACCGGAGCAAAATTAGAAGTCTGGATCGGTATTGGCAAGGAGTTGGAGTTTAAAGGCTCGTATCAAGTGACGGAACTCGAAGAGCCGCTTGATGAAGAGTTGCTGACCATTAGTGCAACTGCAGCTGAGTTTAAAACCAGTTCAATAAAATCGCCGAAAGACCGCACGTTTGATGCGATCACGTATGGTGATTTGGTTAAGCAGATTGCCCAGGATCATGGCCTTAGTCCAGTAGTTAGCGAATCGCTGGCCAAGATAGAGTTTGAACATATCGATCAAGTCGCTGAGTCGGATTTAAACCTGCTTAACCGCCTTGGCCGACAGTATGACGCCATCGCCAAGCCAGTGGCTGATCGCTTGCTGGTTACGCCAAAGGCCGAAGGGAAATCAGCCAGTGGTCAGCTGATGAGCGAGACGGTCATCGATGACCCGGCTAATTCAAGCGGGCGTGTCACTATTACCGAGAGGACCAACTATCAAACCATTATCGCGCACTGGTTTGATGAAGAGGCGCAGCAAAAACGCAGCGTCAAAGTCGGCAATGGTGAGGAACCGGTTTACACCATGCGCAGGCAATACCAAAGCGAACAAGAGGCGCGAGACGCCGCAAAGGCGGAGTTCGACAAACAAGCGCGCGGTAAAAAGACGCTATCACTCTCTCGTCCGCTCATGCCGGAACTGACAGCAGAGCTGCGCGTTTTGCTGAAAAACCACAAGCCTAGCGCGAATGGACTATGGATCGTTGAAACTGTCGAACATGTCATCGAGCCCGACAGCGTGTCGTCTACGACCGCGACGCTAGTCACGCCGAAATAGGCAATCTTATTGATAAGCTTGCCGATTGTGCGGCTTTGAGGTCTAATAAACTGTATTTATATACAGTGATGATTTTATCACAGGAGATCAAAAATTGACGGTTAACGCATTAAACGATGGAACGAAATCCGGTACATTAGCAAACTTGGCGAATTTTTTGCGATTTCTTGCTAGTGCAAGTGAAAATCCTGAACTGTGCGATCCTGGCTTACATCAGGCCATCTTGCAGGCCAGTTTAACGGCTGGGCAGCTTGAAAAGGCGGGCATGAGTGCGCAAAAAGAAACCAATCAGGCAGAGCAGATCATCGAAAATTGAATTGCTGATCTTTTTGGGCGTGACGCTTTCCGCATCGTGTGGTAGGCTTACACCGAAATGTTGTTATATGGCTTGTTCGTTATGGTTTGGCGACTTAACGGGCAAGTGAAAAAAATTAACCTGGCTTAAAAAAGCAAAACCCCGCAGAGCGGGGTTCTTAAACCGGGCAGTAAGCAGTAAACTAAAAACAAACGGCTCACATCTAAATTTGTTTGGCGACAGAATCTAGAAAACCCTAATCACAGAGCTTAGTTTACTGCGTGCGTCCGGTTGCTGCAAGCCTTAGAGCGAAAAAGCAACCAAAAATGAGCGTTATTGGACTAAATAATTCTCCAGCTTGGCAAGAAGACCGCAGTGGCTGGAGAAGATACACCCCTAAATTTGACATTCCGATGCCGAATCACCCGATCGCGCGTCGACTTGATGCCCTCCTGTCTGGTCATAACTGGAACTTAAACCGTTTTATGCGAAAGCTGCGTAAAGACGGTGCAACGCTAAAGCGTCGCAAGCTTGCTGATGGATCATGGAAAACTAAGCACATCGCCCCACGTCGCGCATCGATACGGCTTGAGCGTGAGCAGACGCTTGATGCCTTGGTGCGCGCGATGATTTATCGCGCAAACTATGATCCTGATGCCCCTTATCTTTTTGAAGTTAAAGCAAGCATGGAAGAGTTGGCCAAGATGATTGGTCAGCTGCATCAATACGAGCCAGGTTACGATGGTAATAACGGCCAGTATCGTCACGGCCGAAAAGCTTGTGATCCGGTACATGCGGCAGCGGATGATCTTGAAGCAGCAGAGATGATTGTCGTGGTCCGTGAATTTGACCAGGAGACGAAAACCAACAAAGCGAAGCGCATATTTTTGCGCCCTAACTTTTTTAAAGGATTTGGTCTTACGATGGACGACACTCGATCCATGCTTTCAATGGCGAAAAAATGGCAAGAGCGCAACGGATTGATTAAGACGGCCAAGCAAAAACGTCAAGATGAATTGTTACGTCAAACGGAATCCGACCGCATTGCATCGCTCGATCGTCCTTCACTGCGTAACCTTCTTGCGCGTATTCGCCGAGAGTTTACCGGAGAGAACAAGCATACCAAAAGCGTTATGGCTGCTCATCAACGGCTAAAAGAAGCAGAAAAGCGCGCCACTAAATCAACTCGATCTGAGTCTGAAAGCCGCTTGATTACGTTACAGGCTCAGCTGCCACCTTCTGTTGTTATCCGCGCTAAGTGGGCAATTAGAGATAAGCATGGCTTATCTGCAGGCCCTGAGTTTGATGCGCTTCTGCTTGAGAGCTTAGAGCTGCTTACCTGATCCCCGTTATCTGTTTTCATCCGCTATGAGGCGGAGGATTTCCCGTTTCTGCCATAAAAAATAGCTCAAAAAATGAGCTGGATTGATCCACAGGATCCCCTCTCTTTCTGTTTTTCCCCGCTTCTGCATCATCGCCGCCTCTAAAAGAAGAAATAACCTCGAAAGTAAAAGCTGAACTAACCGCTTCCCTAAAGAGAAGGATACAAGCCCGCCATAAAGGCGAGGCTTGCTATCTCTTTCGCTTTCGCTTTGCTACAGATATAAAGGTACCTCCCATTAAATTGCTATTTAGCTAGGTTGGTAAACATCAGCACCGTAGAAGCAATTTAACGGGCCCCAACTGCCAGCATTGGCAACATTGGTTAGATGAAACCAATCCGACATAGCTGGCAGCGCTTCAAGTGCTTTTTGTCATCCGACAGTCAGCTCTATTAATCGCTTAAAGACCGTGGAACGACTACGCATACAAAGGCAATCATTCAAACTTCAGCTGCCGCCATATTGCGCTTCGCGCGATTCTAGCAAGGCGAGGTTGGCGCAATTGAACGCTGCAATCATGGTGGACGATTGACGTACTCGATCGCTGCACGTCAGTTCTGCTTAGCATGTCGTCGCACGGCTCCTCCATAAAACGCTCAACCACACGGATAGTATTTAGGCCATACTCATCAATAACCATTTGCAACATGGGACGAAAAGTCCTATATTCTCAACCATTAGCGCTACCATGGCGCCACGTTGCTTTTTTATGGGAATGTATGAAACAGATAAAAGATGTAAGACCTGAAACCTTACTGCCGTTTGACAAGGGTTGGATCCAGCCTACTGGCGCTGAGGTGCGCGCTATGCTCGCAGAGTGCGAGCTGACTGCTACGGCCGCCGCCGCACTTGTCGGCGTCTCTGATGGCCGCACGGTGCGTAAATGGGCGTCTTTTGATCTTGCTGAGGCTGAGAGAGCCAAGGAGCTTGGGAAAAAGACCAACATGCAGCGCATCCCCTTTGCTGCCTGGGCGATACTTGCCGATCGAGCAGGTTGCGGCCAAATCTGGAAAATGTAGTAAAGATTTAAAGAAATAAAGAAAATATTCTTGCAATATAGGACGAAAAGTCCTATATTTATCTCGAAGGCCGGGCGAAGTGCCAAGTCCATAAGCGAGATAAATCACGATGACCGCAACTCTTATCCAAGCATTAACTGACCGTGACTTTTGTTCTTACTTCGTGAGAACTGGTGGCGGATTCCATCCTGTTGATCAGCACCCTTTATTGAATTCTGAAGCTCTTATTCATCGTTACTGCATGTCTGAATCTGAATGGCTTTATTTTGAACATCGTTACTGGCCAGATGAGGATAAGGGCGAAGAAATCGGCGGCATTATGTCTGATGCTGACGTTCTCGCTCAACTTAAGATAAGAGATATTCAAAAAGCTAAGCTCTGGCGTTTTTATGTTGCCTATATTCATGGGCTTGCCCCAATGAATACAGTGGTCGATAAGCTTTTGTCAGGAGAGTATAAGCAGCATTGGGTTTTACCAAGCCTTACTTGTAGTGACTCCTTATCCACTTGCGGAGTGAATGAAGAGTCGGGGAGTGAACTGGGCCAGTGCCAACTTAGTTTTTGTTAGTAATTATTCACCGCAAAGGTGATTAAGGTTTTTAAGATGAAAAAAAGGCGATTATCTGACAATCAGAAGCTGGCGCTGTTCGTGCTTGCGAATGCTGAGGTGAACGGTGTTCATCACCATGTGTCTTTGGCCAAAGTTAAGAATGCGGCTGATGGACTAAGGCACTACCTTTGCGACAGTGATAACTTTCGCAAGGGGATGCACACTTTAGCCGCGCGCGGCTTGATCGAGATGGCGCGGCGTTCTGACTTGGGTTTAATGGTTAAGCTGACTCGCTTGGGGCGTCATGAGGCCGCCGCGATTTACTTTAAAAAGACAGGTGAGCAGATGGATATCAAGCGGTCTGACGATGAGCAGATCACCATATTTGAGGTTGAGGAACAGGAGAACGGGAAATGATGTTTAATCGGCGCGTCAGTTTTTGCAGATCTGCACATTCCCCGTTTTCCCCCAATGCCAGTGACACGAACATCTAGATCACTGATTTATTGCCTTTCCGCTGATAGTATGTGTGTTTCTTATGTCTATATTAGGATTTGCACACATGGCCTTACCTCCAATCATTGAGGACAAAGATAAAACTTGGCTGTTTAAAGTCATAACTCAAAGCCCTGAGCCTGAGTTAAATGCTTGTCTAATGGGCTTCTTTTTAGGTAGTGGCATGACAACGCTAGAACTGTGCCGAATACAGGTAAGCGACATAGTTAAGAAAAACGGCGAACTAACGAAATACTTTGCTGTGAAAGGCGATGTGGTACGTGATTTCTATCTGTCCAATCTCAAGTTGCAGAACCTCATTAAAAGCTACATCGAGAAGCGCAGAAAGGACGGTGATAACCCTGATCAATATCTAGGCTTTGATCCAGACGAACCATTCTTTAAGCGCAAGAACGGCGAATACTTCAAGATTAAGCGTAGAGATACAACCAAAGGAAACATTACATACCATTGCAATGCTCTGAACGCTCATATAAAGCGAATCTTGGCGGACTCAGGCATTGAGCAGCCGAGTATTCTTTCGGGGCGTAGAACGTTTGCTGTGCGCTTAAAGCGGCAAGGCGTGGACACTCCAACAATTCATTTGATGCTAGGCAACAAAACACTAGAGACGACACTCAGGCTGATCGATACGGATACGGTTAGCATGTTAGCTATTGCTGATATGGCGTTTTAGTCTCGATTTTCCGTAAATATACTTTACGGAATAGCTTGATTTAGTAAACATGTTTTACTAAAATAGATTTAATGGTAAAGCATTTTGACCATATTCATTAAGGGGAATCAATGAGCTTTGTACCAGATTATAAGCTCTCAGAGCTAAGCAAAATGGCAGGGTTTGACACTGTTGACGAGTTGGCCGAGTACGCATGTACAACGCGCCAGAACCTCGATAACTGGAATAAAACCGAGTCTAAACAGGGTTTTCTTAGAGTCGTCATTATGGGCGCTAAGGTAATGAAAGCCCAAGAAATTAAACGCCGAGCAAATGCGCAAGGCTAACCAGTAAGGGAAATTCGATGAAATTCACAGTGGTTTTAGAAGATGAGACAGTTGGTTATATCGACAGCGAATCGCTTAATGGGAAGCACGTAGATGACTGCATTGGTCAGGTTGTCAAAGTTCATCTTCATGATGAAAACGGCAACCAAATTGAAGCTTCAGGGCGTTTGGTTGAGGTTTTAGAAGAGTCTGAGTTTTAAAGAGGGGAAACTTGTAATAGAGAAAACCTGATCTTTTGGCGGTTTCGATGCCAATCAGCCGCCAAACTTACCCGCCGATTTTTCCGCGCAAAACCTCGCCTTTTTGAAACAAATTTACAACGCACAAAAACGCTACTCGATCACCGCTTTGTTGCCAATTTTGGCGCGTTGGCGCGTTCAGGCCGCCAGAACGGGCAGAAACACCACTAAACTCACCGATTAAACATAATAGGCATAATCGCCACCAAAATTTGGTGGTTGGCTTTTGTTTTTATGCAGAACGTCTCGACCTGGCTTGCGCTGATCGGCTAACCTCGCAGGCGTTCATGTTATGAGGTTGATTGATTATGATAAAAAAGCTGTTGGTTATGGTTGGTGCGCTTTCGCTGTTTGGTTGTGGTGACGCAAATACTCAATGGTTAAGCAAAGGCTATTCGGTCGGTCTGGATCGCGCAGGTTGGATGAGTGCGGATGCGGATACTCAGCTAGGAACGGCGGGCCATTGGTTAAAGTCTCTGCAGAAGAACGGGTTTTTAAATGACGAGTCGATTACCAGCGAGCAATCTCTCAAAGAGAACGCCACTTTATTGATGGAGTGTTTAAATGCTGCAATGCCGTTTAGCGACCAGGAGACAAATTATTTAGTGGCCGACTGCGTAAAGGTAAACGGTTGGTTTAAAGGCTAATTTATCTCTTAAAACGTGGCCTGTGACGTTTCATGATCGGATTCTCTGCCGTATGATGACGCAAAAAATTAGCGTGACGCGTCACGCGGTAGGGAATTTGACAATGAAGTTTGGCTATGTAGTGAATGATATGGACCTTGCAATGCAGTTGAAGGCCGTCCGTGATTTTGGTTGTGATGAAGTGGTCAGTGATAACCTGGCTGCGTTGATTGCGAGGTTATCATCCGGTGATAAGCTTGTGGTGTGGCGCATTGATAAACTGGCAAGCAGTGCTGCAGATCTTGAGCGGTTGTTTGATGCGGTCCACCGTTCTGGCGCGTCGATTGAGTTGTTATACGAGAAATTGAACTCTAATGCGGATTATAAGGAAGTGTTAAGCCAACTGATCGCTGTTATGAAGAATATAGAAAAATTATAGTTATTATTCTGGTGTCTTGTCTCTGTATAGCATCATGATGAGAGAGACAAGCACTGTTCGCACATCTGGTGGCAGCGTTCTCGCTGCTGCGGCCACGTCCCAAGGTGTCGTTTTGTCTATCCTGAGCATATCGAGAGATATGTCCAAGTCGGTGGTTTTTAGGTTTTCGACTAAGGTTCGATAATGTGACATCTTTATATCTGTATCTCCCCTCTCTATTCGTTGATAGGTTTTCAGTGAAACGCCTATCATCTTTGCGGTTTGATTTTGCGAGAGTCCAGCTGCCTCTCTGCGCTCCTTTAGCGCTTGTATTAGCGGATCGTACGCCATGCTTCCCCCTCTGTGTAAATACGACGCATATCACATGCGATAGGACAATTTTTTCCCTATATCACCAAGTATAGGACTGTTTTTTCCCTTGCTATTTACAGTGTGGAATCAGATCTGCATATTCCACTGGTCAAACCAATAAAAATATTGACAAGAATAATATATTGCAGTTGGAAAGGTGTGTCTCTAAATGAAAAAAACAGTAGTAAAAAAGAAAATGGACCAAATGATGAGCCTACTAGAACTTATGGATGATCTAGCCCGCTCTGGTGACTGTGTGGTGCATGAAATGCAGTGTGCCACGGTGTTACTAAAAGGGCTGCATTCGGAAGTGTCCGCACTCATTGAGACGGGAGACTAAAAGTTTTAAGCCCCTTTCGGGGCTTTTTTTTATATGCGGTAAAGCCATGCGGCCTGTTTGAACCTTTGGGTGATTTCTGGCGTTCTCTCGATTCCCTTTTTCGTTAATATCCAATCTTGAATATCACGATACACATCGAAGAAGCACCGATTTAAAAGCCTTCGGTCGGTTTTTATCTGCTTGCCATCGACAGTGATTTGCGCGATCAGGATCGGGACTTCGCTGCATTTAATGGTTTTCTTTGCCGTTCTTAGCCCTATCACGCGTCCGTCAGGGTAAAAGAGCTGGTTTGCATCCAGCTCTAAACGAAGTTCGCGCATTCTTCTTCTGCGTTTCAGTTCTTCTAATTCGGCTTTGGCGGTTTGCTTCGCTTTTTGGTCTGAGCCATAGCGACTAAACGCAAAGTAGCGCTGAACGCCTAGCACTTTATCTTGAATTCGATAAGCGGTCGGTTCAGTTTTGTTTGGGTATAGCATGATGCTCATGAGTCCTCCCGTCAAAAAAGTGATTCTTGGCGCGGCTCTAATGGACTTGGCCGCTTAATGCAGTGATGCGTGCTGACGTCAGGTTCCGCACAGTACAGGTGGCATTTCTCATTCCAAAACACATCCGCACCATTCTTTTTGCAGTGTCCAAATCGCTGCGCCCGTGGTTCGATGGTTAAACCAAATTCGTTGATGGTTGGTGCGAAAGGATCTTGTTGCCAGCCTTTCTGCTCGTAATGTTGGCAGCTAAAGCAAGTATCGGGCAGGCTTACTCGTGCTATGTTCATGAGTGGCCCCCTTGGCGAGTGATGGCCTGATAACACATTTTTGCAATGGCTTCGCCAATCGCGTCGGGCTTGTCCTTCAAATACTCGATCACTTGTTCTGCTGGTTGATGCATGAGGTCTGATAGACGCAGCGCGCCGAGCAGGTTATGATTAGTCTGCAGCATGATTCATTCCCATTGGTTGTGTTGTTGATGCCAGCAGTTGCAGGGGTGAGATACTTCAACTGCTGGCGCTTCCTCTTCACGGTTTATCCGTGGTGTTTCTTCCAGAACTCGAACATCTTCTTGAACTGGTCAATCTGACTGATGTCATTCACGACACAATAGACTCTCCACTCCTTGACGAATTCTGCGTCCGTTTTAAAGTTTATTGGCAGCGTGTCTCCTTTCTTGGTGTTCTCTTGGCCGCTTGGGGTTTCTGTTGCTTTCGGCGGCGCGCCTTTCGGGTTTGGTCTTCTGTTTGGTGCTTCTAAAGCCATTTTAAATACTCTTTAATTCTTTAAATCTTTAAGATTAATTAACCAGTTCGTTTAGTCGATTAATTAGCGCTTGTGTGACTTGTTCTGCCGCTTCGCGCGGACCTTTGAACTTGCATTCAATGGCCGCCAATCCTGCGTCATGCGCGGCACGGATAGAGGGTTTTTCCGGTAGCGGTGAGCCTACGGTGAAATAAGGGGTTTGTGACATGTAGTCGTAAGCGTATTGCAGTTCTGCGTCACTGCCTGTGGTGCGGCAGAACACGAACGCGATCTTGTTTTTGTCTACGCCATTTTTTACCAGGTCATTGGCGAGGATAACGCAAGGTTCCATGTCATCAAGGCCGAGGCCAGTCGGAATGACAACCAGATCTGAGGCCAGTGATACTTCGAGTGTTGCGCGGTTGGCCATTGGTGCGCCATCAAAGATAAAGACGTCATATTTATCGGCTTGTTTGAGCGCGATGGTGGCACTGCCGAAAATCTCGACCGCAACATTCGGCTCAATGCCTGCGGCGATGCGGCGCTTGTGCCATGTAAAGCTGGTTGATTGATTCACATCGAGATCGGCAATTTTCACATCCCAACCAAAGCCCGAGTAAGCAACAGCGAGGTTGCGACAGGTGGTTGACTTAGCGACCCCGCCCTTTTGTTGTACAACTGCGATTTTGTATCCCATTGGTTTTGCCTTTCGTTAATTAATGATTTCTTTAACGCTACGGGATAGATAATAGGACTATCCGTCCTATATGTAAAGAGTGATGAATTAAATAATTAAAGAATTAAAGAAAATAAAAACCCGCCGAGGTGGCGGGTTGGTGTTGGGTGGTGTTTAGTAGGTATCGAGGCGTTGATCGAGTATCAGCCGCGCATTGCGTCGGGTCGTCTCTCGATAGTTCTTGTTGTTAGCGATGTTTTTCAGTTCGCTATTTGCGGTTTTGTAGAGTGTGAAGATGCTGATAAACCAATGTCCGGCGATGTGGTTCATGCTTGCTCCTTAGTTGTGGTTTCGTAAGCGGCGGCGGGTACCGTGTCGGCAATCCATTCAAGGCACTTTCGGCAGCGCAATTGATTGGACCGTTCTGGATAGTCTGAATCTCGATAGAAAGGGCGTTTCCCATCTTTGCGCGTGGCATAAGGTGACTTGAGCTCGATGGTGATGGCTTCACCACAAGTGCAGTGGTCATCGATGAGGGTTTGGTTGTTCATTGGCTTAGCTCCACTGGCTTCATCATTCCCTTACGACATTTGCACTTTGAGTAGGCCGCGACGGTTTCGCTGTTCCCACAATTCATGTTGCAGCGGCATAAGGCAATATACTCGCCGTTCTCATCGAGTTGTTTTTCTGCAGGAAGGGTTTTGTTCATAAGCTCGATCATGCCGAGTTGCTTATCTATTTTTGATAGATGAAAGGTGAAGTCTCGGTAATAGGCGAGGATATAAATGCCAATAGCGCTTGTATCAATAAATTTATTTTTTAAGCTTACTGAGTTGTTCAAGATGTTTATCAGGAACAACTTTCGGACACTGGCGCTTGAGAACTCCGCATCTGGAACCTTAATTTCTCTTTTTAAGATTCCGTTTTTAGCTTGGAAAAGTAAGTCGGCATCATCAATGGCATGATGAATCAAATCGCACATTACATCGATGCACTTATCCGCTTGTCCATAGTCTATGTGTAGCAGCTCTTGTTGATGGCTATAGTTGTAAATGGGTCTCATAAATCACCTACCACGGTTCAACGTCTTGCGGCTGCATGGTGCCCTTGTGGCACTCTTTGCAGGTCACGCCAACTTTGGATACTTCGTACCAGTTGCCGCAATCAGGGTTATCACACTGGCAGTAATACTCACCATTGTTTGGGTTGGATGGTTCAGTGTTATTTATGCTCGGTAATGCACTAATGAATTCAATGACATCCTGTAAGTTGTCAAATTCCATATCAGTGCTTAAATCTCCGCCATTCTCATGAACCAAGTTTTCAGTTTCTTCGGTAAACTCAAGAGTCCAGCCATTTGCGTAACCAGAAGGCGTAGGGCAACCTCTCTCGTATTCTATTCTTGTTGCGATAATGCCTTTGCTTTTCAGGAGTCGTTCAATTTTACGTTTGCTCATCACTCTTCCTCATCCCAAACACATTCAACGCACTCGCAATCAATTACCTCGATAGCGCCTTTTTTATTGCATTGAGCACAGTGAACCTTGTCACCTTCAAACAAGTAACTGCTATCGGTTGATTCTGTCTCAACATAAGCAACCTTGGCGTCGCATTTAGGGCAACGATTTAGCCAGTCAATTTTGAGAACTTCGCCGTCGATAGGCTTTAAATTGCGATTCCAAGCATGAAATCCGCCGCAGAACTCGTGTGAAACAAGGCTGTCTGACTCTGGTTTTCCTTGTTCACGAATAATGACAATTGTTCCCTCTGGAATGGTCTTTTCCCATTCCTCCGGTGTTGTGACGTAGTGGTTAGTTGTGGTGATTGCTGCTTTCATGTTGGCTCCTATGCCGCTTCTGCGTTGAGGTTGATTTGAACAAGATCCTTTGGTGTGACCTCGCCTTTTTGAGTGACGTTGACGTTAAAGAGCCAGTTCTCGGCGAACTGCAGTACGTCTTTGGGGATGCGAACGCCGCCCGTTGGCGCTTTGTGGATCAGTACGCTGTGGGTTTCATCATCGTAAGAGATTAGGCGCGCGGTTCCGCTCTGGTGCATGTGTAGTAGCGCGCGGCTGGTATGGGTTTGGCCTGTTTCTTTGTTCACTGAGGTGATCATCTGTGGCCATAAAATAATGTGGTGGTCGCCTTCGTGGTAAATACCCGTGAATCCACCGTTGCGGATTTCCATCTCAAGGCGCTTGATCTTATCGATGGCGGTGACCATTTGGGCGTCTTTGGTCTTAATGCTGTCTTTGAGCTGTTGGTTGGTGCGTTCAAGACGGGTGATTTTTGCATCACGCTCTTTGCTCTTTTCTTTCACGCGCTGGATCTGTTCGCGCAGCTTTTGTGGGTTGTCGCTGCCTTTGAGTTCAGTGAGTTGGCGCTGTAGCTCTTTTACGCGGGCGCTTGAAAGTTCCAGCTGTCTTGCAAGGGCGGTGTATTCTTGATCGCGCTTGATTTTGGCTTTGGCGATTTTCTCTGCTTCTAATGCCATGTTTCGGCAAAACTCGTTTTCTTCTTGTAGTGCCCCGATCTCTTTTTCCATTTCAATTATTTGGTTGGCGTAGTTCTGCGCATCGATGGCCAGGGACTCTAAGTCGGCGACTTTTACGGTTAGGGCTTGGTTTTCTTCGACGAGGGCGTTCCACTCTTGGGTTTGCTGGTTGTGCGCGTGCAAAAACGCTTCGAGTAGCGTTTCTGGGGTGTAGTGGCTGAGCGCTTCTAGTTCGGAGAGTGGCTGTAGTTCTTGCGCGGCGGCTTGGTTCAGTGCGTTCATTTTCTTTCCTTAACCCTTTAATTCTTTAATTCTTTATTTTCTTCTTGCGTTGTTGCGTTCGATTTCGCAAGGACGGCACCAGGACAAGTAACCGTCTTTCGTGCCTTTGCAGTGATGAAAAAAGTCATGATTGAGCGGCAGGTACTGTCGGCATCGAGAGCAGCGTTTTTCAATGCTATCCTCACCGACGCGCAGCGTTCCTCGACGTGCGCGGCTTAGATAGTCTTGCGGCTTGATGTAGCGCTCTGGTGGGTAGACGCGCTGGATCACTTCTGACTCTACCGTTTCAAATTTTTCGGCAATCAGCTCGGCGCTCAGTCCGGCTTGTAACAGTTGGCTCATCAGTTCGATGTCGTGAGCGGTGATCTCGATGGTTTGCATTTATGCCGCCTCCTGCTGTGCTTCTTGCTGCTGTTTTTGTTCTAACCAGGCAAAGCCCTTTTGCATCAGTTCAAGTTTGGTGACGGACTCTGGTATGGTTGGCCCGCAGTAGTACGCGGGGAAGATGATTAAACACATCGGTTTGTTGAGCGGGTCTTTCATCAGTTCGCCCGTCTGTGCGTTGACGAACTCGATGCGACCACTTGCCCACTTGGTGACGCTTTTGCCTTTGCGGGTTTTTGGGCCAGATTTGTAAACGTGATCGTAGTAGTAACCGGTGATGTTGCGGATGATGCAGGGCATACCCTGTGGCCACCATTCGCCGCTGCAGTCGTTTGGCACGAGAAATACGGTGGTAAATCCGTTCTGCTGCTCTCTTCTGGCTTGTTTTATCCACGGCAAGATGTCGCTATAGGGTGGGTTTAACCACCCCGTCGCGTTCTCGCCTGCCGGAACGCTTTCTTTCCAGTTTTTGGTCAGGGCGTTCATTTCTTTGGTGAAGTAGGTGCGCACCTTGGCCGAGAGGTGAGTGGCGGCCAAATCGATGCCGAATTGAAACTCCGCATCGAGCGCGGCAAATAGCCAAGGTACGGTCGAGGTGTGATCGCGGTATTTCTTGTCGGTTTTACTGTGCTGTTGGTGACTTTTTCCCATTGGTTGTGTTCCTGTTAG
Organism: Vibrio sp. HDW18; assembly: GCF_011306175.1. Taxonomy (GTDB): domain Bacteria; phylum Pseudomonadota; class Gammaproteobacteria; order Enterobacterales; family Vibrionaceae; genus Vibrio; species Vibrio chanodichtyis. The sequence goes on along the minus strand of NZ_CP049915.1, from coordinate 11,783 downwards.
CAATGTATTTCACGACCGCTGCGGACGGTTCGGCTGTATTCGCTGCGCGGGCGTGAGCGGTTTCTGAGGGCTTGGTCATCGATGTCGGTGACGACGGAGAAGCACAAAACAAGACACATGACGCGTAAAATGCCGAGCTCGAACGCGCGGCTTATCATGTGCATTGGAGTGTGGGCGTGGAGCTTATGGCGGATGTCTTGCTCGATGAGTTTCATCTGCGGCATAGTGAGATTGAGCTCCATGCTCAGTGTTTCCGGTTGAATGCCCTGCGCATGGCCGCTTAGTACGGCCAGTTCATCAAGATTTAGCCCCATCCCTGGGACCAGTTCGAGACTACTCACTTTTTTTCCTCCAAGGTTAAGTTGTCGATTTGTGCGGCCAGTTGGTCGAAGGTTTGCTGCACTTGGTTTACTTGAAAGTAGGCGGCGTTGATGAGGCGATGCGCTTCGTTGCTGAGGTTGTTGTCGAGGGCTTTCTCAAGTAACGCGGCGGTCGCAATCAAATCGGCGGTGGCTGATTGCACGGTGAGCTTTTGCTGCCGCTGCAATTTCAACAGGTCAGTCGTGGTGGCGATGTTGATGACGGATAATTCACACATTATAAATCCTTAGCCGTTGTTCGTTTTGCTGTATCGTTGTTATGTTGTACTGCAAAATGTTGTTAACAGGTCGATAAAAAAACGCGACGCAGTCGCGCTTTTTAAAGCGTTTCTATTGGTCTAGGTTCCACGTTCCTCTGAAAACGTATTTGCCTATCACCTTGAGTCTTGAGTTGAACTCTTCTTCGCTAAATTGCTGCAGTGGTGCGTGGCGGTCATCATCTGAATAGATGCTGTAGCCGTCCCCAATGTCACGCCGTACATAACGAACATACAGATCCCCCGATGCTGCTTGCAGGGCATAAATGCCCGTGCTCGTGATGTCTTGCGCGCTTTTGTCTATGAGCAGTAAATCCCCACGCTGAAAGCTTTTGTTCATCGCGTCGTCTGGCGCGGTGATGAGCTTTAAGCTGTGAGGGTTCAAGCCGTGGCGCTTAATGGCCTCGACGTTGAAGGCCAGTTCGTCATCTTTGCCGCCTTGGTCTTGATTGACGTTGGCGGTGATGTATTTGTTAGTTTCGACCCCGATCCCCGGCTCGTTTGACCAGCCCGCTAAATATTGTGGGGTGGTGTCCAATGCTTTGGCGAGATAAGGGTATAGCGATACATCAGGACTGCGCTGAGCGCATTCCCAGTTTTGCCAGCGTCCGGTGCTGATTTCTTGAGGGGCGACACGCGTCGCCGCTTCGGCAGCTTCCCGAGCGGTCCACTTCTTTAATAGTCGGCGTTCACGTAAGCGGTCGCCGATGATTTCTTTTATATCGTCTTTCATTAGTTACACCCTGTCTGTGGGCTTTTGTTATCTAAGTAACGTTTTGCTTAATTCTTTAATTCTTTATTGGCGGCGATTTTGGTCATTCCGTTGCTACAAAATACCACATTTTGCGGAAAATGCCACAGCTCGATCATTGTGTTAACAACGATTTGTTGTTAATCTATGTCGCAAATCGCGGAAAGGACAACTAAATGAGGTTTCAAGACTGGATCAAAACGTTGGGTAAACAGACAAGAAAAGGCACCTTAAATGGCGGTCAGACTTGGCTTGCTCAAATGATTGGCGTCAGTCCCAAGACAGTTAATGAATGGGTTCATTTAAGACGTTCTCCAAAACCTCGAAGCAGAAACAAGATCCGACGCATCTCTGGCGGGAAAGTTGATTTCAGCTTGTTCGACTTGGAATACGAGCAAGCGCAAGCGGAGAGAGCAGCATGATTGTGATGGCGTTATTAGGTGGCACAGAGAGCGATGGCGATGCCGCGTATCTGGCTTTAGTGAAAGAGCTCGGCGCAAGTCGAGTGCGCCGTCTTTTTTTGGGGTATTTACCCGATCCGAATGAGCGTTGTCGCCGTTTGCGACTTGAGCTCTCCGGTCGGTGGCCAGATGACATTGTCACACTGGTCATAGGCAGTAATACAAAACAAGAGGTGAACACGCTGCGTCAGCTTGGCGTGTTCGTGTGCCATCAGTATGGCGCGTTAACCGATTTCTATGATCAGCTCGACATCAAACACCATGATCTGATGGTGAGCGAGCAGGCCGTTAAACCGAGTCACGTTTTCTCTATCGTCGAAGCGTGGTCGGAGTGCTATCTGCGCATGCAACAGCGCCGCCGCAAAATGCACATCCACAAAGCGAGGATGTCGGCATGACGTTGACACGAGGTTCGGTTCTGCTTTGTCAAAAGGCGAACTTTCGCGCGTTCCTCTCACAGCTTACTCAGCAAGAGGTGAACGACGCCGATACGGCGGCCAAGGTGGTGAGGGAACTTTGTCAGGTTCAATCGCGCCGTGAGCTCGATACGTTAAGCGCGGCCGCTGAGCGTTACCGTGTGCTGATCCGCCAGTTTAATGATTGGCTTAACAACAAGAGAGAGATGTATGGCAGTTAAGAATCGTTTTGCAGCAACGGACGAACAGCAAGCCGAAGAGCAGCTGATCGCGCTTTACGGTAAAGCAATCCGCTCTGGCTCGAATCGTGAGTTCCGCATGACGTGGTGTGTGAAGAACTTGCGCGCCACGATGGCGCGAGCAAGCACGCACCGCAATGGCAAAAACCAGCCTATGTACATTGTTGAAGTGAAGTAAGGCATGAAGGCGAACTGGGATGAGATTTTCGACCAATGGGCGCGCTGGGTACACCAGGGCGCATTGGTGCCCAGAGGCCAATCGATTTTGGGCAAGCTGATCGAGTGTGAAGGGGTGCTAAGCGGAGGGCGGGGCGGTGGTCCTGTTTTAGATTGCATCGAGGCCGATGTTGAGGCGGCGGTGTTACGTTTGGCGGCAGAAGATCGGGCATCAGCGCACGTCTTTCGCATCGAGTATGGCGCTATCGGGAATGTGAATGACGATACGCAACTGAAAAGAGCACTTCGGATCGGGATCAGCTTGCCCACCTATAAACGGCGCTTAAAGCAAGCGCGCACCGTGGTGATTGAATCGTTAATCAGTAAGAGGACCTAAGCCATGTATAGAACGTCGGATGATCGTCATCTTTTTAACCGCAAGTTACGCCAGCAAAGTCGAACGATTCCAAAGGTTAAAGCCGATCCTAAATCGGTCTCTGTGCGCCGAAGCATTGAGGAAATCCAAGAGCAGCGCCGCTTAAAAGCGCGGTTTGAACTTTAAAGATTTAAAGATTTAAAGATTTAAAGGAATTGAAAGCGCTAATAATGTTGAGTGTGACCATGCCCGCTGCCTTCGCGCTGTTGACATGGTTGGCGGGGTGATTGAGGTCAGGATGAAAACCAAGGTTGTCACTTTTTCAGAGCGAACCATCAAAGCTGAGCAAGCAGGCAGTGCGCGCACGTTACGTGATCCCGCCTTTCCGCTGCGCTTTCGCTTTCACCAATCCCGTGAAACGGGCTCTTGGTATGTGGTTCGCCGTGATGAGTGGCATTTGCTGGGCTACTGGCCTGTGCTGACTGTTCAAGCGGTGAAAACGGTGTTGCCTGAGAAACTGGCGCTACTGGCCGTCAATCCGAAAAGCAATTTACTGCAGGCCGACTTTGAGAGCGTCAATGATGTGTTGACTTGGTATCAAGGGCGTATCGAGAAAGATGCGCACCGCTCAAAGAATCGTAAAGCCACGATAAGAAGTGCGATCAAGTGTCATCTGATGCCGCGCATTGGTGAGCTCGCCATCGATGCCCTGAACCGCCAAGTGATTGACGATGCGCTGATCTGGCCATTGCAAGAGCATCACTCACTGGCCAGTGTTAAATCGGTATTGGCCGTGCTCAAACAAGCCTTCAAACAGGCGGAGAAGCTAGGAAGAGTAGACCGCAATCCTTTGGCGTCTATCGTGTTCACTGACTTCATTTCGGTGCCAATTAAAGAGAAAGACGGCCGTCTATTCGCATCGAGCATGGAAAGTCTCTTTGAATGCCTCACATCAAGTGACCGCGTCACTCAATGCTTGGTGATCATGCTGATAGGTCACGCCACGCGGATCACCGAAACCTTATGCGCGAAATGGTCACACATTGATTTGGTGGATAGATATTGGCGCATTCCGATGGGCGATACCAAGACTCACGATTGGCACAAACTGCCACTCACCGATCAGATGGTGGCGTTCCTCAGTGACTATCGAGACTGGCAACGCGCTCAAGGGTATCGCGGGGTGTTTGTCTTTCCAGGTCACGGTCACGCCAAGCCACTCAGTTACAGCGCATCAAGAACATTGATCAAGAAAGTCAGTCAAGGAGAGTGGAGCGCCCACGATTGCCGCAAGGCGACCAAAACCATCATGACCTCAGTGCTGAGCATCAATGATGCCGTGAGTGAACGCATCTTAAACCATTCGATGTCGAGCCTAAGAAAAGCCTATGACCAAGGACTTTATGACGTGCCGATGCTCGAAGCGCTGACTAAGTATCACGACTGGTTAGATACGCGCGGCTTCAAGTCGTTGCGCGGCGAGACAGAGACGAGATCGACAAGATCAATCAATCACCATGAGCTTAATGCTCACGCGGCCTGAGTCGGTAACGCCGCCATCTATCACAGAGGAATAAACAACATGAAAAATTTAATGGTCCTAAACCCGATAGCTTTCGCAATCCGACACGGTGAAAAGCGTGTGATTAACGTGCCTAGTCGGATTGGTAAAACCTTTAAATACAAGCGTTTACAGGCTATGTCGGCGGCGTGGTTGCTGTCTGGTTCGACTGAAAGTCCGGGGACCCTGGAGCGCTGAAACTTAACCACGGGTGCGAGGCCCGCGGTATTCCGGAAATTTTCGGGTTTCCTATGCGCCGTCAGCGCTCTCGCCAGATCCCTGACGAATCGCAGATCCCGTAAGGCTTGAGCGCTGCCGAAATGATCCTTTTTTAGTGAGAAAAATGCCGATGCGTTACATGAACATCACCCAAATCGCGACGACGTTTGACCTTAGCCGAGACACCGTCAGGAAGCGTCTGAGATCGGCAGGGGTTGAGCCTGCAATGCGGGGCAAAAAGAAAGAATCCCTTTATGACATGGCCATCGCTGGCCCTGCTCTATTTAGTAACTAATTCACCGCAAAGGTGATTAAGGAGTTTTAAGAATGCCGTTGTTAAAACAAGAGATCTGCTCTCCAAATCGAACAGGGAAAACCACGATGCTGCTTGCGTTAGCTTCTGGCTACTCCGCGTTAGGTCTCAAGGGCGTGATTGTGCTTAAAAATCAGGAATACGTTCATGATTTTCAGAGTCGAAATGAAGAGTTGGCGGGTGACTTCCAGCTATGGACGGCCAATGAACTTTGGGACCGTTTGAAGTTCGGGCGTGTGCAAGTGCCTCACCAGGTCTTTCTTATTGATGATGCCGAGCACATCGACATCGGCGGGGACTTGATCAAGAAACTGGAAGAGACGTTCGCCGATTCGCCTGACTTTGTCGTGTTGATGTCTTTCGTCAGCAAGAGCTTGCAGAAACAAGACGTGCTGATGAGTAAGTACAATCCGGACGGATGGAAGTTAGAGCACCTGGCGGAAAAACTGCGTAGTGAAATCAATCGCCAGTCGCTCAATATCGCGGGTGATGCGTCATATGAGGCTCAGTTGGTGACGAACAATAACTTCCAAATCATCGGGCTGTTAATGCAAGTCGAAGCGCTGCAGCGTGAATCAATGGTCATCATGTCAAGTATTGGACCCGATCAGGGGAAGATAGGCCGTTCTCGCTTTGAGGTGAAGTCATGCTAATTGAAAACTGGAAGCAGGCTTATAAGTTTTGGAGTGTGCAGTGCGCGTTGGCCGTGGCGTTCGTCAATGTGCTTATGGCCTTTCTTCCTGCTTTGCAGGATTACATGAGCGTCACTGTGTATGCCGTGATCAACGCTTTATTGGCGGGTTTGGTGGCTGTTGTGCGCGTGATGGCTCAGCTACCCATTGGCCAGAGTAAGGAGCAGTAAATGGAATCCCTCGTTGATGCTCTAAAAAAACGCGCGTGGCTTAGTGCTTGGCTTGCAGTTCTGGCGATTCTTGTCTCGATCGTGCGCGCAATAACAAAGTCGGTTCTCTTTCTGGTGAAATGGTATTGGTTCGGCTTTGCTATGGGCTTTGGTGGCTGGCATGGCCTGAAATTCGCCAGCAACATTGAAGCATTTATTCACTCACTGATTGTCTAGGAGTGATGATGACCGAAGAAGAGAAGCTAGAGAGAAAACGCAAGCTTGCTGCTCGCCGTTCTAAGCGGTATCGGGAGCGCCAAAAGAAGGTGCGCACAGAGCAAGAAGAAAAAAGCGGCCTTGCTACCATCGAGCTAACACTGAGAGCCGCTGATCGAGATCGCATCGATGCGATGTGCCAGCTAAGAGCGGTAGTCACTGAACCTTACAGCCGAGAAGAGTACATCGCGGAACTCGTCGAGCAAGACGAAAAGCGCTATCAGGAACAAGTCGCCGCGCTCGGTTGTTGTGGCAAATGCAAATTGCCACTGCCGCAAGGTTGTGAGGGTTTGTTTCAGGGAGATAGCGAGTGCTGGCGCACTCGCGATTACAGAGAGTTAATGCTATGAGACTAAGTCACAGAAGAAAACTCGCCCATAAATATGGGATCTATAAATTGAAACGCGTGTATGAGGGTTCGCCTTTTCCTCTGAGTATAAAGCGGGAAAGTTCATTTAATCCGTTCTTAACTCTAAAGCCGGGCGAGAGAATTCAGCTCTTTGTTCACTCCCCTGGTGGCAGTGTGCAGTCGGAAGCGAGTCAAGATGTCTCTTTCTTAATGCCAATCGCGTATCGTGTTCTAAACGCTGAAGATGAAGTAGGCAAGCATGAAAGCCGATTCAGTAAGATGATTGACGGATTAAAGCAAAAGGCCACGGCGTTGTTTGGGCGTCACCGATCCGTCTTTAATCGTGCGTGATGCGTCACCAATCAAAATTAAACAGGCGTGATTCATCACGCTTGTTTTGTATTAGCTCTGAGTAAAGTGATAAAAATCACACAACAAAAAGAAGATTTAACAACTTATAGTTGTTTTTCGTGAGCTATTAGTTTAGAGTTTTCTATAACGTGGTTTTAGTGCGTCCATAGCACGAGTTGAAATCACCTTACCTAGCCAACTTAACCTTACATTTCACTAATGTTCAGCCCACCTCATTTTTTGGTGGGCTTTTTTTTATGCCTAAAAACCCCGCTTGGTAAGTCTCCCACTCTTCTTACTGCATGATTTTATGCGAGGCGAACATGCTCACGAAAAAAAGACTCTTTATTGGAGCCCTTGCGGGGGGTATTGCCGCCTTTTTTGTCTTTAAGGGTGATCGCTTAACGGCGTTCTTCGGTGCGATTGCGGCTTTCTTTGGTGCGTTTTCAGTAAATGAAATTGTCGCGATTGTGGGTGTGATTCTCGGTGTCGCGTCTTTCTTCCTTACTTGGTACTACAAAGAAAAAAATCACTTGCTGCTGAAAGCTCAGCTCATGCAGCAAGGCGCGGTGTCTGCAATTTTAAAGCAGGATGATGCGTCATGAGTCGATTGAAAAAAGTCCTTTGCTCGGTTGGCGCGATTGTCGCGCTCATTACAGGCGGCGTCACCGTCAATGATGCGGAGTATACCCGCGCCATTGGCCAAGTGCATATCGCGGGCGAGTCGGTTGGCGAACTGCGTATTTCAACGCGGGCGCTCGACATCATCGGTAACGCCGAAGGCTGTCGCCGAGATCCGTATCGTTGCCCTGCGGGGTTAACGACCAATGGCATTGGTAACACGCATGGTGTGATTAACGGCAACGTCTCGGATGAGCAGATTGCCAAAGATTGGATCAAGAACATCCAATCAGCCGAGCGCTGCTTGTTTGATTGGAAAGCCGACACACCACTCACGCAAGGCCATATTGACGCGTTCACTTCTTTCATTTTCAACACAGGCTGCAGCCGATTTCGTTACAACGCCAACGGTACTGAAACGCAAATCGGCAAGTTTGTTCGGCTTGGCCATTACGAACTGGCTTGCAATCAATTGAATCGATGGGTGAAAGGTGGCGGGGTCACTCTCCCTGGCTTGGTGACGCGTCGCCAAGAAGAAACCGACGTATGTTTATCGCCATAACATGAGGGCTGCTTATGCAATGTTAACTCCCAAGCGGGCGGGTGATTGGACTGGACGGGCAGGCGTAACAATCACGGAAATCAAATTTAGCACAGTGTTTGTCTGAGCGGCCTATCGGACAAAGTACAAACCCGGTTCCTCACGAGTGGATGCTCAGCAGGTGGCGCGTTAGGTCGTGCTCAGCATCCGTTAATCAATGTGCTCTTGTTGAGTGCATTGATTAGCGTTCAGTAAAGGACAGGCTATGTTGACAAAAATTCGCTTTGGATTGGCGATCGGCGCTCTGGCTGTGGTCGGGCTGCTGGTATGGCGCATCGATGTGCTATCGACGTCACTGGCCAAGGCTAATCGAGAAGTTGGTACGTTAAAACAAAGTGAAACGCAGCTGATAGCGGATCTGAATGCCGAGCAAAGTAAAGTGGCTCGCTTGCAAAGTCTTTATCAGCAAGAGCAAACCTCAGTCGCCAAACTGGTGGAGGAACTGGAACGTGAAAAGTCACTTACCGCCGAACGGCAACAGCGTGCTTATGACGCGGCGCAAAAGTCATCTTGTGCTAATGAGCCTGTGCCTGACGAGCTTATTTGGCTGCGCAACTCGCGAGCCTCCGCACCAAGTCACCAAAACTGAATTCATTTATATCACGCCGCCCAAGGCGTACAGCGTCGGCTGTTTTGTGCCTCCGTTCAACGGCCATACATGGGCTGACTATGCAATGGATAACGAAGCGCTGATCTCTGTCATCGAATCTTGTGACAAGCGTTTCAAACTCATTCGAGAGTGGGACGCTTCACAGTCAACAAATACCGACCCGATGCAATAGGGGACCACAAGTGCATGTTTAGCCCTTCACGCATCGGGTCGTTATGTCGTGAGGTGAAATGTGGGAACCGTTACACCAATTAATGACGCTTTCGCTTGGAACATTACTCGTATCGCTGAGGCGTTCAGCTTGCATCGCGATACCGTTCGCAAGCGTTTAAAAGAAGCACGAGTCAAACCCGTGGCCAAACGGGCAGGCGTTGATGTTTACGCTTTAGCCGATGTTGGCCCTGCGCTGTTTTCTGCCGAGGTTGGGAATAAATCTGAGGATGATTACAACCCCAACAAGATGGCCCCGAAAGACCGTAAAGACTTTTTCCAATCTGAGCGTGAGCGACTGAAATTTGAAACCGAAATCGGTGAGCTGATCCCCGACTCTGAATATCGCCTCGATCTTGCGGCGGTATTGAAGTTTCTGGTCAGTGCCTTTGAAACCATGCCCGATGACTTGGAGCGTCGTTACAACGTGCCGCCAGAAGTGCTAGAGCATGTCGAGCAGTGGGGAGATGAGCGCCGCGCTTGGTTATATCAAAAATTGATCGAGGTTGAGCCAGATGCAAGTTAACTACGCTTCGCCGGGGAGAGTTCGGCGAGACGTAGCTTCTCTGATTAAACCGCCGAATCGCGAACCGGTTTCAAAAAGTGCGCGCCGTTTGCTGCATGTAGAAAAAGGCGGTGCGATGGTTCCTTGGGATGGGGACTTAGTGCCTTACATGCACGAGCCTATGGATTGTTTAAAGTCACGGCGTTACAGCGCGGTGATTTTTGCAGGGCCTGCGCGAACGTCCAAAACCGTCAGCCTGATTGATGGCTGGATATGCGACACGATTGTGAATAATCCCTCGGATTTTCTCTTAGTGCAGATAAGCCAAGAGAAAGCCGCTGAGTATTCCAAAAAACGTTTGGGTCGTGAGTTTAATGCCAGCCCTGAAATTCAAGCGGCGCTCTCACCAAGGGCGCACGATAACAACGTACACGACAAAGTTTTTAAAGCAGGCAACTTTTTAAAAATAGGCTGGCCATCGAAAACGATTTTCGCCTCGTCAGACTGGAAGTATGTCGCGCTGACTGACTACGACCGGATCCCTGCGAACGTAGACAGTGAAGGTTCTGCATTTGGTCTTGCATCAAAGCGTACCCAAACGTTTATGTCGTCAGGCATGACTCTCGCGGAGAGCTCGCCTGGCTATCCGATCACCGATCCAACATATCGGCCAGCCACTATCCACGAAGCGCCGCCGACTGACGGCATACTCGCGCTGTATAACCAAGGGGATCGCCGCCTGTTTTTCTGGCAGTGCCCCGAGTGTGGTGATTGGTTTGAACCCGATTTCCCGTTGCTGCAGTGGGATAGGGATCTTGCCGACCCTGCGCTGGCATCAAAAGAGGTGTTTATGTGCTGCCCGCACTGTGGAACGCTGCATTCTGAGCATAAGCGCATGTCGGGTGGCGAGTCGTTAAAGATGACGCTGAATCAAAGCGGCCTCTGGATACCCGAAGGATGCAAGGCCGACCAGAATCGCGTGATCACAGGAGTGCGCCGCGATACGCGCATTGCGTCTTTCTGGCAGAAAGGGCCGACCGCTGCATTCCAAACGTGGAATGAGCTGGTCTACAAGTACCTTTCTGCGCTCGAAAAATACGAACAAACCGGAGACTTAACCAACCTTCAAACCACGGTCAATACCGACCAAGGTAAACCATTTACGCCGCCGCGTAAGGGGGATCAAAGCGTTCAGAAATTGATGGATCGCCGCACCGATTTAGGGGTGCGTGTGGTTCCTGAATGGGCGCGATTCCTCACCGCCGCCGTTGACGTTCAAGCAGGGGCTAAAACCTCGCGTTGGGATGTCATGGTACTGGCTTGGGGCCCTGATTTAGAGCACCAAGTCATTGATCGGTTCAAGATTGAAAAATCGAAACGAATCGATCCGGAAAACCCGGACAAGTTTGTCCGGGTGAATCCGGCGACGCACTTGGAAGATTGGGATCTGGTGACAGAGAAAGTCATTAAGAAAACCTACGAGTTGGATGATGGCTCTCAGCGCCGTATGCCGATTTTGCTCACCGCGTGTGACTCGGGTGGTGAAGACGGTGTCACCGATAACGCGTATGCGTTTTATCGACTACTCAAAAAACAGGGCTTGCACCGCAAGTTCATGCTCATCAAAGGGCAAGGGGTCGGTCCCGTCATTAAAGAGACTTTCCCTGATAACACCAAACGCAGTGACCGAAAGGCGCGCGCGTTCGGTGACGTGCCTGTGCAGCAACTCAACACAGACCGCATTAAAGACACCGTGTCGAACGCGATTGATCGTGAGACGCCGGGACGTCGTTATTGTTGGTTCCCCGATTGGCTGCCGGAAAGTTTCTTTGATGAACTGATGGCAGAAGAACGCCAAGCCTCGGGCAAGTGGGAAAAAATATCGACTCGTAACGAAACGCTCGATCTGTTTGTTTACAACTGGTCGGCGATTTACAAATTAAAAGCCGATCAAATCGTTGATTGGGATAACCCACCGTTGTGGGCGGTGCCTATCAGTGAGAGCTCAGAGTTAGTCACATCCGATGGCGAAGAGGTTGCGCTACCAAAGCGCCGCCGCCGCCGTTCCAGTTTATAAGTGGTGATGTATGGCATTTACAAAAGCAGACATCGACGCGCTCGATGAAGCCATTGCCAGCGGTGAGCTCACCGTGCGCATCGATGGCCGAGAGATAACGTATCGCAGCTTAGGCGATTTGCTCAAAGCAAAGCGTCATATTCTGCGCTCGATAGCGCTGCAACACGGCGTTAGGCCGAGAGCGTTTAGCGGCATAACGACCAATATTGATCG
>NZ_CP049914.1 GCF_011306175.1 Vibrio sp. HDW18 | reverse complement strand
AATTATTGGTCATGATGTGTGGATTGGCACTGAGGCTATGATAATGCCTGGGGTTAAAATTGGACATGGAGCGATAATCGCCAGTCGTTCAGTAGTGACTAAGGATGTTGCACCTTATGAAGTGGTCGGTTCAAATCCTGCTAAACATATCAAGTTTAGATTTTCTGATGTGGAAATAGCGATGTTACTTGAAATGGCATGGTGGAATTGGCCAGAATCGTGGTTGAAAGAGAGTATGCAGTCTCTGTGTTCATCAGACATTGAAGGGCTTTATCTCTATTGGCAGTCAAAAGCACGCACATAACAAACGCCTCAAGAGGGACTGTCAACGCGTGGCGTTTCCAGTCCCATTGAGCCGCGGTGGTTATGGTTGTTGTGATTGAGTTTAGTGGTAATGCGTTGCCAGCCCCTTAGGCGGGCGTTATGCTTAATCCAGTTAAATCATGCGGTTGAAAGTTTACTTTGGCAACTCGTGTTGGCTTGTCGGCAATTTAACATTGTTCGTTGCTGCCTAATGAACCGGCAATGTGTCTGTCGCTGTAAGTTTCAGTGTGATTGCCTCATTGAGTTATCGTGCCCATGCGTGGTGAGTTAGTTTGCCGGAGAGGTTTTCTACATTGGACTAGTTGCTAAATGAAAGCCTGCATTGGTCAGTTCATAGGTAAAAGTTGAGTCAGTTCTAGTTCAAGAAAATTCGAGTTTTGGTCAATGATTTCATTGGGTTATTCTTGAGTTGGTTCAAATGTAAAGTGTTGACGCTTAAGCATAACAAACGCCTCAAGAGGGACTGTCAACGCGCGGCGTTTCCAGTCCCAATGAGCCGCGGTGGTTACGGTTGTTGTGTTTGAGTTTAGTGTTATGCGTTGCCAGCCCCTTAGGCGGGCGTTAGGCGATTGGAAATAATATGTATCAAGATAGTAAGTTTATTACTTTAGAGAAAGAAAGAGACGTTCTGTTTGTTTTTGGTGCTGGTGCATCCATAGCGGAAGGTGCGCCTTTGCAAAAAGACATATTACCCCAGATTTTTGAATCAAAAATTCAGGAGCTTACTGAGTCAGAAGCGGCTCAAGAAGTACGGGAGTTTATTGCTGATAATTTTGATATATCAACTGCTTTATATCCCAGTTTAGAGTCTGTGTTCGGGTATCTAGACTATTTTATTAATAAAAATGAATGCTTAGGTAAACAATATACAACGGACAAAATCAAATCGATAAAAGAGTCGTTACTTAAAATAATTCACTATGTTATATCGCAGCCACAATTTCGTTCTGATGGCGCTTATCGTAGCTTTTGGGAACTTGTATTTAATGTAAATCGTAATATTTCTGTAATTACAATGAATTATGACACTCTCATTGATGAGTCTTTTGACTTCATATACGGAAAAGGAGGGTATATCGATTATTGTATCGAATTAATGAACTATCACCACTACGATGACATTAGTGCTTTTGATTGGTGGATCAATCCAAGACAACCTGTACCCGTGTATGATGGTGAAGACCCTTTTTCAGTCAAATTAATCAAAGTTCACGGCTCATTAAATTGGAAGTATTGTAATTGCTGTAACCAAGTTTTGTTAACTGCATGGGATACTAAAATCGATTTGAGTTCGATGGGGTTTAAAGGTGTAATTGGCGCGTGTTGTGGTCAACCTGAAGACATTGTCTTTGATCTGGCATGTCCATTAGATGGAAATGAATTTCAAACATTTATTGTACCTCCATCTCACTTTAAAGATTTGTCACATCCTGCGATTAATAAGTTAATCGATGAATCGGCAATTGAAATTAGAAAAGCAAAGAAAATCATTTTTGTCGGTTACTCATTTCCAGAAGCTGACGTACACATCAAAGCTTTATTTAAGAAGAATATGTCTAAAAGCGTTGAAGTTCATGTAGTCGATCCATTTATGAATCAGTCAATCGAATCAAGCTATAAAAGTCTCACAAGCCAAGTTAGTTTTCATAAGGTTGGCTTTTCCGAGTTTGTCGCAAAAGATTTGAGATCATTACTTGTGGAGAGTATCGCCTAACAAACGCCTCAAGAGGGACTGTCAACGCGCGGCGTTTCCAGTCCCATTGAGCCGCGGTGGTTTCGGTTGTTGTGTTTGAGTTTAGTGTTATGCGTTGCCAGCCCCTTAGGCGGGCGTTATACAAAAGGAGAGTGTTGTATACATGTTTGAAATTATCTTTCTCTTAGCTGTTGGCTACCTATTGTGGAAATACAAAGGTAAATCATCGTCTAAAGTTAAATCTTGGGATTCTCAAGAACATTTCAATTCAAGAAATCAAACCAAATTGAAGATAGTTGACGATATAGAGTCAGAGCTGTCTAACTACGAAAAAATCGAGCATGTAAAACAAACTCACTTAGCAACAGAAAATGAGCGAAAGCTATATTTTGCCTTACAAAAAGCACTTCCGTCAGATTACATAATCCATAGTCAAGTTTCGTTAATGGCTTTAATTAAACCAGTAAACTTTAAGCATAATTCACGAACTTGGGCAAAAAGAGTTGATTTTGTAATTACAGACAAGGCAACCAAAGTGTTGGCTGTCATTGAATTAGATGATTCGACGCATAACTGGAAGAAGAGGCAAGAAAGGGATCGATACGTTAATGACGTTCTCGATGGACACCACACCTTAATTCGTATCCAAACAAAGCGTTTCTATGAGCCATCAGAAATTGCTGCGATTCTCTCAAGAGAAACAGAAATAAGGTGTAATGAGTGCGAGAAAGCTTTTGTATAACAAACGCCTCAAGAGGGACTGTCAACGCGTGGCGTTTCCAGTCCCAATGAGCCGCGGTGGTTACGGCTGTTGTGTTTGAGTTTTGTGGTAATGCGTTGCCAGCCCCTTAGGCGGGCGTTAGGTCACGACGGGATCACATGAGCAATGTAAGATGGTGTCGAGTGAGTATTGAAGAGTAAATAAGATATAGAGGAAATAAGGCAAAAAGGACGAATATTGGTCATTTCTATGATACCCTTGAGGCGCTTTCGTGCGCACCTTAATCGGGGCACGATTGAAGAGTGACGCCCGCAAGACCTCAAGGTAGAGCTATGACAAATACTTCGGCTTCGATTTTTGTCTTTTTCTTCAATTCCATTTGATAATCAATAATTAATGAGAGACCTTGTACGAATTTGGTCGTGACCTAACAATCGATTCAAGACAGATTCGCAACGCATAGCATTAGCGTCATGCTTGAACATGAGTGTTTACGTTGTAATGCGTTGAGTTGGTTTAGGCGTTGCTCACTGCTTAATCGGGCGTTATGTGTTTTCCTAGAAAATGGAGTTTCTGATGAAAATTAGTCACCTTGATCATTTGGTTCTGACTGTTGCAGATATTCCAACAACAACGAACTTTTATGAAAAAGTGTTGGGCATGAAAGCTGTTAGTTTTGGCGCTGGTCGGATTGCTCTAGAGTTTGGTCATCAGAAGATCAATCTTCATCAACTCGGTAATGAGTTTGAACCTAAAGCCCAAAATGTCAGAGTTGGGAGCGCAGATTTGTGCTTTATTACCGACACAGTTCTGTCTGATGCGATGAAGCATGTGGAGGATCAAGGTGTGACTATCATGGAGGGGCCTGTAAAACGTACAGGTGCACAAGGTGCAATCACATCATTCTATTTCAGAGACCCTGATGGGAATCTTATTGAAGTATCAACGTATTCAAACACATAACAAACGCCTCAAGAGGGACTGTCAACGCGTGGCGTTTCCAGTCCCATTGAGCCGCGGTGGTTTCGGCTGTTGTGTTTGAATTTTGTGGTAATGCGTTGCCAGCCCCTTAGGCGGGCGTTATGAGTAAAGGGATATTATGTCGATTCATGGTCAAGAAAATACACTTTTTGATGAGTGGAGAGGAAGCAGAAAAGGCTTCGTATCAGATGGTTTAGTTTCAGAATACGATTATTTAAATTCTGACATCAAAATTTGCATCGTATTAAAAGAAGTCAATGATCCTGATGGTGGTGGTTGGGATCTGAGGAAGTTTCTGGCTGATGGAGCAAGAGCTCAAACATGGAACAATGTCGTTCGCTGGGTTACTGGTATCAGAAACCCAGAACGTGAAATCCCTTGGAAGGAATTTGATGTGCTCAGCCAAGAAGATCGTAAGTCTTCCCTTAAGTCTATATGTGCAATGAATTTAAAAAAATCACCGGGAATTCATACTGCAGACTACGCCTCCCTCAATAAAGTGGCTTATGAAGATCGTAGCTTTATTAAAAAGCAGTATGCACTCTATGACCCTGACCTCACAATATGTGGAGGGACTGGTGAACTGTTTAAAGATGTTGTTGGTTTTAACAACTCTGAATGGAAGAGAACCATTCGAGGTGTTTGGTGGTTCGAGAGAGCACCAAGGAAATATGTAATTGCGTTTTGTCACCCTGAAGCAAGAGTAGATAATCCCCTGATTGTATATGGGTTAATTGATGCAATTCGTGAAATTTACTCATAACAAGCAATTTAAGAGGGATTCACAACGCTTGGCACTTTTGCTTCTACTTCAGTTTTAGTGTTTATGGCACAATTCTTTAGGTTTGGGTGGAGGCGTTGTTCACCCCTTAATTGGGCGTTATGTGTTTTCCTAGAAAATGGAGTTTCTGATGAAAATTAGTCACCTTGATCATTTGGTTCTGACTGTTGCAGATATTCCAACAACAACGAACTTTTATGAAAAAGTGTTGGGCATGAAAGCTGTTAGTTTTGGCGCTGGTCGGATTGCTCTAGAGTTTGGTCACCAGAAGATCAATCTTCATCAACTCGGTAATGAGTTCGAACCTAAAGCTCAAAATGTCAGAGTTGGGAGCGCAGATTTGTGCTTTATTACCGACACAGTTCTGTCTGATGCGATGATGCATGTGGAGAATCAAGGTGTGACTATCATGGAGGGACCTGTAAAACGTACAGGTGCACAAGGTGCAATCACATCATTCTATTTCAGAGACCCTGATGGGAATCTTATTGAAGTATCAACGTATTCAAACACATAACAAACGCCTCAAGAGGGACTGTCAACGCGCGGCGTTTCCAGTCCCAATGAGCCGCGGTGGTTGCGTTGCTGTGTTTGAGTTTAGTGGTAATGCGTTGCCAGCCCCTTAGGCGGGCGTTAGCTCTAAAGCGTTAAAGTTACATCAGTTGGTAAATAAATAATGAAAGAAATTAAGTTTAAGATATCGTACCGCAAAGGCGATGCGGATGGTGGGCGGTTAGATATGTATGATGCGTCTACATCTCTACAAGGTTTTGCAAAAGCGCTTTCCATTACCACTCACGCAATGCTAAATGATGGCGAGATCAAGAAGAAAGGCAATAGAATTGAGGGGGCTAAACTATATATTTACCCTTCAAGAAAAGGCAGTTTTGAAGAGCTGCTGACTTTGGTTATTGAAGAAAAAGTTGCTTTATCTATCGGCGCAAGCGTTGTTGCTAACGTTTTTTACGACCTTATTAAATGGACGTGGTCGCAGACTTTAGACAAAACATATGAGCCTTCAACGCCACAAGTAAAAAAGCTTCGTGATCGTGTTGAACCTTTCATTGGTGAGATGGAAGAAGCTTTAGAAATCCCCTTAGAGCAAGCCCACCGTCCAATAAAGCAGAATGAAAATATGACAATCTCCATTGTGCGTTCAAAAGTTGGTGATGTCGTAACTCTAGACCAAAATACTTTGAAAAGTGTCTCTCTATCAACCGAAAGCAATTTAATTACAGGGATTACAGGAAACGTCACTAGATTTAATATCCTATCTGGATTTGGGCGTTTTTATGACGACAGTTTAGATAAAACCGTGTCTTTCAAGTTACAAGACTGTGTAACTTCTAACCAAAAGCAGTGGTTTCCTTGGTCAATGTATCACGCCCAAAATGGCGATGGTGGAAAAATACAGTTAGAGGTAAAGCGTGTTATGTCCGCAAAAGGTGCAGTAAAGCGTTATCTTGTATATGGCGTAACTGAAGTAAAGAGCTAACAAACAATTTAAGAGTGATTCGGCACGCGTGGTATTTTTGCTATGCGTCAGTTTTAGTGATTAAGGCGGTATGCGGTAGCTTCGGTATTGCGTGCCTCACACCTTAATTGGGCGTTAGCACTACAAGGTTAATTTAGGAGTTCATATGACAACGATTTATAATGGTTTGGAATTCGATACTGAACTAGAAGCTATTTGGGCTTCTTTTTTTGATTTGGCGGGTTGGCAATGGTGGTATAACCCTGTTGCTATTGATAACTGGAAGCCAGATTTTAAAGTCACTTTCCCATGTGCTCACTCCGAGTGTGGTGGTAGTCATACATTGATGGTGTCAGTTGTTCCAACCCGTGATTTAGCAAGTCAATCATCACATCCTAGTTTGTCCTACTCGTATGGTGTTTATGATAAAAACAAGCGATATGTAGCAGATGGAGGTGCATTACTCGGTATGTCTCCAATAGTGTCAAAATGGGAAATTTCTCATGGTTCAGGCGGTGGTGTAGAAGACGTATTTTTCCGAGTTGATAATGCAAATGAACTGTGGGACAAGGCTGTAGTATCAATCATGTAGTGCTAACAAACGCCTCAAGAGGGACTGTCAACGCGCGGCGTTTCCAGTCCCATTGAGCCGCGGTGGTTGCAGTTGTTGTGTTTGAGTTTAGTGGTAATGCGTTGTCAGCCCCTTAGGCGGGCGTTAGTTGGAAGGAAGCAAAGATGGAAAAACTCGGAATTTTAATAACAATTGTTTGGACTACTTTGGTAGCATTCTTAGTATATTTGAAGTGGGATCAAGCTTTAGAAATGTCTTTAAATGAGTGTGGGGACTTTTTAGCTGGTGTTACTGCCCCAATTGCTTTTCTTTGGCTAATAATCGGATATATGCTTCAACGCAAAGAACTTAATTTAAACACTGAGGCGTTGTTAATGAGTAAAAATGAAATTGCGCGCCAAGCCGACGAAATGGAGGCTCAAACTGAGCTTCTCCAAGTGCAAGCTAGGTTGGCTGAAGGCCAGTTAAGTGTAATTAATACAAGACATGCAATGGATATTGTCGGGAATATATTCAAAACTAAGCAGTAAGCAACTAACAAACGCTTCAAGAGGGACAGCCAACGCGTAGCATTTTTATTATGCGTTGGTTTTTGTGATTACGGTGTTATGCGGAAATTTAGTAGTAGCGTTGGCTGCCCCTTAAGCGGGCGTTATGATTCACCTAGATTTAGTAAAACACCTTGATGTCTCGGTAAAAATTTTCATGTGATCCCAGTGCGATAAGCTCAAGTGTTACTGTGCCATCTTGATAGCTGTAACCAAGCAGAGTGAGCTGCTTAACCATTTTGAATTTATAAACACGAAGAAAGGACAAATCACCTTTTTTCTGCTCACCTAAAAAAGGGTTATCAATAAGAGCTTTCACCGCATTGTCGAGATCTACTTTTTGGTTTTGGTGGAGCTTTTTAACCGTTTTCTTAAATGTTGGAGTTTGAAGAACCTGTACGATATTAGCCAAAATGATATGCCTCAAGTTTTCCGGCTTCTTTTTCAGCTTTAGCAATGATGGCTTGTCGAACGAATTCATAGGGCAAATCAGGATTATCTTCCATCATTTCTCCAATTTTAGCCCAATGTTCGATTTGTTTAGGTGTAGTGCGATTCAATGCTTTAGCTATAATGGCTGCTTTATCGACGAGGCTTTGGTCAAGGCGTATGCTAGCGGTAGACATAATGTATTCCTTCATTTAAAGTTTTCATCATTGTAGCAATGCACTACACAGGTGGCAAGGTGAATCATAACAAACGCCTCAAGAGGGACTGTCAACGCGCGGCGTTTCCAGTCCCATTGAGCCGCGGTGGTTACGGTTGGTGTGTTTGAGTTTTGTGTAATGCGTTGTCAGCCCCTTAGGCGGGCGTTATGAAGCAGGAGGCAATCATGACTAAACCACATGAAAATATCGTACTGGAACCAGTAGCTGAATCAGAGTTTTGCAATGTATTTTCGGCGACAAAGCAAGCTCTTAAACTTCATGTTGAGTCCGTTTATGGGTGGGATGATGAATACCAGTATCATCGCTTAACTACTGAATATCAGCATAGCTGGTATTATTGGGTAACTTATCGAAATCAAAGAGTCGGTCTTATTTGCTTCAAACCGTACGATCAAGCATTTCATATCCACTTGTTGATCATCTTTCCAGATCATCAGAAGAAAAAATTGGGTTTTAAGGTTATCAATCACATCCATCAACTAGCGGCTGAAGCAAATAGAAATCTCATTACATTATCTAGTTTTAAAAGCAACAAATCAGCCATAGGCTTTTATAGTAGTTTAGGCTATCAAATCACAGATAGTGGTGATGAAAACTTCGTTAGTATGGCGTGTGAAATTGCTTCATAACAAACGGCTCAAGAGGGATTGTCAACGCGTGGCGGCTTTAGTGCAAAATTGAAATTCAGTGTTTACGGTGTGTTTTTTAAGTTCGGCGGTGCGTTGTCAACCCCTTAGCCGGGCGTTATGTGAATGGGGGAAAATAATGTCTTCAGTTCCAGAATCAAAAGATGAGTTGCTCACAGCTATAAATTCTATATTCCCGAAACTTATGGACGATTATCTGAGTGTTCCTGCATCAATGGCACGTAAGTGTGAAATTGAAGGTAACGTAAAAGGAACACAAATTAGCGTTTGTGACACTGTCGCTTATCTTATTGGTTGGGGAAACTTGGTCTTGAAATGGCACAGTTTGAAATCACAAGGTTTGCCAGTCGATTTTCCTGACACGGGTTATAAATGGAATCAGCTTGGATCGTTGGCGGTCAGTTTTCACGATCAGTACCGTGATTGGCAATACGAGGACTTACTTAAGGAGTTAGACTCAACAATAAACAAGCTGATCTTGTTAGTCGCAAGTTTAAGCAATGAAGAATTGTATGAAGCGACGTGGTATGAACAATGGACATTTGGTCGAATGATCCAGTTCAACACGTCATCACCAATGAAGAATATGCGAGCCAAAGTTAGGCGCTTTAACAAAAACAACAGGCTTCGGTAGGTAATTCACATAACAAACGCCTCAAGAGGGACTATCAACGCGCGGCATTTTTGGTATGCGGTGATATTTGTGGTGAATTTGCTGTGCGTTAAGCTGGTTTGTGCGTTGCCAGCCCCTTAGGCGGGCGTTATGTGACAAGGAGTCACAATGAAAATTGCTGTTGTTTTAGGGACTTCTAAATCTGACGGAAATACTCGTAAATTGGTTGAAGTATTTCAAGCAAGCACAGATACAACGCTATTCGATTTATCGGACTATGCGATTTCCTTCTACGATTATGAGCATACGAATCGAAATGATGACTTTATCCATTTAATCAATAAATTAGTTGAGTTTGACCATCTGGTTTTTGCCTCACCCGTTTATTGGTATTCAATGTCCGCGCAACTAAAAGTGTTCTTCGATCGTCTTTCAGACTTACTAACAATCGAAAAAGAGCTCGGTCGATGCTTAAAGGGTAAGTCAGTTTCGGTAATATCAACGGGCTTTAACAAAGCATGTCCCAGTTGCTTTTCAGAGCCTTTTCAACTGACAGCAGACTATCTTGGGCTTGTTTACAAAGGTTGTACGTATGTATCGGTCCAATCTGAAGATGACCTAAGTAAACTAAAAGAGACAACTAGACAAGCGTTGGAAATTGTCACATAACAAACGCCTCAAGAGGGACTGTCAACGCGCGGCGTTTCCAGTCCCATTGAGCCGCGGTGGTTGCAGTTGTTGTGTTTGAGTTTAGTTGTTATGCGTTGCCAGCCCCTTAGGCGGGCGTTAGGTCACGACGGGATCACATGAGCAATGTAAGATGGTGTCGAGTGAGTATTGAAGAGCAAATAAGATATAGAGGAAATAAGGCAAAAAGGACGAATATTGGTCATTTCTATGATACCCTTGAGGCGCTTTCGTGCGCACCTTAATCGGGGCACGATTGAAGAGTGACGCCCGCAAGACCTCAAGGTAGAGCTATGACAAATACTTCGGCTTCGATTTTTGTCTTTTTCTTCAATTCCATTTGATAATCAATAATTAACGAGAGACCTTGTACGAATTTGGTCGTGACCTAACAATCGATTCAAGACAGATTCGCAACGCATAGCATTAGCGTCATGCTTGAACATGAGTGTTTACGTTGTAATGCGTTGAGTTGGTTTAGGCGTTGCTCACTGCTTAATCGGGCGTTATGTGCTTTAAGTTGTGAATGGGGAAGTATGATTAATCAAAAATTACATAGTGAAATGATGCGCTTAGGCTATTCTGATGCCAATGCGATTGTTTTTGTAAGAGCTAATGGTAAATGTGAATATTGTAACGTTGACCTCATTCATGATCGCATTGCTTTCGATTCTGTACAGTTTGATCACATTATTCCCAAATCTAAAGGCGGGGATAATTCTGTAGAAAATTTAGCGTTATCCTGCAAAATTTGTAATAACGCTAAGACTACTTATTTACCCGAAGGCCAGACATGAGAAGCTCGAATCGAAAGTGCCAAAATGCACATTCAATCTCGAAGAGAACATGCAAATCAGTTTTGGCAAAAGGTTAGTTCAATTTTTCGTAATTGCTAAAAGGTGGTTTACTTAAAAACGCACATAACAAACGCCTCAAGAGGGACTGTCAACGCGTGGCGTTTCCAGTCCCATTGAGCCGCGGTGGTTGCAGTTGCTGTGTTTAAGTTTAGTGGTAATGCGTTGCCAGCCCCTTAGGCGGGCGTTATGTGAATGGAGAAAATAATCAGAAGTGAAATATCGTTTTAGTAGTACGATCACGGGGTCATTAGTGGCAGCCTTATGCTTAATAGCATTTGGCTGGTTAATGGGAAAACAGACAGATTCTACTTCGTTCGTAATAATCGCATTCCAATGGCTGGTCGATATTGGGACAATATTGGCAGGTTTTGGTACGTTGTGCGCTGCTTACGTTGGTTATCTCGCGTTAAGTGCGTGGAAGGTCCAATCAAAAGGTCAGTCAAGCATCGTTCGACTTCTAGAGTGCCAAGAAGCTTTAGCTGTCTTGTGTGTTGAGGTTTTACCTGCGACAACCTCACTACCTCTGGAAAAGAAATATGAGTTGTATAGTTTATTTGAACGGCTACTTGTTAACTTAGCTGTCTTATCAAGAACATCGGCTCATAAAAATGAACTGCAAGGAATTCGGCAAAGTTTACTAGTCACAAGTTATCGGTTTCGTGACAGCGGTGTTATCTGGCCTGATGATAAAGAAAAGCTTAAGGCCGCAGAGGAACAGTTAATCAGAGTCATCGAACATTGGTAGAATTCACATAACAAACGCCTCAAGAGGGACTGTCAACGCGCGGCGTTTCCAGTCCCAATGAGCCGCGGTGGTTACGGTTGTTGTGTTTGAGTTTAGTGGTAATGCGTTGTCAGCCCCTTAGGCGGGCGTTATGCGCTAATTGGAAAAATTGACAGGAGTTAACAATGAGTCAGCATGGAAAACTCAATTATGTAGAATTTGCAGCGAAAGACTTAGAGTCAACGAAAGCGTTCTTTTCAAAGGTTTTTGGCTGGAGCTTTGTTGACTATGGACCTGAATATGCAGCATTTTCAAATGAAGGGTTAGACGGTGGTTTTTTCAAGGCTGAGCTTTCTAGTCGGACTGAAAATGGTGGCGCATTATTAATTTTCTACAGTTCAGACGTTGAAGCCACTTTAGAAAAAGTCGTGAAAAATGGCGGTCATATCATCCGTCCTATCTTTGAGTTTCCTGGTGGTTGTCGTTTTCATTTTATAGAGCCAAGTGGTAATGAATTTGCTGTTTGGTCTGAAGCACGCGCATAACAAACGCCTCAAGAGGGACTGTCAACGCGTGGCGTTTCCAGTCCCATTGAGCCGCAGTGGTTGCAGTTGTTGTGTTTGGGTTTAGTGGTAATGCGTTGTCAGCCCCTTAGGCGGGCGTTATATTTTTTTAAGTTTAACAATCAAAAGGATTCATGATGAACGTGGATAAAGCGAAAAAACGCATATTGAAACGAGTACAAAGAGGTTTCAAAGGTTATCCGCAAATATCTTTAGAATATTTCGGAAAAACGACAGATTTCGCTACCGAAGTAGTCATCACTTTTGTTCCTGAAGAAAACGCTGAAGCACAAATTCAGAGATTTACGAGTAATAAAGATGTTCGTGAAGATGAAGCAATTCAATCGGTATTGTTGAAAATTATTGAGCGAGCCGATGCTGCTACGGTTTTAGAAAGTCGAGAAGTATCAGTTTGTTAATGGTTTTTCTTTAATTTTAAGTTTTTGGTCACATTAGTGCTGAGAACGAAAATATAACAAACGCCTCAAGAGGGACTGTCAACGCGCGGCATTTTTGGTGTGCGGTGATATTTGTGGTGAATTTGCTGTGCGTTTAGCTGGTTTGTGCGTTGCCATCCCCTTAGGCGGGCGTTATGCGTTAGGAGATAATTGATGAATAAAGGTCAATCAACAATATTGTTGGATGAACGTTGGAAGTTAGAGGATTTTTCGATTCTCACAAAAGAATATCAACAACTTTATGGCTTTTTCCATGCATTACGAGCGATCGATGAGGGTAAATTTTCTAACTTAGAGTTTGAGCGGATGCCATGGCTAGGTGGTGGCAGTGTTGTTGGCTTTTTTAGCATCATTGGAAAATTTGTGAGTCACGAGGATCAACCTGTAGTTAAACGGATTCAATATGCTTCACCGGGCTATATTGAACTTACACTTTTAACTGAAGTCGCCAAAGATATAGGCATTATCGTTAGTGCGCTTGCAGGTGCAATTACGAGTGCGGCTAGTACATATCACATAATTTATTCTCAATATCAAAAGCGAAAGCTAACTCAACTAAAGATCAAAGAGTTAGAGGCAAAACAATTGAGAGAAGAAATTACTTTTGTCAAAAGCTCAATTGTTGAGCTACACGAAACTTTCCAGCTAAATTCTAAACAAGTTAAAGCACTCGAGCAGCTATCAAAAGGTGATGAGTTAGTTCAGTTAAAAATGTTGCTTGCACTCTACAGAAGGGCTGAACCAGTTGCTGAATTACAGGTTCAAAATAAGGCAAATTTCAAAAACGCATAACAAACGCCTCAAGAGGGACTGTCAACGCGTGGCGTTTCCAGTCCCATTGAGCCGTGGTGGTTACAGTTGTTGTGTTTGAGTTTGGTGTAATGGCGTTGCCAGCCCCTTAGGCGGGCGTTATATTCTCCCTCGCCCCGTAAACTTTCCGTACGAATTGAATGTGCTTTAAGTTTGGCCTATAATCGCTCAACTGACGGAATGTATCCGTACGCAGGAGGGGTTATGGCAACGGCACGTTTAGATATCCGCCTTGATGAAGAGATCAAGGCAAAAGCCGAAAAGGCATCGGCTTTACTTGGTTTAAAAAGTCTCACTGAATATGTGGTGAGACTTATGGACGAAGATGCGACTCATGTTATTGAGGAGCATGAAAGTATTATGGTTAAAGACAGTGTTTTTGACGAGTTTATGGCTGCGTGTAATAAAGTAAAAGCACCGAATCAAGCTTTGCTTGAAGCTGTTAAATTTACAGAGAAGAGCGGTATCAAGTGAGTTGGGGCAAAGAGTTTGTAGAACTTAGTAAATCAAAGCATGACCGCGACTCATTTGACTGTGGTGAGCAAGAGCTAAACACATTTATCAAAACTCAAGCTGCAAAGCACATGCAAGCAGGTATTAGCCGAACAATGGTTTTACCTAGTGCTCACCCACTGTTAAATCAAAAATTCGCTATTTGTGCCTTTTATAGTGTTGCACCGAGCTCAATCAGCCGAGAAACATTACCGGCACAATTAGCAAAGAAACTACCGAGGTATCCAATCCCTGTTTTTCTGTTGGCTCAGTTAGCTGTGCACAAAGAATTTCACGGTTCTGGACTTGGAAAGGTCAGTCTAATCCGTGCGCTGAAGTACTTGTGGGAAGTGAATCATCACATGAGAGCATACGCAATAGTTGTGGATTGTCTGACAGATTCCGCTCAAGCGTTCTATACGAAGTTCGGCTTTGAAGTATTGTGCGAACATAATGAGCGTATTCGTATGTTCTTACCGATGAAAACGGTAGAACAACTTTTTAATCAATAGGCTACGAATATAACAAACGCTTCAAGAGGGACAGCCAACGCGCGGCATTTTTACTATGCGTTGGTTTTTGTGATTACGGTGTTATACGGTAAGTTAGTAGTGGCGTTGGCTGCCCCTTAAGCGGGCGTTAAGTTTATAGGAGAATACTGTGGTATCTCAGGGTGAAAAAGCCTTATTTAAGTACAATAAAATTCGATATTCGTTTGTGGAGTTGGAAGCCGGTGAACAACAAGTTCTAACTAGCGATCCTTGGTCATTCTTAGCCTCAAACTTGCAACGTAGATTAGCAAAATCTCGAGGGCAAAATCGAATCAAGATTGAACGATCAATTTATTTTGCTAGCTTGGCAGAAGAATTCTTTAAGGCTGCTGACAGTGTACAATTACCTGCCAAAGGGACTCTACTATATTATGGGATGCTTGATTTGGTTAAATGCTACCTTAGTTTAAAAGATGTTCCTTTGGAAACGACACATGAACATCATGGTTTGGTCATACCTATGGGTAAAACGCATACTATTGAAGTAAAAGGGACAATGCAGCAAGCAGTAAATATTTTTCAAGAGTTCTGTAAATCTTTAGGTAAACCGATCAATGCTTCTCATGAAGTTAACTTTCAGCAAGCTTTGTCTCATATTCCTGAAATTCATAGTATCTATACAACTCTTGGGCACATTCAGAAAAGGAAGTTACTTCCTGTTGAAATTGAGTTTCAGGTAAATGCTGCAAGAGATGTATTATTTACTGAAGTACTGTACCAAAAAGAGCAAGATGCCAAGGTTGAAACCTCCAAGTTCAATAAAAAAGAGAGGAAAAAATACTTTCGAGATGGATATCCTCGAGATGGCTATCATGTTTATCGTTCAAAACAACGTAAGTCTTATACAGCTAAGAATATTCATACCATTTATAAAAACATAATTAAAGATTACAGAAAGCTTGATATTGTTCCGATCCTAACAAAGCAAGGTTATAGATACTATGTGGACCTAAGACCTGGCGAGTTACCTCATTTGGCATATACATTACTTGCGATGTTTTATTTAGGTAGTGCTGCTAGGTATCGTCCTAGTGAAATGAGTGACATCTTAGGTAGTCAGTTACGACCTTTAATCAGTGAGTTTGTTAGTCTTTCCCCTAAGCAGTTCTTGTACCAGATGACATCGCTTTGTACAGAAAAAGAGTGTGTTATCCCGTTTGCGGCAATATAAACTTAACAAACGCCTCAAGAGGGACTGTCAACGCGTGGCGTTTCCAGTCCCATTGAGCCGCGGTGGTTTCAGTTGTTGTGTTTGAGTTTAGTGGTAGTGCGTTGCCAGCCCCTTAGGCGGGCGTTATATTTTTTTTGGAGTTTAGAGGATGAAGTCGTTGTATAAATTTTTCCCAGCAAGAGCTGAGTTCTTTGATAACTTTTTAATTCGAGCATCTACTAAATTTTCTCTGAATGATCCATTTGAGGCTACACCATCATCAGATTTTTGGGCAGACCTATGCTTGCACCTTAACCATGATCGTTTTGGCAAAACAAGAGAGGAGATTATTCAATTTATTAGTAGGCAAAGGCCAGGCTCTATATGGTCTGAGCTAGGGATTTCCTTATATAGAGAATATGGGGTTGTTAGCCTAACAGAAACAAAAGACAATTTGCTTATGTGGTCTCATTATGCAAGTGAGCATTCAGGAATGGTTGTGGAATTTGATATAACACATGACTTCTTTACAAAAAAATTTGCGGGTGAGAAAGGTAAAATTATAGGGAAAGTGAACAGGGTTCTATACCGAAAGGAAAGGATTAATAAGCTAGGCGAGAGTTTATTGGAACCTTATTTTCATAAATCCGACGAATGGTCATATGAAAAAGAGCATCGGTTACTAGTAAGTATCGATAATGCGGATGAAACTCTGATTCCCAAAAAATGCAAAGATATGGTCGTTAGCGGAGGTTATGTAAAACAAGAGAATTTAACTAGTTTTACAGAACAACTATATAAAGTCGACAAGGCTGAATACGAGAGTATAAATTCTCTTCCAGAATGTATGTCTATGTTTAAAGTGCCAAGAGAAGCTATCATATCAGTTACATTTGGTTGTAAATCTATCCCCAAATTTATTGGTGATGTAAAGTCAAAATTAGTAGAAAACAACATGGATAGCCTAAAGTTATTTAGAGCAGTGATTGATCCTCAAGATTATAGGCTTAAATTCGAAGTTGAAAAAATATAACAAAGCATTTAAGAGTGATTCGCAACGCTTGGCGGTTTCGCTTCGCTCAAGTATAGCCAAGCGCCGCTCACACCTTAATGCGGCGTTAGTTTCTCTCAGGAAAGATCATCAAAAATTTACGCCCAAGGTTCTGAAAATTCAGCTTTTGGCGTTCAAACTGCACAACTGGACTTTTAAGTTTGGCTTGATGCTGATTTGGTAGAAAGCGTTGAAAGTTCAGTAGTTTCAAAGTCGCTGAAAGCCAACAAGCCTCGATACTTCAATGTTGTCGGATGTTCAACACGGTCAGCTGTATCCGCCCCATGATCCCACGGGGCGTTCGAGTTTTAATGTGAGAAGTTCCAAGGAAGCAGTGAGTCGATATCAGGCTCTGACTTTGCCAACTCTTTCATACATTTCACCATGTAATCGTAGAGTATTAGCCCGTTAGCTTTTGCTGTCTCGATGATGCTGTATAGTAACGCACTGGCATCTGCACCATTGGGATTGTTGGCGAACAACCAGTTTTTTCTCCCAATAACCAATGACTTAATTGCGCGTTCCGCTCGGTTGTTGTCGATAGATAAATGCCCATCTTCAACATAGCGTATCAGCTTAGGCCACTGACCCAGGGTGTACTTGATGGCTTTTCCAAGAGGACTCGATTCGATGACTTTTTGCGTGGTTAACCAGTCATAGAGGTCATCTAGCATGGGTTTAGCATTGGATTGTCTCTCAGACCAACGTTCTTCGACCGAAGCGAGTTTTAATCGGGATTCAAGTGCATACAGCTTTTGGATTTTTGCTAACGCCACATCCGCTTTACCTGATTTTCCTTTGCCTTGAAGCTTCTTCGCATCCATGAACTTACGACGTGCGTGAGCGAAGCAGCCGACATTGGTAACTTTGGTTAATCCGTCATAAGCACCGTAGCCATCACTTTGCAGATAACCTGAGTAGTCGCCCAGGAAGCCCACGGGACAAGCTCTCGCACGACTGTTTTGATAGTCGAACAAGACGATGTTTTTCATGTCAGGGAGTGTAGCTTCGGGCGAGTCAGCCCCCGAGCAGTATAGCCACATGTAACATTGCTTGTCTTCCTTGAGCACATTGAGCGGTGTCTCATCAGCATGAACCGCCACTTGCTCAAGTAAGTGTGCTTTTAATGCTTGATAAAGCGGTTTGAACTTTTCACTCACCTGGATTACCCATCTTGCCATCGTGGTTCTCGATAACTCGATACCCGACTGGGTGAACAGGGTTTCCTGGCGGTACAGCGGTAGCGCATACTGATATTTACCGAGGATAATGTTGGCAAGCAGGCTTTCAGTGGCGAAGCTTTTGGGGATGATGCTCTTTGGAGCAGGCTGTTGGTGAATACGGCTCGTCTCTGCTTTTTGTTCGCACTGACGACAAGCGTATTTAGGGCGGACAACCTCCAACACTTTTAACACCGCTGGCGTGAACTCCAGCTTTTCACTGCGGTCTTCACCGACTTTATGGAGAGTGTGCTGACAGCAAGGACATTGCTTATCATGCTCATCAAGGTCAAGTACGAGGATTTCACGCGGTAAGTCTTTAGGCAGTGGTTGACGTTTACCACGGCGTTTTGTGGTCGTCGTTGTCGTGACAACTTCCTCTTCAGCTTTAGCGGCTTCGCATTCCGCTTCATTGAAGAGGTCACCCTGTGCTTCATTATAAGGTTTTAACGCTTCTGAGCGTTTGGCGAACTGGCGGTCAAGAGCGAGCTTAAATTGCTCAATTAAGGATTGGCGCTCTTGTTGCCACTCCTTTTTCTCCGACATCAACGCTTTCACCATAGCTTGAAGCTCGGCGATGTCTTGGCTTTCTGGGTTAATATCGGGCGTCTTTTTCATGGCATTTATTATACTAAAAACGCCACTCTAAGGCTTGGTGTAACTGACTTTTATCGAGATTAACTCATTGTAATATTGTCTATTTTTATCGGTTTATGGCCGATTATCGTGAAGCCCGATAACAGTCTGTCTAAGTCAAATTGAGTCAGGGTGTATACCTGTTTTTTCTCTTGAGTGGGCCATTTGAATTTGGCTTTTTCCAATCTTTTATACCACAGAGCGAAGCCCGTTTTATCCCAATACAAGACTTTGATTTTGTCGCGTTGTTTATTGATAAACAGGAACAGCGCACCGCTTCCTAATGGTAAGTCGGTTTCAGATTCAATAATCGCCGCCAGACCATTGATGGACTTTCTAAAATCCACAAACTCCCGATACAGGTAAACATTCGGAGCACTCAGCATTCGTTTCATGACAGTGCTCCGATTAACTCTGCCAGATACGAGGCAGGTGTTCCCTGGGGGATGCTGAGTTCAACGTCATTAATAAATAATGTCATGTTGGCAATCGGTGTTTGAGTCATCTGGTAGCGTGTCGTTTTTTCAACGACTTCCGCTTTGATAAAGCCACCTGCTTGAGATTGCCCAGAGCAATGCAATTGTTGACGCTTTGCGTAGAAGGTCGAAAGACTCAGATCATGGCGCTCGCAGAACACACGCTGAGAGAGTTGACTGGATTCGTATTGCTCGAACAGGGTTTGCCATTCTTGGTCGGTACGCCGCTTTGCCATTTCAGATCTCCTTGTAGTTTGAGGTTTGATCTTAGGGCGTACCGAGATTGATTAGAATGTGGGGTTTATGACGCGTTTACGGTCAGCTTGGTTTCATAAAAGGCTGAATCATCGCTGTGATATGGCTTTCTTTGTCGCGGACTCTTAACCGTGGTCAACTTAACCTTGCTCGTTTTAAGTTTTGGCTGCCAACGTCACAGCTTTAGGCGTTGGACGTGCGCTTGCTTGATGCTTTTGCGTAAAATGACTTTCAAGCAAATTTGTTTAAAAAATTATGGTTAAACAATAGGCTACGAAACTAACAAACACCTCAAGAGGGACTGTCAACGCGCGGCGTTTCCAGTCCCATTGAGCCGCGGTGGTTACGGTTGTTGTGTTTGAGTTTAGTGTTATGCGTTGCCAGCCCCTTAGGCGGGCGTTAGGTCACGACGGGATCACATGAGCAATGTAAGATGGTGTCGAGTGAGTATTGAAGAGTAAATAAGATATAGAGGAAATAAGGCAAAAAGGACGAATATTGGTCATTTCTATGATACCCTTGAGGCGCTTTCGTGCGCACCTTAATCGGGGCACGATTGAAGAGTGACGCCCGCAAGACCTCAAGGTAGAGCTATGACAAATACTTCGGCTTCGATTTTTGTCTTTTTCTTCAATTCCATTTGATAATCAATAATTAACGAGAGACCTTGTACGAATTTGGTCGTGACCTAACAATCGATTCAAGACAGATTCGCAACGCATAGCATTAGCGTCATGCTTGAACATGAGTGTTTACGTTGTAATGCGTTGAGTTGGTTTAGGCGTTGCTCACTGCTTAATCGGGCGTTATAGCGCAGGTGAACTTTGGAGTTTCGTTTGAATAAAGATATCGAAAAAAAGATCTATCAAATTCGAGAGATTTTAGCTCGATTTAAGAAAGCTGACTTTCATAGTATGACTAGCTTTTATTTTTCATCAGGCTTTCCTGCTGGCTGCTGTGGAGATGCTACTGATTTACTTGGCTTATATTTATTGAAGTACCATGGTCTAGAAAGTGACTATATTTGCGGACACGGGTTAGGAGATAACTCAAACCAGACTCACGCATGGCTAGTATGCCAAGGTTACATTATTGATATTACAGCTGATCAGTTTAACGCTGATGGCTATGAACTACCTTCTGTCATCATTGATAAACAAAGCACGTTTCATGAACGATTCGATGAAACGACCAGTCACCCAACAAGTGTTGAATATCTCAAAGGTACTGGTATTCCAAGTGTGTTGGCAAAAGTCATGTCTGTAATGCAAGCGCGAGAAAATGCGCTATAACAAACGCCTCAAGAGGGACTGTCAACGCGCGGCGTTTCCAGTCCCATTGAACCGCGGTGGTTAAGGTTGTTGTGATTGAGTTTTGTGGTAATGCGTTGCCAGCCCCTTAGGCGGGCGTTAACTGGCAAAGCGGAAAATCTATCAACATTTGAGAAAAGGAATTTACGAATGTTTCGTTGTGGTCAATGCAGGCATTTTGAGCGAGCAAAAACAACCTCAAAGATTTGTGTGGAGCTTGGGAGCAGCCAACGATAGCAACGCGTGAAGCTTGCGGATTTTTCATGGTTAAAAAGCCAGCACTAGAATTGAAGACACCAAGCGAAGAGTAGGGTGATTTTTTGATACGCTAAAAGTGCAGTGGAAACCTTCAGCACTGGCCAGTTAACAAACTGCTCAAGAGGGATTCGCAACGCACGGCATTTTTGGTGTGCGTTGGTTTTTGTGATTACGGTGTTTGCGGTGAGCTGGTTTGTGCGTTGCTCACCCCTTAGCAGGGCGTTATATTTTTAGGAAGTTTCAGTGAAATCAACAAAATCAATATTCAAATATAGAGCGTTCAATAAATCATCAATAGAACTTTTAATAAATAGAGAATTATGGTTTGCAAAACCAAGTACATTAAACGACCCATTTGAGTGTCAAATGATTTTTCCTGAATTTTTGGAGGCAATATGGAGACATCACAATCTCGCCAATACAAGAAAAAAGATTGTGGAAAAGACACTAGCCGAAAACCTTGAACGCGCGGGGATCTGCTCTTTTAGTCGTACACGAAAAAACCAATTAATGTGGTCACATTATTCTGATGAGCACAAAGGCTTTTGTTTGGGATTTGACGAGCAACATTTAAGAGAAAATAGTGAGCACTTCCACCTCGAAGATGTAATCTATCAGTCGGAGCTACCATATAAAGGTGTAATTGAGCGAATTAAGTTTTTCGACAAAATTCCAAATGGTAACAATGAATACCAAATAGCATCTGATATTTTAAGTTCAATAATGGTGACAAAGTACATCAATTGGCGATACGAGAAAGAGGTTCGACTTATTCGCCATGAAAGTGGGGCTCTTAAGTTTGATCCTTTGTCTGTTAGATCAATCGCTTTGGGTTTACGTATGAACCAACGTGACAAAGTTACGCTAAAAACATTACTTTCCGGTTCTGAGTGGGCTCACTTGCAGTGGTATCAAGCAGAGAAGGCCAAAGATAAGTTTGGGTTGGAGTTCGTAAAAATATAACAAACAGTTCAAGAGGGATTCAGCACGCGTGGCATTTTTGGTATGCGGTGGTTTCGGTGTTGAAGTGCCATGCAGTAACATAGGTATTGCGTGCTTCACCCCTTAACTGGGCGTTATGCTTAATCCAGTTAAATCATATGGTTGAAAGTTTACTTTGGCATTTCGTGATGGTTTGTCGGCAATTTAACATTGTTCGTCGCTGCCTAATGAACAGGCAATGTTTTGGTGTGTTGAATGCTGAGCACTTGCCTCATTTCGGTTTTGTGCTTGTTTGTGGCCAATATCGCTGGCTCAAAATCGCTTTAAGTGTTCGGGATTTTTTGGCTTATTGGCACCAAAGCGCATCGGCAGTTGAGCATTGTTTTGCGCTGTCTAATGAAAAAGCAATGCTGCTGGCGCTGTAAGATTTGTGCGATTGCCTCATTTGAAACTTGAGCCAATTCGCGGTGAGTTTGGCTTGGAAAACGCAGAATTATTCATCTCAAATAATGATCGATTTCGGGTTGTTAGCTTTTGAGCATGGCGCGGATTTTTCAGCTGAGTTATCGTTGAAAAAGTTAAACGTAAGGCGTTGAAGTTTAAGCATAACAAGCGCCTCAAGAGGGACTGTCAACGCGTGGCATTTTTAGTGTGCGGTGATATTTGTGGTGAATTTGCCGTGCGTTAAGTTGGTTTGTGCGTTGCCAGCCCCTTAGGCGGGCGTTATGCCTATTAGTCGGCTTCTAGTCCCTTTTTATGTGTATGGTGTCATAGTGTGTAATGTGATTATACAGTACGATAGTGTGTAATAGTTGATGGTTTCACTGTCGGCTAAGTAATGCTAACTAATCTTGAGAGAGGAATTTATGGAATTGCTAGTTTGGTTCTTAGTGTTTGTTGTTGTGATTATTGTCATAAGTGGTTACCTCGATAAGAAAAAACGGCAGAGACTAATGGCTAAATATGGAAATGCTGAATTAGTTGATAGGTTGATGAAAAAAACCATCTGGGAAGGCCAAACAGAAGAGCAACTAATAGATTCTCTTGGAAAGCCGTTAGATATAGATCAGAAAGTGTTAAAGACCAAAGTTAAAGAAACGTGGAAATATGATAAAGCAGGTAAAAACCGCTACAACTTAAGAATTATTGTCGAAAATGGATCTGTTGTGGGCTGGGATAAAAAATAGGCATAACAAACGCCTCAAGAGGGACTGTCAACGCGTAGCGTTTCCAGTCCCAATGAGCCGCGGTGGTTGCAGTTGTTGTGTTTGAGTTTAGTGTAATGCGTTGCCAGCCCCTTAGGCGGGCGTTAGGTTGCTTCACAAAAGGAGTAAAAACATGCTTAAATGGTTATTTGCCAAACTAGAAAAAACTATAGAGGATGGTTGTGCACAGCGCGCGGTTAATGAGTGGTGCATCGCTTCCGAGGTGCAGAAGTACACAACAGAAGATAAAAAGCTTTTAGCATTACATTTAGATATGATTGAAGATTTAGCCCAAGCACTGAAAAGTGAAATTAAACGAAAGGAACATAAAGTTTTTCAATGCAAGGATTTTGAAAAATTAGTTTTAACCCGTGATCGTGATGGAAAAATCGTAGTTTTAGATTATCATGAAATTGATTAACATAGTGAAAGCTTATAGAGTTGAAGTGGAAAAGTCTGATGTGTGTTTTCATTCAATATATTATCTCCACGCGGAGGTGATATAAACTGTCAATAATCGCTCTGTAATCAATTCTAAGCGTTTTTATTAATTTGTGGCTTGTTAGTTATGGCATATCGCCTTGGGCTTGTTTCTGAGCTTAAATAGGCGGCTAAATTGGCAAGCTTTTGCTTTGATACTGTATCTGTATATTTTTCTCGGTCAAATGGACGTTGTACTGTTCTAACTTGGTTCTCACGTGTGTATTTTGCGAGCACTTTGTTAAGCAATTTCAAATCAAGTTCGGCAGTGGTGAGAATTTGAATGTAACCGACTACACCATAATTGAACTGATTTTTTAATCTCAGCACCCAAATCATAGTGATACTTTTGAATGCAGCACTGACAGGTTTTTTAATCTTCTGCATCAAATCATTGAATTCAATGGCTTCATCAAAGTTGTTATAAAATATCGCTATCTGATGTGTTGGCTTAATATCTTTGATGTTATTTATGAGCTTACGTTTGGTTTTATTATGTGCTGATTCTGTCATAGTTTATACTCCAATAATCATATATCTCTATATCCTTATAACTTCACTTCAATATGTGAGGCTTATCGTGTGATTAATGGTGCATAAGTTGTTGATTTACAGCTATTATGCAACTGTGATTTTGGTCGAGCAAACGACTGAGAATCACGAAAATCGGATAGTAGTGCGGTGAGAATCACACTAAAACTTAGACACTGCACCTAACAAACAGCTCAAGTGGGACTGTCAACACGTGGCATCTTCGGTACGGTTAGCATCAGTGATTACGGTTGTTAATGTTGAGTGTGGCTGTGTGTTGTCAGCCCCTTAGCTGGGCGTTAGTTTCTATCAGGAAAATCCATCAAAAATTCAAACTCAAGGCTCTGAAAAATCAGCTTTTAGCATTTAAACTGCACGTTGGGCTTTTGAGTTTTGCTTGATGCTGATTTGGTAGAAAGCGTTGAAAGTTCAGCAGTTTCAAAGTTGCAGAAAACCATCAAACCTCGATGCTTCAATGTTGCTGGATGTTCAACACTGCCAACTTAGTTGCGCAAAAGGCAGCATCGTCGCTGAAATTGCACTTTCTTTGTCGGAAATTCGGTAAGTGGCCAACTCAACCTTGAGCGCTGTAAGTTTGGCAGCTCACTTCACAGCTTTTGGCTCTGGACGTGTGTTTGCTCGATGCATTTGCGTAAAATAGTTTTCAAAAAAATTTATTTAAAAAGTTATTGCTAAACAATAGGCTACGAAACTAACAAACGCCTCAAGAGGGACTGTCAACGCGTGGCGTTTCCAGTCCCATTGAGCCGCGGTGGTTACGGTTGTTGTGTTTGAGTTTAGTGAAATGCGTTGCCAGCCCCTTAGGCGGGCGTTATATTTTATTCGGAGCAGGAGAACCAAATGAAGGGAAACATAAGTCTTAAAGAGTTTATTGATGATGTTAAAAAGGAGCTAATTGAAGCCTCTAAAAGTGACTCCCCCTTCTTCATTATGGATGAGGTGGAATTAGAGGTAAGCTTCGGATTAAATGCTAAAGGTAAGGCTGGAGGCAAATTTGTTGTATTTGAATTAGGAGCAGAGGCTAATGCCTCACAAATGCATAGAGTGAAACTAAAGTTGACCCCTTATAAGACCCTCGAAGTAAGTGAGGCCGCTAAGCAATCAAATTTACGAGTTACCAACCCTCAAAAGCCTAAAGTAGAACTTCAGCAACGCACAAAGCGAAATGAGATAGAAAAAAACAACCCCAAAAGAGGTGTCGCAACCTGTAATGGTGGTGCAGTAAAATTACAAAAACCAATAAAACCAATAAAACCAATAAAACCAAGATCTCAGAGATAAATATAACAAACGGTTCAAGAGGGACAGCCAACGCGCGGCATTTTTACTATGCGTTGGTTTTTGTGATTACGGTGTTATTCGGAAAGTTAGTAGTGGCGTTGGCTGCCCCTTAACCGGGCGTTATGTGACAGGAGGTTATTTTGATTAATGAAGAAGACTTTAATGTAAGCAACACAATCTTCACGTTTAAAAAAGACGAGTATCCATTGTCGAAAATTAAAGGTGCAAGGGTTAAAACAAACACTTTTCAGGATCATGCTTTGCGTATTTTCTGCATTGGTTTAGTTGTTGCGAGTGTCGTATGGATGATATGTCCAGAGTCATTTGGATTACTTACAGCACCACTTGCACTAACAATAGGCATGTTTTCAGCGTTGTTTTCAGTTAGAAAGTACGAGTTACAAGTTGAGTTCCAGCATATTGATGAAACTGGTTTGCAATGGGTATCCGTAGCGAAGACGAATAACCAAATGGTTAAAATGTTGTTTGAAAAACAAGCAAGTAGCTACTTGGCCAAGTCACATAACAAGGCGTTTAAGTGGGATTTGGCACGCGTGGCATTTTCAGTTTGCGTTGAGTTCGGTGGTTACGGCACTGTGCGGTAGCTTTTGTATTGCGTGCCTGCACCCCTTAACGCGGCGTTATGTACTTTTTCTGAAAATATCCTAGTCAGCAGATGGAGCTGGTCGTAAACTTCGGATTTGAATTCTTGGGGTAATAGATATGGCATTCTCAGAAATTGAACAAAAGCGTTACGAAAAGGCAGTGGAAAAGTATCTCGAAAATTGCCGACCACCAGTAGAAATTCGAGATCAACTTGATATTGGCTATCGTCTAGATGGGCAGGCAATCGAAATTTTCGAAATTCGTCCCAGATGGGATGACCCATCAGAAAAACTTGAGCATCCAGTAGCGAGAGTCAAATACTACAAATCGCGGAACGAATGGAAAATTTACTGGATGAAATCAGATTTAAAATGGCATGCATACGAACCGATCCCTGAAGTGAAATTTCTAGAGGTTTTCTTTGAGATATTACAAGACGATGCTTATGGCTGTTTCTGGGGATAATCTCAACCACGTACATAACAAACGCCTCAAGAGGGACTGTCAACGCGTGGCGTTTCCAGTCCCATTGAGCCGCGGTGGTTTCGGTTGTTGTGTTTGAGTTTAGTGGTAATGCGTTGCCAGCCCCTTAGGCGGGCGTTATGCTTAATCCATAAAAATCAGCAGGTTGTGATTTTCGATTCCTTTGGCATTCCGTTCAGTTTTGTCGGCAATTCAATATTGTTCGTCGCTGTCTAACGAAGCGGCAATGTTTCTGGCGCTGTAACTTCTGAGTTATTGCCTCATTGGGTTGTTGAGTCTGCGCGAGGTGAGTTTTGCTCTTTCAAGTCGCTTTGAGCAGTTTGGTGCCTTTACTTATAGGCTGAAAGTCTGTCGGCAATTGAGCATTGTTTTTCGCTGCCTAATGAAACAGCAATGTATCTGTCGCTTTAAGTTTCAGCGTCATTGCCTCATTGAATTATTTTTCCTATGCGTGGTGAGTTGGTTTGTCGGAGAGGGTTTCAACATTGGCCTAGTTGCTAAATGAAAGCCTGCATGGGTCTGTTCATAGGTAAAAGTTGCGCCAGTTCTAATTCAAGGAAATTTAAAGTTTGGTCAATGATTTCAGTGGGTTATTCTTGACTGGATTCAAATGTAAAGTGTTGAAGCTTAAGCATAACAAACGCCTCAAGAGGGACTGTCAACGCGTAGCGTTTCCAGTCCCATTGAGCCGCGGTGGTTACGGCTGTTGTGTTTGAGTTGAGTGGTAATGCGTTGTCAGCCCCTTAGGCGGGCGTTAGTTTCATCCGAAATGGATTAGCTCAATTATAATTTGAAAAAATAAAAAAAAGCCCACTATTTAAGAGTCTAATGGGCTATTTAGGTTAATCTATCATTATTCGAAGCATGAACTCGTCAAATAGGGGAACAGTGAACGCAGTATCACCATGGTTTGGCGCATAAACCATACCTTTCTCGATCAAGCCATGTCTAATAGGGGCGACCTGATTAACTGTTTTATTAAGCTTTTCAGCAATATCACCTGAGCGGTGTGGACCCGCTCCAAGCCGAGCCATGGCTAACATGTATCCTTTTTCTTTTGGAGTCAGGCGATCAAATCGAACTCGGAAAAACGATTCATCAAGTGTGGCAATTGTTAGCTCTGTTGCAGCAATAACATCATCTTTAGTAATGGGACTCTTAGCTGCGATATTCCAAGAGTGACTGCACCATTCCTGAATAAAATATGCATAGCACTGTGTCTTACTTATGATCTCTTTAATGGCTTCATCTGTAAATTCAACGCCTTCACTTTTAGCTGGCTTTTGAATTGCATCAATTGCAGCTTGTTCAGGTAATGGTCCTACTTCTGGGTAGCTAAATAGACGTTCAGCATATGATTTCGAGTTGCCTGCAAGCCCGCGCAATTGCGGTAATCCTGCTCCAACTAACGTGATCGGAAGTTTAAGTTGTGAACAACGATGAAGAGCTGAAATTAGGGATGCAAACTGATCTGAATCTACATATTGAAGTTCATCTATAAACAAGACAATGGCGGTATCTGCCACTTGTGCCGCTTTACCGACCTCAATAAACAATGCGGTCAGATCGGCTTCAAGATCACCATTGTCAGCTAAGCCAGTTTCGGGTTCGTAGTCTATTCCAACTTCGATATCATTGAATGTAAATTTCATTCCTTTAGCAAATCCAGCAATAGCCCTCAAAGCTGTTATAGCTTGACTTTTTGCTTTCTCAAGATTGCTCAATTTCAACATTGCTAATCGTAATTTAGGTGCAATTAATGATGGTAATGAACGCTTTTCCGGTGCTTCAATGAAGATGATATGCGCCTGCTGTTTCTCGGCATCTTGAGACATTTGCTCAAGCAAAACCGTTTTGCCTACACCTCTTAGGCCGACTAGCATCAGACTTTTAGCGGAACGATTTTTCATAATACGCGCTATTGTTACTGATAAGTCTCTTCTTAGATCATCACGACCGGCTAGTTCATAAGGTGGTGTTCCAGCTCCTGGGCTGTATGGGTTTAATACTGGGTCCATTAGATTATGCCTTTATTGGAATATTATGTTTAAAATGTAACTTTTATAATAACTTTATGCAAGAATCTTTAGAGTGATTTTTGAACAATGTATCTTTGTAGAACAAACTAACAAACGCCTCAAGAGGGACTGTCAACGCGTGGCGTTTACAGTCCCATTGAGCCGCGGTGGTTATGGCGGTTGTGTTTGAGTTTAGTGGTAATGCGTTGCCAGCCCCTTAGGCGGGCGTTAGGTTGCTTCACAAAAGGAGTAAAAACATGCTTAAATGGTTATTTGCCAAACTAGAAAAAACTATAGGGGATAGTTGTGCACAGCGCGCAGTCAATGAAGGGCGCATCGCTTCCGAGGTGCGGAAGCACACAACAGAAGAGAAGAGACTTTTGGCATTACGTTTAAACAGCATTGAAGATTTAGCCCAGGCGCTGAAAAGTGAAGTTGAACGAAAGGAACATAAAGTTTTTCAATGCAAGGATTTTGAAAAATTAGTTTTAACCCGTGATCGTGATGGAAAAATCGTAGTTTTAGATTATCATGAAATTGACTAACATAGTGAAAGTTTATAGAGTTGAAGTGGAAAAGTCTGATGTGTGTTTTCATTCAATATATTATCTC
Source organism: Vibrio sp. HDW18 (assembly GCF_011306175.1). Lineage (GTDB taxonomy): Bacteria > Pseudomonadota > Gammaproteobacteria > Enterobacterales > Vibrionaceae > Vibrio > Vibrio chanodichtyis. The sequence continues at coordinate 570,789 of NZ_CP049914.1, read as the reverse complement.
CACGCGGAGGTGATATAAACTGTCAATAATCGCTCTGTAATCAATTCTAAGCGTTTTTATTAATTTGTGGCTTGTTAGTTATGGCATATCGCCTTGGGCTTGTTTCTGAGCTTAAATAGGCGGCTAAATTGGCAAGCTTTTGCTTTGATACTGTATCTGTATATTTTTCTCGGTCAAATGGACGTTGTACTGTTCTAACTTGGTTCTCACGTGTGTATTTTGCGAGCACTTTGTTAAGCAATTTCAAATCAAGTTCGGCAGTGGTGAGAATTTGAATGTAACCGACTACACCATAATTGAACTGATTTTTTAATCTCAGCACCCAAATCATAGTGATACTTTTGAATGCAGCACTGACAGGTTTTTTAATCTTCTGCATCAAATCATTGAACTCAAAGGCTTCATCAAAGTTGTTATAAAATATCGCTGTCTGATGTGTTGGCTTAATATCTTTGATGTTATTTATGAGCTTACGTTTGGTTTTATTATGTGCTGATTCTGTCATAGTTTATACTCCAATAATCATATATCTCTATATCCTTATAACTTCACTTCAATATGTGAGGCTTATCGTGTGATTAATGGTGCATAAGTTGTTGATTTACAGCTATTATGCAACTGTGATTTTGGTCGAGCAAACGACTGAGAATCACGAAAATCGGATAGTAGTGCGGTGAGAATCACACTAAAACTTAGACACTGCACCTAACAAACAGCTCAAGTGGGACTGTCAACACGTGGCATCTTCGGTACGGTTAGCATCAGTGATTACGGTTGTTAATGTTGAGTGTGGCTGTGTGTTGTCAGCCCCTTAGCTGGGCGTTATATTTTTTTAAGTTTAACAATCAAAAGGATTCATGATGAACGTGGATAAAGCGAAAAAACGCATATTGAAACGAGTACAAAGAGGTTTCAAAGGTTATCCGCAAATATCTTTAGAATATTTCGGAAAAACGACAGATTTCGCTACCGAAGTAGTCATCACTTTTGTTCCTGAAGAAAACGCTGAAGCACAAATTCAGAGATTTACGAGTAATAAAGATGTTCGTGAAGATGAAGCAATTCAATCGGTATTGTTGAAAATTATTGAGCGAGCCGATGCTGCTACGGTTTTAGAAAGTCGAGAAGTATCAGTTTGTTAATGGCTTTTCTTTAATTTTAAGTTTTTGGTCACATTAGTGCTGAGAACGAAAATATAACAAACGCCTCAAGAGGGACTGTCAACGCGCGGCATTTTTGGTGTGCGGTGATATTTGTGGTGAATTTGCTGTGCGTTTAGCTGGTTTGTGCGTTGCCATCCCCTTAGGCGGGCGTTATGTGTTTCATCAGAGGTAATATGAAAAAATCAGTTATATCTATAATTATTCTTGTTTTATCGGTAGTGATGGCATGGTATTACTACCCTACTTGGATGCAGTTATTATTTAGCAATGACGTATCAGAAATTACTAACAGAGCGCTATTTGGTGACTCTTATGGTTCTCTGAATACACTATTCTCTGGTTTAGCGTTCGCAGGGATTATTACATCAATATTTCTTCAGTCTCAAGAGCTCAGAGAAACTCGTGCCGAAATCAAAGGGCAAAAAGAAGAATTTGAACTACAAACTAAAGCAATGAATAAGCAAGTATTTGAGACAACATTTTTTCAATTGCTTCAACTACACAATGAAATTGTCCAATCGCTACAGATTGAAGAAGGTTATCTCAACAACAGAAAGTTGTGCCATGGTCGAGAAGTCTTTAGAGTCTTATACAAAGATAAATTTGTCGAACAAGGTGCTAGCTATGAGTATGCTCATCAATTCGGTAATGATGAAATTTTTAGTGATGATATAAATGGACATTATCTAAAATTTCATCGGGTATATGGTCATTTAGTTGGGCATTATTTTCGTAATGTCTATCAAATTTTAAAGTATGTTGATAGATCGACAGTAGAAGACAAAAAGTTCTATTCTAATTTACTTCGAGCTCAAATGTCTGATTATGAGTTGGGTTTGCTATTTTACAATTGCATCAGTGAATTAGGTAATACTAAGTTCAAGTTTTTAATTGAAAGATATAGTTTCTTTGAGCATTTACATCGACTATCATCTATTGAAGATTATGAAATTAAAATGTATGAAAAAAGTGCTTATGGTTCTACAAATATATCTTTTATTGAAGTGTGCGAGCAAAACACATAACAAACGCTTCAAGAGGGACAACCAACGCGCGGCATTTTTACTATGCGCTGGTTTTTGTGATTACGGTGTTATGCGGAAAGTTGGTCGTAGCGTTGGCTGCCCCTTAAGCGGGCGTTAGGCATTAATCGTTCGACTATCAAATTTAGCTGATACAATGCTCTTATTATTCAAAGTAGTAGAGTTTTTAAGTATGGACATAGGCAAGTTAACGCGAAAAGAACTGATAGAGTTAAATCATAGGATCGTAGCTCGTTTGGAGCATCTGGATGAACTTGAAGTTCAAGCCAAAAGGCAAGAGTTCATACTTGGTTCGCCGGCGCAGTTTGTCGATGATAAAGGCACTATTCAGCTATGTGTTGTCGTTAAGTTCAATAAGAAGTCAGTATCAGTGTCAACAGCAAATGGTGAGCGTTGGAACATTCCAGCAGAACGATTACAGCCGTTGGCAAATGCCTAACAAACGCCTCAAGAGGGACTGTCAACGCGTGGCGTTTCCAGTCCCAATGAGCCTCGGTGGTTTCGGTTGTTGTGATTGAGTTTTGTAGTAATGCGTTGCCAGCCCCTTAGGCGGGCGTTATGTTTATTGAGGGTAACAATGGATAAATTGTTAATTGAAAGCGTAATTACTAATGCCACTTTTCTAACAGTGCTGGGGCTAGTAGCTCGCTCTTTATTTAAACACTATTTAGATAAGGATATTTCTAATTTCAAAGAGAAAATCAAAAGTGACGCATCTAAACAAGTAGAGGCGTTTAAGTCTGAGCTAGAAAAAGATCGTCTTAGGCTCCAAATTTCCTATGGTGGTATCTTTGAAAAGCAAGCAAATGCGATACTCGATTTGTATCAGCATCTCCTTAAGTTAGAACGAGCTCGATATTATGCGGTACACGACTCAAAATCTGGTACAGATAGAAGAAAAGATTTTATGCCTCATTGGCAAGAAATTCGATCTAAGTACGCAGAACATAGGATCCTATTACCTGAGCATATAGATACAGAGCTAGACAGATTTTTCTCAACACTATTCAAAAATGTACTTAAGTACAATAGGCTAGATCAAAGACTTAGCTCTTGTGTAAGCGATGAAGAGTTTGAGAAAATATCTGAAGTTCAAGCAGAAGTTTTCCAATATCTGGAACAAGAAATACCAGCGATACAGGAATATTTGATATCCGAAATGCGTAAAACTATTGGTGTTCACCCTGAAAAATAAACATAACAAACGCCTCAAGAGGGACTGTCAACGCGCGGCGTTTCCAGTCCCAATGAGCCGCGGTGGTTTCGGTTGTTGTGATTGAGTTTAGTGGTATGTGTTGCCAGCCCCTTAGGCGGGCGTTAAGTGCTAGGAGTAAAAATTGAAATTTGAACAAGTAAAACAAAGAATCGACTTACTAGAGCACTTTGATTATTCGCTTGCTTTATTTGAAGCGAACTATCACGAGTTGATTTCGATTATTGACTTCATGTGTAATGAACGTGTCGGTGTTGAACTTTTCTCTATAACAAATAGATGGAAGTTACATGAATGCCAAGTTCACCTTGGTTTTAAGTTGCACAACTATGTTTGCGCAGCCAAGTCCTTAATTGATCACTCGCGAGTTCTATATAGCAGACTATATAAAAAGAATGAAATCAACTTTGATGGATATGAAGATCAGGTCAAAATTCGCTTTGTGGACAACTCACTTAGCAAATTCATAGAATTTTTGAGAAGTTATTCTCAACACGAAAAACTGCCAACAATCAGCTCCTCCTTTAGTTTTGATTCACAGTCCGATGAGGGATTTGTTTTTAAGGTTCTTCTAGTTGGCGATGAGCTAATGAAATCTAGTCAAATTAAATCTCAAGCAAAAGCCTACATTCGTGAAAATGAAGAGCTTGATATTAGAAAAGTACTTTCTGATTATCACAATCAAGTTCGAGAATTTTATGAATGGGTAAAAGCTAGGCAAAATGAAATCCATAAAGATGATCTTGCAGCAATCAATGAGTTCAATCTCAGAAACAGAGTTGAATCATTAACCAAGTTCATTGATAGCTTTGTTTACGAAGGCATGAGAGGTACCGTGCAAGAACGGTTCTACGAAGTTCTCGCTCCTGAAGAGTTTAAAGCGTTAGATAAGTACAAAAATGATAACAAAGAGTGGTTAGAAAATGCACTTCAAGTTATCAAAGAGCAGACGGGTATTAGTTTACCAACTAGTATCCAAGAAAATTTGTTAGCTCAGTGCGTACAATGAATTCGCACTTAACAAAGCATTAAAGAGGGACAGCCAACGCGTGGCATTTTTATCATGCGTTGGTTTTTGTGGTTACGTTGTTATGCGGAAACTTGGTAGTAGCGTTGGCTGCCCCTTAACGCGGCGTTATGTACTTTTCTGAAATCCTTCCTACAAATCAAACTTGTGCACAGTGTCATTATGCGTTAGTCTTTGTCTATGGATGCACAATGAGACAGTGCAAGTTGCAATGGCATTAGAATTTAAAGATAAGTGGTTAGAGCAGTTTTACGAGGATGATAAACGACATCGTTTAATTCCAAGTAGCATAGAGAATGCTCTATTTCGGAAGCTGGAAATCTTAGATGCAGCTCAAGCTGAATCAGACTTAAGAATTCCACCGGGTAATCGTTTTGAACATCTTGAAGGAAATCTTAAAGGTTGGTGTTCAATTCGAGTGAACAAACAGTATCGTTTGATTTTTCAGTGGGTTGATGGTGTTGCACTAAATACTTACTTAGACCCACATAAGTATTGAGGTAACGACTATGCGTAAGACAAAACGTCGTCCAGTTAGCGTTGGGGAAATGTTAAAAGTTGAATTTCTTGAACCAATGGGCATCACATCAAAAGCGCTCGCTGAAGCGATGGGCGTACACAGAAATACGGTGAGTAATTTGATTAATGGTGGTGTGTTAACAGCTCCGGTAGCAATCAAGTTAGCCGCGGCATTAGGTAACACCCCAGAATTTTGGCTTAACATTCAACATGCAGTTGATCTTTGGGATACGAGAAATCGTTATCAAGAAGAGGCAAAGCTTGTAAAGCCGTTGTTTGTTTCGCTGGAACAAAGCGCACGTACATAACAAACGCTTCAAGAGGGACAGCCAACGCGTGGCATTTTTACCATGCGTTGGCTTTTGTGATTACGATGTTATGCGGCAAGTTGGTAGTGGCGTTGGCTGCCCCTTAAGCGGGCGTTATGCTTAATCCAGTTAAATCATGCGGTGAACGTTTACTTTGGTAATTCGTGTCGGTTTGTCTGCAATTTAACATTGTTCATCGCTGCCTAATGAACCGGCAATGTTTTTGGCGCGTTGATTGTCGAGCATTTGCCTCATTTCGTTTTTGTGCTTGCGTGAGGCCAATGTCGCTGGCTCAAAATCGCTTTAAGTGTTCGGGCTTTTTTGGCTTATTGGCACCAAAGCACATCGGCAATTTGGCATTGTTTTGCGCGGCCTAATGAAAAAGCAATGTTGCTGGCGCTGTCAGATTTGTGTAATTGCCTCATTGGAATTTTGTGCCAATTCGCGATGAGTTTGGCTTGGAAAGTTGCAGGATTGTTCATCTCAAATCATGTAAGCGCCTATTTAAACCGTATCCGCCCCATGATCCCACGGGGCGTTCGAGTTTTAATGTGAGAAGTTCCAAGGAAGCAGTGAGTCGATATCAGGCTCTGACTTTGCCAACTCTTTCATACATTTCACCATGTAATCGTAGAGTATTAGCCCGTTAGCTTTTGCTGTCTCGATGATGCTGTATAGTAACGCACTGGCATCTGCACCATTGGGATTGTTGGCGAACAACCAGTTTTTTCTCCCAATAACCAATGACTTAATTGCGCGTTCCGCTCGGTTGTTGTCGATAGATAAATGCCCATCTTCAACATAGCGTATCAGCTTAGGCCACTGACCCAGGGTGTACTTGATGGCTTTTCCAAGAGGACTCGATTCGATGACTTTTTGCGTGGTTAACCAGTCATAGAGGTCATCTAGCATGGGTTTAGCATTGGATTGTCTCTCAGACCAACGTTCTTCGACCGAAGCGAGTTTTAATCGGGATTCAAGTGCATACAGCTTTTGGATTTTTGCTAACGCCACATCCGCTTTACCTGATTTTCCTTTGCCTTGAAGCTTCTTCGCATCCATGAACTTACGACGTGCGTGAGCGAAGCAGCCGACATTGGTAACTTTGGTTAATCCGTCATAAGCACCGTAGCCATCACTTTGCAGATAACCTGAGTAGTCGCCCAGGAAGCCCACGGGACAAGCTCTCGCACGACTGTTTTGATAGTCGAACAAGACGATGTTTTTCATGTCAGGGAGTGTAGCTTCGGGCGAGTCAGCCCCCGAGCAGTATAGCCACATGTAACATTGCTTGTCTTCCTTGAGCACATTGAGCGGTGTCTCATCAGCATGAACCGCCACTTGCTCAAGTAAGTGTGCTTTTAATGCTTGATAAAGCGGTTTGAACTTTTCACTCACCTGGATTACCCATCTTGCCATCGTGGTTCTCGATAACTCGATACCCGACTGGGTGAACAGGGTTTCCTGGCGGTACAGCGGTAGCGCATACTGATATTTACCGAGGATAATGTTGGCAAGCAGGCTTTCAGTGGCGAAGCTTTTGGGGATGATGCTCTTTGGAGCAGGCTGTTGGTGAATACGGCTCGTCTCTGCTTTTTGTTCGCACTGACGACAAGCGTATTTAGGGCGGACAACCTCCAACACTTTTAACACCGCTGGCGTGAACTCCAGCTTTTCACTGCGGTCTTCACCGACTTTATGGAGAGTGTGCTGACAGCAAGGACATTGCTTATCATGCTCATCAAGGTCAAGTACGAGGATTTCACGCGGTAAGTCTTTAGGCAGTGGTTGACGTTTACCACGGCGTTTTGTGGTCGTCGTTGTCGTGACAACTTCCTCTTCAGCTTTAGCGGCTTCGCATTCCGCTTCATTGAAGAGGTCACCCTGTGCTTCATTATAAGGTTTTAACGCTTCTGAGCGTTTGGCGAACTGGCGGTCAAGAGCGAGCTTAAATTGCTCAATTAAGGATTGGCGCTCTTGTTGCCACTCCTTTTTCTCCGACATCAACGCTTTCACCATAGCTTGAAGCTCGGCGATGTCTTGGCTTTCTGGGTTAATATCGGGCGTCTTTTTCATGGCATTTATTATACTAAAAACGCCACTCTAAGGCTTGGTGTAACTGACTTTTATCGAGATTAACTCATTGTAATATTGTCTATTTTTATCGGTTTATGGCCGATTATCGTGAAGCCCGATAACAGTCTGTCTAAGTCAAATTGAGTCAGGGTGTATACCTGTTTTTTCTCTTGAGTGGGCCATTTGAATTTGGCTTTTTCCAATCTTTTATACCACAGAGCGAAGCCCGTTTTATCCCAATACAAGACTTTGATTTTGTCGCGTTGTTTATTGATAAACAGGAACAGCGCACCGCTTCCTAATGGTAAGTCGGTTTCAGATTCAATAATCGCCGCCAGACCATTGATGGACTTTCTAAAATCCACAAACTCCCGATACAGGTAAACATTCGGAGCACTCAGCATTCGTTTCATGACAGTGCTCCGATTAACTCTGCCAGATACGAGGCAGGTGTTCCCTGGGGGATGCTGAGTTCAACGTCATTAATAAATAATGTCATGTTGGCAATCGGTGTTTGAGTCATCTGGTAGCGTGTCGTTTTTTCAACGACTTCCGCTTTGATAAAGCCACCTGCTTGAGATTGCCCAGAGCAATGCAATTGTTGACGCTTTGCGTAGAAGGTCGAAAGACTCAGATCATGGCGCTCGCAGAACACACGCTGAGAGAGTTGACTGGATTCGTATTGCTCGAACAGGGTTTGCCATTCTTGGTCGGTACGCCGCTTTGCCATTTCAGATCTCCTTGTAGTTTGAGGTTTGATCTTAGGGCGTACCGAGATTGATTAGAATGTGGGGTTTATGACGCGTTTACTTTAAACCCACCTACCAATAACTCAGCATTCTAGGCATAGTGATTTCGCAACCAAGGAGTCACTATGAACCAATCGAACAAAACTCAGTTTTGGGCAGAAATCATTGAGCAACAGAGCCAAACTGAGTTATCCATTGTCGCGTTTTGCAAGGCAAACCAACTGACGGTAAATACCTTTTACTACTGGCGCAAAAAGCTTTACGGGGGCGAACAGCAACAAGTGGTGCATCCTGTCCTGATAGAAGATAGCCCGAAAAGCATAGGGGAACGCCAGTCGGTTATGCTTTCACTACCAACAGGAATGACCGTTGAATTTCCCGCTAACATGCCAGCACACCAAATCCAAAACTGGTTACAGGCTCTGACGTGTTAACACCGAACTTGGGTATTTACCTGGTCTCGGGCATAACTGACATGCGCAAGTCTATTGATGGCTTGTCATTGATTGTGGCTGATGTGTTGGAAATGGATCCGTTCAGTGAAGCCTGGTTTATCTTCTGCAACCGCGGCCGAGACAAAATTAAGATCTTGTTCTGGGATACTAATGGTTTTTGGCTTTATTACCGCCGACTGGAGAAAGGTCGTTTTAAATGGCCTAAACCCAATGCATCTGGTCATATCGCTATCTCCAGACAGCAACTTCAATGGTTACTCTCTGGGCTTAATCTGGAACACCCAAAAGCTCACCAGCCCTTATATGGCATTGAAGTGTGAGCCAATACCATGATCGTGATAAAGGGCTTGAACGATCCTTTTACCCTGTCAGACTAACGGCATAATCCTGACCAAGAGCAGCCTGACTGATGAATCACCTTCCTGACGACGTAGAACAACTGAAAGCGATGCTGTTAGCGCTTCAGGAAGAAAACAAAGCGAAGGACAAGCAACTACAGGCCCAGCAAGAAGAAATGGCTGAGCTTAAAACACGGGTGGAACTTCTGCTTGAGCAACTCAACCTCAGTAAATCCAAACGGTTCTCTTCCCAGAGTGAAAAGGTGGTTAAAGGTACCTTCAATGAAGCCGAGCAGCAAAATGCACTGCACAAACCTGAGCCAGCTCATCATAAAAAAGGACGTAAACCGCTACCTGAAGAGCTGGAGCGAGAAGTTCAGGTTCACACTGCGAATGTTGTGGGCACGAATTACATAAATGTGGGGTAGAAACCTCTGAAGAGCTGAAGATCATCCCTCAGAAAATCAGTGTGATCCGCCATGAACGAACCAAATATGCCTGCCGTCAGTGTGAACATACCGAAACCAGCAGCAAGATCGTCACAGCCCCCAAACCCGCTAGCATGATCCCGAAAAGTATCGGTTGTCCAGAAACCTTCGCCGCCATCGTTACTGCCAAATACGTTGATGCGCTACCGCTGTACCGTCAGGTTGATATTCTTAAGCGAGGCGACATCGATATTAGCCGAGGTACGCTGGCCAACTGGTGTGTTCAGCTAGGGAACAAAGTTGACGTCATTATCGACCAGATGAAAGCCCGCTTGTTATCTGAAAGCTTAATCTGCGCAGACGAAACCACGGTACAGGTGTAAGCGCCTAGTTAACCAGTGAGACTGTATTCAGCCTAGCTGATTCCTACATTCCATGGCATAAGATCAGTTAAATCATCGCTTGGTGAACGCTTCGGTAACTCTCTGAACAGGTGCACGAAGTAGAAGTAGGGATTGATGTCGTTTGCACGGCAAGTCATGACCAGACTATAGAGGTTTGCACTGGCCTTTGCTTCGTCTACTGAAGTTGAGAACATCCAATTTTTGCGCCCCGTGGTAAACGGACGTACATCTCTCTCAGTCACGTTATTATCGATGCTGATATTACCGTCTTCAAGATACGTAAGAAGTTTTGGCCACTGGTTTATCGCATAGTTGATGGCGATCCCGAGCTTGCCTTTCGGTAGTTGTGTTTCCTTGACCCCGACCAACCATTTATGGAACTCATCGAGTATAGGCTTGGCTTTTTGTTGCCTTATCTGTCGCCGATTTTCTGGACTTAGTGCTCTAATCTCCCGTTCTATACCGTAAAGCTTACCGATATAGTTTAGCGCTTTTTCTACACGGCCAACTTTCTTGGTCGGTTGAGCTTTTTGTGCATCGGTAAACTTACGTCTTGCATGAGCCATGCAACCCGCTTGCGTGACATTTTTAAGAGTGTCATATGCAGGATACCCATCCGACAACAGATAACCAGAGTAATCACCAAGGAAGGTGTTGAGACAGTTTGCCCCGCGCCCTGGCTGATAATCATAGATAACCACTGGTAACTTATGGAACTCGCCACTGCGATAGACCCACATATAGGACTTGCTTTGCGCTGTTTTCCCTGGCTCTGACAGTACCTGTACCGTGGTTTCGTCTGCGCAGATTAAGCTTTCAGATAACAAGCGGGCTTTCATCTGGTCGATAATGACGTCAACTTTGTTCCCTAGCTGAACACACCAGTTGGCCAGCGTACCTCGGCTAATATCGATGTCGCCTCGCTTAAGAATATCAACCTGACGGTACAGCGGTAGCGCATCAACGTATTTGGCAGTAACGATGGCGGCGAAGGTTTCTGGACAACCGATACTTTTCGGGATCATGCTAGCGGGTTTGGGGGCTGTGACGATCTTGCTGCTGGTTTCGGTATGTTCACACTGACGGCAGGCATATTTGGTTCGTTCATGGCGGATCACACTGATTTTCTGAGGGATGATCTTCAGCTCTTCAGAGGTTTCTACCCCACATTTATGTAATTCGTGCCCACAACATTCGCAGTGTGAACCTGAACTTCTCGCTCCAGCTCTTCAGGTAGCGGTTTACGTCCTTTTTTATGATGAGCTGGCTCAGGTTTGTGCAGTGCATTTTGCTGCTCGGCTTCATTGAAGGTACCTTTAACCACCTTTTCACTCTGGGAAGAGAACCGTTTGGATTTACTGAGGTTGAGTTGCTCAAGCAGAAGTTCCACCCGTGTTTTAAGCTCAGCCATTTCTTCTTGCTGGGCCTGTAGTTGCTTGTCCTTCGCTTTGTTTTCTTCCTGAAGCGCTAACAGCATCGCTTTCAGTTGTTCTACGTCGTCAGGAAGGTGATTCATCAGTCAGGCTGCTCTTGGTCAGGATTATGCCGTTAGTCTGACAGGGTAAAAGGATCGTTCAAGCCCTTTATCACGATCATGGTATTGGCTCACACTTCAATGCCATATAAGGGCTGGTGAGCTTTTGGGTGTTCCAGATTAAGCCCAGAGAGTAACCATTGAAGTTGCTGTCTGGAGATAGCGATATGACCAGATGCATTGGGTTTAGGCCATTTAAAACGACCTTTCTCCAGTCGGCGGTAATAAAGCCAAAAACCATTAGTATCCCAGAACAAGATCTTAATTTTGTCTCGGCCGCGGTTGCAGAAGATAAACCAGGCTTCACTGAACGGATCCATTTCCAACACATCAGCCACAATCAATGACAAGCCATCAATAGACTTGCGCATGTCAGTTATGCCCGAGACCAGGTAAATACCCAAGTTCGGTGTTAACACGTCAGAGCCTGTAACCAGTTTTGGATTTGGTGTGCTGGCATGTTAGCGGGAAATTCAACGGTCATTCCTGTTGGTAGTGAAAGCATAACCGACTGGCGTTCCCCTATGCTTTTCGGGCTATCTTCTATCAGGACAGGATGCACCACTTGTTGCTGTTCGCCCCCGTAAAGCTTTTTGCGCCAGTAGTAAAAGGTATTTACCGTCAGTTGGTTTGCCTTGCAAAACGCGACAATGGATAACTCAGTTTGGCTCTGTTGCTCAATGATTTCTGCCCAAAACTGAGTTTTGTTCGATTGGTTCATAGTGACTCCTTGGTTGCGAAATCACTATGCCTAGAATGCTGAGTTATTGGTAGGTGGGTTTAAATAGGCGCTTACGTTTTGAACATCTTGAAGGAAATCTTAAAGGTTGGTGTTCAATTCGAGTGAACAAACAGTATCGTTTGATTTTTCAGTGGGTTGATGGTGTTGCACTAAATACTTACTTAGACCCACATAAGTATTGAGGTAACGACTATGCGTAAGACAAAACGTCGTCCAGTTAGCGTTGGGGAAATGTTAAAAGTTGAATTTCTTGAACCAATGGGCATCACATCAAAAGCGCTCGCTGAAGCTATGGGTGTACACAGAAATACGGTGAGTAATTTGATTAATGGCGGAGTGTTAACAGCTCCGGTAGCAATCAAGTTAGCCGCGGCATTAGGTAATACACCAGAATTTTGGCTTAACATTCAACATGCAGTTGATCTTTGGGATACGAGAAATCGTTATCAAGAAGAAGCAAAGTTTGTAAAGCCGTTGTTTGTTTCGCTGGAACAAAGCGCACGTACATAACAAACGCCTCAAGAGGGACTGTCAACGCGTAGCGTTTCCAGTCCCATTGAGCCGCGGTGGTTTCGGTTGTTGTGTTTGAGTTTAGTGGTAATGCGTTGCCAGCCCCTTAGGCGGGCGTTATGTGTTTTCTCGAAAAATTTCGAAGTAGTGTAGAATCCGACTTTTGAAATATTGAGAAGGCAGCATGTCTAAAGTCGTTCAACAGCAAATCGGCAATATCGCACTTGTCGTAGAAAACTACGATGATGCCATTGAGTTCTATACAAAAAAGCTTCAGTTTAGTTTGGTTGAAGATACCGATTTGGGTGGTGGTAAACGTTGGGTTCAAGTTTCGCCGCCAAACTCGAATGGAACGAACCTACTTCTTGCTCAAGCAAGTACCGAAGAGCAAGCTCAATTTGTAGGTAATCAGACTGGAGGTCGTGTTTTTCTGTTTCTACAACCGAATGACTTCTGGCGAGATTATGAGTTGATGAAGGCCAAGGGTGTTGTTTTCAACGAAGAACCACGAGTAGAAGAGTATGGGACAGTGGTTGTGTTCCAAGATCTTTATGGAAACAAATGGGATTTATTGCAACTGAACAGGGCTCACCAATAGCACGCACATAACAAACGCCTCAAGAGGGACTATCAACGCGTGGCGTTTCCAGTCCCATTGAGCCGCGGTGGTTTCGGTTGTTGTGATTGAGTTTAGTGGTATGCGTTGCCAGCCCCTTAGGCGGGCGTTATATTTTTTATCACGTTTTGGGGCTATAATCGGCCTAACCTTTATTGATAGTTGGTGTGATATGAATCGAAAAGTTGAAGCTTACGGCGTTTATGCTGTTGAAAGACCGAAAATTAAGGCTAGTAAAAAACTTGATTTGACTGGTGATGCTGGTCGTCAAATTGTGAAGTCTGAAACTAAACTTGCTTTGCGTACTCATCAGAAGACATTCACTAAATTGGCTGATATGTAATGGATATCATCTGTTTTCCTTTTGAGCGAGTGATCGAAATTAATGCTTTCATCCTAAAAACAGAACCAGGAATGAAAGGAGCAGTTGATATTCCCAAGCTTCAGGGGGCATTAGGTCGAATCGATAATGCCATCGTTTATGAAGGACTGGATGATGTTTTTGAAATCGCTGCTAAATACACTGCTTGTATAGCGGTTTCACATGCGCTACCTGATGCGAACAAACGGACAGGTTTGGCTGTGGCACTTGAATATTTATCACTTAACGATTTTGAGCTTACGCAGGAAAATGATTTACTTGCGGATGCAGTTCGAGATCTTGTTATCGGCATTATCAACGAAACAGATTTTGCCGACATTCTCTACGCACAATACGCAAAAGAACAAAATTCAGCTCTCTAAACATAACAAACGCTTCAAGAGGGACAGCCAACGCGTGGCATTTTTATCATGCGTTTGGTTTCGTGCTTATGGTGTTATGCGGAAAGTTGGTAGTAGCGTTGTCTGCCCCTTAAGCGGGCGTTAGTTTCTCTCAGGAAAAATCATCAAAAATTCACGCACAAGGTTCTGAAAATTCAGCCTTTATCGTTCAAGCTGCACAATTTGGCTTTTGGTTTTTCCTGATGCTGATTTGGTATGGTCGTTTTTATGTGAGTGAAAGCGATCCTGTATCGAATGAATTTTTCGTTAACGGTCAGATTGATGTATCCAAAATCAAAAAGTATCCTGCACTGTTGGTTACAGAAACAAATGGTGATGGACCTCAATTTGCAAGGGTTGCACATATAACAGAAGTAGTAATTAGCCGTCCGGAAATATCTATCGAATATATTATCGATAACAGTATTTCCCCAATATCAAACCATGATCTGATCCGTTAACTCAGGACACTTAACTAAGCACTGTTTTTCAATTCAAAATTCTCAGGGCTTAAATAGCCAAGTGAACTATGCCTTCTCGTTTTGTTGTAATCAACTTCTATGTACTCAAACACGGTTTGTTTCATGGTTTCCCTGTCCATGATTGGCTCGTACTGAATGGCTTCGACCTTCAGTGAATGGAAGAAGCTTTCTGCACAGGCATTGTCCCAGCAGCAGGCTTTTCGGCTCATACTTTGGATAAGTTCATGTTTTTCAATAATATCTCGATATGCATGTGAACAATATTGGCTGCCGCGGTCGCTATGAACGATCACGCCCTTTGGAGACCCACGACGAAATAACGCCATCGTCAACGCATCACAAGCCAGTTTAGCGGTCATGCGATTATTCATCGACCAGCCAATTACTGCGCGTGAATACAAATCGATAATCACCGCCAGATATAACCAGCCTTCGCTTGTCATCAGGTACGTGATATCACCGACCCATTTTTGGTTCGGACTGGTGGCATCGAAGTTCTGTTGTAGTAGGTTTGGCGCTACTGGAAGCTGGTGACCGCTGTCAGTGGTTGTTTTAAACTTACGTGCGGCTTTAGCCACTAAATTCTGCCTTGTCATGCTGTTTATGATGGTTTTTAGATCCGCGCATTCTCCCTCTTCTGCGAGATCGACTTGAATACGCCGAGCACCTGAACGCTCCTTGCTCTGGTCAAACATTGCTTTGATTTGCTCATCACGGCAGTGTTGCTTGAGTAAGCGAGCACTTGGTTTCTTGCTTGATTTTCGCCAGGCATAATACCCACTTCGCGTCACACCAAGCACCGTCGCCATTGGTTTTAGGCGAAACTGGTGCTGGTGTTTAAGCATGAATTCGAATCGTTCTATTTTTGATTCTTCGCGAAGTAGGTGGCCGCCTTTTTTAGGATGGCAAGATCCTCGGTTTGGTCGGCTAACTGGCGTTTTAACTTGGCAACTTCAGCAGCAAGTTCAGCTTCACGTTGGCTGGTTGTCGATTTCTTTTCACTGGCAGAGCGCCAGTTATAAAGCTGTGATTCGTAGATTTTGAGCTGCTTTGCAGCTTCAGAAACGCCAACACGCTCAGCGAGTTTCAGGGCTTCTGCTTTGAATTCAGCAGTGTGGGTCTTGCGGGTATTTTTGGTTGTCATATTCACCTCGTTAAGTCATTTTACTCACTTAGCGTGGTGTCCAAAAGTATTGGATCAGATCAAAGCCAAATATACCTTTGGCGAAGCAGCTTGCGAAAAGAGATGTGCCAGCGTTGGTTTATGACGCGGTTTGTAGTGGCCAATTTTACTTGACCACTACAGCTCATCCTCTGAGTTACATTGACTAATTGTAGATAGGTTTTAAAAACTCAATATCATCAATAAATACAGAACCATCGAGTGCAAGTTTGTCACCGACAATACATAAAAAGATATCAGGGAGTTTCATTGAAACATCGCCAAGATTAATTTCAACTATCTGTTTATAAAATGTTTTGCCGTTAAGCTGTACTTTCTCTAATTGGTTAATTGGAGAGCGATGTTTATCCGCATCCAATTTTACCCAACCGTCACCGAGTGCAGCGTAAGGACGAACACCACCCTGATCTCCTGCGGCGACAGGAACATACAAGGTGTAACGCATCTTCGTATGCTGCCCGAAGCTTTCCACGCCATAATTGCGTAGTTTTAGCTCTTCCCAGTCATGCTTCCCGGACCATTCGAGATTTAGCTGTAACATTGGGCTGCCCAAATCGGTCGCGATCTGTAGGGCGGGATTTTTCCAATTGGCTTGCCAAGTTCCTTCTTTTTGCCAACCTTGCAGTGTGCCGTCGTTAAAATCATAGCGGGTACCAACTTCGTAACCGATGATTGGGCGATCAACTTCGATTTTGGCACGATCAGTTTGTCGCTCTCCTTGAGTGAAACTAGCAATGGTGATCAATGTCTTATCGCCATAACCAATCTCGCCTGCCTTGAGTTCGACTTCGTAATATCCATCGCCATCATTATCGGTCATTTCAAGCAACTGATCGCTCTCAGGTAGTCGCAATTGAACTTGTTCTACTTTATTACCAGTGATTGGCATTGGGTAACTGCGAACCGTAAATGTGGTTTCAGATACTTTCATCCCCTCTACTGGATAGGTAAGGTATACATTATTTTTTTGCTCGTAGGGCAGGCCACGCATCTGCTTTGAATGGTTGGTCAGTAACGTTGCGGTGCTGCCACCGTCATTGAGGATCCGGAAACCATCATAATCGGGATAGAGTCGGTCAGGCTGATCAGAATCAAGGCTGGTTAGGATCCAAAACATACTGCCAGCGAGACCTTGTTCATAAGCGGTTTGGGTCCATTTATGATAGATGAAGTCTCGGTTTTGTGGTTCATTGCGCCCAATGCCATATTCCTCCAGTACGGCCGGTTTGTTGGCTTTTTTTGCGGCGTTGGCATGGTCAATAATCCACTGTGTGCCCCATTGTTCAGAATTGTGTTTTCCCCAATGTTCGGGGTAGAGGTGGAAGGTTCCATAGTTGATATTGGGTAAGGTGATAATCCGATCCCAATCGACACCTTCATTGCCATTGTAGGTCCAATCATCAGCACCTTTATGGTTGAAGAAACCTTCAGAGCCTAACGCAATTAACTGATGAGGGGCAAGATCTCTAACATAATCGCTCATCTCCTTTGTCCAGTTATAGAGGAGTTCACCACTGGGATCGGATTGTGCGCGCGGTTCATTAGCCAGTTCCCAAGTCATGATCGCTGGTTCATCTTTGTTAATCACGCCAGTGTAGCGGTTTTTATGTTCAAGCAGATGTTTTACATACTCTTTATAAGCCTGTTTAATCGAAGGTTGTGTATAAAAATCATCATGATGGATACCATTAAACCAATCCACATACTGTTGCATACCACCAAAGTCGCCCCAGTTATTGGTGAGAGCAATCACTACTCGGATGCCACGAGCTTTGGCCTGAGCCACGGTATAATCTAATTTTTCTAACGCACTGTGCACTCCTGCTGGAGGGGTAAATACGCCAGGTTCAGCCTGCATGGTGTGCTCATGGCTAATTCCTTCCATAAAGCCCCACACCCGAATCGAGTTTAGGCCCATGGCTTTGGCATCGTCTAAAACCGCATCAATCATGTCGTGGGAGCGATAATGCATATAGTAGTTATTGGTTCCGGCGAAGCGAAATGGCTGGCCATCGAGTAACAAAGCATTACCCTGTTGCACCACAAAATGTTGCATGTTATCCAGCGGGATTGTGGTATCCGCGGTATGGCTGACCCCATTACAAGCAGTGAGTAATGTGAGTAAGGGTAGTGAATAGTGGATGTTTTTCATCTCTCGTCCTTAAAAATGCACAATCATTAATGCTGTCGCCATTGTCGCTAAAACAGTCCAAGATATTAATGGTAACGTTTCGATTTTGTGTTGTGGCTCAATTTAATCCAGAAATTGTGAGCTTGTTCTATTCCTATTTCTTAGCCTTCATTTGTTTGTAAACGATTGTTATTAATTAATTTAATCTGTTTCCTTGCCAAGGATCTGAATTCTGTTGGTGATGATTATCACGTAACCAAACAATCGCATTGGTAAATGAAAATCGTAACGTTAATATTGCATCAGATAGATAAACAACACATCTTGGACTGAGATGGGAATGGAGAACGAGAATGAAATCACTGGTACCTACAATTACCAAAACATTACTTGCTGGTGCAGTCGCCTTCGGTGTACAAGGCGTGGCTAGTGCAGAAGTCACAAATGGTATTAATCCACAGTTAGTCAAAGGTTCGATTACCTTTTATACCAACCGAACCGATTTGGTTGAAGCGGGTGTCTATCGTCGCTATGAGCAAGAATTTAAGCAGCTTTACCCAAGTGTGACGGAAGTTAAAGTGGTTGGATTCGCTGATTACCAAGGCGGTTTACGACCACGGATGAATACCGGGGACTATGGCGATCTAGTGTTAATTTTGCCATCGGTTCCTTCCGAGCAATATGGCAACTTTTATGAGCCACTCAATGATCTATATGCGGAAAACGATGTTTATTTTTACGATGCTTGGCAAAATAATGGCAAGGCATACGGTATCTCAATGGGTAACTCGGTTGAGGGACTGGTTTATAATAAAGAGGTGCTAAAAAAAGCTGGGGTAGAAGTGCCGATCAAAACCTTGTCAGGTTTGTTTGCTGCGGCTGAAAAGATTAAAACCAATGGGCAAATCCCATTCTACATTAACTTTGGTGCGCAATGGCCGCTCCAACAGTGGGATAAATTTCCATTGGTGATCGAGGGTAGTAATGATGTGTACGAAAAAATGCTCACTCAAGATAAGCCATTTTCTGGAGATACAGCATATAACAAGTCATTGACGGTATTGAAGAGACTGATTGACCAAGGGTTAACCGAACGCGATTTGATGACTAACTCATGGGAAGACTCAAAAAATGCGATCGCGAAAGGCGATGCCGCGATGTATTACCTCGGCAACTGGGTTATTCCGCAAGTGATTGAACGTGGCGCCGCTTCAGACAATATTGGCTTTATGCCGATCCCATCAGATGAAACGGGTGTTCTTAAGGCACAGATGAATCATGACTGGGGTTATGCCGTCAGTAAGTTTTCAAACAATAAAGAAACCGCCAAAGCGTATTTGAAATTTTTGATTGAAAATTCTGATTTTGAAAAAATTGCGGGCTTTATTCCTACCCTGAAAAGTAAAAATCCTTCATTGGAACAGCTTAATGAGTTTATGAGCTATGAGCCAAAGGTGATCCAAACACCAGTTAACTCATCAACCTTTATTGAAGTGACCAACCGTTCAAAAATCGATTTTTATTCAGGTGGTTATATTCAAGATGTGATCACTGCGAAAAATTTCGATGAAGCGCTTGAGAGATTAGATTCACGTTGGGATCGAGCCAAACAACGCATCGTTAAATAAAATAATATTGGCAAGTTGCCAAGGCCGTTCGGGGGGAACGGCCTTTTTTTTGTCATCACTAAACCACGTTTTTTAGCTGTGATATTGTTTGGTGGAAAATAGAGTCAGTATCGCTGACTGAAGATGCTAAGCTCGTGTATTACAAACGGCGAAATTGGCGAACTAAAGCGGTTTGTGTTTTGAATCGCTCCAATTTTATCTTGGATTTCTTTGGTTGCTTCACCGAAGGCAGACAAAAAAAAGACCAACCACAAAAGGCGTGATTGGCCATTTATAAGTGCGAACAAAACTGTTCACTAACAACGTCAGTTGGCTAGGTGACCCTCGGTTTACAAGGGTCGGACTCATATATGCACTTTGTGTGCCAACTTTTAAATTGACCTAAAAATAGAGTTATAGGGCAAATTGCAGGCAGTTTAATTACAACTAAGCACATAATCGAGTGACAGAATGCGAAAGCTTTTGCATTATGCGAAAAGGTGGTTTTTAAAATGCAAATCAAACATGTTTGGGCATGAGCTGTCGCCGTTTAGCGGCATACATTCGTTGGTCTGCAAGCTTAAACATACCATCAGGATTGACGAAAGACGGGTCATATAATACGTAGTCAATGCTTGCCCGCAGTAAAATCCGTTTATCTTCATAAACAATCAGGGTTGAGAGATGTGGCTTAACAGAGTATTAGTAGCGGTTTGGGTGGAGGTTGTAGCTGCTGTTGAGTCAGATCTTGGCGAAGATCATTATGAGCATATTGATCAGTATGCTTAGCTAAAATAGCCATGAGAATGTTGACACTGCAGTTTTGTTATGAAGAGTTTAGCGGTTTCTTACCATTCAACTCATCATATTTGTACTGTTAGCCTGGTAAAAATTCACACAAATAAGCAGTTGCGACCTCTACTTGTAGATCAAAAGAGGAATTTCCCACCACTTCAAAGCGTTCACCGTTATTGAAGGTGATCCAATCTGCGTCATTGACACGTTTAACTATCAGCCTACCTTTTACCACCGTCATACGCTCTGGCGCACCCGTTCCAAAGGTGTAGTGGCCTGGAGCCATAACGCCAATCGTACTTTCACCATCTTGTTGCTTAAATCCCAATGACTTCACTTGGCCATCAAAATATACATTTTCCTTAATCATGCCATTTTCCTGTTGAGTGTTGAGCGTTAAGTGATACCACTGCATTAGTGGAACCCGATTTTTAACCTATGCTGATCAGTTGTTCAACCCCTGTCCATGCTCTGGTCATAATTAAATCGCTTTTATGGCATCACTCACTGATCAATTAAGCGAATTTAATTCCAAACTAACCGATATATTTGCGCTTTAGATCACGCTTTTACCGTATGGCTTTTGCGATGGGAGAGGTGAGGCAACATTATCAATGCAAAGGTCGTTATCGTTTATTCTGCATTAAAGGATAACAGTTTATTTTTCATTGTGTTTATTATTCAATCAAGTGAGTTTATGGCAAAAAAATGGGTCGTTAAAACGGTATTTTGGTCTTCTCTGGTCATCTTAGGCAGCATATTTGCTACTTTGCTGTATGTGAGCTACCAAGATTACGTTAATCCCAAACATGTGTTTGGAATTTGGATTGAGATTGGGGCTCCCAGCTATCAAACCGAGGTCTTGCGTTTTAATGAGCAAGGCGTGTTTCGTAATGATCGTTTGATCAGTACTCAGTTTAAATTTGATGGTGTGAAGATCACGATTGATACTGGTAGCGGCACCTTCATTTATGAGTTGACCGGAAACGTCAATTCTCCACAGCTCAAACGTCTTCAGCCCATCCATCCGCTGCAACGCTTTATTCGAGCAGGGTATGAGCATACTGTTAATGATCAAGGCACTCATGCCGCGCAGGTTAGGCGCGCGGCATTATACGACCATTTTAATGAATAATATGTCTTACTTAACCATCAATCACTGAGCCTAGAATTGACCTGCAATGACGGCTCTTGGTCAGTTTACTTATTGGTTATTTACGCAATGCATTCAGTTTAGCTTGAGCAAGACCAAACACCGTATCGACGGGATAGCTACCATCTTCGGTCGCCAAACCTGCTGGTTTTCCTGTAAAAATCTCAATTGCTTCTGTCACATGTTCAATTGCCCAAATATGGAATTCACCTTTTTCCACCGCTTTAACAATATCGGCACGCAACATTAAGTTATGCATATTAGAGCGAGGAATGATCACTCCTTGGCTATTATGGCGACGTTTAATCGCGCAGACATCAAAGAATCCTTCAATTTTTTCATTTAAACCACCAATCGGTTGTGATTCACCAAATTGGTTCATTGAGCCGGTAATTGCGATATCTTGCCGATTGGGTTGCTTGGAGAATGCTGAAACAATCGCACAAAATTCCGCCATGCTGGCACTATCTCCATCAACTCCGCCATAGGATTGTTCAAAGGTAATCGTGGTAGTTAACGGAATATGTGCGGTACGACCAAAGACAGAACTAAGATAAGCCGATAAAATCATTACCCCCTTGGAATGGATGCTGCCGCCAAGATCCACATTACGTTCAATATCAATAATTTCGCCTTCACCATAGGAAGTCGTCGCGGTGATCCGATTAGGCATGCCAAACACATGATCGCAAGTGGCTAACACGGATAATGCGTTGACTTGGCCAACTGCACTGCTTTCGGTTTGAATCAGCGTAGTTCCATTGACGAAGCTCTCCATCATGGTTTGTTGCAGACGATTGACCCGCAATTCTTGGTTACGTAACGCTTCTTCAACATGGCTTTGACGGATTAGATTGGCGTTGGCTTGCTTGGCGACATAGTTAGATTCGCGTAGCAAATTGGCAATATGTGCCGAATGTAACGACAATTTCGTTTGATCGCCGGTAGTGCGCGAGCTGTGTTCGATGATGCGAGCGATCGCTTTACGATCGCAATGCAGCATATTGGCATCGTGCACTATGCTAGATATAAAACGTGCATAGTGCAGCTCTGAATTGGCATTGCGTGGCATTTCATCAGCAAAATCGGCAGTTACCCGAAATAGTTCGCTAAATTCAGGATCATAATGAGTAAGTAATTCATAGGTCCGATAATCACCAAACAAAATAATTTTGACATCGAGCGGGATAGGCTCGGGATCAAGTGATACCGTTCCAGTTAGCGTGACTTCTTTTTCTAATGAGGTGAAGCTGAGCTGACGTGAGCGCAGAGCGCGCTTTAAACCATCCCAAACATAGGGCTGTTCAAGCACTTTTACCGCATCCATTAACAGCACACCACCATTGGCTTTATGCAAACTACCCGGGCGAATCAAGGAAAAATCGGTGAAGACGGTCCCTTTGTAGGTCGCGGTTTCCACATAACCAAACAGTGAATGATAGCTAGGGCTCTCTTCAACCACTATTGGGAATTCATCGGCATTACGGTTTACTAATAGATTTACTTTATAACGGCGAGGAAGTTTTTTATCCAAAGAGGCGTTGGCGATTTCACCTTGATCGTTGGTTTCATCTAAGAAAATATCGACATTTTCTACAATATCTTTCTGTAATTCGGTCAAATAGGCTTTGATTTCAGGGAGTTTTGAATAGTCCAATTTCAACTGCTTGATAAAATGGGTAATCACATCCAGCGTTACTTCATCATTCAATTTTTTGATTTTTTCGCTGTATGACTCTTCCCATTCCGTAAGTTGACGGACCATATTACGCAGGCTCACTTCGAGTTCATCGATGGTATGACAAAAATGCTCCTGCTCTCGTTTGGAGAGTGCATCAAATGTCGCTTCGGTGTGCATCTCCTCACCATTTAAAGCAACAAATTGATACTCTCCTTGTGCAGTCAAAGTTAAACTGACACCACGCTCTTTGGCACTACGGGTAATATTTGCCAGTTCACTTTCTTGTTTTTGGGTCAATTGGTTTTTGAGCTTTTCGGTACGACTAAAATAGATTTCGTTATCAAAGGCTAATGGAATCGCCGTTACCAATTTACTCATCAATTTTTCAATATCTTGGCGAAATTTAAGGCCGATCCCGCAGGGCAGTTTGAGTACATTGGGTACGCGGATATCATCAAAATTAGCCACATAACACCAATCATACAGCTGACTTGCATCATGTTGATGGCGGCTGAGATAGCGTAAAATCATGGTGCGCTTACCCAATCCATTGTGGCCAATCGCGTAGATGTTGTAGCCTTTTTCTTTAATCGACATGGCAAATTCGACGGCTTTTTGTGCGCGTTGTTGCCCAACGATTTGATCGATCGGAGCCAGTTCCTTAGTTGACTTACACGCTAAATTTTCTAGTTTTGCTACTTGGTAGAGTTGCTCAAAACGCAGATGCTGAATCGCCATCAATGCACTCCTGTTGTCGAGATGGGGTTGGAAATATCTCACTTAAGTGTAGAGATAAATCATTGTCTTTTTAGTGATTTATTACCAATTTAAATAAGTTTCAGCCCCAAAGTTAGCGTATACATCGTTATTGACAAGCGTATTGAACCTATCATTAAGCGCTGAGTAATCCGCTTTGATAAAGTCGTTGCCATTCTTGCACTGCAATTTTATCGGCCACGGTTTCGACCGCACTAGTGATCAGCGGTTGCCAAAACACTTCATCGGCTTCATGACACGCAATTTCTCCTTGCCACTCGGTGACAACGTAATAGTGCAGTAATTGCAGCTCAAGTTGGGTCGGATGATAGAGCGAGCAGAGATACCCAAAGCGTGTCGCCTTAATGCCTAATTCCTCTTGCACTTCACGCAGCAGGGCTTGTGCCTGGTTTTCTCCCGCTTCAATATGGCCACCCGGAATGGCAATAATATTGGGATCGCAAGTTTTGCTGGCGGAACGGCGCTCCAGCAATCCTTGATTTTGTTTGATCAGCAAGAACGAAACACATTCGGCGATCGGTAACTGAGTGGGTAACGGTTTTACAATCGACATATTTTCCTCAAATTAACGGTGAGTTAAGTCTGTTTTTTTAGGTAAGGTGAGTGGCAAAACGGGTCCAAGCCATCAGCAATAGCCCAGCAAACATCAGCCAAACTGATGTTGCGCCAAGCAAAGTCGCGCTTAGGCTGTAACGATAGCTAAAATAATAAACAGCGAGCAAATAGGCCGCGTATGGGATCAGTGAATAAAGACCGAACAGTGCGGTGAGCCGTAAATCTTGCATCGTCCGTTCTGTGCCCACGATGTAGTGGGCGATTAAGGCAAAAGTGGGAAATAGGGGGACTAATCCGGCAATAAAAAAATTTTTGCTTTTGGATAATAAAGCAATCATCAATACCGCTAATGCACCCAGCAGGCATTTGATAAACAGGCTCGCCATGACATTTCCTTTGAGCAGCGAGATAAGATGCTCTCACTATAAAACAGCGAAGGATCAAGGTGAACTGGCAATTGAGCCAACTGTAGTTTTGGTGGGCAAATTTTTTGCGTGTAAAAACAACCAACTTAAGTCACCATTCAACCATCCGTATAATTGGCAAAGTTTTAATTGGATCACCAGTTGCATAAGACGGTGAATTGAGGAATAGCATGAAATTAGGCAAACGGTTAACCCGGTTAGTTCAGCAAGTCAATCGACACTATGATCACATTTGGGATTGCTGCTGCGATCATGGCTTACTCGGCGCCGCATTACTTAAGCAACATCCGCACAGCTGTGTGCATTTTGTCGATATCGTGCCGCAGCTGATGGAAAAGGTAACGCGCGATTTAACCGATTTTTTTCCAGCAACTTCAGACTTAGCTCGTTGGCATACCTATTGTATTGATGTGCGCGATTTGCCATTAGCAGCGCATATTGGATCACATTTGGTGATTATTGCTGGAGTCGGTGGTGATTTGATGAGTGAATTTATCACTGAGCTGGTTAAACGCCATCCGACATTGAGCCTAGATCTGCTGCTGTGTCCAGTACATCACACTTATACATTACGTGAACAATTAATCAATCTTGGTGCTGAGTTGCACAGTGAGCATTTGTTGGAAGAAAATCAGCGGATTTATGAGCTGTTGCATGTGCAAATTAACCGCTCATCGACCTTCATTGGGTATCCGCTCTCTTTAACTGGCAAAGCGTTGTGGCAAACCGACAATCAAGCGCAGCAAAAAATAGCACAGCGCTATTTACAACAATTACAGCATCATTATCAACGCAAAGCTCAAGGCGGTGATAAGGCAGCCGAGCAGCGCAGGCAAGCGTATCAGCAGATCATTATCCCGCATACTCACGGCTTAAATGACTAAGCGCAGGTTCAGAAAAAGCACTGAGCTAGGCGGTTGACCCAGCTCAGTGTTCATTTGGTATCACATTGTCGCAGTATCAAACCGTAGCAAATGGCGCAGAACTTGCGGCGATATTGGCCCACTCAGCGCGTGCAGTGGCACCATGCAGCGAAATCCCGGTGGCATCTTGTGGGGTAAAGATGCGACTTGTCATCACATGTTCACCTTGGTTGATGAAAATTTCCAGTGAGGATTGATCGGCGAGAATGTATAGCTCGACATTTGTGCTGCTCAGTGACAGTTCGCGAATCGTATCACCCTGACGTATTTGGGTTGCTGAGCGGTCAAGGCGTAGTACTTGTTGCTCGGCATCTAACGTCAATCGGACCTGATAGTGTGCGTTTTGCATTAAGCGCAATTCACAGCCCCAGGGCAGAGTCACTTTAAGGGCAAAGCTTTTGCTTTGCATGTCAGTGACAATGTCACTTAAAAGTAGTGATTGCTGGGCATGCATTCGCTTTTGTAGCTCACGCAATGGCTGTTGATAAAGCCGGTCATTTCGCCACTCTAATTCACGCAGTGCCGTGAGTTGATGAATCCAACCTTGATCGCAAGTGGGATGCTGCAGTTCATCGGGCAAGCCCATCCACGCGCAGAGTACACGACGCCCATCGGCAGTTTGAGCGCTTTGTGGTGCATAAAAATCAAACCCTTCATCCAAAGGCCAACCTTGGTGGAAGGTGACTTCACCTTGCGGATTTTGGGTCACCCGGAAAATCCGATTTTGGTGCTGAATAGTGTGATGAGGATTGGCCGACTTGATCCCTTGTGGACCAAATACCAAAAAACGCTCACCTTGCAGCTCAAACCAATCCGGACACTCCCACATATAACCATAGTCGCCGAGTTCATCCCCATACAGCTTATCAAAGTGCCAATTGAGTAAATCATGGGAGCGGTAAATCGCCAAGCGTCCTTGATGCTGCAGCGTTTGAGCTCCCAGTAACATTTGCCAATCGCCTTGGCGGCCAATTACTTTGGGGTCGCGAATATGCTCAGTTACACCCGTAGGTAACGAGCGGATCAGCGGTCCGAGTTTTTCAAACTCTCCGCAATCATTCATGCGGGCTGCACACTGCATTGTTTGCCGTTGACGATCGACCCCTAAGCGGGTGTTGCCAGTATAGAATAACCATAAATCTTGTTGATCACTGACCGCATGACCAGAGAAAACACCATGGCTATCAAACCAATCGGCAGGGGTTAGGGCGACCGATTGCCACTGCCAATCGACTAAATCAGCACTGGTAAGATGGACCCAATATTTATCTTGATGTTGGCAAGCAAAAGGTGACCATTGATAAAAAAGGTGATATTGCCCTTGATGGTAAATAAAACCGTTGGGGTCATTAAGCAGCCCTTGCGGTGGAGAGATGTGCCATTGGGGGCGATAAGAGCTTGCCACAGCACGTTGATAAGGTAAGGTCTGCGCTTTTTGGCGCTGAGCAATAATTAAACCAACCTCGGCTAACTGCTGATCAGAGATGGAAGCATTGCGTGGGATAGAAATCTGCCATTCGCCAAGTACCGATTGCAGATCAATTTCGTCGATTGCTAATTCATCGGTTGTTAAGGGCGCGCCGTGTAGAGCTAAAGCCACGCGACCTTGCGGGGCTAAAATCCGTGTAACGTTGTCGACTCCACCAGCATATGCGAGCAGTTTTTCTAATAACATTGACTTACCTTACCATCAAAAATGTCGGGAACGTTCTCAATTTAGCGTCCCCAAACTGGTAAAGCAAGTTTTTCGTGATCACACAGGGCAAGTTTCTCGTTGAATATTTTGGAAGGTCAGCACTACTTTACTCATTTCTTGTCCACGACCCGCAATCCGTTCTAGCAGCATTTTAGCTGCATTTTCGCCAGCTTTATCAAATGCATAGTTAAAAGTTGCCAATGGTGGTGTACTCACATAAGCCAACTCATCATTGCCCACCCCAAGCAATTTAATTTGCTGGCCGACTTGAACGCCGAGCTCTTGCAGCGCTTTAATTGCGCCAATCGCCAGCCGGTCAGTCGCGCAGAATAGGCCATCAAGCTGTGGGTGATCTTGATAGGCTTGTTTGGCCATCTGATAACCGGAGTGCAGCGAAAAATCTCCGCGCCTATGAAAAAGCAGTTCTAATTGATGAAAGGCGAGGGCTTGCTCTAAGCCTTGTGAACGCAGTGCATCGACTGCGATATCATCACTTTGCACACCAATAAAACCAATATGCTGACATCCGGCAGTAACTAAGCGTTGTCCGGCCTCAAAACCCACTCGATGATCGTCGTGCACTATGCTCGGAATGTTATATAACGAGCCGTCTTGTCCCACCAACACCACCGGAACGGCTGATTGCTGAATCGCTTCGACTAGAGGCTTATCAAGGTGCGTTGCATAAAAGACAATGCCTTCGACTCTTTTCTGGTTAAATATCTGAATATATTCAATTTCTTTTGCATGCACTTGATGGGTGTTGGCCAATAGCACATGCTTGCCTGCTTGTTCGAAAATGGCCGTTAGTCCATCTACTCCTTGCGCAGTGGCATGAGAAGAAACACGAGGTACAATCACGCCAATCAAATTGGTGGTTTGTGATTTGAGATCTTTGGCAACTTGATTAACGACATAACCACATTGCTTAACTGCCTGTAAAACTTTGATTTTTGTCGATTGTTTAACGCCATACTCATCATTAATAACACGAGAAACGGTAGATTTAGAAACACCCGCTAAACGGGCAACATCATGCAAACTGGCCATAGAGCATCCTGAAGGCGCAAAATTGGGATTGATTGCAGAAATAGAGACTACAAACAAATGAATAATCACATTTTAACCCTGTTTCATGCTGCATCCTTAGTAAATTTGGCGATCTTATTCACATTTTGATGGTATTGATTTTGACCACAACTCAGAAACAGACAAGAATGAACTTGCAAACGTTCCCAATTGATATGGCAAACGGCCTATTTTCAATTGAACAAAAATAAATACCGGGGTGAGTTATGGACTATCCAGTCATAGCAAAACAACTTCTAGATAGCTTGGGTGGCAAAAGCAATATTCAAGCACTCGCGCATTGTGCGACTCGTCTACGTTTAGTGTTAAAAGATGAAACGCAACTCGATGAAAGCGCCATCGAATCACTGCCAGGCGTGAAAGGGCAATTCAAAGTTGCAGGACAGTATCAAATCATTTTTGGCTCAGGCATTGTGAACCAAGTCTATGCTGAAATGGCCAAATTAACGGGTTTAGCCGACATGTCGACCAATGATGTGGCTTCGGTTGGCGCAGAAAAACAGAACTGGGCGCAACGGGCGGTGAAAGGTTTATCGGATATTTTTGTGCCGATTATTCCTGCCATTGTGGCTGGTGGTCTATTGATGGGGTTATTCAATGTACTTACGGCCACCGGCTTATTCATTGAAGGGCAATCACTGATTGATGCTAATCCTGGATTGGCTGATTTAGCCAGCATGATCAACACCTTTGCCAATGCTCCGTTTGTCTATCTACCGGTATTACTTGCGTTCTCAGCTTCGCGTAAATTTGGCGGTAATCCGTTTTTAGGTGCCGCACTTGGCATGCTGATGGTACACCCAGATCTACTCAATGGTTGGGGATTTGGCAGTGCATCGGTATCGGGCACTGTACCGACTTGGAATATTCTTGGTTTTGCTATTGAGAAAGTGGGTTATCAAGGTTCGGTGCTACCGGTACTGGTATCGGCTTTCATTTTAGCCAAAATTGAAAATGGTCTCCGTAAAATTGTTCCTTCAGTGTTGGATAACCTACTGACACCAATGTTGGCAATTTTTATCACCGGTTTTCTCACCTTCACCTTGGTCGGCCCACTAACTCGTGATATTGGCTTCATGCTCGGAGATGCGCTGAATTGGCTCTATGATTCAGCAGGCTTTATCGGTGGTGGTTTATTTGGTTTCATCTATGCGCCTTTTGTGATCACTGGCATGCACCACAGCTTCATTGCCATCGAAACGCAATTATTGGCCGACATTATCACCACTGGTGGAACCTTTATCTTCCCGATTGCCGCTATGTCAAATGTTGCTCAGGGTGCCGCAGCGTTAGCGGTGGGCGTGATGACTAAAGATAGCAAACTCAAGGGAATTGCGATTCCATCTGGAATCACCGCATTATTGGGTATTACAGAGCCTGCAATGTTTGGTGTTAATTTGAAGCTGCGTTATCCGTTTATTGCAGCGATTTGTGGTTCGGCTTTGGCAAGTGCTTTCATTACGTTATTTAATGTCAAAGCTCAAGCTTTAGGCGCGGCAGGCTTGCCTGGGATCATTTCGATTACTCCACAGCAAATTGGCTACTATATTGTTGGGATGGTGATTGCTTTTGTCGCCGCATTTGGTTTGACTTTCTTACTTGGGCTACGTGAGCAGGCCAAGCAAGGGGTTCAGGTAATGGCGTAACTTCCCCCTATGAAGTACGCAAGCCCACTGATTAAGTGGGCTTTTTTTTTGCCTAAAATGCAAGGAGCGCATTAGTGCTCCTTGCATACTACCTTGCCCATTTACCATTTTTGATCAACAAGATCCTAGGTGATTGGCTTATTGGGCAAACACGTCTTTAAAATCACGTTTAAGGATTGGGTCACGGCGTGCTTTTTTGATCTGTTTAACCATGTCTTTAACACAGTTGTGCAGCACTTGATCCAGCAACTGAGCCCGATAGGCCTCTTTATCTTGTTCGCTCATCTCTTTAGGAAGATTCAAGGTTGGGAACTCTTCCATGACATTCAGCCCAGCAAAAGCTTGGCTAACGGAAATCAGTGCATGAAACTGTTCAAAATTATCCAGAATGTTTTGTGCACTGGCTGGCAGTGAGTTCCAGGCTTCACGGACCACTTCTTCAGAGACTTCATGAATCGAAGTTACCATGTGATACATTGCTTCTGGCACTTGATCAAACTCTAGAACTTGGCGCAGTTCTGGTGAGATGGATGCTAAGTCCACTGCTGGTGTTTCGGTTGGGGTTGTCTCAGACATGGAAAGTTCTCATTACAGTGAAAAATGCCATGCTAGGAAGTTATCAAAAAATGTCAATACAACCGCGTAAAATAGGCGTTGTCTGCACATTTAATGCGCTTGTTTGCCTCAATTTTTGCACAATAGACTGACAGCTTGAACGCGTATGCACGCTTGTGCTTGAGTAAGGTGCTTAGCCTAGCAGTAGCGGCTCTATCGATAAGATCGGATTTGAGCCAGAATAGGGCCAACAGCGATGCAATCATGAAGCCAAATCGATTTTAATTCAGCTTGATCAGTGGCGTTTCAGATAAAAAATTGTGTTAGCATCGGCCAAAAGCTTAGGTTTAAGGCGATTTAACTGTCTGCATGATTGGTTATTTATACCATCACATCTAAGTTTGATATGGAATAGGATGAGATAACATGCCGAGGGAGAGAGCGATGCGCAGTTACAAAGCGATGGGATTAGGTATCCTGCTGGTGTTATCTAGCCAGATAAGTTGGGCCAATGTGGTTGAAACCACTCGGCTGGTTGGGTTTGGGCAAGCCAAATATCCTGCCAATTTTGCGCATTTTGATTATGTAAATCCACAGGCGCCCAAATATGGCAAAGTCACCTTTGGCGAATTAGGCACATACGACAACTTTAACCGTTTTGCCTCACGTGGGGTGGCCGCCGCCAATAGCGAAGAATTGTATGATCCACTCATGTTCTCACCGGCGGATGAAATTGACTCATACTATCCGCTGATTGCCAGTAAAATTCGCTACTCTGATGATTTCACTTGGTTGGAAATTGATCTTAATCCACTGGCACGCTTTCATGATCAACAGCCCATCACGGCGCAAGATGTGGAATTTACCTTTGATAAATTTATGAGCGAAGGGGTAGCGCAATATCGGGTGTACTACAAAGATGTAAAGTCAGTGCGGGCGATTGCTGAACGAACAGTACGCATCGAAATGCAGCAACCTAACCGTGAACAACTGTTTAGCCTCGCACAATCAACCCGCGTGTTACCCAAACATTTCTGGCAAGATAAAAATCTGGCCGAACCACTCAATCAGCCACCAATTGGTAGTGGTGCCTATCAAATTGTGGCTTTCAAACCTGGGCAAAGCGTGACCTATCAGCTCAATCCAAATTATTGGGCGAAAGATTTACCGGTCAACGTGGGTCGGCATAATTTTGCACAAATTCAGTATGATTATTATCGTGATGATACGGTGATGCTGGAAGCTTTTAAAGCGGGGGAGTTTGACCTACGCCAAGAGAATCAAGCTAAATTTTGGGCAACCGCCTATACCGGCAGTCATTTTGATCAAGGTTTGATCAAGAAAGAGCAAATTGCTCATCAGGCCCCCGCAGCTACCCAAGGATTTATTTTCAACACTCAGCGCCTGGTGTTCCAAGATGTTCGAGTGCGTGAAGCGTTAAATTACGCCTTAGATTTTGAGTGGATGAATAAGAATCTGTTCTATGATCAATACCAACGCACTCGCAGCTATTTCCAAAATACTGAATATGCCGCGCAACAACTGCCGGATGCCGCTGAGTTAGCGATTTTATCGCCTTATAAAGAGAGTGTGCCAGCCCGGGTTTTTAGTGAGGTGTATCAACCACCGGTGACCGATGGTAGCGGGCGGATCCGCCAACAGATGCGTAAGGCATTTGCCTTATTGAAAGAGGCAGGGTGGGAATTGAATAATAAGGTGATGACCCATACCCAAACCGGTCAACCACTGCGTTTTGAGCTGCTGATTTACAGCCCAACCGCGGAGCGAATTGCCATTCCGCTGCAAAAAAATCTGCAATTAATGGGGATCGAGATGAAGATCCGCACGGTCGATACCACCCAGTACACGAAACGGTTACGTGATCGTGACTTTGATATGATTTCACATGGTTACAGCGCGAATCCCTATCCGAGTCCCAATTTATTAATTGTGTGGAATTCACATTATATGGATTCCACTTACAACACTGCCGCGGCAAATGATCCGGTGCTTGATGCTCTCACCGAGCAAATCGCAACGAGTCAGCAAGATACCATTAAACTGCGCGCGTTAGGACGAGCGCTCGATCGAGTATTGCAATGGAATTTCTACCTTATCCCACAATGGCATTTAAGCATGTATCGGGTGGCGATGTGGGATAAATTCGGCCGTCCAACGCAATTTCCTAAATATTCTTTAGGCTTAGACACTTGGTGGGTAGACCAACAAAAAGCGCAGCGTTTGCCGGAAAAACGGCGTTAGGAGGCGTGATGCTGAGTTATATTGCACGCCGTCTGCTGCTGGTGGTGCCGACCTTATGGGCGATCATCACCATTAACTTTTTTATCATTCAAATTGCCCCAGGCGGTCCGGTTGAGCAAGCGATCGCCCAGTTGGAAGGCAACACTTCTGGTTTAATGGAGCGTTTTAGTGGTGGAGGCCAAGAGGTCGCCGCCACTACGGACGCGGCAGTGAGTGGCTATAAAGGTTCAAGGGGACTGGATCCAGAGGTGGTGGCAGAAATCACTCGTCGGTTTGGGTTTGATAAACCATTGCACCTGCGTTATTGGCAGATGCTGAAAGATTACGCCAGTTTTAATTTTGGTGAGAGTCTGTTTCGTGGTGGCAACGTGATTGATTTGATCATTCAACGCTTGCCCGTTTCGATCTCGCTTGGGCTTTGGAGCACTCTACTGATTTACCTTATTTCAATCCCACTTGGCATCAGCAAAGCGATCCATCATGGTTCACGATTTGATATTTGGTCGAGTGCGCTGGTGATCATCGGCTATGCCATCCCTGGTTTTCTGTTTGCGCTGATGTTGATCATTGTATTTGCCAGCGGCAACTATTTTAGTTGGTTTCCACTGCGTGGGTTGGTCTCCGATAATTTTGCCGCGTTACCTTGGTACCAACAAATTTTTGATTATTTTTGGCATCTTACCTTACCTACATTAGCAATGGTGATCGGCGGTTTTGCCACCTTAAGTATGCTGACCAAAAACTCGTTTTTGGATGAAATCAATAAGCAATATGTGGTGACTGCACGGGCTAAAGGGTTGGATGAGCGAGCGATTCTCTATCGTCATGTGTTTCGTAATGCAATGTTGATCATTATTGCCGGTTTTCCAAGTGCGTTTATCAGTATTTTCTTTACTGGCTCAATGCTGATTGAAGTGATGTTCTCATTGGAAGGGATAGGTCTACTCGGCTTTGAGGCCACCATCCAACGCGATTATCCGCTGGTGTTTAGCTCTTTGTATATTATGACCCTGCTCGGATTACTGCTGAGTATTATTTCAGATCTGACTTACATGTGGGTCGATCCACGCATCGATTTTGAGGCTCGCGGATGAAAATGTGGCAAAAAATACAACCCGCGCCCAATCCATTAACCCAAGCGCGCTGGGCTCGATTTAACGCTAATCGGCGCGGTGTGTGGTCATTATGGATTTTCTTACTATTGCTGGTGATAAGTCTATTTGCCGAGTTGATCGCCAATGATAAGCCACTGCTGATCCACTACCAAGGACGCTGGTATACGCCGATTTTTCAAACTTATAGCGAAACCGAGTTCGGTGGAGAATTTGCTACCTCTGCCGATTATACCGACCCATTCGTCATTGAATTGATAGAAGAGCAAGGGACGATTATTTGGCCAGTGATCCGCTTTCACTATGACACCATCAACTTCAATCTGGCTGGCAGCGCACCATCAGCACCTGATGCAGTCAATTGGCTGGGTACCGATGATAAAGGTCGTGATGTATTAGCGCGGATCATCTATGGCTTTCGGATCTCGATCGTGTTTGGTTTTGTGTTAACGCTGATCTCCTCCTTGATTGGCGTGCTGATTGGCGCGGTGCAAGGTTATTACGGCGGCTGGTTAGATCTGCTCGGTCAGCGTTTTATTGAGGTTTGGTCAGGGATGCCGACTTTGTTTCTATTGATCATTTTATCAAGCTTTGTTGAAGCTAATTTTTGGTGGTTACTTGGCATCATGGTGCTGTTTAGTT
Organism: Vibrio sp. HDW18; assembly: GCF_011306175.1. GTDB lineage: Bacteria > Pseudomonadota > Gammaproteobacteria > Enterobacterales > Vibrionaceae > Vibrio > Vibrio chanodichtyis. The sequence continues at coordinate 536,188 of NZ_CP049914.1, read as the reverse complement.
GGATGAGTTTAGTGGGTGTCGTGCGTGCCGAGTTTTTGCGCTGCCGTAACTTTGATTATGTGCGGGCAGCACAGGCGCTGGGGGTCAGTGATTTACGGATAATGTTACGCCATATGTTACCTAATGCGATGGTGGCGTCATTGACTATGATGCCATTCATCCTCTCTGGCTCAGTCACTACTTTGACTTCGTTAGATTTTCTTGGTTTTGGTTTGCCTGCTGGCTCGCCATCGCTAGGGGAATTGCTCGCGCAAGGTAAAGCGAATTTGCAAGCGCCTTGGCTTGGTTTATCGGCGTTTATCGTACTATCACTGATGCTGAGCTTATTGGTTTTTATTGGTGAAGCGGTGCGTGATGCCTTTGACCCTCATTTACAACGGAGCGGCTCGTGAACGATTGGCTATTGAAGATTGATGATCTCTCGATCGGTTTTGGTGCGGCAGACGAAATACGCCCGGTGACTGAAGGGATCAGTTTACAGATCGCGCGTGGCGAAACGTTAGCCTTGGTGGGCGAGAGTGGGTCGGGCAAGTCAGTGACGGCAAATGCGATTTTACGCCTACTTGGCAAAGGTTCGGCTCATTACTTAAATGGCCGTATTCAGTTTGCCGGGATTGATACGCTACGCTGCTCAGAGCGAACACTGCGCGGATTACGAGGCGGGCGAATTGGCATGATTTTTCAAGAGCCAATGGTGTCACTCAATCCCTTACATAAAATTGGTCAACAGTTGGTGGAAACGTTAGCCATTCACCGTGGTTTACGCTCAGCGGCGGCACAGCAAATCGCATTAGAATGGCTCACCAAGGTAGGGATCCATCATCCACAAATTAAACTTAATGCTTATCCACATCAACTTTCAGGTGGTGAACGTCAGCGGGTGATGATCGCAATGGCGCTGATCAATGAACCAGAACTACTGATCGCCGATGAACCGACTACCGCGTTGGATGTGTCAGTGCAAGCCCAGATCTTGGCGCTATTGAAATCACTGCAACAAGAGCTTGGCATGGCGATGTTGTTTATTACCCATGATTTAAGCATAGTGCGCCAAATTGCAGATCGAGTGGCCGTAATGCAACAAGGTAAGCTAGTGGAAACCAATCACTGCCAAACACTTTTTGCTGCGCCACTGCATCCTTATACACAACAGTTGATCAACGCCGATCCTCGTGGGGCTCCGATTACGGCGGACATCAATGCTCCCTCTTTATTAACGGTCGAAAATTTGCGAGTTTGGTTTCCCATCAAAGGCGGATTATTTCAGCGCACACAAGGGTATAGCAAAGCCGTGACTGACGTTAATTTCACTTTAGTCAAAGGGCAATCACTGGGCTTAGTCGGCGAAAGTGGTTCAGGAAAATCCACCACTGGTATGGCCATTTTAAAACTGCTCGCATCCCAAGGAGAAATTCGTTTTGCTGGAGAAGATTTGCAAAGGCTAGGGCGTAAGGAAATGTTGCCGTATCGCAGCAAAATGCAAGTGGTGTTTCAAGATCCTTATTCTGCGCTGAATCCGCGCATGTCGGTCGCTCAAGTGATTGGGGAGGGGTTGCGTGTCCATCGCCAGATGAATGAAGAGCAGATTGATCAAGCCATTTGTGTGGTCATGCAAGAGATGGGGTTGGATGTCAGCACGCGGCATCGTTATCCGAATGAGTTTTCAGGTGGACAACGCCAGCGTATTGCGATTGCTCGTGCGCTGATCCTTAAGCCCGAGTTTATTTTGCTCGATGAGCCGACTTCCTCACTCGATCGTACAGTGCAAGCACAAGTCTTGGATTTACTTAAACATCTGCAGCAAAAATACCAGTTAACCTATCTGTTTATCAGTCACGATTTAGCGGTGATCCGCGCAATGTGCCACCACACTATGGTGCTAAAGGCGGGAGCCATCGTCGAACAAGGGGAAACCCAACGCTTATTTACTCAACCACAGCATCCGTATACACAACAGTTGGTGCGTCTTGCTTTGGCCTAAATCAAGCATAAAGGGTAGGCGAGTAAGTTGAGAATAGGCCATTAGTTTAAGTTATCTGAAGCGGAAAAATTCGTCATTTTCTAACCACGCTGTGATTGACTAAAATTGAACCTAATAAAATAGTGACCGATTCAACAGAGGCAAACATGGCTCAGCTAATGCAAATCGGGCCCCTTGCGGCTCCAACCTCTAAGGATAGCAAGACCTACGCGGTTAACTTCAAAGGATTGATGGCTCACCTAGTCAACATTCTGTTTTTGGCAAATGCTCCACGTTATTACCAAGCGGACGAATTGTCAGCCCATCTTCAAAAAGATCTCGGCTTATACCGGTAAGTCACTCAGCGAGTGATTGACCACAGATATCAATTGAAACGTCGGCCAATGATCGGTGTTTTTGTTGCTCTGCCTATGTCATTCTGGTGCAGGTGATTGGCTTGTGTGCCTGAACGTGAAAAATAACCCAAAGTCACTATCGAGGCACTTTGGGTTATACGCATGATTAAGTCGCTGTTAAATCAGTCTGTACTTAAGAGGGATCATTTCTTACGGCAATATTCGGCAATGATGTACATGGTTTGACCATTAACTTTGCCTTGGATGTGCTTTGGATCATCAGTCAGAGCGATACCACGCACAGCAGTGCCTTGTTTAATCACCATGCTTGAGCCTTTAACTGGCAAATCTTTGATAACAGTGACATCGTCACCTTTTTTCAGTTCGACACCATTCACATCACGCGGCTTATCGGCATCATCATCCATACCAATTTCAGCCCATTTCGCAGTTTCTTCATCCAGATACATCATTTCAAGTAGATCGCCAGCCCAGCTTTGCGTTTCGGCAAGACGTTTCAATTGACGCCAAGCTTGTACTTGAACCGGTTGAACTTGGCTCCACATGCTGTCATTTAGGCAGCGCCAATGGTTCGCGTCGACCGTCTCAGGGTTTTCGATTTGCCCTTTACAGGTATCACATAGCATAACCGCGTGATCAACTGTAACCAGTGTGTGCGGCGCAACCACAAAAGGAGAAAGAGGCGCTGATGCGGCACATAGCTCGCATTGTGATTGACAGCGTTCAAGTAAAGTTGCTTCAGTAGACATGGTACCCACCTTGTAAAAATATGTAAGCGCGTATTATCCATTTTAAACTCAAAATTTAAAGGGATATCGCGAGATTTACCTTGTGTTGTGACTCGTGGTGGCAAATAAATGCGTTAATAGTCAAACAGTAAGGTATGTTAAACTTCCAATTTTCATGAATCGTTCACTGACGGTGATTAAGACATAATTGTCTTAAATCAGCAACACACTTCGCATTATCAATCTTATGTTAAATATGTAGGGTTTTAAATTAAGTTCATGACCAAGCATAAATCAACCACTTACCTCCCTCTATGCCTACTTGCCAATTTATCGTGCTGGGTTTACGATAACTTCATATATCAATGGTTCTGAGTTTTTGTTAGGTTCATAGGCACTGAGTATTTAACAGTATTCATTTACCATAAAATAGCTAATCATCATATTTATCATTGAGCAATGTTAAGTATGATGATTAGCGAATAACCATCAGCGGACCACTGCTTGATATTGCTATGTCATGACTTACTATAACGTTGCACAGCAAAACCTTTGGCAGATAATTCTGGTTTAACCCAGACTTGACTAAAATCAAACCAGCCCAGTGCATTGCATTTAGCATTTTGCAAAGCACCACACTGATCTTTGCTGATCCCTAACCAGCAATGGAACATTGGGATCAACTGTAGTTTTTCAATCAATGACTTACCTAACTCTTTGGCCGGAAATACGCCCGATGAATTCGCACGCCAAGTATCAATTAGGCCCACCCACTGATTAAAATCCTCATTTTGGCTCATAAATTCAATATCCGAATAATTGAGTATCCATCCCGCTAAAGCCTCGTCACGATGATTGGATATTCCCATCGCTTTGATCCAAATATCAACCTGTTCGGTTTCTAGTACGGTATGCTCATACTTAATAATGTTGACACTGATGCCATCTTGATTAAGCAGTTGTTTAATCGCACTGGCTACGGTGGGAAACATCGGATGCTGTGCATGATAAGCAATGGTGATTTGTTTCGCTTCTGGTGGGCATATCTTATGAGGCGGTGTTGAGTGATGGTACCAACCGGGTTTTAAACCATAAGCGGGCAAAACCCCAAGCTCAATAATCTTCTCTTCCGGTAATAGGCGAAATAGGTTTAGCGCACTGAGTCGCTCGGATAAATAACGCGCCCAATCCTCATCTTTGGCGACACCATTACGACGATTGAGTAGTAAATAAGTACAGCCGGGATCCAACTCCACCTCTTCTTCTGAAGATCCTCGCGCGGTTTTGATCGGATTGGATAAGCTGGGAAATACCATGGATGAGTGAACTTCATCAATCACCCAGACTTCGACTCTATCGAGTAATGGACGAAAGCCGAAATAGCCATCAACGGCTTGTAATACTAAGCGTTTTTCATCATTTAATACCACTTTATAAGGACCAGTACCCACAGGCATTAAATCAAAATCTTGGTTGCGATCGGCATCGGCTGGCAGCATTTTGGCGCACACTTCGGCAAGCATTAACGGCAAATGTGCATCGGGTTTGTTTAAAAACACATCGACTGCCCAAGGATACGGCGCAGCGACTCGCTCGATGTGGGCAAATAGATTCACCAATCGAAGTTGCCAAAGATTTTGCACCACCAATTCAGTCGTCAGTAAATTACCATTATGAAAACGCACCCCGGGACGTAAATAAAATCGCCAATGCGTCTCAGAAATCGCTTGCCAAGCATGGGCTAAATCCGGCTGTAATTGTTCCGCTTCATCTAAGCGAGTTAAGCCGCTGAACACCTGTTGAGCGATATGCTGCTCTGAACGGCGCATCATTTTTTGCGGATTGAGCATGGAAAGTGGACGATAGTATGGCAATCTGACCACTTGCAGTCCCTCTTGATGCTGCACCCCAAGATAGCTTTCAATCACTTGGGTTAATTTCGCGGCATCTTGATTCAGTGCTGCAAACGCTTGGCTTATTTTGCCTTCGTTCAGATAGCGGCGAGCGAGATTTTCACACACATCCGCCCGAGTACGTTTAAAGATTAATTGCGAGAGCTTGCCACGTCCTGGGGCGGGATGCCATTCAAGCCAACCCTCCTCTTCCATTTTATTGAGCACAATTCGCGCGTTACGCCGGGTACAAAATAGAATGTCTGTTACATCTTCTAATTGAGTTTCAACATCTTGTCCTTGAAAATGTTCGAACAATGCATCGAATTGAACACGTAGCCGAGGGCTGCTCATAAAGAGGAAATCTCATCTCAAGACTAATTGTCGATAGTTTCCCTATTTTTCGACATTGGAGCAAGTTGAGTGAGCAAACTTTTAAAGCACGTCACAAGCGAGCATATCCGCAATCGACCGCAGTTGAGTTTCGTCATCGAGTTTGATTGACCACTTGCTTTCACTGCCGTTGGCGATCATGACATTTGCGCCCTTGCCCATCAAGGTGATGGCATCAGCGTGAGCTTGTAAAGTTACCGAGTGACGATCAAGTCGCACCACAACTTCATGTACAGAGAGAATGATTTTGCCGCCACTAAATTGAATAACCACTTAAGCCTCTGTCATTGCGGATTGTGGACGAGAGCGTTTTACCGCCACAGTCAGGCGGCTGGTACAGATCAATCGACCTTGCTGATCTTTGATCTCAATTTGCCACACTTGAGTGGAGATCCCGATATGCAGCGGCGTTGCCGTGCCAGTCACCATTCCCTCACGCATCGCGCGTATATGGTTGGCATTGATATCTAATCCGACACAATAAGACTCCTCTCCCACACTGAAATTGGCGGCGATCGATCCTAAGGTTTCGGCTAATACCACTGAAGCGCCACCGTGCAACATGCCTAATGGCTGATGGGTAAAATGACACACAGGCATGGTCGCGGAAAGACTCTGCTCGGTTAGCTCGCTATACACAATATTGAGATGCTCAATCAGGGTATGTTTTGAAGTGGCATTCAGTACTTCTAGGCTGATCGGTTTTTTCCAAATGGTCATGCTGCTTCCTATTTAAGCATCGGTTGCAGGTTGATGGGCTTTTTGGTGACGAATTTGCTGTGCGATTATTTTTATGGCTTCGGCGGTACTGATACCTTGCGCCATTAATTGTTGGATCTGTTCAACAGCGGCTTGCTGCTCAGCATGGGTTAACGTGGGTAGGTCATCAAACATAAAATAGGCTCCTCAGCAGGGAGCCATACTATAAAGAGATGCTTAGTAACTGGCAAGGAAGTTAACGTAAGCCCCCATCGCGTTTTCATTGGTATAACTGGCGCCAATATCCAATTGGAAAAGATTCAGTGGCGATAAACCGACCCCTGCGGTCAAGGTTCCTTCGCTATTATCATAGGCAAGGTTTTTATTGTAGCCAGCCCGCAGTTTTAGCTGGCGCATCAGGTCAATTTCACCGCCAATGCGGATCATTTGCGTATTATCTTGGAAATTTTTGTAGCGCTGATCTTCGTTGAGATCGTAATCAACACTGAGTGTAAAGTAGTCTGCCACAATCCCCGCACCAATTGTGTATTGTGGCTTCATGTCATAAGTGTATGCAATTGACTTACCAGAGGCTGAAGTAATGGTTTTGGTGTTAATTTCACGGGCAACTAAGTTATTTGCCGCAAGGCCAACGCGAAACGGGCCATAAAACCACAATGCACCCGCATCGATATTGAACATGGTTTCACCGGTGCCATTATCGCGCAGATCTTTGATGTCATAGTTGTTTAAACTGGCTTCATACACATAAGTGTAAACACGCTGCAACTTAGGGCTGATGCCAAACGCCATATGTTGGCCAAGGAAAGTTTGATATTTAGCCAGCGTGATCCCCAGTTCCGTGACACCAACTGATACCGCATGCACAGAACTTTTTTGAGCTTGTTGTAGCTGGCAGTTAAAGTCGCTATCCGCACATGACCCCCCTTCGATAATGGGAGCGGCAAACGATTCGGTATAAGCTTTACCAAACACATTGGCAGAAATAAATTGGTTCGGAATGGCAAACGCAACCACCCCACCCAGCTCAGCATTCAGCACACTGCCTTGCATTGAGGTTAGCGTTTGATTGAGCTCACCTTGGTAATTTTCTTTACCACGCTTGATGATGTCCGACACTTTGTCTAAATCATTCACCAGATCATTAGGGTCGTTATACGACAAGCCAATGCTAGGCAGGATCATACCTACGTCATCATTTCGGCGATAAATAGCCACTAGCGCAGGGTTATAAAATGGCCCCGTTAAAAAATTACCGGACACCACGCCAACCCCGCCCATGGCATCACCACGAGCTTCAATCGCATAATTAGCACCAATAACCACGGGAGAAAGAAAAACTAATGAACAACCCACCGCCAGATTAATTTTTTTCATGGAAATAACGCGCCTATTCGTCTTTTTATTCTATAGCGGCATATTGTCCAATATCTTCAGCTATTCCTCTACATTAACATCGTACGTTTTACTAATAACTTGAGATTGCTCAATCGCAATAGGACCTTGCCAACGTTGCTGGATCATGGATACCGTTACAATGTAACGGTCGGAGGGTAATGAAACATTCTCTAAATTGGTGGGGTAATCGGATTCATAGCTCTGATTCCAAATCTGCTTATAACTACCATCAATATGGTCAAAAACAGAAATGGATAATTTAGGCAGTGGGCAGTGTGGATTAAGTAGTTGATTCTTTTGAATTTGCCACTCATCTTTTGAGGTCCAACGCACCACTTGTTTGGCAATGATATCGCCTAAAATAACCCAAGCACTCCATGATGACTGATCAGCGGCCGTAATATCGATACGATATAATCCTGCGCCAAGCGGATTGCTCAAATTATAACGACGGGAATAGGTATAATTGGCTGGTGTGACACTGTCACTACGGTTAATCAAGGTACTATCGGTTGAAACCACTTTATCAACCCATTTCATCAAGCGGATATCAACGATTGGCACTTTGGTCTTCGTCTCAATCGCGACTTGATAGGCATCTCGGCCTGGACTTTGTACATCAACTCTTCTGATGGTAATTCCTTGAATCCATTCTGGAAAAGGCTTGTTATCCAGCCCTCGACCACAATCAACACTGAGCGATTGGATTAATAAGTTATTCAAATGTGTTGGTAAGTTTTTATTTTTCTCAAGCTGCCATACTTCAACCAATGAGCTGAACATATTTTCCAGATCATTATTTAATAAATGTTGATGGGCTTGAGTGAGTGGCGTGTTTTTTTCAAACCAGCGGGTAACATTCGCCACAACCGGCGTGCTCAAGAACACGCCGGTTAGCAGTAATAGAGAGTTCACTCGAAACATGGTTAAGCTTTCATTTTATAGCCAACACCACGCAGTGTTTCGATCTCTAACCCCGGTAGTTTTTGGCGCAACTGTAAAACGTGAGTATCGACCGTGCGCGTGGTTGGAAAATGGTTATAACCCCAAACATGATCTAACAATTCGTCACGAGTAAACACTCGTCCTAAATTACTAGCTAAAAATAGCAACAGATCAAATTCGGTACGCGTCAAGGTAATCAATTCACCGTTAAACAGGACCTCGCGAGTCGCCTTATCAATCATTAAGTTGGCGGTAACCACTTTGCTATCATCTTGCCCATTATCCGGTGAACGCAATTGGGCTCGAATACGTGCAAATAATTCGGCTTCTGCAAAAGGCTTAGTGAGATAGTCATTCGCTCCAGCATCAAGCCCGGTTACTTTATCTTTCACTGTCACTAAAGCCGTCAGTAGAATGACGGGAATGTCTTTGATTTTTTTCCAATCCCGTAAATGTTGAACTGAATCACCATCCGGTAATTGGCGATCAAGGATCACCAGATCGGCTTTGTTCCAATGCGGTTTCACATCGGCGATGGTTTCTGCGTGTAAACAGTCATAACCGGCTTGCTCTAAACTAACCAATAGACCATCTGCGAGGTTTTTATCATCTTCAACGAGAAGCAGTGTCTGTTTCACAAGGTATCTCCAAAATAAAGGTAGTCGGCGGACCTTCGAGTGACATTTTGCCCCCCATCCGTTCCACCATTGATTCGACAATCGTCAAACCGAGTCCTAAGCCGCTTTTACTGACAAACGGTTTGCGCAAATGACGCCAATCCCGGTGCGTTAGCGAGCCTTGATCAGTCACTTTAAAGGTGACTGAATGAGTTTGAGTGATAACTTCTAAAGTCACAGGTGCTACGCCATATTTGACCGCATTACGCAGTAAATTATCCATACATGCACCGAGCCAATACACATTGAGTTTAGCTGCAACATCTTGATTAATCTTTAAAGTAACGCTGCCGCTAAATTCTTCCTCAACTTTATACTGCAACCATTCCTCAACCGAAGGGACCCAATCTGAAGCTAAAGGTTGACTGTCGGACTGCAAATAGTCTTTGCTGGCTTCAGCCAGTTGGCGTAATCGTCGGGTGTCTTCACATAAGCGGCGAAACTCATCGTACAGAGACTCTGGTAACTGCTCAAATTCACGACGAAATCCTTCCACGGTCAGCGATAAACTCGCGATCGGGGTACGTAATTCATGAGTTAAAATCTGTAAAATCAGCATACGGCTGCGCATTTCTTGCCGTTTGTAATTCCAGCGATAAATTGACCAGCCAAGCACCAACAAAATATTGGCCAGCACCAAAATAATCATACTGGTACGCAGTAGCACTGAATGATCTTCAACATCCCAGCATAAATTGCCGCGCTGAATAAAACAGGTATTCTCTGCCGAGATCAGGCTATAGCTTAATCCGGCTTTATTGGTATTACTTAACCAAGTCTCCTCATTAAATAAGTAATAAATATCGCCTTTTCGCAACCATAATTGATCACCAACACCAAACATTGATGCGCCGCTAATCAAAGCATTGATCGAGTCTTCACTCATATTTTGTAAATGATACAGCAAGCTCCCTTCTACCGCTTTGGGGCGCTCTTGAATATGCATATAAGGCTGTAGTTTATCAAATTGAGCCGGGTATTTTTCAGCATAACGAACAGCATAGCTCCCCCCTCCAGGATGAATAAGGCCACTGCGTGCAAACCAACGAGGAGAAAGACTGGAGCCTTTACATAACGAACGAGTAAAGACTAAAGGCTCAGTGATCAGTGGACTGAGCGGCAACTTGCCGGTGCAATTTTGTGCTAATTTGTACAGTTGCTGAATATCTTTCAGTGGATACTCAGAGGTCTGCGGTAACATACTATCGGGCGTCAACAAGCGAGTGGGAAAATCCGTTTGAATCGAACGAATATCATAAGATGTGATGGCCGTATGGTAATCAAACAGCGACACAAAAAGATCGATGCGCTCAGGGAGCGAATCGGCATAAACGGTGCTGGGTAAAATGGCTAAGTGTAAACTTGCCAATGTAACAATAAACGCTTTTATCAAGGGATAATGCTGTTTGACTTGGTATGCAAAAACTATAACGCATTATCGGATAAAGCGATATTAGAGTGTTATATTGATGTCAATAATGATCAACACAAAGACAAAGAAGCCAGCATTATGCTGGCTTCTCGATTCGATGGTGTGAAACTTATAGTGCCTTGGCTATTGCGTCGACACTCTCTTTCGCATCACCAAACAACATCATGGTGTTCTCTTTAAAGAACAGTGGATTTTGCACCCCAGCATAGCCGGTATTCATCGAACGTTTGAACACGATGACATTTTTCGCATTCCACACTTCCAATACTGGCATACCGGCAATCGGGCTGTTTGGATCCTCGAGTGCTGCAGGGTTAACCGTATCATTGGCACCGATCACCAATACGGTATCAGTGGCTGGGAAATCATCGTTAATTTCATCCATTTCCAATACGATGTCGTACGGTACTTTAGCTTCCGCTAACAGTACGTTCATATGACCAGGTAAGCGCCCGGCAACCGGATGGATGCCAAAACGAACTGTGATACCTTGTGCACGCAGCTTTTCAGTGATTTCATAAACGGGATATTGTGCTTGCGCAACTGCCATGCCATATCCAGGAGTAATGATCACCGACTTGGAGTTTTTCAACATGTCTGCGACTTCTTCAGCACTGGTTTCACGATGTTCACCTTGCTCTTCATCACTGCTGATCACTACTTCTTGGCCAAAGCCGCCAGCAATCACGCTGATGAAAGAGCGGTTCATCGCTTTACACATGATGTAAGACAGGATCGCACCAGAAGAGCCGACTAGCGCACCCGTCACAATCAACAGATCGTTGGCCAGCATAAAACCAGCGGCTGCCGCTGCCCATCCTGAATAGGAGTTAAGCATGGAAACCACTACTGGCATATCCGCCCCACCAATTGAGGCCACTAAATGATAACCGAACGCAAAGGCGATTAAAGTCATCACCAGTAGTGCCATAATGCTGCCATCGACATTGACAAAGTGCACCAGCAGCAGAGCAGAGATCACTAATGCAGCCAAATTCAATTTGTGTTTGTGTGGCAGGTTCAATGGGGTGGATTTAATGATGCCACGCAGTTTGCCAAACGCGACAATCGAACCGGTAAATGTCACCGCACCAATGAAGATCCCTAAAAAGACCTCGACTAAATGGATCACATGTTCGGCGTGAGTCGCCGCTTGTGGTGCATCGATATAGCTGTTAAAGCCGACCAATACTGCCGCCATACCCACAAAGCTGTGCAGTATCGCTACCAACTCAGGCATTTCGGTCATTTCAACTTTTTTAGCGTAGTGGATACCAATCCCACCACCGATCACCATCGCCAGTAATACCCAAGCGATACCTTGCGCACTAGGGCTGAAAATCGTCGCCAGTAAGGCAATTGCCATACCAGCAATACCATAATAGTTACCCATGCGCGCGGATTCTTGCTTAGACAGCCCCGCCAAACTCATGATGAAAAATAAAGCAGCAACAATGTACGCTGCTTGTACTAATCCTGCAGACATTATGTACTCCTTTAGTTTCTACGGAACATTTCAAGCATACGTTTAGTGACAGTAAAACCACCAAAAATGTTAATGCTTGCAATTAAAATAGCGATAAAGGCTAACACGGTGACAATCCCACTGCCTTGCCCAATTTGTAGTAACGCACCAACCACAATAATACCGGAGATGGCGTTAGTGACTGACATCAAAGGTGTATGCAGTGCATGAGTAACGTTCCACACCACGTAGTAACCGACGACACACGCAAGGATAAATACGGTGAAATGACCAAGAAAAGCCGCTGGTGCAACCGAGGCAACCCAGCCAAATAGACCGACACCCAGCGCAAAACCAGCCAGTTTTTTGATTGGTGAGGTTGGCTCAGGCTCTTTTTTCTGAGCTTTGATCGGTTGTTGTTTAACTTTTTGCTGGGGCTGAGCAGAAACTTGAATTGGCGGTGCAGGCCAAGTCACTTCGCCTTGTTTAATCACTGTAACGCCACGTAACACCACATCTTCAAAATTAATCTCAATGTTGCCATCTTTTTCTTTGCACAGCAGTTTGAGTAGATTAACTAAGTTAGTGGCATACAGTTGTGAAGATTGAGTCGGCAAACGTCCGACCATGTCAGTGTAACCAATCACTTTGACGCCATTAGCGGTCGTGATCACCTGATCTTTCACGGTATATTCACAGTTACCACCGTTAGCAGCGGCCAAATCGACAATCACACTCCCCGCTTTCATACTGTCTACCATCGCTTTAGTGATCAGCGTTGGTGCTGGTTTGCCTGGGATCAACGCGGTAGTGATAATAATATCGACATCTTTCGCTTGGGCAGCATAAAGTTCAGCCGCTTTACGGTTAAATTCATCCGACATCTCTTTGGCATAGCCATCACCAGAGCCCGCCGCTTCTTGGAAATTGACTTCCAAAAATTCAGCGCCCATCGATTGTACTTGCTCTTTCACTTCAGGGCGCACGTCAAATGCACGAACAATCGCCCCTAGACTACCCGCCGCGCCAATCGCCGCTAAACCAGCCACACCTGCGCCAGCCACAAACACTTTCGCCGGTGGTACTTTACCGGCCGCCGTGATTTGACCAGTAAAGAAACGGCCAAACTCATGCGCCGCTTCAACTACCGCCCGGTAACCAGCAATATTGGCCATTGAAGACAACGCATCCAATGCTTGAGCACGAGAAATACGCGGTACGGCGTCCATCGCGAGCACGTTGATATTTTTGCTCGCCAGCTTTTCCATTAATGCTGGATTTTGTGCAGGCCAAATAAAACTGATCAGCGTAGTGTCTGGTTTTAGAATGGCAATTTCTTCATCTAAAGGCGCATTAACTTTAAGGATCAATGGGCATGCCCACACCTCTTGCGTTGAAGCGATTGTTGCTCCAGCGGCGGCATAAGCGGCATCATCAAAACTCGCCAAAACGCCAGCTTTTGATTCGATACAGACCTCAAATCCTAATTTTATTAGCTGCTCCACCGAGGATGGAGAGGCAGCCACTCGCGTTTCTCCGGCGAGTTGTTCTTTTGGTACACCAATTTGCATAGCGGTTCCTTGACTATTGGCACAATGATTAACTGTTTTTATCGGACGATGGCATGAACTGCAAGTTGTTTGTAATTCAATTACGAAGCTTGGTTACTTTTAATGCCAGGTTGCGGCTAATTGTGTGAACTCTGTTAGATAATTACAACGATTTTTACACACAGCAGAGGTCAAACCAGTGCTATGGATATTACATAAAAACAGTAAGTTACATCGGCCAGTGCTGAAAAGCGATTGAGCATGGTCTGAACAACCTAAGCTATTCATGACTTTTATCAACATGCAGGCTTATTAGGAAAAAATCTGACCGGACATTTGATCAATAAAAAGCTGTGCTTTCTTGAGCATTAGCTCTTCCGCATCCGCTTTGCTCGCCACCAGATCCGAACGAATAAAACGGTGGGTTTTTAATTCGCCCTGCAACTCTTGTGTGATACGACCCGCGACACGAAACTGACCATTTTCAGCCATCGGCTCTGGATAGATGAGAAACCCTTGGTACTCAATCGGCTCTATTTCGGGTAATTCAGCTTGTTTCATTTTTCCAAAAATGCGCGCAAATAATCCCATTGGGTTGGGTTCCTTATTTTATTGACGGGGCTTAATGTTATTCACAATTGGAGCTTCAAACCACTCTAATTCGGCATCATCATCAAATCGCGCATGAGTGAAAATCACCGGTAGGTCATGATCGCGCAGCTGACGACGATCATTAATTATCATGGATTGTGCCGCTTGAACAGCAATCTGAGCATACTCTTTAAGGATCACCAGTTTGGCTTCAGGTAATGTCGCGAGAAAATCGATATCATGACGAATATAAATTGGCCTAAGTTGACTTAAAGCCAAACAAGCCAAATCGGCTAATTGATCTGGCGAATAAACTTGCGAATATGTTGGCAATCCGAGCACTTGACCAACCAAGGTTTCCATATAGTTATGCACATCTTCACTCAATTGCATGATTATCTCCTACCCAAATACCTAAACGCTGCTCCGTTTACCACATCATTACTCATCGACATGGTACGGTAGGCTACCGGCGATCTATGCCGAAAAACACTGGCTACTGGAATGAATATAGCCGAGTTTAAGGGGCTTTTTCTTTAATCAAGTGCAAATTTCATAATGAAAAGAGCTGATTAGCGCTGTATTCATCACTTAACTTGCCTAAAAAGCTTGGAAAATCATGAAATCAAAGTATCCTTGGTGACAGATTTTAATCGTAGAATTATTACTAATTCATTGTAGAACCTCAGGAATTCATGTCTTCTAGCTTTGTCACATCACCTTGGTTTCGTTTTGGTTTTCCGTTGTCGCTATTGGCTGTGGTATGGCTTTGCATCCATAATGTGGAAGTCGTGATAACGTCCAATCTGGGCATGACGATGAATCTCCCCTACATACTCTTCTTCGTATCGCTAATAGTGGCGCATATTTTTAAGCAAAGTCGGATCGCGATGGTGGCCGTCACTATGCTGGTCGCCTACGCTTTGATTCAAATTCGTTTGCAAACGCCGTTAACTAATAGCGCAACTATGCTTGAATTGATCATGTTAAGCCTGCTTCTACCCGTGGCTTGTTTCTTACCTTATGCCTACAAAAATGCGGGATTATTCAGTCACTCCTTTGCTAGTTATTTATTGATTTTATTGCTTTTTATCTTTTGGGCTTGGCTAACTCAGTCACACCTTATCGAAAAAAATCATCTGAATTTGACCGAAAATATCTTCTTCGTGGTACCACAAATTTCCCGTTTACCGCTGATTATGGTCGGGTACTTGGTTGCTTTAGCCGGTATTGCCGCAATTTCAGTACTCACGCGCAATCAATTACTGGATGCGGTGGTATATAGTGCCATTCTGTTAGCCATGAATGCATTTGTACTATTTCATGTGGCTTACATTTCTACCACCATGTTTTCTCTGGCGGGTTTGCTATTACTGATTTACCTGATCTCGGCTGGACATGAAATGGCTTTCATCGATCCACTGACCCAGATCCCAGGCCGACAAGCATTAGATCAAGATCTTAAGCACATGGGAAGAAAATTTACCGTCGCTATGCTTGATGTCGATCACTTCAAAAAATTCAATGACACTTACGGTCATGATACGGGCGATGATGTATTGAAGCTGGTTGCGGCACGTTTACGTCTGATAGGTGGTAAAGCTCGGGTGTATCGCTACGGTGGCGAAGAATTTTCGATCATTTACAAGGGGAAATTGGCTAAAGAGGTGCAACCTTTTATTGAAGCGTTACGCCAAGATATTGAATCCTATGAGCTAGTGATCCGTAATCCAAGCAAACGACCGAAAAACAATGCTGATGGGGCTAAACAGCGTTCCCGCAAAACAAACAGTGACATTGTCACGATAACTGCCAGTATTGGAGTGTGTGACTCAGAAAAACATCGTGCCCCCAATGAAGCCCTCAAAGCCGCCGATGGCGCACTCTATAATGCCAAGCAAGCCGGTCGTAACTGCGTAAAATTAGCACGCTAATGATTAACCAATTGATCAATATACCCCAGTACATCATCCAATGCCTTAACGGTTTGATTTAAAAAACAAAAAGAGAGCGCACTCGCTATTTCTGGCTTTTATCGTCAAACGAATCCAGCTAAGACAAAATAGCTGTAAACAAGCAGTAACAAAAACACTATGGATTTAATAGATAAACAACTAAGGAACGAATAGATAAGTGATAGGAGCTTGGAGCGGGCAGCGGGAATCGAACCCGCATCATCAGCTTGGAAGGCTGAGGTAATAGCCATTATACGATGCCCGCGCATCGAAGAGACGCCGTTACTATGCCACACTCTTCGAAAAAGAAAACCCCTTTTTAATCATTCGCATACTGTTTGCTTATCTCTTGAGCAAAACCATCTGCATTTCACTCTTCGGGGTGAAGCTTAATGTCGTGAGCCGTGATTTTTCAATCACAAGCCTTTTCGTTAACCCCTAGGGCATCCACGAGATGTCCGTCCACCGCGATAAAGATCTCTCCCTAATCACAACATTAAGGAGAGAGACCGTAGGTTGGAGCTAGCCTTTTTGATCGCAAGCGATCTGTTTTTTACGCTCACGCAGTAAAGAAGCAGTCACCGCGACCGTCATGGTGACCAACAATACACATAAAGAAATTGGTGTAGGTATTGCCCACTCTGATCCGACTAACATCATCTTGATACCGATAAATACCATGATGAAAGCCAAGGCTGGTTTCAGGTAGAAGAACTTATCCATCATGCCCTGTAGTACAAAATAGAGTGAACGTAATCCGAGCAAAGCAAAGACGTTGGCCGCCAACACTAAGAACGGCTCTTGGGTGACCGCAAAAATTGCCGGAATCGAATCAAGTGCAAACATCACATCCATAAAAGCAATCACGCCAATTACGATAAACATCGGCGTAACCCACCACTTCCCTTGTTGCTTGGTAAACAGTGCATTACCTTGATAATGGTCAGTAACTTTAAACCAGCGGCGGATCAATCGCTCTGGAAGTGGATTGATGGTATCTTCACCTTTGTCACGTGCAAGCTGGATCCCGGTCCAAATCAAGAACAGTGCAAACACATATAAGACCCAATGATATTGGCTAAGTAACTGAGCTCCAACCGCAATCATAATCGCACGTAGCACCAAAGCACCAACTACCCCCCATAGTAAAGCTCGAGGGCGTAAATGGTCAGGTACCGCATATTGATGGAAAATAATCGCAAACACGAACAAGTTATCGACACTCAATGATTTTTCAAGCAGATAACCGGTAATAAAGGAGATAGTGGCTTTTTGCGCACTATAAGTGCTAGTTGGGGCATACCATTGCCAGCCATAATAAATGGTGGCAGCAAACACAAAAGCTAACAGAAACCAAAATAAGCTCCAGATAGCGGCTTTTTTGATAGTGATATTACCACCGCGCGTTTGCCAAATATCAACGACGATCAGCGCTAAGGTTAGTAGGCCAAAGCCAAGATAAGTGATTGGGGACATGCTAACTCCATGTTGGAAGATTTCGCTCAATCATTGAGTGTCGAAACCTTCCGCATACTAATAATCACCGCATTTAGTGCGGCATTGAATGCGTTGGTCTCGTCGAAGTATTGAACTCGGATTCAGCACTTATATTTGCCGGTTGAATTCATTCCAACGTGATGACGACAAATAAACCTTAGGCGACTACTCCCCAAAACTCAATCATTCTATGCCTCTGCTCAGAAACTGTCTAGAGCCATAAAAAAGAGCCTCATTTGAGGCTCTTTTGGCAAATGACTATGGAACATCTGTAGCCCAACACGCCAGCGATTTCAGTCTATCTATTCCAGTAGATGAGTAGATGTATACAGTGGCTAAACGCCAGCAAAAGGCAACAAATAAACCAATGCTGACCATACCCCCACCCAAACCATCATCATTAATGCGTCAAACCAATCTTTACTGAACATATTCCCTCCGTTTTGCCCATCAGAGGTGAGCGGCAACTCGCTGTAACGAAGCAAACAATATGCCAACTTGATCATTATTGCAGGGGGCATTCATAGATAGTATTGGAATCCAGTGATAAGAGTGTTGGGCAGTCGGTTAATAGTTCGATAAACGCATCAGCCATGGAAATTTGCGTCACCATTCCCTCGCCTTCCATCGCCAACAAAGCATCGTAGCCTTCTTTGCCTTTCATGGTATAAGCCGATGATGTTCCCCAGTACAGAAGGTTAAAATCAATCGGTTGCCACTCGTTTGCTTGCTGGATTTGTAGTTTTGTGATCCGCTCACCGAGTGGGTTACCCGCAATATATTGGAAACATAATCGGTCACAATAAGGGTAACTTCCAGAACCGGTACCGACCACACCGTTACTTAAAGCGTTATTGATTGCCCCTTCTAATACTTGAGCAATCACCCGTCCACTCACTTGGTAAATGCCAATTGGTACGGCAAAAGGCAACAGTTTTCCGGCTACATCGGCCACGGAAATAGCCCCCGGTAAAATCGAATTTCGTACCCCTCCGGCGTTATGGATCGCAAACTGAACATCTAAACCACGTTTATTTAAAGCGTGGGCAAATGCTTTGGCGACCAAGGGCGCAATTTGGCTCCCGCCTTGTGCATCTGGGATCCGAATATGGCGTAAACCATGATCCGCGTGGGCAATAATTTGTTGTTGGAGTTGGCGCACTTTAGCAACATATTTGTCCTGCAGCAGCGCTTGCAAGGTCGGATCTTTTTTACACACCACCACATTCGGGTGATTATCAACCTGATCACGTGCTTGACGATAGCCCTCATCTAACTGCACTTGGTTCATACTGGCATCGACAAACATGCGGCGACCAAGCAACAGCTCATTGCGCCCGGTGAATTGGGTTACTTGCCCATCCGCAGCAAAATCAATCTGGCAATGACCGAGCATCAGCGCATAGAATCCCGCTTGCACAATGTAAGTTTGATTGACCCGTCGCCCGTAGTGATCTTGGCTAGCAATGCCTAAGGCCGAAAAATCGCCCTGTAATACATGGCTGTGCCCTCCGACAATCACACTGATCCCGTCCACTTGTTCAGCCAACGAGATATCACCTTCATAACCTAAATGACTAAGCAGAATGATTTTATTGATCCCTTGCTGATGGATAGCCGCAACCGTTGCTTTGGCGGTAGCAAGCGCATTGACAAACGGTGTGTCTGGATCTGGGTTGGCAATGTCGGCCATTTTATCGATCGAAAGACCAAAAATAGCGATGCTTTCACCATTGACGCTCTTTTCGATCCAACGAGCATGGCCATGCTGCGCATCATAGCTGTATATCTTGGGGTTGCTTGCCAAGCGCGGTGCTTTGTTGGCCCGCTCTTGTGATAAATCCCAATTCCCCGCCAATAGAGGAAATTGAATTTGCTGAGCAAATTCGGCGACCGGCTGATTACCTAAATCTAATTCATGGTTGCCAACCACCATCGCATCCAGATTAAGGGCATTGAGCATGTCCGCATTGGCCTGACCTTTGAACAGCGAAAAATACAAGGTCCCTTGAAAACAATCACCAGCATGCAAAAATAAGAATCCACGCTGCATACGCTGCGCATCATCACGCAACTGGGCAACACGGGTGGCGATGCGTGCAAACCCGCCTGCACTGACAAAAGGTTTTAAAATTTCGGTTTGATGCTCAAGCGTCAGTTGTAATGAAGTTGGCTCAAAGTAGGAGTGGGTGTCATTAATATGTGCCAACGTGATCGAAGCTGGCTGATGGCTTATTCTGATAGGCATACGTGTTCTCTGTTATTCACTCTAATCCTAGCTTGTTGATCATGACAGAATCGTGACTTTTATGAAACCTTCTTGAAACTTTAGTGATGCTTGTTTATTAGCATCACATTTTTAATCTGGCATAGCGGGGTAAAGTTCATCTGCAAAATGTGACCTTTGACGAGAAATCATCCAGTTAACATCCTGCTTAGATTGAATTTTTCCTTTATTCTTAAATTATATACCCAAACAACTTGGAGTTGCAGGTAGGCGGCAAGTGAGTGAGTCCCCATGAGCATAGGCAAACTATGTGATTGGGGTGAACGAACGTCGCCAACACCGCTGCAGCTTCAAGTAGGAAGGGGATAGAGTCAAAAAATTATCCGCTGTTGTTGCTGAGGTAACAATCTTGCTGAGGTAGCAAAGGAGCCACCTATGCATTTAGAACGCATTGAAATTGCAGGTTTCCGCGGCATTCGCCGACTATCATTGACTTTTGATCAAGTGACGACGTTGATTGGAGAAAATACTTGGGGTAAATCATCCTTACTCGATGCCTTATCGGTGGCATTACCAACCGATGGTGCCTTATATCAATTCACCCTAGCCGATTTTCATGTTGATTATTCAGTTGCCGATCCGCAAACCCAACATCTACAGATCATTTTGATATTTAATGCGCTGGATAATCATGAGCCCCAAGCCGGACGCTATCGTAAACTCAAGCCACTTTGGCAAACCAATCAACAAGGTATTCCGCAAATTATCTATCGGATCTCCGCCTCTCGCGTCCAATATCAGATCACAACCCAATACGCATTTCTCGACTTAGCCGGCAATGTGCTCGCGCTGCATCACTCGGAACAACTTGCGCAAGAGCTGATGAGTTTACATCCGGTGATCCGCTTAAAAGATTCACGTCGCTTTGAACGCAGCATTCAATCCAGTAATGGCAACAATGCGCGAGTAGAAAAACGGCTTAGCAATACTTGGCGGAGGCTGATGGCAAGTCCTGGGCACGTTAATAAAGGGGAAATTCACAGCAGTCTGAATGCGATGAACTCCTTGATTGAGCACTATTTTTCTTTTAAAAGTCAAACGCGCAAAAATCCACGTCGTGAGCGAGATAGCCTGTTCTACACCCATTTATCAAGCGAGAAAAATTTAAGCCAAATCATCAATCAAACTCAAAATAAGCCGACCAAATTGTTATTGCTTGGTTTGCTCAATGCTTATCTGCAAGGTAAAGGCCCAAAAGAGCTGCGCCACTGCGCTCGACCAATCTTAATTATTGAAGACCCAGAGGGTCGCTTACACCCGACTCACCTTGCTCGGGCGTGGAATTTTTTTGATTTACTGCCGATGCAGAAAATTCTCACCACCAACAGCAGTGATTTGCTCGCGGCGGTGCCGTTGCATTCGATCCGTCGTTTGGTCAGAAAGTCTGATTGCACCATCGCCACCCGAGTTTCACAGCGCAGTTTAAGTCGCGATGAATTACGCCGGATTGGTTTTCATATTCGCTTCCACCGCTCAGGCGCTCTTTTTGCACGCTGTTGGTTATTGGTGGAGGGTGAAACTGAAGTCTGGCTATTCCATGAATTAGCCCGCCAGTGTGGCTACAACTTAGCCGCTGAAGGGGTACAAATTATTGAGTTTGCTCAATCAGGATTGAAATCTTTAATTAAGGTCGCGCGTGCCTTTGGAATTGATTGGCATGTGGTCAGTGATGGCGACCCAGCCGGTAAAAAATACTCCGCCACCGTTCGGGGGTTGCTCAAGCATGATCAAGAGCGGCACCGATTAACGGAATTACCCGATCGAGACATTGAGCATTTTCTCTATGCGCATGGCTTTGAAGCATTCTTTAGACAGCTCGCCAAAATCCCGCCAGATCATTTAATGCCGGCCAAAAAAGTAGTGTCTAAAGTTTTGAAAAAACATGCTAAACCGGATTTAGCCTTAGCCATCACCTCACACTGTGAAAATAATGGTGTTGAATGTATTCCGTTACTGCTGCGCTGGATACTTAAACGAGTGATTACCATGGCAAACGGTAATACTTAACCACGCATCAGGCAGTTAACCATTACACCATGAAAATAATCCCCCTTGCGCTCGCTTGGGGGATGGTTACCTAACAGGCTTGTGGATTGACCATCACTAAGTTTATTGATGACTAAACGGAGTTCATTATTAAACTGATCAATGATTAAATGTGTTGCAGCGCAATTATTTTTGCACCCCTTCCACGTGCAGCTCTAATTCAACATAGCTAGAAGCACCCATAACTTGAATACCAAAATCCTGTAGCTCAAGACGAGTCGTCCCAACAAAACCAGCACGTTGTCCACCCCATGGATCTTGTCCTGCACCAATAAATTGTGCGTCGATCTGGATCTGTTTTGTTTGACCATGCAAGGTTAAATTACCGTTGATCTCAAGTTGACCATTACCTTTATCAACCACTTGGCTGCTGTTAAAGGTAGCGGTTGAATATTTAGCCGCATCAATAAAATCCGCGCTGCGGATATGTTTATCACGCTCTGCATGGTTGGAGTCTAAACTGCGAGTATCCACATTAACCTTCACACTTGCTGCACTAATATTGGCTGGATCATAACTAAACTCACCATCAAAGGTATTAAATCGGCCTTGGATATAGCTATAGCCTAAGTGGCTGACTTTAAAGTTGATCGAAGCATGTGCACCTTTAGTATCAATCACATAGTCTGCGGCATTCGCAGCCAATGGGGTCGATAGGATGGCGGTAACGGTCATCGCTATAAGGCTATTTTTCATTTTGATACTCCTGTCAGCATTTTACGTAATGTGTTGTCGCGGTTAATAAAGTGATGTTTGAGTGCCGCCGCGGCGTGCAACACCGCCATGATGATTAAGCCCCAAGCAGTGTACAAATGGACGATACCAGCTCGATCCGCTTGATGTTCAAATAATGCCCCGGCACCTGGGACAGTAAACCAATCAAAAACGTTAATCCCGCGTCCATCTTCCGTGGCAATAAGATAACCAGATACAAACAACACTAAGAGTCCGATATACATCAAATGGTGAGCACTTTTTGCTGCGATTTTTTGCCACGGCGCGCCATCAATTTGCGGAGAAGCCGTCACACTCTTCCATAAGACTCGTAGCAATGTTAATCCAACCAGTAACACACCGACTGATTTATGCCATTCCGGCGCGATGTGATACCAGGCAGTATAGTAAGAGAGATCCATCATCCACGTCCCTAAGGCAAACAGAGCGATCACCAGCAAAGCAGAGATCCAATGCAGACTACGGGCGATAAGGTTATAGTGTGGAACAGTTAACTGATTCATTGCATGCTGGCTCTTATAAAATTGCAGTTATCAAAGAGGATTGTTGCCGCTTGGCATTGATCAAGAGTATTGACCAGATCTTGCCTAGTGCCTAGCCAAGCTAACCGAAGAACTTCATCAAATTTTTAGAACAAGTGATGACACTGATCCCAATCATCCTGCTATTCACAATCTTATGCGAAATTGACGACATTCCTTTTCCATTTTCAACGTAGAAAAGCGCCAGAGATCAAGAACTCACGGTTTACCACTAGTGACAAAATGTAACTGTGCTAATCTTGTTTGGTTTTTGTTAGGGAGAACAACATCTTGCTATTGGATATCGTGACGCAAAGTATCAATGAATTTCAGGTCGATTGCCTTCGACTTTGTGAGAAGCATTATCCGACCATCCATAATCAAGGGATGAGTGAACATCACTTAGGCTTGGCTTTTGCGAGACGATTGGCGCGCACATTAAGTGAATTTGGTCATGCTTGCGAATACGCGGCATTGGAATCGACCTACCAACGGGATCTTCCTCACCATTTCCGGGTGTCCAGCGACATCGGTACGGTATGGATCCTCACTCATCACCTAATGAGTGCCGGCAAAGCGTGCCGAACGAAGTTGATGCGCGACATTGGTCAATGGCAGCAAGAGTATGCCTACGCGACTCAACCCAATGATTTATTACTGTTACTCAATGATCACTGGATGGGACGCAGCCAAAAAAGCCGCGAATTACTGCACTGGTGGACGGGCCAATTGCCCGATGAAATGGAGGAATATCATGCCCAAGGTATTGCATTACAGGAAAGTGATGCCCAATTAACCCAAACCTTGGAACACTACTACCAGATCACGCCTTGCTACATAAAGTTTGGTCATCCACTTAAACGCTCTAAAAATCAACAGCGGGTACGTAAGTATGTGCAACTTTATGCGGTATTACAGTGGATTTAAGCATTCGCGATGGCATCACCGAATTTAGGCAAAAGTGAGATAGATCGAATTTTTTAAAACCGTTTGCATACAATACATTAGAGTCGTTATTGAGCAAAAAATGATAATAATCAATACCGAACCCAATACATAGCGTTAGTATTCGTGTTATCTCTATGTATTTAAAGATATTATAAAAACAACGCACTGTTTAATTACAACTTGGCTAGGTACTTTACCACTCACATCAACAACTCAGTCTCATACTATTGAATGATGCGCGGATTGACACATTCAATATTTGGTTAATAACATGCCAATGATAAAGGTATGAGTACAGGGAAGTGTTACGCTGTTTTTGGCTAAGGATACTGAATTGTTATGGTTCTAACTGATAAACGACTCGTTCTCGATAGCATCTATTACGATGAAGATGGCGAGTATTATGCGAGATACAACGGCTTAACACTACGCAGTGTTTTTCAACCTATTTTTGATAAACAGCATCAGGTGGTTGGTGCAGAAGCATTGGTGCGGATTTATACTCAGCAACGGACTCAAATACGGCCGGATCTGTTTTTCCATTCAGATGCCTTCGCGGTCGAAGATAAGCTGAATGTCGAACGACTGAGCCGAGCGATCCACATTCGTAATTTTAACCTCTCGGCTTATCGCGATACCCGCTTATTCCTCAATGTACTACCCATCGCGGGTGAACAATTTGCCGACAGCAATATCAGCACCACCCCATTTGCCATTCAGTTGGCTAAATTGAACATCCCACATCAACGGGTAGTGATGGAATTACTTGAAGTCGAATCGAGTGATGAACAACGATTACAAATTGCCACCGCACAACTGGCGGCGAGCGGGTTTAAAATTGCGATTGATGATTTTGGTTGCCGAGCCTCAACCCCTACTCGGGTAGCGATGTTGCGACCTGATATTATCAAGTTAGACCGCCAACTGCTGTTAGATTATATGGTCGGCAATTGCACTGGATTACTGACCGGCCTGCAATTAGCCCGCAGTTCTGGTGCCGATACCGTGGTTGAAGGCATTGAAACGGCAGAACAATTATCAGCAATGCGCAAACTGAATATTCACATGTATCAAGGCTACTATCTTGGTTTACCAGAAGGGATCGCTCAAGCAGCACAAGTGGCCAATACTAATTAGCATTGAGCAGGTTTTTGTCTTATCAAGCCAAGCGGATGTTGAATATCTGCTTGGCTTGTGTGCATAAGCGGCTATTTATTCCGCGCTAAACGTTGCTGCATCACGACATAATAAAGTACGGGTATCACCACTAAAGTGAGTAGCGTAGAAACGAAAATCCCAAAGATCAAACTGATCGCCAGACCATTAAAAATCGGATCATCAAGAATAAATAGTGCGCCAATCATCGCAGCGAATCCCGTGAGCATAATTGGTTTGGCTCTTACTGCCGCTGACTGAATGACCGCTTCAGATAACTCACAGCCTAACTCGAATTGTTGGTTAATAAAATCAACCAACAAAATCGAATTGCGCACGATGATCCCAGCTAAGGCAATCATTCCAATCATCGAAGTGGCAGTAAATTGTGCTCCAAGTAATGCATGACCCGGCATCACACCAATAATCGTTAATGGGATTGGTGCCATGATGATCAGCGGCACGATGTAAGATTTAAACTGAGCAACCACTAATAAATAAATCAATAACATACCAACAGCATAAGCAATTCCCATATCACGGAACGTTTCGTAGGTGACCGTCCATTCCCCATCCCATGCTACTGCTATCGCGCTTAAACCATCCGGTTGCTGGGTGTAATACTGATCTAGCCCCATTTGTTGATCAAGTGCATGCCCAATAACAAACATGCCATATAAAGGGCTATCCAGCTCGCCGGCCATATCACCGACCACCATCACCATCGGCACTAGGTTTTTATGCACTAGGTAATCATCCATACCGGTTTGGCTTACTTCAACAAGATCCGAGAGCCGATAAGCAACACCGGTTTGACTGCTGACTTTCATATTCAGCACCAGCTCTAAGCGCACCTTGGCAGTCTCTGCGGCTTGGATCTGGATCGGGATGGGGTACTTGCTATGTTCACTGTGTAGATAAGTAATGGGCTTACCACCGATAGCAGTCGCAAGCGTATCAACAATCGAGGCATACGGCACTTGCCAAAGCGCCGCTTTACTGCGATCAATCACCACCTGCCATTGTTGATGTAACTCTGGCAGATAGATATCCACATCAACAATATCTTGAGTTTGACGGAAAATCTCCCGCACTTGGCGTGCCGCTGCATGACGAATTTCCGTGGTTGGGCCATACACTTCAGCCAGAATTGGCGACCAAACCGGTGGTCCAGGAGGTACTTCCACCACTTTCACTTTGCCACCAAAACGTTGGGCAATCTGATTGAGCTGTGGTCGAAGTTGGCGAGCAATGGTATGACTATTGCGGTGGCGCTGTTTACGCCCCAACAAATTCACTTGAATATCACCTTGATGGGATTGACTGCGCATAAAATAATGGCGCACTAAGCCATTGAAGTTAATTGGCGCTGCGGTGCCAGCGTAGATTTGGTAATCACGTACTTCGGGAACTTGATTAAGCGCCGCCCCCATTTCAAACAGTACCCGCTGGGTTTTCTCTAGTGCGCTACCTTCTGGCATATCGAGCACAATCTGAAATTCCGATTTGTTATCAAACGGCAACATTTTTAGCACTACGACTTGCAATATTGGCAGCAGTATCGATCCGATAATCAAAGCCAAAATGGTCAACAGCAAAAAGCGTCGATTACGTCTCTGCTTTGGTGCGGTGACAAAAGGCGACATAATTTTGTGAAATAGGCTATCGGTAGCTCTACCTTGTTTCGGATGATTAACCGCTTTAAGGAGCTTTCCCGCCAACCAAGGTGAAAGTACAAACGCTACCGCCAGCGAAATAAGCATCCCGATTGAAGCGTTAATCGGAATTGGGCTCATGTACGGTCCCATCAACCCAGAGACAAACGCCATAGGTAGTAGAGCTGCGATCACGGTTAAGGTCGCAAGTATGGTTGGGCCACCCACTTCATCGACGGCCGACGGGATCAATTCGGCTAATTTGTGTTTGCCGAAAGCCATATGGCGATGAATGTTCTCGACCACCACAATCGCATCATCAACCAAGATACCGATTGAAAAAATCAGCGCAAATAACGACACGCGGTTAAGGGTAAAGCCCCATGCCCAAGAAGCAAACAGCGTGATCATTAAAGTGATTATGATTGCCATCCCCACCACGATTGATTCACGCCAGCCCATAGTGAACAGCACCAAAATAACGACTGCTGTGGTGGCAAAAGCCAGTTTGCCAATCAAAGTATTGCTTTTGTCAGCGGCAGTTTGCCCATAGTCGCGCGTTATCTCGACCTCAATCCCTTGTGGGATCAATTGATTTTCAAGGCTAACTAAACGTGCTTCCACCGCTTTAGCCACCTGCACCGCGTTTTCACCATTTTTTTTCGCCACGGCAATAGTGACGGCAGGATGAATACCATCACGATTCCCTGTCCATACGTGTTGAGTGGGCGTATTGATACCAAAGGACACGGACGCCACATCGGCCAGATATACCGGTTTGCCCTGATGTACTCCGATCACCAACTGTTTCACTTGATCGATATGCGTTAAAAACTGGCCGATTTTCAACGGAAATGCTTGGTTATCGTGAGTTAAACGCAGCATGCTTGAGCTTTGATTCGCCATCGGTAAATACAGATTAAGCTGATCGATGGTTATGCCAAAACTGTTCATTTTGGTAGGATCAAGCCGCACATCAACAATGGTGTTTTGTCCACCAATGGTATAAATATCACGCGTGCCAGTGATACGTTTCAGCTCAGTTTCCAAACCATGTGCCACTTGAGTTAACTGCTGCTGATTGAAGTGGCCTGTTTTATCCGCCAAGGTTATCGCGATAATCGGCACATCTTCGATCCCCCTCGGCTTAATAATCGGCTCTCCTACCCCAACTCCTCGTGGCATCCAATCTTTATTGGAATAGAGCTGGTTATAGATCCGCACCACAGCGTCATTGCGTGAGACTCCGACTTTAAAAATTGCCACAATCACTGCTCCATCGTGTTGCGAGAAAGAGTAAATTTTGTCAATACCCTCAATCGCAGAGATCACTTGTTCCGCAGGCGTTGTCACTAAACTCTCTACTTCACGAGGTGACGCGCCGGGAAAAGGGATATATACATCAGCAAAAGTGACATCGATTTGTGGCTCTTCCTCTTTAGGAGTGATAATTATCGCGAATAGGCCCATTAACAACCCCACTAAGGCAAGCAGTGGGGTCATCGCTGAGTGTTGAAAAGCGGCGGCAATACGACCCGCTATACCAAGTCGAGTTTGCATGTTATTCACCTTTTACGCTTAAGCCATCGATCACGATTTCATCACCCAGTTCTAACCCTGCTAACACTTCGACATAATCACCGTAGATTTGTCCGACACGAATAGGATTAAGCCAACGTTGCCCATCGGTGATACGATATACGGCGGTTAATTCTGCGCGCTGTACTACGGCATGGAGGGGAACAACCAGAATTTGATGTTGACCATGATCAAATTCAGTTTTGACCCACATTCCTGGAACTAAAGCTGGCGTTTTTTCAGGTAATTCAAGACGAGTTTTAAAGGTATGTGACTGTGGATCGGCATAACGGAACAGACTCAATGAAATGGGTTTGATTCGCTCGCCTTGTGCTGTACGCACGGTGAACTGTGCAACGCAAGCCACAACCGGCTGATAACGCTGTGGTATTTCAATTTCAACCCGCAGTGCATCTAATGAAAAACCACTCACCAGTGGTGTACCCGGTGCAACCGTTTCACCTAATTCGACCATTCGCTGAGTCACGATACCATCATAAGGCGCGGTAATATTGGTATAGCCTAACGACTCTTTTGCTTGTGCTACCGCAGCCTGTGCTGATCTCACGGCCGCCTCGCTACTCTCCGCTTGGGCAGCGGCAGAGTCCATCTGCTCTTGAGAAATTGCACCTTTAGGAAACAGTTGACGATAGCGATTAAGCTGAGCTTGTGCCTGACTATTTTGCGCTTTGGCACTCTCTAACTGGGCTTGAGCAGCTTGTAATGCAGCAGATTGCTGGATCGCAGTAATCTCTAACAGTACTTGATCTTTTTTGACCCAATCATTGACATCGACAAACACTCCGACCACACGTCCAGTGGTTTGTGCTGCCAAAGAGCCTTGATTGACAGGCTGCACTACACCATCGAACTCAATCCGGTGCGAAAACGACGCTTTTTTTACCACAAAGATCTGAGGCTCTGATTGAGCATCGGCATTAACTGAGCACGCCAATAGCAATCCAATACTCCAAATTAACCCTTTCATTGATTCCCCCATTATCCCTTATCAATTAAGTATCATCACCGCCATCGGAAAACGTAGAGTGAACTAGGGACACCTGATTACACCATCCTATGGCTTATACACTAGTCGAATAATCCTGCTTGTGATGGTTTTTATGAAAGGTTTTAAATTGAGATCAATAATTTGTAGAAATTTATTATCCCGATAGAGCGTTAAAAATCGTGAATATCGACTATTCTCTAGATCAGCACGAGGCCTAGCCTATGATGAGGTGGACAATATGACGATTGAAAACGGTGTCAGAGTATTAGCCGGCAGTATGATTCTGCTCTCGGTGATCTTGACTTGGTGGGTACATAGCCAATTTTTATGGTTGACCGTCTTGGTCGGCATCAACCTGATCCAAAGCGCATTTACTGGATTTTGTCCTGCAGTATTACTGTTGAAGAAATTAGGGCTCGATGCGCGATAGTGTTTTGCAGTGATCTTGCGATCGTGATGTGAGATTAAACGGTGATATGAGATTAAACTTAAGCGGCTGACCTCGGTCAACCGCTTAGAAAAGAGCGATCAAAAACGATCAATTACCCGTTAGTTTGCAACTGAGCCAGCTTTGCAGCTGAAATCGGCTTGGTGATGAACGCTAAAACAATACACACCGCCATCATACTCGCGGAGATAATATACGCCACATCATAACCACCGCCATGGGTCATTGAGTAACCCACCACAGCCGCACCAATCGCGCCGCCAATCCCCCACGAGGTATACAGCACGCCGTAATTGGTCCCGTAGTTTTTCAGACCATAAAACTCAGCCGTAATCGATGGGAAAACCGCCAACAGCGTACCATAGCCAACCGCCGCAATTGCAGTGCCAATGATCAGGGTGAATTCTGAATCGAATGTCGCAAACAGCACCATGTTGACGCCTTGCAGTAAGAAAGCCAGCAACAGAGTGCGCACTCCACCAATTTTATCCGACAGCATTCCCGCAGCGACACGGCCACCAGAGTTAAAAATCGCCAAGATCGAGGCCAGATAAACGGCATTTGGCAAGCTTGCCTGCACACTTGCAATATTGGTGATGTTACCAATAATCATTAAACCGACCGAAGCCGCAAGCGCATACATCACCCATAAGGTATAGAATTGTGGGGTTTTCAGCATCGCTTTCCAGTTTAGATTCACTGGGTTGCTTGCCACTTTGGCTTGCTGACCCGCCTTCAATTTCGGTTCAACTGGTTGATAACCTTCCGGTGGATTGTTAATCGTGCAAGCCAGTGGCACTGCGATCACCAATACGCCAGCACCCAAGATCATAAAGCTGGTTTGGATACCTAAATGAGTGATCAAAGTTGAAGTCAGAGGCGCAAGATAAATCGCCGCCAAACCAAAACCTGCGGCAATCAAGCCGTTGACCATGCCTTTTTTGCTCGGGTGGAACCATTTCATCGCCGAAGGCGATAAACATGCATAACCAAAACCGATGCCAGCACCGGTAATCACCCCAAAGGTGATATTCAGCATCAATACTGAAGAAGCAAAACCTGAGGCAATCATACCCAAACCAGTTAAGGTTGTTCCTAAAATCAGGATGTTACGTGGCCCCATTCGGTCTTGCAAAATCCCCGCAACTAACAGGCAGACAGAAAAAGCAATCGTCGCAATCGCATAAGGTGAAGAAGCATCCGTTGCGCTCCAACCAAAGTCAGTCACTAGGGCTTTGTTAAATACGCTCCAGGCATAAAGAATGCCAAGACAAAGGTTGATACAGAAACCCGCCAGCAGAATGCGCATAGCTTTATCAATCTTGCTCATTGTTTGTGATACTCAGTCAAAAATTAGAATAGACAACCCATCGGTTATCGGCATTTGTTCAAAATTACTTTGCAAAATTCAACGCTTTTGACAAAGTACGCGGATTATAGCCAATAGCTTGATGATTGGAATTACTTTTTGTTTACCGATAAAAAACTCTTATGCGTGACAAAAATCCCGCGGCTAATCACAACCCAATGTTAGCCAATTGTATCCAACCATTACTCGATTAAATGGGTAAAAACCCATCCACAGCACTGCGTGAAAATATGGTTAATTCTGCGTTTATTTTCTTCCAAAACTGAGAAAAAACTCTATCATGGCTCGTTTTTTTTCAACCGCGTAGAGATGATATGAATCAGCAACTATTAAAAATGGCACTAGTGGCGGGATTAGGTGTAACTTCCCTGACTGGCTGCATGGGACAAATGGCAACCACGGGATTGGTCAACAAGTTCAACTTGGAAGTTGTCGATAACCGTTATGCACGTGAAGGTCTATTCTTGCTGCTTTCTCCGGTATATGGCATCGCGAGTACTGCTGACCTGTTTATTTTCAACTCAATTGAATTTTGGACCGGCAAAAACCCAATTTCTGGCAAATCACCTGCCGTGGTTGATCTGCCAGCTAAAGCTATCTTTAAAGTGAATGATCAATTGGATCGCTCTTTGACCGAAGCACCTTTGCAAACGCAAGTATTGCCAATCGAAAAAGCCACCATGCAACAACTGGATCCACAAACCTTGCAGATGGAAGTGACTTACATCGACGGTTCACGCAAAGTGTTGCGTGGCGAAAAAAACCAAGATGACGTGGCATTTTATCTCGATGGTAAACTGCTGACCGTAGTTAACCATCAAGAGTTGGATGCCTACATCGCGGCTAACCATATCTGAACATTCGATCTCCAGTCATAATCAACACCATCCTGGCCGATCAGACAACGCATAACCTCGCACATGGCGAGGTTATTTCCTCTCCGCTCTCGCTCGCCAAAATCCACTGCCAAGGAAAAGTGATTTAGCGCTCATGCAAAGGGCGCTATGCCGCGCCACAATATGCTAGACTGCGAAAAATTTTTTGAGAGACCAGTCATGACAGACGCAGCATTCCCCCCACAAGATCAAGAAATCGAAATTGAAGCGATTGGTGTCGAAGTTTCTAATCAACCGATTGAACTGTATAAAGTGCTCAAAATCGCAAGCGCCGTCAGTGGAGGCGGTGAAGCCAAGCATGTGATCAGCGAAGGTTATGTATGGGTCAATGGTGAAGTCGAAACTCGCAAACGTTGTAAAGTGTTTGATGGTGATTTGATTGAATTTAACCAAGAATTTTATGTGGTGATCTGTGACGCTCCGGTTACTGAAGCGCCTATCAGCAAGGTTGCGGTCGAACCGAAGCAAGCCAAGCAAACTCAGCCATCGTTGCCAGCCAAGGCTAAGCCGAGCCGCAAACCAAAGCAGATAACATCCAACACGGCGCCCCCTAAAGCCAATACTAAGCCAAAAAAACCGCGAAAAAACCATGATGATAAGCCGTCATCATCTGAGCGTAGCGCAATTCGCTTTTTTTAATCATTCGACAGGTTATGCGACGCTATGCCTTTTATCCTGAATTGGTGACTTTCATCATGAGCCAGAGATCACTCTGGCTCAAGTGTGAGGTAATCAT
The DNA here is from genome assembly GCF_011306175.1 of Vibrio sp. HDW18. GTDB lineage: Bacteria > Pseudomonadota > Gammaproteobacteria > Enterobacterales > Vibrionaceae > Vibrio > Vibrio chanodichtyis. The sequence continues at coordinate 503,225 of NZ_CP049914.1, read as the reverse complement.
TACCTCACACAGCGGGCGGGATGGGCTTGATAAACCGGAAGTATCGCAATTGTCCGTGAGAGATCAGCAATCCGAGTGCTGTGGGATGGATGGGTCGATAACAATTCCGGAGGCTGCTGGCCACCTGAAGCTTTAGCCATGTTTTTCCACAATTCAATACTCTGATTAGGGTCAAATCCTGCTTTGGCCATTAGCGCAAGCCCTAACACATCCGCTTCTGATTCTTGGCTGCGGCCATAAGGCAAAATCACCCCATATTGCACCCCTACCCCTAACGCGGCCATCGTTACGTTACGGTATTGGCTATATTCCGATGCGCCTAATGCAATATCGGTCAGTTGCAATCCAGCGTTGGCGAGCTGCGATTGTGATAAACGCTCATTACTGTGATTGGATAATACATGCGCCACTTCATGGCCAATCACCGTTGCTAATTGATCTTGGTTGACCGCCACCTTAAGCAGCCCAGTATACACACCAATTTTGCCACCAGGCAGGGCAAAGGCATTGACTTGATCACTTTCAAACACTACAACTTCCCACTGTGCAAAACTGGGTTGTTTGGGTACCTGCGCCACAATCGCATTGGCCACACACTGAACATAAGCATTGATTTTCGCTTGTTGGCTAACAGGAGTTTGCTTTTTCATCTCAGCAAAAGATTGTACGCCAAGCTGACTCATATCCTGTTCAGAAAACAGCAATAATTGATTTCTTCCAGTTGGCGATGCAGCGCAAGCAATTAAGCCAACCGCTATCAATAAAGCCAGTATCAAGCGAGTCTGGTGCATGAAATGCTCCTTAAGTTCACAACAATAAATGTTAATCCTAGGAAAGCATAATGTTACAACGCACTAACTTAAAGCTAAAATCACACGGTTAGTGATAAAATTGTTCATCAAACGTGGGCAATGATCCGGATCTGTGCGTTCGCTCGGAGTCGCTCGCGATCAGGATCGGCTGGCGATAATACAAAGCACCGCGCTCACGAATCGTCGCCAGCGCGGTGCTATCCATTTAGTGCTGATCAAGCATTAGAACTTCATTTGTACCCCAGCCAGATAAGCCAGCTCGACATCATCACCATTGGTATGAGAGATTTCAGAGAATACGCTTAAACGTTTGAAATTAGGCACATAGTAAGTGGCATTGGCATACCACTCCTTGATTTCTGACTCGGACTCGGGTTTGTTGCTCACATAACCGAGTGCAATATCAATTGAATCGCTTACGCTAAATACGGTGGCTAAGTTATACACTTTAAAGGTGCTGTCTTCTGCATCGTCTTTGGTTTGTGAATAATCGGCAGCAAATAGCGCAAATCCAGCATCGTAAGCCATACTCAGCCCATAACTTTGGAATTTATCCCCTTCATCGACAAAATTTTGATAAGCAGCGGCTAGCTCAAAATCCCCAACCTCGACCGCTGCAAAGGCATCAAAGGATCGCGTGGTTTCGTTGTCTTTGTTTTTAACGGGTAAGTCGGTCGATAGGATCAGTTCAAACGGTTTAAAATCCATTTTCAACAAAATCACATTTTTGCCTTCATCTTCAGGAAAAGCGACATCGTCAGAATCCATTTCATAATCTTCGGCAATACCGAATTCATCCGATGCATAATCTTGCTTACCCAGCGTCAGCAACATATTGCGATATTCAAAACCAACTAAAGCATTTTTTAATTCCACACTATCTTCAGATTTATTCGCCGCATCTGAAAAATCAAACGTTAGCTCACCAAACATAGTTAAATCTTGATTCACGGCATAAGAAACAATATTACTAAGCTCTAACGAATCAAAATTGAACTGCGCATCTTGATATTTATTATTATCTTTTTGGAGTTGAACTTGAAAATCACCTTTCATATCAAAAGTGATCCCATTTTTTTCAACTAAAGTGGCTGCATTTGCGCTTGCCGTCATCATGGCTAATATGAGTGCAGATTTTACAAATTTCATTTTAATTTCCATATTGATGTATTTAAATTCAAGATAAGCAGCATCCCACCTAAATAAAGTGTCATTGAAAGCTATCCTGACTATTTTTAATTAAACCATTCCCTGTGCACATTTTTTACTGTGCACAAACTCATCGTATTATGATTTTTTATTAATGATTAACTCTTCACTATAACAACGTTTAAGCTCAGTTAAGCTGTAAAAATATTGCGTACCAGGATAAACCGCACAGCCAGCTTTAAACGCGATCTCTTTTTCGTTGTAAAACATTTTCACTAATGTTTCGCTACCATTAGCGCTATTTTTATACACGTCCCATTGAATATTGGCAGAATAAGGCGTAACCCAACCACCGCGCCATTCATTATTTTGCTGACTATACAGAATGTTAGGATTGGCCTGTTGCGTGCTACCCTCAACTTTTAATAAAGCCGCCAACGGCATGATCTGCTCAGCATGGGCAAAACGCAGCTTGGCAACATGTGGATAGGCTTGCTGGCCATTAGCTACCGCTTCAACTTGATTAAACATGTCTTTTAACAGTGGTTTAGCAATGTTATAGGTTACGCCATGACCATTCGCAAAGCTCGGCCCTTTCTCATAAAAATCTTCAGCATCCGATTGATAAGAGAACCAGGCAGACTCTTCAGGAGTAATAAACTGCTCTAAATTCCATGCTGCACCTTGCGCTTGCGCTTCACGCAACATACCAGGGCCAATGATGAATAAGTTGTATAGCATTGAAGCCGCATCCACTTCACTTTGCACATACTTCCAATCATCTTCCTTTTCACCAGGCTGGCGAGTATTGGTTTTAATGCAATTCTCTTGGCTGAGATCGCATTTTTTATCACGTGAAACTTCATTTTCTAAAAAATCGACAAACGGTTTGGTATAAATCCGCTCTAACATCTGGCGAGACAGTTGTTTGGTTTGCGGTAATTCCTCCAGTGCATCGAGCGTGTCATCCAATTGGTCGGAATCTTGGAATTTTTTGTATGCCGCGAAGTTAGCTGCGTATTGCTTATAGTCGGCACTCTTCGCTGGATCTTTCTTGTGGAAATACAGCTCATACGGATTAACCAACTGCTTATCGATTGACTCAGGCTCAGTTTGCGCCTGATAGCATTGCGCTGCGTTGTCATTCACATAAGCGACATCTTGCGCTAGGGTTTGCATGAAATAGTGTGCGGTTTGGTTAGCGCGCTCTTTACCAGAGGTTTGCACCTGAATGCAAACTGGCTGATTGGCATCCTGAGTCAGAATCGAATTCAGACGCTGTGCCATACGAGTCGCAATACCCGCTGGCTCCTCTTCACCGATCTTGGTTAACAGGCCATAACCCAATTTTTGGTTAGCAGCGATCACTTGATCAATCGCAGGCCCAAGCTTTTTACCCAGCTCGGTCAGTTGACCACGTTGCTTGGCTAACTCCCAAACTTGCTTGCTCAAAATATCGTATTTAGGGCTAGAAAGTGCACGGGCACCATGGCGTTCAACCAATTGTGAGTAAACCACTTGATAACCCGCTGGCGCCGCTTCATAAGTCGCCGCATCTTGTTGTGCGGCGTAAATCGCCTTACTGCTGTACTGATAAGATCCTGAAGCGTTTGCTGCAGTTACCACCGCGCTCATACCACAGCTCAACGCGGCAATGATCGATGATGCAATAAGAGTATGTCGTGTCATTACTATTCCTTAGTATCGAATAAATGGATGCCCTTCATTCAAGAAGAGACAGCACGAACCTTAACTTTGCTTTATGACATATCTATTTCAATGACGACTTTTTTGCACCCATGTGCAAAAGGTTCATATAACTGTCATTTTATTTAACTAGGCTAACGCCATCAAATAGACGAAATGGAAAGCATTGTGTTAGAAACCACCCATCCTACTTCGGTGCCAGTCAGTATTTTTAAGCGAATTAAACATCGCATGGCAATCATGCGCCATGAACCAGCGAATATATTAGCATTACTGCTGTTGCTATTTTTTGCCTACTTAATTGTTGCCCCGGTATTATCAATCGCGATTGATGCTTTCATTGTTCATCCTGGTGATGAAATGCGTACGCAGCAAATGGAAGGGGAAATAACCGATTATTATTTCTCACGGCTGATGACATCACCGATGTCAGCCTTATTATTATGGCAGCCATTGCAACATACTTTAACCATGGCCAGCGTCACGGTATTTTTTGCACTATTATTTGGCATCACACTAGCGTGGTTAATTAATCGCACCGATATGTTCGGTCGAAAATGGTTTGCTACAGCATTAATTGTTCCATTTATGCTGCCATCATGGACATTTGCCCTTGCCTGGACCACGATTTTTAAAAATCACACCGTCGGCGGCCAGCCCGGTTGGCTAGAAGCGATGGGCATCGCCACCCCAGACTGGTTGGCTTATGGCCTGTTCCCGATGATCGTGATCTTAGTGATCCACTATATACCGCTGGTGATCCTGATTGTCGGCAATGCGCTACGCCGCTTAGATTCACAATTAGAGGATTGCGCTCGCATCCTAGGTGCGGATCGCAAAACCATCTCGTTAAAGATTGTACTGCCGCTCGTGCGCCCAGCCTTGCTCTCTTCCGCGCTACTGATCTTTGCTGATTGCATTGGTGAATTTGCCGTGCCTTATATTCTTGGGCTACCGATCAATTTCAATACCTTATCGACCACCCTTTACCGCGCACTTGACTCTCGCCAAAGCGGCGTGGCCGCCATGGTCGCCTTAGTGATTATGCTGATTGGCATCGTCACCTTACTGATCGACATTCGAATGATGAAAGAAGCGCGCCGATTTGTCACCGTCGGCGGCAAAGGACAAATGGATCGTCTCAACCGACTCGGTTTAATGCGCCTACCGGCAAGCAGTCTCGCCACTCTGTTTGTGATGATTGGCGTCGCTATTCCCCTGCTAACTCTATTTATGTCAACCATTATGATTTTGCCGGGGCGCTTTACGCTCGAAAATTTCACCTTCGATTACTGGATTGGCGAAAACCTTGACACCTTAGCCATGCATCAAGGGATCTTGTTAACACAGGAATTTTGGGATGCAGCTTGGAACACGGTGATGATTGTGGGCAGCGCGTCACTGGTCTCTGGCGTACTGGGTTTATTGGTCGGTTATGCGGTACTGCGGTGTGGCTTGCCATGGATGGGGCAATGCCTAAAACAAGTCACCTTTATGCCTTATTTGGTGCCTGGGATTGCTTTTGCCGCCGCGTTTTTATCGCTGTTCGCGGTCAGCCGTGGCCCGATCCCAGCCCTGTATGGAATGCCGATCTTATTGATTATCGCGCTGATCGCCGAGCAGATGCCGTTTGCGAGTCGATCCGGTATCGCCGCCATGGCTCAGTTAGGTAAAGAGCCAGAAGAAGCGGCGCGCATTGCGGGGGCAAACTGGCTGAGCCGTTTAACCCACATTATTATCCCCATTCAAGCCGCACCATTAGCAACTGGCATCTTATTGCCCTTTATTTCCGGAATTAAAGGGGTGAGTCTATTTATTATTCTCGCCATTCCAGCCACCGACGTCCTCACCACCTATTCACTCAGATTGATTGACTACAACTACGACCAAGCCGCTAATGCCGTGGTGCTGATCATTGCTCTGGTGGCATGGGGAGGAACCATTTTAATCCAACGCATTTCAGGCACTGGCCTGGCTCAAGGATTGGAGAGTTAATATGCCGACCATTACTTTATCTAAACTGAACAAAATCTATCCGGGTGCCAACACGGCAGCGGTAAAAGCGCTCGATCTGACGGTTAATCATGGCGATTTTATGTGCTTACTCGGTCCATCCGGCTGCGGTAAAACCACCATTTTACGCATGATCGCCGGCATCGAACACACCACCGGCGGCCATATTGCGATTGATGATCGCATCATGGATTCGGTCGCAAGCGGCTGTTTTATCCCGCCAGAAAAACGGGGGCTTGGGCTTGTGTTTCAAAGCTACGCATTGTGGCCACATATGACGGTGGAACAAAATGTTGAATTTGGTCTGAAGCTGAAAAAATTACCCAAGCAAGAACGGCGAGCCCGCTGCTTAGATGTAATGGAAAAACTGCGCATTGATCAGTATGCCCATCGCTATCCCTCTCAGCTTTCTGGCGGACAACAACAGCGAGTAGCGTTAGCACGCATGCTGGCGGTTAATCCGGGAGTGCTGTTACTGGATGAGCCGTTATCTAACTTGGATGCTGCGCTGCGCTTAGAAATGCGCGCGGAACTGCGCCGCATCCACCAAACGTTTGGTACCACGATTGTCTTTGTTAGCCATGATCAATGGGAAGCGATGACATTAGCCACCACCATCGCCGTGATGAGTGAAGGTGAATTACAGCAAGTCGGCTTACCGGATGAGATCTACTCTTCACCCGCTAACCGTTTCGTGGCCGAGTTTATTGGCACACCGAAGCTAAACATGCTGGAGGTTAGCCAGTGTAGTACATCGCTTACCGAGCAAACCGTGCTCAATCACAGCGAAGTGAGACGTCAACTCCATCAGCGCTATCGTGATCTTAACCAAGCGCAGCACTGTGGCATTCGACCGGAAGCCGTTATCGTGCATCGCGAAAAAACGCTCGGCAGCATTGCAATGAGTGTTGAATCGATCATCCCAACCGGCGGCAGTTGGGTGGTAGAGCTGGTCGCCGGGCACGATCGTCTATGTCATTCAACCCAAGTGCGACCAAATTACCAAGCTGGGCAGCAGGTGTACGCCGAATTGCCCGATCACGCCTTGCATTTTTTTGACCCAAGCGGAGTAAGAGTGGAACTGTCACCCACGCTCTCGCAACCGATGAAACGCAACACCACGATTGGCTATGCCGCTTTAGCATAACTAAACCCAACTCTAGACCATACCCATAAAGGAAATGATATGGAAATGAAATACAATTTGCTTGCGCTCACTGTGGTAACGGCAAGCCTTTCTTTCAATGCCCATGCAACGGAAGCGTTGGATTTACCAGCGATGATTGCCGCTGCGCAGCAAGAAGAGACGATTACCGTCTATGCTCCGACTGGCAAAATTGTCCAGCAGGCGAAAGATTTTACCGCCAAATACGGTGTCAAAGCGCTCGGTATCAAAGCGAAATCACCACAAATCATTGAAATCATCAGCCGTGAAGCACAAGCTAACAATGTCAAAGCGGATGTTGCCTTGATTGAAGACGCGCCCGCCACCCAAGTACAACTGCTGGATAAAGGCTATGTACAAAGTTGGGTTCCGGCGGATATGCAGCAAGATATTGATCCAGAATATCGCGAGCCGCTCAGTGTGGTCCTTTCGCCCAATATCTGGGCTTATAATACCGCTGAATATACCACCTGCCCGATCAGCAATATTTGGCAATTAACCGAGCCACAATGGCGCAATAAAATTGCCATGCAAGATCCGCTCATCAAACCGCTCTATTCGGACACCTTTAACCAATTGGCCACCCACTACGATGCTCAAATGGCCCAAGCTTACCAAGACCGCTATGGTGAGCCGCTAACCACCGATCAAGCCTCGGCCACCGCAGAGTTTGTCAAACGTTTAGCCAACAATGGTCCATTGCTCACCAAATCCGATGGTGATGCAGCACAAGCGATCGGTGCGCCAGATGCCAAAAGCAGTTTTGTCGGCCTGATCAGTACCGCAAAATTTCGTGATAATCAAAATGGCATGAAGCTTGGCATCTGTAGTGGTATGCAACCTTTTATTGGCAGCTTATACCCAACGCCAGGGGTGATCACCACGCAAACCAACAGTCCAAATGCCTCTAAGCTGTTTATCCATTACCTGCTGACGGCGGAAGGGATCAAAGCCCAAGGTGTGGATGGCAAAATGTCCTCCAATCTCAAAGTCAGTCTGCCAAGCGAAGATGTCTCCGGCATCGAGCAATATCGCGACCAACTGATGCAGTACAAAACCGCAACCGCGAAATCAGACTGGGAAATGCGTCAGGATTGGATGGATCTTTGGAGCCTTAACTACCAACGCTAACTTTTTTTATTTGCTGCGTAGCCGATGCTACGCAGCTGGATAGGACAACTTTTTTGAACGAATTTGACTTACAAGCGCGAGAAATCACGCTCAAACATCTGTTACTCCAAGCCGGTGAACTGGCACTTAGCCATTTTAACTCCCGCGATCCCAACTGTTATTCTCTCAAAAGTGCGCAAGATTTTTTGACCGAGTCGGATCTGCTGGTTGAGCAATATATCCGTCAGCAATTGCAAACCCACTTTCCAGAAGATGGCATTTTAGGTGAAGAGTCCGGTGGCGATGATGGTCATGCACGGCTGTGGATCATCGATCCGATTGATGGCACCGCAAATTTTGCGCGCGGGATTGGCCATTTCTGTGTGGTGATAGCCTTCGTCGAACAGGGCATCACTCTGCTCGGTGGCATTTATAATCCGGTCACACAGGAGCTGTATTTAACCCGTAAAAACGGTTACGCCGAGAAAAATGGCCGACCAATCCACGTCGCCAACACGCCATTACAGGCCACTTCATTAGAGCTTGGCTGGTCGAATCGCGTGACGCAACAGCGCTACCTTGATACTTATACCGCGCTATTAGCCAGTGGTGCCAATATTCGGCGCAGTGGCTCTGGCGCATTAGCGCTAGCTTGGGTCGCCGAAGGGCGCACCGACGGTTATGCCGAACTGCATATGAACGCATGGGATTGCCTCGCCGGTTTACTGCTGGTTGAAGAGTCAGGCGGACGCATTGGTCAATTCCCAAACAGCCCTGCGGATATTATCCAAGGTGGCGCGATCCTCGCGGCCGCGCCATCCATCGCCACGACACTGTCACAAGCGACACACATCCCCCTTAAACCAGCTCACCACCGAGAGAACCAACATGGCCAATAATCTCCCTCACTACCCTCGCCCACCGATTAGCTTAATCGCCAGCAACATTCCCCATTGGGGCGTGGATATTTACATTGGTGGCTCAACCGGTGCCAGTGATGCGCAGCTGCTGCAACAGCACAACATTAGCACCGTGATCAACTGTGCGGTCAATTTAGATATTGATCTGGTCACCGAATTGGATGAGCAGCATAGCGCAGGTTTGCAAGCTTTTGGCGCAGCCCCGATCCGCTACTACAAAATCGGATTGATTGATGGCGCGGGTAATCCACAAGCGATGGTGCTTGCCGGATACCATCTGATGCGATCTAGTCTCAGTCAGCAGATCCCAGTGAAACCGTCCTACAAGGTGCGCCAAAAAGGCAATATTTTGGTCAATTGTCGTGGCGGTAGAAGCCGCTCTGTGACCATAGTAGCAGTATTTCTACATTTAGAGTGGCCAGAGAAATTTCCCACGCTAGACTCAGCCATTCAGCACATTCGCGATAAACGCCAATTACACCCAGATGAATGGTTTGAAACGCCAAAGCCGATGTTAATTGAACTAGCACAGCAAGCAATCGAAATGGAAAAACTATTGCGCGCGGCAGGCTTTGGACACGACATCGATAAATAAGGATTTATGAGTAAACCGAACAAAAAAATGGTGGCCAGTGCCGCCGAGGTCGCCCGCTTAGCGGGCGTATCACGTTCAGCGGTATCGAGAACCTTTACCGCAGGAGCCAGTGTTTCTGATGAAACCCGCCAGCGGGTGTTAGCCGCCGCTCATACCCTCAATTATCACGTCAATCACCTTGCGCGTGGGTTATCCAATGAGCGTAGCCGCCCAGTCTGTCTGCTTGGCTCAAACTTAAATGCTCCGTTTCAAGCCAAATTAATGGATGCGTTAACGCAAAAACTGCAATTGGCAGGCCGTGCAGTGATGGTGATCAACACCTCTGGTTCCGCCGAGGTGGTCGATGCCGCGCTGCGTCAAACGCTGAATTATCGCGCCTCCGCCACCATTGTCCTCTCTGGCACTCCGCAAACCTCGCTGGTTGAAACCTGTGTCAACAGTGGACAGCATGTCATTTTGGTCAATCGTGCTGGTCAGTTTGACGGTGTCGACCATATTGCGCTGGATTACACCAGCACTATGTACGATGCCTTATATCGCCTGAAACAAGCAGGCTGTCAGCGGCTCGCGGTGGTGTCATCAACCATCCAATCGCCCAGTATGGTAAAACGTGAGCAGTTGTTTTTAACTGCAGCGCAGCAGGAAAACATTGCCTGTAGCATTTATCGCTCAGGGCCAACCTGTTATCAAACTGGCATTGAAACCGCGCGCCAGATCCTCGCCTCAAGACATCGGCCAGATGGAGTGTTTTGCGTCACCGATTTGATCGCTTGCGGCTTTATGGATGCCGCAAGGCAGGAGTTTAAACTCTCGATCCCAGAGGATCTGTGTGTGATTGGTTTTGATAATATTGAGCAAGCGGGGTGGTTGAGCTATCAACTCACCACCTTTGGTCAGCCACTGGAAGAGATGACCGATGCGATTATTCAACGCTTGGAAGCGCCAGAAACCAAGCTCAATTTATTATTCTCTGCCCCATTGATCTGGCGACAATCGGTTAGGCTTTCGCCCCCCAATCACTATACCCTTCCTACTTGAAGCTGCAGCGCCAAGTTGTTTGGGTATAACTCAATTTATTTTAGCGAACGAACTACGGTTCGGTGTCTGGGCTCTATACTTAGTCGTAAACGGGTTAAATAACGGAGATTTAACCCCATTAACGGTTCAGTGAGCTTAACATGATGACCCTCTCGCGCCTTATTTTGATGTTATATGGATGTTTGATACTGAGCAGTCCCAGCTATGGGGCCGATCCCAGCAGTGGCAAATCTGCCGTCAAATCTGCCCCGCCGAAAACCGTGCCGAAACAGGAGCTCTCCGCCCATAGCGCACTGGTGGTTGATCTGAAAACTAACGAAGTGCTGTATGCCAGCAACCCCAATGCGGTCAAGCCTATCGCCTCAGTGACTAAGCTGATGACCGCCATGGTCACCTTAGATGCCAAGCTCCCAATGAAGGCCAAATTACCAGTCACGATTAAAGAAGCCAAGGAGATGAAAGGGGTCTATTCTCGGGTGCGAATTGGCAGCGAACTTGGCCGGCAAGAGCTGCTGCTGCTCACTTTGATGTCGTCGGAAAATCGCGCCGCCGCCAGCCTCGCCCATCACTACCCCGGCGGCTACAAAGCGTTTATTAAAGCAATGAATGCCAAGGCGCAAGCTTTGGGTATGCAGCATACCCACTTTGTTGAGCCTACTGGGCTGTCGGAAAAAAATGTCTCCACCGCGCATGATTTGGTATTACTGCTCAAAGCCAGTAAACAATACCCGCAACTTGGTATGTTGAGCACGACCGAAAAGAAAACCGTTACCTTTGCTAAGCCCAGATACACGCTCGATTTTCGCAATACCAATCGCTTGGTGTTTAATGATCGCTGGAATATTCATCTCACCAAAACCGGCTTTACCAATGCCGCAGGGCATTGTTTGGTGATGCGCACCGAAATGGATCAACGCCAAGTGGCGTTTGTGGTGCTCGATACCCAAGGAAAGCTCTCTCCCGTCGGCGATGCCAATCGCCTACGCAATTGGCTGGAAACCGGTAAAGTTACGCCACTCCCAGCACAGGCGAAACAATATAAAAAGCAGCGTAATCAAGTACTGGCGAATGTCGCTAGCGAATAAACACCGCAGATAAACGGGCGCATCGCACTCAGTGGCGATGCGCCACGTCAGCGCTTTAATTCGGCGATCGATTCAATGGTGATCGCATCATGACGCCAATATTCAATATCACAATCGATCAGCTCGCCTTGCTGGTTGTAATTGACTCGTTCAACCACCATCGCTGGCGTACCAGAGGTTGCACGCAAAGCTTGCGCCATCTCACCCAATAATGAGCTGGTGGAAATCCGATAGTGGATCGTTTGGTATTGAGTGGCGTAATGCTCGCGATACAGATCAGTCAGCGATTGTGACAGATCAAAATCCAGCAAATTAGGAAATAGCTCGGGGCGAATATAATTGGTCACATACACCACAGGGCGGTTATCCAAATAACGCACACGATCGACCCGATACACATCGGAAAACGGTTTGAGTTTTAAAAGACGAGTTGCCTGTTTATTGGCGATCACCGCTTTGGCGCCAATCAGCTCCGTTTTTGGCTGGCGATGTTGCGTTAGAGCCATATTGGTAAAATTCAGGGTTTGGGTCGGATCATAGTGCAGCGGCGCAGGCGAGATAAACCACCCGCGGCGATCTTCACGATAAATCTTCCCTTCGGCTTCAAGCAGAGACAACGCCTCACGCAGAGTAACTCGCGTGGTAGCAAATGATTCGGCTAACTTGCGCTCCGCGGGCAGTTTTTGACGCGGCATCAACATCCCCGCATCAATCTGCTCAACGATAGCATCTTTAATTTTTACGTATTGCACTTGCGATCCTATTGCCTCTTGCGACTAACCCTTGCGCCAAGCTTGCAGGCGAGCAAACAATCTCATCTCTAATCCGACATGCAGCAATTTTGCCACACCCGCGGTCAGCATAATCATCACCGCCATGGCCGCGGCGGATCCGGTTTGACCGGCATCATCCATATTGAGTACCGCAACCGAAGCCGGAACGGTATCGGTTGAGTAGAGGAATACTACCGCAGAAGTGGTGGTTAATGCATTAATAAACAGGTAGCTAGCAATATCTAATACCGCAGGTAAGCAAACAGGCAGCGTGACACGCCACAGTAAACGATATTGCGGCAGCTTAATCGAGGCAGCTGTGGCTTCCAGCTCCGGTGGCAGTTGTTTCAGCGCCGTGAGCGCCGTCATATGCCCGACCGTGTAGTAATGCACCACGGTATTGATCACCAGGAGCAGCATTCCACCGTACAAGCCATTGAGCGGATTTGCCGCATGATTGAAAAAGAAGATGTAACCTAAACCGAGCACTAAGCCAGGTACGGCCATCGAAACCATACTCAGCATCTGCATCGCCTGACGAAGCGGCGCGAATACTCGCCCTTTTTCAATACAGTACGCGCCGAGAAAAATGATCAGCGTCCCACACAGTGCGGTTAAAGTGGCTAAAGTGAGTGAGTTGAAATACGGGCTCCAGCCGTAGGCGCTGGTTTGGGCAAATTGGTAATGTTGGAGTGTCAGCGCGGTATTCCACGGCCAAAACGTCACCAGTGAGCCATATACCGCCGTGGCTAATAGCACACCAATCGCCACGCAAATCAGCACACAATAGAGCAGGCATAAGCCATCACGTAGCCGATGTGGCGCAGGTTGGTAAGCGACTGAACGGGTATCAAACAGGCTTTGCTGTTTTTTCTGCACCCAGCGATCGACCGCAAATGCAAACACCGCGGGCAACAAGAGTACAATACTGGTCACCGCGCCCATCGCGAAATTCTGCTGGCCCACCACTTGCTTGAAAATGTCTGTTGCCAGCACGTTATAGCTGCCACCAATCACTTTCGGTACGCCAAAATCGCACACCACTAAAGTAAAGACCACGATCAACGCACTGATCAAGCCATATTTGGCGGCGGGCAGCGTGACAATGAAAAATGTTTTGATTGGCGAGATTTTTAGCGCCCGCGCCGCTTCATATAAGCGAGCATCCGAGGTGCCAAGCGAGGTGGTCAGGATCATCAACGCATGTGGAAAGGTCCAAAAAATCAAGCCAAGCGCAATGCCTAAACCGCCATAAATCGACTCGCCGCCGAGCCAACTCTTGAGCATGCCTTGATTGCCAAATAGAAAAATCAGGCTTATCGCTGGCAGTAGTGAAGGCGCGAGGATCGGCGCGCTGCCTAACACTCTAAACAGAGCTTTAGCGGGCATACAAGAGCGAGTTAATGCGTAAGCATAGCCAAACGCGAGAAGACCAACTATTGCGGTAACACTCATACCGAGCACGAGAGTGTTGCGCAAGGATTGCCACAGTGCTGCGGAGGAAAAATAGTGGGCGAAGTAACTCAGTCCGACAAATTCACCCTGCCCATTTTGCACACTTTTCATCAACATGGCGGCCAGCGGCGCGGCAATAAACACCAGCATCAGCGCTAACAGGATCAACAAGCTAGCCGCTAAAATCAGGCTATCACGGCTCAAACTCGGTGATAGGCGCACCGCAAGTGGGCGATCAAAATTGTACATCATCATCTCCTTAGGCCGCATAAGCGCAAGCAGCCATAACGGCTGGCGTTGTTGAGATGACATGACGAGGGTACGCGCGCAGCTGCCCTTCACGCAGCGCTAAATAACGCACATCACCGGTTTTTAAATTCAGCGCTTGCATTTGGTTAATCGGTAAATCGACATAGACTGGCGGAGCCAATCGTTCCTCTTGCAATAAACATTCAATGCGATAAAACGCACCAAGAAACTCGATATGTCGGATCACCACAGGAATCGCATCGCTATAACGCGTCACCAGTTCAAGATTTTCAGGACGCACCGCCAAATCAAACAGCTCGCCTTGCGTAGGTGTTCCGTTCTCAATTTTCGGTAAGGTGATCAAAGATTCAGCAATCCGCACTTGATGCGCAGTTGCCATTGACGCAGGAATGAAATTCATGGTGCCGACAAATTCCGCCACAAAGCGGCTGGCCGGTTGTTGATAAATTTGTTGTGGCGTGCCAACTTGCTCAATCACCCCGTGGTTCATCACCACGATTCGATCCGCCATGGTTAACGCTTCTTCTTGATCATGAGTCACCATGATGGTGGTAATACCGAGCTTACGCTGCAGTTGGCAAATTTCTTCACGCAAATGGGTTCTGACTTTAGCATCGAGAGCGGAAAGCGGTTCATCAAGCAGTAATAACCCAGGCGATAGTGCCAAAGCACGCGCTAAAGCCACCCGTTGCTGTTGACCGCCAGAAAGCTGGCTTGGGTATTTTTGCGCCGATGTGGCAAGCCCTATCATCTCCAGCCACTGCTCCACTTTCTCGAGTGCATCACGCACTGACATGCCTTGATTACGTAAACCCATGGCGATATTTTCCTCGACCGTGAGATTAGGAAACAGGGCATAAGATTGAAAAACGATGCCAAAATCACGCTGCTCAGGCGGTAAAAAAGTGATCGCTTGCTGATTTTGGTGGATGGTACCAGAGGTGGGGAGATCTAACCCCGCAATCGCGCGCAGCAAAGTGGTTTTTCCGCAACCAGACGGGCCGAGAAAACAGACAAACTCGCCCTTTTCAATCGACAAACTGATGTCATTGAGCGCGGTAAATGAGCCAAATTGTTTAACTACATGACAAATATCAAGGTAACTTCGGCTGATCGCTTTAGGGCGATTGTCTTGAGGATGATTGTGCTGCTGTGAATTAGGCTTGTGCATGGTCATAAAAGTCACTCCTAGCTTGGTATAGTCCAAACTTAGCAAGGCTTTATTGCAATGCGGTGACAGTTTTATCGCTGATGTATGACCATCTGATGACAGAGCAATCAAAAAGGAGGCTTTCGCCTCCTATATTCAACACGTTAAGATTTGGGTTCCGACTTGGCATCAAACTTTTCAGACCACGTTTGCAGCACTCGAGCACGATCGACCCCCATTTGCGTGAAGTCCAGCTTGGCCATCACTTGTTCAACATTCGGATAATTCGGCACTTGCTGGCTAACGTGCTGATGGCCAACAATAGGATAACTTTCAATATACAGCTGATTGGCGGCTTTCGAGACCGACCAATCCACCACTCGTTTTGCCGCCTCGCTCTCTTTAACCAGACCGACCGCTTCCGATTCCCAGCCAATGCCGTTTGGTACAATCACATCCAAGGGTGCACCTTGGGTTTTCAGTTTCGCGCCGCGGGTGGCCATTGACAGACCAATCACCACTTCCCCATCCCGGCTTGCACACAAGGTTTTGAGCCAGAATGGGTGTAATGGGCCATGTTTTGATCAAGGCGTTGCATGTAATCCCACGCTTTCTCTTCGCCCATGTTTTGCAGCCAGGCGGAAACTTGCATGTAACCCGTACCGGAAGAGGCAGGGTTTGGCATCGCGATATGACCTTTGTAAATTGGATTGGTCAAATCTTCCCACGTTTGTGGTTTAGGCAAATTAAGCTGCTTGGCGACAATTTCGTTAAAGCACAACGCGTTGAAAAAAGCATCGTTACCGTACCAAGCTTGCGGAGCTTGTGGATCATTAAGGCTTGCCCGCAACTGGTCTGCACCTTTGGGAGTATAAGGTTTCAGTACCGCTTGATCTTTGAGCAGTGCCATCGACGATCCAGCCAGTCCCCACACGACATCCGCGCGTGGATTGGTTTTTTCCGCTAGCAATTTTGCGGTCATGATCCCGGTCGAATCGCGCACCCATTTAATCTCAATATCAGGGTTTTGTTGTTCAAATACGCTTTTGTATTTGGCCAGTAGATCGGTTTCAAACGCGGTATAAACCGTGACTTGTTGCGCCGCAAAAACTTGGGCGGTGACAAGAGTCGCGATCGCGGTCAGAGTTCCTTTCACGAAACGTTTGTTCATCATCATCTCCGATTGAGTCAGCTTGGTATGCACCAGAATTACTATCTACCCTAACCAGCCTATATGACGTTTCAATGAACAAAAATTGGCAGTTTTACTAAGCTTTTTGACCTTCACTGCCGACTAAGCCATCGATTCCCAGTTATGAAACTTTTATGAAATCGCACGGCACAGGGTTTACCGCCGATCATTCTCGTTGTTAGATAGAGCAAATTTATTGGTATAGTCCAAAATGGAATCTTGTATGAAAAACGCGTATCTTCTGCTCACACCTGGCCCTCTTTCTACCTCAGAAACGGTGCGAGAAGCCATGCTCAAAGACTGGTGTACTTGGGATGATGATTACAACTTAGAGATTGTTGAAGTGATCCGCCGCAAGCTGATCGCTCTTGCCACCTCTCAGCCCGGTTACACCTCTGTGCTAATGCAAGGCAGTGGCACCGCTTCGGTCGAAGCCACGATAGGCAGCGTGATGTTGCCGACAGATAAGCTGCTGGTGATCGATAACGGCGCTTATGGCGCACGTATTGCGCAAATCGCACAGTACCTGAATATCGCATGTCGTGTTATTGCTCCCGGAGAAACCGCGCAGCCAAATCTTGATGAGATAGCCGATGTGCTGAGCCATGATCCGGCCATCACTCACGTGGCGATGGTGCACTGCGAAACCACCACCGGCATGCTTAACCCAATTGCCGAGGTGGCTAAACTCGCCAAACAGCATGGCAAACGGGTGATCTTGGATGCGATGTCGAGCTTTGGTGGCATCCCAATCGATCTTGGCGAAATGGACATCGATTTTATGATCAGCTCGGCCAACAAGTGCATTCAAGGTGTGCCGGGCTTTGGCTTTGTGATAGCCAAACGCAGCGAACTTGAACAGTGCCAAGGCCGCGCTCGCTCGCTCACCCTCGATCTGTACGATCAATGGCAGTGCATGGAGCACAATCAGGGTAAATGGCGTTTTACCTCCCCCACTCACACCGTGCGCGCCTTCTATCAAGCCTTGTTAGAGTTAGAAACGGAAGGCGGCATTGCCGCTCGTTACCAGCGTTATCAGACGAATCAGCGCACGTTAGTCAGCGGTATGCGTCAGCTTGGTTTTACCCCGCTGCTGGCTGAAAAGCTACATTCACCAATCATTACCTCTTTCTACTCACCAACGCACTCTGCTTATCAGTTTGCTGAGTTTTATCAGCGCTTAAAACAGCAAGGCTTTGTGATTTATCCGGGTAAAGTCAGTAATGCCGATTGTTTTCGGATTGGCAATATTGGCGAAGTCTACCCGCATGATATTGAGCGCTTACTGGCCGCCATGCAGCAAGCGATGTACTGGGATCACGCGTAAGCAATTAGGGATCAGCGATGAAACTATGCACTAATCCAACCACCAAGAATCCGACCCATTGGCGCAGCGAGGGAGATATTAATACCACTGCGGCACGGCAAGCTTGGTTGGCGCAGATTGATGACCCAGCAACCCATGATTTGTTACAACGTGACGCTAAGGTGTTTCTCCATCAAGCCATGTCGACCCCTTGTTTGGATGCATTAGCGGGGGCTGAAGGGTGCTATTTGTATGATGTTGCGGGTCAAACCTATCTGGATTTTCATGGCAACAATGTGCATCAGCTTGGCCATGGTCATCCGCAAGTGATCGAAAAAATCACCGAACAGATGCAAACCTTACCCTTCGCCCCGCGCCGTTTTACCCATGCAACCGCCATCCGCTGCGCAGAAAAACTCACCGAAATTGCCGGTACAGAGCTCAATCGGGTGTTATTTGCTCCCGGTGGTACCTCAGTGATTGGCATGGCGCTTAAATTAGCCCGTCATGTCACCGGCAACTTTAAAGTGGTCAGTCTGTGGGACTCTTTTCACGGTGCGTCACTCGATGCTATCTCGGTCGGTGGCGAAGCGTGTTTTCGCCAAGGCATGGGACC
Organism: Vibrio sp. HDW18; assembly: GCF_011306175.1. Classification (GTDB taxonomy): domain Bacteria; phylum Pseudomonadota; class Gammaproteobacteria; order Enterobacterales; family Vibrionaceae; genus Vibrio; species Vibrio chanodichtyis. The sequence goes on along the minus strand of NZ_CP049914.1, from coordinate 484,869 downwards.
ATTAATGGCCGGCGTGGAGCGTATTCCACCCGCCATCACTTATCGTGGTGCATTTCCCCGAGAAGACGGCTGCGATGTGCACTACGCCGATTATTTGGAATACGTGATCGAAAAAGAAGGCGGCATTGGCGCCTTTATTGCCGAAGCCGTGCGCAATACCGATGTGCAAGTGCCAAGCCGTGCCTATTGGCAGCGAATTCGTGAAATCTGTGATAAGCACAACGTATTACTGATCATTGACGATATTCCTAACGGCATGGGACGCAGTGGTGAATGGTTTACCCACCAAGCCTTGGGTATTGAACCGGATATTTTGTGTATTGGTAAAGGCTTAGGTGCAGGGCTGATCCCTATCGCCGCACTACTCACCAAAGAAAAATACAACACCGCCGCGCAAGTGTCTTTGGGACACTACACCCATGAAAAAAGCCCACTTGGCTGCGCTGCCGCCTTAGCCACCATTGAAGTGATTGAGCAGCAAAACTTGCTCGCCAAAGTTCAGGCCGATAACGTTTATCTGCGCGAGCATCTCAGTCAAATGCAGCAACAATTTTCATTAATTGGTGATGTGCGTGGCATCGGTTTGCTGTGGGGCATTGAACTGGTGACCGATCGCGATACCAAACAGCGCGCTCACGATGCAGCCGAAGCGGTGCTCTACCACTGCTTAGCCCATGGGCTCAGTTTTAAAGTTTCGCAAGGCAACGTTCTGCAGCTCAGTCCACCTTTAATTATCACCCGTCAAGAGCTGGATAAAGCTCTGGATATTTTGCACTCCGCTTTGCTCGCCGTAAGCCAGCAAATGGGTTATTCACATTAAGGAAATACTATGCACTCTCCGATTCAAGCGGTTATTTTTGATTGGGCTGGCACCATTGTTGATTTTGGATCCTTTGCCCCCACCTCGATTTTTGTGGAAGCCTTCAAGCAAGGCTTTAATTTTGAGATCAGTCTTGCAGAAGCACGCGAGCCGATGGGACTCGGTAAATGGCAGCACATTGAAGCGGTTGGCAAACTACCGAGCGTTGCCGAACGTTGGCAACATCAATTCGGTCGTGCCATGGATGCCAGCGATATCGATGCGATTTATGCCGCCTTTATGCCGCTGCAAATCGCCAAAGTCGCCGATCACGCCGCGCCCATTCCCCATGCACTGGAAGTGGTTGAGCACATTCGCTCGCGTGGGATCAAAATCGGATCTTGTACTGGCTATCCGCGCCAAGTGATGGAGGTGTTGATCCCCGCCGCTGCCGATCACGGTTATCGTCCCGACTATGTGGTGGCCACCGATGATTTAGCACAAGGTGGTCGCCCCGCTCCTTTTATGGCCCTCAAAAATGTACTTGAACTTGGCGTAACCGATGTGCGCGCTTGCGTAAAAGTCGATGATGCGCTGCCCGGTATCGAGGAAGGCCATAATGCGGGGATGTGGACGGTGGGCTTACTGCTGTCTGGCAACGAAGCGGGATTAACCCTTGAAGAGTATCAACATGCGGATGCCAACATGCTAGAGGCCGCGCGCGCGCGCGCAAAAGCCAAGCTGCAACAGGCAAAACCGCATTATTTGATCGACACGATTGCCGATTTACCCGCCGTGCTAAGCGATATTGAACGCCGATTACTAAGCAAAGAGCCGCCATCATTGACCTAAGTGTCCTTACCAAGATAACCCAGCCCAAAGCACTTTGCTGAACAAAACCGCGCTGCCCCCATGAGCATCGACGCCATGGGATTGGGGGCAGCCGCATGGCAAGCTTTCAGCACAAAACCCTACCACAGTGATCACCGATGACACATGCCACACTGAAAAAGTCGATCTTGGCCGCATTGATTCAATATCCTGATGATTTTACGAAAATTTCATCAAAATTATCCTTTTTTTTGAATGAGAATCACCGTCAAATAATTGTATCGAACGCTGGCTAACAGCGATAATCGCGTTCGAGTTTTGCTGTGGTTTGTCGAAGACAGTCAAGCATAGCGATTCGTTTTAAATGCATAAAACAGCCGCCACATTGGTCCGTGCTGGTTTATGGTTTGTTTATCAATCATATCCATTTGGCAAATCATCTGAAAAGATGAGACGCAAAGCTTCCGGCCTGTCGAGTGCTTATTGCACTCTATGGTAGCGGGGTTGCAAATCAACCAATGGTTGTTTTGATGATCTTATGGGTTAATCATCAAGGTTATGTTTATGCTTAAACAATCTATACTCTCCCTGTCTATTTTAACCGCGCTCACCAGCACAGCTGCGCTCGCGGCGGCCCCTGGTAAACCAACCATTGGCTGGGGTGATTACACTTACGCCCTCGTTGAGATTGATCAATCACAAGTCGCGTATCAAAAACTCATCAAAGCGGTGCATGATGAGATCGAGATTGAAGTGACTTGGGATGTCTGGTCTGGCGATGCGGCGCAAACCGCGCGAGTGTTGCTTGACGATCAAGTGGTTTGGCAAGGCGCAGCCTCAGCCAACCGCGCGGTATTTAAAATGAGTAAAGGCGGTCGCTATAACATGGCGATTGAGCTTGAAAACCAAGATGGCACCAGCCGCTCAGACAGCAAATTGCTGACCATTGCCGATACCGATGGCAGCCACTTAGAAGCGATGCCAACCATTTGGACCGAAAATAACCAACCTTATCAAAATCAATCGGGCAAAATTGTCGGCACCTACTTTGTTGAGTGGGGTGTGTATGGCCGCAATTACCCAATGGATAAAGTACCGACCGCTAACCTAAACCGCATTCTTTACGGTTTTGTGCCAATCTGTGGCGGTGATGGCATTAACGATTCACTCAAAACCATCGATGGATCTTTCCAAGCCCTGCAAAATGCCTGTGCCGGGCGTGACGATTTTAAAGTCGCCATTCACGATCCATGGGCGGCAATTCAAAAACCGCAACTTGGCGTAGAAGGCTGGTCTGCCCCTTATAAAGGTAACTTTGGGCAAATGATGGCCGCAAAAAAAGCTAATCCCGATCTAAAAATTCTGCCATCGATTGGCGGCTGGACGCTGTCTGATCCGTTCTTCCTGATGCACGATGATGCGAAGCGGCACACTTTCGTAGCGTCGGTCCGTGAATATCTCGAAACATGGAAGTTTTTCGATGGGGTCGATATCGACTTCGAATTCCCAGGCGGCGGTGGTGCTAACCCAAATCTTGGCGATAAAGAGCGCGATGGTGAGCTGTATGTGACGATTCTTAAAGAGCTGCGCGCTATGCTCGATGAACTGGGCAGCAAAAATGGCCGCTACTATGAGCTCACTTCAGCCATCAACGTCGGTTACGATAAGATCGCCGTGGTCGATTACGCTAAAGCCGCTCAATACCTCGATAACATCTATATGATGTCTTACGACTTCTATGGTGCTTGGGACAATAGCGTATTAAACCACCAAACTGGGCTACACCAATCGAGTGTCAATACCGTCGAATCAGCGTCTAGATATTTTGCATCACGCGGTGCTGAGCTATTGCTTGAACAAGGCGTGCCAGCGGAAAAACTGGTGATCGGTGCTGCCGCTTACGGCCGTGGCTGGACAGGGGTACACAACTACACCAATGGTAATCCCTTTACCGGAACCGCGACAGGCCCCATCAAAGGCACTTGGGAAAATGGCGTCGTTGATTACCGTGACATCGTCAATAACCACGGCGCAAGCCAAGGCTTTGAATACGGTTATGATCAAGCGGCTGAAGCTCCGTACCTGTTTAAATCCTCAACCGGTGATTTGATCACCTACGATGATCCGCGCTCAATCAAAGCCAAAGCTCAATATGTTATGCAGCAAGGCATGGGTGGTATCTTCCACTGGGAGATGGATGCGGATAATGGTGATTTACTCAATGCTATGCATGAAGGTTTAGGCCATGGTGATGGCTCAACGGAACCAGAAAACCGTGCCCCAATTGCTCGTGCCGGCGCAGATAAAACCGTTACAGGCCCCATTGCGGTGACCTTGGATGGCTCACAATCTAGCGATCCGGAAGGCGAAGCCTTGACCTATCAATGGACGCAGACTGCAGGTAGCCCGATCACACTGGTTAATCAGGATAAAGCGCAAGCCAGTATTGATGTGCCAGCCACTGAGACACTGGTGAGCTACACCTTCACCCTTACCGTCAGCGATCCACAAGGTGCATCATCAACTGACAGTGTGGTGATCAGCAACCAAGCGGTAGCAAGTAATCAAGCGCCAACCGTGACGCTATCTCCCATCACTTATGTCAATGAGCAAGCGCAGTTTACTCTTACGGCGAATGCCCATGATGCTGATGGCGACACTCTCGCTTACGCATGGCGTATTCCAAACGAGTTTGTACTAATCGACGGTGGCCATTCAAGTTCAGTCACCCTAAACGCTCCAGAGGTCGATGCCGATACACAATTCACGATTGAAGTGAGCGTAAATGATGGTGAAGCCTCAGCCACGGCGGCCACTCAAGTGCAGGTGAAAAATATCGAGGATACCGGAACCGGTGGCGATCAATGCGCCGCGACCGATCCTAATGCGGGCAACTATCCTGCATGGAATGCATCGACTGTGTATACCAACGAAACAATTAGTCACAATGGTTTAGTTTACACCGCCAAATGGTGGGTACAAGGCTCTGAACCTTCAGCAAGCAATGAAGCATGGCAACTAGTGTCTAACGTTGAGTTACCATGGTCGGCAGGGATTGCTTATAACGGCACCGACCAAACCAACCATAACGGATCTCGTTGGCAAGCAAAATGGTGGACCAAAGGTGATGAACCAGGTTCTGCCGATGTTTGGGTCAATGTTGGCCAAGCATCGTGTAACTAATTGGCTATCAGGAGCGCAATCATGCGCTCCTTTTTTATAACCATTAGCTTAACTACTGATCATCAACCTCAACCAGATCAGATTAAGCCAACAAAATCTTTCTCAGCTCATCAAGCGAAGCGACTTCATAATGCGGCACAATCCCTTCCGGTTTAGGCTGCTGATGTACATTCAACCAGCAAGTCTCAATACCAAAATTCAAACCGCCTAAAATATCTGAATGCGGATTATCCCCTACCATCAAAACACGCTTTTTATCCGGATTGCCCATTTGATGCAAAGCATGAGCAAAAATTCCGGCATCAGGTTTGGCGACCCCAACTTGCTCAGAAATCACAATGTGCTCAAAAAAATGACTCATACCGGTTTTGCTTAAGCGCACCGCTTGTAGCTCAGTAAAGCCGTTGGTGATAATGCCCAAGCGGGCTTTCCCCTGCAGCGCTTGCATCAGTTCCATCGCACCGGGCAGTAAAGTGCAAATATCGGCCATCGCTTGTAAAAATGCGCGGTTAAGTTCCGCAGTAGTTGTCTCTAGCTTAGCGGCCCAACTGGCAAAACGGGTATCTTTAAGCTGGGCGGCGGAGATCTCGCCGTTTTGGTACTCGACCCACAACGGCTGATTGACCGATTGGTATTGTTGAAAATCTTGCTCAGTAAACTCCACACCTTTACGAGCAAACATCAGTTGCATCCCTTTAAGCGCATCAAAATCAAACAAGGTGTCGTCAGCGTCAAATAAAATCCAATCGTAGTGCATAAGGGTCTCCCAACTATTCACCGCCAGTGTAGTGGTTTTTGTGTTTAATGAACATGGGTAGGCAATGTTATCAGATAAGTAACCGCAGATTGGATCACCGCCGCACTCTAGCCTAATGATTGAGTTACAAAAAAATACCATCAACGAATGGCGAGAATCATTAAGCACTTCTAAGCTTGATCAGGTAACAGGCAGCACAAAACCACTCGGTTTTCCTGCTCGCGTTGCAGCATAACATTAATATTTAATTCAAGTTTGGAGGGAAACCTAATGAGCTTACTTAAAGAGTTCAAAGCGTTTGCATCGCGTGGCAATGTGATCGATATGGCGGTGGGTATCATCATCGGTGCTGCATTTGGCAAAATCGTCTCATCGTTTGTGGCCGATATTATTATGCCGCCAATTGGAATCTTGTTGGGTGGGGTGAATTTTGGTGACCTTAGCTTGGTATTGCTCGCAGCCCAAGGCGATGCGCCTGCAGTCGTCATCGGCTACGGTAAATTTATTCAAACCGTGGTCGATTTTACCATCATTGCCTTTGCGATTTTTATGGGTTTAAAAGCGGTCAATAGTTTGAAACGTAAGGAAGAAGAGGCACCGAAAGCCGAGCCAGCGCCGACCCCGGATCAGCAATTGCTGTCAGAAATCCGAGATCTGCTAAAAGCGCAGCAAGATAAATAAACTCGATTTTTCACCGGTAGGACCAGCAACAAATTCGATTATTTCTGCGGCTTGCTTAATTTATCCCACTCGCCGACTTGCAAAAATAGCGTGGACGTTGATCGTCAACGCTATTTTTATTGCTCATTAAATATCAGTCTGATCTTGCCGCGTACTAACCACGCGCCTTACCTAACATCTTAAAAATGCGCTAAAAACACGTGCTGCAATTGATCAAAATCAGCAATCCTTTACAATCCCTCTCACACGCAGATTTGGCTGCACAATCCCCTTTACAAGCCATATTTTATCGTTATGATCTGCGCGCAAACGTTTGCCTCACCACAATAACCACTTCCGATGAGGGTTTTATGCTGCCAGATATTGAAATTTGCCGCGCAACACAACTAGCACCAATCGATAGCATCGCCAACCAAGCCGGTTTATTGGCCGAAGAATACCAAAGCCACGGTCGATATAAAGCCAAAGTATCACTGCGCTGCCTACAACGATTAGCCAACCAACCGCAAGGCAAACTGATTTTGGTCACCGCAATTACCCCTACCCCACTGGGTGAAGGCAAAACCGTCACCACGATTGGCTTGGCCCAAGGGCTAGCGAAGCTTAATCATTCGGTGATGACCTGTATTCGCCAGCCGTCGATGGGCCCTATTTTTGGCGTCAAAGGCGGCGCGGCGGGCGGTGGTTATTCGCAGGTTGCCCCAATGGAAGAGCTCAATTTACATTTAACCGGCGATATTCATGCGGTAACGGCGGCGCACAACCTGGCCGCCGCCGCACTTGATGCACGAATTTACCACGAGCAGCGCCTCGGTTATCAAGATTTTGAGCAGCGCACTGGCATGCAAGCGCTGCGTATCGACCCACAACGGGTGGTGTGGAAACGAGTGATGGATCATAACGATCGAGCTCTACGCATGGTCACTGTCGGACGTAACGAAACCGGCAAAACCATTAACGGATTTGAGCGTGAAGATGGTTTTGATATTTCTGCCGCATCAGAATTAATGGCGATTCTGGCTCTTGCCTCCGATCTGCGCGATTTGCGCCGTCGGATCGGCAACGTGGTACTGGCTTATGATCTCGATAATCAACCTGTCACCACAGAAGATTTACAAGTGGCAGGCGCGATGGCCGTCAGCATGAAAGAAGCGATTGAACCGACTTTGATGCAAACTTTAGAAGGGATACCAACCCTGATCCACGCCGGCCCGTTTGCCAATATTGCCCATGGCAACTCATCGATTATTGCTGATGAAATCGCCACTCGCTTGGCGGATTATACCGTCACCGAAGGTGGTTTTGGCTCAGATATGGGCTTTGAAAAAGCTTGTAATATTAAGGCGAAAGCTTCAGGTAAACATCCAGATTGCGCAGTGATTGTCGCTACCCTGCGCGGGCTGAAAGCCAACTCTGGCCTGTACGATTTACGTCCCGGTCAAGCGCTGCCAGATTCACTATTCCGCCCAGATAGCGCGGCATTACAGGCCGGCTTTGCCAACCTTAAATGGCATATTGATAACGTCAGTCAATATGGAGTTCCAGCTGTGGTGGCCATCAACCGCTTCCCACAAGATTGCGCGCAAGAGTTGCAACAGTTAGAACAATGGATTGCCGCGCTACCCAATCATGTCTCAGTGGCGATTTCCGAAGGATTTGCTCTCGGCGGCGAAGGTACTCGATTGCTAGCCGAAAAAGTGGTTGAACAGTGCCAAACAGCAATGTCATTTACTCCGTTGTATGATGCCGCGATGCCATTGGATGAAAAACTCAAAGCTGTGGCCATTAAAGGCTATGGTGCGGCCAATATTGCTCTTAGCGAGAAGGCCGCGCAGCAATTGGTGCAACTGCAAGCACAAGGATTTGGTGAGCTTGCCGTCTGCTTAGCCAAAACTCCACTATCTATCTCAACTGATCCACAGATCAAAGGTGCACCTCGCGATTTTATTGTGCCGATCCGTGAACTGCGCTTATGCGCAGGGGCAGAATTTATCTACGCATTGTGTGGCAATGTCATGACCATGCCCGGATTGCCAGAAAAGCCCGCCTTTATGGCGCTGGATCTCGATCAGAATGGCAATATTGTCGGTTTAAGTTGAAATCCACCAGCACATCTATTATTCACAGCCAAGCTGTGTATATGCCATGCCCTTATAGGGCATGGCCGCTTGAAAGAGGAGATATCAAATAACGCCTATTACCCTGCACTATGCTGATCATATTTTTGCTCCCAAGCCGTCAAGCGTTGTGCTTGCGGGTTGACATCAAAATTGTATTGTTTGCACCTGATTGGTGCGCTTAATTTCCCCTCATAAAGCAACTGAGACAAATTCATTTGTCCCGCTAGCTCCTACATTCAGCAATGCCCCATATATCCAATTGTTTTTACTGGTTTATTTTTTTTACCTATTTACGTCATTGATATGGAACAGTTTTCGCAAATAAATGCTTTAGGTCGATCCCGTAATCCAAATTTGCAATGTTCAGACCTAAGTACAACTGAACCAAGAATAATACTGTAGAGAGGCATCATGAGTTCACGCTACCGATACCAGTTAGGCAGTCAGATTTATCAGTTTGCTAGCCTAAAAGAAGTGATGGCAAAAGCATCGCCACTGCGTTCTGGCGATCAACTTGCAGGTGTCGCGGCAACATCGGCGGAAGAGCGAGTGATCGCACAAATGCTACTTGCTGAACTGCCGCTGAAAACCTTCCTGAATGAAGCGTTGATCCCTTATGAACAAGATGAAATTACCCGCTTAATTATTGATGAACATAACACCAGTGCATTTCTGGAAATTGCCCACCTCACTGTCGGCGACTTTCGTAACTGGCTTTTACAAGAGACCACCACACATATCGAACTGACAAGGGTTTGCGCCGGTATCACGCCGGAAATGGCCGCTGCGGTCAGCAAAATCATGCGCAATCAGGATTTGATCCTCGTAGCGAAAAAGTGTCAAGTCACCACTGCATTTCGCAATACCATCGGCTTACCGGGACGCTTATCGACACGCCTGCAACCGAATCACCCAACCGATGATATGAGTGGGATTGCGGCATCGATTTTTGATGGTTTGATGTATGGCAACGGCGATGCGGTGATTGGGATCAACCCTGCGACCGACAGCGTAAGTCAGGCAATAAAACTTATGAAATTAATGGATGACGTGATTCAGTACTACGAAATCCCGACCCAATCGTGCGTACTAACTCATGTCACTAACACAATAGAGGCGATCGAAAAAGGCGCTCCGGTCGATCTGGTATTCCAATCGATTGGTGGTACTGAAGCCACTAACCAAGGGTTTGGGATCAACTTGAATGTGATTGCGGAAGCCTATGATGCAGCGCTGAGCCTTAAACGAGGCACAGTCGGTAACAATGTGATGTATTTTGAAACCGGCCAAGGCAGCGCGCTCTCGGCCAACGGTCATCACCATGTTGATCAACAAACTTGTGAAGTCCGCGCCTATGCGTTAGCTCGTAAATTCAAACCACTATTAGTCAATACCGTGGTCGGTTTTATTGGCCCTGAATACCTGTTTGATGGCAAACAAATTACTCGTGCTGGGCTTGAGGATCATTTCTGTGGCAAATTACTCGGACTGCCGATGGGCTGTGACATCTGCTATACCAATCACGCTTATGCTGACCAAAATGACATGGATAACCTGTTGACTCTACTCGGTGTCGCTGAGTGTTCTTTTATTATGGGCATTCCAGGTTCTGACGACATCATGCTCAACTACCAGACCACCTCATTTCATGATGCACTTTATGCACGACGAGTACTAGGTTCTCGACCCGCTCCGGAATTTGAAGCTTGGCTAGAAAAAATGCAGATCGTCAGTCAGGATGCCGACAAGCAACTTGCTGACCAATTATCACCTCACTTTAGCCAACCGTTACGATTGATCCAGGAGGCCGTATGAGTGTGATCCCTATTTCGGCGCTCATTCACCAAGATCCGTGGCACAAACTGCGCCAGTTTACTCAAGCGCGGATTGGGATCGGCCGCGTTGGTACCAGTATTCCAACCGAAGAATTGCTGCGCTTTCAGCTTTCTCATGCCCAGGCGATAGATGCGGTACATGTACCGTTGGATGAGCAACAGTTGCTTGCACAACTGGCAGAAAAAACAGCGCTGAGCCCTTATCTTCCTGCATTTTCATTGCATAGTCAGGCCAATGATCGACTCACTTATCTACAGCGACCTGATCTAGGCCGCCAGCTCTGCCAATCATCGATTGAGCAGTTAAAAACACACAGTGATGCCACACTGGCGCCTTATGACTTGGCGATCGTCATCGCAGATGGCCTCTCGTCTTATGCCATTAGTCATCATGCTGCACCCTTTATTGACGCATTAATCATGCAACTTAACCTAGATCAACAACATGAGTGGGATATCGCGCCATTGAGCATTGTGCATCAGGGCCGAGTTGCCGTCGGTGATGATGTAGGTGAAGCGATAAATGCTCGTGAAGTCTTGGTATTGATTGGTGAGCGTCCGGGCTTAAGTTCACCGGACAGTTTAGGGCTGTATTTGACTTGGCATCCGCTACGCGGCACCGAAGATTCATTACGTAACTGCATCTCCAATGTTCGTCCTCAAGGCCTGCCTTATCAAGCGGCGGCGATGAAATGTTTGTAAGCGCCTATTTAAACCCACCTACCAATAACTCAGCATTCTAGGCATAGTGATTTCGCAACCAAGGAGTCATACCAATCAAAGAAAAAATATGATCTAATTGAGGGCATTCAACGATAGAACTTATTCACTATGGACAGCCTCGATAATATCGACTTTAAAAAGCTCGCAAGCCAGCAGAAATCTATTCAGATGAAAATGAGACTGCTGGCCCTCGACCATTTCAAAGATGGGCACTCTCGCACCCAAATCGCCAAGTTTCTTAAGGTCAGCCGAACCAGTGTTAATCGGTGGGTTCACACTTTTCTTGAGGAAGGATTAGAAGGCCTCAAGGAAAAACCAAGAACGGGACGACCACCATTCTTAACATCCAAGCAAAGAGAGCAATTGAGCCAATACATCAAAGATAAAGCCAATGATACACTAGGCGGACGACTCACTGGGGCCGACATCCACGCTTATATCGTGAAAGAATTTGGCCAGCACTACCACCCTGATTCTATCTATTACCTGCTCGAGCACATGGGGTTCTCTTGGGTAACTTCTCGCTCCAAACATCCTCGTCAATCCCAGCAAATCCAAGACGATTTTAAAAAAATTTAAAATTGAAACGATCCTGAAGATCCCAGGACATATCGCTTTAGAACGGGTTGATGTCTGGTTTCAGGATGAAGCCAGATTTGGGCAACAAAACACCACCACACGGTTATGGGCAGAAAAAGGAACACGTCCCAGAGCCGTGAAGCAACAACAATTTGAATATGCGTATCTGTTTGGTTCTGTCTGTCCCGCTAGAGGCATTGGCGAGGCGATGGTCGTTCCTTGGGTTAACAAGGACCTTATGGTTGAGCATCTTAGGCAGATCTCCGCGGTGACCGAAAAAGGTCGTCACGCAGTGGTCATTATGGATGGTGCAAGCTGGCACACAGAAGATATTGCCAATGAATTTCAGAACCTCAGTGTCATCAAACTCCCGCCCTATTCCCCTGAGTTGAATCCAATAGAACAAGTATGGAGTTGGTTAAGACAACACTATCTAGCCAACCAGTCTTTTACGGATTACGAAGACATTGTCTCCAAAGTATGTCGGGCTTGGAATAGTTTTTTGGAATGCTCGGCCAGAGTCAGACAGATGTGTTCGAGAAGGTGGACAGAGCTGACCAGTTAATTTTCCAGATTGGTATCACTATGAACCAATCGAACAAAACTCAGTTTTGGGCAGAAATCATTGAGCAACAGAGCCAAACTGAGTTATCCATTGTCGCGTTTTGCAAGGCAAACCAACTGACGGTAAATACCTTTTACTACTGGCGCAAAAAGCTTTACGGGGGCGAACAGCAACAAGTGGTGCATCCTGTCCTGATAGAAGATAGCCCGAAAAGCATGGGGGAACGCCAGTCGGTTATGCTTTCACTACCAACAGGAATGACCGTTGAATTTCCCGCTAACATGCCAGCACACCAAATCCAAAACTGGTTACAGGCTCTGACGTGTTAACACCGAACTTGGGTATTTACCTGGTCTCGGGCATAACTGACATGCGCAAGTCTATTGATGGCTTGTCATTGATTGTGGCTGATGTGTTGGAAATGGATCCGTTCAGTGAAGCCTGGTTTATCTTCTGCAACCGCGGCCGAGACAAAATTAAGATCTTGTTCTGGGATACTAATGGTTTTTGGCTTTATTACCGCCGACTGGAGAAAGGTCGTTTTAAATGGCCTAAACCCAATGCATCTGGTCATATCGCTATCTCCAGACAGCAACTTCAATGGTTACTCTCTGGGCTTAATCTGGAACACCCAAAAGCTCACCAGCCCTTATATGGCATTGAAGTGTGAGCCAATACCATGATCGTGATAAAGGGCTTGAACGATCCTTTTACCCTGTCAGACTAACGGCATAATCCTGACCAAGAGCAGCCTGACTGATGAATCACCTTCCTGACGACGTAGAACAACTGAAAGCGATGCTGTTAGCGCTTCAGGAAGAAAACAAAGCGAAGGACAAGCAACTACAGGCCCAGCAAGAAGAAATGGCTGAGCTTAAAACACGGGTGGAACTTCTGCTTGAGCAACTCAACCTCAGTAAATCCAAACGGTTCTCTTCCCAGAGTGAAAAGGTGGTTAAAGGTACCTTCAATGAAGCCGAGCAGCAAAATGCACTGCACAAACCTGAGCCAGCTCATCATAAAAAAGGACGTAAACCGCTACCTGAAGAGCTGGAGCGAGAAGTTCAGGTTCACACTGCGAATGTTGTGGGCACGAATTACATAAATGTGGGGTAGAAACCTCTGAAGAGCTGAAGATCATCCCTCAGAAAATCAGTGTGATCCGCCATGAACGAACCAAATATGCCTGCCGTCAGTGTGAACATACCGAAACCAGCAGCAAGATCGTCACAGCCCCCAAACCCGCTAGCATGATCCCGAAAAGTATCGGTTGTCCAGAAACCTTCGCCGCCATCGTTACTGCCAAATACGTTGATGCGCTACCGCTGTACCGTCAGGTTGATATTCTTAAGCGAGGCGACATCGATATTAGCCGAGGTACGCTGGCCAACTGGTGTGTTCAGCTAGGGAACAAAGTTGACGTCATTATCGACCAGATGAAAGCCCGCTTGTTATCTGAAAGCTTAATCTGCGCAGACGAAACCACGGTACAGGTACTGTCAGAGCCAGGGAAAACAGCGCAAAGCAAGTCCTATATGTGGGTCTATCGCAGTGGCGAGTTCCATAAGTTACCAGTGGTTATCTATGATTATCAGCCAGGGCGCGGGGCAAACTGTCTCAACACCTTCCTTGGTGATTACTCTGGTTATCTGTTGTCGGATGGGTATCCTGCATATGACACTCTTAAAAATGTCACGCAAGCGGGTTGCATGGCTCATGCAAGACGTAAGTTTACCGATGCACAAAAAGCTCAACCGACCAAGAAAGTTGGCCGTGTAGAAAAAGCGCTAAACTATATCGGTAAGCTTTACGGTATAGAACGGGAGATTAGAGCACTAAGTCCAGAAAATCGGCGACAGATAAGGCAACAAAAAGCCAAGCCTATACTCGATGAGTTCCATAAATGGTTGGTCGGGGTCAAGGAAACACAACTACCGAAAGGCAAGCTCGGGATCGCCATCAACTATGCGATAAACCAGTGGCCAAAACTTCTTACGTATCTTGAAGACGGTAATATCAGCATCGATAATAACGTGACTGAGAGAGATGTACGTCCGTTTACCACGGGGCGCAAAAATTGGATGTTCTCAACTTCAGTAGACGGAGCAAAGGCCAGTGCAAACCTCTATAGTCTGGTCATGACTTGCCGTGCAAACGACATCAATCCCTACTTCTACTTCGTGCACCTGTTCAGAGAGTTACCGAAGCGTTCACCAAGCGATGATTTAACTGATCTTATGCCATGGAATGTAGGAATCAGCTAGGCTGAATACAGTCTCACTGGTTAACTAGGCGCTTACTTCAAAACGATTACCCGGTGGAATTCTTAAGTCTGATTCAGCTTGAGCTGCATCTAAGATTTCCAGCTTCCGAAATAGAGCATTCTCTATGCTACTTGGAATTAAACGATGTCGTTTATCATCCTCGTAAAACTGCTCTAACCACTTATCTTTAAATTCTAATGCCATTACAACTTGCACTGTCTCATTGTGCATCCATAGACAAAGACTAACGCATAATGACACTGTGCACAAGTTTGATTTTTAGGAAGGATTTCAGAAAAGTACATAACGCCCGCCTAAGGGGCTGGCAACGCATAACAACCAAACTCAAACGCAACAACTGCAACCACCGCGGCTCATTGGGACTGGAAACGCCGCGCGTTGACAGTCCCTCTTGAGGCGTTTGTTAGCCGATTTTCAGATCCAGTTTGAAATTACGGATGATTTTCTCATCCAAACAGCTTCGCAAAAACTTATTCATCGCTGTCATATCATTGGAGCTGTAAAAATCGAGCATCAGCGTATTAAACTCTTGTTGGCGCTTTGCTTGAACATTGATGATCGGAAAACCATTAGCTAAAAGGATCCCATTCATCATAAAACGGCCAGTACGCTTATTGACGTCCCAAAAAAATTGGGCTCGAGCCATTTGTAAAAATGCAGTGATCGCCTGATCGTAAATATCAGCCTCATTGCCTACTTGTTGCTCAACCTCAATCCACTTTGCATCCAACTCATCCGGAGCTGGAGGTTCATACTCAGAGCCCGTTATAGAAACATAACCCGAACGGAATTTTCCCCACTCCAATGCCTCTTCTTGCCCGGCGATGTTGTGAATTTTTAAGGCTATTTCTTTAGTAAATTTAAACTCCCCACGATCGACTAAAGCAAAGATAAATTCCCATGCTTTAGCTTGGTTCATGGCCATGTTTTGATCACTGATTCGATGACCACCGACAGTGATCCCATCAAGGATGGTTTGTACCTCAGGCAAAGTCATTGCAACACCTTCAAGGTTTACCGCATCATAAACAAGAGCAGGCACATCTCTTTTAGCAAGCTGCTTAGCCAAAGCTATATTTGGCTTCATATGCCAAGTGTTATCTGAAAATGCTGTCATAGCGATATTCTTCAATTCAAGTAAAACTAGGCCAAGTATACACTTGTGAGCAGACAAGGTGGTAGAAGTCGGCTAACGCCCGCCTAAGGGGCTGGCAACGCAACCGCTAAACCCAAACACAACAACCGAAACCACCGCGGCTCAATGGGACTGGAAACGCCACGCGTTGACAGTCCCTCTTGAGGCGTTTGTTATGTACGTGGTTGAGATTATCCCCAGAAACAGCCATAAGCATCGTCTTGTAATATCTCAAAGAAAACCTCTAGAAATTTCACTTCAGGGATCGGTTCGTATGCATGCCATTTTAAATCTGATTTCATCCAGTAAATTTTCCATTCGTTCCGCGATTTGTAGTATTTGACTCTCGCTACTGGATGCTCAAGTTTTTCTGATGGGTCATCCCATCTGGGACGAATTTCGAAAATTTCGATTGCCTGCCCATCTAGACGATAGCCAATATCAAGTTGATCTCGAATTTCTACTGGTGGTCGGCAATTTTCGAGATACTTTTCCACTGCCTTTTCGTAACGCTTTTGTTCAATTTCTGAGAATGCCATATCTATTACCCCAAGAATTCAAATCCGAAGTTTACGACCAGCTCCATCTGCTGACTAGGATATTTTCAGAAAAAGTACATAACGCCCGGTTAAGGGGCAGCCAACGCTACTACCAACTTACCGCATAACACTGTAATCACAAAAACCAACGCATAGCAAAAATGCAACGCGTTGGCTGTCCCTCTTGAACCGTTTGTTATGTGCACATATACTTTGTCTAACTATGTAATACATTGTATACACAAAGGTGCTATTTATGAGAACAGAAATGCTAAGCACGCGCATTGACCACGACACGAAAATTGCGTTCACAAACGTCTGTGATGAGATGGGTCTAAGTACATCACAGGCCATAAAGTTATTTGCAAAAGCGGTTATTAATCATGGTGGAATCCCTTTTGAGCTGCGAGTTCCACAGCCTAATGAGGTTACTGCATCTGCAATTCAAGAGCTTGTTGAAGGAAAAGGACATAAAGCTGAAACCGTCGAAGCTATGCTGAATGAGCTTACTGAAGACAAAGTTCAGCATGTATAAACTCGAATACTCAACACAATTTAAGAAAGATTTCAAAAAGATAACTAAGATGCCGATTTCAGACATCATTGAAGTCGGCAATGTTATTTCTAAGCTGCAACGCGGCGAAAAGCTTGAACCCAAGAATGTTGACCATCCGTTAACTGGAAATTGGGTTGGATTTCGAGACTGCCACATTAAACCCGACCTAGTGTTAATCTATCGAGTTTTTAACGATCAACTACAACTAGCGCGCATTGGTTCACATAGTGATTTATTCTAATGAGTCAATTGGGCACATAACGCCCGATTAAGCAGTGAGCAACGCCTAAACCAACTCAACGCATTACAACGTAAACACTCATGTTCAAGCATGACACTAATGCTATGCGTTGCGAATCTGTCTTGAATCGATTGTTAGGTCACGACCAAATTCGTACAAGGTCTCTCGTTAATTATTGATTATCAAATGGAATTGAAGAAAAAGACAAAAATCGAAGCCGAAGTATTTGTCATAGCTCTACCTTGAGGTCTTGCGGGCGTCACTCTTCAATCGTGCCCCCGATTAAGGTGCGCACGAAAGCGCCTCAAGGGTATCATAGAAATGACCAATATTCGTCCTTTTTGCCTTATTTCCTCTATATCTTATTTGCTCTTCAATACTCACTCGACACCATCTTACATTGCTCATGTGATCCCGTCGTGACCTAACGCCCGCCTAAGGGGCAGGCAACGCATGCCACTAAACTCAAACACAAGAACTGCAACCACCGCGGCTCATTGGGACTGGAAACGCCACGCGTTGACAGTCCCTCTTGAGGCGTTTGTTAGTTTGCGTGCCAAAGTGACACAAGGATTGCTTGTTGAATACTTTAACGCCATAATGCCCATGTGACAGTTTGACACAACAGGAGATAAAACCATGGCAACGACTTTGCCTCGCATCACCGCTAGAGTTGATGTCGATACTCAAGATTTACTCACTAAGGCTGCTGCTCTTGCTGGCATGTCTAGTATTAACTCATTTGTTTTGAATGCGGCAATCGAAAAAGCAAAACAAGTCATTGAACGTGAGCAAGCTCTAAAGCTTAGCCAAGCTGATGCCGTATTGCTGATGGAAGCTCTTGATAATCCAGCGGTAGCAAATGCAAAGCTCAAATTGGCATCCGAACGTTATGAGAGCAAAACTCAATGATGAATACGGTACTTCTCGATAAAGATAAGCACGATAGGAACCGTTTCAATTGTGGCATTGAAGCCCTAAACAATTACTTAAAAGTAATGGCGAGTCAGCAAGCCAAAAAAGACAACACCAGAACCTTCGTTTTGGAAGATGACAATAACAGTACTTATATCATTGGCTTTTACACTCTGACTATGACACCTATTGATTTGAAAGCCCTGCCCGACAAGTTACAAAAGAAGCACCAATCTTCAACCTCTGGAGGACTCATTGCTCGTTTAGCTGTCGACGATAGATACAAAGGAAAATGTTTTGGTGAGTGGCTACTCATTGACGCTCTCAGAAAGCTACTCGCAGCCAGTGACAGCGTAGCGTTCCCTGTTGTGATCGTTGATGCCAAAGATGGTGCAAAACATTTCTATGAGCGCTATGGGTTTCAAGCGTTTCAAGATGCTGAAAACAAACTCTTCATCACCATTGCTGATATCAGAGCAAGCTTAGGCTAGTTATCCACTACCTTTAGCAAACTAACGCCCGCCTAAGGGGCTGGCAACGCATACCACTAAACTCAATCACAACAACTGTAACCACCGTGTCAACGATCACCGAAAACTGATCCACTTTTAGCTTAAAAACGATCAATCAAAATTGATCCACCCTTTTACTCAGGTATTGCTCCTGAACGTCGTTTATCTTTCAATCGATAACTATCACCACTCAACTGCAAAACATAGGAGTGGTGAAGTAGTCGATCTAACATCGCAGCCGTCAATGTCGCATCATCGGCAAATGCGCTAGGCCACTGGCCAAACGATAAATTACTGGTCAAAATAATACTGCCATACTCATAGCGCTTAGCGATCACATTAAAAAATAGGTTCGCTTCTTCCCGTCCAAACGGCAGGTAACCGATTTCATCAATGATCAATAACCTTGGGGCCATCACAGAACGAGAGAGGTATTGCTTCAGCTTGTTTTGCCGCTTAGCGGTCGATAGTTGCAGCATCAAATCAGCGGCAGTGATAAAGCGCGTTTTCTTTTTAGCTTGTACGGTTTTGAGCCCCAACCCGATGGCTAAATGCGTTTTACCGACACCACTTGGCCCGAGCAACACTACGTTTTCATTACGCTCAATGAAGGTCAGCGCACTTAACTCTTGTATCTGCTGTTTCGGAACGCCGGTGGCGAACTTAAAATCAAACGTACTTAACTCTTTATGAGCGGGAAAACCGGCCATACGATTGAAAAGCTGTCGAGTGCGTTCGTCTCGTTGTTGTTGCTCGCTTGCCAATAAAGCGCGTAGAAATTCACCATAACTCTTTTCCTGAGCAATACATTGCTCCGCCAACGATGGCCAAGAGGCAGCAACAGAGCCGAGTTTCAGTGAGTCACAGAGGTGGCCGATTTGTTCATGCAGTAGCATGGCCACCTCCTAACAGCGCTTCGTAAACCTTCATAGGATGTTGTAGATTGATGGACTCTAACGGCGGAACAATACGGATATCTAGGGCTGACTTGTGTTGACTTGCACCCTGTACCAACCTTGGCAAAGGAAGTAACTGTTTCACTTCTTCTCGCAAGCGCTCAGCAGGGACAGCTAACGTGGTGCCATGAATGCGTTGATTCGCCACACGTTGTAACCATGGGCCGACTTTTGCGTTGGCTATTGGTACATCCAGTTCGAGATTTTGCGCGCGCAATTCGGCGCGAAGTGGCACAACGAAGCTGTTTTTTAGGTAATGGTTAAAACGCTCAACTTTCCATTTAGTCTTGGCTCGATAGGGTTTACAAGCAACCAGCTTGAAGCCGTAGTCTTTCGACATCTGTAGCATCTCGTCATGCAACTTATGCTCGCCTTGTGCATAAGCATCTAGCTCAATGATGAGTGCTTTAGCGTTGTCACACAACACCTGCTCCGGTACGCCACCGAAATACTCAAACGCTTCTTTTAAACCTTGTTGCCATGCATGCGCACGCTCGTTATCAAAAAATTTTACGAAAGTGGCGCGCGAATAACCTAAGGTTGCGACAAAGGCTTTGAGCGGCCGTTTACCGCGCCGAATGGTGGTAAAGTCGATTTGCATTTGCTGCCCTGGCAGGGTTTCAAAACGGACAACCGGCTCAGGAGTGGAACAAAGCTTAAACTGACAGACAAAGCGACGGAGCTGAGCAATACCGCCTTGATAACCACGTTGAACCACCTCATCAAATAAGACCGTAGCAGGTATCCAATCGGGTTTGGCCTGCTCAATTCGTTGAACGAGATAGGGCTTAAAGGGCTCTAGTTTTGTCACGGGTTGTACTCGTTGCGCGTAAGCGGGCATCTGATGCTGCTGCAAATGATGCTTTACGGTGTTACGAGAAATACCTAATTGACGGGCAATTTTCCGGATGCTTTGGCCCTGTGCAAAGCGAACATGAATGTCCACAAATATCTCCTTGGTTAACATAAATCACCCGTACAAAAAATAAACGGATGATACCAAGTGGATCAGTTTTCGATGATCGTTAGTGGATCAGTTTTGCATGATCGGTGACACGTTTACCACGGGGCGCAAAAATTGGATGTTCTCAACTTCAGTAGACGGAGCAAAGGCCAGTGCAAACCTCTATAGTCTGGTCATGACTTGCCGTGCAAACGACATCAATCCCTACTTCTACTTCGTGCACCTGTTCAGAGAGTTACCGAAGCGTTCACCAAGCGATGATTTAACTGATCTTATGCCATGGAATGTAGGAATCAGCTAGGCTGAATACAGTCTCACTGGTTAACTAGGCGCTTACAAATGTTTCTATCTGCTGGCGGAATCCCGCCACCTTAAACTCACGGGGGTAGCGCTAAAAGATCGGTCTGATGACATGATCCTTGAACACAAGCAAACTAAATTTTTTTCTTTAACTTCAACGTCATAACATAAGGATATTAGTATGACCACATCAAACGACTATCTGGCACAACGTCAGCTCAAACGCGGCGCAGCAGGTTGGATCTTGCTCGCCGGATTGGGAATTTCGTACGTCATATCCGGTGATTTTGCCGGTTGGAACTTTGGTATTGCTCAAGCTGGCTGGGGCGGTTTCGTTATCGCCGCGGTATTAATGGGTATTATGTATTTAGCGCTAGTGCTGTCATTAGCCGAAATGTCGGCAGCCATTCCAGCGGCTGGTGGGGGCTACAGCTTTGCTCGTCAGGCGATGGGGCCAATGGGGGGATTTCTCACTGGGTTGGCCGTGCTTATCGAATACTCGTTAGCTCCAGCCGCCATCGTCATTTTTATTGGTTCAGCGGTAAATGAACTCACGGGATTTGATGGCCCAATCGTGTATGCGCTGTTCTACCTTGCTTTTGTTGGTATACACATTTTTGGTGTCGGCGAAGCACTAAAAGTCATGATGGTGATAAGCGGTCTGGCGGTATTAGCCATTCTTGCCACCGGCATCGCACTTGTCCCTGAGTTCAATAGCGCTAATCTGTTTGATATTGAACCCATCAGCGGTGGTGATTTGATGATGCCAATGGGACTTTACGGCGTTTGGGCCGCATTACCTTTTGCGATGTGGCTATTCCTTGCTGTAGAAGGCGTACCGCTGGCCGCTGAAGAAGCCAAAGATCCAAAGAAAGATGTTCCTAAAGGTATCATCGCCGCTATGTTGTTCCTGTTGTTTACTGCGGTATTGGTTGTGGTACTACTCAGTGGTGCCGTCGGTGCTAAAGTCATTGGCAGTAGCGCGGTGCCTTTAGTGGATGCGTTGAATATTGCAGGTCATTCACAGTTGGCGACATTCGTCAATGTGCTGGGATTCCTATTTACTCTGATCCTGTTTGCGGTGGGTATGCTGTATTACTTCATGATTGGTCAGCATCGCTTAATTGCGAAAAGCGCTGAAGAAGAATTTGCTCTGTTATATCAGGCACAAGTAGAACTGGAAGCGGCATAAATTGATGCAATAAGCCGCAAACATGTGTTCAGCACAACCAAAAAAGCACCTGTTCATAGGTGCTTTTTTACGGTTATTTCTAAACAAAATAATCAGTTACAAAATAAGCGGTTAGAGTTAATAGGCCTAAAAACTAACGCAAGCCATGCAAAAATTCCGCACGCGTCGCCGGGTTGGATTTGAAAATCCCGCCCAACGCAGTGGTGGTGGTGACGCTGGTGGCGTCCATCACGCCGCGGGATTTTACGCAGTAATGGGTGGCATCCACCGTCACCGCAACATCATCCGACTCCAGTAAGGTTTGCAATGCGACCAAAATCTGCTGGGTCATCCGCTCTTGCACCTGCGGGCGCTGGGCAAAAAAGCGCACAATGCGGTTAATTTTCGATAGACCGATGATTTTACCGCGCGGAATGTACGCGACGGCTGCTGTGCCATCGATGGTGACTAAATGGTGTTCACAAGTACTGGTCAGCGTGATGTCTTTGACTTTGACCATCTCACTCACCTTCATCTTGTTTTCGATCACCGTGATTTTAGGAAAATTGGCGTAATCCAAGCCAGAGAAAATCTCATCAACGTACATTTTGGCAATTCGTTGTGGTGTCTCTTCCAAACTGTCATCGGTTAAGTCGAGTCCAAGTAAATTGAGGATCTCGCGCATATGATGTTCAATTTGTTGTTTTTTTTGTGCTGGGGTTGCCAAGTTGGCCTGCATTGGCGTTTCCAAACCACGCAGATCTAGCGCATTCTTGACCAACTTCGCAGATTCGCTCAAACCAGACATTGTTCTACCTCTTAAATACCCCTTTTGGATGGCTGACAAGAATACGCGGATTTAGTGACAATTACATCCCCAAAATTCGCGTGGATACTGCAGCGCATAAGCGATTGTGTGCTACAGTTTGCCGCAAAAGAACACCAACATAGGACATTCCCGAATGGGCTGCTGCGATGCTCCTGGCTTAATGCCGATAGAAGATGCGCTCGACAACATGCTGTCACGCATTACTCCTGTCTCCACCACGTTACTTTTACCACTGGCAGATGCGCTCGGTTATGTGCTGGCCGAGGCAATTTTATCGCCAATTAACGTGCCGCCGTTTGATAACTCAGCGATGGATGGCTATGCCGTACGCCGCGCAGAACTCGCCCAGCAACAACCGCTACCGATGGCCGGTAAATCTTTTGCTGGGCAACCTTTTGTGGGTGACTGGCCGGCAATGACTTGTGTGCGCATTATGACTGGCGCGCCGATCCCTGTCGGGTGTGATGCGGTGATCATGCAAGAGCAAGCGACCGTCACCATAGACGGAGTGGTGTTCTGCCAGCATGAGGTTAAACACAATAACAATATCCGCCCAACCGGTGATGACATTGGTCAAAACGATGTAGTGCTAGAACGTGGCGCACGCTTAACCGCGCGTGATATTCCGATGATTGCCACTCTTGGCATTAGCCATGTCACTGTGTATCGCAAACCGAAAGTCGCGTTTTTCTCCACCGGTGATGAGCTCAAGCCACTCGGTGAGCCGCTGCAAGCCGGACAAATTTACGACAGCAACCGCTACGGTATTAAGCCCTTGATTGAAAACTTCGGCTGCGAAGCGATTGATCTTGGCATCGTTCCGGATTGCCCAGCAACACTGAAAGCCACCTTCGAGCAAGCACAAAGCATAGCCGATGTGGTGGTCACCTCAGGCGGCGTCAGTGTCGGTGAAGCGGATTACACCAAAGATATTTTGGCGGAGCTCGGTGAAATCGGTTTTTGGAAACTGGCGATCAAACCGGGCAAACCTTTCGCATTTGGTGCATTGCAAGATGCTTGGTTCTGCGGTCTACCAGGTAACCCGGTTTCCGCGATGCTGACCATGTATGTGCTGGTGCAACCTATGCTGGCTAAATTAGCCGGACACACGGCTTGGCAAGCGCCAGAGTCGATCCCAGCGATCACGCGCAGCGCATTTAAAAAAGCCCCAGGACGAACGGATTTCCAACGCGGCATTTATCGGATTGAAAATGGTCAATTCGTGGTGGAAAGCACCGGTAATCAAAGCTCTGGCGCATTCCGTTCAATGAGTTTAGCCAACTGTTTTGTGGTGCTTGAGCGTGAACGCGGTCGCGTGGAAGTCGGCGAAACGGTGCACATCCAGCTGTTTAACCCAACCCTGTACTAGGAGTGATGGTGGATATTCTCAGCGATGACGAAATGCTGCGTTACAACCGGCAGATCATTCTCAAAACATTTGATTTTGAAGGGCAAGAGCGGCTTAAGCAGAGTTCAATACTGATCCTCGGTGCGGGCGGCTTGGGTTGTGCCGCGAGCCAATACCTCGCCACTGCAGGTGTCGGGCAGATGACGCTGATTGATGATGATGTCGTCGAGCTTTCCAATTTGCAGCGCCAAGTGCTGCACCACGATGCGGATATTGGCCGGGCCAAAGTCGCTTCGGCGGCCGATGCGCTGCGGCAACTCAACCCTCATCTGCACGTTGAAACAATCCAAGCGCGTTTGTCCGATCAAGATCTGGATACGCTGATTGCGCGCCACGATCTGGTACTCGACGCCTGCGATAATGTGGACACACGTAACCAGCTCAATCGCTTGTGTTTTCAGCACAAAACACCACTGGTCTCCGGCGCGGCGATTCGCATGGAAGGCCAAGTCAGCGTGTTTACTTATCAAGATACCGCGCAGCCTTGTTACCAATGCTTAAGTGCCCTATTCGGCTCGGCGGCGCTCAGTTGCGTCGAGGCCGGAGTGATGGCTCCGGTGGTCGGCATTATTGGTGCCGTGCAAGCCATGGAAGCGATCAAAGTGCTGACCGGTTTAGGCACACCGAAACAAGGTAAGATTTTGATTTTGGATGCGATGAGCATGTCGTGGCGAGAAATGAAGCTGATCCAATTAGCCGATTGCCCGATTTGTCACCCACAAAACCAAGCTTAGTCGTACTTAGGTGCGTTCAGGCTCCACGACTTAAGCACCCGACAAGGAGTAATCTATGACTTCACCACTGGTCAGCGTACCATGGCTGCAACAGCAGTTAACCAATCCCCAATTGGTGATCCTCGATAGCAGTATCGAGTTTCAAATCGCCAGCGAGTCTGAAAAAGATTGGGTCAACAAAATCCCAACGGCACGACGCTTTGATTACGACAAAGTTTTTTGCGACCTTGATTCCGCCTTACCGCACATGATGCCTTCTGAGCCGCGCTTTAATACGCTTGCTCAACAACTCGGTATCAATCAAGACTCGCTGATTGTGGTGTACGACAACAGCGGCACCTTTGCTTCTCCCCGCGCGTGGTGGATGTTCAAAGCCATGGGACACGATAACGTGTTTGTGCTCAACGGTGGTCTAACTGAGTGGAAGGCTCGGGGTTACAACGTCACTCAAACTTATCGCCAACCCACTACAAAAGGTAACTTTGCCGGCAAACTCAACCCACAAGCGTTTGTTGATGCGAGCTATGTGCTTAAACAGATCGATAATCCTCACAGCCAAACCATTGATGCGCGTGGATTGGCGCGTTTTTTCGGTGAAGTGCCAGAACCTCGCCCCGGCGTGCGCAGTGGGCATATTCCCGGCTCATCCTGCTTACCTTTTGCAGAGCTCATCGCAGGTCACAAGCTAAAAGAGGAAGCCGAGTTACGCCCGCTGCTGACTCATATGCTGCCCGACACCGCCCAAGAATATCTGTTTAGCTGCGGATCTGGTGTTACCGCATGTATTGTGCTGCTCGTGGCGTATATGTGCGGCTATCAAAACCTCTCGCTGTATGATGGCTCATGGACCGAATGGGGCCAAAGGCAGGATCTGCCGATTGAAATAAGCAGTGAGTAGTGAGCAGTCCAACCCCACATCGGCGAGAATCAATATCCAATAGCGAATAATCAACCGCGAGCGGACATTAAAACCCGCTCGCTTTTTCATTGCTTTAATGATGGGTGACTAAAGTTAATTCCTGTTATGAGCTTAATGCTCGTTGCATTTGCTCATCTAAGTTGAGCACGGTCAACGCATTACTGACACTGGTCGCAAGAACATCAATCGCACCAGTGCGTAATGCTCCGAGCAGCGCCAGCGGCTTACTGTTTTCCGCGGCAATGGCGATCACTTCCGCAATCGGGCGAAACTCATCAATCCCAAGGCCAATCACGCGATCATTCATCACCGTATTGGCGACACGGCCATGCACATCAAAAAAATCATGCCCTGCGAAATCGCCGACTACGCCTTGAGTTAAGCGCGATTGCACCACTTCTTGCGGCGTAAACCAGCCAAGATCAACCATGTAGCTGTTTTCACTCATATCGCCAATCCCCACCAAGGCGATATCGGCTTTGCGTGCCAGATCTAGGGTCTGTTTAACCGTACTATTTTGCATAAAGACTCGCTTTTGCTCGCGGTTTTCTGCATAAGCAGGAGCGTATAAAGTCTCCGAGCTGCCGCCATATTTCTTGGCTAACTGACGACAAATGTGGTCGGCGTTAAACATCCCACCACGTGGATGAATACCGCCGATACTGCACACGAATTTACAATCGCGCGGCGTGATCACCCCAATATGATGCGCCACTGCCGAGACATTGCGCCCCTGCCCAACCGTGACCACCATGCCGTTTTTCAGCGTGCTGGTGAGATAATTGGAAACTAAACTCGCGACTTGCTGACGCTGTGCTTCATCATTGGGATGATCCAGGGCAATTAACGCGCGGCGCACCCCAAAACGCTCAATCAGGCGCTGTTCAATTTTGGCGCTAAAGACTGGATGATACTTAACCGTAATCTCAACAATCCCCTCATCTCGAGCCTGTTTCAGTAAGCGGCCCACTTTGGCCCGAGAAAGCGTGTACTTTTTAGAGATCTCTTCTTGAGTGGCACCATCCTGATAATAAGAGATGGCAATTTCGGTCAGTAAATCACCATTTTCTAATGGCATATCGGCAAGTTGGGTCATTACGGCGTTTCCTTTTATTACCAGCGGGCACGCTGCGGGTTCAACCCACGGCGAGTTCAACCAACATAGTGCGCAAACAAGCACTACACTACTGATAATGATGTGCTTAAAACCAATTTACTGGCTATGGTAACCATTCACAGTACATCAATCAAATGCTCAGTCTCATTACATTTTCTCAGTGGCAATTTGGGGCATTAAGTTTGGTTATTTGCTCAGTGACGGATTTAAGCAAACGATTTAATCGTATAGCGAAGATTTAACACCATAAATTTTCGGTTTAAGCTGTCATAAACCCGCTTAGCAAATTGACTTTCACGCTAGATAGGATAAATATGATTCCATCATTTACTCAGCGCGCGAACAAATGTTCAAAGTAAAGCTTCGGGCGCTGAAATTTTGCATTACTGACTCACTCTTTCGCGGTGAAAGAGCATGAGCCCCTCAACTGCTGGCATCCTCAAACTGTTAAGCGGCAGATGAACCTAACCCAATAGGACGATCGAAATGAGCAATAAATTAGCGCAACTTCGTAAACTGACTACCGTCGTGGCGGATACTGGTGAAATTGATGCGATCAAAAAATACCAACCCCAAGATGCCACCACCAACCCATCTCTGATCCTAAAAGCGGCGCAAATTGCGCAATACGCACCGCTGATCGATCAAGCGATCGCCTACGCCAAAACGCAAAGCAGCGATAAAGCGCAGCAAGTACAAGACACCTGTGACATGCTGGCGGTCAACATTGGTAAAGAAATCCTAAAAACCATTCCGGGTCGTATTTCGACTGAAGTTGACGCGCGTCTTTCTTACGACACCGAGCGCAGCGTAGCGAAAGCACGTCAGCTAGTAAAAATGTACAACGATGCGGGGATCAGCAACGATCGTATCCTGATCAAACTGGCTTCTACTTGGCAAGGGATCCGCGCGGCGGAAATTCTTGAGCAAGAAGGCATCAACTGTAACCTGACTCTGCTGTTCTCTTTCGCACAAGCGCGTGCGTGTGCTGAAGCAGGTGTGTTCCTGATCTCGCCTTTCGTTGGTCGCATCATGGACTGGCACAAAGCCAAAGAAGGACGTGATTTCACCTCCAGCGAAGATCCGGGCGTACTGTCAGTCAGCAAGATCTACCACTATTACAAACAGCACGGCTACAAAACTGTGGTGATGGGTGCAAGCTTTCGTAACATCGGTGAAATCTTAGAGCTGGCGGGCTGTGACCGCCTGACCATCGCGCCATCACTACTGGCTGAACTTGAAGCCGCTGAAGGTGAAGTGGTTGCAAAACTGGTTGACTCACAAGGCACAACCGCTCGCCCTGCCGCCATGACCCACAGCGAATTCCTGTGGCAGCATAACCTAGATGCGATGGCGGTTGAAAAGTTGGCGGAAGGCATCCGTAACTTCGCAGTTGACCAAGGCAAACTAGAAGCAATGATCGCAGCTAAGCTGTGATGCTGATTTTGAAGCGAGCTGCGGCTCGCTTCTTTCTGCTTTTTATTTTTGTTGAACTAACCCTGTTCAACACAATTTCTTGAAATGAGTAACACTATGAATCGCAAACAACTTGCCAATGCTATCCGCGCCCTGAGCATGGACGGCGTTCAAAAAGCTAACTCTGGCCACCCGGGAGCCCCGATGGGCATGGCGGATATCGCCGAAGTGCTGTGGCGTTCACACTTAAACCATAACCCACAAAATCCTAACTGGGCTGACCGTGACCGCTTTATTCTGTCGAACGGCCACGGCTCGATGCTGATTTACTCACTGCTGCACCTGAGCGGTTATGAGCTGTCGATTGACGATTTGCAAAACTTCCGTCAACTGCACTCAAAAACTCCAGGTCACCCAGAATATGGTTACGCACCGGGCATTGAAACCACTACAGGTCCACTAGGCCAAGGCATTACCAATGCGGTGGGTATGGCGCTGGCTGAAAAAGCTCTGGCGGCGCAGTTCAACAAACCGGGTCACGACATCGTTGACCACTTCACTTATGTGTTTATGGGTGATGGCTGTTTGATGGAAGGTATCTCGCACGAAGCGTGTTCACTGGCGGGCACACTTGGCCTTGGCAAACTGATTGCGTTCTGGGATGACAACGGTATTTCTATCGATGGTCACGTAGAAGGGTGGTTCTCTGACGACACACCAAAACGCTTTGAAGCCTACGGCTGGCAGGTCATTCCCGCAGTGGATGGACATGATGCAGAGGCAATTAACGCAGCGATTGAAGCGGCTAAAGCCGACACGTCTCGCCCAACCCTGATCTGTACCAAAACCATCATTGGTTTTGGCTCACCTAACAAAGCCGGCTCACACGACTGTCACGGCGCGCCGCTGGGCAATGATGAAATCAAAGCGGCACGTGAATTCTTAGGTTGGGAACATGCTCCCTTTGAAATCCCAGCGGACATCTACGCCAAGTGGGATGCCAAAGCCGCAGGCGCCAGCAAAGAAGCGGCTTGGAATGAGAAATTTGCCGCTTACGCCAAAGCTTACCCAACTGAAGCGGCTGAATATCAGCGCCGTATCGCTGGTGAGCTGCCAGCCAATTGGGAGGCTGCGACCAGCGAGATTATCGCGAATCTGCAAGCTAATCCTGCCAACATCGCATCGCGTAAAGCATCACAAAATGCGTTGGAAGCGTTCGGCAAACTGCTGCCAGAATTTATGGGCGGCTCGGCTGACCTAGCGCCATCTAACCTCACCATGTGGTCTGGCTCAAAATCACTGACCAGCGAAGATTTCTCAGGCAACTACATCCACTACGGTGTGCGTGAGTTTGGTATGACCGCTATCATCAACGGTATCGCGCTGCACGGTGGTTTTGTGCCTTACGGCGCGACTTTCCTGATGTTTATGGAATACGCGCGTAACGCGATGCGTATGGCGGCACTGATGAAAGTGCAAAACATCCAAGTCTACACCCACGACTCGATTGGTCTGGGCGAAGATGGTCCAACTCACCAACCGGTTGAGCAAATCGCTTCGCTGCGTATGACACCAAACATGAGCACATGGCGTCCTTGTGATCAAGTCGAATCGGCAGTGGCGTGGAAACTGGCGATTGAGCGTAAAGAGGCGCCATCAGCGCTGATTTTCTCGCGTCAAAACCTCGCGCAGCAACCACGCAGCGCAGAGCAAGTGGCGAACATCGCCAAAGGCGGCTACATCCTGAAAGATTGTGCAGGTCAACCTGAACTCATTCTGATTGCAACAGGCTCTGAAGTGGAACTCGCGGTTGCCGCTTACGAGCAACTAAGCGCCGAAGGCAAAGCGGTTCGCGTGGTCTCTATGCCATCGACCGACGCATTTGATAAGCAAGATGCCGCTTACCGTGAAGCCGTTCTGCCATCTGCAGTCACCAAGCGTATCGCGATTGAAGCCGGTATTGCCGACTTCTGGTACAAGTACGTTGGCTTTGGTGGTCGCATCATCGGTATGACCAGCTTCGGCGAATCAGCACCCGCGGGTGAGCTGTTCAAACTGTTTGGTTTCACGACTGAAAACGTAGTGAAACAAGCCAAAGAACTGCTGGCGTAATTAAAAGCGATTTATTTCTTTGTTACGCAAAGAAAAATCGATGATAAAAAATCCCGCTGCGGCGGGATTTTCTTTAAAAGATGCTGATTACCTCGAAAAAGACGATACCATCTTAACCGCGATTATGGCAAGTGATCCGTTATGCGGCTTCACCTAATCTCAAGCTTTCATAGTAATCCTCAGCCAAAGCTGTCATTTTAAATTCGGCCTCTATTCCGGCTATCTTTTCTACAGCTTCTTGGATAGATGCTAGGTCAATATTAAAGAACTCTTTGCGAAGATTTACTGCGTTTACACGTTTAGAATTGAATTCTCGGTGTAGCGCAGTTTCAAGTGCTGGAGCATCATCAGTGTAAATCATTGCATGTACGTCAAATGGGAATTGTTGTTCATGGACGCCGTTCATCCTACGCAGTCAACCAAACTCAGTTATGGCTGGATACGAAAAGGCCAAGACAAAGTGATTGAGACTACAGGCAGTCGAACTCGTCTCAATATCATCGGTGCGTTACCGATCCAAAATATTGGCGCAACGGTTACAGAAACGTATGACACGATAAACAGCGAGAGCATCGTTCGCTTCTTCTGGAAGCTCAAAAAGGAGCATTACCCGTTGGAGCAAAAAGTACACCTAGTACTTGATGGTGCCGCCTATCATCAGTCAGAAATGGTAAGAAATGCGGCAAAAGTGCTCAATATCGAGCTTCATTACTTACCCCCATACAGCCCAAACTTAAATCCAATAGAGCGGTTATGGAAAGTAATGAATGAGTATGTGAGGAACAATATTTACTTCTCCTCGAAGGCTGAATTTACAACGGCTATTAATGAATTTTTCAATGTAACGCTGCCAAAAGTTGCAGGCTCACTGGTATCCAGAATTACGGATAATTTTCAGATTTTGAAACCTGCATCTTCGAGTTGAGCGGGTATATACATAAACAATTTAGGGGCAATTCTAAACCAGCAGCAAATCCCAATCATCTCCCCCTCAACTCCTCCAACTGTTTTTTCAGCATGGCGGGCAGTGAATAGAGCAACAATAAGCGCAGGGCGTGGTTGATCATTACAAATGCGGGTTCCATGCCGAGCAGTAAGGCGACGGCGGTCATGGCTTCGACACTGCCGGGAACCCAAGAAAGCAGCAGCACGACCCATGATTTATCGATCAAAATAGAAAAGACACCGGAGACACCCACCGCGACCAAAAGGCCAATCATGGTGACCATTACCCCTGCGCGGGAATACGCCATGGCTTCGCGCAGTGTGGTATCGGCAATGCGTGAGCCGATCAAAATGCCGAGTAAAGCGGTGGCGAATATCACCATCCATTTCGGCAGTTGCATATCAATGCCAGTGGCAAAGCCATTAAAGCTGGCGGTGACCAGTAGCGCCGCCAACATATAAGGGGCGGGAATGCCGAGTAAGGTAGAGGCTTTACCCAGTAGCAAACTGAGCAGCGCCAGAGCCAAGAAAATAAGCCCAGCGTAAAGCGTCAAGTTGTTCGCCGTAGCGGCACTATCCGGCACATGGTTGGAGATCAGTAGTGCGAGCAAAGTGAGGATCATCAGCCGGATCGAATGAGCATAAACCACTTTGGTGGACGGTTTTTGGTTTGATTCGCTGATGACTAAAATCGCCGCCATGGCCCCCGGTACAGCGCCGAGTAGCGATTCAAACGGCGTCCAACCTTCTTTTTTGGTGAGCCACAGATAGCTCATGCTGATTTGCAGGGTTAAACAACATAACAGGCCAATCAGCAGCGCCAGAGTTAAACTCGCACCCAGCTCAGTCAAACTGATGGTTGTACCGACGCTGATGCCGAGCACAATTTGTACCACCAGCAATAACCAGCGTGGCGTTTGCATGCTCAGCCAGCGCTTTTTATGCAGCACAATCACTATAGCGGCGGCAATAAACATTTCCGACAACGGGATCGCAAGCACGCTCCCCAGCCCTGAGGCAAGAGCAGCAATCAGCAGAATTTGGATAACGAGAGTAAAACAAGCTCTTTCGAACATCTTGCTTTCCTTTCAGGTAGATAGCCTAACATCACAGATCCGAATCTTACGCTTTGCAGTGGCAATCAACAACACTGTACTGGTTTATTGGCAGCCGTGTTGTCGCACAACCATGACCTGACAAACACGGCCGCACTAACCATTGTACAAATAACAACGCCACTCGCGGTTAAACGAGTGGCGTTGAGTTTTATTAGTAAGGCGATGGGGTAATAATTAGAACCAGGTTTCCATTTGCAGTGCAAAGATGGCTTCGCCGCCAGAACCCATCGTTGTTTTATCAGTGCCTGAGTCGATCGCGTAGTTATCTAACTTATCGCTCCAATCCACATAACTGACCGCAAAACGCAGCTCTGGACGATCAAAAAATCCTGCTGACGTCGCCAGTTTAAATGTTGGCGCAAAGGTCGCTTTATAAAAACTGCCTTTGGCTTGCGTTTGACTATTATCCAAGTCCATATATTGGTAGGAAGCCTCATAAACTAATTCAAAGTTTTCGGTCATCTCTTGGGCTAAACGCACATTCAGCGATGCCCAGAAAAACTCATCATTTTTCTTCAAGCGATCTTGGCTGTATTCAGCCATTAGTGCCGGGGCTACGCGCCATCCGTCCGCCAAATACGTCACCCCAGAGGCAAAAGCTCGGGTCGCAAACGCATCGTTGTACAATTCGCCATTAGAGCCAATCCCTTTCAGCTCGGCCCCTAAACCTTCACCGACTAATAAACCATATTGAGATGAGCCTTCATTGAGGCCAAAGAAACTCTGCGCATGGTAAGCCAGCAAAGCATGTACGCCACTATCAGCCGCTTTGCTCGCGCTATCGCTACGTTTCGCGTTATCGGCAGCATGCATGCCACTGAGCATCAATTGCCAAGGGCCAAAACGGTTATTCATGGTCACGATGTAGTTTTCAATTTCAGTGTTTGAGCTATCAATTTGCCCAAAATCGCGCCCATAAATCGAGAAATTGGCCTGCCACTTTTCGGCTAATTTAACATCATAAATCCCAGCCCCAGTTCCAGAAAGAAACACGATGTCGGAATCGAAGAAATGAATGTCAAAATTATCGCGATCGAAACGTTTACCCACCCACAGCGTACTCTCGGCAAAAGCGCCGCTGAATGAAGGTAAGCTGGCTAATTCCGCATAAATTTGACGTACATTGAGCTTGCTATCATCGACAGTCCATTCATTACTGGTTTCGGTACTGTCGGCCAACATAATCTTAAATAGCGCGCTAGAGCCATTTTGCATCTGACGCTTATGGATCAAATTGGCTTCTAAGTAATTATCATCCTCCAGCCCCAATCGACCAACCGGTGCGCCTAGCGCTCCGGCCGCGGTCATATAAGGCCCGGTTCCAACCGCACCATTGAGATCACTGTTGGTCAGCAAACCTGCTCGTGCATAACCATGAAATTCAAACGATGAATCGGCGGCTGATGCAGTTGGATGCTCAGCCGCCGCTTGCTCAAGTTGTTGGATCCGTGCTTCTAATGCCGCGAGGTCTGTATTGGCATGCGCAGCGTGTGAGACTAAAAATAGATTGGCCAACGTGATTGCGATTAAGTGTTTTTTCATTTTGTATCTCCATGACTTATTGAATTATCACCAGAACCTGCAAACGTTCCCAATGATATAGCCAATATGTGCGAAGAAACCTCGAAAGAGGCGCAATGCTAAAATCTTTTACCGCTAAACCAAACGTAATTCGGCGATTGTCTTCACTGTCAAAGACCGATTACTTTGGCTTAATCTCTCAGCTCACTCACTATACACAAGAAAACGGGAACGATCCCGAAAATGATGGAGAATTCATAACTTCATCACGTTATTTGTTGATGCTGTAAATTTGAACTCTCCACTCACTCCAACCACCACTGATGCTTTCTCGCGTTATGCTAAGAAAAGCTTTAGCGCGGCTTGAGTTGGCAAGGCCGTCATCGCGCCTTTTTGAGTAGTGGCCAATGCGCCGCACCCATTAGCCGCTGTCACCGCCTCGACAATCAGCGCCAGATGCCGCCAATCTTCGGCCACTGACAAGTGATAAAGCAGCCCGCCGACAAAAGCATCACCGGCTCCGGTCGTATCTAGCGGCTTAACCACTTTACCGGCCACCATCTTCTGCCCGTCCGAGGTGACCACTAATGCGCCTTGCGCACCAAGCGTCACCACCACTAATGGGATCTGGTACTGGGCAAGTGCCTTTAATCCCTCTTCAATCGAATCGGTTTCGGTTAAATATTGCAGCTCATCGGCTGAAAATTTGACCACATCCGCCAAACGCACTGCCTCCATCACTACCGCTCTTAGCTCGCTTGGCTGCGCCCACACTTCTTCACGTAAATTAGGATCAAAACTGATATAACCACCAGCTTGTTTCATCTGTTGAATAGCACTCAAGGTGCTGCTGCGACTGGGTTGATTGGCCAACGCGATCGAACAGACATGTAACCATTGGCCGAATTCAAAGCGCGGAATATCACTCGGCTGAAGAAACTGATCAGCACTAGGCTTAACCATAAAGGTAAAGCTGCGCTCGCCATGCTCATCCAGATCCACCAGCACGGTCGAAGTGCGTCGCTCAGGATCAAAAGCTAAGTACTGACAATCGACCTGCTGTTCGATCAAGGTCTGCTGCATAAAACGACCAAAGGGATCGTTCCCGACACGACCAAAAAAAGCGCACTCACCACCCAGCCGAGCAATCGCGACCGCAACATTAGCCGGAGCGCCACCGGGACATTTTAAATAATGCTGCGCTCCATCGGGGATCAGATCCACCACCGCATCACCAGTTAACCATACTTTAGACATCAAACTACTCCTGAAATTATTGTTGGATTGAAGTCTAACCAAAGCGTTTCAGCGGCAACACTAGCGACACTAAAAACGATCCAGAAATTGATGAAATTTGTGAGCTCAGATAAAGATTGGCAATTTGTCGCGCATTTCCACTTTACTTTATTGGGAACGATACCTATCGAATATTCACCCTTTCGATGACTCCTTTCCTGATCGACTCATCAAGCACCGACTCTTGATTCATTTCTGATCAAGATCAAATTTTATAGTAGAAATATTGCGCACTCGTGTGCTTTAATGTCTTCATACGAACATTAAAGAGCAAAAACGAAAATAAATAATGCGGAGATAACCATGAATAGTCGCTCAACACGTTTCACCTCCAATGAAGTGCTCGACCTGATTATTGTCGGTGGCGGCATCAATGGTGCTGGTATCGCCGCCGATGCTAGCGGACGCGGACTCAAAGTCGGGTTATATGAGGCCAAAGATTTTGCCAGCGCCACCTCTTCGGCGAGCTCGAAGCTGGTGCATGGCGGTCTACGCTATTTAGAACATTATGAATTTCGCTTAGTCAGTGAGGCGCTGGCCGAACGTGAAGTGCTGCTCAATAAAGCCCCGCACATTGTCACGCCAATGCGTTTTCGTCTGCCGCATCGGCCTTTCTTGCGCCCAGCTTGGATGATCCGTGCCGGGTTATTTCTTTATGATCACTTAAGCAAACGAACTTCACTGCCCGCCAGCCATAAAGTGGCGCTCAAAGCGGGAACCATCACCAAACCGGAAATGGCGGTGGGGTTTGAATATTCCGATTGTTGGGTCGATGATGCGCGCTTGGTACTGCTCAATGCACGGCAAGCCCACGAACAAGGCGGCGAAGTGCTCAATTACTGCACGGTAGAAAAAGCCCAACGCGTGGGTAAATTATGGCACGTAACGCTGTTTGATGAGCAAACCGAGCAACGCTTTGAGCGCCGTAGCCACGCATTAGTCAATGCAACCGGTCCTTGGGTTAAACAATTTTTACATCACCATGCCCAGATCAATTCGCCTTATGGCATTCGCTTAATTCAAGGCTCACATATTATCGTGCCGCGCATTCACGCCGAGCCGCAAGCCTATATTTTGCAAAATGAGGATAAGCGAATTGTGTTCGTGATCCCTTATCTTGATCACTATTCGATGATCGGCACCACTGATGTGGAATACCACGGTGATCCGCGACATGTCGCTATCACTGATGCTGAACGTGATTATTTGATTGCGATTGTCAATAAGCATTTTATCCATCAAATCACCCGTTCTGACATTATTGCTGAGTTTAGTGGAGTGCGGCCACTGTGTGATGATGAATCCAATTCGCCACAGGCGATCACCAGAGACTACACTTTGGCGCTGGATTGCCCAGACGATCAAGCGCCATTGCTGTCCATTTTTGGTGGCAAACTGACCACTTATCGCAAACTTGCTGAAGCAGCAATGACCCAACTTGCCCCTTTCCTGCCACAGATGGGCGCAGCATGGACCGCCAATGCACCACTGCCTGGCGGTGAAGGTTTTGATCATCTCACCTTAAAAAATCAGTTGCTCACTGAGTTTCCATTTATTGGCGAGCCTTTAATCGCACGCTGGCTACGCAGCTATGGCAGCCGTACCCGCCAACTGTTAATGGGCGTCACCGCGATCGATGATCTCGGCATGGCTTTTAGTGATGATCTGTATCAAAAAGAGATCGACTATTTGTGTGAGCAAGAGTTTGCTCGGCAGGCGAGCGATATTTTCTGGCGCAGAAGCAAACTTGGTTTGAATCATGATCATGCGCTAATGATCAAAGTGGAAAGCTATTTGCAACAAAGAGAGCTCAATCAGCAGATTGCCCAGCAGGCTGGTTTAAAACCAGTGGCGAGCGAAAACGTACAGCAGGTTAAAACATCGCAGTGTTAAAGTACCGTCAATTTAAACCACCATCATCCCCCAAGCAGGTGATGGTGGTTTGGGTGTACTCTGTTGCGCTATTTGGCGGTAAACTGCTTAGCCAACGCACTAAACTCACCGACTTTACCACTCATCGCTACCGCAAGCTCTTCCACTCTATCGGTAGCGATTACGTTTTGCGTCGCTGCGCTAGCAATCGCATGGACATGCTGATTGACATCGCTGGTTAACTCTCGCTGATGATCTGCGGCATTGGCCACTTGGCTAATCACGTATTGCATATCCTGCATGACGCTCTCGACATGGCACAGTTGCTGTAACGTGGTATTCGCATCCAAGGCACACTGCTCGGTTTGATCACGACTGGCGGTAATATCACCTCGCCAAGCAGCAATTGTGGCAAGCATAGTATCGATACTGGTTTGGATTTGTTGTGTCGCACGTTGGGTACGCCCTGATAATGCACGCACTTCATCAGCGACCACCGCAAAACCACGCCCTTGTTCACCGGCTCGTGCCGCTTCAATCGCGGCGTTCAACGCTAATAGATTGGTCTGCTCAGCAATGCCACCAATTTCACTCATTAGCAGCCCTACTTGCTGCGCTTGATCACTCAGTTTCACAGTCGTCACCGTTGCACTTTCTGCTTGTGCGACCAATTTCTGTAAATTTTGGTAGGTAATTTCAATACTGTGTTTGGTATCGGTGCAATGTGTTTGTACCTGATCGATCAATTGATGGGCTGATTGAGAATGACAAGCCACCTGATCGGCCGCCTGCTCTACTGCATCGGTGGCCTGAGTTACCGCTCGAATATTGCTATCTTGCTCAGCCAACGCTTGATGCACTTGTTGTGTGGTAGAATGCAACTGTTTAGCGAGATCGCCCAGCGGCCGAGCCGAATCCATCATTCGACCTAAAATGGTGCGGATACGAGCGGAAGCCATCTGCAGATGATAATCGGCAACCGAAAAAGGATGTGAGCCTGAATAGATCAAGCGGCTAATACTGTCGTATTCGGTCTTGAGTCGCTGTAAATGCTGCGGCGTATGCAGTATCTCTTGTCGGAAAAACAGTGCTAATACACCAGCGGGAATAATACTGGCCAATAATTGCCAACTATCAGAGGCTTGCAACCAATGAGCAACAATCGGTGACATTAAGCCACCAAGTAAAATGGCATAACGCAGCGAAGTATTGACAGGTAAGGCTATCCGTTTACCGGCTTGTTCTGCGCTGAGCAGAGCATGATAGGCTTTACTGGCAATATTAACCCACTGGCGCTGCGCTTTTACTCTAACCGATTGATAACCTGAGATTTGACCTTGTTGATAAATCGGTGTGACATACGCATCAACCCAGTAGTAACCGCCTGTTTTAGTACGGTTTTTTACAATACCTCGCCACGCATGTCCTTGTTTGAGGTGCTGCCACATATCAGCAAATGCCGCTTTCGGCATTGAATCATGTCGCACGATATTGTGATTTTGACCCAGTAATTCATCGACTTGAAAGCCAGCAATTCGGCAAAAGGTATCATTACAATAAGTGATGACACCTTTTAAATCGGTCGTGGAGACCAGTTGTTCGTGGTCTGCAATCAGAGTTTCTTGTTGAGATGAGATGGTATAGGCTGACATTTTATTTTTGTTGCTCTAACGCTACTTTATGTACGCGGATTTATACACAGTTGTTGCGAAAAACTCAAGTTGGTGAAGCAGATGCCAGTTCAGCTAAGGCGCAATTTATTATTCAGCTAAGATAAAACGCACTTCAACTCGGCGGTTACAGGCACGACCGGTCTGCGTGTTATTGCTACACGCAGGCACATGCTCGCCAAAGCCGCGAGTATAAATGGTATTTTGCGCCAGCTGACGCTGGATCAGCGCATTTTTCACCGCATTGGCTCTTCTTTGTGACAGGGTATCGTTAAATCGCTCTGCGCCGGTGCTATCAGCGTGGCCTTCTAACACCACTTCAATTCCATTTTGAGTGGATAAAAAACGCGCGACGCGATCTAACCATTGTAGAGATTGATTGGAAAGCTGAGCCGATCCAGTAGCAAACTTGACGGTTTGTTTTAACTTTATCGTGGGGTGAGCACCGGCAATAAATTCATGCTCAATACCGCTAGTGAGCAAATATTGCTGGATCAGCATATCGCGATTCGGTTGTGGTTGCGGTATGTTCTGCGGCGGCGCGATCACACTCTTCTTGGTGGCATAGCCCCACTCTGGATGACGCACATCCGCATCACTTTGCGGCGCAACATCCAACAAATTGTTACTGAGCATACGATCGGTTGCCAGTGAACCACATCCCGCCAAGCATAATGCCATGTAGCAAATCCAGAATTTCATATCCCATACTCAGTTGTTGATCTCTTATATAGTATCGGCGCATTTGGTAAAACTTTATTGCTGATCAATAACAATTTACCCAGCGCTAGCTTGCCATCACATAATCCATGGTTAGAATGTGGCTGGTTGTTTATTGCCGCATTCTCAAAGACTCAAATTCATCGTGTCGATGATGTAAAGTGGATCAACTCTCTCTTGGCGATTTGGGCCATGCCGCTTTAAGTCGCCAATCAATATCGCAGTTAAAGGACGCTAAACGCTTTATGTCTAAAATTATTATTCCCTTAGTGGTTTTTCTACTCGCTGGCTTTATGATTTATCGCACTTGGACTAACCATAAAGCGGCCGATGCTAATTTTGCGGCTGGACAGCATTTTCTGACCGAAAATGGCCAACGTGAAGATGTGATTACCACCGATAGTGGCTTGCAGTACCAGGTATTGCAAGCGGGCAACGGAACCGAGCATCCGGGGCCGAAAAGTCGGGTAAAAGTACATTATCACGGTGAATTAATCGATGGTACGGTGTTTGATAGTTCAGTGGTGCGCGGTGAGCCAATCAGTTTTGGCCTGAACCAAGTGATCAAAGGTTGGCAAGAGGGTGTACAACTGATGGTGGTCGGCGAAAAAACACGCTTTTATGTACCAAGTAACCTAGGCTATGGCAAAAGTGGCACTGGCCCTATCCCACCTTCTGCCGTATTAATTTTTGAGGTTGAACTGCTGGCGATTGAATAAATTCGCTTAGCTTACCATTCACCGAATCGGTTCTACTCTGGCTGAAATAGCCACATCGATTGAATAGAAAAAGCTGCCGCGGCAGCTTTTTGGGGCACTAAATAATGCTCATCGATTAAGCTGGCTGAGTCGCTTCGGCGGCAGGATAAAAAGCTAATCCTTGTTCGCTGACCAATACACAATCCATCCCTCCAGCATGCGCCGCTTGCATACCTAACTGAGTATCCTCAAACACCAGACACTGCTTAGGCTGTAATCCCATCTGCTCACAGGCACTCAAAAAGGTTTCGGGATGCGGTTTATGCTCAGTGACATCGCTCGCACTGACAATCACATCAAATTTATCCACGACTTGGGCACGTGTGAGTAAACCCAGCGCACTTGCTCGCTGACTGCCTGTGCCAATCGCCATCTTTTTCTGACCATGCCACTGACACAACAGCTGATAGGTAGCAGGGATAAGATCCGCTTGCAAACCCAGCTTAGCAAACTGCGCCATCTTATAAGCCGCCACCTGCTCAGGATCCAGCGTCATATTTAATTTGTGATTGATCTGCTCAACAATTTTTGTACTAGGCATGCCTCCTAAGCCATAAAGCCACGCGGCATCAAAGGGAAAGTCAAACTGCTCAGCAGTGGCTTGCCAAGCGGCTATATGCGCCGGCATGGTATCAAGAAGAGTTCCATCCATATCAAAGATAAAGCCATGGTACTGATTAAAATTGATACTAATCACGTTATCTCCCACACTTAATAAGGAATTTGTCATTAATAATTCATAGAAAAACAAATCGGATAAGCTTCTAAGCCATTGATCGTTTGCTTATTACCAGTACACTGCAACGTAGTTTAGATTCAGACATTGATTTACGCTTGCAACAGTCTGTTAAGTAAAATAATAACTAGGTAATACCATGAATATTAAAAATAAGCTGTATAGTTTGGCCATCATCGCCATTTTAGGATCGATTGCGATTTTTTTTACTACCTCACAATTCGCCACCACCAACGATGAGCTTAATCGAGCCGTCAACCAAGTCGATAAACTCGAAGTCCGATTACTCAATTTAAGACGTAACGAAAAAGATTTTTTGCTGCGCAGTGATGCAAAATATCTCGAAACTTTCCAGAAAAATAGTGACCTTTTTCTCGCCCTACAAAGTGATCTCGATGCGATCATGCTCAAGTATCAGCTTGGGGATTCTAACGCGCTACGCAATGATTTACTCGAATACAAACGCAGTTTTGAACAATTGGTCAGTGCTTATCAAACCTTAGGTTTAGATCAACAACGTGGTTTATGGCACAGCTACTATCAAGCGTTCAACCACACTCAACAGCAGCTATCAACCGATGCGCGCTTAGCCCTGCACGATTTTCATCAGCAACTGCTGGACGGTGCCATCACCAGTAACGCATTTAACCAATATCCTTCGTTAATCGATAGCGCACAGGCTATTATCACCCAGAAAAAAGTGATCGGCTTAACCTACAATCAAGGTTTACTTGGTCAAGCGCGAGCCAAATCTCATGCAGTAGAAGAGCGCTTTAAAAGTTTTTCGCAAACCTTGAATCAAGCGGTTAAGCAAAAACAACACGCCATGAAAACCGTTCAACTCACGGTCACAATTGGCGTTGTGTTGGCGATTGTGCTGGTGATTTACCAAATTAGCCGCTCGATTAACTTACAGATCACCCAGCTACTCGCAGTGATCCAGCGCATTGCCCAAACCAATGATATTTCTCTGCGTGCCAAACTCACTGGTCAAGATGAATTAACTGCGGTCGCCCGTTACTTCAATGGACTACTGGATAAATTTGAGCAATTGATCAGCGGCTCACAAACTAAATCTCACCAGTTGTATACCAGCACTTCCAGTATGCATAACGAACTTGAGCTGGTGATTACACAGTTTAATGTCCAATCTGAACATATTGCGTTAATGGCAACCTCGGTACAACAGATGGTCTCCACCATCAGTGAAATTTCGCAAAGCACCAATATTGCGGTCGATGGCGTCAACCAAGCCACTCACAATGCCGAACATGGGCGCAGCGTGGTGGTGAGTACTGTGAAAAACATCGATCTACTCTCATCCACGCTGCAGAAAAGCCAAATCTCGATTGGTTCACTGAACAGCTTAGTGGAAAAAATTGGAGGTGCGGTCAGCATTATTCAGGGCATTGCCGAGCAAACCAATTTGCTGGCGCTCAACGCTGCGATTGAAGCGGCGCGTGCCGGTGAACAAGGACGTGGATTTGCCGTGGTGGCTGATGAAGTACGTTCACTGGCCACTCGTACCCATCAATCCACCGAAGAGATCACCCGAGTGGTATCGGATATTCAGTCTCAGATGAGCCAAGTGGTCGAAGAGATTGTGCAGTGTAATCATCAAGGGCAAGAAACGCTCAGTGCATCACGTCAACTTGATGAAAGCTTGCAGCAAATTATTTTTGATATGAACACTATTCAAGATAACTCGCAGCGGATTGCAGCGGCAATTGAAGAGCAAGGTTGCGTGATGGATCACGTCAGTCAATCGATCACTGAACTGAATACTATTTCTGACAACAATATGCATTCCGCGCAGCACTGCCTAGTTGAGGTGGACATGGTTTCTCGGCAAGCCCATGAAATGGATGAAACAGTTGCCGAGTTTCATACTAATCGAAATCAATAAGTAGAGGCACCAGCGTATCGCTTAAGCCTGCGCGAAGGCTCTGCTTGAGCCTTCGTGAGTTAATCAAACAGCGGAATAATCGAGCCGTAATTCTTCTAGCTGAACATATCGCCTCTATTGCTATTACCCACAACGGAGCAAAGATGCGTTCAGTTAGAATAATGCTCCAAATACACAATCGTGGCGGCAGTGCGTGAAGGTACATCCAGCTTTTTCAGTAAACTTTTCATATGCACTTTGACGGTCGATTCTGAGATAAATAAGCGCTCGGCGATCTCTCGATTACGAAAACCTTTTGCCACTTCTGACATGATTTGCATTTCGCGTTCCGTCAATGTGGCAAAAGGATTACGTACCTCACCACGATTCAGCAGATAGCGTGTCACCGCCTCACTGTAAGCTTTATCCCCTTGCAACGCTTGTTTAAGCAGGGCGATCAATTGATCCGGCTCAGTATCTTTGAGCAAATAACCGTCCGCCCCCGCTTTAACCAGAGCTTCAATATCCGCCGCACTATCGGAAACCGTTAAGATCACCACATAGGCATCACACTCATCAGTGCGCAGTGCGGTGAGCGTATCTAAACCCGACATGCCCTTCATATTTAGATCAAGCAGGATCAAATCTGGCCGCAAATCGTGCGCCAGCGCAATGGCTTCGGCGCCATTACTTGCTTCGGCCACGACGTCGAATTCTGCTTCAAAATTGAGTAATTGATGAATACCACGGCGCATCAATGGGTGATCATCCACCAAAAGAACCTTATAGCTCATTATTCTGTATCTCCTCGTTCAATGGATATCACCTGATCTTGGTGTATCAAGTGGCTTGGGCATAAGTCAGCCTCACCTTGCACCCTTTACCCAGTGCAGAGT
Organism: Vibrio sp. HDW18; assembly: GCF_011306175.1. Lineage (GTDB taxonomy): Bacteria > Pseudomonadota > Gammaproteobacteria > Enterobacterales > Vibrionaceae > Vibrio > Vibrio chanodichtyis. Next base: position 441,270 of record NZ_CP049914.1, on the reverse strand, counting down.
CAACCTGTAACGTGCCGCCTAAACGGGCTGCACGCTCTTGCATAATGCTCATGCCATAATGGTTAAGCTTGTGACCTTGTGGATCAAAACCGATCCCGTCATCTTCAATCGTGACCTGCACTACCCCATCTTGCTCTTGGCAATTAATCCTAATCGTGCTGGCCTTAGCATGTTTAATGGCGTTAATCGTGGCTTCACGGATCAACTGCACTAAATGCACTTGTTGATGGGCATCGAGATCCATCGATGACAAGGCATTATTCAGTTCAATATTGGCCTCGGTTTGTGCCGCAATCTGAGTCAACATACTCTGCAATGACTGCCCAAAACTGCCTTCACTTAAGGTAAGACGAAAAGTGGTCAGTAACTCACGCAATTGGGTATAAGCATCCGATAAACCTTGGTCGATATCGCTAATGATGGTTTCCGCTTTGCTCAAATTCGCTTCGGCAGGCAGTGACATCACCGAGCGTTTCAGCAAGGTGAGCTGAATTTTCAAATAAGATAGCGATTGCGCGAGTGAATCATGCAATTCGCGCGCGATAGTGGCGCGTTCTTCCATTAAAAGCAACTGTTCGGCTTGGCGCTGCGCTTGGTTGTAGTATATTGCGCGTGACAAAATCTGCGCGAAATTATCAATCAAAGCGCGATCCGGCCCCGGCGCACTGGCATCCCAATATAACAACCCCAGATGCTGTCCATCTAAAGTGAGTGGAGTTTGCAGCATCAATCCGCCACTTGGCTTACCTTCCTCTAAAATCAAAGACTTACCATCTTGGTCATCAATTTCTAAACGCAGAGCACTGATCCCATCCACGGCTACCCAGTGACGCAAAATATTTTGGAAATTACTCGCGGTGATCCGTGAAGCGGTCAACTCTTGCGATGAGTGGTACAACACTTGTAAGGTTTGATTAGCGGCTTGTAGTTTATGGGTTTTTTCATTCACCGCATGTTCTAGTCCACGATACAAATTACCGAGATCACCGGCCATGCTGTTAAAAGTACGCGTGAGGATGCCCATTTCGGTGCTGCTGGTTTCATCTAAGGCGACATCAAAGGTGCGATTTTTGATTTTTTCACTGGCGGCTACCAGCGCATTTAACGGTTTGACCACCTCTTCACGAATGTAATACACCACAAACAGCGAGACGGCGAAAATCCCACCGAGACCAAAACTGCCAACCGCAGCCAAGGCAATCAGCTTACGTTCGGAAAAGCGTTGCAGCTTAAGCACAAAGCTATCCACCAAACTGACAAAAGGGGCTACTTCATCAAAATATTGCGCTTTGTTTTCACTATTAAGCACTTTTTTGAGCTGATGCCAACGGTCGATCAGTTGGTGATAATCACGCTGAATATCGCTCGGTACCGTCCAATGCAGTAGCGCCAACATCGAAGGCGAATACAGTGAATGCTCAAACAAATAAATGTGTGCTTGGTAATCTTTCGATTGGGCTTGAATATCATACGCTAATCGATAACTTTGCATGCGCATCGAGCCGGAAACGTTGACCGCTTCGGCATCATTCAGTGACGAAGCCAACGTGACAATCGCCACCCCTGTGGTCAAGGCGGATAAGAATAGGATCAGCAGCATAGCTTTCGCCATGGTGCGCGTTAATGATTTGGGTACCGAACTCGACAACACCATTTCTCTCTCATCACTCACTAAGCAGCCACCTCTTTGCGCCAACATTGTCCGATTTGGGGCTACACTATCCGAAATGAGTAGGTAGATTTATTGATCCAAAACAACCGCCCCGCCTAATTACCTCCTAAGAGGTATTTATACAAATAGGTTAAAAACTACAATTTGTGTATGGAAATAGGGTTGGTTGTGAGCGCGCGGGGAGAAACAATGGTCGATTTAAGCAAACGACGCTGGTTTACCGCTGGACAGCAAACGCCCCCAAGCCAAGTCAGATTGCCTTGGATAGCCAACCCATCAGCATTTATTGATGACTGTACTCGCTGTGGTAAATGCCTCCAAGCGTGTGAAACCCAGATCATCAAAACCGGCGATGGTGGTTTTCCCAGCATCGATTTTTCGCTAGATGAATGCACTTTCTGTTATCAATGCGCCCAAAGCTGTCCGGAACCGATTTTTCTGCCGCAAAGTGCCGCACCTTGGCAAGCCAGCGCTCAAATTGCCAGCCAGTGTTTAGCGCATAACCAAGTGGAGTGCCGTTCTTGTCAGGATGCTTGTCCTGCCGAGGCGATCCAGTTTGCTTTACAACTTGGACGCACAGCGATGCCACAGGTCAATCAACCAAACTGTTCCGGTTGTGGTGCTTGTGTTGCCGTTTGTCCAAGCAGCGCAATCGCCGTCTACTATACTGCCGTTGACTATACTAAAAATATCGCTTAAATCGCGAGGCAAAATTGGAGAGCAAGATGTCACAACCTTTAGATTCACTGCATGAAATCCACATTTCAAGCTTAGTGATCCACACTTTGCCAGAGCATCTCGCCACCGTAAAACAACAAATTAGCCAACTGGCTGATGTCGAAATTTACGGCGAGGACCCGCAAGGAAAACTCGTCGTGGTGGTGGAAACCGAACGCCAAGGCTTCATCACCGAAACCATTGAACACATCAATCATCTTCCTAATGTGCTGAACGCTTTCTTGGTATTTCACCAAGTAGAAAGCGCAGAAGAAGATGAACTATAACCCTGCCACTTGAAATACGCGGTCAGCTACCCTAAGGGTGGGTGACAATCAAGTTGCAAGCAATAATTACACACTAGAAATGCCTTTTCTCAACTCGAGGTAATGTATGAAAATGACCAGACGTGCGTTTGTGAAAGCAAATGCAGCTGCCTCCGCCGCAGCGGTTGCAGGGATCACCCTCCCCGCTTCTGCCGCTAATTTGATCGCAAGTTCCGATCAAACTGCTATTCATTGGGACAAAGCGCCTTGTCGTTTTTGTGGTACTGGTTGCTCTGTACTCGTCGGAACCCAAAATGGTCGCGTGGTGGCCACCCAAGGTGATCCGGAAGCTCCGGTAAACAAAGGCCTGAACTGTATCAAAGGTTACTTCCTGTCTAAAATCATGTACGGCCAAGATCGTCTCAAGACGCCACTGCTGCGTATGAAAGAGGGTCAATATCATAAAGACGGCGATTTTACCCCTGTCTCTTGGGACACCGCTTTTGATGTGATGGCAGAAAAATGGAAAGCGTCACTCAAAGCCAAAGGCCCATCCAGCATTGGGATGTTCGGCTCTGGTCAATGGACGGTGATGGAAGGTTACTCAGCAGTAAAACTGATGAAAGCCGGTTTCCGCAGTAATAACATCGACCCGAATGCGCGCCACTGTATGGCTTCTGCGGTAGTGGGTTTTATGCGTACCTTTGGTATTGATGAACCGATGGGCTGCTATGACGACTTTGAACACGCCGACGCTTTCGTGCTGTGGGGTTCAAATATGGCAGAAATGCACCCAGTGCTTTGGACGCGGATCACTGATCGTCGCTTGAGCCACCCACATGTCAAAGTCAATGTGCTGTCGACTTACTACCATCGCTCGTTTGAATTGGCGGATCACGGCTACATTTTCCACCCGCAATCGGATCTTGCGATCGCCAACTTCATCGCCAACTACATCATTCAAAACAATGCGGTGAACTGGGATTTCGTCAACAAACACACCCATTTCAAACAAGCGACCACCGATATCGGTTACGGTTTGCGTGATGAGCACCCACTGCAAAAACAAGCGAAGAATCCCAACGCCGATAGCGTTAGCGATATTTCATTTGAGCAGTACAAAAAATCGGTTGCCGCGTACACGGTTGAAAAAGCTGCTGAAATTTCAGGTGTTGCGCCAGATAAACTGATCGCATTGGCGAAACAGTATGCCGATCCAAATACCAAAGTGATGTCACTGTGGACTATGGGTATGAACCAACATACTCGTGGAGTTTGGATGCAAAGCTTGGTCTACAACCTACACTTGCTGACTGGCAAAATTGCCACTCCGGGTAACAGTCCATTTTCACTGACGGGTCAGCCATCGGCTTGTGGTACCGCTCGTGAAGTGGGTACTTTCTCACACCGTTTACCTGCGGATATGGTGGTGGCTAACCCGAAACACCGTGCGATTGCCGAAAAAATTTGGCAACTGCCAGAAGGCACCATTCCCGATAAACCGGGCTTCCACGCGGTACAACAAGATCGCATGCTCAAAGATGGGGTGCTGAACTGTTACTGGGTACAATGTAACAACAACATGCAAGCCGGTCCGAACATCAACGAAGAGCGTTTACCGGGTTATCGTAACCCTGAAAACTTCATCGTCGTCTCAGATCCTTACCCAACCGTCACTGCGCAAGCGGCGGACCTGATCCTGCCAACCGCGATGTGGGTAGAAAAAGAAGGGGTTTACGGTAACGCAGAGCGTCGTACCCAAGCTTGGTACCAACAAGTGAAAACGGTCGGCGAAGCACGTTCAGATTCATGGCAAGTGATTGAGTTTTCAAAACGCTTCAAAGTCGAAGAAGTGTGGCCAGAAGAGTTGCTGGCGAAAGCCCCACAATGGCGTGGCAAAACTCTGTTTGATGTCTTGTTCAAAAATGGTCAAGTGGATAAATTCCCACTCAGCGAAGCGCGTGAATTGAACGATGATGCCCATCACTTTGGCTTCTACATTCAAAAAGGCTTATTTGAAGAGTATGCCTCGTTCGGCCGTGGCCATGCCCATGATTTAGCTCCTTACGATATTTACCACCAAGTTCGTGGTCTACGTTGGCCAGTGGTCGATGGTAAAGAGACCAAATGGCGCTTTAAAGAAGGTTTGGATCCTTACGCTAAAGCGGGTTCAGGCTGGGATTTCTACGGTAAGCCGGATGGTAAAGCGTGGATCATTTCATCCCCTTACGAAGCTCCACCAGAAGTGCCAAACGCAGAATATGACCTGTGGCTGTGTACCGGACGGGTTCTTGAACACTGGCATACTGGCACCATGACTCGTCGTGTGCCTGAGCTGTACAAAGCCGTACCAGATGCATTGTGTTATATGCACCACGAAGATGCGCAAGCTCGTGGTTTACGCCGCGGTGATGAAGTGCTGATGTCTAACTCACGTGGTGAAGTACGAGTTCGCGTTGAAACCCGTGGCCGTAACAAGCCGCCTAAAGGCTTAGTGTTCGTGCCTTTCTTTGATGCACGCATTTTGATCAACAAGTTGATCCTCGATGCGACCGATCCACTTTCGAAGCAAACTGACTTCAAAAAGTGCCCGGTGAAAATCACTAAAGTCGCGTAACCCTGATTGTACTGGGCTGCTCGTCAGCCCAGATAAAGAATTAAGCCGCAAGGCGGAGAATTTACGATGAAAAAACAACTCATTGCCTTACTTTCAGTGTTTACGGTACTGGCTGGTATCGCACATGCTGAGCTGAATAATCCAGGCGGAATTGGTGGTTTAGAATCACTGCGTGGCGCCAGCGAAATTGAAGATACGCGCGCCGCGGATCCCATGAAAAAATTCCCACGTGAACAAGCGTTGGAAAGTGATTTTGTCTATCAGCCACCGCTGATCCCACACAATATTCGTAATTACGAAGTCTCGTTAAACGCAAATAAGTGTCTGGCTTGCCACAGTTGGAAAAATGCCAAAGAGATGGGAGCGACCAAGATCAGCGTAACGCACTTTGTCAATCGTGAAGATGCGGTACTTTCGGATGTCTCTCCACGTCGCTACTTCTGTTTGCAGTGCCACGTGCCTCAAGCCGATGCTAAGCCACTGGTTGAGAACGATTTCGAACGCGTTGATGCTCTTCGTTAACCCCAAAGAGGCCATTTATGAAATTTCTAAAAGCGTTTTGGCTTCGTTTATCTCGTCCAAGTAAAGCCGCCGTTGGCGTAGTATTACTGATGGGATTTATTGGCGGCCTACTGTTTTGGGGCGCATTCAACACTGGGATGGAAGCCACCAACAGCGAAGAGTTTTGCTCAGGTTGTCACGCTCCGATCGTGGCTGAAATTCAAGAGACGATTCACTATTCAAACCGCTCAGGTGTTCGAGCCATCTGCTCTGACTGCCATGTACCCCATGAGTGGGGCGATAAAATTGTCCGTAAAGTGCAAGCCTCCAAAGAATTGGTCGCCCACTTTATCGGCACCATTGATACTCAAGAGAAGTTCCAAGCACGCCGTGCTCACTTAGCAGAACGTGAATGGGCACGCTTGAAAAAGAATGACTCGTTGGAATGTCGTAACTGTCACCAGTTCAACTACATGGATTTTTCAGAGCAAAGTACGCGTGCCGCGCAGCAGCACTCCACCGCACTCGCCTCTGGTGAAAAAACCTGTGTCGACTGCCATAAAGGTATCGCACATAACCTACCCGACATGCATGGTGTTGAAGGCTGGCAATAAGGAGATCCGCTATGAGTACTCTTGAATCGATTTTTTGGCACATCCTCGGTTACAGCGCCATGCCAGTGATCATTCTGGCCGGTTTCCTTGGGGTGGCCGTGGTTTCACTTGGCCTACTGGCCATGACCAAAGATAAATAAATCAATAGATACAGTTAAACCTCCAAAATCCGGTGCTCAGCGCCGGATTTTTTTATGGCAAGCACATACCCTTCCTACTTGAAGCTACAGCCGTGTTGGCAAGAGGATAAAAAAGGTCTGCCATTGGCAGACCTTGAAATATTGAACCCTTCTCAGTGCCACGCTGGCTATGGCGCACTGTCGATTTCTGATTTGAGATAATGCTTGGCCTTTAGCCCAAACCACTCCGGTAATACGGTACCAATCGAAATCGATGACCAGGTACCAGAGATCACCCCAATAAACATGGCAATCGCAAAGCCTTGCAATGGTGCGCCGCCCATTAACCATAATGCGGCAATGGTCATCAAGGTCGTGCCAGAGGTGACCATAGTGCGCGAGAAAGTCGCGATCACCGCCTGATCATTAATCGCTGCGGTCGGGGTCTGTTGTTTGGCTATCAATAGCTCACGGATCCGATCCGCAATGATGATGGAATCATTCAGTGAGTAACCGAGTACCGCCAATATTGCCGCAAACACGGTGAGATTAAACTCCATCTGCGTCAGCGCAAAAAAACCGATCACTAACACCACATCGTGCAGTAAGGCCAACAAAGCACCACTGGCTAAACGCCATTCAAAGCGAAAGCTTAAATAAGCGAGGATCGACAGCAGGCAGATCAATAACGCTAAGCCGCCTTGGTTGACCAAATCTTCCCCGACTTGCGATCCAACCATGCTATTGCTGACTATCTCAACCTGTGTCGAGCGTTGGTGAAGTAGCGCGTCGATCTCTAGCGGAGCCGCGGCTTGATCCGCTAATGGGTAACGGATCACCCAGCGTCCATCCTCACCCGATGGGGTAGCGGTAACCGAATCACCTAATATCGGCTGTAGCTGTGCGATAAGCTGGGTTTTAGTCACTGAGCTATCAATGATCGCCTCGGTAACCATACCACCGGTAAAATCCAGCCCCATATTGAGACCTTTGCTGGCCAATGCGGCCACCGATACGACCACCAACAACATCGAGACTAGGCCGGTGATGTAACGAATAGGACGAATGCGCGCTTTAAAATATTCAATCATGGCTTATACCCTTACATCACGACGCGTATCGCGTCCCCAAATCAGATTAATTAATGCTCGTGAAGCAAATACGCCACTAAACATACTGGTCAGCAAACCCAGACCAAGGGTCAATGCAAAGCCTTGGATCGGCCCATTACCGATCGAATACAGAATGACGGCCGTGATCATCGTAGTAATGTTGGCATCCAAAATCGTGCTAAACGCACTCTGGAAACCCGTATCAATCGCTTGAGCAAAATTACGCCCTTCCGCCAACTTGTCACGGATCCGCTCAAAAATCAGCACGTTGGTATCCACCGCCATGCCAACCGTAAGCACCAATCCCGCAATGCCGGGTAAGGTCAATACTGCCCCCGGCAGTAGTGCAATCAAGCCCAGCAAGCACACCATATTGATCAGCAGTGCCAAGTTCGCCACCCAACCAAGGCGGCGATACCACAGCGCCATAAACGTCAGCGTCATGGCCATGCCGAGTGCTAATGCGGCAAAACCGTTAGCGATGTTTTCTTCCCCTAATGACGCACCAATCGTGCGTTCTTCAACGATGGTCACTGGTGCGGTTAAAGAGCCCGCCCGCAGCAACAGCGCTAATTGCTGCGCTTCTTCCATTGAACCCGCTCCGGTGATCCGAAATTGGCTGCCGAGCTGAGATTGAATGGTGGCAACGCTGATCACGCGTTCACTACGCACCGTTTCACCCTGCGCATTGGTTTTATATTCACGGTACACCGTCGCCATCGGCTGACCGATGTGTTTACCAGAAAAATCACTCATGATTTTACCGCCGGCGTGATCGAGGGAAATATTCACTTCAGACATTCCCATGTTATCAACCCCTGCCCGAGCATTAACAATATGCTCGCCACTCAGCACAGGCCGCTTAGTTAAAATCACCGTGCGACCATTGGCATCTTCCAGCAGCAAATCCTCCATGCTGCGGGCTTCGCTCGCCGACTTAGCTTGATAAAAAGCCAAACTGGCGGTGGCACCAATCACGTTTTTTGCTTGTGATGGATCTTGTACCCCTGGCAACTCAATACGGATCGCGTGTTCACCTTGCCGTTGGACCAGCGCTTCGGTGATGCCAAGTTCTTCAATCCGATCACGCATAATTTTTAAGTTCTGCTGAAGGGTGGTGGTTTGAAATTCGGCTTTATTTTGAGCGGAAGGTTGAACCTGCAAATAACTCGAACCGTGGCGGATCTCCCAATCACGATAATTCTCTTGCAGATATTGGCGAACATGCTGCAGCGCCGCCGGTTGATCGGTTTTTACCTCGAAGCCATCATTGGCCATCGCTTGCACGGTGACTCCCCGTATCCGCGCAGCACGCAGTGAATCTTTCACCGCATCCATTATGCTATCTCGCTGCTCTTGAAATGCTTTATCAACATCCACATTGAGCAAAAACTGTACGCCACCGCGCAGATCTAATCCCAATTTTATCGGTGAAAAGCCTAAGTTATCGAGCCACTTCGGGGCGACCGACACATACGAGTAACTGATGCTATCCCCTTCTTGCACCAGTGGATCGAGCACATTGCGAGCTTGGGATTGCTGCGTTTCATTGGCAAATACTAGCGTGGTTTGATCGCCACGTTGGGTAATTTCATCGGCTTGGATGTTGTGCTTACTCAACAGTTGCGCCAGATCAGGCACATTACGCAGCACACTGCTGGTTTGTTGGCTTTGTAACTGAATGGATGGTTGCTCACCATACCAAGTTGGGATCGCGCTTAACGTCAAAATAACAATGGTCGTCACTAGTACGATGTATTTCCACGCAGCATAGTGATTGAGCAGTCGCTTAGCCGACTGCTTAGGTGTGGTTTTTTTCATGGTTCCCTCTCAGCCTAAACTGAGTTATTCAACAAGTTATGATTGTTACTATAGTGTTAATTAAACTTGGTGTGGGAAAATAAAAACTGGCTATTGAGCGCGACATACATCGCGTTACTCTCTTTCCAGCCGGCAATACGGTGAGTGGCGCTAAAAAAATCGTAACTGCGGTTAAGATGACGGCTAGAGTCATCGAGCGCCACTGAGTGTGGCGCGATGGCTAACATCGGCCATGGCGACGATTCGGGATCACTATCAAACGGTAGATCCGAGCTCCCCGCCGCTAAGCGCTGAGCTAACCCGTTCAGTGCATGATTTAAAATCGCGCGTGGCGTTGGTGTGACATCGGATTGTGAGCGAGGTATCGAGCTCGCTGGCGGTGCGCTATGTGCTACCCGCTCAGCCTTAGTGAAGCTAAATGTGGAGCTGAGCGGTAAGGTTGAGGGCTTACCGTGATCAAGCGACTCACTGGCTTTTTGCTCTAGCGCACAGGCAAGCAGCGGCGCAGGAAGCGCAAGCGCAAACACCACCAACCAACACGCAATAAGGGCTCGCCAGAACATTATGTCGCTCTAACCACTGAAAGATGTCAGCAGTGTAGGTGGATGTTTCACCAAGCTCAAGCGAAAAAATGTGATCTAACGATAGAAAATTTGGCCAGTTTGCGCATTCAGATAAATCTTATTACGTTGGTTCAAACCACCACAGTAGATAAAGTAAACCGGTTGGGTAGCGTAGGTGACTGAGCGCACCCATCCCCCGAGCTCAGCAAAATCTTGCGGGGCACAATGCCCATCATTGAGTAACCGATCGGTGCTGGTCACAAATTGCTCTTGGTATAACCCAAAGTCATCAGAAGCCGCAATATAGCCAGCTACGGTTTTGATCCGTTCTTGTGGCGTAATGATCGGCGCTTCAACGCTTAAGCCATCCAGAGGGATCCACTCAGCCACTTCAGGCCCACCTTCTTGATATACGTAGTAATCAGAAATGCGTCCCCAACCCGATTGTTTTTCTAGCAGATGAACCCGTTGACCTCGATAGAGCAGATTATTGAGGTCCACATAAGCACTCAGATCCGGCTGTTCGCGCACCCCTAAACTCACCGCGCTCACATAAAAATCCATCACTTCAGGTCTCGCCTCTAGAGCTGGAGTCAAGCTCAGCGTTGCCAATGGTGGCTCAGCGACAATTTCCCGCGAGGCGTTGGCATCGACCGCTTCGGCGTCCATGTGCGGCTTGAGATAAAACAGATAAATTCCTGCAGCGGCACAGCCTAAACCGAACAGCAGCAGCACCACTAACATCAGCCCTTTTTTCATCTTTCCTCACTTATCCAATGTTTTCTATGTTTCCAATGTTCGGTGTTGTTTTTAGATCGTTATTTTTGAACCTGAGCGAAGCACATCGCGCCCCGCTGAATCTAGGCTATAACGCGCAGCGTGCTCCCCACCCGTGCCGCCGACACCTCTAACCTTAAGCCAATTTGCTCTTTAAGTTCAGAAACATGAGAGATGATCCCGATGGTGCGTCCCCCTTGTTGCAAATCGATCAGGGTTTGGATCGCCAAATCGAGTGATTCCGGATCTAAACTGCCAAATCCTTCATCAATAAATAATGTATCTAAACGGATGCCACCACTGTAGGACTGCACCACATCCGACAAACCAAGCGCCAACGCGAGCGCCGCCATAAAGGATTCCCCACCAGACAAGGTCGCCACATCGCGCCATTTGCCGCTGTAACTGTCCTCAACCATCAGATCGAGTCCCGATCCGACATTGCCTTTAGCACGCTGCTCTTTGCGCTTCAGCAGATAGCGACCGCGGCTCATTTTCAGTAACCGCTGTGAGGCTTGCAGCAACACATCATCGAGCAGCACTCCCAAGACAAAGCGATGTAAGCTGACCTTAGCACCGGTTTTACCGTTAGCCACATCACTCAGAGTCCCCACCACTTGGTATTCCGCTTCTAACGCACGATTTTTTTGATACAACTCGGCCAATTGATTGGCCACCCGTTGTAAACCATCCCACCGTGATTGCTGCTCGGTCATTTGCTGTAGAGCCAGATCGGTGCGCTGCTGCTGCTCAGCCACGGCCGCCAACAGTGGCGCAAGTTGTGGCCAGCTTTTAGCGTGCAATTTACGCGCTAATGCCTGTTGCTCACCACCAAGCATCGCACCGCGCTGTTCATAGTGGGCAATCTGTGCCTCCAATTCAAGCATACGCTGCTCGGTCACCCGCGCGGCCAAATAGTGTGTTTCATCAACCAAAGCATAATGCTGCAAGCCTTGCTGCCATTGATTAAGCGCCTGCTGTGCTTGTTGCTGTATTTGGCGGTGCTGCTCTAACGCGGCTTGATAAGCCGCTTGGGCGCTCGCGGCTTGCTTTTGTGCTTGGAGTGATTGCGCTCGCGCTGTTTGTTCGGCGGTTTGCAATGCGTCAATTTGTGCAATCACGCGCTGAATTTCGCTGCGCAGTGTCTCGAGATCAGCCAAGCCCTCGGGGATATCCTGTTGCAAACTCGCCAACTCGGCCTGAGCCTGCATCAGTCGCTGCCAAGCTTGCTGCTCAGCCTGCTGTTGCTGCTCCGATGCTCGTTGATTCTGGATCAAATGCTGCTCGCACTCTGCAAGTTGGCGCTGTAACTGTTCAGGTTTCAACTGTTGCAACACGTCAATTTCGCCGCGTAAGCGCTGCTGTTGTTCCACTAATACGGCCAATGGTGCGACACCTTGTACATCCAGATCGGCACTTAAACTTGTCAATTCTTGCTCAAGTTGTTGCCATTTAAACCGTTGCTGTTGCTCGGCATTGCTCGCCGCTTGCAACTGCTCCACGCTATGCTGCTGAGCGGCTCTGGCCTGCTCAACCTGAGTTTTAGTGACCGCGTCACCAAGAAATTGCGCCGGTTGCGGATGATCAATACTGCCACAGACCGGACAAGGTTGATCGGTTTGTAGCGCTTGTGCCAACTCCGCCGCACGCTGCGTATGCCAACTGAGCTCCAACTGATCGGCAACGTGCTTAGCCTGCATAACGTGAGTTTGCGCTTGCTGCTGCAACTGCTGCAGTTGCGCCCACTGTCGCTCGGCGGCTTGCCGTTGTTGCTGTAACTGTTGCTCACGCTCGCGAGCCTTGAGATAGGAACCAAGCTGCTGTAGCTGCGCTTTTTGCGCCTCTAAATGAATGAATTGCTGCTGCTGTTGCTCTCGCTCCTGCCGCAAAGCTTGGATGGTTTGATTAAATTGCTCTGCCTGCTGCTGAAGATGGTGAGTGTGTTGCGTACAGCGGTGCCATTCACGCTCAGCTTGGCCGATGCGCTGCTCAACGCTCGCCTGTGCCAGCAGTTTTTGCTGTGCTTGTTGCCAGAGCAGACGCTGCTCATTGAGTTTCGGCACTGCGGCACATGCCTCACTGGCTTGTTGGTTGGTTTGTGCCGCTTGTGACTGATTCAGCTCACTTTGTTGCAACCACAGTTGCTGCTGCGTAGCTCCACGCTCGGCTTGCTGTAAAGCTTGCTGAGTCTGCTGCCACTGTTGATAGGCCGGGGTTAAATTGGCTGCTTTTTGCGCCTGCTGTTTGTGTTGGCGTAGCTGCTCAATGTGCTCCGCTTGCTGTTGATGCTCGGCAATCTCGATCGCGAGTTGCTGCTGGCGAGTAAAGAGCTGCTCAAGTTCTAAGCTGGTTTGATAGTGGGCTTTAGCGTGATCGAGCTGTTGCTGCTCAGTATGCAGCTTAGCCTGCGCTGCGCTAAGTAATGGCTTCACTTGCTCAAGATCTTGCTGTAATTGCAGTTCACTGGCTAAGCCGACGACATTGAGCGTCCCGGTGATCTGCTGATCAAACTGCTCTTTCTGTTTGCGGATCCCCGCCGCGCGCTCAAACAGAGCCTGTTCAATACGGCTGTAAAGCTGGGTTTGAAATAGCTGACCGAAGATCTGCTCGCGCTCTTTGGAATTCGCGGTCAGTAATTCACGAAATTTACCTTGCGGCAGTACCATCACCTGACGAAACTGTTTCACATCCAAACCGATCAGCTCCACTACCGCTTTGGCGACCGGATTGGGCTTATTGGCGATCAGTTCCGTGCTCTCGGATTGCAGAGCCACCAACAACGCCGAGTGCGCTTTTTTGGTCATGCCTAGCCCGCGCTTTTTCGGGATCTCTTGATCTGGCTGGCGAGTGATTTGATAACACTTACCACTGAGTTCAAACTCAAACATCACTTCAGTGAGACAATCTGGCGCGGCAAAATCACAACGCATTTGATCGCCAGTGCGTTCACTACCCGTAGTCTCCCCGTACAACGCATAACAAATCGCATCTAAGATCGAGCTTTTGCCGGCTCCCGTAGCACCGTTAATCAAAAACAGCGGAGCCTCACCCAGCTCGGTAAAATCAATCACTTCACGCCCAGCAAAAGGGCCGAACGCTTGCAGTGTGAGTGTTAATGGACGCATGTTACTCCCCTTGCGCTGTTAGGCGCTGGATCACCTCAATCACCACTTGCTGCTGCGCTTCAGTCAGCGACGCGGATTGCGCTTCTAAGAAAAAATCACTAAACATCTCTAGCTCACCACGAGCTAAACGGGCTTTACCAATCGCTTGATCAACACCAATCAACATGCCGGGTTTTTCTAAATGCAGCACATTGGGATAAACCTGACGCAATTTATCCATCGGATCCAAAATAGCGTGTTGATCCAAAAGGCGTACCAGCAAATAATCATCAGCCTGTGGATCGGTGGCTCCTTGCGCCAAAATTGTCGCCAACTCGCCTTCAATAATGCGCATTTGATGGGGCGCTTGCAGTGGCACTAAGCTGGCGCGCACAAAACCGTGCTGATCCAGTTCAACTAACGTGGCACCTTTGCTTTGATGCTGCTCACCAAAACTGTATTTCATCAGCGAGCCAGAATAGCGGATATGCTCTGCCCCCTTAGTTTGCGGCTGATGTAAATGCCCGAGGGCCACGTAATCAAAAGCTAAGAAGTGTCGATGATCGACGCGATCCGAGCCGCCAATCGACAGCGGGCGCTCCGATTCCGACTCCATCGCACCATCAACAAAACAGTGGCTAATCAATACATTGCGCTGCGTAGCATTCGCTTGCGCCAAAATTTTCTCACACAAAAATTGATGTGCGGCGTCATGAGTGGTGAGCTGATTTTGATAGTGGTGACGCACCAATTCTGGGTCATGGTACGGCATACCCCAAAAAGTGACGGCACCGGCTTGCGCGGAGTGTAAAGTGATCGGCTGCATCATTTGCTCAAAATCAGCAAAAATATGTAAACCCGAATTTTTCATCTGTTTGGCAGCAAAACCTAAGCGTTTCGCGCCATCGTGATTACCGGGGATCAGTAAGAGTGGCGTGTTCAGCTCACCACAAATCACACTCACCACCTCATCAAGCAAATCGATCGCTGCGGTAGGCGGTACCGAGCGATCATAAATGTCCCCGGCCACCACGACCGCATCAACTGGGTTAGCGCGTAAGTAGGCCAGCAATTGCCCAAGTACCGCCCGTTGATCATCCAAAAGGGAAACTTGGTGAAATTGGCGGCCAAGATGCCAATCCGAGGTGTGGAGAAACTTCATACATTACCCATGCAGCGAAACAAAACTGGCCAATATCATACCGTTATTTTGCTCAAGCACGCACTTTTAACTGACGTGGGATGAGTTCGATCCCAGTTTGATAACGTTTGGCCGAAGCATTGAGCGCCAACGCTAACGCGCTATCGGCAATCCATTCAAATTGCTGCGGTAATGAGTTGACCTTGATCGGTAAAAAATCGAGCAGTCGGTGATCACCAAATGTCGCAAGACGCACTTTGTGCATCAGCTCAGGCTGCTCCAATAGCACATCGAGGATCCCTTCAAGCAAGGTATAAGAGGTTGCCACCACCGCATCCGGTAACTGTTTAGCCGCGACCCACTGGGCGAAGACTTTACGCCCCTCTTCGCGATTAAAGTGCTCGCCGTAGGCGATCTGGGTCAACAAGTGGTGCTGGCTCGCTGCACTCAAAAAGCCTTGCTCACGCTCACGCGACACATTTAAATCCGGCAACGCGCCAATTAAACCAATACTGCTAACTTGATCGCTCAATAATGAGTGAGTCAATTCAAATGCGGCACCAAAATCTTCGCTGATCACACAGCAGAAATACTCATCATCCAGTGCCCGGTCAATCGCGATTACTGGCGTGCCGGCTTGTTGTAACTGCAAGTAAAACTCACTGGCGTTGGGGATACTGCTGGCGACAAAGAGTGCATCAATTCGCCGGCAGACTAACGCTTGCGCGGCGGCCATTTCAATCTCCGGCGAATCATCTGAGCAAGCGATCAAAATTTGGTAACCCGCCTGCCGCGAATTGTGCTCCAA
The DNA here is from genome assembly GCF_011306175.1 of Vibrio sp. HDW18. Taxonomy (GTDB): domain Bacteria; phylum Pseudomonadota; class Gammaproteobacteria; order Enterobacterales; family Vibrionaceae; genus Vibrio; species Vibrio chanodichtyis. The sequence continues at coordinate 425,438 of NZ_CP049914.1, read as the reverse complement.
GAGTTTGGCTAAACGCGCATAACTGATGTTTTCCAGATCGGGAATAATCAAACCGAACGAGCGGCTGTTACCGGCGCGCAGTGCCGATGCGGCGTGATCGGGACGAAAGTTATACTGCTCCACCACCGCCATCACTTTTTGCTGAGTCTTGGCACTGATCCGATATTTTTGGGCTTTACCATTAATCACATAGCTGGCCGTAGTTTTCGAAACACCGGCTAATTTAGCGATTTCATCAAGAGTCATCATCCTCACCTTATTTTTGTGGGTCTGATCATAGAATGCGATTTTCGCGCCTAACTGAGAGTTGAATTATAAGCTGAATCGATTCAGTATTAAAGCTGAAAGGATTCAGCAAAAGTGCGATTGACTCACACTCTCGACTAAGAGTCTGCAATAAGAGTCAGCAAAGGATAGTCAATCGGATCGCACGGCAAAATCATGATGATTTAAGGTTTTGCTGAATTTTTTTGATCTTAAAGCTGAACCGATTCAGCTTTAAGTCACACCAAGCTAGGATGACACATTGCAGATGGCTCAGACGCCGCAAGGCAAGCTACCATTCATCTAGCTCACATAGGCAAACAGGGGTTAACGATGTTGGAACTCACCACACAAGATATTCAATTGCAGCAACAGTTTGAAAATAAACAGGCGGCGATTTTAGGACTGGCACAAGCCCTAACCTCTAAAGGTTTGGTAGCCGAAGGTTATGCGCAAGGCATGCTGAATCGTGAAGCACAGCACTCCACCTATCTGGGTAATGGGATTGCCATCCCTCATGGCACCACCGATACCCGTGAGCTGGTCAAGCAAACGGGCGTAACGGCGATGCATTTTCCACAAGGTTTAGATTGGGGTGATGGTAATCGCGTCTATGTCGCGATTGGGATTGCCGCAAAATCTGATGAACATTTGGGTATTTTAAAACAGTTGACCAAAGTGTTATCCGCCGATGGCGTTGAACAAGCCCTGCAGCAAGCACAAACTGCAGCGCAACTGATTGCGATTATTAAAGGTGAAGCACAATTGCAGGCCGATTTTGATGCTTCGCTAATCCAGCACCAATTTCCAGCCAGCGATATGCTGCAAATGAGCGCGGTCGCCGGTGGTTTATTAAGAAATACCGGTTGTGCGGAGAATGAATTTGTCGCGCAATTAGTGACCAAAACTCCGACTCATCTGGGTCGCGGTTTATGGTTAATCGCCAGTGATCGCGCGGTTAATCGCACTGGGATGTCGATCGTCACCACCGCTAATGATTGCGAATATCAACAGCAACCAGTGAAAGCTCTGATCGCATTTTCGGTCTGTAATGATGCCCATCAACCGCTACTGGATAAAATAACTAAATTAGTCTTTCAACAAAAACAGGATTTGATTTGGCAAGCGAGTGTTGACCAGTTACTCAATCTGTTTGTTAACACGGCAGGTCAAGCAACGAACGAAGTCTCTGATCCTCAGGCCGCAGACTCTTCTGCGCACAGTGCGATTTTCCGCATCAAAAACAGTCATGGCTTGCATGCGCGTCCAGGCGCAATGTTGGTGGCCGAGGCCAAGAAATTTTCAGCCAATATTCGGGTAGCCAATCTTGATGGTGATGGGCATGTGGTCAATGCCAAAAGCTTGATGAAAGTGATTGCGCTTGGCGTGAAACACAATCATCAATTGCAATTTAGCGCCGAAGGTCCTGATGCTGAAGCGGCGTTGCAAGCGATTGGCGCTGCGATCAAAGCAGGCTTAGGTGAAGGTTAAGGAATCGATCATGACCAATAAAGTTGTCACCATTACATTAAATCCAGCGCTCGATCTGACCGGTAGTCTGAACCAACTCAATGTTGGATCCGTAAGTCTGGTTGAGCAAAGCGCTCTGCATGCCGCTGGTAAAGGGGTTAACGTAGCAAAAGTGCTCAGTGAGTTAGGTGCCGAGGTGACCGTGACCGGTTTTCTTGGCCGTGATAACCAAGAGCTATTTTGCCAATTATTTGAACAGCTTGGCGTAAAAGATCAATTTATCCGTATCGCTGGCGCCACGCGGATCAATGTCAAATTAGTCGAACAACAAGGCACAGTGAGCGACATCAATTTCCCTGGCATCACGGTCACTGAGGACGATATTGCAGCATTTGAAGCGACCCTACTACGCCTCGCGCAAGATCATGACTATTTCGTCCTCGCCGGCAGTTTACCACAAGGTATTTCGCCACAACGCTGCGCAGGTTGGATTGAACAGCTACATCGCATGAATAAAAAGGTACTGTTTGACAGTAGCCGCGATGCTTTGATGGCCGGTCTAGAGGCCAAACCGTGGCTGATCAAACCTAACGATGAAGAGTTGAGCCAATGGTGTGGCCGCGAATTAAGCACGCTGAGTGAATGCCAGCAAGCGGCCAACGAACTAGCTGCCAAACAGATTGAAAATATCGTCATTTCCATGGGTGCTAATGGCGTAATGTGGCTGCACCAAAATCAGTGGTTACATGCCAAACCACCTAAAATGCACGTGGTGAGCACGGTTGGTGCTGGTGATACGCTGGTGGCCGGCCTGTGCTGGGGACATATGCAGAATATGGAAAAACAATCATTGCTACGTTTTGCGACTGCCTTATCCGCCCTCGCGGTGACTCAGGTGGGCGTCGGAATTGGCGATCGACAACAACTCAATACTCTACAACAACAAATTATAGTATCCGCACTCCATCCCGTGATGAGTGCCTAAGGACAGAAGGTCGTGAATATGAAAATAGCCATCGTAACGGCATGCCCAAGTGGCGTTGCCAATAGCATCATCGCTGCAGGATTATTGCAACAAGCCTGTAAAACCGTCGGTTGGGAGGCTGCGATCGAGTGCCATTCAACCGTGATCGCCGGTCATACTCTGACTGCTGATGAAATCCAAGCCGCGGATCTGGTGATCTTGGCGACCAACTGCCCAGTAGATAGCCAACGTTTTGTCGGCAAAAAAGTCTACCAAAGTCCAATTTCAGCCTGTACCACTGATCCGGTTGCGTATCTGACTGAAGCTGCAGAAAAAGCGACTGAGCTCAGCGCCGCACAAGCCACTGCGGCAAGCTCGGTGACTGCAACGGCAACCACGGCCGCGAAGAAAATTGTCGCCATTACTGCTTGCCCAACTGGGGTAGCACACACCTTTATGGCTGCCGAAGCATTAGAAACCGAGGCGGCACGCCAAGGCCATCAGATCAAAGTGGAAACACGTGGTTCGGTTGGCGCTAAAAATCAGTTGACTGCGCAAGACATTGCCGATGCAGATTTGGTGATCATTGCGGCGGATATTGATGTGCCGTTAGAGCGCTTTAATGGCAAACCACTTTACAAAACCAGTACCGGTTTAGCCTTGAAGAAAACCGCGCAAGAGCTCAATAATGCGTTCACTCAAGCCAAACCGTTCACTGCAACTACGGCGAGCAGCAGTGAAAACAGCGAAGAGAAAAAAGGCGTGTACAAACATCTGATGACCGGTGTTTCGCATATGCTGCCTGTGGTCGTTGCGGGCGGGCTTATCATCGCGCTCTGTTTCGTGTTTGGAATTGAGGCTTTCCAACAAGAAGGCACCTTAGCGGCGGCATTAATGCAAATTGGTGGTGGTTCGGCGTTTGCGTTGATGATCCCAGTACTGGCTGGCTATATTGCGTTTTCGATTGCTGACCGTCCCGGATTAGCACCAGGTTTGATTGGCGGTATGCTAGCAAGCTCGACCGGTGCTGGCTTCCTAGGCGGTATTGTGGCGGGTTTCCTAGCCGGTTACAGCGCAAAACTGATTGCTGACAAACTTGAATTGCCACAATCAATGGCGGCACTTAAACCAATCCTGATCATTCCGTTTATCGCAAGCTTGTTCACCGGCTTAGTGATGATTTATGTGGTTGGCGGTCCAATGTCGAGCATTATGCAAGCCATGACCACCTTCTTGAACAATATGGGTTCAACTAACGCAGTACTGCTTGGTTTGGTGCTGGGCGCAATGATGTGTTTCGACTTAGGTGGCCCAATCAATAAAGCCGCTTACACTTTTGGTGTTGGTCTGTTGGCTTCACAAACTTATGCCCCAATGGCGGCGATCATGGCAGCCGGTATGGTTCCTGCACTGGGTATGGGGCTGGCAACTCTGCTGGCAAAAGACAAATTTGAAGCGGCAGAACGTGAAGCGGGTAAAGCCTCTTTTGTTCTGGGTCTGTGTTTTATCTCTGAGGGCGCGATTCCGTTTGCAGCCAAAGATCCGATGCGCGTGATCCCCGCTTGTATGGCTGGTGGTGCGGTGACTGGCGCGCTGTCAATGCTGTTTGGCGCGAAACTGATGGCTCCACACGGTGGTCTATTTGTACTGTTGATCCCTAATGCTATCAGCCCAGCATTACTGTATTTAGTAGCGATTGCCATCGGTACAGCCATCACTGGTTTTGCTTACGCTATGCTAAAAAAATCCGCATCAGCTCAAGCCGTTACCGCATAACTTTGCGTTGATATAATACAAAAGCCAGTGATTGATTCACTGGCTTTTTTAATGGTTGAATATCAGATGGTTAAGTCACGTTAGGTTAACGTTGACCTTGAATATAGTGGCGAGAAACATCCACTACCGCGACATCTTTGAAAAAACGACGCCCCAGCAGTAATGGATACGCCAAATGCGTACGGTCAGTTAAAGTGAACTCTATCTCTTGCTTAAGATCACCAATTTGGATCCATACCATCACCACGGGTCGGCGTTGCGGCTCATTCACGTTTGATTGACGAATTCTCACCCAGCGTTCAACCGGCAAAGTGATCCGCTCACTACGTACACCATCATGCTCAATTCGAAATTTCACCCAATCTTGGCCACTGCGCTCAAACGCTACAATCTCAACCGCGCTGATCGAAGAGGTGGTTGCACCGGTATCGATCCGCGCTTTAAAACTCTCTTTTAAACTGGGTAGATAGACCCACTCCTGATCACCGAGTACGATTTTGCCATCTGAAGTGTGCTTGGCACTGGAAAAATCATCCTGTTTATTCACTTCAATCTCCAATGAAGACGCAGGCTCAAGTCGCAGTAAGGGATCGACCAGTGGCTGATTGTCATTCGTGGCCTCCACAGGTAGGGGAATAACCTCAGCGGCTGGCTCCTCAATAACTTTGCTATCCGACAGCCAAGGAGGTGTAGCACACGCCATCAAGCCGCTACTTAACATTAAACACACCAATAATTTCAGTGGATGATTCATCGTTTCACCTAATCAAATACCCCCTGTTCGAGGGATGATTTTACACGCTTGAGTTATGATGCTTGGGTTATGACGCTTGTGTTACGACACTTGGATAATCGCCTTCGCCACATAAGGAATGTCTTTTTCAGTCAAGCCAGCAATATTAATCCGACCATCGGCCACGCCATAAATCGCAAACTCGGCACGTAAACGAGCCATCTGCTCACTACTCAAACCCAGCACCGTGAACATTCCTCGGTGGTTTTCAATAAAGTCGAATTGTCGCGTATTGTATTGATTTCTCAACTCATGACATAAATCTTTGCGTAGAGTTAACAACCGTTGCTGCATTTCACGCAGCTCTTGCTGCCAGATGTTGGTTAACTGCTGGTCATTTAATACGGTTTTGACTAATGCGGCGCCATGATCGGGCGGCATAGTGTAAGTAGAGCGTGCCAAGGTGAGCATTTTGCCACGGGCGTTGATCACTTCACGCTGATTTTTGCCAATCACCAGTGCGGCGCCAGTACGTTCACGATATAAGCCAAAATTTTTCGAGCAAGATGTGGTGATCAACATCTCTTCAACACGTTTGGCCATATAACGCAGACCTTGTGCATCTTGATCTAAGCCATCACCAAACCCTTGGTAAGCAATATCAACAAATGGAATAAAGCCATTTTTCTGGGCTAATTCTGTGATCGCCTGCCACGCGGTAAAATCGATATCCGCTCCGGTTGGGTTATGACAGCAACCATGCAATAAGACCACGTCTTGACTTCCCGCTTGTGCTAAATCGGCCAACATTGCCTCAGTATCGACCATTTTTGTGTCACGACTAAAATAACGGTAGTAACGAACCTTAAGCCCCGCCGCTTCCATCACGGGTTTATGATTGACGTAACTGGGATCGCTGATCCATACGGTCGTATCCGGCTGGGCAACACGCATTAAATCCCCCAACATACGCAGTGCACCACTGGCACCGGGGGTTTGAATCGCAATGGTGCGCTCTGAGTCCAGCGCTGAGTCCAAAACCAAGTGCATCATGCTGTGATTGAACTCTTCACATCCGGCAAGGCCAACATAGGATTTACTGGTTTGACTGGCGACAACCTTCTCTTGCGCCAAGCTCACTGCACGCATGATCGGGGTTTGACCGAGACTGTTTTTGTAGACGCCAATGCCCAAATCCACTTTTTGTGGGCGAGGATCACTACGAAAAGCGACGGAAAGAGAAAGAATAGGATCTAAAACTGGTGCTGGTAAATCGGTAAACATGAAAGTCACAACCCTTTGAAATTCAGGTAACAACCCACAAAGTAAACCAGATAACACAAAATCGAAAGGGATTTTTGCCCACAGTTACGGTCATGTTAACCACACACTGCGAACAAAAACGTTATCGCGTGAAACGGTGGATCACTTGATTGGCACTCCCCCGCCACTCTAACCCCGGATCAGCTTGCTGCTGTATAAACTTGCCATCAATCAGAACATCGATATAAGGCAATAATGCTTGTTGTGCCACATCCAATTCTGCCAACTGATAGCCAGTCCAGAGCCAGATATCTTTACCCGGACATTGCGTTTTCACGCGCTGGATCAACTGTAACACCGCGGCTAAATTGGCTGGATGCAGCGGGTCCCCACCAGAGAGTGATAAGCCGCGGCGCTTGATCCGTTGATCATTCAGATCGGCAATAATTCGATCTTCCAGCGCTTGAGTATAAAGATGGCCAGATGACAACGACCAAGTACTTTGATTGTAGCAGCCTTTACATTGATGGACGCAGCCGGAGACAAACAGCGTACAGCGTGTCCCCGGCCCATTGACCACATCAATCGGATGGTATTGATGGTAATTCATATGCTTACAGATGTTTAACTCGCCGTTTAACTTCTTCTTGCTTACCGAAGTTGAATGGCCGTGCATCTGGGCTGCCTAAGTAACCACATACGCGGCGTGTGACAGACACTTTGGTTGGCTCATGATTGCCACAACGGGGGCAGACAAAACCTTTGCTGGTACAATCAAACTCACCGGTAAAACCACACTCATAGCATTCATCAATCGGGGTGTTAGTACCGTAATAAGGGACTCGGTGATAGCTGTAATCCCATACATTTTCTAAGGCTTCGACATTACGCTGCATATTCGGAAACTCGCCATAGCAGATAAAGCCACCACTCGAAATTTCCGGATAAGGCATTTCGAAATCAATCTTATCGTATGGATTGACTTTCTTTTGCACATCTAAATGGAAACTATTGGTGTAGTAACCTTTGTCCGTCACTCCTTCCACAACCCCAAACTGTTTAGCATCAATACGGCAGAAGCGACTACACAAGTTTTCGCTCGGTGTACCGTACAAACTAAACGCGTAACCGGTCTCTTTTTTCCATTGATCGACCGCTTTGCGCAGATATTGGATGATATCCACCGCTGCTTGGCGTAACTTGGCATCATCATAAACATGCTGCTGCTGACCAAACAGGGCGATGATGGTTTCATGCACACCGATGTAACCCAGCGAGATAGACGCACGGCCATGCTTGAAAATATCCGCAATCGAATCGTTGGCTTTCAAACGTACCCCACACGCCCCTTCCATATATAGGATAGGCGCGACACGAGCTTTAACATTTTCTAAGCGATTGATCCGCGTATCCAAAGCACGGCGAGCTAACTTAAGCTTGTCATCCAGTAACGCATAAAATTTGCTGAGATCCCCTCGCGCTTTCAAAGCGATGCGCGGCAAGTTTAAGCTCACCACACCAAGGTTATTACGCCCCTCATGGATCAATTCACCATTTTCTTCATAGGTATTGAGGAAAGAACGACAGCCCATTGGGGTTTTGAACGATCCTGTCACCTCAACTACTTTGTGGTAATTGAGAATATCTGGGTACATGCGTTTAGAAGCACATTCGAGCGCCAACTGCTTAATATCGTAGTTAGGATCGTCCGCTTTATGGTTAAGCCCATCTTGAATTGCAAAAACCAGCTTTGGAAATACTGCCGTTTTGCGATTTTTGCCCAAACCGGCTATCCGGTTTTTTAAGATCGATTGCTGGATCAGACGCGATTCCCAACTGGTCCCCAAGCCAAACCCGAAAGTGACAAACGGAGTTTGCCCATTGGCGGTATGCAAGGTATTGACTTCATATTCCAAAGATTGAAAAGCGTCATAACACTCTTTTTCAGTGCGTGATTTGGCAAACGCATCGGGATTATGAATATCCCACTCACGGGCGATCTCTAAATGTTTGTAGTAGCTAGCCGTCACATAAGGCGCCAGCACTTCATCAATCCGGTTGATGGTCGTGCCGCCATAAATATGGCTCGCCACTTGGGCAATAATTTGCGCGGTCACGGCGGTAGCGGTAGAAATCGATTTCGGTGTGTCAATTTCGGCATTACCCATTTTAAAGCCGTGAGTCAGCATGCCTTTGAGATCGATCAGCATGCAGTTAAACATCGGGAAAAATGGTGCGTAATCGAGATCGTGATAGTGAATATCACCCGCTTCATGGGCTTGCACTACATCACGCGGCAAAATGCGCGTTTTGGCGTAATGCTTAGCCACAATGCCAGCCAGCAGATCACGTTGGGTTGGGATCACTTTGCCATCTTTGTTGGCATTTTCGTTGAGTAAGTCGGCGTTACTTTCTTGGATTAACCCTTCGATTTCTTGGGTTAGTTTACTCTGCTTCTCACGCGCGACATCGCGATCATGGCGATATTCAATGTATGAACGGGCTAATGCTTTGTATGGCCCTTGCATTAACTCGTTTTCAACTAGGGTTTGGATTTCGGCGATATGCACCTCTGCGTAATCGTGCAGTTTCAGCTCTACCGCTAACGCAACATTCAGTGCGTAAATAGCGATTTCCTGATCCGCATGCTCTGCAGCACTTTCCACTGCCGCTTGAATACGATCCCTGTTAAATGGCGCTTTCGAGCCATCACGTTTGATTACGATAGGTTTCACCTGCTCTCCTTACCCAGCATACTCACAGAGTTATCCACAAATACACTATATAGGGCGATATTATTCTGCCACTGGCACTATATGTTGTGGCGTATTTAACGAAATGCGTCAAGGGAGGGTATTGATTTAGATCAACAAAAACCAAGCAACGTACAAGATCAATCCGATCTTATTGGGCAAGATCCCAAACCAGAAAGAAACCTTGAAAATCATCATTTTTGTGATTTTTGTTACTGAATTTAGTGCAACCGGACTCAACATCTTGCTATCACAGTCTTAGCGCTGATTCGGTTTTGTTAACGACCATCGCAGGGCAAAATTTAACATCACCGATACGGTTTTACATCGCATCTCTATTGTTCCAGCAGTGCAGAGTAAATAAGGTCATACGGTCGAAATTTGACCGATTGAGGAGAGGTTAAGCACAAGAACGTCGGATACAAAAAAGCGAGCTTAACCGCCCGCTAATTTTACTTTGAATCCCTTGGCTTCCAGCAGTGTTTTGAGTAGATCTCGCACATCGCCTTGAATTTCAATGTCACCGTCTTTAACGGCACCACCGCAGCCACATTTTTTCTTAAATTCAGCCGCCAAGAGTTTTAATGCCGTATCATCAACATCTAACCCTTTGACTAAAGTTACGCCCTTGCCTTTACGGCCTTTAGTTTCGCGCGAAACTCGCACAATACCATCGCCTTTTGGGCGCTCCGTTTTCTCTGCTTCGGGCTTAATACGCCCAAGCTCGGTTGAATACACCAGTGTCATACTATCCAATCTATCTTTTCTGTGCCGCTTGTTGGGCAGCTTGTTGTTTAGCAACTAAATAAGCTTCGATATGTTTTTGAATGGCAATTTTGGAACCTTTGATTAAACGGCCATTAAAAAAACAATACCATTGATTGGCTTCGCCGGTATCATTTTTAATGGTAAAACCATGGAACTGCTCTTGCACACCACTGGCCAGTTCACGCCGCTGAGCAATCGATTCAAACTCTTTTGGGTTGATGATTGATGCGGTATCACAAAACCAATCAATACTTTTTTTTACGGCCGCTAAATTGCCGGTCAGTAGATGATTTTTTATGGTGACTTGCCATGTATCGGTTGAATTGTCAGCCGACTGGAGATTAAAACCTCGGTAGATTGCAACAGCCATATATACCCTGCCTCTCATTGAAATTGGCTAAAGAATAATTCTATCTTTCAGCTTATCAAGCTGATTGCCACGAATCTGTTAACTTACCGTTCATTATACTGAAAAGCATCATCTTTCAATCCCTGGTGGTGACCTAATTGAAAGATGATTGACGGGTTTGTTAAGCGATCCTAGTTAGCGGCCAAGCCCGCGCGATATTAGCGAGCTGCCAACGTCGAGGTGACGCATTGTGCGAGAAACTCACTAAAACGATGCCCATTATTTTCCAGCATTTTCGGGAACATTGAAATCGGCGTCATACCTGGGAAGGTATTCACTTCATTCAGATAAATTTGCCCCTCTGGAGTGAGGAAAAAATCAATCCGCGATAAATGACGCAACTGCATATGAGTAAACACTCGCTCGGCACAGTGCTGAATTAATGCACGCTGCTGATCGGTCAAATTGTCTGCTTCAATCACAGTGCGAGAGTGGCTACTGGCACTGTATTTTTCCTCATAGGAATAAAATGCATCCTCAGGAGCGATCACTTCTCCCGGTTTAGAAATATGCAGTTTGCCATCCATCTGGTAGGCGGCGACTTCCAGCTCGCGGGGTTTAACCGCTTTCTCGACCAACACTTGGTCAGAATAGCCAAATGCTGCCTCAATCGCACTGGCAATTTTATCTTGCTCAGTCACCTTATAACATCCAACTGAAGAGCCTTGCCGCGCCGCTTTAACAAAGACGCTGCCCCAATTGATAAACGCTTGCTGCGCCTTCGCGACCGCATCTGGTGTATTTTGGGTTAAAAACAGATAAGGCGTATTAGGAATGTCGAGTGCGTCATACCATAATTTGGAGGTGATTTTATTAAAACTATTGGCGCTGGCTTCGGGGCCACAGCCTAAATAAGGGATGCCAGCCAACTCAAACATCGATTGAATGTCGCCAGTTTCGCCAGGGAAACCATGAATACAAGGCACCACAAAATCAATCGAATAGCAGAGTTGTTCACCATTTAATGTCGCGCGGTTGGTATCGAGATAAACCAAATCGCCCTGTTCGGTAAACCAGCCGTCTTGTTTCATTTCAACCCGAATCACCTTGAACTCTGGGGTCAATTCCAGTTGCTGTTGGAGATAGTTGGCAGATACCAGTGAAACTTCGTGCTCAGATGAGCCACCACCACACAAAAGTAGAATTGTCGTCTTAGTCATTAATCGTTCCAGGACACTAAAGTAATCATTGCTGGCTATCATAGAGGATTCAACATCAACTTACAGTCAATGTTGATGTTTCTTCACTAGCGTTGATGCAACTGTGCAAAGATCCAACAATAAAGGGGCTTCAGCCTCTTTATGTCAGCCTCAATTTAGCTTGTTGAGCGTAGGAAATTCAGAGTTTTTAATTGAATCGATACTTTTTACGAAAGGTTTCATGGCGCGTAAATCACTTGGTAATTGAGCAATCGCCGCCAGCGCTTCCTGACGGGTGGCATAGTCACCGAATAGCACGGTGTACCATTTAGTGCCATTAACCATTTTGTAATTTTCCCAAATCGGTTGGCCATTGCTCGGCAGTTTGGCAGCAAACTGATCAACTTTATTCTGCGCACCAACGGCAACCACTTGGATGGTAAAACCGTAGCGTGGATTCATCGCCACTTGTTTAGCGGTTGGAGGCGTAATTGAGACTTCAGGTTTAGCCTGCGGGCTCATCTTAACCACTTTTTTCTCGTTGTCGGCAGGGGCCATTTTCACCACGTTTTGCTCAACGTTTTGTTCTGAAATGCCGTCAGCCACCCCAACTTCTGAAATAACCGGTTGTTCTACTGCGGCCACCGAGAACTCTTCGCGATGACTTTCGGTCTTGACGTCTGTGGTGTAATCACCGGATGCACAAGCGGCAAGAAGGGTGGAGAGACCAATAACTGCAATTTTTTTCATGGATTTCGATATGCCTTAGCTACAAAGTGCTTTAAATCATGCACATTGCTATCGCGAGAATCAAGCGTAGTGCGCCAATATCTACCGCGATCCTGTGATTTATGGCACAAACTCATCAATAGCCGCGCTCACTCCATTGATATCAGGACGCTGGAACGAATCGCTGACTATTGCCAGTGCCAATTTTTTTTCAGGTATTGGATACACCATGATTTGGCCTCGCCCATTTGGTTACGCCGCCACGCCAGCACCACCTCCATCGTCAGCGGCTGTGAACCACAAATCTCCTGCAATTGACCTTGTTCAATATAAGCTTTCGCCACCGCCTGTGGTAAGGTGCCGATCCCAAGCCCAGCAATCAATGCCTTGCATTTGGCATCTAAATTACTCACCGTTAAGCGTGGTTGGCGCTGTAAAATATTGACACTCATAGCAGGCTGTTCACGCGCAGTATCGGCGATCACAATTGCGCGGTATTTTTCTCTGGCTTGTTGGTTAAATTCCCCCACTCGCCGATGTACATAATGGGAAGGAGCCGCAACCCAAATCATCGTCATCGAACCTAACGTTTCCGCTTTAACATCTTGCGGCAGAGCTTCCAATCGTGGACAAATTAACAAATCTGCCCGTCCAGTGGCTAAGGCTTCCCAACATCCGGCCAAAATCTCCTCTTGGATACGTACTCGCGTTTTACTGATATTGCCGAGTGCATCGACCATCGCAAACAAGTTCGTTACGGGTACAATGCCATCTAACGCGATGGTAATCTCTAACTCCCAACCATTAGCCAACAGCGTAGCATCGTTAACCAATTTTTCGGTCGCTGCCAAAATAGCTCTGCCCTGTTCGAGGATCAACTTTCCCGCCGCAGTAAAACTGGCTCGATGACCCGAGCGATCAAAAATCATCAGATCCAAATCTTGCTCTAATTTTTGAATTTGATAGCTCAAAGAGCTCGGCGCACGATTCAGTTCATTAGCTGCCGCAGCAAAGCTACCTCGGCGTTGTATTGCATCCAAAATATGCAAGGCTTCAAGTGTGATCGGGCTTAGCAAGGTAGTCTCCCATCGGGTATTTACAGCAACACTCCGTGATACAGATCACGATTGGCAGTGTTAGAATAATTAAGATCACTTAAGTTAAGGTGTTTAATTTATTGGTTTTTTATTCAAATTGTCACGGTAACACTCATTTATGCAAACGCAAATGATAGCAATTCTCATTAATATTCATTAGAATCACCGCGTTTTAGTCAACATGGAAATGCAGGTAGTTCAAATGTATAAGAAATCTCTACTCGCTAGTGCAATAGTTTTAGCACTAATGCCTTCAGCATACGCTGACGATTATGCCTTATTCGACGAAGTGGTAGTATCAACAACTCGTCTAAACACCCAAATAACTGACACCGCTGCATCTGTCACAGTGATCAATGAAAATGATATCGAAAATCAAATGATCGAAGACATTGATAGCTTATTCAAATACACACCCGGTGTCACTTCAACAACGAACTCTCGCCAAAGCGTTCAAGGGATTAACATCCGGGGAATTGAAGGAAACCGGATCAAAGTTATGGTGGACGGAGTCTCTCAACCAAACCAATTTGATCCTGGTGGTACTCGATTTATTAGCTCCTCTCGAGTTGATATCGATACCGATATGGTAAAGGCCGTTGAAATCGTGAAAGGTGCGGCTTCATCATTGCAAGGTTCAGATGCGATAGGTGGCATTGTTGCCTTTGAAACTAAAGATCCTGCCGATATTCTCAAAGGTCGGGATTTCGGTGGGTATGCTAAATTAAATTATTCATCATCGGATAAAACATTCAGTGAGTCTATTGCATTAGCAAATAAATATGGAGAACTGGAATCCTTGGTGGCATACACTCGCCGTGATGGTGAGACAACTAAGAATTTTGGGGATCCAGATCAACTGGATAATAGTGCCAATAATCTACTGGTTAAACTTCAATACCAGTTAAATCCTGCACATCGTATCCAATTCTCCGGCAACTATATTCGTAACAAAACCGATTTGGAAAACTTAGCTTATTCTGGTTATGAAAATGCATCGGGTCATGATGAGACAAGCCAATATCAACTGGGCATCAAACACATATGGGATACCGAGTTATCATTTGCTGATCAATTAAGTTGGCAATTTGATGTTATGAATAAAGAAGAAACCGGTGTCACCAATCGCACAAGAACATCGACTGGGAACATTCAGAAAAAAGACTATTTATACTCGGATAAAGGTTTCCAATTTGATAGTCAATTAGATAAATCGTTTGTAGTAGCCAACACTGAACACTATCTCGTTTATGGTTTATCTTATAGTGACAAAGAGATAAAAAATACCAACCTTGAATTTAACTCCATCGGTTCAAATGATGTTATTTTCTATATTCCTAATGCATCCGAGATACGCTATGGTGTGTTTATCCAAGATGAAATTTCTTTCAATAATTTCATTTTCACTCCGGGTGTCCGCTTCGATGCTTTCGAAACCAAACCTGGTGACACCAGCGCTAACCCAAGCGGGAATGCAGCAAGTGAATATGGAAAACATTCTGATTCAGCCTTTACGGCCCGCTTAGGCTCTGTCTACAAACTAAACCAAGAAAATCGCCTGTTTGCTCAAATCAGCCAAGGGTTCCGAGCACCAGACTTTCAAGAACTTTATTATTCATTTGGTAATCCTGCACATGGTTATGTCAATAAACCAAACCCAAAATTGAAAGCAGAAGATAGCCTTTCTTATGAATTTGGTTGGCGCTACAACAGTCGTAATGTAAGTAATGAAATATCAATGTTCTACAGTGACTATGACAATTTCATTGATAGACAGCTCGTGTCTGGCAGCTTATCAAGTAGAGATGCCGTATTCCAATCAATCAATATCGACAAAGCAACAATTAAAGGGTTAGAGCTGTCTAACCAATTATCTTGGGATAGTTTTATGCCACTCGAAGGCTTTAGCTCACGTATTGCAGCAGCATACACTGAAGGTAAAGATGGAGATGGCAAACCACTCAACAGTGTTAATCCTTGGAATACTGTCGCAGGTATCAGCTATGATTCTGTTAATCAATGGGGAACCACGGTTAATGTGAGTTTTACGGCTAAGAAAAAAGCTAGTGATATGAATGGTGACTACCAGCCGATCTCTTCTGCTACTGTCGTAGACATTACTGCCTATTACAAGCCAGTGAATAATTTAACTCTACGCGCAGGTGTATTTAATGTGGCTAACCAAGAATACTATAATTGGAATGATGTCCGTAGTTTATCAAGTGAAGATAAGGATCAAACACAGCCTAAGCGTAACTTCGCTGTTACTGCCAAATATGAGTTTTAAGCTATTAAAAAATCCATGAACAATATTATATAATTTGTTCTAGATTGGTTCCCCCCCTCACACTCATGTCTGAGGGGGTGTATATTCGTCTAATAACCGAGCTTCCCGCTGGCTTTGTGCTCTGTGAACACCATAAACACGCTATATACCAAATTAATGCAATTTGAACTGTTGAATTCCTTGCTTTAAGCCACCGCTTTGTTGCGCGAGCTGATTGAGTGTCTCACTGGTTTGCTTGGCTTGCTCCAATAGCTGTGCCGAGTCGTCTTTCACTGCTAATATACGCTCATTAATATCACCCGATACTGCGGCCTGTTCTTCTGACGCCGTCGCAATCATCGTGGTCATTTCTAATATACTATCCAGTTCCTGGCGTAGTACCGTAAACGATTGGGCCGTTTCCATAACCAGCTCAACACTGGTCGCCCCCTCTTGTTGCAAACCAATCATTGTTTGACTTGCAGTATCTGCACCACTAATCAACTGAGAAATTTGGCTACGGATCTGTAATGTCGCATCATGGGTACGTTTAGCCAGATTACGCACTTCATCAGCCACTACGGCAAAACCTCGTCCCGATTCACCGGCTCTAGCAGCCTCTATCGCGGCATTGAGCGCCAATAGATTGGTTTGTTCTGCAATACTCTGAATCACATCTAAAATTGAGCTAATCTGCTCCGCTTCACGATTGAGGGCTAATACTGCCTGCCCGGCACCACCCAATTCCGTCAATAATCGTTCCAGTAATGCGCGACTCGTCTGCCAGTTTTGCTCTGAATCCAATGAGACTTGATGCGCATTTTGTACCCCTTGAGCCGTTCGCTGCGCAATTCCGGAAACTTCCTCAATGGTGGTGCTCATTTCATGAATAGCGACGGAAATACTATCGGTCGATTGCAGTTGATTTTGAGTTAACTGATTGGCTCTGGTCATCCTTTCAACACAACTATCCGCCATGTTATCGGTCTGATACACCTGCTCCTGAACTGAAATTAAGGTTTGATTAAAATTAGCAACGAGGCGATTAAATGATTGACTTAATAAAGAGAGTTCATTATTTCCTTGTTCATTTAAATTTAACGACATATTTTTGCTATCAGCAAATTCGTTCATAACCGCAACACAATTACTCAGTGGTTTAGTCATGCTTTTCATGACTAGCCAACAAAAAATAACAATAAACATCAATAAAGCAATGCTACTAAGACTAACTAGCAAAACTTCATTATTCGCCTGATTAAGTTTGTTATCCCGAGTATGCTGTAATTGTTGTAAAACAAATTGTTTGATAATTGCATAAGCATTTGCTACTCGATTTTTTGCATTGGGCCAATCGGTATTGGTCACCAAGGATTGCTTATCAATCACTGCGTATAAATTAAACACATCCCAATAAGTTTTAATTACCTGATCTAAGGTGTTTGCATTATTCATCTGTTGTGTAACCAGATCTTTTATATTATCAGCGGCATACTCCATAAATTGATGGCGATACGCATCCTCTATCGCTCGATAATGCATCAACTGGCCAAATTGATAACCACCAACAGGTTGCGAAATCGCTTGATCAATTTGTTCATTGAGTTGAGTGCTGGCATTACTGGCCTCTAGTAGAAAGTAATAAGCATTAGCTAAATTAGCCAATTGCTGATCCTGGCTTGCATATACTGCAATTTTAGAAATAGATTTAAGTAAACTCTCGGCTAACCTAGCAATATCCACTCCAGTCCAGATTGTATTACCATCAAATGCTGCCCGGTATTCATCTGAGCTGGCTAATTTTTGATCTGCAACTTGACGGATTAATTTTAATTGCAACAGCTTATTATTAACTTGCTCTAAGGTATCATCTTTAAAAATGATTTTCAGAATTTTTTGTTCACGCTCGATAAATTGCATTAATTCAAGAATAAATCGATCACTTTCTTTTCTTGCTGTCAACATATGTGTATAAAAAACATTTGCCTGACTAGTTTCATCAGCATATACATATTGTTTAGTTATGTTTTGCTCTTGCGTCAACGCAGGCAATATTGGTGCGATAGACTGTACATATTCAATCGCAATAGCTAAATCATCCATAGTATTTTTAGTATGAATTGCCATGCTAAGACGTTGACCAGAAAAAACCATAATCGCCAGGCAAGGAATAAATATTAATAATAAAATTCTATGTTTAATAGATATAAATGATAATAATTTCATATCGATGTAACCTTAGGTATTAATGTGCTAAACAACTTGACAATGATGTACCTAGTTGTGAGGGGAATAAGATGAATAAAAAGACCGGATAATTCCGGTCTAGCCACTGCTTTTATTTAAGAACGGCGGAGGCTCGGTAAAGCCATGTATCTGATTGAGCGTGAATAATATTCACCTCTTCAGGACGCTGATAAAACGTACTGCCCGCACCAGAATAATGTTGCTGGTTGGCTAACCGCACTTCACCGGATAATACCAACCAAATGCAAGCACCTTGTTCATCAGGCGTGGTGAGGGTTTGACCTTTAG
Organism: Vibrio sp. HDW18; assembly: GCF_011306175.1. Lineage (GTDB taxonomy): Bacteria > Pseudomonadota > Gammaproteobacteria > Enterobacterales > Vibrionaceae > Vibrio > Vibrio chanodichtyis. The sequence goes on along the minus strand of NZ_CP049914.1, from coordinate 407,272 downwards.
CTAAATGATATTCACGTAACTGAAAATCGTTGACGGGTACTCGATATTCAATCCCACCATCATTGGTCGCAACTCCAAGAACAGCAGCAGGCGTGATCGGTTCAAAATCAGTGATCGCCAACAGTTCAGTAACATCAACATGCTTAGCGGTCAGTCCGCCGCGGATCACGTTATCCGAGTTGGCCATCAATTCAATATTTTGCCCTTCCAAATACGCATGGGGAACCCCTGCTGCTTGATAGACGACTGATCCTTTCGGGACATACATCAGGTTCATGATAAAGATCATGATCAAACCAGCATCATGCGCCAGCGACTGGCGCTCAGCGCGTAATGCCGCACGCATAAACCAAAACAGTGATTGAGATTTTGAGATCTCATTTTGTTGATAAGCTAACCGATAGTGCTCAATGATTGGTGAGACTAAGCGGTGTAATTCACTCGGTGATAGCGCAAAAATCGCCGCGACAAACTCTTTTAAACTCCGTTGTTGATATACATCGGCTAATGCTTCCGTCGATTTGTATTTTTTTAACTCCGCGACACTTTCCGTAACGTTACGGAACCCGTGCAATAAATAAAAGTCGGATAATGCCAACATCAGCTCCGGCTTGTGATTATTGTCTTTATAGTTACGACGACTACTCTCGATCATCAGCCGATTTTCACGCGCAAAACCCTGTTTAGCTTGTGCTTGGGTTGGATGAACTTGAATAGAAAGCGGCTCACGGACATCAAGCACTTTCAGTAAATAGGGCAGACGGGAGCCAAACTGTTCAACCACTTTCTTACCTAAACGATATTCTGGCGCCGCATCAATCCAAGTGGTGAGCAACGAACCATCAACCAAGGTCGAGGAGCCCGCTAAGTGATCACCCAACCACAGTTCAGCAAAAGGCTGGCGAGCATCCTGACTATCGAGCAGCATCGGCAAATAATAATAACCACCCCAGTCATAGTGTTTAATCGCTCCTTTAATCTCAATCATCTTACTCTCCTCAATATAAAAAATAACTATTAATCAAAAGTTTAAATAAAAAACACCGTAGCTAAGTGACAAATTTAGCCAGCTCTTGTTGCTGGGCTTGCGATAACGCCATCAAATGATGACTCCGTTGATTGACCTGCTGCAACGCATGAATGTTGCCCTCTAGACTGGCCACCACCATGGTTACTGAGTTGGCAATATGCGCACAAGATTGATGCTGTTCAGCCGCCGATCGACTAACGCTATCCGTCTCTTGCACTAGGCTGAAAACATGATCATCAATTTGGGTAATCGCGGTTTTGGTGGCAGCTAAATATTGGGTATTGCTGTGCATCTGCTCTGAACAAAACGACATACTTTGTACCGCTTGTGCACTGGCTTGCTGGAGGTTTTCAATTAAGGTTTGGATCTTATGCGTGGAATGGGTGGTCTGTTTGGCAAGGTTACTCACTTCATCCGACACTACCGCAAAGCCACGGCCATGTTCACCCGCACGGGCGGCTTCAATCGCCGCATTCAAAGCCAGCAAATTGGTTTGATGGGCAATATCTTCAATCACACTGATGATTTGGCTGATATCTGCGGTTCGTTTGGCTACATCAGCGATGATCTGCGAGCTTTGGGCGATAAACTGATCTAACTGCTGGTTGCCAGACACATTCTGACCCACTGTATTGAGTGTTGTGGCAACAATGCTGCTGATCTGTTGGGTATGACTGGTTGATTGAGCAATCGCTTGCTCAGTTTGATCACTGATGGTCGCTAACTGTTCGGTCGCGGTTGAAATACTGTGCATCGCCAATGTTTGCTGCTGACCAGATTGACACACCTCATCAATCGCACGTGAGTTTTGTTCACTCTGCAGGCTAAGATCATGGTTATTGGTTTTCACCTGATCGATCAGCACACGGTTGACTTGCATCACCTTAGCTAATTTTTCAGCAAGCAGCCTAAATTCACTGCTCCAACCGGTGGTCGTGACCTGCTGGGCATAATTACCGTCAACCAGTTGCTGCAGAATATTGAGTAGATAACCAATCGGGCGCTGAATGTGCAGTGCCAATACCGAGCCCGCCACAACAAGCACTAGTATTGAACCCGCTAAAGTCATCCATTGTACCGTCACTATCGCATCTAATACCGCGGTAACATCCGCTTGCACCGTATGATTATTGGCCAAGACATAGCGGGCAACCTGGCTAATTTGTTGCGCGATTTGCTGGGTAAGCTGTTGATAATGCGCTTGTCGCTCGCTCAGTTGTTGATATTCGTTCAGTAATGCGACTTTTTGCGCAGCAAGACTTTGCTCAGAAAATAGAAATTGATTCAGTTTGGCACTGGCCACTTGATAATCGAGTTCCTTGCTTAAGGCTGGAATTTCCTCATGTAGATAGAGCTCCTCCTCGGCTAATGTGCGCTGTAATAGTTGCAGTTGTTGCACAATCACTTGTGCCGGTTGGCGCTGATAAATAAATAACATGCGATTTGCCAGCGCAATCGCCGCATTACGTTTTTCTAAATAGGCCTCAATATCTTTTTGTAAAAACTCATCCGCGCCCACATTGCTGACCACTCGTTTTAAGGTGATATCGGCCGAGACGACTAAGTTGTCCAACTCTTGGCGATCGGCAGTGATGCGCTGCTCTTGCTGTAAAATGATCTGCTTATGCTGCTGCAATGGCTCAAGGGTTATCGCCAGTGCGGTCAGCAAAGGTTGCCATTGATCAGGCTCAACCATCGATAATTGGATGGCTTGTGCCACCTCTTGCTGCAACTGTTGTAACCGATCGTTGAGCGCCAACACCGCGTCGTTATAGTCACGTGGGTGCTGCAATGCGAGCAAGCTGGCTAATTGCAGGTCGAGCGCTTGGCTACGATGCTGTAATTGACTAGAAATGTCATTTAAGGTTTGCGAGTGCTGGATCACTACCGCTAGGCTGTCTTTCGCGGAAGTCGCACGATAAAGCGTCAGCGCATTGGTCAATGAAAAAATCATCAATACGCTGACAAAAGCCACAATAATTTGGGTAACAACTTTCATAAGTTTCCCTTTACGGCTGGGAAAGGGAGAGAGCAAGGTGCTCTCTCCAAAGTAAGGACAATAAATTGGGGTCAGACGGGTTAGAACCACACCTCCGCTTGCACACCAAAGTTCAGCGTGTCAGTGTCGCCATTGCGTGTGTACCCACTGTCGATACCACCGAAATACCCCTTGGCGCTACCCACCGCATCTTTATCCCACTTAGCATAAGTGACAAAAGCACGCAGTTGTGGACGCGCCCAGAAACCGGTTTCCAGCATTAAGGTCGGCGCGATGGTCACTTTATACAGACCACCATCAATACCATCGGCAATATCTTCTTTTAGATATTCATAACCGACCTCATACTGCATGGCGAAATTTTTGGTGATTTGGTTATGTGGACGTACCCCAATCGCGTAAATATCACGATCGAATGGAGTTGATTCGGTATTCCAAGCGTTATAGTCAGAATCTTTTTGATAGAAAGCGAAAGTGGAAACTTCCCATGATTCATTCAGGTTAGCGAGACCATCAAACACAATCCGTGTTGATTTAGTATCGTCTAAGTTTGCAAATCCCCAGCCATTTTTACCGAGCGAATCGCCCGCGGCCATGCCTTCACCGTATTGTGCGGTAATGCGTGAATAACCATTGGTTAAACCATAGAAACTGCCTAGGTTATAGACCGCAGTTAAGCCATAACCATCGGTCGCATTACCTTTCCATTCTTCAGACTCTTCCATGGTATGAGCCACAAATTGAAGATCTAAGCCTGTGCCCGCAATCGATTTAAACCACACATTGAGTGATAAGTCGTCAGAATAACCTTGCTTGGTGCCATCTACGGGTACTGTATTCTTACCGCTTGGCATAAAGGCATAAACACCGACATCCATTTTGGCAAAGCCAACATCGATTTTATCGATACCACCGCCGGTACCGTTATATTGGATATACTCCCAGTCGAATTGGTGGCTAGACGTATTCGACGAGCTGTAACGTTTACCGGCCCAAAATACCGTTTCAGGTGAGAAAGCAAAGCCGCCCATTTCCACAAAACCTTCGCGGAACTGGATGTCATGCTTATCGCCATCCACACAGTTCCAGTCGGCAGTACAGTTGGTTTCGTGCGTCAGGTTGGCACGAAACTTGGCCCATGCTCCTTCATCAGTAGTAAATTTCACCGTTGGTAACAGTTCAATTTTGGTGTTCTGCTCATTACCTAAACGGAATGAACCATATTTAGTCAACAAACCAATCGTTTGGCTACGTGTGCCATCCGAGTTCAGTAGCAAGCCAGATTTTAAGTAACCGTGTAGTTCAGCAGAAGTGTCTAACGCCATTGCAGGAGCAGAGGCTACCACTAAGCCAAGAATGATACCTTTCGTTAATTTATTTAGTTCCATAGTGCTTCTTCTTATCGTTACTGTACAAAAAGTTTAAATACCCACTTAGTAAAATCCCTTTAATTGCGGCACCTCACCAAGGACAGGCTCACTATAGCAAACCAACAAATGGTAACGTTACGATTTCGATCACTAATTTTAGAGCAAAATTAAAATTTGGCAATATTTGAGATCCCATTATCTTTTTGGGCTATAAACACCTATCAGTAACACTTTTTACCGTCGAATGCTGGGTTAATTTATTATTGCGATCACAATTTTAAGGCATAAAAAAGAGCGCCGTCAGGCACTCTTTTATTTATAATCTTAACACAATGAAGTGAGATTATTATTCTCTCTCGTCATTAGTGATTTTTTTCAATTAACGCTATACGCTGTGCAACACATTGCGCTGAGGTCAATGGATCTTCTGGAGTATTGATCACATAATCGACTAATTGCTCGACCGTGGTCGTTAATACATGACAACGAGTATCCGAAGAGGCGTAATAGATAAAAACCTCACCATTATCACGTGCAATTAAGCCATTAGAAAAGACCACATTCGATACATCCCCCACTCGCTCAGCACCTTCAGGAGCGAGAAAATAGCCGCCAGGACGATGAATAACTTGTTTCGGATCGCTCAGTGAGGTCATAAAACTGTACAACACATAGCGTAATCCAGCCGCCGTGTTACGCACGCCATGAGCAATATGCAACCAGCCTTTCTCGGTTTTGATCGGTGCCGGCCCTTGGCCATTTTTCGACTCTTTAATGGTGTGATAGGTTTTCGGATCGATCACATGCTCGATCTCCACCTGCGCATTATCCATGCTAGCGGTCAGCCCCATGCCAATGCCGCCGCCTTTGCCTGCTTCAATAAAGCTATCTTGCGGGCGGGTATACAGTGCGTATTGGCCATCAATAAATTCTGGGTGCAACACCACATTGCGCTGCTGGGCAGAACGGGTTTTTAAATCGGGCAAACGCTGCCAGGTTTTTAAATCGGTGGTACGCACAATACCGCATTGTGCCACGGCTGCCGATTCATCACCGGGAGCCGCATGCGGATCCTTACGCTCAGTACAAAATAAACCGTAAATATAGCCGTCTTCATGCTTAACTAAACGCATATCGTAAATATTGGTATCCGGCTCATCCGTTTCAGGGATCACACACGGTTTATCCCAAAAAGTGAAGCCATCAATTCCATTGTCAGATTCCGCCACCGCAAAAAATGATTTACGATCATAACCTTCAACTCGGGCAATTAAATAGAACTTACCATTTAATTCAATTGCCCCTGGGTTTAAAACTGCATTAATGCCTAAGCGCTCCATTAAAAATGGATTGCTCTCAGAATTAAGATCATAACGCCATGCCAGTGGAGCATGCTGTGCGGTTAATACGGGTTTTTGATAACGAAAAAATACGCCATTCCCCGGTGTAACCGGAGTGTTTTTATACTGAGTATGCGTGGCAAACTCTGCGGTTAATTGTGCCATTCTTTGTTTGAAAATTGACATACATCGCCTTAATCATCTTATTTGATATTGATCACCTAGCGAATTAAGAGTGAAGCAAACAAAAATAACAACGTTACGGAATTAATCAACTTCACTCTTAATCTGCACCTAAGTTAGAACACTTCTGATTTGGTTGTTAGCTCCGTCATCAGATCATCAATCGTGGTATAAGCCACTGCGGAATAGGTGTCGGCAGCACCATAGTAAACCGCTATTCGCCCTGTAGCTGAATCGGCTAACGCAGCACATGGGAATGCAACATTAGGCACAAAACCGGTCGTTTCATAAGATTTTTCAGGGGTGAGAATGTAATCGCGAGTGCGATATTTCACCTTCCATGGCTCATCAATATCTAACAACGCGGCACCAAAGCTATAAACAAAACCATTACAGGTGCCAGATACACCGTGATAGATCATCAACCAGCCTGCTGAGGTTTCAATCGGAATGGGACCTGCGCCAATTTTGGTACCTTGCCACCAGCCATTACCGCCTTTACCCATCACATGGCGATGTTTACCCCAATACTCCATATCATTAGAATGGCTGAGGAAAATATCACCAAATGGGGTATGACCTGAATCAGAAGGACGATTTAGCATCATAAATTGGCCGTTCACTTTACGCGGGAACAACACACCATTGCGGTTAAACGGTACACAGGCATTTTCTAAGCGAGTGAACGTTTTGAAATCTTTGGTCATACCGACACCTAAGGTTGCACCATGATCATCGGTACACCAAGTGACGTAATAGACATCTTCAATTTTAACTACTCGCGGATCATAGGCGTAAGCAGGTTGGAATGGGTTACCTTGCTTGTCTTGCCATTGGATCGGCGCATGGTCAAATTGCCAATTTAAAGCATCTTGTGAGCGACCAACATGCAAATGTGGGCGACCATTTTTGTAATCGCAGCGGAATACCCCAATAAAAGCACCTTCAAACGGAACCACCGCCGAGTTATAAACTCGCGCTGCCGCTGGAAATGGGTTCCAATCAATAATTGGGTTACTACTGTTACGCCACATCACCCCTTCTTCACCCTGTGGGCGATCTTGCCAAGGCATATTCGGAATTGCTTGACCAATAATTTTTACAGACATGTTTTACTCCAAGTTTTTGCTTAATCCCACATAACCGCGTGATGGTTAGCAGGCACCGATGGCAGATCGGCCTTAAGCTTCTAATAGTGCTAAAATTTGCGCGGTTTTTTCTTCAACTAAAGATGGGTTCGCTCGGGATTCTACGTTCAAACGCACGACCGGCTCGGTATTGGATGAGCGCAGATTAAAGCGCCACTGTGCAAACTCCATACTAATTCCATCGGTAATATCGGTGACTAGTGCCTGATCAATAAACGCATTCCATACCCGCTCAACGGCGGCGTTGGCATCATCCACTTGACGATTAATTTCACCCGATATCGGATAATGGCTTTTGGCTTTCATCACAAACTGCGACAAGCTCAAACCTTGCACCGAAACCAGCTCGGCAATCAGTAACCACGGCAGCATTCCTGAGTCACAATAAGCAAAATCGCGGAAATAATGGTGGGCAGACATTTCACCGCCATAGACGGCATCTTCTTGACGCATCCGCTCTTTAATAAAGGCATGGCCCGTCTTTGATTGGATAGGCACCCCACCCGCTTGCTTAACCAGATCAATCGTGTTCCACGTTAAACGCGGATCGTGGATGATCTTGGCGTTAGGATCTTTGGCCAAAAAGGCCTGTGCTAACATGCCAACAATGTAATAGCCTTCAATAAAATCGCCATTTTCATCAAACAAGAAACAGCGATCGACGTCACCATCCCACGCCACGCCAAAATCGGCTTGATGTTCAATCACCGCATCGATGGTCGACTGACGGTTATCCACTAACAAAGGATTAGGGATGCCATTTGGAAAATTGCCATCTGGGGCATGATTAATCTTAATAAATTCAAATGGTAAATGAGCTTCTAGATTATCAATCATATGCCCTGCCGCACCATTACCCGCATTCACCACAATACGCAGAGGGCGTAATGCACTGCGGTTCAGATAACTCAATAGGTGTTGGGTATATTCTTGTGATATATCGTAACGTTGCGATTTTTGTTCATACAAAACGAGATCCTGAGAGGGAATATAAGACTTGCTCGCTACCAAGGCTTTAATATCGTTCAATCCACTATCACCACTGATTGGCTTGGATAACTCGCGCACTAACTTCATGCCGTTATACTGTTTCGGATTGTGGCTTGCCGTGATCATAATGCCACCATCTAAAGCTAAGTGACTGGTGGCAAAGTAGACCTCTTCGGTACCGACTAAGCCTAAATCCACCACTTCAACCCCGCCATCAATTAAACCGTGCCGCACGGCAGCGGCCAACGCTTCACTACTTAGGCGAATGTCGTAACCCACCGCGACTTTTTTCGCGGGAAGATAGTCAGCATAGGCACGGCCAATGCGATAGCTAATCTCTTCATTCAACTCATCTGGCAAGCGGCCACGAATGTCATAAGCCTTAAATGCCTTCACTAAATCCTGCATGATTTTCTCCCAAAATCGTAACGTTGCCATTTTTAAATCTTTAGGTCGCCATTTCAAGCACAAGTTGGAAATTTGCGTGATAAGTGTGATGAGGATTGAGTTTTGGATTTGGGCTGCGTTCAAAAAACCACGCCAGAGATTGAACTCTGGCGTTGATCATCAGCAGTAAATGACAAGGTTACGATTTATACTCAATAACATCGCGTCACTCTAACGTGGGTAGAACGTAGTTTTTTCAATGTAACGTAACGTTTTCGGATCGGCACCTTCCAGATATTTCACCATATAACGCGACAGCATATGCCCAATACGATGAAAATCTTGGCGTAATCCAGGGATCGGAGGGGTAAAAAAGCTCGGTAAATCACACGTCTCTACCGCGATGATATCAATATCTTGGCCGATCTTTTTACCCGCATCCTGAATGCCGGCCACTATGCCACACGCACTGATCTCTGAGCCACAAATAATACCATCGGGTGGATTTTCCCCAGCCATTAAACGACGCGCATAATCACGGTAGTTATCAACATCGGTATCGAAAATAATGTCGCTGTCTTTGCAAAACTCAATACCAAACTCCATTGAAGCGCGCTTCACACCGTAATACTTGTGCCACGCATAGGTGTAAATATGCGACGAACTGAGTAAACGAATACGCTGGCAACCTTTGTTGTACAAATAACTGGCGGCTCGATAACCAATATCATAGTTATCAATATCCACATAGGCGTGTTCAATGCTCATCTCGGTCTGACCAAAAGTGACAAACGGAATGCCCTGCTCATGCAGATAAGTCACCCGTTCATCTTGAGTTTCGGTCAAGTTAAAAATAATCCCGCCCGCTAAGTTATTTTCAACCGCATATTTAACTGGGATCAGCGGATCTTGTCCTGGTTCAAGGGGTAATACGGTCAGATGAAATGGTGTCCCCTTCAACCCTGCGGTTAAACCAGCAATTAACGCTAAGCTACCGACATCACCGACAATATCCCCGGGTTTGGTAACCGGTAATATCGCACAAATGTTGTAATTAATGCCGGTACGCAAACCTAATCCAGAAAGATTGGGACGATAGCCGAGCTTTTCCGCCGCCGCTTTGACTTTATCTTTGGTTGGCTGCTTCACATCATCGCCGTCTTTAAGCGCGCGAGAGACGGTCGTCACTGACAGCCCAGTATATTCAGCTATGGTTTTCAGGGTCGCTTTCGACATAATTATTCAACTTATCGCCATATTCAAATTCGTAACGTTAAGAAAGTCTCGCATTGATGGGGGATTCACTCAAGAGAAAAGGTGAGTTTTTTAAGCCATATCAAAAAAACAAGTGCAGATCATCAAATTAACCGAAACAAGACTGTCGTAATCACCAATTTGTGATTATGGTGCACTACTTACTCACTCCTCACAGTAGAACACTGCTTGCAAACGCTATGTTGAAAAATGTCACTATTTATGATGTTGCTAAACGGGCAAATGTTTCACCAGCAACCATTTCTCGCTACCTCAATCGCAGTACTTTTATTAAACCGGACAAAATAGTAGCAATAGAAAAAGCTATTTTTGAATTGGGGTTTCGGCCGCGCCAACATAAAAATCAATCAGCGACCACACGCACCATGTTGATTGGAATTATCGCCCCTTGCTATGATACTGCATGGGTGAGTACGATATTAGAAGGAATGTCGAGCTGCAGCCACCAACATAATTACGATCTATTGATAGAAACGACACAGTGGCAACAAGATCGTGAACGTATTGAATTACAAGGTTATAAACAGCGTAATGTCGATGGAGTTATCGTACTGGGTGGTTTACTGCCAGCTTCGGAAGTAAAAAATATCTGCCAATCGCTACCCGTGCTGTTTTTATCTCGTGGGGGAGAAACGGGGGATATTCCCGTGCTCAATATTGATAATGAACTCGGTGGATATTTAGCGACTACCCACCTGATCCAAAAAGGCCATACCAAGATTGCCCATCTGAGTGGGCCTCAACACAATTTAGATGCAATCCAGCGCTTCACTGGCTATCAGCGAGCACTGCAAAGTGCAGGGATTGCCTATAATCCACAATGGGTCGGTAATGCCAATTACGACCAATATGGTGGATTTTGGCAAGCACAAGCGCTGAAGAAGAAGTATCCCGAGCTTACCGCCATATTTGCGGCCAATGATTTAAGTGCCTTTGGTGCTATACAAGCCTTACACCAAATAGGGCTTACCGTACCCAAAGATGTTTCCATCATCGGTTTTGATGATGTCGCCACCGCAAATTTTTTCATTCCGCGCTTAACCACAGTACAGCAACCATTTTTTACAATAGGTCAAGTTGCCATCAACGCTATGCTGAACATGATCAATGGTCATCAAGCGGATTATGCCATTCCAGCCGTGACCATCATTGAACGAGAAAGCTGTCGTAATATTGGGCATGTTTCATGGAAAAATGAAGTAAATCAAAAAATTAAACATTTTCAACGACCAAAAGTTTCACCACAATAATCGGTACTGTGCCCACATCGTAATTTTTGAACTCTCGTACTACTGACTGCAGAAAGAGTGTGCTTCCGCTCACGCTAGCCATTATGCACTCTCAGTAGGATTTAGCCTTCATCGCGCCGCATACTCACGGCGATTGCACTTATTTAGGTAAAATAATCATGATGCAAGAGAGCATTCCATATTTTAGTCAATGGCCTAAAATCGATTCCGCCATCACTCAAGACCCAAAGATTGAACAGGAAATCCGTCAAATCCTCGCTCAAATGACTCTGGAAGAGAAAATCGGCCAGATGATCCAGCCCAATCTACGGGGAGTCACTCCAGAACAAGCTAAACAATACAAACTCGGTTCAATTCTCAATGGTGGAGGGACTTGGGTTGATGAAAATAAACATGCTACAGCACAACAATGGGTCGATAAAGCCGATCAGTTTTGGCAAGCACTGGAAGAAGCTTATGCTGACCGACCATTTAGAATTCCATTTATGTGGGCAACTGATGCCGTACATGGACATAACAACGTCTACAATGCCACTTTGTTTCCGCATAATATTGGCTTAGGCTGCTCACGAGATCCGGATCTCATCGAACAAATTGGTCAAATCACCGCACGTGAAATCGCTGCAACAGGGCTGGATTGGACATTTGCACCTACGGTTGCAGCCCCACGCAACTTACGTTGGGGAAGAACCTATGAAGGTTATGCCGAAGATTGTGCCATCACTTATCACTACGCTGCATGCATGGTTAAAGGGCTGCAAGGTGATGCCAGCCAATTGAACAGTGATCATAAAGTGATTTCCAGCGTCAAACATTGGGTTGGTGATGGTGGTACTCAAAATGGCATTGACCGCGGCAATAATGATTATGATGAAGATCTGTTACGTAACCTACATGCGGGAGGCTATTTTAGCGGCTTAAATGCCGGTGCTCAGGTTGTCATGTGTTCATTTAATCGCTGGCAACATCCAGCCAATTACGATCACTCACCTCAAGATAACATTGCATATAACCATAAGATCCATGGCAGTAAATACTTGCTCACTGATGTGTTGAAAAACCAGATGGGGTTTGATGGCCTAATTATCACCGATTGGAATGGGCATGCCGAAGTCAGTCAATGCAGTAATGGTGATGCCAGCTATGCGATTAATGCGGGCAACGATATTTTAATGGTAACCGAGGCCGAACACTGGATCGCGGTGATTGAAAAAACCCTCCGTGATGTCAGAGCGGGAGTGATTGCAATCCAGCGGATTGATGATGCGGTATTACGCATTCTACGGGTTAAACAACGTGCTGGATTATGGAGCAAACCGCGCCCAAGCCAGCGTAGTCTTGCGGGTTCCCAAACCCTAATCGGTGCCACGCCTCACCGCTTAGTTGCACGGCAAGCCGTACGCAAGTCCATGGTATTATTGAAAAATAAACAGCAAATCCTACCGCTCTCTCGCCAGCAAAAAATACTACTGACCGGATCGGCGGCCAATAATATTACCAAACAGATCGGTGGTTGGAATCTGACTTGGCAAGGTGATGAAAATGTCACATCGGATATTCCAAATGGGATGACGATTAAAGCGGCTCTGGAGCATGAGCTTGGCGCAAATTCGGTCTGTTTTGACCCTGAATTGCGCAGCGATTTAAGCCAAGCAACAGTGGCAATTGTCGCATTCGGTGAAGATCCCTATGCCGAAATGCTAGGAGACATCCAACCGGAGCAATCCCTTAACTTTGCTCAACTCAAAGCGAGTTATGCACAAGATTGCCAGCGGATCCAACAATTACAACAAGCAGGGGTGAAAATAATCTCGCTATTTTTTAGTGGCCGGCCGCTTTACGTCAATCCACAAATTAATCAAAGTGACGCATTTATCGCTGCGTTTTTACCCGGAAGTGAAGGCCTCGGCATCACCGATCTGCTACTACGCACACCAACCGGGGAGATTCAATACGATTTCGTCGGCAAACTCTCCTTTAGTTGGCCAAATCGACCGGATAGTTTTGCGGTACATCGTATACCACCACATATTCAGCCTTATCAAATACACTATGCTGAACAAGCTCCTACAGGTGAGCACACACCGCTATTTGAATATGGTTATGGTTTAAACTATTCAAGCATCTCAGCTCAAGATCTTGATAACCTCCCCGAAGAACCATTACCCCATCATCCAGTACGCCAAACCAACTTAACCCTGTTTGGATCTGCTGCAACCCGTGGTCAATACGTCATGCAAGTGTGTGAACACAATACTCACCAACTTGTATCACGTAATAATCCTCAACAATTTGCCGGATTAACCACTCAACCCTACGACTATTTACTACAGCAAGACTCTATACTCTGCCATTTCTACTCCAGCCACAGCAGCATAGAGATAGTGACCATCGATGGGCAACCTCAAAGCATCGAACCTTGGCTCGCCGAAGGACAGCTCTGTTTCGATATTCGTGTCAATACTCCTGTCACAGCCCCCGTATGGCTATCGATGGGCGAAGAGACTCAGCAGTTAGACATCAGCCCACAATTCACTAACAGCGAGCCACAATTTTATCCCATTCGGCAGACGATCAAAGCAATGATCTCCCGATCACAAAGTGAACGCAGTACATTATTTCGATTACAAAGCGAACAGCCCGCACAATTTGTGCTGGCCAATATCCGCTTTGAGCAGCCTAAATCAACGGATGAAAAACTAAGTTGAACTGAAAATCGTAACGTTATCTTTAATATTTTTTGATTAAAACTCACCAACAGGATGAAAAAATGAAATTTTACTCAGGAATTACCGCCATGTTAGCTGCCACTTTGGCCTCCGTTAGTACTACTCAAATCGCCGTAGCAAATGAATCGGTTACGTTAAGCAACCCGCAGGCATCTATAGCCACGATAGCGCTATATAACCAATTGCTTGACTTAGAAAACAAAACTGAAAATCGGCTCTTAAGTGGCCTATTTGGCGGATATAGTGATATTGATCGCACCGATTATGGTCGCTATAACGCAGATAACGAAGTGGTTGAAAATCGATCCGGGCAAAAAGTTGACGATAATGAAATGGTCCGCATCGAAAAAATCACCGGCAAACGCCCAGTCATTTATGCTTGTGACTTTGGACTCGGTTGGATGGCTTATAAAAATGCTAGTGATGCGATTGCAACGGGCTGTGTCGATGATTTGATCCTAAAAGCCAAACAGGGACATCTGGTACAAATTAGCAATCACTTAATTAGCCCTATTTATACCTTTGAAGATAATTTCAAAACCGCAATTACCAATCAACAGTATGCGAAAATCTTTGAGGATGGCACGCTTGAACGACAACGCTGGATAGACATTATGGATGAAGTCGCCAAAGGTTTAGATAAATTTAAACAGGCGGATATTCCAGTGCTATTTCGTCCACTGCATGAAATGAATGGCGACTGGTTTTGGTGGGGTGCGGACAATAACCGTGGAGGGAGCGCAGAACGTCAACAACTATTTAAACGCTTATTTGCAGATATGCACCACTATTTAAGTGAAGTTAAAGGGCTAAATAATCTAATTTGGATTTATTCGGCAGATTATTCTCGGCCAGCACTGGTGGAATATTATCCAGGAGATGCTTATGTCGATATCGTGGGAATTGATGCCTATTTTGAAAATTTACAAGAAATTAATCAGTTAAAAAAAGCCTACACCACTATGATAAAAGCTTTCAATAAGCCCTATGCTCTGACAGAAACCGGACCACGCGCCAATTGGAACCCTAATGGTGAGTGGCGGCCTAAACAACCATTTGATTATGAATACCTCATTCAAACCATCGCCAAAGATATGCCAAAGACCACATTCTTCCTAACTTGGAATACTGGATTTGGTCCCGCATGGAACCTGAACGCTCAGCAAGCTTACACTCATCCTTGGGTTGCAACACTGGGTGAGTTTTAAAGAACTGAGATCGGCGTAACGTGAATCCGCTGAAATAATAGCGTTTCGATAGCCATAAGCGGCAGTGACCGCTTATGGCAGAAACCATTAGCTCTGTAGGGCGCGCTGGCGATAGTCACGTGGCGAGAGCCCATAGAATTTTTTAAAGCGATGAGTAAAGTTATTTGGATCTTGATAACCGAGTCGCAGGGCAATCATCGCAATTGACCAATCTTTATTACTCAATAAATCGACGGCTTTTTTCATGCGCAATGCAACAATATAATCACGTGGTGACATACCCACCAGTTGTTTCATGACCCGATTTAATTGTTCGACACTAATGAAACTGCGCTCAGCAATGGTGGAAATTTTCCAGTCGAGATGCAATTGTGATTCAACACTGTTAAATACGCTCAGCACTCGCATATGGGTATCGGAAATATTGGAATTGACATCGGACAACACTTTGACCAATTCACTCAGCATCATAGTGCGAAACGCTGAACGCCCACCGATTTCTCGGTGAAGTAGTGAAGCGAGCGACCAAATCGATTCACAACCATCAAAATGGATCACTGGACCATTAATTTTCGATAAGTTTTTCCAACTCAGGGTATCATTTAATAACAACCAGACCATTTTCCAAGGCTGCTGTGGGTTCGCTAACTCGATGCGAAACGGCTGACCACTTGGCAAAATCGTGATGGTATTGGCTAAAATTTCATGACGACCTTGGTCAACAGTCAAAATGCCTGCACCATCTAAGGTCACCAACACCGTATGCACCTCAGGATTGACACGTCCTACCCGATAGTTCTGTTTAAGATGAGCCAATCCAGCCATAAAAATATCGTACTGTTTCATCTCGGCGATGTCTGATCTGACCAAGAAACGCTCTTCACACTCAGAGGCAAGATACACCTCATCCACCCAGCCTTTATTCATCGCTTTCCCTACAACATGACGGATCCAAACAGATTTTTACCTTAATCTCACATTTAAAATGATGATGAGGTCACTTAAAGTGCGCGTATTACCTTCATTTAGATACTAAAACCCGATGAAAATGCTTCAATTTCGTGATGAAAATCAACATCTACTTGCGCAAACCATTAAGATTGGCATTCCGGTTGCGCTACAGAGTGCCTTAGTAGCGATCCTCTCTTTAGCCGATGTACTTATGGTGAGCAGCTTTGGTACTGAAGCGACCGCCGCAGTTGGTTTGGCCTCTAAGTGGCACTTTGTCGCAATTATGATCATGGCCGGTTTATCCAGTGCGAGCGGAATATTGATCGCCCAATTTTGGGGCAAAAATGATCGCTCTGCCGCGAAAAGCATCACCCTTCTGGCGATAAAATCGGGAGCGTTACTGCTACTGCCGGTCAGCATCTTGTTCGTGGCCTTTTCCAAACCGATCTTCCTTCTGCAAACCAGCGATGTGGATGTGATCAGACTTGGATCTGATTATCTTTGGTATGCCTCACCTGTCTTGCTGTTAACCCACTTAGTGATCGTATTTGAGTCAACGCTACGCTCAACCAACAATGCGTTAACGCCGCTGCTAATTGCGGTGATGACCATTGCGGTGAATATTATTCTCAACTATGGCCTGATCAGCGGTAATTGGGGTATGCCGGCGTTAGGTGTGGCGGGGGCGGCGTTGGCCACCACGCTGGCGCGAGCTCTGCAACTGATTGTTTTCTTGGCCTACTTTCATTATCGGCAGCACTGGCTAAAAACTACCTTGCCGCTCAAAGCTAGTCGGATCACACTGAAACGTAAGTACATCAGCTTAGCCATTCCGGCCGTTGCTAATGCGCTGCTGTGGGCGATCGGCACCTTAGCCTATCAAATGATTTTTGGTCATATGGGCACGCTGGAGCTAGCGGTTTATAGCACGCTTGGTCCATTTGAATCACTCTGTTATGCACTGTTTTTCGGGCTATCGGTCGCTTGTTCGGTGATCATTGGCCAACATTTAGGCAGAGGAAATTATCCTGAAGCACGTAGCACGTCCTTAACGTTCATTAAGATATTTGCGCTGCTCGGGGTTATCTCAACCACGATTTTACTCGCCATACAACCTTGGCTGCTCAAATTACTCGCGCTAGATAACGCACAATTTTTACCGCTCTCTCAACCTGGGCTCACCATTCTGAGTGTGGTGATCAGCTTAAAGATGCTCAATATGGTGATCATTAACGGCATATTACGGGCCGGAGGGGAAAATACTTTCTGTTTACGCACTGATTTTATAGCCATGTGGCTATTAGGGCTGCCGATTTCGGCCATCGCTGCCTTTGTTTTGCACTGGCCTTTTCACTACGTCTATCCGCTGATGATCATCGAGGAATTGGTTAAGCTCACTCTGTGCTGGCGACGCTATCGCCAATATATTTGGTTACGCAATTTAACTGAAGAAAAATCCAGTTAGCGGACAACAAATTTACCACTATATAATGATAATGTTTAATCATTACTCTGTTGCCGCGGCTTATGCATCGGCAATCAAAGCCATGGAGATGGCTCCTAATGGGCAACTTTTTTGACACTGCCCACAACCATCACAACGTCCATCGATTATATGAGGTAACTCTCCTTCCACAATCACAATTGCCGAGTTCGAACATCCCGCTTGGCATTGTAAGCAATCGATCATTTGATAGTTATTACATAAGTAAGAAAAATGCGGGCGTAGGCTAATGTGAGGTGACACCGTAGTGTGTAATGCACCATTTGAACAGGCTTTTGTACATGCGGCACATAAACTGCATTCGTTATAACCCAAGTTGATTTGTGCTAATTGATCAACAATTTCAATGATCTGATTCGGGCAAACCTGCTGACACACACCACAACCATCACATAATTGAGCAAATAATAGTTCATCCACCGCCTGTGGTGGCCGTGGTGCAACTCTCACCGTTTGTGCAGATATAGCAGGTGATTTTTTTAAGGCCTTAGAAAAATAAGTAAGAAATCCCCTTCGCCCAATATTAATATTTTTAACCATCAATATAAATTTTCTTTTCCACAACATTTAACTTTAAATCTAAAATTAGGGCATTTAGCCATGCCATAACATCTGCTGCTAAATAGCGATAAAATTTATTATGTGATATGTCTTCCAATCGTTGTAAATAAACAATTGCCCACGGTAAGAAATGACATTCCAACAATTCATATGCAGCATGCACCTTATCGCTCTCTAATAAATATGCCAATGCTAATAACATTAATCCAAATTGATCTTCAGGCTCTCTCAACCCAGTGTTCAATTCGATCCCATGACGATCGAGAAACTGACGATATGCAACTGTCGAATCACCAAATAAAACTCGCTCTCGATCCAAGTACACCGAGCCCCAAGGTGGTGCCTGCATATCACCAATCCCTTCAAATAATTCCGTAAAATCGGTGCTCAAAATTTCTTCATCTGATACTAATAATGCCTGCAACGTTGGTTGATTAAGTACTCGTTCGCGACATAAGACACTCACAATTTCGACTATCTCTAATTTATTTTTTTTATTATGGAACAATATGCCTAATAATTTAGCGCTATCGATAATCATTATTATTTTCATTGTTGGTATTCTTCAGAAAGATAATTCAATTGATATTTTACTCTTAAATGAATTATAAAATATCAATTAAAACTTATATGACATTGTCTTTTGATTTCGATCAAATGAAACTCACTCCTTGATACATTAAAAAGCCAACTAACTATAAAGTATTATCCGTTATCAATATAAAAGGCATTTATGTATGAAGAATAAACCACAATTTGGCGTGATGAGCCTGACTCGTCGAGGGTTTATCAAAGCCTCTTCAGCCGTTGGTGGCGCAGCCGCATTAGCAAGCACTATCAGCTTACCTTTTACCTCTAAACCTGTAGTCGCAGCGACGGCAAAACAAAGTGATGAAAAAATCGTTTGGAGTGCCTGTACGGTTAACTGTGGATCTCGCTGCCCATTACGTATGCATGTACAAAATGGTGAAATCAAATACGTAGAGACCGACAACACGGGTAGTGATGTTTACGGTGCTAGCCCACAAGTTCGAGCTTGTTTACGCGGTCGTTCGATGCGCCGCCGTGTTTATAATCCTGATCGACTAAAATATCCGATGAAACGTGTCGGACAACGTGGCGAAGGTAAATTCAAGCGGATCAGTTGGCAAGAAGCCTATGATGAAATTGCCACCACAATGCAGCGCCTGATCGAAGATCATGGTAACGATGCAATCTATCTCAATTACGGCACAGGAACTTTAGGTGGTACGGTTACTAAATCTTGGCCACCCGCTTCTACTTTGATTGCACGTTTAATGAACCTATGTGGTGGCTACCTTAACCATTATGGTGATTATTCAACAGCACAAATTGCTAAAGGCTTAAGTTACACCTATGGTGGCTGGGCCAACAATAACTCATTCTCAGACTTAGCCAATACCAAATTAAACGTACAATTTGGCAACAACCCTGCAGAAACTCGCATGTCCGGTGGTGGCCTAATCCACCACTATGTTGAGAGTAAAAATAAGTCTAACGCCAAAACCATCATCATCGATCCGCGCTATACCGATACTGCCGGTGGGCGTGAAGATCAATGGATTCCAATCCGCCCGTCAACCGATGCGGCATTAGTGGCTGGTCTAGCTTATGTCATGATCACTGAAAATTTGGTCGATCAAGCATTCCTTGATCAGTATTGTGTCGGTTACGATGAAAAAACCCTTCCAGCGTCTGCACCTAAAAACAGCGATTATAAATCGTATATTCTAGGTCTCGGTGATGATGGTGTGGTTAAAACGCCACAATGGGCGGCCAAAATTACTGGGATCCCTGTAGATACGATTATTAAACTGGCTCGTGAAATGGGCACCAATAAGCCGTGTGCTATTCATCAAGGTTGGGGGTTACAACGTACGGCTAACGGTGAATTGGCTTGTCGTGCAATCGCCATGCTGTCACTGCTCACCGGTTCTGTCGGTGTAGCCGGTGGCTCAACAGGTGCACGTGAAAGTGATATCAATATTCCATTTGTACGCTTCCCAACTATCCCTAACCCAGTGAAAACCTCAATTTCAATGTTCCTCTGGACCGATGCTATCTACCGTCATCATGAAATGACCGATAAAACTGATGGCGTACAAGGTGCCGAGCGACTGAAAAATCCAATTAAAATGATTTGGAACTATGCGGGTAATTGTCTGATCAATCAGCACTCTGATATCAACCGTACGCACGAGATTCTACAAGATGACAGCGCATGCGAAATGATCGTGGTGATTGATAACCATATGACCTCATCGGCCAAATACGCGGATATTATCTTGCCAGACCTCACCACCTCTGAACAAGATGATTGGGCAATGGATGGCAAAGCGGCTAACGCGCCCTACTTTATCTATGCGCAAAAAGCGATTGAACCACAGTTTGAAGCTAAAGGCATTTATGAAATATGTAGTGAGCTGGCTAAACGTATGGGGGTTGAACAAGCGTTTACTGAAGGTCGTACCCAAGAGCAGTGGGTTGAGCATCTGTATGCAGAAACTCGCAAGCAGGACCCATCGCTGCCAACCTTCGAGCAGATGAAAGAGCTGGGTATTTATAAGCGTCAATATCAGCGCGATTACATTGCTTATGAAGACTTCCGCAAAGATCCAGTGGCTAATCCATTGAAAACGCCAAGTGGTAAGATTGAAATTTACTCTGAGCAATTAGCCGAAATCGCAGCGACTTGGCAACTCAAAGAAGGCGAGGTGATCCATCCGCTACCAATCTACGTCGATTCGTTTGAAGGCCATAATGATCCATTAACCAGTCAATATCCGTTACAGCTGACCGGCTTCCACTACAAAGCGCGCTGCCATTCAACTTACGGCAACGTAGCAGAAATTAAAGCTGCCGCTCGGCAAGAAGTGTGGATCAACCCAATTGATGCCGAGGAGCGCGGGATCAAAAATGGTGATTTAGTGAGCATCTTTAATGATCGAGGCGAAGTGCGCATTCACGCCAAAGTAACCCCACGTATTTTGCCACGAGTTGTCGCACTTGGAGAAGGTGCTTGGTACGCTCCAGATGGCCAGAAGATTGACCATGCAGGCTCAATTAACGTGTTAACCACCCAGCGTCCAAGTCCACTTGCTAAGGGTAACCCTCAGCATTCAAACCTAGTTCAAATCAAAGCAGTTAAAGCATAAGGTAGGTTGCAATGAAACAATACGGCTTTTACATCGATTCAAGTAAATGCACAGGTTGTAAAACTTGCCAGCTTGCTTGTAAAGATTATCGAGACTTAGACATCAAACGTAACTATCGACGTGTATATGAATACGCAGGTGGTGGCTTTGTGCAAGATGGTGATACTTGGATTCAAAACGGTGTTTTCTCTTATTACTTATCCATCGCGTGTAACCACTGCTCAAATCCGGCTTGTGTCAAAGTTTGCCCATCGGGTGCGATGCACAAACGCCAAGAAGATGGCTTGGTAGTGGTTGATGAAGCAGTATGTATCGGCTGTCAGCACTGCGCCAATGCCTGCCCTTATGGTGCGCCACAGTTTAACAAGCAAAAAGGCCACATGACCAAGTGTGATGGCTGTTATGCTCGAGTTGCTGAAGGCAAACAGCCGATGTGTGTCGAATCTTGTCCATTGCGGGCACTTGAGTTTGGTGAAATTGGCCAATTACGCGATAAATACGGTATTAATGCCGATGTTGCTCCCCTACCATCATCCCGTTTAACCCTACCAAACATTGTGATTAAACTTAATAAAAATGCGAAACCAACTGGTGACACCAGCGGTTTTCTTGCCAACCCAAAGGAGGTGTAAGATGATTTTCCATGAGTATTCTTTGATCTTCTTTACAGTATTGGCGCAAACCGCAGTCGGTGGTTACTTGCTGGTTAGCGCTCATGCGCTCGTCATGAAATTCGATGCTCAACAACTGTATCGCTACAGGCTACCGATGTTTGTCTTATGGGCTATCATGGGACTTGGTTTTCTATTCTCAACCACGCATCTTGGCTCACCATTACGAGCCTTAAATGCGTTCAATAAAATCGGCAGCGCTTGGCTTTCTAATGAAGTCTTATTTGGTGCAGCTTTTTTTGCGGTCGGTGGTTTACAGTGGCTACTTTCAGCACTGAAAAAAGGCGGCATGGTTATTCAAAAACTGCTGATGATCGTAGCAATGGTACTCGGTATTCTGTTTATGTACTCGATGATCAAAGTGTATATGATCAATACCGTACCAACTTGGTTTAATGCCTACACACCACTGAGTTTTGTGATGACCATTTTGCTAGCAGGCTTACTTCTTGGGCAGTGGATCCTGGTATCAGCCAAAGACTCACGCTTTAGCCTAGATCGTAATATCGTCATGCTAGCAATAATATTGGTTGCAGCAAGTATCATCGTCACCATAGGAAAAGCCCATTTGATTGGCGAAATTCACAACTCGGTAGTACAGGCAGCCACCTTAGTCGATCGGCTAGCGACTTATCTCAGCGTGCAAATTGCGCTATTGATGAGCGGCTTGCTGATTTGGGTGCTACCTATGATCAACCGATCCAAGCTCAACCCGATAAATCTAGGTGTCGCTTTAGGGTTCATTATAGCGTCTGAGTTAGTCGGTCGAGGTCTGTTTTACAGCCTACATATGACATCCGGCCTCTGATCGATTTGCGGCGCGGGAAGTATAAAGCCAATCGTCAATACGATTGGCTTTATTGTATTTGAAAGTCGATATTCAACTCTCAATAACCCATCTCTGAGCATGACAGATAACCCGTAAGTTGATAAGTTAAATGGATAATATAACCAGGCTAGGTTAACCCCATGAAATTAAAATCATATTTAGCAGATCTGTCTGTAAACTCTCTGCCTATCGAGCAACAACAACGGATATTGATTGACTCGGTCATTGAAAGCTACTCCACATCAGAGCGTCGTGCACTTTTTCAAACCGTGACCAACTACCGTATTGAGCAATTGGTTGCACTGTTTCCAGATCGACAACGGCAAAGTTGGTCGATTTTATTTACCTTGATCGACTACCGCGATCTCATGCAACGTTGTCCATACACGGCATCCGTTGAATGGGCTGCAATCGAAAAAGCGGCAAGTCAGTGTTATGTTCATTGGCTGGAATTTTGGTGTCAATGCGAGATTGCAGCCATCAAAGCCAAATACCCGATTGATGCGAGCTCCCCGTTACAAGTGGATCTGCCAGCCAACGATGATGCGTACTATGGGGGAGTGATTAAGCACATTGAACAATCTGAACTTTTAGTACAAACACCCAGCCATCCGCAAGGCATGTCGCTCAGTGATGCGATTGTACTGAGTAATCTTGACGTTTTGATACAAGGTGAAAAATGGTATGAGATGCTACCATTGTTGTCACTATCAGCGGCTGGACAGCATTTCATTTTGCTCAAGCATCCTGAGGATACAACATTTCCCACCTTAGTCGCTTCGATGTTGATCCAAGATTGGTCAATCAATCACCAGTGGTTAAGTTACGCGACGCCCTTTAGCCACCAACAGTGGCAATACTGTTTACCCGATCACGCTTATGATGAGTTGGCCCGTTTACAAATCTTCTCCCCTCCCAGCCTACCCACATGCTATTCTCTGCCGCAATTTGATCAGCAATTCCAATTACGGTTATCTGAACAACACGCAGTCTGTGAAGTGCTACGGTTAACGGTTAGTGGTAATACGCAACAAAAACTCTATTTTCTCTATCTAGCCCAAAAAGAACTTATGAATCTATTACATCAGATGGGGTATAAAATTGGCCTCACGATTATCGAACAACCTTTTATGCTAAATTTTTATCAAACCATTGATCCCAAAGCCTATTTCCACGTTGGGTATTGTGACTTAAATGACAATGGTAAGCAAACTTATCGTGGCTTGTGGAATTTTGCCATGATGGCGAACGTCTTTAGTCAAATCGATTTTGGCCAATATAAACGCGCCATTCGTGAACATAAAAAACACCCATCACTAGCCAAGGGATAACATGTTTAATCTCCGTTTAGAGGCGCTTATCTATGCCAAAGCCATCACCCTTTTGGCTACCGTTGCCATCGTCGCAGTGTGGCTAATCTACTATTGCTATCGCCTTAAGCAAAAAAATGAAGCGATCATTGGCACGCACAATCTGCCTTACATCGCTTATTCCGTGTGTATTGTCGCGTGGATCGCCAGTAACGCCTATTTTCATACCGATTTGCTGCCCGAGTTAGGGGCGGCGGCTGGTATATTCGCCGCCAAATTTGCCAATCTTGCTTCTTTCTTTGCGTTTGCGTTTGCTTACTACTTCTCATGCCAACTTGCGGCCGAGCAACGTAATAGTCAGGTTTATCGATGGCAACAAGCGATTTTTGTCAGCCTCTCCATCTATTCGTTATATATCAATTTCACGCCAGGTTTAACCGTTGAACATGTTGAAATTAGCGGCCCAAGTCAATTCGTTATCGAATTTGGTCCACATACGCCATTCTTCTTTATTGGGCTGCTCAGTTTTGTGGTTCTGACACTGGTGAATCTCGTCGCAATGCGCGCGAATGGCAGTAAATTGATGCTAGCCAAAACCAATTACATGATTTTGGGCATCTTGGTGTTCATGCTCTCTACCGCAGCTATTCACCTTGGCATGACCTATTTCATGGGCGATTTCTCACTCACTTGGTTGCCTCCCGCACTCTCGATCAGTGAAATGATGTTTGTTGGTTACGCCCTACTCAACTCGCGTTTTTACAGTGGCAAATACCTTGCTTACCTTGGTCTTAATGCACTATTAGCTTGTGCAATTTTAGCCATACCGTTCGGCGCAATTTTCATTCCTCTCACCGATAGCTACCAGTGGCTAGTTGTGCTGCCCATCTGTGCCATGATTGGCATTACTTGGGATCTACTCTACAAACGTGTCAGCCGCTATGCCTCACTGTTTATCTATCGCAATCAGCAAACCCCAGTACAGCAAATTTTGGCGCTAGAAGAGGAGTTCAAGCGCTCAATCGATGATGCGATGCAGCGCCTAGGTAACCTACTGCAAATTCCTGATGACAAATTGCGCTTGGTCAATAGCAACAACAATGAAAATTTCTATGAAAACTACCTGTCATCGAGCCAATCGGTGTTGGTGTTTGATGAGCTTTCCCAGCAATTGGATTACAACCTGGCGACTAAAGGCTCGCTCAAAGCGTTATATGACCAGATGAGCGCGAACAACACCGCCTTAGTCATGCCATTATTCGGCCAAGGTAAGTCGGTCACCCATTTATTGGTCTCGCAGCATAAAATCAACAATCAGATGTTCTCTAACGAAGAGATCTCTGCATTGCAAACTTTATTGACGCGAGTGCAAAGCACCATTGAAGCCGATCGACGCATTCGTCAAAGTCGAGCGCTAGCTCACTCGATTGCCCATGAAATGCGTAACCCGCTCGCACAAGTACAATTGCATTTTGAAATTGTAAAGCAACACATCAATCATCAAGCTCCCACTCCACAAATCAAACAGGATATTGAGAATGGCTTAATTGCTATTCAACGTGGACGGCAACTGATTGACATCATTTTGCGCGAAGTCAGTGATAGCTCACCTGAGCATGAACCGATTGCCATGACATCAATTCATCAAGCGGTCGGCCAAGCGGTAAGCCGCTACGGTTTTGAAAATGAGCAGATTATTGAACGAATTCATTTACCACAACAGGCTGATTTTGTCGCGAATCTGAATGAAACTTTATTTAATTTTGTCATTTTCAACCTGATACGCAACGCGACCTATTATTTTGATGCTTATCCAAACAGTCAAATTGAGATCACCACGCAAATCGGCTCTTATGAGAATATATTGATCTTTAAAGATTCAGGCCCCGGTATTGACGAAAGTATCTCGCATAAGATTTTCGACGATTTTTTCTCTTACCAAAAAAGAGGCGGCAGCGGCTTAGGCTTAGGTTATTGTCAGCGCGTCATGCGCTCATTTGGTGGGCGCGTTGAATGTAAGTCGAAACTGGGCGAGTTTACTGAATTTCATTTGTTCTTCCCGATAGTCCCCAACGCTCCAAGTATAGAGTCGTTACGTAGCTCGCATGGCAAAGATTGGCCAGCAAATCACACCAAAAATGAATATCACGCACAACGCCAACCACCACAGCCATCCATCGATCACCAAGCTCCGACCGTGCTGATTGTTGACGATAAACAAGTACAACGAGCACTAGTACAGATGTATTTACAGCGACTGGGCATGAACTGTTTACAAGCCAATAACGGCCAAGAGGCGATCGATATATTTAAAGCGAATCCCGTGGATTTGATCTTAATGGATGTGCAAATGCCAGTGATGAATGGTTTGGATGCCAGTCGAGTGATCAAATCTTACTCAGCGGACACCCCAATTATTGCCTTATCGGGCGAGTCAGGCGAACGTGAACTAGAAATGATTAACCAATTAATGGATGGTCGCTTAGAAAAACCCACTTCCTTGCAAGCGCTAGACGAATTGCTCAAGGATTGGCTCGATAAAGATCCGGCAGATAAAATGTCACCTCGCGCAGACCAATCGATTTTTACATCTTCGCTAACTTAACACGATCCCAGCAAGGCGAGATCCATTTGATCACCCTTGCTGGGTTACCCCCGTCACCACGTTAGGATCCACTACTTATGCTTCACACCTCTTGGCTATTTTGGGCGCTACTTTCTGCCTTTTTCGCAGCACTTACGGCAATTTTTACTAAATTTGGCGTCAATACCATTAATGCCGACTTTGCCACTTTTATCCGTACCTGTGTGATCTTGGTTCTGGTCGGCGCTATCGCATTTTTTACCAAACAGTTTCAATCGATCTCCGCCATTTCCCCCAAAGGGCTCACTTTTTTAGTGCTATCTGGGATTGCTACTGGCGCTTCATGGCTGTGTTATTTCCGTGCCATGAGCCTTGGCCAAGTATCAAACGTCGCTCCGGTCGATAAACTGAGTGTGGTGTTAGTCGCCATTTTCGGAGTGGTATTACTCGGCGAACAGTTAAGCCGCACTAATTGGCTCGGTATCCTATTGATCACCGTGGGCGTGATCTTAGTCGCATGGCAAAAGTAACTTAAGCCAAAAATACCTTAAACCAAAAGTAACTTAAACAAAGGTGCTGACATACAGCGCCTCAACTTTCTCTCTCGCCCATGGGGTTTTACGCAAAAATTTTAATGATGACTTGATCGACGGATCGTTGGCAAAGCAGTTAATCGCAATCTGTTGATGTAGTCTGGGCCAGCCATAATGCTCAACCAGTTGTGTGACAATTTTTTCTAAACTCAAACCGTGCAGCGGATTATTGATTTGTTGATGCATCAAATGATTCTCGGTAGTGGTAAGCGCCATCGTGATACTTTGCACAGCATTGCAAGCGATGGCTTAATATGGCCAGCATTGTACCAGACAACCAAGCTTGATATGACCATGATAGCGATATTTCCTCGCACAATAACCTCATACAACACACTGCTCACTCAGATTTGCGGATAGATATATAACCATAAAGAATATGAAAGCAGATAAAAGCTGTGATTTATAAATAAAGTGCATGTTAATTTATCGGAAACCGTTACCAATAAGGATATTTGATATGCGGACATTACTATTAACACTCACTGCGCTCACTTTTGCTCACATCGTCACCGCCAAAGAAATCACTTTGCTCAATGTTTCCTATGATCCGACTCGTGAACTTTATCAAGAGTACAATTCGGTGTTTACGGCTTATTGGAAACAGCAAAACCATCAACCAATCAAGATCAATCAATCTCATGGTGGCTCTGGCAAACAAGCGATTTCGGTGATGAACGGGATTGAATCTGATGTGGTGACGCTGGCACTAGCTCAAGATATTGATGCAATAGTTAATGCTGGAAAAATCGCCCAAAACTGGCAATCCCGCCTACCGTATAATTCTGCCCCATATACCTCAACCATTGTTTTTCTGGTCCGTAAAGGCAATCCAAAAAACATTCACGACTGGGGTGATTTAACCCAACAACATATCGATATTATCACGCCTAATCCCAAAACTTCTGGTGGAGCCCGTTGGAATTATTTAGCCGCTTGGGGCTATGCATTACAAACCAGCAATAATGACGAAAATTATGCTAAACAATTTATCAAATCACTCTACAACAACGTAAAAGTGCTTGATACCGGAGCAAGAGGTGCTTCGAATACTTTTATTGAAAGAGGTCTTGGTGATGTTTTAATTGCTTGGGAAAATGAAGCATTATTAGCTATTAATCGACTAAAAAACAATAATGTCGAAATTGTTGTTCCAAGTATTTCAATATTAGCCGAACCGACAGTGTCAATAGTAGACCAAGTAGTCGATAAAAAAGGAACCTGGGCAATAGCAGAAGCCTATCTTGGCTATCTTTACTCACCGGTTGGACAAGAAATCGCTGCGAAAAATTTTTATCGGCCGCGCGATAAGAATATTGCTGAAAAATACGCTGCTCAATTTCCAGAATTAACTTTGTTGACTATCGACCAATTTTCCGGATGGACAGCCGCTCATAATAAACATTTTGCTCAAGGTGGGATCTTTGATCAGATAATTCAACGCTGAGGCAATTCATCATCGATTGATAGATGACCAAGGGAGCATTATTGTGCTCCCTTGGTTCTATGGTTAGAAATAATTTTGATTCACTACGTGATGACTTTGTACTGCTGCTCGAGATCGCTTAATGGGCGTGGACGACTAAAATAATAACCTTGTAACCCCATTAAACCAAACCCGCTCAGATGCTGGATATGCTCCTGAGTTTCAACACCCTCGACAACAATTTCATAACCTAGACTACGCCCCATACCAATCATGTGCCCAACAAAATTGAGTTGAGCAGGGTCGTCACCCAAATCAGAAATAAATGACCGATCAATTTTTATTTCATTGAGTGGCAGCATTTTTAACATTGATAACGAGGAAAAGCCGGTACCAAAATCATCCAATGATATCGTGACTCCCGCCTCCCGAAGCTTATTGAGTGACGAAATACAGAGTTCATACTGTTGTATCGCGGCGGTTTCAGTAATTTCAATACAGAACAGTGACAACGGCAGTTGATATTGCAAAATGGTTTGTAGTAACTCATCAGCGAAACTACGCCGGATCAACTGTTTAGCACTGATATTGATGGCGATATGCTTAAGCGATCTTAACCATGCCGAACTTTGAATATCACGACAGACGCGATGTAAAATCGAATCGCCCAGTTTATTGATCATGTCTGAGTTTTCAGCGATTGAAATAAATTGTTCCGGTAATACTTGACCGAGTTGTGGACTATTCCATCTTGCTAAGGCTTCAACACCCATCACCTGTTGCGATTGACTGCACAATTGAGGTTGATAATGTACTTCTAGCTCATCCCTTGCGATCGCCAAATTGAGATAATACTCAACCTTGACGGTACTTTGAGCGTCTAGCTGCATTTGGTTACTGTACTGAACCACTTTTCGGCCACCGAGACGTTTCGCCTGATACATCGCGGCATCAGCACACTTGATCAAATCATCAATCTCATGACCATCTTCCGGATAAAAGGCAATACCAATACTAGCTTGACTGGTTAGCACAATATCCTCATGACACATCGGCTTTTCGATAGCTCGTAAAATTTGGCTAGCTAATTCAATCGCTTGGACTGGTCTCTCAATAGGGTAAAAGACCAAAAACTCATCACCGCCAAGACGCGCCGCACTATGTTGCTTTTCCAGCGTCGCCAATAAAGCCTGCGAGACATGGCACAACAGAGCATCTCCCACATGATGGCCAAAAGAATCATTAATCAGCTTGAAGCGATTTAAATCCATTAACATCAAAGCAAAACGCTGCTGAGGGAAATGACGAATACTGGTCGCGATCTCCTCGCGAATTTTACGCCGGTTACCAAGACCAGTCAGCGCATCGAAATACGCCATACGATGGATTTTTTCTACGTTCTCTTTCTGGTTGGTAATATCGGTCATTGAACCAATAAACTGCCTTACCCTTTGCTGCTCGCTATATACAATTGCACCACTTGCCAACACCCACAAGTAACGTTGATCATGATGACGCAACCGAAATTCAATTTTAAATGGGGCATCGCTATTTAAGTGGCGATCAATTTGCGACTCAAAAGCCGATAAATCCTCTTCATGGATCAACTCAAATAAGCTTTCAACATCGACATCATGTTCTGGTGTCCACTGTTTATAACCTAACATATTGATTAAACGCTGGTTAAAGCGCACCACATGTTGGTTCAGATCCCATTGCCAAATCCCATCATTTGAACTATTAGAAACCACTTTTAGTTGCTGCAATAATTGTTTGGAATCCAACTGACGCAGGGTACTGGTTTTTAAAAGCGCATCCCGTTCAATAAACAGCGCCAACATATCTAAATAATTATTAAACACATATTGAGTTGCAATATGCTGTGGTTGGCTTAAATCATCCACCACCGTGATAAGCTGCCAGCTCTGCTGCCTGCCGGTAAAAATCGGGATCACCGTTGCTACAAAATGGTTATGAGTGTGAAAAAAGGGAAACTCAGTGATCGGGCAGGTTGTATCCATAGTTGCTAGGGTGTGTACAGGTTTGGTCATGCCCTTTTTCACCCAACTTTCCACTCGAATAAGCCCATTATCACTCTGTGCTAAACAAGCCCACTCCATCTGATTACCGTACAAACTATGAGCATCTAAAATAGATTGAAAGCCATTCTGTGCTTGTGAATAAAAATTTTCGAATACTTCAGCTGGCGTGCGACCTTCTAAATCCAGTAGGTGATGCCTGATTGAAGCCACATTGTCCGGTGTTTGTTGTGCAGCATGACGATTACCACACGATTGACGGATGATGAGCTTTTGATCAACGAGATGAATATGACGAGAAAAAGGGGCACCGGAAATTCTTTGCAGCGCGCGCAAAAATGCCGTTTGGATCAGACATTCTAATTGTTGATCTAGGGTCGTGAGTGGCGGTGTCACTTGTTGACCCATAAAAATATTATCAACCCCAACCACCGCGACCTCGCGAGGCACATCGACATTTTGATGCTTAAGTTGCTCAATTAGACCGATCGCATTGTGGTCAGTGGCACAAATGATGGCGGTACATTGAGCCTTACGCCGCATAAACTCAACCGCAGCTTCTCGACCACCGGCTAACGAACAGTTGCTGACACAAAATAAATCATCGACATTAAACTGACCATGATGTTGATAAACCGCCGACTGGTATCCTTTTAAACGAGAGCGGACATCATTCACGGAAAGGTCACCACAAAAGCCAATTCTGCTATGTCCTTGTTCCATCAACCATTGGTACAGTAATACTACCCCATCACTCTGCCGGCTCTCAAATTGCTCAACCGCGAGCGGGGCATAACTGGCACCAATTGATAGCACTGGAATGTCTTGTGCGAGAAAACGCTCTACCAAAGCAGAAGAAGCCGCGTGTAGCACCACAAGTAACGCGTCAAGATGCTCAATGCCAATCGGCAGATCGAAATCGCGCTTTTCACCACTGCGAATAAAGAGCAGATTGACATTATGCTGCTTAGCCATACAACGTAAGGTAGCGTTGATTTCTCCCATATAAAAGCCACTTAGCATGGGTAAAATAACGCCAATCGTCGGGCGAGAGCTGGGAACAACTGAATTGTATGATGTTTTCATATGCGCCATATCCATACTAATCCCTTATTTTATAAGGCATAACGTCGGGGGATCATAAAGTTCCATCCTACGTTCAGCATAACGAAAAAACAAATCTTCACTCGCAAAATTAAGATCAAGCTCTACCCTGGTGAGAACGTTTGCTTTTGCTACTGACTGCCTGACGTTTTAGTCCCACGAATAAAATGTTAAGATGATCACATCAATGCTGTTGTGCTGATAAGCGGTGTGCGAAATACCGTTGGTACCCAATAATACTTATTTTATTTTTTGGTACCCCACCTGATACCCCATCAGCTAACAACCAAAAATTAAAGGTAATAAATTCAAATGGTTAATAACAAAATTCAGTGGTTTCCTGGCCATATGCACAAGGCTCGTAAGGAAATTGAAGAGGCGATTCCACAAGTCGATGTGATTATCGAAGTGCTGGATGCGCGGATTCCATTCAGTAGCGAAAATCCGTTGATCTCACATCTGCGGGGCGAAAAACCTTGTGTTAAGGTGCTGAATAAACGTGATTTAGCCGATCCTGAGTTAACTGAACTGTGGATTGCCCATCTTGAGCAGGAGCAAGGGGTAAAAGCCATGGCGATCACCACCGCCAATCCACAAGAAGTGCATAAGATCCTCGATTTATGCCGCAAGCTTGCGCCACAACGCGAAGAGATTGGCAAAAATATTCGCACTATGATTATGGGAATTCCTAATGTAGGAAAATCGACCATTATTAATACCTTAGCTGGCCGTGCTATTGCTCAAACTGGTAACCAACCGGCGGTAACGCGTCGCCAGCAGCGGATCAATCTCCAAAACGGGATTGTGCTTTCCGACACGCCGGGAATTTTATGGCCAAAAGTAGAAAACCCACACAGTGGCTTTCGTTTGGCCGCCACTGGCGCGGTGAAAGATACGGCGATGGAATACGATGAAGTCGCCTTCTACACCGTAGAATATTTGGCAAAACACTACCCAGCAAAACTGCAAGAGCGTTATCAGCTAGAAGAGCTGCCAGAAACTGATGTTGAATTGATGGAAGAGATTGGCCGTAAACGTGGCGCACTACGCGCTGGGGCACGAGTCGATTTGCATAAAGCTTCTGAAATTTTATTGCATGAATTACGTCAAGGGGTATTAGGGCAAATTACCTTAGAACGGCCAGAGATGATCACCGAGGAACTCAAACAAGTTGAGCTCGATGAAGCACGTAAAGCGGAAGAAAAAGCTAAAAATAAAGAAGAACGTCGTAAACGTTATCTGCGTAACAAACGTTAACCGTCGAGCTTGATAGTAAGCATAACAGGCGAGTTTAGACTCACCTTTTATGCATGTTTCTACACTGATTTTTTTAGCACAAAGTGACCTATACCCAAACAACTTGGAGTTGCAGGTAGGCGGCAAGTGAGTGACTCCCCATGAGCATAGACAAACTATGTGATTGGGGTGAACGAACGTAGCCAACACCGCTGCAACTTCAAGTTGGAAGGGCATATTAGGTTTACGCAATACCCGCCAATCGAAGCAGTATGCTTTCTAACTCATCCCACGGCATTAATTGTGAGTCAATCACTTCTAAACGCGATTCAAATCCCTCTAAGCTCATTTCAGTCACTGAAACCACGCGATTGGCCACATTGAAGGCGTAACAGCCGCGATCGGTATTCAGTACGCCTTTCACTCGTTCAGCGGTTAAGTCATTGAATAATTGGAACAGCAGATCAAAATTGAACTGGTATTCAGCGCCAAACAGCCAGCCACAACTGAAATAGCCCTGACCTCGATTCTCTTTGCGTACAAAAGCTTGCTGGGGCGCAAGCTGAAATTGTGGCTCTGCCGTGGCATGGTGGTGATGATGGGCATCAATGTGGCTTGAAGCATGACCACTTAAACGCGGCATATCCAACAATTCCATCGGAAATTGTGCTTGGTGGATCAATTGACTGAATGCTTTGGCTGGCTGCTGCTCAGTTACCCAATCATTGAACACCTCAATATCATGGCTACAACACAAATCTACCTTATTACCCAAAATGATATCGGCACAGGCCAATTGATCATTAAAATTTTGGTTGCTGAGATATTTATCCATACTCAAATGACGAGGATCAAGCAAAGCTATGGTCGCTTTTAAATCGATATAATCTTGGTACTGCGCTGAAATTAATGTGGCAACCACCTGCTTAGGATGACCAAGCCCAGTAGGTTCAATAATTAAACGATCCGGTTTTTGACGCAGCAATGCATTTATGCCTACTGACATAGGCACCCCCGCGGTACAACATAAACAGCCACCTGGCACTTGTTTAATCATTGCCCCCTGCTCACTCATTATTGCCCCATCAATGCCAATTTCACCAAACTCATTGACCAGTACCGCCCACTTTTGATCGGCAGGTTTTGTGGCTAATAAGTGCAAAATCGCGGTGGTTTTTCCAACGCCTAAAAAACCGGTAATAATATTGGTTGGTACTCGATTCATCATGCAGCTCCTTTGTTGGCGGCAGTATATCCAAAAGCCTAATCAGAAGCAGTGTGAAATTTAGGATCTGGACAAACGGTACCGTAGCGAGCTCAACACAATGGCTGATAAGCAGATGTAAAGGCAAACTGAATGCAAAAGGCGCACTGAAAAGCGCGCCTTTTTCCTCGTAAACTCAAACGTGAGTTTTTGCGAATTCGCTTGGCTTCGTGTGCAAGCGTCTCTTAGCCGAGGTAGTGATATGTTGTTTTGATTCCGTCCAAATTGTCTGTAAGGCTCCATGTCCTCCATCTGAAATGTTCTCACTAACCTTACGCTTTAACTATGGCACATAATATTAGATATGCCATATCAGTTACTCATATTTTGCTATAAATCTTATTTTTATTAGAATAACTTATCAAATCAATTAGATGCACAGATCAATTCGGCAGTCTTATGATCGCAATACTGCAATCGGATCAAATGGTCATTCAGCCAGCATCCTTACACATCTTGACTTAGTGAACCCCGAATTCAATAAACAAATTTACTATAACCAACTCACTGCAAATTTAGCACCATTGCACAACAAAGCGTGAACAAACACACGAAGTTACATTTTGGAAACGAAGTCCCATTAAGAACAAGGTATAATGCGCGTTTTGTCATTAAAAACGAGCGCTGTGTATATTTTTGCCCGAAACTATTTAACTCAATTCTTGATTGTTGCGTTTGTACTGGCGTTCATACCTACACTGTATTTCATGCATCAAGCCAGCGAGCTTGAAACCCAAGCAGTGAGCAGCGTCGAAAAGCAAACTCGCTTACAACTTGACTTTAGCCGACACGACCTACTGCAGATGCTGCAAAAATCTCATCAGTTAACACAAGAACTAGGCAAAAGTGACACCTTAGTAGCCGCCAATCAGACCTTGAATCGGACGAATATCCAGCAATTAAAAACTTTATGGAATCTCACTCTCCGCTCTCAAAATATTTTCTCATCATTCCAGTTACTGGATTTACAAGGTAAAGAACAGCTACGCGCAATTTATGACGGCAATCACGTCAAATTTGTTGAATCGGCGCAAACCTCCGGTACTTTTAGCCAACAAGTGCTCAATCACTACCGTCAGCAACCGAATCAACATGTTTGGGTCAGTGGACTGGCAATAAACCCTGAAGACCCTTCGGGTGCACTACCCACTTTCCGCTTTGTCACTCGAGTTGAGGCCAAAAATCAAGCCAGTGGTTTTCTGATCGTCACGGTAAAACTCCAGTCTCTCTATCAAAGACTTTCTTTTATTTATGATCAATTTGACTCACCGGATGTTTTTAATCTTGCTGGTAATTTATTACTGAGCGAACGCGCTTTGCCCCCTTCAAGCCAACCGCTGACTTACCCCAATTTTGCAACTCAGCACCCTAGTTTATGGCAAACCATCCAGACCGAACCGCAAGGCTTTGCTCTCTCAAATAAAACTTGGTTTAGCTACCTGCATGTTGCGCTTAATTCTCTACTCCCTGACGCTAAACCCTTGGTATTAGTGCTCAGAGTCAATCAACAAGAAATTGAGCAAACTTATGCCGATGCACGCTGGTCATTAATCCGGCAAGCCATCACCGTTTTCTCTCTGCTAGCAGTTATTGCGGCAGGATTTGTTGCGTGGAATATCAACCATCAAAAAAATAGCCTTGATAGTAAGCTGGCACGAGCGGCGATGGATGGCATGTCGGCGGTGATGATCACCGACCGTAATAATCGAATCATCAAAGTCAATAATGAGTTTACTCGTTTAAGAGGCTACTCATTTGAGGATGTACAAGGCAAACAACCCTCGATTTTTACCTCTGGATTGCATAAAACTGAGTTTTATATGCAGATGTGGAAAGCGCTACAAAGCAAGGGGGTGTGGGAAGGTGAAATCATCAATAAACGCAAAGATGGCACCAATAATACCGAAATTCTACGCATCCAAAGCATACGCGATGACAATAATATAATTCAATTTTATGTAGCTTCTTTCGTGGATATTTCACGCCATAAAAAGTTAGAACATCGTTTACGTGAATTGAGTGAAAAAGATGCATTAACCGACTTATGGAATCGTCGTAAATTTGATCAAACCATCAAGCTAGAATGTGCCAAAATCCGCCGTTACCCGAAGATGGCCCAAAGTTGTCTAGCGATTGTGGATATTGACCACTTTAAACGGATTAACGATCAATTTGGGCATACCGAAGGCGACCACGTGTTACGCGCGGTGGCCAAAGAGATCCAAGATCAGCTACGGGAATCGGATTTTATTGCCCGAATTGGTGGTGAAGAATTTGCGATTATTTTCCCTTACACATCATTACAGGAAGCCGAACGGGTGCTTAACCGGATCCGTCATTACATTGCCACCGTACACCATCAGCCAGTTACCATCAGTGCTGGGATCACCACGCTGTGTAAAAAACCAGAAAAATCCTACCAACGTGCTGATCTTGCGTTGTATGAGTCAAAAGCTTCTGGGCGTAATCAAATATCGGTGTTAACCGAAGCCGAAATGGATCACTTAGCGTAATGTAACGCACGGCCCCAGTTGCCATATAACTAAGAGCCACCTCGCAGCTTAAGCGGGTTCAAGCACTCACACCCTTGTTGTACCGCTCACTACACCTCTCACTTGCCTATCTTGTACTACGCTTAAAAAGCGCCTTAGATCACATTTTGTACCAAGCCAATACCCCACTTTGCCATCAATCTATTTCAGGGAGATAATCTATGCAGGACACTTTAGCTGTGATTTTGGCGGGCGGCATCGGTTCACGCCTTTCCCCACTCACTGATGATCGCGCCAAACCCGCGGTACCTTTCGGCGGAAAATATCGGATCATTGATTTCACCTTAACCAATTGCCTGCATTCTGGATTACGCCGCATTTTGGTACTGACTCAATATAAATCCCATTCACTGCATAAACACCTACGTAATGGCTGGTCTATTTTCAATCCCGAATTAGGTGAATTTATTACCGTTGTTCCTCCACAAATGCGTAAAGGAGGCAAATGGTATGAAGGCACTGCTGATGCATTGTTTCATAATATGTGGCTACTAAAACGCAGTGAAGCTAAATATGTAGTGGTGTTATCAGGTGATCATATTTACCGGATGGACTATGCCGCGATGCTGGAAGAACATATTGCCAACCGTGCCGCTCTCACCATTGCTTGTATGGAAGTACCTCGTCATCAAGCCTCAGCATTTGGGATAATGACGATCAATCAACAATCCCTTATCACCAGCTTTGTCGAAAAACCTAGCGACCCACCTAGCCTGCCCAATAAACCAGATTCTAGCTTAGCTTCGATGGGGATCTATATTTTCAATATCGAAGTGTTGAAAAAAGCCTTAAGCGAAGATGCTGAGCTTGAGCAATCGAGCCATGACTTTGGCAAAGATCTCATCCCAAAATTAATTGAAACCAGTAACGTATTTGCCTATTCGTTCTGCTCCGATAAAGGACGTGTCGCTCGAGATTGTTATTGGCGCGACGTGGGTACGATAGATTCATTTTATGATGCCAATATGGACTTGCTCCAACCCGTGCCACCAATGAACTTATACCAAAAAAACTGGGCGATCCGTACTTATGAACAACAGCTCCCACCCGCCAGAACGGTCTCCTCTGCCACGGGTAACGAAGGGGTGTTTATTAACTCCATGATCGCCAATGGCGTGATTAATTCTGGTGCTTCGGTGCAGCATTCGATCATCTCATCCAATGTCCGCATCAATGACGCAGCGCAAATTATCGATAGCATTTTATTTGACGATGTCGAAGTGGGCGAAGGTTGTAAGCTGAAGCACTGTATCGTTGACAAGCATGTCATCATCCCTCCCTATACTGAAATTGGGGTCAATCCCGATCAAGATGCCAAGCGGTTCCGTATTTCTGAACAAGGTGTGGTTGTGGTGCCGGAAAGCTACCAATTTTAAGAGTAAACGTCACCAAGATTGCTGCAGCTTCAAGTTAGGCAGAGTATAGTGATAGCAAAACAGCGAGGTGAGTAAAATGCATTTCAGTTATGTCAACCCAACCAAAATTCATTTTGGACAAGGCCAAATTGCCCAAATTGGTCAAGAGATCCCGAAAGAAAGCAAAGTATTAGTGTTGTATGGTGGAGGTTCCATCAAACGTAACGGCGTGTATGACCAAGTGGTCGCCGCTTTAAGTGAACATCAGTGGGTCGAATTTGCTGGGGTTGAGCCTAATCCAACCAAAGAAACCTTGGATAAAGCCGTCCAAATAGTCAAACAGCAGTCGGTCAATTTTATTTTGGCGGTGGGTGGCGGCTCAGTGATTGATGGCTCGAAATACGTCGCTGCGGCAGCCTTTTATGCTGGTGATGGATGGGATATTTTGACCGGACACCACATAGTGCAACAAGCGACTCCGATTGGAGCGATTTTGACTTTGCCAGCCACTGGTTCTGAATCGAATACCGGCGCGGTGATCACCAAAGCAGAAACCCAAGATAAATTGGCATTTTTATCTCCTGCGGTTCAACCTCGCTTCGCGATACTGGATCCTGATGTGATGAAAAGCTTACCTGAACGCCAACTGGTCAATGGTTTGGTTGATGCTTGGGTTCATGTATGCGAGCAATATTTAACCCTACCAAGTCAAGCGATGGTACAAG
Source organism: Vibrio sp. HDW18 (assembly GCF_011306175.1). GTDB lineage: Bacteria > Pseudomonadota > Gammaproteobacteria > Enterobacterales > Vibrionaceae > Vibrio > Vibrio chanodichtyis. Next base: position 368,483 of record NZ_CP049914.1, on the reverse strand, counting down.
AAGGCTACGCCGAAGTGCTGCTAAGAAACTTGTTGATTTTAGCCGGAGATTTTAGCCAGCGAGATAATGATGCATGGCGCGCCAATCTAATGTGGACCGCCAACCAAGCCTTAAATGGTTTGATTGGAACGGGAGTGGCACAAGATTGGGCAACCCATATGATTGGTCATGAACTCACCGCTCTGTGGCATCTAGATCACGCACGCTCACTGGCCGTGATCCAGCCTTGGTTGCTACGCAATCAATTGGAACACAAAACCGCTAAACTCGAACAGATGGGCAAAAATGTGTTTGGATTACCACCGACCGATGATCTTGCCCAACAAACCATTACAGCGATTGAAAGGTTTTACCACCAACTCGGTGTTGCCACTCAATTTGGTGATCATGGCATGGAAAAAAGTGCCGCCGTTGCAGCGGTGATCGAGCAACTGACGGCACACGGTATGTTAAAACTCGGTGAACAAGGCACCATCACCTTGCAACAATCACGCGCAATACTCGAACAAGCCCTGAATTAAATAGTGCTTAATGAGCGGCTACTTTCATAACTTACAGCCGCTCAACAAAATCATCGTATTCACCGCCAAGCCGAGACATAAAACCGTATCACCGTCAAAGACCCGCGGCGGTTTTCGGTAAAAGTAGTTGAATAAACATCAATTTTTGGTTATCAAGCCTTAATCCAAAAACATTAGGAAATCCGGTAATGAAAAAAACCACCCGCACGATGGCAGCGCATAAGCACGTTGCTCTTGTGGCTCACGATAACTGCAAAGGTGAACTACTGCGTTGGGTTCAAGAAAATAAAGAAAAGCTGCAACGTCATTTTTTGTATGCCACGGGTACCACTGGCCATATGCTCAGTAAAGAGACTGGGCTAGCCATCAAAAGTATGATCAGCGGGCCAATGGGCGGCGATCAACAGCTTGGCGCATTAATTTCCGAAGGGAAAATCGATGTGCTGATTTTCTTTTGGGATCCACTTAATGCCGTACCGCATGATCCCGATGTCAAAGCTCTGCTGCGTATCGCCAGCGTGTGGAATATTCCCGTGGCCGCCAATCGCGCCAGTGCTAAATTCCTGTTTTCTTCCTCTTTGATGGAGCAGCAAGTCGAGATTGAGATCCCTGACTACCCAGCTTATCTTGCCGAGCGTACTTAACCTAAATCACGGGTTTGCTCTCCATTTATCTGGCTATCACGCAAGATAGCCTTTTTTGATCACTTCACTGGCCCACCGTTAGCTCACCAATAGCTGTTGGGCACTGATCAGCTGGCAGCCAGCGCTTTGCATCGCTTGCCATGCCGCAGCACAATCACCCGGTTTGAGCTCCACTCCACGACATCCATCTTGGATCACCCAGGTATTAAAACCGAGTGATCTCGCATCCAGCGCGGTAAATTTGACACAATAGTCTGTCGCTAACCCCGCAATATACAACTCGGTAATCCCATGCTGGTGCAAGTAATCGGCAAGTCCGGTAGCGTGCTGGCGTTGGTTATCAAAAAATCCGCTATAACTATCCACATCAGGATGAGTACCTTTCAGCACCGTGTGCGTGATCCGCTGACTCTCCAAACCCGCAATAAATTCTGCGCCATGAGTCTGTTGCACACAGTGATCTGGCCACATCACTTGTAACGTGCCATTAAGTTCCAACACTTCGCCAGGCATTTTCCCCTGCACCGAAGCAAAACTGGCGTGCGCGACAGGATGCCAATCTTTGGTGGCAATCACGTGGCTAAACTTGGGGATCAATCTATTGACCACCGACAACACTGCATCACCATCCGGCACAGGTAGCGCACCGCTTGGAGAAAAATCATTTTGAATATCAACTAATAACAGTGCTCTGTTCATGATGTTATTCCTATGCAACTGCCGTTAAGCAAATTAAACGTATATAATCGAGCGCTCTTTTTCACTGACTCAGCGAGTTCATCGCATGAAACACTCTCGTATTGGCTTAAGCCGTATTGTTTACGCCACCGGCTACTCGATAAAAGGTTTGATCGCCGCTTGGAAAAATGAAGCCGCATTTCGCCAAGAAGTGATGTTAGCCCTACCACTCACTATTGTAACTTTCTTCCTACCGGTGACGAAAATCGAACAAGTCTTACTGGTGGGTTGCTTAGTGCTGATTCTCATCGCTGAGTTATTCAATTCCGCGCTTGAAGCCGTGGTGGATCGGATCAGTACCGAACACCATCAGTTGAGCGGTCGCGCCAAAGATATTGGCTCCGCCGCGGTATTTATTGCCTTGTGTTTTGCCGTATTCACTTGGGCATGGATTTTGTGCTAACTCATCATTGATAACCCAATCAAGGTTTACACAGGCAAGCCTTGCATTCTCTGCCGTCTATTTTTGTTTAATAACCGGATAGTCGTCATTAAGCAACTCTTGCACAAAGCAAGAACCATGACCGCTGTAGGTGACCCATACCTTCTGCTTGGCACGAGTTAGCGCCACATAAAACAGCCGCCGCTCTTCAGCATGCGGGAAATCATCATCTCCTTGGTTTAACCCTCTATCCAGATGTAAGGCTTTAACCCGTGCCGGAAATTGACCCTCATCGACCGCCAGAATGATCACATAATCGGCCTCTTTACCTTTGCTGCCATGGCAGGTCATAAACTCTAGACTGAGGGCACGATACCGCTGTTGCCAATCGGGTAAAAGTTCAGGCTGATGGTAGTGATTACGCCCCAATAACAGCACGCTTTTAGGCTGTTTGGCTGCACGGTTAAGATCATCGAGGATTTTTTCCACCGAATTGCTCGCTGCCAGTACCACCGCTTTGGATTTTTGCATTTTAAAGCTATTGAGCGTTTTCGGTAATTGGTACGGATTATGCTGAATGAATTGGTTAGCCACCGCACCAATCTGATCATTAAATCGATAAGTGGTATCAAGATAATGCACGGTAGAGTGAGCAAAACGGGCAGCAAAACCGGTGGTCAAATCCACATCTGACCCAGCAAATTGGTAGATTGACTGCCAATCGTCCCCCACCGCAAACAAATTGCACTGACCTTGATTTTGTTCACACAACGCTTGCAACAAACGCAAACGTGACGGCGAAATATCTTGGTACTCATCAACCATGATAAATTTCCACGGTGAATGAAATTTACCTTGCTCAACATACTCAGTAGCACGATTGATCATGATATTAAAATCAATCTGATTTTGTTCATTGAGCATCTGCTGCCATGCTTGGTAGCAAGGCCAACACAAGGCTAGCTCACTGTTTAAACGTGGAAAATCATCACTCTCAACCAAACGTTGCTGTAGCTCTTTTTTGCTTAACCCCAGTTGTGCTAATTGATCGAGCTGTTTTTCCAGCCATGCGATCAGTTTGGGGTTTTCTACGTGGCTGCCGAGTTCATCATCTCCTGCCAAATAAGCAATCGGCCAACTCGCCAAATGCTTTTGCCAACGTTTAAAATTGCTTGGCGTCAGCCAGTGACGCTTTAGCCAATCAATGCACCACGCTTGTTTAAGCTTACTGTCGCTTGCCAACGGCGACATCACCACCGTTTTGCCTTCCACTCGATTCAAAATACGCAGACCCAGCTGATGGAACGTATTCACTTGCAAGCGTTCAGCCTCTAAACCTATTTTGTTGATCAGCCGCTCAGCCATCTGCTGTGCCGCATCACGCGCAAAAGCGACCATTAAAATCTGTTCTGGCTTAGCAAGGTGGCTTTGCAGTAAATAAGCGACTCGTGCGGTTAACACACTGGTTTTGCCAGAGCCCGCCCCAGCCAACACCAAATTATGATCGTCATTAAGTAGTACCGCGTACTGCTGCGAGAGGTTGAGCGGTGAAGATTCGCACTGTGAAAAGAGCACCGTCCAGTTGAGGCGTTCTCGCTCTAACCAAGTTTGGTTACGCTCCGATAAGCTCGCCGAGGTATCTAACAACCAAGGCAACAAAGGTTCAAACACGCTAGGCAAACGCTTTTGCGCCTCATGCAGCGTCATATTGATGTGGGTTAAATCGGCATACACCTGTGCCACCCAAGCTTCGATCGCAGAGTGTGCTAAAAAACAAGGCAAGCGAGTCAGGCGTGATAATTCTTGCTGCCAACGAGGCACATACAGATTGAGCTGTTCACACTGCCGCTGGTGCCAAACCTGATAATGCGCCACCAACTGCTGAGCAAATGCGCGGCATTGTGGCCAAGGTAAACCTTGTACCAACCAACTGCGTTGTACACCCGATTCCGGATCGGCGAAAAACTGCAAACTGCCCCAACATAAACCTCGTCGGATCTGCACTTGTCCATTCCAGACCGAAAAAGGGATCCACTCCTCGCTACTGAGCGAAGTCAACACCAGCCACTCGTGCTCAAGCGCCACTTGATAGTATTCGTTGGCGATAAAAAACTGTGCAGTCTTATTGGCATTTAGCTGCATTGGTAGAAACCTACTAACAAAGGTAGAAACCCACTAACAAAATTGTCGCCAATCATACCCCAATCCCTCGAGCCAATAAAAAGATAATGTCAATATTCTGAACCAGGCAGCCCCTGAGAAATAATTGCTAATCAAGACAATCGGTAGTGAAAGGTCAATATTTATTTGTTTTGATCAGCATGTTATGACTTCAATCTGCTAAACTCGCCATTTTCAACCCTGACTGGTGTGCTGCGCCGTGCCAAAAATCAACCAACTACGCCTGTATTGGGCCAATAAAACGGTTAACTACAGTATTTTGATGTTGCTGACGCTGCTCGGTGTAGTGATCCCGGCTTGGTATTACCAGCTCAACACTTGGATCACCCCGTTGATTTTAGGCGTGATTGCAGCGGCGCTGGCCGAGCGCGATGACCGTTTTACGGGGCGCTTGAAATCCATCACGCTAACTTTGATCTGTTTTGCGATCGCCGCCTTTTCGATTGAAATTTTGTTTAAGACCCCGTGGCTGTTTGCCATCGGTCTATTTACGTCTACTTTTGGCTTTATCATGCTCGGCGCGCTCGGCTCACGCTATGCCAGCATTGCGTTTGCTTCGTTACTGCTTGCGATCTACACCATGCTTGGCGCGCATCAAAGTACCACGATTTGGTTGCAGCCTTTGTTGTTGCTGAGCGGCAGTGCTTGGTACTACTTCATGTCAATGCTGTGGCATGCATGTTGGCCGATGCAACCGGTGCAACAAAGCCTCGCCAACGTTTTTCTACAACTGGCCAATTACTTAGAGGCCAAATCTTCACTATTCCACCCGGTTTCGGATCTGGTGCCTCAGCCCTATCGGATACTTGAGGCCAATTTGAATGCCGCCACAGTAAATGCACTCAATCAATGTAATGCCATCTTTCTGACTCGATCAAAACGGGGTCACGTGGATAGCGCAAGCGACCGCTTCTTAAATATCTATTTTTTAGCGCAAGACATTCATGAGCGAGTCAGTTCAACTCACTACCGCTACCAAGAGTTAGCGGATCATTTTGGTCGCTCAGATATTCTGTTTCGCTTTAAACATTTATTGGAAACCCAGGCCAAAGCCTGTCGTGATATCGCACAATCGATCCGTTTAGGGCACAGTTACCAGCATCAGGCAGGATCGATTATAGCGTTGGATGAGTTGCAACTATCGCTCAATTATTTACGTCAGCAAGATAGACGCGATTGGAAAAGTCTACTCGGCCAACTCGGCTACCTGTTGAATAATCTTGCCACCGTAGAAAAGCTGCTCAATAACGTCAGTAATCCGGATGTCGCAAAACCAGAAGAGGGCGAATTGAACGATACCGAAGCCCATACTTTAGGCAGCATGTGGCAACGGCTACGCGCCAATCTTACCCCTGATTCGCTGCTGTTTCGTCATGCACTACGCATGTCGCTGGCGCTCACTGCCGGCTACGGGTTGATTCAAGGTTTAGGGATTGAACGCGGTTACTGGATTTTGCTAACCACGCTGTTTGTGTGTCAACCCAACTACGCCGCCACCAAACAAAAATTGACCGCGCGAATCATTGGCACTCTGGCCGGATTATTGCTCGGCGTACCGCTGTTAACTTTCTTTCCCTCCCAAGAAAGCCAACTGGTGTTTATTGTGCTCTCTGGAGTGATGTTTTTCGCGTTTCGCTTGAATAATTACGGCTACGCGACCGGTTTTATTACCTTATTAGTGCTGTTTTGTTTCAATCAATTAGGCGAAGGCTACGCGGTAGTATTACCACGCTTAGCCGATACTTTGGTCGGCTGTGCGTTAGCGGTGGCTGCGGTAGTGTGGATCTTGCCCGACTGGCAATCCAAGCGTTTGCACAAAGTCATGGCCGATGCCATAGAAGCGAATAAACAGTATTTAGCCCAGATCATTGGCCAGTATCGCATCGGTAAAAAAGACAGTTTAAGTTATCGAGTGGCGCGCCAGCAGGCCCATAATCAAGATGCGGCGCTCTCCGCTGCAGTCACCAATATGTTGGCAGAGCCGGGCCGCTATCAAGCGGCTGCTGGTGACAGTTTTCGCTTTTTAACCCTTAACCATGCACTGCTCAGTTATATTTCGGCCCTAGGTGCACATCGTACTCGCCTTGAGGATGAGAGCGTGCATCAATTGATACTGGATGCACATCGGGTGATCCATCAGCATCTTGATCTGCTTTATCAGCAACTGTTCCACCACAGCGCAGAGTCTCATGCTCAGCACATTGATAATACAGGACTAGAAACTCGCCTCACCGAATGGCGTGAAGATGATGAAGGCTCAGCACGCATGGTGCTACAGCAGCTACATCTGATTTATCGCATGCTGCCAGAACTGCATTCGTTAGCCAATAAATTTGCTGTGAAAGTTGTCCCCCCCAGCGAAGCATAAAGGCCGCTGACCATAAAACCGCCGGCTCACTCGGCGGCTGGTGATCAAGCATGTAATGGGCACCTCAACTCAGTACCCTAGCTCATCGAAAAGTATCAACCTTTAATCATTGATGAATATTCTCATTATGGAGATAACCATTTCTTGTAAAAATGCTTACACTTTCTGGACAAAACAGTCGCACCGCCGCGCTAATTTCTGACTATGGTTATTGTAGGATTAACGCGACACAAAGGAGCCAAGCGATGAGCACCGATTGTCGAGCACAACTTCATCAAGCACCGTTTTTCAATCCAAGCCCATTATGGTTAATAGCGGAACACCAAATGAACCCTCAACAATTTGCCGATTGGAAAGCTCAACTGAGCAAATTAAGCCCGCAGCAGCTGCGTGCGCTACAAGGCGATATTGATCGCTCACTGCATCAGGCCCAAGCCTCGCTACTCACCGAAGAAGAACGCGAAGCCATTGCCCATTTATTTGCTTAAATCATTTGTTAGTTAAAATGGCGTTGGTTTATTACTGATGTGGTGATGATTTAGTTTGACACTGTTGATCAAGTTCAATCTCTTTCAATCCCTGCTAAACGTTTAATGAGTCAGCACGACATCACGCTGTGACACACTGACCCCTTTGATTTGTGCAAATACTGGCATACCCACGTCAAGTGCCAACTCAGCATAAGCCCATTCTGTGACCACCGCCCACAAATAACACCCGGCAGCTAATTCAAGTTTGAGCGAGACGCTTTTTTTACTCGGAGCTTGATGTTCAATCGCCACAATCTGGGCGGGTAGAATGTTGCGGATCGAACTTGCAATCGGTTTTTGTAACGCAATCGACACATCGTTAGCACGAACTTGCATCCGCACACGATTACCCCGTTGTGCTTCAATCTGCTGCACCCAAAGTTCCACTCCTTCCGCCAAACAAACTTGGCTCAAACCATACTGCGGATGCTGTTGAGTCACCGTTGCGGCAAACAGCGTACTTTGCTCACTGAACGATTGCCAAGGTCGCATCGCCTTTGATGACCACACTTGCTCGATAGGCCCTGCACTGAGCACTTTCCCCTGCTCTAACACCACCAAATGATCGGCCAAGCGTAAAATTTCTTGTGTGCTGTGTGAGACATACAAGATCGGTAGCTGAAAATGTTGGGCTAAGTTTTCCAAAAAAGGCATCACTTCTTTCTTACGTGGCATATCTAATGCGGCCAGCGGCTCATCCATTAACAACAAATCCGGTTTTGATAACAGTGCTCGCCCCAGCGCAACGCGCTGCTTTTCTCCGCCCGATAAATCACGCGGATAGCGATCCAATAGCGGCTGTAACGCCAACAAATTAGTCACGCTGGCAAAATAGGCCGCATCTGGGCGGCTCACCCCATAATTTAGATTGCCGCGCACGGTATAGTGTGGGAAAAGCCGCGCATCTTGAAATACATAGCCAATCTTACGCTGCTCAATCGGCAGATTAATGCCTTGAGTTGAACTAAATAGCGTGCGACCGGCAATATGGATCTCACCTTGCTGTGGTGTACTTAACCCGCTGATCACGTTGATCAGCGAGGTTTTTCCCGCCCCTGAGCGTCCAAAAATCGCACAAATCCCCGCGACAGGTAAACGCAAGTCAACCTCAAGACGAGTCTCACCTAACTGCTGCTGCACTTGTAAAATCAATTCGCCCATCACTGTACTCCCAAGCGCTGCTTAATCCGTCGGCTTAGCCATTCCGAGGCGAACAGTGACCCAAGTGCAATCGCAATCGAAATTACACACAAACGGGCAGCTTGCATTTCCGAACCTGGCGTTTCTAAAAAGGTAAACATGGCCAGCGGGATGGTTTGCGTTTCACCGGGAATATTCGACACAAAACTGATGGTGGCGCCAAACTCACCTAAACTGCGCGCAAATGCGAGCATCACCCCAGTTAAGATACCCGGTAGAGTCAGCGGCAAAGTGATAGTAAAAAAGACTCGGACTGGTGATGCCCCCAAAGTACGCGCAGCTTGTTCCAGTTTTCGATCCACACTTTCTAAACTCAAACGAATTGAACGCACCATTAACGGTAGCGCAATCACCATGCAAGCCAGCACTGCACCACGCCAACTGAAGCTAAAGCTGATCCCAAAAACTTGATACAGCCACTGCCCAAGCCAACCTTTTCGCCCCATACTAATCAGCAATAAATAACCAATCACCACTGGTGGCAATACCAAAGGCAAGTGCACTAGGCTATCAATCAGCCCTTTACCAACAAAAGAACTGCGTGCCAGTAACCACGCCAGTAAAATGCCTATCGGCAATAACCATAATGTGGCGTAACCCGCCACTTTAAGGCTAAGCAGCAAAGCGGCCCATTCGTAATCGGTCAACACTATGCCTACTCGCTTACTGACTCAAAGCCAAAGCGCTGTAAGATCTGTTGTGCTGCCGCAGAGCGCAAAAATGCCACTAGCTCAGCATTAGCCGCTTTATCATTGAGTTGAACTAACGGATAACGGATCGCTTGATGTGACAGCTCTGGAAAGTCGCTGACCAGCGCCACTTTATCACTCAATATCGCATCGGTTTTATACACAATCCCCAGCGGTGATTCCCCCGCTCGACCAGCGCTAACACAATTCGCACGTTATTGGTTTGTGCCAAACGAGCCTCTAATCCTGACCAGACACCTAAATGCTGCAACGCCTGCTTAGCATAGACACCCGCGGGTACCGCATCAACCTGTGCCACCGCCAATCGAGAATCCGCCAAAGCAGCTTGCCATGCCGTGAGGTTTTGTAGATCAAATGCTTCAATTGGCCGCGCAGCAGGGCGAATCAATACCAAGCGATTTGCCGCTAAGGTGACCACTTGCTGCTTTTCTACCAACGATTTTTCAACCAGGTAGTCCGCCCAGTCTTCGCTGGCTGAAATGAACAAATCCGCTGGTGCCCCCACTTCGATTTGACGCGCTAAAGAAGAAGAACCACCGAACACCGTCACCAATTTGACATCATGTTGCTGCTGATAAGCGTCAACCAACGCTTCAACCGCATTGGTCATCGATGATGCCGCATAAATGCGTAGCGTCTCTTGCGCGCTAGCCGGCAGCGCATTAACCGCTAAACATAGCAGTAAAGTCATACGTTTAAACATAGATATTTTCCTTATAAATCTGGCCATAACAGATCTAGATTAAGATGTTGTTCAATGGCATCGGCAATACGATTGATCGCCTGTTCTTGTATGGCTCGATGATCATACGGCTCAATACTGGCTGCACCCGCCCATTGACAAAGGCACTGCGCGGTTTCCGCCAAATCAAAAATACCATGTAGATAGGTGCCAAACAGTTGATTATCCTCACTGACTAGACCATCAACATCCCCCGTACCCAGGATGATTGGACTGGGTAGTGGTTGCTGCCAATCAGAACGCCCGGCGTGGATCTCATAACCCTGCACAGCCACAGATTGACCATTGAGTGTCAATCTTCCTTGCACATTCGTAAGGCGTTTTTCCGCACTCAACTCGGTTTGCATCGCCAGCAAACCCAGCCCTTGGCTACTGCCCGCTTCACCTTCAATCCCGAGCGGATCATGCACCCATTCACCAAGCATTTGAAATCCACCACAAATCCCGATGACTTTACCGCCTAAACGCAAGTGGCGTACAATCTCTTTATCCCAGCCTTGGGCACGTAAGTAAGCCAGATCGGCTCGCGTCGATTTAGTGCCAGGCAAGATGATCAGATCCGCGCCGCGTAGTGATTCACCTTGCCTAACATAGCGAAAATCGATGTGTGGATTTAACCGTAGAGGATCAAAATCAGTGTGATTACTGATCCGCGTCAATACCGGAACCACAACCCGCAATTGGCTTTCTTCCGCCAACGTCTGATGAGCCGCAATTGCATCCTCAGCTTCCAAATCAAAACCGTGCAGGTAAGGCAACACGCCAATCACTGGCTTACCGGTGGCTTGCTCTAACCAATCCAGCCCCGATTGCAGCAATGCAATATCACCACGAAAGCGGTTAATCACAAAACCTTTCACTCGCGCCTGCTCCGACTCGGAAAGCAGCGCCAGCGTACCGTATAAATGGGCAAACACACCACCGCGATCAATATCCGCCACAATGATCACGGGTACATCGGCAGCCTCAGCAAAGCCCATATTGGCAATATCATTGGCGCGCAAATTGATTTCCGCCGGACTGCCCGCCCCTTCAATCATCACCGCTTGATACTCATTTTGCAGCCGCTGAAACGAATCCATCACTGTTTCCAGCGCCACTTTCTTATAGTCATGGTAAGCACTCGCTTCCATATTCGATAAAGCACGCCCTTGCAAAATCACTTGCGCACCGGTATCTGAATTTGGTTTGAGTAGCACAGGGTTCATGTGCACACTCGGCGCAATCCCACACGCTTGTGCTTGCACAGCCTGAGCGCGGCCAATTTCACCGCCATCAGGGGTGACGGCACTGTTCAGCGCCATATTCTGGGGCTTGAATGGCGCTACCTTGATGTTTTTTCTGGCTAAAACACGGCATAACCCCGCCACTAATACACTTTTCCCTGCATCCGAGGTGGTGCCCTGAACCATTAATGCAATTGATGTCGACATCATTTTACTTCACTGTCTGAATTTGACGCCATCATATACCGAAACCGACTGCAGTTGCAGATTACAGCACATCGGCCAGCCGCTTATTTGTTTCATTCCAGCGTGTTCGATCATTTATTAATCCTTGAGCTCCCCAAAACCATCAATCGAAATAAATGGCCTGTAATTTGCTTACGATTACGGTATTTTGGCCACCTATTTGATTGAATGCGGACACCATCATGATGCGCAATATACTGCCATTTTCCTTACTCCTTGCCCTCGTGCTTGCTACCCCAACGTGGGCTAATAACTTTAATTACAACTTTGTTGAGTTTAGAACCGCGATGAGTCCACAATCTGGCGGCGCTGAGTTCAGTACTTACTTTACCAATAACTCACATTTTATCGCCCGCATCGATTCTCAGTTTGAAAGCGATTGGGATATTGCCGGCGGCATTGGCTTTAACGGCCCAGTGAGTCCCTTTGCTGATGTATATGGGCAACTGTTAGTTCACCATATCCGTACACCAAAAGAATTAGGTGGTAACAACGATACTCAGATGGAACTCAATATCGGTACTCGTGTTTGGTTGACCAATCAAGTGGAAGGCCATGCACGGATTGGCCGTTTAGATGATCATTCGGTCGTGATTGCCGGCGTGCGTTTTCACTCCACTGATCAGTTAGCCCTCAGTGCAGAAGTACGTAATGCCGGAGTATGGGGACCACAAATTGGCATGGGCGTACGTTTCCAATTCTAATTTCAGCGTATCTGTTGGGCCGATGCTATACCCAAACAACTTGGAGTTGCAGGTAGGCGGCAAGTGAGTGAATCCCCATGAGCATAGGCAAACTATGTGATTGGGGTTAACCAACGTAGCCAACACCGCTGCTGCTTCAAGTAGGAAGGGGATATTAAGCTTGCCACTACGGACCATAGATTCCATTAAGTGGCAAGTTGATCGATTTGCATCGTTGGACTATCACGTTTATGCAACTATCGGCATTTCAAAATGGTCAAGCGTACGAATTACGGTGTATAACTTAAGCAATCATCAAAGCAAATGAAGAGTTGGACATGGCTGTCGGTTCGAATGATCTGCATAAATTGGCATTACTGCTAAAGCCCGGAATGAAAGTCTCGGCCGAGATCCAATTTGGTCCCGAAGATACTTACATTTTTCACACCGCACTCGTTGGCCACAAGATCGAGCAATACATTGTGCTGGAATTTCCACAGGGCTGTTATGAAGCACTGGTGATGCGCAAGCTGAATAACGTGCAGATTATATTAAGGGGTATATGTGACACTGAACTCGGCCATATTTTGGCGTTTAAGAGTTCAATAATACAAGCCAGCTCCAAACCCTTCTGTGTGCTGTTTTTACGACCACCTAAACACTTTGCCACCAAAGCGATCCGTAGCCATGAACGTTACAAATTGGCCATCCCAGCAGAGCTCAATCAAGGCAACAAAAGTTATACCGGTAGCTTAATTGACTTTTCGGTTTCCGGTTGTGGAGTGTTCATTGCGGGGGAGAATGAGTTAAACAAAGGCTCAGGTGTATCGATTAACAGTGAATTAGATCCTTTACTGCCAACGCACATCGACAGCCATATTGTTAATATTCGTCGCCAGCCCAACGGACATTTGATCGGTATTCAATTTGCCCAACCGATCCAATTAACTGAGAGCTTGAAAAAACAGATTTTAGAGCAAGCTTTTCTCGCTGGCTCGCTGTAACACGTTGTGCTCAATCGAGACTATCTTGTTGGCTAGCGCGGTCATCGCCGATCTGCCATCTACGTTGCAACCGTGCTAATGCAAGCTCACCCTGCACCAGTGCTTCTTTTTGTGCTTTAGGCAGTCGTTTAATGCGATATTCGATTTGTAAGGCGGCACGTTTTCCTTCAGGCACCGCCGCCGACCAAACCAATTTGAGCGGACCTTTACCACGCAGTGCTTTGGCACCGCGGCCTTGTTGATGCAAGGCAAAGCGGCGCTCAATATTGGTGGTAATACCGCAATACAGTGCATTACCTGCAGTACGGACGAAATAGACAAACCAAGCTGGTGCAGACATTAGCCTAAATACTGCTCGACTAGCCCACGCAGCTCGGCGACTTCTGCACGTAGTGCGGCCACTTCCAGCTCTAACTGTGTCAATTGTGTCGCTGGCACAACCTCAAGCTCTGCACTGGCAGCAAACTCAGCCACATCCACAGCGTCACAAAATAGGTGCTGATAACGTGATTCACGCTTACCGGGTTCACGGGCTAATTTAACCACCAAAGCACCAGACGCTCGGTTCGCTAACCGCTCAAGTACCGCTTCAGTTTGTTTGACGTCGCTAAATTCACATAAACGGTTACTGCGGGTACGCAATTCACCAGGGGTTTGCGCGCCACGCAGCAGTAAACAGCAAATTAGGCCTAACTCTTGTGGATCAAGTTTTAAATCGCCAAATTCAGTATTGCAAAATCGGTGCTGATATTTACTGGTGCGACTGTTAAAGCTGCTTTCATCACTGGCTAAACGGCGAGTAATTAATCCAGCGACCGTATCTTGAACTTCGGCCTCACTCAGTGACAACACGGGTTCACGGTTACTTTTTTGATTACAAGCGATAGTGAGACTATTGAGCGTTAGTGGATAATAGTCTGGAGTGGTAATTTCTTTTTCAATCAAGCAACCAATCACACGGGCTTCAAGTGGCGAGAGTTGGATATTCATCGTACGGCCCTTTTACTGGCGGGCTAGTTCACCATCGGTTAATTAAACCATCCGTTAATTAAACTATCGGTTGATTAAACTATCGGTTAATTAAACCAGCCGTTGATTAATTTTTGGCCTCTTCAATATGGCGTTCATCGCATTGATTTTGCACACTTTAGTGATCGAGCAGCCAAGCTAGCCGGATCAATTGGCCATCTTCATTAAGCATGGCGATTTTAGTGCGCTTTAGTTCAATTTCTGTCAATTCAAGTTGCTGACGCTGTTGCAGGTAAGCTTGCCCTAGCTTAGTTACGCCAGCTTCACTGGTTCGCGGCGTTGGAGACACCAAAATATCAGAGGTATGCATGGTAGTGGAGTCTATAATCGTCAATGGTGCACATCATATAGCGCTTATTTTGTGATGTACAACCAGCAACCAGACTAAGTGGCGATTAATTGCTCAAGTTAAGCTACGTATTGATCTTAAGTCTGTTATGAAGAGAGTTGTTGTGCTTTAATCTTTGCAGTTGCCTTAAAAGTAGGAAAAGGAACCTATGAACAGCGTATTTGAAATTGTGAGCTTGGCTCGTCGTAAAAATAAACTTCAACGTGAACTCGATGATAACGAGAAAAAAGTTCGTGATAACCGTAAACGCGTTGAGCTTCTGGTTAACCTGTTGGACTACATTAAACCCAACATGAGCCATGAAGAGATCCTGACCATCATCAAAAACATGAAATCAGACTACGAAGATCGTGTTGATGATCACATCATCAAAAGTGCTGAGATTTCGAAAGAACGCCGTGACCTCAGTCGTCGCATTAAAGATCTGACTGAGCACGATAAGCAGATGACTCAAGGCAAGAAAGCCTAAAAATTCCAGACCCACCTTATGGTGGGTCTGATTTTTTACTCGTTCACTGACTCAAACTTGATTACTCTTCGTCGTGTAACTCAGCCCAAGCTTGCGCACATTTCACCGCACGTTTCCAACCCCGATAGCGACGTTGACGCTTCTCTTCATCATGATGAGGAATAAAACTGCGATCAATTTCCGCTTTGCCTTGCAATTCATCCAAATTATCCCAGAACCCAACCGCCAGCCCAGCAAGATAAGCAGCGCCTAAAGCCGTTACTTCGGTCACTTTGGGGCGATGCACTTCGGTATCCAACACATCGGCTTGGAACTGCATTAAGAAATTATTGGCCACTGCACCACCATCAACCCGTAACGCAGAAAGTTTGATCCCCGAATCCGCTTGCATCGCATCCAGTACATCGCGCGTCTGGTAGGCAATGCTTTCCAGTGTGGCACGAATAATATGGTTGGAGTTGACCCCACGGGTTAAACCAACAATCGTACCGCGTGCATAAGCATCCCAATAGGGCGCGCCCAATCCGGTAAATGCTGGCACCACATATACGCCATTCGAGGTATCCATTTTGGTGGCAAAATATTCTGAATCACAGGCATCAGAAATCAGCTTAAGCTCATCACGCAACCATTGAATCGAAGCGCCGCCCATAAATACCGCGCCTTCTAAAGCGTAAGCGGGTTCCCCACGCGGACCACAAGCCAAGGTGGTAAGTAATCCATTACGCGAAGTCACTTTTTCTTGCCCAGTGTTCATCAATAGGAAGCAGCCGGTACCGTAGGTATTTTTTGCCTGCCCCGCTTGTACGCACATTTGGCCATACAATGCCGCTTGTTGATCGCCGGCAATTCCTGCGATAGGAATACGCGTACCGCCTTTACCACCAATGTTAGTTTGACCATATACTTCGGATGATTTTCTCACTTGTGGCATCATCGACAGTGGAATATCGAATTCGGCCAAGATTTTCTCATCCCACTGTAATGTATTGATATTAAACAGCATGGTCCGTGAAGCATTAGTGTAATCCGTCACATGAACGCGGCCTTGGGTCATTTTCCACACTAGCCAAGTATCGACCGTACCAAACAACAGTTGGCCAGCTTCGGCCTGCTCACGCGCACCCGCAACATTGTCCAGAATCCATTTAATTTTGCTACCGGAGAAATAGGGGTCGAGCACTAAACCGGTATTGTCACGGATGTAATCTTCTAGGCCACGCGCTTTAAGCTTTTCACAAATCGCCGCAGTACGTCGGCACTGCCATACAATCGCGTTATACACCGGTTTACCGGTTTCTTTATTCCAGACTATGGTGGTCTCACGCTGGTTGGTGATACCAATCGCGGCGACTTGGTCACTGCTGATCCCCGCTTTACCCAGCGCTTCAACCAAGGTCGAACTTTGCGTAGCATAAATTTCTAATGGATCATGCTCCACCCACCCAGCTTGTGGGTAGATTTGGGTAAATTCACGCTGAGAAACGCTCACAATATTGGCATTATGATCTAACACCACAGCACGTGAGCTGGTGGTGCCTTGATCAAGCGCGACAATGTATTTTTGCTCAGTCATGTTCTGTTCCTTCTCGTTTCACGTAATGAGTTATCAATATTTTTTATTTTATGTTCGCTAGATATGAGCTTCTTCGCCCTCTTCTGCGCAATCACACTGGTTAGGAATGGTACAGCCAGTGCCGACTTTCGGCAGATAGGCGGCGATAAATTTGGGATACGCCCAAGCACCGAAGCAAGCGCCTAAGATCGGTGCAACAATCGGTACAATGAAATACGGAATGTCTTGCGCACCAGTCAGCGCATAATCCCATCCAGCAAAATACGCGAACAGCTTAGGACCAAAATCACGCGCCGGATTCATCGCAAAGCCAGTCAATGGACCTAATGAGCCACCGATCACCGCAATTAAAAGTCCAATCAGCAATGGATTAAGCGCATTACGGTGCGCGCCATTATTCTCATCACCCAAAGCTAGGATCCCAAACATCAGCACCGCAGTAATGGTGAATTCAACCGCCATCGCCCCAAGAAAAGAGAGTGATGGGTGTGAATAAGTGGAGAAAATACCCGCAGTGGCTAACGCTTCTTGGCTACTACGTACAAAATTGTGGGCGATTTCGTAATCAGTAAAAAGATTGCTGTACAAACTGTAAACCAAGGCCGCAGAGCAGAATGCGCCAGCCACTTGAGCGAGGATATAAGGCAGCACTTTCGCTTTATCAAAACCGTGAAATACCGCCAATGCGATGGTCACCGCAGGATTGATATGTGCGCCAGATACCCCAGCGGTACAGTAAATCGCAATTGCTACGCCCAAGCCCCAGACAATGCTGATTTCCCATTGTCCGAATTGCGCCCCGGTTAATACCAGTGCCGCCACACAACCGACACCAAATAGGATCAATAATCCGGTGCCGATAAACTCGGCGATACACTGCCCCAGCAGAGTATGTTGCTTTGTTTGCTTCATAGTCAGAGTCCTTTTATTATATTGCGACCATAGCCCTATCTTTTAGCAAGAGTCTCCAACCATTATTCCATTTGCAGCATAGTTGGCTGATATATTGCTTTTTATGGTAGATGCCAAATTGGCATCTACATCAGTTGGCTGTGATAGCAAGAATGTGAGCCGTTATTGGATGAACAACTGAATTGTTCGCCATTAATCTGGCACAAAAAAAACTCATCGAAAACAAACAACCTTAATTAATGAGTGTTCGAACACAGACTTGTTGCCTAAAGATTCGATTTTTGTTAAATAACGCATCATTTTCAGTGATGATCGAATCGATAACCGAATCAATAACCGATTGGTTTCAGCGCCTAGACCTGCCTTTCATCCACAATGAGCAAAAAGCAGCAACCTGTGTAACCGTGGCTAAATTCAATATATATCAATAAGTAAAAACAGACTTTGCACTTATTGCTGGCCATTATTCCCATCCAATCCATTCACGCCTTCCGTTCATAACACATTTAAGTCATCCATCATTAACAAACGATTCATAGCACAAATCATCATTCGATGATTCAAAAAATATTCGTTCGCGCTTTTGTGAGCGAAATATCGAACATAAAAAGAAAACAATGCCACACTCAATGCATGTATTTTGGTGACATAAGGTTTAACTTATGACGGCTTATCCAACCATCGAAACTGAGGTCGTGATTATTGGCGGCGGAGCAACTGGTACCGGTATCTTGCGTGATTGCGCGTTGCGCGGCCTACGTTGCGTGTTAGTAGAAAGAGATGATATCGCTGCCGGCACCACCGGCCGTAATCACGGTTTGCTACACTCTGGGGCTCGTTACGCGGTCACAGACATCGAGTCAGCGCGCGAATGTATTCAAGAAAATAAAATCCTCAAATCAATTGCTCGTCACTGTGTTGAAGCCACTGATGGCCTATTTATCACTCTGCCAGAAGATGATTTGAGCTTTCAAGATCGCTTTATGCAAGCTTGCACTAACGCAGGAATTGCAACCGAGCGTTTAACCCGCAAACAAGCACTATTGCTAGAGCCGAACGTTAACCCAGCCTTACTTGGCGCGGTTAAAGTGCCCGACGGCACACTCGACCCTTTCCGGCTGTGTGCCGCAAATATGTTGGATGCCAAGGAGCATGGCGCACGCTTATTCAATCGCACTATCGTCACTGCGCTGATTCGGCAAGGGGATACCGTGCGTGGCGTGCGCTGCCAAAATTTAGCCAATGGCAGCAAATTTGATATTTTTGCTCAGCAAGTGATTAATGCCGCGGGCATTTGGGGGCAAAACATCTGCGAATATGCCGATCTCAATATCAAAATGTTTCCAGCCAAAGGTTCCTTGCTGATCTTAGATTATCGGATTAACAATCTGGTGATTAATCGCTGCCGCAAGCCTTCCGATGCCGATATTTTAGTGCCGGGCGATACCATTTCGCTGATCGGAACCACCTCAGAGCATATTGATTATGATCAGATTGATAAGCTACAAGTCACCGAACGTGAAGTCGATATTTTGCTGGCAGAAGGGGCCAAACTTGCGCCGATCATGGCCAATACACGGGTACTGCGCGCTTATGCCGGCGTACGTCCCTTAGTAGCGGTCGATGACGATGGCAGTGGCCGCAATATCAGCCGTGGCATTGTACTGCTGGATCATGAGCAGCGCGATGGCCTAAAAGGCTTCACCACCATTACTGGCGGCAAGCTGATGACTTACCGTTTAATGGCAGAATGGGCCACTGATCTGGTCGCGAAAAAACTCGGCAATACTCAAGCTTGCCAGACCCATTTACGCCCTTTGCCGGGCTCTCAACAGCCCCCGAAACCGATTAAAAAAACCGCCAGCCTTGCCAAACCAGTCTATGAATCAGCCATTTACCGTCATGGGGAACGGGCGGCCAGCTTTTTAGCGGACGATGCCAAGAGCCAAGCAGTGATTTGTGAATGCGAAATGGTCACCGCGGGCGAAATTGAATACGCCATTAAACACCTTGCGGTAAATAACTTGGTTGATCTCCGCCGCCGCACTCGTTTAGGCATGGGGCCTTGCCAAGGTGAGCTGTGCAGCTACCGCGCCGCGAGCCTGTTTAGTGAGTACGGGCAAGTTTCGGGTTGTCAATCCAGTCATCTATTGGTCGATTTTCTCGAAGAGCGCTGGAAAGGCATTAAACCAATTTTTTGGGGTGATGCGCTACGCGAAGCAGAATTTAGCTATTGGATTTATCAAGGCTTGCTCGGGGCCAGCGATTTACCTGACTTAGACTCAGCCACGGAGAAACAACAATGATGCATTATGATGTGGCCGTCATCGGTGGCGGGATTGCCGGATATTGCGCCGCGTTGCGCGCGTTGCAAGCTGGAAAAAAAGTAGTGTTAATCAACCAAGGACAAAGTGCGCTGCATTTCTCCTCAGGTTCAATTGATGTACTGGGTCGCCTGCCTGATGGTAGCTTAATCGATCAGCCTTTTGAGGCTTTTGCCGCGCTGCAACAACAAGCCCCTGAGCACCCTTACAGCAAGGTCGGACGTCAAACCAGCGAACAAGGTTTGCTCTGGTTTCAACGCACGTTACAGCAAGCGCAGGTTCCGTTACATCATCAAGCGGATGGTGCGAATCATTGGCGCATCACACCACTGGGCAGTTTGAGAAATAGCTGGCTATCACAACCGTTTGTCTATCCTTATCGCGGCCAAGCAGATTTTGCTCGCATTATAGTGATCACGATTGAAGGCTATCGTGATTTTCAACCAGCCATGCTGTGCGATAACTTAGCCCAGCGCCCAGAACTGGCACACACGCCGATTGTCGCCGCATCAGTCACTCTGCCCGGGCTTAGTGAGCTGCGCGGCAATCCTTATGAGCTGCGCTCAATTGATCTGGCCCGTTTACTGCGCCAAACCCCAGCATGGCAAGCGCTGTGTCAACAACTCATCCAACTTGCACAGCCAGACGATCTGGTGATCATGCCCGCCATCACTGGCAACGGTGATGGGTTACAACTGATGAGCGAACTGCAGCAAGTGACTCAACTGCGTTTTCATGAAGTGCCAACCATGCCGCCATCATTACTCGGGATCCGGATTGAAGATGCGCTACAGCGCAGTTTTATTCAAGCCGGTGGGGTGCAGCTCAAAGGCGATAAAGTCGTTAATGGGATATTTGATGGCGCTCGCCTCGATGCCATTTACACTCAAAATCTGCGCGATTTTCCACTCACCGCGAAACACTATGTCATGGCGACCGGCAGCTACTTTAGCCAAGGTTTACACGCTTCACAACACACGATCCAAGAGCCGATTTTCGATCTGGAGGTACAACAAACCGGCGAGCGGGCGTTATGGCGCGATACTCAATTTATCGCTACCCAATCACACCCTTTTATGACGTTTGGAGTCAAAACCGATCGCCATTTGCATCCCACCCGTCAAGGCACCACGATTGAAAACCTGTGGTGCTGCGGAGCCATGTTAAGTGGCTATGATCCGGTCTTTGAAAGCTGTGGCGGTGGGGTGGCAATTGCCACCGCCTATCATGCTCTAGAGCAGATTTTAGCGGGTGACACGGCTACACCAATAGAGGAGGTTTAATGATGAACTTTATCCACTCCGCCCCCCAAAACACCAGTTTTGATCAATGCATTAAATGTACGGTGTGTACGGTTTATTGCCCAGTTGCCAAAGCCAACCCTGATTATCCGGGCCCCAAACAGTGTGGCCCAGACGGCGAACGCTTACGCATCAAAAGTGCTGAATATTATGATGATGCGCTCAAGCTGTGCACTAACTGCAAACGCTGTGAAACCGCTTGCCCCTCCGGCGTAAAAATTGGGGATATGATCGCCGTTGCGCGGGGTAAATATGGCAAAAAACCGCTCAATCCTAAGTTGGTGCGCGATTTTGTGCTCAGCCATACCGATCTATTTGGCTCACTGGCAACCCCTTTTGCGCCATTAGTCAACGCTGCCACCTCGCTGCCATTGGTCAAAAAACTGATGCACAAAACGATTGGCGTACATGATCATAAAACCCTCCCCAAATATTCACACGGCACTTTTCGGCGCTGGTTTAAACAAAATTGTACCAGCCAGCCGCTCTACTCACGCCAAGTGGCTTATTTTCATGGCTGCTACGTTAACTACAATCATCCACAACTGGGCAAAGACTTGGTCCGCGTGATGAATGCAATGAATATTGGCGTGCGATTACTCGACAGTGAAAAATGCTGTGGTGTGCCGTTGATCGCCAATGGTTTTCACAATAAAGCGCGCAATAACGCGCTGTATAACCTCAAGCAGCTTACCGCGATGGTCAATGATTACCACGCGCCGGTGATCTCGACCTCCTCCACCTGCTCTTTTACACTGCAGCAAGAGTACCCGCATGTGCTTGGGGTTGATAACAGCCAAGTGGCGGATCACATTCATTACGTCACCCGTTTTCTACTCAAAGAATTCATGAGTGGTAATGCACCGCAACTGAAACCAATACACAAAAAAGTGCTGTATCACACCCCTTGCCATTTAGAGCGCAGCGGTAATGTGATGTTCACCATTGAGCTACTGAAAATGATCCCCGGCTTAGAGCTGGTGGTGCTAGATAGCCAATGTTGTGGACTCGCCGGAACTTACGGATTTAAAGAGGAGAATTGCGCGGTATCAAAACAAATTGGCTCACACCTATTTGAGGCAATCCAAACATCCGATGCCGACTATGCCATCACAGATTGCGAAACCTGTAAGTGGCAAATTGAAGAAAATGCTCATCTCACAACCCTGCACCCTGTGACTCTACTAGCAATGGCACTCGCCGACTAAATCTCGCGATAAAAATACCGGGCAAGCTATACTTGTCCGGTATTTTTATAAAATCGCAAACCATAGCATAATCAACGTTACCGCTATAATTCACCATCAAATACTTAAGTTGACCATTAAGAGTCAACCTGCCAGCCAAAGAGAGGAAGTCATGTCTACATTAAATACTCGTTGCCCGATTTGCCATGCACTCAATCGGGTGCCTGTCGCACGGGTTAACCAGAACCCGACTTGCGGTAAATGCCACGAGACATTACTTGATGGCGCACCCATTGAAGGCACAGAGGCTAATTTTTCCGCCTTGCTACACAGTGACGTGCCATTAGTGATCGATTTTTGGGCACCTTGGTGCAATCCCTGTGTTGGGTTCGCGCCCGTATTCAGCGCAGCAGCGAGCGAACGTAAAGGGCAAGTGCGTTTCATAAAAATTGATACCGAAGCCCAGCAAAGCCTTGCCGCCCATTTCCAAATTCGCAGCATTCCGACCATCATGCTGTTTAAAAATGGTCAACGGGTCGAAATGCTCAGTGGCGCACTGGCCAAGTCTCAATTTGACCAATGGCTAAACCAAGCTCTAACCAAGTAAAAACCGTCGTTTATCCGCCGTTTATACCCAAACAACTTGGAGTTGCAGGTAGGCGGCAAGTGAGTGAATCCCCATGAGCATAGGCAAACTATGTGATTGGGGTGAACCAACGTAGCCAACACCGCTGCAGCTTCAAGTAGGAACGGTATAGTGACATGCGCAGTTAAATCAGCGCCCACTTGACGGCGGTTAGCCAAGACTGCGGTTCAACAAGCAAAGCTTATCGTCAAGAACATTTTTTTCATTTTACTCAGTTGAATATTCATTCGATATTCGCGCCAATAGTTTGTCGTCTCGAGGTCTGCGATGGAAATCCCTGCAACTGTACAAAACCGGATTGCGGTCCCCGTGCTAGCGTTAACCCTGTATGCGATTGCTGCCGGCTACTTGATGAGCCTGGTCCCTTTAATGCTGCCGTACTATCAGCTAGAAGCGAGCTTGGCCAGTTGGCTAGCCAGTGGATTTTACGCCGGATTGTTAGCCGGGGCTTTAGTGGCAGAACCAGTGGTCAATCGGTTAGGACATCGCTATGCCTTTATTGGCTGTTTAAGCCTGTTACAGCTCTCGATTATCGTGATGCCTCTATTACCCTACGCTAGCGTTTGGCTTATTGCTCGTTTAGTGGCAGGTATTGCTGTAGCTGGGATCTTTGTGGTGGTCGAATCTTGGCTGCTACATGGTGATGAACAAGGGCGAGCCAAACGGTTAGGGATTTATATGGTCGCACTGTATGGCGGTACCGCATTAGGGCAAATGGCGATTGGACAGTTGGGGGTTGCCGGACTTCTGCCTTTTATTGCCATCATTGCTCTGTTGTTGATCGCTTGCCTAGTGCTCATTTATGGCCATACCGATCAACCGTCTACTCAGCAAGCCAGCTCACTGTCACTGCAGCAAATGAGCAAGCTGAGCCAACCTGCGATGATCGGCTGCTTAGTATCAGGGCTCACTTTAGGGGCTATTTATGGTTTGATGCCGGTTGAGCTAAGCCAGCACGGTATTGCCCATAGTGAACTTGGCAACTTGATGGCGCTGATCATTTTAGGCGGCATGGCGGTACAGCCACTGGTACCTTGGCTATCTCAATTTTTAGGGCGCACATTACAAATGGCGCTGTTTTGTTTACTCGGTAGCGCAGCGATTGCGCTCACTGCAGTTGATAATTCGTTATGGGCACTTGGCGTTGGGTTATTTGTACTTGGCATGGCAACCTTTGCTCTCTACCCCATCGCAATTAATTTAGGCTGCGACAAATTAGCAGCCAATTACATCGTATCAGCCACTCAAGTGATGCTGCTCAGCTACAGCGTAGGCTCAGTGATTGGGCCGCTCTGCGCCGATCGGTTTATGCAAGCTCGTCATGGCTTGATGGGTTATCTATTTGCAATTTTGCTCACCACTTGTTTGTATATGTTGATCAACAGTGTCAGTAACAAACGTCAATGGGTCGCAGGGGAATAGGCTTTCGCTAGTCACTAGCAGGTAACTAACAGAAAAATAAAATAACAAGGAATAATCGAAAAATGATGGAGGCGCGTCCCGGAGTCGAACCGAGGTTCACGGATTTGCAATCCGCTGCATGGCCACTCTGCCAACGCGCCTAAATGAGATGTGTTGTGTTAAGCAAGATGGTGCCCCGGGCCGGACTTGAACCGGCACGACTCGAAAGTCGAGGGATTTTAAATCCCTTGTGTCTACCGATTTCACCACCAGGGCAACGCATACTGCGATGGAAGACACCATCTGCTGTGCGGCTTCACCGCGACAACGAGGCGTACTTTAACGGATTGAGATTTTTGGTCAATAACAAATTGCATCATCAGCGTCTGACCGCGCAAGATTTCAACCGCCAAGTATAAAATACGCTCAACTCGCTGTTTTTACGAACAATACTAAGGGACTTGTTGGTTCAGTGGCAACGAGAGAAAGCATAAAGCGCCAGCTAGCAAAACAAAAATAATCGTTTATCATTATTTTAATAATCATTCGTTATGACAATAGTATGCTCAATCCAATCTGGTTACAAACCTTCAAAACCTTGGTCGATACTCGGCATTTCACCAAAACCGCAGAGAAACTGTTTATGACCCAGCCGGGAGTAACCCAGCACATCCGCAAGTTAGAGCAGGCCTGCCAACAACCATTAATTCATCGCATCAACAAAAGTTTTGAGCTAACCGATCAAGGGCGCTTGGTGTATGAGTATGCCACTCAACTGGCCCAAAATGAGCACCATTTGCTTGAGCAGATCCACGATAACGAACCCTTTTCAGGCAGCTATCGGATTGCTTGCTCTGGCTCACTCTCGTTGCTGATCTACCCACAGTTGCTGGCGATTCAACAGCGCCACCCGAAACTGCGCATTGAACTGGAAGCCGCACCGAATCATCGCATTCTAAGCGCGATCAAAGAGGGACAGATCGATATCGGTATTGTGACCTCACAACCCAGTCACGGAGTGTTTGACAATGAAGTTTTAGGAGAAGAGCCGCTGTACTTAGTGCTACCACACACTTGCCATCCACACCCGAACGAGCTAGCTGAGTGTCTACACCAACTCGGATTGATTCGCCATCCAGATATTGACCATTATCTCTCGCTCTATTTAGCCAAAAGTACCAATCCGACCCTGAGCGCTCTGCACAGTGAAAGCTTCGCAATCGCAGGCTATGTTAATCAAATCCAGCAAATTTTGTTACCCGTCGCACAAGGATTAGGATTTACGGTATTACCTAAATCAGCGCTGGAGAGTTTCCTGCTCCGTGAGCAGATCACGGTGTACCAAAACCCGGATCCCGTCACCGAAACCCTGTATTTAGTCAAAAAAAGGCAGCGTGATTTACCGCAGCGCTTTGTGAGCGTCAATCAGCAACTGAAGTTATGGATCGCAGATTACAGCCAATCTTAACCGATAACGCACAAGCACAAGCACAAGCAAACCAAGAAAAATTGCAAGGATAGTCAATGGTTAGTTGGGGGTTATTAACTGCCGCTTAATAGCTTTCAAATGCTAAGGCTTTTTGCTCGATGCGACGGAAAACCAGAGTGAACACGCCATTGATGGTTAAATAGAATGCTCCGGCGACCCCAAACACGGTCAAGGTATCGTAGGTTTGCGCATTGATGCGCTGCGCGTAACCCATGAGATCCATAATGGTGATGGTACTGGCCAGCGAAGTGCCTTTGAACACCAGAATGACTTCATTGGAATAAGCGGGGACGGCGCGGCGCAGTGCATACGGCAACAGCACTCGCAGCGTGGCGAGTTTATCCATGCCTAACGCACGGCACGCTTGCCACTGCCCATCCGGGATCGCATCAAACGCGCCTTTAAACAGTTGAGTACTGTAGGCTGCGGTATTGAGAGCCAAGGCCAACATAGCGCAGAACCAAGGTTGACTGAGCCACACCCAGAATAAGCTTTCACGGATCCAGACAAACTGACCAGGGCCGTAGTAGACCAAGAAAATCTGTACCAGCAACGGAGTGCCGGTAAACAGAGTAATTAAAGCACGGCTAAACCAGTGTAGCGCCGGTGTACGCAGCACTAGGCTTACCGTCATCAATAGTGACAGTATGCAACCCACCAACAGTGAAACCGCCGTCAGTTGTAAACTGGTGGCTAAACCTTCCAACAGTTGCCATAAGTGTTGCTGCTTCATACGCTGGCTCCTTGGTTATGGCCCATTCCCTGTACCGAGAACTTATGATCAATCACTTTCACCGCGCGCTGGGTAATTAAGGTGATCACCAAATACACTGCCGCTGCTGTCGCGTACCAAGTAAAGGCTTCATGAGTGGCGGCGGACGCCAACTGTGCTTGCTTGAGCAGATCGGTAACCCCAATCAAAGAAACCAGTGCAGTATCTTTAAGCAGTACCAACCATTGATTCATTAAACCGGGTAATGCGTGACGGATGGCTTGGGGTAAGACAATTCGAAAAAAAGCATGGAATGGTACAATCCCTAACGCACTCGCCGCTTCACGCTGACCTCGCCCTACCGCTTTAAGTGCGCCACGTAAGGTTTGTGAGGCATAAGAGGCAAAAATCAGCGCGAGCGCAATCACTCCAGAGATAAACGGACTGATCTCAATAAATTCACCGGTGATCAGAAACAGCACTTGGGTCGAACCAAAATAGATAAACAGCACCACTAACAGCTCAGGTAAACCACGGATCACCGTGACCAAGAGTGTGGTTGGCCATTTGACCAATTTAAGTTTCGCCATTTCACCACTGGCAAACAGCAGTGCCAATAGTAAACCGACCAGCAAACTGGTCAACGCGATGTGTAATGTCATCCAGCTCGCTTGTACCAGTGATAAAGAGTAGCCCGTTAGCCCCATATTAGTTTCCGAAATACTTATTAAAGATCGCGGCATATTCGCCATTCTCTTGCACCGCTGCCAACGCCGTGTTCAGTTGGTCAAGCAACGCTTGGTTATCTTTATTCACCGCAATCCCAAAACCATTGCCAAAGTATTGTGCGTTGGTTACCCGATCACCGACGTAATCCAGTGGGCTATCAGCTTTAAACCACTCAGCAACCACTGCGGTATCGCCAAATACCGAGTCAATCCGGCCATTTTTCATATCGATGAAAGCATCTTGGTAGCTGGAATAAGGCACCGCAACCACGCCCGGTAACTGCTCAAGTAGGAAACTTTGATGAGTAGAGCCGTTTTGCACCCCAACCCGTTTGCCTTTAAGAGCCGCTTGATCGGCCACTTTACCCGCCAATGACACAAAAGCCGCCGAGTTGTCATAGTACGGCGCAGTGAAATTGACCTGCTCAAGACGCGCTTCAGTAATGTCCATCGCTGAAATAGCTGCATCATAACGCTTGAATTTTAGTGCAGGGATCAAACTGTCAAACGCTTGATTATGAAAGCTACACCTGGCTTGCAGTTGCTTACACAACGCATTGGCCAAATCAACATCGAAACCTTGGATTTGGTTATTTGCATCCATGTATTCAAATGGTGCGTAAGTCGCTTCCATGACAAATTTGATCTCTTGCTGCGCTGCAGCACTGGCTGAAACCAAACCAATTAAAGACGCAAGTAGGATCTTGTTCATTGTAATACTCCATGTATATTGCGAAATCTGGCACATCAATCGCCAGCATCTATGGGTTAAATTAGCTAACTTATTGTATTAGTCTATGCAACTTAATCGATTAAATTCAAGAAGTTAAGCTCAAACTTTAAGCACCACTGATAATAATCAGTGGGTCAAATATTCAGCGAACTGTGGGGTTTGCGGGTGATGAAACGCCGCTGCCGTACCGTGTTCGATCATGCGACCTTGTTCAAGATACAGCACATGACTAGCGATTTTTTTGGCAAAATCGACCTCATGAGTCACCACCACTTGCGTGATGCCAGTGCGGCTCAACTCTTGGATGATTTTCACCACTTGATTGGTGATTTCAGGGTCAAGCGCAGCGGTCGGTTCATCAAACAGCAGCACATCCGGTTTCATCATTAACGCGCGGGCAATCGCTACCCGTTGCTGCTGACCACCGGAAAGATGCAGTGGCCATGCATTGGCTTTATCGGCCAATTGCAAGGTAGTCAGAATATCCATCGCTTGCTGCTTGGCTTGTGCTTTGGCTATTCCTGCGACCTTGATTGGCGCTTCAATCAGATTTTCCAACACGGTCATGTGTGGCCATAGATGGTACTGCTGAAACACCATGCCCACTTTACGCCGCAGTGCCAGCCCCTGCTGCTCAGAAGGTAGTTGAGCAAAATCAAACTGTTGATTGGCAATATGCAGTTGACCGCTGTCGGCGCTTTCTAACAGATTGAGTACCCGCAGCAACGAACTTTTACCGGCACCACTTGGGCCAAGCAGTACCAAAGTTTCCCCTTTAGCACATTCAAAGCTAATGTTGTGCAGCACCTGAGTGGTGCCATAAGACTTATTAATTGCGTTAACTCGAATACTCATGCTGACATACTGCATTAATTATCACCTGTGCTTGATACTACTATGAATGTATTTTTATGCAATAAAAATGTATAAAACCAAAGCCAACCAACTTTTTGTATAAAAAAACGCCACAACAATAGCAAGAATAACTGGTTACAAGCCAATTACCATTTTTTGATTAAACGACCAAGCAAACTTGGGTGATAGCTCCAACAGTGATCAAACATGGTGAGCAGTTGTGGATTACCATATTTGGACAAACTGATTGCATGAAAACGGTTTTTGCGCGCTTTGATCGCCGCCACTTGTGCTAACAACTCCTCGCTTTGTTTTGGCGCAATAAAATCAGAGACCACGACCAGATCACTATTGCGATAAGTCTCACCGCTCATCAGTTCAAGCGCTTTTAAGATCACCGGTTCAAAATCGGTACCGCCGTGAAAGGTATAGCTGAGAAAATCACTCGCTTCACGCAGCCCATCTTGGCGGGTTAATTCGTAGGTAATCAATTCGGAGGAAAATAGCATCACATAACAATCACGATTTTCAGCCAGCGCAATTTGCATTAAGCCATACGCCATCGCTTTAGCACACTGCTCAGGAAACCCCGCCATCGAACCGGATGCATCAATACACACCACAAACGGACCTTTTTCGATCTCAAGCTGCTTATGATCTGGGCGCTGTGCACGCACTTGCCGCAAAGTGCGTGATTTACCTTGCATGCGGTAATTCATCAAACGTTTGTCAATAAGGTGTTGATAAAAAACCACTTCCAGTTCTGGGTAAGCCAAAAACAGGGTTTCGTTGGGCAGCAATTTACTCAGATCATCACTTTCATGGATACCAACAATATCGTCAGTCGCCTGATCAGAGCGCTGCTCTACCATTTGTAATACTTCGGTAGGCGCGCGCTTAAGATCAGGATCATCATTCTGCCCGGCCATACGCCCGAGTTGCTCAGCAATTTGCTGTAACGTCTGGTGCTTTTTAAGAAAATCCGCATAACGTTTGATGGTACTCAAGTCGCTGCGACTTAATTTCGCCGCCGCCATATCCCATAAACGCCCGATAATGGCAGTATCCCCAGCCGCGGTGACGTTATCCATATTGCGCAGAGTTTCCATCCGTTGATAAAGCTCAGCCAGCATCCGCTCTTTACTCTCTTTCAGTTCGAGTAACTGCGCTTGACGGATCGCCTCTGACAAAGATTTATACCACTGATCACAAAAGAAATGCGGGAACATCGGGTTACGGTGGAGCTGCTCTTTCTCTAGCAAACGCCGCGCCTGCAGATAAAAGCTTGAATCGCCCTCCAACTGCTTAAGCAGATCGGGCGTCTGTGCAAAAAAAGTCGCCTCATCCCAATGGATCACTTTTTGGTACAGCGCCAATTCACTTTGAAAGCGTTCAGTTTCGCATACTTTGGTCATACGGCGACGCACGTTGGTCTGCCATTTTAATAGATGATTTTTTACCGAGGCCGCCACGCCACGATTGTCAGCCATCATCATCACTTGTGAACGCCCAATCAAATCATTGACTGCAGTATCGATCAGCCCTGATTCGGCAATACTTAACACCAGATTGAACGCATCAACTCCCAGCATCACACTTCCTTAGGCGAAAAATTGGTTGAGATTCCGAATGCGCATGACGCTACGCTCACATTCACTTTGCGTTGCTTGCCAATATTGTTGTAGTTCATGCAAAGTGGCTTCCATTGCCGTCGGCAACTCAGGATCGATAAAACTGTGCGGCAACGCGGCATGAAATTTAGCGCGCACGTGACGTAAATGATGTTCAGCATGGGTTAACTGCGCCATGGCTTGATCCGCTTTGGCCAACCAGTTTTGATACAAGGTCTCTTCCAAGCCTTGTTTGGTGACTACAGCGACCAATACCGAGCGATTGGCAATATCCTTAATCACCAAATTACGCTTGCCATCCAGATCAAAGCGTAAGCGGCACAAGTTGGTATTGTGATTCACATAACCGTAAGCGCTACCCTGCCCCTCTTTGATGATGCGCTCTAACTCAGTTTTGGGCACATAAACCCAACGACTGTCTCCTTTCTCGCCTTCCGAGACCGACATATTGCTTTGCAACAGCACCAGTTTGATCAGATCGTTGGTAACGCCTACGCTGTATTTTTTCGCATCGGCAAGATCATATTGATGATGAATTTGCTTTTTAATTAAGCTATTTGATGTTTCGAGCGACAGCAGCATGGCAAATTCTGACTCTAATTCTTCTTGAATTTGCGCCAACTCAAGCCGGCATACATCCAGTTGCTGTTCCACTTCCGCTTGGTCAAACGCATAACGCAGTGCAAATTCGCGGATCACATCATGCACCACTTGGTGTGACTGCGGAGTGTTCCACAAACAATTCTCCAGCAGCAGCAGATCAAGAGGATTAATTTCATCACGCCCATTAAAAAAGGCACTCGCCTTCAATAATTTGGCCGCTTTTTTCCAACGGCGATCAGAAACATACATCTCTAAATCAGAACTCGCGTTCGCTTGTGAGCGTTGTTCTACCATGCTTTTCAGTTGATAAAGCTTCTCAAACACCGGATCGGTTAACTCCAGCTTATCCAACTGAATTTGCCACTGATGATACTCTTGATCGGTGATCGCCAACCCAGCCGGAATTTTTGCCTCTTGGGCGGTACCGACCGTCAGCATCGATTTGAAGTTTTGCTTATTTTGGATCCGATTAACAAAAATCCGCACTAACAGACGATCATACAGTGCATCTAACCCACTATCTTCACTTGGTAATTCGTTGGAAGCGGTCACCAGCAAACGCATCGGAACTGGCTGAATATCACTGCCATTTTTAAAGGTTTTTTCGTTAACCACCGTCAATAAGGTATTGAGGATCGCCGGTCCCGCTTTCCAGATCTCATCCAGAAACACCACCTGTGCGGTCGGTAAATAACCTTGGGTCAAACGTAAATAACGCCCATTATCTTTTAACTCTTGGATGCTTAGCGGCCCAAACACCTCTTCTGGCGTGGAAAAACGGGTCATTAAATATTCAAAATAGCTACTATTATCAAAAGCTTGAATCAAACGCTTGGCAATTAAACTTTTGGCAATCCCCGGGGGACCAAGTAAAAACACACTCTCGCCGGCTAACGCGGTCAGTAAGCAGAGTTTGATGGTGTTCTCTCGCTCATACACGCCATCAGAGAGCGCTTTGGCCAGCTTATTAATGCGCTCGCAAAGCAGCGCTTTTTGCGCGTGAGAGCCGGTGGTCAATGGCTGCATCTCTTTATACCTCAAACAAAACACCCAATTGGGTCAAATCAATGGAACAAGCGGCGACTCTATAGAATTATTGTCTATTTGTTACAAAGTGTATTTTTTATTGTGCCCTTATAGCAGATCTCATTTATTGCAAACAACAGGTAATCATTGATTGCACCGATCATTGCTCAACTTGTCACCAATCACCCAATCATGGTATCAAAAGCAGAATTTATGCTTGGGGATGCCACTTAAGGTGGGTTAAGGTAGCGGTTTCATTATCAGTGTTATAAAACGCCGCTTATGAGCAAAATCATCCATCAATGGAAAAATATCGCGTTAGTTGAGGAAGAGATTTTGCTTCCCAATGGCTACACGGTAACTCATACCACGCTAGCGCATCCCGGCGCTGCGGTGATCTTGCCCTTGACCGCACAAGGTGAAATCGTCGCCATTCGTCAATATCGTCCTTCACTGAAAAAATGGTTGATTGAACTCCCCGCTGGCACACTGGAACCCGATGAATTGCCGCTCGCCTGCGCACAACGTGAACTCGAAGAAGAGACCGGTTTTAGTGCCGCGCAATTTATTGAACTCGGCCAAGTGACCCCGCTCGCTGGCTTCTGCGATGAAATTCAACACCTGTTTGTCGCCAAACAACTGAGCAAAACAGCGCGTTATTGCTGTGATGAAGACGAAGTGATTGAAGTGCTACTGCTTAGCCCTGCCGCATTGGAGAGTAAAATCATCAGCGGCGAAATCACCGATGCCAAAACCATTGCTTGTTTAAGTAAAGCCAAACTTTGCGGATATTTATAGGAGATAAAATGAATTTTCAATTGCATAAAGCCATGCGATTTCGCCATCCACTAGCCCATATCACGCTGACGCTGGGCGTAGCCATGATGGTAAACCCGGCGTTGGCGAGTGGTGATGCGCAGCTCGGTGAGCAAAAAGTCTCAAGCTGCCTGTTTTGTCATGCCAAAGATGATGAAGCCAGTCACTCCCGTTACCCCAACCTGAACGGCAAAAGTGCGCCAGAGCTGTATCAAGCGATGAAAGAGTACCAACTCGGTGAGCGCAGTGGCCCGATGGCAGAAATGATGAAAGCTCAGCTACGCCGTTTCAACGATCAAGATTTACACGACGTTGCTGCATTTTACGCCACAACACCGTGAATATTCCTCCTATACTCGATTTTTGCTCTGATGGCGGTGAAAAAACCGAGTAAATCTGGTAAACAATGGGGCATCTTAGCGAGCACCATAGGTTAAGTTGACATGCTTGAGAAAAAACAAGGGCGGCGCAGTGCACAAGATGCCCAAAAAACGCGTTATCACATTATCACTATTGCGGCAGAGCTGTTTTGTGAACTCGGCTATTCGCGGGTTTCTTTGCGCCATATCAGTGAAAAAGCTGGGGTATCGCACAGTTTGATCCGCCACCATTTGGGCAGTAAAGAAAAAATCTGGCACAGCATTAGCGATGGTTTGCATCTGTATATGGTGCGTTATATGCAAACCGTGCTGCAAGCGATGCCGGCCGACACCCCCGTCAATGTTAAACTTTATACCTTTATCATGCGTATGTTGGCCCATGGCTTAGTGATTAAGCAACCGATCCAACTGATTGCCGATGCAGTGCGCCAAGAAGATAAATTGCTGGACTATTTTCTGGATACCTCCGGCGACATCGAAAATCTGATTGAGTCACTGGCCAGCGAATATAACCGTCAGCATCCAGAATCACCGATCCTGCTGTGGGAAATCAAATGGCAGATGATCATGTACACCCACAGTGCCGCCAGTTTAACCCCGTTTATGCGCGCCACTTGGGCTCCAGAGATTGAAGAGTTATCCGATTGCTTACTCAAGCATTGGCAACTGTTTAACTCATTGATGATACAAAAATTTCATGTCAGCCAGCCCTATATTATGCAGCCAACATCGGTTGAAGAGCTGGTCTATACGTTAAATTGCGATTGGCGTGATTTCTATACGGAGGAGCCCGAGTCACACTAAGCGTGCTGCAGCCAACGGATCGGCTGGCATAAAGCAGCAAGGCGCATCTTGTGCTGATCACTCAAAATGCGCCTTGGTCTATGGTATTACGCTTGGTGGATTACTATTTTTGCATGGCCGTTGAGAAAACTTCGCCACACTGAGCACGATCAGCGTGCTTTTTTACCGCGCTGAGCATGGATTTTTAACTGCGCCTTAAGCTTACGCTTCTCAGCAGAGCGTCCACCCGCGCGTGGCGAATTCTCGTCACGCACTATCGGGCTAGGCTCAAAGCCTGATAGCCACTCTTGTGGTAAACGAGTATTGAGTAAACGTTCAATCGCTTCCAATTGCCCCTGCTCATCATGCGCCAGTAATGACACGGCTAAACCCGCTTGACCCGCACGGCCTGTACGCCCAATTCGGTGTACGTAATCTTCCGCTTTAAATGGCATGTCATAGTTAACCACTTGCTCAAGCTGCGCAATATCTAAACCACGCGCTGCCACATCGGTGGCGATCAACGCACGCACTTTACCGGCTTTAAAATCATCTAAGGCTTTTTGCCGCGCCCCTTGGCTTTTATCGCCATTGATCGAGACCGCTTTGATACCATCGAGCTTTAACTCATCAGCCAGCGCATCACTGCCCTGACGAGTCTTGGTGAATACCAACACTTGCTGCCAATTTTTCGAGCCAATTAAATAGGCCAACAACTCACGCTTACGTTTTTTATCGACCGGATAAACCATCTGCTGCACCGTTGCCGCAGTAGAATTCGATGGGGTGACTTGCACTTCCAGCGGATCGCGCATAATGCGATACGCTACCGCTTTGATTTTGCTATCAAAGGTGGCCGAGAAAAACAGCGTTTGCCGCAGTGGTGACAAACGGCGTAACACGCGCTGAATATCCGGCATAAAACCCATATCCAACATGCGATCCGCTTCATCGAGCACTAAGACTTCCACTTTACCTAAAAAGAGCGATTTAACGTGCGCGTGATCGAGTAAGCGCCCCGGTGTCGCAATTAAAATATCCACCCCACCACGCAGATGGTTAAGCTGCACCTTCATACTGGTGCCGCCATAAACGGCGACAATTTTTAACTCGGTGCCTTGCGCATAAGCTTGTATGCTTTCAAGCACTTGCTGGGCTAATTCTCGGGTGGGAACCAGCACTAACGCACGCACTTCTTTGCTATTGGCTTCACGCGGCCACGGCTCTGTCACAAAGCGCTGAATTATAGGTAAACCAAACGCCGCGGTTTTGCCAGTTCCGGTTTGCGCCCCAGCTAACACATCTTTACCTTGCAACACATGCGGAATGGCTTGCTGTTGGATCGGCGTGGGATCCACGATTCCCAGCCCACTTAATGTGGTGAGCAGATCAGGATCTAAGCCTAATTGCGAAAAAGTGATCGGGGTGGATGACATAGTGCGTACCTATTGAACTTTTGGGGCGCGGATTGTAACAAAGTGCACAGCGTTTGGCTTTCTCTAAAATGGCAGATCAGACTGCGCAATCAAGATGTCACAACAAGTATCCAGCAGAGCAAGCCCGTGCAGTATCATACGCACAGTGTAAATATTAAATTACATGAATGGATTTTAAATTTTACAAACTGATTGACGCAAATCGAAACTCACTACAGAATAGGCAAAATTTAGTGTAAATAGATGACTTGATTGCTTACTTTTCGTACAAAACACTAAGCGCCAGTTTAAATAACGTATAAAAGAGTTTACAGATGACACAATCAAAGCTTTTAGGCAGTACTTTGATTATCGCAGGCACCACGATTGGTGCAGGAATGCTAGCCTTGCCTCTAGCTTCCGCGGGGATCGGTTTCACGACATCATTAATAATTATGCTCGGATTGTGGATGCTGATGGCATTTACCGCGCTATTAATGGTGGAGATTCACCAATACGCCGAGCAAGACGCCACGCTGCACACCTTAGCGAAACAAATTTTAGGTGACAAAGGGAAGTGGGTGGCCACTTTTGCTATGCTATTTCTGTTTTACTCGCTGTGCGCGGCCTACATTGCCGGAGGCGGTGCACAATTTACCCAACGGATTGCCCATTTCAGCGGCGTGACCGTCGCGAGTTCAAGTGGCACATTACTGTTTACGATCCTAGTCGCGTTAGTGGTCACGATTGGTACCAGCACAGTGGATCGGGTCAACCGGGTGTTATTTGCCGGCAAAATGATCGCGATGATCGCGGTGCTGTTTTTCCTCGCACCGAATGTGTCACACACTTACCTATTAAGCATGCCAATTGAACAAGGTTTGATTGTGGCCGCGATTCCAGTGATTTTTACCTCTTTTGGCTTTCACGGTAGCATTCCGGCCATCGTCAATTATTTAGATGGCGATACACCAGCACTACGCAAAGCGATTTTGCTTGGCTCGGCGATCCCGTTGGTGATCTACATTTTCTGGCAAATTGTCACACTCGGCGTGGTGAGCCAATCAACCCTACTCGACAATATGGGGTTAACCGCACTGATTGGCGTGCTGGCAACCACTGTCAATCAATCTCATCTGGGTAACCTGATTGGCGTATTTGCTGACTTGGCGCTGCTCACTTCATTTTTAGGCGTGAGTCTTGGTTTGTTTGAATTTATGGGCGATTCACTGCGCAGTAAACAAGGCAAAATTAACCGCCCACTGACCTCGATCATCACATTTTTACCACCACTGGTGTTTGCGCTGTTTTACCCACAAGGGTTTATTATGGCGCTCGGTTACGCCGCGATTGCATTAGCAATTTTGGCGATTTTCTTACCGTTAGCGATGGTGATCAAAGTGCGCCAGCAAGCCAGCAGCACGCATTACCAAGTCAATGGCGGTAATGCGGCACTGCTGATCACCGGCTCAGTTGGGGTACTGATCATTGGTGCGCAGTTGCTGATTACTTTTGGGGTACTGCCAGCGCTGGGTTAACATTATCGATTCCGCAGATTATCGATTCCGCAGTTTAATAAAAAACGCCCATCACTCGCGATGGGCGTTTTTATATTACTAAGTAAATCGGCCGATGATCAGTTTACTGCTGCGTACCACCTATTCTGACGGATAACCTTGTGGGTTATTGGACTGCCAACGCCAAGTATCTTGCGTCATCTCATCTAAAGTGCGAGTGGCTTGCCAACCTAACTGCTGCGCGGCTTTCGTTGGATCAGCCCAGCATTCCGCAATATCACCAGCTCGGCGTTCAACCAACTGGTAAGGCACTGCACGCCCGGCTGCCGCTTCAAAGGCTTTGACCATTTCCAGTACACTGTAACCCTTTCCGGTACCGAGATTGTAAATATGCAATCCAGCTTGGGTGCCGACTTTTTGCAACGCTGCAATATGGCCATCGGCAAGATCCATCACATGGATATAGTCACGCACCCCAGTCCCATCTTTGGTGGGGTAATCACTGCCAAACACCGATAAATACTCGCGACGCCCGACCGCCACCTGCGCCACAAACGGCATTAGGTTATTAGGAATGCCTTGCGGATCTTCCCCCAATAAGCCAGATGGATGGGAACCAACCGGGTTGAAATAGCGCAGCAAGGTAATGCTCCAATCAGGATTAGCTTGCTGAAAATCGTTCAAACACTCTTCGACCATCAATTTACTGCGCCCATACGGATTAGTGGCACTGGTTGGGAAAGACTCAGTGATCGGCACACTAGCTGGATCGCCATACACGGTGGCTGAGGAGCTAAAAATCAAAGACTTCACACCCGCCTCACGCATCGCCGCGATCAACACCAACGAGCCATGTACGTTATTATCATAATATTCCAGTGGCTTTTGAACCGACTCCCCGACCGCTTTTAGGCCAGCAAAATGGATCACGGCTTCAATCTGCTGCTGTTGCATCACTTCCACCAGCAGCGTTTGATCACGCACATCACCCTGTACAAATTGTGG
Organism: Vibrio sp. HDW18; assembly: GCF_011306175.1. Taxonomy (GTDB): domain Bacteria; phylum Pseudomonadota; class Gammaproteobacteria; order Enterobacterales; family Vibrionaceae; genus Vibrio; species Vibrio chanodichtyis. Next base: position 330,421 of record NZ_CP049914.1, on the reverse strand, counting down.
CCGCACGCCAGTAACTTGCTCAATGCGAGCCAGCACCGTCGCCTTACTGTTATACAGATTATCCAAGATCACTGGCGTCATCCCAGCTTGGATCATTTGAATACAGGTGTGACTGCCGATATAGCCCATGCCACCAGTAACCAATACTTTCATCACTCGACTCCTTGATATGTGTGGGGAGTGTTACTTTTTATTTATCACCAACCGACGGCTGCGGTTTACCGCGTAAGCAGCAGCCATTAGATCAATCTTCGCATCGGTTAACGCTCGTCAGCCTGATGCCTAATGATACCCATTTAATTCGCCGATCCGCTAATGGGTCATGCGACCTGATTCCCCCTACGGCTTACTACCATACACTTTGGCTAACGCGACCGGATAGCCACGCGCTTGACTTAAGCTAAGCGCATGCTGTTCAACTTGCTCTGCGGTTAACGCGAGGCTGACCGGATGCTCCGCTTCGATGGCAAGTCGCTGCTCGGTCGGATGTAATTGCCAGTGAGCCACCAGTTGCCGCGCCGCACGCAGTGCCGATGAGCCTTTCACCACCTCCAGTCGTGCATACTGATTCGCTTCAAAGCTCACATCCGCCGCACGTAGCGTCACATCATCACCGGGAATTTGCTGTGCTCCAAACAGTGGAGTGGCCGCCCACTGTGCACTGGAAAAAGCGGGCACAAAACGGGACATATGCTCTACTGCACTTTGCGTGCGCTGCTGCTGGGCCGATAACGGCCAGCCGTGCTCAATTTTGTGTTGTAAATAACTTGGTAACTGTGGCTGTGCAGAGGTTGGACTAGAGCTTACCAAACCATCATCAAACAAGGTGATTGCTTGTGTCATGCCATGCAGTTGAAAGGTTCCATCGGCATAAGGGGTTAACTGTGCCATACCCGCTTCACTGCCACGTGGGCCGTGGAAAATAACCTCCGGCCACCATTGATGGCAATCAGGCCATTGAGTGACGTAAGCAGCTTTAAACTCAACCAAACGCTGGCGTTGATGACCGGCCATATCATCAATACGTCCGGTTTCAAAACCACAAGCATTCACCAGGTAATCCACCGTTTGCTGCTGTTGCTGGCCTTGATCATCGATATAAGTCAGTTGCCACTGATGATGGTGATATTGAGCATCGATCAGCTCACAACGGGTCATCACTTGACAATTAGGCAATTCCGCCAGTGTCAGCTCAACACTGGCCGCGAGCCGAAATACACTCCAACCATACTCTTGGACTAACACCACCGGATATTTGAGCTGATCTAAATCGACATGCTGTGCAAAAGGCACCATCCAATCATCATCACAACGCGGCGGATTTGCTTGGCAAGTTTTTGCCAAATGTTCTAATTCGTCCCGCTGATAAGCACGATAGTAGTGTTCGACCTCGCCGAGCACTTGATTGGCGCCATCATGTTCAACTAAAGTTCGATAGGCATTTTGAATGGTCATTAAGCGCGCCAAAATCGCTTGTGGTTCACCGGGATCAGATTTGGGCACTGTGATAATGGTAGGACGAACATTCAAGGTATGAGGATAAAGACGCACGGTTTCAATTGATTGCTCAAGCAACTCAATACACTGCTGCTCTGAAATTTCCCGATATAGATTACCACCAGCATGTAAATGGCAAATCGGAGGTCCATTAACTAAGCCCGCGCCTTTTTCAATCAGTAATACATTGAGCCCAAGCTCAGCTAAGTGCACCGCGGCCGTTGCCCCGGCGATACCACCACCTATAATCGCAATTCGGCGTTCTTGAGATCGCAATGTCATATTTTCCCTACAGTTACATCTAGGCCAACTAACATAGTCGCTATTCTAGAGGCTGTGAAAGGTTAAGCAAATCACATTTTCCAATCAAATCATCACCCGCCTCATTGCTGCGACAACTCGACCAGCCTGAGTTTTTAAAGTCAGCTTAATCATCGTAAAGCAAGCAAATTTTAGCTCGAAAAAAATCAAAAAAATGCTTGACGGAGATTTGCTATTTTTCGGTTTTACCCATTTTGTGTATAACCAAAACTCGCAAACCTCGGTCACTACGGGGCTAGCACCGAGCCAGTGCTAAACCACCACTTTACTTATCCCAAAAGTTATCCACTGATTTTGTGGATAACTAAACCATTTACTCAAGCGACTAATCGTACAACGCTTGATTGACGGGGGCTAACAGCCGTTTCAGTAAGCGACTCACCACGGCAGCCAGTGTGCAAAACGTAAGTGTTGGCAACGCTAACCACAGTCCAATATGTAAGTTAGGGGCCAAGTTAAACCCCCAATGCATAACAGCAGCCACCACTACATCTGCGCTGACACTGGCAACTAAACCGGCGATCAGCGCCATCAAACCATATTCAGCCCAAATGGTTTGTAGCACTCGACGCCGACTCGCGCCTAAAGTGCGATAAAGGCGAATTTCCTGCTGGCGTTGAGTTAAACTTAAGCGCAATAAAATGAAGATCAGCAACATCCCTGCCACCACGCCAAGCGCAGCCAGCACAGTGATCGACCACACGATTTGGGTCAACAACGCTTGGATTTTAGCCCCCATAGTACGAATGTCGATCAAACTCACAGTCGGATGCTGACGAGCTAACTGACCGAGCAGCACATCATGCTCGGGAGAAAGGCGAAAGCTGATCAAATAACTGACCGGCAACTGCTGCACCACATCAGGACTCAAGATGAAATAGAAGTTGGGTTGCATGGTGCGCCATTCGACCTGACGAATAGTGTTAACCTGCGCGCTAACCCGCTGGCTATTGATCACAAAAGTCAGCGTATCACCCAATTTAAGACCAAGATCGCGCGCCACTTGTTGCTCTACCGACACACCTTGTTGGCTATGCCACTCACCTTGTAAAATCGGATTATAATCGGGCAGTTGCTGCGCCCAAGTCAGGTTTAACTCACGGCGTAGTGCATTTGAGCTCTGCTCACCCGCGGGAGTATATTGATTCGCAGGCTGACCGTTAATCTCACTCAAACGGCCACGCATAATCGGATAAGCACTTGAGCGTTCAATATTCGCCGCATCTAATGCCGCCAGATAACTGGCTTTTTCCGTTTCACTAATATTCAGTGCAAAAGCATTAGGTGCGTTTGCTGGTAACGTTCGTTGCCAATCCGCCAGCAAATCGGTGCGCACCAGCCAAATGATAGCAAGCAGCATCAAAGACAGTGCTAACGCACCAAACTGCAAGCCACTGGCTGTCGCGGATCGATTAATCCGACTCAATGCTAATACCATTGCAGGGTTGAGGGGTAATTGAGCCATTAAACGCGTGATCAGCATACTGAGTATCGCCAACAGCACAAACAGCGCTAGCATACCAAGCAGCACCACCCAAATCAGCGGATTTTGCCAATACACCAATAACATCGGCACCACAGGTACCATGATCAGCAGCAGAGGACGTTGCCAACTGACTCGAGTTGATACGGGTTGCAATACCGCGGCAGCGCTGATGCTCAACAGCCGCCCAAGGGGAATACCAAGAGCTGGCACCGCAATCAGTAAACAGCTTACCAGTGCGATCCACCATGGGCGCCAACCATAACTCGGTAGCGGGCTGGGCAATAAATCGCGCAGTGGTATGCGTAATAAGAATTCCAATCCGATTCCCATCGCACTACCCAGCACTAGCGCACACACCAGCAGCAAACCCACTTGCAGCCCTAACCAGCGGTAAAGCCAGCGCCGACTCGCACCGAGGCTTTTTAACATCGCAATAGTGTGCATACGTGTTGCGGCATAGTGCTGACAAGTCAGCACTAAAGTGGTCGCCGCCATTAAGATCACGATCGCCACTGTCATGGACAAATATTGTTGGCTGCGCTCAAACACTTGATTGGTTTGACTGCCACTCTCTTGGTCCTGCCAGCGATCGCTCGCAGTTAAACTTACCGCTTGTTTAATGCCCGCCAGAGTCTGCGGCTCACCAACCATAAACAGGCTAAATTGCACCCGACTGCCGGGCTGAATAGCACCCGTTTTAGCCACATCAGCGAGATGAATATAAACTGTGGGCATTTGCTGAAAGGGGTTAAAGCTCAGCCCTGGCTCTTCGCTAATTTCGCCACTGACCACAAAATCCGCATCGCCCAGTGCCACATGATCCCCAATCGTGACACCGAGCTGATCTTTCACCCGCGGTTCTAACCACAGTTGATTAACCTGCACATGATGCAGTTGTTTTTGACTATCGCTTAAGCGCATCTCACCACGCAGTGGATAAGCACTATCCACCGCCTTAACAGTGACCAGTTGCATACCATGATCACTAAATGCCATGGTCGCAAAACTGATCAATTGTGCGGTCTGTACCGCAGACTGTGCACTTAACGTAAGTAAGGATTGTGGCAATGGATTGGCCGAAACAAACACCGTATCCGCGGTCAACGCCTCACGCCCTTGCTTAACGATCACTTGCTCCATTCTTTGTGCCAGCGCGGTTAGTGCAAAAATAGCGGCGACAATCAGCGTCAGCGCCACAACCACTGGCCATAACTGACCATGGCGAATTTCACGTAGGCTCCAACAGAGCAACCGCCGCACATGAGCAACCGACGACAATCGCTTCATACGCGCTCCTCCAGCTCACCCGCGTGCATAAAAAAGCGCCGCTGACAACGTTGTGCCAGTTGCGGATCATGGGTGATCAAAACGAGGGTAGTCGCGTGATCACGATTGAGTTCAAACAGCAAATCAATCACTTTGGCGGCGGTGGCTTGATCAAGATTACCGGTTGGCTCATCAGCAAACAGAAGTTGTGGACGGGTCATAAACGCGCGGGCAAGTGCAACACGCTGCTGCTCGCCGCCCGATAATTGCGCAGGAACATGGTGCATACGCTCAGCTAACCCAACCGCTTGCAGCAAGCTTTGCCCCGAGCGCGATCTTCCATTTCACCACGCAATAAACACGGTAAGGTGACATTGTCCAACGCGGATAAGCTTGGGATCAGCAGAAAGCTCTGGAAAACAAAACCAATCGACTCACGACGCAGCGCTGCGCGCGCTTCATCATCCAATTGTGATAGCGGCTGACCGAGCAGATACACTTCACCATCAGTTGGCGTGTCTAAACCGGCCAGCAGCGTCATTAAGGTTGATTTACCCGCACCAGAAGCCCCCACAATCGCCACACTTTCTCCCGCCTCAATCGACAGATTCACCTGGTGAAGGATTGTTAAATGTTGCTGATTGGTAGAGACTGATTTAGATAATGATTGCGCTAATATAACGGATGTAGACATGATTCGATGGATTTCCTTATGGTTGCTAATGCTGTTTTCTGCTACTGCTAGCAGTAAAACCTTATTAATACTCGGCGACAGTTTAAGCGCTGGCTATGCCATGCCTATTGAGCAGGCGTGGCCAAGTTTACTGACCGAAGCTTTGGGCGAAAAAGGCCAAGCACTCTCGGTGGTTAATGCCAGCATCTCGGGCGATACCACGGGTAACGGTCTTGAACGCTTACCTGCGTTGCTTACTCAACATCAACCCAATCTGGTATTAATTGAACTTGGCGCCAATGATGGCTTACGTGGTTTCCCGCTACACACGATTAACCAAAATTTAAGCACCATGATTGAACAGATCCAAGCACATAATGCGACCGCCCTGTTAATGCAGATCCGCATCCCTCCCAATTATGGCAAACGTTACAGCGAGGGTTTCTCTCAGCTCTACCCAAGCTTAGCGGAACAATTTTCCATTCCACTACTGCCATTTTTTCTTGAACAAGTGATCGTAAAGCCAGAGTGGATGATGGCCGATGGCTTACATCCTAAACCAGAAGCACAACCTTGGATTGCCGATTTTGTCGCTGAGCAACTCAGTGAGCATTTATAACCATTCACTCATTTAATGGCTTAGCTCAATAAAATTTACTTAGCTTTACGCTATTTTTGAGCGATTGACCAAATCATAGGTGACATCATGCACATCAAGCCATTCATTCAGGGCGTTGTGGCGCGCAGCGCTCATCCTTATGGCTGCGAGCAAGCCATCCTTAATCAAATCCAATATGTTAAACAGGCTAAGCCTATTCGCTCTGGCCCTAAACGTGTCTTGATCCTTGGCGCATCATCAGGTTTTGGCTTAGCCGCACGAATTGCGCTCACATTTGGTGGTGCACAGGCCGATACTATTGGCGTTTCTTTAGAGCGAGCTCCAAGCGAAAATCAAACCGGCAGTGCGGGTTACTACAACAATCACTTTTTTAAACAGCACGCTGAGCAAGCGGGGCGTATCGCCATCAATCTGAGTGGTGATGTGTTTTCTACCGAAATGCGCGAACAAGTGATTGAGGCGATTGAAACCTACTTTGAAGGCGAAGTGGATTTGATCATCTACAGCATTGCCAGTGGCATGCGCCGCCAAACCAATGGTGAATATTGGCGTTCGGCAATCAAACCGATTGGTGAGCCAGTCTCTGGTGCATCAATTATGCTCGATAGCGACACTTGGACAGCAACCTGCTTAGAGCCAGCCACTGAACAGGAAATCGAGGCCACGTTGCGCGTCATGGGCGGTGATGATTGGCAAAACTGGATTGATACGTTAATTAACGCTGAGTCACTGGCTGAAGGGTGTAAAACGATTGCATTTTCTTATGTTGGCCCCCCCGCTACCCATCCGATTTACCTCGATGGTACTTTAGGTCGGGCTAAAATCGATCTTCATCAAACCAGCCATGCGCTAAACCTCAAACTGGCTAATTTTAATGGCGCAGCCTATGCCGTGGTGTGTAAAGCACTGGTCACCAAAGCCAGCGTTTTTATTCCCGGCTTAAGCCCCTATTTGATCGCGCTCTATCAAGTGATGAAAAATAAAGGTACCCATGAAGGCTGCATTGAACAGATGCAGCGCTTATTGAGCGAGAAATTGTATGGCCGCAATCCACCCCCCGTCGACAGTGAACGCTTGATCCGCATGGATGATTGGGAGATGAACCCAGATACTCAAGCACAAGTCGCCGCCTGTTTAGCGCAACTCAACGCCAGCAATTTTCAGCAGTTGGGCGATTATACCGGGTTTAAACAAGAGTTTATGCAACTCAACGGCTTTGGCTTTACTGAGATTGATTACCAGAAACCGGTTAATCTCAGTGCCTTTATTAACCAAAGCGACCCGAATTTACTTTGAATATGCGTTGAGTTGGAGCCTCGATACTCACCGTGCTGATGCGTGCCAACCGGTTAACCTACCGCTGGGCGCATCATTGCTTTACTCTTAGTTGGGCGCTACCTATAATCGCGCTCCTCTTTTTCTTTCCCTATGAGCGATAATCGAGATGGATCGACTAATTGCAACTCTGAAAAAACTTGAAAAGCAGAACTATCGTGCTTATCAGCAGATCAAAGGCCAGTATGACTTTACTGACTTTACGCTATTCATCGATCATGTTCAGTCTGATCCATACGCTTCCGCTTCTCGCCTGCGCGCCACCCGTGCTTGGTCATTGACTGGTTTAGAATGGCTTAAGGAAAAATCACCGACTTATCAAATGGCTGCGCGTGATTTTATCGCACGTGCCTTTGCGGAATTTGCCAAACAAGACAACAGTTTATCCATAGCATTCAGCGGTCAAACCGTACTTGACAGCACCGCCGTGCTGTTTAACGAACAGGGTATTGAACTGCGCTTTCGCATGAGTCTGCCTGCCGAAGGGCGTGATATTCTGGCCAAGAAGGCCCTGAATATTCTCACTTTCCATCTGCCAAAATACATCCGCCGCGCCACATTAGAACGTGAATTGGATAAAGCCGCACTGCTGCATCACTGCGCCGTGGTAGAAGATCAGCAAGCGATGCGCGCCCAACTTGATGATCTGGGCTTGGTCGCTTTTGTCGCCAATGGCAGTATTCTGCCCCGTTTAGCCGGTAACTGTGATTTGCCGATGAAAGAAGCGGTACCGTTTCAAACTCCAGCATCATTGCAAGTCACCCTTAGTACACCCAACCAAGGTGAATTGACTGGCATGGGTATCCCACAAGGCATCACTTTGATTGTTGGTGGTGGCTTCCACGGTAAATCGACCTTACTCACTGCGCTAGAACGTTCGGTGTACAACCATATTCCGGGCGATGGCCGTGAGCGGATGGTGACGGATGGCAAAGCGATGAAAATTCGCGCCGAAGAAGGGCGCTGTGTACACAATCTCAATTTGTCGAACTACATTAACCATTTACCGATGGCGAAAGATACGACCGATTTCAGCACTCAAGATGCTTCAGGCTCAACCTCACAATCCGCGTGGTTACAAGAATCGATTGAAGCGGGCGCGACCACCTTAATGATCGATGAAGATACCTCGGCGACCAACTTTATGATCCGTGATGAGCGGATGCAGGCACTGGTCAGTAAAGGTGCCGAGCCAATCACACCACTGGTGGATCGCATTGGTCAATTGCGTGACGATTTAGGTATTTCCACCTTAGTGGTGATGGGAGGATCCGGTGACTATCTGGATGTGGCAGATACCGTGATCCAGATGCACGATTATCAACCGGTTGATGTGACAGCCAAAGCGCGTGAAGTGATTGCTCAACATCCGACCCTACGTCGTAACGAATGTGAAACCCCACTTGCCACCTTTGCTCAACGCGCGTTAAATTGCGCCACATTGCAAAAACTGCTGCTAGAAGGTAAGTTCCGCGTTTCAGCCAAAGGGTTAGATGCACTACGTTTTGGTAAAGAATTCACCGATATTTCTGCACTTGAACAGTTGCAAAGCTCCAGCGAAGTGAATGCGATGGGTTGGCTATGGTTCCAACTGGCGCAGTTACCAGGCTGGACAGAAAACCCAGCTCAAGCAATGAGCAAAATGCTGGAAGGCGACTGGCACCTTGCGATGCCTAATCATGGTGATTTAGCCAAACCGCGGGTTTTAGATGCGATGGCGGCTCTCAACCGGATGCGCAAAGCGCAATTTAAAGCTTAAACAAACTAACAGGCCAAAAGGCTTGTGCTCTGCCTGTCAGCGCCCAAGCCTATCACTCACGACTCAAACATAACGCGCTCAATGGCTGGGTTATGTTTGAGTAATATTTAGCTAGTCATGGGTAGATGAATCGGTATTTATGAATATTCATTCCTAAGAATATTCCACGCTTCACACAAGATACGAAACCGTTCAGCACTGCCGTTGTCTCGATCAGGATGCCAGCGCAAAGCCAGCCGTCGCCACGTTTTACGGATCTCGATCGCACTCGCCGCTTCGCTCAGCTCAAACAGACGCAGTGCTTGGCTGCGAGTCAATGTTTTACCATTATCACTGCCTACAGAGTGGCGATAACGCGTCCAGAATTCATTCAGCAAGCGTTTCACTTCCCCTTCATCCGCTTCATAGTTGACCCATTGGGTGTAGTAATCACGCAGCGGATCATGCATATCAATCGACTGAAATTGACGGCCCATCATCGGTGCTAACACAATATCCATCGCTTCCACTTGCAGCCATTTTTGCGGATGCAGCGTTTCTTGTAGCTGAAACAGCGCGTTCATGATCAAAAAATTGCGTTTAAACAGATCTTTTTCTGGTTGGGGATCAAGCACTGGCATCATACCTAACCCACTTAAATGCGCCGCTAAAGTGTGAACTTTCCAGCCTGAGGATTGCTGTTTCAACACATCAAAAATCGGCCATACCAGTGGGTTTTCCATATACGTTTGAAATGTTGTAGCCAGTTGATGACACTCTGCCATGAGGCTCCTATTGCAACCGAATATCATAATTGGCCAACAATCTAACCGATTTATGAGATTGGTGAAAATACAAATAGTGGATCTGTGAAGCCCACTCCGCGGTGGAGGATTGGTCTTGCATGCAAGTACCAAGGGCGCTTTGGCGGCGAGATGATCCGTGTATTTGACAGAAACACTCAGTGATAGGAGAACTCGCTTGAGGGGCTAGCGAGAAGATGGCATCGCGACTTTGAATGGCGGAGATTGTCTATCACTTAACCATTGCACTAACTGCTGTAAATGCGCTAACACGATGACTTGCTGGCAACGACTACGATTTTGAGGATTTAACGGGCTAAGCTGAAAAGTGATCACCCCAGCATTAATCCCCGCCGCTACCCCTTTGGCGGTATCGTCAATATAGATGCACTCTTCAAGCGTAAACCCCATATTCATCGCACAATAGCGGATCAAATCTGGCTCTGGTTTCCAGCTATTGGCATCAAAAGCAGAGAAAATTCGCCCCTTAAAATAGCGCTCTAAACCAGCTAAGTTCAAGGTTAGGGCAATTTTTTCTCGCGGCGCATTGGATACCGCACAAAATTCAATCTGATGATGCTGTAGATAATCAAGCAATTCTTGAGCACCGGACATTGGTACTAATTGGCGTTGAAACATCGCCGCCACTACTGCTCGGTAACGCTGCTCAAGCAGGTCAATATCGGCCGAGATGTGGGCAAATTGGCAAGTGCTATGCAGAACATCAGCAATTTTACCCCCAGCGAAGTGTTCAACCACTTGTGAATAACTTAAGGCAACACCCAGCTCACCAAACACCTGCACTAGCGCCTCACAGCACAAACGTTCGCTATCAACTAAGGTACCTTCGCAGTCAAAAATTACGCATTTCACTCTGGATGCTGTCATCACGTCTCCTTTATTCTCTTGGCAGTGTATCTCTCACTGCCACGCGAAAAAGGTGCGAGTTAACAGAATCACAGAAATCGGAGCATTGGCTTACGTAACTTCAACCAACATCACTTTTTTCGGGTGAAAACCGTCAATCCAACTCAAGAAAGGGCACCGCGCTGCTAGCGGTCAGCGTTTTCCACTTAGCGTACAATGCCTGAGCAAACACTTCAGGATCAACAAAAGGCGTATTATCTTTCACTACCAGATCCGACAGCAACACCGTACCTTGGTACTCGGTAACCATGCCTGCCGCGACAGGCTCACCCAGATGAAATCCAACAAACAGCTGACAAGGTGGGGCATAGATGATTTGCGTGAAAAATTCTACTAACAGCGACTGTTGCTGTGGTTCGGCACAGCGCGTCGCTTGTAACAAGGCAAACCAGACCGTTAAGCGATGGAAATCAACCAGATAAATTTCTTGTTGTAACGACTCATCACTGGCTTGTACTGGCAACGGTATCACGTGCGTGTTTTGGCTTAAAGCCTGGTAAATATCGCGCCCTTGTAAACTTTCGGTGGTTGGAAATTCAACATCGACTTGACTGAGTAACCACTGATTTTTGATCGCAACCACAGGTGAGGAGGAATGATTCATAGCGGGCTTCTTCTTGGTTGGTGACGCAACATGCTTAATGACGGTTGCATTAGGGGCAGCATACTCATCCCACCCCGCTGCGACAAGCTTTAATCCCTTGTAAGCTGGCATTGAGAAGTGAATTATCTCACCCAATGCTTGCTTTGGCTGCATTGCGAGCAGAAAATCCGTATGATGTTGCCACGAAAACGGTACGCTGCAGCAGCATATGATGCTTAGCGCAATCGGGGCGCTCTTGCCAATTTGTTGCGCTGACCTTGTGAGTATGGTGAGCGAACACTCGCCAGTGCCATTTTGCGAGCCATGTTTAGCCTAATCAGGAGTTAAAATGAAAAAATGCCTAGCTACGATGTTTATCGTCGCCCTACTCACCGGCTGTTCTGACAATGAAGTGGGTGATGTATCGCTTGGAATTTTCACGCTCAAAGATGTGAAAATTGAAAATTTAAGCGATGATATTGTCACGGGTGTGACATGTCATATTGCGTCTATTGAAGCCAATTTGAGCCTATCGGATCCCAGTGACAGTTCGATCTCGTGCCGTCAAACCGGTGAAATCACCCCAACCATGATTGCGCAAATTAATAAGAGCAAATCCGGCGAAATCGTATTTAAAAAATCCAAAAGCATTTTTTTCAAATCGATGAAAGTAAGACGGATCTATGATGCGGATAATCAAACCCTGCTCTATTTGTCTTATACCACCAAAGAAACCGATGGCAGTTTCAAGCACAGTCTATCTACCGTGCCACTTTGGGGAACCGCCGCATATGTTCAACCGAGCCCACCAGCAAATTAAGTAAATCCACTCTCCAGGTTACACTCTGTATCGATATGGCCAGTGCCTCTGCACTGGCTTATTGCTCGATGATGCTCTCGCTCAAACATCCCTTGCCATGGCCTTTTTCTCCCAATTTTGGCCAGATTTGTTCGACAGGGATGATAACGATCGTCCCATCAACCAAACCCTCGGAGCTGATCAAGCTCACTTCTCGCGGTAATAAAATGAAAGTAATCGATCGAATTTGTGATATGATCCGCGAAAATTTTCAATCCGCACTTTCAAAATGAAGTTTCCTGGCCAGCGCAAATCTAAGCACTACTTTCCAACTCACGCCCGAGATCCACTTATCAACCAACTCCAGCCCGCTCCTAAACTGCATCGACCCACCATAGTCGGCGTAGGACAAACGATTGTCGATATCGAAGCGCGCGTCGATGACGAGTTCTTAGCTCGCTACGATCTCAGTAAAGGCCACTCACTGGTGCTTGAAGAGAGCAAAGCCGATGCGTTGTATAAGGAATTGGTTGAGCGCGGATTAATCACTCATCAGTATCCGGGTGACACCATAGGTAACACGCTGCACAATTACTCAGTACTGGCCGATAGCAAATCGGTGTTGCTTGGCGTGATGTCAAAAAATATTGAAGTCGGCTCTTATGCTTATCGCTATCTATGCCGCACATCATCACGAATGAATCTCAACCACTTACAAACGGTCGATGGTCCGATTGGACGCTGCTATACGCTGATTTCGCGTGATGGAGAACGCACCTTTGCGATTAATGAAGGGCATATGAATCAACTACGCCCGGAAAATATTCCAGCAGACGTGTTTGAGAAAGCCTCCGCGTTGGTGGTGTCATCTTATTTAATGCGCGGTAAACCAGAAGACCCAATGCCACAAGCGGTGCAACGCGCGATTGAGATTGCCAAAGCGCGCTCAATTCCGGTGGTTCTCACCCTTGGCACCAAATATGTGATTGAAGGCAAAGCCGAGTGGTGGCAAAACTATTTAAAAGAGCACATCACTGTGGTCGCCATGAATGAAGAAGAGGGTGCGGCACTCACGGGTGAAAGCGATCCACTACTGGCCGCAGACCAAGCGCTGCAATGGGTTGACTTGGTGTTGTGTACCGCAGGTCCTGATGGCTTATATATGGCTGGCTATATTGAAGAGTCGGCCAAACGTGAAACGGAACTGCCACTGCTCGCTGGCCATATTGCGCAATTTAATCAATATGAATTCAGCCGTGCGATGCGTAAACAAGATTGCCAACAACCACTCAAAATATACTCTTTCATTGGTCCCTACTTAGGCGGCCCGCTGGAGATCAAAAACACCAATGGCGCTGGCGATGGCGCACTTTCAGCACTGCTGCATGATATGGCCGCCAATACCTATCACCAACGTAACGTGCCAAATTCAGCCAAGCATGAACTGCCCTATTTAACCTACTCATCACTTTCACAAGTGTGTAAATACGCCAACCGAGTCAGTTACGAAGTATTAACCCAGCACTCACCTCGCTTATCACGTGCCCTGCCTGAGCGTGAAGATAGTTTAGAAGAAGCGTATTGGGACCGTTAATCGTTTAAGTAGATTGTCGTTAAAATGCCATAAGGCGACCTATTTGTGGTCGCCTTATTTTTTAGCTTCGGATTAAAACTGTGCGCTGATCAAGTTATCAATAACCACAATCACCACCGCTAAAAGGCCGCCAGCCTATAAGCAGGCAGTGCATGTTGTATAACCATCGCCAGACCCGACGCAGCCTCACCTCGTGCCCCACTTAAACCAATAAGCTAGCCAATTTTGCCGCGCTTCGGGGGAGGCCAAATCTTTAGAGACTTTTTTTACTAACATCGTATCGTATCGTATCACCACTGTGGCTATTGAGTCGCTCTATTAAAATGGATTTAAGCTCTCCTAAGTATGAGGCGATTCAAACTTTGCCGTAGAGATAAAAACCTTATTGGTTTTTATCTGGTTATCTTTTTTCATTCACAGCTATATCAACGTTGGCAATTTATACCAACAGTGCGTCGGTTTATTTCATGTCAAAAATTGGCCTACTGTTTACAGCTCCCCACGTCCAGAATTAACCATAATGTTAACATATTGAAAACCAGCATTTTAAAGTTGAACGGACAACAACAATTCTATTTTTATTATCGCGAAGTAACTCTTCGTGCAGTATGTCTCAGCTGTCACAACACAAAAACATTACACTTTTGTAAATATTAATTGATTCAACGAATACCACCATATGATTACAATTGCACTCATTGATGACCATACGATTGTTCGTTCAGGCTTCGCTCAGTTACTCAATCTTGAGCAAGATATAATGGTACAAGGTGAATATGAGAGTGCAAAAGAAGCATTTCATGCCTTGATAGGTTCTCCTGTCGATGTGGCCATCATTGATATTTCAATGCCGGATGAAAATGGTCTGAATCTGCTAGAACGTTTGCATCAACATAACCCCAATTTTAAAGCTATCATTCTTAGTATTTATGATTCCGCTTCGTTTGTGAAAAAAGCTCTGGATGCAGGTGCACAAGGTTATCTTTCAAAACGTTGTGGCCCGAGTGAGCTGGTGAGTGCCATTCGTACCGTTGCCTCTGGCAGACGATATTTGTGCGCCGATGCTTTGGTCAATTTGAGTAATCCCGATATCAATAATGTGCTTGCCGACCTCACCAAGCGCGAAGTAGAAGTGTTTGATTTATTGGTACAAGGCAAAGAGGTGAAAGAGATCGCGCAAACGCTGTTTCTTAGCCACAAAACCGTTCACGTTCATCGAGCCAACATTTTGAGCAAATTAAATCTAACCAATAACGTGGATGTGATCCGCTTTGCTTTGCAGCACCACCTGCTCGTGGAAGGTTAAAGGTTAACTATGGCGAAGCTGTTTCCACTAATTTTTGCTTTTGTTCTCTACAGTATTAGTCAATTTAGCCTATGGAACATCAGCCAATATTTGAGCCACAATCCACTACAAGCCTATCTGCTTTTTCCCACCGGCTTACGCTTGGCGGTCTATTTATTAGCACGCCCAACCCATACTTGGGTTTGGTTACTGAGTGATATACTCTTGGCTGGCGCGATCTTGGTGTTGCTCCCAGAACAGTCCAGCCTTTTGATGCTGCTAATTCCTTGGTTGGTTTGGCTGGCCGCGACCATTGCCCGCCAGCATTGGCAGAAATTAAACCTGTACTGGCAAAAGTTGCTGCTGATCGTTGCACTGGTGCTGCTGCACACCATTTTGGTTGGCCTGACTTTTACCTTGTTGGCGAAACCGCTACACATGGGGGCGGATACGTTAATTGCTGTGAGCATCGCTTCGCTCACGGGAGGCATCGTGCTAACACCATTTTTGTATCTGGTGGCCGACTATCTCCGTCACCAAACGTGGAATCCCCTCTCTCCACAACTGATTCACCACGATGTGAAACTTAAGCCGAAAATGCTGGTATGGAGCTTAGTGTTTTTCAGCTTAGGGCTGCTGGCTGAGCTGACGTTGCTTGAACAGATGAAACCCTTTGCCCTATTGATCATCTTGCTACCGACGATTTTTCTTGCCTATCGCTATGGTTGGCAAGGTGGTGTGTTGGCGAGCAGCTTAAACTGCATTCTGCTTGCAACTGCACGCCAGTTCAGTGGTTCATTCTCTTCGGATCAAGAGCTGCTGATTTTTATGTCGAGCCAAGCATTCGTGGGACTTGGGCTGGGTATCGCCATTAGCCGCCAGCACCAGCTTTCTTTATTACTGCACAAAATGAACACCCGTTTAGCCAAAGAGCTGCATGAGAAGCAAGATCTCGCGCGCCAGCTCGTCTCAGTGGAAGAACAAATCCGTAAATCGGTTGCCCGTGAACTGCATGATGAGATCGGCCAAAACATTACCGCGATTCAAATTCAATCCATGCTCGCTGAACGTTTAGCCAGTAACGATCAAGCCAAGCAAGCAGCGTCCAGCGTGCAGTCGCTCGCCATGCGTATTCATCAATCCACTCGACAACTTTTAAAGCAGTTGCGACCGCACATTTTGGATGAACTCGGGTTAGAACATGCGATTCGTCAGCTGGTGCAAGAAATGCGTTTTGCCGAACAAAGTATTACGGTTCGTCTCAATATGGGGGTGAATCCACAAAAGCTGGACGATACCACGCGGGTGACTTTGTATCGAGTTGTGCAGGAATTACTGAACAATATTTCCAAGCATGCCAAAGCGAACCACGTACACATTAGCCTGTTTCCGGGTAGTGAAATGGTGCTGGAAGTCAAAGACGATGGCATTGGTTTACCCCCCGACTGGCGTGTGCGCGGACAAGGCTTAAAAGGATTGAGCGAGCGCGTATCCGCACTCGGCGGCCAATTAATGATGACGTCGCCCAGTTTCCAAACTGGCACGCGAATAATTGTTAACTTACCCACAAAACCGTTAACAAATGCCTAAAAACTAGGAGAATTTCCTAGATGAATACAACTCCTTCCCATGTTTTTCCGACCTTACTTGATTAGGATAAAACTCAATAAGGACAAGCAATATGAAGATTGTACCCAAGGTACAGCCCATAGGAACGATGGAAATCGATCAGGCTTATCGCCACTGGCGCATTCATTTGATGATTTCCATGTATGTCGGTTATGGCGTGTTCTACCTGACACGTAAAAGCTTCAATTTTGCGATGCCGCAAATGCTCAGTGAGTTAGGACTCGCTTACTCAGATTTAGGCTTTCTCGGTACGCTGTTCTACCTCACTTACGGGGTGTCAAAATTTGTTTCGGGTTTGATGATTGACCGCTCCCGCTCGCGCTATTTCATGGGATTGGGGCTGATAGCCACGGGCATCATCAACATGGCTTTTGGTTTAAGTTCGTCCTTGTTAGCTTTTACCTTGTTATGGACGGCGAATGCCTTTTTTCAAGGCTGGGGCTGGCCTGCGTGTGCCAAGGTGCTCACACACTGGTATTCGCGTAGCGAACGGGGCTTTTGGTGGTCAATTTGGAATACTTGCCACAACTTAAGTGGCGCATTGATCCCCATCGTGATTGGTTTTATCAGCTTAACCTTTGGCTGGCGTTACGGGTTCTTGTTTGCGGGCGGGATTGCAATTTTTGTTGGGCTTTGGCTCTGTTATCGCATCCAAGAGAAACCGACCGAAATGGGGTTGCCTTCGGTCGGCGAATGGCGCGGTGATGCCCTTGAACTGGAACACGAAAAAGAAGGCCAAGAAGTGGCATGGAAACAAGGGGACTCCTACCAAATCTTGACCAACACCCAAGCGGAACAGTCGCCGAATGCGCTCGATCCGAAAACACTCAAACTGATCAATTACGATATGGAAACCTACGGCTCTTCTGATGAGCGTAAGCGTTTGATCACCAAGTGGGTTAACGAAATCAAAATGGGTAACTAACCCGAAATCGTAGTCGCACCTTCACTCGGTGGCGGTATTTCTCTCATGACACTTAGCCTGCTCACAGCTTGCGGGCAGGTTAAGTGCGACTCAATAATAAGGTTTGACCATGCATGAGCCTTCTCAAGCGCTGAAACTGACACTCCACCAGCCAGTCAAAACCGATCCGGTTTTTTACTGGCTGGCTGCGGTGCTGTTTAGCTTTATTCTTCTGCCATCCTTTGCTCTGGATTATGGGCTATTTGAATCCACTCCAGATGAATTTTATGCCGCCATGGGTTGGAGTGAACCAAACATTTCTTGGTTCTGGTTTAGTTTGCCTTTATTGCTCGCCTTTCGACCTCGGCAAGCTCAGGGACGTCAGTACACAAACCGCCACTATCTCGATATTGCCTACTCTAGCTTCTGTATGCTGGCCATTTTGCTCAGCGCTTGGCTAAGCGGTAAAGGATTGGGTTATTCCAGCATCATTCTGTTCACTGCCCTTGGTGCTATTATGACGCTGGCTTTCGCTCGCTTGGAATACCTCGGTGGCGACCAGTTTGTCATTAGCTCACTGATCAGCATCATTCTGCTGATTGTGATTTTTATTGTTTATCCGAGCATCGCCATTTTCCTGCCGATGTTTAAAGATGACATGGGCAACTGGACTGCATGGCAGTTCATGACGATCCTGTCCCAGTCTCATACCCTCACCGTCATTTACAACTCGATTGTACTCGGTATTGCGGTAGGCGTTGGCGCCACCTTCTTCGGACTGATTTTTGCCATTTACACCACACGTATTGCCAAACGCTCCGCCTTTATCGCGCGTGTATTTTCCATTTTACCGATCGTGACACCGCCCTTTATTGTCGGGTTGGGCGTGACTTTAATGCTGGGTCGTTCGGGTTATATCACTGAGTTGATGGTCGATTGGTTTGGTTTACAGAAAACCAACTGGCTGTACGGCTTCACGGGGATTTGGCTCGCACAAGTGCTGGCGTTTGCGCCTATGTCCTTCATGATTTTGGATGGCGCACTCAAGTCACTGCACCCTTCATTGGAAGAGGCTGCCTATACGCTTAAAGCCAACCGCTATCAAACCTTCTTCGGCATTATCATGCCACTGCTTAAGCCCGCGTTAGCCAACTCATTTTTGATCATATTCGTGCAATCATTGGCAGATTTCAGTAACCCCTTGGTACTGGGCGGCAGCTTTGATGTGCTCGCAACACAAATCTATTTCTATATTGCAGGGGCGCAGCTGGATTACGCTTCTGCCAGCACACTCGGTTCGGTTCTGCTGCTGTTCTCACTCGCGATTTTTGTGATGCAGTATCTGTGGATCGGCCAGCGCTCCTACGTCACCATTTCTGGTAAAGCCTACCGTGGCGATGTGCAAGAGATGCCCACCTCACTGAAATTGGGCGTCACTGTGACTTTGTATGCGTGGATGATCTTTAACGTTCTGCTCTACGGCAGCATCTTCTTCGGCAGCTTTACGGTGAACTGGAGCGTCGATTACAGCCTAACCTTCAAAAACTACCTCAATCTGTTTGGGAATGGCATGTCTGATGGCGCTTGGCCGTCACTGATCACTACCATGATTTATGCAGGAGTGGCCGCTCCGATTACTGCCCTGTTCGGCTTATTGATTGCTTATGTGGTGGTGAGACAGCAGTTCTACGGCAAAAAAGTGATCGAGTTTTCCACCATGCTCTGCTTTGCCGTACCCGGTACAGTGGCAGGCGTTTCCTACATCTTGGCGTTTAACGATGCGCCGATTTATTTAACCGGTACCGCCGCAATTGTGGTGATCTCAATGGTGATGCGTAACGTGCCTGTGGGGATCCGCTCTGGTATTGCAGGACTCGGGCAGCTCGATAAATCATTGGATGAAGCGTCACTGAGCTTACGTGCCAGCTCATTACAAACCATTCGCTACATCATTTTGCCACTGCTGCGCCCTGCGATTCTTTCTACGCTGGTGTACAGTTTTGTGCGGGCGATGACCACGGTCAGTGCGATCATCTTTCTGGTTACACCGGAAACCCGCGTTGCAACGTCCTACATTCTGAACCGAGTCGAAGATGGTGAGTACGGCATCGCTATCGCCTACGGTTCCGTGCTGATTGTCGTGATGTTAGCCATCATTTTGTTGTTCGATTTACTGGTCGGTGAAGCTCGCGTTTCTCGTTCCAAAGCCACCAATCAAGATTCTTAGGAGACATCACCGTGGAAAAACAAAACTTTGTTGTACTCAAAAACATCTGCAAACGCTTTGGTAGCAATACCGTGATTGGCAACTTGGATCTTGAGATCAAAAAAGGCAGCTTAGTCACGCTACTTGGCCCTTCCGGTTGCGGGAAAACCACCGTTTTGCGTTTGGTTGCCGGCTTAGAGAAACCGACCAGCGGGCAGATTTTCATCGATGGTGAAGATGTCACCGAACGTTCCATCCAACAACGCGATATCTGTATGGTATTTCAGTCATATGCCCTATTCCCACATATGTCTCTGTACGAAAACGTGGCTTATGGCTTAAAGATGCTCAAGTTACCGAGTGAAGAAGTGCGTCAGCGAGTTGATGAAGCACTTAAAATTGTTGATCTCGAAGGAATGGGTGAACGCTATGTTGACCAGATTTCCGGCGGCCAGCAGCAACGTGTTGCCCTTGCCCGTGCTTTGGTGCTCAAACCTAAGGTGCTGCTGTTTGATGAGCCTTTGAGTAACTTAGATGCCAACTTGCGCCGCAGCATGCGTGAAACCATTCGCGAGCTGCAACAGCGTTTTGATATTACCTCGCTCTACGTGACGCACGATCAGGCAGAAGCCTTTGCGGTATCGGATACTGTTATCGTGATGAAACAAGGCGATATTATGCAAATTGGCACGCCACAAGAGTTGTATAAAGCGCCTAAGTCGATGTTTATGGCGAACTTTATGGGTGAGGGCAATATGTTCCAAGGCCATTTTGACGGGCAG
Source organism: Vibrio sp. HDW18 (assembly GCF_011306175.1). Classification (GTDB taxonomy): domain Bacteria; phylum Pseudomonadota; class Gammaproteobacteria; order Enterobacterales; family Vibrionaceae; genus Vibrio; species Vibrio chanodichtyis. The sequence goes on along the minus strand of NZ_CP049914.1, from coordinate 309,974 downwards.
CAGATCCACATTAATGGCTATGCAATTGATGCCGATCTTGAAGTGACGCGGGATAAGCCTACCGGCGAATATCAAATTGGTGTCCGGCCAGAAGCGATCACCTTACATAGGCAAGGCAGCGAAAGCCAAGCCTGCCAAATCCTCAAATCGGCGTATATGGGTTCAATGTATGAAGTGACCGTAAAATGGCACGATCAAGAACTGCTGTTACAGCTCAATTCCGCGCAGTTTAATCACACGTTAACTCAGCACGCGTATGTAGTCTTTAACCCTCGCGGCCTATTTTTACTGCCGTTCGAAGAATGATATAGCTCTGACATTAGCCGTCTTTCCCTTTTATTTTCAAACAATCACCACCGCCCAAGGCGTTGGTTTAGGGGTGACAACAAAAAACCCGCCGTAAAAACGGCGGGTTTATCAATCAATCACTAATGATTAAGCTTCGTCACGACGACGACTTTGGCCATGGCCACGCTCGCCGCGGTAGCTACCGCTGCTTTCACCGCTACGGTTACGCTCGAAACGACGCTCGCCTTCACGGAAAGGACGACCTTCACCGCTACGACCACGGCAGCCTTCGCGTCCACCTTCACGACCGCCACGGAAACCGCCTTCACGGTTGCCTTCTGGACGACGCGCGCCATCACGACGTGGAGCACCACCGTCACGACGACCACCACGAGATTCGCGGAAATCATCGAAGTCACACACTACTGCACCAACTTCTTTTTGACGAATGCGCAGTTTGCGCAGTTTATTGGTTACATCACTCGACATTGATTTTGGCAACTGAACGAAAGTATGGCCTTGCGCCAGTTTGATCGCGCCGATCGAACCTTTAGTCAGACCCAGCTCGTTCGCCAATGCGCCAACGATATCTTTCACTTGTACGCCTTGGTCACGGCCAACTTGCAGTTGGTAAGTGTTCCAATCGTGGTTCTCTTGATCACGACCACCAAACTCACGACGCGCTGGACGATCACCATCACGGCGGTCATCACGACGCTCACGACGACGTGATTTTTCACGCTCCATCGCTTCGATCATTGGGTCTGCACCAACGTAGAACAGTGGACGTTTACCTTGCTGACGCTTAAGCAGGATCGCCGCCAGTGTGGTTGAATCGATTTCCAGAGAAGCTTGCAGCTTTTCAATCAGATCGGTAAAGCGCTCTAGTGAGCTGTGTTCTTTATCTTCAGCCAGTTCAAGACCCAGCTTATTCAGGCGAGACTCAGCCACTTTATCGCGATGCGGCAGTTGAATTTCTTCCATTGAAGAACGAGTTACACGCTCAATGGTACGCAGCATACGAATTTGGTTAGTACGCACTAACAGGATCGCTTTACCTTTACGTCCAGCACGACCAGTACGGCCGATACGGTGGATGTAAGATTCCACATCAAATGGAATGTCGTAGTTAAATACGTGAGTGATACGTGGAACATCAAGGCCACGAGCCACAACGTCAGTCGCAACCAGAATATCAATCACACCTTGTTTGATATGATCAACAGTGCGCTCACGCAGTGATTGAGGAATATCACCGTGCAGAGCCGCCGCTTTAAAGCCACGGGCACACAACCAATCCGCTAGGCGCTCGGTATCTTGACGAGTACGCACGAATACGATTGAAGCATCGGTTTCTTCGGTTTCCAGCAGACGCGCCATCGCTTCGTCTTTTTCAACACCTTTTACTACCCAGTATTGCTGCTCAACTTTTGCAACGGTTTGGTTAGAACCCGCTACGTCGATGCTCTCTGGGTTACGTAGGTAACGTTCAACGATGTCTTTTACCATTGGTGGCATAGTCGCAGAGAACAACACACGTTGTGCTGATTCAGGCGCTTGCTCCATGATCCAAGTTACGTCATCCACGAAGCCCATTTTGAGCATTTCGTCTGCTTCATCAAGGATGAAAGTGTGACATTCGTCAAGGTGCAGACGATCACGAGTGATCAGATCTTTTACACGACCAGGAGTTCCCACCACAATGTGCGCACCTGATTTCAGTGCGCGCATTTGATCAAGAATTGAAGCACCACCGTAGATCTCAAGAACTTTAAGACCTTTGATGTTTTTGCCAAGGTTTTTGACTTCTGCTGCAACTTGGATTGCCAGTTCACGAGTTGGAGCCATAACGATAGCTTGTGGCTTGTATTGTGACAGATCAAGTTTGTTGAGCAGAGGCAAAGAGAATGCCGCTGTTTTACCAGTACCCGTTTGCGCTTTACCTAGTGCATCACGGCCATCAAGCAGGAAAGGAATTGCAGCTGCTTGAATTGGAGTTGGTGATACGAAGCCCATTTCGTTTAGGGCAGAAAGGATGTCGCTGTTCAGTGCTAAATCACTGAATTGAATTGCAGTATCTTGCATGGGGATCCCACTAAATGAAGAAATAACCAAGGTCCCACGTGCTTTACCATTCCAACCAATCCAATGAATTGCTGAGTCCGTTCAGATGCGGATAAGTATTAAAACGCATCAAGCCGCTAGGGACATATAAGGGACGCGGATTATTCCTTAAACGCATAAAAAAAGCCAGAAAAAATTGAATTTCATCACAAAATTTTCTTAGCAAAGGAAAAATGGCGTCTGATTAACCGAAAAAACCATAAAAGCTGCGAAACTGCTGATATTTTCAGCGCGCAAATCGGCTGCAAATCCCATCCAATCTCACGTTTTCGGTAGTAATCCACCTCTTCAATGATTATAGTTGTGCCCAACTTAAACGGTTAGATAAATAAAATGTTCCAAGACAATCCGCTCCTCGCGCAGCTTAAACAGCAAATCCAAGAAACCCTGCCTAAAAAAGAAGGCACCATCAAAGCCAGCGACAAAGGTTTTGGCTTCCTCGAAGTGGATAGTAAGACTAGCTACTTTGTTCCACCTCCGTATATGAAGAAGTGCCTGCATGGTGACAAAGTCATGGCGTTCATCCGTACCGAGAATGAACGTGAAGTCGCCGAGCCTGCAGAGTTGGTCGAACAATCGCTGACGCGCTTTATTGGCCGCGTAAAACTGTTTAAAGGCAAACTGAATGTTGCGCCGGATCATCCACAACTCAAAAAGATGGCACTCAAGGCGAAAGCCAAAAAAGGCCTTAACGGAACAGAGCTGCAAGAAGGTGATTGGGTGGTGGCCCAGCTCATCCACCATCCCCTGAAAGGGGATAACGGTTTCTTCGCCGAAATTACGCATAAAATCACCGATGCAGATGATAAAATTGCACCTTGGTGGGTTACGCTGGCGGAAAATGATCTGCCCAATAGCGAACCGACCGGAATTGACGATTGGCAACTAAAAGATGACACTGATTTGGTGCGTGAAGATCTAACTGACCTGCCATTTGTCACCATCGATGGTCAATCGACCAAAGATATGGACGATGCGCTATACGCGCAGCAGTTGCCTAACGGTGATTTTGCGTTAACCATCGCGATTGCCGATCCAACCGCTTATATCACACCAGAAGATGAGATGGACAAAGTCGCCCGCGAGCGTGGCTTTACCATCTACTTGCCAGGGCGCAACATTCCAATGCTGCCACGTGATCTCGCCGATGAGCTTTGCTCGTTAATGGAAAACCAAGTTCGCCCTGCGCTGTGCTGCTCGGTGACCATCAGTAAAGATGGCGTAATTGGCGATGACATTCGCTTCTTTGCCGCCAACATCAAATCCCATGCACGCTTGGTGTATGACCATGTTTCTGACTGGTTGGAGACAGGCCACTCTGAGCAATGGCAACCGAGTGCCGAGATTGCCCAAGTAGTCCGCGATCTTTACGCGTTCTCACAAGCACGTGCGACTTGGCGCGAAACCCACGCCGTGGTGTTCCCTGATCGCCCAGATTATCGTTTTGAACTCAGTGAAGATAACGATGTAGTAGCGATTCACGCCGATCTACGCCGCTCGGCAAACCGCTTGGTGGAAGAGTCGATGATCACCGCCAATATTTGTGCAGGTCAAACCCTACAAGCAACTTTTGGCTTTGGCGTATTTAATACCCACGCCGGTTTCAAAGCTGAAAAATTGGCCGATGTGGTTGAATTAATGACCGCGCACGGTGCACCCGATGCCGATGTGGAAACACTGACCAGTGTCGCTGGCTTTGCTGCTCTACGCCGCTGGCTAGCCACCCAACAGACCAGTTATCTCGATAACCGGATCCGTAAGAGCCAAAGCTACAGCGAGATTGGCAACCAGCCACTGCCACATTTTGCGATGGGGCTTGATGTCTACGCGACTTGGACCTCTCCAATCCGTAAATATGGCGATATGATCAACCACCGTTTACTCAAAGCGCACATTTTGGGTAAAGCTCCAGTACAAACGCCAGATGAAACCGTGGGTGAAGAGCTTGCGCTGCATCGTAAACACCACAAAATTGCAGAGCGTAATGTCGCCGATTGGCTCTATGCGCGCACACTGGCGGATGAACCGGCCAAAGAGACTCGCTTCCAAGCCGAAATCTTTGATATCAACCGTGCAGGCATGCGCGTACGTTTACTGGAAAACGGCGCAATGACCTTTATTCCAGGTGCACTGATCTTGGCCAATAAAGAGCGTCTTGAATGTAACGGCGAAACCGGCACGGTACTGATTGATAAACAAGTGGTGTATCAATTGGGTGATGTATTGGAAATTGTGCTGACAGAAGTGAATCAGGAGAACCGCAGCTTAGTGGGTAAACCCACCCAAGTGTTTGCGGATGTCGCTGTTGAAGTTGCCTCTCCAGTTGTCGAGCCGAGTGAGCCACAAGCGTAAGGTACGCTGACCACTCCTCCAGTGATCACAAGGCATTCTTCGGAATGCCTTCTTTTATCTCGCGTTATCTCGCGCTTCCCTTTTTTATCTCACATTGTTTTTTATCTCACAGAATGCGCTTACTGCGCGATTAGCCCCAGAAATAGCTTTTCGGATCTTTTTCCACTTCACGGATCATCGCGGTCAAATCATGGCTGCGCGCTAAAAAAGGATAAGGGATCCAAGGCTCATCGCCTACAGCGGCATCCGAATCATAAGCATAGAGCTCCCACTGGTTTGACTCTGGTTGCCAAATAATTTTCGCGACCAAGCTTTGATAATCACACTGGGTTGAATCTAACTTGTAGTGGCACCAAATAAACTGCACACCATGATCAATCACCTCAAAGCTCGCTTTCCCAAGCTCAGCCGGCAGGCTTTGATTGCGATAGTTGCACAGTAGCTCAGCGCGGCGCTCAAGCTGTTTTTGCTGCAGATGAACAATCATTTTAACCTCACCACTCAATCAAGGTTGCTCGTATGGCTAACGGTACACCACCATTCTATGCTTGCAAGATGATTTAACGGTAACCATTTTCGATCAATTCCAACGTGATATCGCTAACTCTACGCATAAATTCACATTTTTGTCATACGCTTCAGGTAAGCTGGTTGAGATATTTTTTTGATAATACGGGAGCAACTCTATGTTTAAAATGGCACTTGCCGCCGTTTGCGCAGTTTTCTTTTCTATCAGCACGATGACATTTTCTGTGCAAGCAAGTGAAATTAACGTTTCAGGTTCCACTTCCGTGGCCAGAATCATGGATATACTGGCAGAAGAGTACAACAAGGCGCATCCTGCAACTTATGTTGCCGTACAAGGCGTCGGTTCAACGGCCGGCATCTCACTATTACAAAAAGGGGTGGCGGACATTGCAATGACCTCACGTTACCTGACCGAAAGTGAGGCGCAAAATGATCTGCACAGTTTTACGCTGGCGTTTGATGGTTTAGCGATTGTGGTTAACCAAACCAATCCAATCACCAATTTAAGCCGCGAGCAGCTTTACGGCATCTACAAGGGCCAAATCACTAACTGGAAACAAGTCGGTGGTCATGATCAGAAGATTGCCTTGGTCACTCGGGAGGCCTCTTCCGGCTCGCGCTACAGCTTTGAAAGCTTGATGGGATTGACCAAAACGGTCAATAATCGCCAAGTGTCTGACGTTACTCCAACCGCTTTAGTGGTGAATAGCAACAGCATGGTGAAAACCTTAGTCAATCACAATACCCAAGCGATTGGCTTTATCTCGATTGGTTCGGTCGATAAATCGATTAAGTCCATCCAGTTTGAAAAAACAGAACCAAGCGCAGATAACATCGCTAAACACAGCTACCAACTCTCACGCCCTTTCTTGATTTTGCACTACCCAGAGAAAGCAAGTGAGCAAACCAAGCAATTCATTGCCTTTTTACAATCTGAACCAACCAAAAAATTGATTGTGGAATATGGCTATATTATGCCAAGCAATGAAGAGTAACTTGCCGCATTAAGAAGTGTTCGGAGCGAAAAAGACTAAGGAGAGCACAAGCTCTCCTTAGTTGAATTTGATTTGTTGTCGTTTGTGATCGTTAGCCACTAAAAATGCAGTTGGATCACTGAAACCACCACACAGCCTGGGCGGCGCACACCTTCAATTTCAACCTTAATTTCACGTTCAATCTCAAGACCTTTTTTGATCGGCGTGACTTTTGATAACGTACTCACCGCCCGCACGCGGTTGCCCGCTTTAACTGGGTACGGGAAACGCACGGAATTAAGGCCAATGTTGACCACCATTTTAGCACTCGGGAATAGCGAGTTCTGTTCATCAACACTGTCGGTCAATTTCGGCAATAACGCTAGCGTCAAAAAGCCATGCGCGATGGTCGTTTTGAAGGGAGATTCCACCGCAGCACGCTCAGGATTGGTATGGATCCACTGCATATCTTCGGTGATAGCACCAAACTGATTAATGCGCGATTGATCGACCAGCAACCATTCACCAGTGTGGATCACTTCACCAACTTGGTATTGTAGCTGATCATACACTTGTTGTGCTTGAGGATTGAGCACAATCGACTCTGGGATGGGAGTCTCTTCATTGGCTGGCAAATGCAAATCTTTCACCCAAGCAAATAGCGGGCGACGATGGGTTTTGCTCAAAATATCATCCCAGTATTCACGTACTGAAGGAGACATCCACTGTTTAAACTCAGTGTGCTTAACCAAATGTTCAGCTCGATGCTTTAGCAGATCAGCGACTCTCATCACAACCTCATTCTTAACCAAGAAGAAATATAAACGTCCTAATTTTGAAGTACTTCACAGTAAGCTGCAATGACTTTCGGGCGTACAGGCGTATTCCTTAAGCAACAAGTTAAATAAAAACAATAAGTTAACAATAAAACATTATTTTATTAGTCTTATCTCGATGAAAGTAATTACACCTTTCATTTTAGCTGCCAATCTCAAAATTGTTGGTGATTCGATCACTATGTTTGAACCTGAAATCATGTGGGAAAAATCTGACCTTACACCAAGCATCCCCATAGAAAACGTGATAATCATTTACATTTAATATCAATCAGTTAAATGCAAAATCATCACGATGAGAGTTTGATTCCATAAATTGGGCACTCAGTGGCTTTCTGGGTTTAATTTGGTTAAATTTGCGCTTGATCACATTTCGGCAAACCACTTGAAAAAGTGGGACGCAAAGCCACCGGTCTGTGGTGTTCAAGCTGCTCGCTCAAACACAGGCTTGATCGCTATGATAGCGGGGTTGCCAGCACAGTTTCACTGCGTTGTCGGCTTGCGTTGCTGAATGAACAAAAAAAATAACGCCTGACTATCGATCAGGCACAATATGTCAGCCAACAAAAAAGAGTTTGTGATGAAAAAGCAACCTATAATGACCGCGATTACCTTAGCTTTATCGGCAATCAGTGGTATCGCCTATGGCCATGGTTATGTGTCAGCAGTAGAAAACGGCGTCGCGGAAGGACGTGTCGCATTGTGTAAATATGCCGCCAATGACACCGGTGAGAAAAACACCAACTGCGGCGCAATTCAATATGAGCCACAAAGTGTTGAAGGACCCGAAGGTTTCCCAATCTCAGGACCGCGTGATGGCAAAATTGCCAGCGCAGAAAGCGCACAGGCCGCTGCACTCGATGAGCAAACTGCGGATCGTTGGGTAAAACGCCCAATTCAAGCGGGTCCACAAAACTTTGAGTGGACGTTTACCGCCAACCACGTCACCAAAGATTGGAAATACTACATCACCAAACCGGATTGGAACGCCAACCAAGCCTTATCACGTGGTTCTTTTGATCTAAACCCATTTTGTGTGATTGAAGGCAATATGGTGCAACCACCGAAACTGGTCAGCCATGAGTGTATTGTGCCTGAGCGCGAAGGCTACCATGTGATCCTTGCGGTGTGGGATGTGGGTGATACGGCGGCGGCGTTTTACAACGTCATCGATGTCAAATTTGCTGGCGATAGCCCAGTGATCCCAGATTGGCAACAAGGTGGGCAGATCATCCCAACCATGGACCTGAGTATTGGTGATACCGTATTTACTCGTGTATTTGATGCTGCCGGTGAAAACCCAGCTTACCGCACTGAGCTTAAAATCGATTCGCAAACGCTGACCCAAGCCAACCAGTGGTCTTATGCTTTAGCCAGTAAAATCAACCAAACCCAAACTCAGCTACGAGCTGGCCAGCTCAATGGTGATCAGTTTGTGCCGGTGTACGGCACTAACCCAATCTATCTAAAAGATTCGAGTGGCTTACAACGGGTTGAAATCGGTTATCACATCGAAGCACCACAGCCAGAATATTCGCTCACCGTATCCGGTTTAGCTGCCAACTACCAGATTGGTGAACAACCGGTGCAACTGGATCTGACGCTTGAAGCGCAAGGTGACATGACCGCAGAGCTGACGGTGTATAATCATCATCAGAGACCATTAGCAAGCTGGAGCCAAGCTATCAACGATGGTGAAGTGAAATCAGTGCAATTGACACTCAGCGAAGCCAAAGTTGGCCACCATATGCTGGTGTCTCGCAGCAAAGATCGCGATGGCAACTTGCAATATCAACAAACCCTAGATTTCATGCTGGTCGAGCCACAAACGCCACCTAGCGAAGGGGATTACGACTTTGTCTTCCCTCACGGTTTAGATCAATACGTTGATGGCAGCAAAGTACTGGCTGAAGATGGTGCTATTTACCAATGTAAGCCATGGCCATACTCAGGTTACTGCCAACAGTGGACTACCAATGCGACTCAGTACCAACCAGGTACGGGTAGTCATTGGGAAATGGCGTGGGACAAACTGTAATCCCGCTCTAAAACACAAAATCCCCCAGCCAAGGCCGGGGATTTTTTATGCCAAGTGGCAAGTGTCAGGATTGGCGTTCAGCCAACAGTTACTTGCCACTCAATCTTGACGATGGCGTGTTACTCTTCTTCTATCTCACACTCAGTACAGCTTTGCAGGGCAATCTCGTGCTCAAACACAATACTCTCGTCACCATCGGCCAGTAGTTCAGCAATTTCATCGGCAACTTCTTGCTCATCTTCCGCATCCACCTGATCCGCCAGCTCTTGTTCTGAATAACCAAAGAAATTCAGTAACAAGTAATCCCGCGCTTGCGATTCACTGCAAGTCACGTTCACGGCTAAATCCGGCTCAAGGTTGTCTTGGGCAATCAACTCTGCAACCTGAGCTAAGACTTCTTCTTTCATCGCGACAGTTAACCAACCAAGATCGGTACTCACTTTGGTGTTTTTACAGTTAAAACAAGGCAGTTGTTCAAAGTAATAGTGAAAATCAGTCATAGATCATTTCTTCTTTAACGTGTTGAGTGATCCGATTATGCGCGATTTTTGGCAAAATACTATCTCAATCCGCCTTAAGTGTCGCAGCAAGCCGCGCTGTAACGCAAAATCCCTCGGCCTTAGCTGAGGGATTTGTTCTGCTTTACCATACGAAATGGCACGAGCCCAACTTAGCTATGTTGATTTTGTTTATAACGATCGAAGATCACCGCCGCGAGTAAGATGATGCCGCGTACCACATATTGTGAGAAAGGTGACATATTCAGCAGATTCATCGCATTTTCGACTGTGCCCAAAATCAGCACCCCAGCAATCACATAGGAGACTTTACCAATCCCACCTTTCAGTGAAACGCCACCCAAGACACAAGCCGAAATCACCACCAGTTCAAGACCGACCGAAGTCATTGGCTGACCACTGGTCATACGTGCCGCCAAAATCACTCCAGCCAATGCCGAGATAAATCCCGACACCGTAAAGATGATCATCTTGGTTTTCACCACATTAACCCCAGCCAACCGCGCCGCTTCTTCGTTACCGCCAATCGCTAACGTATTGCGCCCATAGACGGTGCGATTGAGCAAAAAAGCGAACACAGCAAAAGTGATCATGGTTAACCAAATCGGGGTCGGAATACCGAAAATTGATGAATTACCTAAGGCAAAAAAGTTCTCTTCGGTGATCCCGACCGCTTTACCATCAGAGATGATATAGCCCAAACCACGCGCAATTTGCATCGTGGCCAGCGTCGTGATCAAAGCGTTGATTTGTAGTTTGGCAATCACAAAACCGTTGAGTAGCCCAAATGCCACTCCAGACAGTAGACCAGCACCAATCCCAAGCACCACACTACTGGTGGCGTTGATCGCCACCGCAGTCACCACGCCAGAGCAAGCAACAATTGACGCAACCGATAAATCCAAATCACCACACGCAAGGCAAAACAACATCGCACATGCCACCATGCCACTCATCGAAATGGCGAGCCCTAACCCTTTCATGTTGATAAAGGTCGCAAAGTAAGGCACGAAAAATGCGCACAACAAAAACAGGCCGGCAAACACCATCAGCATTCCGAAGCGATCCCAAATACCGGCAAAACTCAAGGTACGTTTCTCATCTTGCGGTGTGAGTATTTTTGTAGAACTCGTTATAGACATAATGATACTCCTTAATGTTAAGCGGCTGCCGCATCGTCCTGATCAAGCATGGCCAGACGAAGTGCGGTTTGTTCGTTAAACTGCTGACGAGTTAATTCGCCAGCCACTGCACCTTCTTTCATCACCAAGATCCGATCAGAAATACCCAACACTTCTGGTAAATCACTGGAAACAACCAGCACCGTTACCCCATTTTCTGCCAGCTTAAAAATCAGTTCATAAATTTCGGATTTCGCTCCGACATCGATCCCGCGCGTCGGCTCATCGAGTAAAATCACACTCATCGCGGTTGATAACCAGCGTCCCAGAATCACTTTTTGCTGATTACCACCAGACAACTTGCCTACCGGTTGATCTAAAGATGCTGCTTTAATATTTAACGCCTCTTTTTGCTTAGTCGCGTTAGAGGTTTCCCAAGCAAAATCGATCAAACTCCTCAGTTTTAAGTGCCATGGTCGAGCACTGATATTGGTATTTTCTTGCAGCGACATAATCGGCACGATGCCATCAGCTTTGCGGTCTTCGGAACACAGCGTGATCCCTAGACGAATCGCATCGCGCGGACTTTTCACGCTGACTTTGACATCGTGTAGATAAAGATCGCCGGCGGTTTTTCTATCCGCACCAAAGATCAGGCGGGTCAACTCGGTACGACCAGCGCCGACCAAGCCAAATAGTCCAAGGATTTCCCCTTGCTGAATATCTAAAGATACCGGGGCACTTAAGCCTGGGCCTTCAACGTTTGCTAAACGCAAACCACTTTCGCCTAACTTACGTGGTCGGTAGTTGTAAATATCATTAATTTCACGCCCAACCATTAGAGCCACTAAGCGATCATGGGTCAGCTCTGACATCGCATAGAATGACTGCACATGTTGGCCATCTTTGAAAATAGTGATCGCATCGCACAGCTCGAAAATTTCTTCCATACGGTGTGAAACATATAAAATGATTTTGCCGTCATCACGCAGTTCACGGATCACTTTGAACAGGTTTTGGATTTCACGTTGTGACAAGCTACTGGTCGGCTCATCAAAGGCAATAATTTGTGCATTGCGGCTGAGTGCTTTGGCAATTTCCACCATTTGCCATTGACCGATCGACAACGCTTTCAATGGACAAGCAGGATCGAAGGTTTCACCTAAACGCTGCAGTTGAACTCGTGCATTGCGGTTAAGGGTTTCGGTATCAACTCGGCCACCTTGGGTTGGTAATTGCCCTAGATAAATGTTCTCCGCCACCGTCAGTTCAGGAACTAAGTTGAGCTCTTGATAAATAATCGCGATACCGTGCTCAAGCGCATCATTGGTTGAATTGAGCACGACGGGTTGCCCATCAATCGCGATTTGACCTTCGGTCGGCTGGTGTAAACCACTTAACGTTTTCAATAAGGTTGATTTACCAGCCCCATTTTCCCCCATTAAAGCGTGAATACTGCCGGCATCCGCGCGAAAACTGACATTGTGCAGAGCCTTCACACCCGGGAAATGCTTAGAAATATTTCGAAATTCAAGATAAGACGGGGACGTTGCCATAACATACTCTCCGTAAATGAGTGGATGACGGCCAGTGTGACCGTCATCGCCAATCGGCTTATAGCCCTTTTTTCGCTAGTTCAGCTTTGAAGTTGTCACGGGTGATCAGTACCACATCGGTCACTTCCACAAACTTCTCGGGTTCAAGATCCTCTTTCACCCATTTGTAGAGCGATTCAATACTTTTATAGCCATGCACATCTGGGCTAGGCAGTAATGAGCCATAGAAACCGGTCGGTTGCGACTTGGCCAGTTCATTCACCGCATCGACTCCATTGATGCCAACGCCAATCACATTATTGGCATTAAAGCCTTGGCCTTCAGTGGCACGCACTCCGCCGAGAACGGTGTTATCGTTCATGCCGACGATCAACCATTGCTTCACATTCGGGTATTGCACCAGTAGTGAGTTAGCCGCATCCAGTGCTCCTGGAATATCATTGGTTTTGGTCGGTACACGGTAGATTTGACTTTCTGGGAAACCCGCTTGTTTCAGCGCCGCGATAGAGCCGCTGACTCGGCGACGTGCCGTATCCAGCTCATCGGCGGTGATCGCCATCACAGCCGTGGTTGAGACATCCCAATTACGCTTTTGCATTTCTTGGTACAGCTCAAGCCCTTGGCGCTCACCAATCGCGGTAGCGGCCATCATCACCAATGGCACCTCGGTCATCGGCTCGCCTTGTGCGTTGAGGAACTGATCATCCACTGTGACTACTTTGAGATCATAACTTTTGGCTTTAGCCATGATCGCAGGACCTAACTTGGGATCTGGCGTACAAATGACAAATCCTTTCGCCCCTTGCGCGGCTAATGTATCAATCGCATTGAGGGTTTTCTCGCCATCCGGTACCGCCATTTTTATCACTTGAAAGCCCAAATCCTTACCGGCTTTTTCCGCAAATGACCATTCAGTTTGAAACCACGGCTCTTCAGGTTGCTTAACGAGGTAACCTAGTCTCGTATCATCATTGGAACCAAAAAATGCATTGGCTGAGGCACTGAGTACGGTAACGCCAGATAGAGCAGCGATTGTGAGTAGTTTTTTTAGTTTCATTGTTATCCATCCACTGGTAGAGGTGAGTGTTCGCTATTCATAGTTGTAGATTTAACAATATTTATTAGTGACCATAATCACAGTCAAAAAATGTAGCGCTTTTATCCATTAACTTAGCCATAGAGGATATGACTCAGCTCGCATTCATATCGAGCATGATTTATTCATGCCAATAAAATAAGCAAATTTAGCCACAAAATCGCAAATGTGGCTAACTTAGCCCCACCCCCACAAACTGCAAGTCACAACACAAAAAAAACTCCATGACGTTTTTATCCATAAAATCAGCAAACAGATTTATGGGATAAGCGCCATGCTACCGCTATAACTTGGACAAAATTTGGTTTGCTGAGCAAAAGTGGAGCAGTTATGGATACAAACAAAACCCCTCAGCCGCATGTGATTGGTTTGGATTTCGGATCCGACTCGGTACGGGCACTGATTGTTAATGCACAGACCGGTGGTGAAGTCTCTGCCGCCGTAGTCTATTATCCGCGCTGGATGCAAGGGCTCTATTGCCAGCCAGCACAATCTCAATTTAGGCACCATCCGCTCGATTATTTGGAAGCGATGACCAGCGCGATGCAACAAGTGCTGGCGACAGTGCCAGACAACATCCGTGCGGCCATTGTCGGCATTGGCGTGGATACGACTGGTTCAACCCCCGCGCCGATCGATGAAAACGGTACCATTCTGGCGTTACGGCCCGAGTTTGCCGACAACCCAAATGCGATGTTTGTGCTCTGGAAAGATCACACCTCGGTAGCGAAAGCCGAACGGATCAATCAACTCGCCCACTCTGGTCAATTTACCGATTACACCCGCTACATCGGCGGGGTTTACTCTTCGGAATGGCTATGGGCCAAAGCCGCCTGGGTGAGCGAACAAGATCCACTCGTGGCCCAACACGCCTACAGTTGGGTGGAGCTGTGTGACTGGATCCCAGCGATTTTGTCGGCAACCGAGCATCCGCACACTTTGCGCCGTGGTATTTGTGCCGCTGGACATAAAGCCATGTGGCATCAAAGTTGGGGAGGCCTACCCGACCAAGCGTTTCTCAGTGCGATTTCGCCAACTCTTGATGGCATACGCGAGCGTATGTTCAGCGAAGTGTTCACCGCTGATCAAGCCGCGGGCTACCTGTCTCAGTCATGGGCTGAACAACTCGGCTTAACCGTTGGCATTACCATTGCGATTGGTGAGTTTGACTGCCATATGGGTGCGGTGGGAGCCGGCGCTGGTGCGCATGATTTGGTCAAAGTTATCGGCACATCGACCTGTGATATTTTGATGGTTGAGGCAGAGCAAGTCGGCGATCGCACCATTCATGGTATTTGTGGACAAGTGCAAGGCAGTGCAATGCCAGAGCTACTGGCACTCGAAGCGGGCCAATCGGCATTTGGTGATCTGTACGCTTGGTTCAAAAATCTGCTGATGTGGCCACTACACGCTTACGCCGAACAGCACCCCGATTTTGCACCAACGGCCAAACAAATTAGCGCGCAACTAATTACACTACTGACTGAGGCAGCCCAGCAGCAAGCTATCGACCACAACACTCCAGCGGCCATCGACTGGCTCAATGGCCGCCGCACCCCTCACGCCAATCAACGTTTAAAAGGCGCGCTGTGTGATTTAAATCTAGGCAGCACTGCACCCGCTCTTTTTGCCGCCTTGGTTGAAGCGACGGCCCACGGCGCTAAAGCGATTGTCGATGGTTTTATTGAGCAAGAGGTCAATGTTGAGCGGGTGATAGCGATTGGTGGTATTGCCCAAAAATCACCGTATGTCATGCAGATGTGCGCTGATGTAATTGGCCGAGAAATCATTGTTGTGGAATCGGATCAGTGCTGTGCTCTCGGCGCAGCGATATTTGCCGCGGTTACCGCTGGCGTGTACCCGACCACCACAGCGGCACAACAAGTGATGGCCAGTCCGATACGTCACAGTTACTTACCTCAACCCGATCAACAAACTCTGCGCGCCGACCGTTACGCGACTTATCGTCAGTTCGGTCAGCATATTGAGCAGATGGCGAACTTTCACCAAGCACAGGAGCGTTAAGATGTCTGACTCCATCGCACGTCAACTCAGCATGCCACTTGCGCAACGACTCGATCATCTGCGCCATCAGGTGTGGCAAGCCAATCTGGATCTGCAGCGCCACAACTTAGTCACCTTTACTTGGGGCAATGCCTCCGGCATCGATCGTGAATCCGGCTTAGTAGTGATCAAACCGAGTGGTGTGGAATACGGTGCTCTCAGTGCACAAAACATGGTCGTGGTGGATCTGCAAGGAAAAATCATCGGCGGCGATCTGCAGCCTTCCTCCGATACCGCGACTCACTTAGCGCTCTATCGCCAATTCCCAGCTATTGGTGGCATTGTACACACCCATTCACCACAAGCGACGGCTTGGGCACAAGCAGGGCGAGCAATTCCAGCCCTCGGCACCACGCACGCCGATTATTTCTACGGTCAAATTGCCTGTACACGGGCATTGAGCGATACCGAAATCGCCCATGATTACGAACTCAATACAGGCAAAGTGATCATTGAAACTATCGCTGAGAGCGATGTGATGGCCTGCCCTGGTATTTTAGTCAAAGAGCACGCACCCTTCACTTGGGGCCAAGATCCCCACCAAGCGGTACACAACGCGGTGGTGGTGGAAGTGGTTGCGGCAATGGCTCTGCACACTCTACAAATCAACCCACAAGTCAGCGCGCTTAACCCAGCGCTACTCGACAAACATTACTTACGCAAACACGGCGCTAACGCCTACTACGGTCAAACCAAGCAATAAGGAAAGATGATGAAGATTTTTAATCAAAAACAAGTCTGGTTTATAACAGGCTCACAGCACCTGTACGGACCGAAAGTATTAGACAGTGTCGCGCATAACAGTGCCGCGATTATCGCTGGATTAAATGTCGCGCCCGACATCTCAGTTGCCATCACCAACCAAGGCACGGTAAAAACCCCAGACGAAATTCTCGCGGTTTGCCGTGCGGCCAACAATGATCCGGACTGTATTGGCTTAATGCTGTGGATGCACACCTTCTCGCCCGCCAAAATGTGGATTGCCGGACTCTCCCAACTGAATAAGCCCTTCTTACATCTGCACACTCAATTCAATGCCGCACTGCCGTGGGATGAAATCGACATGGATTTCATGAACTTGAACCAAAGCGCCCATGGTTGTCGCGAGTTTGGTTTCATCGGCACTCGCTTGAACATTGAACGCAAAGTGGTGGTCGGACATTGGCAAGATCAACACGTACATAGCGAAATTGATGATTGGTGCCGCGCAGCCATCGGGGTCAATGCGGGTCAGCAACTGAAAGTGGCCCGTTTTGGTGACAACATGCGCCAAGTGGCGGTCACCGAAGGCAATAAGGTATCGGCGCAAATCCAGTTTGGCTATGAAGTCAATGCGTACGGGCTCGGTGAATTAAGTGAAGTGGTAAACGCAGTGACCGATTCAGAGGTGAATCATCTGCTCGATGAATACGCCTCAACCTACCAAATGGCCGACTCACTGCTCAGTGACGCAAGCTTAAAACGGTTGATAATCCAAGAAGCGCGTTTAGAGCTGGGGATGGAGGCATTCTTAACCTCGGTTGGCGCCGGAGCATTCACCAACACCTTTGAAAACCTAACTGGGCTGACCAATTTACCGGGGCTCGCGACCCAACGTTTGATGAGCAAAGGCTTTGGTTATGGTGGCGAAGGTGACTGGAAAACGGCCGCCTTGACTCACATTATGAAGGTGATGGGGCAAGGCAAAGCGGGTGGCACTTCGTTTATGGAAGACTACACCTACAATTTCGGTGGTAAAGGCCAGGTTTTAGGGGCACATATGTTAGAAGTTTGCCCTTCTATCGCCGCAGCACAACCGAAGTTAGAAATTCACCGCCACACGATCGGCTGCCGCTGTGATATTCCGCGTTTGATTTTTAGTGGTCAGGCGGGCGCGGCACTCAATGTGTCAATCATTGATTTGGGTGAGCGGTTTAGAATGGTTGTCAACTTAGTGGACACCGTAACGCCACCGCAATCACTGCCCCATTTGCCAGTTGCACATGCCTTGTGGGAGCCACAGCCCAATCTTAACCTCGCCGCGGCCGCGTGGATCCATGCAGGAGGCGCGCATCATGCGGTATACAGCCAAGCAGTCAGCCTCGCAACCCTGACCGACTACGCGGAAATCCTTGGCCTAGAAATGGTGGTGATTGATAATCACACCAATCTGCGTCAATTCAAGCAAGAATTGCGCAATAACGGCGTATACTACCGGCGTTAATCCACCCGAACAGGTGCTCCCGTAGGGGAGCACTCTGGAGTTAATTTGTGAATGATACCGATCTCGCTGCCGCGCCTTGGCTACGGTTAAATAAGGCCCAGTGGACCCTCAAACTCTCGACCTCCCATTCGGCTAATTTTGAGCTGCAATGGAATGGTGAAACTCGCTATGTCGGCGAGATGGCAGTGATGAATAACGGACAGCCGATTGCCATGCACTGCGCCAACTGGCGCTTTCGCCACAAACTGGATCGATTAGAGCAATGGTGTCAGATTGATCATGCAGAAACCCTATCGATTAACATCAACTACCACTTTGTCAATGATGCGCTGGTGATTGAATATTTGGCTCGTAATGCGGTACCGACTCGTTTAGATATCCGCCACACCATTCAACATCTACCACAATCCAGCGATGTACCGCCCGCCGCTTGCTCCCTCTCAGCGTCAGCGTGGCAGCACCACAGAAATGGGCTACCCAGTGAATTTCTCGCCAAAACTCAAAAAACCGATTTGTTCAGAGAAGCATTTTCAGCTAAACAGTGGATTATTCTGGATAAACTGTGAGCAATCGCGGTGACAGCTAATCCGCTGCAGAATACACTGCGTTAAAAATCGATAAAGATGATGTATGCAAAACAGCGACCCATTAAAGCCCGGATATAATTTCGATGCTCACCTTGTGGCAGGATT
The DNA here is from genome assembly GCF_011306175.1 of Vibrio sp. HDW18. Classification (GTDB taxonomy): domain Bacteria; phylum Pseudomonadota; class Gammaproteobacteria; order Enterobacterales; family Vibrionaceae; genus Vibrio; species Vibrio chanodichtyis. Next base: position 291,584 of record NZ_CP049914.1, on the reverse strand, counting down.
AACGCCGATTATTGAAGGGGATGAACTGGACTTTGCCATCGACCGTCCTAATGGTATGAAAGGTTTCATCATCAATTTCACTAGCCAAGGTGAGGGTACTATTTTCCAAGGCGAACACGCCTTTGATGTCAAAACCGGCGATTTATTGCTGTTTCCCCCCAGTGCGACCCACTTTTATCAGCGTAAAGCAGACAGTGCCTCTTGGTTTCATCGTTGGGTCTATTTTCGGCCAAGGGCTTTTTGGCATGATTGGCTACACTGGCATGATCAGGCCAACGGGGTCTATTTAACCCAAGGCTTAGACAGTAGTACCATTGCACAAATCGAACGTCTGTTTATTGATATTGAATACGTAGCAAAATCCGATCTGCCTTACCGCAATGACTTGGCGATTAATCTGCTCGAACAACTGCTGATCCGCTGTAAAACCATTCAACCGGATGTGGTCAGTAAAGCGCTTGATCCACGGGTGATTGAAGCGATGAATTACATGACCCAAAATTTGAAGCTCAACTTTAGCCTCGAAGATATTGCCGCTGCTACTTGCTTATCCGCTTCGCGCTTAGGCCATTTATTTCGTGCCGAAGTCGGCATGACTATCACCGAATGGCGCGATGATCAACGCATCAGCCGCGCCAAACAGTTGCTCGTCACTTCCAACTATTCGGTTAACCATATCGGTCGAATTGTCGGTTATAGCGATCCACTCTATTTCTCGCGGGTGTTTAAACGTAAATCAGGCGTGAGCCCTAAGCGCTATCGCACGCAGATCAGTTGAAGCGGATCGGCTCACCGAGCATCACCGCCTATTTTCTCATTTTATTCAGATAATACTTGACCTTCCCCTAGGGTAAAGCTTTAAATTACGGCTAATTTTTTCATTTAAGGCATAAAATGCGCTTTTCATCTGTTCGCATATTCAGTTTGTGGTGATGAACACAGGCAAAATCGATCACGAATTTTCGATTGGCTCAGCCGCGGAGCAACTGAAACACCGTCAAATGATGCGTCAAATGGGTAACCATGAACACGACAGCGGCAGCACTGTCACCGTAAAACCAGGCAAAGCCAAAGAGCTGTTATGGCATTTCCAAGGTGACAACAAAGTGGAGTTTGCTTGTAACATCCCGGGGCATGCTGAAGCAGGAATGATCAAGCAGATGGAACTGTAATTCACCGATCTTGTTGAAATATTAGGGTAAATAACCTCAAGCCATCCCGCGCAAAATAGCGTGGGATGACTTGTCACTTTAGCGATACGCTCACCGATACGCCGCCAATCGATTACAGTCGCTCTTCGGTAGCGGCACAGAAAATCGAAACATTGTGCAGATTCATATGCAGTTTCAATGCATCGCCATTATTCAGTTTTAAATTGGCATCTAATTTAGCTCTTAACGCCTGACCATGCATATCAAACTCAGCCAAGGTTTCCGAGCCGGTCATTTCAAAAGCACTGACTGGCAGTGTCAATTCAAAATGGCTGTTGAGGGGGGATTGAGTCACATGCTCAGGGCGGATGCCAAATAACACTTTGCGGTCATTCACCGGCTTAGTGGTAAATTGATAATCCTTCACTGGGATCCAAACATTATCCACTAGCACCCCCCACTGATTGCCTTCTTGATATAAAAAACCTTTCAGTAAGTTAATTTGTGGTGAGCCGACAAATTTAGCCACAAACACATTGGCAGGCTGATTATAAATTTCATAAGGGGTGCCAATTTGCTGAGGAATACCTTTGTTCAGCAACACAATTTTAGTCGCTAAAGTCATCGCCTCAATCTGATCGTGAGTCACATAAATAATTGTCGAATCCAGCGATGTATGTAGTTTTTTCAACTCTAAGCGCATCTCGCCGCGCAGCTTAGCATCCAAGTTAGAGAGCGGCTCATCAAACAAAAAGACTTTCGGCTGTCTCATCAAAGCGCGGCCAATCGCCACCCGTTGACGCTGGCCACCAGACAATTGAGCAGGAGTGCGATCCAATAAGTGACCAATTTGCAGCATATCCGCCACTTCTTGCACTCGCTTGGCAATCTGATCTGCTGGTTTCTTATTGATTTTCATACCAAAACCAATATTTTCACCCACAGTCATGTGCGGAAATAATGCATAAGATTGGAACACCATCGCGATATCGCGATCTTTCGGATCCGCGAGAGTGACATCCTTACCACCAATCACAACTTGACCCGATGTGACATCCTCTAGACCGGCAATTAAACGCAGCAATGTCGATTTACCACATCCAGATGGGCCGAGTAACACGGTAAAGCCACCCGCTTCCATTTCCAAATCGATGTCATTTAGGATGACGGTTTTTCCAAAAGTTTTGTTGAGTTGTTTTACTTCTACAGCGTGCATAATGTCATCCTCGTGTTATCGTGCCGTTGCTTGAACGACTTGACCAGTCTGCTCTACATCGGTAATTCGTTTAATCATTTCTAGGCAAGCGCGTCCATTATGGTATGGGCATTTCCAAGGCTCGACTTTGGCCGTGTTGCGATAAGGCTGCCCACAGCGGTTCACTTTCCAATACCATTCACCATTGAGATGATCTTTTAACTGGTGTTGAATAATCTTCCAGCAGCCAAGGGCATTGGCTAACTGCTGTGGGCGGCGATCTTTTTGATAAGCGTTAAAAAACCCGACCATAGCTTCGGCCTGAACCCACCAAATTCGATCGCAATCAAGCAGATGCCCTTCACGTAATTCGTTGAATACCGCGCCATCGCGATCTATCCCTTGCTGAGCGGTGATTTCCGCCATTGCACTACTTTGCGCGACAATTTTGGCCGCCAATTGTGCATCCGAAAGCTGTTGCGCCGCGGCATCCATCAACCATGTGCCCTCAATATCATGCCCATAGGAGATATCCTGTGACACGCAGCGCCAGTCACGAGTAAAAAATAGCCCGTAATGCAACGTATCATTGACCACCTTCTCGGCCATAATTTGACTCAGCGCAGCCAGTTGTGACGCTACCCGAGGATCTTGGCTGGCTTGATGCAATAGCGTGTAAGCTTCTAAAACATGCAGATGAGTATTCATCGATTTTTCAGCTAATACCCCTTCTGCGGTATCACACACCAATTGGTTTTCAATCGGATCCCATGTGCGATCAAACGCTTCTCGATAGCCGCCAAAGGTCGCATCAAACGCATGCGACTCAATCAATTCAAATAACGACATCGCCACCGCGAGCGCCTGTGGATCCCCACTCGCCAAATAAAATTCACTCAGTGCATAAATCGCAAAGCCTTGGTTGTAGATATGCTTTTGCGAATCCACAACGTTACCATTTTTGTCTAACAACCAGAAAACACCGCCATACTGCTGATCGAGCGCTTTCTCAATAATAAATTGATAGCAATACTGAGCGGCTTGCAAATAGCGATCATCACCCAAAATTCGGTAGGCGGCAGAAAAAGTCCACAAAATTCTCGAATGCAATAACACCGCTTTATTATGTTGTGGATCAATCTTACCGACAAAATCTGCATAGCAATAAAAACCACCCTGTTGGTTATCTTGTAAGCCTAACCAAAACTCCAAAATATTTTTTGCTTCATCATTCAGTTGTTGTTTAAATTGGGTTAACTCTAACATAATCTTTTCTCTTAAAATTTTAGGCGTTGAATTAAAATGCTCAATAGCGCTTTAACTCATCACGCTTAAGCCATAATAAACCAACCGCGGTCAATAACGATGGTGATAAGCCATAAAATAATCCCAATATTGGCATTAACATCGTTAACAATAAACAAATCACCAGCACACCCAATGAAGAAAATAACACTATTTTTTCTTGCTTTAGCAATAACAATGCTTGATCTATGCGCTGAGAAATATTATTGGCATGATAACAACCTTGCATAATTAAAACACAATAGCTCACCAGCAATACCAAACACGCCACGGGTAAAAAACTCAACGCCAATATTGCCCAAGTACGTTCAGCATGAATAACCACCCACTGCACATACCACAATCCACAGCCAGTCGGTAACAGTAACAGCCACCCAAGTTGATTACAGGGCATGAACTCTTGCTTATATTGCTGCCACATTTGTTTCATCGTCACCTTGGCGGCGCCATTGAGATAACGACGCAGCATGACGCAGACCATCACCGTCGCAGGAAAAACACCGAATAACACGCCCCCCAACAGACTAAAGCCAATCCAAGCCAGATTTAGCCACGCTAAGCGAGTAAGCCAATGACACAGAATAATTAATGGGGAGCAAGAGTTCATTGTTCTTAGCCTTTTACTGCACCATTGGTGACACCAGCATAAATTTGTTTTTGCAAGGTGAGGAAAATCACAATCGATGGCACTAAAATAATCACAATCCCAGCGGAAATGGTGGTCCATTCCGTACCAAATACTGAAGTGAATTTATACAAAGCTGTCGAGACCGTCACCTGAGAAGCTTCCGGTAAATACAGCAATGGGAAATAGAAGTCATTATAAATAAAGATGGTGCGTAAAATAATGATCGTGGCTATCGCTGGTTTTAACAATGGCAAAATGATTTTACGGTAGATAAGGAAATACGAAGCCCCTTCCATTTTAGCCGCTTCATCAAGCTCAACCGGAATGCCTTTCATAAATTGTAAAAAGACATAAATCATCACCACATCTGCGCCAATATACAATAATACCACTGCCGCTTTATGGTTAATTAACCCTAAGCTTTTAATCACTTCAAAGGTAGCCACTTGCGTGGTCACCGCTGGGATGACCATTGCAACCACATAGGCTAATAAAACCAGTTTTTTACCTCGAAAATCAAAACGCGATAATACATAAGCTACCTGCGTACCAAATACGATAGTAAAAAATAATGAAATCATCAAAATAGTGCCAGTGTTAAAAAACGCCAAGCCTAAATTGCCATCGGTAAAAACTTTGACATAGTTACTAAAATTAGCAAATGTCTCAGGGAAACCTACTTTGCTGGTATTGTAATATTCATCTAAAGTTTTAAATGAAGCCATCAGTACCGAATACGGTGGAACTAATACCGCGAGTGAAGCTAAAGCTAAGGTTAAATATTTAAATGTTAGCCAAAACACCTGGCTTGGATTGGATAACGTCTTCTTCAAACGCGCTTTTCTCATCGCCCGTTCCGAACGCTCTACCTTGGCGATAAGTCGCTGCTCTTCATAGCTGGTGGCGGTTGATGGTTGCGACATATTATTTTCCTTCCTTAAACAGCACTTTTTGTAGAATCATAAATAGGACAACAATCATCAGCAGCAGTACAGCCATCGCCGATGCGAGACCAAAATCATTAAAGTTAAAGGCGGTTTCCAATGTTGCCATCACGAAAGTTTTGGTGCCATTGGCGCCTTTAGTGATGATCATTGGGATTTCAAATACCGAAAGTGAGCCAACAAAAGCCAGCAGCACCTGCAAACCAATCACTAATTTAATCGAGGGTAAGGTGATAAAACGAAACTGTTGTAATTCACTCGCCCCTTCAATGCGGGCGGCTTCATATTGATCTTGCGGAATGGATTGCAGTACACCAAAAAATAAAATCAGGTTAAAGCCTAAATAACGCCATATGGATGCCGCAACCAATGCCCAATTGACGACATTACGATCCATCAACCACGGTTTGATCCACTCCTCTAATCCTATCAAGATCAAAAAGCTATCTAGCGCGCCATCCACTTGGTAAAAAATCTGAAACACCATAGAGGCGGCGACAGCATTTAATACAAATGGAATAAATAACAACGTCTTAAAGAGATTTCGCCCCGCCAATTTCGAGTTGACTAACACCGCAAACCACAGTGAAAGGGTTAGCTGAATCACTGCACCAGCAAAGTAATACAAGGTAACCAACAGCGGTTGTAGCTGATCTGGCTCGTGCCAAAGGTAAGTGTAATTTTCTAAGCCAATAAAGTTTTTTACCGGTGCATAACCATCCCAGTCGGTCACACTCATATAAAACAGCTGACTGGCCGGGTAGTAAGAAAAAGTAAACAGTAAGGTCAACGGTATCGCTAAAAATGCCACGATAATTAACCTTTGCTGCTGTTTTAGCGTCAAGTCAAACATGTAAGCTCCCCAAAAATATCCTGCATACAATCGCTAAAAACTCGATAGTGGCAGGATCAAATCATCTCATTTCGCACAAATCTTAACGTTACGATTGTGGAGTGACAATGGCTCGCTTTGGTCATATAAATTTAATGTGAAATCGATCAACAAAGATAAGGTCTAGTCGCAAACCTTTGTGATCTAGATAAAGATATGTCCTAGATGTTAAATGTGATCTATCTCTTGTTTTTACCGAACAAGCAAAAATCGAAACGTTACGAGTGAACAAGCTGACAATACTAGATGCATATTTAAATAGAGAAGATCACAACCATCAGTGACAAGATTAGCGCATCATAAACAGCTCTTCGTGAAATTGGTGCACCAGATCAACACGGTAGTCTTTTAGCGCTTTTTTCAAATAACGTGAAAATAGGACCGGTCCACAGAAATAAAATTGATAGCCACTTAAATCTCCACAACAGCGCGCAATATCAGCCACCGACAAATGGGGTGTAACACTTGAATCAATAATGGTTAAGCAAACACCGGCAAGCTCGGCTTGCTCACTCAGTTGGGCGCACAACTCTGGCGTTGCCTGATTGCAACAGAAAAATAGATAAATGGGATATTGGCTTTTTTCAATCCGTAAACCATCCAGAACAGCCATAAATGGAGTAATCCCAATCCCGGCTCCAATCCAAATTTGTGCTTGATCAACCGAAAAGTCGAACTTGCCATAGGGCCCTTCTACTTCCACAACTTCACTAGTTTGCAACCGTTGATGTAGGCCCGTGGTAAAATCTCCCAACTCTTTGATCAGAAAACGCAATTGTGAACCGTGATTGGCGCAAGCGATCGTAAATGGATGAGGCTCTTCTCCAGTAAATTTCAAGTAAACAAATTGCCCCACCTTATGCCCTTGCCAAGGTTTATCTAAGCCAATAGTTAAATCCAACGTTTTACTTTTCGAACTGTAATCAAAAGTTTGAATATGGGCTAGATAACGAGACTGCCGCCCAACGAGACCAAACAAACTATATAATGCAGCCCATATCCCGACCAAAATAACCAGCAGTGTTAACCAATAAATCGGCGTACCCCAATAGGCTTTTTTCAGCAGTATTAAACTATGGAAAGCAATCAATAAGTAGATCGCCGCCATCATCCGGTGAGTAATACGAAACCATTTGTATTTAATGGCCGACCAAAGAGAAATAACCATAAGCCCAAGTAAGGCATACAATCCCCATTCACCGCTTTCCATCGCCCAGGGTCTAGCCTGATTAAACCATAAAGAAAAACCCTCCAAGCTCGCTTGAGAGCCCATACTATTTCTGCGTTCTGGTTGGCTTATCCATTCAAGTGCGACAAGCCATTTGGGGAGTTGATAGGCTATCCAATGGAAAATGCCAAGCAATAGTGAGGTGATCCCTAACCATTTATGCATTCGATAACCTTTATCGATACCTTGTGTCCATTGCTCTATCAGCGGCAAACGCAAGGCTAGCAGCATGGCCAATGACATCAGCATGATTGCTAAGATGCCGGATAATTGAACAAAACCCGAGCGCCATTGAAATAGATTGGTTGACTGTAACCAATGAGGATCAGCTTGCAGCCATAGTAAGATAACGATACCGATGCTTGCCCAAAGTACGACTATCATCCGTCTCATAACCAAACTCCATTCTATTAGTAAGGTTATTTAAACGTAACAGATCCAACGTAAAGCACCGTTGTAGGAAGGTAAAGTTGAGTAAAGGGCAAACCCTCTTGGAGAACGGATTATTTTGGCTGTGTACTGGTGCGAGGTTTTAGCTGAAAGCCCAAATTACTCACCCGCTCAAATGGCTCACCATTAATGGCCTGCAGTAATTGATTGGCTGCATGTAAGCCCATGTGCTCGTAGTCATATTCTGCGCAGCTCAAGCTGGGAAACGCATGTTCCGCAATAGTGGAACCTTCCAAACAAATTAGTGCGATATCAGTGGGGACTTTAAGTACTCGACGATGACACTCAAATAATGCGCCAATCGCAATCTCTTCATGGCTACAGACTAAAGCATCGAGTGATGAATCTCTTAGCAGCAGTTTCGATACCCCTTCTGCCCCCAATTGCGCGGATGGCGCTTGCGGCGTGGTGAGAAAATGATCAGGGGCCAAGTAGCTTTCAATCATGGCCGTCTGCCAACCGTGCAGTTTTTTTTGCAGCGTGGAATGATTACCCCGTGCGCCAATAAAGCCAATGTTTTTAAAGCCTTGTTCAATCAGGTGCCGCGTACACATTCGGCCGACCTCAAAATAATCTACTCCAATATTCATATAGCGAGAGGCACGGTTTAATTCTGCAATTTCAAGCACAGGTGTATTAGCCAAGTGCAGTAATTGGTGGGTGCGTTCACTATGGTGACTACCGAAAAGTACCACACCGGCAGGGCGATCTTCTAAAAATGTGCTCAGCAGTTGTTGTTCTTGCTCCACCGAGTAGCCACTGTAACCCAGCAGTAAGTGATAACCGGCTTGATTAAGCTGCTGCTGAAAACTCGGTAAAAAATTAGCACAGGATTTTTCTAGCAAGGATGGCAAGATCAAAGCGATGGAGCGACTGGCGGCAGAAGCCAAGGCTCCCGCGGCTTTGTTAGGAATATAACCAAGTTCATCAACCACTTGTTGAATTTTTTCTCTGAGCTTATCCGAGACCAGTTGCGGCGTTCGCAACGCCCGCGAAACCGTCATCGTGCCCACCCCAGCCTGTTTAGCGACATCCGCTAGAGTCACATTTCCGGTATTTCTTCTTTTGCGCGTTTCACTCATTTCGACTTTAACTATTGGTTTTGATTTGAGACTGCCGCCACTGACAACAACCTAGCAATGGTCTCGAGTGTAACTCATCGTCATCCAAAGCGACCATGTGAAAATCCTTGAATAAACTGAAATGATAGCGCTATCACAAATAATGGTAGCGCTATCAGTAGTGACGTTCATTTGTGATCACCATCGGTTTTTCTTCACCACATCATCGCTAGAGTAGTGACATCAATAGTGATCAGTTGGAAAACGTCAATGTTAAGTAAGCTAATTACCACAGAAGTGATTCGTATCTACCCAAGCGCGAGTGACTGGCGAGATGCGGTGCAAAAATCGTGTCAAGCGCTGATCGATAACGGTGCTGTAGAGCCACGCTATGTGGATGCTATTTTTCGTAGCCACCAAGAGATTGGTCCTTACTACGTGGTTGGCCCAGGCATGGCAATGCCCCACGCCAGACCGGAAGATGGAGTCAATCGTCTCTCTTTGGCGATTACCGTGATCCAACAGGGTGTTAATTTCAATTCTGATGGAAATGATCCCGTAAAAATGCTGGTCACCCTTGCCGCTACGGACAGCGAAAGCCATGTCGGGGCGATTGCCAAACTGGCAGAACTGTTTATGAATGAAGAACATGTCGCACAAATTTGTCATGCGCAAAGCGTCGACGATGTGCTAGCAGTCATCCAAAACTATTAATCCGCTTTATCCCCAAGCGGAACTCAACAAAATAAAAGGTACTGAATGATGAAAATTATGGTGGTTTGCGGAAATGGTTTAGGCACAAGCCTAATGATGGAAATGAGCATCAAAGCGATCGTAAAAGATCTGCAGGTTGACGCGCAGGTCGACCATATCGATCTTGGCAGTGCGAAAGGGACTCAATGCGATATTTTTGTTGGTACTAACGATATTACCGATCAATTAATCACACTTGGGGTGACCCCGAAAATTGTCAGCCTTGCCAATATGGTGGATAAAGTTGCAATGAAAGAGCGTTTGTCAGTAGCACTGCAAGAGTTAGGCGCACTATAAGGAGGCGTTATGGAGTTTTTCAGTTTCTTAATGAATGATGTCCTATCAGAACCGGCGGTTCTGGTTGGATTGATTGCACTGATCGGTTTGATCGCACAGAAAAAACCGCTGACCGAATGCATTAAAGGCACCGTCAAAACCATTTTGGGTTTTATCATTCTTGGCGCAGGTGCTGGGCTGGTGGTCAGCTCACTTGGCGATTTCGCCACCATTTTCCAACAAGCGTTTGGTATTACTGGCGTAGTGCCTAACAACGAAGCGATTGTCTCGATTGCACAAGAAGCTTTTGGCAAAGAGATGGCGATGATCATGTTCTTCGCTATGTTGGTTAATATTCTGATCGCGCGTTTAACCCCTTGGAAATTTATTTTCCTCACTGGGCACCACACTCTCTTTATGTCGATGATGGTCGCCGCGATACTCTCTTCAAGTGGCATGAGCGGCGTGGCGTTGATTGCTCTCGGTTCATTAGTGGTTGGCTCAGTGATGGTACTGTTCCCCGCGATTGCGCATAAATATATGAAGCAAGTAACTGGATCGGATGATGTTGCCATCGGCCACTTTTCTACCCTCTCTTATGTACTGGCTGGCTTTATTGGTAGCAAATTCGGTAATAAAGCCCACTCCACAGAAGAGATAAATGTGCCGAAAGGGCTGCTGTTTCTACGTGATACACCGGTAGCGATCTCCTTCACCATGGGCATTATTTTTATGGTGACTTGCCTGTTCGCTGGTGGTGATTTTGTACGTGAAGTGAGTGGCGGCAAGCATTGGTTCATGTTTGCACTGATGCAGTCGATCACCTTTGCTGGTGGGGTGTACGTCATCTTATACCAATCTGGAAAATTAACTGGTCAGCTCTATCCACCTTCTCGAACACATCTGTCTGACTCTGGCCGAGCATTTCAAAAAACTATTCCAAGCCCGACATACTTTGGAGACAATGTCTTCGTAATCCGTAAAAGACTGGTTGGCTAGATAGTGTTGTCTTAACCAACTCCATACTTGTTCTATTGGATTCAACTCAGGGGAATAGGGCGGGAGTTTGATGACACTGAGGTTCTGAAATTCATTGGCAATATCTTCTGTGTGCCAGCTTGCACCATCCATAATGACCACTGCGTGACGACCTTTTTCGGTCACCGCGGAGATCTGCCTAAGATGCTCAACCATAAGGTCCTTGTTAACCCAAGGAACGACCATCGCCTCGCCAATGCCTCTAGCGGGACAGACAGAACCAAACAGATACGCATATTCAAATTGTTGTTGCTTCACGGCTCTGGGACGTGTTCCTTTCTCTGCCCATAACCGTGTGGTGGTGTTTTGTTGCCCAAATCTGGCTTCATCCTGAAACCAGACATCAACCCGTTCTAAAGCGATATGTCCTGGGATCTTCAGGATCGTTTCAATTTTAAATTTTTTTAAAATCGTCTTGGATTTGCTGGGATTGACGAGGATGTTTGGAGCGAGAAGTTACCCAAGAGAACCCCATGTGCTCGAGCAGGTAATAGATAGAATCAGGGTGGTAGTGCTGGCCAAATTCTTTCACGATATAAGCGTGGATGTCGGCCCCTGTGAGTCGTCCGCCCAGTGTATCATTGGCTTTATCTTTGATGTATTGGCTCAATTGCTCTCTTTGCTTGGACGTTAAGAATGATGGTCGTCCCGTTCTTGGTTTTTCCTTGAGGCCTTCTAATCCTTCCTCAAGAAAAGTGTGAACCCACCGATTAACACTGGTTCGGCTGACCTTAAGAAACTTGGCGATTTGGGTGCGAGAGTGCCCATCTTTGAAATGGTCGAGGGCCAGCAGTCTCATTTTCATCTGAATAGATTTCTGCTGGCTTGCGAGCTTTTTAAAGTCGATATTATTGAGGCTGTCCATAGTGAATAAGTTCTATCGTTGAATGCCCTCAATTAGATCATATTTTTTCTTTGATTGGTATTACAAGGTGTGCGTATGGTGATTGCAGAAATTGTCCCTGCGTTTAAAGGTATTTCCGATAAGCTGGTGCCAAATGCCAAACCTGCACTTGATTGCCCAGTGGTATTCCCATACGCACCAAATGCAGTGTTGGTAGGATTCCTATCGAGCTTTGCTGCTGGTTTACTTGGGATGTTCCTGCTGTATATCATGGGCTTAACTGTGATCATTCCTGGCGTGGTACCACACTTCTTCGTCGGTGCGGCGGCTGGGGTATTTGGTAATGCGACTGGCGGACGACGCGGGGCGATCCTCGGAGCGTTTGCTCAAGGTTTACTGATCACCTTCTTGCCAGTCTTCCTGATGCCAGTACTCGGTGATCTTGGTTTTGCCAATACCACCTTCAGTGATGCAGACTTTGGCGCGGTTGGTATTTTGCTCGGTTTGATTGTTCGCTAACTGTTTAAAAGTCCAACTAAGATCAATAAGGCCGCTCATTACCGGAGCGGCCTTATTATTTGGCAATTTTCACCGCGTCTGTGATTAACGGGCGCGATTTTTAACGTATTTTTTAACTTTTTTCATCGCCATTTGCTGCTTCAGTGGCGATAGGTAGTCAATAAACAGATTACCGCCAAGGTGATCAATTTCATGCTGCAGCACAATCGCTAAAAACTCGCTGGTTTCAATGCGTAGTGGCTGACCCTCACGGTCCAGAGCTTCCACCACCACCGAGGTATAACGCTCAACATCGGCGTAATAATCGGGTACCGAGAGGCAACCCTCTTGCCCCATCTCTTTATTGCTGCCACTGACCACGCGTGGGTTGATCAACACCAGTGGCTGATCACGCTCGTCAGAGAGATCAATCACCACGATGGCCTCTTCACGGCCAACTTGTGGCGCAGCAAGGCCAATGCCATTGTCGGTGGCATATAAGGTATCGAGCAAGTCATCAATCAAGCTTTGCACTGCCGCAACATCGGTTACCGATTTCGATTGAACGCGCAGTCGTGGATCGGGTGCAGTAAGAATCTCTAGAACAGCCATGGTTTCCTTGAATCATAAGATTGAATAAAAATAACGCGGCGTAAGATAGTGCTTTCTCTGCCACTTGTAAACCTGTCCTGAACTCTCAGCCCATCACGGGTGATGGCATATTCAGCAAGCAAAATCTCAATATGGCCCCAGAAACCGCCTCTCACGGTATGCAAAGTAAAAAGAAAGCCAGTCATTATGACTGGCTTGAGTAATTAATGAACAAGTTCAAAAACGTTAAAACTGACCTAAATATTCCCAATTACTATTGCTTGGGTTGGGATCGGTCGGATAAGGGAAATAACCGTATTTGGTCGTTTTCAAACGATAATAGTGATAACCGCCGCGGAACACGTATTGATAAATATCGTTGACAGTACCATTTTTACCATCGCTACCCCAGATACCCATTTCCTCTTGTTGGTACCACTCCAGTAAGCTCTGTTCAAAGCTGGCTAGATCGTGGTTGAGCTCACTGATATAGGCTTGAATTGTGCTATCACTGCCCAAAAAATACCAATCTTGATTGGAAGCGTGATGAGCTGGAAATGCATCACCAACACCGGGGCGCTTTTGCACAAAGTAATGGTTTTCACCATCAATTTGCCCAACAAATACCGCATTCGGTGACTCTTCCCAACGGGTGGTGGTGCGTTCATCCCAAGTCAGTAAACGTGCCACCCCGAAGTAGCTTTGTACACGTGCCGCCACGCTGATCCCTTCCGCTCGGTTAAGCTTAATCGGGTTAAAAGCGAAGTTAACGTGATCATCGGCAGAACCTAGGTATTTCCAACCTTGATTACTGGTTTGATCGTTTGGAAAGTCTTCGGCTTCTAGCGTGCGCATCACAAAGTAATCACGCGTACCAGTCGCTGGATTGGCAAACACATACACCGCTCCAGCACGACGTTCAGTTTTATTCACGCCATTGTTTAAGATGCCGTTGCCATAATGCTCTGCGATAAAATCATCAAACTGCGTGAGCGTGGCAAAATCCGTACTGGTTAAGGTTTCATTTTGCACGAACGTTTTCGTCACATCGATCACTTGGCTATAGCCGTATTCCTGACCAATAATGATCGGGCCTTTCAGCTCATCTAATGGCGGATTTTGATCCGGCGTAAAGCGCGTCAACTCAGTGACTCCATTCACATCAGTACAACTCAAACTGACTTGACTCGGCACACCATTATCCAGCGCTAAGTTGACATGGAACTTATTGCTGTCCGTGGTCTTATAACGGTTGCCAGGTAGAGCAATATGAGTAGTGCCATTGCGCTGCTCAACCACTAATTCACAGCGACGCTGAGAGCTCATTGTTCTTGGCAGTACTTCATTGGTGCGAATTGCATAGCTCCAAGTTCTGCCTTCAGCATTATTTTTGACCCCTTCGACTTGCTCACAACGCCCATTACGTAAAAAACCTGCCCCATCATGGCGGCCATTGTCTGCGGGCTTATTTAACGTACAAAGCTGCACTTCACCAATCTCTGCATTGGGTGTGTAAGTCACATTCCCTTCACCGGCTTGCGAGAGCAGTGCATAGTGACCGACTGGCGAATCAATCTGGTAATCGTTATACCAACGCATATCTCGGCTGCCTTCACACACATTGCGCTCGGCATTAACCGCCCCGACAAAAGTTGCGGTTTCACCATTGGTATTGGTGTAATCAAAACGACAAATCGGCAATTGCTCACCATCGATCAGCAATGTCTGCCAATCGGTCGCGTTAAGCTGTGCAGGGCTCAAATTAGCCACCATTTGCCAACCTTCTAGCTGATATTCCATCGATTCAGGTTGTGGCAGCGCAAATAGATTGCCGTAATTGGAATAAATCAGCGGATAAATTTGGCTTGGGTGAGTATTTTGTGGATCATAAATCCCCAGCAGGGTGACGACTGGTACACCAATTTGCTGCGGTTTAGGCGTGTCGGTTTCAACCGTTTTGTAGCTTTGGCTTGCTTGATCCCACTGCACATACCCACTTGGGCTACTACGATCAAGGTTAAAACCACTGTTCATCCAGTTTTGCGCTTTACGTGATTGCGCTGGGTGTTCAAGGGTAAAGCGGCTGATGGTGCCCACGTATTCTTGCTCACCACCATTTTGCGCATCGCGCAGAAAACGGAAAGCATCTTTGAATGGCGGTACAATGTCGTCCCCTTGCTGCTGGGTGTAAACATCGCCTTTCCAGTGTAGATTACCAATAAAGCGCTGGTGGAAGGCATCCCATCCCCAACCGGACTCCATATCGTGCAGTGAAGCCATGTATGGATAATGTCCAAGGCCATAGTTATGCCCCAACTCGTGAGACCACTCATTACCCGTGGTATCTTCTAGTGTCACGATGCCACCACCACCACTGCCACCATGCACCACCACTTGGGCAAGATCGGTATCTTGCTGGGTGTAAACCCCAACATTGGTGTGCGCGGTAATATGGTTATAACGACGGTTGTACTGCTGGGTATAGCCTTCGCTGCTTACAATCCCAACGTTGGCATTGTTAATACCGGTCGACACCAGCGCCTTACCAATCGCTTCACGCATATCACCGCTATGCCATCCGCCAGTACTGGCACTTTTATCGGTGTACACCACACCGTTAGGCATGGTCACCACAGGGAAGTGCGCTGGAGTATAGTCCGCCATCACCAACTTAGAAGCGGGGATCTTTTGGAAATAGTCAGCAGCGAGCGTAGGTAAATTTTGGATCATGGTATTGCGGTTACGCGGTTCCGTTAGCATACCGATATCGATATTTTGAATCACCAACTCTGGCGCACCACCAAATTGGATCTCACCTTGACTAAGCACACCTTCGCGTCCCAAGTTGTCGATTACGCGCAGCGACAAGCCAGGCTGCATCCAGTTCCATTGCAAAGGCAATGACCAAGCGTAGTGTGAGAACACCACTTTCATTCGACCATTATCCGGTTGATCTGAGGCCGCTAAGGCACTGGGTGGCAGCATTAAGCTGCGCTGTACTAATTCACCATCAAGATACACTTCAGCGTGGATCTGGTTAATCTCCTGATCTGACTGAGGGGTAAACAGCAACATGGCTTCACGATTAACGATCGCATCTAAGTGACCTTGACCCGTGAACTGATTACCATTGGGAGCGACCGATGTGTGAGTTTGCGTGATACCTAAGCCGCCGATTAAGCTGCCTTGTAAATGATTGACCACTTCAATCTCATCGGCAAACCCTTCACGCGGCTCTTGAGTCGTAAAACGCACAGTTTGTGGCTGCGCACAATCGAGCACATTGCAGGACTGCAGCGTGATTTCATATTCGGTTTGCGGCTGCAATCCCCCCACAAAAAAGCCTGCGCTAACCTGCTCAAAACGGCGTACTGCACTGCGATTGCTGACACTTGTCACCGTTAAGGTCACATTGTCCTGCTCAGTTTGCCCAAGCCAGTCAAAAGAAGCACCTTGATCCGACAAACTGGAAACCGTTAGCTCGGCTAACGTTGGCTGACTTAACTCGCCACAATTGGATGTTTCGGTACGATACACCACATCAGTTTCCCAGATGTAACTACCATCATCACGCTTAGAACCATGAGCCGCTGGGATATATTCAATAAAGCAGCCTCGGTCATCAGGTTGATAAACACCAAATTCACGGCTCATCAAATAAAAGCCGCTGTTGTACATCATAAATTCCCAACTCTGATCGACAAAATCGATCACGTTGCGATACGCGCTATCATCACCGCCTTCATAAGGCAGAAATGGAAAATGCAGGTCATTTTTGTAACTTAAACGGTATTCGATACCTCGGTAGGTGATCCAGCGTTCACCGTTACGCTCAAACACCCCTTCACCACGCTCAGCCATCGCTTTAATCGATTCGAGCCGCTCAACGGTTTTTTCACCTATCTGGATCAGTGTCAGCCCATCTTGTGCCAACGCTGATGCACTGCCTAATAGCCCAGCTATTACCAATGCTAATGGTTTCTTGTTGATCATCATCGGATTACCTATTTATTTTATTATCATAATGCGCCCAAATTTAGGCAGCAGTAACCCACAGGATCTCGGCGAGCGCACTCAGCGTTGATTCTGGATCTAGACAACCAGGTTACCAATTCATTATCAGTTACAGAACGCCATTTCTAAAAAATGTGCTGAACCGCAACGGGAGAGGGGTTCCAACTTGGTCACAAGTAGAGAACAAAAATGAGAATCTGTGCCAGAAAATGAGCAATTGCGTTGACATGTCAAAAATCAATCACTGAATGAATATCGATAATCAGCGTGATTACACATAGCACAATCATCCTGAACACCTCTCAAACCAACAGCTTAGTGCTCCAACCCTCAGACCTTAAAAAAACGTCAAGATTTATTCACGTTCCATTGAATTCGAATGAAAATCTATCATGCCGACAAAGCCGCGATTGGTTTAAAAAATTGGGAGAACTGAGATTAAAATCAACAAAAACGAAAATTTAAGATTTGTTTTAATCGGTAAATTAATTCACATGCCATATCAATCACATTATTCATATTCAATAAATAGAACAATCACTCCGTTTTCGAGTGAAAGTCATTTTATTGCTCGTTCGCGTGTTTTTTTACTGTCTGTGATTTTTCCCTTGCGTGATTTAACCAAAACTCGGGAAAACTTACCCCCAAACACCAGAAGTGACGATCTTAACTATCGTTGCTTCATCGGAGGGGGATACCATCGCTAAACACTAC
Organism: Vibrio sp. HDW18; assembly: GCF_011306175.1. Taxonomy (GTDB): domain Bacteria; phylum Pseudomonadota; class Gammaproteobacteria; order Enterobacterales; family Vibrionaceae; genus Vibrio; species Vibrio chanodichtyis. The sequence goes on along the minus strand of NZ_CP049914.1, from coordinate 274,002 downwards.
GAGGTCATTATGTTAGAACTCTTCAAACCCGCAGCGCATACGCAACGGCTGCCAGCCGATAAGGTAGGTAGTGCCTATTCACGCCTTCGTTGGCAACTGTTTATTGGGATTTTTGTCGGTTATGCCGGCTACTATTTAGTACGTAAAAACTTCAGTCTGGCGATGCCTTATTTGATAGAACAAGGCTTTAGCCGCGGTGATCTTGGCGTTGCGCTCGGCGCAGTCTCGATTGCCTATGGCCTTTCTAAATTTTTGATGGGCAACGTATCGGATCGCTCTAACCCTCGTTACTTCTTAAGTAGCGGTTTATTACTTTCAGCCCTAGTGATGTTCTGCTTTGGTTTTATGCCTTGGGCAACCGGCAGTATCACCGCGATGTTTATTCTGCTGTTTTTGAACGGTTGGTTTCAAGGTATGGGTTGGCCCGCCTGTGGCCGGACAATGGTGCACTGGTGGTCACGCAAAGAACGAGGCGAAATCGTCTCGGTATGGAACGTGGCACACAACGTCGGTGGCGGCCTGATTGGCCCTATCTTCCTACTTGGCTTGTGGATGTTTAATGATGACTGGCGCGCGGCGTTCTATGTACCGGCCTTCTTTGCGGTGCTAGTGGCCTTATTTGCTTGGGTGATCATGCGTGATACCCCACAATCTTGTGGCTTACCTCCGATTGAAGAGTACAAAAACGATTATCCCGATGATTATGATCAATCGTACGAAAGCGAAATGACCGCCAAACAGATCTTCTTCAAGTATGTGTTTAATAACAAACTGCTGTGGTCTATTGCGATTGCCAATGCCTTCGTTTACCTGATCCGCTACGGCGTATTAGATTGGGCTCCAGTCTACCTCAAAGAAGCCAAACATTTTACCGTTGATAAATCCTCATGGGCTTACTTTCTTTACGAATGGGCAGGGATCCCCGGTACCTTGCTGTGTGGCTGGATCTCCGACAAAATGTTTAAAGGCCGTCGTGCTCCGGCCGGTATTCTGTTTATGATATTGGTGACCCTTGCCGTTCTAGTCTACTGGTTTAACCCCGCTGGTAATCCAACGATAGATATGGCCGCTCTGGTCGCGATCGGTTTCCTCATCTATGGTCCGGTGATGCTGATTGGTCTATATGCATTGGAACTGGCTCCGAAAAAAGCCGCTGGTACTGCAGCAGGCCTGACGGGTCTATTTGGTTACTTAGGCGGTGCGGTTGCAGCCAACGCGGTGTTAGGTTACACGGTTGACCACTTCGGTTGGGATGGCGGCTTTATGATTTTGGTCGCATCTTGTGTTATTTCGGTACTTTGCTTGTGCTACGCACTGATTGGAGAGCGGGCATTCCACAACAATAAACTCAAGCAAACCAATGTTTAAAAATACTATACCCAAACAACTTGGAGTTGCAGGTAGGCGGCAAGTAAGTGAGTCTCCATGAGCATAGACAAGCTATGTGATTGGGGTGAACGAACGTAGCCAACACCGCTGCAGCTTCAAGTAGGAAGGGGATAATTAACCGAAAAGGTTAGTGTGATTGATCCCCCTTGCCGCGCGCTCTTCCTGATAGGGACGCGGCAATCTTACTCAAAAAAGCACACCGGATACCGCTATCGGTGTGCTTTTTACCACACGACTCGACCAATAGCTTAGTTTCACAGCACGCAGTATTTGGCATAGGAACCTGCTTCATTAGCAGTCCAATCCCCTTTCGATTTTTGATCCATACCATCACACCATGACTGACTGCCGACTTCGTTGTTGAATAAACAGTGTTTAGCAAAATCGAGGGTGTTTTGGGTATTCCACTCACTTTTTGGTTTATCACGCATCCCATCACACCATGCTTTACTGCCAACCTCGCTACAACCCGACAGCACCAGCAGGCTGAATATAACTAATAACGGTTTTTTCATCTCAATCCTCATCACCTTATTATTGCTTAGTATCACTATACCAAACTACACCACCATGGTGTTCAATCAGCGTGAAAACACGCCGTCGCCGCAAAATAATACTCACAGAAACGCATATCAGATTGCTGATTTTGCGGATCGTTTTCACACTCTGCCGCTTTGCTGCGTGCAAACGCGATTGAGTTTACTATTATGTCATCGAAACGTTTCGATGGTCGTTTTTTAATCTTTTGAAACCACGCTATCGTGATCTAAACGTAAAATAATAAAAGGTATCCCTATGAAAAAAAGTACCCTACTCAACGCCGAACTCTCCTACCTAGTCGCCACACTAGGCCATACCGACCAAATCACGATTTGTGATGCGGGCTTACCCATCTCCGATGACGTAACGCGGATTGATCTGGCCCTGACTCATGGTGTGCCGGCCTTTTTGGACACAGTACGAGTGATATTATCTGAAACCCAAATTGAAAGCGCCATCATCGCCGAAGAGTTCGCCCAAGTCAGCCCTGAGCTACACCAAGCCCTATGCCAAGAGTTAGCCGCACAGCCGCAGATCAATGGTAAACCAATCACCATTCAATACCTCACTCATCAAGCGTTTAAACAACGCACGTTACACAGCCGCGCCATCGTCCGTACTGGCGAATGTACCCCTTACGCCAATGTAATTTTCCAAGCAGGTGTTACGTTTTAACTTGGTGATTGACTCTACGTCATTTCGAAATGGAAGGTGAATTATGCTTATAAAAAATATGACCGAGCAACATGCGGATGGTTACTTAAATAAAACCCCATTGTTTCAGTTTTTACTGCTCTCTTCAGTCTTTGCCCTATGGTCAGCGGCCGCAGCCTTAAATGATGTGTTGATCACGCAGTTTAAAGCGATTTTTGATCTGTCTAACTTTGCTTCAGCGCTGGTGCAATCAGCGTTTTATGGCGCTTATTTCCTCGTCGCGATCCCTGCTTCGATGGTGGTGAAAAAAACCTCCTATAAATTAGCCATCTTGCTTGGCCTTGCCCTGTATATTTTTGGCTGCTTAATGTTCTTCCCTGCATCACATGCCGGCACCTACACCATGTTTTTGGCGGCGATTTTCTGTATCGCTATCGGCCTCTCATTCCTTGAGACGTCTTGTAATACTTATTCCGCGATGATTGGTGAGCCAGATCGCGCCACGTTACGGCTCAACGTGTCGCATACGATTAATGCCATGGGTTACATCGTAGGTCTTTTACTTGGTAAACATCTAATTTTTCAAGAAGATGTCAATATTCAGCACATGATGACTGTACTCAGTGGCGATGAATTAGCGCTGTTTAAAGAGCAAATCTTGCAACAAACCCTCGAACCTTATAAATGGCTGGTGGGCATTATTGCAACCGTCGCGGCTTTGATTGCCATTACCGAATACCCGCACTGTAAAGCGCTCACTCATAACCAAACTCCGCAACCAACATTCAGTGAAACGTTCTCTTACTTAGCGGGCAATACTCGTTTTTTGAAAGGCATCGTCACCCAGTTTGCCTATGTCGGCATGCAAGTAGCCGTATGGTCTTTCACTATTCGCCTAGCCCTAGAGATGGACTCAACCATGATTGAGCATGATGCGGCCAACTACTTGTTGTATGCCTTTATCATGTATTTCTTAGGTAAACTATTGGCGAACTACCTGTTTACCAAAACCGCTCAAGAAAATGTGTTAATGGGTTACTCCGGCGTGGGATTTGTCTGCTTGTTGTACGTTGCTATTGTGCCCGATTTTAGTGCGGTATGGGTTGCGGTAGGCACCTCTGCACTGTTTGCACCATGCTGGGCAACCATCTTTGCTTCAACGCTACAATCGGTTGATACCCGTTACACCGAAACGGCGGGTGGCTTTGTGGTGATGTCGATCATCGGCGGGGCTGCGGTTCCTGTCATGCAAGGCTTAATGGCCGATTCGCTAGGTATGCAGGCCTCGTTTATGGTCAGTGCCGTCTGTTTTAGCATCGTGTTTTTCTATTTTATGAGCGAAAAGAGACACAAAAAATCTTTTTCTTACACAGCCGCTAACGCGTGATTTTCACCACGGCCATTGACCGAACAATGGCCATTTTCGGTAAGAGATAAACTATGTTAACGATTCCGTTATACCGACAGCACTTCAGCACGCAGCGAACTCTACTGCTGCAATCGGATGATTTTCAAGTACACACTTTTCAGTACCACTCAGGGGTACAAGCCGTTGAAATTAAAAACTCACAAGGGCATTTGGTACTGCTGCCTTTTATGGGACAGATGATTTGGGATGCCAAGTTTCTCGATACGGATCTGACCATGAAAAATATGTTTTCAGAGCCAAAACCGGGCAACACGATTGTCGAGACTTACGGCTGTTTTGCTTTCCACGCAGGGATGCTGCGCATGGGATGCCCAACCCCAGCAGATGATCATGTATTGCATGGTGAAATGCCCTGTGCGGCGATGGATCACGCTTGGTTAGAAATCACCCCAGACCAAGTAACCCTTAAAGGCAGCTACGAATATGTGATGGGATTTGGCCATCATTATCTTGCCACTCCGTCAGTGCAATTAGGCAAAGACGCCAGTGTGTTTGATATTCAAATGTCGGTGCAAAATTTAGCCTCAGCGCCGATGCCACTGCAATATATGTGTCATATCAATCCGGCTTATTTTAATAACGCAGTCATGACACAAAACCTGCCAGATCAATCGTTCGCATTACGTGATAGCGTGCCTGCTCATGTGCAACCCACCGCGCAGTGGCTCGCTTATAATCAGCAGTTAAGCAATTCGGCTCCCTTCTCTAACCTCGATAAACCGCAGATGCATGATCCTGAAATTGTCTATTGCTTAGATAACCTTTCGCAATTTACCGATCAGGCGGTGTTTAAAATGGACATTGGCGATAAACATCTGGTAACGCAATTCAGCACCCAGCAGTTCAATAGTGCAACCCGCTGGATTTTATACAATCAAGATCAGCAGGTTGCCGCTTACGTCATTCCGGCAACTTGTCGACCAGAAGGCTTTCTTGCTGCGCAACAAAAAGGCACAGTGATTTATCTGCAACCCAATCAAACCCGTAGTTTTAAAGTGCGCACGGGGATCCGTTACTCCGATCCTCAGTGAGCGGTGCCAATACCAAGCGATCTTCCCCTTGATTATTTACACCATGGCGGAAGGTGAACATTTTTAATCTGCTCAATGCTGAACGTTCTGAGCAATAGCACCCATATTGTGCTTTACATAACATAAGGTTCATTAAGAACTAAGGATAACCGTATGAATAAGTTGGTGGTTCTGGGTAGTGTCAACGCCGACCATGTGCTGCAAGTGCCTTCTTTTCCTCGCCCAGGAGAAACCCTGCATGGGCGTAATTATCAAGTCATTCCCGGAGGTAAAGGGGCAAACCAAGCTGTTGCAGCAGCACGCATGCAAGCCGATGTCGGTTTTATTGCCTGTGTCGGTGATGACTCTTTTGGCATCAATATTCGTGAAAGTTTTAAATTGGACGGGATTAATGTCTCAGGTATCAAGCTGCAGCCGAATTGCCCAACAGGGATTGCAATGATTCAGGTTGCCGATAGTGGCGAAAATAGCATTTGTCTGTCGGCAGAAGCCAATGCGAAATTAACCGCTTCCGCGATTGAGGCAGATCTGCAACACATTCGCCAAGCCAAATACCTGTTGATGCAGCTTGAAACACCGATCTGTGGCATTGAACAAGCGGCTAAAGTGGCCAAACAGGCCGATACGGTAGTGATTTTAAATCCAGCGCCAGCACGTGGGCTGTCAGATCAATTGCTCGCCTGCATTGATGTGATCACCCCCAACGAAACCGAGGCAGAAGTGTTAACCGGCATTACGGTCAACGACGATGCCAGCGCCCAACAAGCGGCCGACGTTTTACACTGTAAAGGCATCGCAATCGTCATCATCACGCTCGGAGCAAAAGGCGTATGGCTAAGCCAACATGGTCGCGGACAATGTATTCCTGGCTTTATGGTTAAAGCCACCGATACAACAGCGGCAGGTGATACCTTTAATGGGGCATTGGTCACTGGCTTGTTGGAAGAAATGCCTCTAGAATCAGCGATTAAGTTTGCCCACGCCGCCGCGGCGATTTCAGTCACTCGGTTTGGCGCACAAACCTCCATCCCAACCCGAGCAGAAGTGGAGGCCTTTTTAGCACAACACGCATAGGAGAAACACCAATGGCTACCATGAAGGATATCGCTCGACTGGCTGGCGTCTCTACTTCCACCGTTAGCCATGTGATTAATCAAAGCCGTTTTGTGAGTGATGAGATTGCTGAGCGAGTCAATAATGCGGCTCAGCAACTCAATTATGCCCCCTCAGCACTGGCGCGCAGCTTAAAAATGAACCGCACTCAAACCATCGGTATGCTCGTCACCACCTCAACCAACCCATTTTTTGGTGAGGTAGTGAAAGGTGTTGAGCGTAGCTGCTATCAGCAAGGTTATAACTTGATCCTGTGTAATACCGAAGGCGATCATCAACGCATGCAAGCCAGCATCAACACCTTGCTGCAAAAACGGGTCGATGGCCTGTTGCTGATGTGCTCCAGCTTAGAAGGCGAGCGGTTAGAGATGTTTGAGCGTTATCCCGATATTCCGGTAGTGGTGATGGACTGGGGCCCAATGCTGTTTGCCAGCGATAAAATTCAAGACAACTCGCTGCAAGGCGGCTACATGGCGATCAAGTATCTGATGGAATGCGGGCACCGTACCATTGGTTGTATCACCGGACCTTTAGTGCGGCATCAAGCACAAATGCGTTATGAAGGTTATAAACGTGCATTAACTGAAGCCGGAATAACGATTAACCCAGCTTGGATTGTCGAAGCCGATTTCGAATGCGCTGGCGGTTACCAAGCATTCGAAAAACTGTGGGAACGCGGAACACTGCCTAGCGCACTGTTTGTGTGTAACGACATGATGGCGATGGGGGTTATCCAAGCGGCTCATCAGCGAGGAGTGCGGATCCCCGATGATCTGTCGCTAATTGGCTATGATGATATTCATATTGCGAAATTTATGTCCCCCGCTTTAACCACCATTCATCAACCTAAATATCGCCTCGGCCAAGCCGCGATCGATACCCTGTTACATCGACTACAAAATCCACACGCTGCCCCCAAGTCGTGCAGTTAGAGCCAACCTTGGTTGAACGCAGCAGCGTGAAAAAAGAATTGCCCTCGACAGGTGCTTAACGGTGATTGAGCACAGGTCAAACATCACCCACCAACGCAGAAAAACACCACCTGACAAGTCGCTATCGAGCAGGTAAGATGCGCGTTTGCTTTGCCGATTCAATGCTGGTTATGTCTGCCTTACCCAACTGCTTTATTCATTTTGATTCACCGATCACCCATATTGCGCTGCCTGAGCGTTTTACTTACCCATTTTGCTATCAGCCACACCGATTGTGTGAAATGGCAGCCGAGCAGTTGCAAGAGCATCTGACCCAGCAAACCGAGTGGTACCATCCGTTTGGATTAACCGAAAGCGATCCGCTAGCCCACGGCAAAATGTTTGGTGTCTTGGTTGTGCAACATCACTCGGGAACCCTAGGCTATTTAGCGGCATTTTCCGGTCAACTCGCCGAGCAAAATGAGCTACCCGGTTTTGTTCCGCCAGTGTTTGACCGTTTTGCCGATCAACAATTTTTTCGACTCGACGGTGATGAAATTGCCACAATCAATCAGCAAGTTCGTCAACAACAAGCTGACCCAGAGCTAGCCCGGTTAGCAAACACGCTGGCAGATTATCAAGCACAAGCGGCACAAGCGCTTGAGCAACAGCGCACCTTAATGATCGAGCAGCGCCAAGTACGCAAACAACAACGAGCCGCAGCTGAGCAACGCCCGGTGGCAGAGCAAGCCGCGCTGTTTGCCGCGCTCGCGCAAGCCAGTGTGCAGCAAAAACGTCAATTACAGCTGCTCAAGCAAGATTGGCAGCAGCGAATTGCCGCACTAGAAAGTCAATTGGCGAGTAAACAAAACCATATCGAGCAGCTCAAGCAGCAGCGTAAACAGCGCTCAGCGGCTTTGCAAAACAAACTCTTTTCTGCCTATCGATTTAGCAATATCGAGGGGACACAAAAAAACTTGCTCGAACTGTTTGCCACTACCAAAAATCCGCAGCCACCCGCCGGATCGGGTGAGTGCGCCGCGCCCAAACTGCTGCATTACGCGTTTCAGCATCAGCTCAAACCTATCGCATTAGCGGAGTTTTGGTGGGGACGTTCACCCAAATCGGAAATTCGTCAACATCGTAAGTTTTATCCGGCTTGCCAAAGCAAATGCCAACCGATTTTAGCCCACATGCTACAAGGAATGGCGTTAGACGATAATCCACTGTTGCATAATCCGGCAGCCAATCAGCAGATTAGCATTGTGTATCAAGATGAGGCGATCGTCGTGGTTAATAAACCGGCCGAGTTTCTTTCCGTTCCCGGCGTACACATTCAAGATTCGGTCCTGACTCGCTTACAAGCACAATTTCCCGATACCGAGGGGGTATTTGCCCTGCATCGCTTAGATATGTCGACCTCGGGTCTGTTGGTGTTTGCTTTCACTCGGCGCGCCAATAAACATCTACAAAAACAGTTTATTACACGTGCGGTGACGAAACGCTATGTGGCGCTACTTGATGGCAAGTTAGAACAAACTCAAGGTGAGATTAGATTACCGCTGTGCGGCGATCTCGATGATAGGCCAAGGCAAAAAGTGTGTACGCAACAAGGTAAGCCGGCGCTCACCCATTGGCACACAGTACGGGTTGAACAAGGCAAAACTCGCGTCTATCTCTACCCTCATACAGGGCGCACCCACCAACTGCGGGTCCATTGCGCTCATCCGCTTGGTCTTAACTGCCCGATCGTCGGCGATGATCTATATGGTAGCCAAGATCAGCGCTTATATTTACATGCCGAGCAGCTAAGTTTTACTCATCCTTATACTCAGCAGCCGATGACCTTTGAGGTTGCAGCCGATTTTTAGACCAATAGGGCTCAGATCTTTAGCCTCTATTGCACTGATCATGCTCGCTTAAGCCACTTCCGTTGTGACCGGTTTTAACAGCACACTGATCTCTGGCTCTTTTTGTACCGCCGGGATCTGACCTTCTTCTATCGCACTCAAATAACAGCCACTGAGTTTGATGGCTAAATACATATCGGCCCGCAGCACAATTCCGCCTTCGGAAGTGCTAATCCCGGTTAATTCACACCAGTGACGCAGGCTACGCTTGCGGCCAGCCAAAATCAGGCGGATACCGCGTTTTTTGAGTATGCCATGTAAGTCGGACAACATCGCCATCACGCTCAGATCTAAATGGGTAAAACTCGCCACCGCGTCAATAATCACACAGCTAAGCTGCGTCTCTTCACGCTCGGTTTGATCGAGGATGCGCCGCTTAAAATAAGGCGCATTAAAGTAAGTCAGGGGCGAGTTAAAACGGAAAATCACCATCCCAGGGATCGGCTTCGCTTTCTCCGTGCCATCCAAAGTGCGCAGTGTCCCCTCTTCATCTAGCCCCATCATTTGATCGCTAGGGCGCATAATCAGTTTAAGGAATTGGAATAACCCCAGTAAAACCGCCAATGTAATACCTGGGATCACACCAATCACTAGCACGGCAATAAAGGTGATCAACGCGAGATAAAAGGCATCTTTATCGCGTTTTCTCAGATTCCAAATCCCTTGCAAATCAAGCAGCGATAATGAAGCGATCACTAACACCACCCCTAACGCAGCGACGGGAATAAACTGCAAGGGTTGATAAGCCAATACCGCGACTAGAGCGATCATTAAGGCAGCAATCACCGAAACCAATTGCGATTTACCACCATTAGCATCATTGACCGCGGTGCGTGAATCGGCCCCACTAATCGCAAAACCTTGCGAAAATGCCGCTGCCAAATTGGCCACCCCAAGCGCGCGAAACTCTTTATCTGCGTCAATATCATAGCCATTTTTAGCGGCAAAGCTGCGCGCAGTCAGCATCATACTGACAAAACTGACCATGGCTAAGTTCAAAGCGGGCATCACTAATTCACGGCTGATCCCCAGATCAAACACTGGCGCTTGAAACTCAGGTAGCCCACCTTGCAGCACACCAACCACTTGCACGCCAACATCTTCAAGGTCGAAGCCCCAGACCAACAAAGCCGAAACCAAAATCGCAAACATGGCGGCAGGCCACCTTGGCTGCCAACGTTTAATTACCAAGTACATCACCAGCGTGAGCACACTCAAACTCAAGGTTTGCCAATGCAGGGCGTAAAGCAGCTCTGGCGCTTCAACAATTCGCTCCAATAGATAACGATTTTCGTATTTCAGGCCCAATATTTTGGCAAATTGACCGACAATAATTGTCAGTGCCACGCCGTTGAGTAGTCCAAGTAGGATCGGCCGCGATAAAAAATCAGCGAACACCCCTAATTTGAGCCGACTGGCCAAAAGACACCACAAACCGGTCATCGCGGTCATGGTCATCACTAACTGCCAATGTTTGGTGGCATCTCCCGCTGCCAGTGGCGTAACAACCGCGGCGATCACCGCACACGTTGCCGCATCGGGCCCGACAATCAATTGCCGAGAAGTGCCCATCAAGGCGTAAACTAACATCGGCAGCACACAAGAATAGAGCCCGACAATCGCAGGCACGCCAGTCAATTGCGCATAAGCAATCGCCACTGGTAACGCCACCGCCACCACCGAAAATGCGGCACGTACATCATCGACTAACCAGCTTCGCTCATAACCTTGATATTGGTAGAGCCCCGGTAACCATTGTCTTACCCATGCTAATTTCATTTCATCCACCAGCCGACATTCAATTGTTATTCTTCTGCCACACAGTTTAGCGGAAATAAACTCAACTCTCTCGCTAATCTGCTGATTTTTAATACAAGAGGTTTAGAGTTCTCACCCATCGATAAAATGTGTAACAATGGCGGCTCACTTTTTTTGAGGTAGGTGTAAGCAATGGAATTTCAAGCTGCCATTTTTGATATGGATGGCCTACTGCTCGATACTGAGCGAGTCTGTATGCGCGTGTTTCAAGAGGCCTGTGCCGCTTGTGAGTTACCTTTTTATCAAGAAGTCTACTTATCCATCATTGGCTGTAACGCCAAAACCATTAACGGTATTTTAAGCCAAGCCTATGCTGATGATTTGCCACGCCTACATAATCAATGGCGTCAACAATACAACGCGGTGGTAATGCATCAAGCCATTCCACATAAAGAGGGGGTGATTACCCTGCTTGAGTGGCTAAAAGCTCGCTCTATCCGGCTTGCCGTCGCAACCTCAACGCAAAAAGAGTTAGCCTTGATCAAATTACAACTGGCAGGTTTAGATCACTATTTCGAGAATATTACGACCGGCTGTGAAGTCAGCCACGGTAAACCTGATCCGGAGATTTATCTGCTCGCGGCACAGCGTTTAGGGGTGGAACCAAGCCAATGCCTAGCCTTTGAAGATTCCAATAACGGCATCAAAGCTGCAATGGCCGCCAAAATGCACGCCTTCCAGATCCCAGATTTAGTCAAACCCAACCCAGAAGTAATCGCATTAGGCCACCCGATCTGCACTCGATTAGATCACGTGATTGAACTGCTTTAGAGAAGTTCAGAAAAATAGGCAAACAATCACCACCGCTAAACGCGCTGGGGTTAAGATGACAACAAAAAAAGCCGCTCACTGCGGCTTTTTTCTATCGATTTTAAACCACCGATAAGTTTACTCACGCCCGTAGACGTTGTTCTCTTGCTCTTGTACTCGGATGAAAGTGGTACGTTTAGTTAGCTCACGAAGCTCTGCTGCGCCTACGTAGGTGCAGGTTGAGCGTACGCCACCGAGGATATCTTGGATGGTACCGTGTACGCTGCCACGGTAGGGCAATAGTACGGTTTTTCCTTCGGCTGCACGGTAGCCCGCCACACCGCCGGAATGTTTGTCCATCGCGCTCTTGGATGACATGCCGTAAAATTTCATGAAGGTTTCGCCCTCTTGCACCACCAGCTCTCCGCCGGCTTCTTCATGGCCGGCTAACATGCCACCGAGCATCACAAAATCGGCACCACCACCAAACGCTTTGGCCACATCCCCCGGGTAAGTACAACCACCATCACCGATAATCCGGCCACCTAAACCATGGGCGGCATCAGCACATTCAATAATCGCCGACAACTGTGGATAGCCTACGCCGGTTTTTACCCGCGTGGTACACACCGAACCTGGGCCAATCCCAACTTTCACAATATCGGCCCCAGCCAGAATTAGCTCTTCAACCATATCGCCGGTCACCACATTGCCCGCCGAAATCACTTTATCGGGAAAAGCGGCACGAACTTTTTGTACGTATTCGACCAAATGTTCAGAATAACCATTGGCGATGTCGATGCAGATGAAAATCAGCTCATCAGACAGCGCCATCACATCTTGCGTCTTTTGGAAATCCGCCGCAGAAGTGCCAGTAGACACCATTACATTATTGAGCGTGGTTTTATCAGCATTTTCTACAAACTCAGCCCAATCCGCCACCGTGTAGTGCTTGTGTACCGCAGTCATGACACCGTGTTCCGCTAATGCGCTGGCCATGGCAAAACTGCCTACCGAATCCATGTTAGCCGCAATGACTGGTACGCCAGACCATTGACGACCACTATGTTTGAAAGTAATATCGCGGGTTAAATTAACTTGAGAGCGGCTTTTCAGCGTGGAACGTTTCGGGCGAAACAGGACATCTTTAAAACCTAACTTAAGTTCTTGTTCGATACGCATTATGTAATTCCTTGATTAATTGACTATTTGTGTCGTTTAGCACAGTGCGTAGTACCCTCGTTGGCAGACGTGAGTACCTTTCGGACACAAAAAAACCGGAGCGTTGGCAGACGCTCCGGTTTTCAGCATTATAGGCCGCGTTTTTTTTTTCTCAAGACTGATATTTGACTTTTTTTGTGTTGCCCTGCCGAAGTTTTCATATCCAATATAATCTCGATGCATCCACTTTCAAAAAATAAATTTAAAAACATGTAGTTACATCGACGCCATTGCTATTTTTATCTCACTTTACTGGATTGGGAAATCGATTGCTTAAGCCTAAATTGTGTCAATTTAGATCCAGATCACATCTTAAAGTCTCCCTGCGTGCGCACGATGACTCGCATTGATATCGAAAATCGATCAAAATCACACTACATATCAATGGTTAGTGATAAACCGCGATTCGGCGCATTTATTGCTTACTTTTAAACCAATTATAATGCCAGAATTCAATGGGCATTCACCCACGCCCATCAAGTGACCCGTGGGTAACAATGTGGTTTGACATCTCCTTGCAAGGAAAGAAATAGGTGACCTATGGTACGCGGACGATATTGGCTTATATTCTGTTGTTGGTTGGCGCTGCCTGCCTATGCGGGCTCTAGCCCTTATTTATTCTCGTTAAAAACCGGGCTCAGCCGAATTGATAGCCCAGTCAGTACCGATGAGGTTTGGCTGACTCAGTTTGGTTACCAATACCAATTTTCACCATTTATCGGATTCGATGTCGGCTACTCAGGCATGATTGGTGATGGAGCTGAAATGCTTAATGCGCAGCGGCAAAATATTGACGTTAAAGTCGAAGGTTTTTACTTCGGTGCATTTATGGAGCAACCACTGAATAATATGACGATGGTGTATGCCAGAGGTGGCTTGGCACGCATGAAAATTAAAGAACGTCATCCGTTTGATTCACCGTATGATAATCAGCAGTATTCTGGAACCAATCCCTATCTCGGCGTGGGCACTAAAGTACAATCGAGTCTCGACAAAAGTTTGGCGTTTACCATGGAGCTGAGCTACCAATTTTTAGAGCAAGATTATTCGAGCCTCTCGTTTACGCTCGGTGGACAATATCGCTTTTAAGCCAGCGATTAACTTGATTTCTAACCAATACCTACCCAGCATTTTTTGATAGTCTAGGGCAACCTTTGCCCTCTCTCCTCTAAGTTTATGAAGTTAGCGATTCGGAAAAAGCTGTTAGCAAAAGTAGAAACCACCACGGAAACCCCAATGCTCATTCTGTCTGTGCTGTATGTTGTGGTGGCTCTGCTGCCCGATATTGCAGATCTCGCCAGTGATGATTTAGAGTTTCTGGATGGTTTGCTGTGGATTATATGGGGAATTTTCGCCACCGAACTGCTGGTGAAGATTTTTATTAGCCCTAAACCATGGCAGTACATGCTACAAAATTGGCCAGATGTGTTGATCGTCGCGATGCCATTTTTGCGGCCACTGCGCTTTCTGCGCATCTTATTAGTGCTGCCCAAAGCTTGGAAACAAACCAAATCGGTGTTGCGGCAAAAGACGTTCAGCTTTATTGGCCTCACTAGTCTCTCAACCGTCTTACTCTCTGCGGCGTTTGTGTATTTAGTCGAAAAAGGCACCCCAAGCCCGATCAACAGCTATACCGATGCACTATGGTGGGCAATGACAACCATTACCACGGTAGGTTATGGCGATATGTATCCGGTGACGGGTTTTGGCCGTGGCGTGGCAGTATTTTTAATGCTGACCGGCATTACCTTGTTTGGTTTATTGACCGCCAGTGTTGCGTCGTTTTTTTTCGAAGACGATACGGCGCAAAAAGATCATCAATCGCTCAATACCCTGCTTGAAAGCAATCAACACTTAGAAGCACAACTAGCGCAATTGGTCGCAGCGCAGCGCCCAAAACGGCGTTTTCATCTCGCGAATTATCGTCAACAGTTAGCGGAACGTGCCACTCAAAGAACCGCTTCGAAACCTCAAACTAAGCGCCGTCGTTTGTCGCGTTAACCGCCATGTCATTAATAACAACTGGATTAATGACAACTGCGTTAACAACCCACAACAGCGCTTAGCAATACTTACCCGCGGGCAGGGTGGCGTAAAAATACCGCCACAACCGCCGCGGCGGCCAAGAAGAAGCAGTAGTAAGAATAGCTGACCACACTAAGTGGTGACAGGTGGAAAATAGAGCCCAGCAGCAGTGCCTGTGCGCCGTACGGTAATACCCCTTGCATAATACAAGAGAAAATATCGAGTAGGCTTGCCGAACGCTTAGCCGTTACGCCATTGTGCTGAGCTAACTCTTTGGCGACGCCACCGCTGACAATAATCGCCACTGTATTGTTGGCGGTACACACGTTGGTGAGAGCGACCAAGCCAGCAATGCCTAACTCACTAGCACGCATTTTTTGCACATCGCTGTGTGAGCGAGAAAATTGATTGATCATGCGGCTAATTTGATGAGTTAAGAAGGATAATCCGCCCTGCTGCTTCATCAGCTCGCCCATACCACCGATCAGCATCGACAGCAGAAAAATCTCCTGCATATTGCCAAATCCAGCGTAAATATCTTTGCTAAGTGCCGAAAGTGCGTAGCCATTACTCAAGCAGCCCACACCGGCTGCCATTAAGATCCCAACCAACAGCACCAGAAACACATTAAGCCCCATCACCGCCAGCACTAAAATGGTGAGATATGGCAGCACTTTTAGCCACTCAATCGCACTGGTTTGTGGAGATTGTGCTACTTGACTACTCAAGGCAAAGACCACCAAAGCTAACACGGCGGCAGGCAGCGCGATACGGATGTTTTCTTTAAACTTGTCACGCATCTGGCATCCTTGTGAACGTGTGGCAGCAATCGTGGTATCAGAAATGATCGAAAGATTATCACCAAACATCGCACCGCTTAGCACCACACCCGCAGTCAAACCCAAATTGAGCTCAGCGGCTTGAGCAATCCCCAAAGCCACCGGAGCAATCGCGGCAATGGTACCCATTGAGGTACCCATCGCGGTGGCGACAAAAGCGGAGATCACAAATAGGCCAGGCAAAATCAGGCTAGCCGGCAACAATGCAAGGCCAAGATTCACGGTGGCATCCACACCGCCGGTCGCTTTAGCTACCGCAGCAAATGCCCCAGCGAGTAGATAGATCATACACATCGCCATAATATCGCTATGACCCACACCGCGTAAAAACTGCTCAATCGCTCGATTGAGTGATTCTTTACTTAAAGCAATCGCCAGCACTACGGCAGGTAATACCGCAACCGGTGCAGGCAATTGATAAAATGCGAAATCAACCTGCTGCCAAGTCAGATAGCTTCCCACCCCCATGAAGAGCAGTAAGAAAACCATCAGTGGTAACAGAGCTAATCCATTCGGTTGTTGCGGCTGTGATGAAGAAGTGGAGTGCATATCGATATCAAAATATTATTATAAAATTGGTCGCAAAGCCTAAAGCCAAGCTGCATGGAAGTCAACAGTCTAGACGTCCAAACATCCATTAAGCCAAGCTTATACTTAGAAAATTTGGGGTTTATTTTTGCCGACAATGGGTATATCAATAGCAAAAGTCCCCAATGCAAGGAACGACTATGCTCAACGCCGTATTTTTTAGTGCCAAATCTTATGATATCAGCTCATTTAATCAGCTGGTTGATCACTCACAATTGACCCTGCACTTTCATGATTTCCGACTCACCGAAAAAACCGCACAGATGGCGCAGGGCTGTGAAGTGGTGTGTGCTTTTGTGAATGATGAGCTACATGCCAAAGTATTAGAGCAACTCTATCAAGGCGGGACTCGTCTAATTGCCATGCGCTGCGCAGGCTTTGATAAAGTCGATTTAGTCGCAGCGAAAAAACTGGGCCTGCAAGTGGTTCGCGTTCCTGCTTACTCACCTGAATCGGTCGCAGAGCATGCAGTCGGGATGATGATGTGCTTAAACCGCCGTTTTCATAAAGCTTATCAACGCACGCGCGATGCCAATTTCTCGCTCGATGGTTTGGTCGGCTTTAACTTTTATGGCAAAACCGTTGGTGTGATTGGCTCTGGAAAAATCGGGGTAGCCACCATGCGCATTCTCAAAGGGCTCGGTATGCAGATCCTGTGCTTTGACCCTTATCCAAACCCAGATGCGCTAGCATTGGGTGCACGCTATGTTGAACTAGCCGAGCTGTTTGCCCACAGCGATGTGATCACATTGCACTGTCCAATGAGTCAAGAAAACTACCATTTACTCAACCAATCGGCCTTTGAACAGATGAAAGATGGGGTGATGATCATCAATACCAGCCGCGGTGAGCTGCTCGATTCTTCCGCAGCCATTGAAGCGCTGAAATGTGGCCGGATTGGTGCGCTTGGTTTAGATGTGTACGACAATGAAAAAGATCTGTTCTTCCAAGATAAATCCAACGATGTGATTGTCGATGACGTATTCCGCCGCCTATCAGCTTGCCACAACGTGCTGTTCACGGGTCATCAAGCTTTTTTAACCGAAGATGCGCTGAATAATATTGCCCAGACCACGCTGAATAATATTGCGCTATTTTTCAACCAGCAACATTCCGGTAATGAGCTTATTCAATAAATCGTGCTCAATCACCGCACAGGCCAGTGTCGCTCTGGCCTGTGCAAATCACATGGCTAGGCTGAGGCTTGCAGTGAAATCAGAGCCTCGCTGGTCACATCTTGAATCGATAAGAACAGCGCATTAATCATCCCATTCGGGGTGCGCATGGGATTAAGCGTCACGTTTTGATACATAAACTGCGCTTGTTGAGTCACTGGGCGGACGTTGCGACAGTGAAAGAGATAAGGGCGTTGCTGCCAAGTAATAAAACTGCGACAGCCGAGATCATACACGGGCTTGGTTTTTAACTTAAACCATTCCACAGGGATCTCTGGAAAAATCTCAAACAGAGATTTCCCTATCACATCATGGGCTTGCTTACCACTATGGTGGGTCATAAACCCATTCCACACTTGTACCTGATAATGGCGATCAATCACCATCAAGCCCATATCGACATTTTGTACCATATCGACCATCCAATGGAACTGCTCAAACTCTGCAGGTAAGGCTAGCATTAGAAGTCCTCCATCAAATACGACAGCTTATTGTCGAGCAGCGGTAACGATTGATCGACAAACATAAACAGTAAATCACAACGGATTGCGGTCCCTTCAATATTGAAACTCACTTCAAAGGTCATGGTTTTACCAAATGAACCGGCCGTGGAATCAATCACTGAATCAATCGAGAGATGACGCCCTAATAGCACCGGGGCACTTTGGAAAAAGCGCACTTCGGTTTGATGGCCTAAACCATTTAAAAATGACCCGACCAGAATGTTGGAGACATCCATCAACAGCTCTAACTCTTGCAAATCTTCACTGGCCACAGGCACTTTCATCAGCCTTTTCAGCTCGGCGACACTCGAATCACTGAGCAATACCAAAGCTTCACCAGCAATGCCCTCACCACTGAAGCCCTGACAAACACCAGAAACCTGGCTGTTATCGGCCAAATCACGCAGTGCCATATGCAGCTCACTGACTTCAAAGATATTGACGTTCGGTAACGGCAGTTCAACAAACACATCAAAGTGGCGAGCCAAGGCATCTGCCGCACGACCAATCGCCACGTTAGCCACTTCCATGTAAATATCGCGCCGTTTCAAGATTGGCAGTTCAAGCGCGACAGGGGTAATCATGCGAGGCTGAGTCGGCGGCTCAAACAGCTGCTTAAGCACATCGTTCAGCACCTGTTTATCAATCGGCTTTTGAATAAATGCTTTCGCGCCCAGCGCTAACACTCGCTGTTTTGCTTTAGGCTGGATATCGCCAGACACCACCACTACTGGTGTTGTATCGCCTTTTTTTACCATCGCCTCTAAGGTCTCAAAACCATCGAGCTCAGGCATGGTGAGATCCAAAAACATCAGTTTGAAACTTTGCTGAGCCAAAATCTCCATCGCATCGAGCCCATGCACTGCAAAAGTGATGTCAGCATTGAGTGAGGCGGGAAGCGAACGCGCCATCTGTTTGCGCGCCAGTGGAGAGTCATCACAGATCAAAATAGGAACAGACATGCCACCACCTTATTATTGGTTTTTATTAATATTTTTATCAGAGACTACAGTGTATACCTACCATTACACGGTGGCGAGATCAACCTAGAGCAACGCTAATCAGCTAACTCACATGGCTAGCATGATCCGTTTTTGAGGCATAAAAAAGCAGAACACGCAGGTTCTGCTTTAGTCAACCATATCCCGCGACCGTTAATGGGAATGGTGCTGAGTATGTGAAGCAATAATTTTGTCTTTCAGTTTCATCGATAACTCTCGGTAACGAAACCAAAAATAGGTCGCAACAATCGAGAAGAACAGATATGACAACGCAAACACAAATGGGGAGGTCATCAGCTGATTAGAAATACCCCACAGCACTCCGACCACAGTCACCGCCACTTTGGCAAAAAAACCACACAGCAGCAAAAATACCGCCAGTTGTGGAAAACGAGTACTGCGAAACGCCAGCCAGTAACAGCTACCGACGGCAAGGGAAGCCACGCCAAAACCGAGCATAAACGAATAGAGATGATCCGCAGAAGCGATTCCACCGGATACCGAAAGCATCAGAATTAAAAATAGTTTCATGCTGCACCTACCTCAGATTATCGTTAACCGCATCCTTTCATTTTTGCAAACTCATTTTTAGTTAATTTTGAACCTTCCTAAATTTATTTCAAGTTCTAAACAAGTGATCTATTGAGTTCATCACTCTTACAAAAACCGATCACGAACAAAGTGCCAAATAAAAATTACCAATAAATTCAATGAACAACTAAAAAATAAAAGTCAATATCGCCACTGACAGTGGCTTTGATCGACCTAATAACCACAATATTTATCTGTTCATTTTTTCTATTCTGAGAGATAAGACCGACTTTATCTTGCTACCACGAGAAACGGCGTAGCCTACAATTGGCTCAGCATCTAACACACTCATCTTTCAGTATTCAGGACAACAAATCACCGCTCAATGCGATGGAATGCAAAAAATCGATGAATTTTGTTAACAAGTTTCGACTCTGTTCAAGATTCGATTGACAAGTTAATGGTTTGCTCTAGACTCAATCGCGGCTAGAAAAAGTTCTTTGTATACACATCGCTTGGTTGGATTATTCGTAACCGTCCGTGTCGTACGCAATAGCACGCTACTTTTCCACGCTATCCGCGCCGTAATCGGCCTACGTTAAAAAATGTTTTTAGGATATTTATTATGTCTACTCCAGTTACTGGTACCGTGAAATGGTTCAACGAAACTAAAGGCTTTGGCTTCATCAAGCAAGAAAACGGTCCTGACGTTTTTGCTCACTTCAGTGCAGTTCAAGGTGACGGTTTCCGCACTCTGGCTGAAGGTCAAAAAGTGGAATTCGTGATCACTCAAGGCCAAAAAGGTCCACAAGCTGAAAGCATCAAAGTTCTGTAATAGACTTGCCAAAGATTTTAATAGCCAGCCTAATTAGGCTGGCTATTTTTATGGCCGTTTTTCGCTAAGCAACTAGCGAAGCATGCGGGCCAAACACTTCGTAATGGATGCGATCTTGCTCCACGCCTAACGCCAACAGTTGTTTCACCACATGCTGCATAAAGCCGATTGGGCCACACAGATAAAAATCCCCATCTTGGAGCGGCAGCACCACCTGACTGAGCTGCATCTCACCATGTTGAGCATGCGCTGAGTTTTCATCGCGATACCACACATGCTGAGCCCAACCATGCTGTTTAACCACGGTTTGCGTTTCTAAAGCAAAAGTATGTTGGCTAGCATTATTACAAGCATACAGATAAGTCACCTCGGTTTTATCTTGCTGCGCTAACGTGTGTAACATTGCCTGAATCGGGGTTGCACCGACACCGGCAGCGATCAACACTACTGGGCGTTTACGCTCAATATAGAAAAAATCACCGGCTGGCGCGTAGAGCTTAACCGTATCACCCACTTGCACTTGCTGATGCAAATAGTGTGAAACTAGCCCCGGGTTGGCACTGCCGACGCCTTCACGCTTAACCGAAATCCGATACTCCTGCCCATTCGATGCTTGCGATAAAGAGTATTGGCGGATCTCACGATAATCACTGCCAGTCGGCGTCACTTCAAGGCCAATATACTGTCCTGGTAAATAATCCAGCACCGCACCGCCATCCGCTGCCGCCAGTGTAAAACTGGTTACATCCTCAGATTCAGTCTGTTTATCCTGCACAATAAACGCACGGCCATCTTGCCAACCACCCAGTGCATGTTTACGCGCTAAGTAAAGGGCGGCCTCTCGATCAATAAAGATTTGTGCCAAAAACAGATACGCCGCCGTCCAAGCCTCTTCGACTGCCGGAGTAAACGCTTGCGGTGCCAATTCGCGTAGTGTTTCTAGTAAATGATGGCCAACAATCTGGTAATGCTCAGGCTGAATGTTAAAGCTGGTGTGCTTATGAGCGATGCGCTCAACCGCGCTGGTTAAAGCCGCTAAATTATCAATATGTTTCGCATAGGCAGCGATCGCTTCGAATAGAGCCACACTTTGCCGGCCGGTGCTCTGGTGGGTCATATTAAAAATATGCTTCAGTTCTGGATTGTGTTTGAACATACGCTGATAAAAATATTGAGTCAGAGCCGGACCGGCTGACTCCAAAACAGGAATGGTACTTTTAATAATCGTAATGTGTTGTTCGGTGAGCATAACTTTTCCTCAATCAAGGCATAAAAACGGTGGTTAGAGCCACTCTCAATAAGCCTTGTTACAGAGCAGAATACGTGCCAAAAGCTAAAACCATGAAAAATAGCAATAAAATTATTTTGACCGTGTCAATTAAACCCTTTCAAGCAAGTCAATTTGACACTACACTATCAAAAAAACATAGCCCAATGACAAGTATGCAAGAATTCTCACTGACGACGTTACTCGAAATGACCGTTGGGCTCGCCAGCGGGACCAATAACGATGAGCGCTTTCACCGTTTACTCGATGCGCTACGCAAAGCGGTCACTTGTGACTGTGTAGTGCTGATGGCACTGCATAATCAAACATTGATCCCACTTGCCATGCAAGGGCTAACACGAGATACGTTAGGACGTCGCTTTGTGGTCAATCAGCATCCACGACTGGCACAAATTTGCAGTTCCGATCGACCAGTTCGTTTTGCTGCCGATTGCCCGCTACCCGATCCTTTTGATGGATTGCTGCTCGACAGTGAAGAAGATCTGCCCATCCATTCCTGTATGGGATTACCGTTGCATTTCGGTGGTCAACTGCTCGGGATTCTGACCCTCGATAGCCTTAAGCCGGATGCATTTGATCCTCTTTCATCACGCAGTTTGGAAATGCTGAGCGCGATTGCCGCCGCTACCTTGAAAATGGCGCTCACTTTTGCCGAGCTGGAAAATCAAGCCAAACAGACTCAACAACGGTTAGAAGAGCTGAATCAAGAAGTGTGGAGTCGCGATAACCTCGAAATTATCGGCAATAGTCACCCAATGCAGGCCATGAAAGCCGATATTGATGTGGTTGCCCCCTCTCAGTTTACTATTTTGATCCATGGTGAAACGGGCGTGGGCAAAGAGTTAGTTGCGCGAACCATCCATCAGCGCTCAAATCGCCAGCGCCAACCTCTGGTGTATGTAAATTGCGCGGCAATCCCAGAGCATTTGTTGGAAAGTGAGCTATTTGGTCATGTCAAAGGTGCATTTACCGGAGCCGATCGCCAAAGAATGGGCAAATTTGCCCTCGCCGATGGCGGCACGCTATTTCTCGATGAAATTGGAGAGTTGCCGTTAAGCGCACAAAGTAAAATTTTGCGTGCTTTACAAAACCAAGAGATTCAACCTGTTGGGCAAGATCGGGTACAAACCGTTGATGTACGGATTGTTGCGGCCACCAATCGTGACCTAAAGCAAGAGGTACAAAATGGTCATTTTCGGGCAGATTTGTACCATAGATTGAGTGTTTATCCGATTTATGTGCCACCACTGCGCGAGCGGCAGGGTGATATTGCTTTATTGGCCGGATATTTCGTTGAACATGCCAGACGTAAATTAGCCATCACTCAGCTTAAATTGCATGCTGATGCGTTAAATCTACTGATCGCCTACCCATGGCCAGGCAATGTACGTGAACTGGAGCATGTGATTAATCGCGCAGCTCTTAAAGCAAAAGCCCGCCAAGCGGGGCGCTCGGTCATAACTTTAAGTGCATTAGATATCGGTGAGTTACAAGGCCCAACAGGGCCAAGTATGGCTGCTGATCACGCTCAAGCAACGCTGCAAGATCCGATCAGCCTCGATATTGGCCTGCGTGAAGCTACCGATCAATTCCAGCGCCATCTGCTCAGCCAAACCCTCACGCAAGCCAACTTTAATTGGGCCGAAGCCGCACGACGCCTGCATACCGATCGCGCCAATCTTATTCGACTCGCCAAACGCTTAGGGATCACGGTTGCCCGCCAACATACGCTTGAGCACGCTGATTAATCAAGCCTACCAAGCTGATCATCCCAATAGACATCGAGCCGCAATAGCGGCTCGATAATAGGGATAGCGTCACACTTCACTTAGTGTACTGGCGACTTAGTGTACTGGCGCATCATTCGTCACATAATATTGACCAAAATAAGCTTCCAGCACTTCAGGCGTCAATTTGCCTTCCGCTTCCAACTGCTTGAGTTGCTGAGCAATCGCTTTTTGCTCTTCAAGGCTCGGCAGTTTAGTTTCTGGCTCTTGTGCCACCTGCTGAGAGAGTAGCTCCAGCTCTTTTTCGAAATCGTTCATGACGGTTTACCTACTTGGTTTTTACTGGCCGGCAGTGTAACCAACTCCTCGCGAGGTTGCTAGAGTTTAAAGCTGCCCACTAATTTGTCCAAACGACCAAAAAGCTCACGCAGTGATTGACTCGCATCGGCCAACTCTTCAGCAGTACGGGTCGTCACTTCGTTGATCGCATTAATTTCTTCGATATTTTGATTGATGGTGTGCACTACCGTCGATTGTTCTTCCGTAGCGGTCGCGACTTGAGTATTACGATCGGAAATATCATGAATACGCTGCGAGATACTCATCAGCACGTTGACCGCCTCATCAGACTCAGCAACACCTTGATGAGTAACAAGTTTACCCGCATCCATTGCCGATACCGCATTCTTGGCATCGCTTTGCAGTTGATTAATCATCTTCTGAATTTCTTCGGTTGAGACGGCTGTACGACTTGCCAAATTACGCACTTCATCAGCAACTACGGCAAAGCCACGGCCTTGCTCCCCAGCTCGCGCCGCTTCAATCGCCGCATTAAGTGCCAGCAGGTTAGTCTGTTCGGAGATGCCTCGAATGGCATCAAGAATCGAACCTATCTCTTGAGTGGTTAAGGCTAATTGCGCCACCACGTTTCCTGTGTGTTCAATATCATTGGCCAGACCGCTAATGGCATCTTTGGCTTTATTAACCACATTACGCCCTTGATCCGCATTGGTTGAGGCAAAATTCGCCGTTTCTGCTGCCGTTGCCGCATTAGAGGCGATTTCACTAATGGTCACCCCCATTTGGTTAATCGCAGTCACCACTTGGATGGTCTGATCACGCTGCTGCTGACTATTATCATGGGTCACTAACGCTTTACGCGATACCCCTTCGGCAGCCACTTGTAGCTCGCGGCTAGTTTGTGCGACA
Organism: Vibrio sp. HDW18; assembly: GCF_011306175.1. GTDB lineage: Bacteria > Pseudomonadota > Gammaproteobacteria > Enterobacterales > Vibrionaceae > Vibrio > Vibrio chanodichtyis. The sequence continues at coordinate 249,515 of NZ_CP049914.1, read as the reverse complement.
TCTTTGATCGAATGATGAATCTTTTCGATAAAACCGTTGAAGCCTTGAGAAAGTTGGGCAATTTCATCATTACCTTGTATTTCAATCCGCTGGGAAAGATCGCCATCGCCTTTACCCAAATCGCTGAAACGTTTAGCGATTTGCTTAATTGGCATAGTAATGCTGTTAGCCAGGAAAATTCCCATCACAATAAAAATAGCGGCCACAATCAACGTGGTTAACATCATACGCTGTGCCACCGCATTTAATTCGGCAAACGCTTCATTAACCGGAACAGCCCCCACCAAAAACCAATCCATACTTTCAATATACAAGCTTGCCACCATCACCTCTTTGCCTTGATCCTGTGCTGAAATCAAGTTGAAGCCATGCTTATTGAGCAATGAATGGGTCGCAGAGCCATAGATTTGCTGTAAATTCGATTTGACTCGCGCTTGCTGACGGTGAATTTGTACCTCACCTTGCGCATTGGTTAAAAAGACAAACCCAGTCTTCTCAATTTTGAAACTATTCAGTAAGTTAACCATGTCATCCATCGATTTCGACATTCCAGACATCGCATCGCCGTTGAGCAACTGATAGTTAGCAAACATTTTGACGTCACCATTGGCTTCTTGGAACATGCTGACCATGGTCGGTTTGCCTGAACCAGTGAAACCGAAAAACCACCCATCTTGTTGTGGATTCAGTTGGCGCAGGAAGCCATTTTGATTCCAGTAATAGGCCGTTTTTCGGTTAGCCACTGAAGCATCATTTAATTGATATTGATCGCGTAAATTATTCAGTTGCTTAATCAACAAGGCTTCTGTAGCGGGATCTCTCTGCGTAGTTGCAATCGCTTGTTGCACAAATTCATTACTCGCAATTTGCTGGGCAGATGCCAACAGTTGCATCACCTGATGATCGATATCACTTTTGATCAGATTCAGCATATTCGGCAGTTCTAAATCAATCAGGCGGTGTTCTTGAACTTCACGCGCCTGACGCTGTGCCATCACACCCACAATCAATGTTGATGCCAATACGGCAAACGTAACGCCTAACACAACCTTTTGTTTAATACTTATCTGCTGCAATTTGAACATATTCTCCACCTACATCATGACTATCACTAAAACTGATTAGTTATCAGCTTAACATCACAATACTTAAGCAAATTCTTACAACTCGGCGCGCCAAGCGCGACATAACTCACAATTTTAAACAAAAATAGCCATCCACTATCAATTTTGAGTAATAAACCAGCAGTCACCACCGCGATATCTACCAGCACAATAAGCTGAAATACGCTAACATCAAGGTAAAAATCGCAAACAAGTCAATGCCGTTTATCTGGTGACCTGCTACACAATTTTATCGATGAGAAACCGCATTAACCGCACAGCGGTCTGAGAGTAAAACCATTTGGGAGTAAAACCATTTATGACGTTCCAGCCCTTTCAAACCTTGCAGCACTATTTAAATCAGCAAGTGATCGGTCAAAGTGATTTCATCAACCAATTGCTTGTCGCACTGTTAGCGGATGGGCATATTCTGGTGGAAGGACCGCCGGGACTGGCGAAAACTCGCGCGGTGAAATCATTGGCTGAATGTATTGAAGGTGATTTTCATCGCATCCAATTTACACCAGATTTACTGCCCGCTGATTTAACCGGTAGCGATGTCTACCGCCCCGAAACCGGTGAATTTGTGTTTCAAGCTGGGCCGATTTTTAACTCATTAGTCCTCGCCGATGAAATTAACCGCGCACCCGCCAAAGTACAGGCGGCGATGTTAGAAGCGATGGCGGAAAAACAGATTTCTGCGGGTCGTCAAACCTATCCGTTACCTGAACTGTTTTTGGTTATGGCGACCCAAAACCCGATTGAGCAAGAAGGCACCTATCCGCTACCAGAAGCACAGCTCGATCGCTTTTTACTGCATTTGGAAGTCAGCTACCCCAATGCGGCGGATGAACTGGCGATTTTGCGACTCAATCGTGGCGAAGCGAAAGGCGTACCAGCAATTGATAAGCCATTGATGACCCAACAACAGATATTTAGTGCCCGCCAAGCGGTACTAAATGTGCATATGGCTGAAGCGATTGAAAGTTATCTGGTACGCCTAATTATGGCGACCCGCCAACCCGCCAAATACGATGCTAAACTGGCCGAGTGGCTCGCGATGGGGGTCAGCCCACGGGCAACCATTGCGCTAGATCGCTGCGCTCGGGCGCGAGCTTGGCTACAAGGCCGTGATTTTGTCAGTCCAGATGATGTACAAGTGATGGCCTTCTCGGTGCTGCGTCACCGCTTATTGCTCAGTTACCAAGCGCAAGCGGAAGGTATACACCCCAATCAGGTGATTGCCCATCTGTTGTCACTGGTTGGCAGCGCTTAGGGGATCACGATGCACGATGCTCTCCCTTTACATGCTAATGGTGTTACGCTGTGTTTGGCCGAATTGCTCGCCTATCAGCCACAAACCGTGCATTTCTTACCTCCAGCCCGTCCGGTGTGGTCAACGCGGATCGGTCAGCACAAGAGCCGCCGTTTAGGGCGTGGGATGGATTTTTCAGAGGTGCGTCAATATCAAGCCGGGGATGATATTCGCGCCATGGATTGGCGAGTCACTGCTCGTACAGGCAAGCCACACACTAAGCTGTTCAGTGAAGAACGCGAAAGAGCGGTGGTGCTTTACATCGATCTTAGCCAGTCAATGCAATTTGGCTCCTGCTTGCTGCTCAAATCCGTACAAGCCGCGCATTTGGCCAGTTTACTCAGTTGGCTTGCGGTTAAGCAGCAAGATCGCGTCGGTGCGGTGATTGATGTTGGTCAACAACTGATTGAGATCAAGCCCACTGCTCGTCAACAAGGTGTATTAGCCATTTTAGCCGCCTGTGTCACTGCGCAGCAAACAGCCCTCTCACCACACACGGATCGAAGACTGACTCGCCAACAAGTCTTCACCACATTGCATCGTTTATGCCCCAAAGGCAGTGAAGTGGTGTTGATCAGCGATTTTACCAATTTAGACCCCGATCAAGATGCACTCCCACTGCGCCAACTGTGTCAGCATAACCAAGTGCGTATGGTGCAGATTTTCGATCCTTTAGAGTGTGGTGACACCTCATTTCGTGGCATTGAGCAAGTACAAAATCGCCAAGAGACGCGCTGGCTCAACTTTTCGATAAATAGTACCCGGGTAGGCATCAAAAAAGCCTTTGAAACTCAAAAAGAAAAATTAGAATCACTCTGTCTATTATTGGCAATAGACTACCGCTCAATTTCCAGCGGACTCCCTTTGCTACCACAATTATCGGACTATAAGAAATGAAGGAATCGTCAACCCTATCACTCGATCTTAACGGCCTACATCTACCTGAGCTGCCTAGCTGGTTCCCGCTGGCTTGGGGATGGTGGGCAAGTTTGGGTGGCATTCTACTGGTGGTGCTCATGATTGGCTTGGCGGTGCGTTGGCGTCGTCGTCGAATCGCGCCAAAGAAAACCGCACTGCGGCTATTGAGCTTAAAAGCCATCCCACAAACGCCCTCTTCCGCGATTGAATTAGTTCGTCAAGCGGCGCTGTGTTATTACCCTCGACAAGACATTGCTCATTTAACAGGCAAAGAGTGGTATGCGTTTTTAGATGCGGAAATGGGTCAGCCCCTGTTTATACCGAATGAGATCCAATGGCAACAAGCCCTGTATCAAAAACAGCCTGTGAGCAATGCCGATGAGTTGGTGCAACACTGTTATTGCTGGGTTGCCAACGCCTTACCCCCTAAAAAGCGGAGAAAATCAGCACTTGGCAAGTTTTGAGTTTATTTGGTGGTGGATGCTTTTGGCTCTACCACTGCCTTGGGTTATCTATGTTTTCGTACCAGCCATCCCCCCTCGGACTGCGATTAAGCTCGCCTACCTTCCACAGACGTCAGTCACCCACAAAAGCGGGTGGCTGATTCGTTTACTCGCAGCCGGAATATGGCTTTTGCTGCTCTGTGCCGCCGCGCGACCAGTCTGGTATGGCGATCCGCTCAGCAGTAGCACCGCACATCGTGACTTAATGTTAGTGGTCGATCTCTCCTATTCGATGAGTCAACAAGATATGCAAGCGGGTCAACAGATGGTAGATCGCTTAACCGCAGTGAAACAGGTGCTGACACCATTTATTGGCAAGCGCGAAGGGGATCGAATAGGGCTGATCTTATTTGCTGACCATGCCTACCTACAAACCCCTTTGACGTTAGATCGCGCCACCGTGGCTAGCCAACTCAATCAAGCGGTATTAAAGCTGATCGGCACACAAACCGCGATTGGCGAAGGGATTGGTCTGGCGACGAAAATCTTTATCGACAGTGATGCGCCACAGCGGGTAATGATTTTACTGAGCGATGGGAGCAACACCGCGGGCGTGCTCGACCCACGAGAAGCCGCGCAGATTGCCCAGCAATATCACACCACGATTTACACGGTTGGCGTTGGTGCTGGCGAGATGGTGGTCAAAGACTTCCTGTTTAGCCGTAAGGTCAATACCGCGCAAGATCTGGATGAGCAAACCTTACAGGACATCGCCTCAACCACGGGAGGGCAATATTTTCGCGCCCGTAATCAACAAGATTTACAAAACATTTATGACACGATTAATCAATTGGAACCGATTAGCCAAGCTAGCCAAACTTGGCGTCCACAAAGCGAATGGTTTCACTATCCGCTCAGCTTGGCGTTACTACTCTCAGTGATGTTGGTGATAGTGAGGAGATGACATGTCACCGCTGATTTTTCTCTATCCACACTGGTTGTGGTTACTGATCCCGCTAGGCATGTTCGCGCTGTGGTTAGGACTCCGTCGGCCACCGCGTGGCCTAATTGCCGCACATTTAGCACCCGCGTTAGGCATTGCCACGCACTCTCGCCGTCGCCAAGCTGGATTACTGGCACTCGCTTGGCTGATCGCCACTTTGGCACTGGCTGGTCCAAGCTGGCAAACCGCGACGCGGCCAAGTATGCAAAACAGTGCGGCCCGAGTATTGATCATGGATATGTCACATTCAATGTACGCCACGGATCTGCAGCCTAACCGCTTAACTCAGGCGCGTTATAAAGCTCTCGATCTATTGCAAGGTTGGTCAGAAGGCAGTACTGGGCTTATCGCCTACGCCGCCGACGCTTATATCGTAAGTCCACTGACCAGTGATAGCGCCACCCTCGCCAGTTTGGTGCCGTCTTTGTCACCCGATATCATGCCCTACCAAGGAGCCGATGCCGCCGCCGCCATCCAGTTAGCCATCACTATGATGCAGCAAGCAGGACATGCCCGTGGCGATTTGATTTTACTGGCCGATGACCTAAGTCCCACTGAACGCACCAAGATCACCCCAATCTTGCAAGGTAGTCCATGGCGTTTGAGCCTACTGGCCATCGGCACCCCTAGCGGAGCGCCGATTACCTTAAACGATGGATCATTATTACAAGACCGCCAAGGGCAAACCGTGATCGCGAAAACGCGCTTAGATCAAATGCAGCAACTCTCACGCAGCGTCAATGGTTTATTAATTGCTTATCGGGCAGATGGTGCCGATGTGGCGCAGATTTTACATCTTACCCAGCAATCCACTCAATTCGGATCTCAGATTAGCCAACCCGCGGTCAGTCAACGGATCAATAACGGTTACTGGCTCATGCTCCCCTTACTGTTTGCAGCCCTAGGGATGTTTCGCCGTGGCGTGCTGTTTAGCCTACTGTTCACTCTTTTGCTTAGCCTACCTCAGCAGCAAGCTTGGGCATCCGCTTGGCTCAATCCAGATCAGCAAGCGCTGCAAGCTTTTCAAGCCGAGCACTATGCACAAGCGGCTGAGCAGTTTACTGACCCACGGTGGCAAGGTGCCGCGCGCTATTATGCCAATGACTACCAAGGGGCGATTGACGCTTACGCACAGATCGCCAATCCCGATTTAGCCACTCAATACAACTTAGCCAATGCTTATGCGCAAGCTGGAGATTTAGCGCAAGCTCGCCAACGCTACGAGCAAATTTTAGCGCAGCAGCCGAATCATCCAGATGCGTTGCACAATCTGGCAGTGGTTAAAGCCGCACAGCAACAGCAACAGCAACAGCAACAGCAACAGCAACAGCAACAGCAACAGCAACAGCAACAGCAGGATCAATCTTCGGATCCAGCGAGTCAAGCGCAAGCAACATCGACCGGTGAACCGTCGGATCCCAACCAGCCACCAGCATCGGAACCGCATACGGGATCTCACTCAGAATCGAGCGATGAGCCAAATCCATCGGCGAGTCAGCCCACTGAAACTGATCAAGGCCAAGCTGACATGGATTCAGTCGATAATGCGATGCCTGCCTCTTCCACAGTGCAACCGCCAACGGAATCAAACCAAGCACCAACCACTGACGAGGCAAATCAACAACAAGAACTAGCAAACAACGCAAACCAAGCCAACTCATCACTCGATCCTATGCTGCGTAAATTAGACCAAGTGGAAAGTGCGCGCGATCCAAGCGCGCTGCTACGGGCACAATTTATTTTGCAAGCTCAACGTAAACCTCAACCTACGGACACCGATCAGCCATGGTAAAACTGCAATCCGTCTATCAACGCACATGTTTCTGGCTCTCGCTGCTGCTGAGCTTATGCGCACTGCCCAGCCAAGCGGCGGATTTGGTCGCCAGTGTCAGCAAAAATAGCGTGGTTAGCAATGAAGTAATTCAGTTGCGAATTGTCAGCAGCAGTAAGCTGACTGCGGAGGCGGTTGATTTTTCTCAACTAGAGCCTGATTTTTTTGTTGGTCAACCCAGTTTTGCCTCTTCCACCAACATCATCAATGGTAATTACTCGCAGCGCAGTGAGTGGACGGTGGCGATCGCGCCACAACGCTCCGGTATTCTCACCATCCCAAGCTTTCAAATCGGTAGCGCCCACTCAGCTGCGATTGCTATCCAAGTGAGCGAAGATGAGCAGCAACCCGAGCCACAAGAGCTCGCAGAGGTGCGCAGCCAATTAGAGCAAACTCAGCTTTATCCAGGTGAAAGTACTTTGTTTCATGCTCAGTTGATCATCAAGCAAGATATCCGCCGCCTACGCGATCCACAAATAACGCCACCACAAGTGGATGGTATGCAGATTGAAGCGGCCAGTGAGCCCAAGCAATCACCTTCGCTGCTCAATGGTGTGGAAGTGACTATCGTTGAACAATCGTTTCGGATCACCGCGCAACAAGCGGGACGCTTTAGCCTGCGTGAACCGATGCTGAAAGCAAACTTATTATACGGCAACCAATATAGTGGTACGCGTTTGATCCCGCTGCTTACCCAACCGAAAAGTTACCCCATTCAAGTGCTGGCCCAACCGGCTAATTATCAAGGTGCTTGGCTACCTAGCGCCCACCTAAGCTTGAGCCAAAACTGGCTCGATGGACAACAGAGATTAACCGAAGCCAGCCAATACCAGACCGAGGTTGGACGCAGCATCACCCGCGAAATTCGCTTGCAAGTGCGTGGTCTGACTCAACAGCAGATACCAACATTGCATATTCAGTATCCAGACAGCATTAGCCTCTATCCAGAAAAGCCGCAATTTAGCACGCTTGAAAATGGCGATACCTTAATGACGCTGAAACAAGTGCTGATCCCACGTCATGCGGGCGAGATCACCTTGCCAGATGTCACCCTTAATTGGTGGAATACCCAGACTCACGCGGCGCAATCCAGCCAGTTGGCCGGTTTAACGCTACAAGTTAAAGCGAGTGATGAAGCGCCGTTGTTCAGCATGCCAACCGTGCCTGATCTACCCACGAGCCAACCCGTGAGTGATGCCGGTTATTGGCCATATGTGACCTTACTGTTTGTGCTGCTTTGGCTTGCCACCACTCTATTAGCCTTACTGATATGGCGTGGTAACCGAGTGGTCTCTCAGCCCAGTATCAACCACGATCTGGTAACCTCATCGACTTATCGCACGCTGATTGAGGCGATTGAACAGCAAGATCTGTTAGCCATCAGCCAAGCGATACGCATTTGGCAAACCGAAATAACCTTGCCAAGCAACGAGCAGCAAACGCTGCATCAATTACTCGATACGCTACAGCAAGCTTGTTATGGTAAACAATCACAACAGCCCGATTTCAAGCCGTTGCAACGCTGGGTCAAGCTTCAGCATAAGCAACAACTCAGCAGCGTTAAGCCGACCACTAGTAAACTCGCTCGATTATGAAAACGCGCTGGCTAACGGCCTAACCTAACGACCTACCGCTTAGCGACCATGCTGGCGGTTAGGCTGCTATACTCAGGTGAATCCATCGTGCCACGACCAGCAGCAGTCCGTGGACAACAGAACATCACTCGGAGGAAAGCATGACCAATATCAATACCAAAGCAGCGAGTGTACTTGGCCTAAGCCTGATCATCGGGCTAGCCACGCTTGGCTTCTTGGTGCAACAAATGGCGGTTAAATTTAAAGAATATGAACGAGTAGTCACGGTCAAAGGGCTTTCGGAACGTGAAGTGTTGGCCGATACCGTGATTTGGCCAATTCAGTTTAGTGTGGCTGATAATCAGCTAGCGACACTGTTTGACACCGTCGATCAACAAACTCAGCTCATCACTCAATATTTAGTGCAACAAGGCATCGACCGTAATGCGATCTCTCTTTCTGCACCCGCTGTGATCGATAAAAAAGCCCAGCAATATGCTGAAGATCGCGCCGAGTTTCGTTATTTAGCCACTCAAACGATCACCGTTTACAGTAAGCAAGTTGAAAAAGTACGCAACATCGTCAGCGATATTGGTCAACTAGGCAAACAGGGAGTGGTATTTAACCAAGATCCTTATAACAATCGGGTTGAATTTAGTTTCTCAGCACTGAATGAAATTAAGCCCGATATGATTGAACAAGCGACTAAGCAAGCTCGCGAAGTTGCTCAAAAGTTTGCCAAAGATTCTCAAAGCACGTTAGGTAAGATCAAAACTGCATCACAAGGTCAATTTTCGATTACCGATCGGGATAACAATACCCCATACATCAAAAATATCCGCGTCGTCACCACCGTCGAATATTATCTATCTGATTAAGAGGCTAGTGGATGGTGATAGTTAACAACCACTTTATCGCTGGTGGCCAGTAAGTGACTATCCGTTACATAAGAGATGAAATGCAAAAAGGGGCGTGGTTTACACCACGCCCCTTTAAAATTTATTCTGTGCTAATTACAGCGCAGTTACTTGAGCAGCTTGTGGGCCTTTTTTGCCTTGCTCAACGATGAAGCTTACACGCTGACCTTCAGCCAGAGTTTTGAAGCCTTCAGAAACGATAGATTTGAAGTGTACGAACACATCTTGACCACCGTTGTCTTGAGAAATGAAACCAAAACCTTTAGTTTCGTTGAACCATTTTACTGAACCAGTCATTTTCTGAGACATAGTAACCTCTAATATATATTTGCTATGAGTTTATTTGGCTGATAACGAAAGCTATTGAATGGTATATCAAGACAAAGTTGACGCAGGTTTAACGAGATATCGATAACGATCTGAGATAGAACTTTCACTGAATTTAACATTAACAACTCTTACCTAAGAGCCGAGATGAACTATACACCGATTTCACCGAAACGCTACACTTATTTGTATAATTTACTGCGTGATGAGAAATTTATTGAATAAGGCTACTTTTGCTACGCCATTGGATCAACATTTTCAACCATCACTCCCACTATCTGATTGCGTCCCTGGCTTTTAGCTTGATACAAGGCTTTGTCCGCTTCGGCGTACAGCCGATCAAACTGTATCTCACGAGGTTTGTAACGTGATACCGCATAACCAATTGACACCGTGAGTACTTTACCGGCGGGATTTTGCTGATGTGGAATATGCTCAGCTTCAATATCATGCCGAATTTTTTCAGCAAGCGATTGAATTTCATCAGCATTACTATGAGTAGTCAGTAGCAAAAATTCCTCACCTCCAATCCGACAAAATAGCTCATGCTCAGACTGGGCATGTTGACTTAAGATATTGCCAATCCGCATCAGCGCGATATCACCTTCCAAATGACCATAACAATTATTGAATAGCCCAAAGTGATCCAGATCGAGCAAAATCACCCCATAATTGACCGCTTCGCTTGTCGCTTGCTCACAGGTTTGTTCCAGCAAATGCTCTAGCATGCGTCGGTTACCTAAGCGTGTCAGAGGATCCAATTTGGCCATAAGATCCAGCTGCTGATTGGCCTTATGTAAATCACGAGTGCGATTACGTACCTCAAGCTCCAAGGTTGCATTAAGAACCGAGATCGCTTCTTGCGCTTTCGCTCGCATCAAAACCTCGGTCAAGTTTGAAGCAAACATTCGAATCACTTCACGCAATTGGGAAGTCAGCACTGTGCGGCGGATCAAATTATCCACCGAAATGAAAGCGATCGGTGTACCTTTATCGGTCAACATAGTCATTGCCGTCCAACCATACCCGACTATCTTACAATCATGGTAAATTGGCACACTCTCTTTAAACACCACTTGATTAGGATGGAGTTTAGCCAGATCAACCACATGATTTTCATGGGTTGATCCTCGAAAATACGATTCATCCACGATGTTGCCTTGCATATCAGTGCCCCACGTTCCTTGTAGGTATGAGCAAGCTTCATCGGTCAAAAAGACCGCCATGCGGTCAATGCCCATTCGATTAATCGCAAAGTTGACTGCGGATTTACACACTTGACTGACTGTCATACAGCGGGAAAGCTCAACCATACTGGCATGCAGCATCCGCACATTTTGCTCTTGACGCATACGAATATAGATTTGCGCCAACAGTGAACCGAACGATTCCAGCATCTGTTTTTGGTATTCGGTGATCGGTTGCCGATGAATATAGTTATCAATTGCTATCCAACCAATGGTTTCATTACCGTCACGTAAGATCAGCATTCCATTCCACCCTTGGCCAACTACCTGACCTGCGGTATACAACGGGGCGGCCTCAACGACCATTAAGTTACATTCGTCATTGGATAACGCTTCAAGATATTGGCGCTCAACTTGATGTAAGTCGTATTGAGTATGATGCTCGTCAATCGTGTTGCCGGATTCATCGGTACCATAAGTCCCACTGAAACAACGCTTTTTCAAATCGAGCAGTAAAAATGCCGCGCGATCAAAACCGAGCCGATTGCGCATTGCTTCCACCGCAGCTCGGTGCAATTCATCCAAACTGGCTGGGTTGGACAGCTCGACTGCCACTTGATGAACCAGTTTCATATTATCAATAAACTGTTCACGCTGACGTATCTCGCTCAAATACTTGGCTTCACGCAAATCACGATGTTTAAACTCTTTGGATGCCTCAATTTCAGCACGTAAACACTGCCATTTGGACGCGATCAACTGCAAAAAATCCAGTTCTCCAGATTGAGTGCACAAATGCACTTGCTCTACGCACACCGCTTGAATGATCAAATAAGTACGATGTTGTGGGTGGTTATCGAGCATCAAAATAAAAGATTCACCACCCATAATCGGCAGATAATCCCAACGACAGGTATTGATCGCAAAAGGGATCACACCGTCAGAGGTATCAAATTGGGCCGCCCATACCCAAAAGACTTCCGGATAATCTTCTAGCCCGACAAAATCGCCATCGAAGAACAGAACTTCTGCCGTGGAAAATTGTGATGGTGCGCGCACAATGGCCGCCGCTTGTGACTGTAAATAAGTGATTAAATATTCGAAACTCGTCTCTGCCAACATTCGATAATTTCGACTTGAGGTCACTCTTTTCAATAAAGTTTGAGAAAACATGCGCAGCCTGACATTGATAATAGTTTTATTGTGGATAATCGCCGATTCTTTATCGGGCAAGCAATTGGCGATCTAACCGGCTGTTAAGTGCGCCGCATTTTTGGTTAATAATGAAACACATCCTCGGCACAAGCAGCATTTTTGCGAAGTTGTTTCCATTTATACCCATGATGAACCAAACTTTTTAAAAAATTTCTCATTATTGAGCCACGCTCTGCTTCGTGCCAATGACATTTAATATGGACATTTTATGCGTTTTTTGTGTACTGCATGGTTAACCCTACTGATGCTAGCCAATGTCTGCTTAGCTGCCGTTGACTTGGTTAAAATTGACTTGGTTGAAATTGACTTAGTGCACGTCGATAAATCGAAACGGCGTATGTATCTACTGCAAAATGGCGAAGTGATCCGTGAATATCGGATCGCACTGGGTCAAAAGCCGCACGGTCATAAGCAACAAGAAGGTGATCAACGCACACCGGAAGGCAACTATTTTTTGGATTTCATTATCGAAGAATCGAGTTTTTATCGCTCGATACACATTAGTTATCCGAATCAACAAGATTTGGTGCAAGCCCAATTACGCGGTATTGACCCTGGCGGAGATATTAAAATTCATGGTTTGAAAAATGGCGATGCCAGAGATCCCGCTTTCATACAAAGCTTTGACTGGACCAATGGCTGCATTGCCCTGACCAATCAAGAAATGGATGAGTTTCTAAGCGTAGTTAAGCCGGGAACGCCTATCACCATTGAATGGTAATGAGATCACCATCAAGACATGGTTTGAACTATTGAACTTGATTGGTATGAGTGAGGTATCGTTAACCGGAACTTGGGATAACCATCTGGATAGTCCCGCGTTCCGATTATTGATCTAATGCGCGGCTTAGGCTTGGCGACGAGTGGCCACTGCGGCAGCCAATTGACGCAACACCGTTTCAGTCTCTGGCCAACCAATGCAGGCATCGGTGATCGATTGACCGTAAGTCAAACACCCCTCAGGGGTCAAATCTTGACGACCTTCCACCAAGTGCGATTCAATCATCACCCCAAAAATGGCATGTTCACCTTGGGCAATCTGCGCCGCCACATCTTGTGCCACCACCATTTGCCGCTGATACTGCTTAGAGCTGTTGGCATGGCTAAAATCAATCATCACTTTTTGTGGTAAGCCAGCGACTTCCAGCTCTTGTTTAATATTGTTGACATGCTCCGCACTATAGTTTGGCTGTTTACCACCACGCAAAATAATGTGGCAATCAGGGTTACCTGCGGTTTCAACAATCGCCGAGTGGCCAAATTTAGTAACCGATAAGAAGTGGTGTGACGCACCAGCAGATCGGATCGCATCCGATGCGATTTTGATGTTGCCATCGGTACCGTTTTTAAAACCAACTGGACATGACAACCCTGAAGCTAATTCTCGGTGTACTTGCGACTCCGTGGTGCGTGCGCCAATTGCGCCCCAACTGATCAAATCCGCCACGTATTGTGGAGTGATCATATCGAGAAACTCACTGGCGGTGGGCATACCGATATCGGTCAGATCAAGTAACAGTTTACGTGCCATACGCAAACCATGATTAATTTCATAGGTATCATTAAGATACGGATCATTGATTAAGCCTTTCCAACCTACTGTGGTGCGTGGCTTTTCAAAATAGACTCGCATGACAATTTCTAGCTGTTCGCTGAGCTCATCACGCAATACTTTTAAACGCTGGCCATATTCCATCGCCGCTTTAGGATCATGTATCGAACAAGGACCAATCACCACTAACAGGCGATCATCTTGATTTTGCAACATGTTGTGAATCGCATTGCGCGCTTGAAATGTAGTAGACGCTGCAGTCTCGGTAGCGGGAAATTTTTCCAATACCGCAATCGGCGGTAGTAATTGTTTGATTTTTTTAATTTTTACATCATCGGTTTGCAACATCTTTACATCATCCTTAACTTTATTCTGGCTAGTCAGCTCGATGCCTGTAGCCTTGATAATCACTGCATCTATCGTTTGTTTGAGTAACTTATCGACACCAACACAATATCGCAAGCACTATTTTAAAACAAAGGCAAGATTTTGCTTTTCTTTATCAACCAGCCTCTATGTAAAAAATAAATTACACTCATCAACTTATCATCGGCTAAACTCTCAATAGCAATATGCCAACAAGTCCAGTTTAGCGATTGCGGCGATGTTTTAGAGCATAGAGATTACATAAACTGCAACTTCACAGCTCAATACCGAGAAGAGACACCATGAATTTAATCGTCACCCAGTGGTTGGCCAAAGATCCCGATCCAAAGACCCGTCATGAACTGCAACAGTTGATCGATGCTCAGCAGGAAACACAAATTGCCGAACGCTTTCAAGCTCGGCTAGAATTTGGCACCGCCGGACTACGCGGCAAAGTGGGCTGTGGTCCAAATCGGATGAACCGTTTGGTCATTCAAGAAACCTCCGCCGGACTCGGGCATTATCTGCTGGCTCAAGTACCAGACGCGCAGCGGCGCGGGGTGGTGATCGGCTATGATGGCCGGCTCGATTCTCGACAATTTGCGCACGATACCGCCAGCGTGCTCACTTCCCTTGGCATCAAGACTTATCTGACTCACCAAGTGGCTGCGACCCCTATTGTGGCGTTCGGTGTACGTTATTTCAACGCTGCCGCCGCAGTGGTGGTAACCGCCAGCCACAACCCGCCAGAGTACAACGGCTTTAAAGTGTATTGGGAAAATGGCGCGCAAATTATTCCGCCCCACGATGCTGGGATTGCCGCTTGTATCAACCAAGCTGCGCAACAAGCAATTCCTTATCTCGTTCTTGAACAGGCAGAGCAACAAGGGCTGCTGCATTGGCTGCGCGATGAGTATTACCAAACCTACCGTAATACCATTGGTGCAAGCCCATTGCTGCAGCACCATACCCAGCCGCAAGCACTGAGCTTAGCTTACACTGCAATGCACGGCGTCGGAGCAAAAATGGCACAAACCTTACTGGCGGATGCTGGCTTTACCGATGTCCACAGCGTATCAGAGCAGCGCGAGCCAGATGGCACCTTCCCTACCGTTAATTTTCCCAACCCTGAGGAAGCGGGCGCGATGGATATGGTGATAGCACTCGCCAAGCAAACTGGCGCTCAGCTTGCCTGTGCCAATGATCCCGATGCAGATCGCTTTGCCGTAGCGGCTCGTAAAGCCGATGGTGAATACCAAATGCTGACTGGCGATCAAGTGGGTTCACTGTTTGGTCACTACCTGCTATCACAAACCGATGCTGACCGCCAATTAGTCGGTAACACGATCGTCTCTTCCAGCCTGCTGAGTAAAATCGCCGCAGCACATGGTGCACATTACTATCAGACCTTAACCGGTTTTAAATGGCTAACCAACGTGGCAATGCAACAGCAAACCGAACAGCAGCAATTTCTGTTCGCCTATGAAGAAGCGCTGGGTTATACCATTGGCAGCCGTGTATGGGATAAAGATGGCCTTTCAGCACTGGTCGCTTTTGCTCAACTCGCCGCAGAGCTTAACGCACAGGGTAAAACGGTATGGGATCAGCTGGAAGCGCTGTATCGCCAGCATGGTCTGCACCTTAACGCACAGCGCAGCATAGCACTGGCGCCTAACTCGCCACCCATCGGTGATAAATTGCGTGCTACACCACCCACCGAGATTGGCGGATGTAACGTGTTAATCGTGGAAGATTTTAAACAAGCGCGCCGCACCTTTGCCGATGGTAAAAGCGAAGCGATCACCCTACCAACCAGTGATGTACTGATCTACCATCTGGAAGGTGGTGCTCGGGTGATTGTGCGCCCATCGGGTACCGAGCCTAAACTTAAGTGTTATTACGAAGTGATCACTCACTTAGCTGCAAGCGAAAGTTTTGCCAATGCTCAGCAACGAGCAGAGCAACAAATGGCAGCACTTATTGCACAGCATCAAGCGAGTTTATAAGCTCCAGCAAACCCATCGCCATACATAGCGATAAGCACCTTAATTCGCTCATCCCAAAGAGAGGGAAAATCCCTCTCTTTAACTCCCCTCACCGCGGTAACTTAACTTTCAGCGACCGCTTTAGCCTCTTGAAAATCAACTACTTGATGCTCTGGTGCCGCATGGGTATTACCGGTAAAACGACCACCATGTTCAATACTAAGATCATCACTAAACAAAGTACCGTTAACCCGCCCTTTGTTTAGGATCTCAATTTTTGCAGCGTGACCCGTCCCTTCAAATTGACCATTGATGATCAGATGATCGGCAAAGATTTCGCCATAGACCACCCCGCTTTCGCTAATCACCAGCATTTTATCAACCTGCAGTTTGCCTTCCACCAGACCATCAATCTGAATACTGCTCTCAATCTTCAACTCTCCGGAGATATGGCTACCTTTTGCGATGAGAGTTGTAGCTGAGAGCTGACTCTTTGCTCGACTTTGTTTACTAAAGATTCCCATCGTATACCTCTTACTTTAGTGAATAGGGTTTCAAAATCATTCACTCCCCAATCGACAAAAGGTCGTGGGTCTAACGAACGACCGATAAAACGAATTTCATAATGTAAATGTGGACCAGACGAAAGCCCACTATTACCGGAATAGCCTAATAAATCGCCTTTTTGCACAAATTCACCACTTTTCACCGCAAATTTCTGCAGATGTGAATAAGAGCTACTAAAACCGTAAGCGTGCTGTAAGCGAATAAAATTGCCGGAGCCAACATTACTGGCGCGGGTCACTTCAACCACCCCATCGGCAGGCGCATAAATTGGCGTGCCGATATTGACCGCGAAATCTTGCCCGCGGTGCAACTTGGCATCCTTGGTCACCGGATGGACTCGTTTACCATAACCAGAAGAAATCCGCGCGCCGGGCGTTGGTGAACCACTGGGAATTTGCGTCAACATCAGCGTACGTACTGAAGAGGTGATCGCGGCTGCATCCAAACGCGACTCCAGCTCGGCACCACTCTCATCCACACCGAGCACTTTCTCTAAATCACCCAATCGATCGGAAACCAACTGAATTTTCTCTTCACGCACCGTCAAATCATTTTCTAGGCTCTCTTTTAACTCACGCAGTGAAGAGATCTCCTCAAGCAATGACATTGAATGAGTCTCTAATTCTTGCTGCTTGAGTTTGGCAAAATCCATCTGGTGCTTTAGATAATAAATAACCCCGCCCACCGCGAGTACACTCACCAAAAAGATATAACCTAAGCTCTTAAGGAATAATCGAAAAAATTTATCCAAATGAAAATGTTGGGTTCCATGAATCGAGGAAACCGAAACAATCACACGTTCTTTCATAGGGTTCTATATGCTGCATCTGGATAATAAAGTGCGGCGAATAATAGCAAGGAACTAGCGTTACCTAAACCTTTTGCATGAGACGATTGAAGCTAACTCACAACCTTAAGCGGTATTTTGTGCATAAAGACAAAACCAACGCTTAAATAAAATTGCTAAACAATCAAGGGGATCTGCTTAACCGTTCTGAATTACCGCACACCATAGCGAGCGCGTGCCGCGTCTTGATTGGACACGATAGTTTTACCAATCGGAGCCAAAGAAATGATCGCCAGCTTTAAATGCTGCAACGCAAACGGAATACCAATGATGGTCACAAAACAGGCTACCGCAGACAAAATATGCCCTATCGCCAACCAAAAACCCGCCAAGATAAACCAAATAATATTACCCAATACGCCAAATCCGCTGGTACCAATATCGGTTTGGTCAGTCAATTCATCACGGGCAATCGCTTGATAACCAAACGGCCAGAATGAGAAATTGCCGATCACAAAACAGGCGCGCCCCCATGGAATACCAATGATGCTGATAAAGGCCAGCACACCAAATAGCCACCAAGCTAAG
This sequence comes from Vibrio sp. HDW18, assembly GCF_011306175.1. Taxonomy (GTDB): domain Bacteria; phylum Pseudomonadota; class Gammaproteobacteria; order Enterobacterales; family Vibrionaceae; genus Vibrio; species Vibrio chanodichtyis. The sequence goes on along the minus strand of NZ_CP049914.1, from coordinate 231,837 downwards.
CCCATGACCAATCCACCGCATAAAAACCAAATAATGTTACCGAGTGTTCTTAACATTGTTCTTCCTGCCCTACTATTGCAACGCTGTCCACCGATGGACGATACTCAGTGTGCCACAAGCCATATCAAAGACAACACCAATAATGTTGAGCGAACTATACCCAAACAACTTGGAGTTGCAGGTAGGCGGCAAGTGAGTGAGTCCCCATGAGCATAGACAAACTATGTGATTGGGGTGAATAAACGTAGCCAACACCGCTGCAGCTTCAAGTAGGAAGGGGATATGTCGGTAGTTAACATCCACTAGGCGGATGTAGACATTCCTCTTATTGAACCATAATAAAACACTGGTCAACCGCAAGCGGCTTAGCGACAATACTCGACCTTGAATGACCATCGAATGAGAAATCCCATGCGCAGTTTTATCCTCCGAGCGCGCTCTGCCCCTACCGACAGCCAACGCCTATTGGCAGAAGTGGGTGGCAAATGCCATAGCGAAATTTTGGCTCACTGCATGATGAACAGCCTGTTTACTGCTCAGTCACATCGTGAAGATGTGGTGATCCATCTGGTGCTGGAAAGCACCCACGATTATTCACGCACCATCACTGTTGAATCGAATCACATCAGTGATGTCGGGGGCTTTCATGAAGCGGCCTTGCTGGCACTGCTGGTCAAAGCGCTCGACGCATCAGTGGGAATGGGTAAAGAACAAACTCGTGTCGTTCAGCCGGGTTTGACCGTGCGCACCATCAGCTTTGAAGCGCTACTCGGTGAATTGGCGGGGCAGCATTCGCTGTACATGATGGATAAAAAGGGCGATTCGATCCGTGAGATTGAGATTGGTCCAAATCCGTGTTTTATTCTGACCGACCACATCCCGATGCCCAAGAAAAGCGGTAATTCGATGAAGCGACTTGGCGTCGAAAAAATCAGCCTTGGACCCAAAATGCTATTCGCTTCGCAGTGTGTGACGCTGATCCATAACGAAATCGATCATCAACAAGCCGGTTGGTAATCGCTACTCGAATCCACTGCGTGCAGCTATCAGCCCTGAACAGATCAATCAGGGCTGATTTTTTGCAAGCTTACGCCAATTTCAAATCAAACTGGATACGATACTGCACCATATCTTCAATCGTGAGTACAGGCATATTGTGCAACTTGCCAAATTCGATGATTTCTGGCGTTTTAGCCATGCTGCCATCTGGGTTGGTCAATTCACACAGCACTCCGGCGGGCTGTAAACCGGCCATCTGCATCAAATCGACCGTACCTTCGGTATGACCACGCCGCGCTAACACGCCACCAGCGCGCGCGCGCAGTGGAAATACATGGCCAGGACGCGCTAAATCTTCCGCTTTCGCTTGTGGATTCGCCGCTGTTTTAATCGTGGTCACGCGATCTTGGGCTGACACGCCAGTTGTGACACCGTATTTAGCTTCAATCGATACGGTAAACGCGGTTTGATTGGCACTGTTATTGTTGACCACCATCGGTGGCAGGGCTAGGCGATCGGCCTGTGCTTCGGTCAAACACAAGCAGACAATCCCGCTGCATTCACGGATCATCAACGCCATCTGTGCGTTAGTCAGTGATTCAACCGCGTAGATAATATCGCCTTCGTTTTCCCGATCTTCATCATCGAGCAATAGTACACCGCGCCCTTCACGCAAGGCTTGCAGTGCGTTATCCACGCGAGTGATTGGGTCGCCAAATTCGGCAAGTAATGAGGACTGATTCATGGTAATACTCCAAAAAATGACCAGAATCAGGGCGTAAGAGGGATCTGAATTTACCACCAAGCACCACTCTCGCTATGGCAAAGCCACAGCGAGCTGCAGTGTGTTGGTCATTCTCTCTCATCCGGACTATCACCGTCGGCTCTGGCTTTTCACCAGATCTGCTGACCTCGAAACCTCGAGCGCTCGTGGGCTCACCTTACGGCATACCACCGGTGGGGAATTGCACCCCGCCCTGAGAATATTGTGCAGTTACCGACACTTTCGGCAACGCCGCTTAGTGTAATCACTTCAATCGACGCTGAAAAGCGTTACTGAACAACTGATTTCTTACACCATCTCATCGCTATGCAACCGAATCACTTTTTAATCAACGGGTATCCTTCATGCTTTGGGTTGCTCTTCTATCTTCAAGCGATTATTGATTAAATTTCAGTGAATTTGCTTAACTTTATCCCGTGTAAAGCTTGCCTTTTATGGCATCACAGCGCACCCTTGAACGCACTCGTCACACGAATGAATATCACAAAGGATCTGCTATGAAATTTATACCGCGTCTGTCTGGTTTACTGGCGCTCTGCCTTGCGGCTTCAGCCCATGCCACGGTTACCATCGAGATCCCCGATACCATCGATTTATTGGTGGTCAATGGTGCGAGTCCGCAGCTATCGGGCGGTTTTTTTAGTGCCAATAAAAAACTGGAGCTGAATGATGGTGAACAGCAAATCGTGTTCCGCTATGCACCTTATTTTAACCAAGGTAGTGAGCGGATCATGGTCGAGAGCGAAGTGGTGATCGCCACTTTTGATGCCGCCAATCAGCAACTCTCATTTGATTTGCCTCAATATCGTAATGCGAACCAAGCCAACAAAGCCATCAAAACCATGCAGTGGCAATTGGTTGATCAACAAGGCCAAGCGCTACAACTGCGTCAAGATCGCTTGATTAAACCAGGAATGCAAATTGGCCGTAATTTTGAATTTGAAGCCTCGGAATACAACCGCACCAGTGGGATTGCCGCGCTCAATAATCAGGTTGAAACGCCAGCCAGCGTGAGTGACAGCACTGTAATGCCCGCTTCGACCGCAGAAGAGATGCTGCATTTTTGGTATCAAAAAGCCGACCCTGAAACCAAAACGCGTTTTAAGGCCTTCGTTAATCAGCAATAATTCACGCATCACCATAAACGATGGTGGATGGATGACAATCAAAAATGAGGCCTTGCTGGCCTCATTTTTGATCGACTGGCGCTGTGCTCATGATTGCCAAAACAGCATGGCAATCATAGTCAGTAAACCAATACAGGTGATATTCAAGTAAAGTCCGACCCGCATCATTTCGCTTTGCTTAATATGCCCAGAGGCAAACACAATCGCATTCGGTGGTGTGGCAACAGGCAACATAAAGGCACACGATGCGGCAACCGCAATTAATACCGACAGCAGTACCGGCGACATGCCAAACACCTCGGCAATCGTCGCAAACACAGGGATCAAGAGTGCCGCACTGGCCGTATTACTGGCAAATTCGGTCAAAAAGACCACAAATGCCGCAACCGCCAAAATCACCACCAAGATCCCCATATCAGAGACCATGTCACTCAACTCGTTAGCCAAAAACACACTGGTTCCGGTCTGTTTAAGTACATTACTCAGACACAAACCACCACCAAACAGCAGTAATACGCCCCAATCTGCCGTTTTTTGGATCTCTTTCCAGTGCACCACTCGGGCAAAGCTGACCATCAAAATCGCACCTAATGCCACCAAGGTATCAAAGCTATTAAAACCACCCAGCAGCGCGTTGACAGGGGTACTAAAAATCCACAGCAGCACTGTTAAGCCAAAGATAGCCAGTGTGACCACTTTGCCTTTATCCCAATCAACAGGCGCACGTTGTAAGGCAAAACTACCACTTAAATTTGGCTTGAGCAGAAGATACAGCAAGCCAATCGCGATCGGTAGCATCAGCATCGCGGTGGGCAAACCAAACTTCATCCAATCGGTGAAAGAGAGCCCAACTTCCGCCGCTGCAATCGCATTCGGTGGACTGCCAACTAAGGTAGCAATACCACCAATGCTGGCGCTGTAAGCAATGCCTAACAACACAAACACATAAGTGTTACGTTGCTTATCCGCATCCACTTTACTTAATACCCCCAATACCAACGGTAACATCATCGCTGCGGTGGCGGTATTACTGATCCACATCGAAAGCAGTGCTGTTACTCCAAACAGCATAAAAACCGCCACACTCATTTTGCCTTGTGCCAGCGCCAGTACTTTATCCGCAATCACCTTATCCAATCCTTGATGATGCATGGCAGCAGCCAAAGCAAAACCACCTAAAAATAGGAAAATGATCGAGTTGGCAAAATTATTCAGTGCAGCTTGGGTATCAAAAATACCCAGCAGCACTGCCAGCACCGGCACCAAAATTGCGGTTACGGTAACATGCAGTGCTTCGGTTAACCAAAGTACCGCGATAAAGATCAGCATACTGAGCCCTAGTACCACATTGGGTTCATAAGGTAGCCAATGATAAAGCGCGAGAAACAAGGCAATATCGGCCAAAATGATCAAGCTATTACGATGGAGAAACCATTCGCGGGTATTGGTGGGCAATGGGACAGTGTCGTTTCTATTCATTATTATTTTCCTTATTGGGGCTGAATTCGGCGCCATGATCCCACAGATTGAAGTCAAAAAATGATTAGCATTGCAAAATTGTTAACTAAGCCAAAACCACGCTTACAAAATTAACATGATCGAACAATTGCATGACTGATTGGCCTTGGTTTAGCTCCCACCAACAAGATAGACCACCCAAACGATTCATGATTTACCGCATATGGCGCACAAAAAATTGCGCCAAAATCCGATTTGCCTACCCATCAATTTGTGGAAGAATGCACGGATTAAAAGTGTATTCAATGGATTGATATGAATAATATTCTCGCTCATCTGCAATTTTCCGCCGCCATTACTGGCCCCATCTGCTTAATGCTCGGCCTAGGGATATGGTTCAAACGCATCAATCTAATCAACGAAAATTTTATTGAAGTTGCTTCACGTATTGTGTTTCAGGTGACACTGCCAACCATGCTATTTTTAAGCATTGTTAGCTCGAAGCATGATTTCTCTTCCAGCCTCTCGTTGGTACTGTATAGCTTAATCGCCAATGCGCTGTTTTTTATCTTTACCCTGTTTAGCGTTAGAAAAATAATCAAAAAAACCAATGATTGCGGCGTGGTCACCCAAGGCAGCTTTCGAGCCAATACCGCGATCATCGGTTTAGCTTATGTCGCCAATATGTATAGTAGTGCCGGTGTCGCGCTAGCCGCCATTTATGTTGCCGCCACCTCGATCCTGTTTAATATTCAAGCGGTGATAGCTCTAACACCACGCGGCGAGAGTAATGGTTGGCAAGTGGGCAAATTAATGGTCAAGACATTAACCAAAAACCCCTTAATCATCTCGATCGCACTGGGCTTAGTGTGCTATCTCTCAGGTCTACCTATGCCGAAAATGGTCACCGATGCTGGGCACTATTTCGCCAACATGACCTTACCGCTAGCTCTGCTGTGTGCGGGTGGATCACTCAATCTAGATGCCTTAAAGCAAGATAGCCACAGCGCTTGGTTGGCTACCGGCTATAAGCTGGTACTCTCTCCTTTACTGATCACGGGCGGAGCGTGGATGTTTGGCTTTCGTGGCTTAGATCTCGGGTTGCTGTTTTTAATGAGCTGCGCACCCACTTCCGCCGCCAGTTATGTGATGGCACGCGCAATGGGCGGTAATGCTTTATTAGCCGCCAATATTGTGGCCCTGACCACCGTGGTGTCGCTGTTAACTTGTACGCTCGGGATTTTTCTGCTTACCAGTTTTGGCATGATCTGATCACGCATCCTAAGTCATGGTGACCCATTAACTTTACTGCCGATCGCCTAAGATCGGCCAAAAATCAACCCGCCGTAGCGGGTTAAATTTTTGCGCTTGAGCGGTAATACCAGCTATTGTGCGATCCACTGATAGAACAGCGTCGCTAGGGGTGGCAAATGCAGTAACAGGGATTGATCTAAACCTTGGCTGACCACGCTTGCCGTGCTGACTTGCTGCAATACCGAGTAATCGCTGCCATGATACTGTTTGGCATCCGTATTCAGCAGCAATTGGTAACGCCCAGCCTGTGGAACACCAAGCCGAAACGCTTGCTGTGGAACGGGAGTGAAGTTAGTAATGACTAACACACGCTGGCCAGTTTCATCCATTCGTTCATGAGCAATCACACTAAGATCCGCATCATCTTGCAAGCGCCACTCAAAACCACGCGGATCGCAATCCAACTGATGTAGTGAACTCTGCGCCTGATACAGATGGTTTAAATCACGCACTAAGCGTTGGATCCCAGCATGACGCTCAAACTGAGTCAGGAACCATTGTAACTGTCCATCGTGATCCCACTCTGCGGTTTGTCCAAGCTCAGTGCCCATAAAGTTGAGCTTTTTACCCGGCTGACCATACATATAACCTAAATATGCGCGTAAGTTGGCGGTTTGTTGCCACTCATCACCCGGCATTTTGTAGATAAGTGAGCCCTTACCATACACCACTTCATCGTGTGACAAAGAGAGAACATAGTTCTCACTAAACGCATAAATCAGTGGGAAAGTGAGCGTATTATGGTGGTATTTGCGATGCACCGGATCTTGCTTGATATAGGATAAGCTGTCGTGCATCCAGCCCATATTCCATTTGAAACCAAAGCCTAAACCGCCAACAAATGTTGGCGCAGAAACACCGGGAAACGCGGTCGACTCTTCGGCGATCGTCATTGCATTCGGGAAATGCTTGTACACTTCCTCATTCATCCACTTAAAGGTGGCGATCGCATCGTAATTTTCACGACCACCATCAATATTCGGGATCCATTGATCGTGGCTACGCGAATAGTCCAGATACAGCATTGAAGCCACCGCATCAACGCGGATCCCATCAATATGGAACATCTCAAACCAATACAGCGCATTCGAGACGAGTAAACGGCGTACATGCTCACGGCCTAAATCGTAGATATAAGAATTCCAGTCTTGGTGCCAACCACGGCGCGGATCGGGATCATGGTACAGCGGTGTGCCATCAAAATTGGCCAGACCATGAGAGTCGGAGGGAAAATGCGCCGGAACCCAATCGAGCACCACCCCAATTCCTGCTTGGTGGCAGCTATCGACCAGATATTTAAAGTCATCAGGCGAGCCATAACGACTGGTTGGTGCAAACAAACCAATCGGCTGGTAGCCCCAAGAGCCATAAAACGGATGTTCCGCCACCGGCATCAGTTCAACATGGGTGTAACCCATCTCAAGCAGATAAGGCACTAATTGATCGGCTAATTGACGATAGTTCAACAATTCGCCGTGTTCGCCTCGCTTCCACGAGCCCACATGCAGTTCATAAAAAGAGAGCGCTTGCTTACGTTTTTCGGTTACTGGGCGCTGTAACCATGCATGATCTTGCCACTGATAACGGTGATGATCATAAGTCACCGAAGCAAAAGAAGGGTATTGCTCGGCATAAAAACCCCACGGATCGGCTTTATGCGGTAAACCTTCGCCCTGTGGGCCTTTGAGTTCAAATTTGTACTGCACGCCTTCGCTCAAACCAGGAATAAAAATCCCCCATATCCCGTAGTCTAGGCGCTGCATCGGATGACGGCGGCCATCCCAATGGTTAAATGCACCAATTAAACTACACGCGGTGGCATGGGGTGCATAAACCAGAAAACGTACACCAGAAACTCTGTCACCACCGCGTGATAGGGTAACAAACTGCGCTCCCAACTGGTGATACATTTGCTTGGGGGTGTGTAAATCTTCATATTCAGCGTAAATCGTATGGTATTGGTATGGATCATCAATCAGCTGCTCGCTCCCCGCCGAATCAACTGCCAACTGGTAGTGAATATCGCGCAACTCATGGCTATCCTTGAGGATAAAACCACCATCACTTTCACGTTCTAACCTGATACGCGGCTGCCCCTCCACCACTAACTCGACTTTATCCGCCTCTGGTATCCAAACTCGTAATCTACTTTGTTGCTCAGTAAGATAAGGACCTAAAAATGAAAAAGGATCGGCGAACGCCGCTCGCGCTAACTGATCATATATTGCTGGGATCGATGATGGATTTTTCGTGCTCTTCAAAGCTAACTCCTAACCTAACTCACGAGATATCCCTTGTGGCTTAAAAAGCGGAACATTGGATCAGCGCCTTCAAGTTATTGGGGCATAAAACAAAGCCCGCAAATCGCGGGCCAAGCGTGTCTCCATCTTACCGGACTTAGCGGGCAGGAAAGAGTGACCAATCCGAAACTTCTTTCGGTGATTGTTAAGCAATTGGTCACTAAACGCTTTATTGACTGGCTTTACTGCGCACCTCGGTTAAACGTGTCGCGATCCGATTCACTTCTTCACGGGCGAAGATCTCATCTAGATTCATCGATAATTTACGACGCCAGTTGGGATATTCATTGACCGTACCCGGAATATTGACCGGTTTATCCATCTCTAACCAATCTTCTAGCTGCACACTGAGCAAGGCTGATGAGCCAGCGGCTAGATGCAGTTGCAATGCTTCACTCAAATAGCGATCCATCGGCACTAACGTGGCATCACGGCCAATTCCCGCAGGTAAATAACCATGCCAGGCCACGGAATCAAGAATACCTTGTTTCGATTTTAAACGATCGGCAAACAAACCTTGCAACTGATCCTCATCTGGATAGAGGCCAATTTCACGGCCCATCTTCAGATCATCACAGTGCCAAAAACCACGCAAAGTCGGCATATCATGAGTACAAAGTGCCGCCATAGATTGCTCGGCGTAGTGGGCAGGTGAAACATAACCACCATCTTGCTTTGAGGTTTCAAAGAAGAAGACTTTGTAAGAGTGAACCCCTGCATCACGCAGCAACTCGACGATTTCATCCGGTACCGTGCCCAAATCTTCGCCAATCACGCTGCACTGATGACGGTGCGATTCCAGCGCCAAAATCGCCAACATATCTTTGACCGGATAGTAGATATACGCACCTTTGGTAGCATTTTCCCCTTTCGGGATCCACCATAAACGCAGCAAACCCAGCACATGGTCAATCCGCAGTGCACCGCAATGCTTCATATTGGCCCGCAGCAGTTTGATGTACGCATCATAGGCTGTGGCTTGCAAAACTTGTGGGTTAAGTGGTGGTAAACCCCAGTTTTGCCCCAAAGGCCCGAGCACATCCGGCGGTGCGCCGATGCTGACATCTTGCAGCAAATTACCATGATCCGCCCAGGTTTCACTGCCGGAATCCGCCACCCCAACCGCAAGGTCACGATACAAACCCACCGCCATGCCTTTTTCTTCTGCTAATGACTGGACTTCGTGGATCTGAGTATCGGCTACCCACTGTAGGTACAGGTAGATATTGACCTGATCTTGATGATCTTCAATAAATTTCTGAACGGCACTGCTATCAAAACGACGATATTTTTCAGGGAAAACAGGCCAGCCCCATACCGAACTATCTGCCGCATGTAATTGGGCATGCAGCGCATCGAATGCCGCTTGGTGTAATAAACTGTCACCACCTTCAGCCACAAAACTCAAGAAAGCGCGCGCGCGTTCGGTCTGTTTATCCAGATGGCGGGTTTTAAACTCGGCAAACAGCAGTGGCAATACGCTCATTTTTAGCTCTGCCACTTCAGTGTAATTAACCCAGTGTGCGTCACGCACTTTTTGTAGTCGCAACTGAAAATCAGCGCTACCAACCTTTTGTTGTGCTTGGGCACTTAATGCAAACTCAGGCACGGAACTGACATCAATATACAAAATATTGAGCCAACGACGCGATGATGGGCTATAGGGGCTAGCCCCTTCAGGATTGGCCGGAAACAGAGCGTGGATCGGGTTTAAACCGACAAAATCACCACCGCGAGACGCAATATCCGCCACCAACTGTTTCAAATCGCCAAAGTCACCCATCCCCCAGTTGTGCTGAGTACGCAAGGTATACAGTTGGACGCTCGGTCCCCATAGCTTTTTGCCTTGGCTTAAAGCTGGTTGCTTATAACAGGCCGATGGCGTAACAATCAGCGTCATTTGATACGGAACTTTACGGCGCTTACGAGCAATCAATAATTGGTGATAACCCAACGGTAAATCAGTGGGTAACATAAACACCAAAGGCCCACCTTGGGCACGCTCATCACGCACAATTTGTGATTGCAGATAGCCTTCTAACACCTCGCCTTGCTCGGTCTGCAAACACCAATCAAATTCACTTTCACGGGCACTCACGCCAAGATAGAGCGGCACTTCAATCACCGCACCTTGGTGCACCACGAGTACCGGATCCAATACATCTTTTTTGTGTTTCTTCTCTGCCGATTGCAGCAAAGCTTGATCACTACTGGTGTCATAGCCAAGAGACGCCAAAAGACGACGGATAGTGTCGTCTTCAACTTGGGCTTCACTGCCCCAAGCGCTGACATATCGATCGGCAATATTTGCCATTGCAGCGACTTGTTTTAATACATTGTCTTGATTCATCGCTCTCTCCGAAGGGACAACTTTCCACTTCCATGTAGGGTAAGGTAATAAAAGGTGGGGCCGTTAAAACCAGCCCCACCCAAAGGACTTAACGCGCAACGGCGTTCAATTGCCAAATGTTATTCACATAATCGCGGATACTACGGTCGGAGCTGAATTTGCCGACTAGCGCGGTATTCAGAATCGCTTTCTTAGCCCAGCCAGCTTGATCACGATACTGTTTATCAATTGCCGTCTGCGCAGTCACGTAAGAAGCAAAATCCGCCAGTACCAAATAAGGATCGCCACCATTGAGTAAGCTGTCATAAGTTGCACGCAGCTTACCTGGCTCGCCAGGAGTGAACTCATCACCAAGCAGTAAATCAACCGAGGCTTTGAGCAATGGATCAGCATGGTAGAAATCAAATGGGTTATAGCCACGAGCTTTCAACGCTTCTACACCATCGACTTCCAGACCAAAGATATAGATGTTGTCATCACCGACTTCTTCTCGGATCTCAACGTTTGCGCCATCCATGGTACCAATGGTTAGCGCCCCATTAAGCGCCATCTTCATGTTACCGGTACCCGATGCTTCTTTACCTGCAGTTGAGATTTGCTCAGAAACATCCGCCGCCGGAATAATGATTTCGGCCATGCTCACTCGATAATCAGGAATGAACACCACTTTGAGTTTGTTGCCAATCCGCGGATCGTTATTCACTTTGTGCGCGATCATGTTGAGCGCGTAAATGATCTCTTTGGCAAGGTGGTAACCCGGGGCTGCTTTCGCGGCGAAGAACACCACGCGTGGATGCATATCGAAGCTTGGATCATTGATCAGACGATGATAGAGCGACAAAATGTGCAGCATATTGAGGTGCTGACGTTTGTACTCATGCAGACGTTTGATTTGTACATCGAAGATCGCATTCGTATCGAGATCGATATTCATGTGATCTTTCACCCACTCAGCCAGACGCACCTTATTGGCTTTTTTCACTTCCATAAAGCGTTTCTGGAATGCGGCATCTTCTGCGTACTGCGCCACTTTGCTCAATTGATCCAATTTAGCTGGCCACTCATGGCCAATTTTTTCCGAAATCAGCGCAGATAAGCCTGGGTTACAGAACTTCAGCCAGCGGCGAGGGGTAATACCGTTGGTCACATTTTGAATTTTACCCGGATACAGATCGACAAATTCAGGGAACAGATCACGCTTGACCAATTCAGAGTGCAGTGCCGCTACGCCATTGACCGCATAGGATCCCACCACACATAAGTTGGCCATGCGCACCATGCGATGGAAACCTTCTTCAATGATCGACAGCTTTTGCTGTTTCGCGACATCACCCGGCCACTTAGCACGCACATCTTGCAAGAAGCGATGGTTGATCTCGTAAATGATCTCCATATGCCGTGGCAATAGACGTTGGATCAGCGATTCACTCCATGTCTCTAAGGCTTCAGGCAACAAGGTGTGGTTGGTGTAAGCGAAGGTTTTGGAACAGATCGCCCACGCGGCTTCCCACGATAGTTGCTTTTCATCAATCAAAATACGCATCAACTCAGGGATCGAGATAGTCGGGTGAGTATCGTTCAACTGGATGGTTTGATATTTAGGCAGATCAGCCAACACATGACCTGCGGCCTCATGGCGACGCAGAATATCGCGGATCGAAGCGGCACTGTGGAAATACTGCTGCATCAAACGCAGAGTTTTGCCTTTTTCATGGTTATCATTCGGATACAACACTTTGGTGATGTTACCAGCATCAATCAATGCGTGCTGCGCTTCAAAATAATCACCATTGTTAAAGCTCGCCAGCGAGAACGGTGCAATCGCACGACATTCCCACAAACGCAGCGGATAAACCGTATTACTTTGGTAACCAACAATCGGTAAATCCCATGGCATGGCTTGTACTAACATGCCCGGTACCCAGCGGCGCTGCTCTTTACCATTGTGATTGATCACTTCTACGTGACCATAAAACCCAATTTCTTGCTTTAATTCAGGGCGAGCGACTTCCCAAGGGTAGCCTTCCACACCACACCAAGCATCCGGCGCTTCTTGCTGATGGCCCTGTTCAAATGACTGCTTAAACAGACCATATTCATAATGCAAGCCATAACCGACAGTTGGGTATTCTTGCGCCGCGCAAGAGTCCATAAAACAGGCCGCCAGGCGGCCTAAGCCACCATTACCCAAAGAGGGATCGCGCTCTTCTTCCAGTAGATCGGTCAGGTTTTGTCCCAGCTCGCCCATCGCTTCGGTCACGGCTTCATACACGCCCATACTGATCAAATTATTACCGGTTAAGCGGCCAATCAAAAATTCTAACGATAGATAGTTAAGACCTTTGCTGTTGAGGATGCGTGGATCTTGCTCGGTTTGTAGCAGATCAAAGGTAGTAAATTCCGCTAAGGCACGTCCCATGGCTAAATACCAAGCTCGTGCAGAAGCCTGCTCCACGGTTGTCGCGTAAGTTGCGCTCAAATGGCGCTTCACGTTGGCTTGGAACAACTTCTTGTCAAACTGTTTCTGTTGAGTAGGTTTCATTGTGAAATCTCAGGTTATGGTTCTAATTCATCTGATCCCTATCCTGCCTTGATGACTTTCACAAAACATCCTCCTATTTTTCTGGCCAATTAGGAGGAGATAACAAGGCGTAGAGGCGCAATCTTCTGTAGTGAGTGATCTGAATCGCATCAATACGCAGCCTAGTAACCTTAGGGGTGATTTAGATCACAGCACCAACGGATTAACCATAGTTAGGCTTAATAAAACTTTGTCTGTTCGATTGTTGAACAATTACTCACTCTGTGAAATAGATCGCAATAAACTCTTCGTGATTACCGATTTTTTCAGCAGATCAGGTAGGGGATGAGCCAATAACCTGACGCCAGATAAGCATAATTAGTGATTACATTCACAAATCTAGGGCGTAGTTGACTCTAAAACGTGAACAACACGAAAAACTCAGCATGGCTCAATCAACGCAGCGAATAACTTCAAGTAACATCGCTCTATCTGAGTGTGATATGCCTCGCGTACTCACCTTTTCCACCCGAGGATCACTGAACGTGATCTGCCCCAAGAGCATGAAGCTCTGGTAATAAATAGACGAGAGAAAGAAGATGTGGATCCCTTCGAAGTTAACTCGCCCAGGGCGCTTGCATAATGCGATCGTTCGCCCCCGTGTTCTGGACTTATTGCAACACGCTACCTGCTATAAATTAGTGCTATTTCGCTCCCCAGCCGGTTATGGCAAGACCACCATGGCCGCGCAGTGGTTGTCGGATAAACCGAATGTCGGTTGGTACAGCATTGATGAGAGTGATAACGACCCGTTTCGGTTTATCAACTATCTACTGCAAGCAATCAACAAAGCTAGCCATAACATCTGCCCCAACGCTCAAAAATTAGCCGAAAAACGTCAATTCTCCTCGCTGCATTCACTGTTTAGTGAAGTGTTTGCCGAACTGGCCGATTACCACAATGAATGTTATGTGGTGCTGGATGACTATCACTTAATCAGCGATGAAACCATTCATGAAGCGATGCGCTTTTTTCTAAAACACATGCCCGATAATTTAACGCTCGTGGTCACCAGTCGTTCCACTCCACCGCTAGGCACCGCCAACCTACGCGTACGCGACTTAATGATTGAGATTGGCAATGAACTGTTGGCCTTTGATACTGAAGAAACCACGCGCTTTTTCAATCAACGGGTGGCCGATGGGATTGATGCGCTCACCGCGACTCATTTGCGAGACTACGTAGAAGGCTGGCCGTCGGCACTTCAGTTAATCGCGCTCCAAGCTCAGCACCAACAACGCACGCTCGCGCAAACTGTTGAATCGGTTGCACACTTTAATCACGCTCATCTGTGGGATTATTTGGTCGAAGAAGTATTCGATCTACTTGATGATGAAACGCGCTATTTCTTAATGCAATGCTCGGTACTCGACCATTTTGATGATGCCTTGGTGAGTAGTCTCACTGGGCGTGATGATGCGCTAGCGATGATTGAATCGCTCAATCGCTTTGGCTTGTTTATTTCGCCGCTAGAAGGAGAAAGCAACTGGTATCGTTTCCATAACTTATTTGCCGAGTTTTTGGCCCATCAACGCCAAGCTCGCATTCCGCAGCAAGAGCAAGATTTGCAACGCGCGGCAGCCAAAGCTTGGTTAAATGCTGCGACCCCACATCAAGCTTTGCGTCATGCGCATTTGGCGCAAGATAGCGAACTATTGGCCAGTATTTTGAGCCAATTTGGTTGGAGGATGTTTAACCAAGGCGAGCTGGAAGTGCTGGAAGCCGCCATTAATCAACTCTCCCCAAGCCAGCTGTATCGGGAGCCGAAACTGTGCATGCTGCAAGCTTGGCTCGCCCAAAGTCAGCATCGTTATAATGATGTGGGAGCTTTACTGGCAAAAGCCGCCAATGAGATGACCGCGCTTAACGTCAAACTTTCCACCAAAGAACAAGGCGAGTTTAACGCACTGCGCGCGCAAGTGGCGATCAACCAAAATGAGCCGGAAAAAGCATTAGAATTGGCCGAGCTGGCTTTGAGCCAACTGGATCACACCACCTATCGTAGCCGTATTGTGGCCACCTCAGTGGTCGGTGAAGTGAATCATGTGTTGGGCCATTTGAGCCGGGCGCTATCGATGATGCAGCAGACCGAAAAACTGGCGCGTCAATATCAGGTTTATCACCAGGCATTGTGGGCGTTGTTGCAACAGAGCGAAATTTTGCTGGCACAAGGTTATGTTCAAGCCGCTTATGAAGTACAAGATAACGCGTTTAAATTGATTGAAGAGCAGCAACTGCACCAAGTACCACTGCATGAGTTTTTATTACGCATCCGCGCACAAATTTTATGGTGTTGGAACCGCTTAGAGGAGGCGGAACAAGCTGCTTATCAAGGACTCACTGTGCTGGATAACCACGCGCAAAGTAAGCACCTGCACAGCTATTCGATGCTAGCCAGAATTGCGATTGGCCGTGGTGAGCTGGACAAAGCAGGACGGTTTATTGAGCAAATCCAACATCTGCTGAAACAATCTACTTATCATGTTGATTGGACAGCCAACGCGTCGCTCTCTTTACTGCTCTATTGGCAAGCCAAAGAGAACCACAGCGAAATCCGCCAATGGCTACAATCCTGCATTCGCCCAGCACAAGCCTGCAACCATTTTTCTCAGTTGCAGTGGCGCAATATCGCTCGCGCACAGATTCAACTCGGTGAACTCAATGAGGCACATACCACTCTCAGCTTTATTCAAGAACAAGCTGAACAGTATCAATTGGTCACCGATATGAACCGTAACTTGATTGTGCAAGCCTTACTGGCCAGCACTCAAGGTGATAACCCACTCGCTTGCGACAAGCTAAAACAAGCGCTACGCCTCACCAATCAGACCGGTATGATTGGCAATTTTCTGATCGATGGTGCCCAAATTGGTCATTTGCTGGAAAAACTGGTCCAGAAAGGCGAATTAGGTGATTTAGAACGCCATCGTGCCCATCTGCTACTCAAAGAGATTTCCACCACTCAGCGTAGTCGTTCGGTACATTTTGATGAGGAGTTTGTCGAGAATCTGGTTAATCACCCGAACATTCCGGAACTGGTGCGCACTAGCCCGCTCACCCAGCGTGAATGGCAAGTGCTCGGTCTGATCTACTCCGGTTTCAGCAATGAACAGATAGCCCATGAACTGGATGTAGCTGGCACCACGATTAAAACCCACATTCGCAACTTGTATCAAAAGCTCAATATCGCCAATCGTAAAGAGGCGGTGCAAACCGCAGAGCAACTGCTGCAATTAATGGGTTACTGAACCGGTCAGCCCAATAGCAAAGCGCCAGCAAATGCTGGCGCTTTAGATTCAAAAAATACCGCAGGCTTAGAACGGCTTAGGAGCAAAGCCTGTCATCACCGCCACTTGTAACGCTTTACCAATTTTGGTGGTCGGGTGAACAATCACCAAACCTTTAACCGATTTTTTCAGCTTACCAAGATCCGCTTGCTCAAGCTTAGTCAGCTCACGCGAAAACGGCATATCGGCAATCGTCTTACGCATCTTATTGAGATCATAATCTTGTTTACCTTTAACACTATTAAGCCGTTTGGTTAAAGTTTCTAATTCGTCGGTGAACTTACTGACCATCTCCGAATCGGCACGAGTTTTTGCGGCATCCAGCTTACGGCGGCAAGTATCGATGCGATTGTTAAGTTGTTGAATATCAGTTTTCAGGTTCATGATGGTCGCTCTATCGAATAGAAAGGGCGCAGAGTATAGCACGCTGTTGTGAGTTATACTCCGACAACTTTCCACCTAGCCAACATAATCTGGCTTATCGACGCGGCAGATTACCCTATCAAGCCCTTCCACAGTATCAAACTGGGCCAAACGTCACAGAATAAATAGCGCACCGCAGACAACTCACCGCGAAGAGTTGCGATTGTTTACAGTGTAAATTCGCTGGCTATTAGCTGGCTTTAATCAACACTGAGGTATCCATCCGCCCTAGTCCTTGCTGGGAAAGTTGTTGATAAGCAGCGAGCGTACTTTCAGTCATCGGTAACTTCACGCCCAGTTGTGCCGCTTCATCAATACAAAAGCCCAAATCTTTGATCATCCAATCAATCGCAAAACCAAAATCAAATTTGTCTTGGCTCATAGTCACCGCACGATTTTCCATCTGCCAAGAGCCCGCGGCGCCATTTTTCAAACATGCGACCAGATTGGGGATATCCAGCCCGGCTTGCTCCGCTAAGATCAGTCCTTCTGATAAGCCATTAAGTACCCCAGCAATACAAATCTGGTTGACCATCTTAGCGCGCTGCCCCTGCCCTGCAGCTCCCATCAAAACCGAAGAGCGTCCGTAAGCGGCAAAAATCGGCTGCATCTGCTCAAACAGTGCCGGCTCACCACCACACATAATGGTCAGCACGCCATTTTCCGCTCCCGCTTGCCCACCAGAAACCGGAGCATCCATAAAGCGCACATCCACTTGCTGACAAGCGGTGGCTAACTCTTGTGCCAGCGTAGCCGAGGTGGTGGTGTGATCAATCAACACTGCACCGGCTTTCATCGCGGCTAGCGCACCACTGGCCGCGGTGGTCACACTGCGCACATCGTCATCATTGCCCACACAAGTCAGCACCACATCGGCATCCGCCACGCACTGCGCAATACTGGTTGCATAATGGCCACCAAATTTTTTGCTCCACTCCACGGCTTTGGCTGTATTACGGTTAAACACCGTGACCTCAAATCCGGCCTTTTGCAGGTGACCAGCCATCGGATAGCCCATCACCCCCAAACCAATAAAACTGACTTTCATCTTGTTATCCTTATTGTTTTTTTGATCCTAAAAGAAAAAACCGAGCTTTCGCTCGGCTTTTTAAGTAACGCTTATTCGATATCCGCGTTGTGGTAGACTTGCTGTACATCGTCGCAGTCATCCAGCATATCAAGGAACTTCTGGAATTTTTCTGCATCTTCACCACTCACCACAGTGCGAGTTTGTGGCACAAAAGTGATCTCTTCCACATCCAGCGTCAGATCTGGAAACGCTTCATTCAACGCGGTTTTGACTTTGAAGAACTCAGTGTTCGGTGCAAACACGGTGATCACACCTTCTTCCAGTTCAATGTCGGTCACTTCCGCATCCGCCATCATTAATGCTTCAAGGATCGCTTCTTCGTCGTCACCTTGGAATTGGAAAACCGCTTGGTGATCAAACATGTGCGCAACCACACCCGGTGTACCAATTTTCGCGCCGGTTTTAACAAAACATTGGCGCACATCTTGGTAAGTACGGTTACCGTTATCAGATAAACAGTCAACAATCACACTTGCGCCGCCAGGGCCAAAACCTTCATAGCGTGCTGGTTGGTAATCTTCGCCGGCACCACCGCTGGCTTTATCCAGCGCTTTTTCAATCACGTGTGCCGGTACTTGGTCTTTTTTGGCTTTGGTGATCAGATGACGCAGCGATAAGTTCATATCCGGATCAGTACCACCGTTTTTCGCACAAACGTAAATCTCTTTACCGTATTTTGAGTAAACTTTAATTTTTGCGCCTTGAGTTTTCGCCATTGAGGCTTTGCGCACTTCAAAACTTCTTCCCATTGGGATGTTCTCTCTAATTCAATTTGTTGCGACGGATTTTAGCAGAAGGCTTGCGGTTTGCAATTTGCCACCCACTGAGCACGAGGCGCTACGCAACGCCCATTGCTCTTTTGTACTTGTCTATCGACTGTTGAAACCACTGCTTTTCGCTTTCCGCAGTAAGCTTGGCTATCTGCTTAGTGATCTCTTCCGGTCCTGATTTTACCTGCTTAAGTCGCCAAACAAGGAAAGAAGCTTGTTTATCAAGTTCTACTTTGTTTTTTTCTTCTGCAGTCAGTAATGCAAGGTTGAAAGACATTAGTAAGCCTACAATCAATAAAATCGTGGGATGAAATATAACATAGGAACGCGGAAAATTAAGAGTCAAAATGTAGCTTTGGCTGCGTAAAATCAACCGAAGCGACAAAAAAATAACCCAGGGTGACTTAAGGCCACCCTGAATCGATAGCTTGGAGCGATAAGGCTAATGCAGCAGCCCTAGTTGTTTGGCTTCCTCAATGGTCAGCCCACTTTCGCGGATTTCACGCAACGTTTCGATACGGCGACGAGCCTGTGCCGACTTCACATTTTTGCTTGGGTGCAGTAACTCCATCTCCTCACTGGGATCCCATTGATTGGCAATGTGGGTCATATCATCATGGTCAATTGAATTGATCGACATAAATACCTCCGAAAAACCATGCTAGCAGCCCCTTATCTGTAACAAAGGAGCTTGACTTTGTTAAGTCAATTTCATCGGTATTGTGATTATGGCACGAGTTGAGCCATTTGATAGATCAAACGCTGGTCGGTCCCAACCCGGGGGATTGTTTTGTCACGCTCAACTTGACGAGGTGGCTGGGTGATTGGCAAATGCGCGGTGGCGCAATCACGAGGTTGGTACGCAGGCTAGCTGGAACCATGATCAAGGGATGATCGCAAAACGGATCTGCCGCAATCGCACTGAAATCTCGCAGCGAGCCAGGTGATAGGCAAAAAAAATAGCGAGTCATTAAAACTCGCTAAAACTAAGATAGTTAAGCCAATCGATAATCCGTCGGATGGGCAAAAGGTTGTCTATTCGTTAAGCAGTTTATTCACGCCACTCAGGTGGGATGTCAATCTCTTGTCAGCTTTTGGTCACAAAACCAGCATTAGCACGGTTGATCATCACTCAAACTTCCGCCGCCATCTCATCCAAAGCACGGAAAAGTGTCGGATCGAGATGCCCTTCTTGTACGGCTTTACATACTTTACGCCGTACTGCTAATCCGGCAATCAGTTTTTCAATCGACAGGTGTTTATGCTCATTTTGGCTATTATATAACTCGAGTAATTTGCTCAAGGTCGTATATTGGATCACCTCGTTTTCAACTCGTAGCCAATCGAGCTTGTCAATCAGCTCTACGCACTCTTCTTTGATTGATGAAGGGGCATGTCCAGTCATCGCGGCTAAAGCGGTTATACTGCGTTCTAGCGCTTCTGGTGAGGTATAGCGCGATAGGGTAATGGTAATCTCATCAGCATTGATTTCCACCAAATGTTTACGCAGTTTGACCCGCCGCCCCAAGCGACCTCTTGGTGAGGGGGCTTTGCGCTGGATTGGCTCAAACTCACCATCAATAATACTCGACAGTTCAGCCAATTTTTGTTTGGAAACCAGCTCATTACGCAGTGGGTTCGGTAACGTGGGCGCCATATTACGTTTGCCTGCATTGGTAGTTTTGGCTCGTGAATAGCGCAGCACCTCTTCCACATCACACTTAATATCCACCTGATAATCGATCAGTTTGCCTTTCTCTGCGACACTTGTGACGGTTAAGTGATAACCCCATAAGTTGACCACAAACAGATCCTCACTCCCCTTCCCTTCGGAAAGACGGCGCAATTCGCGGATCAGA
Source organism: Vibrio sp. HDW18 (assembly GCF_011306175.1). GTDB lineage: Bacteria > Pseudomonadota > Gammaproteobacteria > Enterobacterales > Vibrionaceae > Vibrio > Vibrio chanodichtyis. The sequence goes on along the minus strand of NZ_CP049914.1, from coordinate 211,495 downwards.
TCCATCGAGAAACGACGCCACTCAATATTTCTGGCCAATTTTTGGTTTAATTCGCTGAGCATCATGACATCCGAGTGACGACGTGACATACGGCTACGAAAATACGAATAAAGTTGGAACACGAGCGTGTGTTGTTTCAAGATTTCCGGTGGAAACAGGAAAAAGTAATCCCGAGTCAGTAACTCTTCAAAAAATGATGGCTCCCAAACCAAGATATAGAGATTGGGTTTGATCCGGATCTCACCATCACTACCTTCAACGGGCGCTTCTTCAGAAGCGGTAATGGTGCGCGCGAGAAAGCGAAAACGATCACTTTTGAACCCTTCAGGCATGTTTTCACTGAGCCAACGACCAGTCAGTTCATGTAATTGAAAATCGGTAAATTCGATCCGATCAATGCTATCGCGGATCGAGTCACGCGCAGGGCCGCTGTCTTTTTTGCCGCGCAAAGCGAGAATATCAGTGATATAAAGCGGGGTTTTATTCGGCGCTTGTTTAGCACTGAAATGGTAATCATCTTGGTGATGATCATGATATTGCACCGTTAAAGTAAACAGAGCAAACAAGGTCATCATATCGTCGACGGTCATGATGTTTTTTGACGATCGGGTTTCAATCACCGCACGGGTGCCTGAAATGGAAACCATCGATTTTTGGTAACTTTTACGAGTACGCGGTGGCGCTAATGCTTGATCAATGATCCCGGCCCAGTTGGTCGGTGATACGACAAATTGATCCGCTTCATCTTTCATGGCTGGTGGCGTATTAAGCCCATGTTCGTGCAGTAAGCGTTGGTTAACTTGAGTTTGCGCTAACGCCTTGGAGCGTTTTTGTTTTTCGTTTTGCTTAACCGTTTCCGTGACTAAACTGGTCGAGCCTAATACCGAGATCAATTGATTAGGATTGATAAAGCGATGCAGCATGGTTTTGCCTGCTAATCCCTCTTCAAAACGGACTGGGATCTGTTTAAACAACCCAATCGCGACAGCGGCTCTTAAACGTTGCTGAATGGCAGCGCGGGTTAATTGTCCATCGGTTGCATCAATCAATTCGGTGGTTGACACTAAACCATCTTTGCTACGTAAGCCACGCAGTGAAATCAGGTTTAATAATTCAACGATACTTTTGGTGACACCTTTAAAATGTTGATACTGTTCGATCCAGTCAATCGCGGCTTCAGAAACCTCAAAAAGATGGCCATCTTTGTGAGTTCTTGGCAATTTGATCAAGCGTTTTTGTTCTGAGCTCATGGTTAGATCCGTATCACACTTACCGTAATATCACTATAGTTCCAAGAGGATAAAGAAAAAAAGATCATAAATAAAGAAAAATTTATTGTTTTTAAATAACTGATCTTTTTGATTTAAATGATTAATTATGATTAGAGTGATCTAATGATCTAGCTGCTATTTACCGCGCAACTCATTGTTATTTAAATAAGTTATTTTTTCACACCAAGAAGCATGATCATCAGAGTTATGAAAGGATGATCAATGTAAGATCGAAAGCATGATCATTTAACTCTTAAAGCATGATCAACGTGATGTCGTATCAATGATCAATGCAGTCTGCCAAGCATGATCAAGGCCGCTACACAGTTTATCCACAGTGTGGATCGAATGCTTGGTGGTGGATTGACCTTCTGCTTAAAATTCGGCGTTTTTAGCCACGGAAAGATGATCAAGGTGGCTGAATATTTTACCCAATTTGACCCAATTGGTGAAATTAAACATTCGATTGACCAGTAAGCTGGCTGGTTCGCGATGTCGCTGTGGCGAGAGCAGTACTTGAAAGCATGATCATGGCTGTTGGTTTGAGTATCCGTTTGATGTAGTTGGTCAGTTAAATCCGTAAATTTTCCATTATCACCGGTCAAAGCCTTATTCTATCTGACATCTACCGTAAACTAATTTTAGTTTTACATGCTTCCGATGGTCTCTCTCTCTTGATCATTGATCCATGAAAGGATCTTGTATTGATGATCTTTTTCAATTCAATTTGAGCGCCATGAGCCTCTTGATCATGTTTCCTATCTATTCAATTAGCCTTGGAAGCATGATCATGAGACTGCTCTTGATCATCGTTTCGGTAATCGATACCAGAAACGGCCGAGGGGCATTTTTATGCTATTCAGTGCTGATCTGATGCCAAGGGAAGTTAAAACAGCACTTACCGTAAGTTAGCGGCGTTATTTAATCGTTCCGTAGTATGATGACGCTGTTAAGCTTGATAATTGGTTTTACATTGTAAATAAGTGACGTTGTAATATTTTTAATGTTTGGTTTTGTTAGAGCAATCCACAGTCTAGAAAAAGATTCATTTTGCTCAAGGTTTATCCCCTTCCGGCTCAAGTGGGTTGGCTATCGCCACTTAGTGATCAATTTTCTGTTAATCGTAATATTTGCAGTATTTTGATTAATTATCTCATGTTCACCTTTTTATTGTATTTGTTTATTAGTGCTGTACAATTGGTTTTAAGCCCTAAAAACGGAAATTGGCAATGAAAAGAGAACAGACGATAGACAATCTCTACCAACTGGCACAACTGACCCAGCAAGTGCAAGCGGATCGGATTGAGATTGTATTAGAGGAACGCCGCGATGAGCATTTTCCACCGATGTCGAAAGCGCTGATGGAGACACGTTCTGGCTTAACTCGACGTAAGCTTGATGAAGCGATCGTGAAGGTGGAACAGGCGGGGCATCAATTTACTAAAAATAATGCCAACCACTACTCTATCACTCTCTCTGAAGCGCATATGCTAATGGATGCAGCAGGAGTGGCGAAATTTCATCAGCGCAAAATTAACCATGACAGCAAGCCGTGGGTGATTAATGTACAGAACCAAAAAGGTGGTACAGGTAAGTCAATGACCGCGGTACATTTAGCGGCCTGTTTAGCGCTGAACTTGGATAAACGCTACCGAATTTGCCTGATTGACTTGGATCCGCAAGGCTCATTGCGCCTATTTCTTAATCCACAAATCAGTTTGGCTGAGCATACCAATATCTATTCTGCGGTGGACATTATGCTGGATAACGTGCCAGAGGGTGTGCAAGTGGATGCCGAATTCCTACGCAAAAATGTTATGTTGCCAACTCAATATCCCAATTTGAAAACCATTTCTGCGTTTCCTGAAGATGCAATGTTTAACGCAGAAGCGTGGCAATACCTATCACAAAATCAATCGTTAGACATTGTGCGTCTATTGAAAGAGAAGCTGATCGATAAGATCGCGGATGATTTTGACATCATTATGATCGATACCGGTCCGCACGTTGATCCTTTGGTGTGGAACGCGATGTACGCTTCTAATGCGCTATTGATCCCGTGCGCTGCGAAACGACTCGATTGGGCATCGACCGTCAATTTCTTCCAGCATTTACCGACCGTGTATGAAATGTTTCCTGAAGATTGGAAGGGGCTGGAGTTTGTCCGTTTAATGCCGACCATGTTCGAAGATGACAACAAAAAGCAGGTCTCGGTCCTGACCGAAATGAACTATTTGTTGGGTGATCAGGTGATGATGGCGACCATTCCACGCAGCCGGGCATTTGAGACTTGTGCCGATACCTACAGCACGGTGTTTGATTTGACGGTGAATGATTTTGAAGGCGGTAAAAAGACCTTAGCCACCGCGCAGGATGCGGTGCAAAAAAGCGCTTTAGAGCTAGAGCGAGTACTTCATTCCCATTGGACTTCACTTAATCAGGGGTAACTAACGAATGGCAATTAAAACTTCTGAACTGAACGCAAAACTGTTTGGGAAAGCGGATAAACGCCGAGCGACTACGCCGGCTGAAGCGCAATCGGCCGCTAAAGCACAAGCTCAGTTGATTGAGCTGGCGGTGGCTGGAGAAGAGGTGGTCACATTTGAATTAATGCGGATTGCCGCCGATCAAGTGGCGGATCAGACCGTGGTATTTGCGCAAAATGCCCGTGAACAAGCTTTTTTGACCGAACATGCGCTTTCTGATGTATTAACCACCTTGCGTGAGCGAGGCCAGCAGTATCCAGCGGTAGGCCGTAAAACAGCGCAAGGCAAAATTGAAGTGCTTGATGGTAGCCGTCGCCGTATGTCTTGTATTTTGGCCGGCAAAGAGTTTTTGATTTATGTGGCCGACAATATTAATACCGAACATGCCAAATTTTTATCGGACGTTGCCAATGCCCATAAGCCTTTGTCACTTTACGAGAAAGGCAAAGAGATGCAGGCCAAACTCGATAGTGGTGAAGCGGAAGATCAAAAAGCGTTAGCCAAAATTTTTCAGTGCAGCGAAGCGTTAGTCAGTGGCGCACTCAAAGCGGCAGTATTACCGCTGGAGCTTTTGCAAGCTTATCCGAGCGTCGTGGAGTTAGGTCGTCCTACTATTGTGAAATTGCACAAGCAATTTAATGAGTTGGATCAGAACCAGCGTCAACAATTGCTGGCGAAATGCCATCAAGAAAATGGTTTTGTTTGGCAGCGTTCACAAGCGCAAGGGGTGGCACGTATTACCAAAGAGGTGACGGAAACCATCGAGAGTTGGATTCAAGATGTGTTACCACCGAAACGTAATGAAGCACCTAAAGTCGAGTTGATTAAAGGCCGTGCAAGCTATGCGCGTAAAGGCAGTAATTTAGTGCTGAATTTGAAAAAAATTGATGATCAACTGATGCAAGAGCTCCTTGATTTTGTGCAGCACAAACTGAATTAATCGTTTTTTTTACCATCAAGCCCGCGTAATGCGGGCTTGATGCGTATTAGCGCTTGGATTGATTAACGCGGTTTTATTGATTTCTGAGCCGCTGCCAATATTTTTCGTAGATCGCTAGAGTTTCTGGGCCGACATCATTAGTAAATTCGCCTTTTTGCATCTCAGCGTCCGACGGGAAGATGGTTGGATTATCACGCAACTCTGGTGGTAACAGCGCGCGGCCAGCCTTGGTTGCTGAAGCGTAGCCTAGGCTTTTTACGATTTCCGCTTGGTTTTCCGGTTGATACATGAAGTTGATAAACTTGTGTGCCAATGGGATATTTTTGCTGCCGGCAGGAATGGTGAAGTTATCCATCCATAACACGGCACCTTCTTCTGGCATCACGAATTTGAGCTCCGGCATCTCTACTTGGCCTTGGTAAGCATTACCGTTCCACTGCATACCAAGCGTTGCTTCACCAGAGACATAGGGCACATGTGGCGCATCTGAGTTATACAGCAGTATGTTATTTCTCAGCGCGAGTAGTGATTGATAGGCTTGTTCGATCTCTGCTTCATTACGGCTATTAACACTAAAGCCATTGAGCTTTAACGCCATCCCAAACACATCGCGCATATCATCGATCAGCATCACTTGCTGTTGATATTGCTTATCCCACAAATCGGCCCACCGAGTAATGCCGTTCGGCAGCATGGCCGAATTGTAGTAAAGGCCGGTAATTCCCCAAATGTAGGGCAATGAATAGGTGTTGTGTGGATCATGAGCCAGACCCAGTAACGCTGGTAACGTATCTTGCATATGCGGGATTTGCGCATGATCGATTTTAGCCAGTAGCCCTTCGCGTGCCATTTTTTCGATAAAATACGCAGAGGCAAACACCACATCGTAACCCGTGCCTTTGAGCAGTTTGAGTTTGGTGTACATTGACTCATTATTCTCAAAGGTTGAATAGTTAATAGTCACCCCTTCTTGTTGCTGAAATGCTTTTAGTGACTGCTCTGGTAAATAGCCACCCCATGCATATATGTTCAGCACGGGCTGTGCATAGGCCTGACTACAAGCCATTACGGCAGAAAATATCCATCCTTTAATGAAAGTCTTCATTGCATTTTAATTCCTTTTAAGTTCAGCCGAATGCTGAGGTTAGAGTGCATAATTAGTGAATTTTTTACCTGGATAAAGCAAATATAATTTGTCGTTAAGAAAAAATATTTTGCCTTTAGCCAACATCAGTTACTTCGCTGAATAAGGGTGTTTTAGAGGTTACGTGGTTTGGCAGAGCTTGTGCTAACATGGCGCATCATTTTGGGATCGCACGTGTTATGACTCAGCCAATTACCTATTTACTGCAACTTCATCAACTCGCCACTCAAGGACATACTCGCTTTGGATGTTGGCTACGTGGCGATCGCCAATGGCAACAGCATTTGCTGGGGTCATTGGTCGGTCAGTTTGCAGGCGCATCCATTTTGATGTTAGGCGATACTGAGCTAGAGGGTGTGATGGCGGTCGACTATCGGCAAGGTCAGCAATGGTTAGGGCAAGAGTGCCAACTGCTGATCGTCGATTTATCGCAAGGTTGGGATGCCAATAGCTTTAATGCGGCGTTGGGTACGCTGGTCGGTGGTGGTTTACTGGTGATGATTGGCGAGGCTACATCACTCAATTGTGCTGCGAGAGCTTGGTTAGAGCAGGCGTGCCATCGCTTATTGGTGATCACTCCCGATACCGTTCCTGCTTTACCTAAGCTGCCACCCAAAGTATCCACCTGTGGGTATCCACAGCAAACGTTAGCCATTGAGCAAATTATCAAAGTGGTGACAGGGCACCGTAAACGGCCTTTGCTGTTGACCGCCGATCGTGGACGGGGCAAAACCAGTGCGTTAGGGATGGCGGCAGCTCAATTGATGCAGTCGCGTCCGATACAAATTTTGGTTACCGCTCCAGCTTTAGCCGCGGTTGAACCGCTATTTTTGCATGCGCAGCGTCATTTGCCGCAGACAGAGAGCAAACGTGGCTATTTGCAGTGGCAACAATCAAGCTTGCGTTTTATTGCCCCCGATGAACTGCTGCGCACCCAAGCCAAGGGGGATCTACTCTTGGTTGATGAGGCAGCCGCGCTGCCATTGCCATTATTGCAACGCTTGGTTGAGCAATATCACCGCACGGTATTTGCATCAACCATTCATGGTTATGAAGGGTGTGGGCGTGGTTTTTCGCTCAAATTTCAAAAATGGCTACACGAACAACGCCCACAAATGCGTACGCTCCAGCTTGATCAGCCCATTCGCTGGGCGATGGGCGATGCGCTGGAGCAGTGGCAAAATCAAGCGTTTTTGTTGCAAAGCGAATTACCAGAGTTAACAGGTGATCACGCTGGTGCAGCGTTAACTTTTGCTCGTTTAACCCGCACGGAATGCGTGCAGCAGCCGCAACGTTTGGCGTCAGTTTTTTCACTGCTGGTCAACGCGCATTATCAAACCTCGCCGAATGATCTGTTCTCATTACTCAATGATGAGGCGATGACGCTGTTCGCGGTTTATCAACAGCAGCAGTGTGTTGGCTGTTTACTTGCGGTGCAGGAAGGGCGGTTAGATGATCGATTAATTGACGCGATCCAATTTGGTACGCGGCGTCCGAAAGGGCATTTAGCGCCTGTCACCTTGGCGAATCAACTCGGAATTCGTGAGGCCGCTCGTCAATCTTGCTGGCGAATTTTACGTATTGCGGTTCATCCCGCTGGTCAACGGCAGGGGATTGGTCAGCAACTGTTAAGTCAATTTATCGCAGAGCACAAGGCGGATTACTACGCGACCAGTTTTGGTGTCACCGATGAATTATTACCATTTTGGTTAGCCAACCAATTCGTGCCACTTAAATTAGGCTCACAGCGTGATCAAGCCAGTGGCTGTTATTCGTTATTCATGGTGCGTGGTGAATCCCTGACTTGGCTTACCCAAGCCCAACAACAGTTCAGCGCCCATTGGATTTTTGAACTCAGTGACACACTGCGCGCGCTAGAGCCCTCCATCGTTCAGCAACTATTACCAAGTGGTCAGTTGACACATTATCCCCAGCCTAATTTAGCGTTGATTGAGCGTTATGCGCATGGTGGATCCAATTACGAAAGTGTCGCAGTTTGGCTATTCAGTTGGCTATTGAGTTGCGCCCCAGCGGTGCAACTGCCCATTTCTGAGTTATTGATCAGCAAAATTTTACAGCGTAAGAGCTGGGCTGAATGCGCTGAACAATTTCAGTTCAGTGGTAAGCGGCAGGTAGAACAAGCGCTGCGGGGTGATCTGCTACTCTTGCTGGCCAATTTACACTGTAAATAAGCATTTCCCTTATTCGTAAGTTGTAAACTTGGCGCATTATCTTCTGTGCAGATAGCTGGTGCACGCATCGTTTCTACACATAGACGTATAGTCGCTACATGCCTTATTACTACATAAATTCTTGCCACATAAATTGTTTTCTATGCATATCGTTGCCATTCTTAGTTGCATAGCAGTCACGACTAACTAATTTTTTTCAAACTTTGGGTTAGGTCTTAAGGGATTCTTAAGTTAGGCGGCTTATTGTTGAGTCATCGAGTAAGCAAAGGGAAAACGCCAATGAAACACTTACCCAGTCTATCTGATTTCCAATTAGAGCTCATCACGGCTAACCATGCTCGTTGGCATGAGGCCACTAATCTGGTGCATGAGCGTTACCAACGCGCCTTTGATGCGCACCTGACCAGCTATATGCCTGCTTACTTGGCACTGTTGGAGCAAAATGAGATGAAATCGGTATGTGGATTTCGGATTGCTCAGCAAGAGCCGCTGTTTTTGGAACAGTATCTGGATCAACCGGCTGATCAAATCCTCAGTCAACGCTTTGCTTGTGCAATCCCGCGCAGCCAATTGATTGAATTTGGCCATCTTGCTTCTTTTGGGCGTGGTCTCTCGGTCTATCACTTTCAACTGATCGCCCAGCAGTTAGTCGCGATGGGATTTGAGTGGTGCATTTTTACCGCGACCGATCCACTGCATGCGCTGATGCGGCGCTTTGGCTTGCAACCCAGTTTAATCGCCCAAGCTTCCCCTGAGCGTATTCCTAATGCCAGCCAAGTGTGGGGCACTTACTATCAGTATCGTCCTCGTATTTTGGCGGGTAATTTATTGCAAGGTTGTGCGCGGTTAAATCAATTTTCCGTGACGCAAAAACAAGCATGAGTAAGCATGATGAATCGAATTATTCAGGCACTACAACAGCATGCTCAGCGCCAACCTCATCAGTTGGCTTTTGTTGGCGACAATGCCGCACGGCAAAAGGTGAGTTTAAGTTACGCACAACTATTAAACCGAGTGCAGCAAACCGTCGCCCAGTTGCAGCAGTTGCCGGTTGATTGCATTGCCCTGCGTGCCGAAAACAGTGTTGATTGGGTGGTGTTGGATTTAGCCGCGATGGCGGCACACAAAGTCATGGTGCCGGTTCCGACATTTTTTACGGCTGAGCAGGTCGCGCATTTACTTAAGCAAGCACATGTTGAACTGTGTGTTGGCGATTGGCCTGAATTTGGCTCGGCCGCGCTGCGTTTGGCGGGGTTTTCTGCTTGGTATTATCCAGCCGAGAGTAGCAATCAGGTCTTAGCGCAAACTCAGAAAGTGACGTTTACTTCTGGCTCAACAGGTACACCGAAAGGGGTGTGTTTGAGTGAACAAAATCTAGAGCGAGTCAGCCTGTCGATTGCTGAGCAGATGAATCGCCAAATTAAGCAGCATTTAGTGATGCTGCCATTATCAACTTTATTGGAAAATGTCACTGGGATTTATGTGCCGCTCCTGCTAGGAGTGACAGTCACGGTGGTGTTTGGTGAGGAAGTCGGTTTAGCGGGCTCGAGCCAATTTTCGCCAGTGAAATTGGCTCAGGCTTTGGCGCGCTATCAGCCGGCGAGCTTAGTGTTAACGCCTGCTCTGCTTGTGGCACTGATACGGGTGGTGCAACAAACCCCGAGCTTAACCGCTTCATTACAATGGGTGGCGGTCGGTGGTGCGCGAGTGGCGAGTGAGCTGATTAATACAGCCCGTCAGTTAGGGATTGCTGCGTATGAAGGCTACGGGTTATCTGAATGCGCCTCGGTAGTGAGTATGAATACTCCGCAGCATAACCAACCTGGTAGTTGTGGTAAGCCACTTGGCCACTTACAGATCCAATTCGCTACCGATGGTGAGCTATTGGTGCGTGGTAACCAAGCATTAGGCTATATCGGCGAGCTGTTTACCGATGAGTGGCTGGCCACCGGTGATATTGCGACGATCGATGAACACGGATTTTTAGCGATTATTGGCCGTAAAAAAAATCTCATTATTACCCCGTTTGGGCGCAATATTGCGCCGGAATGGGTTGAATCCCATGCGCAGGTTTGGATGCCAGAGTGCCGAGTCGTGGTGGTAGGCGATGATGAATGGGGCATTACCGCGGTGATTGATCGGCGATTGTCTGATTTAGCCGCGCGTATCGAGCAGATTAATCGTCACTTGCCAGATTATGCGCAGATCCAAAGTGTTCTGTTAGTGAGTCAAGCGAGCGTTTGGCAAGCTTGGTTAACCGCCAATGGTCGACCTAAACGCGCATTGATTGAGCAAGCGCCGCGCACTGTGCGCAGCGGTTTGAATGGTGGTGATGCTGATTGGCAGTATCTGCCAGTGAATGGCACGCCTAGTCACGGTTAGGAGAATGATCATGAGTGGATTTTACCAACGTTTACAACAAGAAACCCAAGTTGCCCAGCAGCAGATGTTACAAGCTCCGGTGTTTGCTGCTTGTGCGCAGGGCAATATTAGCCTTGAGCTGTACATTCGTTTTCTGACCCAAGCCTATCACCATGTCAAACATACCGTACCCTTGTTAATGGCCTGTGGTGGTCGTTTGAGTGCAGAGTATGAAGAGGTCAGAACCGCGATTGCAAACTATATTGATGAAGAAAAAGGGCATCAGGAATGGATCCTCAATGATATTCAGGCCTGTGGCGGCGATGCGCAAGCGGTACGCCATAACCAAGCTCAAGGGCGGGTTGTTGTGCCCATTGAGTTGATGGTGGCTTATCTGTATCACCAAATTGATCGGCATAATCCACTGAGTCTATTTGGGATGGTGTGGGTCTTGGAAGGCACGAGTGTGGCGGTGGGCGGCAACATTGCTCAGTTAGTCAAGCAGCAGCTCAAACTGCCAGATAATGCCATTAGTTATCTCGCTTCCCATAGTCAACTCGATCAGGACCATATTCGATTTTTTGCGGCGCTGATGGATAAAATCACCGCAGTACAAGATCAACAAGCGATCATTGATGCCGCCAATCGCGTATTTGAACTGTATGGTCAAATGCTGCGCCAGCTCACCACATTAGCCGAGTAAACCTCGGCTTAGGAGTTCATGATGAATATTGGTCAGCAATATGTACTGCTCACCGGAGCATCCGGCGGTATTGGTGAAAAAATAGCGCATAGCTTAGCGGCGCGTGGTGCATGGTTGATTTTAGTGGCTCGCGATCGACAAAAATTGGAGTGGCTGCGTCAATCACTACCAAACTCAGAAAAACATCGAGTGCTGAGTGTCGATTTGGCTGAGCAAACCGGCATTGAGCAATTGCAACAGTTTATCCAGCAACTAGACCAAGCTCAGCCACGGATCGGAGTGATCATTAACAATGCGGGCAGCAATCAGTTTTGCCTGTTTGCACGGCGCACGCAGGCATCATGGCAGCATGAAATGATGCTTAATCTGTTGACGCCAATGCAGATCACTCATCTGGCATTGCAGTGGGTCAGTAAACCGGAGTTGATCGTCAATATTGGTTCGAGTTTTGCGGCGATTGGCTACCCAGGTTACGCGGCTTATTGCGCGGCGAAGGCAGGGTTGCACCGCTTCAGTGAAGCGATGAATCGTGAGCTACAAGGCTCTGGCATAAAAGTGCTCTACCTTGCGCCAAGGGCGACCAATACGGCTTTAAATAGCCCGATAGTGCAGCAATTAAATCGAACCTTAGGCAATCACAGCGATGAGCCAGCCGTGGTGGCAGAGCAAGTCGCCAACATCATCGACACCGAGCAAGCAGTAGTATGGATGGGCTGGCCGGAGAAGCTGTTGGTGCGGTTAAATCAGCTATGGCCGAGCTTGATATCGCGAGCGATCAAAAAACAGCAGCCGATCCTATGGCCATTTTTAGATCGCTAAGCTTATTTGCGATCACAAGCTCAGCGATTTTATTGTGGACGCAAATGGTTGCTCACTAAAGTTGTTAAATCATCTAAGCTTTAAATAGCTTGTTTTGGCGCGCGGAGCTCAAAGCATGATGTTTAAAGTCACCTATTCAACATCCCATATTTAACATCCATAGCATGGTTACAGGAGATCGAGAGATGAACGCGATAAGCAAATGGATAAGCCTCACGCTGCTGTTCGGGCCGCTCAGTAGTGCGTATGCCATGACACCGTTAGAGCAAGTGCAGGCCGATTGGGCCAAATGTCGATATCAAACCCCTAGTGTCGATCAGCAAGTCAACTGTTATGAACAAACCATTGCCGAGACTCAATTAGCGCTGACTCGCGACAGCAATAATCCTGAGCTGAAAGTGTGGTTGGCGATCAATCAGTCCTCATTGGCTAGCCTTAGCAGTGGGCTTGGCGCACTATCGTTAGTCAAAGAAGCCAAAAGCTTATTAGAACAGGTGATCGCACAAGCTCCCAATACTTTAGAAGGTTCGGCTTTCACCAGTTTAGGTATTTTGTACTATAAAGTGCCGGGCTGGCCGCTATCATTTGGGGATACCGATCAGGCGGAACAATTATTAAAGCAAGCGTTGGCGATTAATCCGATCGGAATTGATGCTAACTATTTTTACGGCGATTTTCTGATCCAGCAGGGGCGTGAAGTAGAAGCCAAACGTTATCTACAACAAGCACAGCAAGCCCCAGCGAGACCTAATCGAGCGGTGGCTGATGCGGGTCGCCAACAAGAAATTGCGCAGCTGTTAGCCAGTCTAAAATAATGTTAGTCAGCCAGAAATAACCTATGCGTTTATTATTGGTGGAAGATGACACGCTACTCGGCGAATCGATGCAGGCCGCGTTAAGCCGCCAAGGGTATACCGTGGATTGGCTATTGCGCGGAGCTGGTGTCGCCAGCACATTGAAAACCGAGCAATTCATTGCCGTTATATTGGATCTCACCCTGCCGGATATGGATGGCTTAGACGTGCTGCGCCAGATCCGGCGTGCGGGTTACTCATTGCCGGTGATGATCCTCACTGCTCGTGATGATATTCGCGACCGAGTCAAAGGCTTAGATAGTGGTGCGGATGAGTACATCGGTAAGCCTTTTGCGTTGGAAGAGTTGCTCGCCCGTTTACGGGTGATCATTCGCCGCAGCACTGGCAACGCGGAGGAGTTGATCTCAGTTGCTGGGCTTAGTCTGTCGCTCTCCAAGCAAGAGATTTACTATGCACAGCAGGCGCTAAAATTAACCCGCAATGAATATAAAATTTTAGCCAGCTTAATTACCCAAGCTGGGCGAGTACTGAGCAAGGAGCAGTTGCAACAGGCGTTACATGGATGGGATGAAGCCAGCAGCGATAACGTTGTGGAAGTGCACATCCATAATCTGCGTAAAAAATTACCAGAACATGTGATTAAAAACCTGCGTGGTGTGGGGTATATGATTGAAAAATAAACGCGTATTTTCAATTAAACGCCGCCTTACCTTGACATCAGTGCTGATGAGTCTTGGGCTGATGCTGGTTTCGCTCGGTTTGAGCTATTTTAATGCACGGCATGAAGTCGCAGAGGTATATGACGCCAGTCTTGGACAATCGGCTAAGTTACTGCTGATGGCCACCGCAGATCCCGCCAGTCCATTGCTTGATCATCAGCAGCGTGAATATTTTGATTTATGGATGCAGCATATTCAGCGCTTAGCTAAAGCCGATGACGACATTGCCACCCTGTTTGGTCATCCTTATGAGCAATACCTACTGTTTCAGTTTTATCGTGATGGCCAGCTATTGTTTAGCTCCGATATTCATCTGCCCGCTTTGAGTAAAGGGCGTGATTCGATAGGGTTTGCCGACCTTTGGTTAGACGGGACTCGCTGGCGCTCTTTTCAACTGAGCCATCCGATTGAAGATCATAGTAAAGCGTATGTTTTAGTTGCAGAAAAACAGAGTATTCGTGATGAAGCGATAAATCAGATTGCCTTGTCGACAGCACTGCCACAACTGATGCTAATTGTTTGCTTAATTGGCGTACTCATGCTGCTGATTGAGCGTAGTTTTCAGCCGATTCAAGATCTCAAATCGGCGTTGGCACTGCGTAGTGCGCATAAACTGGACCGAATTTATGTTGAGCAGCCAACGCTCGAACTCGCCCCTTTAGTTGAAACCCTCAATCAACTGCTCGGTGAATTAGAGTTAGCTTGGCAGCGAGAGCAGCGTTTTACCCGTATGGCGGCTCATGAGCTGAAAACTCCATTAACGGTGCTGAAACTGAATGCGGAAAATGCGTTATCCAGTACGAGCCCTGAGCAACTTAAGCAGGATTTACAGCGTATTTTAAAAGGCATTCAACGCACGGATAGATTGATCCAGCAACTATTGATGCTGGCTAAAGTGGAAAGTAGCACTAACTTGGTCAAACAGTCGGTTGATTTAAGTCGAGTGATTAAGCAAATAATGAGTGACTTAGCTCCGATGGCATTTAAACAGCAGCAACAACTCAGTTTTAGTGGAACCACGCTCTGGGTATGGGGCGATGAACTGTTACTCGGAATGTTGTTTAAAAACCTGCTCGACAATGCGATCCGCTATTCGGGTCCAGCTAGCCAGATTGAGGTATTACTCTCTCAGCAACAGGAGGTAATCGAAGTTGCGGTTAGCGACAGCGGGCCACCCATCGATGATGTGACCCGTGACAAAATCTTTGAAAACTTTTATCGGGCCAACCCACAAAAAGGCGATGGTGCCGGGCTTGGGATGTCGATTTGCCGCGATATTGCTGCGGCGCATCATGGGCAAGTGATACTGTTGCCACGAGCTGAAGGGCATAATCAGTTTGTGGTGCGCTTTGCTGAAGGTCAGCATTTACAGTGTAAACCACACACCCAACACCCTTGATCAAACGTCGGGCTCGATCAAGGGCGTGGGTGTTGAAGCGTGGTATGGTTTATCGGGTGATATGGTTTACACTGCGATATGGCTTACAAGGTGATCACCCGATGGCAATTTTTCTCCAGTGCCACTGGTTCGTGGCTGATCAGAACCAAAGCACAGCCAATCTCTTGGGTTAATTCTATAATCAACTGCAAGGTGCTGGCGGCGGTGATCGGATCAAGTCGTGAGGTCGGTTCATCGGCGACCAATATTTTCGGCTTAGCGAGTAATGCGCGCAAAATATTAAAGCGTTGTAACTCACCGCCAGACACTTGATCGGCCTTACGGGATAACAAATCAGGTGACAGTTTTAAGCGCTGCAATAAGTACGGGATTTGCTTGTGATCCACACGATGGCGTTGGCAAACATCATCCAATAAGGTGCGTAAGCTAACACTTTTGGTGACGGCACTCGGCGGATCTTGATACAGTTTGAGCGCTTTGCCCGCCGGGATTGAGGCTAAGCGATGTACCGCGCCTTCGCTGGGGTTGAAGAGCCCAAGTAATAGGTCGGCAAGGGTGGATTTTCCACAGCCGCTGTCGCCACTAATGCCAAGAATTTCCCCCGCATGCAGAGTGAAGTTGAGTGAATCAAATAAGCGTTTATCCCCACGCTGCATACCAAGCTTTTCGACCCTCAGCAATGGTTCGCCAACGGGTATCAATCGCGTGTTTGGCCAGTGTCTTGGGTCGGAATTAATCAATGCTTTGGTGTAATCCGATTGCGGATGGTTTAATACTTGATGCGCAGGCCCTTGTTCTTGGATCACCCCTTTACGCATTACCATGATCGTCCCGCCCAGTTTTTCTGCCACTTCGATATCATGGGTAATGGTGAGTAACGCGCCTTGAGTCAACTGAGCTTGTAGCAGAGCGATGATTTGATCGCGGCGGCTGGCATCTAAGCCTTTGGTCGGTTCATCAGCGATCAGAATCGGCGCTGCGGTCTGTGTGGCACATAAATAGGCGACTCGTTGCGCCATTCCACCGGAAAGCTGGTGAGGGTATTTACGCTGATCGCCCTCTAATTCGAGGTGTTGAAAGGCCTCGGCGGTTAGTTTTTCATAGCTGGTTCGATTGCCCATGACCAGTTGATGCACTTCTGAAACTTGTTCGCCAGCGGGCATGATCGGATCTAACGCGAGCCAAGGCTCTTGCGGCAGTACCGCCAGTTGTTTACCCCATAGCGCTTCACGTTGTGCTGGTGTACGCTGATGCTGATATTGATCAAATAACCGGATCTGACCTTGGCCGTTGAGCTCTGCCGGTAGATTGCCGATGATCGCATTGGCGAGCAAACTTTTACCCGATCCCGTTTCACCTAAAATCGTTAGCGCTTGATGGCGGTGTAAATCAAACGATAAGCTTTCGACTAACGTCGCTTGCCGATGAGTGATGGAAAGCTGTTGTACAGAGAGAAGCGCCGTCACGAGATTTTTCCTTTTGCCAGCAGTTGAAAACTTAAAACCAAAATAAACACCACTACAATCGGTTGGGCGAGCACCCAAGGTGCTTGGTGATAATAGCGAAACAGTTCGACCATCATCATGCCTAATTCGGCTTGTGGCGGCTTAAGCCCAACGTAAAGAAAGCCGATCGAAGCGAGCGCTAAAATGGCATTACCAGCGCCAAAGCAGCCCAGAGTAAAGAGATCTTCACGCAGTTCTGGCCACAGATGACGGCGAAATAAATACCAAGCGTTGAAACCATACAAGCGTGAGGCTTGGATTTGTGACTGCTGCAATAAAGTCAGGGTTTTACTGCGTACCACTCGGAAATATTCGACCCACAGCATTAACGCGATGGCGAGATAGATCATGAAAAAAGAGCCGGGCAAAATTGCCCCAAACAGCAATACCAAAATTAAGCCGGGCATGGCCAGCAGCACATTGAGCAACCAAGCAAAGCTTCTGTCCCACCAGCCGCCTTTCCATGCCGCAATGATGCCAGTGATTAAGCCGAGTGAAGCAGAGCTCACTACACAGGCGATCGCCATGCTGAGTGAGGTGGTGATCGCCGAGCTTAAACGGGCAAAATTACTGCGCCCATAATGATCGGTGCCCAATGGCTCTTGCCAAGTGGGCGTAGCCAACGCTTGCTGCAAATCTTGTTTGGCCGGATCACCCTGGTAAACGAGCTGTTCAATGCACACCAAACTGAGCAGAAGCAGCAGTAGTCCAAGGCCGAGCCATTGTGATTTTGATAGGTGAAGCTTCATTTTTTGGCCTCTGCGAGTGAATGGTGTAAATGTAAGCGCGGATCTAACGCGTATTGTGTTAAATCGACCAAGGTATTGAGTGCGACAAACAGTAATCCCATCAACAGAGCACAGCCTTGGATCATCGGAATATCACGCTGAAAAATTGCATGAGATAAGGCATGACCGACCCCCGGCCAAGAGAACAGCGATTCAATCATCACAATGCCTTCGACTAAACTCACCGCTTGAATGCCGACAAAGGCGATCACCGGCAGTGCGATATTACGCTGTGCATGGCGCTGAAAAGCTTGCTGCGGATCTAAGCCTTTTAAACGCGCAAAAGCATAGTAAGGTGAGCGCAGCACTTGGGCGGTTGAGTTGCGGATGATGCGACTCGACATCGCCGCCATCCCCAAAGCTAAAGCGAGCGCTGGCAAAACCAGAAACTTGGGCTGACCAAAACCTGCCACAGGTAACCAATTGAGCTGTAAAGCGAATAAGATCACTAGCCCTAAGCCGATCAAGAAAATCGGCTGCGCTTTAATAATAATTGAGATCAGCAGGGCGAAATGATCCGCCCATTGCTGAGTGCGTTTACCACAATACACGCCAATTGGGATCGCGATCAGCAGCGAAACCAGTGTTGCCGCTCCAGCCAGTAGCAAGCTATGGCCGATGTTATGGGTCAGCGCATCGATGACTGGCTGATTACTGATCAACGAATTCCCCAAATTGAGATGCAGTAAATCCCATAACCACTGTAAATAAAGTTGCCACGCCGAGCGATCCAAGCCTAGTTCACTGTGTACCGCTAATGCCGCTTGGGCATTGACATAATCGTAGCCATAACGCCCGGCGGCGATTCGATAAGCCACATCGCCGGGGATCAAGCGCATTAAGATAAAGGTGAGAGTACCTACGGACCAAGCCACCAATAGGGCTTGGTAAAAACGGTGTAAAAGTATTTTAGTCATGGAAACTCATCTGTGCGACGCGGTAGTTAATTTCAAAGGGATCGAAAGAGAAACCACGCACACGTTTATTCACAGCGACAATCTCACGATAATCAGTGACGGGGATAAGTGGCATCTCGTCAGCCAGTAATTGGGCAGCTTGTGTCACCAACTGTTGGTAGCGTGTGTTATCTGGCTCGATGGTCAGTTCAGCCAGCAATTGGCTAAATCGTGCAGATGACCAATTGGTTGGTCCCCAATCCGACCCTTGGTGGGTCGCGAAATCGTTCAGCAGTAAAGGCAAGGGATCGGCGATGATGCCGAAATTGCGTGCAATCAGCGCCATTTGTAAGCTGCCATCATGGTGTTTAGCCGGGATCGCGCTGGAATTATCCACCGAAATATTGACTTGAATGCCTACCTCTTTGAGCTGTGCTTGCAGTGCCGTGGCAATCAGAGGCAGTTCTGGTCGATCGGCGTAAGTCAGCAGTTGAATTTCAAACCGTTGTCCCTCCCGTTCGAGTAAACCTTGCGGATTCAGCGTCCAACCTTGTTTGGCCAGCAGCGCTTGTGCACTGGCCAGATCACGCTGCGGTGGGGTGTGCTGAGTTAAATGCCACGCTTGCAGAGCGGACGAGAATAATTGGTATGCCTCTGAATCGGGCAAATTCAGTACCGATTGCGCAATACCTTGACGATCAATGGCTAAACTGATTGCTTGCCGTACATCCGCGTGATTGATCAGTGGATGCTGATTATTGAGCTTGATCAGTACCGTACGCGGCATCGATTCAAGATAAAGATCGAGATTTTTGCTCTGTTGCAGCGCAGGGATGCTGATCGGATCGAGGCTGTAGACCAGATCCGCTTGCCCTGTTTGGGCTAATAACGCTCGGCTTTCTGAGCGGTGCCCAGTTAAGTAGTTGACGTTCTCGATACTGGCAGGCAGGCCCCAATAATCGGTAAAGCGAGTCACGCTGGCTTTATGCGGTGCTTGTAACTGGGCGATTTGATAAGGCCCTGTACCAGCAAGCTGAATGATGTTACCGCTGGCATCATAAGAGCTCGCTGCCGCGATGGCTAATGAGTAGTGAGCCAGCATCGCAGGCAGCGGGCGATATACGCTATTTAACTCAATAATCAGCTGATCATCTTGTGCGCGGATAGTTTTGATCGGCGCTTGTTGAATGATGCCGGGTTTATTCAGTGCATGGCTCAGTGATGTGGCGACCGCAGAGGCAGAGAGTAAGCTGCCATCATGAAATCGTACAGCTGGGCGCACATCAAAGCGCCATACTAAGCCATCTTCACTGACGCTCCAACGGGTGGCTAGCAAAGGATAGGGTTGCGAGTTTTGATTGATACCGACTAAAGCTTCCACCACTTGCAGGCGTGAAAATAGGTAGCCATCTTTAACCAAATCTTGACTGTTGAACTCAAAAGGGCCGGAGAGTTCCAGCGTTGTTGAGCCTGAATCATGGTGGGTAAACCATAATCCTACTCCGCCTAGCAGCAAAATTAGACTGAGCAACCTCAGTGTATTCATGCAAATATCCTCAATCAAATAAAATGTTATAACATAACAATTAAACATGAGAATAAAAATCATGTCTATATAAACCTTTTGGTCATCGGCAATTATTTGCGGGCAATCGATGGCATGAAGGATGGGGATGACAGCAAACTTAGCCGGCTTGGCAATCCGTGATCGGGCAATCTTTGATCTTCGCTAGGTGTCAGATCGGGCGGTGTTTTTCTTTCGATTTAAGTCACTGTGAGGGGGTGACATAGTGACCTAAGCCTGACTTTGCAGGCTGAACAGTTTGTAGATCGGCTTTGTTCTTATACACTTAAAGCATGAAGGTCCGCTGCTGTAAAAGATAAGTGTTATGTGGAAAGATATTCTGGAATTCACGCCCGATCGCAAACAAATCGTCGCCAAATTGGCGGCACAATCAATGGCAAAAGAGTTCGACCGTAGTGAATTGCCAGTGGCTTTAGCCCAAATCGCTGCTGGAAAATTGTTTGTATGTGAGGAGGCGGTCACTCGGTTTATCAATGCTGCTAAACAAGCCCAAGGTACCGCTTTTGAAGGGGTAGTGATTGCGGAAGTTCGCAATGCAACGGTGCGTGTGGTGCTGGGCGAAAATGATATGTTGGCCAGTATGCAGGTTACAGGAGCATACGGCGGTCGCGGTTTGCGTGGTAATGAGTTAGTACATGCTCTAGCGCAAGCTAAAGTGCTGAAAGGCATTAACAAACTGGCGCTAAAAAAAGTGTTATTGGTCAGCAACCAATTAGTGCCGGGTGATGAATTTATTCAACCTGTGGCGCGAGGCAAAGCGCCAATCCAAGGTCGTGATAGTCAATTTGTGCCTTTAGTGGAAGATGTGGCTAAGCGTATTTTGCGCCCCCAGCAAAAAGCGGGTGAAAACAAACTGGATATGCGCAATCTTGGTGCCACCATCACGGTGAGTGAAAACGATCCGGTGATGCGCCGTTTGCCCGCGACCCAAGGTGAAATAGGCTACACAGTTCAAGGCAAACTGATTCAACCTCAGCCTGGCAAAGAGTTCCCGCTGGTGGCTGGCAAAGGGACACATATCTCGCCGACCGATCCTAATCTATTACTCGCCAGTCAAGCGGGAATGCCGCTGATCAAAAAAAATACCATTGAAGTTGATAGCGCGCTTTGCTTAAACCACGTTAGTGTGGCGACGGGGCATATCCGTTTTAAAGGGAATATCATGATTGCCGGTGATATTGAACCTGGCATGATTGTGCGGGCGACGGGCTCGATCAAAGTGGGTGGTTTTATTGAATCGGCCAATGTTCAGGCACAAGGTGATATTGAGGTCGGTAAAGGTATTATTGGGCGTATGGTCACCGATGATAGCGAGCGCAGTTGCATTGTCAAAGCGGGGGCCAACATTCGCGCCAATTACGCACAATATGTCGAGCTGCAAGCGGCAGATTCAATTCATATCAGCGTGCATAGTATTGGTAATATTATCCGATGTGGTAATGATTTAACCGTGCTCGACCGCAAAATGACCCAAGGTACATTAAGTGCCGGTAGCGCGAAAGTGGGTGGTAAAATCCTGTGTTTTAATCTTGGGGTTGAGGGTGATACCGCGACACATGTTGAGGCGTTTGCTCGCTACCAAACCTATAAAGATCGGCTCAACCAACATAAAGAGCTGTACAAACAAGCGCAAGATACCACGATGGCGTTGGTTCGGCGTGAAATCGAGCTGAAAAAACGCCCTAAAAATGAGCGTAGCGATGAAGAAACACAACAGCTTGAGCAGAGTAAGGCGCAAGCGTCCAGTCAGATGGAAAAAATTAAACTCGCGTTAGATACGCTAAATGAAGAGTTTGATCGGCAGTTACAGGAAAACACGGTAGAAGCGAAAAATAAAACCTTTACCCATGTCACCATTCAATTTGGTGATGAGAAAGTATTGACCAAACGTGAGCATGGCGCCTCGATTTTTAGCTTTAATCAGCGCGAGATTAAATTATCGTCACGCTTAGAAGCGGAAGATATCGGTATTTAATCTCGCCTCGCTAGGTGTGCGGTTGAACACTAATTTTCGCTGGGTGTCGTTTCCCGCGTGATGATCTGACACTATCGCTGAACAGCGAACCGTTGCTTAATTAGCTTCCATTATTACACCACCCGCACATTTCCTTGGCGTAGTTCGTTAAGCACTTCATGCTTTGGACCATCAGCAATAATTCCCCCTTTTTCCATCACAATCACACGATCGACCACATCCAGCATCGAAGTTTTATGGGTGATCAGGATCAGCGTTTCGCTCGGCTTTAGTTGGCTGAGCTGCTGTTTAATGTGCATTTCTGAGCGGTTGTCCATTGCGCTGGTCGGTTCATCCATCAGTAGCACCGGTGGTCGGCCGAGTAGGGCTCGCGCAATCGAAACGGTTTGCCGTTGGCCACCCGAGAGCTGCATACCGCCTTCCCCAACTTGGCGCTCTAGACCAGCGGGATCTTGTTGAGTAAATACTGTGACCCCAGCTCGGTTGGCGGCATCCATCACCTCACGATCATCGGCGAGTGGGCGACCGAGGGTAATATTGTCGCGAATCGAGCCGTAAAACAGGACGCTGTCTTGTGGGACGCAACCAATATTGCGCCGAATATCGATATGGTGCAGTTGGGCAATATTGGTATCATCGATGCGCACATGACCTTCCGTTGGTTTATAAAGTCCCATGATCAGTCGCTCAAGGGTGGTTTTGCCGGAGCCAATTCGACCAATAATCGCGACTTTTTCTCCTGGATTGATGGTTAGGCTGAGGTCACGTACGGAAGCGATAGGGGAATTGGGATAATGAAAAGTGACCCGATCGAGTTCAATTTTGCCTTGAATGATTGGGCGATGAATATAACGTTTACCTTGCTCTTGCTCATCCGGCATTGCCATTATCTGCTCAATGATGGTCATCGATGATTTGGCTTGGTTGTAGCGCGTCGAAAGCAGCGAAAGTTGTACCAGCGGGCCGGTGGCTCGACCACTGAGCATGGTGGTGGCAATCAATCCGCCCATGGTTAAGTCACCATTGGAAATCAGGTAGACCCCAACAATGATCATGCCAATATTCGCCGCTTGCTGAATAAATCCTGCGGTGTTTTGAATGCTATCGGTAATGCGACGACTTTTAATATTCCAGTTGGCCATATGTGCCACCGCTTCTTCCCAGCGGTATTGGAACTGTCCTTGTGCGCCAAACAGTTTCACTGTTTCTAAGCCAGTTAAGCTTTCAATCAGATTGGCGTATTTTTGTGAGGCAAGCTTGGAACCTTCTTCTATCGCGCGTCTTAATCGGGCTTGCATCAGTAGTGAATAAACCACCAACATCAGCACACCAATAATTGGCACCCAGACCAGATGTCCGGCCATTAAGCCGATCAACAGCAAAAATAGCAGTGCAAAGGGTAAATCAATCAGTGCTGAGATGGTGGCAGAGGTAAAAAATTCGCGAATTGATTCAAATTCTTGCAAATGACGTGCAAAAGCTCCCACCGAAGGGGGACGAGCCTCCATGCGAATGCCCATCACTTTGCTAAACAGCTTGGAAGAAATCAGGATGTCAGATTTTTTGCCTGCCACATCAATGAAGTAGTTGCGCAGCATTTTGAAGATGAAGTCGAACAGAAAGATCACTAAAATTCCGCTGGAAAGTACCCACAGAGTTTCAAAGGCTAAGTTGGGGATCACTTTGTCATACACAATACGTGAAAACATCGGCGCGGCAATTGCAAATAGATTGATTAGGATTGAGGCAATCAACACATCCCGATAGATGTGTTTGGATTGATAAATGGTACTCCAGAACCAATGACCCTCATTCGACTTGAGTATTTCGGGTGAACGTTCATCAAAACGAAACTGCTTTTTGACCATAAAGTAGCGGCCAATATAGCGTTGTTGGAGATCACTTATCGAATAAGCGACGGGCACCATGCCCGATTCTGCGGTGACGATTTCCGCTTCTTGGGTGGCTTGATTAATGCTGTTGAGTACGCAAGCTTCACCGCCTTTGAGCAGCAAGACTACCGGAAAAACTAATTGGGGGATGGCCGCTAATGCGGCGCGGTTTTCTTTAGCGATCAGCCCGGCTCTTTCTGCGGAACGAGGAAAAAGAAAAGGCGTGAGTCTACCTTCTGTCAACGGTAGGCCATTGATCAGCGCTTCAGGCGAATTGGCTAGCCCATAATAACGGCTTACGTACAGCAGCGAATTGAGTAACGTATCTTGCATGCCTTTGACCTTGGTTATTTATTAACAATAAAGCCTTGAAAGACTTCAATAAAATGTTCTGAGAGAAAATCGAGCTGAGTCTGGGTTTCAACCCGTGATGCAATGGTCGTGATGCCTAAGTTATGTGCAGTACGGGAGATGGAGGTTAGGGTGAAGGTTTGCCGTTCATCATCCAAATGGTGGGTGAAAAGGTAATCAAGCTTGACGTATTTGGGGCGAAACTCATTGATATAGTCCAGAGACTGGAAGTGACGCCCGTAGTTATCGACGCCAAAATCGGCTCCTGCGCTGCGTACTGCGTGACAAAATAGAGCTGTGTAATGTGGCTGATGAATAAAACAGTTCTCTGGGATCTCGAAATGCAGCCAACTGGCAACGGCTGCGTGTTTGGCGAGGATTTGGCTTATCCAGCGAATAAAACTCGCTTGAGAGAGACTGCCTTGAGCGATGTTGATGGCTAACGGTTCAGTCTGCTCGCCTTGTTCTAGTACCGTGATCACTTTTTCAATGATGTATTGATCAAATAAGTGACTGATATGCAGCTGTTCAAGCGCAAATAGGAATTGGTTGGCTGGGTAGCGTACCCCATCTTTCTCAAACGCAGAGAACACTTCGCGATGAAAGGTTTGTCCCCAACTGTTGTTGGCAGCTTGAAAGCGTAGCGTGAAGCCATCGTTATGCATTGCTTCTTCGACCAGCGTTTTCCACTGCTGTTTGCCCCAAATGACTTTATCGGTATCACTATTAATGAAGCCATATTTCAATTCGGGGTTCGCTTTCGCTTTCGCCAGTGCATTATCCAATAAAGAGAGTAATAGCGTGTTAGACGATTGACGCTTGTTACTGACCACGACACCCAGCGCAAGATGGGTTTTACCCAATCCAGTGGGATCGGGATTAATGTTTTCGATACAGCTGATCATGCTATCGGCGACAATTTTGAGTTCACTGTGATCCATATTGGGCATGATGATCCCAAACTCATAGGTTGAGATGCGGGCCAGTAAGATATCTTTGGTGGTGATCGAGTTTTTCAGGCGATCCGCCAGTTCTCGTATCATGCCATCACTCGCTTGGTAGCCTTTTGTCTCATGCAACTCTTGGATAAACTCGGCTTGCAAAATAGCCACGCCACCCACACCACTTTCGGTCAGCCAATTGCTTAATTGACTCATATAATAAGCGCGGTTACCTAATTGGGAGATCGGATCAAGATAAGCCCGTTCACGCAGTTGCTGTGCCTCTTTGGCTTGCGATTTAAAGGCGTTTTCGACCTGTTCAGACATCTTATTAATACCGTCAACCACTGAAATCAAATCTTGTGTATTAGGGCGCGGCAGCGGTGCACCAAATTGATTGTTAGCGACCAGTTCCATCTTGTTGACGATCAGTTGTAGTGGTCGCAAAGCGCGTTTTAATAGCCAAGCGACCGCTAACATCCCCAGCATTAACATTGCAACAAAAGCAGTGCATAGGTCGAGCAAAGCATCCCATAGTTGAGCATAGGCTGGCCCCGGGTGGCTAACGATTTCGACTTCCGCCAATTGCATCCAACCGCTTGTGACCACGCGCCGATCGTGAATCGGTGCAAATAAAGGCAGTTGAGTAAACCAGTTCGGAACGGTATTTGGCTGAAGCGGGTAGCTGCGCAGGATCTCATGGCCATCATCAAGGAAGATCAATCTCACCACGGAATAGCTACTGCCATCAAACAGTGCATTGATCACCGACTCGACGGCAACGGTGTCCTTTTGCTGCAAATAAGGAGCCAAAGCTAAGCCCACGGTATTGATGGTATTATTGACGTCAGAGCGTTGTTGTTGCTCAAGGCTGTTACGGGTGGTGTTGAATTGGATGCTGAAAACCGCAATCAACAACAAAATAAACACCGCGATCATCCCGGCGACAAGTTGTTTGTATAGCGTCATAGTGCCTACTCATCATAGCTAACTAGAGGTTTATTCAATTTAAGTGAGCGTTCTCTGACTCTTAAGTCATTCCATAAACTGAGTCTGGAAGCATCGCCCGCCCATTGGCCGCGATGGGATTTCATTAGCCACAAACTCTTACCATTAAAGCTGTAAATCGGCAGTAAGTCTTGGCGAGTTGAAGCCGGTTTGAGTTGTGGATTGATGTTATCCAAAATAACCGGCTCCGAACTTGGGGTGGCATAATATGCCAACACCATATGAAATTGGTTTGGCTCTATCGCTTTAACATACACGAGACGCAGTTTTTTATCCGATACACCGAGTTCCAGCAGTGAGAAATACTTCGCAATTGTGAAATCTTCACAGTCTCCCGCATTACTGCCGAGAAACTCTAGCGGAGTTGCCCAGTAATCTTTTACTCCCCACAGCTCAATATCATTAATGAAATTGAGTTGGTTAAAAAATGCGTTGACCGCGGGTAATTGTTCTTGTTCTGATAGCGTTGCCCATTGTGCGATGGCGTGCCGCCAAGTCTTTACCCGCAAGCCCGCTCTAGGGCCGTAAGTGGCTTGCACGGCATTGATCCACTGCTGCTCTTGGGGATTAAGCTCCGCCGCGAATGAGGAGACGCCAATCGCTAACCACAGAACAATCCAATGTTTCATGCGCCGATTATTCTCTTAGTGCATTATTTTGCGCACTTAAAATCGGCTTGAGCAGATAAGCCAATACCGTTCTTTTGCCGGTAATAATATCCACTGAGGCGGTCATCCCAGGGATGATCGGTAAATTCTTATCGTGACCAAAAGTGGTCTCTTTCGTACGCACACGGACAAGGTAGAAGGTATTGCCTTTCTCATCTTGGGTAGTATCGGCACTAATGTGCTCTAACGTGCCTTCTAAACCGCCGTAGCGAGTAAAATCGTAAGCACTAAATTTTACAATCGCTGGCAATTGTGGGCGCAGGAAAGCGATGTCTTGCGGCGCAATTTGTGCTTCAACCAACAAGGTATCTTCGGTTGGCACAATTTCAATAATATTCATGCCTGGTTGAATGACGCCGCCGACCGTATTCACATACAGGGTTTTTACCGTGCCGGTGACTGGTGATATGACCACGGTACGGTTCACTTTATCTTCCAGCCCGACAGTTGATTCGGTGAGCGCTGAGAGTTTATCTTGTTCTTGATTGAGTTTATCTTGTTGTTCGGTGCGGAATTTTTGTGCTGCATTGATACGGCTGAGCATCGCTTCGCGAACCGCGGCTTTGAGCACCGGAATTTTGAGTTCAGTTGAGGTCAATTCTCGCCGGGTATCGTTGAGTTGTCGTTGTAGTTTGAGCAATTCAATTTTCGGTACTACGCCTTCATTGGCGAGAGGCTCGGTGATCTCCAGTTCTTTTTTCGCAAAATCATAACCTTGGCGCAAATTTGCCACACGAGCTTGCGCTTCAATCAGATCTTGTTGTTTTTGGGTAATTTGCTGTGAAATGAGCGATAATTGATTGCGTAAATTATCCAAATCTTGTCGATACTGGTTACGTTGACGCTCGACTAGCTCAGGCTCTGAGCTACTCAACTCATTAGGGAAGGTGAGTTTGGTATAATCCAAACGTACGCTATTGGCCCAATTTTGTTCTTCAACTTCCTCATCTAGGATCACACTAGCGAGTGAGGCGGACAGCTGTAATACCGTGGCCGTTAAGTTGGCGACCTGCTGCTCACGTTCACGAAAATCTGAACGAAAACGGGTATCGTCGATCAGGATTAACTGCTGACCTTTTTGTACTTGCTGACCTTCATGCACCAGAATTTGTTTAACGAGTCCACCTTCTAAATTCTGAATGACCTGAATTTGTGAAGAGGGGACCACTTTACCTTGACCGACTGTGACTTGATCAATTTCTGCCCACGCAGACCAAAGCAGGGCCAACACGAAAAATGCCACCATCACCCATAGCATGATCTGTGCACTACGTGGAGTATTCAGTAGTAATGCGGCCGTTTTGTCGTCCACATAATCGAGTTCTTCGTCGCTGAGCTTGTGATAACTGTGATGGCTCATAATGGGTTCCTGTTTCACCAGCCGTGCCTACTCGCAATCGATGCAGGATTGGGCCGTGACCGCAACCGGATGCGGTATGCTTAGTCGGTTGATTTTATTATTGGTGTTTATAATTGTTAAGAATATGCTATCTACAGCAAAAGGCCTATTTAACAGGTTAATAATTTTGATGAATTTGATGTTTTTTGTTGTCACCTAGCCGGTTGATGCAATCGATGGTCACTTGAGTTATCAGTAGGATCAGCGCACAATCGGGCAAAAATAAGTAAGGAGCAGCAATGGATCTTTCAGATATTCGTCGAGAATACATTCATGGTGGGCTAAGAAGAAAAGATTTACAGACCAACCCGATTGATCAGTTTAATCATTGGCTACAGCAGGCGATCGCGGCTAATTTATCCGATCCGACGGCGATGACGGTGGCAACGGTGGATGAGAATGGCCAGCCATTTCAACGTATTGTGCTACTTAAAAATGTCGATGATGCAGGGTTTGTGTTTTACACCAATTTGGCCAGCCGTAAAGCGGAGCATATTGCCCAAAATAGTAAAGTGAGTCTTCACTTTCCTTGGCACCCTTTAGAACGACAAGTGCATATTACCGGGGTAGCAGAAAAGCTAACCACATTAGAAAACATCAAATATTTTACTTCGCGTCCCAAAGAGAGCCAGATTGCCGCGATTGCCAGTCATCAAAGTCGCCGAATTTCCGCCCGTGGTATTTTGGAAGGCAAATATCTTGAACTGAAGCAGAAATTTGCCAATGGGGAAATTCCGGTGCCTAGTTTTTGGGGGGGGTATCGGATCAAACCGCACAGCATTGAATTTTGGCAAGGAGGCGAACACCGGTTGCACGATCGCTTCTTATATTCTCGTCAAGATCAAACATGGCAGGTGGATCGACTGGCGCCATAGTACAGGTGTACGATAGCTAGCTAATTTAGCCAAAATCAACAAAGGGGGATAATTCCCCCTTTTGTATGTTGGTTAGTTAGCGCTTATTTTAACTCACGTAGTAGACGAAAACCGACATAGTTAGCAGCGGTGGTGGGTCCAACAAAAAGTTGACTATGAGCTTTTGCCATTTCCGGTGAAAAGCTCCACGCGCCACCTTTGACTAAGCCACGTGAATCATTGGTCCATTCCCATACATTGCCGACCATATCGTAAAAGCCTAATGAGTTTGGCGAGAAGGTTTTTACCGGCGATGTACTGCGATTTGACCAAGAGGTGCCAGCCCAGCCCGTGTTGGCTTTACCGGCCCCAAATTGATTGCCCCACCAATAATCGGTTTTGCTGCCAGCCCGTGCGGCAATTTCCCACTCTTCTTCACTCGGCAGTCGATAGGTGAATCCGGTTTGCTTGGAGAGCCAGTTGGCATAAGCTTTGGCATCATTTTGACTAACGCATACGACGGGAGCATTTGCGTTTTGTTGAAACCCAGGGTTACGCCAGTTGCTGTCTGCGATGGGAGTTACTTCGGATTGATTAACCGCAATGCACAGATTTTTCAGCTCGGCATCAGTCTGGTATTGGGTCTGATTGATGAAGTTTTCAAACTGAGCCACGGTGACTGGCGTCGCGCTGAGTGCGAAAGCATGATCAAGGTGGTATTGTTGCGCGGCGTTTTCTCCTAACAGGTATTGTCCTGGCAGCAGTGTGATCACTTCTGGTGGCGTAACTTTGCCTTTTACTGAATCGGCAAATTTATGCCCAGCACGCAGTGGGTTGGATCTTTCATGCAAATTGACCCGCAAAGTATGATCTGAGGTGATAGTGACTTCTTGTTCGAAGGTGCGAAATCCCTCTTTTTCAATTTTGATCCGATGGTTACCGGCCGGTAGCATCACTTCTACAGGGGTGTTGCCGTAGTTAACCCCATCAATAGTCACGCGATCGCCATGTTGATTGGAACGCAGCGATAAGTTAATCCAAGCCACTTCTTTTTGCTGTTGTTCCGCCTCGCCTTGACCGGGGTCAAAACAGTATTGCGATTCAATATTGAGCAGCTTGCAAGGGACATTTTTGGCTGGGCGCGCTTCAAGCTGGGCAGTGATGAGGCTTCTAAATTGCATACCGTCATAAAAACCGGACTCTACCACAGCGTGTTTGAGTAGGTGAATGTTGAGCGATACATTATGCAGTTGTGGTTTGATGATGCTGGTTTCACTGCTTTGATCAATCAGCCAAAGTTGGAATTGGTTGACCGCTTTTTGCAAAGCGAGGTCGGTGGTTTGTTTGTTGCATTGTGCAAGGGTCATCTCTGCATTACACAGATTGGTAATCGAGATTTTCTGCTCACCTGAACGCTGTAGCTCTTCACGCAATCTCGCCACCCGTGCGCGCATTCTCTGCTGCTGGAGTTGAGCGATACTCTGTTCGATGGTTTGCTGCTGAGCTTGGTATTGAGCGAATACACTCTGCATTTCTTGCAGTTTCTGTTCGGCATCGAGGCGAACAATTTGATTTTGTTTGACCTCCGTCCAGGCGGCTTGATACGCATTTTGTGATGGACTGATATCCAGATCAGGTTCATCAATCATTTTTTGATAATCACGCTCAAGATTGGTTTTAGCAGTGTTAAGCAAGGTTTGTAAGGCTTTAGCTTGTTGATCCAACCGATTCAACTCAGACTGTTGGTTATTGATAACGGTTTTCTGAAGTTGGGTCGTATCGCTAGCCTTTTGCAGCTCGGTATGTTTGCTAAACAGCGCATCATCAATCGCAAGCACAGAAGAGGCGATTTCCTCTCCCAGCACGGGGGCTGTCACTAAGTAAGGTGACAGTGCTAATAATAGAGCGGGAATCCCTTGTCGCATGGTGGTGTCTACTTCAAATTAGGAAATTAAGTCTAAGTTATGAGCATTCTAAACGAAAACGCCATTTTGTCTGAAGTCATCTTTCAATAACTTAATGACAAAATGGCGTTTTATCGACAAGTTTGTGAATCTCGGCAAAAAATTGTGGATATTTTATGCCATTAACTGTCTTTATTCGGTCTCAGTTTGACCCATACCGTATCATTACCGCTGACCGTAACCATTCGATTATAGGTTTCATAACCTTCTTTAGATAACGTTACCTGATGGCGGCCAGCCGGTAATACTAATTCAACTGGTGTACTGCCATAGTTGATGCCGTTAATGGTCACTGAATCATTGTATTGATCAGAACGAACGGTCACATTTGCCCACTGTTTATCTTGCTTTTTCTGTGCGGTTGAGCCTGATTTTCCTTGTAAGCAGTAACGTGTTTCAACGTTGAGCAGCTTACAAGCGGCTATCGCTTCGGGTTTGGCCTGCAGTTGAGCTTGCATCAGCGTGAAATATTCGTTGTTACCTTCGAAACCAGAGCGGATCATCTGACTTTCTTGAATGTGAATATTGAGTTCAACACCTTTGAGATTGCGGTTGGCGATCACTGATTCGGTTAAATTGCTGATCAGCTTATCACGAAAGGTCTTGACCGCTTTCTGTTTGGTCAGATGCTGTCCTTGACTGGCACATTCACCTAAGGTCATGTTGGTTGAGCAACTGGTTTTGAAGCTGGTTTCCAACACATTACTTTCACGTAATTCAGTGGCTAACCGCTTGACACGTGCTTCAATTTTGGACTCCTCCAAATTGGTTAGCTCCGTGTTCAAACGAGCTTGTCTTTGCTTAATCTGCGATAGACGCATCTCAATTTCAGTGACAGCTTGGTCGTTGTCTAACTTTTGTGATTGGTTACCTTTTAGCGTATTCCAAGCTTCTTGATAGCGTTTTTGGAAGGTGACTAAGTCGGTGTCGGGATCTTCGAGAAGACGGGTATACTGCTTATCCAACTCGGACTTGGCCCGATTACGCTTGGCGTTTAACTCTTCGCCTTCACGTTTCAATCGGCTTTGCTCATTTTTCAACTGTTGCAACTTAGCACTTTCTACTTCGTAGTCGGTGATAATTGCGTTGATTTCGTTCTGTTTATTACTCAATTTTTCATCGATAGCCACAACGGGGTCAACTTGAGTGACCTCCTCGGCGTACACCGATGCAGATACCCATAGAGGGAATAGCGCAAGCAATAGCGCTGGGATACGGCGTTTAATCATAGGTCCCTGCAACACATTTACGTTTAGCCACAATACAGTGGGAAAGACAAAATTTTGACAGCTGTGTAGATAGCTGAATTATTTAATGCAAATATTATTCCTCTTAGCCCAAAGTTATCTCTAGTCATGCATTAGGTGACTGATTTTTTAAACTTTAGAACTAAGTATTTTCATTTTGAGCAGATTAGAAAAATATGCAAGCTGAGTTTTCCGATCCACTTTAACGTTTTTTAAATTGAGTACACATTGACCGTAATTTATGTGCACTTGATCATTGTTCCGAGATAAAAAATTCACCCAATTACCGTCTCTAGATTCAGGCTTTATGTGTCTGGTTGATCATTTTTAGAGATCCGATGCCATCACTTCGTGTGCAGAGAATGGGTAATCTAATCATGAAACCGCGTTGCTTGGTGAGGGGGATATTACCCAATTACACGCTGCTGCTGTTGCTGAACATGCTCTGATTGCCAAACTTTTGTCGCTTAAACGGACAACATTAAGCGTCGGGATAAGTTGACTGAAATAGACAAACTATTGAGGTCGATGACAGAATGAGAAAGGCCGCTGATTAGCGGTGTTATTCGCCATCAAACAACGCAGCGCGGAGTGGGCAGCCACGCGCTTCTATTATTTACCAAATCAATTGGTGCGTAGTTTATTGTGTTTGGTGAGCAGATGGGAATCATTTCGTTTTCGGACAATTTGGTATACCATGGCCGCGAAAACCACACCTTATGAGGTTGAAATGACTCAATCGCATGCTCCTGATGTCGCCAATCGTTCTCTGATGCCCAAAGTTCTGTTACCTAAACCAGCCGAGCTGATCACCTTGCCTTCGCATATGGCGTGCCATGATCATAGCTACACCCAAATCGTGATTGGTCTGAAGGGCCAAGCGGAATTTGAAGTGCGCGGTATGGGTAATATTGTTGGTCCAGGTCAAGGTTGCGTGGTGACCTCAGGCTCGGATCATGCTTTTGGTGGCATCGTTGGGCAATCGGATATTCTGGTATTAAACATGCCAACGCCGAGCGATGATGATCCTTTGCTGTTACGTAAACTCAATGAGCTGACCACGAGTGAAATCTACTTTCAGTTAGATGGTCAGATCCAACGTTTGATCCAGATGTTGGTGCAAGAAATGCAAGCGAGTCCTGACGATCTGCTGCTTGGCCGAGCCTGCAATGATACTGTAGTGGCACTATTGCAACGCCATATCAGTGCGCTAGCCAGTGCTCATAAAGAGTCTCGTTTTGATATTGAAGTGGTGGATCGTTACATCGAACAGCATTTGGCGCAGCGTATTTCGGTCGCGCAATTAGCGGGCAGCGTTTTTTTAAGTGAGAGTCAGTTTCATGTACTGTTTAAAGAGCAGATGGGCGTCACGCCACATCAATATGTACTCAATAAACGTGTCGATATGGCCAAACAGCTGATTGAACAAGGGCGACTGAATTTAGGCCAGATTGCTGAACTGACTGGTTTTTCGAATCAGAGCGCATTTACCCACACTTTTGCAAAATTGCATGGTATTTCCCCTTCACAATATAAACGGCGTTGGTCTGCGGTCTCTTAAGCGGAGTGTCAGCGAACTCTATCTCGTATGCCCCACACTGGTTTAGCTTGTTGAGAGCGTCATTTTTACATATTTACCCTCCTGCTTTGCCGCGTATTCACAAATAAAAGCTGTAATGCTATTGCTGATAAATTGTTTGTTTTTGGTTTCAATTCGGCTTTTTTGACAAATTGTCAGGACTTTTTGACAAATCCTCTTCTGACACTCAAAATACACCGCTAATAATTGCAGCAAGCCTGACTGAACCGCCCCGAGTATTGGCGGTGATGTCGAAAGCATGATCAAGCTCAAACTGAGCGTAAAGTCAGGCATCGGGTTGAATGAGCATTAAATTTCAATCCGGCCGGTTTTGGATACCAAGCTTGATCATGTTTCCGTAGCAAATCGCATTTGCCGCCAGCTTTTAACGAGGACAACACACCATGGAAAATAGCTTTGCTATTACAACCACCTTTATCGTCTATCTCATTTTGATGTTGACGATTGGGGTTTACGCTTATCAGCGAACGAAAAACTCAACCGACTACTTTCTCGGTGGTCGTTCATTAGGCCCGTGGCCTGCGGCACTTTCTGCCGGTGCATCCGATATGAGTGGTTGGTTACTGCTCGGTTTACCTGGTTACGCTTATGCTGCGGGGATTGAAGCATTCTGGTTGGCGGGTGGTCTACTGGTTGGCACATGGGCTAACTGGTTAATTAATGCCAAACGCTTAAGAACTTACAGTATTACGACCGATGCGTTGACATTGCCTGAGTTTTTGTCGCGTCGTTTCAACGATAAATCGAAACTGATCCAAACCATTTCGGCATTCTTTATCTTGTTATTCTTCCTTTTTTATACCAGCTCAGGTTTGGTTGCCGGCGGAAAACTGTTTGAAATCGTATTCGGTATCGATTATTCCACCGCGGTCATCATTGGTACTATTTGTGTGGTTTCATATACCTTATTTGGCGGTTTCTTAGCGGTATCTTGGACTGATTTAGTGCAAGGCTTACTGATGGCAGCCGCGTTAATGGTGGTGCCCGTGGTTGCGATGAATGGTAGCTTGACGCAGCTTGATCAGGATTTAACTGCAATTAATCCCGAGCTGTTGACGCTGTGGAATGATGCACAAGGTGAACCGTTGTCTGCGATTGCCATTCTATCGCTGGTGGCTTGGGGCTTAGGCTATTTTGGTCAGCCGCACATATTGGCGCGTTTTAAAGCTTCACGCTCAAATCAAGATTTGACGACGGCACGGTGCATTGCTGTGGTATGGACTGGGGTTTCAATGGTCGGTGCGATTTTGGTTGGTTTGACTGGGTTAATTTTTGTCACTCAATCAGGTTCGATTCAGTTGGACGATGGTGAAAAGATCTTCATGTTGTTGGTCAATTCACTGTTTCATCCAGTGATTGCGGGCATTTTGTTGGCGGCGATTTTGGCTGCGATCATGAGTACCGCTGATTCACAACTGTTGGTGTCATCCTCTGCGTTAGCGGAAGATTTCTACAAACAACTAGTGAAAACCGATGCCAGTTCCGAGCAGATTGTACGGGTGGGCCGCGTGGGTGTGGTGATCATTTCTGTACTGGCATTACTGCTGGCGATGACCCCAGACAGTTCAGTTCTGAGTTTGGTGTCATACGCTTGGGCTGGATTTGGTGCGGCATTTGGTCCGACCTTAGTCCTAAGTTTGTATTGGGAGCGGATGAATCGCCACGGTGCTTTAGCGGGGATCGTGGTAGGAGGAGTGACCATAGTAGTATGGAAACAACTGACTGGCGGTTGGTTTGATGTGTATGAAATTGTGCCGGGGATCATCCTTGCCACGTTAGCGATTGTGGTGGTGAGCTTGCTGACCGAGCAGCCCGAAGCGCAAGTCAAAGCACAACATCTTGAGTTTAAAAAGCAGTTACGCGAACTGGCATAACTTTCTCATCAAATTGTTGAATAAGCCTCGTGAATACGAGGCTTATTCAATATCACTCAGTGTTTATTGAACAATTTTCTAATACAGATCACGAAATTTGTATAACAAATTATGTTTGCGGAACCTATCGCTGCAGAATGCGTCAATTATCAATAGTGACCAGTGAATAAGAGGGATCCGTCATGCCAAAAGCTTATTGTCGTTGCTGTGGCAAACAAACTGCACATAAAGCTCTGATGAAGAGGGTGCAAGAACAGCCTGACGGTTGGCAAGGATTCCAACAATTCCTCACTATGCTGATCCATGGCCAGCACTATTACCAGATGGAAAAACAGTATTTTTGCCGAGTGTGTAATCAGCAAAATGAGCGTATTCAGTCGCATGATTTATTAACTAGTACTAGTGTCCGCATTTCTTAAATCACACTTAGTGATTTTCCTCTCTCAATTGGTGATCACCACAGAGTGATCTGATGTTTGCTGCTTAGCTGCAAGCAAATCCAATACGTTGCTGGTTTTTTGTTTTATACACTTTCCGATTATTTGTCGACGCTGAGTATAACTATTTAGAATTATGGACGATATCTCACAGATTAGTTATTTGCTTCCTCAATACTTGTGATTGTGCGAACTTTCGCAAAGTAATTTCCTGACGCTTAGATACTTTGATCACATATTGGTGTAATTGAATGTGAGTGGAGTATTGCTGATGCGATTAAGTCTAAAGAGAAAAATGGTTTGCTCTGTGGTTGTCGCGATAGCGGTGACGGCAGTCGCTTTAGTGGTGGCAGGTTATCAGTTATTTAAGCAAGAGAGTTGGCGAGCGATTGAAAGTGAAAGCCGTAATACCTTGCACGCTCATGCTAAAGGTATTGGTGATTGGTTTACTGGGAAGCAACTAGCCTTAAAGGGGCTTCGTGAAGAGATTGAAAGTAATCCACAGTTAGAGCTGGTGCCACATTTAAGACAAACCCTACAAGCGGGATCGTTTGGCCTGAGTTACTACGGTAACGAACAAGGCGAGATGTTTCGCCAAGATCCTACGCTGAATACCGCAGGCTATGATCCTCGTATCCGTGACTGGTATAAGGAGGCGAAAGCCGCGGGTAAACCAATTACTACCGAGCCTTATGTCAGCGTCACCATGCAGACTTTAGTGGTGACTTTGGCTGAGCCTGTGCGCCACAATGGTAAGTTGATCGGAGTGGCTGCCTCCAATTTGGCACTGGATAAACTTATCCAAGATGTATTAGCGATTGCGGTGCCTGGTGACGGTTATGCCATTTTGGTCAACCAGAAAGGCAAAATTGTTGCACATCCAAACGCAGAGTTGATTTTAAAACCTACCGAAGATATTTCTGCCGAGCTTACTTTGGCGCAATTAAATCGTGCTGCGCAGTTACGGACGCTACTGCCATTGAGTATTGACGACAGTGATAATCTTTTGATGGCACAGACAGTGGCGAATACCGATTGGTTACTGGTAATGGTGATGGATCGGTCAGTTTTAGAACAACCACTGAATGATGTGTTAATGGTGCAAATTGGGATTGGGATTGCTGTTTTGCTGATCATGGCACTGTTCACCTCGTGGTTTGTCGCGCGTCAACTGAATGATCTGGGCCATATCGCCAATGCATTAGCGGATATTGCCGAAGGAAATGGTGATTTAACTCGACGCTTAGAGGTAAACAGCCAAGATGAGGTGGGTTTACTGGCTGATAAATTTAATAAATTTATCGGTAGCTTGCATCAGATGGTAAAAAATGTGCGCGAAGTCTCCATCACCCTGAATCAAGGTGCCGATCATTTAGCTGCATCGGCGACGCAAACCAGTCAACGGATCCGTACCCAACAAGATCAAATCACTATGGTGGCGACCGCCGTCACTGAGATGGCATCGGCAACGGCAGAAATTGCCAATAATGCTGAAAATACCGCGCGCAATGCTACTCAATCAGTCCATTTAGGTGAAGATGGCTTTATGCAGATGCAGCAAAGCAAACAATCGATTGATCAGTTAGCCCAAGAGCTTACCGCTGCAGTACAGATCATTAGTGAGCTAGAAGAACATGCCAATGAAATATCGACGATTTTGTCGACGATTCGTGGGATTGCCGAGCAAACCAATTTACTGGCGCTTAATGCTGCGATTGAAGCGGCGCGTGCCGGTGAGCAGGGGCGTGGTTTTGCAGTCGTAGCCGATGAAGTGCGAGTGCTGTCGCAGCGGACGCATGCTTCCACCGAAGAGATCCAAATCAAGATTTCAGGTCTGCAAAAAGTGACGACGACCGCCGTCTCGGC
Organism: Vibrio sp. HDW18; assembly: GCF_011306175.1. Taxonomy (GTDB): domain Bacteria; phylum Pseudomonadota; class Gammaproteobacteria; order Enterobacterales; family Vibrionaceae; genus Vibrio; species Vibrio chanodichtyis. The sequence continues at coordinate 173,796 of NZ_CP049914.1, read as the reverse complement.
GATGACGGAAAGCCATAACTTGGTGGAAACCAGTGTTGCGGATGTCAACCAAACAGGAACTAGCTTACAAGCGATCAGTGAAGCGATTCAGCACATCAGTGATATGGCGACGCAAATTGCCTCGGCGGCTGAAGAGCAATCTTTGGTGACGGCGGATATCAATATCAATACTGAATCTGTGCGTGAAGTGAGTGATCAGTTAGCCGAAGAAGCTCAGTTATCTGTACAGCAGGCGCGATCGTTGCATGCGATGGCACAAGAGCTGAATAAGGAAATTTCCCGCTTTACACTTTAATTCTCGTTTGATCCGCATTTGATGACCACCCGCCGCTTTTAGACTGCTGGTGGTCACTCAGCCGAGTATTCACTCGGCTTTCTGCTATTTTACTCCCTCATTTCACTGTGCAGTATCTCAAACGGCGGGCAAGTTTTGGCTCACACTGACTGATCATTTAACTGCCATTTCAAGTTGTTGCGAGATAGCCGGTGACGATTAATTTATCCAATTTGAGTTGAATTCTCACCATGTAGGAATGTAATGCTTTAGTTATTGTCTATTTCTCGATATATAAGAATAAGTATTTGAGGCGCCCTCGATTAAAGGCTAAAAAACACCCATGAAAGAGATGAAACCATCAGCTAACCAAGTTAATGAAAAATCACTGCAATTGCTGATGCAAGTTGCGGTAAACCCAGAGCCAGTATCAGCAAAAGGATTGAGTGAACAACTACAAGTGCCCCTTAGCAGTCTCTATCGACATTTGAAACTGCTCAAAGAGTGGAACTTGATTGAAGAGAGTCCACACGACAAAACCTTGATCATTGGTCCGGCAGCATTGCTACTGATGAGAAGTTATCAAACCAGTCAACATAACCTTGATTCGGTTGATGCCGTGTTAAGTCGTTTACAAAAACAGACTGGGGAAATGGCCGCCTATATGGTGCCGGTCGGTTATCGAGCATTGTGTGTCAGTCAAAAAGAGAGTATGCAGGCACTGCGATGCAGCTTCGTCCAGGGTCAAAGTCAACCCCTGCTTCGCGGTGCCTCCTCTAAAGTGATGTTGGCCTACATGCCTGCAGCACGTTGTGAAAAGATCTTACGCTATTTTGGCGAGGATCCAAGTTTGGACAAGTGGCAAAACGAGTTTGCCAAGATACGTCATCATGGTTATGCCGTGAGCACCTCGGAAATTGATCCCGGCGTTTCGGGGATCAGTGCTCCGGTGATGAAAGGGAGTAAGTTGATTGGGGCAATTTCGGTGATGGCTCCCGCCCATCGAGTCGAAAGCAACAAGCAACGGATTATTTTACATGTATTGCAAGCCGCCCGTGCGTTGCCACCAGAAAGGTAATCGATCATGCTTAACTTATTCAAACGCCACCACTTAAATCGTACGGTGAGTCATTCGATGGCGAAGTTTGGCTTTATGACAGTTAGCCAGCGGATCAAACCAATGTCATTGGTCGCGTTTGAATTAGCACAGCAGAGCCTCGATGTTGCCGCAGATTGGTTGTATCAGCAACAATCGGCAACCACGACATACCCAGAGACAAGCCATTATGTGCTGGTGGATGGGCAGGCCAATACTTTTCAATCCGCACTTAGCCAATCAATCGCTATTGGTACCGTGCCTGTGGTGTTGGCCAACTGCCATGAGATTGTGTTGCATGGTTTAGCGGTACTCAGCCAAGATAATAGCAATATTGGCATCGTGCATATCGGGCATCAATTTGAGTTGAAACCCAGTTTGGATTTGCAATTAGGTAGCGCCTTCCACTTTGCTTTATCGCGCTTTACGCACAGTAAACTGCTTTGTATAGGTATTGATAGTGAGCAAATCAGTGCACAAACACTAGAGTACGCCGAAGATCTTGGTTGTGATTGGATCAGCCATCAAGAGTGTGGTTTTTTAAACCGTACCCAGTTAAAAGACCAGTTGAGTGGTTACATTGAGCGCAGTGAACAACTGATGGTAAATATTGATTTAGCCTCATTGGTTGCTGGGCACGGGATTGATATGCATCACGTATTGGATAATCAGGTGATTTTGCGCTTACTGCGCCAAATTATCCTGTCAGGAAAGGTGCGTTATATCCAGTTAGTCGGAGCAAAAGATAAACTGATCTATTCCAAGCAGACTAAAGAAATTGTCGATGAGTTGATCAATTTAGCTCCGCATTTAGTGCTCGTGACATAAAGGGATTGTTTCAAGATAGGCCAGCACGGCTGGTGTTGAGCTCCTTACGTATACTTTGCCATTGTCATGTTTTAGCAATAGAAATTTCACCTGTCAGTCACTTTTGGTCACTATCCTTGCACAAAATAATTCACCTGAAATCTCAGGGTATAAACATAAAGTCAAGTCAAGGAGCCTCAAATGTCAAAGTGTGATCAACACGAATCTCAATTTAGTCAAATGATCGAAGCACGTCTGTCCAGACGCCATTTTTTGGCCGGCGGTATGGCAGCCAGTGCCGGGGCATTTTTAGCCGTTAATCCGGTGGCGAGTGCAGTGGCAGCGCCCGCTCAATCAACACTACTTAATTTTTCACCCGTCCCAGTCTCGATGGAAGATAGGCTAATTGTACCTAAAGGTTATACAGCGACCCCTTTGATCTCTTGGGGTGACCCGATTTTTTCCAACGCGCCAGAGTTTGATCAAAGTGGCAAACAAGACTCTAAAGCCCAAGAAATGCAGTTTGGTGATAATACGGATGGTATGAGTTTCTTCCCTATTGGTGAAGATCGCGGCGTATTAGCCATTAATAATGAATACACTAACTACGAATATTTATTTGAATATCAAGGAAAAGCGATGACCGCGGATGATGTGCGTAAAGCACAGGCTGCAGTCGGTCTGACGATGATTGAGGTGGTTCGTAAAAATGGTCAATGGGTTGTGGATCGTCAAGGTATGCGAAACCGCCGAGTGACCGCTTATACTCCAATGCAGATGACGGGTCCTGCCGCAGGACATGATTGGCTAAAAACGGCGGAGGATCCTACCGGCTTACATGTGCTTGGTACTCTCAACAACTGTGCCAATGGTGAAACCCCATGGGGCACTTATCTGACATGTGAAGAAAACTTTAATGATTTTTTTGGCACGGAGCATGAAGGCCGTGTAGATAGTGACCAAAAACGCTATGGCATTAAAGCTGCACCGAGCGATTACCAATGGCATAAACACGATGCACGCTTTGATGTAACCAAAAACCCTAACGAACCTAATCGTTTTGGCTGGGTCGTAGAAATTGATCCACATAATCCCAATGCCACACCACTAAAACGCACTGCTTTAGGACGTTTTAAACATGAAAATGCCGCCTTGCTTATCAATGATGATGGCCATGTTGTGGTCTATTTAGGTGATGATGAACGTGGTGAGCATCTATACAAATTCATTTCTAAACATCGTTACCAAGCCGGAAATAATGAACAAAACCGCCATCTACTTGATGAAGGTACTCTTTATGTTGCGAAGTTCGATATGGATCAACAAGAACTGAAAGGCAGTGGTCGTTGGATTGAGCTGAGTTTTGGCAAAAATGGATTGACACCAGAAAATGGTTTTAAAGATCAAGCCGAAGTGCTGATTTTTGTACGCCGTGCTGCAACTTTGGTGGGAGCAACAACCATGGATCGTCCTGAATGGGTAGCGGTTCATCCCGACAAAAAGCATGTGTTCTGTACCCTGACCAACAATCGCAATCGTGGTAAAGAAGGCCAACCTGTGGGGGGGCCTAACCCACGTGAAAATAACCACTACGGTCAGATTGTACGGTGGATGCCAGCCCAAGGTGATCATACTAGTGATGTGTTTGCTTGGGATCTTTACTTGCTGGCGGGTAATCCAACGGTGCACAAAGGTACCCTGAATGCCGGTAGTGCAAATATCACTGCACAGAATATGTTTAATAGTCCAGATGGCATTGGTTTTGATGCCGCAGGGCGTCTATGGATTCAAACGGATGGGAACTATTCTAACCAAGGTGATTTTGCTGGGCAGGGTAATAACCAAATGCTGTGTGGTGATCCGATAACAGGCGAAGTGAAACGCTTTTTAACTGGCCCGATTGCCTCTGAAATTACCGGATTAACGTTTACTCCAGATTATAAAACCATGTTTGTGGGCGTACAGCATCCAGGTGAAGAGGCGGCTCCATCCCATTTTCCTTATGGCGGTACAACCAAACCACGCTCAACGGTGATGATCATTACTCGTGATGATGGCGGAGTGATTGGCGCATAAGTCATCGCTATTCATACCCTTTCCCCCAAACGAGCTAGCCTCGCTTTGGGGGTATTTTTTGCCCAACAAATTGACATGTTATTGGCATTGCTGAAGGAGGTTATGACTAGAATACTCATCCGGTCTGGGATGGAGTAGAGTGATGACGGTGTTTTTTATGCAGCGCAGATATGCTTTAGCATTAATGTTGATGTTTATTGTGCTATTAATTCCACTGAGTATATGGTCACAACCATTTGATTTTTACCAACCAGTGCAGGACTCTACTGGCCAAGCCATTACCTATTTGACTTATTCTGCGGGTAAGCAAGGCTTTTTGATTTCTCTGCTTTTGCTGATGATTTGGGTGACATGGCGTTGCCAGATACTACGCTACCAATGGTCACAAAAAGCCCTACAATTGATGCTGCTACTTGGACTGGCTATGGTGCTGAAAGTCGGTATTAAAGCGCTAACTGAACAGCCAAGACCTTACACTGAAGTGATGACACAATCGCTGTTATTACCCAATCCGCAACATTTCTATCTGCTGTCTGAGCCTAAACAACAAGCTATTTTGCTGGCGATGGAATCAAAAGTGAGCCCATGGCGAGTTAAACATTGGCAGCAAGAGCTGGATTACTCTTTTCCCTCTGGGCATACCGTGTTTGCAGTGGTGTGTTTACTGTTTTTTGGTCAGCTGTTGGCTGAGAAAAAACGCTATCTCGATGTAGCTGTATTACTGAGTTGGACCATCAGCATTGCTTATAGTCGGCTATGGCTTGGCATGCACTATCCGCTGGATTTATTCGGGGCTGGGTTATTGGCGGGTGCGCTATATTTGCTGGTGCCACTGAACTATGCATTGCCTTACTTAGATTGGCAATCATGGTTGCCGCACAGACCTCGGGTATAACAAGCGCCCAGAAAAAATGGGCATGTCTGCCCATTTTTGTCATGGTTATCTTATTACGCTTAAGATTAACTTTGCTCAGCTTGACACACTGATGCAGTAAAGATCACGTCAGTAGAGCTGTTAAGCGCCGTTTCTGCAGAATCTTGCAGCACACCAATAATAAAGCCGACCGCAACCACTTGCATCGCGATATCGTTGGAAATACCAAACAAACCACAGGCCAGTGGGATCAGCAGTAGTGAACCACCCGCCACTCCGGAAGCGCCACAAGCAGAAACAGCGGCGACCACACTAAGCAGTAAAGCGGTCAGCAGATCGACTTCAATACCTAAAGTGTGCACTGCGGCAAGCGTGAGAACGGTAATGGTGATCGCGGCTCCTGCCATGTTGATGGTGGCACCGAGAGGGATCGATACTGAATAGGTATCTTCATCTAAATTGAGTTTTTCACACAGTGCCATGTTGACTGGAATGTTGGCTGCACTGGAGCGTGTGAAAAATGCAGTCATACCACTTTCGCGCAGACATTGTAAAACCAATGGGAAAGGGTTGCGGCGAATTTTGTAGTACACAATCACTGGGTTGACGACCAGTGCAATAAACGCCATCGCGCCCAGTAGCACCGCCAGTAATTGTACATAGCCAGCTAAAGCGCCAAAACCTGTGGTGGCAAATGTGGAGGCGACTAAGCCAAAAATACCGAATGGTGCCAGTCGAATAATAAAGCGCACAATTTGTGAAATTCCGTGGCTAAGATCTTCAAAAACCGCTTTAGTGGTGGAAGATGCACGGTGCAGCGCCAAACCTAACCCGACACCCCAAGCCAAAATACCGATGTAATTGGCATTCATCAGCGCGCTAATTGGGTTATCCACCAATTTAAATAGCAAGGTATTAAGAACTTCCGCAATGCCTTGTGGTGGCGTTACCCCTTCGACCCCAGTAGTTAACACCAAAGTGGTTGGGAATAGGAAGCTTAAGATCACGGCGGTCAGTGCTGCGGAAAAGGTGCCAAAAAGGTAGAGCACAACGATCGGACGCATATAAGTGTGTTGGTTTTTCTTTTGGTTAGCGATAGAGGATGCAACCAAAATAAATACCAATACTGGAGCGACGGCTTTTAGCGCTCCCACGAATAAATTGCCAAGTAATCCTACTTTTTGAGCGTATTCCGGTGAAAAAGTAGCTAAAACAGCGCCTAATAGGATGCCAGCTAAGATTTGCAATACCAGATTTCCACGCGCAAAACGGGCGATAAATGAGTTGTTTTGCATAGTTATCCCTGTGAATTATCAAAAAATTTGAATTATTGTAACTTCAGTTATTCATTCTGAAGGATTCCAATATTAACCACACAATATAATGTGTCTACCGATAATTGATGATTAGCGTGATAAGCGGTCTATTTTGAGAGGGAGTGATGAATTTATTGCTTAACTGCGATAAAAATGCAGGCAAAACATCTCTAGCCAGTTGAGGTTAAGTGCATAAGGGCAATGCTCGGTTGGTTTGCCCTCAATCGTCATTATTATTACCCACAAGTTAGCCGCTTCAGGCATATGGGGTGGTATTTAGTGTGCCATTTTTATGGCAGGGTACACCGTTTGCTGGCCATTACTCAGTTCACCAAGCCAGGTCATCGTACCTGAAGAGCAGGCCGGCAAAATGATCTCGCCACTATAACTGTCGGAACCTATTGGGGATAAGGAAAATTTGGCGCTGCCCATATTCATCTCCAACCCTTGTAAGGTCAGGATTAAATTTTGCGCGCCGGCGTTTGGCCAGTCGACTGTCAGCCGATAAGTGGTGGCAGGGGCGTTGAGCACTGGTTCTAGCCTCATACTGACTCCGGCTTGTTCACAGCTTTGCTGCGAGAGCAGACAGTAATGATTAAGATCGCGCTGAGCGGGAAATAACCAAGCACGTAAATCGTCGGCGAAAAAACCAGCACTGAGTGCAAGTAACAGTACTATCCCGGTGAGAAGTTTCATCACATCATGATCCTAAGCTTGAGTAAATAAATTATGGTGAGGTTAGCATTATCTGGCGATATTTGCTGTGCCAATACTGCACCAATATGGGCGGAACTTACTCAGTTGTAGCAAATATTGCTTGGGGGACATTTGTGGTCAACTAAAATGGTTGCGGCAACCAGCGGCTGCCGCTTTCAGGAGCGAATCAATCAGGCTATTTTTCGGCGTATTTCTCTAAACTTAACACTAATCCAATCGCGGCCAGCATCAGGAGTACGGCTAACATCCACTGTGATGGTTGAGCAGTGAGTGCTTCAAACTCAAATGGAGAGAGATTACGTTGCAATAACGGCACTGGTTGGCCTTGTGAATTGATCTGCCAAGAGAGGGTTTGTTTCCAAGGCCAGATCATTGGTAAGGTGCCGAGCATCAGCCCTGTGAGGAAAGTTAAGGTAATATCGCGGTAATAGCGCAGTAGCCAAGTGAGCAGATGAGAAAAACTGAGCAGTCCGATCACACATCCAGTTAAAAACAGTGCCAGAATATCCAGTTGAAAGGTTTTGACCGCATTGAGAATCGGAGTGTACATACCGATCAACAGCAAAATAAAACTACCGGAAATACCAGGTAAAATCATGGCACAAATCGCAATTGCCCCACAAATCAGCACATTAAAATAAGTCGGTTCAAGGTTTAGCGGTTTCAGCACCGTAATGCCATAGGCGAAAATAACGCCCGCTATTAACCAAACGGCACGTGATAGTGTCTTATGCTCGATTTGCCGTAGTATATGCCATACGGAGACCACAATCAGCCCAAAGAAAAATGACCAAATCGGGATCGGATGGGTGACTAATAACCAAGAAATCAACTTCGCTAACGTTGCAATACTGGTCGAAATTCCGGCAAATAGCGAAATCAGAAACCACAAATTGATGTGACGAATGACACCTGCCAAGCCTTGCTGTTTCCATACCGAAAATAAAGAAGGGTTAATGCGTCGAATGCTTTCCAGTAGCGTATCGTAAATTCCGGTAATAAAGGCGATGGTACCACCGGAAACCCCCGGCACAACATCGGCTGCGCCCATGGCGAGTCCCTTTAAATAGGTGATCAAGTAGTTCATTGTGTTTCCTGCCGATTGGATAAGAGCGCCATTATACCTGCTCTTGCTTTACTTGCAGCTGCACTTTTCTGCTGTCTTGTATTTAATAAACGGGCTTATCAAAAATCTGCTTGAGAGTTGTGATTAGCTATTGTTGGCTATTTTGAGTACTATCTCACACTATTTTCATTGATTAATTTATAGATAATTAGCATTCAATGGAAATTTGTCGGTTCAATATCATTGCTTTATATCGCCATTTGGCGGTTTATTAGAGGATAACTATCGCACTGGATTGATGTTGTGTTTATGCGTCACCAAGTTGGTTAAGACGCTCGCTTATCAAGGAGAGATGAGCTTGAAAATAAAAGAGGTACTATGAATCAAATCATTTCCATTGGAGCATTAGAGTCTTTTCTGATTGCTATCAGCGTCCTGTTTTTAGGTCACTTTATTAATCGCAACTTGCCGATTTTAACCAAGTTTAATATTCCTGAGCCGATTGTTGGTGGTTTAGTGGTTGCCTGTGTGATCACTGCCTTGCACTTCCACGGAATCGATATGGAGTTCTCATTACCACTACAAAATGTCTTTATGTTGATGTTTTTTAGCACAGTGGGACTGGCGGCCAACTACACCCAATTGATCAAAGGTGGGGCAAAAGTGTTCCTATTTTTGGCGGTGGCCTCACTGTTTATTTTGATCCAAAACGGCATCGGGGTTTCGTTGGCGGTAGGGCTAGGATTAGATCCTTTGTTGGGCTTGATTGCCGGTTCGATAACCTTATCCGGTGGACACGGTACTGGTGCAGCTTGGGCCAATACGTTTTCAGAAAATTATGGTTTAACCAACACCTTAGAAATCGCGATGGCCTCGGCAACCTTTGGGTTGATTATCGGTGGCATTATCGGCAGCCCAGTGGCACAAAAATTGGTCGACAAACACGGTATTGAATCTGAATATGGGCGTGGCACACAAACCCACGCGCGCTTCCCTGAGTTGGTGACCTATAACGATGATGAAGAAGATAAAGTCACCGCTAAAAAGGTGATTGAAATTCTGTTTATCTTGCTGATATGTGTTACAGGGGCGAAATATCTAGAAGCGTGGGTGAAAACCTTTGAGATCCGTTGGTTGATGATCCCAGATTTTGTCTACGCTTTGTTTATCGGTGTATTCATCACCAATCTGTTGCAAGTGACTAAGCTGCGTAAAGTGGATGCAGAAACCGTTGATATTTTAGGTACGGTGTCTCTATCGCTGTTTTTGGCTATGGCGCTAATGAGCCTTAAATTGTGGAATATTTTTGATTTAGCGCTGCCATTTTTGGTGATCTTGAGTATTCAATCGGTGGTATTAGGGATTTTTTGCTATTTTGTGACCTTTAAAGTGATGGGCGCGAACTATGATGCGGCCGTGATTTCGGCAGGTCATTGTGGTTTTGGTCTCGGTGCTACCCCAACCGCGGTGATGAATATGGGGTCGGTGGTGAAACGTTTTGGCCCTTCACCTCAAGCCTTTATGGTGGTTCCGATCGTGGGGGCCTTTTTTATCGATATTGTTAATTTAATTATTTTACAAGGGTTTATCTCATTTTTGGCTTAGGCCAGAGGTAACGCTTTAAATTATGTTATTGACGGACAAGGAGTCAGCATGAAAAACACCGTGTACCATGATGTGGATCATCACTGTTATCGAGTGGTATTAGAGGGTGATTATCAGGCCGTGGTGAGCTATCAGCATCAAGATCAGCACACTAACGTGTTGTACATTACCTCAACCCGAGTGCCGGATGAAATGCAAGGTAAAGGCTATGGTTCGGTGATGATGGAAAGTGTCTTGCCGGAAATTGAGCGTGCTGGCTTAACGATTGTGCCGGTGTGCAGCTATGTGGCGTATTATCTTGAGCGTCACCCGCAATGGCAGCATTTACGCCACCGTGCCACAACGGAATGATTGATCGGTGACCCAGTGTCTACATCGCTAACGTAAGATAATCAGCCAAAGAAGAATCGCCGTGCATGAGCGCGGCGATGAAACAGAGTCATCACGATCAGACTAATCACTACCGGAGTGATAATCACTAGCTTGGAAAACACCACGGCTTACTCAACACAAACTTGATTGCGGCCATTGGCTTTAGCGCGATACAGGGCTTTATCCGCACGATAGAAGGTACGCTGAGTATTTTCCCCTTCACGATGCAGAGTAATACCGATACTGACGGTTAAGCCACGTTCGCCAAGAATGTCTTGCCATGGGAAATTAAAAATACGCTGGCGGTAGATTTCGGCATGTTTGTGCGCAACCTCAGGGGGGACGTTTTCCAAAATCACCAGAAACTCTTCGCCACCAAACCGCACACAAGAGGCTCCGCGGAACGTAAAATAGCGGCTCAGTTCACTCGATACATTGACGATCGCTTTGTCGCCTACCAAATGACTGAGCTCATCGTTGATCGATTTAAAATGGTCAATATCCACCACTAAGAAAGCAAACGGTATTTCATGCAGCAGCAGATCTTTGAGCTTCATATCTAACCAGCGGCGGTTATGCAGTTGAGTGAGAGGGTCACTGAACACATCCTGTTGTAACTGTAATACAGTATTTTTCTGGTTTTCGGTGGTTTCTTTTAGCTCACGGTTTTCTAATTCAGACAGGATCAGTTTGAGTTGTAGTGCAAAGCGTGACAGACGACGCAATTGGATCGCACCTAACTCGCTGATCGGGATCTGTTTCATCAGATGGTTTTCAATCTGAAAGGCTTTTTTCTCATAAACTAGTGCGGTTTGGTATGTTCCTTCCAATTCAAGCACTTCACTGAATGCTTGGTATAAGCGCATCTCAAGAAAAGGTGAGTGAATGTTTTTTAAACGTTTTTCACTATTGCTGAGCAGTAAGATTGCAAGATGTGCTTTGCCCATTCTGGATAGGCAATGGGCTAACTCGATACGAAGCATACACATCAGCCAGTCTGATGGCGTTAATGAGGACGAGTATTGTGCATTGGCTAGGGTAAGCATGGCTTGGCTGACTTTACCTTGCTGTAAATACAGCTTGGCTTGATAAAGCATGATTTGCCCAGTCAGTAATTTATCGCTGACTAAAATACTCAACTCTTCGCATTCTTTGATCAGATTATTGGCAATCGCAAAACGGCCAAGGTTGATATAGCAAGCCAGTAAATAGAGTTTGTAGCGCAGACGCAACGCACGGCTGGAGATCGCGTGATCAATACTGTCAATTTTTTGGTAATAGCGTAGTGCTCGATTGTGATCGCCATAAGCGTCACACAAATTACCCATTCCGATCACTGCACGTACGTAGTCATCAATCATGCCATGTTCAACCGCAATATTTGAAATCGCGACATATTCTGCCAGTGCTGCTACATATTCGCCGAGATCGAGCAGTCGCTCACTTAAACTGTGTTTAATGGCAAGTAACAATTGCAGATCAGTGGGCAGTTCCAGTAAGGCAAGTGCAGCGCGTAGCTCTTCAACACTGGTGTGCCACTGTTTCATTTCACGGTGATATTCGGCACTGATGATGTAGCTCTGTGCGCGCTCTTGGGATGAGGTGGCGACATGCTGGCGCACATGGCTCCAGAAATGAATCGCCTCTTCCCCCGTTACCGTAGTGGCATCCAGTCCAGCTTGTTTAATTTTATTCAGCAGGCGTTCCATACACCTTTTCCCTGTGTTTGGCTTTCAATCAATTGCTCCAACGTAAATGGAAAGGAGAGAATATCTTGCAGTGTAATTTGCGGGAGTGGGCCGTCTAATCCTTTGCGGTACCATGGGTAAATTTCAATCATCTTGCTCATCACTTCAAATATCGCTATCGCGGCATCCCCTTTCTCTGCCAGTAGTAAGCCGAGGCGATCACTGCTCAGTCGAGCTAGTAGATCTTGTGGGGCACACAGTGAATGAAGGACTTCGGTACAGACATCGATATAGTTTGGATTGGGATGCAAAATGACCACCACGGCATGATTGGATTTTTTCAGCTCGGTTTTGAACAGCACCAATTGCTCCCACCAATAGGTTTCAGACACCACATTAGAGAGATGCTTTTCCGGGTCGAATTCGTGTTGACCGCGTATGCGGTTGATCAATTTACGCGCGCGTTGTTCGAGTTGACGTTTTGATGAATGAGCTTTGTCCATCCCAACGCGGATTGTCTGCTCGCGCAGCATCATTACGGTGTAGCGGCGGTATTTTTTAAAGGCAATTAACGCGGCTTGAGCATCACCATGCTCTTCTGCTACGCGCGATTGCTGATAACAGATTTGTGATAACAGTTCACCGTTATCAAACGAGCTGGCCACTTTTTCAGCCTTATTTAACCATTCAGCGGCGGCTGAAAAATTTTTACGCAGCAGCTCTAAACGTGCGCGGCTAATAAATGAGTGAGCTTGCATCCAAGTCAGGTTATTGGCAACAGCCAGTTCATGGGCTTTGCGTGTGGCTTGTTCTGCATCGTCAATTCGCTCTAAACCCAGTAGCGCCAAGCCTCTAAAATCCCACACTTCGGCTTGCCAAGTGACGTTAGCGTGATTTTGCAGCGCTTCTTCGGCACCATCGAGTACAGTTAACATTTCGACATATTGTTTTAGAAGATAGAGATCCCACGCATATAAAATTCGCGCTTTGCCTTCAAGCCAATCAAGACGGGTATTATTGGCCACTTTGATCGCCAGTTGATGGGTGGTACAGGCGAGTTGGTATTCATTGGTGATCCGCCAGATATTCCCAAGGCCAATCAGGCACTCAATCTCAATTTCTGGTTCATCAATCAGTGCGGACTGTTCTAAGGCATTAATCCAGAACTGCTGTGCAGTATAGTATTTGGCTTGTCCCCAGTAATGCAGCGCGTGGATATGCAGAATTTCTGGTAAACAATGATCAATATCGAGATTCCCCTGGCTGTGATAGGCTTCTTTGATGAATTTCAGCCCTGCCCGGTAGTCCATCTTGCACCACAAGCAGCGTGAGATGATGATCAACAGTTCGATGATGGCAGTGGTAAAATGGATCTGCCGAGCACGAATCAAACACTGCTCAGCTTGAAGCAATACCTTCTCTGGCTCAGCTTCAATGTTTGCTCTGAGCTGTTCAATTTCTATTTCAAGCAGAGATTGATGGTTGTCCAAAATACCGTCGTCCTTAGGCGATTTGATACTCATAATGGCAAGCCATTATAGGAGGCAAGTCGCTATTAAACACGAAGTTAGGCCAAACATCGGACACATTTATCATCTGATTAGATAATAATTAGTGTTACCTCACACTATGCTATTTGAGTCACTTAGGTGAACGGTTTGTTTCCTACTATAGATCTTATATTTGTAGAGATTGTCACTATAAATCAGTACTGGAGATCAGAATGCCGAATCCCCCTCTCAAAATTGGTGTGAGTGCTTGTCTGCTTGGTGCCAAAGTCCGTTTCGATGGCGGGCATAAAATCAGCCGTTTTATTACTGATGAATTGGCACGTTATGCAGAATTTGTCTCTGTGTGCCCCGAAATGGGGATGGGGTTGCCAGTACCACGGCCAACGTTACGGCTTATTTCAGAAAACCAGCGCATCCGGTTGGTGGAAACTAAAGATGGAGTTCGCGACCACACCGAGGCGCTGGAAAATTATGCGCAGCATAAAATTGCCGAACTGTCTGATAGCAAGCTTTGCGGCTATATCGTGTGTGCTAAATCGCCCAGTTGTGGTATGGAACGGGTGAAAGTGTATAAGAATAATGGCTCAGAAAAAGAAGGGGTTGGAATTTATACCCGAATTTTGCTTGAAAAAATGCCGTGGCTACCGGTCGAGGAAGATGGCCGCTTACATGACCCGGTATTGTGCGAAAATTTTATTACCCGCATCTACTGTTTGCACGATTTTTATACCCATTTAGGCGATGCAGCAAGTGCCAAAAAAGTGGTGGATTTTCACTCTCGATACAAACTGATGTTAATGGCCCATCATCCACAATCGTACCAAATGTTAGGACAGTTAGTGGCGCAGGTGAAACAGTATTCGCTTGAGACTTTTATCCAACAGTATCGTTTGGGTTTAATGCAAGCGCTGACTCAGCGTGCCAGCCGCAAAAATAACACCAACGTTTTAATGCATCTGCAAGGTTACTTTAAGCGTGTGCTTAACCCGCTGCAAAAAGCTGAACTATCGCAAGTGATTGAGAGTTATCGCATCGGTGAGTTGCCTTTGCTCGCGCCACTGACGTTGCTAAAACACTACCTAGTATTGTATCCAGATGCCTATTTGGCCCAGCAACGCTATCTCAATCCTTATCCTGCAGAATTAAAACTGCGCTATGGTTTATGAGCGACCGCGCGATCTCGTCGCCGATCATCGTCTTATCGCACAACACTAAGGTATTGGTATGCAATTGGTTTGGTTTCGTCGTGATCTGCGCAGTATGGATAACACCGCGCTTAACGCTGCTCTCGCCACTGGTGAGCCAGTCGTGGCGCTCTATATGGCGACTCCGGATCAGTGGCAGAAGCACCATTTAGCACCGATACAAGCGGATTTTATCTGGCGGCGTTTAGCCGTATTGCAGCAAGAGCTCGCTGCACTGAATGTGCCACTGTTGTATCAACAAGTGGACGATTTTAACTCGGCTGCCAAGGTGGTCACTCAGTTAGCTAGCACGCTCAATGTGACACATGTATTTGCCAATCGAGATTATGAGTTTGATGAGCAACAACGTGATCAGCGTACCGCACAATCTTTGGCTAAGGCCGGAATATTGTGGTCTGCATCAGACGATAAATGTTTATTCGCGCCCGGTAGCGTGCTGACTCAGCAAGAGCAATTATTTAAGGTGTTCACTCCCTTTAAGCGTCGTTGGCTCGCACTATTGCAGCCGCCACGCATCCGCAAAACTCTCCCAGCACCTGCATGGTCACTGCCGAATGAATTGAGTGCTTGGCTTTGGTATCCACAGCAAGCGTTTGGTTATCCAAGAGTGGACAGCTCGGCGTGGCCAGTTGATAGTCTGAGCTTGCATCGTCAGTTACACACTTTTTGCGGCGAGCGAGTACAGGATTATCACCAATCGCGTGATTTTCCAGCTCGTGATGGTACCAGTATGCTTTCGCCGTATTTGGCGATCGGTGCGTTATCGGTACGTCAATGTGTGGCGAGCTTATTTGCTGAGTCATCTGTTGGCGTGTTAAGCGAAGGTGGGCAAGTTTGGTTGAATGAACTGATTTGGCGAGAGTTTTATCAGCATTGGGTGGCTATCGATCCTAATCTTTCGAAAAGCGAGGATTTTCAGCCATGGGCAGCTCGCCTTGAGTGGTGGAATGAGGATGAGAAGTTTCGCCGCTGGTGTGAGGGCTGCACTGGCTACCCAATTATTGATGCAGCGATGCGTCAACTCAACCAAACCGGGTGGATGCACAATCGACTTCGTATGTTGGTCGCCAGTTTTTTAACCAAAGATTTGCATATTGATTGGCGTTGGGGTGAGCGTTATTTTATGAGTCGCTTAATTGATGGTGATTACGCAGCCAACAATGGTGGTTGGCAGTGGAGCGCCTCTACAGGTTGTGATGCACAACCGTATTTTCGGATTTTTAACCCGGTGAGTCAGAGTGAAAAATTTGATCCCAATGGTGATTTTATTCGCCGTTGGGTACCAGAGCTGCGTAGCGTAGCCAGTAAAGATATTCATCAACCGTGGGTGTGTTCGGCTGTCAATAGCGTGTCATATCCAGCGCGACTGGTTGATCATCAACAGGAAAGAGCAGTAACCTTACATCTTTATAAAATAGCGAAGGGATGATCAGCATTATGTGGCGCAAATTTTGGGCAATCAGTTGTACATTGGTGGTCAGTTGGCATGCCACTGCTGCCGTGTTTGATCTGCCTGTCGAAGGCAGTAGTATCGTCGGCAATACGCAGTACCATGAGATCCAGAAAGGTGAAATCTTAGCCGATATTGCTAAACAATATGAGATCGGTTTTTTAGCCTTGATGGCGGCCAATCGTGGCGTTGACCCATTTTTGCCACAACAAGGGTTTGTATTAGCAATCCCAGCTCAGGTTATTTTGCCCAAAGTGGCTTATGAGGGCATAGTGATCAACCTAGCTGAATTGCGTCTCTACTATTTCCGCCCCGATCTGGGCAAAGTGTATATTTTCCCAGTGGGGATTGGCCGGATTGGGCGTGATACACCAGTGATGCAAACCTCAATTAGTAGTAAGCGCAAGGCCCCGACTTGGACACCTCCCGCCTCCATTCGTAAAGAATATCTCGCAAAAGGTATTGATCTGCCGGCTATCGTTCCTGCTGGGCCAGATAATCCGCTTGGTGAATATGCGATGCGTCTGGCTTATGGGCCGGGGGATTATTTGATCCATGGCACCAACAAAGATTTTGGTATCGGCATGCGGGTGAGTGCTGGCTGTATTCGTATGGAACCGAAAGATATTGAATGGCTATTTCAGCAAGTTGAACGGGGCGAGAAAGTACGCATCATTAATGAACCGATCAAAGTGGCGTTAGAGCCAGATCGCAGCGTATTTATTGAAGTACATGAACCTCTTACCCGCAGTAATGGTGTAAAAACTGAATTAGCCATACCGCAAGAGCTCAGCTGGTGGTTAGCTGAGCACCAAATTTCTGATGCGAAAGCTCGCGCCGCGGTTTTAGCTCAAAATGGCGTGCCAGTTGAAATCGCCCCAGCGCAGTGGGATTTGTTAGCGCAGTAATCTGATGATCAAAATGTGATCAAAAAAAGAAAGAGCCAGCAATCGCTGGCTCTTGTTCATTCGAGTGATCACTCAATGCTTATTTAGTATAAGACTGAGCAATGTTGTCGATACGTTCATTAGCGCGTGCGGCTTCTTCTTGTGCTGATTTCGCTGCGTTGGTTGCTTGATCCACTTTTGATGACAGTGCCGCAACTTGTGAGTTCAGTTCGCTGACCTGAGTGCTGATTTCATTCATTTTTGCAGTGCTAGCTTCATCAGGACCAGAGGCGCAACCGGCTAATAGAAGTACAGAAGACGCTGCTGCTGCGATTAACATCTTGTTCATAGAGAACTCCTTAAACTTTTAAACTTAGTAATTCGGTATCAGTTACAGTTACGTCCTATACTTGTGAGAAATTTCAATAAGGACAATCAGATTGTAGTCGCTATTTGGTATAAAACTAGTCTTGAAAAGTAAAATTTTTCCAATAATTTGACAAAGAATCAACAAATTGGCCTGGTGCTCAATCCTGAATGGATGATTGTCCCTTTTTTATTCAGCAAGCTGATGGGTTGGCGGATTATTTGCTGGCTTGACTATCTATAAATAGACGATTTGCGCTATGATAGCGGACTTTTTCGTGATCTCGTTGACACTTTAAAATATAACCAAAGATGGAGAATACTTTGCAATTCAAAGATTTAGGCTTAGATAATCGCTTACTGAAAAATTTAGCGCATTACAATTTCAAACAAGCGACAGAGATCCAACAGCAGGCGATTCCGTTAATCATTGCCGGACGAGATTTGTTGGCTTCATCTAAGACCGGTTCAGGCAAAACCTTAGCCTTCGTGTTGCCGATGTTACACAAATCTTTAAAGACCAAAGCGTTTTCTGCCAAAGACCCACGTGGGATCATTTTGGTGCCGACCCGTGAGTTGGCTAAACAAGTGTATGGTGAGCTACGTTCAATGCTCGGTGGTTTAAGCTATACCGCGACGTTGATCACTGGTGGTGAAAATTTTAACGATCAAGTCAAAGCGTTAGCGCGTGGTCCGCGCTTTATTGTCGCGACACCGGGGCGTCTTGCCGATCACCTTGATCACCGTTCGCTGTTCCTCGAAGGGTTGGAAACCTTGGTGTTGGATGAAGCAGATCGCATGCTCGATTTAGGCTTTGCTAAAGAGCTGCGTCGTATTCATCATGCGGCCAAGCACCGTCGCCGTCAGACATTAATGTTCTCTGCTACTTTAGATCACGCTGATGTGAATGACATGGCGATGGAGCTGCTTAATGAACCGAAACGGATTGCGATTGGGGTTGGCAGCGCTGAACATAAAGACATTACCCAGCATTTTTACCTATGCGATCATCTTGATCACAAAGAAGCTCTATTAGATCGTATTTTGGCGGATGCCGACTATCGCCAAGTGATCATCTTCACGGCAACTCGTGTTGATACTGATCGCCTGACCGAAAAGCTCAACCAGCATAATCTGAAAGCGGTGGCACTGAGTGGTAACCTTAATCAGGCTCAGCGTAATACCATCATGAGCCAATTTGAGCGTACGGTGTTTAAGATCCTAGTGACGACCGATGTGGCTTCGCGTGGTCTTGATATTCCATCAGTGACCCATGTGATCAACTTCGATATGCCAAAGCATACTGAAGAGTATGTGCATCGGATTGGTCGCACCGGCCGGGCGGGTAATAAAGGTGATGCGATGTCACTGGTGGGGCCGAAAGATTGGGATAGTTTCAAACGAGTCGAAGCTTTTTTACAACAAGAGCTGCAGTTTGAAGTACTCGAAGGTTTAGCCGGTAAGTTTAAAGGTTTAAAACCGCGCCAAACTACGCCAAAAGCAGCACCTAAGCAGCGTGTCACCAAAACCAAAGCGCCGACTAAAGCCAGCAAACCCGCCGCGCGTGATAAAAGTTTTTACCGCAATGTTGCGGTGGGTGATGCGGTATTTATTCCGAAAAAGAAAGTGGCAGCCCAGCCAGAAACTGATCAAGAAGATGCTATGGAATAAATTCAGAGGCTTGGCCGAGTCGAAGGTTAGCGCTGATTGGCCAAGATTATCGGCATCGCTGTAGGCACTCTAGCACGACGAGTGCTGCGCCGAGGATCGAGATTTGATGATACCCCTTACATGACGAATGTAAGGGGTATCGTCTATTATGGTCTTTACATGGATAACATCTCATGTATACCCTTCCTACTTGAAGCTGCAGCGGTGTTGGCGACGTTCGTTCACCCCAATCACATAGTTTGCCTATGCTCATGGGGACTCACTCACTTGCCGCCTACCTGCAACTCCAAGTTGTTTGGGTATATCAAGCGTGGGTGGTAATACGATAATTTTGATGATCGGCGATCCTAACGGCGCGAACTGACTGATGTTGGATGACGTTATTGACGACAAAAGCTGACGACAGAAGCTGAGGTGTCATACAGGGTTCAATTAACTGAAACATAATTGTCATATTTACCGCCTAAAGTGAGCCTCGTTCAACTGAAACGCAACGGCAACCTAGCCACTTATAGGAAATTTGTGATGAAAAAGACAGTAATCGGTGCTATCGCTCTTATGGGCGCACTTGCAGTAAATCCAGTTATGGCGAAAGAGACAATTTCAGCAGTGGGCTCAAGCAGTGTTACACCGCTGATGGAAGTATTTTCTGAAACGTACGCAAAAAGTAATCCTGAAGTCTTCATTGAAGTTCAAGGCCCAGGTTCTTCAGCGGGCATCAAAGCTGCTAAAAATGGCAGTGCTCATTTTGGTATGTCATCACGTAATCTGAAAGATTCAGAAAAAGAGCCAGCGCTGATTGAAGAAGCGATTGCTCTGGATGGTATCGCGGTGGTGGTTCACCCAAGCAATGCAGTGAAAGGTTTAACCTCTGAGCAAGTTTCTCAAATCTATAAAGGCGAAGTGACTAACTGGAAACAAGTGGGTGGCGAAGACAAGCCTATCGTTGCAATCACTCGTGATACCGCTTCTGGTACTCGTGGTGCATTCGAAGACATCATGGCACTGAAAAAGAAAGTGTCAGATAAAGAAGTTTCAGCGATTTCACAACGTGCACAAGTAGCAAACGGTAACGGCGCACTGAAAACAATGGTGGCTTCAAACCCTTACGCTATCGGTTACATCTCTTTGGGTACCGTTGATAGCTCAGTGCACGCGCTAGCGGTAAACGGTGTTGAAGCAAGCGTTGATAACGTGAAAAACGGCACTTACCAAGTTTCTCGCCCATTCCTAGTGCTTTACATGCAAGGTAAGCCATCTGCTGCAGCTCAGAAATTCCTAGATTGGATGCTGTCAGATGAAGCACAACAGATTGTAGCCGCAAAAGGTTACATCACCGCTAAGTAATACGTTTTACCCTCTTTGCCCGACCCGATTTGGGTCGGGTACTTTGTTTTGAACGACATCCGTTCGATAGGTGATTTATGACCATCGCAACCAATAGTGACAAGCTTATGGATAATACCTCTATACGTGGTCTGCGTGAGCAGCGACGTGTTGACTGGAAAGAACGTATCTTTCACGGTTTGTTTCTGACCAGTGCCGTGATTGGCATTGTTTCTCTTGCCATCATCGCGTACTTCATTGTTCGTGAAAGTATCCCAGCGTTCCAAGAAGCTGGCGTGTCAGGCATTGTGCTTGGCCAAGATTGGCTCCCTCCTGCACTGTACGGTGTCGCGACTATGATTGTCGCTTCTGTCGTATCAACCTTTGGTGCGGTGATTGTTGGGGTGCCAGTTGGGGTACTTACCGCCATTTTTATTGCTGAAGTTGCTCCGAAACGGGTGGCGGATGTGATCCGCCCGGCGGTTGAACTGCTTGCGGGCATTCCTTCGGTGGTTTACGGCTTCTTCGGTTTAGTAATTATTGTACCGCTGATCCAAAATGTGTTTCAGGTTCCAGCCGGTAACACCATTTTGGCCGGGATTATCGTGCTTGGCGTGATGATTCTACCGACAGTGATCACGGTATCGGAAACCTCGATTCGTGCGGTTCCTCGCGCCTACAAAGAAGGCTCATTAGCACTTGGTGCATCGAGCATTTACACCATCTTTAAACTCCTAGTTCCTGCGGCTCGCTCTGGGATCATGACTGGGGTTATCTTAGGCATCGGCCGTGCGTTAGGTGAAACGATGGCGATCATCATGGTAATGGGTAACGCCCCAGCCATGCCGGAAGGTCTGCTGGATGCAGCACGCACCTTAACCGCCAATATTGCGATTGAAATGTCTTACGCAAGCGGTATTCATGCTAATGCGCTGTACGCGACTGGCGTAGTGCTACTGGTGTTCATCATGATGTTGAATGCGGCATTGTTGTACTTGAACCGTGAGAAAGCGAGGTAATGGGCATGGATCGTGTAAAACTAAAACAGGCGCGTGAGTTTAAAGATAATGTGCTGCGTGCGTTTATCTGGATTTCTGCGGCATTGACGGTCGGTTTCCTGTTCTGGATCATCTGGTACATTTTGTCTAACGGTTTGCAACACGTTAACTGGAAATTCATTACTGACAACTACACCCATACTGGCGATGAACACGGCATTTTCCCGATGATCGTGGCGACGCTCTACATGGTGGTTGCCTCAATTGCGGTGGCGGCACCTATCGGTATTATGACCGCGATTTATCTGACTGAATACGCCAAAGTGGGCAGTCGTTTAGTCAAAATCATTCGTTTTTGTACCGAATCGCTAGCGGGTATTCCATCGATCATTTTTGGTCTGTTTGGTATGACTTTCTTCGTCGCGATTTTGGGGCTAGGTTTCTCGATACTCTCTGGTGCGTTAACCCTGAGTATCCTGATTTTACCGGTGATCATTCGTACCACCGAAGAAGCGTTGATGTCGGTGCCACAGACCTATCGTGAAGGTTCTTATGGTGTCGGTGCTTCAAAAATTTATACTATTCGTCGGCTGATTTTGCCCAGTGCAATGCCGGGGATTTTAACTTCTGTTATTTTGAGTATTGGCCGTGTGATTGGTGAATCGGCTCCGGTGTTTTTGACTGCAGGTATGGTGGCACGTATTCCGAATTCTCTGCTTGATTCGGGACGTACCTTAACCGTGCACTTATACAAGTTGACCACCGAGCTGTTTACTATCGAAGAGTGGAATCAAGCTTATGGCACCGCCACTGTACTGATTGTGGTGGTACTGCTGATCAACATGATCACCAAGTTAATTGCCAAACGATTCAATACTGCGACTTACTAAGCCATTGACAGAATTTAGAGATAATCCAATGAAAACGACCAAATTTAATATTGAAAACCTTGATCTGTTCTACGGTGAAAACCAAGCGCTGAAGTCGATCAACCTGCCGATCCCAACTCGTCAAGTGACGGCGCTGATTGGCCCTTCGGGCTGTGGTAAATCAACCTTACTACGCTGCTTGAACCGCATGAATGATTTGATTGAAGGGGTGAAAATTACCGGCAAACTGACCATGGATGGCCAAGATGTGTATGGCAATATCGATGTCTCTGATTTGCGCATTCGCGTTGGTATGGTATTCCAAAAGCCGAACCCATTCCCGATGAGTATTTATGAAAACGTCGCGTATGGCCTGCGTGCGCAAGGCATCAAAGATAAAAAATATCTTGATCAAGTGGTTGAGCGTTCACTGCGTAGCGCGGCGTTGTGGGATGAAGTGAAAGATCGCCTGAAATCTCACGCCTTTGGCCTCTCTGGTGGTCAGCAACAGCGTTTATGTATTGCGCGCACCATTGCGATGGAGCCGGATGTGATTTTGATGGATGAGCCGACTTCGGCACTCGATCCGATCGCGACCCATAAAATTGAAGAGTTGATGGAAGATCTGAAAAAGAATTACACCATCGTGATCGTGACCCACTCAATGCAGCAAGCGCGTCGTATCTCAGATCGCACCGCTTTCTTCTTAATGGGTGAGTTGGTTGAACACGATGAAACCCAAGTTATCTTCAGTAATCCACGTGATGATCGCACGCGTGGTTACGTTAACGGTGACTTTGGCTAATCAATACTGGTGAATTATAACTATAAGCGATGGTAAATTTTGCCCCTCAATGAGGGGCTTTTTTATGGCCGCATTTTATGCAACCATAAACCAAGCTCGCTATGAGCCATTTGAGCTGACCGCTAATAAAACCTCGCGAGCTTGGTTTATTGGCCGGTTAAGTGAGCGAACCTCTCAATCTTGGCATAAAAAAAGCGCCATCGTAATGGCGCGGATTAAAGAGTGATCTAGCGACTAGAACAGCAGATGAGCAACGGCGGCAATCACAGGTAAAGTGATCAAGGTACGCAAAATGAAAATCACAAACAGTTCGAAAATATTGACTGGAATACGGCTGCCAAGCAGCAATGCACCCACTTCCGACATGTAGATAAGCTGAGTGACCGACATTGCCGCAATCACAAAACGGGTCATCTCATTATCAATTGAGGCGGCTAAAATCGCAGGGATAAACATATCGGCGAAACCAACCACAATGGTTTTTGACGCGGCGGCGGCTTCTGGGATGCCGAGCAGCTCTAAAAATGGGATAAACGGTTGACCAAGAATTGCAAATAGCGAAGTGTATTCCGCAATCACCAGTGCAATCGTACCAAGCCCCATCACGACAGGTAATACGCCAAACACCATATCCACCGCGTTACGCACGCCTTCGGCCAGCACCGATTTTACCGAACGGACTTTGCCCGCTTTGGCCAGTGCCAGCTCTAAGCCCCAAGAAAACGCGCTATGGCCAGTAGGGATGGCGCCCGCATCGGGATGTGGCTGAGTGCCATCGATATAAACATCTTTTTTCCATGCTAAAGGCGGGAGGCGAGGGATCACGATTGCCGCGACAAAGCCAGCTAAACACACCGCACCATAAAAGGGTAAAAACAGATGCTCCAGTTCAACTTGTGCAATCACCACTAAACTGAATGTGATGGAAACCGCCGAAAAAGTTGTGCCGACGACGGCAGCTTCACGCTGGGTATAAAACTTACCCTCATACTGTTTGCTGGTGAGTAGAATCCCGACACTACCGTCACCCAGCCAAGAAGCCATACAGTCAATCGCGCTACGACCTGGGAGGTTAAAGATAGGACGCATCACTTTGCTCAGTAGGCTACCGAGTAGTTCCAATAAGCCGAAGTTGAGCAGTAAAGGCAGCAGTAGCCCTGCAAAAATAAACACCGAAAATAGAGTTGGCAGCAAACCTTCTAGCACTAAACCGCCAGTATTTTCTTCCCAAATCGCTTGTGGACCGATTTGAAAGAAGGTCATGATCACCGCTGCGCCACCGATCACCCGCACCGCCAACCAAAGCCAAGATGGGTTAAACAAACTGTTTAAGAATGGGCGTTGCATAATCCAGCGTGGTTGAAACAACTTACTGAGCACCGAAGCGATCGCCATAAAGGCAATGATAGTGGTGACGATGGTCACCAAAGAATCACCTAATAGCGCTTGAATCGACTTCGCTAATACCGCAACCGGAATGGTTAACGAACCATCATAACGAATGGGGGCCATAAACAAAAAAAGCCCGATCAGCGAAGGGATCAGGAATACCCACAGATGGCCAGAATTTGGATTAACTGGTGGCTTTAAGGTTTGCGCATTATCTTGCATGTGTTGTCTCTATCAATGCTGCGTCATCACGACGCACTGTGCTGTTGAAAGTTGCCACACCCTGGCATAAACATTCACTGAATTTCCGTATTTAATCAGTGGCGGCAAGAATATCTATTTTCGACTACCTTCGCAATACTATTCATTTATTTTGGGTATGCATTCAAATTAAATGGCTGATGTTTTTATCCTGAACAGAGTTTTGTCTATTAATGGTTAATCTTGATGGTGAAGGTGTTACTGACTGGTGAAGATCATCACTGGCATTACGATGGTTTTTCCAATCCTCACAATTAAAAAGCCCTCCGAGTTTAGAGGGCTTGGTGATCTTTGGTTCGCTGCCGATCGGTTATCAACGGGCAGTGATCAACTTAGCTTGAATCAAGCGGGCTTAATTGACAGTTTGCTGGGTAGCTGCCGCTTGGGTATCAATTTCGCTGAGTGCCGCGCTCAGTGCACGGGCAAATTCTGGGTAGACATTGTGTTCACCGATTAACGTGATGATCCCCGCTTTGGTTAACTTATGCGCTACGCGGTGATTCGCTCCTGAAATCAGTACCTTAATTCCGCGCTTATGGAAGCTTTGGATGATCTCTTCGAGCATTTGAATACCAGTAATATCCATAAAGGGTACCCATTTCAAACGCAAGATCAGAATGTGCGGCGTCTCTTGGATACTGCTCATCACCCGCTCAAATGTTTCGGCAGCGGCAAAGAAAAATGGTCCTTCTAACGCGTAAACGGCTAATTCACGCGGCAGGGTGGTTTTACCTTGCTCGGCCAGTTCGTAACTCATCTCTTGTGAGCTGCTGGCTTTAACTTCAACGCTGGCTGCCATGCGTTTGACAAAATGCAGCATGGCGATGATCACCCCAATATTGACCGCCACCACCAAATCAGCAAACACAGTTAAACCGAAAGTTAACAGCAAAATCGCCACATCGGCCCGCGGAGCTCGTTTCGCCAGTTGCACAAAATGGTGAGCTTCACTCATATTCCAAGCCACGACAAATAAAATGGCACTTAAGGTGGCCAGTGGAATATTGACCGCTAAAGGTGCTAACACCAACAGGATGATGACTAAGGTCAGCGCATGCATTATCCCTGCGATTGGGCTGGTTCCACCGTTACGGATATTGGTTGCGGTCCGCGCAATCGCGCCGGTAGCCGCAATACCGCCGAATAAGGGTGCGACAATATTGGCAATGCCTTGGCCAACTAGCTCTTGGTTTGAATTGTGTTTGGTGCCGGCCATACCATCGGCGACCACCGCAGAGAGTAACGATTCAATCGCTCCAAGCATCGCAATCGCAAAGGCGGGGCCAATCAAGGGGATCATTTGGCTCAGGCTGAGATCGGGGAGCGCAAATTGTGGTAAACCTTGTGGAATGCCACCAAAAGCCGAGCCAATGGTACGCACTCCCTCAAACCCGATAATATATTGCAGTAATGTCACTACGATTAAAGCCAGCAGTGGGCCTGGTACTTTAGCCAGCTTGGGGATCTTAGGACCAAAAATCACCAGTGCCAGCGATAATAGCGCTAATAATGTGGTGGTGAGATGAAACTGGGGTAAGGCGTGCAAGATTGCCAGCAGCTTTTGATGAAAGTGCTCACCCTCAATTTGTGGAAGTCCAAAGAAATCTCGCCATTGGCCAACCCAAATAATCACTCCAATACCAGAAGTGAAGCCGACAATCACTGGGGCTGGAATATAACGAATGATGCTGCCTAACCGTGCTAATCCCAAAATGATTAAAATAATTCCGGCCATAATGGTGGCAATTTGTAATCCGCTCACGCCATGCTCAGCGACAATGGCGGCCAGAATGACAATAAACGCACCAGTGGGGCCGGCGATTTGTACCCGTGAGCCACCGAACAGCGAAACAATAATCCCAGCGATAATCGCAGTATAAATACCTTGCTCTGGTTTTACCCCTGAAGCGATCGCAAATGCCATGGCTAATGGGAGTGCCACTACCCCGACTATTAATCCTGCAATAATATTGTTGAGCCACCGCTTGGGTTGTAATTGGCCGGCTTGATAGGATTCATAGATGGCAAACATATTTGATTACCTTAATAAAAATAGGGAAATGAAAACGGCGAGGATTTTACGCTCATTCTATAGGCTGTAAAGGGGCTATTTTTGCAGAGTTAAAACGCAAATATATACCCAAACAACTTCGAGTTGCAGATAGGCGGCAAGTGAGTGAGTCCCCATGAGCATAGACAAACTATGTGATTGGGGTGAACGAACGTCGTCAACACCGCTGCAGCTTAAAGTAGGAAGGGTATAGATGGAGCAAGTGATAATTTAATGTTGGATTTCATTCAATTAAATTGAGCTGCTCACCATATGAGCACTGGATTAAGCCGTAGCATCCTCAATAATTAGAATTTCATGCGGAAAAATAACTGCGACTGAGTAAGGCTGAGCTGACCACTTGGCATAAGAGGACAGTTGAGTATGGAGAATAAATTACCTATTATGCTTCAGTGGGTGGTTTTTTGTTCATGGAGGGAGTTTGAGATGATTAACAAGAAGTTTTTAAAAACTAAGGACGAAGTGGAAGTCACGTTTGAATATGCTGCACCACAGGCTATCTGTGAAGTGGCAATCGTAGCCGATTTTTTAGATTGGCAACCAGTACCGATGAAGAAAGCCGTCAAATCGAGCACCTTTAAATTTAAAGCGCGCTTACCGAAAAATAGCCAATTTGAGTTTCGCTATCTGCTCGATAATCAGCAGTGGATCAACGATCCTGAAGTTGAAAACTATGTGGCTAATGGTTTTGGGCAAGAAAACGGCGTGTTTACGACTTACGCTTAGTCTAATGCGCATTAAATCGGTTATTAGTGGTTACGGTGAATGAAAGTATTTCTAGCTGGAACCGAAAAAATTCACCAATAACTAACTTATTGCCACCACACAAAATATGGTCTTTTTGAAAGGCACAAGCGTGCCTTTTTTACGCCTAATTGACCAAAGCACAGGTGACAAATTGACCTGAAACCCTTACCCTTAGCGGAATTTTGTTTTTTTCCACAGGTACATTAGTGATACATAAATCTATTGTTTTGCGGCTTTCTGAGCTTTCCATGGGCAAGAAAGCGACATTGCTAGGTTTGCCGCTTTTGGCTGTGGCTGCGTTATCCTCTTCGCTCAATAGTCCCACGCGTCAGCAGACGATTGCTTTGTCACTCCCTGAATCGCCCAGCGTTGCGTTTCCCGTTACCGAGCCTGTTACTGTAGTGGTTAAGATTGCTCATCCGGATTATGAATACGCAGTCAAACCCGGTGATAATTTAAGTATGATTTTTAGTCAGCTTGGCTTTGCATATTCCGAGTTGATGAAAATTATGGAGACTGATCTCGACTATCTTGCTCTGGATACGATAAGACCGGGTAACGTGCTGCGTTTTTGGAAAGGCAGTGGCAATACCTTATCCAAAATGGAGTTGGAATTTAGTCTGGTTGATCGCGCGGTGTACACCCGTTTAGCTGACGGTAGCTACGAATTTGAAGATCGTAAAATTCCAGGCACTTGGAAAGTAGAGCCGTTGATCGGTGAAGTGAATGGTAGTTTTTCGCTGTCTGCCAATCGTGCTGGATTAGGCGTAGCAGATGTCGAGCAGATTGTGACCCTACTGAAAGACAAGATCAATCTCGGACGTGATCTGCGCCGTGGCGATCGTTTTGAAGTGGTATTGTCTCGCCAGATGGTGGGTGACAAACTGACCGGTAATTCTGAGATCCAAGCGATTAAGATTTTTAACCGAGGCAACGAAATCACGGCGTATTTGCATCAAGATGGTCAATATTACGATAAAAATGGTGACAGTTTACAGCGCGCTTTTCAGCGTTACCCTGTTGATAGTAAATGGCGAATTTCTTCAAACTTTGATCCTAAGCGCCGCCATCCGGTAACCAAGCGGGTTGCTCCGCACAACGGTACCGATTTTGCGATGCCGATTGGTACCAATGTATACTCTTCTGGTGACGGTGTGGTCGTTATGACACGCAACCATCCTTATGCGGGTAACTATGTGGTGGTACAGCATGGCGGCACTTATATGACCCGCTATTTACACTTGAGCAAAATTTTGGTCAAGAAAGGCCAGAAAGTTTCACGTGGTCAGCGGATCGGTTTGTCAGGTAATACTGGACGAGTCACTGGGCCCCATCTGCATTATGAGTTAATTGTACGCGGTCGCCCAGTTAATGCGATGAAAGCCAATGTCCCCATGGCCAGTTCAGTTCCGAAGAAAGAGATGGCGCAGTTTATTGCCAAACGTAGAGAACTGGATCAACTGCTCGCCAATCAAGATAGCCTGCTTGCGGCGCGTTAGCTAAACGACCTGCACTATAGCTAGGTTGTATCACCCTACGCTATAACCAAGCCGCTAGCTGGGGCTTGGTTATTTTTTTGTTATCTACTGCCACTTTATTTTTAAAATACCTATCCGAATTTTCAAAATATCGATCCGCTGCAGTTTCAAGTAGGAAGGGTAGAGCAGTGGGATAATCGAGTGCGTTGACCTGCAACGCTCAGTGGTTTGGGTGTATAATCGCGGCCGATTATCATCAGTCAGCACATTTCTACGGGGAAACACATGCAACACAGTCAATTCGAAGCCTTAGTCAAACTTTTATGTCAGCAAGCGAGTTTGCCACAGGCTCTAGAGCTGCTAAAAAATAATGAAGATCAGACCATTGCTGAAGTGGCGCAGTCATTGTCTGGCCAGTTTGCTGTCGCGGAAGTGGAGGGTGAACAACGCATTTACCATGTCACCACTGAAATTGATGAGCAAGGTGTTGAGCAAGAGTACGTCGAGCACATTATGAATGAAGGGGATGATGTGGTGAAATTTGTCGCTTGGTTCTTTGAGAGCGGATTTGATATCAAAGCTAAGCAAGTTTACCAAGCCGCTGGTAAAACCTACCAGCAACCCAAGCGGCACTAGCTTGGATTAAAAAATTGTAATAAAACTACAAAATAGTGTGATATGGCTCTTGTTTTTCTATTTTTCGCTGTTATATTGATCGAAAAATGTCACTCAACCAACAAGAGGCATAACGATGAACAATGAATTCGGTTTGGCTTACTTAGGTCAAATGATGGTTAAGCAAACGATGGATCAAGATCAGTTTGTGAAACCTAAAGCGAAAAAACGCTCTTTGCTGCAACGTATCCGCCGCAAACTCAGCCGTTAATTCGGTATCCAGCTAATCATTCAGCGCCCCGCACCAATCGCGGGGCGCTGTTGTATATGCGGCCGGCATTTTTATGGCTGCACTGACTAGTCGCAAGCGATGGGCTGCAGTAAGCGATGGATTGTGCAAAGCGGCTTACAAAGCAAAAAGGCCAAGCATTCGCTTGGCCAAATTTGGACAATAAATTTTGGTTAAGCGCTAGGCTTAGAAATCGTAGCGTAGACCCAGACGAATGGTGTCTTCTTTATTGTCACGATTATCCATTTTGTAAGCTGCATAAGAGCGGAAGTTTTTCGAGAAATCGTAACGACCAGTCAGCTCAAAGAAATCCGCTTCTTCTTTAGTGACATTAGCGGTTTCGGTTTCTTGGTTTTGGTAAGCCGCAATTACACGGAACTGTTTGGTCAATTTGTACTGCGCTGCAGCTTCAATCCCAGTAAATTCAGTGGTGTCATTTTTATCACCCATGGTGTAGGTGGTACCGAAGTACAGATCGCCCATGGTGTAACCGAGACCAGCAATAATTTGATCCGCTGAACCTTTGTTCTCACCGAGATCATTGGCCGCGTAGCCTAAACCCAGATCTAAACCAAATGGTGCTGAGTACACCGCTGACAGGGCAAAGCCATCAGCATCTTTCACGTCATCTGCAATGTAGCTGGCTTGCAGTTTTAAGCTCTCTAGCGTGTAGCCATAAGCAATGGTGTTGTTGATCTGCTCGTTACCCGCATTGATGAAAGCTTTTTGATCACCGGTAAAGGTGCCGATATCGGAGATATTCGAGATTTGGACCCCTGCGGTATCTTGGCGGCCAAATGACAGGCTGCCAAAGTCGCCTTTCATACCCACATACATGTAGCGCTGTTTAAATGAGGTTTCTTGATCTGCTTTTTCTGTTGCACCAGCTGAAGAACCGACACCTTGCTCTGCTTCCCAGAAGCCAAAGCCTTTCATGCCAGCACCAATATCGGTTTCGCCGGCCACATTTAAACGCACGCGGCTTTTGTTCGCCATAGTGCCGTCAATGTCATTGCCGAAATCACCACGGAACTCTAAACGACCACCGACTTTCAGTGAGGTGCCGTCTGCATCATAAACCGTCGCTGCCAAACTAGAGCCCGATACCACTGCTGAAAGAATCGCTACTGCAATTGCTGTTTTTTTCATTTTTATACCCTATTTATTTGAATTGAGCTTTACTGCCCGACTTGTGATGTGGCTAAGGTACTGACTAAAAATGAAAAACGCGTTGCTATTCCATGACGTTTTGGTTGAGGTTTTATGGCGCGCGGATGACAGAAATATGGCGTAACCATGACAGTTACGCCATTTTAGGCTAGCGATAGCTTGGCTTAGGGTTATAGGTTATAGGTTATAGGGCGTGGCCATTGACGCTCAATTGCACATCAATATTGCCGCGTACCGCATTCGAGTAAGGGCACACTTGATGGGCAAGGGTGACTAAGTGTTTGGCTTGTTCGTCGTCTAAAGCAATGTGGACGGCAAGTTCCACAGTCAGCGCAAAGCCACCTTGGCCGTTAGGGCCGATCCCAACGGTTGCGGTCACTGGCGCTTGTTTTAAGCTCACTTTATTTTCTCGTGCAACGTGTAAAACGGCGTTAGAAAAACAGGCCGCGTAACCGGCGGCAAATAATTGCTCTGGGTTGGTGGCCGTACCGCTTCCGCCCATCTCTTTGGGGTAGCTGAGGTTGAGTTCAAGCAATTTGTCATCGGTGCTGACAACGCCGTTACGTCCGGCAGAGGCGGTGGCTGAAGTTTGATACAGAGTAGTCATGAGTATTCCTTAATATTGGTTGTGTGCAATCTAATTTTTAGCAATCATAGCTCGAATCTTTCGTTGTTTGCAAGTATATTGTGCGCAATTTAGTTTTAAGGTTCACAAGATCAAGGTTCATTATGTCAACATCCAATCTGTCAACGTCCAAACTGGGTCACCAAGCTCCTGACCATAATCCACTCTTGCTCGACAATCAGGTCTGTTTTGCACTTTACCGCGCATCGAATGCGGTGATCCGTGCCTATCGGCCACTGCTGGATGAGCTGGATCTTACCTATTCACAATATCTGGTCTTGCTGGTGCTGTGGCAACAAAATGGGATCAATGTCAAAGATCTTGGGGTTAAGCTCCATCTCGATTCGGGCACGCTCACTCCATTGCTCAAGCGTTTAGAAACGAAAGGCATGGTTGAGCGACGTCGTAGCCGCACTGACGAGCGGGTCCGCGAGATGTTTTTAACGCCAGCCGGTAGTGAGCTACAACAGCAGGCGCGTTCGGTACCTCATGCCCTGCTAGGTAAATTTGATCTCAGTATTGATGAGTTGGTGAGTCTTAAATCCCTGTGTGAGAAAATTATGCATGGTCTTGATTAGGTTCAGTAATGAATCAGATCCAGTGCACATTTTTCAGCATGCTATGACTCAATGCTGAGCAGTTTATTGGCCGCTGATTTAGAATCGCCGCTTTGTGTCTGGTCAAGGAAGAGAGATGAGTCATATTAAATTTGCCGATCGACGTTTAGCGGTAGGTAAAGTACTGTGTGTCGGGCGTAATTATGTCGAGCATATTCAGGAACTGGATAATCGTCTACCTGAGCATATGGTGCTGTTTCATAAACCCTCATCGGCGGTAACTGACCAGTTGCGATCTTTTCATCAAGAGCCTTTGCACTATGAAGCGGAGATCTGTTTTGTGGTCGAACAAGGGCAGTATGTTGGGGTGGGGATCGGGCTAGATTTGACGAAGCGAGCGCTGCAAACTTACCTCAAACAGCAAGGGCTGCCGTGGGAGCGCGCTAAAGCGTTTGATGGTGCGGCGGTGTTGAGCCGATTTATACCACTTGCAGGATTGGAGATCAGCGAGCTGAACTTAGAGCTGTTGATCAATTGCGTGCGGGTACAAAAAGGCCATGTACAGCAGATGCTCTATTCTCCATCTGAGATACTCCAGCAACTAAAAAGTTATTTGAGCTTAGATGATGGGGATGTGGTGATGACGGGTACCCCGCAAGGGGTGGGCGTGGTGCAGGCTGGGGATCGTTTTGTCGCTCGGCTTAAATGTGCTGAACGCACCTTGCTGGAAGTGGAGTGGCTCGCTGACTAGCTGAGGCAGCGCTGGCGATTTTTCGCTACAAAGCAAACGGATTAGATGATTTTATCACTAGAAATCAGCCTATCTGTTCGATAAAATCCGCCGCTTTGCTATTTCCACAAGATTTTGAACATGATTGATGTTGCTGTATTACCCGTCTATCTCACCGCGGTACTGGCACTTTTGCTGATCCCGGGACCCGATATGTTGCTGATTGCTAGCTCAAGTATCAGCTACGGACGCCGAGTGGGGCTATTTGCCAGCTTAGGCAATGCCACATCAGGGATGATTTTAACCGCGTTGGCCGCTTTAGGAGTGGCAGCATTGATTGCCATGAATCCGTGGGCGCTCAAGCTATTAAATTTATTGGGTGGCGGCTATTTGCTGAAAATGGCGTGGGATTGCTTGCGCGCTGAGGCGCAGAAAGCCCCTGATTTAGCCGCTGTGCATGGGGTGGCGAAAACCTTTTATCAGCGTGCATTAGTCAGCAATTTACTCAATCCGAAAGCTTTGCTGTTTTTTGTGCTGTTTTTGCCGCAGTTTGTGTCGCCGAATATTGCTGCCAGCTCTGCGCAGCAGATGCTGGCGCTTGGGCTGATGCTCAATCTGTGCGGCTTGCTGTTTAATTTACTGCTGGTTGGCCTAGTTGGGGTATGTGGGCGCTCACTGCTCGATAATCAGCGTTTTCGCACTTATCAACATAAAGTGATGGGCGGCGTATTTTTGCTACTGGCAGTGTGGATGCTCAGTGGCCTGCTGGCGTCATGGTAAATTCTACGCGGCGGAATGGGTGAGAAGCCGGAGCCTGTGACAAGAGTGAATTAGCCATTTCGCCATAAACCCTCGCCCGATGAGGGCGAGGATATCAGTGAGACTTGGTTTGGCGGCAGCCCATGATAAGAGCTGCCGATTGCGAATTGACTGATTGTAAGTTGACTGATTCGGCGGCGGTTTACACTACAAGCGCCGAGACAAGGCCGATCAGGCCACCAAACACTCCGCCCCAAATCACCAACCAGCCAAGATGTTGTTTAATCATATTTTGCACGATTTGTTTGACCAGTTGCGGAGTCAGCTCATTTAAGCGCTGATTAATAATCGCCTCGATATTGGTTTTGATCTCATCAAGCATATTTGGTGACTGCACCTGATCTTTTAACGCCTCACGTACCGCCTCGCTGTGACTGATCTCAAGCATCGCTTGCTGCATTTTTTCCACAAACGGCTGTTTGAGTGGTTCAAGCACTTGCGCGCCACCAAACATCGCCAGCATGCCACCAAATGACGATTGACCAATCACTTCGATCAGTGAATCAAAGGTGGGATTGAAATCGACTTTGGCGATCACCGGTTGCAAATCGAGACTGATTGCGCCATTCATTTCCTGATTTAGAAAGCGGTCGATATTGGCATTGGTAAAAAATTGCTCCATCATCAATTGCTTAATTGCTAGCTTGAACTCTTCAAATCGGGCCGGGATCACCCCAGAGCCGTACAGCCCTGGCACTTTTTCAAACAGCATATGGACGGCAAGCCAGTTGGTAATTGCGCCGGAGAAGGCAAAGAGTCCCGCGTAAAATAGGTAACTGTTGGCCAGCCCGTGGCCTGCGCCCATTACCGCCAGCGCAATAATATTGGTGATCAAACTTTTGTTCATGGTGTTCTCTTGGTCAGGCAACCGCCGCGTATCGCTATAGGCGCATTGCGTTTAGGTTAATTAATCGAAAAGTAGCGGAATTTTAAGCATCTATTTCATCATCACCAATGAAGCCACCAGTTTGATGCGCCCACAGGTGAGCATAAATACCGTTTTGCGCAATCAATTCATGGTGTGAACCTTGCTCTACAATCTGGCCTTTATCGAGCACAATCAGGCGATCCATTGCTGCGATGGTGGAAAGACGGTGCGCAATCGCAATCACGGTTTTACCTTGCATTAGCTCATTAAGACTCTCTTGGATCGCCGCTTCCACTTCGGAATCAAGCGCCGAGGTCGCTTCATCGAGGATTAGCAGGGGGGCATCTTTCAGTAACACGCGCGAAATTGCGACGCGTTGCCGTTGCCCACCCGACAGTTTGACTCCGCGTTCGCCAACTTGCGCATCGTAGCCGGTATTACCGTGTGGATCGGTTAAACCGAGAATAAATTCATGCGCGTGGGCTTGCGCAGTGGCATTGAGTAACTGCTGCTCAGTGGCGTTGGGATTGCCATACAAAATATTGTCGCGGATCGAGCGGTGCAGCAGTGAAGTATCTTGGGTAACCAGCCCAATTTTGCTGCGCAGCGACTCTTGGGTGATCTGATCAATTGGTTGTCCATCAATTAAAATAGTGCCGCTTTCTAGATCGTGAAAACGCAGCAGCAAATTGACCAAGGTTGATTTGCCCGCGCCGGAGCGGCCGACTAAGCCGACTTTTTCTCCCGGTTTAATCGCTAAATTAAGATGGTTGATCACGCCTTTGTTTTCGCCGTAGTGAAAACTTACATCATCAAAGGTGATCGCGCCTTGTTTGACCTCTAAAGGCTTGGCGTTGGGTTGATCGGTCACGGCGATCGGCTGGCTGAGCATGGTCATGCCATCGACTACAGTGCCGATATTTTCAAACAGCGCGCTGACTTCCCACATGATCCACTTCGACATGCCGTTGATACGCAGTGATAAACTGACTGCGACCGCAATCGCGCCGATGCTGATCGCACTGGTGGTCCAAAGGTAAATCGACAATCCGGCAATACTAAACACCAGCAGATAGTTGGCCATTTCGACCCAAATATTAAAGCTGGTCACCAAGCGCATTTGGCGATGAACGGTGCCGAGAAAATCTTGCATACCTTGCTCGGCGTATTGGGTTTCCCGTTGGCTATGGGAAAAGAGCTTGACCGTCATGATATTGGTGTAGCTATCGACAATCCGTCCGCTCATCAATGAGCGCGCATCGGCTTGCTCAGAGGCCACCCGTTTTAGTTTTGGTACATAGTGCAGTTGTACCGTGATGTAGATGGTCAGCCACAGCAGCATCGGCAGCATTAAACGCCAATCCGCTTGGGCCAAAATCACCACAATCGCGGTGAAGTAGACCAGCACATACACAAATACATCGAGGCTTTTCATCACCGTTTCCCGCACCGCCAGCGCGGTTTGCATCACCTTGGTTGAGATGCGTCCAGCAAACTCATCTTGATAAAATGCCACGCTCTGTTTGAGCAGATAACGGTGCGCTAACCAGCGGATCGACATCGGATAGTTGCCGAGCAAGGATTGATGGATCAGTAGCGAATAGAGCGCGATCAACAGCGGCATACCGACCAGCACCAGCAAACCAAGTCCAATTAACGTGGTTTGATTTTCGGCTAAAAAGGTGTCTGGTTGGCTAGTCGAAAGCCAGTCAACCAACTGTCCCATAAAACCGAACAGGGAGACTTCAATAATCGCAATCGAGGTACTGAGCAGTGCCATCACCAATAAAGGCTTTTCGAAACCGCGAGTATAGTGGCGACAAAATGCCCACAATGTATTTGGTGGACGTTGGGGTTCACCTGTGGGGAAGGGTTCGGTGAAACCTTCAAATAACTTAAACATCTGAAAATCCTTGCGGTGAAGTGGGCGGTGGCTAGGGAGAGCTTGCGTTACGGCGTCCGCCAGTCGGTGATTTTTTTGTGCAAACGCCAGCAGTATAGCGTTATCCCTTAGCGACTTGAAGTTGCAAGCGGGTATTCGTGGGTAGACTTTTATATCAACACTGATTGGCGTTGATTGGGCTTATCATGGTAAAGTCGCGCCCCTTTGGTTTTGTTCGCTGGCTATCATTTATAGTAGGTTACCCATGTCATTTTCTTCTCTCGCGTTAAGCGTTGATGTCATCCAAGCTCTGCCTCAAGCGATCACCCAGCCGACAGCTATTCAAAGTTTGGTGATCCCTGCCATGTTAACGGGCAAGGATGTGTTGGCGTTGGCGAATACGGGAAGTGGTAAAACCTTGGCTTACGGTCTGCCTCTGCTGGATCGCTTAAAAACCAGCCCTGAGCAGCAAGCCTTGGTGTTGGTCCCCACCCGTGAATTAGCCATGCAGGTGAGCGAAGTACTCATTCAGGTTGGTACACCGTTAGGGCTGAACACGCTCTGCTTGTGTGGTGGGGTAGATAAAGCTGAACAGCAAAATGCACTGGCTGAGGATCCGAATATTCTGGTCGCGACCTGCGGACGTTTGCTCGATTTAACCCAAAGTGGACTCAGCCTGAACCGCGTAACCACGCTGGTGTTAGACGAAGCGGATCGTCTGCTCGATATGGGCTTTTGGCCGCAAGTGCAAGCGCTCGCAGGCCAAACCGCTAGCGTGCGCCAAACCGTAATGTGTTCCGCGACCTTTGCTGATGAACTAAAACTCAAAGCGCAGCCATTGATGCATGCACCAACCCAAGTCTCTGTTAATCCTGAGAACAGCATTAACCCAGCGGTGCAAGAAACGCTGTATTTGGTCAACAAAGGCAGCAAAACCCAAGCCTTGATTGCGCTGTTAAAACAGCATGCATGGCCGCAAGTATTGGTGTTTATTGGTGCCAAAGACAACGCGGATAGTTTGACCAAAAAGCTCAACAAAGCCGGATTGGTGGCGAACGCGCTACATGGCGATAAAAGTCAAACAGAACGTGAAGCGGCACTGGCGGAGTTTAAACACGGTCAAACTCAAGTATTAATTGCCACGGATTTACTGGCGCGCGGCATTCATATTGAGCAGCTACCAGTGGTGATCAACTTTGAGTTGCCGATGCACGCCGAAACCTATGTGCATCGGATTGGTCGTACTGCTAGAGCGGGTCAACAAGGTATTGCGCTCTCGTTAGTGTGTTATGGAGAAATGGATGCGTTAAATGCCATTCGTTGTTTGACCCAACGCGATTTAGCAGTACAGGATTTAGAGGGTTTCCCAGTGACCGATCAGCCTGCAACCGGCGAGAGCAAACGCGCCGCGCGTGATAAACAAGCCAATCGTCGCACGCAAAATAAGCACAGTGCCAAACAGTTTCAGAGCAAAGTTAAGCGTTAATCTGCGTGGTGAGTGAGACTGGAAACTGTGCAGTGATGGGATCAATTTAAGCGCTGCTTACTACCTAATCCGGCATGATCAAAAAAGCCGTTTGACGGCTTTAAATAGCGTTAAACGGCTGGTTGGTATCGGATCGTGAGTATGGTAGTGACTTAGCCTGCGAGTGAATGCTTACTCAGTAAACAGTTACACGTAGTAAGCTTCTACCGTACCTTTAAGCTGGATCAGCATTGGGTTGCCGTAACGATCTTTCGCTTTTGGCGATGGAATTTTAATCCAGCCTTCGCTGATGCAGTACTCTTCAACATCGCTGCGTTCTTTGCCGTTAAAACGAATGCCAATTGGGTGCTCAAAGCACTCTTTAACGAAAAATGGGCTACGCGAGTTGCCGGCTAGGCGATCGGGTAGTGCGGGTTTTGCGGTAGTGTCGTTCATTGTATGTGACCTGAAGCGAGAAAAGTGCGCCATTGTAGACAGAGCTTGCCGATGGTTCAAGTGATGCGCCAATATCGATGCTTGGTAAGTCAACATCCGCTGTATCTGCGGCAGTTTTGGTATCCGGTAAAAAATAGAACGCCGACCCGATCGGCGTTCAACAATACCTTTAAGCCGATTTTAGTTTGGGTTGACAGTACAAAATCGACATCGATACTGGCAGCTGCAAAATTTCGCCTTGGACATGCCCATGCACGGCATGACGCATGTTGGTATCACAAATCCATCGCCACTCTTGTCGGCGATCTTTCGGTAGCATAAAACGCGCGGGCGCATTGGTTTGGTTAATTAAATACAGCATTTCTGGCCCATCACTGCCAATACCAATGTGCAGCGCGACCGAGGAAAGTTGGTTCCAATCGTCGATCTCCATTGGATTACCATCGACCCGCAACCAAGCCACTCGATTGCGATTACGGCTGTCGCCACTAAATGCGCGAATAAACGGCACCATATAGGTTTGCCTTGCTGCCACCATGTGCGCTAGCCATTGCCGAAAATCTTGTTTGGTTTCGTTGTGTTCCCAGTTTAACCAGCAGATATCGTTGTCCTGACAATAGGCGTTGTTGTTGCCTTGTTGGGTATGAGAAAGCACATCCGCCATCAGAATATGTGGAATGCCAAACGCAAACAGTAAACTGGCCATCAAATTTCGTTTTTGCCGTTCACGAATGGCACGAATGGTGAGGTTGTCGATTTCCCCTTCAAAACCATAATTGTCTGAGCGGTTATCTCCGTGCCCATCGCGGTTCTCTTCACCATTCTGTTCGTTATGTTTGTATTTATACGACACTAAATCCTGCAAAGTGAAACCATCATGATAAGTGATGTAATTGACCGTCAGTTTATAAGGCCAATTGGAAGCACTGTAGAGATCACGCGAACCCATCAAGCGAGTGGCGAACTCTTTTAAAAAACCCAGATCACCGCGCCAGAAACTGCGCATAATATCTCGCAGCTTGTCATTGGTTTCGTTCCAACCAAAGGGGAAATTACCCACTTGGTAACCATTGGGGCCGATATCCCAAGGCTCGGCGATCAGTTTGACTTCGCGCAGTACCGGATCTTGCGCTACGGCTTTGAAAAAGGCCGCTTCTTTGCTGAATTCATCGCCTCGGCGACCGAGTGTGGCGGCCAAATCAAACCGAAAGCCATCAACCTGATATTCGGTGACCCAGCAGCGCAAGCTATCCATCACTAAGTTGAGCGCGGCTTGATTGGCCAGATCAACCGTATTACCGCATCCGGTGTAATTGGCGTAGTTATCACCATGATGCAGATAGTAGTTGGGATCGAGTGCTTTAAGGTTGAACACCGCCCCATTAGCACCCCCTTCGGCGGTGTGGTTGTACACCACATCCAAAATCACCTGAATACCGTGGCGATGTAATTCGCGGATGGTGGTTTTTAATTCGGTGACGGCGTCTTGGCTGGCATAACGCGGATCGGGTGCCATAAACAGATAAGGGTTATAGCCCCAGTAATTGACTTTGTGACTCTCGAGTAGGTGAGGTTCGTGCATACAGGCGGCAATCGGCAACAGTTGCAGCGTATTGATATTCTGTTGGCGATAAAAATCCAGCATCGGTTGGCTCACCAAACCTAAATATTTACCACGCTGGAGGCGGTCAATATCCGGATTGCGTTGCGTTACCCCTTTAACATGGGTTTCAAACAGTACCATCTCATCTTGTGCGATGCGTGGCTTGGCAACATTTTGCCAATCAAACTGTGGCTTGGTGACTACGCATTTAGGCAGATCAAAACTTTTATGGCTATCAAACGGTGGCTCATAATCCAATATTCCCTCGATAGCGCGCGCATAAGGATCGGCGATATAGTGCAATTGATCATTGGTGTGGATTAAATAACCGTACTTCTGGCCAGGACGAATACCGGTGATATAAGTGTGTTTAATACCGGCATATTGATGTTCAAGTTGATGGGTTTCATAGCTGCCATCGGCATAAAACAGTGCCAATAGAATATCTTTATTGGCTGGGGTATAGATGGCGAAGTTACAACCCTCACTATCGAGCGTTGCCCCTAATGGATATGGCGTGGACAGATGTTTTTTCATTTTTAATCGTTGTATTTGCGCACTATTGTTTTAAGTAAAAGGCTTTGTCCTCCTCAGGTCAAGCGCGTGGTCACAAATATTTATCTGTAATTTTATTTCATGGAGTGGAGTGATATAACACTAAAAAGTGATCGCCAATACGTTTTGTATTGGGTTATTTCGAAAGTGGCTAACCTCCTCCCCCAAATAACGTGATCTAAGCTTTAAAAACAACGTACTGCAAATTTTCTCCTCCTTTCTCCTCCCCCCTAAATAAAATTGGGGTGGAGGAAGCCGCTTTTACCCTCGCCACGTAAGCTCATCACAGTTGAAACAACTGGGGACTCGTTCCCATCTTACCTCTCTTTTTAGGCTGTCTATTTTCTGCCTTTGGGCAGCACAACAGAAAAGAGAGCGAAGAATCCAAAATAAAAACCCTAAATGGAGTTAATTATGAAAAAAGTAAGTGTAATTGCTGCCGCAGTGGCTGCCACGCTCGCAGCTGGGTCTGCTTTCGCTGTTGATTTTAATGGCTACTTCCGCGCGGGTACTGGGATTAGTGGTAACGGTAATGCAGATCTCTCTTTCCAAAAGAATGGTATCGGCCGTCTTGGCAATGAAAATGACAACTACTATGAATTTGGTTTTGCCGAAGAGTTAAAAACTGGCGATCAAACATGGAAAGTGGAATCAATGATTGCGCAAGGTAACAATGGCGCAAAAGGTTGGGAAGATGGCGATTTTAACGTAGCACAGTTCAACGTTCAGGCTAAAGGCTTACTTGCTTCTGACCAAGAAGCAGTAATGTGGGCGGGTAAACGCTACTACCAACGTAAAGACATTCACATCACGGACTTCTACTTCCTGAACACTTCTGGTACGGGTGGTGGTATCGAAAACCTTTCCATCGGTAACCAAAAACTGTCTGTTGCTCTGATCCAAGATGGTGAAACAGACAACTCTTCTGGCTACATTTTTGATGCTCGTCTGGCGAATATCGGTCTGTGGGAAAATGCGACTCTTGAATT
Organism: Vibrio sp. HDW18; assembly: GCF_011306175.1. Taxonomy (GTDB): domain Bacteria; phylum Pseudomonadota; class Gammaproteobacteria; order Enterobacterales; family Vibrionaceae; genus Vibrio; species Vibrio chanodichtyis. The sequence goes on along the minus strand of NZ_CP049914.1, from coordinate 132,248 downwards.
AGCAGTGGCATACAACTTCGCAACCGAAAAAAACACCAAAACTGAAGATGCTGACAATGGCGTAATGGGTACGGCGATTCTGCATCAAGGTTTGAGCAATGGTTTTAACCAAACTGTATTCCAATATGGTACAGCAGGCTACGGTGCTCAAGTGGCTAACTTCGGGGGTTCGGGTGCTTACTATGGCCGTGGCTCTGTTGACAACAACGATGCAAACGGCTTCCGTCTGTTGAACTGGGGTGTAATTAGCCTAGGCGAAAATTGGGAAATGGGGCATCAATTAGCTTACTTAGCAGGTAGTGACATTGCTGGTCACGATGATAATGGTGCTTACACAGGTAAGAATTTTGATATTAATCAATATTCTGTAGTGGTACGTCCAATGTATAAGTGGAATGACACCATGCGCACTGTGTTTGAAGCGGGATACAATGCGGGTAAGAAAATTAATGACACTGAAAAGGACCCTAACCGTGGTTTAGCTACGGAAGATTTTGGCAATGCTAAATTCACAGTAGCACAAGCTTGGGCTATGGGAGACAGCTTCTGGGCACGTCCTGAACTGCGTGTCTACGGTACTTATCTTCTAGATACTGAAAATGACAAAGCGTTTGGCGATGATGATACTGAGTTTGTAGTGGGTATCCAAGTTGAAGCTTGGTGGTAATTAACCCACTGACCTTTAAAGTTTATTGTCCATAATTCAAATAGCCGATGCAGATCGGCTATTTTTTTCAAGGCTCATATCATATTCAACATGTGAAGTCATAAGACACCCTAGTTTGGGGGTAACGCACAAATTTGTGCGCTTATGGTTTCTTGCCAACAGGTTTGATGAGAGTCTTTAAAAAAATGATAAAAAGGAGTCGTTATGGTGCTTAGAGCTTTATTACTTGGGGGATGTATTGCATTAGCGGGTTGTCAGAGTACAGCTGTTGTTGAGCAAGTAAAGCCTAATACAGGGCAGGAGGTTCAGCAGATTGGGCAATTGCAAGCGACCAAGGTGAAATTACCTAGCACGACTAAGGTGGCGTTGACCAAGGAAACGCAGTATTTGCGCAATCAGGTGATTGCAAGCCCTGTCGCATTGTTTGAGATCCCGGCGGATCGTGGGCAAATGACACTGACGATTACCAGTCAGATTGGCCGTTCGGTATTTTACCCACATGTAATGATTGTTGATGCACAAGGCCAAGTGGTCGAGTCGTTTGATGATTCGGTGTTTGAATACCGTAAGCCGCGTTTACACTTAGGTAACCGTTTAGTGGCAGAGTTAAATTTTTATCCACCACAAGGTTATCAATCTCTATTTGTGTTGGTGTACACCCAGCCGCAAGATTTACAAGAGGTCACATACGTTGCACATCCAGCAAGGATTGATGCGGAGGCGCGCGGCAATCATCTTCCAGAATTGAAAGATATTGCGGTACCTCATGCTTTGACTGGAATGATTGAGTTGGAAGTTTCAGGACCTTCTTTCTTTTCTTTTGTACGCAGTGAAGAACGTCAAGTCACGACTTCTAGCGATAATGCAAAAACAGTGCTGCAAGTCCAGCCGGATACGCAGGCTTATTATTTCTCATCGATAGAGCAAGCCGTTAAAGCAAATGACCTACCTAAAGCCCTCAGCTTATTAGACGAAGCCAAAGCACTCGGTATCGAAGGAGTACAAGAGGTGTTTGTTAAAGCCGTGAATGCTCGTCACTAAACGCTCGTAGTATCAAATGGGTGGCCGATAGCCACCCATTTTTGATCGTGCAGAGTTTCTTGGTGAGACATAGTTTCTCAATCGGATGTACAGTACAATTCAGGCTGTTGTTTTATGGTGGTCCACTGGTTGGTGTGGTGGCAAATACAATCACCCTGTTAGAGAAATTATGAATATTATCGGAATAGCAATTGGTGCGACAGGGTTAACACTGATCCTATTTTTTGTCTGGATGATGGTGTTATCTGCAAGACGTAAACGACTGGAAGCCGAACGTAAAGCGCGCGAAGAAGCCTATCGCAAAGCATTGGAACGTAACCGAGAGCAAGAACGCAAAGAGCGGTTGTTTAAAGCCGAATCGGGGCATATTCCAACCATTTTGTTTTTAGCCAAAGAGGCGGAGCGTAGCAGTTTAAAAGAAGCGCTATTTTGGTATGAGAAAGCGGCTCGGCTGGACAATATTTCAGCCATGTATGGCATAGTGCGTATTTGTCAGCGGATCCGCGATGATGTGATTGCGCAAGAGAAAGCTAAGTTTTGGCAGACTTGCGCTCAGGGCATAGAAGGCGATCTTGTGGCTAAATTTGAAACGGGTGTCGCGTGGCTACATGGTCGCAATATTGAAGTCAATGTTGCGAAAGGGATTGAGCTGATCCAAGCGGCGGCAGAGGCGAATTTGATCGAAGCCATATTGTTTATGGGCGGATGGTGTGTGTCCGCCGATAATATTGCTCCCACGCCGGCCGATTCGACCTTTTGGTATAGCAAAGCGGCCGAAATGGGTAGCGCCGAGGGGATGATGAAGTTTGGATTAAACTTGTTACATGGCGTGGGTGGTGCGAGTGATTTTCCCACGGCGTGCTATTGGCTAGAGCGAGCCTCGGAAAAAGGCCATACTCAAGCGATGTTTCATGCCGGAGAGGCGTGGCTTGATCGTGGTGCTCATGGTAATGCGATTGGCTACATCTGGCTGTTTCTTTCCGCTTCGATGGGCTATGAACCCGCTAAACATTTACGAGATTGGGTGGGCGGTAAATTTGGTGTTGAATCGATCGTTGGTTTGCAATCATTAGCCAAGCCATTGCAACGTAAACTGGCTACCGGTTCAGTGACGAAGCATTCGATTATCCGCGCGTTAAATAAATTGTATAAGCGTCAGATCCCGCTGCCGCTTAAAAGCGAAGAGCTTGACTCTGCTACTGTGCAACCCGTGGAGAGTATTGATGGCTCCCTTGAACCAGGGCCTCAGGCTGATCCCATGGCGTATGAGCGCTCTGAAACGTTAGATTTTTCCCAGCCGATGATTGATAACCGATAAAGCGGGTTTGGGTTGATTTAACCAACCGATTTATTCATCAATATGTTATGGCAGACAACAATGAACGCCCCGAATCTCGGGGCGTTCATTTTTTAGATAGGGTCTTGGATAGGGTTTCGGATGCGCTTGTTACGCAATCCGAGATTGCTTAGCTGAAGCGCAACTTAGAAGCCAACAATATTTTTTGCTTCAAGCTCAGTGAAGTATTTCACGGTTTTCACTTTCAGCTCTTGAGTCGATGGCTCATCACACACAATCACTGATTTAGGATGCAGTTGCAGGGCAGAAACTGTCCATAGGTGGTTAACGCTACCTTCAACTGCCGCTTGCAGTGCGAGCGCTTTGTTGTGGCCAGTAACGAGGATCATGATTTCTTGTGCATCGAGCAGAGTACCAACACCGATGGTCAGGGCGTATTTAGGCACTTGATTGATATCGCCAGCAAAGAAACGAGAATTGGCAATCCGCGTATCTTCGGTCAGAGTTTTGATCCGCGTGCGTGAAGAGAGTGATGATGCAGGTTCGTTAAATGCAATATGCCCATCATTACCAACACCGCCCATGAAGAGGTTAATTTTGCCGTATGATTTGATTTTGTCTTCATAGCGTTGGCATTCTGCTTCTTGATCCGCGGCATTGCCGTTCAATAGATTGATATTTTGTTCTTGAATATCAATATGATTGAAGAAGTTATTGTACATAAACGAGCGGTAAGACTCTGGGTGATCTGCCGCCAGACCTACGTATTCATCCATGTTAAATGTCACTACGTGCTTAAAGCTGACTTTGCCAGCCTTGTGCAATTCGATCAGTGCCTTATAGGTCGCTAGTGGTGTACCGCCAGTTGGCAGTCCTAGTACAAAAGGACGTTCAGCGGTTGGTTGGAACTCGTTGATACGTTTAACGATGTGTGCTGCTGCCCATTGACCAACTTGTGCTGCGGCTTTCAGTGGGATAAGTCTCATGTATTGCCCCTAAATTTCAATTTATGATGTCTTGTGATCCCATCCTATTTGACGCTGTTTTATCGATCAGCAGCGGGGATGGATAAGTTAATTTGCATTATAAAATAAGACCTCAGAAACTGCTATTGTTTTAGGTCAAAAAATCGAGTCTTGAGTCGATCGTATCGTCAATAGTGGTATGTTGAGCCAATATTCAATCGCTTGAGCGGAGCAAATCTGTGGTTTGGTGTTAGCCAATCACATCTCGCCATAAAAAATTCATTTTGAAAATTAAGTTATTTTGTGAGCATTGCTTATCACTGAGCCCTGATCCTGAATCAATTTAGGCGGAGAGGACAACCGTGCTTAAGGTTGGCGATTGATGATTAATAGCGTAGTGATTCAATCAAATATTTGAGGGTCGGTGTCGGTTCGCTGCCTAAATCATCAAATCGAAACTGTGGCTTGATTAACCAACCACGCTCGACCAGCTCATCAATCAAATCAAGATATTGATAGCTGCATTTTCCAACTAACAGATTATCGAGGTTGCGTTTTTGGGCTTGGTGCAAGATGCCGATAAAGCCTTCGAGATAGAGATGATCTTTCGTAAAACCACCGCCACGGTAAACACGGGTGGTGGTGATAAAAGCGCTGTCGCGATCCACACCATATTCATCGGTTAAGTAGCTGAAAGTTTGGTGAAAATTCTGCTCTTTAAGCATTGAATCGACCGCCAATACCCGAGTGGCTAAGGTTTTTAAGCGCTCATGTGACATATAGCCCGCTTTGTATTCAGCCCAAATCGCTAAGCCTTCTTGTGATTCGGTTGCACCGGGCAAGCCGATGGAAAATACTCGCAAAGGCTGCATCCGACCATTGAAGGTGGTAGCTAAGTGCACGCCAATTTCATGCTGGATCAAGCGCTGAATTTCTGCATGTGAATACATCGCTTTACTGTTGAGATACAGGGTAGGTGGCTTTTTACCACTCACCATCGCACGGGCAGCCAATGACGCTGTTGGGGTAATATGGCAATTCATCCCCCACTGCTGAGCTTTTTCCAGCATGATTTGCGCCGCTTGATCTGCGTTATACAGTGGTCCCTGCTCTTCGGCTAACGTTTTGGCGTACAGCAAAAATTTCGCGTTTTCGAGCGCCGTGTGTTTGGGTCGACCATAAAAACGCAGTGAGTTATACAAAAATGCTTCTTGGCCAATGCTGGTTAATAAATCGATTTTTTCATTCAATTTATCCACCATCGATCCATAAAGTTGTTTTAAATCGGGGTCGGAAATGGTGTCAATCGGTAATTGATAGAGCTGCTGTTTGAACTGATTAGCGTTGATCGGTAACTGTTTGTAGCGAAACTCGGGTTTGTAGCGACTGGGTGCCGCTTCAAAGCGTTTTTGCTCGCTATTGAGGTTGGTCGGGTTGACGTATTTAAGCGTTTCGACTTTGCGAGTCAGTTTGGATAACGCATCATCAATCGCCAAAATTGCAGGCTCAATCGATGAACTGAGCATTTTTGATTTACTGATCCGCCGCCGATTATGCTGGCGCTGAAAATAGGCACTGGTTTGACTAAACGCGCTTTTCAAGCCACTGCACAGGGCGTTCAATACCAAAGGGTAAACTGTGCCGCTAGTTTCTTCCATAAACACTTTTTTCACTTCGGTCGGCAGCACTAAAGTGCGATCGAAGTGCGCATTGGTGTGAGCAATCAAATAGCCGCGCCCTTCAAACAGCGCATTGATTTCTGTTTGGTTTTTGATGTGTGGTAGCTGAATTTTGCTTAATTCAGTGCAAAAGCGTTTGACCACCGAGCCCCAACGCTGCATATCGATTTGCGCGGTGCCGACATTAAATACTGGGGTGGGTTTATCTCCCAGTTGCTGATAGTTATAAGCATACATATCGAACACGATCACCATGCCATGCATGGCTTCGAGTTTGCGGATCAAGGCTTCATAGAGCTGATAAAATGCGCTGTGTTTGCGGTGGCTTTCACTGCGCTGTTTATCGCTCAGTGGGCGATTCCAAGCGGATTTGTAGCGAGTGCTGAGGGTTTTGGCGCGATTGAGATCGTATTCGAAACGCGAATCGAGGCCACATAATGTGATCGGCTGTGAGGCGATAAATTGATCGGTGTAAGGCGCTTCTTCTAAATGGCGCTCAGCTTGGCTTAACTGGCACTGTTTGAGCAAATCTTCGCGTAAACGGCTACCAGCATGGATGGCGGTGCAGACCACCGGCAGATAGTTATCCACCTTGATATAGCAGCCTGCTGATTCCAGTGATCCAGCAAAAGGCTGTTCACGCTGGATCAGCGAGAGCATCTCATCAAGCGAATAAACATTGCACACTGGGTTCGACATTTTACCTCCAATAAGGACGCAAATTGTCGTCCATCCATGTCACAATGGCGACCGATGGAATGATCGCCGTCAGAATTAATCTTCTTCTGTTAAGCTCGGTTCATCGTCAGTGTAATCTTCAGTCCCATCTGGCTTATTGCGGCCATTTAAGGTGTGAAAGCGTTTACGACCCCGCGCTAAACGAGTGTATTTCAACCAAGCTTTTTCTAATTTATGCTCGGCTAAATCTGGGTTTTCTAGCACTTTAATGAAATGCTGTTCTTGGTCATTTTCTGGGGTCAGTTCACCACTCTCTAAACCGAGCATGGTATTTCCGTATAGGCTTAAAATCTCTTCTTCTGCCAGAGTAAAATCTCCAGACTTAGCAAAGCCTCTTGGGAACTTTTTAGTATCGAAAAAACGTTTTTTTCCTTGACGAAATGCTGTCTCAGCCATGTCAACCTCATGTGTCTATATTCAACCAGCGTGTAAGCGTGGGTCACGGCGAAAGTTAGGCGTAATCTTAATAAAAGAAAAACAAAAATTTTTTATCGTCATAATACCGCTTCCTTGTTAATCTGCGCGGGTAATATCAGAGGAAACTATATGGACGTAAAAGTCTTTCGCACCTTTCTTGAACTGGCTAAAGTACGCCACTTTGGGCGCGCTGCTGAAAACCTGTATTTGACGCAAGCCGCGGTCAGCGCGCGGATCAAACAACTGGAAAATCATTTTGATGCACAGTTGTTTACCCGAGATCGCAACAACATCAAATTAACTTCGGCGGGCGAACGTTTGGTTGGCTATGCCGAGGTAATGGTGGCGACCCTGCAACAGGCTAAATTTGAATTATCGCTGGAAAGCGGTAAAGCATTACAGCTGACGTTAGGAGGTACGCCCAATATTTGGGATGCGTATTTACAGCACTGTTTGAGTCGGATCACCGATACGTTTGAAGGCTATGGCTTTTTAGCAGAAGTGATGGGACGTGAACAACTCAACCGTGGCTTGTTAGAGCGAACCCTAGATATGGCGTTTGCTTTTGACCCGATCAAAGCGGAAGAGCTGCATTGTAAAAAAGTCGCTGATCTGGTGTTGCTGTTAGTCTCAACTCAGCCGGCGAGTGCACAAAATGTGTTTGAGCATCGCTATGTGTATGTCGATTGGGGCGCTCGATTTGCGTCCGAGCATGCGGATCGTCATCCGAAAGCGCCTGCGCCATTTTTACGTACCTCTACTGCGAGAATTGCACTCGATTTTATTATTGAGAAAGGTGGCAGTGCTTATTTGCCTGAAACTATGGTGCGACCTTTGCTAGAAACCGGTCAGTTATATCCAGTGTCTGAGGTCAATCAATGGCATCGACCTCTCTATCTTAGCTATCGTAAAAATAGCTCATCCATCGAAGCGATTGTACAGGTAGAAAAGCTGATCAAAACACTCGATCCGCTGGAGATGCTGCGGAGTGCCAGCAGCGCTGCGAGTTAGCGGGAGGAGCGAGGCAATGAAATATTTTACCCATTATTCATCTCCGATCGGGCGCATGACTTTGCAAGCCGATCAGCATGCGTTACTTGGGGTATGGTTTGCTACTCAAACCACCCAACCGAGCGATTTAGGTCATGAGAGCCAAACGTGCCCGATTCTCAAGCAAACCATTCAACAACTGAATGAGTATTTTGCGGGTCAGCGCCGCCAATTTGATCTGCCATTGGCGGCTACTGGTACACCATTTCAGCAGTCAGTATGGCGTGGATTGTGCGCGATTCCCTACGGAGCAACCTGCAGCTATCAGCAACTGGCTAAGGCGATAGGTAATCCGCAAGCCGTGCGAGCCGTTGGGGTAGCCAATAGTAAAAACCCACTGTCGATCATTGTGCCTTGCCATCGTGTGATAGGAAAAAATGGCCAATTGACCGGCTATGCGGGCGGTTTAGAGCGCAAAGCATTTCTGCTTGATCTTGAGCAGCGAATAAGCACATAAGCACCGAGTTGGTTTTGAATTAATTATTAATGCTAGCGATCTAGTTGTTGGGTGAATCATTCTTTCATGCTTGTTATTGTTAGCTTAACAAAATAATGTTTTATTTTTAATCAAAAACTCAGCTTTATCATCTAATTGACTTTGATCATTCCCTCTGGCACGCAATTGGTGCACCATAGCGGCCAATTTTTTTCAATCTTATAGAGGTAATGATGAGTCAATCGACAACTCTAGAGCGAAAAGTGACTTGGGGATGCTACGTTGCGTTAGCATTCGCGGTGGTCTTTTTCTCTGGCTTACTGCAATCTAACCAGTGGTATGGTGTATTTGATTTCACCACGTTAAACGGTGCTTTTGGTAAAGTGGCGTACAATGTCAGTGAAACCGCTGATGGGCTACAAGTTGCAACGACTTCGTTGCGTGGCCAAGGGGGCAGTGGTGCTCGTGATGGTTTCCTGTTTGCTCTGACTCTGATCCCAACCGTGATGTTCGCATTGGGTATGATCAATGTGCTGGAACATTACGGCGCACTGGATGCTGCTCGTAAGCTGTTGACGCCATTATTACGCCCAGTGATGGGTATTCCGGGTAATACTGGTTTAGCGCTGATTGCTTCTTTGCAAAGTACCGATGCGGGTTCAGCCATGACTCGTCAGCTTAAAGATGAAGGTCATCTGACTAAGCGTGAAGCGGACGTGTTTACCATGTTCCAATTCTCAGCAGGCGCGACCATTGTTAACTTTTTCTCTTCTGGTGCGGTGCTGTTCACTCTGACGCTTGCTGACGGCTCTGCCGCGGTAACTTCTTCAATCGGTCTTGCGGTTGCGGTGATGTTTATCTTCAAAATTGTCGGTGCCAACTTGTTCCGTATCTATTTGAACCTCACCGAAGGTAAAGGATCTGCTCAGCAAGAGCCAAAATTAGAGGAAGCAAACTGATGAGCGAAGTAAAAGCGAAAAAGCCAATGGTGACGGATATTTTCGTCGAAGGGGCCAAAAAAGGCTGGGTGATTGCAACGACTTCAACAGTACCGAATGTACTGATGGCGTTTGTGATCATCAAAGCGCTGCAAATTACCGGTGCTCTTGATCTGATGGGTACGGTATTTTCACCACTGATGGCTATTTTTGGCTTACCAGGTGAAGCGGCGGCAGTACTGATTGGTGCATGGATGTCGATGGGCGGTGCGGTTGGTGTGGTGATCACCTTGTTTGACCAAGGTATTTTAAATGGTACCCACATTGCGATTTTGGCTCCTGCGATCTATTTGATGGGATCGCAAGTGCAGTATATCGGTCGTATTCTTGGCCCAATTGGTACTGAAGGTCGCTATATCCCAGTGATGATTGCGATTTCAGTACTCAACGCATTTGGCGCGATGTTAGTGATGAACCTGTTCCTGTAAGGGTTTATCTGTTCACTGACTGGGCGTGGTGAAACACCATGCTAAGTGGGTGAGGCAGCGCATCGACTCTCCCCATTGATTGACTGAGTGTTAAGTGGCTCAAGCCAATCAGTGGGGATTTTTTTATCGCACTCATTTCCTGTCTATTTGAAGCGGCCGCAATGTGGGCTAGCTTCGTTCATACCAATTACCGGCTTGGCTTAGGCTTCACTGAAGCTGCACAGCATGACATAAGTTTGCGCTGCAAGCTCCAGTTCTAATTGACCATTATTTGGCTGCCAAGTTTGACCCGTTAACGTCTCTTGCATAGCTTGTGGCCAAGCGATGGTTACCGACTGCTTACGCTGTGATTTATTGATCGCGACTAAGCCTTGGGTACCACGGCGGAAGATCAGCAGATCATCGGTGCCGATCAGCACTTGCATCGGTTCGGCATGACATTGATTATGGAAGGCGATCATCTGTGCCATGCGTGGATCTTGCCAGCTATTGACCCAGCGTGGCTGTCCTTGACGATTTTCGATCCCGCTTGGATTGAGGTCGGTATACACCAGAGGGGTTCCTCCATCACGACCTAACACATAAGCGTACGCTAACCATTCATCGGCTTCATCCAACACTAGATTGGCAAATACCGCGTTGTTAGGGATGTCGTGGGTGATCGCAAAGGTAATCGCGCGCCGATTGGAAAGCGCTTGGCCAAAGCAGTAGGGATCAATCAAACTTTTTAAGCTGCCTTGGGCTGAAAAAGCGTTAAATAAAATACTGAACAGCGGAAAGTCGTAGGCACCAAAGCGTGTTTCTTGCAGATAGGGCTGCAGAAAAATTTCATACTCCTGCTCGGTGGCGCCTCCTGCGGTGATAATTTCACCAAAAATATGCATACCATCGGTGATAGCATCGCTCCACACTTGCTTAATATGTTCTAAGGTCATGTGTTTTGCTGCATCGATGCGAAAACCTTTCACGCCCATTTGCTTGAGGGCGAGCAAATAGTTTTTCTGCTGCTCGATCACATGCGGATGCACGCGTAAGGTCGGTAAGCCAGGATCCGTTGGTCCTCCGCTGATGCGGCCATTTTGTACCTGCCACTTATCCTGCCAATTTTTAATCCCAAATGCGGCGACAAAATCTTGCTGGTTAAATAGCGGCTCAGCTAGATTGCCAAATAAGCGTAGTTCGGCATAGTGTTCAGGATCTTGTTGGTATTTGGCAAGTACGGCTTGACTAGGATAGCTCAGATCACTGCGTTGTTTAGTTTCGTTAGCCATGTGATTAAACACCACATCAGCATAAACTTGTACCCCATGCTGGCTAAGTGCGGTGATCATGGCTTTGAAATCGAGAGTATTGCCTAGTGGGTTATCGATCACTCGGTAATCCTGTGGCTGGTAGCGTTGCCACCATGGCGCGCAGTGAGCACTACGCATCGGCGGTGAAACCAGTACTGAACCATAGCCCAGTTGTTGAATTAATTTGGCTTGTTTGGTTACCTCTGCATATGGCCAATCAAAGGCATGCAAAATAACGTTGGCATTGGATTTTGACAATGGTGTGACTCCCTGCAACTACGCTGCCACACATTTTTGTCGTGTGGTGCATGGGTTTGAAGCAATTCAATGGCTGGGATTATAGACGTGGCTTGCTGGGCGTCATCCTCCTTGATCGAAGGCTGATCTGGAGGATTGGTGAGGCGTAGTAATGATCTATTTACCGACTAACTGCGTAAGCAGGTCTGAAAATAGATCATCTCTTTGCTGGCTAAGCGATAGACCATCGCAGGTTTGCCGCCTTTGCCTTTGTTGGAGGCAACAATCCGGTTAGTGCTGACTATCACACCGGTGTCGATTAAGCGGCGTTTGATGGTCATACGGTTCACATCAACGCCGAATTTAGCGTAGGCATCAATAATGTCGGCGACCAAAAATTCTTTTTCAAGCAAGAATAGGGCAACTGAGGTGTATTCGATTGCCGCGCGCAGTTTTTTCCAAGCGTGCTGAATTTGTGCCACGTGATCAAAGGCCAGTGTCTGCTTACCTTGTAATATTGGGTCTAATGCAAACCAATTGACACGGCTTTTAGCCATACCCGCTTCTTCAATTTGTTTAATGTTGGTGTGATTGAGTAGGGCGTAGTGGGAAATACTGATACTCCAACCATCGGGATCGCGTTTAGGATTGCCATCGACCAGCGGATCGCTGATGAAATTCGGGTAGGTATGGATTTTTTGGCGGCAGATGCGCCGCCGCGCAGAGTCAAAATCTTTATCGGCCGGCTCTCCGCCTTGGGCGCTAAGATCTTCATCAAATACCCAGCCGCCAGGCAAGGCCCATAAGCCAAAGTCAGAGCGCTGTGGATTGTTGCGCTTGACTAATAACGTCTCAATACCCGCTGGGGCTAGGCGCAAGCAGACCATATCAATGGTGACAATCATACAAGGCTCCTAAAGTGAGATGGGAGTATTCTAGGTAACTGAAAGGTAAGGGTCAAATATAAATAACAAAATGTGACAAACTTAGGTTTACGCTATGTTTGAAACATGATTAATAAAAGAATGATGCCTGATTGTGGCCGATGAAAAGCTCGATGATAGCCATTTTTATGCTTGGTTTGTCACAAAAGTTGACAAACGCTGGTGGCTCGATTATCGTGCCAGCAAAAGTTAGCAACAATATGTTACTAACATCGAAAGTGAACTGAAGGAGGGCAATCATGAGTCCACGCCTGTTTTCTCCCCACATCATTCGTAGTCTGCTTGACCTTGATGCTTATAAAATCAATATGATGCAGGCGATACACCATTTTTATCCCGATGTATCGGTACGTTACGAGTTGATTGTGCGCAGTGATGAGGATGTCAGTTCACTCCTCGCCGAAATTCGCCAAGCGATCGCAGAGCTGAGTTCACTGCGTTTTTCAGACGCAGATATTCACTATTTAACCCAGCATGCGCCCCATCTTAAGCCGACTTTTTTGCAATCTCTGCGCTATTTTCATTTTACGCCGCAAGAGCAGGTGGAAATCGGTGTGCTTCAGCAGGGGGGTAAACAGCAACTGCGGATTGGTATTCGCGGTAGTTGGCGTGACACCATTTTATATGAAACCTTAGTGATGGCGATTGTGGCCGAAGTTCGCAGTCGTCAGCGTTGGGCGGATGTTCCCGCTGATTTGCCGCTTCAGGTGTTGCAGCGCAAATTAACTAAACTCAAAGCCGACATTGCCCGCCGTGGCATCACCAATTTCTCACTCACAGAAATGGGCACGCGGCGTCGTTTTTCCAGCCAAGTACAACGTGATGTGTTGGCGTGTTTGCAGCAAGAAATTCCACAATGGATGTTGGGCACCAGCAATTATCATTTCGCGCGTGAGTTTGGTTTAAAACCGATTGGCACGATTGCCCATGAGTGGTTTATGGGCCATCAAGCACTGGTGAATGAGCGTGATTCACAACAAGTTGCATTACAGTGTTGGCTAAGCGCTTTTGATGGCATGTTGGCGATTGCTCCAACCGATACTTTAACCATTGATGCTTTCTTGAGTGATTTTAATCGTCACTTGGCCAATGCTTATGATGGGGTGCGCCACGATTCCGGTTGTCCATTCCGCTGGGGGGATCGCATGATTGCTCATTATCAGCAGCTCGGTATTGATCCAATGAGTAAGCTGTTTATTTTTTCTGATGGCTTGGATTTCGATCAGGCGTTGGATTTGTGTGAGTATTTTGCCGGACGAGTGAAAATTTCGTTTGGGATTGGCACCTTTTTGACCAATGATTTAGCCCAGTGGCGCAATGCGGCAGGGGTTGAATATCGTCCGTTATCGATGGTGATTAAGCTGGCTGAGTGTCAAGGTCGTCCGGTGGCAAAAATCAGTGACCAACCTGAGAAAGCGATGTGTGAAGATCCGATCTTTCTCGCCAACCTTAAACGCCGTTTTAATATTGAACTGAATCTAGATGCGCTGATCCAAGAGCTTGCGCAGCAAAATCGGTCGCCACGCGATTATATTTCAGCGGCATAATTGATCGCCGCAGTTCTCTTTTGATCTCTCTTTTATCATGGTTGTCGGATGAGGCGGTGATGTGCTAGAGTCGTGTTACGCTTATCACCGACTTACCGTGTCGGTGTTGGATGGAGAGTAAATTGCAAAACTTGCTCTAGTGGCATCGGCTTAGCATAGAAATAACCTTGGATCCAATATACACCGCGTTGCGCTAAATAATCGACCTGATACTGATGTTCCACCCCCTCCGCGATCACTTCAATATTACCGCCCTGGGCTGAGCCAATAATCGAATCTAATACGCTGATTTTTACATCACTGGTGTTGATGGTATCGACGAACATTTTGTCGATTTTAATGCTGGTAATTTGTAAGTTTTGTAGATAAGCAAATCCACCATAGCCAGTACCAAAATCATCCAGTTTAAACTGGTAGCCTTGTCGCAATAGACTAGCCACTTCATCTTGCGCTTTGGTCATGACTTTGATCGGGGCTCGCTCGGTGAGCTCAAATTTGATGCGTTCACTATATGGCCAGTGTAACTGTTCCAATAATTGGGAAAGATGGTGTTGCTCTAGATGATCGGCGACTACATTGATACTTATCCAACAGTGAGCCGGAATATGCTCTAAATCTAGGCAGACTCTTTGGATCAGTTGATTGGTCATCTCGACCACTAAACCGGAATTTTCGGCAGCAGAGATAAATAGGCTTGGCGGTAACAATTGCTGGCCTTTCTGCCAGCGTAGTAGGACTTCATAACCGAGCACTTCACGGGTTCTAGAATCGACGATCGGTTGATAGTAAGGAATAAACTCTTCATCGCGGATCCCTTTTTCAATTAAGCCTTCAATCGAGTTACGATAGTTACGCAAAATCAAATAGCTAATGGAAAAAAGGAAACCAAACAGTAACGCAATCGGTATGCCCCATACGAAAATTTGTTGGCGAGCGTAAGTGTGCAGGGCTGATCCTGCGATCAAGGTCTGTTCGCTCTCAAAAGGTGTGCTGCCTGATTGTCGATAAACCGATAGCTTGTTGGTTTGTTGCAAAATAGCCAAATTGCCACGCTGAATAGTGAGTTCGCTGAGGGCGGGATCTAAAAAGCGAAATTTCAAATAAAAACAATCGCTACAAGGCTTAAGCAGCAGCTCTTGCGCCCAACTGCCATCCACCACCCAAAACACTCGACCGCGTGGTTCGATATATTGAATTAACAGCTCTCGTGATGCGGTTTGGCTGGTTGGTGTTGCTGAAAGGTGGTAACCCATGGCCATTTCTGAGCTAGATAACTCGGTAGGTAACGGGATTGGATAACCGATGGTCGAGCAGCTAACGCCTTGTGCAGTTTCAATGCCGATCAGACGAATAAAGCGATTGTAAAACTGCGGATCGCGAATTAGTTGCATATCATTACTATTACAGCTGAAAGTCAATGACTGCACTTGGGTAGCGACCATCGTATCTAAAGCTAGATTACGTTGTTCAATTGACTGATTAATTTCTGCAAATTTTTGATTGAGTAACAGTTGTGCTAGATATGAGGACCATAGCTGTTGGGTGAGCAACAGCATAACCAGTGGTGATATGAAAATCACTAACGCGATTTTGGTCGGTATTTTCGAAAGCACAGCCTATTCCTTCAGCGATTGTTGGCTTGGATATAGTCGATATGTTAATGATAGTAGATTAACTGATTGACAATGAAAATAGCCAAAAATGTTTTATTTTCATGATATTGGTGGACATATCCAAACATGATAAGGAAGAGTGTGTATGGATTCAGTGACAATTGCGGTTCGGCAATGGGCAGAGCAAAAGCCAGAATGGAATACCTTACCGATGTCCATTATTGATCGCGCATTGCGTATCACTAAGCGTATAGAATTGGCGATGGCGAAGTTTTACCAGCAAATTGGCTTAACCCCAGGTGAATTTGAAGTGTTGCTGGCGCTGCGCCGTGCTGGAGCGCCTTACTGTTTAACCCCCGCGATGCTGCAAAGTCTGACTTTGTTGAGTTCAGGAGCGATGACCCATCGTCTGGATCTGCTTGAACAGAAAGGCTGGTTGGTGCGGACGATGAGCCAAACTGATCGGCGCAGTATTGACGTGACGCTCAGTGAGCAAGGTGTGTGCCGCATCGAACCACTGTTATTGGAATATTGGGCATGGCAGGCGTACATTTTACGTGGTTTTTCTGAG
This sequence comes from Vibrio sp. HDW18, assembly GCF_011306175.1. Lineage (GTDB taxonomy): Bacteria > Pseudomonadota > Gammaproteobacteria > Enterobacterales > Vibrionaceae > Vibrio > Vibrio chanodichtyis. Next base: position 116,328 of record NZ_CP049914.1, on the reverse strand, counting down.
CTTGAGCAAGATGCGCTGTCCAATCAATTGCAGCAATGGCTAAGCCACTATGAACAGCGCTGGAATGGGGATTTTCAATAAGATGCTAGCGGTTATCTACAGAGCGATTTATGCCTGAGTTAAGCACTGAGTTTGGAGTTTTTTGGCTCCGCGCAGCATCGCCTCGATCAACTCGGTCGCGTTAAATTTCTCTAATGCTTCATGAGCCCCGACTTGGTGGGCACGATCAAGACAGATTTCGCTGGATAAGGAGGTGTGCAAAATACAGTAGGCCTGGTTTAATGCGGGATCATTTTGCACTTCAAACGCCAGTTCATAGCCATCTAAGCCGGGCATTTCAATGTCACTGACCAGAATATTGATTGCGCGATTTTCTCTCGCCATATTACGCATCAGTTCGATTGCATCGTTGCCATTTTTACATATCTGATAGGCAATATTAATGCTGTCTAACGCATCGGAGAGCTGTTTACGGGCAATCGAAGAATCATCGACGAGCAGAATATTGAGTGGCTTAAGCCGTTCACGCTCAATATCGGTCAACATCGGAACTTTGGATGATTCATACTGTGGGTAGATTTTTGACAGCAGTAATTCTACATCAAGGAGCTGGACTATCTTATCTTGAAAGTGAGTGATGCCGGTGACAAACACATTATGCCCAGCAGAAGGCGGCGAGGACTCAATTTGTCGCCAATCGCATTCGATGATTTTTTCAATACTACGCACCATAAATGCGACCACGGTGCGCAAACAATCGGTCACGATCAGATAGCATTGTTGATACTCACTGGGCTGGATCGCACGAAAGCCGATTGCAGCCGCCATATCAATTACCGGGATGGTTAAATTGCGAATGGTCACAGTACCAATCACATGATGATGGGAGTAGGGTATTTGCGTCATCGGTTGGTAAGTGACAATTTCCCGCACTTTTAGAGTACCAATCGCGAAAAGTTGTTGTTGAGCACTGAGGGTGAACATCAACATGCCCTGTGCTTGATTTGCTTTACTGACCACTTTTGCCATAACGCTATCTTTATCTCGTGAAGGTGATTGATACTAACCTAAATTACCTTATTGGTAATGCAATATCCCCTTCCTACTTGAAGCTGCAGCGGTGTTGGCTACGTTTGCTCACCCCAATCACATTGTTTGCCTATGCTCATGGGGACTCACTCACTTGCCGCCTACCTGCAACTCCAAGTTGTTTGGGTATAGCTTGAATTTAGCTGATATTTAAGCCATTTATTTTGATCTAAGCCATACGTTTACATTCATGGCTGTTCAGGTACACTACGCGGCTAATTAAAATCGGGGGATCCTATGGCTCGTACTGCGGCAGCGTTGCATATCTTAGTCAAACATCAACAACAAGCGGATGATATTCTCGCGCAACTCAAGCAAGGGGCTAAGTTTCATCTGTTAGCCAAAAAATATTCGTTGTGCCCTTCAGGTAAAAAAGGCGGCGATCTGGGTGAGTTTCGCCAAGGTCAAATGGTGCCTGCTTTTGATAAAGCGTGTTTTCAGGGGGAGATATTAACCCCGCAGCTGGTTAAAACCAAATTTGGTTGGCATGTCATCAAAGTGCTTTATCGTACGTAATTTTTGCGAATTAATTAAGCAACTTGGTTAATATTTGATTAATGCTTGCCGTGGTTGTGATTAATATATTCTTAATCTTGAGAAATAACGCATCAACATGATGCATTATGCTCATTATGGTCTTAAATTTCCCTGCTTAAACGTTTGTCTTATTTTTGAAGATTGACTTCGCCTTACTTAACGTTAGTTTAATTACGTTGGTCTTGCTGCGTTAGGAAGGATGAAATGAAAGGTCAGGAAAAGCTAAACGTTAGAATGTTGTCTGATGTTGGTATGCAATCGAGATTGTTGAAAGAGGCACTGGAATCAAAGCTTCCCGTGGCGCTGGAGATCACGCCATTTTCACAAATCTGGCTTGAGGAAAATAAGCCCGCCAGTCGAAATATTCAGATATTGATGATTGATTACTCGAGAATTGCAGACAATGCCTTAAATGATTATAGCGCTTTCAAGCAGCTATGCTGCCCTGATGCAAAAGAAGTCATTATAAATTGTCCGCTCGATATTGAGCATAAGGCATTGTTCAAGTGGAATAATCTGGTCGGTGTTTTTTATGTAGAGGATGATATCGATAAGCTGATCAAAGGTATAGGCAACGTTTTGCAAGACGAAATGTGGTTAACGCGTAAACTGGCTCAAGAATATATCCTGCATTATCGTACCGGCCATTCTGTGGTGACTTCGCAAATGTACGCAAAATTAACCAAAAGAGAGCAACAAATTATTAAGTTGCTGGGCAGTGGGGCGTCTAATATTGAAATTGCCGGTCAGCTTTTTGTCAGTGAAAATACCGTTAAAACCCATTTGCATAATGTATTTAAAAAAATTAATGCCAAAAACCGCCTGCAGGCTCTGATTTGGGCCAAAAATAATATCGGTCTTGAAGATGTTGATGCTTAATTAGGCATAATAAAAAGCCCTCTTAAATAAGAGGGCGTAGTCAGTAAAGATAGCTTAACGCTTGGATTCGGTGCCTTTTTCTTGGTATAGACGGCGGCAAGCTCGACCATCGCTGTGAAAGAGATGGCAGCGATAGGCAGGGATGCCAATTGTCAACGAGTCACCGGTTTCAACATCGAGGGTATCGGGTTGGCGATAAATGACATCAGAGTCAGAACCTTTTAGATTCATATAGACTTGTGTTTCGTTGCCCAATTTCTCAACGATCATCACTTTACCTTCGATTTGAGCGTCACCTTTTTCCGCTTCGACTAAATGCTCTGGACGGATACCGAGCGACATACGTTGACCGCGTGTGACGGTGGTACCATCGACAGGGATCCAGAATGTTGCTCCTTTAGACAGTTGCACTTGTACGCGATCTTTTTCTACCGCCTCAATAAACACACTCATAAAGTTCATTTTTGGTGAACCTATAAAGCCGGCCACAAAGCGATTTTCTGGGTAGTGATACAGCTCAAGTGGTTTACCCACTTGTGAGACAAAACCAGCATCCAACACAACGATTTTATCGGCCATGGTCATCGCTTCGACTTGGTCGTGAGTGACGTAAATCATTGTGCAGCCTAGTTTGCGTTGTAGCTTGGTAATTTCTGAGCGCATCTGCACGCGTAGCGCCGCGTCAAGGTTAGACAGCGGTTCATCGAGTAAAAATACGTTAGGCTGAGAAACCAGAGTACGACCAATCGCTACTCGCTGGCGCTGACCACCAGACAGGGCTTTCGGTTGACGGTCGAGCAAATGACTGAGCTGCAGAATTTCGGCAGCGTGATCGACACGTTGTTTGATCTCATTTTTGTCCGATTTAGACAGTTTCAAGCCAAACGACATGTTGTCATAGAGGTTGAGATGCGGATAAAGTGCGTAGGATTGAAACACCATACCCACTCCGCGTTTGGACGGTTCAATATCATTCATCCGTTGCTCACCGATATACAGATCGCCCGAGGTAATGTCTTCGAGCCCAGCAATACAACGCAGTAGGGTTGATTTACCACAACCTGAAGGGCCGACGAATACCACAAATTCGCCTTCTTGAATCTCTAGGTCGACATCCTTAGAAATCAGCACATCGCCATAAGCTTTACATACATTTTTTAACGTGACACTCGCCATCTAGCTCGTCCTCGATCAAGATTTTTAATCATTACTGCGGCTCATTATATGAATTATTGTGCACGCAATAACAGCAGGAATTGGATAAGGCGAACCACAGTGGCTCGATTGACAGCGTCGCCTTATTAGGTAAGAAAAGAAAGGGTGAAGACTCCGGCTATGAAGCTATTCACCCGTCTGCCACGAAAAGTCGGTTGTTTCCCCCGTATAAAAAATCATATCTCTCCCGTAATGCTCACTACCAATATGATTTTATATCGACAACCGACTTGGCGGTGGAACCAGTCACAAGTTGTGAACTGGAAAAGGCTCTTACCATCCTCTTTAGGATGCAGTGAGTTTGTGTGAAATGGTCAATGCTTGCATCCTCCTCATCATTTTTTTTGTAGGGGGAGTAGTCAAGGAGGAGGTGGAGGAGGGGGCGTCAGGCGTAGTTAGATCCAGCTCAAATAATTGATGGCGGATAAGTTGCGTAGGATCACACCAATCCTGCTTTTTGTGATTTGGCTCGCTGACATGCATCGATAGAGATCACGAAAATACGCCATAATACCGAGGGCGTAGGGATTGGGATGATGAGTTGCATGCGCTTTTTTCTGATCATGAATGGCGAAATACGGCAAAACCTCTTGGTGAGCCCTACAACACAAAAAAAAGGATATAAATATGAAAAATGCCCTAAGCACAGTCGCGCTGAGCACTTTGGTTGCTCTTGGTTCGTTTGGTGCCCATGCTGCTATAGAACAAGGACAACTCACTATTTGGATTAATGGTGATAAAGGTTATAACGGTCTGGCGGAAGTCGGTAAAAAATTTGAAGCGGACACTGGGGTGAAAGTGACCGTGGCTCATCCTGATGGCCTGCAAGATCGATTCCCACAAACGGCGGCCACGGGTGATGGTCCTGACATTGTGTTCTGGGCTCACGACCGCTTTGGTGGCTATGCTGATGCGGGTCTGTTGGTTGAGATCAAACCTTCCAAGAAAATCCAAGAGGGTACCGTGGACTTCGCTTGGGATGCGGTGAAATATAAAGGCAAGCTGATCGGTTATCCGATTGCTGTGGAATCGCTATCTTTGATTTACAACAAAGATTTAGTGCCTAACCCACCGAAGAACTGGGAAGAAGTCGCTGAACTGGATGCCAAGCTGAAAAAAGAAGGCAAGTCTGCGATTATGTGGAACCTCAAAGAGCCGTATTTCACTTGGCCATTAATGGCTTCTGATGGCGGTTATGCATTCAAATATGGCATGGATGGTTACGATGTCAAAGATGCTGGCGTTAACAACAAAGGTGTCAAAGAGGCGATGAACTTCGTCAAAGGCCTAGTTGATAAAGGGATCATTTCACCAGATATGGATTATTCGGTATCTGAAGCAGCCTTTAACCAAGGTACCACAGCGATGACCATCAACGGCCCATGGTCATGGGGCAACATTGATAAGTCAGGCATCAATTATGGTGTAACGACGCTGCCGAAATTTAACTCTCAAGCGTCAAAACCTTTTGTTGGCGTACTGACTGCGGGTATCAGCACTGCTTCTCCAAATAAAGACCTAGCGGTTGAGTTTATCGAAAATTACCTGCTGACCAATGATGGTCTACGTATGGTGAACAATGATAAACCACTTGGCGCTGTAGCACTGAATTCATTCCAGCGTGAATTGGATGCGGATACACGTATTGCCGCGACCATGGATAACGCCATGAATGGTGAAATCATGCCCAATATTCCAGAAATGAACGCATTCTGGAGTGCAGTGAAAAATGCCATCATCAACATTGTTGATGGTCGCCAAACCGTTGATGCCGCACTGGCTGATGCTGAAAAACAGATGACTCGATAACCCATCGTCATATCTTGGAGGGGGCATTTTCCCCCTCCCATTTCTTGGTAACAACACGCTAGCAGGTTATTTATGCAGTCAGCTCAAGGTACACAGGCTATGTCCGAACCAACTGCGGTACGTCCAATCGACAAACGTGAATTTTTAAAATGGGCAGTACTTGGCGCAGTAGGTATCGTGAATGGCTACGCAACCATTATTATGTATTCTCGCGGTGAGGTAGCGTTTGCATTGCTGACGCTGATCCTGACCACATTGGCTTTGTATGTATTTGCCAGCCCTAAAACATATGCACATCGTTATATCTATCCCGGTATTGCGGGAATGATCCTGTTTATTCTGTTCCCCCTCGCTTATACCGTGAACCTGGCTTTTACCAACTATAGTGCGAAAAACCAGCTCTCGTTGGAGCGGGCGCAGTCGGTGCTGATGGATCAGACCTTTCAAAGTGGCGAGAGTTACACATTCCAACTTTATAACACTGAGCAAGGTTACCGTTTACTGATTGAAGATGGAGATCAGCTTTTAGCCACCGAACCTTTCTCGCTGAGTGAGAATCTCCCATCGGATCTTAATATCGAAGTGGTAGAGGGTGTTGCGGGTGAACTTGAACCGATCAAAACCATCATCAGTTATCGTTCGGTATTAAGTGGTATTGATCTGCATTTCCCTGATGGTGAAGATATCCGTATGAGCGGGTTACGCAAATTCGCCGCAGTCAAACCTTTGTATACCCTACAAGCGGATGGTGAAACGCTGATCAATAATCAGTCGGGTCAAAAGCTTAGTCCTAATATGGAAATCGGTTTTTACCAACCAGTTAATGATAGCGGTGAATTTATCGGTGATCGCGTCTCGCCTGGATTTGTGGTATCGATTGGGACTCACAACTTTGAACGAGTCTGGAAAGATGAGGGAATTAAAGAGCCGTTTATCAATATCTTTATTTGGACGGTGATCTTCTCAGTTTTAACGGTGATTTTTACCCTGATCATTGGGCTAGTATTGGCAAGTGTTGTGCAGTGGGAAGCACTCAAAGGCCGCGCAGTTTATCGTGTGCTACTGATTCTGCCCTATGCGGTTCCGGCATTTATCTCGATTTTGATTTTCCGCGGTTTGTTTAACCAAAGTTTCGGTGAAATCAATATGGTACTGAATGGCTTATTTGGGATCAGTCCGGCTTGGTTCTCTGAGCCACTGCTGGCCAAAACCATGGTATTGATTGTCAATACTTGGCTTGGTTTCCCTTATATGATGATTTTGTGTATGGGGCTACTTAAAGCGATCCCGGATGATCTGTATGAAGCGTCGGCGATTGATGGTGCGAATTTTATTAATAATTTCACCAAAATCACGTTGCCGATGATGATTAAGCCACTGACACCGTTACTGATCGCAAGTTTTGCTTTTAACTTCAATAACTTTGTTATGATTCAGTTGTTAACTCAAGGTGGACCAAACCGTATCGGTACTTCAGAGCCTGCGGGTTACACCGATCTGCTGGTCAGCTATACCTACCGGATTGCGTTTGAAGGCGCGGGCGGCCAAGACTTCGGTCTGGCGAGTGCGATTGCAACGTTGATCTTCTTACTGGTAGGCGCCTTAGCGCTGCTTAACCTGCGCTTTACTAAGCTGAGCCAATAATAAGGAGCATTCATATGGCTATGGTACAAGGTAAATCTCTTAAGTATCGCGTGTGGGCAACCCACGCGGCACTGTGGATGTTCTTAGCAATGATTATTTTCCCGTTGTTAATGATTATCGCGATTTCATTTCGTGAAGGTAACTTCGCGACTGGCAGCTTAATTCCGGATCGCCCATCGCTGGAGCATTGGAAATTAGCACTTGGTATTGCGGTGCAAAATGCTGATGGTACGGTGATACCACCTCCGTTTCCGGTGATGACTTGGCTGTGGAACTCAGTCAAAGTGGCGGGGATCACTTCGGTATTGATCGTTGCATTGTCAACCACCTCTGCGTATGCCTTTGCCCGGATGCGTTTTAAAGGTAAAGAGACGATTTTAAAAGCAATGATGATTTTCCAGATGTTCCCTGCGGTGCTGGCTTTGGTGGCGTTGTATGCGCTGTTTGATAAGCTTGGTCAGTACATTCCATTCTTGGGCTTAAATACTCATGGTGGCTTGATTTTCTCTTATCTTGGTGGGATTGCGCTGCACGTTTGGACGATTAAAGGTTACTTTGAAACGATCGATCGGTCATTAGAAGAGGCGGCAGCCTTGGATGGCGCGACTCCTTGGCAAGCCTTTAAACTGGTATTATTGCCATTATCAGTGCCGATCTTAGCGGTGGTGTTTATTTTGTCATTTATCGGTGTGGTGGGCGAAGTTCCGGTGGCATCGCTGCTGCTTTCTGATGTAAACTCGTACACGCTTGCGGTTGGTATGCAGCAGTATCTTTATCCTCAGAATTATCTGTGGGGTGATTTTGCTGCCGCAGCAGTGCTCTCAGCATTCCCAATCACGATTGTATTTTTACTTGCGCAGCGCTGGTTAGTCGGAGGACTTACGGCTGGTGGTGTGAAAGGATAATAACCATAAGGGCGACCTAAGGTCGCCCATTGTATCCCTTCTTAACAACTATTGGTTTGGCCGCCGACAAGTTAAGAAGCTGCAATTCTGGCGTTACGCATAGCTGGCTGTTAGCTCTATTCCTTACTAGTTCACGACTAACAGTTTTTGTAACCAAAACCTGAGCTTAGCTCGGGTTTTTTTATGGCTGATCTCTGCTATATACCCAAACAGCTTAGTTGCAGCTTCAAGTAAGAAGGGTATAGAACACGCTTGCCAGTATAAGCACAACCTTATTTGCCAACAGGGCCAGCATGATAGGTTGCGAGTAAGATCAGAAATTGAGTGGTAATCAAGAATGAAGAGTACAGAAAAATTAGAACTCTCGACTAGAAGGCGCACAATTTAAGTATCTCAGCAGCAAATAGAGACTCTCCTCATGCATCGCAACGCGACGGAACAGATCGGCAAAAATGGTATCACCACCAAAACAGGTTTGAATATAGTGGTTAATTGCTTCTGGTTGATAGCCTTGCACGTACAGTGTTCTGACCCATTGATATTCGACCGATTTTAGGTTGTTTAAAGTCGTTTCGGTTAGAGTAATTTTATCGAGGGTTAGCGCCATAACAAAAGCGTACAATCCGTGAGCTAGAGATGGGCAAATATTTAAGCAAAGTTTGATGACAATTGGATGACAGGCGCTGCTAAGTAACCTTACAGCGCCTGACAACGCTTTAATTTTTCACAAATTTGAGCAGTATATCGATCCTTCTTGCGCTGTTGCAGCGCTGACCGGCTAAACCACTTGAATGGCGACTTCATGCAATTTAGCAAATTCGGCGATTTCTTGCGGTGGGGCTTGATCGGTAATGATCAAATCCACATCGGCTAAGGTCCCGAGTTTTACCATCGCATTACGGCCAAATTTACTGTGATCAACGGCAAGGAATACACTACGGCTGTTTTCAATAATCGCACGTTTGACTCGCACTTCATGGTAATCAAAATCGAGTAATGAGCCATCATAATCGATACCACTGATGCCCAAAATGCCAAAATCTAAACGAAATTGGGAGATGAAGTCTAGGGTGGCTTCACCTGTAACACCACCATCTTTATTGCGCACTTCTCCGCCGGCCAGAATCACGCTGAAATCAGGTTTATTCATCAACATGGTGGCAACATTGAGGTTATTGGTCACAACCCTTAGTTGATGATGGTTGACCATCAATGCGCGGGCGATGGCTTCTGGTGTGGTTCCAATATCAATAAAAAGCGTGGCTCCATCGGGAATATGTTGTACCAACGCGCTAGCCACGAGCTCTTTTTCGGCTTGATAAGAGACTTGTCGTGTGTAATACGATGAGTTTTCCGAACTGATAGGAATCGTCGCACCGCCGTGGTTACGGCGTAATTGATTGGCTTCGGCTAATTCGTTGAGATCGCGGCGGATGGTTTGTGGGCTGACATCAAACCGTGCAACCAACTCTTCAGTACTGACAAAACCTTGAGCTTGAACTAATTCAATGATTTCTTGATGGCGCTTGACTGCTTTCACCGTAATATCCTTATCATTTCAATGGCCTCCAGTTTACGAAGTCACGGTGCAATTTTAAACCATGATTTGCGTATTCTTTTCGTTTTTAATCCTTTTTTACAAAAACGAACTATCGTGATCAAAATGCACTATCGCTTCTAAGCTGTGCAACGGGGGAGTCGTCATGACGCTAACCTCGGGTTAGCGTGTTGAGTCAACATCAAATCTGAGAGACTTTTTCTACCGCATCACTGCGCCAACGTTGAAGTTTCAACTGAGATAACACCACCCCACTGACCACCAACATACCACCAATCAAATGGTAAAAATGGACCGTTTCGCCTAATAAGGTTGCTGCTAACGAAACCGAAAAGACCGGTAATAAGTTCATAAACATCGCGGTAGAATCGGCTCCGATCGCATCAATCGCCTTGACCCACATCCAAGGAGCCAATAATGATGCGCCAATCCCTGCGTAGGCAATCAATGGCAGTGAGCCGGAGGTTGGTAATAGCTGATCACTGGTTAGCCAAAGTGGGATCAGCATTAACACCGCGCACATTCCTTGCAAATAAATCAGCATCCAATTGCTAAATGGCATTTTCCATCGTTTGAGCAATACACAATATAGCGCATAAACCAGCGCGGCCATTACCATTAAAGCATCGCCTTCGGTAATGGTTTGATGCAAGAAAAAGAGCGGGTTGCCTGCGCCAAGCATATAAGCCAGACCGGTTAGCGATAGTATTCCGCCAATTACACTCAGTGGTGAAATCGGTTTATTGAGTAGCGGCACACTGATAAATACACTCATCAGTGGCACGAAAGAGGAGATAAGGGACATATTGGTGGCGGTGGTGGTTAACCCCGCGTAATAGCCGAGCGATTGATTCAGTACCATGCCGAGCAATGCCAAACCAGCGAGTTTGCTCAAATAACGTTTGATGGTCGGCCATTGACGGATCACGCTCGGTAGGCAGAATGGCGTTAATAGCAGCATGGCTAATAACCAACGATAAAAACTCATCGCGCTTGGTTCGATGGTGACGGAGGCGAGCTTGTTGACAATCGAATTGCCACCCCAAATCAGCACCGTTAAAAATGGCAGAAGATAAATCATGTGAGTCTCATCACGCTTTGTTACTTGGATTATAGTGTGGCAGGTCTTTATAATTATAACTATCTTTGAAAAGACATTGTGAGCGATAGGAAGACAAGTTTGAGCAAACCTCCACGCCATTTGCATCCTTCATTATCCATCGAACATCCGCCTTCGGATGTATTTATGAATTTCGAAGCCTTTCTGTCCAATACCGAAACTCGCGAACATAGCCATCCTTGGGGGCAGGTACAATTGATTGCCGGTGGCATTTTGGAAATGCAAGCGCAGGATACCCGCTTTCTTGCACCTCCTCATCTGGCGATTTGGGTACCCGCAGGGATCTTGCATCGCAGCTATAACCGCAAGCCGATCGAATATTGTTCATTAAATATTGCCTCGAATTTAACTGCCGCGTTTCCAACCAAAACCAGTTTAATTAAAGTCACCCCAATTGTGTCGGCGATTATTGATGATTTTCGAGCACGGCAGATCAATGTCGCCGACAGCCGTGAAGATCAGCGCTTAGTACAGGTACTGCTTGATCAACTGGCCACTCGTGAAACGCAACACCATTTTCTGCCCTCGACCCATCACAAATATTTAGCGCCGATTTTGGCGTGCGTCGAAGAGAACCCGACCGATAATACTACCCTGCAGCAGTGGGCTGAGCGAGTACACACCACGGAACGCACGCTGGCACGTCATTGTCAGGGGGAATTGGGGATGAGTTTTACTGAATGGCGTTTGCGAGTGCGCTACCTCTATGCGATGGAACTGCTGCGCCAAGGCCATGCGGTGAAAGAGGTGGCATTGACACTGGGTTACAATCAAGCCAGCCCGTTCATCACTATGTTTAAAAAATACGCCGGTTTAACCCCTGAGCAGTATAAAAATCGGTTGTTAGTCGAGTGATCTCGCTTGTTATTTTCAGGCAGGCCAATAAACTAGCGGCTTTGCTTTTTCGGTGGTGGATAGTATGCAATGTGAGTTCTTTATTCAAAAGCGGTGTAGCTCTTGCCAACAGTGTGCGCTACCGTATTCCCAGCAAGTTGAGAATAAAGATCAGCAGTTGCGAGCCTTGATTACCCCGAGCTTGGATGTCGAGTGGTTAGCGCCGGTCACCAGTGCTGAAACGGGGTTTCGTAATAAAGCCAAGATGGTGGTGCTTGGAGCCGCTCACGCGCCGATTTTAGGTATTGAAGATGGGCAAGGCGAGCCGTTATCGCTGGTCAGTTGCCCACTTTATCCTCAGCCAATGCAAGAACTACTCGCGTATCTGCAAAACTGGATCCGGGTTGCTGGCATTACGCCGTATAACAAGTTGAAGAAAAAAGGTGAGCTGAAATTTATTCTGCTTACCCGCAGTGCGATTCGCGGCCAATACATGCTGCGTTTTGTGGCGCGCAGTCATGCCGTGCTTGAGCGGATTGAGCGTAATTTGCCTGCGTTGCTGGCGGCGTTTCCGAGCATTGCAGTGGTGTCGGTCAATATTCAGCCAGTGCATATGGCGCGCTTAGAAGGTGAAGAGGAAATTTTCCTGACCGCCACGCAAAGCTTGCTTGAGCAGTTCAATGATGTGCCGATGGTGATCCGTCCGAAAAGCTTTTTCCAAACCAATCCTCATGTTGCCGAGCAGCTTTACGCGACTGCGCGGGCTTGGGTGCGTGAAATTGCACCACTGCAAATGTGGGATCTGTTTTGTGGGGTTGGCGGTTTTGCACTACATTGCGCTGCGCTACAAACTTCCGTCACGGGGATTGAAATCGAGCCAGAGGCGATTGCCAGTGCGCAGCGCTCGGCCCAACTGATGGGGATTGAAAATCTCAGCTTTGCCGCCCTTGATTCGGCTAAATTTTCGCACACGCAAATCAGTGCGCCGGAATTAGTGTTGGTTAATCCTCCGCGGCGTGGCTTAGGAAGTGAGTTGACGGCGCAACTGCAAACTCTTGCGCCCAAACACATTCTCTACTCTAGCTGTAATCCGCATACCATGGTCAAAGACATCGCTGAGCTTGCCTGTTATCAACTGATCCGAGTGCAGTGGTTTGATATGTTTCCCCACACCGATCATGCGGAAGTGCTGACATTACTGGTAAGACGGGATGGATGAAAATATAAAGGAGAGGCGAGCCTCTCCTGTTTGGTATCCACCCATGTTGGATATTTGTAGATCGCTTATTTGACGGTCCATTCGATCTGCTCACCGGCGCGGATCGGCACCACGCTATCGCGGCCAAACGGCATGCTGTGTGCTACTGACCATGCTTGTTTGGTCAGGGTGACAGTGGTTGGATTGCGCGGCAAACCATAGAAATCAGGGCCATTCAAGCTGGCAAACGCCTCTAGATTCTCGAGTTTTCCTTCTTTTTCAAATACTTCAGCATAGAGCTCAAGTGCGGCATGGGCAGTGTAAGATCCCGCACACCCACAAGCGGCTTCTTTACGATCTTTGGCGTGAGGCGCAGAGTCAGTACCGAGGAAAAATTGTTTACTGCCCGAGGTAGCCGCCGCCACTAAGGCTTGTTGATGAGTGGCGCGTTTTAAAATCGGTAAACAGTAGAAATGGGGGCGAATGCCACCGACCAACATATGGTTACGGTTAAACAGTAAATGGTGCGCGGTGATCGTGGCGGCAACGTTAGCGCCCGCTTGGCGCACAAAGTTGACCGCTTCTGCAGTGGTAATGTGCTCTAGAACGATTTTCAACTGTGGAAAATCGGCCACAATTGGTGCAAGCACTTGATTAAGAAACGCTTGTTCACGGTCAAAAATGTCGATATCGTGCGTTGTGACTTCACCATGCACCAGCAGCAACATCCCCACCTCTTGCATCGCTTGCAACACCGGATAGATTTTCTGCGCCGAGGTGACACCAGAATCTGAATTGGTGGTTGCGCCCGCAGGATAAAGCTTGGCGGCCACCACTTGGCCCGATGCTTTAGCGTGACGAATTTCATCGGCAGTGGTGTTATCAGTAAGATACAGCGTCATCAACGGGGTAAAATGCGCCGAGGGCTGAGCGGCCATGATCCGCTCTTGATAGGCTAACGCCATCGCGGTGGTGGTGACCGGTGGCACGGTATTGGGCATGATCAGTGCGCGGCCGTTATAGCGGCTAATATCACGTACCGTATCGGTAAGAACCTCACCATCGCGAAGGTGAACGTGCCAGTCGTCTGGGCGTGTAATGGTCAGTGTTGTCATGAAGTGCTCCCACCATAAAGGCATAAAATGATTGGAGCCTAGCGCGCCGCGCAAACGGTTCCGCTTAGGCGTGCGGATGATAGAGCAAAGCCTAATCCTTTTCACCCTTTATTTCTGCTGCACTCGCTTAGCTATCCCCTTCCGACTTGAAGCTTCAGTGGTGTTGGCTAGGTTCATTCACCCCAATCACATAATTTGTCTATGCTCATGGGGACTCACTTGCCGCCTACCTGCAACTCCAAGTGGTTTGGGTATAACGTTTGACATGCTCACAATTTATTATCCCAGATCAGAGCTTTGCTTTATGATGCCGTATCTAGATCGCGTACAGGAAAACCGCATGTCAGCAGGACAACTCTCACAAATCAATGTCTTTCCGGTTAAATCATTAGCCGGGATCGCTATGTCATCGGCTTGGGTCGAAACACAAGGGATAAGCTTTGATCGGCGCTTTATGTTGGCGGATGATGATGGCCGTATGGTCACCGCGCGTCAATTTCCGCAACTAGTACGGATCAAAACCGCATTACGGCATGATGGGGTGCAGTTTTACGCGCCCGGTCACGTTGCACTGACAATTCGTTATGCCGATTTGCAACGGCAAACCGTTGCAGCTCAAGTCTGGGGCGATAATTTTCCAGCTTATACCACCACCGATGCGGCTAATCACTGGTTTAGCGCGCTGCTTGGAATCACGGTGCGTTTGCTGTATTGCGGTGAACAGTCTCATCGTGTGCGTGAAAAGCTCGGACATAACATCAGTTTTGCTGATGGTTATCCACTGCTGGTCATTAGCCAAGCCTCTTTAGATGAGCTGAATCGGCGCAGTCCTGAATCGCATGTCATGGATCAATTTCGCACCAATTTGGTGGTTGAGGGCAGCGAGCCGTTTGCCGAAGATAGTTGGAAGCGGATCCGGATTGGCACGGTGGAATTTTCCGTAGTTAAGCCTTGTCAACGCTGCATTTTAACTACCATTGATGTCGCGCAAGGGGCGTTTAGGCCAAGCCAAGAGCCGCTGCGCACCTTGGCCCAATTTCGAGCTAATCCGCAGGGAAGTGTGTTTTTTGGCCAAAATTTGGTCGCCAAAAATGAAGGGATGATTACGGTTGGCGACTCGATTGAAGTGTTGGAATATCAGTCGCCACCGCTTTACCTTGAGCAGCCGCTTTAGCCCGTGGACAAGAGATGATTCGGTATGTTTAGCAAGCCCAAGCCTTTGCGCGGTTTAAGGGTTCACAATTGGCCTAAAATAATCGAACGCAGTTGCTGATATTGCTCAGTATTGCCGGCAAACAGTTGATCAATAATGCGCGGTATCGCCACGCCAGATTGTGAACGTTTTAGCGCTTCACGAATCAGTAATACCAAATGATGCTCTTTGCTGATGCCCGATGGTGCTTCTGGTTGCCAGTGGCTGAGCGCTTGAGTGAGTGACGAATGGGTAAGTTTAGGCTCGCACCCGGTGAGCTCAAGCATCAGCAGTTGGGTCAAGTGAGCAAATGCGGGTTGCTCGCGCGGGCAATCTTGCAAGCGATCAAGTATCACGCTGACCAGCGGCGACAGTTGCACCAGCCCAGCTTGGTGGGCAAAGGATGCGCTTAAACGTACCGAAAAATCCACGCGAGTGATGCGAGTATCTGGAAAAAAGGTGAGACCACACAGGCAGTCGCAAGGGATCCACAGTGTTTGATCGCGTTCCACGGCATACTCGTGCTTGCCGAGTCGAAACAGCAGTAACCCTTGTTCAACTCGGATCAGACTGTGTTTGAGGGTGCGTTTACGAGCGGTTAGCGCTAAGTGGGCAAAGTGGCGGGCTTGCGACTCAATTGCGTAGTTCATAAAAGGCCTTGGAAATGTTAACGGCGCTAAGATTACCCCTTATCACGGTAAAAGCCAATTACTGTGCTTGAGGAATAACTGCACTGGTCTGACCTTTTCGATGTTTGCTGATGGCGTGGCTAACTATGCGTAGAATAGTCCAGTTTTTTATCTGATGTACAAACTTATGACTTCAACAACTGATCCTTATATTGATATTCGGCCATACAACGATGACGAAATCCCTGCCGCGCTTGCTCGGTTGATCAATGACCAAGAATTCACTGCGGCGATTTTAAAACATCGCTTTAAACACCAGTCGGCCTGGTTACGCGCTTTAATGACCCCACTGGTTAAGTTTTACCTTAAGCGCAAGTGGGCGAAATTGGACAGTATTGAAGCGATCCAACTGGAGGTGAAAAAGTACCTCCGTCAGACGTTAGCCCAAACTACGCAAGGGGTGAGCTTCAGCGGGTTAGATAAGTTAGATACCCAGCAAGCCTATTTATTTGTGTGTAATCACCGTGATATCGCGATGGATCCGGCATTAGTCAATTATGGATTATATCTGGCTGGTCATCGCACGGTGCGCATCGCGATTGGCGATAATTTATTGACCAAACCCTGTGCTACTGAGCTGATGCGCTTAAATAAGAGTTTTATTGTCAAACGTTCGGCTAAGGGGCCGCGTGAGATGATGAAAATGTTGGGCACCCTGTCGGGCTACATCAAGCATTCATTAGAGACCGGACATTCGATCTGGATTGCCCAGAAAGAGGGACGCGCCAAAGATGGCAACGATCAGACCGATCCGGCGATTTTGAAAATGTTCCATGTCGAAGGGCGTCATCAAAAAATACCGTTTGCGGAGTATATGCGCAGTTTGCAGATTGTTCCGGTGGCGATCTCTTATGAAAACGATCCGTGTGATATTGCTAAAGCCCGCGAATTGTATGAAAAGGAGACTCAGGGTCGCTACGAAAAAGGTGAGTTTGAAGATATCGAAAGCATTATCCAAGGCATTATCGGTGAAAAAGGTCGGGTACATGTCGCTTTTGGAGAGGTGATCGGTGAAGACTTCGCCACCCCAGAAGCGTTGGCACAAGAGATTGATCGACAAATTCACCACAACTATGTGCTCTATCCCATCAACCGTTTGGCGGCTGGGCAAGACGATAGCGAGATCACCGCTGAGGTGCGTGAGCGGTTAAACGCTAAGCTCGCTGAGTTGCCAGAGCCGGCTCAGCGTTATCTACTGGATGCTTACGCTAACCCGGTGCGTAATCATCTTCATGGCTAATGGATGTTGTTAAGTGCTAGGTTCCTGTGCCGTGACTATTTGGTATAGCGCATTCAGATCACCAGAGGAGCTTGCGCTCCTCTTTCTGTCGGTGTTTGATGGTAGGTAATCACTTAGCGTTTTAGCGTGCCACTGCGCCGCCGAGCGTCAGTTCGGTTGGCCATTGACTGATTTGATTACCACCTAAATAAATATTGCCGTTTACTGTCATCCGCTCAGGAAAACGGGTGATTTGTGAGCCACCAATATACAAATTACCTTCAATAATAATGCCATTCGGTAGCTCTGTCAGTGGGGTACGGATCACGCTTAAATCGCCTTTGACAGTCAGCCGAGCGGGTAAGGTGGCTAATGGTGTATCGGTAAAATTGAGATAGCCACCGACGCGAATACCTGCCGGCCAAGCTTTGATTTTACTGCCCAGTAAATTGGCGTAGCCTTTGATGCTGGTACCGCGCGGTACATGGGTTAACCCGCTGTTCGCCGCCTCAAGACTACCATTGATGACCAGACCTCGGGGCAGCGATGTGATGGCGGTGTTGCCGATATTCAGATTGCCTTTGATGTGAAAATTTTCCGGCAATGAGCGGTAGGGTTTGGCGCGTAAATCGAGATTACCGTAGTTATCGAGATGGTTGAGCACCATATACTGATCCAGTGCTATGGCTTGCGAGCCACTGGCTAAACATGAACAACAGAGTACTAAAGTACGCCACATCATTGATAACGATCGATCCTTGGCTTGAATGGAAATACGCGGCTTTAGTGTTGCAAACAGTGTTGTAAACGCCAGTTATGACTGGCTAGCTGCGCAGAAAAAGCGGGCATGATGCCCGCTGACTGAGTATGGATTTAGCTGCGTGCTAGGGCACGAGTCTTGAGTTCGAAAATTAATTTTTCAGCACTCACTTCAAATTTAAATCGAGCGTGTAGTTCGGTCGCATCCTCTGCGGCCGGTGCCACTTCGTATTCTACTGCAGCACAAACCTGCTGAGCTAAACTGATGTACTCGGCTAATTTGCCTTGCAGATGTGCTGGATCAGCACCAAATATGGAGACCTCTGCCACATCATCGCCTTCACGAATGATAAAACCAATCTCTCCGGCACAACCACAAGCTTCACACACTTCATTTTCGACACAAGTTTGGTTGCTCATATCCTAATCCTCTTACCAATAATCGAACTATTTTAGTCCGCAGCGAATGGTTATACCACAAAAAAGCTCAGCGATGAGTGTAGGAATTGAGTCAGTCAGAGCTATCGCAGCTCGAAACCACGATTGATGAAGCGAATTTGCGCAGATCAGTGTGAGCTTCTGCACTAATTTGGTTTTCCAATGTCGGAGAATTGTCAGAGTTGCCGCTAGCGCATTGTTATGGTCAATCGATTGATGGATTATTAGTCGTGTGGCGATATGCATTTTTGCACTGAGTCGATGGCGTGATAAGAACTGGGTATTTTAAAAACAGTCAAAAAATTATGCAAAAGAGTGAATTCATCTACTGAGTGACTAGTATTAAAAGGTCCGACCAAACCATACTTGAGCTTGTTTGGTGGTGACTTTTGAGCTGACTATTTTAATCATTATGATGCTTGCTCACGATTCATCCAGACAAGTCATCGACGTTAGAAAAGAGCCTAATCATGCCTAAACGTAGTAAACAAGATACACAAATCACCATTCAGACCATTATGGATGCGGTAGTGGACCAGTTGTTGCGACTCGGTTATGACCAAATGTCGTATACCACTCTTAGTCAGCAAACCGGCATTTCTCGGACTGGGATCAGTCATCATTTTCCGAAGAAAACCGATTTTGCCTCGGCGCTGGATGGGCGGATTTTCAAACTATTTATTGAACACCTTGATTTTGAACATGATATTGAAGCGTTTCGTCACAGTTGGCTGCAAGCGTTGCAACAATCGCCATTTACCGCGATTTTACGTCTGTTATTTCACCATATTGTGAGTGCGGAACGTGCCGATGATTTTGCTTATAAAGAGATCCATGGTTTATATAAGCTAGCCGCAGAGAAATTTGGCCAAGATAGCCAAAAAGAAGTGGAATGGTTACTCGGCCATTCACTGGTCAGTATGATCCACTGAGCCCTGATCATACAGAACGGCCTTGATGGGTAAGCACCGCCGCCAGCCACGAATGTTTAAAGCGCCGGCTGTTCAATTCGTCGGCGGTTTTTCAGGCGCTGGCTTACGGTTAAAATCGCGGGCGGCTTAGGCTGGGTAGACCATCGGAAAATCGCGGGTGGGATGCGCCGCTACGAGGGCTTGATAACCGTAGACTTGTTCAATTCGCTCAGCGGTCAGCGCTTGCCAGGGCGCGGCATCACACACAATCTTACCTTGGTGCAGCAGGATCATCCGATCGGCATATTGCGCCGCAAGGTTTAAATCATGCAATACCACCACCACAGCACATCCTTGCTGGTCGGCTAAGTCGCGTGCCAGTTGTAAGGTATTATGCTGATGGGCTAAATCCAGCGCCGAGGTGGGTTCATCCAGCATTAAAATGCGCTGTTGACCCGCTTGATGTAACTGAGTCAAGACTCGCGCTAAATGAAGGCGCTGTTTTTCACCTCCAGACAGCGATGGGTAGAGGCTAGTGGCCAGATGCAACACATCTGTTTGTTGCATATAATGTCGCGCAACTTGCTGCACTTCTTTGCGCGATAAATTGAGTGGGATAGCGCCCAATTCCACCACTTCTTGCGCGCTAAATGGGAAGCTGAGCGAACTCTGCTGGGGCAAAATACCCAAATGAGTGGCCAGTTTTGCGGCTGGCCATTGGTTGGCTGGAAGATCAAAATAGCGCAGTGTTCCTGCTCCACTCATTTCACCGCTGAGCAGTTTTAATAAGCTGCTTTTGCCCGCACCATTTGGACCGAGTAACGCCGCCACTTCACCACCACGCAAAGTGATATCCACATGGTCGAGCACGGAGCGTGAACCATAAGTGACACAAAGATCAGTGCCTTGAATTGCCATCGAGTGCATCAGAAAATTCGGCCTTTTTGTTGGAATAACAGATACAAGAAGAACGGAGCACCGACCAAGGCGGTGACTATACCAATTGGTAATTCCGCTGGCGCGACCGCAATTCGCGCGATCATATCGGCGAGGGTGAGCATCAATGCGCCGAGTAGGGCCGAAATCGGCACTAGATTACGATGATCCGGCCCGACCAACATACGACCAATATGCGGTACGACCAATCCGACAAAGCCAATCATGCCTGCCGCGCTCACCGCGACGCCGACTCCAATCGCTGACAGTAAAATCATTTCGCGTTTGAGCCGTTGTACTGGCACACCTAAATGACGTGCTTCGGCTTCACCGAGTAGCAAAGCGTTTAACGCCATTGCTCGCCAGCAAAAATAACCTAATAAGATCAATAAGGTGATCCCGCACAACACAATACTTGAACGGGTAGCGCCAGCCATCGAACCCATCGACCATAGCGTCAAATCACGCAGCATCTGATCGCTGGCTAAATAGTTAAGATAGCCAATGCCTGCTCCGGCAAGGGCCGAAATCGCCACTCCAGCCAGCAGCATGATGGTGACTGAGGTGCCAAATTTAGAGGTGCCCAAATGATAGACTAATACCGTGGTGAGCGCACCGCCGATAAATGCCGCCACCGGTAACATCAGGTTATTTAACCAAGGCAAACGTAAGGTTAAATCACTCAATAATACAATCGCTAAAGCGGCACCGAGCGAGGCTCCAGCAGAAACCCCGATGATCCCAGGTTCTGCCAATGGGTTACGAAACAACCCCTGCATCGCCGTACCACATAACGCCAATATTGCGCCAATCAGTAAGCAAAGTAACGTACGTGGCAAACGAATATCATGGATCACCAGATGGATGGCACTGGCCTGCTGATCAGAGCGAAACAGCAGGCTACGAATACTATCGGTCATCGTGATATTCATCGGACCGACAGTAATCGAGTAGATCCCAGCCAACATCACCGCCACAAGCAGCAGACTTATGGTCAGCATAAACGGAAATCGTCTTAACACTAGCATCGGCCTCAGGGATAAAGCAGAGATTGAATACGCTGAGCCTCTTGCAAGCTTTTCAGCCCTAAGCCGCCAACCAAAGCATGACCATCGATCGCCACGATATTTTTGTTTTGACCTGCCGGAGTGGCTGCTAATACTGGCACTGCACTCAGTACGGCATCGACACCGCCTAAAACGTCTAGGCTGCGGCCGCTGACTAAAATCATCTCCGGTTGCATTTCGAGCATAGATTCCATCGATAGGGGTTTATAAGAGGTGACTAGGCTGGCTGGATTATGCCCACCCGCTAAGCGAATGATGGTATCGGGAACGGTATCACTGCCGGCAACGTTAGCGGCGCGACCTTCATGCAGCAGTAAGAACAACACTTTTTTCGGGGTGGTCGGCTGCTTGGCTTGCAAGCTGGCAATTTGCTGTTGCACGCTCTGTTTTAACTGCTGCGCATGCGACTCACTATTGGTGAGCTGAGCAATTTGGTCAATGCGAGTTAATAAACCTTGTGGGCTTGCATCGCTATTAATCACACTGACTTGCACTCCCGCATTACGCAGTTGTTGCAAGGCATTATCGGGCCCCATTTCATTCGATCCAATCAGTTGGGTCGGCGCTAACACCAGCAAACCTTCTGCGGCTAAGCGACGGTGATAACCAATCTTGGGCAGATTGAGCGAACTCGGCAGTTCGCTGGTCACATCGACTGCGACCAATTGCTGCTGAGCGCCGAGTGCGAGCATAAGTTCAGTGACGGCACTGCCTGCACTAACGATCCTTTCTTGCGCCAGACTGATGCCCGATGAGCAACAGGCCAGCAATACAACCAATGATTGAGTGAGTTTCATCTTGTTTCCATTACGAGTGAGGAGTTTTAGTAAGTAATTGAGTGGCCTGAATGCCATGCTGTTGTAAAAAGCCGAGCAGTTTAACCAGTTGCTGTACCTCGGCACCTTGATCAGCGGCGATCACAATTGGCCGTTGGCTGTTATGTACCATTGCGAGCAGGGCCACTGAGAAATCATGCCAATCGGGGTAGGTTTTACCATCAATCGCCCAGTAAGGTTGGCTGGCTAAGAGATTGATAGTGATCGACTGTTGATTAATTTCATTAACCACCGGTGCATCGGTGGTGGGTAGCGCGACGTCTAAAGATTCCAGTCGCACGGAAGCCGTTAGCAGCAGGAATACCATCACAATAAAAATGATATCGAGTAGGGGAGTGAGATCGGGGGTGAGCCCAAAATCCTGCTGCTTGGCAGAAGACTTAATCATCGCGGCTCATTTCCTGTCTCAGTCGGCATACCTGCAGAGTCTTGCCGGGTAACGATGCTCAGTGCAGCATTGGCATGTAGCGTCATTCCTTCGAGCCAAAGATTGACGTAATTGAGCGTGTGCTCCAATTTGGCCATGGTACGATCGGCCCATAAATTCAGCAGTTGTGCTCCGGCGACTGCCGGCACCGCCACCATCAAACCTGCGGCAGTGGTGTACATCGCGATACCTAATCCATCCGCCAGTACGTTTGGCGTAATGTTGCCTGTGGTCGCGGCCACCCCTTTAAACATCGCAATCAAGCCTAACACCGTGCCGAGTAGACCAAGCAGCGGACTGATCACGCCAATCAGGGTCAGCAAACGTAAGCCAGAGTTAAATTGGTGACGCTGCTCTTGCAGCCAAATACCTGCGGCATCTTCGCGCAGGGATTTCTCGAATTGATGATGGGCTAATAACATCGCCACCCCACGGTACAACACAGGTCGTTTATGGCTGAAATGTTCGGTGAGCGCCGCGATTTGATCTGGGTTGCTAGGTGATACCGCTTGCAAGGCTTGGCGTATTGCACCTTTACCAACCGTCAAACTGAGCAACACTTGGCAAAGACGTTCGGCTAACAGCATCACGGTTAGCGCAGAACAAATGAAAAGTGGCCAAGCCATCAAGCCTAGCTGTTGTTGGAGTTGTTGTAACGATTCCATTAGCCTTCCAATTTGAAACGAACAGGGATATGAACTCGGTGTGCCACTGGCGCACTATCAAGAATACGTGGCGAAAACTGCCACTGTTTAATGGCTTCCAGCGCCGATTGATCCAGTAGTTGCGTGCCGGATGACGAGATCAGTTGTTGCTTGATTTGACGTCCTTGTTCATCGAGCCAAATTTCATACATCACAGTGCCTTCGATACCGCGTTTTTGCGCAATACGTGGATAGCGAGGTTGCACTGGTGCGCTCACGAAAGCCGGTTTATCAAGCAAAATCGGTTGGCTACTGATCCCTTTACTTGCCTCGCTAGGCTGAGTTGGGGACGCTTCACGTGCCACTTCATTATGGGTGATCGGCTCGATAGGCTTTGTGACGGGTTTTTGGGTCGACTGCGGTTTAGCTGGCGTGTTAGCCACTGGCTTGGCGATCTTGGCCAGTTTTGGTTTGGCCACGGTGGCTGGTGTCGGCGCGGTTTTTTGCGGCTCGACGGCGGCAGGTAACACCGGTTCCGGTTGTGCGGGTGCGCTCGGTTTTGGCATCGAAACCATATTAATGGCTACCGATTGGCTCGAATTTCCAGCTGGCATGGCAAAAACTTGAGCTTGATCTGTGGTGATCAGCAACAATGCATGAAGCGCGATGGATGCTCCTCCTGCAATCACATATCTGTGCAGATTCAACTGATTACCCCCTAGCAACATCATTACATCATTCAGTGACTTGACTGAGTTTTGACCATTTACGCCTCAGCGCTAAGGATTATCCCTCAACTTGCAAATAATAGCAATTATCAATTGCATTATCATTAGCGTCAATTTATGATCTTGCCGCATAAGATGAAATAAACCGCAACCCTTGTCACACTAGGTGTTGGCTTGAGGAATAGTATGTTGAATTTAGATAATTTTGATGAATCCATCTTGGGCGCTGATACCCCAGATCCACTGCGTTTTGCGTTCAAAAATAAGCACTCGGTGCATGCCGGTGGTATCACGATGCCCGTTGCTCCGCCTGAACAAGCTAAAGTCTGGCAGCAAATATCGCAGCAGCCGAGCTCACCTGAGCAAACTCGATGCCTTTATATCCATGTGCCTTTTTGTCGAGTACGCTGCACCTTCTGTAACTTTTTTCAAAATGCCGCCAGCCGTCAGCTGGTGGATGCCTACTTCGATGCCTTGCTCGAAGAGATCAAACAAAAAGCCGCTCTGCCTTGGACCCAAAGTGGGGTATTTCATGCGGTGTATATTGGTGGCGGTACGCCTACTGAGCTTTCACCGCTACAGATCCGCCAACTGGGTGAGGCGATCCGTCACCACTTTCCGCTCACCGCGGATTGCGAGATGACCTTAGAAGGGCGTACTCATCGTTTTAGTGATGAGATGTTCGAACAAGCGTTAGAGGGCGGTTTTAACCGTTTTTCGTTTGGTGTGCAGAGCTTTGATACTCAAGTGCGCCGCCGGGCTAAACGTCTTGATGATCGTGACGTGGTGATGGAACGTGTCGCTTCTTTGGCAGCGACCAGACAAGCGCCGATTGTGATCGATCTGTTGTATGGATTACCTTACCAAACAGAGCAAGTTTTCGAACAAGATCTGCTCGATTTTATGGCCACTGGTGCGCAAGGTATCGACTTGTATCAACTGGTGGTGGGCGGTAGTGCCCCCATGTTGACTATGGTTGAGCAAGGTCGTTTACCCGCGCCAGCCACCACGCCAGAAAAAGCCACCTTGTACCAAATCGGGGTGGAATTTATGGCGAAACATCACCTGCGCCAACTGAGTGTTAACCATTGGGCACGTGATAATCGTGAGCGCAGCCTGTATAACAGTTTGGCAAAAACTTACGCAGAAGTGCTGCCGATTGGCTGTGGCGCTGGGGGCAATATTGGCGGTTATGGACTCATGCAACATCGCCAGCTCACCACTTATTTAGACGCGCTGAAAAATGGTCAGCCACTGAGCGCGATGATGATGCGTCAGCATACCTATGAACCGCTGTTTGCAGCCCTAAAATCCGGTTTTGATGCTGGCGTGGTAGCCAAACAACGTTTACCCGCTTTTCAGCATCAGTCGGCTTTTGAATGGTTAATGCCACTCTTTTTACGTTGGCAAGCGCTGGGGCTAGCCAGTGTCGAAGAGGATTACTTGATCCTGACCACCGCCGGCTGTTTCTGGTCGGTGAGTTTAGCGCAAGCCTGTATTCAAGTTCTCATTCATTCGCATCAACAAGATCAACATCAACAACCGCTTATTGCCTAAGCACAACAAGATTGGAAAACATAATGGAATCATTAGCACAGCAAGTCATGCAGCTGCTTGAGCAGCAACCGATGTTATTACCTGCCGCGATGGCGGAGCAATTGGGGATCACCGAGTTTGAGGTTGTGAGTTCACTACCGCAAGAGATGGCCGCGATTATCGATGGTGCGCAAGCGCAAGCCATTTTAGAAAGTTTACCTGATTGGGGACCGGTCACGACGATTATGACCGTGGCCGGCTCAATTTTTGAGGTGAAAGCGCCGTTTCCAAAAGGTAAGGTTGCGCGCGGTTATTACAACTTAATGGGTCGTGAGGGTGAATTGCATGGCCATTTGCTGCTGGACAACATTAGCCATGTTGCCTTGGTCAGCAAACCGTTTATGGGGCGTGAAAGCCACTACTTTGGATTTTTTACCGCACAAGGCGAGAATGCTTTCAAAATCTATCTCGGTCGTGATGAAAAACGCGAATTAATTGCCGAGCAAGTGGTACGTTTTAAAGCGATGCAGCAACAGCAGTTAACATAATTACAAAAATAATAACGATAATGCTCATCATTGAGGAGAAAGAGATGGATCAGCAAGTTAAACAAGAGCGTTTACAGGGCCGCTTAGAGCCAGAAATCAAAGAATTTCGCCAACAACGCCAAACATTGCAACTCGCCACGGTGGATGCCGAAGGTCGTCCGAATGTCAGCTATGCGCCTTTCGTGCAAAATCAGCAAGGTTATTTTGTGCTGATTTCACGCATTGCCCGTCACGCACGTAATTTGGAAGTCAATCCACAGGTTTCGATTATGTTGATTGAAGATGAAACGCAAGCCAAGCAGTTGTTTGCGCGCAAGCGTCTAACTTTTGATTCAGTCGCGAGCATCATTGAGCGCGACAGCCAACTATGGCGGCAAGTGATTGCACAAATGGGTGAGCGGTTTGGTGAAATTATTGATGGCTTAAGCCAAATGCAAGACTTTATTTTGTTTCGCTTGCAGCCAGAACAAGGCCTGTATGTGAAAGGTTTCGGTCAGGCCTACCAAGTCTCTGGCGATGATCTAGTGGATTTTGTCCATCTACAAGAAGGTCATCGTAAAATTGCTGATGACTAAATAAAAAAAGCACCTGCGGGTGCTTTTTTTTATCGGTTCAAATCACGCTTTTGCTGGGTACCGATCATAATCCGCCTTGCTGCTGTGCTTGTTTCACCATCTGCTGGCGCTGAGCTTCCTTCTCAGATGCAACGTCACTATCCTGATGTATTGGCGTTTGTAACGCTTGTGGTACCAAAACATAGTACTTGTTGATAGTCATCATCGATTCTCTTAAAAAGCCAATGTGCAGAAAAAATAAAGGATGTCGGCCAAACCGACATCCTCCTTAAACGGCGAAATTATAGGCTGAGAGCAAAGAAGTAGCTAGTCCTATTTTTCATCCTTATTTGGCGACAACTCAATCGTAAGTTTATACATCGTAGGTGGTTGAAGCGGTATTACCACCGGTTCCGGTCCAGTTCGTATGGAAGAACTCGCCACGTGGACGGTCGATGCGCTCATAAGTATGGGCACCGAAGTAGTCACGCTGTGCTTGCAGCAGGTTGGCTGGCAGACGAGCGGTCGTGTAACCATCGAGGAACGTCAATGCAGAGGTGGTACAAGGCATTGGAATACCCACTTCCAGCGACTTCGCGGCCACTTTACGCCAGGCGGCCAGGCAGTTGTCCAGAATACCTTTGAAGTACGCATCTGAACCTAAAAATGCCAGCTCAGGATTGTGTTCAAACGCATCACGAATATTGCCAAGGAATGCCGAGCGGATGATACAGCCACCGCGCCACATCAGAGCCACATTGCCGTAGTTTAGGTTCCATCCATTCTCGTTTGACGCTTCACGCATCAGCATAAAGCCTTGTGCGTAAGAGATGATTTTTGAAGCCAGCAGTGCTTGACGCAGGGCATCCACCCACTCTTGCTTATCACCAGTCACCTGAGTTTGAGTTTTGCCAAACAGTTGTTCAGCTGCCACACGTTGATCTTTGAGTGCTGATAAGCAGCGCGAGAACACCGATTCGGTGATCAGCGTCAGTGGAATGCCCATGTCCAGCGCGTTAATACCCGTCCATTTACCGGTGCCTTTTTGGCCTGCGGTATCGAGGATTTTCTCAACCAGCGCTTCACCATCTTGATCTTTGTAGCCAAGGATGTCGGCGGTGATCTCAACCAAGTAGCTGTCCAGTTCGGTTTTGTTCCAGTTGGCAAACACCGTTTGCATCTCGTCAGCCGACATACCCAGACCATCTTTCATAAACTGGTAAGCTTCAGTGATCAACTGCATATCGCCGTATTCGATACCGTTATGCACCATTTTCACAAAGTGGCCGGCACCATCGTTGCCCACCCAGTCACAGCAAGGCTCGCCAGCGTCAGTTTTAGCCGAAATGGCTTGGAAAATCGGTTTCACCGCTTGCCATGCTTCAGGTGCGCCACCAGGCATGATCGAAGGCCCGAAACGTGCGCCTTCTTCACCGCCAGATACGCCAGTACCGATAAAGTGGATGCCTTTGTCACGCAGCGCTTTGACGCGGCGGTTAGTATCTGGGAAGTTGGTGTTACCTCCATCAATAATGATGTCGCCTTGCTCAAGCAGCGGAACCAACTGCTCGATGAAATCATCCACCACTTGACCGGCGCGCACCATCAGCATCACTTTGCGTGGTGTCGCCAGTTTATCGACCAGCTCTTGCAACGTATAAGCGCCAACAATGTTAGTGCCTTTGGCTGGGCCGGCTAAAAACTCGTCGACTTTCGCCGCAGTACGGTTGTGTGCCACCACTTTGAAGCCGTGGTCGTTCATGTTGAGGATCAGGTTTTGGCCCATAACAGCCAAGCCGATTACACCGATATCACCTTTCATTTTTTGCTCTCCTTCACGCAATCTTTGCTGCGGCGTCTGAATCTAAATACCACTCGGTTACTCCACTCGTAGAGTGAATTTTGGCTGCCGGATAAGGCAGTTGTCCCGCTGGAGTGGTGTGAATTTGTTGTACGATCTCGGCTTTTCCTGCACCAAGCACTAAATAACTGATGCGTTTGGCCGCTTGCAGCACTTTGGCGGTTTTTGATACGCGCAGTTGGCCAGATTGTGGATGGCTGGCCACCACGGCCAGATGCGGATCCGCGTAGTCGGTTTGCTCTGGAAACAGGGATGCGGTGTGACCATCGGCCCCCACGCCAAGCAAAATCCAGTCGAACACTGGCGTACCATTATCATCAACAGGGATCGCTTCGGCCATGGCTTGAGCAAAACGCTCCGCTTCCGCCTGAGGTGGATTCTCACCTAAAATGCGATGGATATTTTGCTCAGGCATGTTGATGTGACGAAACAGCAGCGCATTGGCTTCACCGTAATTGCTTTCTGCATCATCGGTAGCCACACAGCGCTCATCACCCCACCAGAAATGTAGGTTTTGCCACTGAATGTCGTTCGCGTAAGGCTGGCTTGCCAAAAGCTCAAACAGCATTTTGGGCGTGCTGCCGCCAGACAGGGAAATGTGTACTGGCTGACATTGCTGGCTGTACGCCAACATATCGTCGGCAAGGCTTTTCACTACGGCATCCGCAGTTGGGAAAATCTTATGCTTGATCATAATTCGCAATAATCCGTGTTTGTGAGGTTTTTACAAGGAAAGCGCCACTCACGGCCGTCACGGCGTAGCAAGTCATCCGACTCTTTCGGGCCCCAAGTACCACAGGCGTAGCCATACAGCGATTGCGGGTCTTGTTTGAAATCGAGGATCGGCTGCACAAACTTCCAACACGCTTCTACCGCATCGGTACGCGCAAACAGTGTCGCGTCACCATTGAGCGCATCCAGCAGCAGACGCTCATAAGCGGTGAGCATTTTGATCTGCTCCAGTGAGGCATAGTGGAAATTCATCGACACTTCTTTGGCTTTGAAACCCGCGCCGGGCTCTTTTAAACCAAAGCTCATCAGAATACCTTCATCCGGCTGAATACGAATGATCAGCTTGTTTTCCGGGGCATTTTGACCAAATACCGGATGCGGCGTACGTTTAAAGTGGATCACCACTTCGGTGACGCGGGTTGGTAAACGCTTACCACTGCGCACATAGAAAGGTACGCCATTCCAACGCCAGTTATTGATGAACATTTTCAGCGCAACATAGGTTTCGGTGCGTGAATCGGCAGCAACGCCAGGTTCATTACGATAACTCGGCAAAAACTGCCCACGCACGGCTGATTCGGTATATTGTCCCAATACCAAATTGTTGCGCAGATCGCTCTCAGACAGTGGTTGTAGGCTTTGCAGCACTTTATTGACTTCGTCACGAATCGAATCTGCATTGATCGCCGCTGGTGGTTCCATACTGACCATCGCTAGCACTTGCAGCAGATGGTTTTGGAACATATCACGCACCGCGCCAGAGCCATCGTAATAGCCGCCGCGCTCTTCAACCCCAAGAAATTCTGCACCGGTGATTTCGATATAATCAATAAAGTTACGGTTCCACAACGGCTCAAACATGCCGTTCGCAAAGCGGAATACCAGTAAATTTTGCACCGTTTCTTTACCAAGATAATGGTCGATGCGGTAGATCTGGTGTTCTTGGAAATGGTGATGGATCTCCACATCCAGCGCTTGCGCTGATTGCAGATCGTAACCAAAGGGTTTTTCGATGATCAGCCGCTTCCAGCCTTGGCGCTCATCGTTGAGACCATGGGCAGCCAGACAAGCTGGGATCACCCCATACAGGCTTGGCGGTGTGGCAAGATAAAACAGCGTATTGCGCTGGGTTAATTGATGTTGGTTGGCCAGTTGATCGAGCTTAGTCACCAAGTGTTGGTAGTCATTCACCGCTGAGGTATTCAGAGCTTGGTAATGCACATGCTGCATGAACGCCGCTAAAATGGCGGGTTCAGTCTTTTCCAGCTCTTGCAGAGAACGTTGCAATTTGTCACGGTAAGTTTCATCGCTGTACTCAGTACGGCTCACCCCTAAAATCACAAATGATTTTGGCAGTTGTTGACTGGCATAGAGGTGATACAGCGCAGGAATAAGCTTACGGTAGGTCAAATCTCCCGAGGCACCGAAAATTACGATGCTGCTGTTTTCAGGTATTACCATCATCTTTCCTTTCGAAACGAGGTATTTCCCATCTTTGCGGGCAAAAAATGACCATTTCCCCGCAAAATATTTGGGTATGCTTAGTATGCGCCAACCCTAGCAGCGCATTACACAAATCAAAAACCGATCCTATCTATAGTTTCAATAGATAAAATCAATCAAGTACAAAGTCGACTGCGTGAGCGAGAGGCCGACTCAACTTGGTGGCGTATTGTCTACGACTCTTTGACATACATCAACTCTTGATAGCGCAATCGATTAAATTGTGACACGTAAAAGTGGTTATATTTAGATTTTTGATGCTCAAGCAAGCGATTTTGTCTATGAACAGCGCGGTTGAATGAGGTGACGCAAGGTTTGCGGCTTGGGCTGTTCCAGCTGGTAAGATTAAACATAGCACGGACAACCGAGTGATCGGCTGGGCCAGTCAAACTTACAGCATAACCTGCAACGTAGTAACTGATCGGGCGGGCTGTTACACTGGCGGCAATGTGCTTGCAAGGATGATTAAAATGAAATTTGTTGTAGATACACACACTCATACTTACGCCAGTGGCCACGCTTACAGCACGCTGATTGAAAATGCGCGCGCAGCCAAAGCCAATGGTTTGACCCTGTTTTGCACCACCGATCATGCACACTCAATGCCCGGAGCTCCGCATTATTGGTTTTTCTCAAACCAACGTATTTTGCCGCGTTTTTTGGAAGGGGTCGGGGTACTGCGTGGGGTTGAAGCCAATATTCTTAATCTGCAAGGGGAGATTGATCTACATCCGAGTGTGGATGCTAACCTTGATTGGGTGATTGCCAGTTTCCATGAGCCGGTTTTTACTCCAGCCGATAAAGTGACCCACACCGCAGCATTGATCAATACCATTGAAAGTGGTCGGGTTGATGCGTTGGGCCATTTGGGCAATCCCAATTTTGATTTCGATTTTGCCGAGGTGATTGCCTGTGCCAAAGCCCATCATGTGGCGATTGAGATCAATAACAGCACACTTAAGGGCAATAGTCGGATTGGCAGTATCGATCGCTGTTATCAGATTGCTCAGGTCGCCAAAACCCTCGATGCTTATATTACGACTGGGAGTGATGCCCATTTTTGCTTAGATCTCGGTGAGTTATCTTTAGCCAGCCAACTGATTGATCAAGTCGGGATCCCGACATCGCGGGTGATCACGCACACTGCTCGGCAATTTTTAGATTTTCTGCAGTTACGTGGTCGTCAGCCGATTGCCGAGTTTGCTGATTTGGTTTAACTGTTTCGTTTAAGTTTTTCGTTTAACCGTTTCGTTTAAAGAAAGCAGCACGTTGCGTGATATGACGCGCTGAGTCGCGATTGAGATTAGATCTGATACAGCTCAAGTGGTAAGCCATCCGGATCGGCGAAAAAGGTGTAGGCTTTGCCGGTGTATTGATCGATCCGAATCGGTTCTACCTCGATGCCTTGCTGTTCTAGTTGAGCTTTGCAGTGGGCGATATCTTCCACGGCAAACGCTAAATGACGTAATCCTTGCGCTTCCGGAAAACTGGCGCGGGCTGGTGGGTGAGCAAATGAAAATAGCTCAATTTGCGACCCATCAGGCAGAGCTAAATCGAGCTTGTAAGAGTCTCGCTCGGCGCGATAGTGCTCGGCGATCACGCGTAAGCCGAGAATCTCGCTATAAAATGCCTTCGAGCGTGGGTAATCCGCGCAGATGATCGCGGCATGATGAATACGTTTTAGCATGTTGACTCCTTATCCCCTTTCTACTTGAAGCTGCAGCAGTATTGGCTACATTCGTTGACCCCAATCATGTAGTTTACCTAATGACATATTTACCTAATTACACAGTTTGCCTATGCTCATGGGGACTCACTCACTTGCCGCTTACCTGCAACTCCAAGTGGTTTGGGTGTAGAATACTTCGGGCATAAATGCTCAAGCACAAAATCAATAAATACCCGTAAGCGAGTGGGCATGTATTTGGTTTGCGCGTACTGCATGGCAATCGCGCCGTGATAATTACTCTTAATATTCCACTCTTGCAGCACTTGCACTACCTTGCCGGTCGCAAGAGCGTCTTGCACCACAAAATCGTGAAAAATACCGATGCCGAGATGATTTTTTACCCCAGTTAAACGCAGTTGTGACTGATTGACCGCGTAGCGACCACTCACCGCCACTGTGTGTGTTTCTTGGCCTTGGGCAAAGCTCCAGATATGATCTTTCTCCGTCTCGGCCAGATACAAACAGTCATGCTCGGCCAGCTCCGTGGGATGGTCCGGCGTACCGCGCAGCGCGAGATAGTCTGGGCTAGCGCATAACACTAAGTTGGTTTTGCACAGCTCACGCAGCACTAAGTTTTCATCCGGTTTATCGGTTAAACGAAATGCCACATCAATATTGTGTTTGAACAGATCAATCTCACCATCGGCGGCGCGCAGTTTGAGCTGAATGTGTGGATAACGGGCGAGAAACGGCAGCACAAACGGCTGTAATACCGAATTTAAAAACGCTTCTGGCGCAGCAACCGTCAGCGCGCCGGCAGGTTCAGCATGTTCAGCATTGGAAATCTCTATCGCTTGCTGGGCGGCATTGACCATTAAGCGGCTTTGCTCATACACCTTTTGTCCAGCTTGAGTAATGATGAGTTTGCGCGTGGTACGCTCAAACAGTTTCACCGATAACGCTTGCTCAAGGCGAGTGATCAGTTTACTCAGCGCCGAAGGAGTCACGCCAAGTTGGCCAGCGGCAGCGGTAAAACTGCCTTCATTGACCACCACAATAAAAGTGGCGAGATCGGGCAGTAGGGCAATCAATTTAGCGGGTAACATCAGGCTTTGTAGAGTCAGGCAACAAGTCGCGCCACTGTCGCAGAATCTGCTGATAAATGCAATTTGCTGGGCCAAAAGTGCAGGGTTTAGCGGTAAGCTGCTCCGTCTCGCATGAGAGGGAGCAAGCTAAGCGCTGGAATCACCAGCGCTGTGTTAAGCGTTGAGAGCTTGTTCGAGATCGGCCAACAGATCATCGATATGTTCTATCCCAACCGATAAGCGGATCATCTCTGGTCTCACACCCGCTTTAGATTGCTCTTGCTCACTCATTTGCCGATGAGTCGTCGACGCGGGATGGCAAGCCAGTGATTTGGCATCACCAATATTGACCAAACGTTTGAAGATTTGCAGCGCATCGTAAAAACGCACCCCAGCTTGATAACCCTCTTGCAAACCAAACGAGAGAATCGCCGAAGGTTTGCCACCCATGTATTTTTGTGCCAATCCGTAATACGGCGAATCGGGGAGGCCAGCATAGCTGACCCAACTGACTTTTGGGTGCTGCTTTAGGTACTCGGCGACTTTGAGGGCATTTTCAGTGTGGCGCTCCATGCGCAGGGGCAAGGTTTCCAAACCTTGCAGGATCATAAACGCATTCATCGGCGAGAGGGCGGAGCCAGTATTGCGCAGCGGTACGGTACGCGCGCGGCCAATAAACGCTGCATCACCAAAGGCTTCGGTGTACACCACACCGTGATAAGACGGCTCGGGTTGATTAAACACTGGGAAGCGCTCTGGATGCTGCGCCCATGGGAATTTGCCTGAATCGATAATCACGCCACCTAAGGTCGTGCCGTGTCCGCCGCAATACTTGGTCAACGAATGAACGACAATGTCAGCACCAAATTGGATCGGTTTACACAATGCAGGACTGGCGACGGTATTATCGACTATCACCGGCACACCTTGCGCGTGGGCTAGATCGGCCAGCCGTTGTAAATCAATAATATTGCCCGCCGGATTACCAATGCTTTCGCAGTATACCGCTTTGGTCTTGTCATCAATCAGCTCAATCAAGCTCTCTGGTCTATCGTCCTTGGCAAAGCGCACTTCAATCCCTTGGCTGGGCAGCATATGTGCAAACAGAGTGTAGGTGCCGCCATACAGCTGCGGGGTGGAAACAATATTATCGCCCGCTTGGGCCAGAGTCAGGATCGCGTAGTTGATCGCAGCGCTGCCGGCACTGACTACTAAAGCGCCAATGCCACCTTCCAGTGCGGCCATGCGTTTTTCCAGCACATCGTTGGTTGGGTTCATGATCCGGGTATAAATGTTGCCCGGTACCGCCAAGTTAAATAGATCCGCGCCATGTTGCGCATTATCAAATTCATAAGCGACGGTCTGATAAATCGGCGTGGCCACCGATTTGGTGGTGGGATCGGTGGTGTAACCATAATGGATCGCTAAGGTTGCGTCTTTCATCGTCGGTCCTTTGACTCAAGAAGTGGGACCACATCTTTGAAGTTTCCGGTGCAGAAATCAAGCGCTATTGCATCAATTGGCGGTATTGCACTCTTAACGCGACCCTCTTATTCCAGCTGCAAGGTTAGATTTGTGCTTGAAATTCACCAATGCTTTTCCACTGTGACAGATAATCGCTGATGAGCGCTTCGACTACACTTACAGCAATCGGCTTTTTACAGTGTAAATAGGGTGTGTTTACGCATCCTGTTCCCTGCAAAATCAAAACAATAAGGAATACACCATGTCGTCTGCTTTTTATCAGCAAATCCGTACTCAGCTTGAGGAAGTGAAAGCTGAGGGGCTTTATAAATCGGAACGTGTGATCACCTCGCAGCAACAAGCGGCGGTCGAAATTTCTACTGGCGAACAAGTACTGAACTTCTGTGCCAACAACTATCTTGGCTTGGCCAATCACCCGGCGTTGATTGAAGCAGCGAAACAGGGTATGGATAGCCACGGCTTTGGTATGGCTTCGGTGCGTTTTATCTGCGGCACGCAAGATATTCATAAACAGCTCGAACAAAAGCTTTCGCAATTTTTAGGTCAAGAAGAGACCATTCTTTACACCTCATGCTTTGATGCCAACACCGGTCTGTTTGAAACTCTGCTTGATAAAGAAGATGCGATCATCTCTGATGCGCTCAACCACGCTTCGATCATTGATGGGGTGCGCCTGTGTAAAGCGATGCGTTTCCGCTACTCCAACAACAACATGCAAGAGTTGGAAGAGCAACTGATCGCCGCTGATGCGGCCGGCGCTCGTCATAAGCTGATCGTGACTGACGGTGTATTCTCAATGGACGGCGTGGTGGCAAATTTGCCAGCCATTTGTGATTTGGCGGATAAATACAATGCGTTAGTGATGGTTGATGATTCACACGCGGTAGGTTTTATGGGCGCAAATGGTCGCGGTACTCATGAATACCACGATGTGATTGATCGCATTGACATCATCACCGGCACACTCGGCAAAGCGATGGGTGGTGCATCAGGCGGTTACACCTCAGGCAAAAAAGAGGTGATCGATTGGCTGCGTCAACGCTCACGTCCCTACCTGTTTTCTAACTCGGTAGCCCCGGCGATTGTGGCGGCATCGCTGCGTGTGTTGGACTTACTGCAAGAGAGTGGCGATCTGCGTGAGCGCCTATGGGAAAACGCAGCGCACTTCCGTACACGTATGGAAGCGGCGGGTTTCACTATGGGCGGCGCTGATCACGCCATCATTCCCATCATGCTAGGTGATGCCAAAGTTGCCGCAGAATTTGCGGAACGCGCACTGGCCAAAGGCATTTACGTGGTCGGTTTCTCATTCCCGGTTGTGCCCAAAGGGCAGGCGCGTATTCGTACGCAAATGTCAGCCGCACACAGCCGTCAACAACTGGACAAAGCCATCGACACCTTCATTGCAGTCGGTCGTGATATGGGATTAATTTAATTATGAAAATCAAAGCACTTTCTAAACTCAAACCTGAGCAGGGCATCTGGATCAACCAAGTCGACATGCCTGAGCTTGGCCACAACGATCTGCTGATCAAAATTAAGAAAACCGCGATTTGTGGTACTGACGTACACATTTATAACTGGGATGAGTGGTCACAAAAAACCATTCCAGTACCTATGGTGGTTGGCCACGAATACGTGGGTGAAGTGGTTGGTATTGGCCAAGAAGTGCGTGGTTTCCAAATTGGTGATCGCGTTTCTGGTGAAGGGCATATCACTTGTGGTCACTGCCGTAACTGTCGTGGTGGCCGTACGCACCTGTGCCGCAATACGATTGGTGTCGGTGTCAACCGTACGGGTTGTTTCTCAGAATATTTGGTGATCCCAGCGTTTAATGCCTTCAAAATTCCAGATGGCATCTCTGATGATTTGGCCTCTATTTTCGATCCGTTTGGCAACGCTGTACACACTGCGCTTTCATTCGACTTAGTCGGGGAAGATGTGCTGATCACCGGTGCTGGCCCCATCGGTATTATGGCGGCAGCGGTGGCTAAACACGTCGGCGCACGGCATGTGGTGATCACCGATGTCAATGAATACCGTCTTGATTTAGCACGTAAAATGGGCGTAACTCGCGCGGTGAACGTGGCAGAGCAAAATCTAGAAGACGTGATGCAAGAGCTTGGCATGACCGAAGGCTTTGATGTCGGCTTAGAAATGTCTGGCGTACCCAGTGCGTTCAGCGCCATGCTCAAAACCATGAACCACGGTGGTCGTATCGCGCTGTTAGGCATTCCACCGTCATCGATGGCGATTGATTGGAATCAAGTGATCTTCAAAGGTCTTGTTATTAAAGGGATTTATGGAAGGGAAATGTTTGAAACTTGGTATAAGATGGCGAGCCTGATCCAATCGGGTCTTGATATCAGCCCAATTATCACTCACCACTTCAAAGTGGATGACTTCCAAAAAGGCTTCGACATCATGCGCAGCGGGGCTTCCGGCAAAGTTATCCTCGATTGGCAGTAACCGAAAATCTCTCCACAGAGCGCTCCGAAAGGGGCGCTTTGTTTTTGGCTAATACTGTTTTTATAAACAGTGAAGTGGAAAATAAAACCGTATTCAACCTTTCAAAAAGCCCCAATTTAGCCCCAAACACTTTCAAAAATTCCACTGCTAGTAGCCAGTTTAGCCCCAAGATTTCGAATCAAGGTTTGAGGTATTTGTTCTTCAAAAGGCTAATGGTTGGTGTTTTTTTGTTGCTCAAAATCGTTTTTGGATAGAAACGAGTTAGAATCTATGCTCTAAGTCAGTCTTTCGAATAAGATAAATTAGGGCAGCTAAAAAGTATCTATTTAGTCGATGGCGACTCAAAGGAAAGCGGTACGCAAGTCGTCAAAAGCTCGTCAACAAGCGGTGCTGAACAACCCATATTATATAGAACAGAGTCTTGATAAAGTGCACTTGAGACACATCAACAAGTTCGCCTAAAACCAATGGCGACGGTGCTTGGTGTGACGCGAAGTGGGTATTATGCCTGGCGAAAATCAAGCAAGAAACCAAGTGCTCGCTTACTCAAGCAACACTGCCGTGATGAGCAAATCAAAGCAATGTTTGACCAGAGCAAGGAGCGTTCAGGTGCTCGGCGTATTCAAGTCGATCTCGCAGAAGAGGGAGAATGCGCGGATCTAAAAACCATCATAAACAGCATGACAAGGCAGAATTTAGTGGCTAAAGCCGCACGTAAGTTTAAAACAACCACTGACAGCGGTCACCAGCTTCCAGTAGCGCCAAACCTACTACAACAGAACTTCGATGCCACCAGTCCGAACCAAAAATGGGTCGGTGATATCACGTACCTGATGACAAGCGAAGGCTGGTTATATCTGGCGGTGATTATCGATTTGTATTCACGCGCAGTAATTGGCTGGTCGATGAATAATCGCATGACCGCTAAACTGGCTTGTGATGCGTTGACGATGGCGTTATTTCGTCGTGGGTCTCCAAAGGGCGTGATCGTTCATAGCGACCGCGGCAGCCAATATTGTTCACATGCATATCGAGATATTATTGAAAAACATGAACTTATCCAAAGTATGAGCCGTAAAGCCTGCTGCTGGGACAATGCCTGTGCAGAAAGCTTCTTCCATTCACTGAAGGTCGAAGCCATTCAGTACGAGCCAATCATGGACAGGGAAACCATGAAACAAACCGTGTTTGAGTACATAGAAGTTGATTACAACAAAACGAGAAGGCATAGTTCACTTGGCTATTTAAGCCCTGAGAATTTTGAATTGAAAAACAGTGCTTAGTTAAGTGTCCAGAGTTAACGGATCAGATCACTCTTTAAGGAATAGCAACGAGTTCGAACCAAGCGATCTATCACTTGAACACATTATGAGCCAGTCAACGACCGGAGTCAGCACCGATATTATTGGATCAATCGGTAATTTGTTACCATTAGGTCAAGGGTTGAATAGTAATGCTAATGTGAGAGACTTTCCTGCAAAAAAACTCATTTATCAACAATCAGACTACCGTGTTGTCTCTGACTTCTTAGCTACAGCTACTCAAGACACATGGACGGAAGCTGACATAATAGCTCGCACAGAAGATCTTGCAACTAATGCTTACAACACTGTTTGGGGTAATTAGTAATTTCATCGATTGTCAAGTGTTACAGAAAGGACGAGTTACGTTTACTACTTTAACGCAACTCGTCTTTTCCTATAAAGTGCCCTTTAAACTGATTTTGTCCCATACAATGAGAGCCTATGGCAAAATATCAAATGTCTGGATTTTTTTGATGGTTTCTACACCGTATCTATCTTCGAGGCTCTTTACAAATTCAGGTTCAATATGTTTTGCAAACCCTAAATTTCCTTTTAGATTTTGCACATCCCTATCATTAGTTTTTCCGTTAATGAACCTATGGATACTTACCCTAATATTCCTCTTATTTTCTCTACCTATAGATAGTTTTCCCGTGTTTGACAGCGTGACTCCAGTAACGTGTCGATTATGAGCTTTAGATGAATGTACGGTTTTTTCCTTGTTAACCTTGATGTCTTTTCCAAAGTTCAATCTAAGTAATTTGACTACAGTGCGTTCTAATTCAAATAAAACATTCTTCTTATTGGTGCTGAATGTCATATCGTCGGCATAACGAGTGTAAACGATATTAAGCTCTTCACAGTGTTTTGAGATTTCTTCATCAAAGAAGTACATGATTGCGTTTGAGACAAAAGGAGAGCTAGGTGCTCCAATACTTAAGCGCAGAGGACTGTTTCTTCTTAGTTTCCAAAAAAATAATTGACTAACGAGAATGTAGTCTTTTTCACTCAATTCGATACCGTGCTTCATTATTACATCAGAAAGAATCGTCGGAGTAATGGAGTCAAAGAAGCGCTTTAAGTCCATTTTTAACAGGTAGCGAGAGTGTGCGTGCTTCTTAGCATTCTCTTTTATTCCCCTGCCTTTACAGTAGGCCATAGCTGATTGATGAACAGGTATAACTTCTTCCAACTCGGAAGCAACATACTTTTGGAGTATCTTTACGGTTCTGGAAGGTTGAGCTATTAGCCTTTTTTCAGTGCTATTACGCTTGTCAATGTAGTAGCGTTTGTAGCGGAGAGGCACTGTATGAAGGTAAGATAACAGTTCGTCATCCGAAAGGGATAGTTGCTCTTGTAATGTTTCAAATAGATTTGTCATTGGCTTTCCTTATTTGAACTATACGTTTTAGAGCATTAAATCTTTTTTTTGCAATTTCTATTTCTTTTTCATCTTCTGTTTTCATAAAAACAGGATTAAATGAACTCCTGATTTCCATTTTCAAGTTAGGCGCATCGAGTACTTTTCCTTTTCTAGATTTACCAAATTTTATTTTGGATAGTGATTCGTCATTGACGTAATAGTACTTAGAACCACTGTACTCATAGGGAGAAACAAGCTTGAATTTTTCCAGCAAATATAAACACTTAGTGATATTTCTTGTGGGGTAATCGATTTCCAAGCAAATTAAAGCCATTTCTATTTCGCTTAGTTTTATGGGCTCACATAGTCGAATGATGTCGTGAATAAGATAAGACATGTGTCCTGAGTTTTTCACGTCGAACTTATCTGTCTTTTTAACTTTTCCCAACTTATCCTTGATATCACTTACTACAAATTCAAGCTCATCATATGTTATAGATTCGGTATTTGCCCACGGATAAATCATGACGGAAGTATCATTGCGTCGTTTAAGACTCTGAATCGCACCTAGGTAAATGAACGAAGAGTATGCTGGTTCATTATCTTCTTTAGCTTCAAGCTCTTCAGCTGGCACAAAAACTATCAATCTATCTTTGAGCTCAATTCGATTGCAAAACAGCCCTAGCTCAACAAGTGAACCGGCGCTCTCAAGAAATATTACGACAAGAGTTGATATGCTAGCGATATCATCTTCAAACTCCATAAGGTCATCATAGGCACCATCTTTAAAATAGTCTTTAAAGTCTTCTGCTGCAATTAGGTGATCTGTGATGTTGCTTGTAGTGTCTTTTGCGAAGTAAGCAAAAACTCTTTCTCTCACACTTGCAGCAACCTGAATCATAGGTCCGCCACAGACAAAAATAATAGGAGGGGTACTGAAGTTGACAGAAAAGTTTGAATGATTGAGATCACTAAAGATAGTTTCTGTAACGCTGCTGTATGTGTTTTCTGCCATTTTATACATAAGCTATTGCTAATTAAAGATAAGGCAACCAATGGTTGCCTTATAAGTGCCTTTACCTAAAGGAGGCGCTGAAGACTTTTCGTGCGCTCCTGAGGAACGAAGGATCGTGCGGAAAGTGCTGAAGCGCAACCCTAAATGTCCACAATAAATTACTGTCTGGCGATGCGCCCGACAAGTTCTGTTTGTAACAAAACCAACGCGTAAAGGATTGTTTAGAATATACATTTGTACTTTCTGAGGATCAAGATAAATCTATAGACATTGCTAAATGCTGAGTGGAAGCAACGAATTCAGTTGCGCTAAACCAACTTTGGCATGTATTGAACTAACTGTTCATTATTAGAGCTAAATCAGATTTTTGCGTTTTAAGTTACATACCATCGAATTAGTTTTGGTAGGGGAAATACACGCCCCGAAAATGTGTAGAGTATTAGCTCTGAACGATTAAGGGGCAAAAGTTTGTTGTCATATCCACGTGTTTGGTCATGTACAGTTTCGATACTCCATTCTATAGGTTCAAAAAACCGCCTAATCGGCGGTTATTGATTCTAGCTCTTGCCATACCCGCTCGGATTCTTTCTTGTTCGACTCAACCAGCCATTTACCGTAGACCCTTGCGACCATGGTGATATCTGCGTGGCCCATTTGTTGTGCCAAGTAACTCACGTTGACGTTAGCATGGGTGATTACCCCACCGATGTTGGCGGTTTATTTAACAAAAAAAACCGTCAGGCGACGGTTTTTCGGTAGTGTTTTTGCGCTTAAGCGCAGCACTTTTTGTATTTTTTTCCGCTGCCGCAAAGGCATGGATCATTACGGTTTGGTGTTTTATCAAAGGTAATGGTTTTTGGTTTACTTAATAGTGTATCAAGCTCAAGCGTATTTTCTGGCTGAGTCGAGTCGATAGTAATATTGGCCACGATAGCGTGCTCGGCCAATAATGCGGCAATCTCAACTTTACGCGCTTCACTGGCGACGATGATCTGGATTGGCGCTTCCTCTGAACCAGCTTTGACATCACGATTCACGTTGTAGCCAGAGATGACATGGTTTTGTCTCGCATCGATTCGGCCTTTGAAAAATAGTTTGGACATTTGCCACTCACTGATAGGTATGGGGGAGATTTGGGCGCGATTATACGGAACTCTGGCAATTGATAAAGCAGTACCTTGCAAAATGCCATTTGGCTTGGCGCCGCCAGTAGCACGAAATCGAGCCAGCAGACGATGACCGCCAGCGTTGGTCACGAATTTCGGTAAATGGGTTTAAATTGGAGTACTATGCAGCCATTACCTTGATTGAAGAACACTATGACCATTCCAATCACCAATTTACCTACTACAGAAATTTCTTGTTCAAACTGTCAGGCTTGCTGTTGCCGCCTCGAGGTGATGATCATTACCGATACTGGAGTGCCAGAGCGGCATATTGCCTTTGATAAATGGGGCGGAGAAACCATGTTACGTTTGGCGGATGGTTGGTGCTCAGCGTTAGATCGAGAAACATTTATGTGTACCATTTACCAACATCGTCCTTGGATTTGTCGAGAGTTTGAAATGGGCTCTTATGAATGCCAAGAGGAAAGATCTGATGTAATGGGTGGTTAATCGGCTAAATTTACACCTTAACCAGACGTTAGTTACGAGGAGGGATTACCATGATCCGCCATATTTTATTGATAAAATTTAAACCAACGGCTAATCCAACCAACATTAAACAACTGAGAGATCTTTTTATGGCCATGCCGCACCAGATCGAGGGTGTTCTGTCCGTCGAGTGGGGAGGTAATGATAGTCCTGAAGGGAAAAATCAAGGTTATACACATTGTGTATGCATGACATTTGCAGATGCGGCAGCAAGAGCCATCTATTTACCGCATCCAGAGCATGATGCTTTAAAAGCGGTCTTTAGGCCGTTGCTGGAAGATATCATCGTTTTTGATTATCCCGTTGAATGACGATGATGGGTAATGAATTAATCTGCTGATTTATCCGATTAATTAAAATAAGCCGCTAATTGTGATAATTATCATAAAAGATTATTTCAACCGGTGAGTATTTGATCGCTTGGCGCGGGACTTGACTTCGATCATTCCTTTCTCGGCGGCCTGCACTCAGGATCGGCACTAATGGTGAGTCGCTGCTTTGGCGAGATCACCTTGGAAAGTAGTCAGGTTGCGCTGATGATCGCTATCTCAGCCTTGAGCGCTTTGAGCACAAGGCTGGTTATTAACGTGTTGGTTTAGGAGTACACATGCATTTTTCTCTACAGCAATACCTTGCAGAATTGGAACCGTTGATTAATGTTGATTGCGGCACATACACCCTAGAAGGGATCGAGTTTATTGCTAGCCAATTTGAGCAAAAATTTCAGGCAATGCACGGTTGGCAGGTAAAACGTATCGATTGTGGTAAAGCGGGCGTGGGCCTTGAAATTCGCAACCAACCGAATGCCGAGCAGATCGATGTGATGATGATTGGTCACATGGATACCGTATTCCCCGTCGGTACTGCACAGGCGCGCCCAATGTCACAAGATGGCGAAAATGCTTATGGTCCAGGCGTGTCGGATATGAAATCCGGTTTGCTCAACATCGTTTATGCGTTGCGCTACCTTGATCCTGAGGTGCTCAATAAGCTTTCTATTTGCGTTTGTATGAACCCAGATGAAGAAACCGGCTCTGCTGATTCGGTAGACTGGATCCAATCAGTGGCTAAATTTGCCAAAACCGTGTTGGTCGCTGAAGCGGCGCGCGCTGATGGCGGTTTAGTCAAGGCGCGTAAAGGCCGAATTGGCTATCAAATTAGCTTTAAAGGCATCGCGGCTCATGCGGGTAACGATCCTGAAAAAGGTCGTAGTGCGATCACCGAAATGGCCAATTGGATCATGGCGATTAATGCGCTGAATAATTTTGAAACCGGTACCACTTTAAATGTGGGTGTGGTGTCAGGTGGCGATGGCGTAAACATTGTGCCTGATCATGCTCAAGCGCATATTGACGTTCGGTTCTGGGACAATGCTGCTTATGATGCAATTGATGCCCAACTGGCCACGATGGCGCAAACGCCGTTTGTGGATGGCGTAACGGTGTCGGTTGAGCGTGAAGGCTATAAACCGGCGATGGTTGCTAATTCGCACACCGAAGATCTGATCCAGTTGGTGGAAAATGCCGCGCAAGAGCTGGCGATTGATCTGAATTGGCATGCGGTTGGCGGTGGATCAGATGCCAATAATACGGCGATTTTGGGCATCCCGACTTTAGACGGTTTAGGTCCGATCGGTGCTTGTTTCCATAGCGACAAAGAATATCTGGTTTTAGCTTCTATCGAACCTCGCATTCGTCTACTGATGCGTGTGTTGGAAAAGCTGAGCTTGTAATCGATTAAGATTATAGTGAATAAACCCCGTGAACTTACTGGCCACGGGGTTTTTTATTGCAAGTCCAGCTAGGCTGGGGATAGTTAAGATCGTCGACGGCTGAGTGTGGTTAGATTAGCCAATAATCATCTTACTCAGTACTAAGCCGGCGCAGCAGGCGGAAATCACCGCAATCAGGCCAACGACCATAAACGAGTGGTTGAAATACCACTTACCGATTTTGGTGGTACCGGTGTTATCGAAGTTGACGGTGGCAATATCCGATGGGTAGTTCGGAATAAAGAAGTAACCATACAGTGCGGGCATTAAACCAATCAGCAGTGCCGGTTCTAAGCCAAGCCCTAAGCCTACTGGTAGCATCATCCGCGCTACTGCCGCTTGGGAGTTAACCACTACCGATACAATAAACAGTGCTAAGGCGAACGTCCAAGGGTAGCTGGTGACCATTTCAACGATGCCAGATTTAAATTGCGGCATCGCGTATTGGAAGTAAGTATCCGACATCCAAGCAATACCAAAAATGGCAATTGCCGCC
Source organism: Vibrio sp. HDW18 (assembly GCF_011306175.1). Classification (GTDB taxonomy): domain Bacteria; phylum Pseudomonadota; class Gammaproteobacteria; order Enterobacterales; family Vibrionaceae; genus Vibrio; species Vibrio chanodichtyis. The sequence continues at coordinate 71,533 of NZ_CP049914.1, read as the reverse complement.
ACCATGCCAGATTTAAACACTACGCCATTGGGCACTGCGCGTGGGTCGGTTTTGGTCGCGAGCAGAATGATCCCGCCAAAGCACAGCATGATCATCTGGATCACCATATCCATGCCAATCGGTTTACTACCCGCTTGAATGGTACGGATCTCTGGCCACATCGCAATCACCACGATCACCAAGATTGAGGAGATAAACAGCAATACTGAGTTGCGAGCCGAGTTCGGCAAGGTTTCATCTAGAGAGGTGGCTGTAGTATTGAGAATTTTTTCACGCCAGACCGGATCTTGCAGCCGAGCTTGGTATTCTGGATCATCTTCCAGCTCTTTACCGCGTCTTAGGCTGTAGAGCGCCATCAGCAAAGTACCAAACAACGTCGCAGGAATGGTCACCATCAGAATCGATAACAAGGTCAGACTGTGATTAATGTTGACTAATTCTGCCAAGTAATACACTACCGCGGCCGAGATGGGTGAAGCGGTGATCGCGATTTGCGAAGCCACTGAAGCCGCAGCCATTGGACGTTCGGGACGGATGCCATTTTTCAGCGCGACATCACCAATGATTGGCATAATCGAATAAACGGCATGGCCGGTGCCGAGCATAAAGGTCATACCGTAAGTGACAAATGGTGCAATCAAGGTCACGCGCTTGGGATTTCTGCGCAGCATACGTTCCGCGACTTGCAGCATATATTTTAGGCCGCCGGCGGCTTCGAGAATCGAGGCACAGGTTACCACGGCTAAAATGATCAGCATCACCGTGATCGGTGGCGAGGTGGGTGGCATCTTAAAGACGAACACTTCGATAACCAGACCAATCCCAGATACAACGCCAAGTCCAATCCCGCCATATCGTGAGCCGATATACAGCATTAGCAGCAGAAACAAAAACTCCAGATACAACATTCAATGTTCCCTATATTTAATTGAATTGCTATGCATTGTCGGATGTGATTTGCAAAAATGATGGAGCCGAGCTCACAGAATTTTAGCTCGATCAAATGGGATGATGATATTCAGAGATTTATCACACTATGATGCTGAAAAATAACGTCTTCTGTTGGAGAGGTGTAAGGATTTTGTTGCGCAACATCACGTGGCATGGAGGTCACCAACCCAGTACAACTCTGGGTTGGTGGACATCGATAGCACTAATTAATCGTACAGGGTTGGGATAGGCTGACGCTTATGTTGCGTGGCATGATAAATCGCCACTAAGCGTTGGCTGACTTCCACTGCGATCGGTTTACCTTCCAGAAAATCATCAATCTGCTCATAGGTGAGATTAAGCGCCGCTTCGTCGGCTTTTTGTGGGGCTAATTCTTCCAGATCGGCGGTTGGGGTTTTATATACCAGTTGTTCTGGGGCGCCGAGGTTTTTTGCCACTAGGCGCACTTGACGTTTATTAAGACCAAACAGTGGTGCGAGATCGCACGCTCCATCGCCAAATTTGGTGTAAAAACCGGTGATGTTTTCTGCTGAATGGTCGGTACCTAGCACTAGGCCACCGACATAGCCGGCGATTTCATACTGGGCCACCATGCGTGCGCGAGCTTTGACGTTGCCTTTGATTAAATCAATCTTGGCAGGATCATTAGGAACTAAGCCCGTATCGGTCAACGCTTGCTGTGAAGCTGCATGTAGCCCATCGACACCGGCTTTGATATTCACTGAGACTGAGTGGCTAGGGCGAATAAAAGAGAGGGCGAGTTGGGCTTCTGCTTCATCTTTTTGCTCGCCGTAAGGCAAACGCACCGCGATAAATTGGTATTCAGAGGTATTGTGTTGCTGATTGAGATCTTCAATGGCAAGTTGAGCTAAACGGCCACAGGTTGTCGAGTCAACACCACCACTAATACCCAATACCAAGGATTTGCAGCCAGCTTCGGTCAGCTTACGTTTAATAAAAGCAACACGGCGTTCGATTTCAAACAACGGATCAATTGAAGGCAATACGCGCATTTGTTGACGGATCTTGTGTTCCATAGGTTCCATTCCTGCAAGCAATGTCAAATTTTCAGTGTATGATAACGCAATTCACTGGCAAGCAGGGGACACAATGAAAAAAATCGCGGTGTTTGGCAGCGCGTTTAATCCGCCCACCTTAGGTCATAAAAGCATTATTGATGCACTCGGTCATTTCGATCTGATTTTACTGGTGCCGAGCATTGCTCATGCTTGGGGGAAAACCATGTTGGATTATGAGCTGCGTAATCAACTGGTTGATCAGTTCATCGAGGATATTGGCTCAAGCAAAGTGCAACGAAGCGATGTTGAAGAAATTTTATACACACCAGAAAACACCGTCACTACTTATGCGGTGCTCACTCACTTACAAGCCCAGTATCCAGAAGATGAGTTGACGTTTGTGATCGGGCCGGACAATCTGCTTAATTTTGCTCAATTTTATCAAGCCGAGCAGATTTTGCAGCGCTGGACGGTGATGGCCTGTCCAGAGAAATTGACAGTACGCAGCACTATGCTGCGTGAGGCGTTGCAAGCGGGACAACCGATCCATGCATTAACCACTCCAGGTGTGGCACAGCTATTACTCGATCAGCAGTGGTATTTCGATTAAGCGTATGATTGATATGGACTTGACTGAGTGACATTTCAACTCAGCCAAACGCTGACCAAGCACAGTCGTATTGGGTCAGCGTGACAGGGGAGGATTATTCGCTCTCAGTTAGTTAGGCATTAACTTGGGCATTAACTTAGGCGTTAACCGGTTGCTGTTTTTGCTGCTGCCAGCGAGTTTGGCGCAAATGAAAGCCACAAAACAGCACAAACCATACGCTACTCGCCGCTAAACCGGCCCACACCGAGTGCAGTAAGCCCATCGCCAAATAACCCAATAATGCTCCGCTAGCCGCGCTGAGCGCATAGGGCAACTGAGTGACAACATGGTCGATATGATGGCTGCCTGCACCCGTGGCGGAAAGAATACTGGTGCTAGAAATTGGTGAAGCATGATCGCCAAACACTGCGCCAGCCAGTACCGCAGAAAGAGTTGGCAACATTAGGCTAATATCCGATGCGGCCGCTATATCGCCGGCTAACGGCAGCATAATTCCGAAAGTGCCCCAACTGGTACCAGTGGCAAAGGCCATCAAACAAGACAGCACAAACACTAAGGCAGGCAGCAGTTCAACCGGCAGATTGCCTTGAGTCAAGGAAGCGAGATAGACCCCAGTTTGCAGATCGCGCACCACGCCACCAATCGTCCATGCAAACAGCAAAATGATGATAGCGGGCATCATGGCCATCACCCCTTTGGGGGCGGTCGCCAGCCAAGTTTGTGCGGAAAGCTTTAAGCGCAATGACAAAGCCACCGAAACCGCGAGGCTACACAACGCAGCATAAACCAACGACTGAGCCACATCGGTGTTTTCTAACGCTCCAATCAAGGAAAAGGGCTGCTCGGCTGCGACTAATGCGTGGTTACCGGTATAGAGCATAAAGAATAGGGTAGTGATGGTCAGTACCGCGATGGGTAACACCATATCCAGCATTGTGCCTTGTGCGCTGTCGCCGCCTTCCATATCTAATCCGGCCGGACGACCTTTGCGCTCATCCCACAATTTGCCTTCACGCGCCCACGCTTCATGTTGGCGCATCGGGCCAATATCCATCGGCAGGAAGATCACCACAAGCACCATCAGCAGGGTAAATACTGCATACAGATTCATCGGGATCATTTGTACAAAAGCAGAAATGGCACTGATTTCTGTCATCTCATGCGCGGTTAAAATGCCGCCAATCAGGGCAATAATATAAGCCCCCCAAGAAGAAATCGGAGTGATCACACACACCGGTGCAGCAGTCGAGTCGAGCAGATACGCTAGCTTAGCGCGTGAGATTTGGAAACGATCGGTCACCGGGCGGCAAATCGCCCCGACTGAGAGGCTATGAAAGAAATCGTCAATAAAAAAGGCAAACACCATCAAACCGGTCAGCGCTTTGGCACTGCGGCGATCTTTACATTTGCGCTCTGCCCATAAGGCGAAAGCGCGGGTTGCGCCGGATGCGGTCATTAAACTGATCAAGCCACCGAGCAGCAGCATAAACAGCAGCATATTGATGTTTTCAGTGTTGGGCGCACCCTCTGACCACAATAACCCGCTAATTTTAGCCAACAGGTATTGCAAAGTCGTCAGGGGGGAAAAATGGTTGAGCATGATGGCACCAGCGATAATCCCTGCGCCTAGCGAGAGTAAAACTCGGCGCGTGGTGATCGCCAGTAGCACCGCGAGCAGCGGCGGAATGACCGAATAAATCGAGTCAGAATAAAGGGCTAAATTCATGGATCTCACATCACCTTTTCAGGTGGAGATCTACCAGCAGGATAAAAAACACATTTCAGCGAAATAACACTTCTTATCCTTCAAGGTAGCGCTCCATAGACAACAAACTATGGCAGTCCGGCATTTGTTCAATGCTGGCCCAGCGAACGTTGATGACGCAACGAACGCTTCGGCGCTGTACCCTTTAACCAGTCCTCATCGGGGTCAACCTACGACTGGCGACTCATGAACAGCGCGCCTCTACTTAAAGGAAGTATCACGTTGAGAAGTTGATTCAAAACGTGATATGGCGCGTATATTACTGCCTTTTTAGTCGACGACAAGATTTAATTTTGTCTTTTCCGCCACGAAATGGATCTCGTATGGCATAGCCGATTGATAGCGCTAACGTTTTGCGGTTACACCGCAAGCGGCATCTCATCCGCTGGTGGTTGTTTGCTATAAACTCGTTTTAGCCCCCACAGTGCGATGATCGACATCAGCAACATAATCATGCCGAGTGGTAGCTGATTTGTCGCCGGGTACATGGCCGCGAGCAAAGTCGCTAAACCGGCCCCTAAATTCTGCATTCCTCCCAAAATCGCCCCGCCAGTCCCAGCATGATAAGGGAAAGGGGAGAGCGCACCCGTGGTGGCGGCTGGGAATAAAATACCGGCACCGAGAAAGTAAATGGTTGCCCCGCTGATCAAAGACCAAGCGTTGGTGATGTCAAACAAGCCCGGCAGCATGATCACTAATGAACCGATCAGGATGGCACTTAAACCAACCTGCATGGCCATTTTTTCACGCCAGCGCTGGGTGATAAGGTTAGACAGCCAAGCTCCGGTTAAATAACCTGGGATCGGCAGTACAAACAGTAAACTTACCGTTGTCGCAGGCAGTGCCAATACTCCGCCCAATAACACCCCAGCCGCGGCTTCAAATACCGCGAGTCCGGCGAAGGTTGCCACTAAGCAGATCAAGTAGCCTTGGAAGCGGCGGGTAGCAAGCACATGCTGATAGCTGCGCAACACGGGTTCTTTCCGGCGAGCGTGGGCAGGTAGCGTTTCTATCATGCGGGTTAGCATAGTGATCACGACCGCGATAGCAAACAGCGATAAAAATAAGTAGCTTGAACGCCAACCGAAGGTTTCCGTCAGTAAGCCGCCTAACACTGGCGCGACCAGCGGTGAAAAAATCAAACACATGCTTATTAAACTATTGACTTTGTGCAGGCGTTCGCCCTCAAAACAATCACGCGAAAGGGTACGTGACATCGCGCCACCACAACCAATCCCTAAGCCTTGTACAAAGCTGCCGATCAGAAACCATGAGTATTGATGAGCAAAAAGTGCCATCAGTGAACCCAAAATATAAATCAGTAATCCCGCGATGATGATCGGTTTACGGCCAATCCGATCGGACAGAGTACCGTAGACAAATTGCGACAAACCGTATGGGATCAGATAACAAGCCATGACCGCCTGTAATGCAGCCGGTGAAACCAGAAACTCTTGTGCCATGTAGCCGATAGAAGGCACGTACATCGTTTGGGTTGCCTGACCGACTGCAGTCAGAATAGCGATAAAAAAGGTTAATTTTGCAACGGAAAGTGGGGCAGACATCGTTATCTCCAGCTAAAAACCATATCTGATTAAAATCATCTAATGAAAAAATAGAACAGGGTTTGATTGTTGGTGCGAGATGGTATTGCTGAGAGCCTTATCTAGCAATCGATTATTGCCAGTTTGCCCACGATAAATATCTATCCAATGGATTATTTTTTCTAATTAATAAAATAAAATTCAGATGGTTTGAACCCGCAGCGAGAGCAGACTATTATCGATTTAAATGAGAATTAGTCTCATTGTTGATGGGGTTATGTTTATGTTACCACTGATGATATTACTGCTGTTGATTGGCTTGCTGGGGTTTAAGTTAAGAGTGGCTCCTAGCTTATGGATTGGGCTTGGTTTAGTGACCTTGCTGCTGAGCGTTATCAGCCATAACGGCTCATTGCCAGCTTTAGTGCTGCTGTTTTTTCTCGCTCCACTGCTGCTGGCGTTAAACAACCAAGTTTGGCGAAGCGGGTTATTTTGTTTGGCGATATTGCTGCCACAACTGATGCTGATCTAACACTGGGTTTAGTCAGCCGATTGAACGCTCAGGATAAGTGAAGTTTTAGCACCGCTATCGGAGCAGTCATACCTCGAAAATCATCCCAAGAGATCACCTATCCCAAAATGAATGACTGAAGCGAGTTTTCACATTGCTGTAAACTTATGTTGCGATAGTATAGGGTGCATTGACAACGGCTTATGAAGTTTTTGTCGCGTCGACATAGCAGTTTATTCTAAAAATAGGTATCAAGCATGATGATCAATAAGTTTTCTCTCAAATGGATGCTGGCGATCGCCGTAGCCATTCCTGCGGTTGCGCTGCTGTGTGTGGCCTTTTCCAGTCTCAATACCATGTCCGAGATGCAGGCCCAATCCAACCGTTTGTATGCCAACACCGCCGCACCAATGCGTGCGATGGCTGAGGCGAGCACACGGATCCCGCGTATGCGGGTGGGGATTGATATGATGCTGTTACAACAAACGGCATTGCAAGATGCCAAAGGGGTTTTGAATCGCGTGCAAGAAACGCGCATGGAAGATATTCCGGAAATGCGTCAAGCGATGCAATTAGCGGTTGATTCACAGGTTAACCCTGCGCTCAGAGAGCAAGCACGCCAATTGCAAACACGTTTTGAACAGATGGTGCGTGAAGAGCTAGAGCCGATGCTGCAAGCTTTGGCCAATAATGATATGACCACCGCGCAGAATATCTATCGTGATCAGTATGCGAAAACTTATGGTGATATGCGTAAACAAGCCAATCAGATCCTCGATACTTTATTAGATCAAGCGGAGCAGCAAAACCGTGCCAGCGTGGTCAGTTTTGAATCTGGGCGCACCGGGCAATTGATCATGATTGCGGCGGGGCTGATCATCTCTTTTATCACCTCACTGATCATCATTACCAATTTGCGCAGCCGTGTGGCGTATTTAAAAGATCAGATGAGTTCAGCCGCGGCCAATCTTTCACTGCGCACCCGAATTGAACTGGAGGGTAACGATGAGCTGTGTGACATTGGTGCAAGTTTCAATAATTTTATTGATAAAGTGCACGCTTCGATTGAAGCGGTAGCGGACAACTCGAAAGAGTTAGCATCAATGGCTGCTAGTGTTTCGCAGCGCGCGCATACGACTCAAACCAACTGTGCGGCACAACGTGACAGAACCGTGCAGGTAGCAACTGCGATTCATGAATTAGGGGCCACGGTGGCCGAAATCGCTTCCAATGCCGCAATGGCGGCAGATGTTGCCAAACAAGCCACTTTACATTCTGGTGAAGGTAAACAGGTGGTCGGTGAAGTACAACAACGCATTCAAACCCTCTCCAGCGAGTTAGACAGTGCAACTCAAGTGGTCACTTCGTTAGCCACTCAGATCAACGGCATTAGTTCAACCTTAGATACGATTCGCAGTATTTCAGAGCAAACCAATTTGCTGGCATTAAATGCGGCAATCGAAGCGGCCCGCGCCGGTGAGCAAGGACGTGGTTTTGCGGTGGTAGCGGATGAGGTTCGTACACTGGCTAGCCGTTCCGCCGCCTCGACCGAAGAGATTCAGCAAGTGATCAACCGTCTGCAAAGTGAGTCAAATCGTGCAGTAGAAGCAATGGAAAAAGGCCGTTCACAAAGTGATGTGGTGGTGGATTTTGCCGCGAAAGCCAATCAATCGCTGACCGAAATTAATGGTCAGATTGATCAAATTAACGATCAGAATATCCAAGTAGCGACCGCGACCGAAGAGCAATCGACGGTAGTGGAAGACATTAACCGTAATGTGGAAGACATCAATCACCTAACCTCTGAAACTTCGCAGGTTGCTGATGAGTTGAGTCGAGCCAGTGCCAATTTGCAGCGGCTCTCTGCACAACTGGATAAATTGGTTGGAGGCTTTGAGTTATAAGTCAGTTTTCCCGCTACTGATTGGGCGACTATTTTTACCTTCAGCCTCAACCTATGTTGGGGCTGTTTTTTTGTTGCTAACAGGTTGATGATCTTTCCCCTGCCGACCACAAATCAGCCCCTTATCATGCAGATGTAGTTATACAGTTGCATTGTGCGGTCAATTTTGATTATGATACTGCCCATCATTAATGAGAATAAGTATCAGAGCTATTATCTTGCTTATCTCCATTACCATCGGAAACAACGGATGAAATCACTTCTTCATTGGGCGGTATTAGGCTTATTAGCTTCGTTTACGGTGCAGGCAGACACAGTCACAATTGAACATCGTTTGGGTAAAACCACGGTTGAGCAAAAGCCACAGCGAGTGGTGGTGATTGGTGTCGGGGCGTTAGATGCGCTGGACAGTTTTGGGATTGAGCCGGTGGCGGTGGCCAAATTTTATGGTACCCCGAGCTATTTAGCAAAATACGAAACGGATCAATACCCTAGTGCTGGGTCACAGTTTGAACCTGATTTTGAAAAAATTTATACCCATAAACCGGATCTGATCGTAATTGGGCCACGTGCGGCGAAGAACTATCAAGAATTGTCAAAAATCGCCCCAACGATGGTGTTTGCTGCGGAGAACGAACCGGGTTACTGGGTCAGTACCCAGCAGCAGTGGCGTAACCTTGGTAAAGTGTTTGCGATTGAGTCCGTGGTTGAAGCCAAAATAGCCCAATTGGATGTGCAATTTAAAGCGATCGCAGACTATAACCAACAGCGCAATAATGATGCGATGTTGGTCATGAGCTCTGGTGGCAACATTACAACCTTTGGTGCCAATTCGCGTTTTTCTTCGGTGTTTAAAGATTTTGGCTTTAGTGAAACGATTGCGGTGGTCAAAGAAAGTGGTCATGGCGATTTGATCTCTTATGAATATATTCGTCAGCACAATCCGAAAAATCTGCTGGTGGTCGATCGTGACAAGTTGGTCAATAAAAGTGAAGTTGGTATCCGCCGAGCTTTTGAAAATGATTTAGTTAAAGCAACCACCGCCTACCAAGACGGACATCTGGCTTACCTTGATGTGAATGCTTGGTATGTGGCCATCTCTGGCGTGACCGCCACCGAACAGATGGTCGCAGATATGAAAGCATTGATTGGTATGCAGTAAACCAAGGAGGGGAAACCCTCCTTGAGTTCTCAAGCTGAGGTTAGCTTTGAAAAAGTTATTGCTTGTTTTAATGGTAGTGAGTGCTTGTTCACTGCTGGTTGGGGTCGGACAACTGTCAGTAGCGGATCTGCTACAAGGGGATCCGGCGGCTTGGCAGCTACTGATGATGAGCCGAGTGCCAAGATTGTTGGCGATTGTCCTGTCTGGCGCAGGGTTAAGTATCGCTGGTCTGATTATGCAGCAGGTGAGTCAAAATCGCTTTGCTTCGCCTTCCACTTCCGGCACGGTTGAGTGTGCCATGCTTGGTTATGTGCTGAGTTTGGTGCTGTTTGGCCATGGTCAAAACCTGTGGTTGATTTTCGGTATCTCGATGTTGGGTACACTGATGTTTGTGTTTTTTATTCAGCGTATTCAGTTCAAAAACGTCATCTTTGTGCCTTTAATTGGCATTATCTTTGGTAATGTGGTCGACTCTCTCGCCACCTTCATTGCTTATAAATACGATGCAGTTCAAAACCTTTCCGGTTGGGCGGTGGCCAATTTCGCCAATCTGCTCAAAGGCGACTTTGAACTGCTCTATATCGCCATTCCGGTAGCGATTTTCAGCTATTTATATGCTGCGCGGATCTCGGCGGTTGGGATGGGCAAAGATTTTGCGACTAACCTTGGTCTCAAATACCAGCAGGTGATCATTATTGGGGTGGCGTTAGTGTCAATGATGTCCGCAACCGTGGTGATGATTGTCGGTCAATTACCTTTCTTGGGACTGATTGTGCCTAATCTGGTCAGCCTGTATTACGGCGATAATTTGCGTAAAAACATTCCACTGACCGCGACTTTTGGCGCACTGTTTGTGCTGGTGTGTGATCTGGTTGGGCGGGTGATTATTTTCCCATACGAAGTGCCGATTTCGATGATCATCAGTATTTTGGGTGGTTCAATCTTTATTGCTTTAATTTTGCGAGGACAGCGCAATGCAAGATAGAAGCAAATTACTGCTGCTGATCGCAATATCGCTGCTGTTTGCGGCATTATTTATCGGGATTGGGCTTACCGCCGATAACTACCAATATTTTTTGTCACGCCGAGTGCCCAAAGTGCTGGCGATCGTGTTTGCGGGCATCGCGATTGCGCAGTCATCTTTGGCGTTTCAAACCATTACTCATAACCGAATTCTAACCCCGAGTATTATGGGCTTTGATGCGTTGTACATGTTTACCCAAGTACTGGTGGTGGTGCTGTTTGGTGGCATGAGTAGCATTGCAATCAATGTGTATTGGAATTTTTCACTGTCGCTCGCGGCAATGCTGAGCTTTTCAACCTTGTTGTTCACCTTTTATTTCCGCTCTGGTCATCGCAATTTGATTGTGCTGCTGTTACTGGGGGTGATTTTAGGCCAGCTATTTTCCAATGTGGCTTCATTTTTTATCATGCTGATGGATCCCAACGATTTCGCTGCCGTCCAAGCCAATATGTTTGCTAGTTTTAATAATGTGAATACCCAACTGGTGTATGTGGTTTCGCCATTACTGCTGCTGGCCTGTGTGTTGTTATATCGTCAACATCGGCTGCTCGATGTGTTTTGGCTTGATCACGATAATGCGATCAGTTTGGGGGTGGATGTGCAGCAAGTGACGCGTAATGTGCTGCTGGTCAGCGCGCTACTGATTTCGATTTCGACAGCGCTCGTTGGGCCGATTCTCTTTTTTGGCTTGCTGGTGACTAACCTGACTCGCGAATGGTTTCGCTCCTATCGACATTCCACATTACTGATCGCGACTTCGGCGATGTCGGTGTGTGCGTTGCTCTCTGGACAATGGATTATCGAAAAAATCTTCCATTTTGGCACCACCTTGAGTGTGGTGATCAATTTTATTGGCGGCATCTATTTTTTGTCGCTGTTACTGCGCAATAAAGTGGTGTAGCAATGATCAAACTGGAAAAATTGACCAAACATTTTGGCAGCAAAAGTGTGGTGAAAGAGGCCAGTGCCCAATTTGATAAAGGGCAGGTGACGGCGATCATTGGCCCGAATGGGGCTGGTAAAAGTACCTTACTGTCCATGGCTAGCCGCTTGGTTAACCGTGATGCGGGTAAGGTGTGGATTGAACAGCGCGAATTGGTGGATTGGAACACCAAAGCGTTGGCGCAAAAACTGGCCGTACTGCGCCAATCTAACGTATTGAATATGCGTTTCACGGTGCGTGAGCTGACTGCGTTTGGCCGTTTCCCCTATAGCCAAGGCAAATTGACCGCCCACGATGAGCAGATCATCAATCAAGCGATTGAGTATCTCGATCTGGAAACCATTCAATACCAGTATCTCGATGAGTTAAGTGGTGGTCAGCGCCAATTGGCATTTATTGCGATGGTGATGGCGCAAGATACCGATTACGTTTTTCTGGATGAGCCACTGAATAATTTAGATATCAAACACTCACTACAAATTATGTCTACCTTACGCCGCTTAGCCCATGAGCTGAATAAAGCGGTGGTGGTAGTGATCCATGACATCAACTTTGCTTCTTGTTACGCTGACAAAATCATCGCTTTGAAAAAAGGTGAAGTGGTGGCGACTGGTACGGTGGCCGAGGTGATCGAATCGACAGTGCTGAGTGCGATTTACGAAACGCCGTTTAATGTGATTGAGATGCAAGGACAGCGTTTGTGCCTTTATACCCTTCCAACCTGATGTGGAGCGCTATTGCTGCACAGTTTTTGTTCGAGCTAAGCCTACCGAGTGGGTTTTAATACTGGAAAAATGCCTATGTCTTATCAATCACAAGCTTGTTTACACTCTGAACACGTCGCCAAATATTTAGTGACTTTATGTCGCCATTTCGCGCGTAAAACCACTGCTACTTGGGATGAAGTCGAGGGCGAGGGGCGGATCGAATTTTCTGCTGGGATCGCTACCTTGACCGTTAATGAAGCCGAGCAGTTATTGACCTTTGTATGCCGCGCTGAAACTGAACAACAAGTTACCACTTTGCAAGCGGTGATCAGCAAGCATCTGGTAATGTTTGCCCGCCGCGAAACGGTTGAATTGAATTGGCAACCAATCGAGCAAGCATAACGCTATACTGCTACACACTTCTGCTGTACTGTCTCAGCGCTGATCATAGTGATTATGCGCTGATGGCAATTCACAAAAAGAAATATTTCTCGCCTAGAAAGAAATCCATTGTTGTCTAAGATCAACAAAAAAACGTTTCTCTCACACAAAAAACTAAAACAAAGTTGAAAGATTCAAAAATTATTGAATAATGAAATTTCTATAATGATGAAGTAAAAACACTTCCTTTTAACGTTTGAAACAGGATACCGCCCCCATGTCGAATTCGTATGTGTTGGTTATAAACTCTGGTAGCTCATCATTGAAGTTTGCAGTGATAGATTCCCAAACTGGTGAGGCGCTGATCTCAGGTCTTGGTGAGTGCTTTGGCTTGCCTGAAGCGGTGATTAGCTGGAAATATCAGGGTGAAAAAACGGCAGAGGCGATCACTGCCGCGGATCATCATCACCAACATGCGATTAACCGGATCGTGGGCTTAATGGAGAGTCTTGGTTTGGCACAAGACTTAGTTGCCGTCGGGCACCGTATTGTCCATGGCGGTGAAAAATTCACCTCAACGGTGCGGATTGATCAAGAAGTCTTGGCTGAAATTGAACGCTTGGCCGATCTTGCTCCGCTGCACAACCCTGCCGGTGCCAAAGGTATTCAAGCCGCGATGGAGGCTTTCCCACACTTGCCACAATTTGCGGTATTTGATACCGCATTCCACCAAACTATGCCGAAAAAAGCCTTCACAGGCGCAATTTCTCATGAGCTATATGAGCAGTACGGCATCCGTCGCTACGGTTTCCACGGTACCAGCCACTATTATGTCAGCCGTGAAGCGGCGAAAATGCTCAATAAGCCGATTGAACAAGCCAGTTTTATTTCGGTACATCTAGGCAACGGTGCTTCGGTGTGTGCGATCAGTCATGGTCAATCGGTGGATACTTCGATGGGCTTTACCCCATTGGCGGGCTTAATGATGGGTACGCGTTCCGGTGATTTGGATCCCGGCATCATCGAATTTTTGATGAAAAAAGGTTGGAGTCAAGAGCGCGTATTTGACACGCTGAATAAAAAATCTGGCTTCTTGGGCGTTTCAGGCCTCACTTCCGATGCGCGTGGTATTTTAGAAGCGATGGAGCAGGGCCATGCTGGCGCGAAGTTGGCGTTTGAAGTTTTCACCTATCGCGTCGCGAAATACATCGGCTCTTACCTGATCCCACTCGATCATCTGGATGCGATCATTTTCACTGGTGGGATTGGTGAAAATTCACTGCCGATCCGCCGCGAAATTTTAGCTAATCTAAAACTGCTCGGTTTTGTCGAAGATGAGCAAGGCAACCAAGCCGCCCGCTTTGGGAATGCGGGGATTATCGCTAAATCAGAGCTACTTAATGCGGTGGCTTTGGTGATGCCGACCAATGAAGAATTCGTGATCGTATCGCAAGCGATGGCACTACTAAATAGCAAGTGATCCCATCACTTTTTCAAGGGCTGGCATTGCCAGCCCTTTCTCTATCTGCTTTTTGCCTCTATCCGCCTTTTTCTCTATCCATCAGATTAATTCAAGTTCGCTTTCGCGATTCCTCCCGCGCTCTATGATTGACCATAACTAAAATTTATTAACATGATAATGATGGATAATTTTATGGTTGATATGATTTGCCGTATCTTGCTAGCAATTTAGCGTGAACTGCGTGTTACCCGCACAGATGAAGAATCAAATTTCTGCCATCGAACGGATCCAAACCAGTAAGTAGGATATCGTTATGAAAAATGTCTTGTTTCAATCGATTAAACTCGATCAATTAACCCTAAAAAACCGGATTGTGATGCCACCGATGACCCGCTCACGCGCAAGTCAGCCTGGCAATCTTGCCAATCAGATGATGGCGACGTATTACGCCCAGCGCGCCTCTGCTGGATTGATTGTGGCAGAAGGGACACAAATCTCGCCGATGGCGCAAGGTTATGCTTGGACGCCGGGGATCTACACGGCACAGCAAATTGCCGGTTGGAAAACAGTAACGCAAGGGGTCCATGAGCAAGGCGGTGTAATTTTTGCTCAGCTTTGGCATGTGGGGCGGGTGACTCATCCTGATAATATTGGTGGCAAGCAGCCGATCTCTTCGTCTGCCTTGAAAGCCGAGAAGGTCAAGGTTTTCGTGGATAATGGCACCGATCAACCTGGTTTTGTTGATGTGGTTGAGCCTAGAGCAATGACGCAAGCGGATATTGATCAAGTGATTGCTGAGTATCGTCAAGCGGCGTTAAATGCGATCGAAGCAGGCTTTGATGGCATTGAATTGCATGCGGCTAATGGCTATTTGGTCAACCAATTTATTGATTCGGAATCAAACCAACGTAGCGATCAATATGGCGGCAGCCTTGCCAATCGACTGCGTTTTCTTGATCAAGTGGTTGCAGCTCTGGTGGATGCCATCGGTGCGGGTCGGGTTGGGGTGCGTTTAGCACCCTTAACCACACTCAATGGTACTGTTGATGCCAATCCGATCGAAACCTACACCGCGGCAGCAGCGTTACTCAATCAACATGACATTGTTTATCTGCATATCGCTGAAGTGGATTGGGATGATGCGCCAGAAATGCCAGTGTCATTCAAACGCGCATTACGCGAAGCTTATCAAGGTGTGCTGATTTACGCTGGTCGCTATAGCGCAGAAAAAGCAGAGTTTGCCATCGAGCAAGGGTTAGCCGATATGATTGGCTTTGGCCGACCTTTTGTGGCCAATCCCGATCTGCCTGCGCGTCTGCAGCATGGCTATCCACTTGCGGAGCACGATCCAAATACGCTATTTGGTGGCGGTGAGCAAGGACTGACCGATTACCCAACCTATCAGCCATAACCGACGGAAATGGGCCATCACTATAGTGACTTGATTTTGGTGAGCAAAAAAAGTCCTCCTCATTACAGAGGAGGACATCGATGTAAATTCAACTTACCACGCTCTTTTCAGCAAAGTTTAACCGCGACCGAGCATGCGCGCTATAGTGGCATCTTTATCGATTACTTGGTGTTTAATCGCAGCCAGAATATGTAGCAGAACAATGGTGATGATCAGTGGTGGAGCACCTTTGTGGATGGCGGAGCCTAACTCTTGCAGCCAAGGTAGGCTTTCGCCTGCGGCAACCAGTGTATAGCCAAACACTTCTAGCGCGCGGCCACCGCCGATGTTCATTGCAATCCCGGAGATCGGCATCGCCAGTGTTGCGAGCATCAGTAAACCATGCACCGCTTTGGCGGCTTTGTATTGCCAAGCAGGCATGACCGACGCTGGCGGGATCGCGCCTTCTTTAATCCGCCACATAATGCGAGTGAGCGCAATCAGCAAGATCATGACTCCGAAAGATTTATGCAGAGCCAGCAACTGTAGTTTTTCCGGTCCACGTGGCAAGTCGGACAAATAATCGCCAACCACAAACACCGCAATAAAGGCGAGGCCAGTTATCCAGTGCAGTGCGATTGAGGTTTTTGAATAGGTTTTGCGCTTATCCATGATTGAAATCCTATGTTCTGTAAACAGTGACTATTATGTACCACTGAAACACCCTGTGAAGCTTTGCTGAGTAAATTTATGTAAAGTTAACGTGCAGGAGCGCCATTGTTTCCTGCACTTGCTGATTAACGGCCTACGAACGCAACGACCACCTTATCTTCACCCAATGTGCGAGTGAAAATATAAGCGTTGGATTGGGCGATTTCGCGATGTTCTCCCGCTCCAATTGCAGGGTGACGTTGACGAAATTGACCTAAGGTTTGCCAGTGCTTCAGTAATGCTTGGCGATCATTATTCCACTCCCACGGCATATCGGAACGGGTACCTTGATGGAAATCATCAGCATAGGGGCCCGCTTCGCGCGCCACTTCATCGCCGTAATAGATTTGAATCGCACCCGGGGTTAGCAGTAGAGCATTAGCGGCGTTACGTTGCATTTCGAATGATTTAAAGCGGCCAAAAAACAGCTCGGTATCATGCGAAGACATATAGCTGACGGGATTGAAATCCGGGTATTTGCTGAGGGTTTGCGCGTAATCGCGATACACCATCGCCATTTGGCTTAAACAGGCGGCACCATTATCCATCCGTTTTTGAATATCAAAGTTAATCAGTGCATCGAAACCATCATCAAAGTAAGGGCTACGGTAAGCGCCGTGTCCCCATACTTCGCCCATCATCCAAAATGGTTCGCCAGTTTGATTATGCTCTTGTCGCCATGCGCTGAGACTGGCACTGGCTTGTTGTTTCAAGCGTTGCCACACCGCCCCTTCAACATGTTTGACCGTATCAATTCGAAAACCATCGATCCCAAAGCGGCGCACCCAATCCGTTTGCCATTCAACCAAATAGTCAGTGACGTTGTAACCTGGTTTGTTTACCACACGCGTGCCGGGATTATTCAGTAACCATTGCGGTGGGCTAACCGCTTGGGTTGATTCGGTGCGAAAATCGGGCAGGCCAGCGAGGTTCATGGTGATATCACTGCTGCCTGGTTTCGGGTAACCCGGTAAGCCAGCGCGTACCCAATCACCACCCCACCATTGGCTCCATTTTGGGCTTTGGTAATCAATTGCTTGGTGAAAGCTATGCCAATTTTGTTCGGCTGTGGGCTGCCATTGACTCCAGCGTTGGGGCAGCATTGAAGCGTTGACAATTTCAATCGCGTCTTGTTGTAAATCCGCTAACGTGGCATAACCAGCATGGTTCAGTACCGCATCGAGTAACACTTTGATACCGCGGCGATGTGCTTCACGTACTAGGGTTTGTAAATCTTCATCCACTCCGAAATTGGCGTCAATTTTCGTGAAATCTCGCGTCCAGTAGCCGTGATAAGCATAAAAGGGAAATGAACCTTTTTCGCCGCCGCCCACAAAACCATGTACTTGTTCAACAATCGGTGACAGCCAAATCGCATCGGTGCCGAGACTTTGAATGTGATCGAGCTTAGCAATCACGCCTTTTAAATCACCGCCGTGAAAGGTACCGATCTCTTGCTGACCATCTTTTTGCCGACCGTAACTGCCATCATTGCTGGGATCACCATTGTAAAAGCGATCAATCATCACGAAATAGATGTTGGCGTTGCGATAGGTAAAAGGTTGCGCTTGGATTGGATGATGCTTAGCGACCGGTTCAAGTAGCACTAAACCACCACTATTGGTTGATGGGGTTAGGCGAACTTGACCTTGGTTTACCGTCACCACTTGTCCGGAAAACGCATCTTGCAACTGAGCGCCATCCGCAAAGCTGTTGGCCAAATTTAAGGTCACTTCACCACCTTGGTAAGTTTGACAACTGACATTTGGGATTGGGCGGCGAAATTCACTGGTTGCCGCTTTGGTGGTTTGACGTACTAGTGTGAGCGTATTGTTTTGTGCTTGCCATTGAAATGCGTAATCACCGGTAAAACGTATGTTCAACGGCAGTTGGGTCGGTGCATGACAGTTTAAAGCAAATGGAGTATTGAATTTGATCTCTTGAGCCGTCGTCGCGGCACAATCACCCTCAATACCACTAATGGTTAAGGTGTAATCGCCTTTGGTCAGTGGGATCACCAACGGTGCATCAGCTGCGAGCGGAAAATCGCGACTGTTGGTGGTGGTTGCAATGGTTAAATTGGCGGTTAAATTCGGCGCTGCCAATACTGGCAAGCTGAGGGTAGACAGCAGTGCTAAGGTCAGAGTATTGCGTTTCATCGTCGATCCTTGATGGTGATTCGGTCATTGTCATTGACCGCAATCCGATGTTCTCTCCGGCTATATTTGTCCGGTTATGATGGGTGGATAATGTGTTATCCATTGCTGCGACAATTGCATGAGGACGCTAGCGGTGGATAGGCACAGCATAATTGGCTCGCGGTTGATCAACATCATTCTTAGCTCTACGCCTTGTTTACTTGCACTGCATCACAACTTGATTGCTAAAGGCGCAGCGGGCTTACGCTGCGAGGGGCGAATCCGTGGCTGATAAGATAGCTATTGAGTGCCATTGCGCTGAAAAAGCCAAGCTAAGTCACAACCTGATCAATCGCTATTGATAGGTTTTGCACAAAAGAAGTACCGTGCTTACGATGTGGCGAAGTCAAAATGGGAGAGACACAATGCAACAACCTAAAGTGGTACCAAAAGCGACCATCGCCCCACAAGGACCAGAGCTTTCCGAACTGGTACAAGGCTATTGGCGATTGGCCGAGTGGCATATGACACCACAGCAGCGCTTAACGTTTCTCAAGCAACATATTGAGTTGGGGGTTACCAGTGTTGATCACGCGGATATTTATGGCAATTATCAATGTGAAACACTATTTGGTGAAGCTCTAGCGCTGCAACCTGCACTGCGTGAGCAAATCCAAATTATTACCAAGTGTGATATCCAATTGTATAGCGAGCGTTTTCCTGAGCGCAAAATCAATCACTACGACACCAGCGCTGCGCATATTCATCAATCGGTGAATCATTCGCTGCAACGCCTCGGCGTTAGCGAAATTGATGTACTATTGATCCATCGCCCCGATCTATTAATGAATGCCGATGAGGTTGCCGAAGCGTTTGCCGAGTTGCACAAAGTCGGCAAAGTGAAACATTTTGGGGTATCGAACTTTACGCCGGCCCAATTTGATTTGCTGCAATCTCGTTTGGGGAAACTGCTGGTGACCAATCAAGTGGAAATTAATCCGCTTAATTTTGAAGTCGCACACGATGGTACTCTGGATCTGTTGCAGCGTCTGCGCATTCGCCCAATGGCGTGGTCATGTTTGGGTGGCGGGGCAATTTTCTCCGGTCAAACTGAGCAAGCGCAGCGTGTACGTGCGGTGCTGGAAGAGCTCCGTGTCGAATTGGGTGCCGAGTCACTGGAGCAGGTCATTTACGCTTGGGTACGCAGTTTGCCAAGCCACCCGCTGCCGATTATCGGTTCCGGTAAAATTGAACGCGTGCAAAGTGCAATAGCAGCCTTGTCGTTAGAGCTTACTCGTGAGCAATGGTATCGCGTATGGGGTGCATCTAAAGGCCATGGAGTGCCATAACCGGATTGTTTTTTATAGCGTTATACTCTTTAGTGCCAGTTTTTATACTGGCACTATTGTTTCTCAAGCAATATAGTCTTTTAATCTCTCGTCTCCATTGGCTCCCGCTATGTTCCATTCACGCTTGATAAAGACCATTGGTCGCAATCTCCGCCAAGCATCATTCTAATTCAGTAAGCTTATCTTACATCTGATGATTGATATCCCCTTCCTATTTGAAGCGGCAGCGGTTGGCGACGTTCGTTCACCCCAATCACATAGTTTGTCTATGTTCATGGGGACTCACTCACCGCCGACCTGCAACTCCAAGTTGTTTGGGTATAGCGATCATTGGTTAGCGCAAACCCTAGTTAATGAATCGGAGGTAGCGACATGTTGCAATTTACAGCGATTGAAAAGCACTACTCAGTCGGTATGCAGAGCGTACCGGCCCTGCGTGGCGTGAGTGGCACGGTACAATCTGGAGAAATGTTAGCGCTGTGTGGGCCTTCCGGCTCAGGTAAAAGCACTTTGCTCAATATCTTGGGATTACTTGACCCTAATTACCAAGGTGAAGTGACGTTAGAGGGGGGCGTATATCCGCGCGAGGGTAAGTCTGCTGCTTTACTGCGGCGTACTCAGTTTGGTTTTGTGTTCCAAAAATTCAACTTAGTGCCCGTGATGACGGCGCTAGAGAATGTCGCTTATCCCTTGCTGCTTAATGGTTTTAGCCGTCGTGATCAGCACAAGTTAGCACATGACATGCTAACCAAGGTTGGATTAGAAGCCGTGATGCAGCAGCGACCAGATCATCTTTCCGGTGGTCAGCAACAGCGTGTGGCGATAGCTCGGGCTTTGGTTCACAACCCGAAATTGGTGGTCGCGGATGAGCCGACCGCGAGTCTGGATAGTCAAACCGCTAACCTTGTGATCAGTTTAATGAAAAGTCTTGGCCATGAGTTAGGCACGACTTTTGTGGTTGCCACTCATGACGGGCGTATGGCCGCCCAGTGTGATCGCACACTCAATCTGGTGGACGGACAAATTTCATTGGAGGCGATGCAATGGGCAAGTTGATCTCACCAGCATGGCGCTTGGCGGCATTAAACCTGCAGCGTAATCGTCGCCGCAGTCTACTCTCTATTTCGATCAT
The DNA here is from genome assembly GCF_011306175.1 of Vibrio sp. HDW18. Taxonomy (GTDB): domain Bacteria; phylum Pseudomonadota; class Gammaproteobacteria; order Enterobacterales; family Vibrionaceae; genus Vibrio; species Vibrio chanodichtyis. Next base: position 50,831 of record NZ_CP049914.1, on the reverse strand, counting down.
CGCGATTGCGGTATTGGCATTAACTTGTGCCGGAGGCTTTGGTCTTTATACCTATGATTCGCTACGTGAATCGACAGCGCGGGATATCGGCCACTTAACGCTGAGCCAGCGCGGCTATTTTGAGCAAGAGGAAGAGACGCCATTGGCGAATGGATTAGAAGGCAGCGTCAACATTCGCCAAGCTTTGCTGGCGAATCCGGCGATCCGTGGCATCCAGCCACGGATTGAGTTAACCGGGTTGGTTTCCAATGGCCACAAATCAACGATTTTTATCGGCCTTGGGGTGGATCATAAAGAGTTTGATATGAAAGGGCCGTTTTTGGATCTGCGTGCAGGGCAGGCGTTACAGGATCCTCATTCGCCCCATGTTGACCCGATTCAACCTCAGGTGATGCTTGGTGTCGATCTGGCACGCAACCTTAATGTTGCCGTTGGCGATTGGGTGACGCTGCTCGCCACCACCGTCGATGGCGCGCTGAATGCGCTGGATTTTCAAGTGCGAGGTCTGTATTCGACAGGGGTGCCAGAGTTGGATAAACGTCAGCTCTATTTGCACTTAGCGTCGGCTCAAGAACTGCTTAATTCCAGTAAAGTGAGTACCTTGTCTGTGTACCTGTTTAGTACCGAACAGACTCAAACCATGCAAATGTGGGTTGAAAATCAACTCAATCAGCTGACCTTAGCTCAACCGCTACAAGTGACGCCTTGGCAGCAGCTCGCTTTCTTCTACGCGCGAGTTAAAGACTTGTATGACCGACTGTTCGGGGTGATGGGCAGCGTGATGGCGTTAGTGGTGTTTGTTGCACTCTTCAATACCTTAACCATGTCGGTCAGTGAGCGTACGCGTGAAATCGGCACCTTGTCGGCCCTCGGCGCCTACCCAAGCGATATTCTGGTGGGTTTTGTGCGTGAAGCGACGCTGTTGGCGCTGTGTGGCAGTGTGTGTGGCACGTTACTGAATCTATTGACCATAGTGGTGGTGCGAGTGGCTGAGATTCAAATGCCACCACCACCAGGCAGAACTGAAGGTTACCCACTTGATCTCTATTTTTCTTTCACGCTGGTTGGTTTTTGCACCCTAGGCACTGTGTTGATTTGTGTAGTGGCGGCGTGGTTCTCTGCGCGCAAAGGCGTAAACAAGCCCATTACGGAGGCGTTAGCGTATGTATAAAGTGATTTTGACCCTTGTTTTGGGATTGATTTGTTCGGGTCGTGCTCTGGCTCTGGCAACTGAACTCGATGTGGTGGGCATGGTAAAGCGCGCCGATGAATTTCGACTCAAAGAATCGGCAGCGAAAGTGGTCTCTGTGGTGCAGCTTTACCAGGATGGTAAGTTGGAAAAAACCAATCAATATGATGTCTACGTGCGCGAAAATCGCGAATCGTTAGTGCTGTTTCAATCGGCGACAGAAGCAGGACAAAAAATGTTGATGCTCGGAGATAACTATTGGTTACTGATGCCGAAAAGTCGCCGCCCCATTCGCATCACACCAATGCAAAAATTGCTCGGTGAAGCTTCTGTTGGCGATATTTCAACCCTCACTTGGAGCGATGATTACCAACCGAGTTTAGAAGGGGAAGAGTCGGTACTGCGTGAGGATCAATCCAGCGTGGAAACGTACCGCTTGGTGCTCAAAGCGAAAACCGCAGGGGCCAGCTATCAAGCGATCACCTTGTGGCTTAATCGTACGGATGCTGCACCAGTCAAAGCCGAACTTTATCTGCATTCTGGCAAACTAGCTAAAGTCGCTTGGTTTACTGTGCAAGGTGAGAGGGTGGTTGAGATGACTTTGCTGGATAACATTCAACCCTCGAAACGAACGGTTATCGAATATCAATCGGTGCAGCCGAAACGCTTAGAGGATAAGTTCTATAACCCCGCGTACTTGATTCAAAATCCTGCATTGGAGTAATGATATGAGGTTTGGTCAGGCGTTAGGGATAATAGGGCTTCTTAGTTGTTCGTCCGTATGGGCTCAAGATCCGCTCAAGTTAGACTGGGATTGGATGGTGAGCGCTTCGCATGCTCAAAATAATGACTCCCTTGTGTGGGCTTCTGCTCAGTATGACGAACAGCAGCAAGTGGATGTTTGGCTCGATGTACAGTCGCGCTGGCAAGGCTGGACTGCGGGTCTCGCGCTGACCAGCCTTGCGCTCTATCGAAGTAATCAGCAGACAAGAGCAACCAGGCTGACCCTGAGTGAACTATTTTGGCAAGGGGAAAGCACGCTTGCTGGACAAACGCTCGATATTACTGCCGGAAAAATTCGCCTTGATTGGGGTGTGGGCTATGGTTATCGGCCGTTGGATCTTTTTTTGCCCTATCGGCGCAATCCATTAGGCATTCAAGTGGAAGAGGGGGCAGGTGTGCTAGCGCTCTCATCCTATCAAGAGTTGGGTGAGTGGACCTTGATTGCTACAGATAGTACTTGGGGGCGTTCGAGCGAAGCACAGTTAGTGACTCAAAATCAACAACAAGGCATTGGATTGCGCCATTATCGCTTAGTGGGGGACAGTGAAATCCAAGGCATCGTTTATTATGACAATGTCCGGCGTGGTTTAGTGGGAGGATCGTGGGTTTCAGTACTGAGTAGCGCATGGAGCGTGCACAGCTCGTGGCTTTATCAACGAGAATATTGGCAATACCAGAGACAAACTGAGCGGCAGATTGAATTGATTAAACAGCAACATGCGGCGCAGTTTTTGGTTGGCGTAAACTGGGCCAATGCAGAGGGACACCATGTGATTGCTGAATATTGGTACGATGGACGCAGTTGGAATGCCGATCAATGGCGGCAAACACTGGCTGATGCCACTTTGCTGCATCAACAGGAACGTTCGCCCATCGCTTTTGCTTATGCACAAGCCTATCAAGCCACTAACCTGATGGCACATAATGTTATGCTGCATTGGGCATGGGAGAGTATCGATGGTCAATGGCTGGGCATTAACAACTTAACTCCAACCCTAGATTTACAATGGTCAGTGCAAGATACAGGGCTGGTGGCTACCCCGCGCTTGAACTGGCAAGTGTACGATACCGGTCGCGTCTTACTACAACTGGAACTTGCGGCACGTTTTGTGAGTGGCGCATCAAATTCAGCGTATGCAAACTTGCCCGATAGCGTTACGATTTTGCTTAATCTCAAAGGAAAATTTTAGATGATCAAGCGCTTAACTATTTCTGCCCATGATGTCAAAAGTTTTGGCTTTACCACGCTGTTTTGTATTGTGATAGCACTCACTACGATGACGATCTGGCATAGTAATATTAGTGAACATTTAGCGATCAGTTTTGGTTACGGATACAGCGCATTTTTTTTAGCACAATGCATATCACGTGGTTGGCCGCAATTGTCTAAACGGCTCGTCAATGTGTTGGCTCTGAGCGGTGCGGTGATCCTAGGGACCTGGATCGCGTATGTCTGGTTGCGTCACTATCCCGAATTTGATGATTTTACTGCCTATCGGCCGATCATGGGCCTTGGGTTTATTTTTTCCGCGGTGTGCTTTTTATATTTTTATGCTCATGAACAAAAATTGCTTGCCCAAGGGGCATTAGAAGCAGCTCGTCGGCAGCAGTCTGAGCAAGAAAAAGCCCTGTTACTAAGCCAACTTAAGCAATTACAAAGCCAAATTGAGCCTCACTTCCTGTTTAATACCCTCGCCAATATTAATGCATTAATTGGAGTAGACTCAGAAAAAGCCCAGTTAATGCTGGAAAAATTGACCGAATTGCTGCGTGGTGCCATGCGACTGAGGCGCAATAATATCAGCGAGTTAGGAGATGAAATGCAATTGGTTAAAGCCTATCTGGATATTCAGAAGATCCGCTTAGGGGAGCGTTTACAGTACCACTTACCAGAGCTTGGTCAGTGGCAGAGGTTGGCGATTCCACCAATGTTAATTCAGCCTTTAGTCGAGAACGCTCTCACCCACGGCATTGAGCCAAAAACCGAAGGCGGTATGATTCAGATCACGCTTAGTGTGGCTGATGGTTGGTTTGAGTTAATGGTACAGGATAATGGTATGGGGCTTGGCCAAGCCTCAGTGGGCAACGGTATCGCTCTTGATAATGTGCGGCAACGCTTGTCGGGTTTGTTTGCTGAACAAGGTGTACTCAGTGTGACTGAAAATAACCTTGGTGGTGTGAGCGCGACGATCCGCATCGCTTTGCACCACTTACAAGTTTTGCCAACCAGTTTTAGCATAGACTTAACCTTTCACTGATGAGGCTTTAGTGATGATCCACCGTACTTGTAAGGCTGTGCTTGCTGACGATGAGCCGATACTATGCCACCATCTTAATCAGCTACTGGCTGAGGTATGGCCAACGCTTGAAGTGGTAGCGACTGCTGCTAATGGTGAGCAAGCATTAGCAGCAATTACACACCATCTGCCGGATATTGTATTTTTGGATATTCGGATGCCAAAACTCAGTGGGATCGAGGTTGCACGTGAGTTACTTCATTTACCCAAAATTCCATTGGTGGTCTTTATCACTGCGTACGATGAATATGCTCTGAGCGCATTTGAAACCAATGCGATTGACTATTTGCTTAAACCGCTGTCACTGTCACGCTTAGTGCTCTGCTGTGAAAAATTGCAGCGACAATGGTCCTTTTGTCATGCTCCGCAGGCTGATTTGAATCAATTATTGTCGCAATTTGAACAGATTACAGGGGGGAGGGTGCAATACCCACTTTGGTTAAAAGCCAGTAAAAGGGAAGAGATTCACCTGATTTCAGTGAGTGATGTACTGTATGTGAAAGCACAGGATAAATATTTATCGCTGTACAAAAGTGATGGCACGACAATCCAAGAGTATTTATTGCGATCTTCGTTGAAAGAGTTGACTACCCAGCTAGATCCTAACCAGTTTTGGCAAATTCATCGCTCATTGGTGGTTAATATTGCGAAAATTAATAAAGTTAAGCGTGATTTTAACGGCAAAATGTGGGTGCACATTGACTCTGCAGTGCTACCCGTTAGTCGAGCATTACAACACTTATTTAAAGTGAGTTGATCCAATCTATTCCCTTCCTACTTGAAGTCGCCGCGGTGTTGTAGTGCTCAAGTAAAATTGGCTACGTTCATTCACCCCAATCACATAGTTTGCCTATGCTCATGGGGACTCACTTACCGCCTACCTGCAACTCCAAGTCGTTTGGGTATACCTACCGTACTTTATGGCTCATTTCTGTTTGGCTAACCAATCGATTCTACCCGTAGTTAACCTTTGCCTTGGTGCCGATTTGATAAGTGGGTAAAGGGGGATTTATCTTGTTCTCCGCTCATAATTTAGTCATGCAGCACCCCATAAAGTAGTCTATAAGTTTAGGTGCAAAGGCAGACGCTTGCTATGAGAAACGGCAGTGTCGGTTTGTATTCACTTACCCTCATCACAGAGCGTTCTATGTTGATTGAGATTGGCTCATTGGATGCTGACTCGCAGCACCAAGTTACCCGATAGGTGTGAATTGCTACTAAGATTACAGCGCGATAAAAATCAGCGTTGTGATCACTATCATCAGAACAGCCAGGGGGCAATATGGAGTCTCAAGTCGTCACTCAACCAGTCATCGTCAAAGGTTTATCAGGGGAAGTGTTAGTCGTTAATGCGCAGGGGCAAGCGCGCAAGGTTAGCCAAGGTGATGTATTGCAATCGGGGGACATTATCATTGCCGCCAACCTTGGCGAGTTGCTGTTGCAAAATGCATCCACGCAACAGGATATTTCCCCAGATGTCGCTCAGCTTGATGTGACCAATGTTGATGAACAAACGATCGCAGCAATCCAACAAGCCATCTTAGATGGGGTTGACCCAACGGTTGCCTTACAAGAGGCTGCTGCAGGGGTGGCTGCTGCAGGGTCGGCCAATAATGGTGGGATCACCATTGATAGCCTGCACCCAGAAGTGTTGGCGAGTACCGTATTTGATACCCATGCTTTAACTTCACAAATTTTGTCGAGTACACGGCGTGGCGGCAACTTACTACGTTTTGCTGAAGGCGGTGAAACTCTTAACGCACAAGTGAGCGAAGGATCTTTGCAGCTCGGAACGTATCCGCAGATCTCTAGCGTAACAGCTTTAATTAGTGCTGGTAGTTTGGCTTTGTTGCCCGGATCTTTTGTTCCTGTCCCCTCTTTTTTGACGGCGTTGTTGGCAGAGCTCAACAGCGACATCACTTCCTCTGGCCAGCCAGTTCAGTTTTATTATGATGCGGCAACGAACACGATTATTGGTGAGCAAAATGGCACTGAAGTACTGAGTATTACCATCTCCGCTCAATCGGTTGGACGTGATCTCAACCTGACGATTACCACTACGCTTAGCCAGCCCATTGATCACCTACCAGGGGTTGGTGCTGGATTAGTCTCAATTAAAGGCGATCAAATTGCGATTGCGCTGCAGTTAACTGGCACCGACAGTAATGGTAATGCTATCCGAGCGCCAATCACTATGGATATTGCGATTAATGATGGTCGTGTGCCGGTGATGGTTGATGAGCCGACTCTCAGTTTGCATGAAAATGATCTGTCAGTTGGCTCGGATCAAACAGACTCATTGACGGTCTCCGGTCAGTTTGAGCCTCAGCTGGGGTCAGATCGCGTCGCCTCTTATCAAATCGATCCGAATAGTGCCAATCCAATCGCCGGATTGACCTCACAAGGTGCCGCTGTGATCTTAGGTGAGCCGACCATAATTAATGGTAACCGAGTTTACCAAGCCACTGCTGATGGTCGCGATATTTTCCAATTAACCCTGAATGCGGATGGCAGTTATCGATTTGTATTACAAGGTTCGCTGGATCATGCGGCGGGCAGTGATGTGCTTAGTATTCGTTTGCCGATTGTGGCGCAGGATTATGACAATGACCGTTCAGCACCCGGTTCTCTCACCATTCAAATTCAAGATGATCAGCCAAACATTATGGGAGTTGAGCCGCTAACTGTGGTCGAACAATCGCTGACAACAGGCTCGCTTCCTAGTGGCGCCGGTTTGTTGGCTGAGGGGCATTTCACTACTATTCAAGGCTCTGATCGAGTGGTTTCGTACCGTCTTGAAAATTTGACTGATGCGATAGCTGGCCTGACATCTAAGGGAGTGGCCGTTACGTTGAGTGAGTCGCTGGATGCAAATGGCAATTACCATTACACCGCCAGCGCTGGCAGCGAAATTCTATTTAGTTTGCAGCTTAACCAGGATGGGAGTTACCGTTTTATCCTGCAAGGAACGTTGGATCATGCGCTGGTTCTGGACCAACTGTTGGTCAATTTCACCGTGGTCGCGACCGATTTTGATGGCGATAAAACCAGTGTCACGCTGCCGGTGACCATTGTCGATGATAAACCGACCATTAATGGGGTGCAGGCGCTGTCGCTGAGTGAAGATGATTTAGTGCAAGGCTCGGATGTGAGCCAAGAGCCACTCAGTGCTACGGGTCAATTTAGCGTGGTGCAAGGGGCGGATCGAGTGGTGAGTTACCAGCTCGACAGCAGCGTCAATCCGGTACAAGGCTTAACTTCCCATGGCGTGGCGGTCACGCTGTCGGCTCCGCTCGCCGATAGCAATGGCAATCTGACTTACACCGCCAGTGCGGGTGACAGTGCGGTGTTTAGTTTGGTGCTCAATACTAATGGCAGTTATACCTTTACTTTGCTTGGCGTGGTGGATCACTCGGTGGGTAGTGATAGCCAGCTATTGAACTTTACCGTGCAAGCGACTGATTTTGATGGCGATAAAACCAGTATCACGCTGCCAGTCACTATCACCGATGATAAACCGCTCATTAATGGGGTGCAGGCGCTGTCGCTCAGTGAAGATGATTTGGCGCAAGGCTCGGATGTGAGCCAAGAGTCGCTCAGTGCCAGCGGCCAATTTAGCGTAGTGCAAGGGGCGGATCGGGTGGTGAGTTACCAGCTCGATAGCAGCGTCAATCCAGTGCAAGGCTTAACTTCCCATGGCGTCGCGGTCACGCTGTCGGCTCCGGTTGCCGATAGCAATGGCAATCTGACTTACACCGCCAGCGCGGGTGACAGTGCGGTGTTTAGTTTGGTGCTCAATACTAATGGCAGTTACGCGTTTACCTTGCTTGGGGTAGTGGATCAGGCGCTTGGCAGCGATAGCCAGTTATTGAACTTTAGCGTGGTCGCCACCGACTTTGATGGTGATAAAACCAGTGTCACGCTGCCGGTGACTATCCTTGACGATAAACCGACCATTAATGGAGTACAGGCGCTGTCGCTGAGTGAAGATGATTTGGCGCAAGGCTCGGATGTGAGCAAAGAGTCGCTCAGTGCCACAGGCCAATTTAGCGTAGTGCAAGGGGCGGATCGGGTGGTCAGTTACCAGCTCGATAGCAGCGTCAACCCCGTACAGGGCTTAACTTCCCATGGCGTGGCGGTCACGCTGTCGGCTCCGGTTGCCGATAGCAATGGCAATCTGACTTACACTGCCAGCGCGGGTGACAATCCGGTGTTTAGTTTGGTGCTCAATACTAATGGCAGTTACGCGTTTACCTTGCTTGGGGTAGTGGATCATGCGCTTGGCAGCGATAGCCAGCTATTGAACTTTACCGTGCAAGCGACTGATTTTGATGGCGATAAAACCAGTGTCACGCTGCCGGTGACTATTCTTGATGATAAACCAACCATTAATGGGGTACAGGCGCTGTCGCTCAGTGAAGATGATTTAGCGCAAGGCTCGGATGTGAGCAAAGAGTCGCTCAGTGCTACGGGTCAATTTAGCGTAGTGCAAGGGGCGGATCGAGTGGTGAGTTACCAGCTCGACAGCAGCGTCAATCCGGTACAAGGCTTAACTTCCCATGGCGTGGCGGTCACGCTGTCGGCTCCGGTTGCCGATAGCAATGGCAATCTGACTTACACCGCCAGCGCCGGAGGCAGCTCGGTATTTAGTTTGGTGCTCAATACCAATGGCAGTTATACCTTTACTTTGCTTGGGGTGGTGGATCATGCGCTTGGCAGCGATAGCCAGCTATTGAACTTTAGCGTGGTCGCGATCGATTTTGATGGCGATAAAACCAGTATCACGCTGCCGGTGACTATTCTTGATGATAAACCAACCATTAATGGGGTACAGGCGCTGTCGCTCAGTGAAGATGATTTAGCGCAAGGCTCGGATGTGAGCCAAGAGCCACTCAGTGCTACGGGTCAATTTAGCGTAGTGCAAGGGGCGGATCGGGTGGTGAGTTACCAGCTCGATAGCAGCGTCAATCCAGTGCAAGGCTTAACTTCCCATGGCGTGGCGGTCACGCTGTCGGCTCCGGTTGCGGATAGCGATGGTAATCTGACTTACACCGCCAGTGCGGGTGACAGTGCGGTGTTTAGTTTGGTGCTCAATACTAATGGCAGTTACACCTTTACCTTGCTCGGGGTGGTCGATCAGGCGCTTGGTAGTGATAGCCAGCTATTGAACTTTAAAGTGCAAGCCACCGATTTTGATGGCGATAAAACCAGTATCACGCTGCCAGTCACTATCACCGATGATAAACCAACCATTAATGGGGTGCAGGCGCTGTCGCTGAGTGAAGATGATTTGGCGCAAGGCTCGGATGTGAGCCAAGAGCCACTCAGTGCCAGCGGCCAATTTAGCGTAGTGCAAGGGGCGGATCGGGTGGTCAGTTATCAGCTCGACAGCAGCGTTAATCCGGTACAAGGCTTAACTTGCCATGGGGTCGCGGTGACACTCTCCACTCCCGTTGCGGATAGTAATGGTAATCTGACTTACACCGCCAGTGCGGGTGACAGTGCGGTGTTTAGTTTGGTGCTCAATACTAATGGCAGTTACACCTTTACCTTGCTCGGGGTGGTCGATCAGGCGCTTGGCAGCGATAGCCAGTTATTGAACTTTACCGTGCAGGCGACCGATTTTGATGGCGATAAAACCAGTGTCACGCTGCCGGTGACTATTCTTGATGATAAACCGACTATTAATGAGGTACAGGCGCTGTCGCTGAGTGAAGATGATTTGGCGCAAGGCTCGGATGTGAGCCAAGAGCCACTCAGTGCCAGCGGTCAATTTAGCGTAGTGCAAGGGGCGGATCGAGTGGTGAGTTACCAGCTCGACAGCAGCGTCAATCCGGTACAAGGCTTAACTTCCCATGGCGTGGCGGTGACACTCTCCACTCCGGTCGCCGATAGCAATGGCAATCTGACTTACACCGCCAGCGCCGGAGGCAGCTCGGTATTTAGTTTGGTGCTCAATACTAATGGCAGTTATACCTTTACCCTGCTTGGGGTGGTGGATCATGCGCTTGGCAGCGATAGCCAGCTATTGAACTTTAGCGTGGTCGCGATCGATTTTGATGGCGATAAAACCAGTATCACGCTGCCGGTGACTATCACCGATGATAAACCGCTCATTAACGCAGCAGAGTCATTATCAGTGAGTGAAGATGACTTAGTGAAAGGTTCCGACAGCAGTAAGGAGCCATTAACAGCCACTGGCCAATTCACCACCACTCAAGGTGCGGATCATGTGGTTGCTTATACTTTGAACCCGACGGCGAATCCATTAGCCGGCGTGACCTCTGGCGGTCAAACCTTAAGCTTAACCGATCGGATCGATGCCAGTGGCAACCATATCTACTCGGCGAGTAAGCCAGATGGCAATGTTATTTTCACCTTGCAGCTCAATGTTAATGGCAGTTATTTATTCACGTTATCTGGACCGTTGGATCACGCGGTCAACAGTGATCAATTACTGCTTAATTTCAATGTACTTGCCACCGATTATGATGGTGATAGCTCAACGATGGTATTGCCAGTCACGGTATTGGATGACAAACCGCTGGTGCTCAGCGCACAAGCCTTGTCGGTGAATGAAGATGATTTGGCTTCGGGAACCGATCAAACCAAAGAAGCCACCACAGTATCAGGGCAGTTTACCACCACTCCAGGTGCAGATGGTGTTATTTATCAACTGGATACCAGTGCAGGCCGTGATACGGGATTAACGTCACAAGGCCAACCCATCGTATGGGGTACGCCAACCATTAATGGTCAAACTTATACTTACCAAGCGATCGCCAATGGCGTGGTTATTTTTAGCTTAGTGCTGCGAGCTGATGGCAGCTATAACTTTACTTTAACGGGTGCCTTGGATCATCCGCTCAATGCCACTCAACTGACGTTGAATATTCCAGTATTTGCCCAAGATTTTGATGGTGATCGCTCGTCAATCCTGTTGCCAGTGACCATTGTTGATGATGTGCCAATCTTGTATGACAAAAATATTGCCCTGCAAGAAAGCGCGGCGGTGCAATCGGTCAACATGTTCTCACGTGATAATAATTTGAGTGCGGATACTCAAGGTGCAGATCGTGGGGTGATCACCCAATTCAGTGCGGTGGATAGCGTAGGACGCGATATTCAATTCCGTGATGGCAATCAATTGCTGAATGATGTGCAGCTCAATGGTGCGTCGAAAACCGTCACAGTGGTGGAAATCATCAATGGCGTGAGCCGCGATCTCGGTAGCTTAACGATTCAACCGAATGGTACTGCAAGTTTCAAACCAGTGGCTCAGTTGCAACATGCTGAAGGTAATGACATTAAATTTACCGTTAATGTCACAGGAACCGATTACGATCGGGATACCTCAACCGAGCAACTGAACATCACGATCTCGGATCAGAAAGCGACTATCACCCAGCAAAAATTTATTGGTTATGAAGATCAAGGACATGCGGCAGTACTGAACACTGTTCCGGTTGGTGAGCAAAGTAATACTCAAGATAATTTGGGTGGTCTAACTGGCGATGCGTTGAAATTAGCCTTACAGATCAACCTCTACGATGTCGACCAAGTGGAAAGTTTAGGCAATGTTTCGATCTTGAATCCTAACAGTCTCGCGGGCGATTTCTATTATCTCAATGCAAGTAATCAATTGATCAAATTGGAGGTGGATCCCGTCAGTGGTCGAGTGGTGTTGCCAGCTGCACTCGTGCAGCAGTCGCTCAATGGAAGCATCGCGACCGTCAATAACCTTTATTTTGTACCTGATCGCCATACATCGACCGATAACAATGGCATGAGTGCTTCAGTCAGTGTTGATATTCTACATAATGGGGTTCGCGATCATACTGCGAGCGGTACGATGCGGATTGAAATTGAAAGCGTAGCCGATATTGCCACTTGGAAAAGCAGCAGCGTATTTTACTATGATGGCCAGGAAGATAGTCGCCATGTGGCGCTGAACATTAGTGCAGAAACGCAAGACAGTAGTAGCCCCGAAACGATCACTTATCAACTGCGCTTCACCGAAAATGGTCAGCATGCCAAATTGGTCTACAGCGATGGTTCACCTATCCCGAGTACTACCGATGCCAGTGGTACTTACTATGTGGTCGCGGCGAGCAAAATTAGCCAAGTGCAGGTTGATCCAAGCGATAATTTATCCGGTCAAATCAAACTGGATGTGACGGCAATAAGCCAAGAACTGACCAATTTTGTGACGGGTAAACAGACCGCGCAATCGGAAATCAAGCAGATCGTGATTGATGTCGCCCCAGATGCGGATCGTGGTAGCTTTACGGTCAATCGCATTTCGATTTTCGAGGATAATGCGGCCAGTCAAAATGCGCTCGATCCAAGGGTAGATCACGATCCTTTGCTGCTTAGTGAAGTGATTCGCATGACCGGCTCTGCGGACATTGATGGTTCCGAAACGCTGTTTGTACGCTTGTCGGACTTTACCGACAGCGGTGCAACGCTGGTTTGGCTGGGGGCGGGAGCGAGCCCGATCACGCTTGGAACCTATCCTAATGGCACTACTTATTATGAAATTCCACAGAGTGTACTGGCACAAGTGGAAGTTTTACCCACAGCGCACAGTAACCAAGACTTTTCGTTTGTCGTACAAGGCATCGTTAAAGACACCGCCAATTTATCGACGGGTCAAGTACAGGATATTGAATCCTTGGGCAGTAAAACTGTGTATGTGGCGGTGAAAGGGGTCGCTGATTTGCCCGTGATCGAATCGATAGGCGGTAATCACTGGCAAGGATTCAATGATGGCACTCATCAAGGTGTGATGGTGACCGTTAAGGAAGACAGCACGGTCGATCTCAATTTCACGATTCTTTCGGGAGAGCTAGCGCAAAGCCCAAGCGATCACTCAGAGACGATTTCCGTGTTGCTTTCCAATATCCCCGATGGAGTCAAACTGTTTGACAGTGATGGCCGTAGTGTGGATTTGGTGTTCGCAGGTTATGATAGTCAGCAAAAACCCACCTACCAAGCGAATATGACGGTTGCGCAAGTGATCACCGGAATTCAGGTTCAGCCGACCGCATCGTCTACCAAAAATATTGATATTACCGCGACAGTGATAGTGACGGAAGACGATGGTCATGTGCGCCAAGTGCAAAATACCATTCGTATTTTGGTCGAGCCAAAAATTGATATGGTTGAGAACTATCACAATGCTGTGGTAGGTAATGAAGACACTCGGATCAACGTCAACTGGGTGCCACAAAATAGCGCAGGGAATATTCAGTATCCAGATGGGCAAGAGTATTTCAGTCGCGTCGAAATTTCCGGGTTCCCAGTGGGTAGCCAAGTTTGGGTTAATAATCAGCCGGTCACTTTAGTCAATGGCGTACTGGTGCTTACCCCAGCCGCAGGACAATCGGAGGTCAATTTCTCCAATCAAGTGATGGCCGCAGGTTATATTCAAGTGCTGCCGCCGCATAATTCGAGTACTGATTTTAGTTTAACCACGGTGTTGACCGTTAAAGAGCAAGATCACGAATATGTCAATGCCACGAACTCAGGGCAAGGTATTACTGAGCAAGTGATCCACGGCTCGGTTGCGGTGAAAGTCAATCCGATTGCGGAATCGGATGGGCTGCTTGTGATCGAAAATAGTGGGCATGTCACCCAAGTGGTACAAGCAGATGCCAATGGCCGGATTGATTTCACCATCAATGATGCTACTGGCGGTCAGTTGGGCGCCAATGTGATCCGCTTTGATAACTTAGACAGCAATACGGCTGGCGGTTATCAATCGATGGAGTTGGTTGACCAACTGGTGGTGAGTTTTGGCAACCTGTCACAACAGGTACTGGATCAGTTATTCATTACAGGGGCCATCAATAACGGTGACGGCACTTGGACCATTACCAATGAGGCGGATTTTAGCATCAAAGCGCCCAATGGCTTGGTTTATAGCAGCAATAATGATCCCGATGGTAATGGCTTCAATGAGATAAAAATTACCATTAGCGCCAAAGTGTATGACCAAGGTGAAGATAGCCGTGAGGCGAAAATCACGCAATTGGCGATCACGTCACTGACATTAAGCTTCCCGACCGTGGTGACGGGTAACCACAGCGTAGCCGCCGAGCTTAATTGGGTCGGTAATGCGGATGATTTAGTGATTGGTCAGGAAGATAAACCGATTGATTTGGGGCTACAGATCCAAGAGAAATTGATGCTCAACCCCATCGGGGTCGATAGCGTGGCTGATGAATTGAGTCTCGTGATTAAGGTCAGTGATCTGCCGGCTGGCGCCTCAATTGTCGGCCAAGATTTCAACTTTGTTGATGGCCAGTACGTGTTTAAAGGTACCTTACAGGCGGATGGTTCCATTTCTGGCTTGCAAGGACTGGTGCTGATCCCGCCCCGTGATTATGCCGGTGATTTTAAACTGCCGATCACCTTCGTCACCACGGATCCTCAATCGGGGGATGAGCAGCGCATGACAGCGCAAGTTGCGATTGCGATTGCGCCGCAGGCGGATGTGCCAAGTAGTGCCGGTGATCAGCCACTGGATAATAACCTAACGCCAGCGGTGAGCCTGCAAGTGAAGGGAACTCTAGGACTGGATGCCGATCATCAGCCAACCGATCTGGCTCATGATACGCCAACCCAAGATGGTATTGCTTATGAAGATGGGATTGTCCAGCTCAATCTCGCGATTGACTTGGCCGACAGCCTTAACCTTACCACTCAAGGCCAAGAGGTGTTGAGTGAAGTCATTTTGACTCTCAGCGACAGTCATGCTGGCGTATTTGTTGATGCGAATGGACAAAGTTTGGGTAGCAGCCTGACTCTGACTCAGAGCGAGTTGCCTGCTGCGCTTAGCAATATTTACTTTAAACCGGCGGCTAATTACCCAAGTGGTAATGCTCAGCATACGGTGCAAATTAACGTAAGTGGCAAAATTACCGACAGTACGGTATTTGATGAAACGAACGCCAGCTCACAAGGCGTACCTAGCAGTGATGCTGGCAAAACCTTTAGCTCGCAAGTGAGTTTTGAGGTCAAACCGGTCGTCGATAATATTGATTTTAATTCCGGTGCTGCACTGGCCGTGACTGGGATTGAAGATGGTTGGATTGCGTTGGCGGATCAAGCCGGTGGCCTGAAGGTGAGTCTGACGGATGTTGATGGTTCAGAGCAATTTGTTTCGTTAGTACTGACTGGATTGCCAACCGATTTTCTGGTCAAGTCGCTCTCGAGCGATTATGCGGTGAAAAATAGCGGCGCTGGAGAATGGAGCGTGCAGATCCGTAATCCGAGCTTAACCAGCTTAGATCTCTCGGCATTGGCGATTAAACCAACTAAAGATTTTAGTGGCCAAGTGCAATTGGGGATCAAAGTCTTTACCCAAGAGACCTTGCTCGGTCAACCGGTTGAACACACCAGTCAACTCACGCTTAATATCACTCCTGTTGGCGATGAGATTGATATTGATCCCGCTACTAATGTGCAGGGTGATGAAGGTCAAGCGATCGAGATTGCGCTTAAAGCGCAGGTCCTCGACCAACGCGAGAGTTTACCGGGCGGCACTAACTATAGTGAAAACCATCCGGAAACCCTGCGAGTAGAGGTTTCCGGCGTGCCCGCGGGGGCATCATTGAGTTTGCTCGATGGCACACAGGCAACCAACCTTGGTGGTGGAGTATGGGTATTGTTCATTAATGCGCAGCAGTTGGATAAAGTCATTTTCAATTCTGGTGATAATAACCAACAAACCTGGGATGGGCAGTTGCACTTTACCGTGCAATCGGTCGACACCGGCTTAGCCGGCGATCAAAATCTTGGTGCTGCTCAGCAGTTTGATGTCACGGTTGCAGTGACGGCGGTTAATGATAAACCGGAACTGGATAGCAGCAATCTTACCACGCAGATCAGTGAGCTAGCGGCCCAAAAATTGACTGGCATTGTCGTGTCTGACGTGGACTATGTGGGCGCACATGCCAATGATGTGATGAGCGTAACCCTCAGTGTTAGCCAAGGTCTATTGAGTGTGCAAGCGCCAGTCAGTAGCTCTGTGGTGGTGAGTTATGCGCTTGATGGTAGTGTGGTGCTAGAAGGTAGCCCGCAGGCGATTAATGGATTATTGAATCATAGCGATCCTAGCTATGGGGTGTTTGTGGATGCGCGGGCAATTGCTGGTACCCAAATTGCGTTCACGGTCACGGTGCAAGATCGAGGGGTGTATTTTGAGAATGCGGCAGGCATCGCATTAGAAGAGAGCAAAACCTATCCGATTCAAGTGACACCGGTGGCTAATGCGCCAAGTTTGAGTCTCAATCCGAGCTTGAATTATGCACAGCAGATTTACGCCAACCAGAGTGTGAGCACGCAAGGTATTGCGCTGTTAGGGGCGATGGCGGCTTTGGTCGATCTACATGAAACGCTGAGTATTCGTGTCGATCATTTGCCTATCGGTGCGAGTTTAACCAGCACTAGCGGTCAGATCACTGAGGTGGGGAATGGAACCTGGGAGGCTTCTGCTGATGCGCTGCCTAATCTCAAAGTGGTGGGGTTAGAGGAAGGGGTACATAATCTTAGCTTGACGGCACTGACGACGGAAAGTGATGGTAGCCAAGCTCAATCCAGCAACTCGATTGATTACCGTATTGAAATTGCGCCGGATGGCAGTGATCTTGATCACCACAGTGCCACACAAAATAGCTTCGTGATCGCCGATCAGAGTGGCATAACCCTGGTCGCGGGCAGTGGCAATGACTATGTACAAGGTGGTGCTGGTGATGATGTGTTGATTGGCGGCTCTGGCAATGACATCTTGATTGGTGGTGCGGGCGCGGATCTGTTTAAGTGGACCGCAGACAGTACCAGTGATCAAGTCGATCGGATCCGGGATTTCACGCTTAATCAAGGCGATAGCATTGATTTGACCGATGTAGTGCAAGATCTTGGCAGTAATCTGTCGCTAGAACAAATCTTGACTAATCTCGGCGAGTCGAACCAACTGACCGCACAAGTGGTGAATAATGATCTTCAATTAGGCGTCACCACAGATAACAGCGTGCATCAAACCATAGTGATTGAAAATTTAGCGAGCCAGATTGATTTTAGCGGTATGAATTCGCTAGATATTATCAGTACCTTGCTGGATCAAAATGTCCTGCGGCACGACTAGTTAACTCGCGATAGTGTTGTACCACGTCAAACCGATCTCAGCCCCTGTAACATGGGGCTGTTTTTTTCTATTCAAGCCAAATTATCAATAGCTATCACCTCAGTTGTGGGGGGGTACATTTTGCAAACTTTGTTCTATAGTTCTCAACTGCTGAACATCTTGTCACCTGTCGAGAACGTGTGAGGATTACACATGACACTGACCATTTGGTTATCTTTGTTTACGATTTGTATTTTGGGCGCGATGTCACCAGGCCCGAGTTTGGCGATGGTGGCCAAACACAGCTTGGCCGGAGGGCGTAAAAATGGTTTGGCCGCGACTTGGGCACATGCGCTTGGCATTGGTGTCTATGCCTTTATTACCTTAATTGGTCTGGCGGTAGTGCTGCATCAATCGCCCCTGCTTTTTAAAACCATCAGTTATGTTGGCGCGGCCTATTTAGCGTATTTAGGCTGGAATGCCCTACGTTCTAAAGGTGGCGTGGCAGCAAAACTCGAATCAGGTATCGCAGTGTCGGTTTGGCAATCTGCCAGAGAAGGGCTGCTGATCGCTTTGCTGAGTCCAAAGATCGCGCTGTTTTTTATTGCGTTATTTAGTCAATACGTCATGGTTGGCTCTGATCTGAGCAGCAAAACCGTGATTGTCTTGACACCGCTGGTGGTCGATGGTCTGTGGTACAGCTTTATTAGCGTGATTTTATCTTCGCCACGCTTGCTCGATAGCTTGCGATCTCGCGCAGTATTGATCGATAGACTTTCCGGGATCGTATTAATTGCCTTGGCGCTGCGTGTGCTTTGGACGGCTTAGATGATGGGAAATGGGTTTGAGTGATGCTCAAACCCAAAGGCTATTGGTGGTCATTTATTCAGTGGGCAGCTCAATGGTATTGATATGCTTGAGCTGAGCCAATGGCAGCCAATGTACGATGACACCCGCTTGTAAAAACATCTCTTGGCTGACATTAATTTTATCGCCCCAACGAGATAAAAAATCGGTAGACTGCTCAGGGCAGTGTACGGCGGCGATTCCGGTTTGGATAATCTTAGCCGCGCAGTTAGGGCAAGGAAAATGAGTGACGTAAATTTCACAGCCATCCAGATCGCGTTTAGCAAACAAAATGGCGTTCTCTTCCGCATGCAGAGTTTTTAAATATTTCATATCACGATCATCGGTGCTGGCACTATCGGAAATACCGTGCGGATAACCGTTAAACCCCACTGAAACGATGCGATTTTGTTTGGTGATCACTGCGCCGACTTGGGTAGAAGGGTCTTTACTCCATGAACCCACTAATTCTGCCATCTGGAAAAAACGTTGTGCCCATTTTGAAATCATGTCGTTATTCCTCATTGATTATCGACCTTGCTATCGGATAAGTTTCTAAAGAGAGCATTGGCAGCGATACTATCACGATTTTTATACTCCGAGTCTATACCCTTAGCCTTTGAAAATGCTCACCTTGGCATTCTGCGGTCGAAGTGCAAGCTAGATTGATATGCTGCGTAGTCACTTGAATTGGCGGCCAGTTGCCTGTGATTTCAATCACATAAAGATTGGGGCCGCATCGAGCAAGATATTCTGAATTTAGGATGTGCATTGTGAGAAATTTCTTACAAGATTTGTAGGAAATATTATCTTTAGTTGAGTGGCAATTAAATGGTGCCGCATTTAATTAATTGATATTTATGTGCTTTTTATGGTTTTGTGCAAAATCAACGGATTAAAAATAGCAAACGGACATTGCTGAAATTTACCAATATCGTAAAGTGAATTGGTCAGCAGGAAGCAGACACGGAACAGGAAAGACCCAGGGATTGGTCATCTTCAGGATGAAGATTTCGATTGTTCAGGATGAATGGTCGGCAGGGAGAGCAAAGGACATTGGCTGGATGCTGCATAACTAGGATGGTTATCAACGGAAAGTCAATCGACAACTTAAAGGATTAAGCGAGTTCTGTCAGGATGACAGAGCAAGGGACACCGCTAGGAAGGCGATGAAACGGAATGCGCTGAAGGATACAGCAGACGATCAAGGAATAGATGCAGGGAGCACCTATCAGTAGCTGGATTGCTGCGAGTAAGAACAAAAACCCCACTAAGTGATTGCTTAGTGGGGTTTTCTTTTTGCTGCGGATTTGCAACCAAGCCCCTTTCCTGATCGCATTGTGTTAATATAACCACGTTGAACAAGGTTTGATGAGTTTCGGCTATGCAAATGCAAGTTCTGTCGGCTGAAGCTTTTCGTGGTATTGATTTAGGATGTCACTTATGAGTTTTTTTGAAAACATCTCGATCATCATGGTGCTGATTGCTGCCAGTTGCTTTTTTTCTATGTCGGAAATCTCCCTCGCCGCCGCACGTAAAATACGTTTGCGCCAAATGGCGGATGAAGGCGATGAGCGCGCCGAGCAAGTGTTGGCGTTGCAGGCTCATCCGGGCAATTTTTTCACTGTGGTCCAAATAGGCCTTAATGCGGTCGCGATTATGGGCGGGATTGTCGGTGAATCGGCGTTTACCCCTTATATTCGCTCACTGCTTGAAGGCGTAATCCCGAGTAACTGGTTAGGGCAAGCGAGTTTTATTTTGTCATTTATGCTGGTGACCAGTCTGTTTATTTTGATTGCTGATTTAATGCCTAAACGGATTGCCATGGCGATGCCTGAGCGGATTGCCGCTCAATTGGTTGGCGGTATGCTGATTTGTATTACCGTATTAAAGCCGATTGTGTGGTTATTTAATGGCTTCGCTAACGTACTGTTTCGGGCCTTGAGATTGCCGACTGAGCGCAATGACGAAATCACCTCAGATGATATTTACGCGGTGATGGATGCGGGGGCGGAAGCGGGAGTGCTGGATAAAGGCGAGCAACAGATGATGGAAAGCGTGTTTGAAATGCAGACCATTCCGGTTACGTCAGCTATGACTGCCCGTGAGAGCTTGGTTTTTCTGAGCTTGAATGACAGTGAAGAATTGATCAAACAGAAGATTTCGCAGCATCCACACAATAAGTTCTTAGTTTGTGATGGGCAATTAGATCTGATCAAAGGCTATGTCGATTCCAAAGCACTGTTGCTGCGGGTAATTAATGGCCAAGGTATGAACTTGAAAGAGAGTAACGTGGTGATCAGTTGCCCGATCATCCCAGATACTTTAAGCCTTTCCGAAGCGATGGAATACTTCAAAATTAATCGCGTCGATTTTGCGGTGGTGATGAACGAATACGCGCTGGTGGTTGGGGTTGTTACCTTTAACGATTTGCAAAGTGCGGTGATGGGCACTTGGGTTTTGGCTGAAGGTGAAGAGCAAATCGTGGCCCGCGACAGTAATTCTTGGTTAGTTGATGGGGTAACACCGATTACCGATGTGATGCGCGCATTTGAAATTGAATCATTCCCGCAGCAGCAAAACTACGAAACGATCGCCGGATTTATGATGTATATGCTGCGCAAAATTCCGCGCCGTACCGATTCAGTCGTCTATGCGGGTTATAAATTTGAAGTCGTCGATATTGATAATTATAAAGTTGACCAATTATTGGTCAGCCGTAGTGAGCCGCTCGAAGTGGCTGATAAGGAATAGAAACACCTTGAGACTTATTTTGCACCCACGCTTACACGCTCATCAACACACTTTATTCGGTATTGTGGCGATTTTGCTGTGGGGGAGCTTGATGGCTCTGACTCGTCGAGTGGCCGAAGAGTTTTCTCCGATTGGTGGCGCGGCGCTGATTTATACCGTCAGTAGCGTGTTTTTGCTGTTCACTATGGGTTTGCCTCGTTTAAAAACGGGTTCCATGCGTTATGTGCTCATCGGCGGCGCTTTATTTGTCAGCTACGAAATCTGTTTAGCGCTGGCGCTTGGTATGGCCAATGATCGATTACAGGCGATCGAAATGTCGGTGATTAACTACCTGTGGCCGGCACTCACCGTGTTGATCGCGGTATTGATCAGCCAGCGCGCGGTTAATCTGTGGGTCTATCCTAGTGTCGCTTTAGCTTTTGCGGGAGTCGCATGGACGATTGTGGCTGAGCAAGGTATTGCACTTAGTGATTTCACCGCGCGGGTCGCTACCAATCCTGCGGTGTATGCCATGGCCTTGAGTGGTGCTTTTATCTGGGCGATCTATTGCAATGTAACGCAGCGTTTAGCGCAGGGGCAAAATGCCATTGTTCTGTTTTTTGCCGCGACGGCTGCAACCCTGTGGATTCAATATGCTGTGAGTGATGAGCCAGCGCTGAGTTTTTCTGTATCGGGCGTTGCCACTTTACTGTTAACCGGGATGGTGATGGGCAGTGGTTACGCCTTATGGAATGTGGCGATTTTACGCGGCAATATGCTGTTGCTAGCCACATTGTCTTACTTTACTCCCGTGATTTCGACGATTTTTTCATCGCTTATATTGGGAGTTGTGCTGGGTTTGAATTTTTGGCAAGGCGTGGTGATGGTTACGCTTGGATCTTTGCTTTGCTGGTGGGCGACGCGTCACTCTGCTTCGGCTGAGCAAGATGTTGGCTCTGCACACCTCAACCATGATGCAACCGATCAGGCTAGTCAATCCAATTAGTGTTACTGCTGAGTGCTGTACAAATTCACGGCAAATGAGGTGAAAGTAGCGTTTCTGGGCAAACAATCACGGGTAATACTATCAACTCACCTTGTTTTTGGTTTACTCTTGGCAGCATTGCCCGAATACAAGAAGTAATACGGAGACCATGATGGCACACAACTGGGATGAATACGCTGCAACTTGGGAACAAAACCATGTAAATCATGTATTTGTTCAGGGCGCATTCCAACAATTGACCCAAATCCTTGCTGTGCAAGATAAGCATGTGCTGGATTTAGGTTGTGGCAGCGGGCTGTTGAGCCAGCTACTGTCTCCTTTGGCTCGTGACATCGTGGCACTTGATTCCTCAGAAGCGATGATTGAAGAGCTGGATCGTAAAGAATTACGCAATGTAGAGCCAGTGGTTGATTCCTTGACTCGAGGTTTGGTCGCACAACATCCGGCCTTTCGTAAGCAATTTGATTTGGTGGTCGCCTCATCGGTGTGCGCGTTTTTACCTAATCTATCCGATGTTGTTGATATTATCTTCACTCTGCTCGATCAAGGTGGCTATTTTGTACATTTTGATTGGTCATCGGCTCTATCAGACTCGCTTGAGGGCTGCTTAAGTGAAACGGAAATGGCAGCAATATTAAGCCATGCTGGTTTTTCGAGCGTAGAAACGGCCTTTGCTTTTGATGTGGCAACCGAACAAGGTACTCGGTCGGTAATGGTTGGTATTGCTCGTAAATAAGCTCGCGACCAATGCATTGTACTAATCGCATTGAGTCTCGAGCGTTACTGGATACGAGGGTGGTGAAATCCTAAGGTTATAGCATGACCAAACTGGCGGTGCCGAGGAAAGTGAAAAAGCCAACCACGTCGGTAACTGTAGTTAGGATCACCGATCCTGCTAGTGCCGGATCAAGTTTGAATTTATCCAAAATGATTGGGATCAGTACCCCAAACAGTGCGGCGGTGGTAATGTTGACCACAATCGCCAGAGCAATGGTCGCGCCGATCAGTGGTTGCTGGAACCAAAGTGCCGCGATAGCGCCGATAATCACTGCCCATACCACGCCATTAATTGATCCAATCCCCAACTCATTTTTTAGTAAAGCGAATCGGTTACCGACCGAGATCTGATTGAGTGCCATTGCTCGCACCATTAAGGTTAAGGTTTGGCTACCGGCAATTCCGCCCATCGAGGCAACAATCGGCATCAGAACCGCAAGAGCCACTACTTGAGAGATCACATCTTCAAATAAGCCAATCGTGATCGAGGCAAGAATCGCTGTCAGCAGATTAATCCCAAGCCATACTCCGCGCTTTTTAGAACTTTTGATGACAGGAGCAAACAGGTCATCGCCTTCATCCATACCTGTACCGGCCATCAGGCGAGCTTCATACTGCTCACGTTGCACGCTAAGTGCAAAGCGCCAATCGAGCTCTCCAATTAAGGTATCATCATCACTCAATACTGGAACAATCGGTAACATCGTGTGCTCTAGGGCATCAACCGCATCGGATAATGTTTGCTGCGCATTGAGTGTAATTAACTCTTCCTTGCATAAGCTATTGAGCTGCTTTGTATTTTCTGCTTGTAATACATCACTAAAGCTGACTAATCCGCGAAATTTCTTATTTTTATTGATCAGATAAATGTATTGCGGCGAGTCGTAGTGGTACTTATCAAGCAGCATTTTTGCGCGCTGCACCGTGAGGCTAAAAGGCAAGGTATACACTTTACGATCTGCCCAATGGCCGATTTCATGATCGGCAAACTCATTGGCTTGATCGTACAGTTCAAGCTCATCACGACTGATCAGGCTTAGCGCTTCACTCACGATCTCATCGGGCAGTGAATCTTCCCATTCGATCAGCGAAAGGTTATCCAACTTCGCGAGGGTAAGTTTCAACTCAATTTCAGAGAGCGCATTAATGACCGAAAAACGCACCTCGGCACGCATTTCGGTCAGCACGTCAATGTGCATTTCCAGCGGTAAACTACGCCATAAACGTACCCGCTGTTCGACCGGAAATGCTTCTAAGATCAGTGCCAATGAACCTTGATCTAAGCCATTTTCCAGCATATTGCCGAGTAAATGGGTTTGCTCTGCTTCTTCGGCGGTGGCAAGCTGTTCAATTTGTTGAGATAACTCTTGGTATTCGCTCAAATTTACGATCTCTTCGGTAACTGTTTTTTCTCAGTTTTTTTGATGGTTTTTTCAGGAGCCTTACTCATGATAATCACCGGGCGCACAATAAATAAGTTATTTGGGTAGAGTACGCGATGGCCATCGAGCGTTTCTAATTCAACCGTGAGCAGCGCCATATCGATAATTTTGCCTTCGACAAAATTTGCGCCGTCGACAATGCGGACCCAGCAACCGATCCGACAATGGTTTTGCATAAACAGGATCAAAAAAGCGGTCACGTTGCTCAGCAATGACCAACCGGCAAACAAACCAACCCCAAGCAAGGCAAACAGTGAGGAGCCGACCACTAATAAGCCACGTAACTCAATGCCCCACAAAATTAACCCAGTAAATAAAATCACCAGAAACAGCAAGGTACGGATCAGCCAGCGCGCCCGTTTTAAGCGATGGATATCGACTCGACCGGTGATCATATCTTCGAAAATGCGCAAGGTGATCCGTGAGATATGCGGATACAACAGGATGATCAGCCCGGTCATCATCCATTTATAGTGGGTTTGCAGCAAAACTAGGTATTCCATTGCGTAGCTCACTCCTGTCGTGAAATTACCTGAATGGGATTGTATGTAATTACCAATAATAGCCAAGCGGAAATCACTAACAATAGAATGAGTTGCTGCAATAACCAGCACTCTTTTCTCTCATCCGTCAATTTCTCGCGATCCGCGGTGCATTATTATCGCTTATTGCTTGGTTTTCCCCCGTTTCAACGGCTCGCGGAGCGATTGGCGATCTCGGGTTATGCTTGGTGGTATTTACGCTAAGCTGAAAGCAGGTCATCAAGTGAATTTGGCAATATTGGTTTTTATGCCATAATTAACAGTTGTCTTAACGATAAATTATTATCATTAGACACTCACTAGCTTTTCACCGATAAAGCGCGTGACGTTTAGGCTGTCAGGTGTGATTTCAACCGATGAAATCATGGTAACCTTCTCTACTTTGTGAGATACGATGTGGAACAACCATCCAAATTAGACCGCGTTCGCGCTGACTACAATGTGCATTACTGGAGCCAAGGTTTTTTTGGCATTGACGATCAAGGTGAAGTGTATGTTTCGCCGCGAAATGACAAAGCTCATCAAACGCAATTAAGCTCAATTGTTAAACAGCTCGAAGCGCGCGATTTAAATTTGCCTGTGCTTGTACGCTTTCCGCAGATCCTGCATCAACGTGTGCACAATATTTGTGACGCTTTCAATCAGGCGATTGAAGAGTACGACTACCCGAATAAATATCTGCTGGTTTATCCGATCAAAGTTAACCAACAGCGCGAAGTCGTCGATGAAATTCTTGCCAGTCAGGCCGAATTAGAACATAAACAACTAGGTTTGGAAGCGGGCAGTAAACCAGAACTTCTCGCCGTGTTGGCAATGGCTCAGCAAGCCAGTTCCGTCATCGTCTGTAATGGTTATAAAGACCGAGAGTACATTCGTTTGGCACTGATTGGTGAAAAACTGGGGCATAAAGTTTTTATCGTACTGGAAAAACTGTCAGAGCTGGATTTGGTGCTCAAAGAGGCGAAAAGTCTTGGCGTGAAACCGCGTTTGGGGCTGCGCATTCGTTTGGCTTCGCAAGGTGCCGGTAAATGGCAATCAAGTGGTGGTGAAAAATCTAAGTTCGGTCTAGCCGCATCGCAAGTATTAACCGTGATCAATCGCCTTAAGGCGGAAAATCAGTTGGAAGCCTTGCAACTGGTACATTTCCACTTAGGTTCGCAAATGGCCAATATTCGTGATGTGCGTAATGGCGTGAATGAAGCCGTACGCTTCTATTGTGAACTGCGAGAGTTGGGTGCGCACATTGAATTTTTTGATGTGGGCGGTGGTTTAGCGGTGGACTACGATGGTACGCGCAGCCAGTCGTCTAACTCGATGAACTACGGCTTGCTTGAATACGCGCGTAATATCGTGAGTACGGTCAGCGATGTGTGTAATCTGTACGGTCAACCTCGTCCAGTGATCATTTCTGAATCAGGGCGTTCGATTACTGCTCATCACGCGGTATTGATCACCAATGTCATTGGTACCGAGGCGTATTCGCCAGAAAATATTCCCGCCCCCGATGCACAAGCGCCGATGCTGATTAAAAACATGTGGCGTGGTTTTGAAGAAGTACAGCACGGCACCGATGACCGCGCACTGATTGAAATTTATAACGATACCCAAAGCGATCTTTCGGAAGCGCACAGTCAGTTTGCGACTGGGGTACTGAATCTTGAGCATCGCGCATGGGCTGAGCAGTTATCGCTGCGCATTTACCATGAACTGCGGCTGAGAATGAGCAACAAAAACCGTTTTCATCGCCCGATCTTAGATGAGCTGCAAGAGCGTTTGGCCGACAAGTTTTTTGTCAATTTCTCGCTGTTCCAATCGCTACCGGATGCTTGGGGGATTGATCAAGTGTTCCCTGTGCTGCCGCTATCTGGCTTGCAAGAGATGGAAGATCGCCGAGCTGTGATGCTTGATATTACTTGCGATTCTGACGGTGCGATTGAGCAGTACGTGGAAGGCCAAGGGATCGAAAGCACTCTGCCAGTACCGAGTTGGAGCAGTGATAAGCCTTATTTGATGGGTTTTTTCTTAGTCGGTGCCTACCAAGAGATTTTGGGCGATATGCACAATCTGTTTGGTGATACTCACAGTGTAGCGGTGAATATTAAGGATAATGGCGATGCTGAAATTGCCTTTATCAATGAAGGCGATACGGTAGAAGATGTGATGCGTTATGTACACATTGATGTGGATAAAATTCGTACCAATTATCGTCAACTGGTTTCCGAGCGAGTGGCTGAACCAGAACAACAGACCGTATTGGCAGAACTTGAATTAGGCCTGAGCGGCTATACTTACTTAGAGGATTTTTAAATGAATGATTTGTTTAAAAAAACTGATTATTCACTCTACTCAAACGCGATGACCTTTGTCCGTCGTCCTTATGTGCGTAATCCAGTAGATACGAATGCGGATGTTGTGGTACTGGGCGTACCGTTGGATATGGCGACCTCTGGTCGTCCAGGGGCGCGGATGGGGCCAGACGCGATTCGCCGCGCTTCGGTGAATCTCGCGTGGGAAGGTAAGAAGTTTCCTTGGGATTTCAATCTGTTTAACCGTATTAACGTGATTGATGCTGGGGATCTGGTGTTTGATTGTGGTGATGCTGAAGATTTTACTTATCGTTTAGAAGCGGCGACTTGTGAAATTTTGAAAAGTGGCAAAACCATGTTGGCCTTGGGTGGCGATCATTTCATTACTCTGCCCATCTTGCGTGCTTATGCCAAACATTATGGCGAAATGGCGCTGATCCATTTCGATGCACATACCGATACCTATTCTAACGGTAGTGCGTATGATCACGGCACCATGTTTTACCATGCACCAAAAGAAGGTTTGATCTCGGCTAAGCACTCGGTACAAGTGGGTATTCGTACTGAATACAAACAAGAAGGTCACGGTTTCAATGTGATCAATGCGATGCAAGCCAATGATATGTCAGTGGAAGAGATTGTGGCGCAGATCCGTCACATTGTCGGTGACAAGCCAGTATATTTGACATTCGATATTGATTGCCTCGATCCGGCTTTCGCTCCGGGTACGGGTACCCCGGTGTGTGGTGGCTTAAGCTCAGATAAGATCCTGAAAATCATCCGTGCATTGAAAGGGATTAATCTGATAGGTATGGATGTGGTTGAAGTTTCACCACCTTACGATCAGAGCGATTTGACTGCGCTCGCGGGGGCAACGATTGCACTAGAGCTATTGTATGTTTGGGCATCCAACAAAAAAGACGAATAGTCGTTTGGTGTGATTGTTCTTCGCATAACCCGATTAAGCCTGGCCAATGTCAGGCTTTTTTATCGCGGTACGAGCCAGACTTGATTGGTGTTTAAGCATGTTTGTAACATGATGTAACTTATTGAGCGACAACTGTAAGAGTTAGTAAAGAGAGGCTGTGTGAAATCTGGAGTTAGTTATACTGCGGGTTTTGTTTTGATGAGAACACCTTATGACTTGCAGCAAGTTTCTGTCCCGATGTTTAATGGCTTGTATGGCATTGGTGCCAACGTTCAGTTTTTCCGCGTTGACCGTGATCCCGGAATTGCCACCGCTGGCAGCCAATGGGTATATTTTAATCGACTTTCATACCGGAAAAGTTCTGGTCGAACATAACGCCCATCAAAAACTCAATCCAGCCAGTTTGACCAAGCTGATGACGGCCTATGTTGCAGGGCAAGAGATGCAGCGTGGCAATATTCAGGCAAGCGATCAAGTTCGCATCAGTAATAACGCATGGGCAAAAAAATTCCCTGACTCTTCAAAGATGTTTATCGAAGTTGGCACTTATGTCAGCTTGATGGATCTGTATCGTGGCTTGATCGTACAGTCCGGCAATGATGCCAGTGTGGCGATTGCCGAGCATGTCGCCGGATCACAAGGCGCTTTTGTGAGTTTAATGAACTCATGGGCACAACAGTTAGGTATGCACAATAGCCAGTTTGCCAATCCGCATGGGCTGGATAATCCCAATTTATACAGCACACCTTATGATATTGCAGTGCTCAGTCGCGCGATTATTCGTGATTTACCGGATATTTACCCGTTATACAGTGAGCGCTCATTTACCTACAACGGAATTACCCAGCATAACCGTAATGGTTTGCTACGTGACCGCAGTATCAATGTGGATGGTATGAAAACCGGTTATACCAGTGGCGCGGGTTACAGTTTGGCCAGTTCGGCGACGAGTGGAGAAATGCGTTTGATCGCGGTCGTGATGGGTTCAAAAAGCGTCAAAATTCGTGAAGCAGAAAGTAAGCAGTTACTCAGCTATGGTTTCCGTTTCTTTGAAACGGTCAGCCCACATCAAATCGATAACGTAGTGCAAAATCAACGCATTTGGTACGGTGAGCAAGATCACGTCGCTCTCGGTAGTGCGGAGACGGTGTATCTCACTTTGCCACGTAATGATATAAAAAGGTTGAATGCAGTGATTGAATTGGATAATGCGCTCGAAGCCCCAATAGCTAAAGGTGAAGTGGTGGGTTCAATTGTCTATTACATCGATCAAGATAAAGTGGGTGAAGCCAAATTGGTGACGCAGCAAGCCATAGCGCAAGGTGGCATTTTCAAACGGTTAAGCGATTGGTTTAAGTTACTGTTCTCTAATTGGTTCTAGGTATTAAATGCTCAATGTCTCACTATAAACCGTGCGCTTGCTCTCAGTTTATAGTGAGACACACAACCTATATCGCAAACTCACCTTAGATTGACACCCAGTTACAAAAACTCTGGCATGATATCGGCCATTCACAAGTATAACGAGGAGTGGCAGCAATGGAGCTGAATCAAGAAGATCGCAACGCATTGTACGATGTCTGGATGATCAAAAAAGCCAAAATGCACATGACTCAGATGGAAATGACCAAACGGCTTGGGGTGAGTCAGGTTGAGTTTTCTGAGCTATTACGTGGTGATGCACCACTGTCGATGGCTTTTGTCAGCCGCTTTTGTCAGCACTTGCACGTTGAACCCCACAATGTACTACCGACCCTGAAACGTAAAGCGCGTGCTGGCGAAAAATGGGTGCATCTGCAAAATCGAGTCATGGTCGATGGCGAGATTAAACGTGTCTATGTTGAGGGTAACCAAGTGATTATTGAATATACCCATCTTGCCAAATAGAGCATCTTGATTACGCTGCCACTCTGTTCATAACCCTCTCTTTTCTGACCACTACACTATTGCTGCGCCACTCACTCTTTTTTCAAGCACCAAGCTTAAATAGGTGAGTGATTATTTTATAAGTAATTGTTTTAGCTCAAGTGTTATTGTTCTGCGTAGCGATACAGCAACTCGGTGAGTTGCTTTGACCAAGCGAGAGCATTCTCCGGTTGCGTGCTGATCAAGGTTTCTACTGCTGCGCAATGAGTGGCTAAACTCACACTGTGCTCTAAATTGAAGGCCACTGCATAAAAATGCCACATCAACAAGCGAGTCATGCGCTGAATATTCTGGCTGGCTTGATCTGAGCCTTCAAACATGGCCGGTAATTGACCTAGGGCGATGGCGTGCATTTTGACCATCGCATCAATGTGCGCCATTTGTGTTTTTTCTGTACCTTCGAATTCTTCATCATTACAACGATACAATTCAGCTAGTGTCTCTTCGCTGATCAGACGGTGTAATATACGCATACTAAATTCGGTCAACTCTGATTTGTCCATCATGCAAAGGCATTGATAGGTGTAGTCACGCGACATGGTCTTACTCTTTTGGGCTTTCAACAGGAGCGAGCATTGTAAAGTTTTTTTCACTCGCTGCCAGTCAAAGTGTTAATTTTGATAATGGTCCATGCTTGGGCAAGAGCAGATAAGGTTGCGGTCGCCGTACACATTATCCACTCGGTTGACGGTTGGCCAATATTTGCTGGCTTTAGTTTGCGCGGATGGAAAGCAAGCCAGCTCACGCGAGTAAGGGTGATGCCAATCCTCGGTACACAGATCGGCTTGAGTATGTGGTGCATTGACGAGTGGATTGTTATTGAGTGGCCATTGACCATTTTTCACCTTGTCGATTTCACTACGGATCGCAATCAGTGCCGCACAGAAGCGATCCAATTCGGCTAAATCTTCCGACTCGGTCGGTTCAATCATTAGTGTCCCTGCCACAGGAAATGACATCGTTGGCGCATGGAAGCCGTAGTCCATCAATCGTTTAGCAATATCTTCTTCGCTAATACTGGTTTCTTCTTTGAGCGGACGGATATCGATGATGCACTCATGCGCCACTCGACCATTTGCACCACGGTAAAGGATTGGGTAGTGCGGGCGCAGGCGCTCCATCACATAGTTGGCATTCAAAATTGCCAGCTTGGTGGCCTGGGTTAACCCGTCAGCTCCCATCAGCGTAATGTAGGCCCAAGAGATAGGTAGAATCGATGCACTGCCGAGATCGGCGGCAGAGACCGCAAAATCAGTGCCTTGTACACCACTTTCAATGTGTCCGGGCAGGAAAGGTGCTAAGTGGGATTTCACACCAATTGGCCCCATACCCGGTCCACCACCGCCGTGGGGGATGCAGAATGTTTTGTGTAAGTTTAAGTGCGATACGTCGGCACCGATAAAGCCAGGTGAGGTCAGCCCGACTTGTGCATTCATATTGGCACCGTCGAGGTAAACTTGCCCACCGGCAGCATGGACCATGTCACACACTTCACGCACTTGCTGTTCATACACGCCGTGGGTAGAAGGGTAGGTGATCATGATACTGGCCAGATGGTCGCGATGCTGTTCAATCTTGTCTGCTAGGTCAGCTAAATCAATATTGCCATTTTTATCACATTTTACCACCACCACTTGCATCGACAGCATGGCCGCTGTGGCGGGGTTTGTACCATGCGCGGAGCTGGGGATCAGGCAAACATTACGCTGAGTCTCACCACGGCTTTGGTGATAACGAGCAATAGCAAGTAGACCGGCATACTCACCACCGGCACCAGAGTTGGGTTGCAGTGAAAAAGCATCATAACCCGTGATTGCACACAGTTTTTGTTTCAGATCTTCCGTCAATGCGGCATAGCCGGCCGCTTGTGCTTTGGGTACAAACGGATGTAAAGCACTAAATTCAGGCCAAGTGATAGGGATCATTTCCGCTGTGGCATTGAGCTTCATGGTGCAACTGCCCAGTGGGATCATGCCGTGCGTGAGAGAAAAATCTTTGTTTTCCAGATGTTTCATATAACGCAGCATCTGAGTTTCACTGTTGTGAGTGTTAAATACTGAATGAGTCAAAAACGCGCTTTGGCGGCGGCAACGCTCTGGAATCGCTGCGAGTTCATTACCAGCAATGTGGTTTGACAGCACAGGGATCTCTTCTTTAACGCCGAAGATGGCAAATAGTGCTGCAACATCGGCTACGGTCGTGGTTTCATCCAAGCTCACACCAAGCTGATTAGGTAGCCTACGCAGGTTGATATCCGCTTGTTGCGCTGCTTGATATAGGCTAGCGGTTTTTGCACCAGTATTGATGGTGAGGGTATCGAAAAAGTGTGCATGGGCAAGTTCGTAACCGGCTTTGGTTAAGCCCGCGGCAAGTATCGCACTGAAATGGTGGATGCGACGGGCAATGGTGCGCAGACCTTCTGGGCCATGATATACCGCATAAAATGCGGCCATATTGGCCAGTAGTGCCTGTGCGGTACAAATGTTCGAGGTGGCTTTTTCGCGGCGGATATGCTGCTCACGAGTTTGCATTGCCATGCGCAGTGCTGGTTTGCCTTGCGCATCAATCGAAACACCGATCACCCGTCCCGGCATGGTACGCTTATAGCTATCACGAGTGGCCATGAACGCAGCGTGTGGACCGCCATATCCCATCGGTACACCAAAACGCTGGGCAGAACCAATCACCACATCTGCGCCCATTTCACCTACAGGTTTGAGCAGTACACTGGCGAGCAAATCGGTTGCGACGCTGACTAAGGTTTGCTCGGCTTGTGCTTTGGCGATGATGTCTGTCAGGTCACGCACTTCACCGGTCGTGCCAGGGTATTGCAGCAGTGCACCAAATGCTGGTTGTTGAGTGATGTTATCAATCGAATCTACTTTTACCTCAAAACCCAGAAATGCGGCGCGGGTTTTCACTACTTCAATGGTTTGTGGGTGTACGTCATCGGCCACAAAGAACAGGTTGCTTTTGCTTTTTCCTGCGCGTTGGCACAGTGCCATCGCTTCCGCAGCAGCAGTGGCTTCATCGAGCAGTGATGCGTTAGCCATCTCCATTGCGGTTAAATCCATCACCATCTGCTGGTAATTGAGTAGTGACTCAAGACGACCCTGCGAGATTTCGGGTTGGTAAGGGGTATATGCCGTATACCAGCCCGGATTCTCCAGCACGTTACGTAGAATAACGTTCGGCGTGAAGGTGTTGTAGTAACCTTGGCCAATAAAAGTACGCTTGATTTGATTAAGCTGAGCGAAGGATTGCAGGCTGGCTAGCATTTGCGCTTCGCTTTGTGCGGGCGCAAGCGCAAGCGGTGCCTTGAGGCGGATTTGCGGCGGAATAGTTTGTGCGATAAGTTCATCTAAATGATCAAGCTTGATGGTGTGAAGCATCGTTTGTTGCTGCGATGGGTTCGGCCCATTGTGGCGTGCTATGAAAGCATTTTCACCGCTTAAATAGTTCAGTAATTCAGTCATAGTCGGCCACCTCATGGTTTGCTCTGTACGCGAACAATCTTGCTCGTATTGCCACTGACTTGGCGTGCAACCTCACTCCTCTGTGTGAGTGACATTCAAGTTTAGGTTCTAGGTATCTAGGGTTACTCTTCTTCAATCAAAGCCAGGTATTCCGCTGCGTCTTTCAGAATGTCCAATTCGTCAGGATCGGATAGTTTGACTTTGACGATCCAGCCACCATCATAAGGTTCTTGATTGATCAGCTCGGGGCTTGTTTGCAGATCTTCATTGACTTCAATCACCACACCTGTGACAGGAGCATAGATGTCTGAAGCGGCTTTGACCGATTCAACCAATGAGAAATTATCTCCCGCGTCTATTTCGCTCTCAATTTCCGGTAACTCGACGAATACCACATCACCGAGCATTTGTTGGGCATGCTCAGAGATGCCGATAGTCACGGTGCCATCACCGTTATCGCGTACCCATTCATGACTGTCGCTAAATTTGAGTGTGTGGTCCATGTTGTACTCTCCAAAAAATGTCTTATTGGTAACAATAGCAGAATGTGAAGCGCTGCAATGATGGGCTAGCGTAATTGCTGATTAGGGAACTTGCCGTGGCTCAGCGATCTCCGCAACCTCTAACATACACGATAAAATGTTGCGTAAGGTGAGGAAAAGCCCATCTAGAGAGATTTATGATAAGCATCATTGAGTGATAATGTTAACTGTGATGATAAGCACAGTTGTGGCAAGGTTAATCCACTACAACGGATTAGATCGGCTTAAAGATTGATCATTGGGCTTGCTTGCCAATCGAATCATTGATCTCGACATCGCGCCTTCAGCGTGGTTTGAGCTTATTTTATGGAGAATCATCATGGATCAACCACATACCTTGCTAACCACGCCGCTATACAAACGACATCTTGAGGCGGGAGCAAAAATGGTGCCTTTTGCGGGTTACGATATGCCGGTGCAATATGCGCTTGGAGTAAAAAAAGAGCATCTCCACACGCGTGCCGCTGCCGGTTTATTTGATGTTTCTCATATGGGCCAATTGCGTCTTTATGGTGATCACGCGGCGGCGGCTTTAGAAGCTTTAGTACCGGTTGACATCATTGATCTCCCCGCCGGTAAGCAGCGCTACGCCTTCTTTACCAATCCGCAAGGTGGGATATTGGATGATTTGATGGTGGCTAACATGGGAGACCATCTGTTTGTGGTGGTGAATGCGGCGTGTAAAGCGCAAGACATTGCCCATCTAACCACGCATTTGCCAGCAGATGTTAAAATCGAAGTGATCGAAGATCGCGCTTTGCTCGCTCTGCAAGGCCCACAAGCCGCGCAAGTGCTTGCACGGTTGCAGCCAGCGGTGACGGATATGCATTTTATGGATGTTCAATGGCTTGAGATCGATGGGGCAGAATGTATTGTGAGTCGCAGTGGCTACACCGGCGAAGATGGCTACGAAATCTCTGTCGCTGCGGATAAAGCGGCTGCACTGGCGGATAAATTGACCAGCTTTGCTGAAGTAGAGTGGATTGGCCTAGGCGCGCGCGATTCACTGCGTTTGGAGTGTGGTTTGTGTCTGTATGGACACGATCTCGATCCAACCACGACACCCGTCGAAGCCAGTTTGTTGTGGGCGATTCAGCCGGTTCGCCGAAAAGGTGGTGAGCGGCAAGGTGGCTTTCCCGGTGCTGAGATTATTCTCAACCAAATTGAAACCAAGCACGTTAGCCGTAAACGGGTGGGTTTAGTCGGACAAACCAAAGCGCCAGTGCGTGAAGGCACCGAGCTGTTTGATGTACAAGGCAACAAAATTGGTATCGTAACCAGTGGTACGGCAGGTCCCTCGGCGGATAAACCAGTTTCAATGGCTTATATAAGCACTGAGTACACCGCCTTTGGCAGTGAAGTGTTGGCACAAGTCCGTGGAAAAATGTTGCCAATGACGGTCGAAAAAATGCCATTTATCGCTCAGCGTTATTATCGCGGAGCATAATCTATCGGCATCACGCTTATCAAAGAGGGTTGCCTAGTCAAGGAAGAGAAACCTTCTTTTGACTTTTTGTTACCTGAGTTGGCGACTTGGACTGCCCGAGAAAGCGGTTGTCATTTCAGCATATTGCTTTATCATGCTGCGACGGTCTTAAGCTGGCACATCCGTATTTGTACCAAAATTTGTACCTAATCCTAAAAATCGTTACGCAATATTTGTAATCAATTGAATATAAAGCGTATTTTTTCAAACAAGTGTTGCTTGGTGTGCAACACCACTGTAAGGATCTTTGATGCCTATTATTACTCTTCCTGACGGCAGTCAGCGTCATTTTGACAACCCAGTATCGACTCTCGAAGTTGCCCAATCTATCGGCCCAGGTCTTGCGAAAGCAACCATTGCCGGGCGTGTGAATGGTGTACGCGTTGATGCTTGCGATTTGATTGAACACGATGCCAGCCTAGAAATCATCACCACCAAAGATGAAGTGGATGGTTTGGAAATCGTGCGCCACTCTTGCGCGCACTTGCTTGGTCATGCGCTGAAGCAACTTTACCCTAACGCGAAAATGGCGATCGGTCCTACCATCGATAGCGGTTTTTACTACGATATCGATCTCGAGCAATCGCTTTCTCAAGAAGATCTGGAGAAAATCGAAGCTCGCATGGTTGAGCTAGCGAAAACCAAATACGCAGTTGTCAAAAAGAAAGTTAGCTGGCAGGAAGCGCGTGATACGTTTGAATCGCGCGGTGAAAGCTACAAGATGGAAATTTTGGATGAAAACGTTGCACGCGACGATCGTCCAGGTCTTTACCATCATGAAGAATACATTGACATGTGCCGTGGTCCACACGTGCCGCACATGGGCTTTTGTCAAAACTTTAAATTGCTGAATGTGGCTGGTGCGTACTGGCGCGGCAACAGCGATAACAAAATGCTGCAACGTATTTACGGTACCGCATTTCATGATAAGAAAGCTCTGCAAGCGCATCTAACCCGCCTTGAAGAAGCAGCAAAACGTGATCATCGTAAGATTGGTAAGCAGCTTGATCTGTTCCATATGCAGCAAGAAGCGCCCGGTATGGTGTTCTGGCACCATAACGGCTGGTCTATTTTCCGTGATCTGGAAGTTTTTATTCGTCACAAATTGAACGAATACGATTACCAAGAAGTCAAGGGTCCCTTAATGATGGATCGTGTACTTTGGGAGCGTTCTGGTCACTGGGATAAATACGCTGATGCGATGTTTACCACTTCATCAGAAAACCGTGAATACGCGATTAAGCCGATGAACTGCCCAGGCCACATCCAGATTTTCAATCAAGGTTTGAAATCATACCGTGACCTACCACTGCGTATGGCCGAGTTTGGTTCCTGCCATCGTAATGAGCCATCCGGCTCACTTCACGGAATTATGCGTGTACGTGGTTTTACCCAAGACGATGCACATATTTTCTGTACCGAAGATCAAATTCAACAAGAAGTCACTTCTTGCATCAAGATGGTGTATGACACTTACACCACGTTCGGTTTCCAAAATATTGTGGTGAAGCTCTCTACTCGTCCTGAGCAGCGGGTTGGTAGCGATGAAATTTGGGATAAATCAGAACAAGCCCTGATCGATTCTTTGAATGCGATGGCGATCCCATTTGAAATTCAGGAAGGTGAAGGCGCGTTCTACGGCCCGAAAATTGAATTTACACTTTATGATTGTTTGGATCGCGCATGGCAATGTGGTACTGTGCAGCTCGATTTCAATTTACCAACTCGTTTAGGTGCCACATACGTAGGCGAAAGCAATGAACGCCTAGTCCCGGTGATGATCCACCGCGCGATTTTAGGTTCATTGGAGCGTTTTATTGGTATTTTGATTGAAGAGTACGCGGGCTTTTTCCCTACCTGGCTAGCCCCAGAGCAGGTTGTTGTGGTCAATATTACCGACAAACAAGCTGACTATGCGCATGAAGTAGTACAAAAGCTACAAAAATGTGGCATTCGAGCAAAAGCGGACTTGAGAAATGAGAAGATAGGCTTTAAAATCCGCGAACACACTTTGAAGCGTGTACCGTACATGTTAGTTTGTGGCGACCAAGAGATGGAAGCCGGTGAAATTGCAGTACGTACGCGTAAAGGCAAAGACCTTGGCAAATTTAAATTGGATCATTTTATTGAACATATCCAAGCTGAGATTGCGAGCCGTAAGCTTAATCTGGAGGAATAAACTATTAAAGGCGGAAGACGTGGCCAAGTTCCGGTCAAGCAAAACCAGCACCGTTTAAACGGTGAAATTCGTGGCGTTCGTGAAGTTCGTTTAACTGGCGCAGACGGTGAGTCTGTAGGTATCGTTTCGATCCAAGAAGCACTAGCTACCGCAGAAGAATCTGGTTTGGATCTCGTTGAGATCAGCCCTAACGCCGAGCCACCAGTCTGTCGTGTGATGGACTATGGCAAGTTCCTCTTTGAGAAGAGCAAGGCTACAAAAGAGCAGAAGAAGAAGCAAAAGCAGATCCAGATTAAGGAGCTTAAATTCCGACCTGGGACTGATATCGGAGACTATCAGGTAAAACTACGCAACCTGATCCGTTTCCTTGAAGAAGGCAACAAAGTGAAAGTTACTATTCGCTTCCGTGGCCGAGAGATGGCTCACCAAGACATCGGTGTGGACGTTTTGCATCGACTGAAAGAGGACACTGAAGAATTTGCAGTGGTTGAATCTTTCCCGACCAAAATTGAAGCACGCCAGATGATCATGGTGTTAGCCCCTAAAAAGAAGTAATTAACGGCTTTGCAAGTAATGAACCCAGCCGTTGAAAGGCGGCTGGGTTTTATTCGCCCTAATTACACTGTTATTTAACTACAACAATGCGGAGTTATTCATCATGCCTAAGATGAAAAACAACAAAGGTGCTGCTAAGCGTTTCAAGAAAACTGCTGGTGGTATTAAATTTAAGCACGCTACTAAACGTCACATCCTGACTAAGCGTACTACTAAGAACAAGCGTCAGCTGCGTCCAAATGCTATTTTGCCTAAGTGCGAACTGGCTGCTGTAGCACGTATGCTTCCATACGCTTAATTCTTTTTAGTTTAATATTCGTTTAGTTTAGGAGAGACATAATGCCTCGCGTAAAACGTGGTGTACAAGCTCGTGCACGTCATAAGAAAGTTTTAAAACAAGCTAAAGGTTACTACGGTGCACGTTCACGTGTTTATCGTGTAGCGTTCCAAGCCGTTATTAAAGCTGGTCAATACGCTTACCGTGACCGTCGCGCTAAGAAACGTCAATTCCGTCAACTGTGGATTGCACGTATCAACGCAGCGGCTCGTCAAAATGGCCTATCTTACAGCCGTTTCATCAACGGTCTGAAGAAAGCTTCTATCGAGATCGATCGTAAGATCCTTGCTGATATCGCAGTATTCGACAAAGCAGCATTCGCTGTTCTGGTTGAAAAGGCGAAAGGCGCTCTGTAATAGCGTGTTATTAAGAAAAGGGAGCATTTATGCTCCCTTTTTTTCTATCCAGAATTTAAATATATGCCCAGAGCTAATGCTTTAGAGGCGAGATAACGGACTTAATACGCCACTAGCACCTCGATCAAGCACATGGGTATAAATCTTAGTCGTTTTTACATCTGTATGTCCCAGTTGTTCCTGTACAGTTCGGATGTCTGCCCCTATCTCTAGCAAATGCGTAGCAAATGAATGCCTGAGTGTGTGGCAGGTTACTGTTTTCTCAATTCCAGCTTCTTGTGCAGATCTACGGACCATCCTTTGTAGTGCTGTTTCATTAATATGATGGCGGCGCATAACATCAGATTCTGGATCACGCGATAACTGAAATGATGGAAAAAGATAATGCCAACGGAATTCATAAGGCGCCGCTGGATATTTTTCTTGTAGCGCATGAGGTAGCCAAACACCACCATAATTTTTCTGATGTAAATCTCGGTCATAATAGCGTTTTGCTAATGCTATTTGATCTTTGAGATGTGGATAGAGTTCTTTCGCTAACGTAACTGTACGATTCTTCCCTCCTTTACCTTGCCATACCCGAATTGCTCCATAATCAAAATCGATATCCTGAACCCTTAAACGAATACATTCCATCAGGCGCAGACCAGAACCATACAGTAATTTGGTGGGAAGTAGGTACTTGGGATCAATGATTTCAAGTAAACGGCGAATTTCGTCCCGAGTCAGTACAACGGGCAATTTTTTCTCAAGTTGAGAGCGTTGAAAGCGCATTTCAAGAGAAAGTGGCGTTTTGAGAATTTCACGATAAAGAAAGCTTAACGAGTTTAAGGCTAGTGATTGAGTTTTAGTGGCAACTTTTCCCTTTACTGCCAAATGAGTTAAGAATTCCTCCACCTCTTTATCGCCCATTTGGCTAGGATGCTTTTTGTTGTGGAAATAGATGTATCGGGAGATCCAATGCAAATACGCTTCTATCGTTTTCTGGGCATAATATCGAGTCTGCATGAATTCACGAATACTCAATAAGAACTGAGATTTCATTTTTCCTCACACTTTCAGCTGTTTTTTTATACAGTATCATTACTTGTCTTTATGTCAAGAAGATAAAAATATAATGGCTATATAGATCCTAAAGTTTATGAATAGTTGTTACACAAGAGTCTGATTAAAAGGAATTTTATGCTACTATGCATCAAGTGGTCTATGTGTTAAGCGGTGATAACATGTTTATGAACGGTGTGAATAGTCGTCTAGAAAGCGTTATGTTACTGGTTTTACTTCGGTGTTAAGAGAAATAAGATGTCAATTAAATATCATTATACCAATTTAAATGGTCTGTTTAATATTTTGAACTACCAAACCTTACGATTTGGTAATGTAAATATGATGAACGATCCAAATGAATTAGAAATGGGAAAGTCATTTTTAATTTGCTATTTACAAGATAAGTATAATACGAATCACTTCGACAGAAGAACAATTGAAAGTTTAACAAATCCAATCTCTAATGTTGATTCTTATATATTTTGTATGAGTAGTGTACCTGAAGATTTAAATCAATGGCGAGTTTATGCAGATAATGGAAACGGTGTTCAATTATCAATTAATACAGATTCTTTAAACAAATATGTTAACCATTATCTTGAAAGCTCAATGGGACAAGCTTGTAAGGAAGGATTGCGAATACCATATCGAAGTGATGAATTGGAAAAATGTCATTATTTGTCATTGTCAAATAATACTGGAAAGCTAATTGTTAATGAGTGTGAAAGTAAAGGTGTTTTATATAAGGAGCTCGATGATGCATGGAAAAAATATGGTTTAGATGACTATTTTGATATTCATGGTGAAGTGTTAGTAACAAAAAACATTAAAGATCAGTTAGAAGGCAGATCTATAACTCCTGAACGATTGAAACGAACAACAGAATGTTTTTTTACTTTAGAGGTTATTTTAAAAAGAATATATGCCATTATAAAAGAAGAATCGTATAAAGTAGAAAATGAATTCAGAAATGTTATTTATGCAGACCGAAGCTTGTTAAGTATGCCAGGAGAGAGTGAGTTTAAAGATGATGGGTTGTGCTTAAAAGATATTTTTAGCTATTACACAAATGGCTATGGTATTTCATCTTGCATAGATGTTCCGATTAATAATAATTTAGATTATGGTCATGTTATAGAAGAGATAAAGCTTGGTTGTAATGCAAATAAAACCAATGCTCGAGCAATAGATGATATGCTTAAATACAAATGGAAACGATTTCATACACCAATAACGTATTCATCCATGGTATTCCGATAGTCACGTTATAAATAATGGAGTATGACGTAACATAACAAACTGTTTAAGAGTGATTCGCAACGCATGGCATTTTTACTATGCGTTGCGTTTAGTGTTTAAGGTGGTATACGGCGGCTTTGGTATTGCGTTGCTCACACCTTAACAGGGCGTTATATGCTTATGAGGAAAAAATGAATCAAAGTAAACAAGAATTGAAGCGTGACTTAGTTCGAGTCAAGGAAAAGCTAACTCATTTAAACTCTGATTTGACGCTATACAACCAACTGTTTTCTGATAGAGAGAACGTACAGGTTCTAAATTCATCAGGAGCTCTAGTATTTCATCGCTTTCAACAGTGCTTAATAGACTCAATCTACATGTCCATTTCAAGACTTCTTGACCCAGCAAAAACTATGGGTAGCAAAAATCTCTCATTCGCACATTTAGCAAGTGAGTTTGGTTTGCAGGACGACACCGAAGTCGCGGAAGAACTAGCTTTGGCGATTACTCAGTATCAAGACTCAAAGCTTAAGGACTACCGAAACAAAGTTTTATCTCACAATGATCACAAAACAGAAAAGCTTGATTTTTATCCCTTTAACACGATGCTGATAACAGAATTGCTTCATCGTTTCTGGAAAATAGTCTCATTAATAGAGTTTAAGGCTGGTTTAGTAAAAGAGACTTATACTATGTCTCTTGAGGTTATCTTTACTGGAGATATATGTGGTGAAGCCTTATTGTGCAAGCTCCGAGAACGCATATAACAAACTGTTCAAGAGGGATTCGCAACGCGTGGCATTTTTACTATGCGTTGGTTTTAGTGTTTAAGGCGGTTTGCGGCGGCTTCAGTATTGCATTGCTCACCCCTTAACAGGGCGTTAGTTTCTATCAAGGAAAGTCACAAATATTGGTTTCAAATGTTCTGAAAAGTCGAGTTTTGGTGCTCAAAGTTTACGAATCGGCTTTTGTGTTTTGCTTGATGCTGATTGGGTAGAAAGCGTTGGAAATGTCGTTGGCACAAGATCGCTAAAGCAAACAAACCTTGATGCATCCATTTTGTGGAAGCGTCCACACGGCAAGTTTGGTTTCACAAAAGCAGCATCATCGCTTTATGTGCGCTTTTTTTGATGGAAATCCGGTCTTTGGCCAACTCAACCTTGATCGTTTTGAGTTTTGGCTGCCAACGTCACAGCGTTTGATGCTGGACGTATTTTTGCTCAATGATTTTTCATAAAATGTGGTTCAAATATTTTGGTGAAAAATCATTGTGAAACAATCGGCTACGAAACTAACAAACGCCTCAAGAGGGACTGTCAACGCGCGGCATTTTTGGTATGCGGTGATATTTGTGGTGAATTTGCTGTGCGTTAAGCTGGTTTGTGCGTTGCCAGCCCCTTAGGCGGGCGTTAGGCTTCAATCAAAGTTAGGGTTCGATAATAAAAATTTATTAACTACAAGGAAATATGGTAATGAAATCAATTTTTTCGTTTAACTCAATGTTAACACCTAAGTTAGTGACTGGCCTTTATTGGTTTTTGTTGCTAATCGCTTTGGTTTCTGGCTTAGGAGCTATTTTTGGTGGATATGGTGGCATTACTCTTGCGAAGTTTTTTATGGGCCTTTTGACTATATTGGGAGGCTCAATAGCCGCTCGAATTTGGTGTGAATTAATGATTGTGATTTTCAAAATCAATGAAAACTTACAAGCATTAAAAGATTCAAGTGAAAAATCAGAAGCCTAACAAGCGCCTCAAGAGGGACTGTCAACGCGCGGCATTTTGGGTTTGCGGTGATTTTTGTGGTGAATTTGGTATGCGTTAAGTTTGTTTGTGCGTTGCCAGCCCCTTAGGCGGGCGTTAGCTTATAGAGGGAGTAATGGTACATTTATCATCATTGGCATTAATTCAGTCTTTTGCTGAAAAGCAGAGACTTGACCATATCAATTGGTTGAAGCAAGGGCTAGTTTCATCGTTGAAAGAAGATGAATTTCTGGCTATAGATATCGGTGGTAGCTATCGTCTTATGCCATATCCAGAATCAAGTCCACGCTTATTTCGTGGTCAAAATGCTGATTTCGGAGTTTGTTTGCCAACAATATATCGAAATAGTCCTCCGCTAGTTAAGCGTATTCTTGATATGGCGAAAATAAATGAATTGAAGCAAGCTCTTGAAAGTATAGGAGGGTACAAAGAGCAATTGAAAATATTAGGACTCAAATTTTCAGTTGATTATGAGGCTCTTGCACAGCATTATGGACTTGCTTCTAGATATATCGATTTCACGTCCAATCCTTTGGTTGCAGGTTTTTTTGCCACATCTAAATTCGATGTTGAACGCTCAAAATATTTACCCATAGCGGGCTCAGGTATTGGAGTTTTTTATGAAGTGAATAGGGCTGCTGAGATTGCTCGTTCAAATGAATTTGAAATTATCGGACTGCAACCTTTCCAAAGGCCAGCCCA
Organism: Vibrio sp. HDW18; assembly: GCF_011306175.1. Classification (GTDB taxonomy): domain Bacteria; phylum Pseudomonadota; class Gammaproteobacteria; order Enterobacterales; family Vibrionaceae; genus Vibrio; species Vibrio chanodichtyis. The sequence continues at coordinate 7,245 of NZ_CP049914.1, read as the reverse complement.
ACAATACGCATTTGGCTTAAAGTGTCCTAAAAAAGGACTAGTGGCAAAATATGGTGTTATGCAATACAAATTCTTACATAGTAAGGACTCATACATTATATTTGACATGTTGAATGGTGGCTTACATTTATTTCCTGATGACCCAGTGTTTTCAGTCGTCAGTAAAATAAAAGCCACGAATTACATATCGTTATCTTCTCTCGAATGGGCTGTCGAACAACTACAAGTTAGGAATACAACAAGGCAAATTAAATGGTTGACGTTGCTAGGTGTTACCGTTGGCGTTGATCACGCAAGTTATGTCACTCAAGATGAAAGGATATCTATACAGTCTGCATGGTGCAAACAAAAAGAAACTTTTAGTTCCAAGGTCAAAATCCGAAGAGTCGCGAGTCATTTGACAATAAGCTAACAAACGCCTCAAGAGGGACTGTCAACGCGCGGCGTTTCCAGTCCCAATGAGCCGCGGTGGTTTCGGTTGTTGTGTTTGAGTTTAGTGGTAATGCGTTGCCAGCCCCTTAGGCGGGCGTTATATTTTTGAGGAACAAATATGAATTTAAGTGAGCTTGAAAGTTCTATCGCTAGAAGTAGATGGTTTGTGTCCACAATCTTCGGTTTAACCATTGGCGTTTATGCTGTGTGGTTTTGGATTATAAAAGATCAACCACTAAGTGCTGATGCCGCATATTGGGGTACTTTTGGTGACTTTGTTGGTGGCATCTTGAATCCACTGATAGCATTTTCAGCATTCTATTGGTTAACTATTTCTGTACTCATCCAGAAAACAGAACTTGAAGAGACAAAAAAAGCTTTAGTGGAATCAAGTTTGTCCCAACAGAAACAGGCTTCGATAAGTGAAATTCAGCAGCAAATAAGTGTATATCAATCGAAGTTAACAGCAACGAACATAGACCTAGAAGCAGAATATGCATACAGAAATACAATTATTAATAAAGCTACTGGTGAAGTCAGGGGTACATCAGGGCATATAATTAAAGTAATGACAAAAGACGGAAATGTTGTTGCTCCTCAAGAAGCACTATCGATTGTAAGTGTTGAAATTGAAAAACTTCTCAATAAACAACGCGATCTTCTAACTAAAATTGATGAACTAAGCAAAAAAATATAACAAACGGTTCAAGAGGGACAGCCAACGCGCGGCATTCTTATCATGCGTTGGTTTTGGTGATTAAGGTGTTATGCGGGAGCTTTGTAGTAGCGTTGGCTGCCCCTTAACCGGGCGTTATGGGGCTTCATTCAAGTACAAAATTCTAAAGAGGTGGCTAGTGAGATTACACGAAATTAAGATCGACAATTTTCGAAAATTAAAAGGTTGTACGATTGGTTTTAGAGATTCGAATTTTTTAATTGGCGTAAATAATGCGGGTAAATCTAGTGTGTTTGCAGCAATTCAACTTCTGCATAGTGCAAAGAATGCACAGAGAGAAGATTATTCGAAAACATATAATGAAAAAGATGATTTGTATGAATATGCTGAAGAAATTGAAATGGTTGCGGAATACCACAATTTGCCGAAAGAGGCTAAAGAGTGGGTTGGTTTTAAAGGCAGAATTATTAAAGTTGAGGCTCCTTTACCAGATGAAACTGAAAACAGCATAGTTTACAAAAAAGTTTGGTCTATCACACAGTCAAAGCCAAGAGTTTACATGCTTGAATATCCTAAGGCACCTAAAGACCAGTTTGTTGGTGCAACACAAGTGTCAGAATTAGTAGGTGACGATTTCACGGCAGAATTTTTGAAAGAATTTTTTGGTGAAGGTAATTTTTCTAAAAACCTCACTATTAAAGCAATTAAAGAAAAACTCGAAGATTTAACTGAATATTGGGAAATTCAAGAAGATCAAGAACCACAGTGGGTTGAAAATCCGGGTGGCATTCCTGGTAATGTACTTTCTAAATTACCTCGTATTGTTATTGTGCCTGCTGAATCATGTGTATCTGAATTAACCTCAAGCAATGGAGCATTACAGTCTCTTTTAGGTGATTTATTTGAACAAGTGCGATCTCAGTCAGAAAACTATGAACAAGCACAGCATTTTCTAAACCAATTAGCATCAGAACTAAATCCAAGTGATACAGGCACTGACTTTGGTAAGTTAATTCAAGAACTAAATGGTATGGTTCACAACTTGTTTCCAGATTCATCTGTTCATGTTTCTGCCGCATTAGATAAACCAGAGAAAACTATTAAACCTCAATTTTCAGTTGAACTGGAAAGTAATGTAAAAACAGAGGTTTCATACCAAGGTCACGGTATGATAAGAGCAACAGCATTTCAGTTGCTGAGGTTTGTACAGGAATTTGTTAACAAAAATTCAGATAACCCGCGAAGCACGATTTTCTGCTTTGAAGAACCAGAAATTTATTTGCATCCTTCGGCGGCAAATCAACTCAGGGATTCGTTGTATGAGCTTGCAGGACCTAATTGTCAAATTGTTGCGACTACCCATTCGCCATATATGGTAAATCTTGGTACAGACAATAGCATTAGCTTAACTAAATTTTCATATAGCGATGGTGGCTTTACTGGAACTACATCATTCAATCTTGAAAGTGCATTCTCTGATCTTCAACAGGATGAAAAACAAAATCTGAAAATGTTACTAAAAGTTGATGATTATATCTCAAGAATGTTTTTTACTAACAAATGTATATTTGTGGAAGGAGATACAGAAGAAGTTGTCGTTAGAGAAACAATCAAGCGTTTAAGCTCGGAAGATAAGGCTCGGGTTATTGGTAATTGTGAGTTCCTAAGGGCGCGTGGTAAAGCTGTGTTGATTTCGATAGCTAAATACCTAAATGCATTAGATGTTAACTATATTTTCATGCACGATCGTGATGCTGGAACGGAGAGGGCAGAAGCAATGAATGCTCCCATTCTTGCTCAAACAGGTCCTGAACGTAGAATAATGATCGAAGAGTGTATCGAAGACTTGCTCGGTTATGCTGCACCATCAAGCGAAAAACCGTATAAGGCATACGAACATATATCTTCAAATTGGAGTGATGAGTTCAGCGAATTACCAGAGCGTTGGAAAACTGTGTTTTTAGATCTTTGTTCTCCATATTTAGATCATCTAAAACCAGCCCCATAACAAACGCTTCAAGAGGGACAGCCAACGCGCGGCATTTTTACCATGCGTTGGTTTTTGTGATTATGGTGTTATGCGGAAAGTTGGCAGTAGCGTTGGCTGCCCCTTAAGCGGGCGTTATGTAAAAAAGGCAGCTTGATATGCTGCCTTAATCTTTTTTATTTTGAACAATTAGCGTTGACAATATAGTTGGTTTGATCAAATTGTTGCCATGCACCAGTGCCGACACCATCAATAACAAGAATTGATACGATACCAAAGTCGATAAATACACCTAATAAGGTTATCGCATCAAATGATTTGGTTACAGGGATTGTGACAGAGTGGCAGTCATCTTCTTCAACCCGAATGGTATAGTTTTGGTTTTTCTTGAATGTTGTGATCACATTACCATCGCCGAGGTATGCTTCATTCACATAGATTTTAGCTGCGGGATTTTTGCTACGAATAGAAACTTGCTGGCTTGAGCCATGGAACATAGCGGCGCAGCCAGAAAGAGATGCAAGTAGAATAAAGCCAATTAACAGTTTTTTCATTGTTTTGCCTAACGTATTATAAAGATTGTATTTTCTCCAATTTTTCACTTGATTTGAAGTAATATGTATATTTATCGCGTTAATTGGTTATTTTTTACATAACAATCTGCTTAAGAGGGATTCGCAACGCGCGGCATTTTTACTATGCGGATGATTTTAGTGGTTATGTTGCTATGCGGTGAGCTGGTTTTTGCGTTGCTCACCCCTTAGCAGGGCGTTAGCCGTCATCAATAAACAAAGTTTGCCTAATGAGTAAAAAGGGTGTAGTTTTTACTCATGATTAAATTTGAATTTGATGAAAACAAAAGCAGAAGTAATCTCGAAAAGCACGGTATTGATTTTCATACAGCTCAAGGGTTGTGGAATGATTCAGATCTTATCGAGATCCCTGCTAACACGAGTGATGAGCCCAGATATTTGGTTGTCGGCTTACTAAACGGTAAGCATTGGTCAGGAGTAATTACCTACCGAGGTACGAATATCAGGATCATCTCAGTTCGGCGTTCACGGAAAGCGGAGGTAAGCCTTTATGAAAGCGCATGAATTTGATGCCAAGTTTGAAAGTGACGACGATGATATCGTAATGGACTTGGATCTATCGCAAGCTAAAAGACCGATGCATAAGCAAAAACGAGTCAATGTGGATTTTCCAGCCTGGATGCTTGAGTCCTTGGACAGAGAAGCGAGTCGTATTGGTGTAACACGTCAATCAATCATTAAAATTTGGCTGGCAGAAAGGTTAGAGAGCGTGTCTCATCATTCAAGTGTGAGATAAACGGCTAACAAAGCATTTAAGAGGGACTCACAACGCGTGGCATTTTTGCCATGCGTTTGTTTTTGTGATGAATTTGCTATGCATTGAGTGCTTTTGTGCGTTGTTCGCCCCTTAATGCGGCGTTAACTTTCAAAATTGGTACATATGAAACAAAATCCATTCTCATTTTATGACTTTTTAGGGTATCTGATTCCTGGTGGTGTATTTACATGCGTTCTATCGTTTATGTTTGTGCCTGATTTTTGGGGAATGATTGGCGAGTTTTCACCAAAACTAAAAGATTCGATATTTGCGGGGTCATCTATTCTGATTGCGCTAATAATAGTTTTCTACATCGTAGGCCATTTGATTAGTTTGTTATCCTCTTCATTTGTTGAAAAATATCTAACTGATACATATGGTTGGCCATCTCAATATCTTTTTATAAATGTTTCAACCGACTTGTCTAAATCAGTTAAGCGTTACTTTCTTCATCTACAACATGAATGTTTTATTGGTAAAATTAACAGAAAGGATGTTGTTCGGTGCGTATTCAAACAAATCGTTTCTGGTGTGGTTTTACTTCCTTTTGTTGCTATCGAGCGAATTATGTATCGACTCCTCGGTGTTAGGCCAACTAAACTTCCTGAGCCCTTGAATAGCAGTCTGTTAAAGCGACTTGTTCAATTTTTTGAAAAATCGAAAATTGAAGTGCCATATAACATCATTGAAGAAGGGTGCCTCAAAGGTGATTTATTTCGTTTTATTTATCACTACGCACAAGAAAACTCAGAAAATCACGTTCCCAAAATGGCAAACTATGTAGCTCTTTATGGTTTTTCTAGAAACATCTGCTTCGTGTTTGTTCTATTGTTTTGGGCGAGTTTGTTTCAGTCTCAAATAGATAATTGGAGCTATTGGTATAGTTTTAGTTTGGCAATAGCTTCATCCATTTTTTTCTATGGCTTTGAAAAATTCTATCGACGCTATACCTTAGAAGCGCTAATGGCTTGCGTAAGTATTCGAGATAATGAAAGTTAACAAACGCCTCAAGAGGGACTGTCAACGCGTGGCGTTTCCAGTCCCATTGAGCCGCGGTGGTTATGGTTGTTGTGTTTGAGTTTAGCGGTAATGCGTTGCCAGCCCCTTAGGCGGGCGTTATAGCTAAAATAAATATGGAGAAAACTTGAAGATTTCTAAGCACTTAAACAAAAGCAATATTATGTGGTGTTGCTTATTAGTTTTGACTTACTTAGTGACTCACGGTTTTGTAAAAGATGGTGTATCTCATTACACAGAAAATCTTTTACCTGAATTCACTGGTATGTTTTTTGAACTGTTTGTTGTATTACTAGTTTTCAATAAGTGGCAAGATCGAGAGGACTCTAAGCGGAAAATTGCTAAAGAAAAACGCTTGCGTGAATTTCTAATCTTCATCATTAATGAGTTTTCTGGGTTCAAGTCAATGCCGGAAGCTTTTACATTTTACGGTTTATCTCATACGGAGAACCAAACTGTACTGAATCGACTCAAGACCGAGTTAATTAATCGTGAAGTTACAGTTACACCTAACTTTAGACACAGTTTCATTGAACACTGCCAAATTGATATAGATGCATTGACAGCATTACTCCCTGTTGCTGCAGATTTGTCAGAAGAACACTTTAAGTCATGGTCTCGGATTGTTTTTTATATTAAGAAATCATCCCAACTAGACATAAATGATCCTAAAGACTTTGAAAAATTCAATGAATATATTGTTAAGTTGTTGGATTACATTAGACGTTTTGATAAAGCTTCGTTTGATAACAACATTTACCACGGTGCTATTTAGCTATAACAAACGCCTCAAGAGGGACTGTCAACGCGCGGCGTTTCCAGTCCCAATGAGCCGCGGTGGTTACGGTTTTTGTTTTTGAGTTTAGTGGTAATGCGTTGCCAGCCCCTTAGGCGGGCGTTAGCTTCTTAAAGCGAAAATCATAAAATCTGGGTTTAATTGCTTTGAAAATTCAGCTTTTAGCGTTCAAATTTCACAACTTGGCTTTCGAGTTTTTCTGATGCCGATTTGGTAGAAAGTGTTGAAAGTTCAGCAGGTTCAAAGCCGCTGAAAGCCCACATGCCTTGATGCTTCAAGGTTGTTGGATGTTCCACACGGCAAGTTTGATTTCACAAAAGGCTGCATCATCGCTGTGATCCTGCTTTCTTTGTCGCGGACTCTTAACCGTGGCCAACTTAGCCTAGATCGTTTTAAGTTTTGGCAGCCAGCTTCACAGCTTTTGGCGTTGGACGTGTGTTTGTGTGATGCTTCTGCGTAAAATGGCTTTCAAGCAAATGTGTTAAAAATCATTGTTAAACAATAAGCTACGAAGCTAACAAACGCCTCAAGAGGGACTGTCAACGCGCGGCGTTTCCAGTCCCAATGAGCCGCGGTGGTTGCAGTTGTTGTGTTTGAGTTTAGTGGTAATGCGTTGTCAGCCCCTTAGGCGGGCGTTATGTGCTTTTAGGAAAATTTAAAAATGAACTTCTTTACGTCTCCATTTTCTGGGATTCCCTTAGATCAGCAAGTAACAAATCCGAACATTATTGTGGGAAAAAACAGTTATTATTCTGGTTATTATCACGGGCACAGTTTCGATGATTGTGCTCGATATTTACATCCAGAAAGAGATGACGTTGATAAGTTAGTCATAGGGAGTTTTTGTTCTATAGGCTCTGGTGCTGTATTTATGATGGCTGGTAATCAAGGGCATCGCAGTGATTGGATAAGTACATTCCCATTTTTCTATCAGGATAATGATAATTTTGCAGATGCACGCGATGGTTTTACGCGTTCAGGAGACAC
>NZ_CP049913.1 GCF_011306175.1 Vibrio sp. HDW18 | reverse complement strand
CTTAACACGGACTCCTTTCGGCGCGCCAATTAAGCTGACAGGGATCACAAATAAAAAAATCTGCGCAACGGTACTTGTTCAGAGCGCAGACTACAAGCTCTGTTTTACATAATTGGGATAAAATTTGGCCATCACGGCAAGGAACATCTATCCAAGGTCAGTGTTTTAGAGCGAAGTCTATTGAATGAACAAACTTTCTCGCAGTTTAGTCTCATGCTTACAAGGTAGGTAAATGCTAAACACGCTGCCGATCCCCCACTGCGATTGTACTTTAATTTCACCACCAGATTGGCTAAGTAGGCTCTGTGATACCGCCAGCCCTAGCCCTGTGCCATCGCGCTTAGTGGTATAAAAGGGATCAAAAATACGGGTGAGATTTTCTGGCTTAATGCCACAGCCTTGATCTTCAATGTGGATCACTGCGCCCCGATTTTGCTCTTCTTCAATCCAATCTTGGCTGCGAATGGTAATGCGGCCTTTGCCCTTCATGGCATGGATCGCATTCATCTGTAAATTGACTAACACTTGCAATAATTGATGACGATTCACCTCCACCGAAGTATGGGCTTGCAGTTCCAGCACAAATTCAATATCACGCTTTTTCGAGCCGGTTTTGACTAAAGTAACACTCTCATCAATGATCGGATTGACATGTTGCCAGGTGATTTCATCTTGCACGCCGCCTTGACGACTGTATTGCAACAAACTGCGTGTGATATTACGGATCCGCTCAATTTGCAACAAGATGGCATCGATCTCTTCAGCAATTTGACTCGCCTGCTCACCCAGTTGAAAGCGGATCAATTCGGTATTACCTAAAATAACCGCGGTTGGATTATTAATCTCATGAGCGATGCCTGCCGTTAGCTCACCGAGTGCAGCCAGCTTTTCGTGCACCACTAATTTATGACGAGTTTGATTGAGTAAGGTAATGTGGTGCTCAAGCTGCGCGGTTTTTTCTTGCAAACTGGCGGTGCGTGATTGCACTTTTTCTTCTAGTTCATGTGCGGCTTGGACAATTTGTTGATTACGCAGTTGCAGTTGATCGAGCATATTATCAAATTGTTTGGCTAGCTGAGCGAGTTCGTGTTTATCGTCCAGCCCAATTTGACCGATACGTTGGTTCTTGCCAAGTTGCACCATTTTCACCACTCGATGAATACGCTCAATCGGCCGAAATAGATCGCGCGATCCGCGATACACCAACCATCCAGAAGTGATTAATAACAGTATGGTGATGATCCCCACTTCCAACAAATTCGTCATATAGCGGGTTAAAAATGGCCACATGGGATAACCGGTGTACAACATGCCGATTGCGTTATGGTATTGATCGCGAATCGGCTCATACGCCGTGATATACCAAGCATCGTACACATAGGCCAGATTAACCCAACGCTGACCTTGTTTCAGTACCTGCTGCAACACTTCTGGCGAGACTTGCGTGCCCATTGCTCGCCCAGTGTGCATGGTGCTATCCAACGGTACATTGGTACTCACGCGTAAGTCATCCAAAAACAAGGTTAACGTGCCTATCGGGCGAAGCTGATCTTGATAAGTTGGATAAATGAGATCGCGAATCTGATCCACTAGCGTACTGCTGTTATTGAGCAGCAAACCGCCATCCAAAAAGCCTATGATGTCACCGAAGTCATTGCGCACAGGAATCACGGTACGACTGACTAATCCGCGGGTTTCAATCTGTTGAGAATTAAGAATCGGGATTTGCGCTTGTTTGGCTAAATTCGGATCCAGCATTGCTAGCTGATTGGCGTTCAGTACATCAAAAAAAGACTCTCGCTTAGTGAGATCGAGATAACGAAATTTTTGCTCAATGTTATCGACCCGCTCAAAACTGAGGAAATCTAAGCCATAGCGCGTTTTCTGTTGCTGAACCCATTGGGGCAAAGTATCGAGAGGTTCATTTTGTTGCAATCGCTGGCGAAAATCATAGGATTCGGCAAAGGCTCGCACTTGGTGAGCTTGATTCTGCTGCAATAGCGTCACGCTATTTTGCGCCACAGCTAATCGTTCCGCGACATCCATTAAGGCACTGTTCCAAGTGTAATGCAGTGACCAATATAAGCTGATGGCAATCAGTGCCAATAGCGTCAAAATAATCGGTGCCGAGGTCAAAATCAGTAGTCGATAACGCACCGTCGTTTGAAAACGTTGTCGCCATTTTTGCCACCAGACCCATTTAGCTTTCATGGCTGGTCTCCCCACTTTGCCACTCTTTGTACTTTCGCTCTAATGTCTTACGCGCTACGCCTAAATCGCGCGCCGCGGCCGATTTATTGCCCTCATGCAATGCCACCACCTGTTGAATATGCGCTTTTTCAACATCACGCAGCAGCCAGTCGACGGGATAGCCGATATGCTTGAGGCGATCCGGCTTAACGTCATCCAGCGGTGCTGCAGGCTCAGCGATAAATTCTTGTGACATTGTCACAGAGCGTTCAGATTGGAGTGGTATCCCATTCAATTCGCGCCAATAATGCGCAGGGGGTTTATCAAGCAGTAAGCAGCGCTCAATTAAGTTTTTTAGCTCACGAACATTGCCAGGCCAAGCATAATCTTGCATAGATGAAATATCTTCATAAGCCCATTTCGGCATTGGCATACCCAGTTCAGCACAGAGCATTTGGGTAAAAAATGGCCGTAGCTCATGCAAGTCTTGCTTACGTTCACGCAGTGGAGTGACTTGAATTTTGAGCACGTTGAGCCGGTAGTATAGATCGCCGCGAAAACGCCCCTGTTCCACTTCTTGTTGCAGATTACGGTTGGTGGCCGCCACCACTCGCACATCGACACTCACCTCTTTTTCCGAACCCACCGGGCGCAGAGTACGCTGCTCTAATACGCGCAGTAAAGAAGCTTGCATGGTCAGCGGCATCTCGCCGATTTCATCTAAAAATAGAGTGCCACCATTCGCCACCCGAAACAGCCCTTCACGACTTTTTTTCGCCCCAGTAAAAGCCCCTGCGGTATGGCCAAACAGTTCACTTTCCAGCAGCTCTGGCGCAATCGCGCCGCAGTTAATCGGAACAAATGGCCCCTGACGACCACTGGCTTCATGCAGCCCTCTGGCCACCAACTCTTTGCCCGTGCCCGATTCGCCTTCAATCAGTACCGAAGCGCGAGACGGCGCAAATTGGACAATATGCTGTTTAAGTAACTCAGTTTGCGCCGAGCTGCCGATAATTTGCGTGGTACAGTGGCGCTGCACATCGCGCTGCAAAGCATAGTGCAAACGCTGATGAAGACGTTTATCCATGCAGCGCTGAACGGCTTGCAGCATCTGTTCGAGATTAAAGGGTTTGAGGATAAAATCACTCGCCCCTAATTTGAGCGCACTGATCGCCGTTTCCAAATCCGCATAACCGGTCATGAAAATCACCTCGGCACGATGATTAGGATCGCTAAATGCCTCATCCCATTCAATGCCAGAACGCCCAGGTAAATTGATATCTAAAATCAGCAGATCATAATGTTGCTGACTACGCAGCGCTTCCGCGTCTTCGATACTGCCCGCAGAATCGACCCGAGAAAACCATTGACTCAACGCTTTTTTCAGCACCGTTTGCATACCGACTTCATCATCAACAACCAACACAGAGAAGGCTTGATATAAGTGGGGTTGTTTAAGATTTAAGACTGACGACGACATAGAAAAATTCCATAACCGATTGAGACACAAGGATGCAATACGCTAGGCATAGCGGGTGGCCAAGCTGAGACATTTTGTCTCAATCGTACAGCAGAGTCATCGCTGGACAGCAAATTCTGTGCTATCTGGCAGTATTTAAAAGTAAATTTGTCACCTAATCACTCAGAATGATGTTGGCATCCCATTTGCTATATGCCTGTCTCAAGTACACTTATTGTGATGCTTGATGGCGTACGGTGCTTGAGTGGCACTCATCACATCGGCTCACAAGCTCTCCCATTATCAACTCAGTCATGGAATGTATTATGAAAAAAACCACGTTCAGTTTCGCTGCCGCAGCATTAATCCTAATCAGTTATTCGGCAACCAGTGCCGACGACACTCGTATTCGCCTAGCAACGACCACCAGTACTTACGATTCTGGCTTGCTTGATTACCTCCTGCCAAAATTTGAGCAAGATACGGGCTATAAAGTGGATGTGATCGCCACTGGCACAGGTAAAGCGCTGAAAATGGGCGAAAATGGCGATGTGGATTTGGTGATGACCCATGCACCGAAAGCAGAAGCCAGCTTTGTTGAGGCAGGTTTCGGTGTTCTACCACGTAAACTGATGTACAACGACTTTGTGTTGGTGGGCCCAGAAAGTGATCCGGCTAAAATTGCTGATGAAAAGAACATCGCAAAAGTATTTGAAAATATTGCTAAAAGCGGCGCGGTGTTCATTTCACGCGGTGATGACTCCGGTACACACAAGAAAGAACTCGGTATTTGGGCACAAAACAAAATCGAACCAAATTTCGGTGGCTACCGTTCTATTGGTCAAGGCATGGGGCCAACACTGAATATGGCGTCAGAAATGCAGGCTTATACCCTGACCGACCGCGGGACTTGGCTGGCTTACAACAATAAGTTGGCTCTCAAGATTCTATTTGAAGGTGATGAGCAACTGTTTAACCCTTACCAAGTGATTATTGTCAATCCTGAGCGTTACCCAACCACCCAATATCAAGCTGCGAAAGTGTTTAGTGATTGGTTGGTGAACCCTAAAGGCCAACAGTTGATTAACGAGTTTAAAGTCAATGGTCAACAACTCTTTGTGGCCAATGCGGACAAGCAGTAATCCTCGATGAGTCTTTGGCAAACAACCCTAGATGCCTTGCATCTGTTGGTGAGTCTAGATCCTAAGCTATGGGAGATCGTTGCGGTCTCCTTTAGTGTTTCGCTAACGGCCATTGCTCTGGTGCTCATCCCCTCTGTGGTGCTCTCCTTTGTGCTGGCGTACACCAACTTTCGCGGTAAATGGACTCTGCTTTCGCTGATCAACACCTTGCAAGCGGTTCCGACTGTGGTGATCGGCTTGTTGTTGTATATGTTGCTCTCGCGCGCAGGCCCGCTGGGTGATTGGCAGATGCTGTTTACCCAGCAAGCGATGATTTTAGGTCAAGCACTGATCTGTTTTCCGATTCTGGTTGCCATGATGCATGGCGCGCTGCAATCGACCGATCGCCGCGCGCTTGAAACGGCAATCACGCTTGGCGCAACCCTACCAAGGCTGTTTGCTACCTTGATTTGCGAGGCGCGCTTTCCGATCATGGCGGCCACAATTGCTGGCTTTTCTCGAATTGTTACCGAGGTGGGCTGCTCAATGATGGTCGGCGGCAATATCATGGGCTTAACCCGCAATATTCCGACCGCCATCTCGCTGGAAAGTAACAAAGGTGCCTTTGCGCAAGGGGTGGCGCTGGGTATGGTGCTGCTTGCCTTAGCGCTAGGGCTAAACTTTCTGCTCTCTTCCCTACGGGGCAAAGGCTATTTAAGGACATAAGGAAGGCCAATCATGACGATCAAACTTACCGCACAGCAGCTTTCCATGCGTTTTAAAGATCGCGTGTTATTTCATATTCCCGAGATCGCCATTGGCCCTAATGATGCTATTTACCTTAAAGGCGACAATGGTGTGGGTAAAACCACCTTATTGAAAATTCTCGCGGGCTTGTTAGAGCCGAGCAATGGCAGAGTGCTTGGCCGTAAACCTTGGTGGCAACGCTTGTTTTTGACTTCCGCGACCTCAGAAGTTGTCTATCTTCATCAAAGCCCCTACCTGTTTGATGACACGGTTTATCAAAATGTGGTGTACGGCATTCGTTTCAGTGGCTTGTCTGCGCATGAAAAACGCGCGCAAGTGATCACGGCCTTGCGTATGGTCGGGCTAGAAACACTGACCGATGAGCATATTTCTGTGCTTTCCGGCGGTGAAAAGCAACGCGTGGCGATGGCGCGAGCGTGGATCCTCAAACCTTCTATTTTGTTGATGGATGAGCCGAGTGCGTCATTGGATCAAGAATCTATCGAGAGATTGGTTATAATGGCGCGAGATTTATTAGAGCGCGGCTCCAGTCTTGTCATCACTAGCCACCAAACCAACGCCCTCACGGCGCTGTGTAAAAAGCAGTGGTGGATTAAAGATCGTCAACTGATTGAGTCGCCTTTGCTGCAAATTGTGAAAGAAAACAATGATAACCACACAAACACTTCCCACTCTTCAACCTTCAGACACTAGCTGGGTGATTCTTGCTGGCGGACAAGCCAGCCGTATGGGGGGACAAGACAAAGGACTGATCCAGTTGAATGGTCAGCCCCTGATTCAACATGTGATCGATAAGTTGGCCCCACAAACGCCGACTTTGCTCATCAACGCCAATCGCAACCAAAGCCAATACCAGCAATTTGCGCCGGTGATCAGTGATGAGTTTCCAGATTATCCGGGACCTTTAGGCGGCATTCATGCCGGTTTAAGTCATGCTCCAACCGATTGGGTCGGCTTTGTCCCTTGTGATAGCCCGTTAATTTGTGATGATTTGGTTACCCGTTTCTGTCAGGCCGTCAAAGCCGAGAGCGATATCTTAGTGGCCCATGATGGTGAATATCAGCAACCTGTGTTTACCCTATTTCATAAACGCGTGTTACCCAAACTCAGCGCCTTTTTAGCCCGTGGCGATCGCAAAATCATCTTGCTTTACGATGAATGCCATACTTCTTACGTCGATTTTAGCGATGCACCGAGCTGCTTTTTTAATTTGAATACGCCACAAGAGTTGGCGCAATTTGGAGCGTTACATCCATGATTGCTTCTGCACACCAGAATCCTCAACGCCCTAACCTGCCATTACTTGGCTTCGCCGCTTATTCTGGTACCGGAAAAACCACATTATTAGAAGCGTTGCTACCCAAATTGACCGCCGCCGGATTGCGGATTGGCCTACTGAAACATGCGCATCACGATTTTGATGTCGATAAGCCGGGTAAAGACAGTTATCGCTTGCGTAAAGCGGGTGCATCACAAATGTTGATTGCTTCGCGCAATCGTCATGCTCTGATGAGCGAGACTCCGGATGCGGAAGCCGAATTTGATTATCTGCTGACACGCTTTGATGCCGAGAAGCTCGATGTGATTTTAGTGGAAGGCTGTAAAAATATTGCTTTTCCCAAAATAGAGCTGCACCGCGCTGAAGTCGGTAAACCTTGGCTTTATCCCCATGATCAAAACATCATTGCGATTGCCGCTGATGAAATGGTCGAAACAGTTCTGCCGCAAATGAATATTAATCATCTTGATGCGATCGCCGATTTCGTTTTGGATTATGTCAATAAGTGGTGTGCGCAGCAGATTCAACCACACACAGTGTCAGATTCCAAAAACAGTGCCGCGGCATGCTGCGACATCTTATCCCCTGCTTTCCTTTCTGTAGAACAAGGCCGCGAGAAGATCCTCTCGCTCATTTTGCCTTTGGCAGAGACAGAATCGGTCGCGATTCAACAGTGCTATCAACGGGTTTTAGCCCGTCAAGTAGACTCGCCAATCAATGTGCCAGCCTATCGCAACTCAGCGATGGATGGTTATGCGCTGCGCAGTGATGATCTTGAACGTGATAGCTACCGTGTAGTGGCGGAAGTGCTCGCCGGCAGTCATTATCCGAAAACGGTTGAACGCGGCGAAGCTGTGAAAATTATGACGGGCGCGCCAATGCCACAAGGTGCCGATACAGTGGTCATGCGTGAGCAAGCCACGCAAAATGGCGATGTGGTAAGTTTTGCGGGTGCCAAAATCAAAACAGGACAAAACGTACGCCAAGCAGGTGAAGATTTGGCGCAAGGTCAAGCGGTGTTTAGCACAGGCCAGCGTTTGCTCTCTCCTGAAATGGGCATGCTCGCGTCACTGGGTTTCGCGCACGCGGACGTATTTCGCTCGCTTAAAGTCGCGATTTTTTCGACCGGTGATGAAGTGCAAGCTCCGGGCGTGGAGATTAAGCCAAACTCTATTTTTGATGCCAACCGCTTTACCCTGACCGGGCTACTGCAATCGCTCGGTTGCCAAGTGATCGATCTCGGCATCATTGAAGATGACGAAACCAAAATGATGCAATTGCTTGAGCAAGCCGCAGCACAAGCCGATGTGGTGATCACTTCTGGTGGCGTGTCGGTGGGCGATGCGGATTTCATCAAATCCGCACTGGAGAAACTGGGGCAAATTGATTTTTGGCGGATCAATATGCGTCCCGGCCGCCCACTGGCGTTTGGTCAACTGGCCGGCAAACCTTTCTTCGGCCTACCGGGCAACCCAGTTGCAGTGATGGTCTCTTTTATCAATTTTGTTGAACCAGCCCTGCGCAAAATGCAAGGTGAGCAAGGTTGGCAAGCGTTGAAAATCAATGCGATTGCGCTAGAGGATTTGCGCTCTCGCCAAGGCAGAACAGAGTTCAGTCGTGGAGTTTACGCGTTCAATGCGCAAGGACAGATGACGGTACGAACCACAGGTAAACAAGGTTCTGGCATTTTACGTTCAATGAGTGAAGCGAACTGCTTAATTGAGATTGCTCCGGCGATTGATACGGTAAAAGCAGGTGAAAACGTGACAATTATCCCACTTCAAGGCAGAATCTAGCCCGTTTATTTAGTGTTGAGAGAGAACCATGGCGCGTACCATCATCTACACCTACCAAAACCAAGAGAAAACTCTGACTTTCTCATACGAAAAGCATCACAACATCCATGAAGCGGTGGCTGAAGCGGAAGGCATAGATCTGAGCGAATTTCTGAAGATGGAGATGCAGCTAGAAGCGATTTCAGATACCAAATCGGTACGCAATTTCCGCGATAACCATTTTAAAAAATTGGGTTTTAGCCTGATCACTCTGCAACCGAAAGAAAACTTTGGCGTCGGCAAAAAACCAAAAGCGACTCGCTAAGCCAACAAGCTTTTGCGGTAACTTTAAAACATTCATTACCAAACGACTTGGAGCTGCAACTTCAAGTAGGAAGACGAAAAAGGGCTTGCAGTGCAAGCCCTTAATCTATGGAGTCTATCTTCAACTTATTTAATGTTGAGGAAAGCTGCGCCACGCACACCGCCTGAGTCGCCATGTTTGGCTTTGACGATTTTCGGGCATTTCGCTACCGAAAGCAGATGCTTAGGTACACGCTTTGGCATTTCGTCATAAATCAGATCGTAGTTCGACAAACCACCCCCTAACACAACAACGTGTGGATCATTGGCCGTAAAAATATTGCCAAAACAGATCGCCAGCAGCTCCATAAAGCGCTCAACATGCTCAACGGCCTTGGCTTCACCCGTTTTTTGGGCAGTGATGATCTCAATTGCTTTTTTGTGTTCGCCGTAATAGTGCTCATACAACAGCTCAAAGCCACGGCCAGAGAGATAATTATCCATGCACCCTTTGTTGCCGCAGCCACAACTGAGTAACGGAGCGTTGTCGCCAAGATGGAACCAAGCATCGATCGGCAAACGCATATGGCCAACTTCACCAGCGACATGGTTACGTCCGGAAAAGACTTTACCTTGGTAGATCAAACCACCACCAAAACCAGTACCTAGGATCAGCCCCATCACTGAAGGCGCATCCTTCAATTCATCATCCCACGCTTCAGAGAGCGCAAAACAGTTTGCATCATTCTCGATTTTGACTGTACGACCTAATTTCGCTTCGAGATCAGCACGCAGCGGCTTACCTTTAGCGGCAGGCACGTTAACGGTCAGTACACAACCATCATCAGCATCTTCCATGCCAGGAATGCCTAATCCAACTGCGCCTTCGACACCAAATTGCTCATCATATTTGTGTACTAAACCAGCAATGGTATCAACCAATTTAGTGTAATCATCGGTTGGGGTTGCAACACGTTCAGTGGCGACTCGTTGTAACTGTACGTTGAACGCACCAAATTCAATTTTGGTACCGCCAACATCAAAGCCGTAATACATGGCCTTCTCTCCTCAATTTCCTATCCCAGTCTTGGGGAAAAAATAAAAACACAAAAGTGAGGCGCATTATCCACCAGCTACCGCTTGCAGTCCGTGACAAAGCACGGATTTATCCAGCGAGCAGCACTAATTGCGCAACAAGTGACCAGTTACAATCAAGATTTAGCGATGGCTTGTGGTTTGCTGATGAGCAATCCATGTTTGTAGTGCCGGCTTGGCATGATTGGGCTTATTGCGTGTTTTACACATTAAGTAGGTTTCTTTGACGGCTTCAAACCACAGCTCTAACGTGGCGGCGGCGCTATGTTCCCCAAACATCGACAGCACTAAACTGGCAACTTCTGCAGTGGCCAGATGTTGCTGGTTAGCTGATTTGCGCATCATATAGCGCGATAAGCGCTCCGGCTCCACGGAAACCAGCGGCAATTGCGCCAAATACGGCGATTTGCGGAAAATGCGCTTCGCCTCACGCCAACTGCCATCAATCAACACTAACAGTGGTTGCTTGCCAGCAAAATCGCTAGGGATAGGATTTAGCACGCGGCTTTTGTCTTGTTCCGTTTCGGCGGGGAAAATCAGTACTGGATAATATTGAGGATCCGCGAGCAGAGCTAGCATCTGCGGATCCGGCTCAGTGCGACTCCATTGATAAACATGGGTGGTTTTGACGGTATCAGCAATTAAGCGTCCGGTGTTACTCGGTTTAAACACCTCGTTTTCAGAGACGATCAGCAGTACTGCCACTTGGCTGTCAATATCGGGTTGGTGGGCGCACAAGCAGTGGCTTATCTCGACCATGCAGTAAGCACAGCGTTTAATTTTGCCACCACGAGCCAAAAATGGCTTAGTGGAACGCGCGAGGCGATATTGGTATAAATGATGAAAGGCGTGGATTCTCATGGCGAGTGCAATTGACTGAAAAATGGCAGCGATTTTACTGAGCCACGCGGTTTTGTGCCAGTAAAGAATCGGTCTAATTGCGTCACACTAAGCCAACGATGATCAGCGATTATTTTGTCACTGCGCGACTCAATGCTCGACAGTGGCAAAATAAAAGCCGTAACTAAAGTGATCAGTTCAATTGATATTTATGCAGCATCGCTTGCTGATGACCGGCAATATCGGCCACTTGCTCAGCACTTTCTAACATCGCATCCAATTGGAATTTGGTTTGCTGCCCCTGATCAGAGATCTGAGTGACCGCTTGATTTACATCAGCGGTAGCACGCTGTTGCTCTTCGGTCGCAGCGGAGATCTGCGCGACTCGCGTACGAATATGCGCCACCGCACGTTCAATCTGGACAAAAGTGGTTTTCACCTCTTCACTCGATTGTAATGCCGATATCATCTCATGGCGCGATTCGTCCACCGCTTGACGAGAACGGTTCGCAGAGCTAACCAGTTCATTCATCATATCGCGGATATTGGTGGTCTGTTTGCTGGTATCACTGGCCAGTTTACGCACTTCATCGGCTACCACCGCAAAGCCACGGCCTTGTTCTCCTGCGCGGGCGGCTTCAATTGCAGCGTTCAATGCCAGCAGATTGGTGCTATCAGCAATGCCACTGATCATATCAACCATTTCACGAATACGGGTAACACGCTGATTGAGTTCAGACATCGCCGCATCATTAACACTTAAGGTATTTTCCAGCGCTTGTAAGCGTTGTTGGTTTTGTTCAACCACTTTCACCCCTTGCGCAGAATAGTCTGCCGCTTGGCTAGAATCGCTGCAGCAATCATTACTGATCTCGGCGATTTCACGAATCGAGGCTTCCAGTTGATTAATGGTAGCCGCCATCGCCAACAAAGCTTGATTTTGCGCGGCCAAGCTATGATTAGATTGCTCTGCCGAGCCATGACTCAATTCTGCAGTTTGATAAAGCGTTTCACAGTTACGAGTCACTAAAGCCAACGATTCATGAGTTGAGGCAATCACTTGGTTTAACTGCTGCGCCACATCTTGAAAATCTTTGGGCCCGACCAGCGCAAGTGAGTGATTGAGTTGATGCTGAGTCAATCGTTCAAGATGGCATCGGATATTGAACAGCGCACGGCCAATCCAGCGCCGCAGAACAAACCACACCATCAAGATCGCCACAACTAAAAGCACCCCACCGGCTTGCACTATGTTTGTCACTGTAGCGATGGTCGCGCTGACCTCTTGTTTATCTTGCACAATCTGCTGCTGAGCCATAATCGACCATTGATTAAGTTGAGTGATCAATTGCTGTGCTGCAATAGAGGCATGAGCAAAATCGGTATTTTGTTGTTGGGCATCTTGCAGTTTATTGATGATTTGTTCGATAACAGCTTGGGCTTTAAAACCCTCTAACACCATGGCATAAGGGGCGGTTAAACTAGCGTACTCACTGATTTCTGGATACCACTCTTGGAAATCATCAAAGGCCAATCCCAAGCCTGCTTGGCGATTTCTCAGCTCTTGGCGATATTGGTGTGCAACTTGTCTATCTTGTTCAATCAACAGCAATAAAAATGCACTCTCCATCACACTAGCACTGGCGGTAAACCGATTAGCAGCATCCATCGCTTCTGGATTTTCTAACGCTAAAAAGGAGGCGATACGACTCATTTCTGGTCCAATCGAACTTAAGCCATAACGAAATTGCTGTGCTTGCTGATCGATCTGAACCGATTTGCTCAATTGGATTTGCTGTAACGATAGGATGGATTGTGCTAACTGCTGAAAACGAGCAATCACATTTTGCAATGATGAGATCGATTCTTGCTGTGCGCTACCCTGCTGCTGAACATTTTGCAGTAAAAGCTCGATTTGATCACGGGCTTGCACATCCAACCTTTGCCATTCAGTCAACACTTGGTTAAGTTCTGCTTCTGTTTGGCTGCGCGTGCCATAGCCAAGGTATTGCACTTGCTCCAGCAAATTTTGGGTTAACGCTGCATTATTGAGCGCAAAGGGTAACGCTTGCTCAGACAGTTGGCTAAATTGCGCGCCAACCTGCTGGATACCGCGCAAACTGGTGACAGATAATGCGATCATCAGTATGGTAATGCACAGCAACACTGCGCCAAGGGTTTGCGTTAAGGAAAGATTTTTTGTCAAAGCCATGTATGTGCGTCTTAAATTTGAGAGTCGACGTCATGGTAGGTAGTATCGATTGCAGTTTTATTTCATTTTTTTGTCAAAAAGGTGACTTATGTTGACGTTTAAGCCAACGTTTTCCCTATTTATTATGCTGATCTTAGCGGGGTGTAGTGCGACGCCACCAACAGAGCCAGAGTTAACACCATTCAGTTCAGCCGCAGCTCAACCCACGGTGAGCCATTTTTCCAATGTATTTAGTGAGTGGCAAGGTGTGCCTTACCGATTGGGTGGCAATAATAAACGCGGTGTAGACTGTTCGGCTTTTGTACAACAAGCTTACCGTGATGCATGGCAACTAAGTTTACCAAGAACCACGGTATCTCAAGCGCAAACCGGAACTCGGATTGCCCATCATCAAGCTCAGTATGGTGATTTGGTCTTTTTCAAAACCTCTCGCACTAATATTCATGTTGGGATTTATCTAGGCAATCAGCAGTTTATGCATGCATCGACCTCAAAAGGCGTCATTATCTCGCGTATCGATAATCAATATTGGGCGGCTAAGTTATGGCATTTCAGGCGGGTTGAAACCCCGCCATTGATGTGAGATTAAATGAAAAATTAAACCAGTGAGATAGGAAATTGGCCGCCAGCTAGTCGTATTTAGCGACCGCGGAATCAAATAAGTTTTTTACTAACGCGATATATTCATCTAAAAAAACAATCTGCTCATTAGTGGCAGGACGCAACCAAACACCAGCTAACACTTCACTTAAGTCATCGACAACCGCATCGGCCTCTTTTAACAGTTGGAAGCGGACACTGGAATGCAGCTCTGGGTTTTGTTCAAAAATAGCCATAATGTTACTGGCCACCATATCGGTGATTACATCTTCAACACTTTCACTACCCGTATCCCCTTCTTGAGTAAATACATTGATATTAAATGAAAGATGTTCAATCAAGGCTAGGTAGCCATCGGTTTCTACAACCACATTTGTTCTCCATTTTACGGCTGCTGTTCGTCAGTTCAAAAACTCAGGCTATGAAACATTCTTTTCACAGCAGGTGACGACACTGATTATCGGGAATTGGTGCATTGGCTTAATTATTTACCAGAATGCTATCACTCCGTGATAATGCCATCTTATTATTTGCATGTATTGGCTATTCTCAATACATATGCAGCAGGATACCGATAGTACGAAAGTGAACATAATCATTTTATGCGTTAAATCACAGTTAGCGGTTTCTGTTGCTGCAATTTTTACTCAAGAGAGATTTATATATCAGGATAACCTTTTATATTATCTCGCTTGATCTACACTAACCAATAAGTAGAGTCAATAGCCGAGGGCTTGAATTATGTGGCCAGCCATTATTCAACAACTATCTGAACAGATGGGCAAATCTTTTCACATCGTAGAAAAAGAGAAAGTGCATGGTGGTGACATTAACCAATGTTTTATGGTGAGTGATGGTATTGAACGTTATTTTGTCAAAGTGAACCATCGTCAATTATTAAGTAAATTTGAAGCTGAAGTCGTGAGTTTGCGCATCATGCGTGAAACAAACACCGTGCAAGTACCTGATTATCTTCTGCATGGCATCAGTAAAAACCACGCTTATTTGGTTCTCAACTATTTACCGATAAAACCACTGGATGATGCGAAAAAAAGCTATCAATTGGGGGTTGAACTGGCTCATTTACACCGTTGGGGTGAACAAAAAGAGTTTGGTTTCGATATTGATAACTATATTGGTACCACGGTGCAACCCAATCCATGGCACAAAAAATGGCCGCTGTTTTTTGCCGAACAACGGATTGGTTGGCAGCTACAATTGCTGCAAGAAAAAGGGATTGTACTGATCAATATTGATGAGTTTGTAGAACTGATCAAACAGCGTTTAGCCAATCATTCACCACGCCCATCGCTATTGCATGGCGATCTGTGGTTTGGCAATGTTGCCCATTCGGTCAATGGACCTTTATGTTTTGATCCCGCATGTTATTGGGGCGATCGAGAGTGTGATATTGCGCTGGCCGAATATTTTGGTGGTTTCCAGCCGGAATTTTTTCAAGGCTATGAAAGTATCTGGCCATTGAATTGGGGCTATGAAGAGCGCAAAGATATTTATAACCTCTATCATCTGCTCAACCATTACAACCAGTTTGGTGGTCACTATTTAGCTGAGGCTCAAAAATCAATCGATAAGATTTTAACTTCATAAATCAATCTAGGTTATTACTCGATAAGCCGATTTTTTGATCGTTAACATGCAGACAGCTCTTAGAGCGCCGTAACTTGGCGCTCTTTTTATTACTGTTCTTTCCGCATGAACGAAATAGTGCCACGCACCCGCGCCCTTACACTCCTCACTTATCACTTAACGATTAATCAGTTATCTCAGTTTTTAATGGAGCTTAGAATCACATTTCATTATCATGCGCCGATTATCATACGTTAAGTCTAACGACTGTAGCGTTTAGCCTCTTTTGGCTTTTCCCCTTTGGAGAACTCTGTGCATCGCTACCAACAAGAAGCCTCAAATTTAATTAAACTTGCCACACCGGTGCTGATTGCATCAGTTGCTCAAACTGGAATGGGCTTTGTCGATACTGTCATGGCAGGCGGCGTCAGTGCGCTGGATATGGCAGCAGTTTCAATTGCTGCAAGTATTTGGCTCCCCTCAATTCTGTTTGGCGTTGGACTACTGCTGGCATTGGTTCCAGTGGTGGCACAACTGAATGGTGCTGGGCGTCAACACAAGATCCCATTTGAAGTACAGCAAGGTTTAGCTCTCGCGCTACTGATTTCGATCCCGATCATCGGTGTATTGTTTCAAACGCAAGTGATCATTCAATTTATGAATGTGGAACCAGCGATGGCAAGTAAAACTGTAGGTTATATGCATGCGGTGATGTTTGCGGTGCCCGCCTATTTACTGTTTCAAGCACTGCGTAGTTTTACCGATGGTATGTCACTGACCAAGCCCGCCATGGTGATTGGATTTATCGGTTTGCTGCTCAATATTCCGCTGAACTGGATTTTTGTGTACGGCAAATTTGGTGCGCCATCATTAGGTGGGGTTGGCTGTGGGGTTGCTACTGCGATTGTGTACTGGATCATGCTGTTTTTGCTGCTGTTTTATATCATGACTTCTCAACGGCTGGCGCAGGTAAAAGTCTTTGCCACTTGGCATAAGCCACGACCCAAAGAGCTGATCCGACTATTTCGCTTAGGCTTTCCGGTCGCGGCGGCACTCTTTTTTGAAGTGACCTTATTTGCGGTGGTGGCACTGATGGTTGCTCCGTTAGGTTCAACTGTCGTGGCGGCGCACCAAGTGGCACTCAACTTCTCTTCTTTGGTCTTTATGTTCCCGATGAGTATTGGCGCTGCGGTTTCCATCCGTGTTGGGCACAAATTGGGTGAGCAAGATAGCCAAGGTGCGGCGATTGCCGCCAATGTCGGTCTGCTGACTGGCTTAGTCACTGCATGTATCACCGCGTTACTCACGGTGCTATTTCGAGAGCAGATTGCTTTGCTGTATACCGAAAACCAAGTGGTGATCACTTTAGCCATGCAACTGTTATTACTCGCTGCGATTTATCAATGTATGGATGCGGTACAAGTGGTTGCGGCTGGAGCCCTACGCGGTTACAAAGATATGACGGCCATTTTCTATCGAACTTTTATCGCTTACTGGGTACTGGGCTTACCGATGGGTTATATTTTGGGCATGACCGATTGGCTAACTGAGCAACCATTAGGGGCGAAAGGGTTTTGGCTTGGCTTTATCATTGGCCTTTCTGCCTCTGCCTTGATGTTAGGCCAACGGCTGCGTTGGATCCAAAAACAAACGATCAATACCCCACTCGCAGTCGGCCACTAGTTCAGCAAACTTTGATCAGGCCAGCACTCACCGTTGGCCTGATAGAGTTCAAATTCTTTCATCTCTTGCCTAACTGAGCTAGGCCACGAAAACAGATTTAATGGCTTTCTCTGATCCGGACAAAGCGCGCAAATCTTGGCTTGCCCTCACTCGTTACCCCGTTATAACGATAAGTCACTAAACTACCAATTTCCGGAGGCGTAGCACGCTCCTGATCACTAAATCCGCTGCCGATATAAAACTCGATTCCATCCACAGCCCGCACCAAAATCGAGCCCATTTGACCATGATATTTACCCGCGCCTAAGCGATAACCGATCACGGTAGCTTCCGCATCTTGGTATTTTTTCAGTTTGAGCAAAGTATGACTACGTCCAACGTGATAACGAGTATCAATTTTACGCAGCATCACGCCCTCCCCCGACTGTTCAAGAATCCCATCCAGATAAGTAGTGAGATCATGCTCTGATTGGATGGGCGTCTGCGCCACATATTGAATGTAGGGCTGATTAAGATCGCGGACTAATGCCACCAAATGATCGTAGCGCTGCCGATAATCGCCGGCGGTTTGTGGCAAATCAAACAACATAAACTGAATGCGTCGCCAAGCAGCTTCCGCGGGTTGCTTATCTAAAACGGTTTGTTGTACCAATGAAAAATTGCCACGGCCCGCCCACAATTCACCTTCCAATGCATAAGGGGGGAGTGATTGGGTAAACCATTGAGGGGCCGAGATCGGTTTGCCGCTGCGGGTTATCAACTGCTGGCCTGTCCAAATCGCACGAATTCCATCGAGTTTTTCACTCTTCCAGTAATCGTCAAGATTGATGCCGGGTTGATAGTGTTTAGCAAAGGTGAGCGGGATAGCGGAGTGCGGCTCATCGTTAGCTGCAGTGTGCTGCGCCAGCAAGATTGCCGTAGCAATAAATGTCAGTCGAATTAGCATGATCATCTCCTTGATGAGTAAGCTAATTCATTCTGATCAGACGAGGAGATGGGTAACAGTTCGATCCACTCATGCTGCGAAGCAGTTCATTAAATTCCGCTATTGAGTCGCTTGCATGTTACATCTCAGCTTGCTCAAACCAGCAATTCTATACACCACTTGCCATCAATTAAAAGGTTGCAACTATCGTTTTAACCATTTGATCTAGATTGCGCTTGCCGCAAGTGAGAGAGATATTTAATCCATTGTTTCGCACTGTCGGAAGCTTGCAGAGTGTCGGCGCGCTTAGCTTGCACTAATGCAGCCTCTAACTGATTCAACTTATACAAAGCGCGGGTTTTTGCCAACGCCACTTGTGCTTGTTGGTCAGGCTCCTTGACCAGCTCAAACTCGGTTAATGCTTGCTGATAATGCCCTTCTTGCAATAACAACTGGGCGACTTGCCAATGGTATTTCGCCTCTTGCTTGGCCGCCAAACGCCAAGTGGCAATCGCTTTATCCCACTCTTTCGCTCTCTGCCAATAAATGGCGCGTTCAGTGATCAGTTGCTGATTACTCGTGGCATCCTCTAAACTGTCTAACACTTGCGCGGCACGTTCCGGCACGCCATGTTGAGCGTAGAGTTGGGCCAGTAAACGTAAGTCTTGCTGAGTCAGTTCTACTTTCTGTAGTTTCGCCAACGCGAGTGTGCTCAATGCATGTTTAGGCTGGCCGACACGTAATTCCAAACTGACTAATTGACGCCACCACTCGCTTTTTTGCGGTTCGAGCACCAATAATCGCTTTAAACTGCGAATGGCTGGCTGCCAGCGTTCTAAATTGAGTTCGGCACCCAATTGCAGCGAAAGCGGCAACACCGCATCTTGCTGCGCATACTGGGCAGTGTGTTCTACAGCTTTGAGTACCGCTGGCCACTCTTGCAACTGGAAATGTAGCTGCGCAACTCGCAGCCAAAGATCGGCGCCGTTTTGCTCACTTGGAATCGCTGCAGCCAGTTGATAATAATGTTGAAGTGCTGGGCGGAACTGTTGCTGACTCGTTAATAAATCCGCCAGCATTTTGCGCGTGGTCCACGCTTGCTGATCTTGCAACTCCTCGCTTTCAACCGCCAATTTGAGTGAGCTGATCGCGGCGGGGATCTGATCATTTTGCCAATGAAACACCCCGAGCATCCGCGCAACATAAGCTCGGTCATAACTTCGACTGATTTCAGTTTGTTTAAGAACTTGGATCGCATCATTGAGCTTATTCTGCTGGGCAAGTTGATTGGCTTGCATGACTCGATTAGCCGTATAGGGGCTTAATTCAGCGGCATAACTGGCAACAGATAAGCAAGACAACAATATATAACTTAAAATTCGTCGTTTCATTGATTGAGTTTAAACTCCAGTCGAACCGTCTGACCTAATTGACTAACCGCTTTACCATCCACCATTTTCGGTTGATATTTCCAGTTACGCAGTGCCATCATCGCTTCGCGCTCAAAATAGCGTTGTGGGTTAGCTTCCACCACTTCGATATCTCGCGTTTTACCGAGTTCATCGATACTAAAACGCAAAATCACATAACCTTCCACTCGACGTTGTAACGCTCTGGCTGGATAGTTTGGCTCGACGCGATGCAGCGGCATCACAGATTGATTCACCGAGAAATCACCAAATTGTGGGGCGTTGACCGCCACGCCTTGAATCGCGGTACTAAGGTTTAAATTGACCTGTGGAGTGAGTGATGAGATCGCTAACGCGGCCGTTTGTTGCGCTTTTGCGGGTGCTTGGGTGGGTATCTCAGGCACTGGCGGCGGCGGCGGAACACTGCGCTGTCTGCGCTGTACATCTTGCTCTTGCTCAACCATCACCATAGCAAAGCTCAGTGCCGCCGTCGGCTTGGCAATACTTTTTCCACCATTATCCACCATCCAAGCCATCAAACTAAACAGAGCTAGCGTGACAGCAAGGGCGATGGGGCTCGCCAGTAGTAAGCGTCCCATTAAGATGGCTCCGCCGCTAAGGCAATACTTTTCACCCCTGCACCTTTGGCGGCATCCATCACTTTAACCACAGTGCCATTAAACGCATGCTCATCCGCTTGGATCACTAAAGAGGCTTCCGGTTGATCAAGCAATAAATGCTCTAATGTCGCTTGCACTCGTTCAACATCCACTTGGCGTTTATCAATATAGATATCATTGGCCGCAGTAATCGCCACAAAAATCCCCGCTTGTTTTTGACTAACCGCGTGAGAGGCGGTGGGCCGATTGACCTCCACCCCAGATTCACGCACAAAGGAGCTGGTGACAATAAAGAAAATTAACATGATAAACACGATGTCGAGCATTGAAGTCAGATCGATCTGTGCTTCATCTTGCTTTGACGTTCTACGCCCGAGTCTCATGATTGGCTCCTTAACGCTTGTTCTAATTTCATTTCTAATCGACGACAGGTTTTACTTAAACGAGCGTGTACAAATAGTCCGGCTAATGCCGCGACCATACCGGCCATGGTCGGCAGAGTCGCTAGCGAAATTCCCGACGCCATTAATTTCGGATCGCTACTGCCCTGAGTGGCCATCACATCAAACACCGAGATCATTCCCGTTACCGTACCTAGCAGCCCTAACATCGGACAAATAGCCACCAGCACCTTAACCAAATTAAGGTTTTGATTTAAAGCGTTATGTGCCTCACCTAGCCACTGCTGGCGAATCGAATGGGCAAACCAACTGTGTTGATCCACGCGCTGCTGCCATAGCGTGACCCAGCGTTGACGCTGTTTTGGAAAGGTCAGGCTCAAAAACAGCAGCCGCTCAATCACTAACAACCAACACAGCAATACCACCGCTGCTAACCACCAAAGTACGGCTCCGCCTTGCGCCATAAACTCGGCCAGCGGTTGCCAGTAATCCAATAGCCATGAGAATGCTAAATTCATCGCTACCCCTTATGCGGCCGATCCAACTTGAACTGGCGATGAAGTCACACAATCGCGTTCAGCTTGTTGTGCAACTAGACCAATGCCTTGTTTTTCCAAAATATTACGAATCGCCTCAGCTTGAGCACTGAGAATATTGTGGGCCAGCAACAGTGGAATGGCCGCAATCAAACCTTCAACCGTGGTGACCAAAGCCATCGAAATCCCGCCCGCCATCACTTTCGGGTCACCATTACCAAATTGGGTGATCACTTGGAAGGTTTCAATCATCCCCGTTACCGTACCAAGCAGCCCCAACATGGGTGCTAACGCCGCGAGCAGTTTGAGCATGGATAAACCGGTTTCCAGATGATTTTGTTCATCAACGACCGCTTCTAATAAACGCAACTCAAGCGCTTCGACACTGCGTTGCTGCTCTTTGTTGTAAACCGCTAAGATGCGGCCGAGTGGGTTATTACCTAGCTCAGCAGGATTTTTTAGCTGGGCAGTGATTTTGTGGCGCAAAGTAAGCAGTACCATGCCACGATACAAGGCAATTATCAGTCCCACGCCGAGCAAGACTAAGATCACATTACCAATTACCCCGCCAGCTTGCAGACGCTGACTCAGTGTCGGCGTAAGAGCTAATTGATCTAAGAGTAAACCACGTGTGGGGTCAATATTCATAGTGACAACGTCACCATTAATCAAGGATTGAGTGCGCGATAAAGTTGGAAAATGGCTTGGTAGCTGTTGATAGCTTACCGCTTGTTGCCGTGTATGATCCCATTTGACATAACCTTGATCGGTGATCAGTCCAAATGAGCCTAAACGCAGTGCTGCGACAGATTGTGCTTGCCCTTGCCCAGTGAGCCAATTCATCTGAGTTGGCTGAACTTGACCACTGGCTTGGATTTCGGTGGTGAATGCTTGCCATAACCCACGCAATTGGGTCATTGAAGGCAAGGTTTTCGCCGCCACCACTTCCTCGATGGTTTGCTGTTCAGTACGAGTGTGAACGCCAGTCACTGATTGAGCTAATTCGCTTTGTAGCTGCTTGGCATTTTGGCGCACGACACCAAACATTTCCCCTAAGCTGCCGGTTTCTAGACGCAGCGTTTCTTCCAGTCGCGCCAAGCTATTTTCGTTAGTGCTAAACTGAGCCGCTAATGCATCGGCCTCTTTTTGTAAGCGAGTACGCTGGGCAAGCAATTCTGTTTTCAGCGCTTGTAACTGCTGCTCAGTGTGGGTAAAGCCCGCTTCGCGTTGCTGATTATGTTGTTGCTGCTGAGCTTTGCTCTGGGTGGCTTTCTGCACTAGGTTATCATTGGCGATAGCCGAGCTGATCCCCAGCATCAATGGCAGACTCAGGGCCAGAGCCAGTCTCGTGTGTTTCAACATCATTATTTTGTCTCCGCCACAGTCAAAGAGACCGGTAAATTCAATAAGGTAGGTGCAATTTGCTGCTGTGCCAATTGGTAGGCGGCGGTCAAATCACGCTTATGCGCCTCTGACAATGGTTGCCACTGCTGCGCTTTGGCATTCCAATTCCAAAACTGTTCACCATCTAAACTGCGCGCTAGCAGCACTAAACGGCCTAAATACAAAATATCAACCTGCACTTGCTGCCCCGAAGCTAAAGAGATGGGGGCAGAATAGGTACCGAGCTTATTACCGTAATCCAGCTCGATTTGGTACGCCTCGAGAATGCGGCGGTATTTTTCCGCATCACTCACATCGGCACGCGGCATCAGCGCTCGTAACGTTTCAATCCGTTGTTGACGAGCGGCGAGACGGATCGGTTTATCTTGCCCAACCCACTCCTCCAGTCCTTCAATCATGTCATACATCAAAGGAACTATGCCTTGGCGGGTACGTTTGATCTCTTCGGTCTGCAGAGCTAGGCTGGTCATCTCTTGTTGCTGATTGGCCACCAGAGATTGCAGATGATCGCGATACACCTGTAGATTTTTGACTTCCTCTTGCAACAGCTCAATATCTGACCGCAGCACTAGACTCTTTTCTGCACTGCGGTCAATTTTTTGCTGGCTGTTAGCCGCCGCTTGATGGGTACTGGTTTGAATCGCCTGCGCCTGATCGAGCGAAGCGGCCTGCACTGGCAAACATGCCAAGCTACAAGCAATTAAAAGACATCGTTTCATGAGTTGGGATTGGCCATTTAAGGAATAGTGGCAATTCTATTGAGAAGCGCTCTCATTATCAACCAGATTGAGCAATTGTTTGTCGTATCGGGGCAATTCAAGTGAAGAGAGGGAGCAAAATGCTCCCTCTCTTTATTGATTGGCTCGCCAGTGATTGACTTGCCTAGCTTGTTTACGGTTGACTTGGCGCTAACACTTCGCTGTGGATCACGCTATTGATACCGTCGGAAAGACTAAAATGTAGACTACCGCCATCCAATTGGCGCGGGTCAATCGCCAGTTCGCCGCCAGTTACATTCAAAGCAAGCGTTTGACGACTGCCCTCTTTCTTGGTGTAAACCAGCGTGAGCCAAGGGTACTGCTGATTATTCCAGTAAACATAATCACCCGTGAAATCGATCGTTGGCCCAGTAAAGCGGCGGGGGGCCTGCAACGATTGCTCTTTCAGTCCGTTAATCTCTAACGCCAGCTCTTGCTCACCATCAAAGAATTTGATGGCATTGATGTGAGCCGATGCTGGGATCTCGAGGCTAAACAGTTGGCTGTTACCGTGATCCAGTTTCACCATGGGGAGTTCGCGCATGATGACGCCATCATTGGCATTGATTAACATCGTATAGTTATGTTGACTACTTACCTCTTGGGCAAAATGATCTTGATTACCCAATGGATTGTTAGACGCAATAATTGGCTCTAGCAGTACTTTGTTATCAATAATTTCCCCTGAAATCAGTATCATGGGTTCAGCTTGCTGGATCATCTTACGGCGCAATGACTGATCGCTAAACCAAGATTTTGAGTTTACATAGCTCGCCAGACGCTGGTAATTATACTCGCTGAAACGATCGCCAAAGCAGTAGTTCATCGCATCAGAGTCAGCATGAATGCGCTGATCTTTTGGCGAAATCACACTGCGATCCGTTTGCTCAAATAGCGGAGCTGGACTTAAGGCCGCTCTTGATACTCCTTCCCAAACATTGGATGCCCAAAATGGATCGCTCGATCCAGTACCACAGCCAGGGGCATGCGGCAGCCCCAAGTTATGGCCAAGCTCGTGGACAAAGGTTGAACGCAGATACCAAGAGCAAGCAGCATCACGCCCTACCGCTGAGGCACCCGGAATATAGCCAAGTCCCACTTCCCCATAACAGATCCCCGGAACCAAACCATAGAAGTAGGTCAAGCCATCGGTTTCTAGCTTACGCAGTTGCTCGACCTGTTTCAGGGCTGGGGTGAGCTCGCTACCCAAATCCACCGCTTCACGTACCGAAATATTGGTTTTGCTCAATGGATAAACCTGACGCAAAGTCTGATCAAAGGCTTCTACATCTGGCGTTTTCGCAACCCCATTGCTATCCAATCCTGGAACCAGTTTTAAATTTAACATGCCGTGCTGGTTAACCTTGGGCTCACTGATTAATGCTAACCCATCATCACTGCTCACCGTCAGTTGCATGCCGGAAGTGATGAATGTTTCCGCATCCGCACCGTCAATAATCGCATAGCACACTTCATCGAGTTGGTAGCTTGGCGAGTCAAAGCTGCCGACCTGAGCGTTGCTAGGACACGTCATCGCTTTACTCAATTGCTGACCATTCGCCGTGATGCTGAGCATAAGTGCCGGCATTTGAGTCTGGCTCTGTTGGCGAGCATAGGCGTAAGCCCGTACCATGGTCGTACCTTTCGGCGACAAGATTTGGTGTGGCGCCCCCGGTGAAAATAGTGTTGCTTGACCAATTTCCAGACGCTGAAGGACGATAGGTTGCTCATCGCCAGCAACATTCACTTGATATTCTAAAATGTTCTCAACGTCATAATACTCTGGATTAGCGCGAACTTGAATGACGGCCTTTCCGACACCGATTAAGGTAATTTTTCCCGTATCATCAACGGTTAACACATTTTCATTAAGGGAGAGAAAATGAAAATCCGATGAATCAATCCATTGATTGTCTGAGCTGCGATACAGCGAAGGCTTAGGCAGGTAGTATTCAAAATTATCCGCGAGGGCCAAGTTCAGTTCGTCCTTGAGATTGGAGACTAAAGTTGCCTTGGTCATACAATCGATAACCACTTCCGCATCTTTACCGCCAGTGCGTTTATAGCTAGGCACGCTCGTGGTACACAATTGACCATTGAGCGGTTGGCCATAAATGGTTGCACGGTAGCGACCGCCATCAACGTGA
Organism: Vibrio sp. HDW18; assembly: GCF_011306175.1. GTDB lineage: Bacteria > Pseudomonadota > Gammaproteobacteria > Enterobacterales > Vibrionaceae > Vibrio > Vibrio chanodichtyis. The sequence goes on along the minus strand of NZ_CP049913.1, from coordinate 2,470,727 downwards.
GCGGCAGAGTAGATCTCCTTGTTGTAACGATAAAGATTGTCAGCAGAATAGCTCACGTTAGCACTAAACATCACACTCGGCGCATTTTCGGTGTGAACATTAATGCCGATAGACGCGGTGGTGGGATCTTTATGCTGCACGCGGATATCAAGTTTATCGCGCTCAGTGGTCGTAATCATCACGCTTTCACTCGGCTGCGAACAGCCATGCTCATTGCAAGCAAGCACTGCATACTCATACTGAGAGTTAATCTCTAAACGCGAGTCGGTAAAACTGAAGGTCGTCAGTCCATTTGAAAAGAAAAAACAGCGGCATGCTGTTGCTTAGGGGTAGCTCCGCTGCCATAGGAAATTCCCTTAGACCGGCGGCTTTGCGTCGCGCCCTTTCGAGTCACTTTGCCTTTGTCACCCAATTACCGCGAATGACCGATAATTAAGCGATTCCATAAATGGAAAATAAATACTATCTTTAACCCTATAGGATTCAATGACTCATGTGCATTTTTGGCACGAGGTCGGCATTTTTGAATTCACACCCTGCGTCCAAACTCGTCATTTGAGAGCCATAAATCTTTCATGATTTAGCCACAGCACTGTAACTTCATATCGCCACTATGCCTTCTAACGAAACACACATGGTATCGTTCGAAACTTACAAGGATTGAAGCAATGAATAAGGTATGGTTAACAGGCTTGCTGACAGCAACCGCTTCTGGCATCTTTTCCAGCGCAACCTATGCAGCAACCGAAATCACTTGGTGGCATGCCATGGGCGGACAATTGGGCGAAACGGTCAATCAGCTTGCCAACGAGTTTAATGGCTCACAAACAGACTATAAACTCACCCCCGTTTACAAAGGTTCGTATACCGAAACCCTCACTGCAGGTATCGCCGCATTTCGTGCAAAGCAAGCCCCCAATATTTTGCAAGTGTTTGATGCCGGCGCCGCCACCATTATGAGTAGCAAAGGCGTGGCTAAGCCCGTACAAGATTTAATGGTCGAATCCGGCTACTCTTTTACCCCGCTGGATTATATTGCTGGGGTGCGCAACTTTTATGCCGATAACACGGGAAAAATGGTCGGCATGCCATTTAACAGCTCAACGCCTGTGCTGTACTACAACCAAGATATGTTGGCTTCCGTTAACGCAACTGCCCCACAAACTTATGAGCAGCTAGAGCAAGTCGCTGCTAAGTTAGCCGAAAAAGGTCAAGCGGGATTTGCCCAATCCTTAACGCCGTGGATCATGTTTGAGAACTTCAAATCTCGCCACAACCTACCGCTTTCTGATAAGCAAAATGGCTATCAAGATCTCTCGACGAAAATCATGTTTAACTCTGACGATATGCTGATGCATGTGAAAAAACTCAAAGAGTGGTCAGATAAAGGCTATTACAAGTATTACGGCAGTGATTGGGATGCCAACCAAACGCCATTCGAGCGTGGTGAAGTGGCGATGTGGATGGGCTCTTCTGGCTCATTCGGTGGCCTACGTAACCGCGTGAAATTCAATCTCGGCACCACTTACCTGCCTTACTGGGAATCGGTCACCAAAAACCCAACCCATACCTTTATTGGTGGTGCTGCGCTGTTTGCACTGCAAGGTCACACTCCAGCCCAAGATAAAGGCGTCGCCGCTTTCTTTGCTTATCTGACTAAGCCAGAAACACAAATGTACTGGCATAAAACCACAGGTTATGTGCCCGTCACCAATGCCGCTTATGATTTAACCAAACTATCGGGCTACTACCAAGAAAACCCTGATGCAGAAGTCGGCGTAAAACAGCTTAGCTTGCCTGAGGGTGAATGGACCAAAGGCTATCGCCTCGGTTACTACCCGCAAGTGCGTGAAGTGATGCATCGCGAGTTCGATAACATTTTCTCTGGCCGCTCAACCGTCGAGAGCAGCTTGAATAAAGTCGAAGATGAAAGCGCTAAGCTACTCAATCGCTTTGCTCGTACCGTGCAATAACCCTAAACGCCGCCAGCATTATCCTGAGATGTTGCTGGCGGCTGGTTGTTTTTACTGTCTAATTTGAGTTTTCCTGTGCAACGTCGACAACATTTCGCTCACACTCCACTGCCCTATTTGCTGCTTGCGCCGCAAATCGTGATCATTGCTGTGTTCTTTATTTATCCTGCCGCACAAGCGATTTATCTCTCTTTTATGTTGGAAGATCCTTGGGGGCTCTCCTCAACTTTTATCTGGTTTGAAAACTATCAAACGCTGTTTAGCTCCGCCGACTATCTTGACTCACTCGGTTTTACTCTGCTGTTTTCGGTGGTTGTCTCTTTTCTTTCGCTGGCACTTGCGCTGTTACTCGCGGTAAAAGCCGACAACATCATTCATGGCCAAGGTTCGTATCGCGTGACTCTTACTTGGGTGTATGCCGTTGCGCCTGCTGTGGCTGGCATCATTGGCGGTTTTCTGTTTAATCCGCACATTGGTGTCCTGTCCGACTTTTTCCAATACATCGGCTGGCAATTTAGCTTTCAAACCGATCCTGTGGATGCCTCGCTGGCGCTGATTTTGGTCTCAGTCTGGAAACAGGTTTCGGTCAATTTCCTCTATTTTCTGGCCGGATTACAGTCAATATCTTACGCGGTACGTGAAGCGGCACTACTCGATTGCCAAAGCGACAGCAAACGCTTTTGGAGTATCACCTTCCCGCTGCTCGCCCCCACCGGATTTTTCCTACTGGTGATCAACCTCACTTACGCCTTTTTCGATACCTTCGGCGTGATTGATACCATGACCAATGGCGGCCCTGGCGGCAGCACAACCTCACTGGTGTACAAAGTCTATCGCGATGGTTTTGTCGGTGCGGATCTGGGTGGAAGCTCGGCACAATCGGTGGTGTTACTCGTGTTGGTACTGGCGCTGACTTGGTTGCAGTTCCGTTTTGTTGAAAAACGTGTTCACTATTAAGGGATTAGCATGAAAAGTAATCGACTCTCCGATCATTTGATCCTTATCGCTGGTGCACTGTTTATGCTAGTGCCGCTATGGCTGATTTTTGCCAGCTCAACCCATCAGCCAAACACCATTGTCTCGGAAGGTTTGCAATGGACTCTTGGCGATAACCTAAGCGCAGTTTATCGCGAAGCATGGCATAAAAGCCTCGGTTTTACCGGTAATGTCACCGCGCAAACCATGATCGTTAACTCGATGATCATGGGCTTGGGCTTTGCAATTGGCAAAATTATAATTTCGATGATGGCCGCTTACGCTTTGGTCTACTTTCGTTTGCCTTATGCCAGCGCGTGGTTTTGGCTAATTTTCATTACCCTACTGCTGCCACTGGAAGTGCGGATTATTCCCTCTTATGAAGTGGTATCAAAATTGGGCATGCTCAATAGTTACACTGGCTTAGTGCTGCCGCTGATTGCCTCCGCTACTGCGACGTTTTTCTTCCGTCAGTTTTTTAAAACCATACCGGATGAACTGTTGGAAGCAGCTCAGCTTGATAACGCAGGACCGGTGCGCTTTTTTATCGATATTTTATTTCCCCTCTCGAAAACCATGATGGCCGCGATTTTCATCATTATGTTTGTGGTGGGATGGAACCAATATCTGTGGCCGATCATGATGACCACGGATGAGCGCTACAACACTATCGTGATGGGGATTAAACAGATCCTCAATAACATCAATGAAACCAGCTTGCCGCGTTATGACTACGCGTTTGCCATGGTGATCCTCGCCATGCTGCCACCGGTTTTGGTGGTGGTAATTTTCCAACGTTGGTTTGTTAAAGGACTCGTCGAAAGTGAAAAATAATCAAAACACCAAAATTCATCTGCTACGCAGCGCCAAACACGCGGAGCCTGTTATGTTAGACATCAAACAGTTGGTCAAAACTTACGATAACGGCCATCAAGCGGTGAAAGGCGTGGATCTGTCGATTCATCAAGGGGAATTTATCGTCTTAGTCGGCCCATCGGGTTGCGGAAAATCCTCTATTCTGCGCTCTATCGCGGGCCTAGAGAACATTACTTCCGGCGAAATTCATCTGGCGGGACGCCGCGTCGATAACGAAAAGCCGGCTAATCGCGACATCGCTATGGTGTTCCAAAACTATGCGCTCTATCCGCATATGAGTGTGTACGATAACCTCGCCTACGGCCTTAAAAATCGTGGCGTGGATAAACAAACCATCGCAGCAAAAATTGCTAAGGTCTCGAAAACCCTCAAAATTGAAGAGTATTTAGACCGAAAACCGGCCAAACTTTCCGGCGGACAACGCCAGCGCGTGGCAATGGGGCGTGCGATTGTGCGCGATCCACAGCTGTTTTTGTTTGATGAGCCGCTGTCGAATTTAGATGCGGCGCTGCGCGCGCACATGCGCTTAGAAATCAAAAAACTACAACGTGAACTTGGCGTAACCAGTGTTTACGTAACCCATGATCAGGTGGAAGCGATGACGCTTGCCGACCGAATTGTCGTGGTCAAACAGGGCAAAATTGAGCAAGTCGGCACACCCGCCGAAGTTTACCATCAGCCAGCCAGTACTTTTGTGGCGAGCTTTATCGGCAGTCCTGCCATGAATTTCCTCCCAGCGTCCATCAAACAAGGACAACTGCAGATTGCGGGCAAATCCTGCTCGTTACCTCAGCTTGCATCGGAAGACCATCACACCATCACGTTAGGTATTCGCCCTGAACACGCCTCGCTGCAACCGCTAGCCAATGCGCTTGAATTAAAACTGGATATTCAAGTGGTAGAGCCGCTAGGCCCGAATCAGCTCGTGCATGGCAAAATTTTAGGCCTAGAGAGCGAACAGGATTTCATTGCGGTGACCGCGGAAATTCCGCTTGATGTGCATCAAACCCTGCCGCTTTGGATTGCCTTTGATCAACTGCATCTTTTTGATCAAAAAGGAAAAAGGCTTGCTACTCATCCGCACGCTTGTTCTTTAAACAGTAAAATAGCCACACGTTAATAGCGACAATAAGGAACCTTGTGAGCCTCTTATCGACCCGCCAAAAACAGATCTTGGACTATTTGCAACAAACCCACGGGGTGCTTTCGAGCGCCCTACTTTCGGAACGCTTTGAGGTGTCTGTGCAAACCATTCGCAAAGACATGAACGATCTGAGCGACAAAGGTATGGTACGCCGCGTACATGGCGGCATTTCTCTGCCCAGTCCGAATGACAATTTCTCGTTCAGCAATCGCGATCTGATCAACCTCTCGGCAAAACAGCGAATTGCGCAGAGGGTGGCGCAAGAATTACAGGAAGGATGCAGTATCTTTCTGGGGATTGGGACAACCCCGAAACAAGTGGCGCAAGCGCTGCTCGATCATCCCGGTTTGACTGTGGTGACCAACAACCTTAATGCCGCACTGACCTTAAGCCGTAACCCCAACATCAATTTGCACCTTGCGGGCGGGCTGGTTCGCCATTCCGATGAAGATACCGTCGGCGAAGCGACAACCCGCTTTTATCGTAGCTTTAATATTAAGGTTGGAATTTTTGGTGTGGGCGGACTCAATTCACGTGGTCAATTGCTTGATTTTACGCCAGAAGAAGCCAATTTAACCCGCGCCATCATAGAGCATAGCGAACAGTGTTGGTTAGTTGCAGACAAAAGCAAATTAGAGCGTTATGCTCCCGTGGTCAGTGGTGAACTGTCTGAAATGCATCGCCTCTTCGTCGATAAAAGTACGCCTGCTTTTCAACAGTTGTCCCTTTTGCACCACGTCGAACTTATTGAATCGTGATTTGAGCGTGATCCTCACTAAGGAAGCATAATGCCTTCTATCATCGTCGGCCACCGTGGAGTGGCTGGTAGCTATCCAGAAAATACCCGCGTCAGTGTACAGGCTGCAATCAACCTTGGATTATCTTGGGTTGAAGTGGATGTGCAACCGACTAAAGATAATATATTAGTGGTGTGCCACGACCATACGATTGACCGTTGTAGCAATGGCAAAGGCCGTGTTGATGAGTACACACTTGCTGAGTTACAGCAATTTGATTTCGGTGCTTGGTTTGATCCCCGTTTCGCGGCAGAACCTATCATGACGCTGGAAGAGCTGCTGGGGCTCGCCGCTGAGCATGATTTAGGGCTGAATATTGAAGTCAAAGTCGATAGACACGATGTGGCCATTGTAGTGCAAAACCTCAAAGTCCAACTTGACCAAAGCCCACTGGTTGCCGACAAAATCTTATTGTCGAGCTTTAGTCACGAGATTATTTTGCAACTGCATCAACACTGTCCGGGCTATAAATTAGCGATATTAAGCGAGCGGTTAACACAGCGCGATCGGCAGGTGCTGAAACAGGTTAATGCGTTTAGCTGTAACCTTAACTACCGATGGATCACCGAAAAGCATATTCGGGATTTGAAAAATGGCGGTTACCAGATCTGGTGCTACACCCTCAATCAAGTGGATAAATTTCGTTATTTGGACAAAGTGGATGCGATTTTTTCTGACTTTCCAGAGCGCTTTATCAACTAGTTTTCCCGCTGAATTAATTTCAGCAAAACGCCCATTTTAAATGGGCGTTTTTTCATGGTTTCACTTCAGCGACTCAACGTTTTATTCAAACAAAGCTTTATCCACCTTAATCACCACTTTGCGCACGGGCTCGCCCTCGCCTTCTACCGCTATCAATGGGCGATGGGGTTGACCCGGATAAAACACAATGAAATCCCCAGCCGCCAAATCGACAAACCGCTCTTCGGCCAACTGTTCACTGAATGCCAGATCGCGGCTAGCCAATTGATCATCATCCAATCCATTAAATGGAGCCAGACTGTAACCAAAACGCTCACGCCCTTGCAGCACAATTTGCACATCCAAATAGCGGGCATGGCATTCACTGCGACGCAGCGCCAGTGGCTGAGTATGATCTTCCATCACCAGAAAAAAGGCGGCATCACCTTGTAATTCATGCTTACCTGCCGCGAGCGGAGTCGCTACGCGCTGTAACACTTCACTGATCAAGGTTTGCAATTTGGGTGATAATGCAGCGCAAAATTGGCGCTGAGAGATCTGACCAATAAACATCATGTTTTCCTTATACTGAATACGATTCGAAGTTATTGATACTGCGCGCCAGCGGCAGCAACAAAGGCCATTTCAACCCGATAGGCCGGATCCGCCAATTCTGCTTTAACGCAGGCACGGCTTGGCGCGCAGCCGACCGGGAACCAAGCATCCCAGATTTGGTTAAGCGCTGGGAGGTCGGCAAAATCGGTGACATAAATCGTGACCGAGAGAATGCGTGTGCGATCACTGTCAATTTTGGCCAATTGGCGTTCTGCCTGCGCCAAAATCTGCTCGACTTGGCCTTGCATATCAGCCGAGTTGTCGCTATCGGCTACTTCGACAAAATGGGCAATACCATTAAAAACAGTAATGTCAGACCAACGTGGGCCAGGGTTAATGCGGTGTATGGTCATCAGTAATAATATTCCGTTGTTTTGGTTAATATTTTATCTAAGCTTACCCCGTTTACACACTAAGTGCTAATGTCGATTCACGGGTGATCAACTGCCCCTGATAGAGTCGATGCTGCGCTGGTTGCGGCTTCTTATTGGCAATTTCAATCGCCAGAGCCATCGCCTGCTTGGTTAAATCAACGATGGGCAAACTGACACTCGATAAACTTGGGATCGCGAAAGCGGCGGCAGGTTCGTTATCAATCCCAATGATACTCATCTGGATGGGAACCGCGATATTGTGCTCATACATGGCACGTAGCGCGCCAAGGGCCATATCATCGTTACAGGCAAACACCGCGCTGATCGTCAGCTGACGCTGTAACAATTGCTGCATCGCCTGATAACCCCCAAGCAAAGTATTATCCCCCTATACACTCCATGCTGAATTGAGGGTTATCTGATGTTTCGCCAATGTTTGTTGATAGATTTGATGGCGAATTTTGCCCGTTTCACTGTTCAGTGGCGAACTAATACAAGCGATATGACGATGGCCTAAGCGTAATAAATGCTGCATCGCTAATTGAGCAATTTGTGCTTGATCAAGCGCAAAACTGTGCAGTTGAGGATGCGTTAAATGACGATTAAGAATAACTAATGCCGGAGAGTGCTGTTGCAATTCCAGCAACTGCGCCTCACTTAAGTGACGACTGTAGTCATCGTTGATCGAGCCATCCGCTTCCAGCTCATCCACTGCGCCGAGGCCGTTTTCTACCCCACAAAAATCGGCTTTTGATAACGCTCGTATAACTCTGAAAGCGCATAGCGCAGACCTTGAGGGTCAATCTGCCAGCCCCAATCCGAAGCAGGAAGGTACGGATTTAAGCAGCTAGCACCAAATAAAGAAGTATTTTCACTCTCTGGCGCTGACTTGGCAGACACAATGTTGCTCATGTAATAGCTGATCGCTAAATAGTCGGCACAACCTTGGCGCAGGATCTGTTCATCGCCCGCTTGCATCGCAACCATCAGTTCAAATTATCAGCACTATATCGTAAAAAAACACAAGCTGTGACCGGTTTCTGTAACCGGTTTCTTTGATAAATGATAGAAATATGAACAAGATCAATATCGCCTATTACAACTATCGATGATTCTAATTAGTGTTACCGCAAAACAACGTCTAGACTCAAAACGTTAACCAAACATCCGTATTTATTCGAATACCCATCAATTTTACGTTTCGAATCAAACATTCAATAACGCTAAGCAAGGAGCAATAGAATGGATAACCATAAAACGGGTTCAAGCGGTCAATGTCCTGTGATGCATGGTGGCTTGACTTCGGCGAATCAGTCCAATATGGATTGGTGGCCACAAGCGCTCAACTTAGACATTCTTCACCAACACGATAGTAAAACCAATCCACTCGGAGCAGAGTTTAATTACCGTGAAGCACTGAAAACACTGGATGTCACCGCTCTAAAAAACGACCTCAAAGCTTTAATGACCAATAGCCAAGATTGGTGGCCAGCCGACTGGGGACATTATGGTGGCTTGATGATCCGTATGGCTTGGCACTCTGCTGGTACTTACCGTATTGCCGATGGTCGCGGTGGTGCAGGAACTGGTAACCAGCGTTTTGCCCCACTCAACTCATGGCCAGATAACGCCAACTTAGATAAAGCACGTCGCTTGCTGTGGCCGATTAAACAGAAATATGGCAACAAAATCAGTTGGGCTGATCTGATGATCCTGGCTGGTAATATGGCTTATGAATCGATGGGGCTAAAAACCTTTGGTTTTGCTTTTGGCCGTGAAGACATCTGGCATCCAGAAAAAGACATTTACTGGGGTTCTGAAACTGAGTGGTTAGCCAAATCTGGTGGTGAAAACAGCCGCTATTCTGGTCAGCGTGACTTAGAAAACCCGCTTGCAGCCGTGATGATGGGCCTCATCTACGTTAACCCAGAAGGGGTGGATGGTAATCCTGACCCACTCAAAACAGCGCAAGATATGCGTGTTACCTTTGCTCGCATGGCGATGAATGATGAAGAAACGGTTGCTTTGACGGCCGGTGGCCATACAGTGGGTAAAGCGCATGGTAACGGTAAAGCGTCTAACCTAGGGCCCGATCCAGAAGCGGCCGATCTGCATGAGCAAGGTTTAGGTTGGAACAACCACACTAGCCGTGGCGTTGGCCGCAATACCGTCACCAGTGGTATTGAAGGCGCGTGGACTACGCACCCCACCCAATGGGATAATGGCTTTTTCCATTTACTACTGAGCTACGAATGGCAATTAACTAAGAGCCCAGCCGGTGCATGGCAATGGGAACCCGTGAACATTAAAGAAGAAGATAAGCCAGTTGATGTGGAAGATCCGAGCATTCGTCATAATCCAATGATGACCGATGCGGATATGGCACTAAAATTTGATCCTGAGTATCGCAAAATTTCTGAGCGCTTCCACAACGATCCCGCTTACTTCTCTGAAACCTTTGCTCGTGCCTGGTTTAAGCTGACTCACCGTGATATGGGGCCGAAAGCGCGTTACTTCGGCCCAGAAGTACCCGCTGAAGAGCTGATTTGGCAAGACCCTGTTCCAGCAGGTCGTAAAGATTATGATGTGCATGCGGTGAAAGCGAAAATCGCCGCGAGCGGCCTAAGCATCAGCGAAATGGTCAGCACAGCATGGGACAGTGCACGCACGTTCCGCGGCTCTGATAAACGCGGTGGAGCCAACGGAGCACGTATTCGCCTTGCGCCACAAAAAGATTGGCAAGGCAATGAGCCTGTACGTCTAAACAAGGTGCTGAATGTACTGGAAAAAATTGCTGCTGAATCAGGCATCAGTATCGCCGATACGATTGTTCTGGCAGGTAACGTTGGTATTGAACAAGCGGCCAAAGCGGCAGGCGTCAATGTGACTGTACCTTTTGCACCAGGACGCGGTGATGCGACACTAGATCAAACCGATGTTGAGTCCTTTGAAGTACTTGAACCTCTTGCGGATGGTTTCCGTAACTGGCAAAAACAGCATTATGTAGTCAAACCGGAAGAAATGTTGCTTGATAGAGCGCAATTAATGCGCCTCACCGCGCCAGAAATGACGGTGTTAATTGGTGGGATGCGGGTGCTTGGCACTAACTACGGTGGCAGCCAACACGGCGTGTTTACCGACCGCATGGGTGCGTTGACTAACGATTTCTTCGTTAATCTCACCGACATGCAATACACTTGGAAACCAACGGGCCGCAACTCTTACGATATCGTGGAGCGTAAGAGCGGTAAAACCAAGTGGACCGCAACACGAGTTGACTTAGTGTTTGGTTCAAACTCCATCCTGCGGGCTTATGCAGAAATGTACGCTCAGGATGACCATCAAGAGAAGTTTGTTAAAGACTTTGTTGCCGCTTGGAGCAAAGTAATGAATGCAGATCGCTTCGATCTCATTTAAACATTTATCTTGATTGACTTAGCCTTGCGCAATGGTGCGCAAGGCTATTTTTTAGCTAACCATCCGCCCCTTGCTTGATTGGTTTCTTATCGCGCTACGCAAATTTGCTGCGAAAGGCAAAATACACAGCGCCAACTAAACACAATCCCGCCCACAGATAATCAAGTTTGAGCGGTTCGCGTAAATAGAACACCGAAAATGGCACAAACACCATCAAGGTGATCACTTCTTGCAAAATTTTTAACTGCCCAACGTTTAAAGCCGTATAACCAATTCGATTGGCCGGAACTTGTAAAAGATATTCAAACAGCGCAATACCCCAACTCACCAGCGCCGCAATAATCCACGGTTTATTATTTAACTCTTTAAGATGTGCATACCACGCAAAAGTCATAAATACGTTGCTGCATACCAGCAACCCGACACTGACCATTAACGGATTCATGGCTTATTTTGTCCTATTTAACTAACTGGTAAGTAATCATATAAAGCTGATCGATATTGGGGTAAATCTGTTTAATTAACGATTTCAGCTTAGGCAATTCCATCGCTTCCTGCTCGGCATGAAATTGATTGATATCATCAAATTTCAATGGCTCAACCGCGATGATCTCGATATCGCATACTTTACGATCGGTTTCTAGGGTAAACACTTCAACCCTGCTGCCCGGAACGTAATGGCTTTCTGCGTGATCACGGATAGTAATGGTCTTTTGACCAGAAGCCACTAACGGGGTCAAAAATTCAAAAAAGGTGATTTTGCTTGGGATGGATTGGCTAGGGATAGACATCGCATTAGGCCTCAATAACGGGCGGATCAGGGATGGGGTTTATGCCGGATTATCTGTTTTAGGTCAAGCTCAACACCATAGTAACTTTTGGTAGCACATCACATTAATACAATTGTCATAACAAACTACTATTGTTTGACACATCTAATACTTAAGTACCAATCGGCAACCATGAATGGCATTTCCTCCTACCCACGCGAACTGGATGATATTTTGCACCAGCAACGTATTACACCGCTATTTCAACCAATAGTCGATGTAGTACGCCATCGGGTTTTCGGTTATGAGTCTTTAAGTCGAGGCCCACAGCTCAGCCCACTGTATGGTGCTGGGCCACTGTTTGCAGCCGCTACCCAATATCAGCGTTTAGCAGAGCTTGAGCAACTCTGTGTGCAAAAAGCGCTGGCGGCATGGTCAACCTTTGAGCTTGAGGCACAGTTATTCATCAATCTCAGCCCCGATATGTTGTTGGATACACAGCAAGAACAATGGCAGCTGTCACAGTTAATGCAACGCCATCATTTATCGCCTCACCAGATCGTGTTTGAAATTTCCGAACGGACTCCGGTAGTGCAATTCAGCGCGCTGAAACAATCAATTCAGCATCTGCAAGCGCAGGGATTTTCCATTGCACTGGATGATATGGGTTCCGGTTATTCAGGACTTAAACTTTGGTCTGAGTTGCAACCTGATTTTATCAAAATCGATCGCTACTTTATCCATAACATCGACACGAACCCAATCAAATTAAAGTTTGTACATAGCTTAGTTACACTGGCACAACAGCTAGAGTGCCAGTTGGTTGCAGAAGGAGTGGAAACTTATTCAGAGTTGCAAGCCTGTATGGATGTGGGCGTTGAATTAATACAAGGTTTTTTCTTTGCACAACCACAAGCGATTCCGCTCTCAATATCGCAGCAGCAACTTGCTTGCAAAATCGCGCCGAATGTTAGCCAACATGCGCGGAGCGTTGCTCCCCCTCTTTTGTGCCAGCTTGCTCAAGGGTTTCGTTAAGCTTATGGAAACCGTTAACCGTTGGAAAATAGCGCTGCGCTCGATAAAGGGAGAATTGATCATCATCGGTATGATCATGGTCAGCATCGTGTTGATTAATACGCCCAAACTATTATTTGAAGATAAAATCCGCGCCTATGAAAAAGAACAATTACTGCTGACGGTAGCTTTGCAACAAGCTCGGATTGATTATGCAAGCCTGATGTTAGAACATCTACAGCTCAACGCCCCCACCGCTAGCCAGCAAGAGTTTATCGAACAATATCATGGCAACCTGTGCGTGATCGGCGCTTCTGTTGCAGCAAAATGTCCACCCAGTATTATTAATGCAGTGCACAATGCAGCCTCAAATATGGAATTGCCGCCCGAGTCCAAGGTCAAGGTCGCTTTTGCAGAAGGCTCAACCCTATTTTTTAAACCCTATTATCAACAGTTCCAAGTCTTGTGGTTTAACCACGCCTCATTTTGGCCGGCACCACAAAACAATATCAGCTTAGTCTTGGTTAGGGGCAATCGAGTACAATTCCTTGATAACCCGATTGCTCACTATAAACCGCTGCTCAACTACACCATTTTGAGCCATCGCAATAATTACGGCACGATTCAATTTGAAAATACCGAGATGAGCTTCTTACGTTGGAATATTAATAACCACCAACTGATCAGCGTATTTAGCGATAATGTTAGCCTATTCCATCTAATTTATTGGGTAATGTCTTTCTGCTTAACCATATTATTAGTATTAGCTTGGGTATTAACACGAATTAATTTGCAAAAATTAACCGAACAGCGACGAGTTTATCTAGATAATTTAACTCGGCTGCATAACCGCCATTATCTGAGCAAAATTAGTCACAAGTTTATTGAAGACCCACGCTCAGTTGCCGCGATGATTGATATTGATCACTTCAAAAAAATTAACGATAAATATGGCCATATCACGGGCGATCGGATCTTACAATCTGTCGCCATGTGCCTACGCAAAAATATCCGCGATAGTGATGTGATTATTCGCTTTGGCGGTGAAGAGTTTTTAATGCTATTTCAAGCCACTTCCCTTAATGAAGCTTGGCACACCTTAGACCGACTACGTCAGCGGATAAAAGACGATCATCAATTGTACGACACCACTATTTCCATCGGCTTTAGCGCCATAAACGGTAATTTATCCGCCGCCATTGCGCGAGCCGATAGCGCGCTTTATCAAGCCAAGCAAGCCGGACGTAACCAAGTGATCCATGATGGGGAGAATGCCACAGACTCAGCGACCGACTGTTCGGTATCCTACTAATCCCATCACCACAGCTTATACTCAGTATCAAGAGTCAAACGTGTAATCATCGAGCTGGATCCTTGGGGCGCGTAACGCATTTAATGCACCTAACAAGGCCAAAATAGCAGCTACCGCAAAACCGAGATGGAACGCCTGTAATACCTCATGCGCAGGCAAAGCAGCCATCGCTTGCAACTCACTGTGTGGCGAAAGCCCAGGCAATAACGAATAAATCAAAGTACCAAAAAATGCGGTTCCAACCGATGCTCCTAACGAACGGCTTAATGATGCCATCGCGGTAATGCGTCCCAAATTAGCCTTACCCGCCACAGTTTGGATCAATACCTGCGTTGAGGGCATTACCGTACCTAATCCCAAACCGCATAAAGCGGCAATCACACTCACCTCTAGTGCAGAAAGCGTAAACAGTGCCAACATAGCAAATGCCGCGCTGCTTAAACTCATGCCAAACACAGGCAAAAATTTTGGCACGCCAGTTTTAGCAATCACTTTACCGGTAATATAGGCTCCCGCAATAATTCCACATGAAAGTGGGATAAGCAGTAACCCCGATTGCGCGGCGTTCACACCTAAGCCTAATTGCAAAAAAATCGGTAAAAAGAAAATCAACGCAAATAAACAGGCGGCAAAAATAAAGGTTGAAAGCAGAGGTATATGAATCTCGCGGCGCACTAACAAATGGAGCGGCAAAAATGAGGCGCAAACGCGTCGTTGCTGCCACACCAGCAGCAGCGCGGTGCCAGCAAAGAGCATTATCAATGTCACACTGGTACTCGATAGCCACGCAAAATAGTGCCCACCAGCAGAAAGCCAGTAGATGATCAATGTCATCATGCAAGGAAATAGGATCAGCCCAAATACATCAATCGATGACTTAGATTTTGGCGAGCTTTGCCGCAATGGAAACCGCGCTAAGCGATACAAAGCGAATCCCACTAGCGGCAGATTAAACCAAAACAACCAGCGCCAAGAGAGATAAGTGACAATCACCCCACCCAACACTGGCCCACCAATACTCGCAATGGCAAATAACGAGGAGAAATACCCTTGAAAACGGGCACGCTCACGGGGTGGCACTAACTCACCAATCAAGGCTTGTGACAAGCTCATTAAGCCACCACTGCCAAGTCCCTGCACGATGCGCCCAGCAACCAACCACGGCATACTGGCCGCAAACGCACAAATTACCGAACCGAATGCAAAAATAATTAAAGAAATCATTAAGATCGGTTTTCTACCGTATTGATCACCCAACCAGCCATAAATAGGCACACTGGCGGCACTGGCCAACATATAGCCAATCATAATCCAAGATGAGAGTTGCAGATTACCAAGATGACCCACGATGGTTGGCGTCGCGGTCGCCAGCAAAGTTTGGTCGACTGCGGCCAAAAACATTGGTAAAAACACCGTAAAGAAAATCGCCAGAAAGGTTTTTCTATCCACCGTCTGTGCCATACATCCTCCATTTACGCTCTAATTCTGGCTCGTGATCGTACCGTAAATAGGCAAAAAATCATCACGCTAGCTGTTTCGCATCACAGCTTACTCTTTAACTTTGTGTAACTAAACTAAAAAAGCCAATCACCGCTAACGCTTTTCTGGCCTAGCGCTGGACCGAGCTTAGAGCGATAATCCCGCCTTTAACGAGCGTGAGGCTCGCCAAAAACCAACAGAAGTAGAATTACAGCGATGACAAGCAAACAATCAACAGTCATTATTGGACTACATAACCCGAAAAGCCCAACCAATGTCGGTGCCGTCATGCGCGCGGCAGGCTGTTATAACGCGACTCAGGTACGTTATAGCGGCACTCGTTATCAGCGCGCCGCAAAGTTTCAAACCGATACGCAGAATATTCAACAGCGAATTGAGTTAGTCGCGATGGACTCGCTCAGCGCAGATCTTGATAACAAGGTGGAAATCGTATGTGTTGAATTGGTGGTTGGAGCCACGGCACTGCCTGAATTTGTTCACCCAACCCACGCAATGTATCTTTTTGGCCCAGAAGATGGCTCACTGCCGCAAGATCTGGTCGATCAAGCTCAGCATGTGGTTTACGTGCCGACCTACGGTTGTATGAACCTCGCGGCAACCGTTAATGTCGTGTTGTATGATCGTTTGGCGAAAAATCTAGGTCCGATTGATGATCGCCAGCAAGTGCTGGCCAATCGTGATAACAAAAATCGCTTAAAAGTAAAATCTGGCCTGTCGATGCAAAATGAGGAAGAGACCGCGAATCACGGGATAGAATAAGGGAATGGCCAAAATAGCGACGGCGAACAGACGCTATTTCGGCCTTTTCAATCAAATGATTAATGCATGCTAATTCGATCGACCTTTAACGGATCGCGCTGTGGTTTTGGATATGAGAGTGCTTGTACTCGTTTAACCCCAGCATCGCTCACACCCCCTTCATAGTAGGGATGAGGATCGCCTGGGTATACAAACGCTCGACTACCGGGATTCCAAGCTTGGAAAAACTCACTGAGATCGGTTTGCGTCGCGTAAGAAGCGCACAGCATCAACTGATCACTTTTACCTAAGCCACTCAGTTGGCATAAATTGTCACCTTTTAGGCTGATCGCATCATCTTGCGCGTTGCGGGTCAAACGGTGCATCAGCTTAAATAAGTTCCAACCTTTCACGCCATCTTGCGCCGAGTAATAACTTGGCAGCTCTCCGGGATACCAATCGGCAATCTGGAATTCGCTTTCTGCCCACTCCTTAAGTTGGGCAAACATCACCAAGCGCTCCCCTGCACCACCGGCGGCCCACGCATGACCTTGTTCTAGTCGCACAAATTGCGGTGCAATTTGAATATCCTGCTCAACACGCGCCATTTTGCCTAAATGGCGATCTTGCATATACAGCGCCAATAAGTTGTTAACCACTTCGGTCGCCCCTTCAACATTAAACGGGGCTTCTGCGGCGTTGTGGCCAATTTCATGCCACAGTAACCAACTGTTGAGTGGGTTGGTATTCAGTTTATTACTCGCAGCATTAAAACTGGCATTCATCACCGGATAACCCGAGTGCGCCGCACCAATGCTAATCGCAATATCATTGACAAAATGGTGACGGTTATTCGGATTGCTGGCACTGGTTGCTTGGCGATTCAGTTTGCCTTCAATGCCTTCATCACGGGCGTAGAAATCGCTAAGATCTAAGGCAAACTGATCCAGATCTTGCGCAAATTGGGCAATTCCGCCTTCATAGCCATTGGCCTGCAAATTGGCTTTCGGTGCGGTAAAGATAAAGCTATCTGACACCACTTCACCGATCGGGGCCGGCGCATCCAGTCCGTTGATCCACTCTTCACCTTGATATAACGGTGCATCAATCGTACCTGCAAAAGTCAGCGAAACTTGCTCACTATTACCACCTTGGGCATAAATCAAACCACCATAAGGAACCGTAAAACTCTGGCTACTGTTTTGCCCCCCACCAATCACGAAAGATTTGGTCATGCGTGGTGGACGTTGCAGGCCCAGCTCATGTTTTTCACGCCCAGTGAGATCATCGGCCAGCGCAATCGTGATAGTCACTGGCTGGCTTTCGCCAGTCACGCTGACCTGAAAGGGTTGCTGAGCCACCGCCCATTGCCCCGTAGGCTGACGATTACCGGCAAACCAAGCGCTGGTTTGGTTACGCATATCAAGCTGCACCGTTTTGCCATTCGCTCCTTTGGCTTCACCTGGGAATTGGCGTACATCGACGTTCACATCC
Source organism: Vibrio sp. HDW18 (assembly GCF_011306175.1). Lineage (GTDB taxonomy): Bacteria > Pseudomonadota > Gammaproteobacteria > Enterobacterales > Vibrionaceae > Vibrio > Vibrio chanodichtyis. The sequence goes on along the minus strand of NZ_CP049913.1, from coordinate 2,453,047 downwards.
AGATCCCAGAACGAGCGACCGAGCATTAAACGCGTCAGAGGCTTTTCCATATAGTTGAGCGGATAGCTCGGGTTCATTTGCCCAGCATACTCACCCTCTTCAGCGCCATACACCATCTGCATCTCCGTCAACTGCAATTGCAGATCCTCAGGGCAGACCGTATTGCCGCCAGCAAGATTGCGGGTATAGCAGTTAAGAAACTCGGTAAAGCGTTTAAAACCCAGCTCATCGTCATAAGTAGATTCATAGCGATAATCGAGATCATTCCACAGCCACACCGTCATATTTTGATAAATGCGGTTGAGATCGACACTGCTTAAGCGCTCACCCTGCTTACCTTTGGTACGGAAATAACGTTCATGTTGATACAGGGCTTCAATATTGGTGCCTAAGTTAGCCGCTTTAATCATCGCTTGGGCTTCATCGTTACCCAGTTTTAGCTCAGTATAACGTGGGCGATACATTGACCCAGTCACGGGAATGCCGTTACCGGGACGATATTCCAAACAGTTAACTTCGTAATTGAACTGATCATCGCGACACTCTTGATACGCCAGACCCGTGGAGGTAGGAAACGCATTCAGAATGCGCTGCTTAGCCGTCGCTAAACTGGCCTGATTGAGCACTTCTACTCCATCGGCATCCTTTTGCAGGTGATCGGCTTCATCAATAAAAGCAACCTGTCGGCTTGCATTGCCTTCATCATCGACTTGCGTCCAAGTCGCCATTTCAAGGCTCGGCTTATCGCTCGGTTTGTTATGAAGAATAAAATACCATTCAACGCTACCGTCTTCGTTAATGGTGTAAGGCAGCATAGGTCCACCATCCCCATTCACGGCGGCATAACGCTCTAACACCCAAATACCATGTTGACGTTGGTTACGCACCCGATCAGGATAGCCACCACTTGGACCATTGCCATCGGCCACCACACTTGACCCCATGCCAAACGCAATGCCGGCACTGTCAAGCAAGCGATCAATCTCGCCCAAGCTGGTACGGTTGACCACGGTTTCCATCATTAAGACATTTCCGCCCCAAGTCACATAGTCAATCAAGTCACTAACGTCTTGTTGGCTCAATTTAGGACGGCTGAGATCAGCGCTCAGCGGTAGATCATAAGCACCCATTGCAGTATGGCCGCGATATTCGTACGCATTGATGATCACCACTGGTATGGTTACTGGATCTAAATGACTAAAATCAGTAAGTTGGACAGTCTCCGCCGCAAAGCGCGAGTCGAGTACAAATGGAGCAGAGCTACCCATCACTTGACCCGCACGTTTAAAATAAACCGACGGTATATTAGTACCGATGGTCATTTGTGAGCCCGTGCCAGCTTCACTTGATGCATTTTGCGTCAAATAACGCAGCACATTCGTGAAGAAATTGGCCATATCATCGCTATCACTACCCGCGGTACAATTGCCTTGCTGATCAACACTCCCACCCCAACTAAAGCCATTCGGGCAAACCAGTATGCTGTTATAACGGGCATTGCCCAGCACCATCACTTTACCTTGGCCAAGCTCACCAAGACTGATAAACGGCAAGTTAAAGGTCGCTGTTTCGGCGGAAACCTTTTCCGGCTCGACTTGGGAAGGCGCTTCGGTAATAAAGGCTAAACCTTGAGCATCCCACGCTTTGGGCTTACCAAAATCAATCCAATAGTTATTGTCATTGCGTGCCATCAGTACAGGAAAGGCCGAGTTGGCAATATTAACCGCCGCTTGTGCGCGTGCAGAACCCGTACTACCGTAAAAATTGGTACTGTCATGGAACACATGGAACCGTTCAACTTTTTTCCAGCCATCTTGCCAAGCGGTGCTCGTGCTGCCCCAAAGCTTTTCAATATCGGCTTGAATACGGCTCGCTTCTTGATCGACCGCCGATCTCGGCGTCGCCTGCGATCTCGTTTGGTACAAACTGGTCGGCTGTAATGCCTGATCAATCTCTGCCGCGATCCCTTGTGAAAATTGCTGGGCAAATTCACCCAGCACAATTTGGGTTTGCTCAGCACCGATCTTTAATTCCACGTCCTCATTGCTCAGCGAGAGCGAAATTGCCTCATTCACCACATTCGGGTACTGGGCAAAAACTTGGGTCACCTTATCGCTAATCGACACCGTATCCTCAGTTTGCTCAGCATAACGCAGCACCAGTGCTTGCGCATTTTTACCGGCATTCTCACTGCCAAGATCGGTCAGTTGAAATGTGGTTTTGTTGCCACGCAGTGTACCAAGCTCAAAAGTATCAATCGCAAAGCTGATCGAATCCCCCCACGAGAACTCAAAGCCTCCATCCCCCATCGCACGACCAGATTGAGAAACGCCCGTGACACCACGGCTGTTATTACTAAAGTAAGCAATGCCATTCACCGCACGGCCGTCACTATCAAGTAGTCGCCCTTGGCTCAAAATCACAGAGGTTGGTTGATACTGTAAACTCTCTTCCGCATTGGCGGAGACAAAACTGCTGTTTAAATCATTCGAGCTTCCAGTGGTTAGCGCTGGCGTAATATCCGGCACATGGGTGGATGGTTGCTTATCCACTTGGTTATCATTGCTGACTTTTTCAACAATCAGTTCACGAAACTCTGCGCTTGGCATATCAAGATGGTTGAGATAATTCTCAAAAGTTAATGCATCTCGAGATGAGGTAAAATTCAGTTCAATCGTTTTGCCCTGCACATTACCCATATTATTGATCAAGATTTGTAGATTACTCTGGCGCACTGCCGAGTCTTTATATTCATCGGCATCAATCAATTTCATTAATTCAAAAGAGCTAGAACGTTGATTAACATTCGTCGATTGACTCTCCTCTCCCACAAAAGGAGCAATAAACGTCGCCAGCGTTAGCCCCTCAACGGTACAGATCACATTGCCTTTTTGTGGCACTGTAAATTGATTGGCTGGCGCATCATTACACAATACTGAACCACCAAAGATCAGGTTACCATCCAAAGAGAGCTGAGCCGCAATAATCGGGTCATCAACCCCTATATCCGGTAATTCGCCACCACCCACACTAGGGGGGTCGATTGGCATGGAATCATGATTGCATCCAGACAGGGCCAACATAACCATTGCTGAGATCAATTTAAGCTTTGTATTTATCATTCTGACCTATTGTTTTTTAATAAGGGATTCAAATGAAATGGTTGATTTTTCAATGCGATATGTCAACAAGCAGAAACGTAGGAATTTCCTTACAAGAAAAAGGAGTCAATACCACAACCAATAACCATCAAGACAATCATAAGTAAGCTGGGCGGTTTTGCATGATCGGTGATAACAATGACCGATGTTACTTTCTAAGCTGCCTGTGCGGCAGTGAACTCAAATCAAGCAGAGCATGGAGCTAGACCGCATTTCTAAGCTGCCTGTGCGGCAGTGAACACTATGATAGGCACGGTAAAAACCGCACTGATTTTCTAAGCTGCCTGTGCGGCAGTGAACTCTGATCGTTTTGTGATCCTTTTAGCCTGTCCTTTCTAAGCTGCCTGTGCGGCAGTGAACAAAAACCGTGGCTTTGCGAGTGTTACCCGCAATTTCTAAGCTGCCTGTGCGGCAGTGAACCGCGCCTTTCATAGCTGTTGTGAGCGCCTTTTTTTCTAAGCTGCCTGTGCGGCAGTGAACAAAGACGTTTTCACGCTTTTCACCAACATCATTTTCTAAGCTGCCTGTGCGGCAGTGAACATAAAGCTTCTTCTGGTCTTTTGCTAATGCTTTTTCTAAGCTGCCTGTGCGGCAGTGAACACCAAGTATGTGACAGTGGTGTATGCCATTGATTTCTAAGCTGCCTGTGCGGCAGTGAACGTGCGGCCTCAATCGCTTTTTTAGGCACAATATTTCTAAGCTGCCTGTGCGGCAGTGAACCATAAGGCCACATTAAAGCATCATCGGGATCTTTTCTAAGCTGCCTGTGCGGCAGTGAACTAATCCGACCCTTCCGGCGCTGGGTCATAGTTTTTCTAAGCTGCCTGTGCGGCAGTGAACACATAACATTGCTGTGTCTGCGAGCGCGTTCTTTTCTAAGCTGCCTGTGCGGCAGTGAACGTGGATTTCCGTGCCAAGCATGGTCTATGGCTTTTCTAAGCTGCCTGTGCGGCAGTGAACTTCGCGTCAACCACCGAGGCTTACGATTGTGTTTTCTAAGCTGCCTGTGCGGCAGTGAACGTAAGGGCCCGGTGCTGTCAGCGGTTCGAGATTTTCTAAGCTGCCTGTGCGGCAGTGAACAGTTTTCCTCTGTATACTCAGAGCTATCTGCATTTCTAAGCTGCCTGTGCGGCAGTGAACGCAGTATTCGCCGCTTGGGGCTTTCGTGCTTTTTTCTAAGCTGCCTGTGCGGCAGTGAACGCGTCTTCACAAGCTGCGTCTCTTGGCGGGTATTTCTAAGCTGCCTGTGCGGCAGTGAACAGGAGTGGTGTTGATTCCTCTTGTGATTCTAATTTCTAAGCTGCCTGTGCGGCAGTGAACGTTTCCGCACCAATGCTAACCACTGTAGGGTTTTTCTAAGCTGCCTGTGCGGCAGTGAACCTGGCATTCAAGAATACCTAGCGTGCGAGCTGTTTCTAAGCTGCCTGTGCGGCAGTGAACGCGGTCAGGATTTCACGGTTGTTACAGCAGCATTTCTAAGCTGCCTGTGCGGCAGTGAAGAATATGTTATTTCAGCCATTGTGCTAGAGCTTTTTCTAAGCTGCCTGTGCGGCAGTGAACATAATCCGAAATATGAGCATGATTATGTAGGCTTTCTAAGCTGCCTGTGCGGCAGTGAACAAAAGCCCTAAAGGTATTTTAGGGCTTTTATGGTTTCTAAGCTGCCTGTGCGGCAGTGAACACTGACCGCCAAACCCATGAATGCATTGGATATTTCTAAGCTGCCTGTGCGGCAGTGAACCAATGGTGTGCTACGGCGCTTATGACAACTCATTTCTAAGCTGCCTGTGCGGCAGTGAACGCCTGCGTCCATCATAAACGATAGACCGGTTTTTTCTAAGCTGCCTGTGCGGCAGTGAACCACGGTAAATGGTTAATTTGGTGGCTATAGTTTTTCTAAGCTGCCTGTGCGGCAGTGAACATGTTATTTGATGACGAATCACCGACGCTACTTTTCTAAGCTGCCTGTGCGGCAGTGAACGCGAGCGCACCAGTGACGCTAATGCATATTGGTTTCTAAGCTGCCTGTGCGGCAGTGAACCGAACTTACCAAGTCGATTTGACCCCAAAGGCTTTCTAAGCTGCCTGTGCGGCAGTGAACCAGGCTGTCGAGCATCGGCGAAGCTACATACATTTCTAAGCTGCCTGTGCGGCAGTGAACGGCTTTGTGATCAGCGGCGTTGAGGTATTGCGTTTCTAAGCTGCCTGTGCGGCAGTGAACCGTTTGAATTCAGCGTGACTGACTTCCAGCGTTTTCTAAGCTGCCTGTGCGGCAGTGAACGCGTGTTTGTCGATGGCGGCGTGCTGCTGCTTTTTCTAAGCTGCCTGTGCGGCAGTGAACAGTCGAGAAATATCATGCCGCCAACACTGTTCTTTCTAAGCTGCCTGTGCGGCAGTGAACGATTCCCGATTGGAATTCCGACGCCATCTGCTTTTCTAAGCTGCCTGTGCGGCAGTGAACAGTTTTGACCAGCTAAATGATGAGTTTGGAATTTTCTAAGCTGCCTGTGCGGCAGTGAACATCGATCTGTCAACTGTGTACGCTGACTGGGATTTCTAAGCTGCCTGTGCGGCAGTGAACCCAAGGGTTAAATAGCGCACTCGAAGCGCTTGTTTCTAAGCTGCCTGTGCGGCAGTGAACGCTGCTTGCAGCCGAGCGCGGCGTCGCCGATTTTTCTAAGCTGCCTGTGCGGCAGTGAACTTGGTGAGAATTGGGACGAATCAGGCCGCGCATTTCTAAGCTGCCTGTGCGGCAGTGAACAATAGAATAAACCGATAAAAATAATCTGCAACAAGCTGTTAGGGTAAAAATCATCTTTTTACCTTGTTAAAAACAACCCGTTGCAACCATTTGTTTTAAATGCACATTTTTAAAGAGCAAAAATAAAGGGTAAAAACTACCCTTTTTCGTTCAATTTAAAAGTGCGGTACGGTAGCCAATGCTGATTGTCCATTCGCTTTGCTACTCAAACCATAGCAATCAAAGCTCCCATCTTGTGATGTGCTTTGCTGCTGCATCTCAATAAACAGCGGGAACTTGCTGTTTTTATCTGGTGAGCGCTGCTTGGTTTGCTGGCTATGCAAGTAAATAAACGGCAAAGAGCACAATGCTGTCGGCTTGCTTTGTTGCAAATCCGCTAGACATTCCACCAGCGGTTTACCGGATTTTGCTGCCCATAGTTCGGCTTTTTGCTGCATATCCCGCTCTATCCGTTCGGGCGATTTCACCTGCTTGCGTACAAAGCTTACGTAAGTTACATCGCTTGGTACTGGCTTGATCCCTTTGATGTGCACATAGTCTTCTAGCCGAGTTAGCCATTGGTGGATGACTAGCTTTTCCAGTGTCGCCTGTTCTTGCGCAAAGAGACGCAGCTTAGCGCCGAGCGGAAACTTTGCTTGACGGAAATCTGGAAAACCGACCGCAACCAGAGATTGATTGCTACCCACTTTGTGCTCCACCAAAGCAATGTGGACTTGTTGAAAGACGTTTTGCCAAAGAAAGCCTAAGGCAATGTCGGCATCAGGTAATAAAGTGATCTCTTGGTAGTAGTTCATCACTGCCCCTTTTTGTCACTTTCGCCAAACACACCACCGCGCACCAATACCGCCATAACATAATGCTCATCTTCTTCACGAGGCAAGCTCTCACCACGCGCCCATTTATCAAAAAAGGTGTAAAAGTCATTTTTTTTAGGTGTTCGGAATGCCTTACCTAAATTGGTAACTGCACCATAAACCTCTATTGCAATAGCACCTGCACTTTGCTCCTCAGATGCGTAATCTGGGTACCAAGTATCAATGGAACGCAGTGCGTTACCAATTTTTTGTGAGTGCATCGCAGCATGCTCATTAACCGCATATAGGATTTTACTTTTCTTGGATTTGCTGTTGCCTTTATCCATTACTAACTCTTCACTTGGGTAAACTTCTTGGGCTTTACCCACCTTCGCGTAGCAGTCAATTTGCAGCATCAAATGATCAGTTTCACTGGCTAGCACCTGAGCAATTCTGTCGGCCAAACTATTGATCTGTGGATCGTTATGATCAAAGTGTTTAGTACTGAATTGTTTGGCATTAAAAGTCCACGCCTGCTCAGTCCCTTTGTTTAATGCCCTGACTTGCACTTCAATCTCTTCTGCGCCAACGCGGTTGCGCCATAGAAAGCGGGCATTGGCAAGATTGGTGGCATAGCGTTTCGCCAATTCGAAACAGCCATATTTGGTAATGTACTTTGAAACCGCAGCACTATAGCTCTGTTTGAACAGCGCATTGTTACACGCCGAAGGTTGGGCAAGCCCCCCTAATACTTTGAGTGTGAAATGTAGCTTCAGGGTATCTTGCTCTAGCCCCAACGCACAGGCATCCACCCGCTGCGGGTTTGGAGATGCAATATCCATATCCAGCTTCATAATATCCTTTTCACCACCTTTATTAAGGCGGTGGGAAACTGTGCCACGCACTGATTTTTCTTGTAGGGCTAATGGGATTGCTTGCTCTTTGGTTTCCCACTGGCATCCAAAGAGGTAGCCATCGGATGGGACTAGTTTTTTTTCAAATGCGAGTACTGATGCGATGTCGTTATTTTTAGCCATGAGGTTGTTCCTTATTGATGTTCGTTGATAGCGTTAACTGGCTGACAAAGGTAAAGATCGTTTTCTAAATCGGGGTGGTATTGCCAAAGGATGTCATCGAGATGTTTGATTTTGTGCACCATGACAAATTCACCCAGTGTGACCACACTTTCGGCAAAGCGGTGCGGCACTGATGGATCGCGCTGATTTTTTGCTTCACCTAATGGTGAGATACCCTGAAAACCAGTGGCAATCGGCACAATCCAGCCACTCGTCTTGCGCTGGCTATGCCAAACAACACTTTGGTCTTCAAGCTGCTCACAATGGTGGTGTACGGTGAGGTAACCAAGCAGCGCATCTATTGCGTCATCACCTTGCTGCATGGCGTCAATCATTAAATCGCGGCGTTCGATCAGCACGTAGCCTGGCATTAATTGGCGCAGAACTCTGCCAGTATCATCCTCAGTTATCACAGATTTAACTGAGGGCTTCCCAACGGCAAGAACGTCGCCTCCTGCGACTTTCATCGTCGCGATAACTGCTTGCAACTGCTGGATAAAGTCTGGCTGCTGAACTTGCTCTTCATTACCACTCCACTCAATGACAAGTGAGACATCCAAATGACAGCGTGCTTCCTCGATAAATGCCGAGCGTGAACCATCCTTATCAAGTGGATTGCCAGTACCGATAATTGAATGAACAAAGTCACCTTCGCCTTTATGAGTCTGTACATCACAACGGTGGCTCACTACAGCAGCACTATGCAGCATGAGATCAGATAACCCTGCTTGGCTGAGCTTGCGCTCTAAGGCATGCACAAAGCCTAGCCATGCCGTCATGGCAGGAAAGCCAATAGTAAAGGGGCTTGAAAGTGCATTGGCGTTGTGAATTTTAAGATGCGGTAAGATCAATACGTTCATCGCAAGTTCTCCTTATTGCTGGCAACCACCTCTTCTATCGCCAGCAGCTCTTGGTCTGCCAATGTGACGGGATTAGTGATCACTTTGCTACGGCTGTAATGGTTGATTAAGCCTCGCGCAATGTGGCGAATGATTTTATCGAGCCACTCATCCTCTTGCTGACGCTGCTCAGCAAACTCTGGATAGAGCCAAATTTTTTGCTCCAAAGGCAACGCACTCGATAATTCACCGGAATACGCTTCAAGAAAAAGACGTACTTGCCACATTTTTTCAATCACTAAATCAACGTATTGCTGAATGCGGTAGTCACGGCCATCACGGAGATTGATGTTGTTGTAGTCGGTTTGAAAGAGTCGATGCAACGATTCAAGTACTTCTTTGGCTTGCCTAGCGGTAAAACTCTCTTTGAAAAAATCCGTTTTCGGCAGCCGGATATCGCGAGGTGTTAACTCCGGTGGAATGGAGGCCAGCAAATGTGCTTTACCTGCAAATTTATTGTTTAGCACACTTATATTTGCGGGTTTAGTTCCACCAAATCCTATCGTAGTTAGGCCAAATATTTCTTGGTAACCAGCGGGATGATATTGATTTAACTTTTTGTACTCTCGTACTCTATTTGTCTCTCTACCAAGCTCATCAAGACGTTGGCGGAGCTCAAATAAGTGACCAGAATGCGTCAATAAAGAAAGTAAGTGATACTGCTGATCTGCGACCGGAAAATAAACCTGCTTGATTTTTGAGTTCGTAGATGTTCCTTCACTTGTACTTTTAATAGCTAAGAAGCTTGACCGGAGTTGTTCATAGTCAACACCTTTTACTGTTAAAAGCTCTCTAGCTACTTTAGTTTCAGACTCGATGTGTTGAAGAACACTCATACCATCAGAAAGAGTAACGCGAAGGAAATCTTCAGCGGCCAACGCGCCAGCATCTCCAACTGAATCAGTCAAATCAAATCTAACATTGCCAGATCTGACAAAACCATCATTGCGTTGATTTCCTGCAAATAATACAGGAGTTACAAATGTGCCATCCTTAATATTTGTTTTTCCAACGCCTGTACTTGGATGGCTAAATTTACTTGGATGAGTAGTTAACGCCCTACTACATATTCTACGCGCCGCATCAGGCAACCAATTGTCTAATAGAAAGTTTTGCTCACACTCCTGTTGTTTTTCCAATACTTTTGTATCAGACATTGCTGCACTGATGTTTTTCTTTAGCCATGCTTCTTTACGCTCAGCAAAAAAGGCGGCTATTGCTGGATCTAACACGCGACTCCCCTCCATTATTTAACCTTAACCAACCCTAGTTGGTCGTTGTAGCTGTATTGCTGATTACCTTCACGGTAGATAAAACTGATTTCTCCATAGCGCACTGAGGTGGCGAACTCCTGCTCAGGGCTTGGACTGTATAAACTGACTAGCTCGCTGTAATCACGCTGTAGCCAGAGCTTCTGTTGCTGCGTTGATGCCAGCGGCAGGTGTTTAATATTTAACACTTCATCGATTGAAGGCATCCCCTCGTCAGGCAAACAAAACTCGATGCTGCGCGCTTTTTTGACTAAGTAGATTTGCACTGTGGGTTCACTTTTACGAAAGCGTTTGAAATATTGCGGCAGTGCAGTAAGCCACCAGTAGCCGTGAATATGACCGTGCAGATGCTCATACCAACATGACTGCGGCGAGCTACTGCGACGATTACGGCTGTATCTATCCTGACGGCTAGTATTGGCTTGCTGTGGTTTGCCAAGGTGATCGGTGCCAAGGGTTTTCGCGGTGGCAAAGTGCTCTAAATCCGCCAAGTTGTTGCGCGGTTCTAGCACTGCTCGCTTTTGAATACGAACAATGGCATTGACCGCTTGCAGCAGCGACTTTTCATCCACCAACTCACATAAATCATGAGTGACGAGCTGAGTGGTGCTGTCTGTTTCGTAACCTGGGTAGTTAAATACTCGATCTGAGCCTCCCTTAAAGCCTTTGAGGTTGTATTGCAACAAGCCAATATTGGGCTCTTTAATCTCGCCATCGCGATGCCTGCGTACCCGACCTGCCATTTGAATAATCGAACGAAAAGATGAGGGTTCAATCACCGCCCAGTCAAAGTCATGGTCGCGCCCCACTTCCTCGACCGGAGTTGCAACCAGAATAAAAATCAGGTTTTTCACTTGGCAAGTGGTTAGATGTTCGCGGATCACGGGATGAGCAAATGCACTAGGTAATTCACCCGCTTTCTCTTTGCGTTTGAGAACTTCATCCAAATGCTTTTCTTGCACATGACGCAGCAACATAACTTGCTGGCTGTGATAAGCCATACAACGCACTTCGATATCGGCAGGCCAATCACAGCTCAGTAGATATTGGGTTAATTCGACGCAAGGTTGAATATTGGCAACCCGAACCACACCGAACGACACCCTTGTTTGGCTTTCTGGTTCTAACGTGTTGTGGTGCTGGTGTTTGGCTAAAACCCCTTGCTTCACAGTCTCGAAGTACTGTTTCTCCAGCGGTTGCTCACCCTGTTTAATGCATGGAATGATATCGGCCTTTCTCTTCGCGACCTGCTGTTTGAGCTTATCCACGCGTTTAGACACAAAGCGTTGCTGGAAAGCCTCATAAGCAGCTAAATCAGGATCATCGCAGCCCACCATCTGAACATCAGCGCTAAATTCATCGACATAAACACAATTGATACTGCTTACTCGATCACGGCTGGCAGCAAACACTGCCCACCCTTGACGATAGGCATTGTATAAACCCAATGCTAAATCCGGCGGTATGGTGGCAGAGGAAATCATCACTTTGCGCCCCAGCATGCCAGCCAAATGCACTAATCGGCCAATTGCAATCAGATCATCGCCGGTAAAGTCGTCAATTTCATCAATCACTAAGTCGGATGACATTAAACGCAAACAAGGCAAAATATAACGGCCACCGCGTTTGGTTTCTGTTGCGGCCATAATGTGATCTATCGTGCACACCAGTACTGGGGCATACAGAAGTTTTCGGTCTTTTTCTTTGGTTAAAACGGTCGTGAGCTCTTCTTCAGGCAGCACACCTTGCCAATCCAGAACATCGTTTTCATCTTGAAGACTCTCCAAAGACTCAGAACCAGCGTCAGCTTGTTCGGGTTCAATGTCGTCTTTTTCAACCGCCTTACCCGATTTATGTAACTCTGAAATGGCTTTAGAGCCAATCAGCACTGCTAAATCGCTCTCTTGCAGTTTGAGACGTTCTTTATATTCGTCTCCGGTTTGCAAAGTGAGTGTGCGCAAGCCAAGTGCCAGAATAAAACGCAAACTTTCACCCTCTTCAGATAACGCCTGCATAATTTTGGCGTTGGCGATAGTTTTGCCACAACCAGTACTGGCCATGTTCACCACAAAATAACCTTGGCTTTTATCTTCCGTGTGTTCACGCCACTCATTGATTTTGCGTACCGCTTTGTCTTGCCAACGGAATGCTTTAGGCGTATTGGCCTTAGGTGCCAGTTCGTCGAGATCGGAGGCGCTTAGCGGCTCTGATTCAAAAAACGGCAGTAACTTGACTGTGTTCACCGCGACTTTGGCAACATTCACTAAGTGCTCATCCAGCTTTTGTTTACGCGCTTTGGTAGTGGGATCGGTGTTGGCGTACAGCTCTATTGACGTTTTCCATTGATGATCATTAGGCTGTGAAGAGTAATAATGATCACCTAGCATAAGGCACAACCTTGCATGGTGGAGGATCCCCCGCCAACTACCATCATTCATCGCCCGCTCTAACAAAGGCAGGTGATGCAATAAGTCTTTCGCACGGCGTTTTAGCTCAGCAAGCCAAATCGAGGAATTAGAAAGTAGCCCCAACGGAAACTCAAAACATTTCGGCAGCAGCGCGTTGTACTCATCAAAGCGGTTTTCATAACCCCATGCTGGGGTAATTCTGGCAAGTAAATCCGCCAACGACGAGTTATCAGCTTCTCGTTGTCTATCACACAAGTCTTTCTCTTTGGGTAGAGGCAGGCGGTGATGAGAAACGATCAGCCAAGCGATCAAAGCCGCCGCTGTCGGTAATTCGGCAAGTGCTTTCTCTTTTTGTAACACGTTGGTATTAAAGCAAGTTTCATCAATGCCTTGATGAATGAGTGCGTTTAACCAAACCTCATCAAGACGTTCATGAGTTTGATTGGAAATCCATTGCTGAAACAGCAAACAAGATATCCACTCATGGCGTAGCGGGTCACCTTTGTGCTTGGTTTTAATTTCTGGATTTAACTTTTCCTGAAAAAGTAAAGAGGCTTTACCCCAATCGTGCAGCAAAGCGGCCATTCCGGTTATCGCTTTAATCAGGGGTAAATATTTCCAATCATTTTCAAATTCACTGTTCAACAGGTCTTTCTCTGTACTGTTTACTGGCACATATCCTTCTGCATTAAATTTCTTCTTGTTACCTACCACCCACAAAAACTGGCTGCGCGAACGAGAGCGTATCCAGTGGCAACTCACCGCCGTACTGCGGCTGGCGGTTTGGCGAAGCATTTTTTTCACCGTGAGTAGCCCTTCTTCGGTGATAAGGGTTTGCCAGGTGTTATCACCAATGCGGTTGGCGAAGGCATCGAGTACACGGCGGGTTTTCTTGAGGGCGTTTTTCTCGCATTGACTCACAAAGGTGACCATCATAATTGGTATGCCTCGCGCTCTTCTTCCTCTTTACCTTGCAGTGCAACGTATTTCACTGTGTCGAACATGAAGTCGAGCGCTTTGTGTTCGATGAAGGCTTGCAAAATTTGTTGGCGAAACTCTTGTTCGCTGGCGTTCTCTTTGGCGCAAACAAAAGCCCACGGCAGCACAATGGCATCTTTGATTAAGTCCGCGACATCAAATACCAAAGCGCCTCGGCGGGTTTTGCCATGCATCACGGCAAAGCCGTGCGGAATGCCAAGCACCCACAGGCAGCTTGCCGCAAGCCCGTAGGCTAAATAGTTGCCGTGATTGAGAAAATCGTTGGCTTTGTCGGTGCATTTTTTGTCTGGTTGATGTTGGCGAGTAAAGCCTTCTTTGCCAGTGTTATTGGCGGCGTACTTGTACAGTGCTTTAGTGAGCTGCGCTTCAGTGAGGAGCAGATCGGCTGGTTTACTCGCGGCTTCAGTGCGTTGGTGAAAAGTATCAAGGGATTGCTTTATTACTTCATCTTGTAGATTAAATTTCTCAAGCGTTAATTCTCGGTCTGATCGCCAAACACGCTGCAAGTAATCAATCCGTGCGTTTTGGAATTGTTTGGCGGCGGCCAAGCGCTTTTCATCATCAAACCAGAATGAGAGCCAGCCTTGTAAGTATTCTGTCGGGCGATATTCGCTTTGTGGTGTGAACCATTCGACGTCGGTTGCCATATGCAGTGGCGTACCGCCGCCGCCACAAAATCCAACCAATACGCCAGCCTGTGAGAGCATGCGCATGGCCGCTTGAGTAATGGAGGTGCCATTGCCGAGCATGAGTACGGTGGTATTGGCAATCGGAATATTGAAGTAGAGGTTTTCTTTGTCGGCTTCGGTCAAATAGAGTACGCGACCATCTTTTTGCATTACTCGGCAATATTCCAAGTAATACATGTTGGCGCGCTTTGAGTGCAGGATGACTTTGAGATCGGAGGGAGATAAATCGTCCATTATTTGCTCTACTCCTAACGGTTAGGTTTCAGATCACCATATTGGGATGTCATACAGGTTAATCATGCTAAATAGTTGCGCTTACGGCATTAGTATCAATGCGCAAAGTAGCATAATTAATTAGATGAGTTCGTGATTCAACCACAAGTTGTAGCTAGCGGTGTATTTTTATTAACGTTGAGCCGGTATCGCTATGGGATATTGAGTTGATGTAATACGGGAATAAGCAGGCAGAGAAAAAAGGAAATGGGCACAAGTGCCAGAAACAACAAAGCCCGCTAAAAATAGCGGGCTTTGTTTAAAATTTGGTGGGTCCGGGCGAACTCGAATCGCCGACCCCTACCATGTCAAGGTAGTACTCTAACCAACTGAGCTACGGACCCAAATTTTTTGTTCTCGCATAACCATTCAGTAATGGAATGGTGCGTCCGAGTGGACTCGAACCACCGACCCCCACCATGTCAAGGTGGTGCTCTAACCAACTGAGCCACGGACGCATCGCTTGAGAACGAGGTGGATATTAACGGCAGATTTTGTGGTGTGCAAGCCCAATTTCTTTATTTTTAAATCAGTTGGCTTTTCTATCATCAATTTGATGCTTTTTTACCCTCAATTGAGGATCGTTTACTATTTCTGTTATCAAGATCATTGAGTTAGCAAATATCGATCAAACTCTAATTTTGTGATATGCATTCAAAAATGATATTGAACCCGTAAGGTAACACTGTAGTATACACACCAATGCTTATATTTAGCCCCGGAGAGGGTCGTCGCATGAATGCTAGGTTATTTGATAATACACAAACGTTGCGAGCTTCGGTCTTATGCAGCTTGAGTTTTTGCTGGGCGCTGATTGCCTTATCAATGGCATTATTCAATTTCTGGTCATTTGCACAAATTGAATTGGCCTTACTAGAAATGCTCTGTGCCTTGTATTCTTTTTACATCTATTCACAGACAAAGCGACAGATTCATACGGCAAGACAAGTGGGTATTTATCTGCTGCTGCTCACGGTTACAACACTATTTGCGACCTATATTAAACCATTAGCAATGGGGGTTTATGTTTGGAGCTGTTTTGTACCAATCCTGTTTTATATTTTTACTTCAGCCCGTTTTGCCTTTTTAACCTGCAGTGTTTTTTTCCTGCTCCAAATTACGATTGTATATTGGCAATTACGGATGGAACCACTGATTAATTGGCCGGTACTGCTTCACTTAACTTTTGCTTATGTGGGTCTTTGGGTCGTTGCCCATATCTATGAAAAAAATCGCCGCAAAATTGAAGACTCCCTACTCTACCTAGCCTCACGTGATGCTCTTACTGGCGCACATAATCGTTTATCACTGGCCACATCTTTCCAACATTTTGAACAAGTGAGTCAAGATACATCGCTCTATTTGTTGGTTATTGATTTGGATTTTTTCAAAGCGATCAATGATCAACACGGGCATGATACTGGCGATAAAGTGCTGGTAGAAACCACCGATTTACTGACCCAAATGGTGGGCGACCATAATTTGTATCGGATCGGTGGTGAAGAGTTTTGTGTCACGTTATTTGATCAATCACTTGAACAAGCAGAGCGGATCTGTGAACGACTGCGAACGATGATCAGCCAACATTCGTTTACTGCAGGCGATGTCCCGATACAAGTCACGATTAGTATTGGGGTATGTCAATATCACCTGGGCGATAAACTCAATGACCTGCTGAAACTCGCCGATATTGAACTCTATCGAGCGAAGCAAGCGGGTCGCAATCAGGTGCGGCTTTGCCAACATGTCAAAGGGAAGGCCACTATGAGCTGTCCTCGGCAAGCCGATATAGCTCACTAATATCCGCCCTGAATTAGCGGTTATCCACGGCGTTTTCTTGCTCAAATTCGTAAACCACATTGTAATTTTCTGTATAGGGGCAATGAGGCTGGCGACTGCAAGTAAAAAACCGTCGACCGCGGTATTCACCTTGCGTGGCCACTTTAATCACCATCGGGCTGCCACAACGCTTGCAAAATCGGACTTCTTGATCAGCTTGAATCAGGTCGATATGGGCGGCTAATAGACGGCGTAATTTGCTCACTTGATAGCTCATCCGAATATTGGTGCCAATAAGCGGAATATTGGCGGATTTACAAACGTGCAGTAGCAATTTTTCCCGTTCAACTTTGCCCTTTTGTAACTGCTTACCATCATTCAGTTCAATCGCGACTCTTGGCTCTAACGTTCGAGCATCACACACTAAAAAATCAAAATAATTTTTTGAGATTTTATGATAAGCAATGAACCAATGCTTCTTGCTGGCAATATTATGCGGGGTGATGACATTCGCCATATTGACTTTTGCCAGCACCACGCCATGTTCACCAACAGCACTGACCAGCGCATTGTAAAAAGCCCCCTCTTGCATATTGAGCAATGGCCCTTTCTTTTTATAGGCATACTCTTGGTGGGTATCTGGCCGAATCACATATTTCTGGATAACCAAAAAAAACACCACTAACAGTATGACAATAAGGAAAATTTCGAGCATAGGTTATTTAGACCACAGTCAATATAGAGATGAATGTATGGGGTAAACGATTGAAACAAGAAGGCGGATTAAGCTCCGCCTTTATTGGCTCATACGCTAAAAATGTATTTATCCATCATTGTGACCATGCGGCCAATTTCCGGCTTAGTGATGGTGTCATTCGCGCCAAGAGATAACGCTTTAGCACGGTTATCATCACTCATCAGCGATGAGAACATCACAATCGGCATTGAAATATAAGCCTCATCATCGCGCAGCAATTTCACTAAGTGCATGCCATCCATGCGTGGCATTTCAACATCAGTGACCAGTGCATCGATCAACTCGCTAATCGCAATATTTTCCGCTTTTGCCACTTGTTTAAGTTCCATCATTTTTTCAAATGCTTCACCACCATCTTTACACGCAATGACGTTATAACCCGCAGAACTCAAGGTATCTTGGATCAGACTACGGATAAAAGCCGAGTCATCCACCACCATCACGGTTTTGGCATTACGTTTTGTGATCATTCGCTGATTTAAATCGACTTTTTTATCCAGCGTGACATTATATTTTTCCATGCTTAATTCTGGGTTGATGTCGGCAATGATTTTTTCGAAATCAAGGATCATGATCAGTTTGTGGTCTTGGCGCACGACCGCGACCACACAATCCTGCTCGCCCGCTTCAAGAAACTGACTTGGTGATTCGACATCATTCCAAGAAATACGATGAATACGGCTAATACTGTCAATGAGGAAACCATTAGTCATCCGGTTGAAATCGGTGACGATAACATATTTATTGCTAATATCATTCGACGTCGGTACACCGAGCCATCCTGCCAAATCCACCAACGGAGTCAGAATTTCACGGGAAGAAAACACCCCGACCATATGCGGTTGAGCATTAGGATAATCGGTGGTGTCTGGCACTCGGATCACTTCGCGTACTTTAGCGACGTTAATCCCGTAGTAACAGGTTTTGGTTCGCCCATCCGGTAAGATTTTTTCTAAATGAAATTCAATGATTTCTAATTCGTTGGTACCGCTTTCGGTTAAAATTGTACTACTTGGGTTACTCATAATGCTCACATCTTCTCAGGATGGTTATTGATACTTGTCCAGTATGGCTTGATATCGATTTATGCCATTTTCATCAACACTGTTTTTGATCAGTTCAATGCCTTTTTGTAAATCATCCAATACTGACTGCTCGATATTTTTGTTAAATGCGTAATACAGTGAACCTTGCATTAAAATGTACACCGTTTCAAACTCTTCCAACGGATAGTGCTTTTGACTCATCCACCAAAATGCGGTTCGCTCATCATAGGCAAGCAAATCAATGCGCTTTTTCAGTAATTGCTCGGCCAACGCGCTGACGGAAGTCCCTTCCACCATCGACTCTCTTGGCACTCCCAACTGAAGCAGTTGTTGCTCACCAATATCATCACGCAAAACACCAATTCGGTATTGACCTAGTTCCATCGGATCGTTGACTTTAATTTGACTCGATTTGCGTGCCAACACCGCTACTTTAATATCGGCAATCGGGCCGACCCAGTTGAATAAATGTTCACGATGAGCTGTGCGAGTGGTCGAAAAAAGTACACCGTCGGATTTTAACAACGATGTTCGATAAGATCGTGCCCAAGGTTGCACTAAAATTTGCTCAGCGCTGATCTGTGTATGCATGGCGACTGCCGCTTGTTGCAGCAATTCAACCGCAATCCCCGCAGGTTTATCACCTTGGGCAAAATTCATCGGTGGATAATTTTCGGTGTAATAGGTTAATGACTCTAAGCCTTGGACTTGCGCGTTAACACCAAAATTGATCCCCCAAACCACACCGAACACAGCGGCTAAACCAATATTCCACAGCATCTGTCGATCCTCATTCGCTAGCTATAATCGACTTAAACTTTAGATTGCATTATGCAATACGTCTAATAGATGCAGAGATCACGATTGATGAGTTTGGGTTTCATTACACAACACCCAAATTAGGTCTGTGGATTTTGACGCTCACCGTACCATAACTCGGATCGGCATCCAATTATTTAGCATGAAGAATATGCGCTAGATAACCAAACGTATGAGTGAGAGCAACCGCTTTTTAAGTGATGATTTTGCGCATCAGTACATCATGCGATTGACCGTACTTGATTTTTTCATCTTACAAGACTTGCAGCAACCAACTGATAATAAACAACAAAATACACAATAAATCATAAAAAAAACCGTTTTATGGCACCTATCACAACAAATCTCCGCTCAGCGACCACATTGGCACCGTTTAGTGAGTATAATTAATCCACAATTCGTAAAGTGTTACTTGGATACCATCATACCCAATCCCGAATGCCCCTTTGGTAGCCAATTTACCAACAACATGTGACAAGGAGTCGCAAGATGAAAAGAGATACTTTGGGAATTTGTCTATCCAAAGACATGTTAAGTGATCATTTACTTTCGACATTCACTCGGGTAAGAGCTTATGAAATGGAATCGAGAGCTCACGATGAAATGCGCGTGTTATTTGCTTTCCCTCAGATGCTGGGCAAAGACCTACTCACCACGATGCAGGGCAGCCGCAAATTAGTGTGGCGTGCTGACTACCATTGCCCTAACTACCCGTATTGTTAACGTTATCTCTCACCAATCCACCAATAAATATATACCCAAACAACTTGGAGTTGCAGGTAGGCGGCAAGTGAGTGAGTCCCCATGAGCATAGACAAACTCTGTGATTGGGGTGAAAGAACGTAGCCAACACCGCTGCAGCTTCAAGTAGGAAGGGTATAAAGGCTATTGCACGGAACTGTAGAGGCTCTTTAAGTAGCAACTACAGTGAGAACCTAGACGATAGTTAATCCCGTTTTCTAAGGTCGTGGTTAACTTGATCAGATCAACTCTTTGTTTGACTTCGGCGATCAAAAAATAGAGTATTGGCTCTAAATTTATTCGATTGAGCTCACCATGAAAGTAAAATTTCTTTCTCTAATGGTCTACTCCTTGCTGTGTATACCAACCGCCCAGGCGGCATCGCTTTCATTTCAAGAAGCTTGGGGAGTACTGCAGCAACAAAATCATTCACTCGCCGCGCAAAGAGCCAATGTTGAACGTTACACCCATCTAAAACAGGCGACCGACAATCTCAACTTACCGTCGCTCACGCTGGGAGCTAATTTGGTACGCCTTGATCAAAATGTCACGCTTTCCGGCCAACAGTTGTTTGAGAGTACTGGGCATGCATTACCAGCCTCGCTGGCTAGCTTAGGCTCAATTAAATCAACCATCACTGAGCGCGATATTTTTACTTCCTCAATTCGGGCCATTTGGCCGATTTTTACCGGTGGCCGAATCAGCGCAGCGCAAGATGCCGCAGTAGGCCGAGAGCATGAAGCACAAAGTCAATTGGCAATGGAAGTACAAGCCCGATATGAAGATTTAGCCAAATATTACTTCAGTGTGGTACTTGCTAAAGAAGTGTTAGCCACCCATAAAGCGGTAGAACAAGGGCTGGCCCAACATCGTGACAACGCATTAAAGCTTGAGCAGCAAGGACAAATTGCCCGTGTAGAACGCCTACAAGCCGAGGCATCACTGGATAAAGCCAGCGTTGAGCGCAAAAAATCCCAGAAAACATTAGCCATTGCACAAAGCGCCCTCACCCAAATTTTAGGGGCCGACCAAACTGTTGAGCCGAATGAGCAACTGTTTATTAACCCCCACCTACCACCGCTGCACGCGTTTATTGATCAGACTCTCAAGACCTACCCAGGTTTACATTTGCTTGATGCCAAAGAGCAGCAAGCCAGTAGTCTGATTAAGGCCGAACAAGGCAAATACTATCCTGAAGTCTACCTGTATGGTGATTACAGTCTGCATGAGAGCGATTCGCTCGCCAGTCAGCTGAAACCCGATTGGCTGGTTGGTGTTGGAGTCAGCATTCCGCTGATTGAAAATACTGGCCGTAGTCAGCAAGTTAAAGCCGCCAATAGTGCGCTCAATCAAGTACGCTATTTAAAAGCACAGGCGAGACAAGATCTTAGCGTGTTGGTGGAGAAAACCTATCTGGAAGCAGAACAAGCGCTTGAAGAAGTCGCTGGTCTAAATTCTAGTCTTAATTTGGCACAAGAAAATCTACGTTTACGCCAAGCGGCATTCAAGCAAGGTTTATCCACTTCGCTAGAAGTGGTGGATGCTGAGCTTTATCTAGCCAGCATACGCACTCAGCAATCATGGGCCAGTTTTAACTACCTTATTTCACTCAACAAACTGTTAGCGCTCTCGAGCGAGATGGGCAGTTTTTCAACCTATCATCAATCGGCAGTTCCTATTACATCACTGCCACAACACGTCACTGCTAAGTAAAAGGAACCACCATGAAAACGGTCAAAACCACCTTAATCACCCTTAGTGCTGTCGTTGTTGTCGGTTGGGTTGGCTATCGCTTTTATCAGGCCTATCAACCACAACCGCTGATATTACAAGGTCAGATTGAATCTCAGCAGTACAGCATCTCCTCCAAAGTACCAGGACGAATTGATCAAGTGATGGTACGTAAAGGCGATCAAATCGAAAAAGGGCAACTGGTTTTTACTCTGCTGAGCCCAGAAATTGATGCCAAATTAGAACAAGCGATCGCTGGGCAAAAAGCCGCTGGCGCACTGGCGCAAGAAGCGGAGAAAGGGTCACGCGGGCAGCAAATTCAAGCCGCGCACGATCAATGGTTAACCGCTAAAGCAGCCGCGGATTTAGCCGAAAAAACCTATTTACGGATCAATCGTCTTTACCAAGATGGCGTAGTAGCTGAGCAAAAACGGGATGAAGCACAGACCCAATCACAAGCAGCCAAATATACCGCCAGTGCTGCGTTACAGCTCTATCAACTGGCCCAAGAAGGGGCGCGTGAAGAAACCAAGCAAGCGGCGTTAGAAAAAGCGCGCATGGCTGCTGGAGCGGTCGCTGAGGTGCAAGCTTATGCAGCCGATACCACCATCCATAGTTGGTTTAGCGGTGAGGTAGCGCAAGTGTTGATGCACAGCGGTGAGCTGGCTCCTCAAGGGTTTCCTGTGGTTACCGTCATCGATACTCAGGACTCTTGGGCGGTGTTTAATGTGCGTGAAGATCGGCTTAAACACTTCACGAAAGAGACTCAGTTTGAAGCTTATTTACCTGCATTAGACATCAGCCTCCCTTTTAAAGTGACACATGTGGCAGTGATGGGTGATTTCGCAACTTGGCGCTCGACCGATGCCAGCCAAGGCTTTGATCTGCGCACTTTTGAAGTTGAAGCACGCCCGCTGACCCCGAGTAAAGATCTACGCATGGGTATGAGCTTGGTGGTTAAGCTGTAGCATGAAAGCGATGATCCCCGCGCAGTGGACGTTACTGCGTCACGATAAATGGCTACTCTCCTGCTTAACTTGGGTGCCGCTGCTATTGGCAGCCTTGATTTGGTGGATTTTTTCACAAGGCATCGCCCGTGATTTACCCTTTGGGGTGGTGGATTTATCACACAGTCAACTGTCGCGCCAATTAATCCGAGAAGTGGATGCCACTGCAACACTGCAGGTATTTGACCATTATCCAAGCATCGCTGAGGCCAGTCATGCGCTACGCAGTAGCCAAATCTATGGTTATATGGTGATCCCAGCACAATTCGACAAGTCGATTTATCGTCAGCAGCAGCCCGCCGTGACCACCTTTTACAATAGCCAAATGATCTTGGTCGGCAAGCTGGTCAATAGCGCAGTAGTACAAGCACAAAGCACTTTTAATGCGCAGGTGGAGGTGATGAAAAATCTCACTGGTCAAAGCCAAACCACTCTCGCCGCAATGGGGCGCGCAGTGCCAATACGCACCCAAATCACGCCGCTGTTTAACCAAAACAATCACTATGCACAATTTTTAGTCAGCGCGATTGTGCCCGCATTGTGGCAGATCTCGATCGTGGTCAGCACCATTTTGATTCTGGCGGCCAACTATCGCCATTACGGTTTGCAAAAGTGGTTAGCGGATGCGCCGTTACGTCAGTTAAGTCGCACCCTATTACCCTATTTGCCCATTTTCCTGTTGCAGGGGTTGGGATTTTTGATCTGGTTTTATGATGTGCTGGACTGGCCAATGTTTGGCCATTTCTCCATATTATTGATTGCCCAAGCGTTCACCGTCATGGCCTGTGTGATCATGGCGGGATTTTTTTACTTCCTAACCTTAGATCCGGCTCGCGCGATGAGCTTTGCTGGAGCATTCACCGCCCCCAGTTTCGCGTTTATGGGGATTACTTTTCCCGCTAGTGATATGAACTCGCTCGCTCACCTGTGGCGCAGTTTGTTGCCCATCAGTCATTATATTGAAGTACAGGTCAATCAAGTCAGTTATGGGCTTGATGCGCTCACTTCGCTACAGCCGCTGAGCAACATGTGGGGATACCTTTTTCCTCTCGGGATAACCCTACTGTTGATCCGTAAACATTTAGCCCGTGCAACTGGAGCCGCATTATGACGCTATTTGAGCTGTTAAAAGCGGAGCTGAAAGCGCTATTAACCAACCCGGTGGTGGTGATCACTGTATTCGGTGGTGTGGTGTTTTATTCTTTTCTCTATCCGCTGCCTTACGTACAACAAGTCCCACGCGAGCAGAGTATCTCGGTGGTCAATCTTGATAAAAGCCAAACCAGTTACCAGTTTGAACGTATGGTTGATGCCACGCCACAGGTCAAGATTGTTCGCCGCGATCACACCATCACGCAAGCTAAACAAGCTTTTTTAGCCAAACAAGTGGCCGGTATTCTGGTCATCCCTGAGCACTTTTATCGCGATCTCTTACTCGGCAAAAGCCCCACTCTTGCTTATGCTGGAGATGCTTCCTACTTTTTGGTGTATGGCACGATTGTCGAAGGCTTAGCGCAGGCAGGTGGCACCTTAGCCGCGCAGACGAAAGTCAGCCGTTTGCTGGTTGAAGGTGAGCCAATGGCATTTGCCAGCCAACATTTTTCGCCCACCAGCACTAACCTAAAACCAACCTTTAACCCGCGGCTAGGTTATGTTGATTACGTGGTACCAGCCGTTTTTGTCTTGATCCTACAGCAAACCTTGGTGATGGCCGCCGGTTTGATGGTCGGGAGTCAAAAACAAGGTCACGGCTACTGGAGCCGAGTCTCGACGGCAAAATTACTGTTGGTGCGTAGCTTAGTATTGGTCGCCATCTACTATTTACTCAGTCTGTACTACTTCGGAGCCAGTTTTGAGCAACATGGGATCCATCGCTTCGCTGCGATCCGTGATCTTTTGAGTTTATTGTTGCCCTTTTTGCTCGCCTGCAGTTTTGTTGGGATCGCATTAGGCGCGCTCACACCAAGGCGTGAGCTCGTCACCTTGGTGGTATTAATCAGCTCAATGCCGCTGATCTTTACCGCAGGGTTTATTTGGCCAGTAGAAATGATCCCCTCACCGCTATTGTGGTTAGCTAACGGCTTTCCCAGCACTCCGGCGATCCAAGGCTTTCTCAGCTTAAACCAAATGGCGGCGAATTGGTCAACCCTAGCACCACAATGGACTCTATTATGGCTACAAGCGGTATTATGGGGCGCTATCGCTTATTACCTACTGCAGCGTGATCGTCAGGCTAACACTCCCGTTGCACATTAATACCGGTTGCTAACGACAATACGGGTTCCTAACGACGGTCGGCTTATCCAACCGTCGTTACGGTAGTGTCTCACCGCGTTAAAACTTTCTATTCCGTTCCACTGATTTGACTGACTGGATTAATTTCCTATCGACAATCATTTTCGACTGAGTTATAAGTCTAGATGTTTAGACGTCTAAAGCTACGCTTAGGGAGAAAGCAGTGCCGATTAGAATCCCCGATCAATTACCAGCCAGTGATGTATTACGTGCCGAAAACATTTTCGTGATGTCCGAATCGCGGGCTGCCACGCAAGAGATCCGTCCACTCAAAGTGTTACTGTTAAACTTGATGCCGAAAAAAATTGAGACGGAAACTCAGTTTTTACGCCTATTGTCTAACTCGCCATTGCAGATTGATATCGAGCTACTACGCATTGATGATCGGCCGAGTAAAAATACTCCAGAGCAACATCTCAATACTTTTTATCGCCAATTTGAGTTGGTTAAAACACGCAATTTCGATGGTTTGATCATTACGGGAGCACCACTTGGCTTAGTGCCATTTGAGGATGTCGCTTATTGGGATCATCTGCAGCACATCATGAGTTGGGCAAAAGCCCATGTCACCTCGACGTTGTACATCTGCTGGGCAGCGCAAGCGGGGTTAAAGCTGCTGTATAATTTGCCAAAACGCACTCGTGAAGAGAAATTATCTGGCGTCTACTACCACACCACTCATCAGCCATTTCATTCACTACTACGCGGATTTGATGATGTTTTTTTAGCCCCTCACTCACGCTATGCCGACTTTGCCGCTGACTATTTGGCTGAGCATACTGACCTTGACATTCTTGCCTCCTCTGACGTGGCTGGCGTCTATCTGGCCGCCACCAAAGATAAGCGCAATGTGTTTGTAACCGGACATCCGGAATATGATGCATTGACACTACATCATGAATATGTGCGCGATTTAGGCGCAGGGCTCAACCCTGCTTTGCCAATCAACTATTACCCCAATGACAACCCAGATAATAAACCTTGTGCCAGTTGGCGTAGCCACGGCCATTTATTGTTTGCCAATTGGCTCAACTATTGCGTTTATCAACAAACGCCATACGATCTTGAGCAGTTTAGTGAAGCCAACTTCACTAAAGACGAATAATCATGCTGGCCGCACTATGCGGCCTTTTGAGGTGCCAAGCGCATCTTCGCCTGAAAACAAATATGCGCCCTACTCACCCGTGCTTACCTGCTAGGCATCGCGTTTATTTGCCAACTGACTCGCAGACTTCATTCACATTGCTCGGCCTTGCAAGTGAATTGCCTATTATTGTGGCGTCCAAAGGAGGGGTGTATGAACAAAGGGTTACTATTTGGCGTGCTATTCGCACTCAGTGGCTGTGTGACGGTCACCGAAACCGCACAGCGTACTCTACAAAGCGATCCTACCGAAATGGCCGAAGCGCGCATCGCCCTCGGTCTCGGTTATTTAGACAATGGTAACATGATTAAAGCGCGTGAAAATTTAGAAAAAGCGCTACAACATGCGCCAAGTTACTACCGTGCGCAGCTTTCGATGGCACACTATTTTGAAGCGGTGGGAGAAAATGATGCAGCACGAAAAATGTATCGTACGGCATTGAGCCAACACACTAAAAATGGCAACGTACTCAATAATTTTGGTACTTTTTCCTGTAAACAAGCCGAATATGATGCGGCCGATGAATACTTCCGCCGCGCCGTCGAGCAACCTTATTACTACCTGATCTCCGCCAGTTATGAAAATGCCGGATTGTGCGCCTTAAAAGCCGGCAAGACTGAGCAAGCGCGCGACTATTTTAAGCGGGCGATTGACCACGAACCTAGTCGACTGCGCTCTATCTTACAGCTGTCTAAAATGGAAATTGAAGCGGGTGATTATGCCCCTGCTCGCTTACGTTTAATGACCTTAAATCAACGTTATGGCTACCAAAAAGCCTCGCTTCGATTATTGATTGAACTGGAAAAGCGCGCCGGTAATCCTGCGTTAAAGCAGAAATACCAAGCGCTACTGGCCTCACTCTCTTAATCTTTACTTAATATTCATTACTTATTTAATATTGGTTGGCCGACCGCTACCTTTACGATCTCGATAAGGAGTACGGCGCAGGCGGCGAACCTTGCTTGCGCGCTGAATTTTTTGATATTCGCGGTAAATAATTCGAATAAAAAAACCGAGTCCAATCAACAGTAGCAGCGTAAACACGCTCATAAAAGGTACGCATAACCAATGTGGTTGGCAGGGCGCATAGAGTGGAACATCTTCGATTCTCATCTTGCCTCTCCTTCTGTTGGATCTTGGAACAGATTGAGTCTATGGCGGGCCCGATTTGGGTTACCAACAGTTTAGCACGTTGTTTGCCACCACAGCTTGCGTTGCTCAGCATTTTGAAAGCTCCACGCGATAAAGCGGCTGATTTTCTGGCCTTGTGCCATCTCGATGATCTGTATCGCCTGAGCGCCTAGTTTTTCAAGCTGTTTTTGCATATCGCGTACATTATCGCCTTTCGAGATCAAACAGCTAAACCACAGTACCTGCGAGGCAAAATCACGACTTTCCATGGCCATCTTGCCAATAAATGCCGCTTCGCCACCGGGACACCATAATTCTGCTTTTTGACCACCAAAGTTTAAGGTCGCGCTTGTGGTTCCATGTCCTTTTGCAATAGCAGCGCTGCCGATTGGCTGGCCTTTTTTGCGGCGATTGATCTGTAAATTATGCTGTTTACGCCGCGTACCTTGCTCGGCTTGCGCCAATGACGCATGGAATGGCGGATTACAAGTAGTCAGCGTATAGCGCTCACCGGCGCGGATCACGCCCTCAAAAATACGTTGCGGATCCGTTTGTAGCCGACACTCAATGTTGCCGTGTAGCGATGGATTACTGCGGGCAATCACATTGGCCTGTTTAATCGAGATAGGGTCAATATCGCTGCCAACCCAGCGCCAACCATATTCAGCCACACCGATAATCGGATAGATACAATTGGCCCCCACACCAATATCCAACGCGGTGACTTGGGCTGACTGTACCTGCGGATTATCGCGCTGTAATAGATCGGCAATACGATGAATGTAATCCGCTCGACCAGGGATCGGTGGGCACAAAAAGCCGGCTGGAATATCCCAATAGGTGACACCGTAATGTAAAGCGAGTAACGCTTTGTTCAGTCGTTTTACCGCCAGCGGATCAGCAAAATCAATAGTCCACTGACCATGGGGATTTTTGATCATGTGCGCAGTGAGCTCTGGTACCATTTTGCTCAAAGCTGGGAAATCATATTGACCACGGTGGCGATTACGTGGATGTAAGCCCGACTTCACTGGACTGGCTGGTTGCTGGCTGGGTGACGAAGGATGTTTAATTCGCTTTACCGTCGGCTGAGCCAATGAGCGTTTGGGGTGAGCGGATTTTTTTATAGTCATAGGGCTGCTTAACTTACTGTTATCGGTAGAGAGTAGATTTTTCGGCTCGCAAAAATACTCAGACTTTGCCAGCTTTCAGCTCGGTCACTATCATAAATAACCGAGCATCCAGTTCTAACTGGTGATAATTCGGCTCCATATGGCAACAAAGTTGATAAAACGCTTTATTGTGTTCTTTTTCTTTTAAGTGAGCCAATTCATGCACAACTAACATACGCAGTAATGGTTCAGGGGCTTGTTTAAACACACTGGCAATTCGGATCTCATTTTTCGCTTTAAGCTTACTGCCATGCAGACGCGACACATAACTGTGTAGACCGAGCGCATTGTTGATCAGGTGTATTTTTCCGTCATACACCACTTTACTGAGCGGTGCCGTTTTCTTCATATAGTGATTTTTGAGCGCCATAGTGAAATCAAACAGCGCTTTTTCACTCTTAATCACATGCCGCTCTGGGTAGCGCTGCTCGAACCAGGCCACCAATTTGCCACTTTCGATCAGTTGGGCAACTTGCTCTACCAGATGTGCTGGATAGCCTTGAATGTATTTTAATGCAGGATGAATACTCATTTCACGCGCTCAGTTTGACTGATGGATCAAAAAGGTCGGCAAGTTTACTCAATTTCTGGCTAACAATCATCTTTAGCGGTGAACAGCGTATCTTCAAATCAGCTGAGATTTGCATCCGTAAGTAACTCTCGCTACACTTTGCGCCCTTTTGCTTGATGAGAGAGTTCAATGAAACGCGTGGTTTTGTACATTAAAGATAAATGCCCACACTGCAAAGATGCTCAGCGTTATTTAGCCTCAAAAGGCATTGCATATCGCTTATGTAACGCCAAAATGGAGCGTGGCCGCAAAGAACTCGATGCGCTGGGCGCACGCAGTCTTCCGGTACTGAAAATTGGTGATCGCTTGATGATCGGCTGGAATGCGACCAACTTTGATCGTATCTATCGCAGCAAAGATTAACCTTGCCAGAGTCACTAAACTCACTATTGAGCAACAACAACGGTTACCCTATCTGTTTCGCCAATATCGTTAGCGGTGATGATCTGCAATATGCTGAGAACGGCAAAGATCAATCACCTTCAGCCCTGCATCATCCCCTCTGAGAGAGTCGTTCGCCGCGATACTCTCAATGACAGCCCCCTCCGCTGGCCCACAATATTCTCATTCATCCTCTCCATCAAGTGCGTAATCAATCACTACACCCTCACCAAAAACACACCAAACATCACAATTACCATCAAACTTAATGCAACAATATTTACAAATTGGATCTTATAGCACTTTGGAATTACACTTTTACAACCAATTGATATTGTTTTATTTACACCATAACAGCTATGCACATTTCACCAGAGACATCAGCCAACATCACGACTGGCGCGTTTTATTACCGGATGATGAGTCTGAATTGAACGAAAAGCCGCTCAAAGTAGCGGCTAACATTGGGAGAGCGTTCTTTTGAAAGGATTAACATTAACAGTGATTGCACTGGCGATTGCCTTAAGCAGTTCGGTTGCTGCGCAAACATTAGAACAAGCCGTAGCCATCACCCTTGCCTCCAATCCGGAGTTAAAGGAATCATTTAATCAGTTTAAAAGTCGGTTATATGATGCTAAAGCCTCATCAGGTGCCTACCTTCCCAAACTGGATCTTGATGCGGGTATTGGCTACGAAGGCATTAATCCGGCGCAATCGAGTGGCAATAAAAGTACCGATTTAACCCGTAAAGACGCCTCCTTAACGCTGACTCAACTGATTTGGGATGGTGCAGCCACCCTCAATGATATGGATAGAACCGCAGCTGAAGCGGAAGCGGATCGATTCCAATTATTAGCGGATGCCTCTGACATGGCACTGGAAGTGACCAAAATTTATCTCGATGCCACTCAAGCCTATGAAGTTTTGACGCTCTCAGAAAAAAATCTTGCGATCCACAAAGACATCTATCGGGATATTAAAAAACGCGCCGATGCCGGTATTGGTTCAACGGCCGATGTGACGCAAGTGGAAGCTCGTTTAGCCAAAGCGCACGGTAACTTACTCGCTGCACAAAATAACCTGTTTGATACTTATACCCAATTTCGCCGTATCGTCGGCCAAGAACCACTGGGGCTCGAATATCCACGGGCAGATGAAGATGCGCTCCCGCTAACCTTAGAAAAAGGCTTGCAGCATGCACAAGACAATCATCCCGTGATCAAAGTAGCACAGGCCGATACCGACGCGGCACGCTTCCAATACAAGCAATCGAGAGGCCCCTACTACCCAACCCTTTCCTTGGAAGCCGCTCAACGTTGGCGTAACGATGCCGATGGCATCACTGGCAGCAGTGATGAATTAACCGCCATGCTGCGCCTACGCTATAACCTCTATAACGGTGGTAGTGACCGCGATCGCAGCAAAAGTGCCGCTTATCAAATGAACCGCTCTAAAGACTTACGTGAAAAAACCTTTCGCATGGTAGAAGAAGGCTTCCGTTTAGCATGGAGTGCATTAGATCTCACTTTGCAACAGAAAGAGTTTCTCGCCGACCATGTTGACTCTACCTCCAAAACCGTCGTGGCTTATCGTAAACAGTACCAAATCAGCCAGCGTACCTTGCTCGATTTGCTCAACACCGAAAATGAGCTGTTTGAAGCGCGCAAAGGTTATCTGGACGCCAAATACGCGGAACAATACGCCAAATATCGTTTAATGAACGCAACCGGTAACTTACTGGATGCTTTGCGCGTCGATATCCCTCAGGAATGGACCGTTAAGGTGGAGTACTAATATGTCAATTACATCATCGGCCGTAACACAATTTGTCAGCACGGTTGCCCTAGTGCTGTCTTGTAGTGTGACAACGGCTGCATTTGCCAATCCAGATCTGCAAAATCAACAGGATGAGTTTGCTTATCTGCCCATTCCGCTCGCCAATCAAGTCGCCGATCTGCAAGATAATGACGATGATGGTGTCATTAATGCGCGCGATCGCTGTCCTGATACTCCAGAGGGCTCTGAGATCGATAATCATGGTTGTGGCAGCATGGTGAATACATCACACACCAAACAACTATATATTCTGTTTGCCAATAACTCTCCAGGCATTGAGGCGGTATTTTTAAGTCAGATACGCGAAATGGCGGATTTTTTGCAAGCCTACCCGACCACATCGATTGAACTGCAAGGCTATGCCAGTCAACTGGGTAGCCAAGCCCATAATTTAGCCTTATCTAAACAGCGATCAGAAGCGGTACGTGATCAGTTGATCAGTGATGGGGTTAGCGCCAAGCGAATTAAAATCGTTGGCTACGGCAATAGCGTGTTAGCTGCTGAAGGTGACGATGAGGTGAGCCAAGCGCGTAACCGTCGCGTGGTTGCGACCGTGGTCGGTGATCAGGAGGAGCCACTACTTGAGTGGACTATCTTCACCACGCTGGCTAAATAGTTGAATGCCGAAGTAATCGATCCCCAAACCACTTGGAGCTGCAGCTTCAAGTAGCAAGGGGATAGCGCGATAAAGGTATAGCGCGATAAAATAGCCGTGATTAATCACGGCTATTGGCGAGTGAGCTGACCGATAATCACAGCAAGCCAGCCATAGCTCACTTGCCGCTCTCTTTTCATCACCGACTAAGCGATTTAAATGAAGCGATTTAAATAAGGCTATTTAATCGACCACAAAGATAAGGTGCGTTTGAAATCTTCATAACCAAACTGGTTAATTGGCTCAATCGTACCATTTTGGCGCTCACAATAAACCGCAGGCATTTTAAGTCCGTTGAACCAATTGAGTTTGACCATGGTATAACCGGCGCTATCCAGAATGTGCAGTTTCTGGCCAACGGTTAATGGCTGATCAAACTTAGCCACACAGAACTGATCACCAGCTAAACAAGAGCAAGAGCCGATCACATATTCATATTGACCTTGCTCACTGGCTTCCAATACGGAGGCTGGCTCTTTATAAATCAGGGTATCTAAGCGGTGTGCTTCGGTCGCTGAATCCACGATCGCAGTTTGCATACCATTTTCAACAATATCCACCACGGTCACTACCAGATCAGTGGTCTTGGTGATCACTGCTTCGCCTGGCTCCAAATACAGCTGTACCGCGTGACGCTGTGCAAACGCTTTGAGTGCCGCGCCTAATTTATCCACATCGTAACCCGGCCAAGTAAAGAATACGCCGCCACCCAGGCTGACCCAATCTAACTTATCTAGGTAGTGCCCAAAACGTTGTGAAATCGCATCCAGTAGCCCAATAAAGGCATCCACATCTTTGTTTTCACAATTCATGTGGAACATTACGCCATCAATGCTGGCAAATACATTTTCATCAATATGATCCGCTTGCACACCAAGGCGGGAAAACTGACGCGCTGGGTTGGCTAAATCTTGGCTTGCATAGCTCACCCCGGGATTGATACGTAAACCCAGTGATGCTTTACCTTCGACTAAATGGCGGTAAGCCGCCAGTTGAGATTGTGAGTTGAAGATCATCTTATCGCAGATATCAACCACTTCTTTGACATCATCTTCACTGTAACCCACTGAATAAGCGTGGGTTTCACCACCAAATGTTTCATAACCCAATTTCACTTCAAACGGGCCTGAGCTAGTGGTGCCATCAAGATAAGGTTTGATGATGTCAAACACCCCCCAAGTTGAAAAGCACTTCAGCGCCAACACCATCTTCACACCAGAGATCTGCTTCAGATACTTGGCGATTTCAAGATTAGCGATCAGTTTGGCTTCATCAATCATGAAGTATGGGGTTTTTAATTGATTTTTTTGCATATCAGTTCCTATTTGCTACGCGATTTCCATCGCGGCTCAACGGTAGCCAAAATGGAAAAACAGCTATAACCATTATGGATATAGCTGTTGGAAGTTATAACTGTTTGGATATCGGTTATTGCAAAATTTGAATATCCGGTTGGCCAGGTTCAAGTTCCATCACATCCCAGTTGAGACCAAGCGTAGGCATGGTTTCCAGGAAAGGATCCGGATTCAACTGCTCCATGTTAAAGACCCCAGGCTCCGCCCATTCGCCACGGAAAAACTGTAACGCAGCGGTGATGGCTGGCACACCTGTGGTGTAAGCAATCGCTTGATGCTCAACATCCTGATAGGCCACTTGATGATCAGCATGGTTGTAGATAAATACACTACGTGCTTGACCATCTTTTTTACCTTGCACCCAAGTACCAATACAAGTCAGGCCTGTATAGCCCGGAGCCAACGAAGTGGGATCGGGCAACATGGCTTTTAACACCTGTAGCGGCTTAACCACCGTACCATCTTGCAAGGTCAACGGCGCTGGATTTAACAAACCGATATCGCGCATCACATTGAAATAATTGAGGTAGCGATCGCCAAAACCCATCCAAAACTCAATACGCTTAGCCGGAATAAACTCTTTTAACGAGCGCAATTCGTCGTGCGACATTGAGTAAACTTTGAATTTGCCACATTTAGGAAAATCAAACTCCAGCATACGAGTGTGGCAAGCGGCACGCTGCCACTCGCCTTGATCCCAATAGATGGAGTCTCCTTGAATTTCCAACAAGTTGGTTTCAGGGTCAAAGTTGGTGGCGAATTTCTTGCCATGATCGCCCGCATTAATGTCCAACACATCAATGGTGTCGATTTCGTCAAACAAATATTTGGCCGCGTAGGCAGCAAATACACTGACCACACCGGGATCAAACCCCGCGCTTAAAATCGCGGTGATCCCTGCTTGCTTAAATTTGTCACGAAACGCCCATTGTGCGTCATACGCTTCAGGAACTTGCTGGCCTTCGGAGCATAAGTCGACCGAAACTGAAGTGTCTAAATAAGATACTTTGGCTTGGTAGCAAGCTTGCATAATCGCAACATTGACCCAAGGTGGCCCAGCATTGATGACTAAATCCGGCTTAACTTGATTAATCAGTTGCACCAATGATTCGCTATCATCAACGTTAACCTGACGCGCTTCTAGTTTCTTGGTCGAGTCTTTCAGGTTGTTTTTACCTTTAATCGACTCAATGATTTTTTCACACTTCGCAATCGAGCGAGATGCAATCGTAATATCACCCAGTACGTCGTTGTTTTGTGCAGCTTTATGTGCCACTACCCAACCAACACCGCCTGCACCAATCTGTAGAATAGACATAATTCCTTTACCTTTAGTTCGCTAGTTCAGCGGTTAGCGTTTCAATTTTCGCCAGTAGCGATTCGAAATCCGACATCTGCAAGCATGGGTTCAATATGGTGAATTTTAAAGCGGTTTTGCCATCCACAATCGTTTCACCCAGCACGGCTACACCGCGCACCAATGCCTGTAGACGCACCACTTTATTAAGCTCATCCAGATCGGACGCCTTCTCATTGACCGTGCGGAACAATACCGTCGATAGTGAAGGTTCGGCTAACAGTTCAAAGCTTGGATGCTGACGCACCAATTCCGCCACCTCTAGCGTTTGAGCCAACAAATGATCATACATCGCACCCAGTTGTTGCGGGCCGACGTTTTGCATGGTCATAAACACTTTTAGCGCATCAAAACGTTTGGTGGTTGAAATCGACTTATCCACCAAGTTTGGCAACGTATCATGCTCACGGTTTAAGTAGTCTGCATGATGTAGCAGGTACTTAAAGTTATGCTTGTCTTTAAGCAACAACGCGCCACAGCTAATGGTTTGGAAAAACAGCTTATGGAAATCGACACTGATCGATTGCGCACGCTCAATCCCAGTTAGACGATCTTTATGGCTGCTAAGGATTAACGCACCACCATAAGCACTGTCAACGTGCATCCACAGTGTGTGTTTTTCTGCAACATCAGCAATCGTCGCTAAATCATCGATCGCACCGTGATCGGTCGTACCTGCAGTTCCCACAATCGCAAACGGAATGAGACCTTCCGCTTTTGCTTGTGTAACAACCGCTTCCAACTGACTCACATCCATCGTGCCGTTTGGCAATGCATCAACCGCCAGAATGGCTTTCTCGCCCAGTCCCATCCAAGATGCGGATTTTTGCACGGTGAAATGCGATTTCTTCGAGCACACAATACGCAGTTTATCCGCATAGTCAGGCAGACCCAATTTCTGAATTGAGTGGCCACTGAGGCGATCGGCAATCCAATCACGCGCCAGCATTAGACCCATTTGGTTACTCTGCGTGCCGCCACTGGTGAAAATACCGTCCGCTTGTGCGCCCTGCTGATATTTTTCACACATCCAATCAATCACTTTCTGCTCAACGAAGGTCGCAGCAGAAGATTGATCCCATGAGTCCATGGATTGGTTGAGTGAGGCAATCATCGCCTCCGCGACCACCGATGGCATCAAAGGTGGCGTGTGCAGATGCGCAATACAGTCAGGATGCTGCACCATGATCGAGTTTTTCGCCACCAGCTCCGCGGTTTCAGAAATTACGGCTTTTAAGGAAGCATTTTTGTTATCCAGATCCACCGCGTAAATCGCTTCTTCCAGCGCTTTCGGATCGATACCTGAATAAGGGGCTTTCACCTCTTCAAACACCGCTTTCATCGCTGCCGTGGTATGGTTCATCACTTGTGCGAACTCTTGACTACCCATGTGGCCGGTATGAATGAAGTGTTTTTTCCACTCTTGGTTAGCCGGCTCAGGATCTTTTTTACCGCCACCAGCGGCCAACATCGCTTCTTCTAATACGCGTAGCGCAAAATCCAACTGCTCAAACGAGATAATGACCGGAGGAAGGAAACGGATCACCGAGCCATCACGCCCGCCTTTTTCAACCATCAAACCGCGTTCAAGCGCTGCACGTTGAATAGCAAGGGTCAGTTGTGGGGCTGATTTTGGCTCGCCAAATTGGTTCAGTTCACCACTTGGATCTTTAATTTCCAGACCCAGCATCAAACCTTTACCACGCACTTCGGCGATGCAGTTAACTCGGCTTTGGATTTTTTCCAGACCGGCACGCAAATATTGACCCGCAACGCGTGCATGCTCAACTAGGTTATCACGTTGAATAATTTCCAACGCTTTAGCACCTGAAACCATGGCTAATTGGTTGCCACGGAAAGTACCGGTGTGCTCGCCTGGTCGCCATGTGTCGTGCTTTTTGTTGATCACTAAGATCGACATTGGCAAACCGCCACCGATAGCTTTGGATAAACACAGGACATCCGGAATAATACCCGATTCTTCAAACGCGAAGTTGTGACCGGTTTTGCCGACACCGCATTGAATTTCATCGAAAATCAGTAAAATGCCGTGTTCATCACAGATACGACGCAGTTCACGCAACCAGAAGGCTGGCGCAGGGATCACCCCGCCTTCACCTTGTACTGGTTCAACAATGATCGCAGCCGGTTTCATGATCCCCGCTTCATCATCGTTCAGCAGACGCTCAATGTAGCGAATGCTGGCTTTTGCGCCTTCATCGTCACCTAAACCAAACGGGCAGCGCAAGCTGTAAGGGAATGGCATAAAGTGCACATCCGACATTAGCCCAGTACGACGTGCTTTGGTATTTAGGTTGCCCATCATACCCATAGTACCGTTAGTCATCCCATGGTATGCGCCGCGGAAAGCAAACATGGTGTTACGACCAGTGGTTTGCTTGGCCAGTTTAATCGCCGCTTCAACCGCATCGGCACCCGATGGCCCACAGAACTGGATCACACAATCATCAGCCAACGCTTTTGGTAGAAAGCCTTTTACCGTTTTGATGAAATGGGTTTTCGCTTGTGTGGCAATATCCAGCGTCTGATACGGCAATCCCGAATCGAGCTGTGATTTCAGCGCCTGATTGATTTCTGGATGGTTATAGCCAAGCACTAGTGTGCCCGCACCAGCTAAACAGTCCAAGAAAATCTGTCCACGAGTATCCTCAACTAAACAGCCGTAAGCTTGTTTAATCGCGATTGGAATGCGGCGTGGGTATGAACGCACTTCCGATTCGTGTGCAGCTTGATCCAGCAGCACTTGATCAGGAGTGAGATCGTAAAGACCGTCTAATAACGGTACTTGAGTTGAAAATAAAGTTGCGATGTGGTTATCGACTTCAAAGGCTGTACTCATCTTGTTTCCCCTTGAGATGATTTATTTTCGCTTTTCTTGAGAAGGTAGTGAAAAAACGAATAGCAAAATGGCCCGTGTTTGCTAAAGCAAACCGGAATTTGGGTCATGGTTGATATGACGAAATTGTGCTAAATCAGGTGATCAAGGTTCTGTAATACTGCGATCCTGTTGAACAGGACAAAGAGGAAGTACAAAGCTGATTAGTATGCATAAGTTAAGTGAGTTCAATGTTGGGTTTCCCATGCACATGCTGCTTCGCAGCAAGAGTATCCCGTCTATCGACAAAAGGACTTGTCGATACCTACCCTACGTGATGTCACAATCAGCCTGAATGGTCACCACGCGTGTCCCCCAGAAGCTCAGTCTGAGATTGGCGCGAACATTAGCATAAAAGGAAAGTCAAGCGCAATCGTTTTTAATACTTATTCGCATCAGTCATAGGGTCTAATTGATACAAAAAGTTATAAGCCCGCACATGACTTATTTTGCCTAAGTGGACTCAAGTTATCCCCGTTCCGGTTGGCTATCATCAAAGACAACAAATTGTAGGATATTCAAAAAAATCAGCCATAAAAAAGCCCCCGCTTGGCGGAGGCTAGAGTTGTTAAATCGTGATAAGAATTACTGCGCAGCTTTCAGCGGTAATGAGAGACGCAATAGAGCGTAGCCCAATAATGCCGCAGTGGTAGACCCCATTAAGATCCCTAAGCGAGCGTAAGTATCATACGCTTGATTCGCTTCACCAAACGCCAACGATGAAATGAAAATCGACATCGTAAAGCCAATTCCACACAATACTGATACCGCAAAAATATGCTTAAAATTGATCCCTTCTGGTAGCTTCGCTACACCCAGCTTGACCGCAGCCCAGCTAAAGCTAAAGATCCCAATCGGTTTACCTAAGAATAGTCCGCACGCGACTCCAAGCGGTAACATTGAAGTCAAGCCTGCGATAGAAACACCTTGTAGTGAGATTCCCGCATTGGCAAAGGCAAACACCGGCAGAATCGCGAACGCAACATACGGATGCAGCGCATGCTCAAGGTGTTTCAGCGGAGAATGACCGTCTTTAGCGCCTTTGAGTGGAATAGCAAAACCAATCACCACACCAGCCAATGTGGCATGCACACCGGATTTCAATACTGCGAACCACAAAATCAAACCCGCGATAATGTAAAAACTCAGTTTGGTCACGCCCTTAGCGTTGAAAATAAATAACAGACCGGTCATCAGCAAACCCACAGCCAGAGCAATGATGGATAAATCACTGCTGTAGAATAGGGCAATAATTACCACCACACCGAGATCATCAATAATCGCCAGCGCAAGCAGAAATACTTTTAAGCTAATCGGAACCCGTTTACCGAGTAGCGCCATAATACCGAGCGCAAAGGCAATATCGGTTGCCGCGGGGATCGCCCAACCTTGAATCGCTTCTGGATCATTAAAGTTGAACAGCACATAGATTAATGCGGGGGCAAGCATACCGCCAACCGCAGCAATCGCTGGGAAAATCGCCGTTTCACGGGATTTGAGCGCGCCTTCTAACAACTCACGCTTTACTTCTAAGCCAATCAACAAGAAAAATACGGCCATTAAACCATCATTGATCCAATGTGATATTGACATACCCAGCACATAGGTATGTAGCAAGGCTTGGTATCCATCACCCATCGCTGAATTGGCAATCATCATGGCTATAGCAGCCGCAATCACAAGTAAAATGCCACCCGCAGATTCCATTTTGAAGAAATCTCGAATCATGTCAGGCATAAGTTTGTCCTTAAATTATGTTAATAATTGATTAACAACAGAAGCCCAAGAGTTTAGCTAGGCTTAGCTCGATGGAAAAATCGATTGTAATGAGGCATTGATTCGGTTTTTCCGAATGAACATTGATTTTAGTGTGAAATTTGACCGATATTATCGCAACACAATTCCTTGCCGTATTCACCACAAAAATCGTTCACACGCTTTCAGCGCGAAATCCCATCACCGTGATGTATCCCAATCAGTAGCCGGATAACTGTATAAAACCTGTTTGCGTATGTGAGCCTAAAATTTTAATCCGCCCCTCCCAGTAAGGGATCAGAAACGAGTGCCAAGCCTCTTTATCCAGTGGCTCAATCGTCACATTGATTTGCAACTTAGGGATCACCAGCCGCCAACGCAGTGGCAGACGTTTACCATTACTGAGTACCGATACAGAAAGTGCTTCGAGTTGAATATCTTGATCAGTTAACACCACGCTCGGAGCATGGCGCGAATGAAACATACCATAAACATAATCCGCGACGCCTTGATAGCGGACACGGTTAACTGTTAACCACTGCTCATCACTGAGTGGGATCACCAAGCGATCACTACCGATCTGTGCGTTGGCAACCAAATCACTGCCCCACTCTTTACTCAACCATGCTCGGCCAGTGACACGCCGTACCGGTTGCGTACCACTGAGGGCTAACTCTCCTTGCAGCACAATATTGGGTTGTTCAAATTGATAGCTGGCCAGCGCCAGTAAATCTTGCCGGACTTGATATCCCTGCTCACCCGCTAAGCGATAGGCCCCTTGAGCTAATAATTGTAGATTAAGGCTAAATTTATCCGTTACCAGTTGTAAATGGCCCGGAAACGGCCCAATACCAAGTGAGCGCCACGACCAATTATCAATCCACATCCGAAAAGGCTGCTTACCAATTCCAGCTTGGCCAATTCCACCACGAGCCATTTTTTGATCGCGCAACGCGATCTTTTGGCCATTAATCACAACCGAAGAGAAATAAAGCTGCGGGGTCTGCCAGCCGACACTATTGCGATCATCCTGCGCTAAACGCAGAAAATTCCACTGTACACTCAGTGACTTACCTTGTTCATCTTCCAGCAAGGCATATAGCGTCCACCACTCTTGGGCAAATTCAGGGCGCGAAAAAAAATCGCTCGGTAAACGTACCGGATGATTAGGCAGCACAGGTTCAAATACCGCTGGAGAAGTAGCACGTTGAGCATACGCAGTATTGTATCCTTGATTAAGATTTTCATCTTGCTCATAACCTACCCAGCAGCTCACGGCCAAGAGTATCGCGAGCGCAATCGCGAGCCATTGATAACCACGT
Organism: Vibrio sp. HDW18; assembly: GCF_011306175.1. GTDB lineage: Bacteria > Pseudomonadota > Gammaproteobacteria > Enterobacterales > Vibrionaceae > Vibrio > Vibrio chanodichtyis. Next base: position 2,412,966 of record NZ_CP049913.1, on the reverse strand, counting down.
TTATGCAGACCAAGCATTTATAGCGCCTCTCGCAATGATTTCATCGGTGATTTTCGCGCCAAGCGAATGACCGGCAAGGCTCCTGCTAGCATCAAAGCGACCATCGCCCAGCCGATAGTATGCAGATACTCTCCGGGCACAATTTGCAATGGCATCGTCCAACCAAATGAGGGTTTAATTACCAAATCAATCACCAAGTGAGCCAGAGTCAGCCCCAGTGGCAATGCGATCAAAAATGAAATCGCGCCAAACACCAATAACTGCATGCCACCGATCAACACTAACTCTTTGCCAGAAACACCAAGACAACGCAGTAATGAGATATGCCGTAAACGAGAAGTTTCACCGGCTAAAGTCGAGAAGAAGATCCCGCACACCGCAATCAACAAGGTAATGTTGCCGAGCGTACTAGCGATCGAAAAAGTACGATCAAACACGCGCATGGCATGACTATGTAGATGAATGTTATCGACCACCCGATCGGCGCTGAGCCTAAAAATAGCATTCAAACGTTGCTTAATTCTTTCACCGGCCGCCCCCTCACCCGTTACCCCTTCGTTCAGCACCACGGCTAACACCACATTGCCAGAGCCAGCAAACGCGTTGATCCAGTTCTGATGTGAGACCATCACTTGATAGTACGGATTTCCGTAATCGTAATAAACGCCGAGTACGGTCCAATTTGCCCCGATTGGCTCAGGCAGATCGAGCGAATCTCCGGGACGAATACCGAGTTTAAGCGCCATTGATTCACTGACCATCACGCCACGGGAATGATGTAAATGATACCAGTAGTTCATCACACCAAGTTTTACCGTCAGTGAGTCTAATTCACCTTCTGAAGGGCCAGTACTGACGATTTGTACCGAATCATGTTGCGAAGTAAAATCTTTTTGCCAGCGCTGCCATACCGAGTTCACCTCAGGTTGTATTTCCAGCCAATCACTCATCAGCGCTGAAACACTATTACTAGGATAGAGATAGAGATCTGCCGCTAGCCGCTGGCTTAGCCAGCGATCAGTGGTATCGCGAAAACTACCAACCATGGTTTCCACGCCGATATTGGCCGCCAACGCCACCATAAAGGCCATCGTGGCAACGCCGCGATAACTCATACTCGCTGCCGCATCGGCAAAGAACCAACGAACTTTAACCCAGCGTAAAGTGTAAGAAAAACTGGTGAACAACGTCCAAATTAGATATGGCGTAATCAGTGCCACGCTCAACAAAATTAAACCGATGATGGTAAAACCGGATTGCTGAGTTTGCGCGACGTGATAAAGGGCTATCGCCACCATCACCAACACACAAGCCAACAACGCTTGTAACTTGAATTCCTTACCAGCAAAACGCACCAGTGAAAGGCGGGCGGATAAACGAATCGGTTGCGAGCGCAATAAACGCACTAAAGGCCAAGCGCAAGAAGCCACTGCGGCAAATAGCGCCATCAATAAACTGTAGCTACTCCACGACCAGTTCCAAGCAATCGCCAAATCTATATTCGCGTTATACAAATAGCCCAAACTGCTTGCCACTGCAGGGATTAACTGATTGGCCAACAATAAACCGAATACATTGCCACATAGCCAGCACAGCAAAACTAGAAGCAATAATTCAACCAGCATTGCCTGCATGAGCTGCCAACCACTGACCCCGAGCTGTCTGAGCATTCCCACCAACGGCTGTCGTTGTACCATCGACAGTGACATCGCCTGATAAAAAATAAAGATGCCAACCAAAAAAGCCAACATTCCCATGGCGGTTAAATTGAGATGAAAAGCTTGGGTTAACGACTCTAATTCTGAACGGGTACTACGGGTTAAGGTTAAGCCATTGGGCAAATTTTGTTTCAGCCTATCCAGCTTGGCGGGCGGCATATCAGCACAGGCGATCACCGTCAGTCCTGAGCCTTTTTTCAATCTGCGCACCAAAGACAGATCGGCAATCACTCGCATCCCGGAGACTTGATTGTGGGCATCAATGGTAATCGGCCCAAGACTTGAATCATCCTCCAAAGCAATATGATCACCCTCTTGCCAGCCCTGTAATTTAGCCAACTCTTGGCTGACCATCACCGGATAAGGCGGCTGCATCAGACGCAATCCTGTTTGCTGGTTTAAGGTCTTACCACTGTCAAGTGAGAGTAAAGCAACAGGATCGACCCCTTGGAGCATGATATCCAGTCCTGCGCGGGTACTGATCCGATAATCATCAAAAGGTACACATTGCTCAAAGCCATCACGGCGCAATTGAATATAAAAACCTTGTGGAATTTTATTGGCGATCAGTTTAGAGCGGATTCGATAAGGCAGAGGGTTAGCAAACAATCTTTCGCCATGCTCATAGCTTTGTCTGGCATGGTGATTAATCGCGGTCACCCCAACCAATAACGAAACACCGAGTGTCAAGCCGAGCCAGACGAGAAAAATCTGTAATGGATAGCGTCGATAATGCCCAAGTAGTGCCTTAACTACGGGCCATAACATGCAGTTGTCCTCCTTGCAGGCGAATACAGCCATCCATATGCTGCGCCACTGTCTCACTGTGCGTGACAAGCAGCAGCGCACAGTTTAATTCACGGGTTAAGCTGGTTAATAAGCGCATCACCGCTTCGGCATTGCGCTCATCAAGACTACCGGTTGGCTCATCAGCGAGCAGGATCTTCGGCTCCATATACAAAGCCCGTGCAATCGCGGCACGTTGTTGCTGACCACCAGACACTTCTTCTGGGTAACGGCCAAGCAACGGCATTAAATCGAGTGCGGAAAGAATTTGTCGCCACAGTTCAGCATCTTCAGGCAACCCTTTAAGCTGGCGACAGAAACGGATGTTATCGGCAAGATTTAAGGTCGGTAGTAAATTATATTGTTGGAAAATCTGCCCGATATTACCACGCCGAAAGGCGGTACGCTGGCGCTCAGAGGTGCTATGCATTGGAAATCCGGGAAACCAAATTTCCCCAGAATCAGCACTATCAAGACCAGCAATCAAATTGAGCAGTGTACTTTTACCTGAGCCGCTTTCGCCCATCAGTGCTAACTGCTCCCCGAGGTTCAGTCTCAACTCAGCGCCCTGCAAAACCGGATGAAATTCATCGCCGTCTACATAGCCTTTGCATAGGTCGATTAGTTGTAGCATCAAACCACTCATTGCCGATAATGGAACTGGAACCAGAATCTACACCAAAACCCTAAGTGGAGAAAGTATTTTGGCTAGCCGATCACACCTTATGCATTAATTTGCAAATATCCAACAATTAATCTTTATTTTTCAATCAGATTTCTCATCCATTTTTTACTTTGCATACGGTGTAATGAACTCCCCCATTTCACCAACTCTTCGGTAAGAAACAGCCAATAAATCCATTCTGGATCAACTTTCAGCACCAACGCGGCAAACGCCGCCAGTGGGATACCGATACACCACTGCGCCACTATATCTTGAGCGAGACAGTATTTTACATCTCCCCCAGCACGCAGTGCACCGACAATCACCATCATCGGCAGTGAGCGCAGCACGATCCCGATACACATGATCACGATAAATTTCTCTGACAGCGCACGCGTCTCTGGACTCAACGCACTAAAGGCATCCAGTACTGGGGTTTGCACAGTATAAAGCGTGATCGCGACCAGAACTCCGACAATCACACTGCAGATTGTCACACCGATGGCTTGATAATAAACGGCTTGATAATTTTTTGCTCCCAGTTGATTGCCGACCAAGACCGAGGCGGCACTCGACATCCCAATCAATAAACTCAGTGAAATCGATTCAACCGGCGTCATCACCGATAATGCCGCGAGTCCCTGCACCCCAGTTTGTCCCATGATCGCATGGTAGGTAAATAGACCTGCAGCCCAAGCTAAAAAGTTAAAGGTGGTCGGTAGTGACAAGCGCAAAAAACGGCTAATTTTCGGCCAATCCAACACCGCTTTTATATCCAGCCAACCAAACGCCATTAAATGCTGTTTGCCATATAGATAACTGTACAAACAAGCAACTTCGATGGCACAACTCAACAAAGTAGCAATTGCCGCGCCTTCAATCCCCATCGCAGGAAAGCCGCAATGACCAAAAATCAACATCCAGTTCAGCACCACGTTGGCCACAATGCCGATACCGCTGAAAAATGTGCTCACACCGGGTTTATGCATCGCCCGTAGCCCTACCGCCATGCTGCTGACACATGCCACCGCAAACATGGTCAAAGCAGTGATGATCAAATACTGGCTGCCCAGTGCATTCACCTGCTCAGACTCGGTGGTGAGTGACATAATTTGCTGTGGAAAAAATAAAAACAGCAATACGGTAAACAACGCGAAGAAATTGGCGACTAACCAGGTCAGCGCGGTACTTTCACGTACCCCTTTGCGATCGCCAGCCCCCCAATATTGCGCCGTTAATAATGCCCCACCAGTGGTGACCCCAACCAGCATAATGGTGGTCACGAAAGTGGCACGCGCGGCTACACCGACCGCGGCAATTTCTGCTTCACCTAGCTGACCGAGCATCAAAACATCAACTAAACCACGGCTGGAGAACATGATATTTTGCAAGGTGATCGGCAGCGCTATCGCGATCAAACGGCGAAAAAAATCCCCTCGCATGTGGGATAAAACGTGAGAGACAACAGACACAAGATCACTCCAAAGCGTGATGCTCGTCCTTTTTCTAGGTTAGTGAAGGACATAGCAAGCAGAAAAAAACTGCGGCTATTATACTCATGTGAGCATAGTCACAACAAACGATTAAACAGGCGGGTAGATGAAAAAAGTATTAGTACTGGGAGCATCCGGTTATGTGGGAGCACAACTGCTGCCACGACTGCTAGAAGCAGGCTATCAAATCACTGCAGCTTCGCGCAGCATAGATGATCTCAATGCCCGTTTACCCACGCATCCTAACCTGACACTTCTGCGTTTAGATCTCGCCGATCGCCAGCAAACACTCGCCACCATTCCCGACTACGATTTGGTGTTTTTCTTAGTGCACGGTATGGCGCACGGCGGTGATTTTGTCGATTACGAACTGTCATTGGCCCACAACGTCAAACAGGCTCTCGATGTTAGCCATAGTCGGGTACAACAGGTCATTTATTTAAGTTCACTGCAGCCACAATCTCATCGATCTCCCCATCTGCAAGCGCGTTATGAAACAGGACAAATTTTACGTCAGTCTCATGTCCCAATCACTGAACTTAGAGCCGGAGTGATCATTGGTGCCGGTTCCGCTGCCTTCGAAATCATGCGTGATTTTGTGTATAACCTGCCCATATTAATCACCCCACAATCGGTCGACGCGCAAGCCAATCCGATTGCACTGAGCAACCTGAATACCTATCTACTCCAGTTTGCACAAGAGCAGCCCGCAACCCATCAAATTTTCGAGCTAGGTGGACCGGAGATATTGAGTTATCGCGAACAATTTCGCCAACTATGCCAACTGACAGGCAAACCCTTTCGGCTATGGTCAACTCGCTGGCTTACTCCTTATATCGCTTCACACTGGTTAGGGATAGTAACCTCAGTACCCAGCGCGATTGGTCGCTCTCTACTGGCCGGATTGACGCACGATTTCATCGCAGATAACCGCGCGATTAGCGCACGCTATCCACAAACCTTGTTGTCTTATCGTGACGCCGTCACTCAAGCCATCAATAGTGAGGGAACCTTCGTACGTAGCCAAATTTGGGGATTTGATCCTAACGCCATTCAACGCTGGCAACCGGGGTTTGGTTATTATCCTAAGCGAGCCGGAGCCAGTATCCACACCGAATTAAGCAGCCACGCATTATGGCAAGTGATCCAAACGATTGGTCAGCGCGATCAAGGCTATTTTTTTGCTAATGGCTTGTGGCGAATTCGTGAATGGTTAGATGTACTATTTGGTGGTAAGCCACCGATCCGACATCACCCTGCTGGTGCGGAATTGGAGGTTGGCGATTTTATCGATTCGTGGAAAGTGATCCGCTGCCAACCGCAGCAATTTTTGTCATTATTATTTGGTATGAAAGGCCCAGGTTTAGGCCGCTTAGAATTTATGATTGAAGATCTCGGTACTCAACGACGCCTTAGCATCACGGCGTGGTGGCATCCACAAGGTTGGCTAGGCTTGCTGTATTGGTATGCCATGATGCCAGCGCACCTGTTTATTTTTCGCGGTATGGTACGCGCTATTATCAAAAAATCCCGCCACCATCAGTGACGGGATCTCACATACCTGAACTTAACCAAAAGATGACTCAGATTAGAAAGCGTTATTCAACTCGAAAAGAGAGTGGAATTTCAGCCAACTGGGTGCCATGGTTGGCCGGAAAAATCAGGTACTCGCCGTGATATTTAACATTCGATTTATAATCGGTCTGCTTATGTACCATAAATCCAGCCGCAAACGCTTTTTCGATAAAAGCCGCATGGTGACCACGTACAAACCAATTCATCGGTTTAACCAACACTTCTCCGTCAAAACATGCTTCACATTGTACAGAGCACAGTGCCAGTGAATTTTGGCCATCAGTAAAAATCTGCACTTTCCCCGCATTGACCAACGGCTCAGAGGTTGAAACTTCCCAATCCGCTTGCTCCATCTCATCCAGAAAAGCTTCAATCTGCTGATCGGTGATCGGTTTATTGTCTTGTTCAGCAAAAAAATGCGCATAATACGCCGAAATCCGTTGAAAGGTTGGCAACAGTTGCGACTGGTTGCCTTTCGAACGCCCCGCTTTTTGCCACTGAGTCAAATCATCGCCCACACAGCGGTCAAAACGCTGGGCCTTGAGCGCTTTGGTTACCCAATGCACTAAAAAATGGTTATTCGCCACCGGTGCATTGGCTAGTTTGCCTGCTTTATGCTCCGCCGCGAGTTCCGCCAGTGCCGTATTGACCACTTGTTGAATTTCTAAATAGTAATTTGCCATTATGCATTTTTTCCTAACATCCAATAGAAGGCACCCGATAATACCGAGCAGGCCGCCATCACCAAGATCATCGGCCAAGTTTGCGTACCGGGTAGTGCTGAGACCACCACCCCAATCACCGATCCGGTACCAAAACGCAGTGTGCCGGCTAACGATGAAGCGGTGCCCGCCATGCGTGGGTATCGGCTCAGCAATAGCCCCATTGAATTACTGCCAATGGTCGAGATAGTGCCCACAAACAGCACCACAAACGGTACAATTCCCCACAAGCCCCAATTCAGTAACCAACCAATAAACAGACCAATCCCAGCCAGCAGTTGGATCAACAGTGCAAAGCGCAGCATATTGTGCGAGCCGACTTTTTTCACAAAGCGACCATTGAGGCTGGTCATCGCGATCATTGCGATAATATTGAGCCCAAACAGATATCCGAATTGATCAGGGCTAACACCATAAATATCAATATAAACAAACGCACCAGCGGTTAAGAAAGCGAACATGCCAGCAAACGAAAAAGCACCGGAGAAAATCAGCCCCATCGCGACCGGATTTTTGCACAGGTCAAAGTAGTTGCGCATGGTATTACGAAAACGTAGCGGTTGACGGTTCTCTTCGCTCAGCGTTTCTGGGATCTTCCACAGCACCATCGCAATCACTAGCACGGCAAACAGCGCTAACACCCAGAAAATCGAGCGCCAACCAAACCAGACCGCTAAATGACCACCGATCATCGGCGCGGCTAACGGGGCCAGCGTGATCACTAAGGTGACAAACGACATCGCGCGGATAAAATCTTCGCGATCAAACATATCGCGTACCACGGCTTGGATCACCACCGCGGCCGCGGCACCGGCAAAACCTTGTGCGGCACGAATATAGGTTAATGCTTCGATACCATTAGTGGTGGCGCTGGCCACGGCACCAATCCCAAACAGAAAAATCCCGCATAGCATCACCGGACGACGACCAAAACTGTCGGCCATCGGGCCATGCAGCAGTTGCCCGATGGCAAAACCGGCGGTATACGCGGTCAGGGTAATTTGTACTGCACCAGCATTAACGCCAAAATCACGGGCAATGGTCGGCATAGCAGGTAAATACATATCGATCGCGAGTGGCGTCAAAGCACCAAGCGCACCGAGCACAATATAAAGTAACAAGCTCATTTGAGGTGCTTGTTGAGCGTTGAGAGTTGGGGCTGACATAATTCTCCGTCAAGCTAACTGGTGGTATTAAAAATCATGTTTTAACATGTTATACCCTTGGTACTTGAAGCTGCAGCGGTGTTGGCTAGGTTCCTTCACCCCAATCACATAGTTTACCTATGCTCATGGGGACTCATTCACTTGCCGCCTACCTGCAACTCCAAGTGGTTTGGGTATAATTATGGTCAAAAACATCGCCATTCACCTGTTTTAATTGAGCAATCATCGATTTCAAAAAACCGTTTTTGTTGCCAAACTAGAGCGATTTTTCCTAACCAAAACTATTTCCAAACCGAAGCGATTTCAGATTCCGTTAAATAACGATACTCACCCGGCTCAAGTTGCTCATCCAACATAATTTGACCAATCCGCTCACGGTGCAAGCCGATCACTTTATTACCTAATGCTGCAAACATCCGTTTCACTTGGTGGTATTTGCCTTCGTGAATGGTGAGCAGAACCTCGGTGGCACTGATTATCTCTAACTGAGCGGGCAAGGTCAGTTCGCGTTCGTTGCGCAGTTCAATGCCTTGTGCAAATTGCTCAGCATAATCGGCTTGGATCGGATCAGCCAGCCACACACGATAAGTTTTTTCACATTTGTGTTTGGGCGATGTCACGCGGTGCGACCATTGCCCATCATCGGTGATCAGCAGCAAGCCTGTGGTATCAACATCCAAACGTCCAGCGAAGTGCAGATCGTGAATATTCACTTCATCGAGCAAGATAAAGGCGGTTTGATTAAACCCATCCTCGTGCGAGCACACCACACCCTCAGGCTTGTGCATCATAATATAGCGCGGGCCCTGAACGCTGATTTCACGCGCTTGCCACTCAACCCGCGAGTTCGGTTTAAGCTTAAACGCACCACTTTTTTGCACCACTGTATCAACGGTTACTTCACCGCTTTTGAGAAGCATCGTCGCTTCTTTACGCGTAGTACCGAGCGCATCACACAGGAATTTATCTAAACGCATGCTTACCTCATTGGCTGGAAGTCGGTTATTATACAGACCTGACAGCATAATTACCCAGCGCAATTACTTGCGATACACATCAAGCGGTGCAAAACCCGCCAATTGCCAACCTAACCTCGGTAACCCCCTGCGGATGTATACGTTACGACCTTATCAAACAGACTCGGTTAAAGCCGTAGTGCACTATTTTCGCCAGCATTCGACACCAGCAGTGATCGTACTACCGACCGGAGCGGGCAAAAGCTTAGTGATTGCTGAACTCGCCCGCCTTGCTCGGGGACGAGTCTTAGTGCTGGCGCATGTGAAAGAGTTAGTCGAACAAAACCACGCTAAATATGAAGGCTATGGTTTAAGTGGTGCGATTTTTTCCGCGGGTCTTGGCCGCAAAGAAACCGATCAATCGGTGGTGTTTGCTTCGGTGCAATCGGTGGTACGTAACTTAGCCGAATTTACCGATCCGTTCTCTTTGTTGGTGATTGATGAGTGTCATCGGGTACCGGATGATAAAAACAGCAGCTACCAAAAAGTCATTCAGCATCTTCTAGAGCTCAATCCTAATATGAAAGTGCTAGGACTGACCGCCACCCCTTATCGGCTCGGCATGGGCTGGATTTATCAATACCATACCCGAGGTTTGGTGCGCAGCGCCGAAACGCGTTTTTTTCGCGACTGTATTTTCGAACTGCCGATTCATTATCTACTCGATGAGGGCTTTCTTACTCCTGCCAAACTGATTGATACTCCGGTGATGAGTTACGATTTCTCACAGTTGAAACCCGCCAACACCGGCCGTTATCGTGAATCTGAACTCGATTTCGTGATCGAGCAATCACAGCGTGCGACCCCACAAATCATCGCGCAGATCATTGAGCTTGCTCACCAGCGCAAAGGGGTAATGATTTTTGCTGCCACTGTGCGTCATGCTGAAGAAATTTATCGATTACTACCGGATCAGCAAGCCGCATTAGTGATTGGTGATACGCCAACCCCAGAGCGCGATCGCATCATTCAAGCTTTTAAGCTGTGCCAAATAAAGTTTTTAGTCAATGTTTCTGTGCTCACCACCGGCTTTGATGCGCCGCACGTGGATTTAATTGCAATTTTACGCCCGACCGAATCAGTCAGCTTGTATCAACAAATTGTCGGGCGAGGATTACGGCTCGCCGAAGGCAAAACCGACTGTTTAGTGCTCGATTACGCTGGCAATCAATATGATTTGTATCAACCTGAAGTGGGCGATCCTAAGCCGGATTCAGACAGTGAAATTATCACCATCCCCTGTCCGGCTTGCGGTTTTAATAATAACTTTTGGGGCAAACTGGATGCTAACGGCTTTTTGCTTGAGCACTATGGTCGCCGCTGCCAAGGCTATTTCACCGATGAAGAGAGCGGCGAGCGCGAACATTGTGGCTATCGTTTTCGGGCCAAATACTGCAATCAGTGCGGAGCGGATAATGACATTGCCGCGCGCATCTGCCATGAATGCGATGCTACGCTAGTCGATCCGGATAAAAAACTCAAAGACGCGCTGAATCTCAAAGATGCCTTGGTGTTTGAATGCCTTGAGATGAGCTTGCTGGTGCATAAAGACGTGCAAGGCAAGAGTCAGTTACAAGTCACTTATCACGGAGACAATGGGCTGCAAGTTCACCACTTTTGGCCATTAACCACTGCGCGCCAAAAACAGCGATTTCGCGATCAATTTGTGCGTCCGCATTTGGCAGATAAACATCGCCCTTTTGATGCGGCAACGCCAAGTAAAGTGGTGGATCATCAGCACCGCTTTCGTCCACCGTTATTTGTGATTGCCCGTAAATCCGGTCGTTTTTGGGTAATACGCGATCACGTTTTTGCCGATGAGTTTACCTCCGACATCGATCACCCATTACGCTCAAGTCTAACCGCTTAACCGAACAAGACTGGCATTGGGGTAGCACACTGCGTAAATCGAGTTTTTTAGTTGCTCAATGGTTGGATGAATGCTAGTATCCGCGCTCGTTTCTCGCCCGTTCAAATGGGTTAGAAATTTGACGACATAGACAAGGTCGCATTGTCTTGTCACTCTGTTTTTTACTAATTTGAGAGTAAATACTATGAAATTCGAAGCAGTATTACGTACTGACCTAGGTAAAGGTGCGAGCCGCCGCCTACGTCACACTGGTTACTTCCCAGCGATCGTTTACGGTGGTGAAGCAGCTCCAGTGTCTATTTCACTGAACCACGATGAAGTGATGAACCAAATGGACAAGCCTGAGTTTTACCAAGCTATCGTTCTGGTTATCGACGGCCAAGAAGTGAAAGTGAAACCACAAGATGTTCAACGTCACGCTTATAAGCCAAAAGTTGAGCACATGGACTTCATCCGTATCTAATTCCCTACCTAGGAATTAATCGGAGCAAATCCAACCTTTTGCATAAATAAGATCATCGGTCTTACCAACCGAAAAGTCTAAAAATTCGAAACCCCGATAGCTACCAACTATCGGGGTTTCACCGTATTGGCCCGCAGCACTGGCATAACAGCACGATTACTGACATAGCTGAAATCGCGATCAATGCCACCTTAATGCCTTGATATGCCTCGCATAATTAATTGCCACATGCTCACACCGACTCGTTTGCAATAAAAGTGCAATGAAAATGCAATATTATCTTTACACCTTAACTTTTTTTACGGAACTGAATAATGATGACCCCCAACTCATTAAACCATTCTGCCACCAAGTTACCCCACTCACTGCACAGTGTTGCTTTTCGCTTAAAACTTATCGTCGTATTAATTATTGTATCGATCCTATTTTTAGGCTATGAAGGGCTCGCCGGCATGCGCAGCGCGGCCAATACCATTGAGATCATGCATGGGAAAAACATGCTGAACACCATCCGTGCTGGGCGTATTTTAGATGAGATCGAAACGGCGCGTAGCCAGTTGTTACTCTCCTTCCAACATGATCCGAGCTCAAAATTTGCCACTATGCACAATCACGCCGTTGAGATGCACAGTGATGCCATTACTCAGTCACTAAGCCATCTGCAACAAATGATTGAAACGGACATTTTAGCCAGTGAGCTGAGCGTGGAAGAACGCTCACTCGCGATCCGCTTAAAAGAGCAAATCATCATGGTGACTGAGCAAGGTTTTACCCCAGCACTCAATCAATTGGCCCAACAAGAGTTCGATGCCGCCAATCTGATTTTGCTGCAGCGCATCAACCCCTTACTCAGTGACATTAAGCAAAGTGCCAACGCATTTCTGACCCTACAAATTAGCGAAGGTAACCGCTATTTAGCGGCAGCCGAGCGAGATATTGACCAATTTAGTTGGGAGGTCGGCTTGCTCGGAGGATTGGCACTGATTGTCACCACCACCTTGGCACTGCTCATCACCCATCGCGTTAACCATGCAGTGGTGGAGCTGGCAAGTTCAGTCAACCATATTGCCAATGGCGACCTTACTCAGCGCATTCCAGTCACGGGCAACGATGAGTTTTCGACAATTAGTCAATACGTCAACCGGATTGTGGAAAGCTTCCAAAAGGTGATTGGCAGCAACCGCCACTCGATCGCAACCTTAGCCAGCGCCGCCGAAGAAAATGCCGCGGTAACCTTGCAAGCCAAGCAAAGTATTGTCGAGCAACAGGCACAAACCCAGCAGATCGCAGCCGCCATTCATCAATTTACCGCCACCGTGCATGAAGTCGCCCAAAATGCAGGCTTAGCCGCGCAAGCCTCAGAGCAAGCGGAACTGGCCGCACAACAAGGCCACCAAGTGGTTGGTGACAATATCTCTATGATTGAAGGACTGGCAGCCGATTTACAAAAAATGCGCTCCGCGATCCAGATGCTAGCGGCGGATTCAGAAGCGATAGGTAGTGTGATAGATGTGATTCAAAGTATTTCTGAACAAACTAATTTACTCGCGTTGAATGCGGCGATTGAAGCGGCGCGGGCGGGTGAGCAAGGGCGTGGTTTTGCCGTGGTCGCCGATGAAGTTCGCACGCTCGCTAGTCGAACCCAAGACTCGACTAAGCAAATTTTAGAGACGGTGCAACGTTTGCAGCAAAGTAGTCGTGATTCAACCCAATGGATTGAACAAGGTGTTGACTCCGCAAGCAAAGCGGTCGAAAAGGCCCGCTTAGCTGGTAGTGCGCTCAATGCCATCACCAGTAACGTGGATCGAATCTCAAGTATGAATCTGCAAATTGCTGCCGCCTCGGAGCAGCAAACCGCCGTGACCGAAGAGATTAATAAAAATATCATCGCCATCAGCGATATTTCCGACCAAACCGCAGCAGGAGCCGAACAAAGCTCAGCGGCAACAGTCGAATTAGCGCGATTAGCGGAAGAGATGCAGCAACAAGTCGAACGCTATAGAGCTTAATCATTTAACATATAAAAAGGCCGAAACATAACGGATTCGGCCTTAAAACTCGATTAGCTCAACAAATCATAAAGTTAAATATTCTCCTGCTCAGTACGGTGCCCCATCCGGAATGTGATGGCTTTTTTATACAATTCACTGTACTTGGCATTGACTAATTCTTCTTCGCTCATTAACTGCAGGATTGTACGGTGACAGTTTTTCAGTAACTCATCGGTTTCCGTACCCGTGAGTTTAGTTGGCCAATAGCGAGATAAAATGGTGATCACTTTCATACAAACCGTACGTAACGTCGGGCAACGATTTAAGATTTCAATATAAATATCCAGAAGCGAATCTATCGTTTGTTGTTTATTGCATAACGCTTGATAACGCTGTTCCAGCCATTGCAATTTATCCTCATTAGTTTGTTTCAATGCTTTACCCAATGCGATTTTGCTTTCCAGCAAAATCCCACCCTCTTGATTCAGTAATGCTTCATTACACCAACCGATGCATTTGGCAAATTCAGAATCAAATCCCATCACATTCAGCAGCCAAGTGAAATGATAGCGATCTTCAAATAACTCAAACGGTTTGGCACGATAAATCTTATTTAAGATATCCACCGATATGCCCAGTTCCCCCTCTTCCATCGCCAGATGCGCGGCAACCAATTCTAACTGAGGCATTAGCTCCTCATGCTGGCCCTTATCATACAGCCCTTTCAATATCGATTTTGCTTGTGACAACCATTGATCGCGCAGGGTCGGCTCTGCCTGACGCACGGCATACAATAAAATACGAATTAAATTAAGCTGCATATGGTGGGTATTGCGATAGGTTTCTTTATTTATCTCGGTATACAAACGATAACGCTCCAACGCAGAGATCGTATCGCCTACCGATAGACAAAGATTAGCCAGTACCCATTCACGATCCGAGTGCCCTGGCACAATTTGGTTGGCAATCTGTAAATGATGGATCGCATCTGGAATGGAGTTATTACTTAAACTGATACTGGCTGCTTCCACCCGAGCGCGCACATTATTGGGAGTACTGGCTAGCAGTTCTTGGATCACTTGCGTCGCTTCGACATGACGTCCAGTTTGTTTTAGCGCATTCGCCAGCCCGATTTTCGCCCAATCAAAGTCTTTGTGCTCTAAGGTTTCCAAATAGACTTCACGTGCACAATCAAAGCGCCGTAATTGGGTTAAAAAATCGCCGCGAAATTTTTGAATCACATAATAATAATCGTTGTTAAATGGCTCCAGTTCATCACACAAACTCAAACCGAGTTCAGCCTCTCCATCTGCCTCTGCTTTATATAACGCTTGCAGCGCATGTTTGCGCGCTATTGCTTGGGTGAGGCGATCTTGTAAAGTCAGAATATTAAACGGCTTCAGTATATATTCATCGGGTTTCATTTCTAAAATCGAGTGCACCACATAAGATGAGCTCTCGCCAGTCACGAGGACAAATACCGCTTCCTGTTTAAGCAGCTTATAGTGCTTCAACTCTTCAAAAATTTGCTTACCATTCAATTCCTTACCAAAGTTATAATCACAAATAAAAATATCAAACTTCTGACGCCCAGCCATAAATACTGCCGCACGTGGGCTTTTACTACATACCACATTCGGCTCTAAAAACCCCAACTTGAGCAACATACTGCGCAAACTGGTGAGCACGATGGGAGCATCGTCAATAACCAAAACTTTGAGTTCAGAAAATGAAGGAATTGCCATATCTCTAATATCTATTTAATTGTTACAAATCGCACCAACTCAACGGCTGATTTAATACCTAATTTCGTCATAACTCGGGTCTTGTAGGTACTGACGGTTTTTTGGTTAATATCCAGTTGCAGGGCAATTTGTTTGTTGGACAGCCCTTCGACGAGCATCTTAGCCACCGTCAGCTCTCGTTCTGAAAGCTGCTCGAGTTCATTTGAGGTACTGAGTAAGTGTGAGTTACAGCGTTCGGCTTGCTGCAAGATACGATTGGCGGTTTCCGCTAAGGTGCTCGCTTTCACAATCGTTGCACTCCCCTCACGGGATAAATCCTCCACAACTAAGCTATCTTGCAACTCCATAAACACCCCTTGATAATCAAGATCAAGGTAGTCACAAAAATCATCTACTTCAAGCGCCGATAGCAGCTTACTTTCCACCACCAGCACATTGATCGGTAAATCACGCAATATATGCTGAGCTTGTTCAACATCCTGCGCGATAAACACTTGGCTAACATTGACGGCTTTGCGCAGAATTTTTTGTAAGGCCTGTGCACTGGTCATTTGACTGTCGACCAACAAAATTTGCCAGCCATTATCCATGCTCTGACCATCTAAGTGCTGATGACGATTTTTGCTATACAGCTCACTCAGTTGTGCAATCGGCATCGGCTTAGCTGCGTAATAACCTTGGCAAGTATCGACCCCAAGATGGCGTAAATATTGCCAAGTTTCTTCAGTTTCAACCCCTTCCACCACACAATGTAACCCCAAAGATTGCGCCAACAAAAGGCACATATTAGTCAATTGCTGATGTTTGTAATTGGTGGCTAGATCGTGCACAAAACTACGGTCAATTTTCAGCTCAGTAAACGGTAATTGCGCCAGTTGCGCTAATGAAGCGTAGCCTGTGCCAAAATCATCAATCGACAAACCGACACCATACATGCGCAGTCGAGCCAGATTGGCAAGCGAGGTCATGGTGCCGTTATAAACTTCATGTTCGGTCAGCTCTAAAGTCAGCTGGCTAGGCGCAAAATGGTGTTGTTCACAAATCGCAAGGATCGGATCGCAAATCGCTTGCTGCAAATTAGATTGGCTAATGTTGATCGAAAGCTGCAAATCAGCGGCAATGCTTGCCAATGCGGAAATCGACTTTTCGAGTACGGTTAAAAATAGCTGATCATGCAAACCACATTGCTCAATCAGAGGTAAAAACACCGCAGGGCTAAGCGTACCGTGCACTGGATGCTGATAACGCACCAACGCTTCGACGCCGACCATCGCCCCAGTGCGAAAATCAAACTGCGGTTGATAATAATTAAAAATATAATCATGCTCAAAAGCGTGTTTTATGTCATCCTTAGTTAGACTCAGCGTTGAGTAGCGTTCACGCTCATCCTCCGCTTGAACTTGCTTATTAAAGCTGTCGATCACTCGCTGTAGCGAATCCAAGGCATAAGGTTTGGCTAAACAATCCACATAAGGAAAGCCGGCCAAACTGCACATATTGCGGGTCAGCTCAAGAATGGCATCCTCAACCGCACTCACCACCACTACCCCTAAATTGGGCACTTGTTGGCTCAGTTGTGATAACAAACTGATGCCATCCATTTGTGGCATACGAATATCACAAAACATCAAATCAACGCTCACGGTGTTACATAAGGCTAGCGCGGCCATTCCATTTTCAGCCCAAATCACCTCATGCAATCCAAGTTGCCTTAATTTAAGTTTCAGACTAGTTGCCTGGATCCGATCATCTTCCACTATCAGTATTTTCATCACGTTATTCGCTCTGATGCTGATTAAGCCACTGCTGTGCCTGCTCGACGACTTCATACATGGCATTGATCAATTGCTGTTTGTCTACCACCAGTTGTTGTGGTGCGTTTTGTTTTTCCACGGTTTTTGCGAGTTCTGCCAGTTGTGATAGTTGCAAAGCTCCCGCAGCGCCTTTGATCCTGTGCGCAAGCGCTTTAACATCACAGTCAGCTTGATTCAATAATGCGATGTCCTGAGTAAAAGAATCTACCACCACCGATGCCATCTCTTGCTGTTCATCCGGCTCATAGGCATCTAACCACGCGCTCGCTACAACGCCCACCACTTGAGTTGTCAAATAAAGGCTCAAGGTTTCTCTGAGTGTCATCAAGCTGTACGGCTTATAAATCACTTTATCCATACCCGACTGCTCAGCCTGCTCGGCCGCCAAACGCGAATCCTCCGCGGTACAACCAATCACACCCCTTGGAATTGAGGGATCTCTTGTTTGACTTTGCGGGTCAAGCTAAAACCATCCAACTCTGGCATGTGGCAGTCAGTAATCAATAAATCATACTGCTCGGGTTGTGCGGCGAGCTTGTCGAATGCTTGGCGACCATCGCTGACTAAGGTTGCGCTAATGCCCAGTTGATTTAACTGTTTTCTCATCAATAACCGGTTAATGGGATCATCATCGGCAACTAAAATGTGACCTTGTAGCTGAGTGGATTCAGATGGTTCGCCGATAGCATTCATCGTAGCACGAACTTTGTTAAGCAAAAGGTCTGGATAAATATTATGGCTACTCTTTTCAACCCAATACTGACTACCTGTAACTCGAAGACCTAACGCTTGAGCCCACAACAGATAAGGAGATTGGTGCGAGATTGCCAGAGTTTGATGTTGGCATTCGTCACAGGGTGCAACGGACACTGGCAAAGTGACTTTGATTTGAGTTCCCTGGCCAAATTGACTATCAATTTCAATATTACCTTGCATCAGTTCAATCAAGTTCGAGACTATCGACATCCCTAGTCCTGTCCCACCAAATCGGCGCGTAATACTGCTATCGGCTTGCACAAAGGGAGTGAAAATTGAATCAATTTGAGCTTGAGTCATACCATAACCGGTATCTTCTACCACTATACTAAGGTGTTGATCGGCCACCTCAATTTTGACTACTACCCGCCCTCGCTCAGTAAACTTAAGTGCATTAGAGAGTAAATTGGTGACGATTTGGTTAAAACGTAATGCATCGAAATTGACCAATAATAATGCACTAGGAGCCCAAATTAGTTCAAACTCAACTTGTTTGATTTTAGCACTGGCTTCAAAGCCACGTAATAAAGGGCCAAGTTCATCCGCTAAATTGTATTGGGCAATATCGAGTTGCAATTGCTGTGCCTCAATTTTAGAAAAATCTAGAATATCATTGACATGCGAATTTAATCGCTCAGCCGAGCTGATCGCATTGGTCAATAGTAATTGACTCTCACTATTTTTTAAACGAGAGGTCAACAATTCCATTAAACCCAACATTGCCGCAATCGGGGTACGCAACTCATGGCTAATTACCGCCATAAAATGGTTGCGTGCTTCTACGGCTTGCAGTGCTTGCTGATTAGAATCACGCAATGCCAGCTCTGTTTGTTTGAGTTCAGAAATATCGTTAAATAGGGTTAAATATACTTGCTGCTGAGTGAGCGGATAATAAATCGCCCGCCGCATGACATGAAAATGGCATCCACGGATGACACAGTTGGTCTCTGGCACTTGAATGACCATCGAGTATTCAGCATCTACCTCTGTCGGTAAGCCCATAAAAGCGCATTCTGGCCGTTGCTGTATACACGCATCATTACAACAGGCTTGATAACTGTTTCGATAGGCCGCATTGGCTAATATCACTTCCCCTTTTTGGTCGGAAATAAAAATCATATTTGGGATCGCATCAAGTAACCCCATCAACCAGCGTAATTGACCGAATGATAATTGAGCCACTTGCTCTGAGCTACGCAATTTTATACGCATATGATAAAGAGAAATGCTTAGTATAAGACCGAAACTCAGCACAATACATAACATCACCAACGCAGAAATTAACACCTGCTGTTTATCGTAACCCACATGTACCGTCACACGATCATAATTAGCTTTAACTGCATCAATCTCTGCTTGACTAAAGGTCGCCAATAGCTTTTGCAGCATACTTTGTAAAGCGTATGCATCCTTACCGACCAACATCGTAATGTCGGCTCTTAAATTTTGACCCGCACTCGGGGGTAGCTGCGTGAATGAATCTTGCTTTCCATCAAGCAACATCTGATTAATTAAAACTTTATTAAGCAAAGCATGCGTCACTTGACCACTATTTAATGCTTGTTCTAACTCATTCAGTGTGCGGTAAATTT
The DNA here is from genome assembly GCF_011306175.1 of Vibrio sp. HDW18. Lineage (GTDB taxonomy): Bacteria > Pseudomonadota > Gammaproteobacteria > Enterobacterales > Vibrionaceae > Vibrio > Vibrio chanodichtyis. The sequence continues at coordinate 2,393,595 of NZ_CP049913.1, read as the reverse complement.
TAATATTCTCCAAATCCATTTGATTAGCGAGCTGGAGATTAAATTTTCCGCTGCGATCAAGTATACCCGTAATTTGGATCGCATACGGTTTGGTAGTTTTAATATGACCGAATTCAAGCTCTGTATATTTACCTATGTCAATAAAATCTCGCCTATCGATATAGTCCATATTATAAAATGGCACGAAATCCACTTTACCAATCCGCAAAAGTTCATCGATATCTCGACCATAAGCAGGAACAAATTCAAATTTTAAGATACTTTTAGATTCCATTAAATCGATTAGATCATGTATGTAACCTTTGTATTTTTTCTCTTTTTCATCCCAATAGGATATCGGAAAAAGATCATCCTGCACACTATAGCGTAAAATTGTGTCATTCTTTTTACTACGTAATGATTTCAAAGCCACCTGATCATTAACAAAATAAACATTAGATGAATTTAATTTGTTATTGGTTAATCCATTTTTATCCGCCTCCATCACTTTATTAATTGCAGAAAGTAATAATGGCTCATTGATATTGATTAACACCCGATTAATTTGCGAGCCTAAATCTTGATCAAAAACAACCTTACCTAAAGTAAAACCGCTTTTACTTAAAAAGTGATTTAATGAAGCATAATTAGCAATCGTCGCATCGGCCACACCTTGATGGATCATTTCAACTGAACTGATGTAATTTGGTGCGATAATCATTTTCGGATAACCGCGTTTTTTTAGTATTTCACAATACGACGTATCTTTAATACAAACCCATCTTAAATTGGCGAGTGGTCTTTGGGCCATACTCTTTTCGCGTAACCAGATTACCAGTAAATTTTCATATAATGGCTCAGAAAATAAAAATTGACCTTCCCGCATCGGTGTATGCGCAAAACCGACCACCATGTCGGCATAGCCCCTTTTTACCGCGTTGAGTACCGCCTCTACAGAATTAAAGACCTTATAATCAATCGCCACCCCGAGTTCTTGGGCAAGTGCTGTGGCAAAATCATGTTCAATTCCTATCGGTTCTTGCACAGAACCGCCCCAAAAAGGCATCCATACGTCGTTCAGCACCGCGATGGTAATCGTGGATTTCTTTTTGAGATACTCGCGCTCGCTAGGATCCAGGTAGTCTGCAGCAACAGCAGTTGTCACAAGAAGACTTAACAACAATGTAAAGAAATATCGTTTCAACTATTACCAACCTATGGCAGAGATCACATTTATACCCAACATCATAATGTAATAGTCATAAAATGAGCAATGGTATTATTTGAAAAACATGAGAGTAAATTGAATTAATTTAAAGACATAGAACGCCTAACAAGAATTTTCCTACAAATAACAAAGGCCAATAAATCAAAAACAAAACATTAGCCAGAAACGCTAATTTTAATTAACAAGCTCATCTTTAATTTAAGCTATCTGGCGCTGCTTTTTTGTAATCGCTCTAACTCATCAGAACAATATTCACTAACGTAATCTTAATAAACCCAATCGATAGAACAGTAAAGAGACTAATAAGAATCCACAGCCAAGCAGCTTATTCAATGGCATGCTTTCATGATAAATCACCACGCTCAGCACTAAAGTCCATACTGGCTCAAGCAGCATTAGTAGTGCGGCATTGGTTGGGTTCGCGCTTTTCTGACCGATGGTTTGCAATAAATAGCGCAAACTGGTCGCCAGTAGCACACTCAGTGCAAACCATTGCCAAGTGATCATACTCACGGTTGTCGGCCAGCTCTCGGTGAACCACGATAAAGCGATGCCTAAACATCCTGTAGTGAACAATTGTAGTGTGGTCAATAGCATTGGCGGCAGTTGGCTAGAGAAGCGGCTATTAAAATTAAAGTGCAGTGCCAAGCAACAGGACGCGGCTAAAAACCATAATTGATTGGCGGCAAATTGCCATGTGCCATTCCAAGCTAATAGAAATAGCCCTATCACGGCAACGGGCAATGAAAGCCAAAACGCGCGGATCGGGCGCTGACCAAAAATAGGCCAAGCGAGCAGCGGGACAAACAGCATCGACAGGCTCATAATAAATGCGCCTTCACCTAAGGTAGCGCTGAGCGAAATGGCATGGATCCAACAAAACAGTGAAATCGCCAGTAACAAGCCAACCCCGATCGATTGCAGACACGCCTGACGTGAAGCTTGTTTCAATGCTGAAAAACAAAATGGTAGCAAGCAAAGTGAGGCTGCAATAAAGCGCAAGCCAATGAAACCAAAAGGGGGAAGTTCTTGAATGGCTTGCTTGGAGAAAACCCAACCACCAGCGGCCAACAAGGTGGTAACAACCAGCAGTAGCTCAGCGGGAAAACGTGTACGCATTAATCGCTTATTCAATCGGTGAGTCGTGGGACTGATTGTGCGCTAAATCGACGCTGCATACCAGTATTGGTACCCCGTTTAGTCTCCTCATACTGGCATTTGTACGAAAACCAAGCAAACAATCAAATTTACTAAAAAATATGATTTTTTAGCATTAAAAACCAGAATAAAGTCAATAATCAAGAACAATTATCCAACTTTTTCAAATTTTCACAATTTGAAAACTAACAGTAAGACAAAATGGCAGTGCTTATCACCAGTAACACAAAATGATCATAACCACTAATAGGAGTAGGATCCGCCACATTATTATTTTTAGATAAGTGATTTTTTAGTGAAAGACTCTCAGGAAGTAACCCATTTTAGTGCTGAGCAGACCGCACAATGGACCCAACACGACACCTATTGGCTGCTGAGCCTATTCGGTACCGCCGTCGGAGCCGGCATTTTATTCTTACCGATCAATATTGGTTTAGGCGGTTTTTGGCCTTTGGTTCTGATGGCGCTATTAGCGTTCCCAATGACCTATTTATCACACCGTGGGCTGGCGCGCTTTGTGCTTTCATCGCGACGTCCTAATGCCGATTTTACCGATGTGGTGGAAGAGCATTTTGGTCAAAATGCCGGGCGTTTAATCTCGCTGCTCTATTTTCTATCGATTTTTCCAATTTTGCTGATCTATGGCGTTGGTTTGACCAACACTGTGGATAGCTTTTTAGTCAATCAAGCAGAAATGGTATCACCGCCACGCGCCCTACTGTCTGGGGTACTGGTATTTGCTTTAATCGCGATTATGCTCAGTGGTGAAAAAATTATGCTGCGCACTTTTGCGGTGATGGTCTACCCGCTCGCGGCGATTCTCGCGCTACTTTCGCTGTATTTAATTCCTTATTGGTCAATGCCAAGCTGGGATTTTCCACCAACCAGTACATTTTTGCACACCGTTTGGCTGGCAATCCCGGTGGTGGTGTTCTCTTTCAGCCATGCCGCGGCCATTTCTAGCTTTGCCAATATTCAGCGCCGTCATTATGGTGCACAGGCTGAATACAAATCCGAACAAATTTTGCGTAATACCAGCGTAGTATTGATTCTGTTTGTGCTGCTGTTCGTCATCTCTTGCGTACTGGCATTGTCGCCACAAGCCCTGCAACAAGCCAAAGCGCAAAATGTTTCAGTGCTGACTTATCTGGCCAACGTAACCGATAACCCGTTTATCGCCACACTTGGCCCATTGGTCGCTTTTATTGCGATTACCTCATCTTTCTTAGGCCATTTCCTTGGTGCTCGTGAAAGCTTATCGGGGCTACTCACTAAAAACTGCCGCGTGTCACTGCGCTTGGCGGAGCGGATCACTATCGCCTTTTTGTTTATCACTATTTGGATTGCCGCCATCATCAACCCAAGCATTCTGGGGATGATGGAAGCGCTATCGGGCCCAGTTATCGCGATGATTCTATTTATCATGCCAATGATCGCGGTATTTAAAGTCGCTGCACTACAGCAGTACCAAAAACATATCAGTACCTTATTTATCTTGTTGATCGGTCTACTAGCGGTGTCGGCTCTGCTGTACAGCTTACTGGGTTAACACTTTATTTCGCTAGCCGATTAAGCGAAATCCTCTCCTCGACTCACACTTAGCGGCTCCCATCAGGGAGCCGAATTTTACCGCACCAGATTTTGATGGCATCAATCGAGTTCAATTGATCACCAAGATCGATCACAAAGTTGCGCAAAATCCGAGCATAGTGTTTTTCACACCACCTACACTCAAGTTAATGATTAAAGAGTAGATGGTGAAACAATGAATCGATTTCTGACCATTACCACATTATGCTCGCTACTACTGCTCACAGCTTGCTCACCAGATACCCCACCCCAAGCGTTAGGCACCTTGGAGCGTGATCGCATCACTTTTCGCGCCACCAGTAATGAGTGGATCCGAGCGCAACCCTTAGCACAAGGCTCCCCTGTCAAAGCCGGTGATATTTTGCTTAAGCTTGATAACCGTAGACAATCGATTTTGCTCAACCAAGCACTTGCTGAGCAAACAAAAGCTCAAGCCGCGCTCAATAAACTCATCCATGGTGAACGGCCAGAAGATATTGCCGCCGCCAAGGCTCGTGTCGCCAAAGCCCAAGCTTTCTATCAAGAGGCAGAAATTACCTTAACCCGCAAAACTGAATTACTCACTAAGCGCTCCATCAGTCAGTCTGAACTTGATAGCGCGCGCGCAGCCCGTGATTCAGCCCATGCCGAACGAGCTTCTGCCCACGAAGAGTTGAGCAAATTGACCACAGGGGCTCGCATGGAAGATATTGAGCAAGCCACAGCCGAGCTAGCGGCCGCGCAAGCGAATGTCGCGCTGCAACAACACCTGCTTGATGAATTAACCATCATCGCAACTCGTGATGGGATCCTTGATAGTTTGCCCTACCAGGTTGGTGAGCGGGTCAACAGTGATGCAGTAGTGGCGATAGTACAAGCAGATCGTACGCCTTATGCACGAGTCTATGTGCCACAAACTGCACTGGCACGATTTGCGGTCGGTCAGAGCGTAACGGTACATGTTGATGGGATCCACGAGGCGTTACAAGGCCAAGTGCGCTGGATTGCTAATGAGCCAAGCTTTACGCCCTATTACGCTCTAACCGAGCAAGAGCGCTCACGCTTAATGTTTCTCGCTGAAGTCGATTTACCAATCTCCGCCCACCAACTACCTTCCGGTCTAGCGGCACAAGTCGATTTACCCTAAGGAGCAATTTACGCTAAGGAGCCTTGATGAGCGATTACGCAATCTGCACTGAACAGGTGGTTAAACGGTTTGGCGCATTCACGGCGATAGATAACATTAATCTCAAAGTTGAACGTGGTAACATTTACGGTTTTTTAGGTCCCAATGGCTGTGGTAAATCAACCATGATCCGCGTGTTAACTGGTTTGCTGCAACCCACTTCGGGGCAAGTGAATGTGCTTGGATTATCGATTCCCAAACAATCTGAGCAGTTACGTCTAAAAATTGGCTATATGACCCAAAAGTTTTCACTGTATGACGATCTGACCATCGAAGAGAATTTGCAATTTATCGGCCAAATTTTCGGTATGAATCGCCTACAGCTTAAGCAGCGTACCCAAATCCAGCTCAAGACCTATGGGTTAGATCAGCGAAGTAAGCAGCGCGTATCGGGCATGAGTGGCGGACAAAAGCAGCGTTTGGCGCTGGCGGCGGCTACCATGCATCATCCTGAATTGTTATTTCTGGATGAACCGACTTCAGCGGTTGATCCAGAAAATCGCCGTGAGTTTTGGGAACAGTTGTTTGATCTCTCATCACTGGGTACCACCATTTTAGTGACGACGCACTATATGGATGAAGCGGAACGCTGCCATCGTTTAGCCATAATGGAAGCCGGTGAAATTCGCGCAGATGGTGAGCCAGAAAAATTGATGCAACAGATGGGTGTCAACGTGATCGAAATTAAAGCACCGGAACTTCGTCACTTAAAACAACACTTGCTGAGCTTAGCGCCGGTTCGTTCAGCCGCTCAATTGGGCATTCGCTTACGCGTCTTGATCGATCACCAAATCAGTGAGCCTATTGGATGGCTACGCAGCACTATCCCCTACTTAAGCAACGCCGAGTTAACCCTCGCACGCCCGAGTTTAGAGGACGTGTTTGTCACCGTCACCGGTAAGGGGCGTCAATGAACAGCCTATTTCGGATTAAAGCTGTACTCCTCAAAGAGTTTCGTCAACTCGCCCGCGATCGCCTTACTTTCGGCATGGTGGTGATGATCCCATTAATTCAGCTACTGCTGTTTGGATTTGCCATCAACACCGATGTGCGCAATATTCCGATTGGCATCGTCGATCAGAGCCATTCAACCCTTGCCCGTTGGTTGGTCGAATCGGTTAAAGTAACTCAAGTGGTGACCGTGAAGCAGGCCTACCTCACGGTAACAGCCGCAGAACAAGCGATCGAAAGCGGTGAAATTCGCGCGGCTCTGATCTTGCCTAAAGATTTATCAACCCGTAGCCAACAGCAACGAGAGCTCGGCCAATGGTTAGTTGATGGCTCAGATACCATGATCGCCAGTGCGTTGTCTGGGTTAAAAAATATGCCTGTTAGCGACTCTGCGCGCATGTTAACATCACCAAGCCCCGCCACTTTTCAAATCACCTTACTCTATAATCCGAGCCGCCGTTCTGCGGTTAATATTGTGCCTGGTCTGCTCGGGGTTATTTTAACCATGACCATGATTTTATTTACTAGCGCAGCGATTGTGCGCGAACGGGAGCGCGGTAATCTAGAGCTGCTGATCACAACACCAGTTCATTCGATTGAACTGATGATAGGTAAAATCGTACCTTACATTTTTATTGGGCTGATCCAAGTGGCGATAATTCTCGGCTTAGGACACATGATCTTTACCGTGCCGATCAATGGTTCGTTAAGCCAGATTTTATTGGGTACTCTGCTGTTTATCTGTGCAAGCCTAACTCTAGGTTTAGTGATTTCCACCATCGCCATAACCCAATTGCAAGCCATGCAGATGACGGTGTTTATTTTACTGCCTTCGATTCTGCTTTCCGGATTTATTTTTCCCTATGAAGGTATGCCTATTGCGGCGCAGTGGATCGCTGAAATTTTACCTGCCACCCACTTTATGCGTTTGATCCGTGGAATTGTATTACGCGGCACGGACTTAATCGATTTATGGCGCGATACCCTCTGGTTAGCGCTATTCACTTTGTTTGGATTACTGATTGCATCATTACGCTTTAAAAAATCGCTCGATTAAGCCCCCAATTGGGCAAACTGCGTTATTGAACTGAATATTATGAAAGGGATAGCCTAATCACACACTTAAATTCCATTAGAAAATGTACGGCAAACCATCATTGACGATAGAGCGAGTGAGTTCTAGTTTTTTAATTCTGTCGATCAAAAAACGGAGGTTTGCCAATGAAACGCAGCAGTAAAAACTATCGTCTGAACATGATTAAACAAGTCGCCCTGCGTAAACAGCAAGTGGACAATTGCAGTGATCCGATGGCCCGTTATATCTATGAAGTGATGCATCAAGTTAAAAAGCCGAGTGCCAAGCAAGCGCACAAATTTGCGGGCAATCACTACGATGATCACGTAGGTGGTTGGGTAAGTGATTCGTGGTCAGCGTAATCCAGTGAACACCGTTCAATAAAGCGACTAGGTTCAAATTTTCATAGACAACATCACCGGATACTGACAAGAACAGTGTTTTATTGATTATACTGTGCCAATTCCCAGCCTCGGAGTGAATAATATGAATTTTAGTTCCAAATCATTACTCGCCGCAATCACCCTGCCTGTGCTAATCAGTGCTTGTGCGAGCAACAATAATAATGAACCGATTACCGTTCAAGATCTTCAACATCACAATTGGCAATTGGTGCAAATTGATGGTAAAGATGTGACGAAAGATGAACAGCATCAAGCACCACGTTTAGAAATTGGCGAACAAATGATGGCCAGTGGTAATGCGGGCTGTAACAACTTCTTTGGCAAAGCCGAGCTCAAAGATAATCAATTTCGAATTGAGAAAATGGGCATGACCATGAAAATGTGTCTGCCTGAAATGATGGATACTGAGCAAATGGTATCAAAAACCTTAAGCGATTGGAGCACCATCACCTTAACCAACCAGACTTTGACGCTGAAAAATGATGTCCATACCCTGACATTTACCCTGCGTGATTGGGTGAACTGATTTTGCGTTGTTATACCCAAACAACTTGGAGTTGCAGGTAGGCGGCAAGTGAGTGAGTCCCCATGAGCATAGACAAACTCTGTGATTGGGGTGAACGAACGTAGCTAACACCGCTGCAGCTTCAAGTAGGAAGGGTATAGTCATTTCTGGTATTGCATATTCTGGCATTGATAGCTTAATGTTTAACGGCAGCCAATGGCTGCCGTTGTTGTTTCTCCCAAGCCAAACCTCATATAAGCAAACTAAGGGTTGGATTTTATCGGGCAGATTTCAGTCTTAACGCGCGAGGAACCCAGTTTTAGCTCCGGCCAAGCTAAGTCCCATGGCGTTAACCATCCATCGAGTGTTTGACTCACTTCTGGCTGCTGCCATTTATCACCAAGATGTGCAAACTGACGTGGATCGCACAGCCATTGGTAAACCTCACCTTGATAAGTAAAACGCAGCGCAAAGGCGTGTAGATAACCGCGATCAGCACTCTGTCCAGCGTTATAAATCGGGTCACCGACAATTGCGGATCCAATCGATTTTAATGCTACCCGTATTTGGTGCGTTTTACCGGTATGGGGTTTGCACAAAAATAGCCGCTCTCCCTGAGTGGCAGATGCAGAAAAAAATTGGGTGACCGCAGGATTATGCTGAGAGTTGAGGAGCATCCAAGCTGAACGACGCGAACGCTGCATATCACCGCTAATCAAACCCTGTTTTTTCTTGGGCTTTTTACTGCCAATGGCGAGATAAAATTTTGCCACCTTACGCTGAGCGAAACCTTGTGCAAGCTCGCTTGCCGCGGCGGCATTACGTGCCAGCAATAAAATGCCGGAGGTCATTTTGTCTAACCGATGCACTAAGTACAGCTGGCGATCCCCGCTGCGCTCAGCCACCTCTTGCAGCAACATAGTATCACCATCATCTTTATGCACTGACACATTAGGATGTTTGTTAATCAACAAAAAATCGGGATGGGTAAACAGAATATCAAACATAAATACGCCTCACTTTACGGCGCGATTATACTGCAAAGCCTCACTCTACCAACCAATAATCACACGTATCGACGTGGGTTTAACGATGGCAGCAAAAAGCCGCACAAAGGCGGCTTTATCTAACGTTGGCAGAGTGACTGATTAAGCAAAGAACACCATCAGCATCAATATTGGGCATACTAAGCGCACATACCAAGGCCAAATCTTCCAAAACCAGCTGTTGGCTATCTCTGGGTAACCTTGCTGTAACTCAGAGAGGATCTGATGACGATTCCAAATCCAGCCTGCGATTAAAGTGATCAGCAACGCAATGATTGGTTGTGAATAAACCGTCGTCAGCTCAATCACAAAGCCAAACATGCTCGAGAAATTCAGCACAATCCCCCCTGAAATGAGCATGACTAAGCTGCCAATCCACAGCACTGCGGTGGTACGTTTTTGCTGTAACTCTTCTACTGCGCAAGCGACTGGAACTTCCAACATCGAAATCGATGAAGTGAGCGCGGCGATAATCATCAATAAGAAGAAGATCATCCCGATCACGCCACCGATAGCCCCCATGCTATCAAACATAGCAGGCAGCACAGTAAAGACTAAAGTGTCGGAGTTGAGCAGCTCACCCGAGGCAGAAAAAATCTCAACGCCATTATTTTTGGCCACAAACATCGCCGGTAACACCATTAAACCGGCGATAAACGCCACACTGGTATCAATTAAGGCTACTTGCGCCGCAGTTTTCGGTATGTTGGTATTTTTATTCAGGTATGAGCCATAGGTGGTCATCACACAAACACCGAGTGACAAAGAGAAAAAGGCTTGCCCCATCGCATTGACCACTAAACCTGGCGTGAAGTGGCTAATATCTGGCACTAAGTACATTTTCAGTCCGTCAATAGCTCCTGGCTGAGTAAAAATGTACACCGTGAGTAAACCAAACAAAATAAACAGCAGTGGCATTAAACGGCTCGACCATTTTTCAATACCATTGGCAACACCATTGCGCACCACAAACATGGTTAACGCCATAAATGCCACCATCAAAATCAGGTTTCGTTCGGTGCTAAAAGTGGTTAGCCATTGGCTGGCACTCTCTGCGCCAAGCAGAGTTAAACCACCGCCAAACAGTGAACCGACCAACCAGCCAGCCACAATGGCATAAAAACTCAAAATCAGCGACACCACTATCATGCCCGCGATACCGAGTAAAATGGCACCAAATTTTCCCTTTGGCCATACGGCACGAAATGCTCGGATCGGGTTAGATTGCCCATAGCGACCAATGGTTAACTCCGCCACCAGCATTGGGTAAGCCAGTAAAAACACCATACATAGATAGACCAACAGAAATACGGCACCACCATTACTCGCGGCTTGGGTTGGAAATCCCCATACGTTACCTAGCCCCACCGCAGAACCTGCTGCGGCCATAATAAACCCGAATCGAGAGGTAAATTGACCTCTAGAACTACTTGCCATATTTGCTACCAATTAATTGTGTTTGTCTGAACAGTCACTAACAAGTGTAAAAATAAAATTACACTCAATCGAATATTCACTAAGCCTCGTGGGATAGCAAGTAAATCAGTTTAAGAATAAGATTGGAAGACCAAACGGTCTATTTTGCTACTAGAAGTCTGCTTTTCTAGTGCATTTGTTTATTTCTTCACCAAAAGCCGTCATCTTACACTCTTCTCTTTCTTCTCCTATGCTTTGGCTTTACTATCAATGACTAAATTTTGCTTGATGATCGGATCCGCATGGACAAGGTTTATCACTTCCTGACACTGCTCAGCATTGCTGTCTATTGGTTACTCGTGGCTGGGGTCACAATACGTGTGGTTCTCAAACGACGCGCGGTCAGCGTATCACTGGCTTGGTTGATGGTGATCTACATCATTCCTATCCTAGGCGTATTCTGCTATTTCCTGTTTGGTGAACTCAATCTTGGTCGCAAAAGAGCAGAACGCGCCAAAGAGATGTTTGCCCCTTTTGGCGACTGGTTTCGCTCGCTGAATGATTGCCAAGCCCATATTCACGAAGGTATGGGGGCGCATATCGCGCGAATTGATGATCTGTGCAATAACCGCATGGGTATCCCCGCATTGAGTGGCAATACATTATCGCTTCTCAATTCGCCACATGAAATCTTACATGCCGTGATTGATGATATTCAACGCGCCCAATTTCAAATTCGCATGGTGTTTTATATCTGGCACCCCGGTGGCTTAGCCGACGCGGTAGCGGAAGCATTAATCGATGCCGCCAAACGGGGGGTGGATATCAAGCTGTTACTCGACTCTGCAGGTAGCCCACGCTTTTTCCGTAGCCCTTGGCTCACCATCATGCGTGACGCTGGCATTGAAGTGGTACAAGCGTTAGAAGTCAGCCCTTGGCGGATTTTCCTGCGCCGCTTAGATTTGCGCCAACACCGTAAGATCATTGTGATTGATGATAAAATTGCCTACACCGGCTCAATGAATATGGTTGATCCGGCTTACTTCAAACAAAATTCCGGTGTCGGACAATGGGTTGACATTATGGTGCGCATCACCGGTCCCACCGTCAATGTTCTCTCCGCAATTCATTGTTGGGATTGGGAAGTCGAAACCGGTTCACGTAAACTCCCCAACAGCCCAGAGTGTCCTATCGAGCCCCGCCAGCCGGATCACCCAATCCAAGTGGTACCCTCAGGTCCCGGCATGCCAGAAAATTTAATTTCTCAGGTGCTCACCTTAGCTATCAACCAAGCGAATCAGTCGGTCTGTATTACTACTCCATATTTTGTGCCGAGTGCCGATTTGTTGGCGACCTTAAAAATGACTGCTCAACGCGGGATCAAGGTCGAGATTATCATTCCGAAAAAAAATGATTCACTGATGGTACAGTGGGCATCGCGAGCATTTTATAGTGAGTTACTCGAAGCTGGTGTGTTGATCTATGAATTTGATGGCGGCTTATTACATACCAAGTCGGTCGTGATTGATCAGCAATTTTGCTTAGTCGGTACCGTGAATTTAGATATGCGCAGCTTATGGCTGAATTTCGAACTGACTTTGGCGGTGGATGATATTGAATTTACACAACAAATGGATTGGTTACAGCAGCAATACATTAGCCAATCAGATTGTGTGATCAGCCCCGAGTGGCAACAACGCCCTTGGCACAACCGATTTTTCGAGCGTGTGTTTTATCTGTTTAATCCACTTCTATAATTTTGCAGCACCTAGGCTTGCGATTCGATGGTACAAGCCTAATTTAAATTATCTTTGATAAAATCAGACAAGGACAGCGGATGTCACAAGGAAACAAAACCCGTCTCGTCAATGCGGGACGCAACAAAAAATGGACGCTTGGCGTGGTCAATCCCCCCGTACAACGCGCTTCCACAGTGGTATTTGATAGTGTGGCGCACAAACATCAAGCCACTTTAGATCGTGCCAATCACAGCTTATTTTACGGCCGTCGGGGCACCACTACCCATTTTGCTTTTCAAGAAGCCATGGTTGAAATCGAAGGCGGTGTCGGTTGTGCACTCTACCCTTGTGGAGCCGCAGCGATCAGCAATGCTATTTTGTCATTCGTTGCCCAAGGTGATCATATTTTGATGGTCGATACCTGTTACGAACCAACTCGCGACTTTTGCGAAAAAGTCCTCAAAAAACTAGGGGTCAGCACCACCTACTACCACCCGATGATTGGCGAAGCGATCCGTGAACTGATCCAACCCAATACCAAAGTGCTATTTACTGAATCGCCGGGTTCATTGACCATGGAAGTACAAGATATTCCTACACTGGCGCGCATTGCTCACCAGCACGATATCGTGGTGATGCTAGATAACACTTGGGCCGCAGGTGTATTATTTTCGCCATTTGAGCATGGGGTGGATATTTCGATTCAAGCGGCCACCAAATACATTGTTGGCCACTCCGATGTGATGCTCGGCACGGCGGTCGCCAATCAGAAATGCTGGGCGCAATTGCGAGAACACAGTTATCTGATGGGACAATACGCCTCGCCAGATGATGTGTATATGGCGATGCGCGGCTTACGCACACTGGATGTGCGCATGCGTCAACATCAAGAGAACAGCCTACAAATTGCCAAATGGTTACAAGCACAACCAGCAGTGGATCATGTGCGCCATCCTGCATTGGCTACCTGTCCGGGGCATGAGTTTTTTGAGCGAGATTTCCAAGGCAGTAACGGATTGTTCTCGTTTGTTTTAAAAACCACTCATCCGCAAGCGACCACGGCGCTGCTCGATGGTATGCACCATTTTAGGATGGGTTTTTCATGGGGCGGCTTCGAAAGCTTAATTTTAGCCCACGAACCCAGTGCTTTTACCTCATTGCGCTCAGTGGCGGATCCACAACTGCCCGGCACCTTGATCCGCGTGCATATCGGACTCGAAGATCCCGAAGATCTGATCGCCGATTTGCAAGCAGGCTTGACTCGCTACCAGCAGATCCTGAATCAATAAACGAGGAATAATGCAGCTTAAATATCACTTAAGCCGCATCACTGCTGATATTTTCAGTGCTGATATTTTCACTCATAACACTTTCCACTAATAATACTTTCCACTCATGATACTTTCACTGACAGTCGCGGGATTGACGGTGGCTAACCCGCGTATGTTGCGGACAACTGACCAAGTGGTCATTAACCAAGCCGCAAGCCTGCATAAAGGCATAGCAAATGGTTTCTCCGACAAACTTAAAACCCCGTTGTTTGAGAAATTGACTCATGGCTTTTGATTGTGGGGTTGAAGTTGGCACTTCACGCATGCTCTGCCAATGGTTGATGATCGGCTGGCCATCAACAAACTGCCATAACGCCGCATCAAGTGAACCAAACTCTTGCTGTAAAGCTAATGCGGCTTGCGCATTGGAAAATACCGAGGCAATTTTGCCGCGATGTTTGATGACATCAAAATTGGCGATGATAGAGGCAACGTCGCTCTCATCACACTGAGCCAAACGCGATAAATCATAACCCGCAAAGGCTTGACGATAACTGGCGCGCTTTTTCAAAACCGTCAGCCAACTTAAGCCCGCTTGAGCGCCTTCCAACGTCAAAAACTCAAATAATTGCGTATCATCATGGACCGCAATCCCCCACTCGTGATCGTGATAAGCACGCTCTAACGGGTGGTGAATTGCCCATGCACAAATCGGTTCCGCACTACTCATCATCACTCTCCGTGATTAATCCTATTATTCGATGGATTTCACTGCTGACTTATCCGTCTAGAATCCACCTCTCTTTGTGTTATCACTCAACAATACAACTTTACCACTTACCCGCTTAACCGCAGCGTGATATTGATTCATGCACTCTGCTTAGCCCAATTTAACCAAGGTCAGGCTGCACAATGGCCAGCTCTAAGCTATCATCAATGTCGAAGCGTGATCAGAAAACACTGGCTGAACAGCCGTGAAAATAACTGACACACAATTCAGCAATCGACAGCAAATTCGCCTTTTCAATTGGTTTCGCCCGAAAAACAATGGTAAATTAACCGGATTTTGAGGCTGACAGCGCTCGCCTCGCGACTAACTCCAATCACTATGAATGCATTTATACGATTTACCCTAGCACTGTGCAGCACCAGTTTGCTGGCTGGCTGCGGAGAAAACATCGATCACCGTGACATTCACAGTAGCGGTTTTGTCTATTGTGGTGAAAGTGCACCAAGCACCTTTAACCCACAATTGGTGGAAAACGATATTACTTCACACGCGCTCAGTCCGCAGTTGTACGACACCTTACTCACTATTGACCCCGATACGCATTTGCCAAAAGCTAGTTTGGCCAAGCAATGGACTGTGAATGCCAACCATACTGAGTATATCTTTAGGCTACGCCCAGATGTGACATTTCAAACCACAGCTTGGTTTACACCAACACGTCCCCTCAATGCCGATGATGTGGTGTTCAGTTTTAAGCGAATTATCGACCCAAGCCATCCTTACCACACGCTAGATCAAGTTCAGTATCCTTGGTTTCAACGCATTGATTTTCAAGATCTACTGCAGGATGTTATTGCACTCGATGACCTAACGGTAAAGTTCGTTCTACGCCATGCTGATAATAGCTTTTTATCCAATATTGCCACCACCCATGCGGTGATCCTCTCCCAAGAATACGCTAACCAACTGCTCATTAATGATGAAAAAAAACAATTGGATACGCAACCTGTTGGCAGTGGTCCATTTTATCTAGCCGAATACCACGCCCGTGATTTGGTACGTTTAAAACGCCATGCAGACTATTGGAATGGGGTAGCCAAACTTGAGCAAGTGGTGTTTGATATTTCACAGCGTGGCACTGGCATGCTGGCCAAACTGCTACGCAATGAATGCGATGTGCTGCAAGCGCCGATTTCAAGCCATCTGCCTGCGATTGAACAAAATCAAGCCATCACCCTCACCACCACTCCAGCCATGAATGTGGCTTTTATTGCTGTCAAGACCCAACATCCAGCGCTACGTGATAGCCGAGTGCGTAAGGCACTGAATTTTGCCATCAATCGACAAAATATTTTAGATTCAGTCTACTACGGTACTGGCAGTATCGCTTTTACCATCTTGCCTCCCACCTCGTGGGCTTACCAGCAAGATGCAGTACAAATTCGTTACGATCGTCATTATGCGCAGGCGTTGCTGCGTGAAGCCGGATTTGCGACTGGATTGGAGTTAACGCTACTCATCCCACCGACGCCAAAAGCCTACAATCCGAGCCCGAGTAAAACGGCAGAGCTTATCCAAGCCAATTTGGCGGATATTGGTATCAAGCTACGCTTAATCAATGAAGAGCGTTCGGAATATCAGGCATTAAGTGAACGGCCTAATATCGACCTATTCTTAACCGGTTGGACAGCAGACAATGGCGATCCCGATAATTTTTTACGCCCTTTACTCTCATGCGATTCCAATCAAGCTGGACTCAATGTGGCAATGTGGTGTAATGACGACTTCGATGAGCTACTAGACTTAGCTCGCGAAGCTAATAACCCGCGTTACCGCTTAAACCTTTATCATCAGGCGCAACATCTGCTCAACCAAGAGTTTCCGGTCATTCCGCTCACTCATGGCATACCGTTTATCGCCTATCATCAATCGCTCACAGGAGTACATTTGAGTCCCTTCAATGTACTGCCATTTAATACCGTTGAGAGGGTAACCGAATAATGTTCGTCTATACGGTACGAAAATTTAATCTGTTTATCATTACCTTGCTGATATTAACTCTAGTCGGTTACCAGCTCGCCAGATTGGACCCTCATTCACCTTGGAATTTGTTCCATTTTTGGCAAGGCTGGTCAATCTACTTGGTACAGTTGATGGAACTCAATTTTGGGCTCAACAAATCCGGTGTGCCAATCATCAATGAACTCACCATAGTGTTCCCTGCAACCCTTGAACTGTGTAGCATCGCTTTTATTATGTCGCTACTGATCGGTATTCCTGTCGGTACACTGGCAGGAGTGCGGCAAGGTAAATGGTTAGATACCATCATTTCATTTATTTCGATGGCAGGTTACTCAGCACCACTTGTCTGGCTAGCGCTGATGATGATCATGGTGTTTTCCCTCCACTTCCAAGTGTTGCCTGTGGCCGGACGCTATGACTTACTGTACCAAATCGAACCCGTCACTGGCTTTGCACTGATTGATGCTTTTTTATCAAGATCGGCCTATCGCGGCCAAGCGTTACAAAGTGTAATCGAGCATTTGGTCCTGCCCTGTTTAGTGCTGGCTTTGGCTCCGACCACCCAAGTCATCGGGCAAATGCGCGCCTCGGTGGCTGATGTGATCAGCCAAAACTACATCCGTGTAGCGAAAATTCGTGGCTTATCCAATTATAAAATCATCACCCAGCATGTATTACGTAATGCGATTCCTCCGATGATCCCTAAATTTGGTGTACAGCTTTCAAGTATGCTCACCTTAGCGATCATTACCGAATCAATTTTCAATTGGCCTGGGATTGGACGTTGGTTACTCGATGCGTTAGCCAATCGTGATTTTATGTCGATTCAAGCGGGTGTGATCGTCGTCGGCGTGTTGGTGTTAACGGCAAATATTGTATCCGATTTGATTGGCGCCGTTGCTAACCCTTTGGTAAGGAAAGAGTGGTATGTCAAACGGTAATATCTATCAAGAAGAGCTCATTCCAACCCAGTTCGAGCGCTTTTGGCGCAGCTTTCGCGCTAACAATCTGGCAATGTTTGGTTTATGGTCACTGCTGTTAATCACCCTAGTCACAGTTTTGTCACCTTGGATTACCCCCTATGATCCGCAAATGCACTCCAGCGTGTTGCTACTTCCACCCTCATGGGAACCAAGTGGGACGGTGGATTATTTCCTCGGTACTGATGATCTCGGGCGTGATATTCTCTCGCGTTTGATCGACGGCTCACTACTCAGTATCGGTGCTGCGGTGCTGATCACTTTGCTTGCCACTCTGATTGGTGGCGGTATCGGTGCATTAGCCGGCATGACCAACGGTTTGCTGTCTAGCACACTCAATCATCTACTTGATACCGTCATGTCGATCCCTTCACTGTTATTGGCGATCATTTTTGTGGCTTTTCTCGGCGCTGGTGAATTCAATATCCTACTTGCGATTGGGCTTGCGCTGATCCCGCGCTTTATCCGTTCCGTGTATATTGTGGTGCACAATGAAATAGAGAAAGATTATGTGATGGCAGCACGCCTCGATGGTGCCAATGAATTTTATCTGCTCTGGCATTCGATTTTACCCAATGTGCTGCCTGTGATTGTCGCTGAAATTACTATGGCACTTTCGATTGCGATTCTGGATATTACCGCACTTGGCTTCCTCGGACTCGGTGCACAATCACCCAGTACCGAATGGGGAGCGATGCTCGGCGATTCGGCTGAACTGATCTATATCGCGCCGTGGACGGTCATGCTGCCAGGTTTAGCGATTATGTTTACGGTCATGATGATTAACCTAGTGGGTGATGGCATACGTCAAGCACTCAATGCCGGAGTCGAATAATGCCTATTCTTGATATTCGTCACCTGACGATTGAAATTGAGACGCCGCAAGGGCTGGTTAAAGCGGTGGATCGCATGAGCCTCACCATGAATGAAGGTGAAATTCGCGGTTTGGTCGGCGAGTCCGGCTCAGGTAAGAGCTTAGTCGCCAAAGCAATTGTCGGTATTTGTAAAGAAAACTGGCGTATTACCGCGGATCGGATGCGACTGGGTAATATTGATTTGCTACAACTGACGCCGCGTGAACGCCGCCGCGTGATTGCGCGAGACGTGGCGATGATTTTTCAAGAGCCGTCAGCCTGTCTCGACCCTTCAGAAGAAGTCGGTCACCAGTTAATTGAGGCAATCCCCTTTCGCACTTTTGAAGGCCGTTGGTGGCAACGTTTTACTTGGCGTAAAAAACAAGCCATCGCCCTATTGCACAAAGTGGGGATTAAAGATCACAAGGACATTATGTCCAGTTACCCTTACGAGCTGACTGACGGTGAATGCCAAAAAGTGATGATTGCGATGGCGATTGCGGCTAAGCCTAAATTGTTGATTGCCGATGAGCCAACCAACGACGTTGACCCGATCACCCAATCGCAAATTTTACGTTTATTGAGTCGCATGAATCAGGTTAACAGCACCTCGATTTTATTGATCGGCCATGACTTGACCACCATTACTCAGTGGGCGGACCGCATTACAGTGATGTATTGCGGTCAATCCGTTGAATCAGCGGATACGCCCAAACTCGTCAGCGAACCCAAGCACCCTTATACTGCAGCACTGCTCAAAGCGATGCCGGATTTTAGTGATTGGATCCCTCATAAGCAGAAACTGCAATCACTGCCCGGCTCGATTCCACCACTGCAACATTTACCTATTGGTTGCCGTTTAGGGCCTCGTTGTCCTTACGCACAGCGTCAATGCGTCGAAGTACCCCATTCGCGCTGGATAAAAAACCATAAGTTTTCTTGTCACTTCCCGCTCAATATGGAGTCACCACAATGAGTGCGCTGTTAGAAGTCATCGATCTGCATAAAGACTTTGTCACTCGCTTTGGTTTTTTACGTAAACAGATCCAGCACGCGGTGAAACCGGTTAGCTTTACACTAGAAGCAGGGCAAACCATTGGTTTTATTGGACAAAATGGTTCAGGGAAATCCACATTAGCCCGAATGTTAGCCGGCATGGTTGCGCCAAGCGGTGGCGAGATCCGCGTGAATGGCGAGCGATTAGAGCATAAAGATTACGCGACACGTTGTAAGTTAATTCGGATGATTTTCCAAGATCCCAACACTTCACTCAATCCACGGCTACAAATTGGCGCAATTTTAGAAGGGCCGCTGAAACGTAACACCAACATGCCGCCTGAAGCACGTCAGCGTCGGGTAAAAGAGACCCTGCAACGAGTTGGTTTGCTGCCGGAGCATGCCTATTTTTACCCGCAAATGCTCGCCACCGGGCAAAAACAGCGGATTTGTCTTGCCCGTGCGCTGATTTTACAGCCATCGATCATTATTGCTGATGAGGCGTTAAACGGTTTAGATATGGCGATGCGTTCACAAATTCTCAATCTGTTTTTGGAACTACAAGAAGAGATGGGGGTGTCGTTTGTCTATGTGTCACAGCATATTGGCGTGATCAAACACATTACCGATAAAATTATCGTCATGCATGAAGGTGAAGTCGTTGAATCGGGCAATACCCACGAAGTGTTGGCTGATCCACAGCATCCGATCACCCAGCGCATGATTGAAAGCCACTTTACCAAAGCGCCAACGTTTAAGTATTAAGCCGAAAATATTAAGCGGTGAATGATTAAATCGTTAACTGCTCAAAGTTAATCGTGAATCATGAGCGATGCGGCACGGCTGTCCACATCGCTCAAGTCTGCTAATCATTAGCGGCGATGAGCGCGTTTTTTTAGCTCAACATCAAACTCATCAGGGAATAAAATCACCCCTTCCTGATCATCATTAGGAAAAACAACCACTGACAAATCATCTTGCTCTAAGCCTTGGGTCCAGCGGCTGAACCATTTATTGAGGCCTATCGCTTCTGGGCTACATTCCGCCCATTCACCGGTTGCCCAAGCTTGAGCAAACTCGCGCTGTGGCCATACAGGAACACAATCTTCTTCATCAGTATTGAGCATCACACAACCATGCTCATCTTTTAAAATCCACACTTGCTGATGAGCAACAATCTCTGTTAAGCAGTAATTAAAGCGCTGCTCTTGATCATATTGATTAATCAGCGCGATCTGCTCTGCGGTCAATGGATTAGACATTTGGTTTCCCCATGTAAATAAACCACTCTGGTGAGCGATAAAATGGTAGGCCAACACCTAACCTACCTCCAGAAATAAAAACGCCCACATCAAACTGACGTGAGCGTGACTTTAGTAAAATGTTAACCGTGAAGCGAAGATCACGCCAGCTCTGTTTGCAGCCAAGGCCAACCTTGTTTTTTACGGCTGAGGGTGTTTTCCATCATCAGCACGCCATCTTGTTGGTGTTTAGTCAGCTTTTCAGCCCACTCACCTTTAAACAGCAAACGAGTTTGCGCAGTGGTGATATCGGTCAGCATCAATGCGGCTAACGCCAGTGACTCTTGCTCACAACGGCGTTGCAGATCCGCTTCTAGCGCATCAATCATATCCGCCACTTGCTCTAAGGTTGCCAGCTCAATTTGGCCCACCACCAAATCGCGGCCATTGAATGGGTAAGCTTTGAGATCTTTTTCAATCAGTTGTGCCGCGCTTAAACCATCAATATCGGTTTTGGCGATCAGCAGCGCTTTGATAAAGCTATCCAGATCCGTCACACCCGCCAAGACTGCCAATTCAGCAACCGCATCTTGATCTTTTTGCGTACAAGTCGGAGAAGCAAAACCTACGGTATCAGACAAAATCGCTGACATCATCAGCAGTGCCAATGGACGGGTGATCGGCGTGTTTTCCATCTTGAATAAGTTGAACAAGATAGTGCAGGTACAACCTACCGGCCAAATCCACGCTTCCAGCGGATTGACGGTCATCACATCACCCAAACGATGGTGATCAACAATACCCAAGATCTCAGCTTGGTTAAGATCGTCAGGAGCTTGCGCCAAATCGCTGTAATCCACCAGCCATACCTGCTGACCGGCCACTCTAGTGCACAGCTCAGGCTGTTCAACGCCAGCCACATTTAAAATGTGCTGAGTTTCACGGTTAATCTCACCTTGGCGTACCGCTTTAGCCGCCAAACCGCGGGCTTTCAACAGTTCTGCGGCGACTAATGCGCTGCAAATGCTGTCACTATCTGGATTCTTATGACCTACAACTAAAATCATGTTATTACCTACTTTTTCTTTTTGCCGTTGCGCATAGCCTTACCGGTTGATGCTACAACAGAGTTAACCACCGCCAGATCTCGTTAGATTTATCAGGCGTCAATCGAGGGAGTTCGTGGGAGGATTTTATCACAAGCTTGACGAGCTAGCGCCCTAGCAACATGCATCTGCACAACTAATGTGCAAGATTTTTAAGATAATTTTGTTGATTCAGGTTACTCACGGCGTTTACCCCAAGTTATCCACAGAAAATGTGGATAACGCGAAACCGTTCCGCTAGCACGATTCGCAAAATCGGCTTAAAAAAATCCCCAAGCCAAGCTCAGGGATTTGGGTGCCTAAAGTCAGTTTATACCATCGATCAATCTTTCAGATAAATCAGCCAGTACCACAAACCAACAAACACGCCACCACCCACAATGTTGCCAAGTGTCACAGGCACCAAGTTGTTAATAATGAAATCAACAAAATTCAAATCTGCATAATTAGCAATATTGGCACCCGTCATCGCCCAAAAGCTTTCAGGCGCTAAGTATTTAATGCCAATCGCCATCGGCACTTGAAACATGTTAGCGATACAGTGTTCAAAACCTGACGATACAAACATCGCCACCGGCAGGATCATCACCATGACTTTATCGGTCAGCGAACGCGCACCAAACGTCATCCACACCGCTAAACAGACCAAAATGTTACACATCAGGCCCAATGCAAAAGCTTGTAAAAATGTGTGATGCAATTTGTGCTGGGCAATCGCCATGGTATTCAAACCAACTTGACCACCCGCTTCCATAAACTGACGAGTCGCGAGCATGATCATGACTAAGATCACCGCACCACACAGATTACCTAAATAGACGACTGTCCAGTTACGGGCCAGTTGCTTCCACGAGATTTTACCACTCGCTTTGGCCACTAAAATCAGCACTGAACTGGTGAACAGTTCACCGCCGGTCACCACCACCAAAATTAGCCCTAGGCTAAAAGCAAGCCCACCGAGTAATTTGGTGACACCGTAAGGCATATCGTATCCACCGGTTGTGACCAAGGTGTAAAACACGAATGCAATCCCGATATGGATACCAGCAGCAATGGCTAGTAGAAAAGATTTATACGCAGGTTTTTTGGCTTTCTCGACACCGATATTGGCAGCACGCTCGGCCATTTGCGGAGGCAGAAAAGAATCGAATTGGCTATGGTTCATGGGACGATGATAATTTAACACAAACAAAAGAGGGTCGGGATAATCGCTCTATTTCCTTTTTAATTCAAGGGCTATTTACGATGTTCAATCAAAATCTTGCTTGGTTTAATTTTCTGCAATTCCAGCCTGTTCGGTGACCATCCAACCTCGCTCTCTCAGCCAAGGAAAAGTGCCGAAAAAAGCACCAAATCGGCTTAAGCTAACAGTTCTATTTACTCGATGTTGCACCTTATCGTTAGGCAACCTATTGTTGCGCCAATCACCGCTAAAAAAGGTAACGCTTATGAAATTTACTCCCCTGCATATCGATGAGCTTAATTTACTGCTGCAATTTGATTTAAGTAGTGCTGCCACAGGGATAAAAGTCCGCAACGATGCTTCTGACGCGATGCAAACCGCAGTCGTACGTTTGTATAACAAAGGGTTATGCACTCAAATCGATGGTGGCTATCTAACTGACGAAGGGATCGAAATGGCCCAATACGCTGAACGAGTCCTACGCGTATTAAACGCTTAGTCTCTCGCGAATCCGTTTATTAATGAGCGCTTAATGCGCTCATTGTGTTTGTTGCATCTGGTTGATGAGATAATCGACTATCCACTAGCGTCGATTAGCACTGATTGCCCAGCTTGGAGGATAGAAGTCGTCATGCGTAAACCACTGTATCAGCAGATTGAAATCCTATGGCACTATTTGCAGCTGCATCAACCGATTGAGCCTGCCGATGTGATCGTTGTGCTGGGCAGTAATGACCTGCGCGTCGCCGAACATGCCGCCAAGCTCTATCACCAAGGCCTGGCACCATGTCTGCTATTTTCCGGTGGCTATGGCCGCTTTACTCAAGGAGTATTCTCCGAACCAGAAGCGCAACTCTTTGCCGCGATAGCCAAAGATGCTGGCGTACCAGCGCATGCTATATTGCTGGAAACCCAATCCACGAATAGTGGTGAAAATATCCGTTTTAGCCATCAATTATTAGTCGAACGATCACAGCCCGCCAAACGAATTTTATTGCTCCACAAGCCATATATGGAAAGACGTGCTTATGCCACTTTTATGCAGCAATGGCCTGACCCGGTTGATAGTGTGCAGGTCAGCTCAAGCGCGGCAAGCTTTTTTGACTATTTAACCCACGAACTGACCAGTGATGTGGTGTTAAGTACCATGTTAGAGGACTTTGAGCGGATCCGTGACTATCCGGCCTTAGGCTTTCAAATCGAGCAGCCAATTTCGCCCCAAGTCATGCAAGCCTATCAAGCCCTGTTGCCATTTAAAATCAACGCTGAATAATCAAACTTGACCGTACCGCTTGAATGGCTGACATCTCAGTAACCAATAGCCGTCAACCATGTTGACCAAAAAGTAGCATCACACGCCTATTTTGCTGAGGCTAAACTTTGGTTAGACTGTGCTTTCTCACCTAACTGGACGCTAGCTTCATGAAACAACTGCTTGATTTTATCCCGCTGATCATCTTCTTTGCCTTGTATAAACTCTACGATATTTATACAGCCACGGCAGCTTTGATCATCGCCAGCGCACTGCAACTGCTGATCACCTATGCAATTTATAAGAAAGTTGAAAAAATCCAGTTGATCACCGGTGTCATGGTCGCTCTATTTGGTGGCATGACCTTAGCGCTGCACGATGACAACTTTATCAAATGGAAAGTCACCATTGTTTATGTCGTATTTGCCTTCGGTTTAACCATCAGCCATCTGATCGGCAAATCAGCCATCAAAACCATGCTTGGCCAAGAGCTTCGCTTACCAGACCGTGCATGGGCCACCATTAATTGGGCGTGGGTGAGCTTTTTCAGTCTGTGCGCCGCTCTTAATTTATACATCGCTTACCAACTCCCGTTGGATGTATGGGTCAATTTCAAAGTGTTTGGCTTACTGATCGCCACTCTGCTGTTTACTCTGCTCACCGGTGGTTATATTTATAAACAGCTGGCCCAGCAGCCTGAGCAATAAACACACGGCATAGAGAAGTTAAATGGTTTATTACAAATGGTGCTAAGGGGTGCTTCCGCCTACAAATTATGGTTATAATCCCCTCTCACCCACAGCGACCGAATTCGGTCGTTGTTTGATTTGCAATGGATAACCAAATGGATCAAAGTGTGAACACCCCCAAAGGCCAGCTTTTGCTGCGCACTCTCGCCATGCCAGCCGACACCAACGCCAACGGTGACATTTTCGGCGGTTGGATCATGTCTCAGCTCGATTTGGCTGGAGGCATTTTGGCCAAAGAGATCTCCTGTGGCCGGATTGTGACGGTTTCGGTCTCCAGTATCACATTTAAAAAACCGGTCACCGTGGGTGATGTGGTATGTTGCTACGGTGACTGCATCAAAATTGGCCGCACCTCGATGACCATTAATCTTGAAGTTTGGGTAAAACCAGTTAAAGAAGATGGTATTGGTGAACGTTTCCAAGTTTGTGAAGCAACCTTCAACTACGTGGCGATCGATGTGAATGGCCGTCCCAGAGCAATAAGCCTTCATGGCTGATCACAGAAATCGTGTTAACCGGCTGTGTTTAGCAAAGCAGTTGCGTAAAATTGTGATTTTGCGTTTGGCTTATCGATAAGGAATAACGAATTATGTGGTATGTGATTTTTGCACAGGATGTCGAGCATTCATTAGCAAAACGCCTTAGTGTGCGCCCACAACATCTGGCGCGTTTACAACAGTTGCAAGACGAAGGTCGCCTACTCACCGCAGGTCCGATGCCCGCCATTGATGCCCAAGATCCTGGTCAAGCGGGTTTTACTGGCTCGACCGTGATTGCAGAATTTGCGTCATTAGCCGCAGCGCAAGCTTGGGCGGATGCCGACCCTTATGTTACTGCGGGCGTTTACGCCCACGTGACGGTGAAACCTTTCAAAAAAGTATTCTGATATGAAAAAAATTGTTCTGTGCAGCGTGCTAGCATCGACGCTGATCCTCGCAGGTTGCAGCTCTGGCGCGGCCGATAAGCAACGTAACCTTGAACTACTGGCGGGCAATCGCGCGAGTTTACTCGCAACTAAGCTGCCGCTGGAAGCTGGCCCGCTAAATATTCTGCGCGCAACCGCTAAAGGCACCAGCATTGAATTGGTCATGGTCTATAATGATGACGCGATCGATGCTAAACCGACCGAGCAAGTGTTAAACCACGCACTCAATCGCTTCTGTACCAATAACGACACTCGTTCCAACCTCGATGTCGGTCTTAGTTATCGCATTCAAATGCGCAACTCTCGTGGTCAGTTGATGGCCGATCAGTGGGTGACGAAAGAATTCTGTGCTAAGCGCTAACCGCCAGCATTAAGTCATCACTGGTTCGTTGACCGCAACAACTCGATTATCCTTTGCATCAAGGCCTCTGTACGAGGCCTTATTGATTGGTCTGGACACGAGCGTTAAGCGACCCATTGCTCACGCAGCGCTTGTGCAGCATTAACCATATTGCTCAGTGCCGCCTCAACTTCTGGCCAACTGCGCGTTTTCAAGCCGCAATCAGGGTTAACCCACAACCGCTCGACGGGAATTTTTTGCGCCGCTTTACCAAGTAACTGCTCAATCCACGCTTGGGTTGGAATATTGGGCGAGTGAATGTCATACACCCCAGGTCCGATCGCATTTGGGTAGTTAAACGCTTCAAACGCTTTAAGCAGCTCCATATTCGAACGCGAGGTTTCAATGGTGATCACATCCGCATCCAACGCTGCCACCGATTCGATGATGTGATTGAACTCGCTATAACACATATGGGTGTGGATTTGTGTTTCTGGACGCGCACTGCCTGCGGCAATCTTAAACGCTTGCACTGCCCAATCCAGATACTGCTGATGATCGCGTTTTTTCAGCGGTAGCCCTTCTCGGATCGCCGGCTCATCAATTTGGATAATATTGATCTGCGCATTTTGCAAATCACTCACTTCATCACGCAGCGCCAGTGCTAATTGCTGCGCAATGGTTTGGCGAGCAATATCTTCGCGTGGGAAAGTCCAGCACAGGATCGTGACCGGCCCAGTTAACATGCCTTTCATCTGTTTTGCAGTCAGTGATTGTGCATAACGCGACCACTGCACCGTGATCGGTTGTTCACGCTCAATATCCGCCACCACAATCGCGGGTTTAACACAGCGTGAGCCGTAACTCTGCACCCAACCAAATTGAGTGGTTTGAAAGCCGGCCAGATGCTCAGCAAAATATTCCACCATATCATTGCGCTCTGCTTCGCCATGTACCAGCACATCTAACCCAAGCGCTTCTTGACGTTGCACCGCATCAGCAATATGCCCCTGCAAGGCTTGCTCATACTGCGCCTCACTCAATTTACCTTGCCGATAGGCGCTACGCTCACTGCGGATCTGGGTTGTTTGCGGAAATGATCCTATGGTGGTGGTTGGTAACAGAGGTAAACCTAACACTTGAGCCTGATGATGCGCTCGTTGACCATACGGCGCACTGCGCTCTGCCAAAGCGGCAGTGATGGTATTCAACCGAGCTTGTACCGAGGCTTTATGCACGGTTGGTGAAGATCGCCGCGCCACAATCGGCTGACTATAAGTCTCACACGCCAAGATGGCAGAGGCATCGCCTTGCAACGCACGCCCAAGCAGCGCAACTTCGCTGACTTTTTGTTTGGCAAAGGCAAACCAGCTA
Organism: Vibrio sp. HDW18; assembly: GCF_011306175.1. GTDB lineage: Bacteria > Pseudomonadota > Gammaproteobacteria > Enterobacterales > Vibrionaceae > Vibrio > Vibrio chanodichtyis. The sequence goes on along the minus strand of NZ_CP049913.1, from coordinate 2,366,316 downwards.
TGGGTTTCTGCGCTCAATTGCGTTTCCAAGTGCAGATCAACCGGGCTGTGTAACAGTGAGCAAGAACTGGCGATCCACAACCGCTCACCCAGTTGCGCTTGTACTGGCTGCAACCGCGCAAGAAGCGCGCTGAGATCGGCTCGCCATACATTACGCCCATTGATCACCCCGGCGGAAAGTACCCAATGCGCTGGCAAACGCTGAACAATCTGATCGAGTTGATCTGGTGCTGCCGAAACATCGACATGTAAACCATCCACCGGCAAAGTCACAATCTTATCGAGCGTATCCAATACCGAATCAAAATAGGTGGTCAACAGCAGTTTGACCTCGCCACGCAGCACTTGATAAGCCAATTTAAATGCCTCTTGCCAGTGAGGCTCCAACTCTAGCGCTAAAATCGGCTCATCAATCTGTACCCACTCTACTCCCTGTTTGGCTAATTTAGCCAAAATGGCTTGATAAGCACTCAAAAGGCGCGGTAGCAGGGTTAAGCGATCCAATCCCTCTTCGACTTCTTTACCCAAATACAGATAACTGATCGGGCCAAGCAGCACGGGCTTTACCTGATGCCCAGCTTGCTGAGCTTGATTGATCTCTTCAAACAGCTGTGGCCAACTGAGGTTAAATGTGTCCTCGGCGCTGAATTCCGGCACGATATAGTGATAGTTAGTATTAAACCATTTGGTCATATCCGCCGCGGCACTGTTCGCGCTACAGCCACAAGCGTGATGTGATTGGCCACGCCCGATCCGAAACAGAGTGTCTAAATCGGGGAAACCGTGGCGGTGACGCTTAGGTACATGGCCGAGCAGTAAGCTGGTGGTTAACACATGGTCATACCAAGCAAAATCACCGACGCTCACAAAATCCAGTCCGGCCTCTTGTTGCACCGCCCAGTTTTGTTGACGAATGTCGCTACCCACTTGCTGCAATGTGGCCTGATCAATCTCGCCACGCCAGTACTGCTCCAGTGCAAATTTCAGTTCACGGTGTGTGCCAATTCGCGGATAGCCAAGAATGTGTGTCATGGTCATAAAAAATCCTTCTCAATAATCAAGATCGTGCAAGTTCTATGGTTGATGGTTGATGGTTGATGGTTGACTCAGCACATCAAAAGATGTCTGGATGGCTAAAATATCAAATATTCAGAGCGACAGAACAAGGTCCATTTATTCAAGTTCTTGATTAGAAATTTTCATGTTAAGCCGATTGATGATTAGTTTATCTTAAATTATTTAGCCATCCGGATGTTTACACGCCCATAATATCAGCGTAACTTATCCCCAAACCACTTGGAGTTGCAGGTAGGCGGCAAGTGAGTGAGTCCCCAACCACATAGGCGAACGTAGCCAACACCGCTGCAACTTCAAGTAGCAAGGGGATCGCCAACATGACCAATGAGCTTAAGGAACAATGAGAGCCACTCATGATAGAGTTGAAACATTTAAAAACGCTGCTGGTATTACGTGAGACCGGATCGCTGACCGCGACAGCAACGGCGCTACATCTCACCCAGTCTGCCCTCTCTCATCAAATTAAAGATTTGGAGGCGCGTATCGGTGGCCAACTGTTTTTACGTAAAACCCGCCCTGTACGCTTTACCGCGGAAGGGGAAATACTGCTGCGCTTAGCCACTGATGTGCTACCCAAGATGACGCGTGCCGAGCATGAACTCGCCAGCCTGAAAGAGGATGTGCATGGTCGCCTGCACATGGCAATTGAATGCCATTCGTGCTTTCAGTGGTTGATGCCAGCGCTGCGTGAATATCAGTCTCATTGGCCGAGTGTCGGCTTGGATTTTTCCTCCGGCTTCGGTTTTGAACCACTACCAGCATTGTTAAGCGGTGAGTTGGATTTACTGATCACTTCCGATATTTTGCCGCGTTCTGAAGTTCACTACGAACCGTTGTTTGATTTTGAAATGCGCCTGATCACGGGAATAGCTCACCCGTTGGCTGATAAAGCGCTAATTGAGCCACAAGATTTAGCTAATCAAACCATGCTCACCTATCCGGTCCAAAAACAGCGCTTAGATGTGGTCAAACACTTTTTGCAACCCGCCGGAATAGAGCCTGCACGCTGGAAGCAAGCGGACAACACCTTGATGCTGGTACAAATGGTTTCTGCTGGTTTAGGCGTCGCCGCCCTGCCTAATTGGGCGATCAGTGAGTTTTCACGCCAAGGTTTGATCACCAGTAAGCCGCTGGGCCGTGGCTTATGGCGACGCTTATTTGCGGCAGTTCGCCACAGTGAAAAAGACAAGCACTATCTACAAGCTTTCTTTGCCACTGCCCGCCAGCAATGCAAAAGCCATCTTGAGGGGATCAAGATGGCTTGATAGTAAAGCTCATGTATAACCAGTCTAGTGCGGGTAGGATTTGAATTGATTAGACGAAGGATCGTATTGGTAGCCAAGCCCATCGAACTTGCTAACCAGATGTTGCATATCCATTTCATAAGTACTGATCAATTCATCCAAACTGGCGCACTCTAAGCGCAGCTTTTCATTAACGATGCCCAATAAAATCACACTATTAATATTGCGTAGGTTACTCAGATCCATCACATCACTCCTGACTGAATATTTTCACTCAGCGTTTCCGCCGCCAATCTCATTAAGCATAGTCGCTATTGGCACAACGGAAAGTGATCACGCAAACCTAGGTGCGGCAGAGGCTTAAACCAGAAAATAGAGCGCGTACAAACCACTCGCCGCCTTGAGCTGCAAACACAGTGCAGCGGCTAATTGCCATTTATTGGCGCTAGCCGCGGAAAGTAAATGCCAGCACCACACTATACAACCGATGATCAACACCGCTAAATTCAGCAAAATCGGCTGCACTAATCTGCCGATCTGGTTTTCATCTAACCCATGTATATACGGCAGAATACACAGTGCGATCAGCATGGCCGCGATCACCCCAACCACAGGTAAAATGCGCTGGAATGCTTGTAAGCGTGAACGAGCAAGGCTTAATAACAGATGGGCAAATAATGCTCCGAGCAAAGCAACCGATGCTAATACCATCAGCGATGCAGACCAGACGGGCGCTTGACTCGCCAACATCAGCACATAGACCAGCGCGAAACCATTGGCGAAATAAAGAACCCACAACGGGCCTTGTTCACGAGTTTTTTGCGTTTGTACTTGTGAATAAAAATAAAACAGCGTCAACGCCACCAATAAAGCGACAAGGTTGAGTGACGCCATCGCCAACCATAATGCGAGTAGCACAGGCAACAATTTATGCAGCCGGCCACGTTGACCGGGGCAAATTTCGCCCTTCACCAACACTAAAGTCATTATGATTTGAGCCCCCAACAGCATTGGGGCGAGTACGGAGAGTAAAGAATCAAGCATAGTAGGCTAATCAGACAGCGGAACAGACCGCCGATAATAGCAAACCTCATGCACAAATCCCAAACGTACCTAAATGGCTAGCCGATCATTAATCCATCCACAATGCAGAAAATTGGCATACAAAAATCCTGCTCCGAAGCTCAGCTTAGAGCCATGTCAGTGTTGGCAATAATCCCTATCTATTTTACGGAAATGTTGCGCTAGATAGTCAGCAGCCAAGCCGCTATAATGCCGCCCTCTTAATCTTGAGGCGGCCATATGCACAGCGAAATCACCCCTATCCACCACTACAAAAAATACTGGGCCGAATGTTTCGGCACCGCGCCATTCTTACCGACCAGTCGCGAGGAAATGGATCAGTTGGGCTGGGATAGCTGTGACATTATCATTGTAACCGGCGATGCCTATGTTGATCATCCTAGCTTTGGTATGGCAATTATCGGCCGTTTATTAGAAGCGCAAGGCTTTCGGGTTGGGATTATTGCTCAGCCGCACTGGCAAACCAAAGACGCTTTTATGGCGCTCGGTAAACCGAATCTATTTTTCGGCGTTACGGCGGGCAATATGGATTCGATGATTAACCGCTATACTGCGGATAAAAAAATTCGCCATGACGACGCCTACACACCAAATAATAAAGGCGGTGTGCGCCCAGATCGTTGCTCGTTGGTGTATTCACAACGCTGCCGTGAAGCTTATAAAGATGTGCCAATTGTGCTTGGTGGTATTGAAGCCAGTTTGCGCCGTGTCGCCCATTACGACTACTGGTCGGATAAAGTGCGCCGCTCCGTGCTGTTTGATGCCAAAGCCGATATTCTACTGTTTGGTAACGCAGAACGAGCCTTGATCGAAGTGGCTCATCGCTTAGCCAATGGTGAAACTATCCAACAGATGACCAATGTCCGCGGTACCGCGGTCAATCTGACTCAAGTGCCAGCCCATTTTAAAATTATCGACTCCACGCGTCTTGATCAGCCAAACAAGCCGTTTGTCCCAACCAATCCGTACGAAGTGGAAACCCAATGTGCGACCAAAAATGATGATCAAGCAGCCCAACCGATCACTGTGCGCCCATCTCGCCACGATTGCAAAACCACTGCGGTGCGTCTGCCTTCGTTTGAAAAATTGGTCAATGACCGCATTTTGTACGCTCACGCCAGCCGAGTGCTGCATTTAGAAACCAACCCGTATTCGGGACGCGCGCTGGTGCAGCGTCATGGCGACCGTGAACTGTGGGTAAACTCAGCGCCGATCCCGCTCACCACCGAAGAGATGGATTACGTGTTTGGTCTGTACTACGCCCGTGTGCCACACCCGAAATATGGTGATGCCAAGATCCCGGCTTACGACATGATCAAAACCTCAGTCAACATTATGCGTGGCTGTTTTGGTGGCTGTTCATTCTGCTCGATCACTGAGCATGAAGGGCGGATTATTCAAAACCGCTCGCAAGAGTCGATCATCAATGAACTCAAAGAGATCCGCGATAAAGTGCCGGGCTTTACTGGGGTGATTTCCGATTTAGGTGGCCCTACCGCTAACATGTATCGCCTTGGCTGTTCGGATCCGAAAGCGGAAGCCAACTGTCGTCGTCCAAGCTGTGTATTCCCGGGCATCTGTCATAAGCTCAATACCGATCATCGACACACCATCGATCTGTATCGTGAGGCTCGTAACGTACAAGGGATTAAGAAAGTAGTGATCGCCTCTGGCGTGCGCTATGACTTAGCGATTGAATCACCGGAGTATGTACGTGAATTGGTGACTCATCACGTGGGCGGCTATTTGAAGATTGCTCCTGAGCATACCGAGCAAGGCCCTCTGAGTATGATGATGAAACCGGGCATGGGTACCTATGATCGCTTTAAAGAGCTGTTTGAAAAATACAGTGCCGAAGCGGGCAAAATACAGTACCTGATCCCTTACTTCATCGCCGCTCACCCGGGTACCGAAGATGTAGATATGCTCAATTTGGCGCTGTGGCTAAAAGCCAACAACTACCGCTGCGATCAGGTACAAAACTTCTATCCATCGCCAATGTGTAATGCAACCGCAATGTACCATTCGGAAGTCAATCCGCTGAAACGGGTAAAATACAAGAAACCGGAAAAGGTGCCCGTTGCGAAAGGCGAAACACAGCGCCGCTTGCATAAAGCACTGCTGCGCTACCATGATCCGGCCAACTGGCCACTGCTGCGTGAAGCGTTGATTGCCATGGGTAAACGCCATCTGATTGGTGACCGCCCTGAGTGCCTGATCCCTGAAAAAGATAGCGATCAGATCACTCCAGCGCAAAGCCGCAAATCGGGTCGTCACGGAACCAACCGTTTTGCGACCAAGCATACCCAGAGTCAACCGGGTTTTGATGCGCTACGCGGTAACAAATCCGCTGGTCAAGGTCGTCCGAACAGTAACAATAAATCCCATCAGGGCAAACCCGCAGGTAGTCAAGCTAGCGGTAGCAGACCGACAGCAAATAAGCCTGCGGCAAGCAAACCGGCTCGAGGTGAACAAAACCGCGGCCACTCGGGTCAACGGGGTAACGCTACCGGTGGTAAGCCATCAGGTTCTGGTCGCCCTGCGAGTCGTGGCAATACGCAGCGCCAAGCTCCACGCGCTCGTTAAACCCTATTTGCCTTCTTCCCCCCTTTTAGGGGGAGGAGAGAAGGGGGTATTTTCAAAGCATCGGTAGCACCGAAAGCAGTCATAGCCCCATTAAACCAGTGCAATCAAACCTAGCAATACCAACTATTGGATTGAACGCACCCAGCAGCTTCAACTAAGAAAGGTAAAACGCCTTCCAAATGGAAGGCGTGTTCATTTCAAGCACTGATGAGCATCGACTATTCTATCAACTCACCGGCCAATTGTGCGGCGAATGTCTGCTCAGCTGTTTTGGGCTTTTCAGTTTGTGCAAAACCGCGTAGTCCCACCACATGTACGTGCTCATGATCTTTAAACACTTTACGCACCAGTTTGTAAGTGGTACCTCGCTCTGGGCTGATGTTCTCTGGCGCAGCAATCAGTAACTGCATATCCAGGCGCTCACACAGCTCAAACAAGGTAGCGATTGATTTGCCATCAAGACGTGCGGCTTCATCAAGGAATAACAGACGGCACGGCACAATATCTTTACTGCGCAAACGCCGTGACTCTTCTTCCCAACTCTGTACCACCATCAACAGAATCGATTGACCTGTACCAATTGCCTCACCCGTCGACAAAGCGCCAGATTCGGCTTGCAGCCAACCATCCGCACCACGGTTCACTTCCACACTCAATTCGAGGTAATTACGATAATCGAGCAGCTCTTCACCCAGTACTTGCGGTGAACGTTGCCCCATATCGATGTGTGGATTGACCCGTTGGAACAGTTTCGCCATCGCTTCAGAGAAGGTATAGCGGGCGCTTTCAAACAGATCTTTGTGCTGCGCTTGCTGTTCCGCCAAACCTGCCAGCAGAATTTGGTGACTCTCACGCACTTTCACGTTGAGGCGCACCCCATTCACCTGGCCAAAGGCGATATTCGACAGACCTTGGTTGAGCATGCGGATCCGATTTTGCTCACGCTGAATGGTTTTGCGAATAATACTCGCCACCGAATCAGAGCTGATCGCCAAGCGCTGCTCGCGCTGGGTCAGCTCTTCGGTTAAGCGAGCCAGTTCCACTTCCATCTCTTCAATCGCTTCGACCGGATCGTCGGTACGAATGATGTCTTGGCGGATACGCTCTCGCAGATGCTGATACACCGCAATGTAGAACAGCACTTTACGTTCAGGACGGCTATTATCTTCCGATAGACGCAGCGCATCACGCAGATCTTGGTTGTTGGCCACCGCCAGACGCAGTGCACCAAGTGATTTATCGGACATCGAGCGCAGCTCATCGGCGGATAAGTAAGCCAGCTCACGCTTATGCAAGCGACGCTCGACATCGTTATCGCGCGCCAAGCGCAAGACCGAGCACCAGCCTGCTTTAGCATTGACCACTAAAGTACGCAGCTCTTGATACTCTTTCTCGCCTTTTTTCATGCGCTTGACCAGCGCTTTCATCTCTAGCTCAGTGGCGGTCATCGTGCGTTCATATTCACTCTTACGGCCGCGCGCGGTGTGTAGCTGCTGTTGCAACTCATCACGACGCAACTGGGCACGCTCAAATGCGCGATCATCCACATGCACGCCAAACTCTTGCAGCTCTTGTTTGAACTCTTGCACCGTTTCTAATTTGGCTTGATGTGAACTTTTCAGTGATGCCAACAGTTGATGGTATTGACTGAGCTGAGCTTGGCGCTGTTTTAGCTCTTCACGGTTGCGAGTGCGCTGACTTTGTGCCTGAACCAACTTGGCTTTAAGCTGCTCACTCAGCTCACTACTTTGGTTAAGCAGTGCGACCGAATCGGAATACGCAAAATGGTGGCGACGCTCCAGCAGATCTGCCAGCGCAAAAATTTGCGCTTTAAGCTGCTGCAACGCTTGATCCGCTTGCTGGTATTGTTGCTCCAGCGCATCAAACTGCTCAGGGTCAGCCTCGAGTACTGCCGCCACTTTTTCCAACTCGCTGATGGTACGACCATGGGCCGCGATAAAGGCTTTCACTTCCGTCAGTTGTTGCAGTTTTTCTTCCAGCTCTTGATAACGTGCTTCCAGTGTCTGTTCATCAAGCAGGCTCATTTGCGGCGCAAGTTGATCCAGCGCGGCTAACGCTTGTTTGCTCGCTTGCAATTGGCTACGCAGTTGTTGCTCTTGTGCATCAAACTCACTGATCGAACGCAGCCGCTGGTTACGCTGCTCACGCGCACGGAGCAAGGCTTGCTCAGGATCCGCATCAAACGCGACAGGTAAGTGGGTGGCCACAAATTGGTTAAAGCTGGCGTACAGACGTTGCAGTTTTTGCGAATCAAACGCCGCTTTAGCATGATCTTCCACCACTTGATCGCGCTCTTCACGCAGCAGCTCTAAGCGTTGCTCGCGGGCGGCACGCCCAAACAGTGGAATAGCTGGTAGGCGGGAATAGCGCATTTGGCGCTGATTAAGCTGCACGCACACCGCGCCTTCCAGCTCTTGCGCGTTAAATGAACTGTCATCAAACGCATCCACATCACCTTCAATCAGGTACAGATCTTCTGGACAATCATCCAGCTCGATCAATTTTTCTTTGATACCAGCCAGATCGGAGACCACAATCGCGTGCCGTGCAGGGCCGTACATGGCGCTGAAATACGGCGCATCATCAATCGCAATGTCATCGTAGATTTCTGACAGCAGCACGCCACCTAGCGTATCCGCCAGCCCTTTCAGACGGGGATCGTTAGAGCCACCGGGAGAAGCTAAACGCTCAATTTCGTTATCCAGTTTGGTGCGCCGTTCGGCGAGCTTATCTTTGGCCTGTGATTGAACTTTTTCTCGCTCTAGCACTTGCTGCATATGCGCCATCACCGAGTGGCTATCGGCCAGTTCAGCACCGGTTTGCTCACGCAATGTTTGTAGCACATCACTGGCCTTGATCCACGCCGGGGCAATCGACTCACAACGGGCAATTTGCGTTTGCAATTCTTGCGCTTGATGGCGTAACTGGCCGCGCTGTTCACGGCAGTTTTCCTGCGCACTTTCCAGCTCTTCCAATTGTGCCGTGTGGCGCTCACGCTCTAACTCAACGCTCGCGGCATCATCCAACGCCACGTGATGTTGCTGATGATATTGGCTAGCCAGAGCTCGCACGTTACGCTGCTGCTCAAGCTGACGCGCCACATCACGTTGCTGCGCTTGCCACTGGCTCTCATTATGCAGCGTATGCTCGGCATCCCGTGCTTGACGTAGCAATTGCTGAGCTTGATTGGCAGCATCACTGCGCACCACCTCACCTTGCACACGCGTCACCAGTTCAAATGCATGGTTGAACTGCTGCGCCGCCGCGGCGGACATATCCAGCTTGTGTTTGAGTGCCAAGAGCTCACTGGTGCGCGTTTCCTGCTCCGCTTTCAGCTGAGCGGCTAACGCCTGTGCACTTTGCGCAGTCAACTCTGGCTTGCCAAGTAAAGCGCGCGCTTTATCGAGCGCTTGCACGGCTTGTTGATATTGCAAAGCCCGCGTTTGCTGCACATCAAGCGCTTGCTGATAATCGGCCAGTTGTGATTTAAGGCTATCGACTTCCTCTTCGGTGATCGTGGCCTGCTCTTCTGCCATCATCACCTGTTGATCCGCCTCTTCGACCACCATCAATTGCTCTTCAAGGCGGAAGCTCAGCTCTTCAAGATCGTCTTGATAGCGCTCAATTTTTTCTTGCTGACGCAGGGCGTTTTGCACCAACTGCAAGTGATCGGATGCGCCTTGGTGATCTTGCTCTAACGCGGTTTCTTGCTCCAGCAACAGAGCTAATTCTTGATGAACACGATGCAGCAACTGGTTTTGTTCAATCAAGGTGGTCCGAGCAGCAAACAGTTCACTACGCAGTGCCAAAGTTTGCCCCACTTTATGATGTCGATCATTGGCGTGGCGCATGTAGTCAGCGGCCACATAGTGGGTCGATTCGGTGATCAGGTGTTTGAACAGATCGCGATCCGCTTGCGTGGTTTTGATCGCTTCCAGCGTCATGCGGTTTTCACGTAGCGCCGATTCCATATCTTGGAAGGCTTTTTTCACGCCACCATTTTGCGGCAGCAGGTAATCTCTTAGTGAGCGAGTGATCGCACTGGAAATACCGCCATAAAGCGATGCTTCAATCAAACGGTAGAATTTCGAGCGGTCTGAGCTATTGCGCAGTTTTTTCGGGATCACGCCAAATTCAAACATCTGTGCATGGTAGTCGACAATCGACGGAAAAGATTTGCAGTGCGCGCCTTCAATCTGGCTGACCGCCTCTTTCACTTCATTGATTTGACGGACCCGAGCATGCTTGTCTGACACGGTTTCAATCAAGATATCGGTTGGCTTGATATGGCTTGGCAAGCCTTGGATTAAAAACGGCTTGATATCGACTTTCTTATCACGTCCCGCCACCTGTTGCAGCTTGACCGCAAACAGTAGCCGTTGGTTGCGTGAATTAACCACATCCAGCGCGGCGTAACATGCACCCGCTTGCAGCTTGCCGTACAATCCTTTATCACGCGAAGCGTGTGAGCTACCCGCTTCGGTCGTGTTGCGGAAATGGAGCAGGCTTTGGTCTGGGATCAAAGCGGTAATAAACGCCGCCATGGTGGTCGACTTACCAGCACCGTTACCACCCGATAAGGTGGTCACTAAATTATCAATGTCAAAAGTACGTGCAAAGAAGCCGTTCCAGTTGATCATGGTTAGCGATTGATATTTACCTCGTTCAATCATGCTTCATCTTCCCACTCGGTTTGCTCTTCATCGTACTCGGCTGGATTTTGCAGCAGACTTTGCTGACTTGGTTCTGGGGTATGTACCACCGCTTCACCATCACGGATCAGACGCAGCTGCGCCTCACGCACATCGCCACCCAAACGCACATCGGCACCAAAACGAAATACCGCTTCAGTAATGCGAAATTTGGCCGTATCACTAATGGTGATGACCATGCCGAGGCGACGTAAACGGCGCAGCGAAGTGCGCACTTTTTCAAATAATTTTTCACGATCCAGATCTGAGCCGCTGGCACGATTCGTCACCAGCTTCATCAGTTTCTTCTCTTCCACCAGCGTCAACAGCTCATCGTACAGCTCTTGGTTGGTGAAAATGCCTTCATGCGCCAAACGCTCGGGGCTCAAATACAGAAAACACAGCACTTTACCGACCAGCATATCCAGCTCAGACAGTACGCTGCGGTTAATCAGTGAGCTAGAACGAGGCCGCAAGTAGAAAAAGCCTTCTGGCGCGCGCACCAGTTCGGTGTGATAACGTTGGTAAAACAGCGCTAAATCCAGCTCAAAATCAGACAAAAATGCGTGGTTATCCAGATCATCACTGGCCACATGCCGCCCCGCACGTAACAGACTATCGAGTGCTGGAAACAGCGGATTGGCGATCGCTTTAGCCAGATTTTCTGGCATGTATTGATTAATATCGGTCGATGACATTCGCTTGTACCTTTGCGCCAAAATCGTTAATCGCTGTCCAGTTCGGCTGGATAGCGCGGTAATCAGATTCGGAGTAACCGAGCCTCACCGCTTGGTCGACAACCATTCGGGCTAAATCAAAATGATGAGTGCGTGGATGACTGGCTAAGTAGTCGCGCAGTACCTGGGCTAAATCAATCGCTACGCCCTGCTCTTTATGCACTTGCAGCATGTGGCTAATTCGCTCAGCCAGTTCGTCATTCACTTGTTGCAGTTGTTGGTATTCCACCTCGGTGGGTACTTGGCCGGTGACTTCATCATCACGCAGCACCAATGTTTCATCACGCAGATCCGATAAACGTTCGGCCTCAGCGTAAGTGAGGTACCAAGGCTGTTCAAAATAGTCGCTCAACGACTGACGCAGACGCTGGCTAAACGCCCGATTCTGATCCATGTCAATCGCGGTACGAATAAACTTATGCACGTGGCGGTCGTAGCCAATCCAAAGATCGATTGCCTGCTGTCCCCAACTGGTAATGCGATCGAGCTTCATTTGCAACGCAAACAGCGTCTCTTCGATAAAGTCCAATTCCAAATTGCCATACACACACTCTTGGAGATCAAGAATTTGGGTTTGCAACTCATCGCCCGCCGCTTGCAGAGTATCTTGCAGCTCTCGCAACGTAGCCGAGGTTTCCGACAGCAAGGCTTCACAGTTGTTGATCGCATCGCGCCAATCTTTATTTAACAGTTCGGCGATCTGCTGCTTGACCGACTGTTGCTGCTCATCCATCACTCGCTGGTTGAGATCGATGCGGTCAAAAATTTCACTGACCGAATATTTGAGCACCCCAAACACGTTTTTGCGCCAGTGTGCCGCATTGCCGCCCTGCTGCGCCGATTGCAACGCTTTGGCCATTTCATCGGCCACCATCGAGAGCTGAATCGATAACTTGAGTTTGGAAAATTCGCGATGTCGCACATAGTAATCGGTGATGCCGATTGCTAAAGGCGTTAGCCGATATAGGCTTGCCCCTTCGGTCATTTCACTGGTAAAGCGGCTCAGTAATCGCTGCTTAACCAGATCATTAATCGCATTATTGGCTCGAAAAGCAGAAGCTTCGCCCGATTCTGCAAACATGCGTGTGACTATCGCAAATGCATCGTGCAGTTCCCCTTCGCCGAGCTCTTCATCAAATCTTTCATTACCGAGCACCGCTATCGCCAGCAAAAATGCCAAGCGCTCAGTCGGCAGATTCAATGAGAAGTCATACTGTTTGACCCAACTGACCAATTCGTCGATCGGTTTTTGCCCAGTATCCTGAGTAAACTCACTCATTGTGTTTCCTGTTCGTGTTTTTTCTTAGCCCATACATGAATGTATCGACCTAATGAGAGGTAAGGTTCCTGACGGCAAAATTTACGCTCCAGTGCAACCAAATCCTCATACTGATATTCGCCCATGTTTTTCATGTTGCCGATGTAATCACTGAAACAGCGAATACCGGATTTTCCGCAGATCTCAAATCCCGCCTGTTCGATCCATTGGTAGACCTCTTCAGGAAGTAAGCCTTGCTGCGGTTGTAATTTGAATCGTTTACGGTGTGGCATATCTTCTAGCACGTGCGGAATGTTGCCACACACGGCGTTTTTGTAAACCAAACCGTGATAGTTGTAAAACATCACCGATGCCATACCACCAGGTTTAACTTGCGCCAACACGTTTTGTAACGCAGGCTTAGGATCGGCCAGCCACTCCATCACCGCATGAAATAACAACACATCAACCGGTTCGCTAAGATGCTGTTGAATGGTCTGCACCGATGAGTGAACCAAGCGATACTGCTCACGCAGGCCTTGGTTGGCAATCTCTTGCTCGGCCAATTGCAGCATTTGTGAAGAAAGATCACACAAAGTGACGCGATGGCCAAGCCGAGCGATTTTCTGTGAAAGTTGCGCCAAGCCCCCCCCTGCATCCAATATGTGCAAAGGTGCATTTGATGCATTGAATTGAGCGAGTAATTGCTGCAAATCTTCCCAAACAATGACTTGGCGGATCTCGCCTTTGTCAGAGCCGTAAATATTTTTTGCAAATTTGTGGGCAATATTGTCGAAATTACGGTCTTCAGTCACAGTAGCTTGAGTTATGATAATCCATCGTACCCGCTATTCTGTCACAGGAGTAGCAGGAATAAAGAGGCTTCGACTCTTTTTATATTCAAGTGCTGTTTTTTCGGACTGTTTTCGCTATGTTTGAGCTGAAAAAAATTTTTTCTTCGCTGTTGATGCCACTGCCAGCGCTGCTGATCCTTGGTTTTCTCGGCTTGATGCTGATCATGTTCACCGCCAAACGTAAAACTGGCTGTCTGGTGGTTTTATTCTCACTCTCTGGATTGTTTCTGGTCTCCTTTCAACCTGTTGCCACGCGTTTATTAATGCCACTTGAGCGCGCTTACACCGCCTTTTTACCGGTCGAAGGCTCGCTCGATTACATAATGGTGCTCGGCAATGGTCATGTTGTGGATGATGATATACCACCGACCTCGGAACTCACTCGCGCAGCATTAATGCGCTTAAACGAGGGCATTCGTATTTACCGCATGTATCCAGGTTCTAAATTAATTCTCTCCGGCTATACTGGCGGCAGTGAAGTCAGCCACGCGCGAATGATGGCGCGAGTCGCCCTCGCGCTGGGCGTACCCAAATCCGATATTATTTTGCTGGAAACCGCCAAAGATACCTGGGAAGAAGCGCGCCAAGCAGCGGCTTTTGTGCAGCAAAAGCGTATGGTATTGGTAACATCGGCCAGCCACATGAAACGCGCCATGCGCGAATTTCAATCGGCAGGTCTAACCCCGATTGCCGCACCGACCAATTACTTAGGTCATCTGAATATTATTCAGCCTTGGGACAAGTACATTCCCAAATCACGCTATCTTGAGCAGACAGAGCTATTTTGGTACGAAAGCTTAGGGCTACTGTGGCAAACTCTACGCGATAGCGTGGCGGGTGATGCCAGTCCTGTTCCTGAAACGAAACCGGTCAATGTCACGCTGACAGATTAACCACCGGTTATGCCTTAATCTGTTCGACTCGCAACAGTGATAGTGCACATTCGCTATCCTGTTGCGATTGCGGATTGATTTAAGGTACAAGGTCAATAAGCTATCACTGCTAGACCTATCAATTCAGAAATAAGTTACCGTTTGATGAATGAATTTGATTGCAGTTGCTGGCGGCGCAGTCTAAAATTCACCCGCAAATGATAAAACCAATATGATTGTAAACCGCTGTTTTTCGGCGGTTTTTGTATTTTATTACTTTAGGCATCATGATTGTTACGCCCAAGATACGTTATGTGTGGTGATTCGCACTCCAAGTATCACAGCTTGCTCAATCTCGCCTTACCTGCTGATTTAATTCACCAATAACATTCGCTGACATCAGCAGTCATCGATAGGAACACTCTATGGCTACGATAAAAGATGTGGCGCGCCTTGCTGGTGTGTCAACCACCACCGTTTCCCACGTGATCAACAAAACTCGCTTTGTGGCAGAAACCACCCAAGAAAAAGTGATGGAAGCGGTGCAACAACTTAACTACGCACCAAGTGCTGTGGCACGTAGTTTAAAGTGTAATACCACGCGTACGATCGGCATGTTAGTGACGCAATCGACCAATCTCTTCTTCTCTGAAGTGATCGATGGGGTGGAAAGCTACTGTTACCGTCAAGGTTATACCTTGATCCTATGTAACACTGGCGGCATTTATGAAAAACAGCGGGATTACATTCGGATGCTCGCCGAAAAGCGGGTTGATGGTATTTTGGTGATGTGCTCTGATCTCACCCAAGAACTACAAGCAATGCTTGATGTGCATAAAGACATTCCGAAGGTGATCATGGACTGGGGGCCTGAAACTTCCAATGCGGATAAGATCATTGATAACTCAGAAGAAGGTGGCTATCTGGCGACCAAGTATCTAATTGAACACGGACACCGCGACATTGCTTGCTTAAGTGGTCATTTTATCAAAGCGGCCTGCCAAGAGCGTATTCAAGGTTTTCGCCGCGCGATGGCAGAAGCCAATTTACCCATCAATCAAGATTGGATTTTAGAAGGCAACTTTGAGTGTGATACTGCGGTACTAGCCGCCGATAAGATCATCGCGATGGATAAGCGCCCCAGCGCAGTGTTCTGCTTTAATGATACGATGGCGTTAGGCCTCATCAGCCGCTTACAGCAAAAAGGGATCCGTGTTCCAGAAGATATGTCGGTGATTGGCTACGACAATATTGAATTGGCCGAGTATTTCTCACCGCCATTAACCACGGTGCACCAACCGAAACGCCGTGTAGGTAAAAATGCGTTCGAAATCTTACTGGAACGGATTAAAGATAAAGAGCATGAACGGCGAATTTTTGAAATGCATCCTGAAATTGTCGAACGGGATACCGTAAAAGACTTGACAAAATCCTAACTTGCTTGAAAATTCACACCATCTGTATTTGAGAGCTTGTCACATAAATCTGACAAACCTCATATAGAAAGAGCAGGATTAGCTCAGCGCATTCTCATAATTGAAACATTAAACTGTGATAATGCGCTAAGAATGACTGATTTTTATCAGGAAAAGTGTCACGCACAGGGCAAACCATTTGAAAGAGTGGGACGCAAAGCCTCCGGCCTAAACCAACAACTTGGTAGGTAGCGGGGTTGCCGATGGCAAAAATGCATACAGGCTGTTGACTGATTATTGACACCTTGGCTGCATGTTTTTGCTAATTTTCTCGGGCCTGATTTGGTGGCGTAGGTAACAATACTCCGAGACTAACAGCATGGATAAACCAGTATTAAAAGATTCAATGCGGCTCTTTGAGCAGCTAGGACGTGTGAAATCTCGTTCAATGTTTGGTGGCTTTGGTATTTTTGTCGACGATACAATGTTTGCACTTGTGGTCAACGATACGCTGCACATCCGTGCCGATGAAGCCTCGATTGAAAAATTCAAACAACAAGGTTATGCCCCATACGTTTACAAAAAACGTGGCTTCCCTGTCGTGACCAAGTATTACGCTCTGCCTGACAATTGCTGGAGTGATCCGGCCTCAATTCTAACTGAAGCTCATACCGCGCTTGATGTGGCTAAAGCGGAGCGTGAGACGCAAGCTCAAGCCAAACCTGACCGTTTAAAAAATCTGCCTAACCTGCGTTTAGCAACGGAAAGAATGCTCAAGAAAGCCGGCATTGAAACGGTCGCCTCTCTCCAATCCAACGGATCTGTCGCTGCCTATAAAGCCATTCAGCGTACTCATACTGCCGAGGTGAGCTTAGAGCTGCTGTGGGCCTTAGAAGGCGCAATTGAAGGTAAACACTGGTCGGTGATCCCACAGCAGCGCCGTGATGAGCTGTTAAGCCATCTCTAGATTAGTGTGATGATGGTTCACTGCGTCAAGCACAGAGTTCGCCACATAAATCCACGCGCCAATCATGGCGCGTGTTTTTTACTACCCAATCACTCATCGGTATACCGACCGCCGTTATTGTGATCAGCTAGGGCTAAATGCCGCGTTTAACGGATCTGACGCTGAATAAATTCGATCGAATGCTGATTGAACAGCTCCGGCTGCTCAACATTACACACATGCCCACAATTGGGGATCTCGTACAGCTCACTTTGTGCGTGCAGCGCCACCATCTCTTTAACCGGATGAATGAACATGTAATCTTTCTCACCCATCAGATATAAGGTGGGGATTGGCAATTCACGGTCACGGAAATAACGCATCAAAGGATTAACTTCAGCGGTTAAAGTGAACCAACGTTTAAACTCTTTTTGACACAGCTTTTGCGCTTCACGAATAAACAGATGACGTGACTCTTTTTGGCTACGCTGTGGCATCACAACGTAAGCAAACAAGCGATATAGCCACATGTATGGGATGATATGTTTGCTCCAATGCCCAAGCTTAACCAAAATTTGTGAACGAGTGTTGAGCCGCGTGACTGCCCCCCTAGCACCATTGAATTAACACGATGCGTGGCAAGCTCAGCTAAATTACGCACTATGATGGTTCCGAGCGACATACCAACAAAATGCGCAGACTGAATTTTCAGGTGATCAAGCACGCGCAATACATCCAGTGTCACACTTTTGAAAGTGTAACGATTGGCAATCCAGCCTTTCAGTAAGGGATTCGATTTCCCATGCCCACGCAAGTCAATCAACAATAAATTGAAATGCTGACGATAAGCTTTGATTTGCTTAAACCAGATCGCAGAGCTGCCCCCTGCGCCATGCACAAAAACCACCCACTCATGGCTGGTAGGATGGTGATACGTTTTATGAAATAGCACTTTTTCGGCAATCGTCGTCATTGGCACCTCTTTATAATGCAGGCCAAGACTAGCATAATCTGCGAGCTGGGCATCGGGCGAGTTGTAAGAAACTGTTGTCTCAGCATAAAAAACTAAAGCATTAAAAAAATCAAGGCACTAAACAGTGCCTTGGGAGGTAGTGCCTTGCAAGTTTTCCAATTTCAGTTAACCAAATCGCGCTAACTGATACATCTTGATATAGTCTTGGGCTGATACTTGCCAACTGAAGTTTTGCAGCATTGCACGTTGTTGCACTTTGCTCATCTCTGCTGGCTGCTGCAAATAAAACAGCAATGCCCGCTGCATAGTAATTAGCAAAGCTTCCGGTGTCGGGTCTTGATAACTAAAACCAGTCGCCTGCTCTGGGAATTTATCGTAATCGTTGACCGTATCTTTTAACCCACCGACTTCTCGTACAATCGGCAGCGTACCATAAGCCATACTGTAGATCTGATTCAGTCCACAAGCCTCAAACTCTGAAGGCATTAAGAAAAAATCAGAGCCAGCTTCAACCCAGTGCGCTAAACGTTCACTATAAGTTTCAACAAAAGCCAATTGCTCTCGGTGTTGATACGCCAACTTACTCAGCCGAGCGGCAACCTCTGGCTCGCCAGTCCCAACGATGACCACTTGGACACGGTTACGCAAAAAAGACTCTAAAATGGGTAACAGGTAGTGAAAGCCCTTTTGGTGGGTAAGTCGACACACCATACCAAATAGAGGCACATCGCTCACCGGTAAATGCAGCTCAGCTTGTAAGGCTTGTTTACACAAAGCCTTACCTTGGCGCATTGAATCAGGATCTTCACTATAAGTCACCGGTAGATAGTGATCGTTACGAGGATTCCATTCACGATAATCACAACCATTGACTATGCCATGTAAATCGCGCGCTCGGCGTACAAAATCATCCACCAGCCCATGTGCTCCCAACGAGGTTAATAGCTCAGAGGCATAATTGGGGCTAACCGCATTAATTTTATCCGCAAAGGCAATTCCGGCACGCAGCATGCTGACGTGGTCATAGCCATATTGTAAAAACTCCATCCCGATAAATTTAACTCCGGAATGATTTCCAGTTGATGATAAGAAAAAATCCCTTTGAACATGGCATTGTGTATTGTCAGCACACTTTTGACCCGCTCAAAAAATGGATCATAGCGATAACGGGTTTTCAGCAAGAACGGAACTAAACCGGTGTGCCAATCATTAGCGTGAATAATATCCGGCTGGATGCCTAACTTAGGCAATACATCCAAACACGCGGCACAGAAAAAACCAAACCGTTCACCGTTATCGGCGTACGCCTGATTACTCTCCGCATACAACGCTGGGCGGTCAAAATAAACGGGACAATCGATTAAATAGACCGGGATACCTTCCACATCACATTTCAGAACTCGATATTGAGTATGCGGCCAATGGGTGAGCTCAGTGTTCAGCACCAGCTCTGCGTGTTCTCGGCCCGGCACTGCGCGATAAGCAGGCAGCGCAATGGCCACCTGCTGATGTAACGCTTTCAACGCCTGTGGTAATGCTTTCGCGACATCGGCCAAGCCACCACTTTTTACCAGCCCCTGTACTTCTGAAACGGTAAACCAAACGTTGAGCTGTTCCATTCTAAAATCCTACCTTACTGCCTTTTTCAATCACCACTATCCCCTCATCGGAAACGTGGAAGCGTTTTCTATCCAATTCCAAATCTTCACCAATAATGGTTCCGGGGGCAATTTCTACATTCTTATCGATAATCGCGCACTTAATCATACATCCCGCACCAATTTTTACATCACCCAAAATCACCGATTCACTAATCAAAGAGCCAGCGGCTATATTACAGCGAAAACCGAGTACCGATTTGTAAATCGTCGCACCTTGGATATAGCAACCTCCCGAAAGCAAACTGTCGGTTACTTTATTTTTCTTCTCTTTGACATCCACCAAGGTGACAGGCGGTAGTGGTGGATAGTAAGTATGCAATGGCCAATGACGGTTATACAAAGAGAAAGAGGGATCTTTGTCGAGCAGATCCATATGCGCTGACCAATAAGACTCAATGGTACCCACATCACGCCAATAGGCCGCCCCTTTCTCCCCTTTAATTTTGTTGGTGGTAAAATCGTACACGTACACTTGGCCACGCGGAAACATTTTAGGGATGATGTCTTTACCAAAATCATGGCTGGACTGGTTATTTTCAGCATCTTCACGCAGTTCTTTGCTGAGCGTTTCTGCTTCGAAGATGTAGTTGCCCATTGAAACCAGTGCCCACTCAGGCTCGCCTGGGATCGATTTCGGCTGGCTGGGTTTTTCCTCAAAGCCGATCATTTTGCCATTTTGATCAACTTCAATCACGCCAAACTGAGATGCTTGGCTGATCGGCATGCGCAGTGCGGAGACCGTCAGCTCAGCCCCCATCCGACGATGAAAATCGAGCATTTGGCGAATATCCATTTTGTAGATATGGTCTGAGCCAAAAATACAGACTTGATCCGGTGACACAATTTCCACAAAACGTAAGTTCTGATAAATCGCATCCGCCGTTCCTTCGTACCAACGTTTACCATCACGCATCTGCGCAGGAATAATATCGATAAAACGATCGGTGATCCCAGAGAGGTTCCAGCCTTTTTTCATATGAATGTAAAGAGATTGCGATTTAAACTGAGTTAATACATAAATCCGCATTAAATCCGCATTGACAAAATTGTTTAATGCAAAGTCAATTAAGCGATAGCTACCACCAAAAGGAACTGCCGGTTTGGTACGGGTTTCTGTCAACGGTTTCAACCGTGACCCTTCACCACCCGCCAAAATCATGCCTAATACTCCAGCCATATACCATTCTCCATTTTTATATTATTTACCGCACCACAAAATAATCTTTACTTTAGGGGGGGATGGTGCGGAGCTCCATGCTAACCAACTGTCAGTTAATCAGTACAACTATCAAGATACGGAACAACAAATGCAATCGGTTGATTATAAGTTATCGAATTTATCGCCGAATACCAATCAATTTTTAATCATTTGCGCACTAAAAACGAGCAGCAGCAACGATAAAAATCAAATCGAAAAATCTTTCGCGTTTGGGATACCAAGTATTGCGCAAGGTAATGCGATAACAGGTTAAATAACCTCAAATTGAGTAGTGTCTTTGATAGTAAGGAGCCTTTGCGTGTAAGACTGACTCTTAAGTCACACTCCCGTAAGTTAATTGCAAAAATGTTAACGAAATGTGAGTAACAACTGAGTAAATTGGCGGTGAGAATCAAAAACGAAGCAAGGCAGCTAAGCTGCCTTGTAATTAGAAAGAAAATATCTGTTAAATTTTTACCAGTTAAAACTATTTGGCATTTTTACGCTTATCGGTAACCAACCATTTACCATCTTGGTAGACAGCCAACCAACCGGAGGGTTTAGCGTCCGTCTCAGTACGCACATAGTGCTCTTTCTCTTTACGGGAGAAACGCACGACCGCAGCTAAACCATCAGGATCATGAGTTGGAGCAGTGGTCAGATACTGGTACTTTTCGGGTAAACGTTCAGCAAAACGCTTGAGTTCTTCGACTAAGGGAGCCCGCGTTTCACGCGATTTCGGGAAATTGCTCGCGGCCAAAAACAGACCAGATGCGCCATCACGTAGCACAAAATAGGCATCCGAATTAGCACATGGCAATTCAGGGAAATGCACCGGATCTTCTTTTGGTGGTGCCACTTCACCATTTTTCAGGATCTTGCGGGTATTTTTACACGTTTCGTTAGTACAACCCATGTACTTACCAAAACGACCATTTTTCAACACCATGTCTGAGCTGCACTTATCGCACTCAACCATTGGCCCTTCATAGCCTTTAACTTTGAACTCACCTTGCTCAACGATAAAACCTTCACAGTTGGGGTTGTTACCACAAACGTGCAGCTTACGCTTATCGTCAATCAGATAACCATCCATCGCGGTTTCACAAATTGGGCAACGTTTTTTGGCACGCAGTGCTGCCGTTTCAACATCTTCTTCTAAGACATTGATAATACCCTCTTCATCACTCAAGTTGATGGTGGTTTTACAGCGCTCTTTGGGCGGTAATGCATAACCTGAGCAACCTAAAAACACCCCAGTCGATGCAGTTCGGATCCCCATTGGCCGCGCACAGGTCGGGCACAAGATATTGGTCATAACAATATGATTCGGTTTCATACCACCGACGTTTTCATCTTGCTCGGCCGTGGTTAAATCGCGACTGAAATCAGCAAAAAACTCATCCAATACCGCGGTCCAATTGACATCGCCTTCGGCGATCTGGTCGAGTTTTTCTTCCATCCGCGCAGTAAAATCGTAGTTCATCAAATCATCAAAGCTTTCGTCTAAGCGATCGGTCACAATTTCGCCCATTTTCTCGGCAAAGAAACGACGCTGCTCAACTTTGACATAGCCACGATCTTGAATGGTGGAGATGATCGAAGCATAGGTTGATGGACGGCCAATACCACGCTTTTCAAGCTCTTTGACCAATGCCGCTTCGGTAAAGCGCGCTGGCGGCTTAGTAAAGTGCTGTTTAGGATCGAGGCTGACTAATTGCAGGCGCTCACCCACTTTCACCGCCGGTAAAATCTGATCTTCGTTCTTGCCAAGTGGACGCTGCACACGCGTCCAACCATCAAATTTTAGGATTCGCCCTTTGGCTTTAAGCGTATATTCTGCCGCTTTCACACTCACAGTGGTTGAATCGTATTGTGCAGGGGTCATTTGACAAGCCACAAATTGATTCCAGATCAGCGCGTATAGCTTATGGGCATCGGCTTCCATCCCTTGCAGATGCTCGGCAGTCACCGTGACATCCGAAGGACGGATCGCTTCGTGTGCCTCTTGCGCATTTTGCTTGCTGCCATACACATTCGGCTGACTTGGTAAATAAGTTTCACCATACTGTTGGGTGATGTAATCACGCAGGTTGGCGACCGCTTCTGCACTCAAATTGGTAGAGTCAGTACGCATATAAGTGATGTAACCCGCTTCATACAAGCGCTGAGCGAGCATCATGGTTTTTTTCACCCCATAGCCCAAACGCGTACTCGCGGCTTGCTGCAAGGTTGAGGTAATAAAAGGTGCGCTCGGTTTGCTTGAGGTTGGCTTGTCTTCACGCTTGCACACTTCAAACTGTGCTTGGTTAAGCGTGGCCACCGCAGCCAATGCTTCGCTTTGGTTAATCGGTTTAAACGCGACATTATCTTTTTGTGCCACCAGCAGTCGGAAATCTTGCTGCTCACTGGTTAAAGTATCAGCGTTGATATCCCAAAACTCTTCTGGCACAAACGCTTTAATTTCACGTTCTCGCTCAACCAATAACTTTACCGCGACGGATTGAACCCGACCGGCAGAAAGACCTCGCGCCACTTTTTTCCACAGCAGCGGCGAGACCATAAAGCCCACCACGCGGTCCATAAAGCGACGCGCTTGCTGAGCGTTAACGCCATCCATATTCAATTCGCCCGGCTGTTTAAACGCCTGTTGAATCGCATTTTGGGTGATTTCGTTAAACACGACCCGTTTGTATCGCTTCTCATCGCCACCGATGATCTCACGCAGGTGCCAAGCGATAGCTTCTCCTTCGCGGTCCAAGTCGGTTGCAAGGTAAACGCTGTCTGCGTCTTTGGCGAGCTTTTGCAGCTCAGCGACTACTTTCTCTTTGCCGGGCAGAATTTGATAGTTGGCATCCCATCCGTGATAGGGATCAATCCCCATCTTTTTGATCAGCGCTGAGCGTTCTTTGTCACGCTTTTGCTGCTCTTTATCCTCAGCGGTTGAGAGTTTTTTAGTCGAGCTAGCCGCTTTCGCGGTCGTGGTAGTTTGCCCAGCAGTAGGCAGATCACGTACGTGCCCCACACTGGATTTTACGATAAAGTCTTTACCAAGATACTTATTAATAGTTTTAGCCTTGGCTGGTGACTCGACGATAACGAGTGATTTACCCATATTGACTCAATTGTCCTTCATCATTGGGCGATATATAAATCGCATGACGTTCTAAAATGTAATTCTTTTTTTACTATCGAGCCAGATAACCAGAAGATCAACTGGTTTTTTCTAAAAGCTTTTTATTTGCTCGACAAATCGACGAAATGTTGTTCCGCGCGCAAAAACGCGTCCATACTAAAGTGAAGCTCACTGTGCCGCGACCCCTGTGCAGTTAACAGCGCGAAAAAAACCGCGAACTATGCCATAACTCACACTTTGGTCGCCCAAGCTCACTCTTTTTCGACTGACGATACCCCATCAACCCTTTACTTTTATACCCAAACAACTTGGAGTTGCAGGTAGGCGGCAAGTGAGTGAATCCCCATGAGCATAGGCAAACTATGTGATTGGGGTGAACAAACGTAGCCAACACCGCTGCAGCTTCAAGTAGGAAGGGTATAGCCCTTAGCTTTTAATTCTTAGCCTTTAAGACTTTACTTTTAACCCTTGGCGTTATGCCAGTATACTGGCGCTTTTTAAGCGTAACGAGCTATCACCATGAGCAATAAACAACCGATCACCGAATTTGACCTATTACTGATCGCCAATCACATAATTCAAAATCATGAACATTACCTTGACGGAATGCGTGCAACGCAAGTAGAGGAAAAAGAAGGCGTGTTAGTGTTTAAAGGCGAATATTTCCTCACTGACCAAGGTCTGCCCAGCGTGAAAACCACCGCCGTATTTAATATGTTCAAATACCTCGCCCATCAACTGTCGCCACAATTTACCTTGCAAAAATTTACCCTGCAAAAATGATCAAAGCCTCGTCATGAGACTTTGATCATCATCGATGATATCGAGTTCAGTGCAACGCTAGCTCTTGTGACTTAATTGCGCCAATTTTTCAAAATAATCTGGGAAGGTTTTGGAGGTGCATTTAGGGTCATTAATCGTGACCGGTGTATCGCTCAAGGCGAGCAGTGAAAAGCACATCGCCATTCGATGATCATCGTAAGTATCGATCGCCGCATGGGTTAACTTAGCCGGCGGCGTGATCACAATAAAATCTTCCCCTTCTTCAACCTGTGCGCCAACTTTACGCAGCTCAGTCGCCATCGCCGCTAGACGATCGGTCTCTTTGACTCGCCAGTTATACACATTGCGGATCGCCGTGGTACCTTTAGCAAACAGTGCGGTGGTCGCAATCGTCATCGCGGCATCCGGGATATGGTTGAAGTCGAGATCCACCGCATTAAGCTGCCCGCGCCGTGCCATCACGTAATCTTCGCCCCACTCAATCTGCGCGCCCATTTGCTCTAACGCATCGGCAAATTGAATGTCACCCTGAATGCTGTTTTTACCAATCCCCGTTACCTTGACTTCACCACCTTTGATGGCTGCCGCAGCCAGGAAATAAGAGGCGGAAGAGGCATCCCCCTCAACTAAAAAGTCACCAGGCGCAACATAAGATTGCCCAGCGGGGATCACAAATTGTTGGTAATCATGGTTAATCACCTGCACCCCAAATTGCTCCATAATGTGCAGTGTAATGTCGATGTAAGGCTTAGACACCAACTCACCCATAATGTCGATGGTGACTTTGCCTTGCGCCAGCGGAGCGGCCATTAAAAATGCGGTCAAAAACTGGCTAGAGATGGAACCATCGATCGACACCGTACCGGCTTGCAAACCGGTACCCTGAATGCGCAGTGGCGGGAAATTTTCCTGCTCCAGATACTCAATTTGTGCTCCAGCCTGACGCAGCGCATCCACCAAATGGCCAATCGGACGCTCCTTCATGCGAGGCTCACCAGTCAATACAAATTGACCTTGTCCCAAACAGAGCGCCGCAGCCAAAGGACGCATCGCAGTACCTGCATTGCCTAGAAACAGCTCTAATGGCTGAGCGCAAGTAAAGGCTTGACCCAAACCTTGTACTTCACAAGTGGTTTTATCAGCAGAAAGACGATAATTCACCCCTAGTTGAGTCAATGCATTAAGCATATGGCGAATATCATCGCTATCGAGCAAATTGGTCAAACGGGTGGTGCCAGAGGCTAATGCCGCCAGTAATAGCGCGCGATTTGACACGCTTTTCGAGCCGGGAAGATTCACTTCTCCAGAGATGAGAGGTATCGGTTGTAGAGTCAAGCTTTCCATTAGATGTTGTGTTTCCTTGCGTCGCTGAAAGTCCTGTAGCTGATAATCCTGTAACGGAAAGTCCTGTAGCTATGGGTTGCCGCGAAAATTTTTCGTCTCCGCAGACTAACCAAATTCCCGCGCCCGCGCTAGCCTTAATCTGATCCAGTATGAATATTTATTTCTCTTTATGCATAAGATACTGTTCCGGGACGGTGACCAAGTCAGCAGATTGGCAAATACCTTAAAAATCATTAAGATCTACTGATTGTAAACTCAAATTTTCACATTACGGATTGGCTCTAAACCACTGGTGGAGCCAATTTATTGCCAGCACTGCTAAGGTAAACCCACACAATGGCTATTTATCTCGCTGAATTAGGCGTGGACGATTGGAGGTTTCCGTCTCCATTTGATGCTTTAGAAGATCCTAACGGACTGCTGGCGTTTGGCGGAGATCTCAATCCGCAGCGAATTTTAGCCGCCTATCATAATGGTATTTTTCCTTGGTATGGCCCTGAAGATCCTATTTTATGGTGGAGCCCTGCACCACGAGCGGTATTTAACCCTAGCCAGTTTCGTCCAGCCAAAAGTGTGCAGAAGTATCAACGCCAGTGGCAATATCGAGTCAGCCTCAACCAAGCTACGCCGCAAGTGATCGAACAATGCGCGTTAACTCGTCCGGCCGATCAGCGCTGGCTGAATGCACAGATGCGTGCCGCTTATACTGAGCTGGCACAGCAAGGTCACTGCCACTCGGTTGAAGTGTGGCAAGGTGAGCAATTAGTCGGCGGATTGTATGGAATTGCCGTTGGGCAACTGTTTTGTGGCGAATCGATGTTTAGCCTCGCAAACAATGCTTCCAAAATTGCACTGTGGTATTTTTGCGACCATTTCTCACGCCACCAAGGACAACTGATTGATTGCCAAGTGATGAATCCACATTTGCAATCGCTAGGAGCGACGACCCTCACCCGTGACCAGTTTATTCAGACATTACTTGCGGTTAGAGACCAGCCGCTCTGCGCAGGTTGCTTTACCCCACAGTGGCTCACCTCGCCCATCTTACCGAGTACGGTTAAGGATTAATCGATGAGCTTCGAGCGGCAATCCATTCGGATTGGCTTAACCAATAACCATCCTTGTAGCTATTTGAAAGATCAAATGGAACGGGTTGCCGTAGCTATCGATCCCTCAATGCAATCGGCTAAGAATTATCAAATTTTACTGGCTAATGGCTTTCGGCGCAGTGGTGAGACCATTTATAAACCACATTGCGATCAGTGCCACGCTTGTCAAGCACTGCGGGTGGCGGTAGCCGATTTTGTGCCAAGTTCAAGTCAACGCCGCTTGCTTAAACAGCTTAATCAAACCTTGCACTGGCAACTGAAACCGGAATTGGATCCAAATTGGTATGATCTTTACCAGCGCTACATTTGCGCTCGTCATCGCCACGGTTCAATGTATCCACCCAATAAAGACGAATTTGCCCAGTTTGCGGGGGCAACCTGGCTCAATACGCAATATTTGCATCTCTACGCCGCCCAAAAGTTGGTGGCGATTGCGGTAACCGATCTGCTGCCCAACAGCGCCAGTGCCTTTTACACTTTCTATGACCCAGAAGTACCGCTTTCTTTGGGCACCTTAGCTGTGGTTTGTCAGTTGAGTTATTGCCAACAGACCGGAAAACAGTGGCTTTATTTGGGATATCAAATCGATGAATGCCCGGCTATGAACTACAAAGTCCGTTTCAATCCGCATCAAAGGCTAGTAAATCAACGTTGGCAAGGGTAGAATACGCCGAAACTTCCCATATTGAACGTTTAATGGCAGAATCCTGCGCCGTTAAAGATCGCCAAATTTCTAAAGAGGATTAAATGGCTAAAGAAGACGTAATTGAGATGCAAGGCACTGTCCTTGATACTCTTCCTAACACAATGTTCCGTGTAGAGCTTGAAAATGGTCACATTGTGATCGCTCACATCTCTGGCAAAATGCGTAAAAACTATATCCGCATTCTGACCGGTGACAAAGTCACTGTAGAGATGACTCCTTACGATTTGTCTAAAGGTCGCATCGTCTTCCGTGCTCGTTAATCACTGATTTCCGAACGCAACAAAAAGCGGAGCTTAAGCTCCGCTTTTTGTTGTGGCGAGAAACTACCGACGGATTATTAATTGAGCCTATTGGACGACTCTGACTGAACAGATTCACCCCGCTTCAACAATCCGGTTGATTACGAAAAAAGGCGCAAAACGCGCCTTTATGACTATCAGTAAACAGGACTTGCAGTAAACACGGTTTGCAGTAAACAGCGTTTGATCAGAGATCAATAACCGCGAATTCAACCTCTGGATTAACATCTGCATCGTAATCGATGCCTTCAATGCCAAAACCAAATAGCTTGATGAACTCTTCTTTGTACATGTCGTAATCGGTCAACTGACGCAAGTTTTCAGTGGTAATTTGTGGCCACAACTCACGACAATGCTGTTGAATGTCATCACGCAATTCCCAATCATCCAAACGCAGACGATTGTCCTCATCCACTTCAGCGGCCGAGCCATCTGGTTTGTATAAACGTTGGCTAAACATACGATAGATCTGCTCTATGCAGCCTTCGTGTACGCCCTGCTCACGCATTTTCTTAAACACCATAGCAATATACAGTGGCATCACTGGAATGGCTGAGCTGGCTTGTGTCACCACCGATTTCAGCACGGCCACATTGGCGCTACCGCCTTTGCTTGCCAACTGTTGGTTGAGGGCACTCGCGGCGCGGTCTAAATCCATCTTGGCACGACCAAGCGCACCATCCCAATAGATTGGCCAAGTCAACTCGGTACCGATGTAGCTGTAAGCTACAGTTTTACAGCCTTCAGCCAGCACACCGGCTTGATCTAACGCTTGGATCCACAGCTCCCAATCTTGACCACCCATCACTGTCACGGTATCGGCAATCTCCTGCTCAGTCGCAGGCTCCACACTCGCTTCGATGATCACATCTTTATTGGTATCAACCGCCGTCGAGGTATAGGTTTCACCAATCGGTTTCAGTGCAGAACGGACTAATTCACCACTTTCTGGCATTTTACGTACTGGTGAAGCCAGTGAGTAAACCACCAAATCAATTTGACCGAGATCTTGTTTAATCAGCTCAATCGCTTTTTGTTTGGCTTGGTTCGAGAAAGCATCACCGTTGAGGCTTTTCGCGTACAGACCGGCTTCATGGGCTAATTTGTCAAATGCCGCAGCATTGTAGAAACCCGCGGTACCTGGTTTTTTGTCAGTACCCGGTTTTTCAAAAAACACCCCAATGGTCGCCGCACCACCCGCAAATGCGGCTGCGATGCGTGATGAGAGACCATAGCCGCTTGATGAACCCACCACTAACACGCGCTTCGGTGCATTAGTGATCGGGCCTTGTGCTTGAGTGTAGGCAATTTGTTGTTTTACGTTCGCTTCACAACCGACCGGATGGGTTGTTGTACAGATAAATCCACGAATTTTAGGTTTGATGATCATATTCAACTTCCTTAAAAAATCGTGGTTAGGATAAAAGGTTCAGACACAAATCGCATCTAATTTCTCTTCATTTCGCCGAAAATGGTCAGTGGTTGGAGCACTCAATAGCGCAAATTTTCGATTAATCTCACTCCATTCACTGTTAAAAATAATGCGGGCTTCTGTACAGAAGCCCTAAATACATTATGATTTTCAGAATTCACACGGTTGAACTTAACTTTGGCGGGTATGCACTTGCGAAAAATCATGGCTGAAATGGTCAACCTGAATCGCACGGCTGCGTAATTTTTCGGCAGCGACAATCGACGCCACTTCATCAGCCGTTAAGATTGCCGCTTGTTGCGCTTGCGCTAAGCGATCGACCAATTTCCCCTTACGATCAACTTTGCCCTGTTTCACCGCGTGTTGTAGCTTACGTTCTAAGCCTTTAATGTTGTACATGGCCAAAAACGCACTTTCAATCAATCCAATGTTGTCATTTTCGCCTTTACCGATATAACAAAGTTGCGTGAGGCGATCACGATGCGCTCCCGGCGTCATTAAGCTTTCGGCAATCTTCAACGCTAATTCGTCACTCGGTAGCGCAAAGTGATTGCCAAGCGGGAACAGTAGCCCTTTGAGCAATAAGCCAATCCCTGAAATAGGATAATTGCGATAGGCTTGATTGAGCGCTTTGGCTGCGTGGTATAAACAGTAGTGCATCGCATAATGCACATAATCGAGATCCGCTTGATGACGACCTTCATCTTCATATTTTTTCAGTACCGCAGATCCCATATACAGATAACTTAACGCATCACCAAAACGGGCTGAAATAAGCTCTTTACGCTTTAGCCCTCCGCCTAATGTTAACATTGCCATGTCAGCACTCACCGCGAGTGCGCGGCTTAAACGAGTCATCTGTCGATAGTAATCCTGGGTGGCACCACTCATCTCAACGTGAATAAAACGCGAACCGGTTAAAGCGGCAAATAATGCCCCAAAACTATTTTTGGTCGCATGAGCAATATGTTTAAACAGCAGTTGATCAAACTGCTGTGCCCCTTGTGGCTGATCTGGGTTAGCTTCTGCCGCCATCTCCTTAAGCACATAAGGGTGACAACGGGTCGCACCTTGCCCAAAAATCATCAGATTACGGGTTAAAATATTCGCCCCTTCCACGGTAATGGCTACTGGCACGCCTAAATAATGGGTTGCAAGGTAGTTCATCGGCCCAGTTTGAATCGCGCGTCCGGCATGAATATCCATTGCATCGTTTAAAATCGTGCGGCCAATTTCAGTCATATGGTATTTGGCAATCGCCGTAATTACCCCAGGTTTTTCTTTTAAATCCAATGCCGTGGTAGTTAACGTGCGAGTGGCTTCCAGCAAATAGGTTAAGCCACCAATACGCCCCATCGCTTCGGCCACGCCTTCAAACTTACCGATCGACATGCCAAACTGCTGACGAACATAGCCATAAGCCCCCGTAGTGCGCGCCGTCAAATGACCAATCGCCGCACCTAATGCTGGTAGCGAAATCCCCCGCCCAGCCGAAAGGCATTCCACCAACATTCGCCAGCCTTTACCCGCGTATTCAGCGCCACCGATTAGCCAATCGATCGGGATAAATACGTCATGACCGCGCGTAGGTCCATTCATAAAAGCTAAGCCCAGTGGATCATGACGCTCGCCCATTTCAACGCCGGGATGAGTCGCAGGGATCAGTGCACAACTGATGCCAATCTCGGATTGCGTGCCGAGTAAATGGTCTGGATCATACAGTTTAAAGGCGAGTCCGAGCACCGTGGCGACCGGTGCTAACGTAATGTAGCGTTTATTCCAGCTCAGACGGATCCCAAGCACTTGTTGACCTTCATGCTCGCCATAACAGACCACTCCTTGATCGGGAATGCTGCCCGCGTCCGATCCCGCTTCTGGGCCAGTCAGGGCGAAGCAAGGAATATCACGACCATCGGCTAAACGCGGCAACCAGTAATCCTTTTGCGCTTGAGTACCATAGTGGGACAACAGTTCTGCAGGACCCAATGAATTGGGCACCATAACCGTCACAGCGGCACTGACACTGCGAGTCGCAATCCGTGCGACGATGCTCGAGTTAGCCAGTGCCGAGAACTGGCGTCCACCATACTGTTTGGATATATTCAAAGAAAAAAATCGCTGTTGGCGTAGGTAATCCCATACCTCTTGGGGTAAATCACGATCTTGTTTGACGATTTGATAATCATCCAGCATCCCAAGCAGGGTTTCCAACTCTCGGTTAATGAAAGCTTGTTCTGCGCTAGACAAGGTGGGCTTAGGATAATGATGTAGCTTAGTAAAATCGGGCTTACCAGAAAACAACTCGCCATCCCACCATACACTGCCCGCTTCCATCGCTTCTTTCTCTGTGGGAGACAGCGGAGGCAACAGTTGTTTAAAAAGTTTAAAAACGGGGTCACTAATCCATTTTCTGCGTAGAGAACTCATCTTCAGATCCTTTTGTTCACCAGTGATATTGTTATGGTGGGTGATTAATCGCACCTGGTTGTACTTGATTATTGTTGACGACTTAGCGTACGGCAACTCTGACAACCAAGAATGGGATCTATCGTTTAATCACAAGGTTAGGATTGTTCGGCATAAACGCAAATTAAGCTTGAGCTCAGCCGCAAAAAAAATTTCTCTTTTTTTGCAAACACTCGGAACTCTTTAGCAAACCCCCAGTCTGAATAAAGGTGATTGACAGAGCTTTGAGAGTTTTACTGGCCGTCAAACTTGTATCTCGACTGACTGTCACCCATTACGCTGCTTTTTCCTTTTTATTAACTCCTATACTTGTGTACGCCCAAAACCTGTTTGTTTTGGGCGTTTTTTTATGTGGCAAAGCCGTACCTTAACGACCCGCTTATCGATTTACTTTGCAGTAAATCTCAGAGTATCATCCGCCCCCAATGGCCTTCACGGATCGGAAACCATGGTTATCTGCCTGTTAATTAGGTAATACTTGTTCATTTCTCCCACACATTTTGCTGGGATCCCCAAACTATTTGGCGTTGTCAGTAGGGGGATAATACCGTTGAGCCAATTGCATGAAATTAATAACACTGCTGACACTCACCTTAGTTGCCCTCTCTAGCCGTGTCAGTGCCGAGGCATTTTCATTACCGATTTGGAAAGAACAAGCACAAGCGTTGGGCTATGAATTACCCAAACCCATCGGTTTTAGCCTAAGCTATATGACCATGGAACAAGGGATCAATGTAGATTCCATTGCTATCCAAGGGCTCGCAGGTTTACCGCTGACATTGAACGCAGAACCTGGCCGCCAATATACCGATGTACTGACCTTACGTGCCGATGTGTGGCTGTTTCCCTTTCTCAATTTGTATGGCTTAGTCGGTAAGTTAGATGGCTACTCGACCACCGATGTCACCCTCAATTTGGGCTCATTACCGATCCCGATCAAAGACTTTCGTTTGGAGCTTGATGGTTACACCACCGGATTTGGTGTGGTGCTGGTTGGTGGCTATCAGAACTGGTTTGCGTTAGTCGACGCTAGCTTGACCCAAAGCCGCTTGACCGTGATTGATGGCAGTATTGATGCGCTAGTGATATCACCGCGCATTGGCTACGATTTTAATCAGCATGGGCAACCGCTCCGGATTTGGGCTGGCGCTATGTATCAAGATGTAGAGCAAACACTCCATGGCTCACTGGCCGATCTCGGCTTGCCTAGCCAACTGACCGGATTGCTCCCCAAAGATGCCGGCTTTGAAGTCAAGCAGCGTCTGCAAACCCAGTGGAATCCCCTTATTGGCATCCAGTATCAAATCAATGACAGTTGGTATCTACTCGGAGAGTTTGGCTTTGGTGATCGCCAAAGCCTGTTTTTTTCTCTCGATCGACGTTTTTAATCCTAAAGTGATGTGCACATTAAACGCATCATTATACGGTCAGCAAACCTAGCCGTTATTGGCGGCTAGGTCTATTGCAGATTAAACCGTTGGCCGGTTCGCCAGCACCACAGAGGGCTGATCAATCAGATGCAAATGCACATCTTGTTGTGGAAACGGAATCGAAATACCTTCTTGATCAAAGCGCAATTTGACTTGCTTAGTCACATCCCAGTAAACATCCCAATAGTCTTCGGTTTTTACCCAAGGGCGCACAATAAAATCAATTGAAGATGTGTTGAGCGTATGCACCTTGATATTCGGTTCTGGAGAACGTAAAACCGCAGGGTGTGATTTAACAATATCGGTGAGCACAGCTTCCGCTTTGAGCAAATCGTCGCTATAGCCGATCCCAAACACCATATCTACTCGGCGAATTTTTTCATGAGTGACATTTTTAATTACATTACCCCAAATTTTGCTGTTCGGCACTATGATGATCTGGTTATCAAAAGTTCGGATCGTGGTATTGACTAAACTCATGTGACTCACTTTACCGTCAACTCCACCCGCATTAACAAAATCCCCCACATCAAACGGACGGTAGATCAATAACATCATGCCCGCAGCAAAGTTGGATAAGGTATCTTGCAAAGCAAAACCCATAATGACCCCAGCAATCCCAAAACCAGTTAATACTGGCGTAAGGTTTAAACCCAACTGCGATAGCCCAACCAGGATGCCAATCACCCAAACCGCTTTGCCAGACATCGAAACAAAAAAGTCCTGCATAAGATGGGAGAAATGGATATTTTTCGAACTAACCACAAAACGTACAATGCTACGTGTGATTTGCGCAGCCCCTTTGGCGACCAAAACAATTAATAAGAAGATCACTAATTGAAACAGATGCTGTACCGCATCACTGGTTAGCCAATTTAGCCCGGCATTCCACCAATGACGAACGATAGACACCACTACCTGAGTATTCAATACATCTTGAGTAATACTGCCTGTCACTTGAAAAATTTGCCGCTTATAATCGGCGGTTTCCATTGCTAGGCTATCGGCAATCTCGACGACTGAGCGCAAGCTTTTAGTAACAATATCTAACCTTTGCTGAGTAAAGAGCAGCGTCAATTGTAAGTTGGCTTTTTCCGATTCAGGACTGGATTTAATCTGGCTATCAATCACGCTAATTTGCTGGTTTAGGTACTCCAACGAGGCGGATTGCAAGCGTAAACGCTGATTAACTCGCTCTGTTAACGTCTCTGTAATCTCGCGAGTATTCATACCTAATTGACTTAACCAATTCATATTTTCCAAACTGGAATGGTAGGTCGTATCAAGGTATTGGTGTAAATCACGATAGGTCGCAATGTAAGACAGTTTTTCTTCATGTGACGCCTTATCAAAATTACTGGTTAGCGAATTAAGCCGTTTTGAAATATAGCGTGTCGCCTCTTCAGTATAGCTCTGCTGGGTATTGACCAACTCAATCAGCTTCGGTTTGGCTACCTTTTGTTCGGCCACGGCTTTAGCCAAACTCTTTCTTAGCTCAGCATTTTTCTGAAACATTTGCAGTTGTAATGCATCACGCACATCACCGGTCGCTTGGTTGAGCGTTACCGAAAGTTCATTGATATAACGCTTAGTCTGATCAATGTCGTGCTCGAGTTCAGAAATAGGCGTTTCCACAACCACATTATCTGCCTCAGCAAAAGATCCCACTTCAGGTGGGTTATTGGCCCAGACTTGGGTTGCTAGAAGCAACAAACAAGCAGCCCATCCCAAATGCGGCAACACCTTAGCGCCGATTTTTTCTATCATTATTACTTTCCTCTTAAAATCTTGGTCACGCTAGACATCACCGGATCATCACTCTTTCATTTTGATAGTGCTCATTCATCACCCAACGCTGAATCAAAATACGTAGTAGCTAAACTCGCTATCTTCAGCTATCACTTTATTCTCAAGCATGTAGAATTGTTTCACGGCATATTAGCGACCAATAGCACCTATGACTACGGACAAAAACCAGCATAACTTGATTAGTTGCGATGAATGTGGACTCGTTACGCGTCTACCAAGCTTAGCTCAAGGACAAATCGCTCGCTGCCCACGTTGCCATCACCCACTGACTCAAAGTCATAAGCATCCCTATCAAACGGTCATTGCGTTGGCGTTAAGTTGTCTCTCATTGCTAACACTCAGTCTGATATTTCCTTTCCTGTCGTTTAGCATTCAGGGTCTAACCCAAGAAATTACCCTGTTGAATGCCGCAAAAATGCTCGGTGAATATCAGAATATCCTCTTGGCACTGCTACTTTTTACCACCGTCATCTTACTGCCAGCCCTATATCTACTACTGATCCTCACCATGTATTACCAAGCGGCACAAACTCAGCACCGCTCACTTTCTAAGCGCGAAGTGAAAATCGCAACGTATGGGTGCAGGTTGCTATTTAAAGTTCAGCCTTGGTTAATGGTCGATGTGTTTTTGATTGGGGTACTGGTGAGTCTGATTAAAATCGCTTCACTGGCAGAGGTGGCAATGGGCAACTCTTTTTGGGCATTTTGTCTATTTTCCGTTTTGCTGGTCAAAACCGTCTCTCTGATTGACCGTTACTGGCTATGGCAGCATTTTATTGCGGCGCAACCAACTCATAATGTTCAGGCAGGAGAGACCCATTGCAGCGATAACCACACGAATTGCCATTGTTGTCAGCAAATTAATCCGCAGACCAGCGCCAAAAAACCACGCTGTGTACGCTGTGGCAGTCGGCTACACGCTTATCATCCACAGCTCAATCTACAATATGCTTGGGCATTGCTACTGGCTGCGGTGATCTTTTACATTCCGGCCAATCTTTATCCAATGATGTACACGGTGAGCCTAGGTAAATCAGAAGGTTCAACCATTATGCAAGGCGTGATTTTACTATGGCAGCTCGGCTCTTATCCGATTGCAATGGTGATTTTCATCGCCAGTATTTTTATTCCCATCGCCAAGATGTTCGCTTTGGGATGGCTATATTGGCAAGCGGGTCAGCTTAATATTTTTCCTGAACACCAGAATTTAAAACGCTTGAAGGTTTACCGTGTCACTGAGCTGATCGGCCGCTGGTCAATGATCGATATCTTCGTGGTGGCGATTTTAGTGGCTTTAGTACAACTGAATAATTTAATGGCGATCTATCCCGGTCCTGCTGCGCTCTCTTTTGCAGCAGTGGTGATCTTAACTATGCTGTCAGCGATGATTTTTGATTCAAAAATATTATGGCAGCAGTCTGCCCCTGCCCCTGCCCCTCATCAACCCAAATGTACTAAGAAGGCTTTCTATGAGTGACCAACGCCAAACTCACGCTGAAATTACGTCACAAAGGCAGTTATCTGCGATTTGGATTATCCCAATTCTGGCTCTAGCAATGGGCATGTGGATGCTGTTTCAGTACGTCAACAGTACTGGCCCCAAAGTCACCTTAATCCTCCCCACGGCCGATGGGCTTGAAGTGGGCAAAACTCAAATTAAGGCGCTCAATCTCAATGTCGGGGTGATCAGTGAAATTAAACTGAGCAAGCGTTACGATCACATTATCGCCACCGCACAAATGACCAAAGATGCCCAGCGTATGCTGCGCGAGGATTCGCTGTTTTGGGTGGTGAAGCCACGGATTGGCAGAGATGGGGTTTCTGGCCTCGATACCTTACTTTCCGGTGCTTATCTTCAACTGCAACCCGGCCAATCGACTACCGCGCAAGATCAATTCACCGTAATGGATTTACCCCCCATCGCTCCTCCCGATGCCAAAGGATTACGTTTAGTGCTGACCCATAAAGAAGCGGGAAAATTGAATGTTGGCGATCCAGTGATGTATGAAGGTTTTACGGTGGGACGTGTGGAAACAACTCAATTTGATATCACCAGCAAAAGCGCGCAATACCAACTGTTTATCTTTGCCCCTTACGATAAGTTAGTCAGTAGTGGATCTTTTTTCTGGCTCAATTCAGGGGTTAATCTACAACTTAATGCCGAAGGGCTGCAGTTCAGCTTAGGTTCGATTGAAAGTCTACTCAAAGGTGGCGTAACGTTTGGCCTGCTGCAAGAAGAAGATTTTGGTCAACCAGTGACCGAGCAGTTGACTGAGTTTCGGCTGTTTGATGATCTCAAACAGATCCACGAAGACATGTACGATGATTACATTGAATTTGTGATGATGTTTGATGAATCAGTACGTGGACTCAAAGCCTCCGCCCCAGTCGAATATCGTGGTTTACGTATCGGCACCGTGAGTAAAGTGCCACTGCGTACCCGCCAATCGGATCTGGATATTAATAGCAATCGGATCCCTGTGTTAGTGCGCATTGAATTAGGCCGCGTATACGATAATTTCAACAAAGTCGATCTGCCGACGCTTAAATCTCATATACAACAAGAATTTATTAAGGGTCTAAAAGCCTCCTTAAAAACCGGCAATTTAGTCACTGGCGCTTTGTATATTGATACCGACTATTTTCCTGAAGAGCCACTGGAGACAT
Source organism: Vibrio sp. HDW18 (assembly GCF_011306175.1). Taxonomy (GTDB): domain Bacteria; phylum Pseudomonadota; class Gammaproteobacteria; order Enterobacterales; family Vibrionaceae; genus Vibrio; species Vibrio chanodichtyis. The sequence continues at coordinate 2,328,520 of NZ_CP049913.1, read as the reverse complement.
TGAAAGAGTTCGATGGCTACTCACTGTTTCCAACCAAACCCGGCGGCTTTGCTGAAGTACAAAAACAGGTCACCGATTTACTTCGCAAACTCAATGGATTGCCGATGGATAAGACGCTTGAGTCACTTAATAGCACCTTGAAAACCTCGGAAAAATTGTTGGCTTCCGCGGAACGCTTGATCAATCAATCCGCGACACAAAACTTGCCGGCCGATATCCGCGTCAGCCTCAAACAGCTTGAGACAACCTTAGCTGGATTTGGCCCACAGTCGACCGTTTATCGGGAACTCGAAACCACATTAGATCAGCTCAACCAAGTCATGGCCGAATTTAAACCGGTAATACGCACCATTAATGAAAAACCGAATGCGCTGATTTTTGGTGACAATAACGCCGCAGACCCTATCCCAGCACAAGGAAAATAACCATGAAACAATGGCTATTGATGTTGTTAAGCATCACGTTACTTGGCTGCAGCACCGCTCCACAGCCGCAAATCAACTTTTACCTATTGCCACACTCCAGTACGTTAAATCACACGACACACACTCCACCCTCGACCTTGCTGATCGTGCAACCGGTCGAGTTAGCCGCTTATTTAGATAAGGCTGGCATTATTTATCGCCAATCCGCAACGCAAGTGATTGAAGCCAAATACAACCAATGGGCACAACGTTTAAGCCCGCAACTGACCGAGCTCATCATCGATCAATTGCGCCGGGATCAGACTGTCAGCTATTGGCCGCAAGCTTTTAATGCTCACTATGCTCAACAAAAAAATCACACACTACAAGTGAAACTCCAGCGATTTAACGGCGCTTATACTGGCAATGCCGAGCTAGCCGGCAGTTGGGAGTTATTCAGTCCACAAGGAGTGCGCTTGCTTAGACAAGATTTCTCGTTTGATGTACCACTAACCGATGAAGGTTATCCCGCACTGGTCGAGGCACTGTCATTAGGCTTAGAGCAACTCACCACTCAGATTAAGCAAATATTGTTACAACAATCCTTGCCTAATAATTGAGTTGGTCAAGGTATTCTATCGCAGAAAATGTGCACTGACTGGCAGAGTAGGCTAACAGGTTTAGCTTTTGTTTTTACTCAATCTATGATGCGCAAACGGTTACTGGGTTTCATTACAAAATAATCAGCAAACAACCTAAGGTAAATGTTACTCCATTAAGCGAGGCCTTGATTGACCACGCAGATTGTATGCCCAACCCACTTACTAATAATAAAATTGAGGAGCACAGCCCCATGAATCCGCCGGTTATCCGCCGTATGGTCGCCAAACGTACCGTTCTTAGTCTAATCATTTGTGCCACAGTACTGATAACGGCTTGTGGCGAAGCGCCACCGGTCAACACGCCAGCCCATGTGGTTAAACCTGCCTTAGTCGAAATTGTCGCTAGCCAGCGCGCCTCCGACCTAACCTTTAACGGGGTCGTTAGAGCGGCTAAGCGTGCTGATCTCGCCTTTCGGATCAGTGGTCGTTTAAACAGCATAGAGGTAAAAGAAGGCGATCAAGTCAAACAGGGTCAACTGTTGGCCACGCTTGATGCGCGAGATGCGAAAACCACACTGGCGACGGCTCAATTAGAGCTGAAAAATACCGAGCAAGAATACCGCCGCGCAACCGCGATTTATGAAAAAACCCAAGCTATTTCCAAAGCCGAGCTGGATAATGTCACCAATCGTTATGATCTGGCCAGAAACCGAGTGGAAGAAGCCAAGCGCAAGCTGGAATACACGCAAATCACCGCACCGTTTGCAGGCATCATCAGTGAAAAGTTGCTTGAAAATTTTGCCCAAGTACAAGCCAATCAACTGATCATGACCCTACAAGATCTGAGTGATTTAGAAGTGGCGATTGAGATCCCGCATCGCGTCATGCTGTCCGGTGTGCGCAATACGCGAGCCATCGCCGAGCTAAGCGCCATCCCCGGTCAGCAGTTCCCTCTTCAATTGCGTACCTACTCCACTCAAGCCAATACCGATTCACAAACCTATTCGGTGGTGCTTGGTTTTGAAGATTTACACGGGCTGCGAGTCATGCCCGGCATGTCAGCCAAAGTGTTTCCCGTCGCCACAGATGCCGAGGATGAAAACCGGTTGATCACCTTACCCATCACCGCCTTAGTACCAGATAATCAAGGCCAACAATTTGTCTGGGTCGTCAATGCTCAAAACCAAGCCGAACAGCGCTATGTGGACATTGGCACCATTTATAAAGATCGCGTCGTGATCAAGCAGCACTTACAACCTGGCGAGCAAGTGATTATCGCTGGCGTTTCTAGCGTACGAGACCGTATGCCAGTTCGACCATACACGGATCATAACGGAGCTCAATAATGGATATTGCACGTTATACCATGGCTAAACGCACCAGCGTTTGGGTGTTGATCGCGCTGACCTTAATCGGCGGCTATATCAGCTACCTTAAGCTAGGCCGCTTTGAAGACCCTGAATTTGTGATCCGCCAAGCGGTGATCGTCACCAGTTATCCCGGAGCAACCGCACAAGAAGTGGCCGATGAAGTCACCGATGTGATTGAAGGTGCAGTACAGGCCCTACAAGAGCTCAAAGAGGTCAAATCGGTGTCAATGCAAGGCCGCTCCGAAGTGACGGTCGAGATCAAACTGGAATTTGCTAAATCGGCGGCACAATTACAGCAAGTGTGGGATAAATTACGCCGCAAAGTCACCGATGCCGAGCGTCAACTACCTCCCGGAGCCGGCACGCCGATAGTGAATGATGACTTTGCCGATGTCTACGCGCTGTTTTATGCCGTGACGGGTGAAGGCTTCAGCGACAAACAACTGCAAGATTATGTTGATGGTTTACGCCGAGAATTGGTGTTAGTACCAGGGGTTGCCAAAGCCGCTACCTTAGCCGAACAACAAGAGGCGATTTTCATCGAAATCTCGCGCGAGCGGATGGCCGAATTTGGTTTATCGGTCGAACGCGTGTTGCAAGTGCTACAAAAACAGAATTTAGTCACTGTAGCGGGCAGTGTCGATGCCGAGCAGATGCGTATTCCCGTGATCCCAACAGCCAATATTAGCTCATTAGCCGATCTGCGTAATTTGCAAGTCGCAGTGGGCAACAACAATACAGTGGTACGTCTGGCCGATGTGGCTAACCTTACCCGTGGCTACACCGAACCTGCCTCAATGTTAATGCGCTACAATGGCCAGCGCGCCGTTGGTTTAGGGATCTCAAATGTCACAGGTGGCAATGTGGTCGAAATGGGCGATGCGGTTAAAACACGGCTAACGGAATTAGACAGCCAACGCCCACTTGGCATGGAGTTACACACCATTTCCATGCAGTCTGACTCCGTGCGCGCGTCGGTGGCTAATTTTATTGATAATTTGATCGCGGCGGTGGCAATTGTCTTTGTGGTGTTACTGCTGTTTATGGGCGTTCGCTCTGGGATCATCATCGGTTTTGTCCTTCTACTGACGGTCGCCGGTACTCTGTGCATCATGCTGATCGATGACATCGCCATGCAGCGTATTTCTCTTGGCGCATTGATCATTGCACTCGGCATGTTAGTCGATAATGCGATCGTGGTGACCGATGGCATCTTAGTACGCCTGCAAAAAGAGCCGAATGCCGATAAATCACAAGTCGTCTCTGATGTGGTCAATGCCACTAAATGGCCACTGCTTGGCGGCACTGTGGTGGGCATTTGTGCCTTCAGCGCGATTGGCCTTTCGCCCTCCGATATGGGGGAATACGCCGGCTCACTATTTTGGGTGATCCTCTATTCGATGTTATTAAGCTGGGTATTGGCGATCACAATCACCCCAATGCTGTGTCATGATTTTTTAAAAGTTAAAGCACAACATCAGCACGCTAAACCTTCCGCACTGGTTGGCGGCTATAAACACGTATTGCAATGGGTACTTGGCCACCGCACACTAAGCTGCTTACTGTTATTCGGCACCCTAATCGCTGCCGTATGGGGCGCACAATTTATTCCTCCCGGCTTTATGCCTGAGTCACAACGTCCTCAGTTTGTGGTCGATATTTCTCTACCCCAAGGCTCGGACATTCGTCGTACTGAACAAATCGTCGCCAGTATTGAGCAACACGTTCGACCCAAAGCCGGCGTGACTAACATCACTAGTTTTATTGGTGGTGGTGGTTTACGTTTTATGCTGACTTATGTGCCTGAGCCGGGCAACCCAAGCTACGGTCAACTGCTGATTGATATTGATGACTACACCAAAATTGCCCCTCTGGTTGCCGAGTTGCAAGCTGAGCTGGACACCACATACCCTGATGCCTCGATCAAGGTGTGGAAATTCATGCTTGGCCGTGGTGGCGGTAAAAAAATCGAAGCTGGTTTCAAAGGCCCTGATAGCCGTGTACTGCGCCAATTAGCGGAACAAGCCAAAACCATCATGCACGATGACCCGAACCTTATCGCCGTACAAGATGATTGGCGTCAGCAAGTACCAGTATTGCAGCCAATCTATTCCACACAAGAAGCTCAGCGCCTTGGCTTAACCACCCAAGAGATCAGCAGTGCCATTGCACAAACGCTGAATGGACGCAGTGTTGGAGTCTATCGTGAAGGCAATGATTTGATCCCACTGATTGTTCGAGCACCGGAAAACGAACGTAACCATGAGCGATCGATTGAAAATAGCGCTGTGTTTAGCACCCAAACTGGCCGCTACATTCCGGTCAGTCAGTTGATCGACTCGGTCGATATCGTTTATCAAGATGCCCTATTACGCCGCATCAACCGTATGCCGACTATCTTGGTACAAGCCGATCCTGCGCCCGGCGTCATGACCAGCGATGCTTTTAACCAAGTCCGTGACAAAATCGAGCAAATTGAATTGCCTGCGGGTTACCAATTACTTTGGTATGGCGAACACAAATCCGCAAAAGATGCTAACCAAGGCTTGGTCATTTCGGCTCCGTATGGCTTTGCGGCGATGATTCTGGCGGTGGTCTTTATGTTTAACGCGCTGCGCCAACCTCTCGTAATTTGGATGACGGCACCCTTTGCGGTGGTCGGTGTCACGATTGGGCTTATCACCTTCCAAACGCCCTTTGAGTTTATGGCGATTTTAGGCTTTTTAAGCCTGATCGGTATGATGGTAAAAAATGCCATTGTGTTGGTTGACCAAGCCGATGTAGAAATTCGCGCCGGCAAAACCGCCTACCTCGCGATTATTGATGCTGCGATCAGCCGCGCGCGCCCAGTGTTACTCGGAGCCTTCACCACTATTTTAGGTGTGGCTCCGTTGCTGGTAGACCCATTCTTTAAGAGTATGGCGGTCACGATTATGTTTGGTTTGCTGTTTGCCACCATTCTAACCTTAGTCGTGATCCCGCTTTTCTATGCGGTACTGTTTAGAGTGAAAGTCACCACAGCCTAATCTGGCGGCCAATCTCAACCTTCCCAAACCCAATCCCCCAAAGCAATAAGGCTCCGAACGGAGCCTTATTATTATAGAAATCCCAACGCAATTGTTATGATTTTACCCACTCTAGTTATTTTGTAAGCAAACAGACTCAATGCGCGAGTTTTTTTCGACTTTGTGCTTGACCATCCACAATAGAATCATTAAATTAGCGCCTCGTTAGCCAAGCGGTTAACGATTCGGTGAGTTGTCCGAGTGGCTGAAGGAGCACGCCTGGAAAGTGTGTGTACGGCAACGTACCGAGAGTTCGAATCTCTCACTCACCGCCACATTCAAGAAAAAAGACGTCCTAGGGCGTCTTTTTTCTTATCTGAAATTCATAATAATCAAATGGTTACGATTCAGTAATGTTCCATGAGATGCCATAAAAGCGCTTGTTTTTGGTAATACTTAAAGTAATACCCAGCTCGCCACTCTCTAGTGCCCGTATTACTTTTGAGCACTAAATCAGGTATTACTTTATTGTCATTTCCTCTATCAATTCGATCTTTAACTTGATGTAAAATAAGAAGTTACAGACCAAAAGTAATACCTAGATTTTGGGGGGGCATGCTCTGGACAGTGAAGAGTATGTAGACAAGGACAAATAAAAGAAAAAATACTATTGAGCAAGACTACGCCCGTGCCACTACATATAGCGAGAACAGACTTAAATTACCCTCCCACCAAGTATTGACATTTATCGAGACTTATTTATCTTCGATAAATATTCTTGCTTACATCTGTACGCATCATCCAATCTTACACTGTGCATAGGCTGTATTTGTACCGTTGATTTTGCGTTGTATTGAGTTATATCTCCCAATTTTGATGTTTCAGGCAGCGGTAGCGTGGCAGTTTGCATGCTGAGACTTAACTTAACAGCCCTATCTATACAGCGTTTGTATGTATATGAGTTTATCATCTCCTTCCGCTGATGCTCTTGGTATACTTCAATACCAACCATAGTGACAAAAAATGATGCCGAAACAACAACAAAAAAAACTACAATTCTCTTCAACATTTTAAGAGACATGAATCTTATTGCCTGGTCGATAAACTTTCTTCTTTCAACAAATTGTTTTTGCTTGTGTTTTAAATCAAGCGAATTTTTCAATCGATATATCATTTTACTGTCTGTTTCCTTATTGCAATATATAGCAATCACCCCATTTTTAACCGTAGTTAAAAGTAGAAATTATGCGGCCATCAATAGCGACTCATGATTGTAAAACCAAAGCCATTGAGTGGCATAGTCTTTAATTTATTCAAGCCTATCAAATAAATGTTTGCTGACCCAACTGTAGCTGATGGTTTTGTTGTGTCGCTCAATATAGGCACTTTGTTGTGTCTTTCCCGGTTGAATTTAATCAATCCGGATCCCAAGTTTTTCGCCCATTCTGTAAATGCGTAACTAATAAACTCCGGACCATTGTCACAGCAGATCGCCAGTGGTTTTATGCGCAGATTTAAGGCTAGATCGCAGTAAATTCGGTAGATCCGCTTGTGGTTCCAACCGAAGTCTTTCACGTTGCGCAAGCAATGAAAGCACAGAGCACCGTTTCTTTCTCTGTTAGATCAATGCTCTGAGCGTTCTCATCGTCATTGACGGACTGATATCGGTAACAAGTTTCGCCAATCTAAAATGTCGTATAGACTAGGCGAATGGTCACTTTCGGTTGACCAGTGCGTGTTGCGGGTAATCACTTTTTTAATCAGGTATTGCTCCGAATATCGTTTATCTTTCAACCGATAACTATAACCACTCAACTGTAACATATCGGAATGTTGAGGTTTTCGATCTAACATTGCTGCAGTTAGCGTAGCATCATCGGAAAATGCGCTTGGCCATTGGCATAAACTTGATTGAGTTCACATTGAAAACCCCGTATCCTGCGCGGCACCAAGGGGATCGGTCGTGCAACACCAATCGCCCTTTATACTATCGATACCCAACCGACTTAGCGTAGCAGTTGGCAACGCCAAATCGCCAAGCAATAACACCTAACCATCCTGTTTCGAGCACCAGCCGATGAACCGTAAAAAGAAAATTAATCAAACTTTACAAAAACGCCTTAAAAAGCAACATGCTAAATTGCACCCGAGCAACAAGCCTCGTTATATTTCTAAAGCCGAGCGCGCTAAGCTCGCCGCTGAACAAGATGCGAATACCGATCTTGCGGCCAGCGATTCAAACACTGCTCAACCCTTGCAGAGCGATGGCACATTACAGTAACAAACTGTGCTCAATCGGGTGAAATTGACTGGCAACATCGATTAAATGTTGTGCAGTCAGTTTCGGCACGCCATACACTTCCACCTTAACCTGAAAGCGTTGCTGAATTCGGGTCACCAAAGGCTCAAAGTCCCCATCCCCAGAAACGAGCACGACGGTATCCACCTGTTGGGCTAACTCATAACCATCCAAAGCAATGCCGACATCCCAATCCCCTTTCGCGCTGCCATCACTACGCTGGATAAACGGTTTCAGCATCACGGCAAAGCCAATCCCTCGTAAAATATGATGAAATTGCCGCTGCTGCGGATCTTTGCTGGCAATCGCATAGGCATTGGCTTGGACCACCGAACGACCTTGCGTCGCTTGCGACCAAAACTGATTGTAATCAAAATGCCGCCCATAGCGCTCGCGGCAGGTGTAATACACGTTTTGTACATCCACCAAAATTGCAATTTTTTCCATTACTTCCTACTTAGTGAGTGTTGATTCCAGAGCTAAGGTCGAATCTATTGTATGCAGTTAATGGGTATTGGCTACAGATTATTGCTTTTGCCCGTTACTCGGCCTCAGCGCGCACTTTGGCAATGTACTCAAACTGTTGGTCAGCAGGCTCTCCACTTGAGTCTTACCAGATGAATATAACTGCCAACTAACGGAGCGGAGCTAATTTAAATCACCCATCCATACGAAATTATTTAATCTAGATATATCCTATTTAGGATCTAAGAATCCTAAACTAAGTAGCCCTATCATAAGTAACCTTTCAGTTACTCATTCATAATAATATCCAAGGCTATTGATAGCATAACCTCAGCAACACCGAATCAATTTAAATTTCTTTCTATTATTTTAACTTGGACTATTGGCTTCACTACACTGCCAACAACCAAGCCAATAATTTTTATTCGTTCATCAAACTCAATATTAGGTACAAACATGATATCGTAGTCTAGATTATCACTAATGATATAATGCCCTTGATCCTTCATACTGTATTTAATTCGTTTAATCAATAACATTGCATCGAGTATTAATACATATATACCATCGTAAACCACCTTCTCTGATGTATTCAATATTTTTAATAGTAATGAATCATTACTTTGTATAGAGGGTTCCATACTATCCCCCCATGCATTAACTACACATAAATCATAGCCATATAGTTTCTTCTGACGTAACCACGTTTCAGGAAATGAAAATTCACCATTTTTAATATCACTGTCAACAAGTTTGACATTTTTTGTCAATGTCTGAAAATCATATTCTGGAACTTTAATGTTTCCGTCTATATCCAAAGCCGTGACATTTACATTTTCACTATCACCCGTAGCTAGCCAACTGATACAGCACTCTGATGCATCAGCAATTAGAGCAAGACGATCCAAGGTTGGATATGTCTTTCCGCCAAGATAGTCACGCAATGTCTTATCTGAAAGCCCGCACCTGCGTGAAAATGAACGCAGAGACTCATCACCTATCGCAGTGTTTAACCGTTTTGCAAAAGAAGCAATTAACTCAGATTGTGTAACCCTTTCAGGATAAGGCTTATTACACAATAAGTTACCATCATCTGGTTTTATTTTCATATGATCCCTCTAGATTAAAAATAAAAAAACAACTCGCACTAAAAATCCGCACATACGTTGACTTGCGAATTTTTCGTCGCTATAGTCATCAAACACAAAGCCAAACCCATGACTTACTCGCACGTGTAACCACTAAGGATATCAAAATGAAAACGAATACACACGACTGGCATCCAGCGGAAGTAAAATGTGCACTGGAAAAGCTAGGAACAAATTTGAGTGAACTAGGTGAAAAAAATGGTTTGGCGAGATCAACTTTACGTAATGTATTTCGTTCACCTTGGCCTAAAGGAGAACGAATAATTGCGGATGCATTAAATGAAAAGCCTGAGAATATTTGGCCTAGTCGTTATATGAATAAACTAGTGTAATTTGTGATATGCGTTTTAATTATAAAAAAAATGGACAATTTAGATATGCAACAAAGCCCGCACAAAATTCGAGAAAAACTTGGTAGGTTATCGAAAGGAAATAAACTAGAGTTTCGTCAAAAACTTAGTTCAAAAAAAATTAGATTTTGCACATCAAAATTTCCATCTATAATTAATAAAAACCTCCATATAAATAAATTCATATATAAACCCATCAATAGAAAAATTAATGTAATTGGTCGAATTTCAAAAGCAAATAATAATGATATTAATAAAGCACCAGAAAATTATAATTCACATGTCAGACACTTAAATAAAATCATTCCAAAAACAATAACCAAAAAAATATCTTAAATATACACTTGAATATATTAGCCACTTAGAATACACACAGCAGATACTGTATGATTCTCATCAAAAAGCACTACAAGAAATTAAAATACGAAATCACTTTATGGCTGTTATGAGTCATGAATTACGTACACCTATTGCCGCAATGCTTGGGCTAATGGAACTACTGAAAACACGCTTAAAAAATAGTGATAACCAGTTGCTATTAACTAACACTATCAGCTCTGCTGAGCGTTTGAAGTTACATGTTAGCGATATCTTAGATTTTTCTAAAATAGAGGCACAACAACTACAACTGAATATTTCACAGTATAACTTAGCCGATGAATTAGGGGCTCTATTACGCGGATTTGAAGCTAATGCTCAACTCAAAAAAATCAAATTTGAAGTAATTTGGTCACCAAATCCATTTCTGATAGCTAATCTAGATTCCTTACGCTTTAACCAAGTCCTGACCAATATACTTTCTAATGCGATCAAATTTACTGAACAAGGACAAATCATTGTCAGTATTGAAACAACTCATGATTGTTTAATCATCAATGTGGAGGATACTGGTTGTGGTATGACCCAATCACAAATTGATTCAATATTTGTTCCATATGTACAAGCCGATAATACGATTACTTGCCGTTTTGGTGGAACAGGATTAGGTATGTCAATTGTCGCTAATCTCATTGAATTGATGCACGGTAATATAGAGGTTAAGAGCCAATTTGGTTGCGGTACTCAAGTTAAGGTGAGTTTGCCAATTTCGATTGAGGTATGTAGTGAGTTCAAAGATCGAGTGCTTGCTATAACGCCCCGCTCTCCTTATTTATTATGGGCTCAAGTATTAGGTATCAAAATTAAAGGGGAACAATATTGGGTAGAAAAAAATAGCCAAAATATTTACCCAGATCTATTATTCAATCAGTTAAGAAAGTTGAATAGCTTACATGTTAATAATCCACAAACTCAAACACAGTTACATTTGTTGCAAGGACATATATTAGTCGCTGATGATGATCCTATTAACCGCCTACTACTAAAAAAGCAATTAAGCCAACTTGGTATCAGATCAACATTAGTCTGCGATGGTAAACAAGCTTTCGATAAACTTGCCAAAAATCCAGAGCTATTTGATATGTTGATCACAGATTGTTATATGCCAAATCTCGACGGTTTTGCATTAGCTCGTAAAGTTAAGAAAGAATTACCAACCTTTGATGGTGCCATCATTTGCAGTACAGCAGAAGATTCAAGATTTATTACAAGACAAGCACAACAGGCAGGAATGAATAAGGTACTCTATAAACCTTATAGTTTAGAGACTTTGCGTAAAACCTTGATTCATTATCTTACAGTACAGGCTGTAACCGAACCGACAAGTACTTGGCTAGAAGATTACGAGCCAAATGAACGCGAGGAGATGGCATCTGTAGTAGCCGATTCTCTAATGCAAGACATTATTTTATTGAATCAGCCAGAATGCGATATCAAAGCTCTCGCACATCGAATTAAGGGAACTGCTGGTGCTTTACAATTAACAGAACTTGCTGAATTAGCCCAGATCGTTGAAAATCAAAATTCACCACACCAGTTGATATTGGATAAAAATAATTTGATCAATACCATGCATAAAGTCATCGGACAGGCAAAACAATGGCTTAACAATAATTTAATAGATTAATGAATGGTTAGTTTTAAGTTAGGAATGATTATAATATGAAAATAATTAACCCATCTCTTTCTGAACTCCGCGTATTAATTATCGATGATGCTCAAATAGTAATTTCAAATTTAAGAATAATGTTACTTAAGTTTGGTTTTATTGATGACAAAATACTAACAGCAAAAAATCCAAGGATGGCTTTATTTTTAGCTCAAAAACATAAATTTGATATTATTTTATGTGACTATAATTTTGGCAAGGGACTAAATGGAAAGCAATTGTTTGAGGAGTTCAAACATTATAATTTATTAAAGAATGATTCTGTTTTTATAATCATAACAGGTGATTCTTCATCTTTTGTTGTTCATTCCATTCTAGAACTTAGGCCAGATGAATATATATTAAAACCTTTCAATATATTAACATTACAAGAAAGACTCATTAGCGCAATATTAAGAAAGCATACACTAAAATTATTATACGAAGCTGAAAGCGAAGGTAATTATGAACTAGGTTTGGCACTGTGTGATGAACTTGAAGCATTTCATGTAGATTATTATTTTGACATACAGAAATTCAAAGGTGAATTTTTAACCAACTTACGCCGCTATGATCATGCACGTGAAGTTTATCTCGACACATTAGAATACAAAGATTTCGATTGGGCAAAAATTGGACTTGCTAATGCATTAAAACAAACAGGTAACCATATTGAAGCAATGGAAATAATCCAAGAATTACTGACTAATACACCAAACAATGTTAGAGCTCGAGTTGAAGCTGCAAGTATTAGTTTGAGTAATAATTCAATTCCAGAAGCAATCCAGCATTTAAAAATAGCCAGTGAAATTGTACCAGGGCATACAGAAAGAGAATGGGTTTTATCTAATTTATGCTTATCCGTAGGAGATCCTATTTCAGCACTTGAACGTTATCGTCTATATGTCGAGATAAATAAAGAAACACATCTGAACAATAATCAAATGCATCTTAATTTAATAAGATGTTTATTGTATTCATCAAGAAATTCTGAACAAGAACTGCGAGATGTATATCTACAAGAATCAAAATTAATTCTCAAAGATCTCTACGATAAAGGAAAACATCAAGAGTTACTACCACAATTAGAACTTGTTGCAGCTCATATTGCAATGGAAGAAAATAAATATTCAATGTCTATCGAAATATTAAATAAAATTTACCAAGAAAAACAATTTGATTTATTTGAGGATAGATATCATTTTACTTGGTTACTAAATATTATGTCATTTGATTCTGAATTTTCAAAATCAATTAGTTGGTGTAACGAATCACTACTAGTTGAAGGTGCTGGCATATTATTAGAAAGTAAGATTGCACTAGGAATATCGTTAAAGAAATCAAATGAAGATAAATTAAAATGGTTACAAGAGCGCTACAAAATGTTATCTAATAAAAACATAGGCCTTGATTCATTATTAGATATATACATTCAAATTTTAGATAGGTGTCCAACATTACGAACCATATGCATTAAAGTTGTCAATATATTATCTAGGCATTGGCCAAACAATCTTAATGAAACTGAAACTGAAAATTTATTAAACAGATGTAATAATACCATACGACAGCTATTCAGTGATCAGGAATTAAACCACATGATGTATTATGAGCTATATGAAAAGGCAATCACTTTTCGAGTTAGAAAACATTATGAATAATTATTTTCAAATCAATGTTTTTTATGCCAGACAATGTTTGATTAACCGATTGCACTCAGTACAGCGAAGAGCCAAACAAATGAGATGAGCTTTTTGATGACTCAACGATAGTCATAGTGCTCGCGGCAGGTGTAATACACGTTTTGTACATCAAGAAAAATGGCAATTTTTTCCATTCTTTCTTTCCGTTACTACTGTTTCGTTGCGACTAAGTGAGGATTGATTTTATTAGTATGTGAGACTCACTCCAAAATTAAATTTAATTTATCCATTAAAAACAACATTCTATACCGTTAAATTGCATTTACCCAAGGTTAAACCTATATTCCGGTGGCAGAAATCATACTGCACATTGAAAAAGGCAAACCAGTTGAAAAGCTGGGACGCAAAACCACCGGTCTAAGGGGCAAGAGTACCTATGATAGCGGGGATGCCATTGGTATCTGATCCGTCACTTCGTGTAACGGGTCAAGTTGACGCGTATGCCTTATTGAATTAATCAGATCAATAAGGAACCTCTATGTTTACACCTCGATTTACCCCGTTGGCGACACTCATCGCCAGCGCGTTATTGCCTGTTGCGGCCAACGCGCAAATCACCATGCAACAAGCCGCCGAACAAACGTTCAACACGATTAAACAGATGCAGCAACGCTCGCTGACTAATGATGGGGTGATTGTTGAAAATAACAAACGCTACCTTATTCATAATAATCAACGCTTCGAATTACACGATAATCACTACCCTAAATTCCCTTTCCCCTATGGCGAGAACGCGCGCGCGCCCTACTATGCGGCTTTTCCATTTCTCGATGATAAATGGGACATAGTGCTGAATGATAATAATGGCTTTTATTTTATTCATGATGAATTTGGCAGTATGAGTTCGGATGTGATCGGCTGTTTTATTGAATATTATCCGCACCCGAGTTTTACCGATGAGCGGATCATGCGCTTTGAAAATACCGAATGCCTCGGCGCCCCGAATATTCATGACCTTCAAACATCGGGCATTTTTGATGTGGGGGCCACCATCAGTTGGCAAGGCCACACACCTGGCACGACCTATCAGCTCAGCCTTAGCCAACTCAGCAGTAGTCAAGGTGGCACTACCCAAGCAGCGCAGCACTTCACAGCCAGCGCACCAGAATTTTACCTAGGTAACCTGCGCGCTGAAACGGAATATCAACTGGCGATCACGGCATGTAACACGACTGACTGTATGACACTGGAGCCGATTCGCTTCACCACCGAACCAAGCAAAGCCGGTTTTCATGATGGTCTGCGTACTCTCAATCACCTAGAGGGTGAAATTGAAGCGCACGTCTCTCTTATGCAAAGCCACAGTTTAACCGCCCCTTTTGGTAACGATGAATTAAATACCCCAGATGTAGTAATGCATCGTGAAGCTATGCTGCTTTTAAGCCCGACCCTTGAAGATATTAACCAATTATGGGTCGAAGTTTATCAAGAGGGTGAGCTGATTAGCCGTGAGAGCATGCTCTCGCCTGCGAACCAGCCAAGAACCGACCAATATGCGGTCGATGGTCGGCCTATGGTCATTTTTAGCCATGATGTGTGGAGCTTGAACCTACCGTGGCATTGGGTAAAACCCGGCTTATCACTGCGCTTTATCGATAACCATGGCCGAACCTCTGAGTTAGCCGAGCAAAATATTGTGTTTGGTGGTGCACCTGAATTGGTGTTCCAAAATATCGATATGGGTATGCTTACCCAGCCCCGGGATCGCAATACCATGGCCAATAACACCGCAGAGCATGCGGCCGATTATTTTCAAAAAATCCCGGTATCAAAACTGGTGATCGGTCAATATGCGCCGGCCTATTTTGCTAAAGTTACCATGCCGAATGGCAAAATTTACACTGAACGCAGCGACACCGATGGTGGCTGGCACAGTGGTGATATGCGTGGCTCCATTGGGAAGGCTTTAATCTCTATTGGGATTAATAATGCCAACGTCGGCATTACCACCTCAGCCGGTGATTCACAAACCTATAATCGCCGCTTTAATCACATCACCGCCCATACCAATGTCGGCGTGTATACCAACCCTGAAACCGGTGCCAGCAAAACCGTTGTGCATGGCGGCAGCGGCGGTGGCGGTATTTTAACCTTAGAAGAAACCACCGGTAATGAATGGTCGCATGAAGTGGGACATAACTTTGGTCTTGGCCATTACCCAAGCATGGCCTCAGTGCACGATATGGAAAGTGGCTGGGGCTGGGATGCGGTATTTAAACGCTTTATTGGTAATATCGATTGGCGTGGCGCACCACTCGAAATGAGCTACGGCGGGGAAACCTCACTGCCTTATTTAGATACGTTCCGCTTTTTACGTGACGCGCAAGCCGGTGGTGAATCGCGCAAAGTGGGTTTGGTCAGTCACTTTACTTTCGAACATCCAACCCAAGCCCGTCGAGTGCAAAACTGGCTCAATAATGGCTTTAATCAAGTACCTGACGCTGACGCTTATTACGTAAAATGGGATCAAGCACAGCAACGCTATGTCGAGGCAGAAAGCAGCGCCCCTGCCGCACTGCAAACTGGCATCCCCGTCACCACTTTAGTCGGCATTTACGATCCTCTTGGTGATCTGCCGAGCCAAATCTATCCAGTTCTTTATGGTAACTACGGCAACGTCTTCGATCTGGCCCCTGCCACCGACTATCAACCTGCCGAAAGCGGTCCTTACCTTGATGGCGGTTGGCATCCATACCGTGAATTAACCAGCCAACACTTATCGCTGTCAGGCTGGAAGACCATTGCGGATAATGGCAGTTATAAAACCTTGTGCCAATTTAGCTTTACCCCGACCAGTGGTGACCCTGTAAATCTAGTTGGCCATGTTGATCAATCGACCAATACTTGTCGCACCAGCGATGATATGCGCTGGAATCTTGCTGGTACATGGCAAAACATGGTCTCCGCCGAAGGAGATTACTCTATGCTCTACGCCTACGGCCGTGGCAAGATGGTCTACACCCCAACCCCAGACATCGGCGAAATGAATCTTTGTCTGCTGAAAGACATCAATAATCCAAGTCATAACGGTGCAGGCTTTGTGCAAGACAATAAATGTGTGCAAATTCCTGGTATCACTCACACCAATAATGCACAGTGGGCTTATGCCATCAAAGGCGACACTATTGAACAAGGACAATACATTCATATCAATGTCTGTCGCCTCGATGTGGTTAGCAAAAATGGCCAAACCATGGCATTTGATTTGACCGCACATCGTGAAAATAGCAGCCAAAGCAATAAGTTCCATATTAATTTACCGCAACAAGAACTGGCCAGTGTTGCCTTAAGCTGTGAAGATGCGCAAGGGGTCAAACTCCTCGATACGTTAATCCCCTCAGCTGACACAGGGTTAGAGGATTTACCACCTGCGGTCATTATAGGTCAGGAGCATGGCTATCAAGTGCTCACCAGTGATCTGGGACAAGGTTGGTTTGATCACAGTGAGGCGATGGATTACCAGCAGTTAACTAAGCGCGACCAAAACAATATTGCCACGATGAGCGTGAACAGCCAAAAACTGCCAGTGTGTCGGTTTGAGCTTGCGATTAATGGCACCCTTCACACGGTGCATGGTTTTGTTGAACAGTTGGTGACTAACGATTATCGCTGCAGCGGTGGGGATGATATTTCGGTGATCCAAGATGGCAGTGCGCAGCGACTAGAATCGCCACTCAATCAGTTCCAATGGTTATCACTCTGGAATCCAGAGCATACTGGTGAGCGAATTATGGCCAAACCAGACTCTGATCACCCCCTGTGCAGCATGACTCGCGCGCCTTTCTATGGTGCGGGTTTTGTCAATAGTGCCAATCAATGTGTCCAAGCGGCCGGCATTAAGTGGTCAAACGGCAACGACTGGATTTTCTCCAGCGGCTACGGCCAGTACAGCTTTAAGTAACGCCCTCTCCCTCCTTGCCGAGCGCTACATGGCAAGGAGGGAATTCCTCGCTTCGCTAAGCTTTTTGCCCACTCGGCTCTGTTTTGGCCAGCACCAGCATAACCATTGCGTTGGCCAAACCTGAGCAATCAGCGTAAGGTCAATTGGTGACAAAGATAAGAAGGCATACTCCGGCTCAGGAACTCTTCATCTGTGGTGGCGAGAAACTCTCAGAAATTGCTGATACCGATTAAAAACGGATGAAAAGATCTGAATCGCTTGATGACTATACCCAAACAACTTGGAGTTGCAGGTAGGCGGCAAGTGAGTGAGTCCCCATGAGCATAGACAAACTATGTGATTGGGGTGAACGAACGTAGCTAACACCGCTGCAGCTTCAAGTATGAAGGGTATATATTCTAAGACATAACAATTGACAGTTTTAAACCATTAACTAGGCTATCTGTAAATATTTATGCGTTTGTATCGACAGACGCCAGTTATTTTTAATACAAGCCTCAATACACATTTCAGTCGCTCTTTGCTTTTGGCTTATTGGTTGCAGGGCGATAATCACCTCTTTCTGCAGTTCGAAATTAGCCATCAGCTCATGTAAATTATCAATATCTTTTTGAGTGCCAACGGGATGTTTTATTTCGTTAGCACGATAGAGCGCTTGTGATCGCATCGCTAAACCACCGCGCATATCTAATTTGGGAGAGACAGTTACCCAAGTAGATTCACTACACTGCACATCAAAAGTGCCACTGGTTTCAATCTGTGTAGTAAAACCAGAGGCTGTAAACAATTGGGTTAACGGCGCCAAGTCATACATACAAGGCTCTCCCCCGGTGATCACAACATGTCTAGCACTAAATGATTGAACACAATAAGCTATAATTTCTTGCGGCGATAGCGAACACCAAGCATCACTCTCTTGTTTTTTATTAACTACACGATCCAAAGAGGTTTCTTTTTCTAGGTCGATGACCCAAGTCTGTTTGGTATCACACCAAGAACATTCTACTGGACAACCTTGTAGTCGAATAAATATCGCAGGCACTCCAGTAAAAAAGCCTTCTCCCTGTATCGTTTCAAATACTTCATTAATTTTAAGCAATTAAACACCCCTTGCTAAGCGGTCAAAAATTAAACCGAAAACTTTATCGCTGAGAATTAAAAATACTTATACCTATTTTTTAATTTTAAGTAGATTTATTTTAACATCACTACAGAGTACAAAAAGCCAAGCTGTGCAGAAAGCAACCACACTGCACAGCCTAAGCTTATTCGATTCTATAGTTAACTCTCGGTGTATATACACCCAGCGGTACAGGTTTCTTTAATTTCGACTTTAGATAATAAAGGCAAAATAGGTTTCATTTTGTGCCAGATCCATTGAGCCAATACTTCACTGGTTGGATTTTCAAGCCCAGCAATATCATTGAGATAGTGATGATCTAATTGCTCATAGGTCGGCTTGAATGCTTGCTTTACATCACCAAAATCGATGATCCAACCAGTTTTAGGATCAACCTCTCCAGACAGGTATAACCTAACCAAGAAGGAGTGACCATGTAACCTGCCACATTTGTGACCCTCTGGAACATTCGGCAACTTATGGGCCGCCTCAAACATAAATTCTTTGTAAATTTCGGTCTTCATCATTTTTCACTTATTGACGTTCCGACTTGATGCCGTACTAGAACTCAAACCAACGGCCGAGCATCATATAGCAAGTCAAACCATCGCAAAAGGCTAACTCAAGCATAGCGCTCTAGGTTGACCATAAAAGTGAGTGACTCAGGGAGTGATTTAGCGAACCAAATTAAAAACTTATTACAGATAAAAGCAACGTTCGTTCGCCCCGACGAACACCCTTGTCGATGCTTGTCGGGGCAGGCAGATCACAATATGATACCTACGGTTTTCTCGTCTTCTTGCGGAGCAGACTGCGACTCCATTGGTTTAGCGGCTTTAGTACTAACTGGCATATAATCTGACTGGCGAGCAATGCTTTGATTCTTCACCGAAGATGCCTTACCTTTTACAATCGATAGGTAAGCCATCTTTGGTAAAACCCTAGTTACTTTGACAGTTGCAACCTTAATTTCATCATGGCCAAGACTCTCTTTGGTCACAGGGTCAATAAACTTCTCACCAAGATTAAAAATATCAAGGTACTGACCTACTTTTACGGTAGATCCTCCCGAATTAAGAATCAGTGT
This sequence comes from Vibrio sp. HDW18, assembly GCF_011306175.1. Lineage (GTDB taxonomy): Bacteria > Pseudomonadota > Gammaproteobacteria > Enterobacterales > Vibrionaceae > Vibrio > Vibrio chanodichtyis. Next base: position 2,309,040 of record NZ_CP049913.1, on the reverse strand, counting down.
TCCATTCTCACCCACTAACACGACTAGCGGATAAATATTATCCTTGAGTTGCGTGAAGATTTTCTTAGACGCGATATCAAGCAACACGCTCAAATTGTTGCGTTGTGACGTCGTAGGAATTGTTGTTGACCACTTAATCTGATTATTAACCACATCTAGGATTTTAAACTCGACAATGACTCGTGTGTCATAACTGGTTTTTACATCCTTAATCTGTTCACCAGTTAATTCAACCGTGCGAGATTTATCGACAACACTCTTATTAGTGCGAGCTTCAAGCACATTTCCGGTAACCACATATTGCAACGTTGGATCTGAAGTACTATGCAATACCTTAAACTTACGATCTTGTACCAAATACTCCTGAATTTTCTTGGAAATTGTTGAAGATTCAGGACCAGTAAATGGACCAAGCGCAATCGTACGACGATTAGAGTTCAAATCTTTGATTTGAGAACGCGGATCAACTTCAACCTGCACTTCCAATCTCACACTGCAGGAATTATTTGCACAACGCTCTGTTAATACCTTATATTTCACCTCGCCAGCGGAACGCATAGCCGTAGCATTTGCAGATTGCTGCATCAACTGATTGGTATTTCCATCATTTTTCGAGGTCAAACTCGATACGCGCTCACTGTCGATAGAAACACCAGAAATCTGCTCTACCGCTCGACGCAGTGCAACATCGATGGCTAGGTCCAATGTCTCACCTTCGCCTGTCGAAATCACCTTTTCATAACTTGCAGCATGTGCACTTACGCCACATATCCATAGACATGCAATGAGTAATTTATTTATCGTCTTCATTAGAAATCCGCCGAGTCAAACATATTTTCGGATTCTGCTGAGTTCATATTTCCAGCAGGGCCATCTAAACCCAAATCGGCTTCTATTTCGAGAGTTTCAGCATTTTTACCACTCGCCATGTTTACCGCATGTTGAATTGTTTTTGGATGCCAAACTAGCACACTACCTACCATTTCATGCCCAATGACAGGATGCTTTCTACGCCATTCATACTCGACACTGACACCGGTCATTCCCTGAACGCTGGACGTCATAGCTGCAGACTCAGAAACCTTTTGGATGAGATTATTTGTAATGCCAGAAGATTTACTGCGCACGCCTTCAGCCATCAGATCAAACTGCTCCATTTCGCTGACTTGATTTTCTTCAGAAGTCGCAGAACGGAAATTACCACTTAGGTTATAGGTTTGTGCCAAACTCGACCAAGCATTATTAGTCGCAAATATCTGGGCTGTTTGACGCTCAAGATTACGACGTTGTGCAGATTGAGCATAAGTCACACCAGATTGACCATATGACACTAATAATGGATAGCCTTGATGGTCATACATCACCTGCGTACCGACCTTTAAATATAAACTGTCGTTTTGGGCATAGAGCATTTCATATACGGAAGTGAATTTAGGGTTAGCTTTTGCCTTAATTGGAGCAATCTGGCCTTTCGAATCGACCATCGCCCGTACCTGCTCACGTTTCTCCGCAGACAATGCCATCACCACCCCTACCGTACCTTGGCCTGAATCACGAATTTCTTCGTAAACTTTAATGACCATCATACCGGCCAAGTCGCCGTAGGAAGTACGGATGGCTTCTTTAACCACAGACTCCTTGAATAAATCTCTTTTAATCGACGGTGGTACCGTTTCAAATTTTTTCGGGTCGATCTCCATCGCTTTAAGCTCAGAATCCAATTTTCCCTCTAAAACCGCGACCACTTTATCTAAAAAACTCGCCATTTTAGTTTCATTCAAAAAATCTTCTTTGGTTGGCGTCGGTAGCCCCGATAAACTCGTGCGACTGTAAAGCACGTTATTCTCAACATCAGTATTTAATGTTTGAAGGTATGACTTTTGTGCGGCTAATACGGCTTTATCCAAAGCGGCAGCACGGTATTCCGTCCAACGAGGATCATTGCGGTCTACCGCAATCTCCGCGGAGCCTGAATAAATAAACACACTGTGTTGTTTACCTGTTTTCGCTAAGCTGCTTTTTATTTGTCGAACATAATCAGCCATTTTCTGCTCAATCACATCTGCAGTATCGACCTCATCTTTGACCTGTACAACATCAATATCACTGGGCTGGCCTGCCGCCTCTGAAGTGACTTCTATCAACACTTTATTGCTTGGTGAGGATTGAGTCTCTTGTGCCAAAACTGGTAATACGAAGCAAGAAACAACGAGTGCCAACATCCATTTATTATTTTTCATTTTAATGCTCTCTTAAACTACGAAAGGGCGACCGAAGTCGCTCTAAATTTTTACCAGCTCACGGATGAACCATCGGCAATTTTACCGACGATTCTTTCGCCCTCGTAGTACGCTAATCCATTGTCGATATTGGTCATACTTAACTGGAAGTAATATTCAATTCGTGTCGCACCATTATCTAATGTCGCATTACGCTGCATAATTTTACCCGACAAACTGAAATCAGGTGCCATAACTTGGTTGTCACCTTTAACACTGGACTGTTTTACTATTTTAGAGTCTTTCAGCTGTCGCATTTTTGTGGTTGCATCATCTTCACCAAAAGCGGTTGTCACTAAAAACTTGCCTGATTGCAGCATTTTTACGCGAATGCCTTTTACTAGCTGATCAGTATCAATACGTTGCATCGTGTCATTTTCAATATTGCTGACGTAAATAATATAACGCCCACCCGCGTCCGCTTGCGGATGATTCATCAGCTTATTGGCAATAATTTCATCAGCCATTTCGGTAGCCGCTTTAGAAAAATCAGCATAACTTAATGCGGCAACAACATTTGTTGTTGAGTCTGCTGCATCAATATATGACGTTGTCGTTTTACAACCGTTCAACATGATCGCTGCCATTGCAGCAGCAAGAGCCATTTTTTTCATTATAAATCCTTAGATATTTACTACTTTAACTAACGGAGCCACATCATTCGATGCGGCTTTTACATAGATAATATGTTGAGTGGCATTTTTATCTAACTCCACTGGCAAGGTAAATGGGCCAGCCTTGATTTCTACCTGCTTATTTTTTGTTTCTAAACGTGCAGCCTGATACTCACTCGGTAGAGCGGAAAAGGTGCGAATATCAGCCCCAGTTGTGGCGAGCTGCAATAAACCAATTGCACTACCCAATAATTGATTATCATCGCTCACTTGTTTTTGAGCGATGGTTTTTATTGTCACGCGAGTTACTTCGCGAGCCAAAATATAGGGAAACTCAGTATCAAATTCCGCACCAATAATTTGGTCCATATTAGAGATGGTGTCAGTATTCATGCCATCAACAGTGATTGAGTTAAACGCTGTACCACGTTTTTTCAACTGAGGAAGAGCAATGCCTGAGTACGCAACGTTATCCGAAAATAAGAAAATAGGTAAATCGACACGGCGCTCTTGCTTAACCGTCGATTGACCATTTTCGAAGATCACCCAAACTTGATTATTCAATTTTGACTGACTCGCACCTTTCGACAAGCTGCGGGCTAATTCCATATCCGCTTTAGCAGTTTTCGAACCCGTCATTGAGTGCACACGTTTAAATGCATCTGCAGCTTTCGAATAATCTGATTTTGTTTTACCAGATATCATCAGGTTTAAGCCGTAAGAGTATGTCGTGAATGGGTTTACATAACCTTCATAAGGTTTCCACTTACCTTGCTCAAATCCCGCAGCTTTTAGCGCATTATTCGTTTCCTTAGAACCCATGGTTTTAGATACGGAAAGCGCAGAGTCTCCCGATTTTTCTTTAATTTCAGTTTCACGCTCTTTAATTAACGCCGCGAAATACTCCGCAGCTCGACGTTGACGCTCTTCCGCTCGATTAAGCTCGACACGAGCATTAGAAAAGTCGTTCCCAGAAATGAAATTCCATGCTTTGATGGTATTACCCATCACGCCATCATAATGAGTTTGCTCATAAGCCAGCATTGCATCATTACCAAGGATTGAACCCACCAACTCAACACCTTTTTTTGCCGTTCCTTCGGTGTCTTCTTTTTTCATGAAGGACTCCGAGGCATCAAGCAATTTAGTGGAGAGTTCATACTGACCAGCCGAATTCAGTGTTGCACCCGCTTGTAAAGTCCATAATAAATCATTCGTTTTACCGGTTTCTTTATCGTAACCTGCATGCTTAAGTGCTACTGCTGATGCGCCTAAGTAGTCCCGACCAGCAGCTTGGAATCAAAGGAATCAAAATCGTTTTTTTGCATTATCGAGGTACAACCCGATAGTAAAGCCACAGCCACTGCGCTACATAACACTTTAATTTTCATATTATTATTGACTCATTTATTGATAAGAAAACATCCTAAATCGCAAGGTTTATACTTTTTGAGAGAGCCATTAACAATGGAGAGTTGTCAGAAAACTGTCCAACTAAAGCAATTTAATGGAATTTCATTAAAAAATGTGATATTAGTCATTCATGGGGCGATAATAAATTCAACTGGTCATCACAACTTTTTTCAGTAACACACTGATTTGTATCTGTACAAAGAATTAAACCAACAAAATAGCTCATGGTGACACTCAACCTAGACCATCCAAAAATTGATCTTTGAACTATGGTTATTGAGATATGGTGAATAGGTAAAAAGAGCTGGGTAACCAAAGGAAAGATCGATGACCAAACAGCAAAAAATAGTGGGGTTTCTGGTGTGGGTGGTGCTTTGTTTTGGCGCATCAGCACTTGGCGCCGTGGCGTCTATACACGCAAAACCTTTTTATGCGCAGTTAATTCGGCCTGACTGGGCTCCTCCCGGCTGGATCTTTGGCCCTGTCTGGACGCTATTGTTTGCCATGATGGCAATTGCAATATGGCGAGTTTGGAGTTTGTTGCCTCCCAAACAATCACGTCTCGCCGTGGTGCTGTTTCTCTGTCAACTCGCTTTCAATGCACTGTGGAGCTGGCTATTTTTTGCTTGGCAAAGTGGTGGCTGGGCTTTGGTAGACATTCTCCTATTGTGGGGACTGATCTTTAGTTGTGTGGTGGTATTTTGGCGCACCAGCAAACTAGCGGCACTGTTACTGCTTCCTTATTTGTTGTGGGTCGGCTTTGCTGGCGTGCTCAATTACACGCTGTGGCAGATGAACCCGAATCTTTTAGCATTCGGGTGGTAACTATCTCTCATCAGGCAAGGCCGTTATGCCTCATTACACATCGATAACACGTTGCTTCTAAGGTTGGTTGAGTGTGAGGTGTGCTGGATCTGAGTAAAATGATATGGAGTGTCTATGGTTATGTCTCGAGGTTTATTCCACCACCTTGGCTGGCTACTCTTATGGGGCTGGCTGGGTGTTTTCTCCTCACCACTGTTGGCCAATAATTATGCCGATCTCTCTGGGCGTCGCATCGCTGCTATCAATGTAGAATTTGATAATGCTCAGCCCAATGAAACCTATCGTAGCGCGGTATTAAGAGCATTTGGTGCGTATCCCGGCTCTCAGTTCGAACCAGTACGCAGCGATATCATGCTCAATCAGGTCAAGCGGTTACAATTTGTCGAAAGTGCAGAATATCTGCCACAATTGGACGGCTATGGTCAGGTGATCCTCACTTTGACGATTCGCCTAACCAGCAAAGCCAAACCGTTAGATGAAGCTCCAATCGGTGTTTTTACCGAGCGTGGAGCGCAGGATTTCCCCACCTTATTTGCTGATGATCAGCAGATTCTGCAGGCCAAATTAGCCAACAAAAGTATGATCTATACCAACGATCGCGCTTTTTTCGGCCGACCAGAAATTCTGACTGCGGGCAATCCACTCGCCACCTCTCCTTCTGGAAGCAAAGCCGGCCCCGATACGTGGTTGGAAAGTAGTGTAGAAGCAGGATTGTATGGTTTAAGCCGTTTATCTCCACGCCTATCTGGTTTCGCAGGCGTCAGTGCTATTGCGTCTGGATCTTAGGGGCCAGAATTATTCACTGACGAAACTCGTTTTCATCTCGCGCTGGAAGATGCCTATTTCGGTTTGATTGGCAGTAACACCACCGAATCCAGCGGGATCCGCCAAGTGAGTTTGCTGGCTGGACGCAAAGCATTTCAAGTCGATAATGGCATGATCCTTAGACTCGGATCTGCCAACGGTGGCGAGCGTGCAGCACTACAATCCAATCCTCGTTACGCGGCAGATCAGCTCTTATTGGCACAATTTGTTTACGATGCCCATAAGCTAGAGATGTTTCGTTTCAATCCCGATGAACTAGAAGAATTGGACTCATCAACCGTGATCCACGGCATCAATTATGAAGGGCGTTTTTGGTCTGGTTTGCGCTGGGGTGGTATGTACATTGAAGTGCCAAAATCCAATTTTTCTTATTTCACTACCGAGTCAGTGCTACCCCGAGAAGGGCTGAGAGTCCTGGATGTACGCTTTGCCTATGAACCAACCACCAATCAATCGTCACCCTATCTGCAAGCAGAATTAGCACGCCAGACTCATCAAGATTTTGCCATGGATGCACGAGCTGGCTATTTAGAGCTGGGCTATCGCTTTTTTGATTGGCGCTGGCGTCCAACCTTAAGTTATCGGTTGTCCAAATTTAGCGGAGATGATCCCACCACTAAAACTTTTGAACGTTGGGACCCTCTGTTTGCTGGGGGCGGTGGTGATGAATGGGTACAGGGATTAAATCAGTATAAGGTGGTACAAACTTCGAATGTGGTCGCGCACCGGCTGATGGCACGGTTAAATATTTCACCACAAATCGAGTTAACACCACAATTTTGGGTATTCCAAGCCGATGAACGAAATAACCTAGGCGGTGCTCAAGCGTTGTCACAATTGGCCTCTAAAGATTTAGGGCAAGAAATTAATCTCACTGCACGCTATGTGGCCAATGCCAAACTTATTTTTGTTTTCTCAGCCGCCTATACCCGACCGGGCGAGGCAATTCGAGCCGCGCTCAATCAGGACTATGAGAATTGGGTCAGCGCTAGCGCGTTAATGATTGTGCGTTTTTAACTGTTATATCGGAGATAGATTATGCATACATTCAAAAAATTCCTGTTGACGAGTTGTTTATTAGCCAGCTTACAACCTGGAGTGGGATTGGCAGAAGCTTATAAAACGGTCGACATCAAACCACTCGATCCTGCTTACTTTACCCCTGCCCGTCATGAAGGTCGGACCTATTTCATCACTGGCGGTGCACGCGGAATCGGAGCGGCGGTGGCCATTCGTCTCGCCAGAGAGGGCGCTAGCCTAATGATCTTTGATGTGTTAGACAAAGAAGGCGCAGCAACCGTGGCACAAATCCGCCAAGAAGGGGGCAAAGCGGAGTTTTTTAAAGGGGATGTACGCAATAATCAAGATCTCAAACAAGCGATGGCGTTGACGATTGAAAAATTTGGCCAACTCAATGGTGCGGTTAACGCGGCTGGGATTATGGCGGCAATGGCACCAGATGCCGAGTTAGATTACCCCAAGCAGAAAGCGTTATTGCCGACACCTGTCGCTGATGCGGGTGATGAATATTTTGATACCTTAATGGCGGTGAATGCCGGTGGGGTATTTAAATCAATGCGTGCCGAATTACAACCGATCCTCGCCCAAGGTAAAGGTGGCGCGATTGTCAATATCTGCTCGATCGCCGGTTTAACTGGCTTGGCTGGGAATTCTGCTTATGTCGCGAGTAAACATGCTTGTAGCGGTTTAACTCGCAGCGCGGCGATTGACTATGCCCCTTACGGCATTCGAGTCAACTCGGTCAATATGGCAGCGACAGAAACCGCAATGACAGATATGGCCATGAAGTTCGTCAAAGCCGCTAATCAAGAAAATTCCGCTTCGACCGTACCGAATATGGGGCGCACCAAAACCTTGAGTTTGCTGGCTTATGCCGACAGTAAACAGCGCCAATCTACCGTATGGGAGCAGGCCGCAGTGATTTGCTTCCTCTTATCTGATGAGGCATCTAACCTTACTGGTGGATTATTTGCCACCGATGGCGGTTGGACCGCTTACTAGTCCTACGAGTTAGTTTGCAACCACGTCAATCATCGATTGATGTGGTTGCCACTTTGATCCTAACCAAAGATGCTGGCACGATGAATCAATCCACTGACTCAGCAAACGAGTCCGAACCATTGATAACATGTTGTTTTTTTTGGTTTACGGTATTTAACTTGCGATAACACGCTGTGCTAGCTTAAAAAACAAACCGAGTGATTAAAATAATCATATTTAAATAACCAAACCAAACGTTTGCTTAATAAATTATTTGAATTGTCACATTAATATGGCATAAATTTTAATCAGATAGCTCGCTCACGGCCATTTAAACAACCAGCCTCTAAGCCCATTCTCATCACGGCTACTGTTAGCCAATTGTTGTTTAACGTACGCATACATGTTATATTTGTTGTGATGCCACATTTAAGACTAAACAATGAGAATCATAAATAAGATTTTATTAAAAACTGCACATCATCGAAAGGGTTTCATCCATACATTAAGCAATAGTTTAAAATCTTACTTTACCGACCTTACTTCATTAGCACTATTATTATTACCTTTAACATTACTCAATGGATTAATATTGTTAACTGGTCATATTATAAATTTATCTGGTCATTCTTTAACTCAATCGCTATTTAATATATCACATATTATCATTAACTTATATCCAACCGCTTTTTGTTTGATTATAGGTTACTATCTATCGCTTAAAGTCAATGTTTCCAGTGCGGCATTTATTCTTCTTTCCTTTATCATGTTCTATTTTATTTCAATCGAAACTGGAAGTTTATCTAGCACCTACTTACTGCCTAATAGCCCCATGCTGGGATTATTAAGTGCCTTGCTGACTTTAATTTATTACTCGATTTTTCCGATTCGGTTACTGGTTCCACAAACCTTGGACTTCCCATCACAGCTATTGAAACATGTTTTACATGTTGGCCTATTTATGGTTTTAGCTTTAGCAATCTCTGTTTTAATTAATATGAGCGCATTTTCGCTCAAAGAACTGCCGCTAAATCCAATGACACTCTCCGGTGGATTGATCTACCAAACCATTCTCGGTTTATTAGGCTCAATTGGCATTAATGGTCATAATATGCTGTTTTCCATTAAACAAAATATTTTCTCTATCACTCAAGAAAACATTACCCATTGGCAAGCCGGTGAAGCGTCTCTGAATGTTATTAGCCAAGGATTCTATGATGCATTTCTTTCTATGGGTGGAGCTGGGAATAGTATCTGTTTATTAATTTGTATTTTTATTTTCGCCAAATCACGTCATCACTTTTTGCTTGCATTGGCAGCAGCACCACTAGTTACTTTTAATATTAATGAAGTATTACTCTTTGGATTACCAATTATTTTTAATCCATTATTGATTATTCCATTTGTTATCGTACCATTAGTGAGTTTTGTCATCGCCTACCTAGCGATTACCAGTGGCTTAGTCACACCCATTGAGCAAATTGTCAACTGGATGACTCCTCCCCTATTAAGCGGTTATATTGCAACCGGCAATCAATTTGATGGCGTGATTTTACAGCTATTGATTATTGTGGTTGGAGTATTTATTTATCGTCCTTTCTACTTGGCTTACTCTGGGCGTTATACCGCGCAAGCCAATAATAATGAAAAATTGATCGAACTCGTCACTTCAACATTTAAAATGCAACTGAGCACAGCTCAAGATTCGACAAGTACACAACAAAACTTATCGACGGCACAAAATCGCGTCGTGACATTATTAAATGAAGGCGAGATTGTTATGTATTATCAACCATTACAACCTTGTCGAACAGATACCGCTTTATCGTATGAAGCTTTATTGCGTTATATCGATAAACAAGGCCGGTTGCACCCCCCTCATTTTATTGATGATTTCCAATTAATTGGTGCGATGCCCTATCTCGATAAAATCGTGATCGATAAAGTTTTAACGGATATGCAGCAGATCTCTTTATCACCAACCGATCGGATTGCGATTAATATCTCCGTAGCTTCTATCGAGCAGAAAAATTTTGCCCCTTATTTACTTGAGCGTTTAGATTATTATGCGATTGCACCCCATCACATCATGATTGAAATCACTGAAGAAGCCATTTTGAGTAATACCAGCTTACTGAATAGTACTATGGAAACACTGCAAGCACAGGGTATCCATTTTGCCATGGATGATTTTGGTGCAGGTTATGCTTCTTTCCCACATTTATTCAAATTTCCATTTAATAAAATCAAATTAGACCGCTCTCTGCTATTGAATAGCACCGATCAAAAAGGCAAAGAGTTGTACGGTTTAATCGCCAAGCTCGGCCACATTGCCAACTGCCAAGTCGTCGCGGAAGGTGTCGAGACCCTTGAAGAGTTTAATTTTGTGCAAGCGTGTAATGTGGACTGGGTTCAAGGTTATTGGATTGGTAGACCAGAGCCGCTCGCTAATCTCATCGCCAGCCAGGCTCAATAAGCCGCTTATTTCACGTTTGAGATCCGCGATAAAACCAGCAATATCCAAACAACTTGAAATGGCAAGTAAGCGGTAAGTGGATATGATGGCAAGTGACCTCGGCGAAGGCTTTGGCATCATTGGTGTTACCACTGATCGCTTGCATATAAATCGGACGGCCAGGTAATATGCATCAATATCTTGGGCGAGCAATTTCGACACGGACTTGGTCTTAAAAAGTCAGAGAACATGTGAAGTGTTCTGCCGTAAAAGCCGAGCCCATTAAGGAGCATGGCCAATACAGCATCACCATGAGAAACATGGTGTTCGGAATACTTGGGAATGACCGCATCTATCATCCGTGGTAAGCCGATTTCATGGCAAAAAGCGGCAATGATTCCAAGGTGATCCAAACGTTTAATAATAGGTTGAGTCGACATATTTTGAGACCGTCAAATAACAGTAATAGATCAAAACTGTCGATCGTGGTCAAGATAGTCTTGTCTTTTTCACTAACAAATAATCACCGAATCAAACTATTTAAATTACCAAACTATGTGCAGGATGATGCTTGTATTATATACATCACGCTAAGAAACATAATTAACTAGTAACTCTATTAAAAATCATTGAATGGAAAATCTTCGAGTTCTTGTATGATTTTTTTGCCAGCTCATGATTTGAGCTCGATAGTGATGATGCTGTTCGAGTATCATTGACTAATTTCTGCATATTATCTTTAATAATATGCGATCCTTCTAATTGATGATGAATTTTCTCAATTACATGCTCAACTGTTAGCTGACTTTGGTTTACCATTAAAATAAGCTTTTCAGTACTAAGCACCGTATCATCTGCAATTTCAGAACTAAGATTAATTACATTAGAAACATTTCTTTGTTCATCAATAAGTAAAGAGGATATATTCATAATATTTTGCATCTCCTTACTAATGTTTTCAGCCGAGAATAACAATGTTTATGGCTGATTACTTAAGCTCACAACAGGAAAATCGATCGATGTTTGTGCTATATGATTACTATAGTTAGTGAATATATTTGCTGTAATTTGAGCAAGTACTTCAAAAACTAATTCATCCTCCAAACCATTCTCACGTGCAAAATTAAATTGTTCATCACTTAAAACACCTTGTTGATCAATAACCTGTATTGCAAATTGAATAATGGTTTGATCAAGTGATTCGTCCGCCTTACCTTCACGAGCAAGCAAGATCTGATCTTTATTTAATCCCAAATTTTCCGCAAGTAATGTGTGAGCAGATAGACAGTATTGGCAATGGTTAGCTTGTCCTACCGCCAATGCAATCAATTCTCGCTGTTTAGCCGTCAAACGCCCCTCTGACAAGGTTTGATTAAAAGCTAGATAAGCATTCAGTACTTTCGATGAATGAGCGATGGTTGCATAAAGGTTTGGAACCATTCCCAATTTTTGACGAATCGCAGTTAATGTTATTGCAGTTTCATTTTGTGGATGAGAGATAGGAAGAATACGACTCATGATAAAATCCTCAGTTAGTCACCAATTGGACTTAGGTATCATTGCACTCTTTTCAATACAAATTATAACTCAAAGTCCAAATAAACTTACAAATCGTCTCAATTTATTGCCTAGAGATTTACTCATACGTAACGGTCCATTGAACGCATAGAAAATACTAACATTTAGCAATTATGCTCAAGCTATACCCAAGCAACTTGGAGTTGTAGGTAGGCGGCAAGTGAGTGAGTCCCCATGAGCATAGACAAACTATGTGATTGGGGTGAATGAACGTAGCCAACACCGCTGCAGCTTCAAGTAGGAAGGGTAAACATCTTTAGTTTTTAAGATGCCTTTAATCTTATTTCAGATGGTGATCCAATAAAAATAAAACTGTATTAAAAAGATCACCTTATCGTCATAAAACACTTCTAAATTCTGGTGCAGCGAATAAATCACACATTATTTAAAAGGTTATTTATGAAATCAATAAAACTTCCATTAGTGGCTTTGTCTATACTGGCAAGCGCTATCGCTCAAGCACAAGAAGCGCCAAAATATGTGTTCTATCTGATTGGCGATGGTATGGCGGCAACGCAAAGACAGGTCACCGAATATTATCTACAACAAAAAACCGGTGATAAAAACTTTCGCTTAACCATGAATAACATGCCAGTTGCCGGTATTAACACCACCCACTCGTTAGATTCACTGGTCACTGATTCAGCGGCTTCTGGTACCGCATTAGCCACGGGGGTCAAAACCGATAATGGCATTATTGGCATGACCAAAGAGAGCAAGAAAACCGTTTCTATTTTGGAATCAGCACGAGATAAGGGCATGGCGACCGGCCTTATCACCACCACGCGCTTAACTCATGCCACACCATCTGCATTTATTGCAAAAAACATGAGCCGAAATAATGAAAACGAGATCGCAGATGATTATCTAGCATCAAATATCGATTATCTCGCTGGTGGTGGTTATCGCCACTTTGTGGCTAATGCCGAAACAAGAAGAACCGATAATAAAGACCTACGCGCTAATTTTGAGCAAAAAGGCTACCAAACTTTCGTCGGTGTCGATACCACCGTCTCTTTTCGAGGCTACACACCGAGCAAAGGTGATAAAGTCTTTGCTACCTTCACCCCTTCACACTTGCCATACGAAATCGATCGTATGAAAGCCAATGACACCCCATCATTAAAAGAGATCACCGATAAAGGTATCGAGCTACTGTCTAAAAACGATAAAGGCTTCTTCCTAATGGTAGAAGGCGGTCGTATTGACCACGCAGCTCACGCCAATGATATTGCCAGCGTGATTTACGACACGTTAGCGTTTGATCAAGCGATTCAATCTGCGGTCGATTTTTATCATAAGCATCCAAAGGAGACCTTAATCGTGGTTACTGGTGACCATGAAACCGGTGGTATGGGTCTAGGTTTTGGTACTAACTATTTCATGAACCTAGATAAAATCATCACAACCAGTGATTCAATCGAAGACAAACTACAAAAAGTTTACCGAGGTGATCGTAAGGCATTCTTTAATCACATCGCAAACGTCTACCAGCTGACTGATTTAACTGCCGAGGAAAACGCACTGATCAACCAAGCAATGAACGCTTTTGATAAAGATGCAGCCTCAGCACAGAAAAATGCGGGTGGCTATGACCCAGTTGCGATTGCGGTTGCTCACATCACATCAAAACGTGCTGGTATTTACTGGACATCTTTTGCTCATACAGCAACCCAACTTCCTCTTACCGCTATGGGTAAGGGCGCAGAGCAATTCGGTGGATTTAAAGATAACACCGAAGTTGCAAACGCATTTGCAGATGTTATGGGCCTTAAAATTGGCGTCGTTCAATAAGTAAAATCCATTTTATTAGTACAAGCATAAGAGGGGCTGGCCCCTCTTTTTCATTAAGGAATTATCCATGCGTGGAGCAATACTCACCCTAGCCGTAATGATCAGCGCTATTGGATTCGGGTTACTCGATCGACCTGACCGACAAGATTCAATGGAAGCCAAAGGTACAGTTATCTCTGTTGATAACAGTCGAATGACCGTGATAGGTTCAAACCGCATTGGCGAACAGCGTGTGATAATCACAACCTCTGGTGTTGAACAACCAATTGAAGCAACTAACCACCTTTCTGGTTCACTAGAATATGACGAATATTATCAGCCGGGTGATAAAGTTCTTTTTGTTTATCAAAGCAATTCTCAGGGTAAACCGATTCTCGCGAGAACACTTGCTCATTACCGTTTAGATGTATTGACGGGTTTGCTTACCGTGTTTGCTTTAGGACTCATTATCTATGCCCGACGCGTTGGTGTTCGAGCATTGATCTCATTTGCAGGCTCACTCGCTATCATCTGGTACTGGCTAATACCGGCGCTATTGAGCGGTACAAACCCATTAATAGCAACAACCTCAACCGTCTGCCTATTAAGCGGTTTAATTATTTTTTCTGTGGCCGGTTTTACGGTTAAAGGCATCTCCGCATTTCTCGGCACCTTAACTGGATTAGCCATCACCACACTGTTATGTATTGTGGTATCCCGTTGGCTGAAACTGGATGGAATGACCCAACCATTGGCGCAAGTGGTACTATTTGAAACAGGTATGCATTTGAATATGCTAAATATCTATTTCGCCGCTGTGATTATTGGTGCCAGTGGCGCAGCGATGGACGTAGCAATGGAAATGGCCGCCACTCTCGAAGAATTGAAAGCAAACACACCTAATCTGCATCGAAATGAATTGGTTCAGTCCGGATTTAAAGTCGGTAGCGCAGTGATCGGAACCATGACCACCACCTTATTACTGGCCTATTCCGGCGGTTTTCTTACTATGCTGATGCTATTTATGAGCCGTGATGCCAGCCTATTGCAAATATTAAACATGAAACTTGTCGCGGCGGAAATTTCGAGAACGCTGGTCGGCAGTATTTCTATGTTATTGGTGGCGCCACTGACCGCTTGGATCGCCGCTTACCTACTCTGTCGGACCAGCAAAAAAAGTTTACTTTGCGTGGAACAATAAAACGCTTCAATAATGCAACAATTTAGATCATATTAAGCAACGAGCCGTGCGCTCAACATACCGCGCAGAAATGCACCATGTCGAGTGCTCTATCCGTGATTTACCATCATTCTATGACACAAAAGGCGGCAAGTTATGTCCGATCTGATCAGAAAACTCAAATGGCGATACGCGACCAAAAAAATGGACCCCAACCAAACCGTAGCACCTGAAAAGGTTGAGCGCATTTTGGAAGCGATCCGCCTCACGGCAACTTCCAGTGGCCTGCAGCCGTATGAAGTGATCGTGGTCACCAATCCCGAGCTGCGTGCGCAAATCGTGCCCCATGCTTGGGATCAGGCGCAGATCACCGATGCATCCCATCTCTTGGTGTTTGCCGCTTGGGACAATTACACCGCTGAGCGCATCAATATGATGTTCGACTTAGTCAATGAAGTGCGTGGATTTCGCAATGAAGGCTGGGAGAATTATCGCCAGCAAGTATTGGCGAGTTACGTACCACGTGACCCTGAGATCAATTACCAACATGCCGCGCGCCAAGCTTATATTGGGCTAGGCACGGCGCTTATCGCTGCAGCGGAAGAAGGCGTAGACAGCACCCCTATGGAAGGATTCGATCCGATTAAAGTTGATGAAATCCTCCAACTGCGTCAACGTGGTTTACGCTCGGTCGTTTTACTGCCTCTTGGCTATCGCGCCGATGAAGGTGACTGGCTGGTCAATTTAGCCAAAGTACGTCGCTCACGCGATAACTTCATTATTGAAATTCCCTGATCTTAGAACCTCTAGTTCCCAAGCCTTGTGCTTAAATCGCCAAGGCTTGGGGTACAGTATGGGTTATACCCGTGTTATGACTTAGCCGTGTTATGACTTAGCCACCTTGCCACTGCCCAAAGTGCTGCGCAGGGTTTTAACCAGCAAATTAACACCGATCATCACCAGTACACTGGCAACTAAGGAACCTAGGCCAAACTCGCTGATTGACCCCATCGCCTCAGCCCCTTGTACTAAACCATGACAGGCACTAAATGCCGCAATACTGATGATCGAAAACCATTTGATCGCACCGGTTTTTCGGTACGCATACAAGGCGAACGGTAATGCCACTAAAGAGCCCGCGACCAAAAATTCAACTTGCTCGGCATTGGACCACTCAACGCCAATCAAAAAACCGCAGATTAATGCCGCTGAAAAACAACCAATAATTTGCGCCGATTTTTTATAGCCATAACCGGCGGCAAACAAGCCGATCAGCAACAAAGCGGCTAAATGATCCCATCCGGTCAGCGGGTGCCAAAACCCTGCCGAAAAACTGGCCTGCATGGAATGATCGACGTGCGCCAAGCTCGGAGTACTGATCACTAATGTGCTCACCGCTAGCACGATGTTGCGAAAAGAGTATTGCATATAAATTTCCTTATTTGATTAATGCGAATGACTGATCACAGATTAACGGGGCGATCAGCCAACATACCTTGTTGAACAATAAAATCGATCACGGTTTTTAAGCCATCACCGCGAATCAAATTGGTAAAGACAAAGGGTTTTTCACCGCGCATTTTTTTGGCATCACGGTCCATCACCTCTAATGAGGCATTCACCATTGGAGCCAGATCGGTTTTATTAATGATCAGCAGATCAGACTTAGTGATCCCAGGCCCGCCTTTGCGTGGAATTTTATCCCCAGCACACACGTCAATCACATATAAGGTCAGATCAGAGAGCTCCGGGCTAAAGGTTGCACTTAAGTTGTCGCCACCACTTTCCACCAGCACTAATTCCAAGCCCTGATGACGCTGATGCAACTCATCAATCGCCGCGAGATTCATCGACGCATCCTCTCGGATCGCGGTATGTGGGCAGCCGCCCGTTTCAACGCCGATGATGCGATCTTGATCCAGTGCCTGATGGCGCATCAAAAATTCGGCATCTTCTTTGGTGTAAATATCATTGGTCACCACCGCCAAATTGTAATGTTCACGCATCGCTGAACATAACTGACGTAGCAATGCCGTTTTACCCGAACCGACCGGGCCACCAACCCCCACGCGTAAACATTGTGTGCTCATATTAACTCCGAAATAATCTTGAATATTGCGTCTCATGCCATGCACTTACCATGGCAAAATTAGGTAACGTCAGGCCAATCTTGTCATCATTGACCGTCAGCCCGACGGTGATCGTTTGTTCGATTAACGGCATCATCGCCAACAGCACTTGCTGCGCCGCTGTCTGGCCAAGCGGTATAGTTTTACACGCCACCGTGACTTGATTTTCTAGCCAAGACCACAGCCATCCCGTCGCCGCCATCGGCAGCGGAACGTTAAAGTGAACACAAGCTTTGGCATATAGCGGTAGATAGCTTAAGTTTTGTGCCTGGCTACCCAGTTCAACCTTTAAACTCACCAATAAACGATGCAGGGTTTGCCCCAGTTTTTGCTCTTCCAGCACCAGCTCGGCCGTTTCACGATTCGCCAGTAGCACTTGTTGCCAATAGGCAATCTGCTCAACATCTTGCTGCTGCCACGCCTGATAAAAGCGCTTGAGTAGCGGCAATTCCAAATGAGCTTGTCCACTGCGCAGCAAAGGTGCAAGCCACGCCTGTAAACTCTCTTGATCCTCCACCCAACCGAGCTCAACGGCCCCTTCTAGCCCTTGGCTATACGCAAATGCGCCAATCGGTAAACTGGGACTGCAAAGATGCAGCAAAGATAACAGCGCACCAATCTGCATTAGTGATGATGTCCCCGCTCCTGCTGAGCATGTGATGAATGATGGGCATGATCCTGCTCATGGGAATGCGAGTGAGCATGCTCATGTACGGGGTGAAAATGGGGCTTGCTGCTGGTATGATAGGCACCATTTTCTGGGCAAAACTCTGCCATCTGAGCCTCACAAACCAGTCCCATCATGCAAACCATTTGCTGTAAAACATGATCGGGCTGAAAGCGTAACCAAAGCTCGCCAATTTCCATCGGCACATGGCGATTACCCATGTGGTAACACACTTTGGCAAAAGTTTGCCAATCATCGCTTGTGGCGGTGATGACCGGCTCTTGTTGCGCGACGACTTGCAAAACCTGACCACACTCGGTGTGCAGATAGTCACCCTGTTTGAGTAGCGCACCACGCGGTAAAAAGATCCCAACATCCAGCCCTGACTGACTGACGATTCTAAAGCGACCTTTTTGACGCAAGGCATAAGGCAGTACCACTTTATCGAGCACCGCACTGTGGCAATGATCGGAACGTCCTATCACTTTCAACATACAACTCTCCTTGGTGAAATTGACTCAAGTTGGTTTGAGTCATGATCTGGGGTTTAAAACAACCAGTAACGCTGGGCTAAAGGCAGTTCACTTGCCGGATCGCAGGTTAATGCTTGACCATCGGCTTTCACTTCATAAGTCTGCGGATCGACACTGATCTGTGGCATATAGTGGTTATGGATCATGTCGTGTTTAGTCACGTTGCGACAATTTCGACAAGCGACCAGCTGTCGTTTCAGTCCAAGCTTTTGTGCCAAACCTGCGCCAACGGCCGCTTGGCTGGTGAAGGTGACCGAGGTTTGCGCCGCCGCACTGCCAAAACCGGCAAACATCGTGCGATAATGCACCGGCTGAGGAGTGGGAATTGACGCATTGGCATCGCCCATTGGAGCGGCAGCAATAAAACCACCTTTGATGATCAGCGCTGGTTTAACCCCAAAAAAAGCGGGCTTCCACAATACAATATCCGCCAATTTACCGACTTCCAGTGAACCCACCTTATGCGCGATCCCATGGGCAAGCGCTGGATTAATCGTGTATTTGGCGATGTAGCGTTTGGCGCGAAAATTATCGGCCTGGCGTGCTTCATCTTCGGGTAGCAAGCCGCGTTGCACTTTCATCTTATGCGCGGTTTGCCAAGTGCGACAGATCACTTCGCCAACCCGGCCCATCGCTTGTGAGTCGGATGAAATCATCGAAAATGCCCCCAAATCATGCAAAATATCTTCGGCAGCAATCGTCTCTTTACGGATCCGCGAGTCAGCAAATGCCACATCTTCAGGAATATTGGGATCGAGATGGTGACACACCATCAACATATCGAGGTGTTCATCCACCGTATTCACCGTATAGGGACGAGTGGGATTGGTTGACGATGGCAGTACGTTTGCTTGCCCACAAGCCACGATAATGTCTGGTGCATGTCCACCGCCCGCCCCTTCAGTGTGATAGGTATGGATGGTGCGCCCTTTAAAAGCGGCTAAGGTATCTTCGACAAAGCCCGATTCATTTAACGTATCGGTATGAATGGCCACTTGCACATCGTACTGTTCAGCCACTGCCAAACAGTTGTCTATTGATGCCGGTGTCGTGCCCCAATCTTCATGCAGCTTTAAGCCACAGGCACCCGCTTGCAGTTGCTCTTCTAGGGCGGCAGGTAAACTTGCATTACCCTTGCCTAAAAAGCCAAAATTCATCGGCATCAAATCGGTGCTACGCAGCATCTGGGCTAAGTACCATGCCCCCGGAGTACAGGTAGTTGCATTGGTTCCGGTAGCTGGGCCAGTGCCGCCACCTAACATGGTGGTGGTGCCAGCCATCAAAGCTTCTTCAATTTGCTGTGGGCAGATAAAGTGAATGTGCGCATCAATCGCCCCTGCGGTGACAATGTGCCCTTCTCCGGCAATCACTTCGGTACTGGCACCGATATGGATGGTCACGTTAGGCTGAATATCTGAGTTACCCGCTTTGCCGATCGCGTGGATGTTGCCCTCTTTGATACCAATATCGGCTTTGACTATCCCCCAGTGATCTAAAATCAGCGCGTTGGTGATCACGCAATCAACCACTTCCGCTCGGCATTTTTGGCCTTGGCCCATACCGTCACGGATCACCTTACCGCCGCCAAATTTCACTTCATCACCATAGGTGGTGTAATCCTCTTCAACTTGAATCCACAGCTCAGTATCGGCCAGCCGAACTTTGTCGCCCGTGGTTGGGCCATACATATCGGCGTAAGCCGCCCGCGAGATTTGTGCCATGTTATGCTCCTTACACCTTACCCATTACTGCCGCGCGAAACCCATACACCTCTTGGTCGCCAGCCAGTTCCACCAATTCGACATCGCGGGTTTGCCCCGGCTCAAAACGAACAGCGGTCCCCGCCGCAATATTCAAACGCATACCTCGGGTTGGCGCGCGCTCAAAATCGAGGGCGGGATTGGTTTCAAAAAAATGGTAATGGCTGCCAACTTGGATCGGCCGATCACCATGATTGACCACCGAAATACGTAAGGTGTTGCGCCCGACATTCAGTTCAATAGGATCGGATTGCAATTGATATTCTCCCGGTTTCATCGCGCCTCCTACTGGATCGGATTGTGAACGGTGACCAGCTTGGTGCCATCCGGAAAAGTGGCTTCGACTTGCACCTGATCCAACAGCTCAGCAATCCCATCCATCACTAAGCTTTTGTTTAACCAGGTACGCCCTTCACTCATCAATTGCGCAACACTTTTACCCTCGCGTGCCCCTTCCATAATCGCGGCGGCAATGTAGGCACTGGCCTCTGGATAGTTAAGCTTTATGCCTTTGGCTAAGCGGCGCTCGGCGACTAACGCTGCGGTAAACAGCAGCAGCTTATCCTTGTCTCTTGGTGATAATTCCATCGTATCCCTCTACAATTGCGGTAAATTAGGTATTCCAAATTCTCGGTGGGCAAGCCGGCTTTCCCAGCAGTTGAGGCCGTAACTGCTGCCAGCACGCTCTTAATTGTTGCTGTGCCTGCTGACTACAATCACCCAAATAGCGCACCACAATCACTCCCAAGCGATGAGTGACACTTAGCGTTGCTGATTCAAATAGCGAACTAAGCCTTAAGCTCGTCACCGCAGCATCAGGGTCGGCCATTCCAAACACCAGCAAAGTGCCGGAGACCAAATGCTGATTAAAGCCACTCATGGCACGCAGTAGTGGATCATCAGCCGCCAGATATTGCCGCTCAAGCAAGATCGGCTGATCGTGCAAATAAATGGCTAAACGTTGCTCAACACTGCCGCTGACAAAAGGCTGTAAGCTTTTCGGGCGGCCAAGGCAAAATACATCCAGCCCGACAAATTTAGACTCACCATACAAATTGATCCGGGTGGAAAGCAGGCCGTGCGCACCATCAAACACTATGGTTTCCATCGGTAACCATTCACAATCGGCGTTATGTACATCAATCTGCACTTGCTGGCGCTGCGTGCCGCCTTGGCTATCAGCACGATAGATCTTGCCCGCCGATGGCGTGGTCAACAGCACATGGCTACCGGGCTGACAAGTGATGTCTATACGCAAATCATCACCGGAAACCAGCCCGCCGGGAGGGTGCAAAAGATAAACATGACACACCTCCTGTTCAGGATAAAAAGGGCGCTGTACACGTAGCGGGCCTTGGAAAGCCATCTGCGGCATGCGGGTTTGCTCACCATCGTGATCAAATCCCAAGCAGATCTTAGCCGGCCAATGGCGCTCGGTTTGGGTACTGAGATCAAAGCGAGATCGTCTCATATCGCGCTACACCGTGAGATATTGTTTGACCAGATCTGGGCTGAGTGCGGCCATTTCACCGCTTGCCACTTGGCGGCCACGGTCCAGCAGCGAGAAGCGATCCGCCACTTTTCGAGCAAAGGGTAACTTTTGCTCGACCAGCAGGACCGTTAAGCCAATCTCTTGATTTAAGCGACGGATAATGTCACCAATTTCAGCCACCACATTGGGCTGAATGCCCTCGGTAGGCTCATCTAGAATCAATAATTTAGGGTTAATCACCAGCGCGCGGCCAATCGCTAATTGCTGCTGCTGTCCACCGGATAAATCCCCGCCACGCCGGTGCAGCATTTGCTGCAACACAGGAAACAGCTCATAGATAAAATCAGGAATGTTTTTACACTTATCACCGCGCACGGGTAGCCCAATCCGCAAATTTTCTTCAACACTCAGCAAAGGAAAAATTTGTCGACCTTGTGGCACATAGCCAATGCCCAGTGGTGCCCGTTGTTCGGCGCTCAAGCGGGTAATATCTTGGCCTTGGTATTCAATTTGCCCGCTTTGGGTTGCCAGTAGCCCCATCACACATTGCAACAAGGTGGTTTTGCCCACGCCATTACGCCCCATCAGGCAGGTGCATTGCCCCTCTGGCACGTCAAGATCCAAATCCCATAAGGTGTGGCTTTGCCCGTAGAACTGATTTAATCCTTTAATGCTTAACATGCGGCGTCCCCCAAATAGACTTCAACCACTTTGGGGTTGCTCTGTACTTGATCCATGCTGCCTTCAGCCAATACTGAACCTTGATGGAGCACCGTCACCTGCGAGGCAATGGAACGCACAAAATCCATATCATGCTCGACCAGAATAATCGTTCGCTCTCCAGCCAGACTGGTCAGCAGCTCTGCTGTACGATCCATCTCTTGATGGGTCATTCCCGCCACAGGTTCATCGACCAAGAGCAGCTTCGGGTTTTGCATCAGCAACATGCCGATTTCTAACCACTGCTTTTGTCCATGGGATAATGCCCCTGCTAACAAGCTGCGCTGAGCCACTAAGCCAATTTGTTTGAGCACATAATCGATATAATCGATGTCTGAAGCCGAGAGTTTGGCAAACAAACTGGCACGCACGGTTTTGGCTCCCGCCATTGCCAGCTCAAGGTTATGAAATACCGTTTGCTGTTCAAATACGGTCGGTTTTTGAAATTTACGGCCAATCCCAGCTTGGGCGATTTGTGGCTCGCTCAATTCGAGTAGATCAATATTCTGCCCAAACCATGCGCTACCGCTATCTGGGCGCGTTTTGCCGGTAATGATGTCCATCATGGTGGTTTTACCTGCACCATTAGGGCCGATAATGCAGCGCAATTCGCCCTCGTTGATGTACAAATTCAAATTATTGATCGCTTTAAAGCCATCAAAACTGACGGTTAATCCTTCCAGATACAGCAAGCAGCCATGCCCAACCGTCAACATCGGATTGACTTTAGGCACCAAGAAATCATAAACCCGCTCTCTATCGGTGATGGATCGGCTCAATGCTCTTAAGCTCATGCGCGTACCTCCTTGGTTTTGAATAGCCCAACCACCCCTTGTGGTAAAAACAACGTAACCAGCACAAATAGGCTGCCAAGGCTAAACAGCCACACTTCGGGCAATGCTGCGGTCAGATAGGTTTTGGCATAATTGACCGCCAAGGCACCGACCACCGCACCGTATAAGGTTGCACGTCCACCTAACGCGACCCATACCACCAATTCAATTGAGTTGAGTGGTGAGAATTCTGAGGGGTTGATAATGCCGACTTGCGGTACATACAAGGCACCGGCAATGCCCGCCAATACGGCTGAGAAAGCGAAAATCGCCAGTTTGATGTTTTCTACTTTATAACCCGTAAACCGTGTGCGCGATTCCGCATCTCGGATCGCCAGTGCCACTCGCCCTAAGCGGCTGACTACGATAAAACGGCATGCAATATACCCAAGCCCCAGCGCAAGGCCAGACAGCACAAATAGGCCAATACGGGTAGCGTTAGCTTGTAAATCAAAGCCGAGCAGATCTTTAAAATCGGTTAAGCCGTTATTGCCGCCCAGCCCCATCTCATTGCGAAAAAAGGCCAGCATTAGTGCATAAGTCAAAGCCTGAGTGATGATCGACAAATACACCCCAGTCACCCGCGAACGAAACGCTAACCAGCCAAACACCAAGGCCAATAGTCCAGGCACGGCGACAATCATCAGCGCTGCAAACCAGAACTGGTCAAATCCGTGCCAAAACCAAGGCAACTGTTGCCAGTTGAGAAACACCATAAAATCGGGCAGTTCTGGGTGACCGTAAATGCCACGCTCGCCAATTTGGCGCATTAAATACATGCCCATCGCGTAGCCACCCAAAGCAAAAAATGCCGCGTGACCTAAGCTCAAAATGCCGAGATAGCCCCACACTAGATCCACCGCCACCGCCAATAAGGCGTAAGTCAAATATTTGCCGATTAAGGTGATGGTGTAAGTAGAGATGTGTAGGACACTGTTTGAATCAACCAGCATATTCAATGCGGGAACCACACATAACGCGCTCGCCAGAACCAACAGAAAGGTCATGGTCGAGCGATCCAATAACTTAGGTTGATAGACCATGCTTATCCCTCCGCGGAGCGCCCTTTTTGAGGAAACAGTCCTCGGGGCTTTTTCTGAATAAATAGAATGATGAACACCAGAACCAAGATCTTGGCCAATACCGCGCCCGCCCAAGGTTCTAAAATTTTGTTGGCAACCCCAAGCGACATTCCCGCCACCAGCGTGCCCCACAAATTGCCAACCCCGCCAAACACCACCACCATAAATGAATCAATAATGTAAGCTTGACCTAAGTTGGGGCCAACGTTGGTTAACTGACTTAACGCCACCCCAGCAATGCCAGCAATCCCTGAGCCTAAACCGAAGGTCATCGCATCGACCCACTCAGAACGCACGCCCATGGCACGAGCCATACTGCGATTTTGCGAGACTGCCCGCACCTCAATCCCTAAGCGGGTGTAGTTCAAAATCAGGTACAACAGGGCAAACACCATTAAGCAAAATACAATGATGTATAAGCGGTTTAACGTCAGACTAAGCAGCGGAGTGATTTCCAACACGCCTTGCATAAATTCGGGAGTGGCCACCGAGCGATTTAGTGGTGAAAACACACTGCGCACCGCTTGTTGTAAGATCAAACTGATCCCAAACGTGGCCAGTAGCGTTTCTAAAGGGCGACCATATAAAAACCGCATCACTCCTCGCTCAATCAGTACTCCGACCGCGGCGGAAACCACAAATGCCAACGGGATAGCAATCATGATTGATAATCCAATCTGCTCCGGCATTAGCGTTTGCACCACATAGGTGGTATAGGCACCGAGCATAATCAGTTCACCATGCGCCATATTGATCACCCCCATTACCCCAAAGGTGATCGCCAGACCAATCGCGGCCAATACCAAAACCGATCCGAGGCTTAAACCAAAAAACAGCGTTTGCGCCAAATCCGCTACTTTTTCTCGTTGCTCAATCCGACTTAGCGCGCCGCGTGCCGCATCGTTCAAAGCGCTATCCGGATGTGTCTCAATAAACTGCTGCAAAGCATTACGTGCCGCAGGTTGATAACTGGATTTCAGCGTATCCATCGCTTGCGCCAATCGTGTCGGATCACTGCTGTGCTGCACATCGTAGATGGCTAACGCACTCAAGCCCAGCGCGCTCACTTTGGCATTCGATTCTTGCGCTATGTGTGTGTGCAATAACTGATAACCGGCCTCATCCAGCGTACCCATTAACTGGTTGAGCGCCTTAATTCGCCGCGCTGGATCAGGATGAGTAATACTCAACTGCGCAATCGCCGCTTTTAACTGACCGCGCAGACGGTTGTTGATCGCGACTTTTTTAATCGCGCTGCTCATCACCTGCCGCTCATCAGCGTCGCTGCCAAACAGTGACAAAATGGTGTAATCACTGCCTTGTTTAAGTTTAATCACCACCAAATCGGCGTTGGATTGCTCAACATACAATTCACCATTGAGCAGTTGGCTTAACACATCCACCGCACGTGGATCGCCACTGTGGAGTAGGCGATTAACCCCCGTTTCGATGTGATTAAATTTAAGCATCGCGATCGCTTGTAGCCCTTGATCAAATTCAGAACGATTTTCAGCCTGAGCCAAACTGCTTATCAACAAGACAGTGATGCCGAGAACGCCCAAGCGAACCCCATTTCTGATGGCGCGCGCGATAGCATAGATTCGCAAAATGAACACCATGAATAACCCTTTCTCACTCGGCTTATCTCTAAGCCTTATCGGTTCAATGTTGGCGGATGGTCACGGCGGAGAAGTGGGGCTTGCACCCCACTTATTGCGTTAACCACGCGACGAGGATTAATGACTCGATACCATTAATAACCCGCTAGTAGTTCTGCCCTGAGCATTTACCGGTTTTGACGTTGTAGTTACCGCAGCTCAGTGGCGCACGCCAATCTGAGATCAGATCTTTGGAGCCAGGAAGGTAATCAGACCATTCATCACCCACCACTAACCCTGTGGTTTCCCAAACGGTTTGCAGCTGGCCATCGGCTTGAATTTCACCGATCAGAACCGGTTTGGTGATGTGATGGTTTGGCATCATGGTTGAGTAACCGCCAGAAAGGTTGGCCACCGATGTGCCGATCAGTGCATTTTGCACTGCGCTCGCCTCAGTAGTGCCTGCCGCTTCCACTGCTTTTACCCACATGTTGAAACCGATATAGGTGGCTTCCATCGGATCGTTGGTGACTCGTTTGTCATCCTTGATGAATTTACGCCAAGTTTGAATAAAGGTTTGGTTGGCTGGTGCATCAACACTTTCAAAGTAGTTCCATGCGGCTAAGTGACCCACCAGTGGAGTAGTATCAATGCCTGACAGCTCTTCTTCACCAACCGAAAACGCAATCACTGGAATATGTTCCGCGCTAATCCCTTGGTTACCCAATTCTTTATAGAAAGGAACATTCGCATCACCATTAATGGTCGAAACCACCGCGGTCTTTTTACCCGCTGAGCCAAATTTCTTAATATCAGCGACGATCGACTGCCAATCCGAATGACCAAATGGCGTGTAGTTGATCATGATGTCGGAGGGCGCCACGCCTTGCTCAAGTAAATAGGCTTCTAAAATTTTATTGGTGGTACGCGGGTAAACATAGTCGGTACCGGCCAGCACCCAGCGTTGCACACCTTGATCAATTAAGTAATTGACGGCCGGAATTGCTTGTTGGTTTGGCGCAGCTCCGGTGTAAAACACGTTTTTCGACGACTCTTCGCCTTCGTATTGCACCGGGTAAAACAAAATACTGTTCAGCTCTTCAAATACCGGCAGCACCGATTTGCGCGAAACGGAAGTCCAACAACCAAAGACTGCGGCGACTTGCTCTTTGGCAATCAGCTCACGCGCTTTTTCCGCAAACAGCGGCCAGTTGGAGGCAGGATCCACCACCACTGGCTGTAATTTTTTACCCAGTAAACCGCCTTTTTTGTTTTGCTCATCGATCAGCATCAGCATGGTATCTTTCAGCGTAGTTTCACTGATCGCCATGGTGCCGGACAATGAGTGCAACACTCCGACTTTAATGGTATCCGCGGCGAGTGCCGACGTACTGAACAGTGCACTACTGAGTAATGAGGTACTGATTAGTGGCGCGGTCAATACCGCATTAGCGAGGAATTTCCGTATCATTTTTCACCTTCCCTTGACGAATAAATGGTCCGAACTTACACCTCCAATCGCCGCGATCCTCGCGGGTATCAAAAGCAAGTTCGCACCAAGTATCAGAGAAATAGCCCGGCAACGGTATGCGCAGATTGCGCATCTGTCCTACGTTAAACAACGCATATTCGATGCAAAAAATTCGCGCTATACTCGCGCGGGCGTGTTAAGCCGCATGCGATCGCCGCAGCCATCATTGCTCGCAGCGTCCAACGCTTGTGCTAACATAGCGAGCTCTGCAAGGAATGCAGAGCGCAGCATAAAGGATGAAGAGAAAGGCCATGCCGAAAGTTCCTATCACGCGCCGGCGTTATAACACCCTAGTGGCTAATGAGTTACTGGAAGATTTTGCCCTGCGTTTTACCGCCAAGCGCGCCAGGAAATGGTCGCTTGGCTGGGTCGCTAACACCGCCTTAGGCATTGTCTCGTTTCTGGTATTAGAAGCACTCGGCGCAACCATCACCCTTAATTACGGTGTCACCAACTCACTATGGGCAATTGCTGGGGTCTCGCTGGTGGTGATCTTCAGCGGTGCTCCGATCTGTTATTACGCGGCCAAATATGGCGTGGATATTGATCTGCTTAGCCGCGGGGCGGGTTTTGGTTATATTGGTTCGACTATCGTCTCACTGATTTATGCCTCCTTTACCTTCATTTTTTTCGCACTCGAAGCGGCGATTATGGCGATGGCACTCGAACTGCTGTGGGCGATCCCACTGTGGTGCGGCTATCTGATCAGCGCCGTGATCGTTATCCCACTCGTGACGTTAGGCATTGCCAATATCGGCCGCTTGCAAATGTGGTCACAACCGCTGTGGCTGTTACTGCAACTGGCGCCACTATGGTTCGTCTTCAGCCATCCCAATACTCAGATTGACCAGTGGCTCGCTTACGGCGGCTTAGAGCAACATTCCGCTCAATTTGACTGGTTACTGTTTGGGGCCGCCTCAGCGGTGTTACTGGCTGTGGTGGCACAAATTGGCGAACAAGTTGATTTCTTGAGGTTTTTGCCAGAGAAAACCGCAGCGACATCCTCTCGATGGTGGGCTGCAATGCTGATCGGGGGGCCCGGCTGGATGCTCTTCGGTGCATTAAAAATTGCCCTCGGCAGTTTGTTGGCTTGGCTAGCGATCCAACAGGGCATCGCGCCCGATCTCGCCAAAGATCCCGCGCATATGTACGTCAATGTGTTTGGCTATATGACCGATAACACTCAATTAGCCCTGATTGGCGCAGGAGTGTTCGTGATCATTTCCCAACTAAAAATTAACCTTGCGAATGCCTACGCCGGTTCGCTGGCTTGGTCAAATTTCTTCTCGCGCCTGACTCACCATCACCCCGGTCGCGTCGTGTGGATGATGTTCAATGTGCTGATTGCGCTACTGCTGATGCAACTTGGGGTGTATCGCTTGATTGAACAAACCCTGCAAATCTATTCGGTGCTGGTATTGTCTTGGGTAGGCTGCCTCGTCGCAGATTTAGTGATTAACAAGCCGTTGGGGCTTAGCCCAGCGCATATTGAATTTAAACGATCCAAATTGTATGACCTAAACCCTGTCGGCCTCGGCTCAATGTTAATTGCCTCTCTATTTGGCTTGTCGGCACATTTTGGGCTTTATAACGAGATGCTCAAAGCATTGGCTTCATACCTGGCTTTTGCGATCCCGCTACTCACCGCGCCACTGATAGCCCTTGCCACGCGTAGCCAATATTACTTAGTTGTGGATCACACGCCGCCCATACAAGCCACCGAACAGCGCTGCGTGGTCTGTGAGCACAGCTTTGAAACGGAAGATATGGCCCACTGCCCCGCCTATCAAGGCAATATCTGTTCACTTTGCTGCTCACTGGATGTCCGTTGTCATGATCAATGCCGCCCAAAAGCGACACTCAATGCACAAATTAAGCAGGCATTAAAACCTTACCTACCGATAACTTGGATCAATCAGCTCTCCTCTTCTCTGAGCCAATTTATGCTCGTGATGGCGATCATGAGTTTCGCGATTGGTACCATTTTAGCTCTAGCCTACACTCAAGTACCGAGCTTAGAGCCGAGCAAAATGGACTCACTCGCGCTCAGTTTATATAAAGCGTTCGCGTTGCTGCTGATCCCAACCGGCATCATCAGCTGGCTATTGGTGCTGGCCAGAAATAACCGCCACCTTGTGATGCAAGAGCTGCAAACCCACAGCGACTTGCTGTCGGATGAGATCAGCGCGCATCAGCAAACCTCACATCAATTGGTACGCGCTAAGAAAAAAGCCGAACATGCCAATGATGCGAAAAGTCGCTATCTCGCCGGTCTCAGCCATGAATTAAGAACGCCCCTCAACGTACTATTAGGCTATGCCCAGTTACTCAGTCACGATCCCGAACTCAGCCCACAAAAACGTCAATATGCCGCAACACTAGAAAGAAATGGTAAGCATCTCGGTGACTTACTCGAAAGCTTGCTGGAGATTTCTAAAATTGAAGCTGGCCGTTTAGAGCTGCAGCGGGAGACCTTTAATCTTCACGCCTTGTTACAACAATTGGTCGAGATGTTTCGCTGGCAAGCCGAACACAAAAAACTCCGTTTTCAATTCTATGCGGTCAGTCATCTGCCGGTGTTTATCAGCGGCGATCAACAGCAGCTAAGACAAATTCTGATCAATATGCTGACTAATGCGGTCAAATACACCACCGAAGGATCGATCGATTTTTCCGTCACCTACCGCAATCAGGTGGCACGTTTTAGTGTCAAAGACACCGGGATTGGCATTAGCGCCCAAGATCAATTGCTGATTTTCCGTCCCTTTGAGCGCATTCAATCTGAGCAAACCAAGCATGTCAGTGGTACCGGTTTAGGCCTTACCATCTCTCATGCATTAGCAGAGCTCATGGGCGGTGAAATTGAGTGTGTCAGTGAAATCGGCCAAGGCAGTACCTTCACCTTGAAAATGATGCTGTCTGAAGTGTATGACCACATCGAACCCGTGGCGTTAATCGATAACGATGTCATCGGCTATCAAGGAGCGCGCAAAACCCTGTTGGTGGTCGATGATCTTGCCGATCAGAGCACCTTAATCAGCCATATGCTCAGCCCGCTTGGGTTTACTATAGTGCAAGCTAGCTCAGCGCAAACTGCATTAGCCGTCGCGGCCAAACAAACCATCGACCTGTTTATGTTGGATATTTTTATGCCACACATGAATGGCTGGCAGTTAGCGATCAAATTAAGACAGCAGCATTACCACCAGCCGATCTTAATGCTTTCGGCCAATATTCAAGAGTTGGAAACCAATCATCAACTGTGCCGTTATCACAATGGTTATTTGACCAAACCGGTGGCATTACCACTGCTGCTTGGCAAACTGAGCCAGTTACTCCAGATTGATTGGATTTATCAACTGCCAAATGCCAGTTCTTCACCGCAGCCCGATACCCGCTATCCCGATCAAGCGGAACTTTATCAACTGAAAAGTTACGCGGAGATTGGCTTTATGTCGGCATTCTGTGAGCGGCTCGACCACTTAGAGCGCCATGGTCATCAAGGCAGCCCATTTATCACCACACTGCGAGAGCAAGCACGCGAGTGCCGTTTTGCTCACATCGTTGAACAAATTAATGGATTAATCAAAGAATGAGCGGCTTCTCAGCAAAAAACATCATCGCCCTAGTGGTGGATGACTCCCCAGAGTCATTGGGCATGCTCAATGCGAATCTCAATCAAGCAGGGCTTAGCGTACTGGTCGCACTCGATGGCTATCAAGCGCTATCAATTGTCGACAAAATTCAGCCCGATATTATTTTGTTAGATGCGGTGATGCCCAAATTAGATGGTTTTGAAACTTGCTTGCGATTAAAGGAAAAACTGCCCGCCACACCGATCATCTTTATGACTGGCCTGAATGACTCCCAGCATGTAATTAAAGGCTTTGAAGCTGGCGGGGTCGACTATATGACCAAACCTGTGGTGCCAGCAGAGGTACTCGCGCGCATTCGGGTACATAGCCACAACGCGCAAGTGGCAAAATCAGCACAAGCCGCGCTCGATTATGCCGGTCAGTTTCTGTTTTGCGTTTCTCAGCACGGCGATTTAGCGTGGGCCACGCCACAAGCTCAGAAGCTGTTGTGTGAGAGCAATCACTGCGCTGATAGTGCCTATCATCTCACCCAAACTTGGGCACAGCTACAAACCGACATTGCGCGCTGGCTGAATCAAAGTGATACCGCAATACCATTAACGCTGACTCAATTTGACTCGCCACTTGAGGCCAGCTTGGCCGGAGAGCATGACCACAACCACCAATTGATCCGGATCCAGTTGCCGAAACAAGCCGGAACGGCAGAAGATTTACGCGTGGAGTTTAATCTGACTAAACGTGAATCCGAAGTGCTGTATTGGATCTGTTTTGGCAAAACCAACTGGGAAATTGCCCAAATACTTGCGATGAGTCCACGCACCGTGAATAAGCATCTCGAACAGATCTATAAAAAGCTCGCGGTCGATAACCGCACCTCCGCCGCCAGCATGTCGGTGCGTGTGTTGGATCAACCGCGCAATGAATGGTGAATAAAACTCAGCGAACTATCGGTATGTAAGGGCACCAATCACCTTGCGATTTGACGCTCGCCCATTTTGTCCCGATCACTGCGTTATATGTCCTTTAAGCCACTGTTTGCCAATCGCCAATCACCTAAAATAAGCACCACTGAACTCTTCCACCTATCGAGAGAAATACGATGAAATTAAGCACTTTACTCAGTTGTGTTGTTTTAACCTGCGCCACGTTGAGCACATTGACATTCGCGGCCGATAGCTATCAACATTTACGCAGTGCGACCGGAAAACTGCACATTGCCAATAAAACATTTTTAATTGACCCTATGCTCGCCAATAAAGGCGCCTATCCCGGCTTTGAAGGCTCACACAACAGCCACTTACGCAATCCATTAACGGATCTGCCTCTGACTGTTGAAAAAATCTATCATGATGTTGATGGCGTGATTGTTACCCATACCCACCTTGATCACTGGGATCCTGCCGCGCAAGATCAATTACCAAAATCGATGCTGATCATTGCCCAACATGAGCAAGATGCTCAGTTGATCCGCGCACAAGGATTTAGCAATGTCCAAGTGCTGCACGATACACTGCAAGTGGATAACGTCACCTTAGTCAAAACCCATGGTGCACATGGCACGGCAGAAATGTACGCCACGCCACTCGCAGAATTGTTAGGAGAAGCCATGGGCGTGGTTTTTAAAGCCGAAGGCCATCCAACCACTTATTTGGTAGGAGATACGGTATGGACCGCCGATGTGAATAAAGCCATCTTCAAACATCAGCCTCAGGTGCTGATTGTCAATACGGGTGATGCGCGCACGCTCGCCTTCCCGGATGATGGCATCATCATGAGCAAACAAGACATCCGCCGCGCTTACGCTATGCTGCCAGAGGCAAAAATCATCACAGTGCATATGGATGCAGTTAACCATATGACAGTGACCAGTGATGAAATGCGAGCTTATGTCACTGAAAACAAGCTAAGTGATCGCGTGATTGTGCCAAAGCAAGGTGATGTGATTAAACTCTAAGCCAATAATCAACCACAGGGCTATAGTGACTATTACCCTGTGGTTTTTGAGCGCTGTTTTTAGAGTTCTATTGTTTGAGATAACTTGTGATGCCTTATATGACCAAACACACTCCCCCACGGGTCAGCGTGGTGGTATTTAATCACTTTAGTCCCTTCCATATTTCGGTTCCAAGCTTAGTCTTTGGCCCAGAAACCTTACACCAAACCCTCTTTGATCTGCAGTGGGTGGCTGGCGAGGAAGGACCACTCCTGTCCAATCTTGGGATGGAAATTCATACCCAAGTGGGTTTAGCGGCGCTTGAGCACAGCGATATTATTATTGTTCCCTATTGGCGAGCGGCGGATGAAAAGCCCAACCCCGCTCTACTGAGTCACTTGCGCCGTGCACATGCGCGTGGGGCATTAGTCGTCGGTTTGTGCCTCGGTGGCTATGTGCTGGCTTATGCCGGCTTGCTGGCGGGTAAGCGAGCGGCGATGCATTGGGAATTAGAGCAAGATTTTACCCAACGTTTTGTAGACACCCACCTAGATACCAATGCGCTGTATGTCGAAGATGGCGGCGTGATCACCTCGGCTGGAACCGCGGCGAGTATTGATTGCTGCTTATACATTGTCCGTCAATATTACAGCAGCACCATCGCCAACCGCCTCGCCAGACGCATGGTGGTCGCTCCGTATCGTGCTGGCGGACAAGCGCAATTTATTGACCGGCCAATCCCTGTTACCACTTCAGATTCAAGGATCAACCAATTACTCGTCACTATCCGCTCACAACTTGATCAAAAATACAATTTAGATGAATTAGCCAATTCGACCGCCATGACTCGCCGAACCTTCACGCGCAAATTCCATAAGGCTACCGGCATGGCATTCGGCGAATGGCTGATCAGTGAGCGGCTCAATCTAGTACAAGAACTCCTTGAATCAACCGATTTATCATTAGAACAGATCGTTGCCAAAACCGGTTTTAGCTCGGCCATGCTGCTGCGAGAAAAATTCAAATTGCGCTATGGCGTCAGCCCAAATCAGTGGCGAAAATCATTCCATCAATCCGCTTAGCCGCAATCGCTCAAGTAATTCCGGCCTCTAGGTTCGAAATCGCTGGATATACTGACTAAGCGCAGCCGACATTTGCGTGAGCTGCTCACAGGCTTGATAAGCTATTTTTTCATTTTGGCTCATATTGGCGACGATCTGATTGAGATCAGTCATGGTGTCGTTGACAGAACTGATCACTTGCGTTTGTTGCGTGACCAGATCTGAAACGCTTAAATTGTGGTTAAGGATATGGTCGATGGCTATGGTCATCTCATCGAGCAGCGCGACCAGAGTCGCAGAACTCGCTTCTGAGCTATGGCAGTTGTGCTGGGTCGAGGCCATTTTTTGATGGATCGTGTGGGTGGTCTGGGTAAATTGGGTTAACAGATCATCAATTTGGGTGGTACAAGAGCCGGTTCGTGCCGCAAGAGTTCTGACCTCTTCCGCCACGACCGCAAAACCGCGACCACTTTCCCCTGCCCGCGCCGCTTCAATCGCAGCATTTAATGCCAGTAAATTAGTTTGATCGGCAATTTGCTTAATCGTATGCAAAATATCGCTAATCGCTTGCGAATCTTGGGTAATTTGCTGCACTTGATCGGCCATCGCTTGTACATCTTGAGCGAGAGTATCCATACTGCCTGATGCGGTGCGTCCAGCCTGCGCAGATTGATTCATCTGCTGTTTAACGCTCTGCACAAACTCCGCCGCTTGCACACTGCTGTGCTGCGCCTGATTAGACAGTAAAGTCACACTGTGCATAGCTTTAACAATATCCTGAGTTTGATCACTGTGCTGCTCAGCAGACAACATGTTATTTTTCGCTTGGTCATTTAATTGCACGATAAACGGTGCAATCTCCAAGTTAGTGCGTTTAATTTGGACAAATATCTCTTGAATTTGCCCCATAAAATGATTGATCGCTTGCGATATTTGACCCAATTCATCTCGGCTATGCACGGTTAAACGTTGCGTTAAATCAGCCTCGCCTGCCGTTAAGCCTTGGACTAAATTTCTCAGCCGATCGACTGGACGCAATAATAATTGCAATACAACACTGCTTAATAGCAACATAACCAGAGCACAGCTCATTAAATAAATATTTATTTTTGTATTAATGCGTGTGGTTTGCTCAGCAATAAATTGTTGATCAATATAACTGATGAGTTGCCAGCCCCGATTGCCTATGGTTAAGGTACGCTGCGATTTTTGCAAATTAGTTACGGAGGGTTTATTGCTATAAATCATCACACCATTTTCTGCAATCAATTCAAAATAGCTTCCCTCACGGGAAAATTTTTCAATCAAAGATCCGAGCTTATGCAGGTCCAATACAAAAAAATCGACGATATTCTTTTTCTTACGCGACAAGGTTAAGCTCAATTGCTCGGCCTGCTGTACCACCTCACCGACCTGCAGCCCTTCTTGATGGGCATGAGCTAATTGAATGTATTGCTGCACCTGCTCATCGGCCATACTGCCTTCATCACTCAGCGCCATTCTATTCATAACTTTAACCACGCGAGCAAAATCCAGTTTATCTTTGGTCGATTTGATGTGCATAATCCCAAATTCAATACTATCCACCAAATTCAATTTGCCCTGTAGATATTCATTAATGTTATCTTCAATTAATGACACATCTTTCGCGATATCTTGCATTGACGATTGATAAATATAATCATTAATCACACTTTTAACACTAATAAAAGACACTGCGATAGTGGCTACGATTGTTGTCATCATCAATATTAATATTTTATTTTTGAATGCGAATAGATTCATATATAACCTGTGGGCAGTTGAATGTGGCAACCAATGAGGGAAATGTAAACAAACTGAATAATGGCAGTAAATATACGACTGAGTGATAATGATAAATAACGATCATTTAATTACGTGAAATTTAAAAAGGGCAGCAAACATGCTGCCCAAAAACATGGATTAGAACCAAGCTTCAATTTGTACGCCAAATTTAATATCGTCTTGATCACGACCATCATTAAATGATTTTTCTTCATTATCTTTTAGATAACTGGCATACAGACGCATCTCTGGGCGCACAAACAAATAC
This sequence comes from Vibrio sp. HDW18, assembly GCF_011306175.1. Classification (GTDB taxonomy): domain Bacteria; phylum Pseudomonadota; class Gammaproteobacteria; order Enterobacterales; family Vibrionaceae; genus Vibrio; species Vibrio chanodichtyis. The sequence continues at coordinate 2,273,088 of NZ_CP049913.1, read as the reverse complement.
TCACCGGCACTCAGCACTTGTGCCACAGTGAATTTTTGTCCGCCCGATTTTTCTTCGACACCAGATTTCGATGTTTTGGTTTGTGTATAGTAGCCAAGCTCAAGCACGGTCTTATGATGCTTAGACCAAGCATACTGCGGGCGGATCACCGCCGAGAACAGATCTTCATCTTTATAAATACGATGCTCCCAAATATCATTGCCAGCATCTACCCATACATCACCATGATTTTTTGCATAACCATAAGTCAGCACATGGTTAAAGGAGATTTTTTCACTGAGATTAAAATCACCGGTATTGATGATACGATAACCTTTAGCACTGTTGACATCACCAGTCCAAGCGTCGAACCAGCCACCACCTTGTGAGACCATATTCTGCGCCAGACCACTGTCAGCGTATTGCAATACAGTTTTGTTGTAACCGCGGCTAAAGCTTTGGCTGAGCTCTGCCGTTAACATCAAGCCATTATCAAAATCTTTTCCACTCTCTTTTTCACTATCGGTCGGGTTGGGTAATGCGTAATCAATACCAAACTCGGTCCAAGCGCCTTGCCATGGGGAAAAACCAGCATAGCGAATATCGACGTAATTAATATTCACATCTTGATCTCCGCGGATAATCGCGGCAGATAACGCACCAGAACCAAGATTTAGCCCTTCAACACCAAAGCCATAGCCGGAAATATTCCAATATTTGGTATCAATAATGTGTAGATCGTGGCGTTGATAAAAGCGCTTACCCGCCCAAATCGTGGCTTCTGGCGCGGCAGCAATAAAGCCTTTAGCCTGTAAATTGAGCTGCTTGATGGCAAAGTTCGCCGAATCTTTCGCAGTCTCTTCTGACTCTAAATTGCCATCAGCCGACATAGCAAACATGCTTTCAAAGTAAAAGCTTTTGCCATCCTCATTATACAGCTCTTGCCCTAAGCCGATTTCCGAATAGGTATCAAATTCATTACCTAAACGACCTAATTTGCTCTTAGCCAACTCATCCCCACCTTTAACACCACCACCATTATTGGAGATGCCAAGGCCAGAGCGTACATAGCCAGTAAAGTCCACCGCCTGGACAGGTAGAGTCGATAAAGCAGCGAGAATAGCAGGAACCAGAGGTTTTAAGTTCATCTTCATCAATATGTCCTTAATTTTTCAGTTTTTATTGTTGTCGCCCAATACAGGCGCTTCCTTATGTTTCGCCGTTACTATAGCGAAGATCATTGTTCAGAAATTATAAATAGCTCACACTTGTGTAAACGTTACCACCAATAATTGAGAAGATGATGGTTCTGCTAAATTGATCACAAAATCATCACGGCATAAGCCCATGCTCAGCCAATAAAAAAGCCGACTCATTGCTGAGTCGGCCAGATGTTAATAAAAGCGATATGTCTAGCGCTGCAATACACAAACACCATACGCAGCTAGCGATAACACACCATCCACCTTGCTACCTGACGCCATGTTTATCAATGCCTCAGCGTGCAAATTCACCTCAACCGGATACGGATTGAAATTCATCACAAACAGATATCGACCTAGCTGGTTATGCCGCTCAGTGATCGAGACTCCGGATGGTAAATCCACATTCAAGCAAGGAGTGATTTGGTGACGCTGAGCAATAGCTCGGTAGAAATCCTGGTGGAAACGTAGATCATTTCTTGAGGCGATATAGTACGCACAACCCGAACCATACTGATGCTGAGTCACCGCCGGCGTAGCAGCAAAAAAGTCACTGCCGTAACTGGCTAGTGCCTGAGCCGTTTCCAAGTGGATCCGCTCACATAGGTGATGAGCTTGATAAGTGCCGTGCAAACCAAACTCTGTCGAGTCATCCGCGACCACAGCGACTCGCTCTTCATCGTATAAAGAATCGATCTCTTCTGCCCAGATCCCAAGCGTTCGCCGCAGCGGGCTATTTTCACCACCTGGGAAACCGCCCAAGAAGCACAGATCGTGCTGATCAACAATCCCGCTCCAATAAGTAGCCACTAACACTCCACCTTGTTGCACAAACTGCTCCAAGCGCTCCGCGACACCGGGTTTAATCAAATACAGCATGGGAGCGACAATCACTTTATAAGGTGAAAAATCGCTCAACTGTTCGATAATGTCACAGTTAATACCCTGCTCCCAAAAACCACGGTAATGTTGGTTCACGGTGTGCTCATAATTGAGCCCTTGGTTACGAGGGCCTTGCGCATCATCCATCGCCCAGCGACTTTCCCAATCAAAGATAATTGCCACTTGTGCTGCAGTGCGACTGCCGGCTAATGACGAGTGCTGCGCAAGCCATGCGCCAACTTGGGCCACCTCTTTGCCAACGCGCGTATCCACATGACCGACATGATCAACCACAGCGCCGTGGAATTTTTCCGATGATCCACGGCTTTTACGCCACTGAAAATATTGTACCGAATCCGAACCGTGCGCCACCGCCTGAATTGAAGAGAGCAGATGCATACCCGGCTTTTTCAACTTAGTGATCGGCTGCCAGTTCGTTTGACTTGGGGTGGATTCCATCAATAAGAACGGTTGCTGCTTCAAGGTTCTCATCAAGTCGTGATACATAGCGGTATAGCAGGCTAACGCTACATCATCCTCTCCCTTATGCCATAGCGGATAGCTATCCCAGGATGCAATATCAATCACTTTACTCAACTTCCAATAGTCGTAGTCGTAAAAGTATTCCATCAGATTTGCCGTGACCGGTAAGTGTGGATTCACTGCCTTAAGGGGTTTAATTTCTTGTAAACAGAAATCGGTCACTTGCTCGGTGACAAAGCGTTTCCAGTCCAAATTTTGCCCGTGAACCGCACTTTCCCCAATCGGTGATGGCGACTCTAACTGATCCCAATTTTGATAGGTGTGGCTCCAAAACTTACTCCACCATTTCTGATTCAGCTCATCTAAGCTGGTGTAGCGCTGTTGCAACCATTCACGAAAAGCGTTCTGGCAATCCGCACAGTGGCAATCGCCACCATATTCATTGGAGATATGCCAACCAATCACCGCTGGGTGGCTGGAATAACGCTCGGCTAATTGGGTATTGATAATTCGTACTTTTTCGCGATATTGCGGCGAGGTATAGCAGTGATTATGACGCCCGCCATGCAATTGTTTTACTCGCGCAGCATTAACTCGCAGCACGCTAGGATAGCGCTGCGATAACCAGGCAGGACGTGCGCCACTTGGGGTAGCCAGCAACACATGAATGTGGTTACGCGCTAGACGATCGAGTACATCATCAAGCCAAGCAAAATCAAACACGCCTTCTTGTGGCTCTAAGCTCGCCCAGCTAAAGATCCCAACCGACATCACATTACACTGGGTCTGGCGCATCAATTCGATATCTTTTTCCAGAATATCAGGACGATCCAACCACTGCTCAGGGTTATAATCCGCCCCATGCAGTAGTTGGCCAACTTTAGGCAAAATAGGTGCAAAATTTCCCATAACGACAACTCCTAACGTCATGCTTTACTGTTTTTTGAACACATTCATTGAAGGAAGCACATTGCCTTCAAAGTCAAACAGAGCTTGGTTATCCCAAGAGTTCCCTTCTTGCCAAATGTCATTGGTGTATTCCATACCGGCTTGAGTAGCCCAAGTAGCATGCTCTACCGGTAACCACGCTGGTTCCCAATAGAAAATGCCAATGCCTTTACCCTCTGGTGCGGCATTAACTAATTCCATCATATCTTTCAAAAACTGAGCTTGGCCAACCACACTCACCGGATAGCCTTCTGCTGGCTCAGCACCGGTATAAGCATTTTCTAAACTATCGCCATTGGCAGTGGTATAAGCGTAAGAGGTTTCAGCAATCACCACCGGTTTGCCATAACGGGCAATCACATCAGCAATGTTCTCTTTTACCTGCTGCATTGGACCGTGCCAGAATGGGTAATAAGACATACCAATAATGTCGAACTCGACGTTACGCTGAGTGATTTCATCAAACCACCAACGGAATGCACCATTGTCCCCAGCTTTGGCGAGATGCAACATGATTTCCACCTGTTCATCTTCTTTATATGCCGCTTTCACCGCTTTGATGCCAGCTTTTAGAAGCTCAGCTAAGCGATCAAACTCACCGCCATCGCCACCCCAACTTTTACCTTCCGGCCACAGCATGCCACTATTGAGTTCATTGCCCACTTGCACCATCTCAGGCATCACTCCTGCATCACGGTGTGCTTGCATCACCTCGGCGGTGTAGCTACCTACTTCAGCAACCAACTGATCAAAGTTGAGTGTTTCCCACCCTTTTGGTTTGACCTGTTTACCGGGATCGGTCCAGAAATCACTGTAATGAATATCGAGCAAATATTTCATGCCGTGCTCATGGGCACGCTTACCCATGGCAATGGCCCGTTGCAATGTAGAATTGCCACCACCATAGGCAACGCCTGATTCACTTTGTGGATTCACCCACACTCGCATTCTCAAATAGTTAATGCCATGTGCTTGCATGATCGCAATCGGATCTTGCTGCTGATGATCTTGATAATATTTTCCGCCTAATGCTTCGACTTCAGGGATCATCGACACATCCATGCCTTTAATAAAATTATTGGCAACCTGAGCCGGAATAATCACCGAGGATGAACTATTGGTGTCTGATTCTACTTTACCAGACTGGCATCCAGCGATTAATAGTGAACTACTCAGGACGGCAGCTAATGTCATTTTGTAGGTTACATTCATTTTTTTATCCTTTTGTACTACCTGCGGTTAAACCAGAAACAAAATACTTTTGTAGTGATAGATAAAGTATTGCTACTGGAATAGAGATTAATACTGCACCAGCCGCGTAGGTGGTGTAACTCGCGCCCATTTTTTCGACAACCAAGTTATATAAACCAATCGGCAGTGTGTAATTTTCTGGCGTACGTAAAATCGTGGTAGCCAGAATAAAGTCGCCCAATGGGCCGGTGAATGAAAACAGAGCAACTACTGCGATAATCGGTTTTGAAATAGGCATGATGATTTCAATAAAAATCCGGAAATTACCTGCACCATCCATGCGGGCTGATTCATCGAGATCTTTAGGGATCGCATCTAAATAACCTTTCATTAAATAGGTATTCATCGGGATCATTCCACCGACATATACCAAGACCAGTGCAATATGGCTATTAATCAATCCGAGCATTTGCGCTAATACAAAAATCGCGATCAAAGCTGAGAATTGCGGCACCATCTGTAATAATAGAAATAAGATCAAGCTATTATTACGTCCCTTAAAACGAAAACGAGAGAAAGCATAACCGGTACAACAGACGCTAATTAGTGTTAATACCATGGTCATCACACTAATTTTCAAACTATTCCAATACCAAGTTAAGTAAGAGACTTTATTGTTTTCAAACAAAGTTAAATAATGACTCCAGGTTGGGTTATCCGGAAAAATCGAATCACCCATAATACTATTACCAGGATAGAATGAGGCACCGACCGTCCATAACAATGGATAGATAATAATGATACTAACAATAGCAATTAGTATATAACTGAGCGTTAGCCTGATAGCATTACTTCTTTTAATACTCATTTTCAGCGCCTCTAATTGGTATCTTTAAATGAATTGGTCATGCGGAATTGCCATAGTGCAATACCTACCACAAAGATTGAGAGTAACAAGGTTATGGCGGCCGCAATAGAATATTGTGATGAAGACATCGTTAACTTGTAAATCCAAGACACTAAGATATCAGTACCGCCAGCATTACTGCCGATCACCGCTGGCCCACCATTATTAAACAAATAGATAATATTAAAATTATTAAAGTTAAAGGTGTATTGAGTGATCAAAATCGGCGCAATCGAGAACAGCACCAATGGAATGGTAATGGTCTTCATTTGCTGAAATTTACTTGCGCCATCAATAGTCGCCGCTTCATACAGATCATTCGGGATCGCTTGTAACACCCCAGTGGTCATAGCAAATACAAATGGAAAACCTAGCCAAGTTTGGATCAGGATTAATGCCGTCTTGGTCCAAAATGGGTCTGTGAGCCAAGGTTTAGGGTCAATACCAAAGAAATCTAATATGACATTATTGATCACGCCAAACGTTTCATTAAACATTCCGGTAAAAATAAGGATCGTCACAAAGCCAGGAACGGCCCAAGGTAAAATAAAGATGGTTCTAATTAATGGTTTAAATTTTAGATCTTTCTGATTGACTAAAATCGCTAGCAGCACCCCGACCGTACACTGTAATGTGGTCGCCAGTAAGGTCCAGATCACCGTCCACTGTAATACATCAAAAAATGTATTACGCCATAAATTAATTTGAAAAATATTAATAAAGTTCTTCAAACCGACCCAATCGACCAGTTTGGCTGGGGGTGAGTTATATAAATTATAGTTAGTAAAACCAATCGCAAAACCAAATACGATCGGGAAAACCACCACAAACACCAACAAAATAAATGCCGGAGTTACCATTAAATAAGGGAAACCCGATTCGATGATGGTCCGATATTGACGACGAATAGAGTGTAACTCTCGACCTTGATCACGCAGTTTACCGTTAGTATAAGCATCGTATAGTGATAAACTATAAACGCCAATACCAAACACCGACACAATAAGTGAGATGATACCTTCCGCTAGCAAGAACACGGAATTATCTTCAGGTAATGATTCACCCAAAGTAAATAAACCCCAGTAGCCCTCTTTTAAAAAGTCATAAAATACGCCATAAAAACTCAATAAAAAAACAAAAAACATGGCGGATTTAGCAAACTGTCGATTATAAAGCTGCCCTAACCCTGGAATGATCGATAACCATAACGCTATAACTCGGTGCTGAGTTTTATATTGGATATCACTTGGTGATATATCTGAAGATAAAATAGACATAATTCACATCCTGAACACAACGACAAATGCCAGCCCGAATACGGGCTGGCTAAAAAACTTACAATCCCATCATTGCGTGGTTAGCTTCGATTTGCATCTTAATCGCTTCCACTGCACTATCTAATGCTTGTTTTGGCGCTTGTTTGCCCGTTGCGATCAGCTGTAACGCGCTATTTGCTGGTCCCCAGACTTCATTCATTTCTGGGATAGATGGCATCGGGGTTGCAAATTCCGCTTGCATAGCAACCGCGCGTGCACCTTCATTATTTTTAATGATTGGATCATCGATTAATGCTCTCACCGCAGGCACTTCACCGGTTAACTCAAAGCGCTGCTTGGAATTCTCATAATTATTGATGAATTCAATATACTTTTGCGCCAAATCTTTATTTTTTGAGTAAGTTGAAATGCTGTAGCTTTTTACGCCCATAAATGATCCCATATGCTCTCCATTCGGTAATAGAGGCAAAGGCGCGACACCATAATTAATGCCGGCATCTTTATAAGGCTGGAATGACCATGGACCGGTTTGTACAATCGCGGCTTTTTTGCTGGTAAATAGCGAGTCAATCGCATTCAAACCAGAATCACCCACAATCCCACTTGGGAACACCCCTTCTTTAAAGAATTTTTGTACATATTCACCACCTTTGACCGCACCGTCAGTATTCAGCAAAATGGTTTTTGCGTCGTAGCTACCATCCGGATTTTTGGCAAATACATCACCGCCCATCGCTTTTAAGATGCCATAGGTGTAATAAATTTCATCCCATTTGGCGAGCAAACCATAATTGCCTTGCGCTCGAGCTTGTTGAGAAGCTTGGTAGATCTCTTCCATGGTTTTAGGCAGCTCTGGCATTAAATCTTTGTTATAGATCATCACCAAAGTTTCGACGGCTTTCGGTAAACCATACAGTTGGCCTTGATAAGTCAGTGCATCAACGGCTGATTCTGTAAACGTATCCAAAATTGCTTTATCCACGGTCAGTGGCGTCAATAAGCCTTGTACTACCGCACTGCCAATTTGGTCATGCGGTAGGTTAATCACGTCGGGACCGGTTCCAGCAGGACCATCCATACGCAGTGATTCGACTTGCCCGCCATAAGGCAATTCTTGCACGGTAATTTTCACATCATATTGTTGCTCAAACGCTTTGGTAGCCTCGGCATTACCCGCTGATTTTTGAATATCTTCCCAAATCAGCAACTTGCCTGCAGCAAGGGCATTGAGTGAAGAAAAAGTACAGCTAGCGATAAGAGCAGCATGGATTGCTTTGGTTAATGTACGTCTTTTCATAACGTCTCCTAGTTAATGTGTAGGTACAGCTTTGATGTTGTTCTCTGTTGCGTAGGTAAAACGATTACCCGGTTTAAAATAGGCGCTTCCCTTTACCTTGACTATGATTTTTGCTCACAACCGTGACAGTTAACACAAAAAAAGCCCAAAAAATGGAGTACGTTTACACTACGTTTTATAATCGCTAAAACAACGGCAAACTGCCTAGGTAATCGGCCGACAATTAAAATATTAATCAATAACTTAAATCAAAGAATCATGAAGGATAAGCCCTATGGCCTCTATAAAACTATCGAATGTAATCAAGCGATTTGGTGATGTGCAAACCATTAGCAATGTAAACCTTTCCATAGATAATGGTGAGTTTGTTGTTTTTGTGGGTCCATCAGGCTGTGGTAAATCCACCCTGCTGCGCATGATCGCGGGGCTTGAAGAGATCTCGGAAGGAACCATTGCCATCAAAGATCGCATCGTCAATGATGTGCAACCTTCGCAACGTGGTGTTGCCATGGTTTTCCAATCCTATGCGTTATATCCACATATGACGGTGGGACAAAACATGGGCTATGCACTGAAAGTGAATAAAACTCCACCAGCGACCATTGAGCATAAAGTGTTAAACGTGGCCAAAGCGTTACAATTAGACAGCTTGCTGGATCGCAAGCCTGCACAATTATCCGGTGGTCAACGGCAACGGGTCGCGATTGGCCGAGCGATTGTGCGCAATCCAGATGTGTTTTTATTCGACGAACCATTGTCCAACTTAGATGCCGAATTACGCGTTGAAATGCGCCTACACATCGCAAAGCTGCATCAAGATTTACAGTCAACCATGGTTTACGTGACTCATGATCAAGTCGAAGCAATGACATTGGCCGATAAAATCGTGGTTCTGCGTCAAGGCTGTGTGGAACAAGTCGGTAGCCCGATGGATCTCTACTATCACCCAGCCAATAAGTTTGTGGCCGGTTTTATTGGTTCACCCAAAATGAACTTTATTAACGCAATCGTCGACCGTTGGTCAGCCGACAGTTTAAGCGTTATTTTGGGCAATCAAACCAACGTAACAACTTTGCCGATTGTGACGCAACCGATGAATAAAGGAGAGCAAATCACGGTTGGGATAAGACCAGAACACCTCAATAAAGATGCCGGTGACTTGAGCCTAACCTTCCACTCAGAAGTGGTTGAACGTTTAGGCAGCAGCACTTATATCTTCGGCCAAAGCCTCGGCGTTGATGATTTTAAATTCTTAAATCCGGGTGATTTTTTCATCAAACCGTATACCAAAATGGCGCTGTATACTGATTTTGATGCGCTGCATTTATTTAATGCGGCAGGCGAAAATATCCGCATCCAACCCGCCACTGTCACCTTGGCACGTAGTGCCTGATCCGTTTTGCCTCTGCTCACTCAGCAGAGGCGACATTCCAGTGCTGATTTTATTGACTGATTAATGTGAGATATTTATGGCTACGATTAAGGATGTGGCAAGAGAAGCGGGTGTCTCTGTGGCCACCGTTTCCCGAGTAATGAACAACTCTTCCCACGCCAGCGCGGCAACCAAATCCGTGGTACAACAAGCCATGCTGAAACTGGGTTATCGCCCCAATGCCAATGCTCGGGCATTAGTAAGCCAAACCACCAATACCATTGGCGTACTGATCGGCGATGTTTCCGATCCTTTTTACGGCAGCATGGTCAAAGCGATTGATTCAATTGCGATTCAAAATGGCAAACATCTGCTGATCGGGAATGGTTACCATAATGCGGATTTTGAACGGGAAGTGATTGAGCTGCTGATCAATAGCCGCTGTGAGTCACTGGTTATCCATAGTAAAGCGCTCAGTAACCAAGAATTAATCCGCTTTGCAGAGGAAAAACCAACCATGGTTTTGATCAACCGTTATATTCCTGAAATTGCCGAGCGCTGTATTGCGCTGGATAACTTTCGTGGTTCGTATTTAGCGACCGAGCATTTGATCAAAATGGGCCATACTCAGATTGGTTATGTCTGTTCTAATCACGAGATAGAAGATACCGAACAGCGCAAAAATGGCTATTTATCGGCCCTGCAAGCTTACAATATTAAGGTCAATCCCGCTTATATTGAGTATGGTGCCCCCACCGAATTAGGCGGTGAAGAAGCCATGACTCACCTGCTGTCCAAAGATCTGCAATTAACTGCGATTGCTACCTACAACGATTATATGGCCGCTGGAGCGTTATCCATCCTCGATGAAAACGGTATTCAAGTTCCGCGCGACATCTCTTTGATCGGATTTGATGATGGGATTATCGCTAAATATCTGAGTCCAAAACTGACCACCATGCGTTATCCCATTCAAATGATGGCCGAAAAAGCGGTGCATTTGGCTTTTTTACTCGCCACAAGCCAACCGATCACTGATCCGATCCGTATTTTTGTACCGACCATGATCCGTCGTGCATCGGTGATTGCGCACTCTAGCTCCACCCGCTAACTGAAAACGTTATCAGCCCGCACACAACCAAGGGTAATCTCACACACGGTTTAGCCTCGCTCACCAATCCGACCTGTCGCTCTGCCGTGAGGCAAAGATTGCTATGGGTAGTTGAAAAGTGTTTAATTCACCTTATGCATTGATAAAGGTTGAATTTGTATGGCTACTATTAAGGATGTCGCTAAGGCGGCGGGCGTTTCTGTTGCAACGGTATCACGCGTGATTAATCAATCACCGAAAGCCAGTAAAAGCGCCATTGACTCGGTCAATAAAGCCATGCACGAATTAGGCTATCGACCCAATGCTGCTGCGCGAGCATTAGTCAGTCAAAGTACTCATACCATGGGCGTGTTGGTGGCGGATGTCTCCGATCCTTTTTTTGGCACTCTGGTTAAAGCGGTGGATACGATTGCTCATCAACATGGTAAACATTTACTGGTCGGCAATGGTTATCATAGCGCCGAAGATGAGCGCCGAGCGATTGAGCTACTGATCAACAACCGCTGCGATGCCTTGGTGATCCACTCCAAAGCGTTATCTGATCAAGAGTTAATTGATTTTTCTAAAGCGACTAAAGGCATGGTGATCATCAACCGCCATATCCCGCAGTTAGCTGAACGCTGTATCTCACTCGATAACCATAAGGGCGCTTATTTGGCGACAGAATTTCTGATCCGCCAAGGGCATCAGCATATTGCCTGTATTGCCTCTAGCCACCCGATTGCCGATGCCGATGAGCGGATCGCTGGTTATCGTGCCGCATTAACGGCACACAATATTCAACTACCCGACTCTTATATTGAATATGGCGACCCCAATAGTGATGGCGGCGAATCAGCGATGACCAACTTGCTCACCAAAGCGATTGAGATGAGCGCAGTGGTCGCTTATAACGATTATATGGCCGCTGGCGCGTTGTCAGTGCTGGCCGAAAATGGCATTGAAACCCCGGAGCAAATGTCAATTATTGGTTTTGATGATGGCTTAATCGCGCGTTATGTTAAGCCTCGCTTAACCACTATCCGCTACCCGATCCAGATGATGGCAGAAAAAGCCGCCTTGCTGGCTTTGCAGTTATCTAAAGATGAAACGCTGATCGATGAGAGCCCAAAACGCTACTCACCGACTATGGTCAAGCGAGATTCTGTGACCACTGTTAGTGATCCGCGTTAAAAGATTAAAGTGTGTGGCGAGTATTGTTAGCGTCAAGCCAACCTAAAAATCACGTTGGCGGATCGCTGGTTAGCAAACTGGAGAGTGACAACATTCGCCATAAAAAAACCTCATAGGCATTAGATGAGAATTTATACAATCACTCCCCCAAGTCACTGTATAACCCAGCACGGAGCCTGCTCGTAGCAAGATCCGCTTACTGCACACCTAAGCCTAGAGGAAAAACCACTGACTCAACAGATACCCGTCCTACTTGAAGTTGTTTGGGTATAATCCGTGTCAAGCGAGTTATGGACAAATTGATTAAAATACAAACTGATAACAGGTTTGATGCTGGTAGCGCTCACCCGCTTTGAGTATTGCTGCCTGCCTATTCCACTGGCGCTGATTCGGCCCGTCAGGAAAATACTGGGTTTCTAACGCCACGCCATCATAAGCGGCATAGGTTTTCGAACGCCCAGGCGTACCGGCTAAAAAATTGCCTGAATAAAACTGCATCGCAGGTTTGGTGGTTTTCACCGTCATCTGCACATCCCCAGCAGGAGCAGTCAAGACCGCGGCCGCTTGTATGCCATCGGTCACCAGATCGCTAAACACCAAACAGTGATCATAACCTTGGGCGATCTGCTGATCTTGATCGCTAAGTAGCTCCTCACCAATCAATTTGGCATGGTTAAAATCAAAGCTGGTACCCATCACCGACTTTAACTCTCCGGTTGGGATCAATCCGTTATCGGTAGGCAAATAGTGGGAAGCATGGATTTGTAACTTATGGGTAAGCGCATTGTCCACTGCGCCTTCTCCCGCTAAGTTAAAGTAAGCGTGATTGGTTAAATTCAGCGGTGACGCTTTATCGGTCTTAGCTTGATAAGCGATCAGAAATTGATTGTCATCACTCAGTGTATAGGTCACTTGCACGCCGAGATTACCCGGATAACCTTGGTCGCCATCGGCTGAGTACAAGGTAAACCTCACCTGTTGTGTGCTTTGATCAACGATCTGCCAGCGCCGTTTATCAAACCCTTGCAAACCACCGTGCAGAGCATTTTCCCCATTATTGATCGCCAGTTGATAACGCTCGCCATCAATTTCGAACTGCCCTTTAGCAATCCGGTTGGCAAAGCGACCAACAATCGCACCAAAATAAGCACCTTGCTTGAGGTGCTCTTCCATATTGGGAGAACGCAGCAACACTTCGCGCTCAGAACCATTGACTGGCAATGTGCAGCTTAACCACGTCGCCCCAATATCCATCAACACTACGCTCATGCCTTGAGCATTCGTTAAATGAACAAATTTAGCTGGCTGCCCATCAAACGATGGGGTTTGGCCCATCGCTAAGGTCACTTGTTCAAAGTTTGACATTATTGCCCATCCTCAGCATCAATTAATTCACAACCAAGCCGGCACCTTGGGTAGATTGGCAAACATAAATTGCTGCGCTCAACCCTGTTGCCTGTTGATAATTAGCCTCAACCGTCGCGGTAACTTTATCCACCAGCGTTCTAGGCACTAAAGCCACCACACAGCCACCAAAACCACCACCGGTCATACGCACACCACCTTGTTCACCGATGACTTGCTTGACCATCTCAACCAAAATATCAATTTCTGGCACGGTGATTTCAAAATCATCGCGCATCGATGCGTGAGATTCAGCCATCAGCTCACCCATTCGGCGCAGATCATTCTCGCCGAGCGCTCTCGCCGCTTCTAAGGTTCGAAGATTCTCAGTAATCACATGTCGAGCACGTTTCGCCACTGTGGCTTCTAATTGAGCTTCTTGAGCCACAAATTGCTCAAGGCTGACATCTCTGAGTGCTTTAACCCCAAAAATACCCGCGGCGGCTTCACACTGCTGTCGACGAGTGTTGTATTCACTATCCACCAACCCACGCTTTTTATTGGAGTTGATGATCACTACCGCCATCTCTTCTGGCATTGGCACCGCTTGCGTTTCTAAGCTACGGCAGTCTAGCAACATGGCATGATTAGCACGCGCTTGTGCTGAAATCATCTGATCCATAATTCCGCAATTACAGCCGACAAATTCATTCTCGGCTTGCTGACCGTTTAACGCGATCTCCGCTTGGCTGATCGCTAAATTAAACAGCTCTTTAAAGGTTTGTCCGATCACCACTTCCAGCGCCGCTGAAGAACTTAATCCCGCCCCTTGCGGCACATTTCCACTCACGCACAAATCAACCCCAGACAAGGCGTAACCACGGGCAAGTAAGCACTTCACCACCCCGCGAATATAGTTCGCCCACATTTTGTTGGCTTGAAAAGTGATCTCTTGAGTAAGATCAAATTCATCTAAGGCATTCCCATAATCCACGGAGATGACTCGCACTAGATGATCGTCACGCTTAGTGGCTGCCACCACCGTTTGATAATTAATCGCACAAGGTAAAACAAAGCCATCATTATAATCGGTGTGTTCACCAATTAAATTAACACGCCCCGGAGCCTGAACAATGTGGCTTGGCGCATAGCCGAACTCTTGCTCAAAAGATGTTTGCACATTTTGGATTAAATCAGACATGTTCAATTCCTAATCTTATCAATTCGTTTTAATAATTGGTTTGTTCTTTGTAATGCACGTCACTGAGTTCACGTAGGCGCTGCGCCGCTTGTTCCGCGGTCAAATCACGTTGGCTCTCGGCCAGCATTTCATAGCCAACCATAAACTTGCGCACGCTAGCACTGCGTAATAGCGGTGGATAAAACAACGCATGTAATTGCCAATGGTCAATATTGGTGCCTTGTTCAAAAAAGGGCGCATAGTGCCAACCCATCGAATAAGGGAAAGAGCACTGGAATAAATTATCGTAGCGGCTGGTCAATTTTTTGATGGCGATCGCTAAATCATCCCGCTCAAGATCAGACAGTTCACTCATACGCCGAATGTGCTTCTTGGGTAACAACATGGTTTCAAAAGGCCAGGCCGCCCAATAAGGCACCAGCGCCACCCAATGTTCCGTTTCCACCACAATACGTGCCCCATCGGCCAACTCAGCTTGCACATAGTCGACCAGCAAATTGCGACCATGTTGTTGAAAATAAGCGGTTAAATGCTGATCTTTACGCTCAATCTCATTGGGCAAGAAACTGTTTGCCCAAATTTGTCCATGGGGATGCGGTTGTGAACAACCCATGGTTTCACCTTTGTTCTCAAACGCTTGAACCCAAACATACTCTTTACCGAGCAGTTCAATTTGTTCATTCCAGGTATCAATCACCCCACGAATTTTTTCAACCGGTAGCTCAGGCAACGTTTGGCTGTGATCCGGCGAAAAACAGATGACTCGACTTAACCCACGTACCCCTTGCATTTGGAACAGCGGATTATCGCTTGCCGGAGCATCCGGTGAATCGACCATTAACGCGGCAAAATCGTTATTGAAAACGTAGGTGCCAGAATAATCCGGGTTAACATCCCCCGAGATCCGCGTATTGGTTGGGCATAAAAAACACTGTTGATCATAGCTTGGTAACTCAGCCAGCGCTGGCTTTTCATCGGCCCCACTCCATGGCCGTTTGGCACGGTGCGGAGAAACTAAAATCCACTGGCCCGTTAATGGGTTATAGCGACGATGAGGGTGATCGACCGGATTAAATTTACTATTCGACATCTTTAATTACTCAACCTGCAAAGCGAAAATTAATAACCATTGGGGTTTTGAACCTGCCAATGCCAGGTATCTGCCGCCATTTGTGCAACGCTATATTGGGCTTTCCATCCCAACTCACGCTCGGCTTTTTCAGTGCTGGCCCAACACTGGGCAATATCGCCTGCTCGGCGTGGACAAACTTGATACGGAATTGGCTTACCACATGCCGCACTGAACGCCGCCACCATGTCAAGTACGCTAGAGCCGTTACCCGTACCTAGGTTATAAATGTGTAATCCTGCGCTTTGCCCTACCGCTTTGAGTGCAGCAAGGTGCCCATCCGCCAAATCCATCACATGAATATAATCACGCACTCCAGTACCATCGGTGGTGGCATAGTCATCACCAAAGACCGACAGCTTTTCTCGTCGTCCGACCGCAACTTGTGCAATAAACGGCATTAAATTATTGGGAATACCCTGCGGATCTTCACCCATAGTGCCCGATGGATGGGCGCCGACCGGATTAAAGTAGCGTAATAAGGTGATACTCCAGTCCGGTTCCGCCACCAACAGATCGCGCAAGCATTGTTCAACCATGTGTTTACTGGTGCCATAAGGATTGGTGGTTGCGCCAGTTGGCGATGATTCGGTAATAGGAACCGTTTGTGGGTCGCCATAAACCGTCGCGGATGAGCTAAACACCATCGACTTCACGCCCGCCTTGCGCATACTGCGCAGCAGCACGAGTGAACCATTAACATTATTGTCATAGTATTCCAGTGGCTTAATTACCGATTCACCCACCGCTTTTAGCCCAGCAAAATGAATCACCGCTTGGATGCGATGGGCAGCAAAAATCGAATCAAGCAGCGCTTCATCTCGCACATCACCTTGATAAAAAGTCGGTTTTTTACCCGTTAGTGCTTCAATACGATTTAACACTTCCGCTTTGGCATTGCATAAATTATCCACGATGATCGGCTCAAGACCGGCCTCTATCATCTGTACACAAGTATGGCTACCTATGTACCCAATACCTCCAGTAATCAATACGCTCATAACTCACCCCTTGGCTCAGTTCAACACGATTGATTCTAGCAGCACCATTGCGCGTATTTCTGTGATAAAAACCCCAAAGTGGAAACGTTTACATTAAAATTACCCAAGATGAATTCCTATATTATTCGCAATCAGTGAGAGGCGAACAGCAACCGCCACACAAGTAATGAGTAACGTTTACATCGATAAGTGCGCAATGAATATAAAAAAATCGCGGCTCACAAGTCACTGCAAGCCGCGATTAAAATGGTGATATTGATTAAACAGACTGTGTAAGCAATAAAGGCCAATCCCTTACCTCTATTGCTTTACACTTCAACAAGCTTGTTTGCCCAAACATTACTAAGCAAATATATGACTGATCATTCGGCTCAGTTGAGCGCGCCCCAGCCACACTCGTGTCAATGTGAGTAATAGGATAATACTCGCAACAGCTAACATTCCCCACTCAGCATGCTGCAGATGGGTGGCGAGTGCCCCGCTCATCAGCAAAGCTAAACCGATACTGCTCAAGCCAGCCAAGCGTTGTAGAAGCAAGCCTATTCCTCCCATCACTTCGAGCAGGCCAATTACATACATAAACCACAATGCATAGCCCCAGCGTGCAAATGCTGCCATTTCAAACTCTAAGCTCGCAAGTTTAGCAACTCCGGAAGCGAGAAAAATCAAGGATAATACTGCACTCAATATATGGATTTTCATTGATAGTTCCTTATAAAAAACTATTCTCTATCAGTTAAACCTCAGCTTAAACAATGGATTACATGCCAATCATTGCATTAAATTATCTCATGCAGAAAGCCGACCCACAGTGCCTAAATGGACGTCACCCAATCAGGTAACCAATCCAGCGCCCAAATCTCTAACTGTTTATCAAAACCGGTGAAAATCATGGTACTGAGTAATAGCAATGCAATAGCTAATAAATATTTACCATATTTTGCACTGTTACCAATTTTTTTAAGCTGCAAGCCTGACGCATAACCAATACCAACCAGCGGCAACGCACAACCTAGTCCAAAAGCGAGCATGACAAAAAATGCCAGCAGCATATTTTGCCCAGTAGAAGCCAACGCAATCGCCGTACCCAATGTCGGTCCAACACAAGGTAGCCATACCAGACCTAACGACATCCCCACTACCAGTTGAAAAGCAGCACCAGAGCCTTGCACATTGGCGCCGGGCATGCGACTGACTAATAAAGAAAGCGCGTAGGACATGCGATCATTCAGTGCTGGGATCAACAAAACCATCCCCATTAACAACATCAGCCCCGCTGAAAAGTATCTCAATATGTCTGGAGAAATACCTAAGCTAAGCAGAATGAAAGTGATTAAGCTACCTGCAATCGCAAACGTCACACTGATCCCGATCGCTAACCAAACTAGACCAATACGGGAAGCCTGCATCGCCGAACTCGCTACCGCCGGTATCATAGGTAATACACAAGGTGATAACAGACTAAGTATGCCCGCCAAAAAGGCTAAAGGGAGCGATGAGATATCCATTACATACCACTCTCAGCCGAACTTAGAGCTTGAAAAATTTTATTGCGGCGGGTTTCCGCTACACTAAACCACAGTTGTTGATCACCTTTATAAAGCAATAATGTCGATTGACGAGGAGCTTTAAAATAGGTCACCCACTCTTTTTGAGTATCAAAATCAATGATTAGCTGCTTAATTTTACTATGTGGATTATCTTGAAAATAAGCATTAATAACTTTGTTTTGTGCTCGACAAGTTGGGCACCAATCCGCATGAACCACAATCAAAGTGATTTGATCCGCTTGCATTTGTGCCTCTTTCCAAGCTTGCTCAGTGAAGGGCATCTTGTAAGTATTATCCATCGTGTTATTCATCGCATTGGTAGTGCTCAACCAAAGCGTTGCAACCAAGCTTATCATTGCCGTATATAGCGCTTTTTTCATTTCTCTATCCTTATTGAACATTATTCACCCACTGATCGATCTACCTTGCTGGTTACATAAATAGTATGCAGTGAGAAATTAAACCGACTCATGGCCATAAATTGGTGTTGTGTTATTGATTAGCCAACTGCTCTCGAGACAGATTGCAGTAATGCCATACCACACCAAGGAAGACTAAGTCCTTAACCAGAAAGAAATTGGTGATCGGAACACCATCGGCCCATTTCCAAATCCCAGGAACGGTAAACAGAAAACTCAGAGTGGCGATAAAAGTGATGATCGCCCCCCAGCTACTCCAATAAGCAAGGCGAGGCTGCCAAAGCCCTGCAATTAGCCCTGCGGCGATGACAATCTCAACCAAACCGATCAGGTTCGATACCCCCTGCTCAGAAAGAAAGGAGTACAACCAGTTCATTAATGGGTGACTCGCAACCCAAGGACGAATCGCCGCCGCTTCGGTTGGTGTAAATTTGAAAATGCCAATCCAAAGTAGAGTGAGCACGACACCAGCTAGAGCCAAAATGAAACCAATGTCATAACGCTGCAAAAGGCTGAAGTGGCATTTCGCCGATTGAGAGGTGAGGGAATTACGGCTCATAGTTATATCCTATATGTTCGTCAGAGTGTGATAGCAGTCTGCCGCACATCGTGATATGTTTTATAACTCATAGTCGCCAAATACTTACAATTCGTCTCAAATATGGATCCACTTTCTATTTTGCTGGCACATACTAACCCACGCGCTCAACTCTTTTTCGCGGGTAACCTCTGCTTAAATTCCGATAGCCAAGACTATCCCGCAGGAGGACATCTGCATCTACTGCGTAGTGGTGAACTGACTTTGCACTATGAGGGGGCGGAATCACGTTTACTGGCCGAGCAAACTTTGATTTTCTTTCCGAGCGGCCTGGCCCATCGCATGCAGCCACGCCAACTCGGTGGATGTGATCTTGTCTGCGCTTCGGTTTCATTCAGTCAAACCGCAACTTCACCACTGAAATTGGCTCTACCAGATGCTGTGATACTGCCATTACGTGAGCTACCGGCTCTAGAGCCATTGCTGACTCTGCTGTTTGATGAAGCGTTTACTAGCCGCTATGGCCAACAACCGGTTCTCACTCGCTTACTGGAAACCTTACTGATTTTGCTATTGCGACATATGGTGGAAAATGGTCTGTGCCAGCAAGGCACTCTTGCTGGTTTATCCGATCCTCGCCTCGCAAAAGCGATAGCTGCCATACATTTACGTACGGAAGAAAAATGGACCGTGGCCACATTAGCCAAACAAGCGGGAATGTCACGTGCACGCTTTGCGGCACATTTTCAAATGCACATCGGCATGCCACCGTTAGCCTACCTAACCCAATGGCGAATGCTACTCGCTGGTCAACAATTACTGATTGGTGAATCAATTATGCAAGTCGCTTTAAGCGCAGGCTACAGTGGCAGCATCGCGTTCAGTCGAGCCTTTGAACGTGAGTTTGGGGTAAGTCCAGGTCGGTGGCTCAAAATGCAGCAAAGTGAAAGCAAAGATTATTCACCTACCTAGTCATTTAACACTCTGAGCTTACGTCAGTTAAACATCGTGCTGGATATTTGATTAATATGCACATTTATACCCAAACAACTTGGAGTTGCAGGTAGGCGGCAAGTGAGTGAGCCCCCATGAGCATAGGCAAACTATGTAATTGGGGTGAAGGAACGTCGCCAACACCGCTGCAACTTCAAGTAGGAAGGGGATATCTATCAAATTGGGCGATTAGGTGACCACCTAACCAACAAGCGAGTGCTCTGCGCTCACTTTACCGCTAAACTAGTGCGCTGACTGATCGATATCGAGCCCAAATACTCATGCAAAGCTTACAACAAATCCTGCAACAACCAGAATTAGAGCATAAACTGCTCAACCAAGCGAAAACCGTTGGTTTTGTCACCTCAATGGCTTGTTGCCCCAATGTTCTGCCGCCTGAAGAGTGGCTACCATTTCTATGGGGAGGCGAAGAAAATGCCCCATTTACCGATGCTACTCAATTAGAAACCTATCTTCAGCATATTATTCAACTTTGGAACACCTCCCGCCAGCAACTGCTCAGCGCTGAATGGCAGTGGCCAGCAGAGTATGCGCTAGATGAGCAAGAGATTGTCAATCAAGCTGTGCGTGATTTTTGTGAAGGGATGCTGCAAGGCTGGCAGTTGGCGCGTGATGATTGGGAAGTTCTCATGCCAGAACAAAGCTCCGATAATACATTGCTTGGCGGCGTGCTACTCTCGCTGAGCATGTTGTACGATCCGGAAACCTCCATCACCACACTTTATCAGCAAGGTTTTACCGGTTTAGAACAATTTGCCGAAATTTATGCGGCCATTCCCGTCATGCTAAGCGGTATCACCCAACGTGGTGTGGCGCTAGCCGAAGCACAATAAGCTGCCAAAAGCTGTTCAGAGCAAAATGCATGCAAAGCTGTGCGCAAAAAAAAGCCCATCCACTAGGGGTTGGGCATTTTTAGTATCAGCATCGATATCGGCTAACCTATGCGTTACCTTTTACTCTCAGGTTCAGTTGCTGTGCAAACTCCAGCATTCGATTTAAGGGGATCAGCGATTTTTGTCTCAGCGCTTCATCAACAAAAATTTCGTGCTCTTCACTACCATCACGCAACGCTTTAGCAATCGCAGTTAAACCGTTCATCGCCATCCACGGACAATGGGCACAGCTACGACAAGTCGCACCAGCACCCGCCGTCGGAGCTTCAAACAGCTCTTTGTCTGGCACCATTTGTTGCATTTTAAAGAAGATGCCTTTATCGGTCGCCACAATCATTTTTTGTTGCGGTAAGGTTTGAGCCGCTTTGATCAATTGACTGGTTGAACCCACGGCGTCAGCTAATTCAACCACACTAGACGGCGATTCCGGATGTACCAAAACTGCCGCATCCGGATGCAGTGCTTTCATTTTGCGTAATGCATCTGCGGAAAACTCATCGTGAACCACACACTCACCTTGCCACAGCAACATATCGGCACCGGTTTTATGGGCGATATAAGAGCCTAGATGGCGATCGGGAGCCCAAATAATCGATTTGCCTTGAGCATCGAGGTGTTCGACAATTTCTAGCGCAATACTGGAGGTGACGACCCAATCGGCACGCGCTTTAACCGCAGCAGAAGTATTGGCATACACCACAACGGTATGATCTGGATGCGCATCGCAAAACTCGGTGAACTTATCCGCTGGGCAACCTAAATCGAGTGAACATTCGGCTTGTAAGGTTGGCATTAAAATCCGTTTTTCAGGGGTAAGGATCTTCGCCGATTCCCCCATAAAGCGCACACCAGCAATGATCAGCGTAGTTGCCGCATGATGATTGCCAAACTTGGCCATTTCTAATGAATCACCCACAAAGCCACCGGTTGCTTCAGCCAGTGCCTGAATTTCCGGATCGGTATAATAATGGGCAATTAACACCGCATTTTTTTCAATCAATAGCTGTTTGATTTGGGCGATATAAGCTTGCTTCTCCTCACGAGTGAGCGGGGTCGGCTTAGGAGGAAAGGGATAAACGGTATTGATAGTATCGAGTATGTGGCTCATGACTCTTGCTCTGCACAACTTTCATAGACCGCGCATTGTACACCTGAAATAAAGCTGTAAGCAAAAGTGAATCACACCAATTAGGAATATGCTTAAAAGGGCTGAATACTCAGCCCTTTTAATTTATTTTAAATTCTGTTTGGCAATTTCCGCCGAGGCACTATCAGGGTATTCATCCACCGTTTGCTGATAAAACTTACGCGCTTGCTCAGCATTATTATTGCGCTTAGCAATATCGCCCAATTTCACCAACGCATCGGCGCGTTTATTTGAATCACGCTGAGAGACCACCGCCGCAAAACTCTTGGCTGCCGCTTGATCATCTTTGTTGGCAAAATAGAGTTGGCCTAACCAATAGTGGGCATTAGCCGATAAAGTCGAGTTGGGGTAATCACTCTGAAACTGCTGAAACGCAGCAATCGCACCGGCGTAATCACGCTTTTTGAGGATCAGATCCACTGCATTTTGATAAGCCGCTTGCTCATTGGTATCACTACTGAATGTGCCTTGTACAGCATCATTACTGTTAGTGACTGAAGCAGCACTTGCTGCCGCGGGTGATTTAAGCTCACCACGCACTCGATCAAGCTCTACAAACAACTCACGTTGACGTTGCAACATTTGCTGCATGTCGTAGTTGTTTTTTTCAATTTGGCCCCGTAGTTCATTGACCTCAAGTACCATGTCATCGAGCTGCTTTTGCATTTGCAACTGCACAAGATTACGGCTCTCAACTAAACGCTCAAGGCGTTCGAGGTCAGAATTCCGCGAACCACTCGCAGAGCCAGCGGATACGTTGCGACTTAGGTCAGATACTGGAGCCGGTGCAGCGAGTGCTTGACTCGCTGCACTAGCCAGTAACATCAGCATAACAACGTGCTTTAAGTTACTGAACATGAGGCATCACCTCAATTAGTAAACCAGAACTGCACGACGGTTTTTCGCGTACACTTCTTCTGATTGACCAAGCATCAGCGGTTTTTCTTCGCCGTAGCTTACGATAGCGATTTGCTCAGTTTGCACGCCTAACGCTTCTAGGTACTTAGCCACCGCTTGAGCACGACGCTCGCCCAGTGCAATGTTGTACTCTGGTGTACCACGCTCATCCGCATGACCTTCAACAGTCACTTTCAGGCTTGGGTTTTTAACCAAGTAAGTAGCATGTGCTGCTAACATGGTTTCGTAATTGCTGGCAATCGTTGCATTGTCGAATGCGAAGTAGATTGTTTGGTTTTGACGCAGTGCTTGTTGTTGCAGCTCTTGCTCAGTCAGTTGACCTTGCGCAGACAAAGCATTGCCATCAACATTAGAAACTTCAGATTGATTATTAGTTTGCGAACCTGAATTTGCTGCATCGTCACTTGAACTACAAGCAGTAACCGCTAAAACCGGTAGCGCAATCAATAGCCCTTTAAGAACTTTGTTAAGTTTCATTTTTTATTCCTTTCTATAAAACAGTTACTTGTTATAAAAACGGTGACCATGCTGGAGCGCGAACACGTCCATTGGTTGCCGGTAATCTTGCTTTAAAACGTCCATCAATGGAAACCATCGACAACACGTTGGCCTTATTGTAGATGGAGCTGTAAATCACCATACCACCATTGGGCGCAATACTTGGGGACTCATCTAACAGTGTTTTGGTTAGGATCTGCATTGCCCCGGTTTCTAAATCCTGCTTAGCGAGATTGAAGCCCGCATCACTACGATTGACCATCACCAAAAATTTACCGTCTGGCGTGATTTGACCACCGAGGTTCTGGCTACCTTGCCAAGTTAAACGCTTAGTTTCACCGCTGGCTAAATTTACTTGATAAATCTGTGGTTTACCACCACGATCTGATGTAAAAATCAACGATTTACCATCTGGATGCCAGAATGGTTCGGTGTTATTCGCCCGACCAGTTGTGACCTCTTTTAAGCGTCGAGTTGCCAAGTCCATCGTGTAAACCTGTAAATTACCCGTTTTTGATAATACCAGCGCTAGAGTTTTACCATCTGGTGAGAATCTAGGCGCACCATTATGGCGTGGGAATGAGGTCAACTTTTCACGCTGGCCAGTATAGATGTTCATCATGTAAATTTCAGCTTGCCCGTTTTGAAAACTTACATAAGCAAGCATTTGACCATCGGGTGACCAAGCTGGAGACATCAAAGGTTGTTTAGAGCGCAGCACTAGCCGTTCATTATAACCATCGTAGTCCGCAATTCTCAGTTGATAAGGATAAGGGTCCTTATCATTGACCACCACATAAGCAATCCGAGTTAAAAATGCACCGCGTTCACCGGTGAGTTCTTCATATACTAAATCGGCAATCCGGTGGGCATACTCACGCAGCCGTGAAGCTGGTACTGTCGCTACTTTATTGAATAGCACATGATCTTTTGAGAGTACCAGTTGGCCATCCTGAGACAGTGATTTACTCTGCCCTTGCGTTAATTGACCACGAACAATGTCGATCAATTGATAATTGATCACATAGTTACCCTCAGCATTCTGCGTGATGTTTCCGGTCAATAACGCATCGACCCCCATTGAGGTCCATTGGGTAAAATTCACTTGCTCATCGCTGTAGGGCGTTTGCGGCATATTATTGGTTGGTACAGGGCTAAACTTGCCACTGCGTTGTAAATCCGAAGCAATGACCGCCGAAACATCTTCCGGTAATTTGATCCCACCATCCCACTTGAAAGGGACAATCGCAATCGGACGTGCCGAATCAATACCGTCGGTGATCACCAGTTCTAATGCCGCATTAGCGACATGAACAGAGCTAGTACCGATGAGCATCAACATAAAAACTAATCGCTTAAACACAAGCCTTCCCTTCCTTATTCAGGTGCTACGGTTAAATTAATATTTCTTAGTTTTTCCACTACGTCAGGTTGATCCTTAGGTAGTGGAAAACTGTCCACTTGTGCGACGGCACGTTGGGTTGCTGCGCACAAACGGCTATCACCATCAATCACGCTGAGGCTGCCCAGTAAGGCTCCTGTTCCGGTAGGGATCAGCCTTAAGTTCACCCGACACTGCTTACCTCTAAAACTCTCTTCCACTAATAAATTCTGGCGAATCAATTGGGTATAAATTGCACCGTAACGGCCAACTTCTGAAGTCACAAACTGTTGCCGCGCAGCATTATTTTGCTGATTTTCACTACTCAAACTACCAAAAATATCATTCAGTGCCGCTTCTTGTGCTTTACGCTCAGCCGCAGCTTTAGCGGCACGTTCTTTCTCTTGGCGCGCTTTCTCTGCCGCATCTTTCGCCGCTTTTTCTTTGGCTAAACGTTCTTGCTCAGCTTTCGCTGCCAGCTCTTGCTCGCGTTTAGCTTTCTCTTGAGCTTGTTTGGCTTCCTGTTCGCGTTGGATGCGCTGCTGCTCAGCTTTGGCTGCCGCCGCTTCTTTGGCGACTCGTTCTTGTTCGGCTTTTCTCGCCGCATCTTCTTGAACTTTACGTTCAGCGGCGGCTTTAGCGGCACGCTGCTGTTCTTCACGCGCTTGTTGCTCAGCGGCAACACGCTGTTGTTCTTGCTGCTGGCGTAATTTTTCCGCTTCGCGGGCGGCCTTTGCGTCTTTGGCTTGCTGCTCTTTGAGCTGACGAATCCGCTCTTCTTCCGCTTGACGATTTTTCTCAAGCAGCTCACTTTCTCGGCGCAATTTATCTAATCGTTGCTGCTCTTTTTTAGCCGCTTCTTCGCGTTGATTGCGAATTTGCTGGGCTTGTTGGCGCACCAATTGCGGATCAATCACCACCGCTTCAATCATTTGTCCTGTCGGTTCAGGCTCAGACATGCTGAAATCTGCGCCCCAGAATAAAATCACCACTAAAGCACCATGCATAGCCAGTGAAAGCGTGATTGATTTAGCATTACTACTTGTTCTGGACTTATTCTCTTTCATGCTCAATGTGAAACCTACTACTTAAGGTCGGTGAGTAACCCTACTTTGGGAATGCCGGCTCGACTCAACTCATCCAATACCAAAACAATCTCTGCATAAGGCGTAGCAGCATCCCCCCCACGGCAACTGGCGAATTAGGTTTAAGGCTCAATTCGGCTTTAACACGTACGATCACATCTTGCAGTGATAACCCGCGCTGCACATCCTCATCATTCACACTCAAGCCAACATTACCCTCTTTATCAACCTCAACGATAATAAAGCTCGAATCGCTCTCTCCGGCCATATCGGCGGCTGATTTTGCCGAGTGTGTTTTGGGTAATTCAACATCAACGCCTTGAGTGACAAATGGCGAAGTCACCATAAAGATAATCAGCAGAACCAGCATAACGTCGATATAAGGCACCACGTTAATTTCTGCTTTCATCTCACGCTTTTTCGGTTGATAACCAGCCATAGTTACTCTCGACCCGCCATCGCTTGACGGTGCAAAATAGTATGGAACTCTTCAGAGAAAGTCGCATAGGTGTGCTCAAGCTTACTGACCTTATGGCTCAACCGGTTATACGCCATGACCGCAGGAATAGCGGCAAACAGACCAATCGCGGTCGCGATTAGCGCTTCAGCAATCCCCGGCGCCACCATTGCCAACGTGGCTTGCTTAACTTCACCTAGAGCAATAAAAGCATGCATAATGCCCCACACCGTGCCGAATAGACCGATATAAGGGCTGATAGAGCCCACCGTCGCCAAAAAAGGCAAACTGGTTTCTAAAGAATCCACTTCACGAGCCACTGCGATGCGCATCGCCCGTCCGGTGCCTTCCATCACAAAATCTGGGGCACTAGGATTGGTTTTACGTAAACGAGCAAACTCGGTAAAGCCAGCATAAAAGATTTCCTGAATACCATAGATCTCGTCTTTGCGTTTTTTTACATCTTGATAGAGAGCACCAAGATCAAGCCCAGACCAAAAACGGTCTTCGAATGCATCCGCTTCACGCTCCGCTGCGGCAATCACTCTACTGCGTTTGATAATGGCCGCCCAAGAAGCCACCGACATGCCTAGCAAGGTCAACATGACCATTTTTACCAAAAAACTGGCTTGTAAAAAAAGATCCAGAAATGAAATATCAGCGCTCACTACCGTTAAACTCCAAACTGATTAATTGAGGCAATGCCTTCGGCCTCATATTTTCATGATCAATACATGCTACCTTAACCTTCGCTTTAGACAATACAGCGCCGTCAGGATTAACCAGTTCCTGACAGAAGGTTAAAGAAGCTTTTCTTAATTCAGACACGTAAGTGATCACTTCAAGGTGGTCATCTAATTTTGCCCCTTTAAGAAAATCTATCTCCATGTGTCTGACCACAAAACCTGTATTTTGTTGCAGCAAACTTTGCTGATTAACGCCAAATGCTCGTAGCATTTCAGTACGAGCTCTTTCAAAGAATTTGAGATAATTGGCGTGATAAACGACACCACCAGCGTCAGTATCTTCGTAATACACTGTCACAGGCCAACGAAAAGTTTTCATGGTTTTGATAAAAATCTCATATACCTAGGATCGGCCGCTACTATAACGCAACTCTTGGATGATAGTACAAATGCGGATAAAGTTTTCTTAAGCGAATAATAAAAATTGGCGCTATCTCAAAGAGACAGCGCCAATCTGCTTAAAAGCTCATCAATTATTAAACCACCAGCTATACCCAAACAACTTGGAGTTGCAGGTAGGCGGCAAGTGAGTGAATCCCCATGAGCATAGGCAAACGATGTGATTGGGGTGAGCGAACGTCGCCAACACCGCTGCAACTTCAAGTTGGAAGGATATAACCGATAAATGGCACCAAGGTCAGATAACTCAAGATCGTCAGTGAGAGATAGGGACTAAACACCACCTGCCATAGCCAGTAACGCGGTTTAAACCCGATACCAAATATCATACTGGCACAAATAGCCCAGATCATCAGCGGAGCAAGCAGTGCGTTAAAGCCGCCAATCCGAGCGGCATAACTGCTGGGATCCCACATCACCATTGCCGTATGGTAAAAACCTAACCCTAAAGATAAGGCCTGTAACCAGGCCTTATCTGTGATGCGGTGGAAAACGGCGATCTGTTCAGACCACGATTTCAACCGATTATTCACTGTCTTTATCCATCATCTCAGAATGCTCTAGCCAAAGAGCATTGATGATACCGAATGAACAGGCCAGCAATACGCCCAAAATCCATGCGAAATACCACATAATAATTGCTCCTTAGTACAATGAATTTTTATTATCTTCGATGAATTTATCATCGAGACGACCAAACATCTTGTAGTAACTCCAGATGGTGTAACCCAAAATGATAGGCACCATCACCACCGCAACCACAGTCATCAGCTCTAACGTCAGTTTGCTTGAAGTTGCATCCCACATAGTCAAGCTATGTGATGGATTGAGGCTGGAAGGCATCACAAATGGGAACATCGCAAAGCCAGCGGTCAAGATAACGCCAGCGTTACCTAAGCTAGAAGCCAAGAACGCAAAACCACCTTTATTCAAGCGTGATGCAAGCACAGCCAGCAGCGGCATCAACACGCCTAGCGCTGGGGCTAACCATAGTAGCGGCACTTGTTCAAAGTTACGCAGCCAAGCGCCCGCCTCACGAACCACTTCTTTATTCAACGGGTTCGAAGCGGCATTACCATCAACGACACCTACCCATAGATAACCTTCAATTTGCTGGATCCAGAAACCTGCGGCAACAAAACAAATTACGGTCAAAATACCCATCAACTGGGCGACATTACGCGCGCGTTGATGAACATGAGCCGTCGTTTTCATCTGTAGCCATGTTGAACCTTGCAGCAAGATCATAAACAAGCTAACCAAACCACACAGCAGAGCAAATGGATTAAGCAGACCAAAGAATGAACCATGGTAGGTTGGCATCAGAAAGTCGCTCAATTGGAATGGTACGCCTTGCAGCAAATTGCCAAACGCAACCCCGAAAATCACCGGTGGGATGAAACCAGATGCTGAGATGGCTAAATCCCAATTATTGCGCCACTTGCTACTCTCAATTTTTGAGCGGTAATCAAGCCCGAGCGGACGCAGCCACAATGCGGCTAACGTCACCAGCATCGCGAGATAAAATCCAGAGAATGATGTCGCATACACTAATGGCCAAGCGGCAAACAGTGCGCCACCGGCGGTGATTAACCAAACTTGGTTACCATCCCAGTGTGGAGCGATCGAGTTGATCATCACGCGACGTTCATTATCGGTTTTACCAATCACAGGTACCAAGGCACCCACGCCCATATCAAAGCCATCGGTAATGGCGAAGCCGATCAGCAGCACACCAATCAGTATCCACCAGATGAGTCGTAAGATTTCATAATCAAACATGGTTATATCTCCTCGCCTTATGCTTCAACTTGACGATTAACTTGATCCTGAACTGATTCAGCACCTTGTTCAAAATGATAGCGTCCGGTTTTAAGGCTACTTGGACCCATTCGGGCGAACTTGACCATCAAGTACACTTCGGCAATCAGGAAAATGGTGTATAGCGCTAAAATCGCCAGCATTGAAATGATGATATCACTGACATTAAGCGCAGAAGCGGCAATGTTAACCGGTAAAATTTCACCGACTGCCCACGGCTGACGGCCAAATTCAGCCACAAACCAACCGGTTTCGACTGCGATCCAAGGTAGCGGAATGCTGAATAATGCTGCTTTCAGTACCCATTTTTTCTGCTCAATTTTCTGGCGACAGGTTTGGATAAAGGCAGCACCAAATACGATCAGCATAATAAAGCCACAAGCAACCATGATGCGGAATGACCAGAAAAGTGGCCATACGGTTGGAATTGAATCATCGGCAGCCGCTTGGATTTGCTCCTCGCTCGCATCGGTCACTTTGTCGGTGTAACGCTTAAGCAGAAGTCCGTAGCCCAGATCCTGTTTCACTTCATCAAAGGTCGCCATATTTTCTGGCGTTTTTTCACCAGCACGTAAACGCTCAAGCAGCTCATAGGCATACATACCATTACGGATCCGCTCTACGTGTTCAGCGCGCAGGTCACGCAAGCCAATCACTTGTTCATCAAGTGAACGGGTTGCAATAATCCCCATCACGTAAGGAATTTTTATCGCATAGTCAGTATGCATGGTTTCTTGGTTTGGAATACCAAACAGAGTGAAAGCCGCAGGGGCTGGCTCGGTGTGCCATTCAGACTCAATCGCCGCTAATTTGACCTTCTGGACATCACCCAGTTCATAGCCAGATTCATCGCCTAATACGATAACCGACAGCACTGAAGCCATACCAAAAGAGGCCGCAATCGCAAAAGAACGGCGGGCAAACGCAACATCACGACCTTTCAATAAGTAGTAGGCGCTGATACCGAGAATAAACATCGCACCCGTGGTGTAACCTGCCGCGACAGTGTGGACAAATTTCACCTGCGCAACTGGGTTAAGTACCACTTCGGCAAAACTCACCATCTCCATCCGCATGGTTTCAAAGTTAAACTCAGAACCGACTGGATTTTGCATCCAACCGTTAGCCACTAAGATCCACAATGCCGAGAAGTTAGAACCTAACGCCACCAACCAAGTTACGGTCAAGTGTTGGCGCTTAGATAGGCGATCCCAGCCAAAGAAGAATAAGCCGACAAAAGTAGATTCAAGGAAGAAAGCCACCAAGGCTTCAATCGCGAGAGGCGCGCCAAAAATGTCACCGACATAGTGTGAATAGTAGGACCAGTTAGTCCCAAACTGGAACTCCATGGTGAGGCCGGTGGCAACACCAAGCGCAAAGTTAATCCCAAATAACTTACCCCAGAACTTGGTCATGTCCTTGTAGATCTGTTTATCGGTCATAACATAAAGAGACTCCATAATGGCAAGTAAAAACGCCATACCTAGAGTCAGAGGAACAAACAGGAAGTGATACATCGCAGTCAGCGCAAACTGCAACCGCGATAAATCGACGACATCGATCATGATAACTCCTTTGTGTCGGCTGAATGACACGTTCGACATAGCACAACAATCACAAAGCCAAACGTCAGCAAAATGCTGCGATTGCGTTGCGATTTAGCACCAATATAATTAGTTAATTGTTAAGTCACAGCTGATATAAGCTAGCGCTAATACTAATGCCAAACAGAGCTTGTTTCAAAAGGTTTCTAGAAGAATTACGCTTTGATCTACATCAGTTTTACCCACAGAAAAGTGCGCAATAAATCATCAGGATGATCTAAATCAAAATGGAAAAAGCAATTGAGTTATCAAACGGTAAATAAAGTGATGCAGCTCAAACAAAAAACAATATGGCGCCAACAATTTATCAGTGATACCAACAATTTATCATTGATACCAACAATGGATTAGATGAAGTAAATAGTAGAAATGCGATCGTTATCAAACCAGCTAAACTCGCCCAATACACTGAGCGAGTGGAATAACCCTCACTTCTCAAGCCAAAAATTATTTTTCAAGCCCAAAATGTAAGTAAGCGCGATCGGTGGCAATCCGACCACGCGGTGTACGTTGTAAATAACCTTGCTGGATCAAAAAAGGCTCTAACACATCTTCAATGGTATCTTTCTCTTCACCAATTGCCGCAGCTAAGTTATCTAATCCCACTGGACCACCGGAAAATTTTTCCATAATCGCCAGCAACAATTTTCGGTCCATATAATCGAATCCTTGATGATCGACATCAAGCATATCGAGGGCTTTATCTGCCGTTTGCGCGCAAATATGCCCATCACCTTTGACTTCCGCATAATCTCGCACTCGGCGCAGCAAGCGGTTGGCAATCCGCGGGGTGCCGCGTGCCCGTCGTGCCACTTCTAATGCCCCATCACTGTCCATTGAAAGCCCTAAACAGTGGGCACTCCGCTGAACAATATTTTGTAAATCAGCCACTTGGTAATACTCCAAACGCTGGACTATCCCAAACCGATCACGCAGTGGTGAGGTTAAAGAGCCGGCACGAGTGGTCGCACCGATTAACGTAAAAGGAGGCAGATCAATTTTGATCGAGCGTGCCGCAGGACCTTCACCAATCATAATATCCAGTTGGTAATCTTCCATGGCTGGATACAGCACTTCTTCGACTATCGGGCTTAAGCGATGAATCTCGTCGATAAACAGCACATCATTATGCTCAAGGTTGGTCAGCAGCGCCGCCAAATCACCGGCTTTTTCCAATACCGGGCCAGATGTGGTGCGAATATTCACTCCCATTTCATTGGCGACAATGTTGGCTAAGGTTGTTTTGCCCAGACCCGGCGGGCCAAAAATCAGCAGATGATCTAACGCCTCTTGGCGTTGTTGCGCGGCTTTAATGAAGATTTCCATTTGATCACGCACGTGATCTTG
This sequence comes from Vibrio sp. HDW18, assembly GCF_011306175.1. Lineage (GTDB taxonomy): Bacteria > Pseudomonadota > Gammaproteobacteria > Enterobacterales > Vibrionaceae > Vibrio > Vibrio chanodichtyis. Next base: position 2,240,774 of record NZ_CP049913.1, on the reverse strand, counting down.
GCCTTGGTAATCAGCAAGCTGCTTAGGACGAATCGCGCGATCAATCACTTCTTCATCTTTAAAAGTGTGATTAACCGGAGCGATTAAACGATCGGCTTCTATCATATCTTCTCTATTGACTTAACGCTGAGTGGCAAATGATGCATCAATCTCTGTGGCTACACCATAGATCGCAGAGCTTCACGGATCAACGCTTCACTGCTCATGCCCGGTTTGGCGACTTGAGTCACCGCTTTGGAAGCTTGAGGAGGCTTATAGCCTAACGCCAACAATGCACTTATCGCTTCTTCTTGGGCATTCTGCGCGATAGTAGGTATCGAATCCATCGGCGCGGCATCAGTGGCAGGGGTAAACAGATCACCAGCCCCCCAACCTTTTAAGCGATCTTTCATTTCGACCACCAGTCTTTCCGCGGTTTTCTTACCAACACCAGGCAGTTTGATCAGGGTAGAAATATCTTCTTTTTCGACACAACGGACAAACTGAGTAGCGGTCATTCCCGATAAAATAGCCAGCCCCATCTTCGGACCAACACCATTAGCTTTAATTACCTCACGAAATAGAGCTCGCTCATTAACGGTATTAAAGCCATACAGCAATTGCGCATCTTCACGCACCACAAAATGGGTATAAATGATCGCCTCTTCACCAAGGTTGGGCAGTTCATAAATACAGCTCATTGGCATCTGTACTTCATAGCCAATTCCGCCCACTTCAAGCAAAATTTGAGGTGGCAATTTTTCAATCAGCGTGCCGCGAAGACGTCCAATCACAGGAAATTCCTTATGGATGAGGGAAAAGTAAGATGGGCAAGATGATAATCAATAACTGGATGGATAGCCAGTAAAAACCAGCCTAAGTTTAATCCCATCAACGATAGCGACCACGACGCGCACTGGTCGCCTGCCCTGCCAATGCCAATAATGTGTTATTGGTATTCGCATGACAAATCGCCACCCCTAATGCATCCGCTGCATCGGCTTGTGGTTTACCGGGCAGTTTTAACATTTGTTGTACCATATGTTGCACTTGGCTTTTATCTGCCGCTCCCGTTCCGACCACAGCTTGTTTAATCAATCTGGCGGCATATTCATAAACTGGAAGCTCGGCATTCACTGCCGCGACAATCGCACTGCCGCGGGCTTGGCCCAGTTTCAGCGCTGAATCAGCATTTTTAGCCATAAAGACTTGTTCAATCGCAAAATCATCCGGCTGAAATTGGGTAATGATTTCACTCACCCCGGCATAAATTTGCTTCAAACGCAGTGGCAACGCTTGCTCTGAAGTACGAATACAACCACTACCAAGGTAGATAAGTTGCCGCCCTTGCTGACGGATCACCCCATACCCCGTTACTCGTGATCCCGGGTCTATTCCTAAGATGATCGACATAACTCGCTTGCCTTGTTGATTTGAAACCGGCGCATAACACGCAAAAATACAGAACCGTTAGCAAATATAAAACCGTTAGAAAAAGAGTGGGCCTAAGCCCACTCTTTGATTGGATGGGGGTTATTTACGACGCCAAGTCGTACCGTTAGGACCATCTTCCAGCACGATGCCCAACGCATTAAGCTGATCACGCGCCAGATCGGCATTCGCCCAATCTTTACTGGCACGCGAATCGTTACGCAGTTTGATTAACGCTTCAATTTGTTCTGCTTGTTCATCTTCAGCGCCACCTTGGAAAAACGCTTCTGGCTCTTGGTACAAAATACCAATCACATCCGCTAGCTCACGCATCAGGCTTGCCAATGCGCTGGCGTTGGTCACATCTTCACTTTTCAGGCGATTAATTTCACGCGCCATATCAAACAACACCGAATACGCTTCCGGGGTATTGAAATCATCGTTCATCGCGGCAGTAAAACGAGAAACATACTCCTCACCACCAGCGGCAGGCACCGAGCAATCCAAACCACGTAGCGCGTTATACAGTCGCTCTAACGAAGCGCGCGCTTGATTGAGGTTCTCTTCACTGTAATTTAACTGACTACGGTAGTGACCGGACATCAAGAAATAACGAATGGTTTCTGCATCGTAGTGACCAAGTACATCGCGGATAGTAAAAAAGTTGCCTAATGATTTAGACATCTTCTCTTTATCGACCATCACCATGCCACTGTGCATCCAAGTATTAACGTACTGGGTATCATGGGCGCAGCAAGATTGCGCAATTTCATTTTCATGATGAGGAAATTGCAGATCGGAACCGCCACCGTGAATATCGAAATGATGACCTAAAATTGATGAGTTCATTGCCGAACATTCAATATGCCAACCTGGGCGGCCGGCTCCCCAAGGTGATTGCCACGTTGGCTCACCCGGTTTAGACATTTTCCATAACACAAAATCCAATGGGCTACGTTTGGCTGCTTCAATATCCACCCGAGCGCCAGCCTGCAATTGATCCAAATCTTGTTTAGATAACTTACCGTACTCACGGTATTGGCCCACTTCAAACATCACATCGCCGTTAGCCGCCACATAGGCGAAACCACGTTCAATCAAACGCTCAACCAGCGCAATAATCTCTTCAATGTAGGCCGTAGCGCGAGGTTCTACATCCGGACGCTTAATGTTTAATGCATCAAAATCGGCGTACATTTCTTGAATCAAACGTTCGGTTAATGACTCACAGCTTTCTTGGTTTTCTGTCGCACGTTTGATGATTTTGTCATCAATATCGGTAATGTTACGCACAAAGGTCAAATCATAACCCAAGTAGCGTAAATAACGGGCGACCACATCGAAAGAGACGAAAGTCCGTCCGTGTCCAATATGACAGAGATCATAAATAGTGACACCACACACATACATGCCCACTTTACCAGCGGTGATGGGTTTAAATTCCTCTTTCTGTCGTGTAAGTGAGTTATAAATCTTCAACATGATCGCTATCTGATTACCAGCAAAATTATAAATGGCGGACAGTATAACAACTCAAAGATTGCTAGGTCATCCATTTGATGTTTTGAATGCACAAAAAGTTAAGCTAAACTCTGGCTCTCAATCGATAAATGCGAAGGTAAAACTCATGATCACCCTGCATACCAATTTTGGTGACATCAAAATTCAGCTCAACTTTGAACAAGCGCCAATCACTAGCGCAAACTTTGAGCAATATTGCCGTGAAGGTTTCTACGACAACACTTTGTTCCACCGCGTGATTGATGGTTTTATGATCCAAGGCGGCGGCATGACTTCTGGCCTGCGTGAAAAAGAGACGCGCGACGCGATTCGTAATGAAGCCAACAATGGCCTGAGCAATAAAGTGGGTACTCTAGCGATGGCTCGTACCATGGATCCACATTCAGCCAGCTCGCAATTCTTTATTAACGTCAACAATAATATCTTCCTAGATTTCCGTGCCGAAAGCCGCGATGGATGGGGCTACTGCGTATTTGGCGAAGTGGTTGAAGGGATGGACATCGTCAATAAAATCAAGGCGGTGAGCACTGGTTCTTATGGCATGCATCAAGATGTACCACTAGAAGAAGTGCTGATCACCAGCACTACGATTGAAGCTTAATTGGATGAGGAGCGCTTAGGCGCTCCTTTTGTTATAAAAATGCACACACTATTTATTTCTGATCTCCATCTCTCGGCTCACCAACCTGAGATTACTGCCGCCTTTATCCAGTTTATACGTGAACAGGCGACTCAAGCCGATGCACTGTATGTACTTGGTGATCTGTTCGATTTTTGGGTGGGAGATGATGACCCAAGCGCCTTTGCTCAGCAGATCAAAGCCGAATTTCGCCAACTGACGCAACAAGGTGTCCCCTGTTATTTGATCAAAGGCAACCGTGATTTTCTGCTCGGGCAACAGTTTGCCAAACAGACCGGTGTACAATTACTGGCGGACGAAGCGGTGGTTGATTTGTATGGACAAAAAGCCCTATTGCTGCACGGTGATACCCTGTGCACCCAAGATACTCGCTATCTCGCATTTCGTAACAAAGTTCACCAACCTTGGCTGCAGCGCTTGTTTGCATTATTGCCCTTTGCGCTACGCCAGCGCATAGTGAGCAAGATTCAGTCTGATATTCGAGATCACAAACAGCACAAATCGATGCAGATCATGGATGTTACACCCAGTGAAGTGCTAAAGGTCATGCAACATCATCAGGTTGACTTAATGATCCACGGCCACACTCATCGCCCGGCGATTCACCAGATTGCGGCCGATCAAAATAAGCCAAAAACACGCATTGTATTAGGTGATTGGTATGAGCAAAGTTCAGTATTAACTTATTCTAAATCAGCTGAATACCAATTATTGTCTCAACCGCTTAGACATAATGGTTGATTGTATGCTAATAAAGGGACGTTTACGGGATAAAAGTCTTCGTATAATCAATAATGAATAATAAATGTATACCCAAACAACTTGGAGTTGCAGGTAGGCGGCAAGTAAGTGAGTCCCCATGAGCATAGACAAACTATGTGATTGGGGTGAACGAACGTAGCCAACACCGCTGCAGCTTCAAGTAGGAAGGGGATAACAAGACTGAAGGATAGATGAACCTGTGAAATATTCATACGTAGCCAGACAACCGATTTTAGATCGCGATAAGTGCACTATCGGCTATGAATTGCTGTTTCGGGATGGCCCCAAAAATACCTTTCCAGATATCGATCCTGAAGAAGCGACTAGCCGATTACTGTCCGATCACTTTTTGAGCGCGCATTACAAGACGCTGGGCGATCACCTTGGCTTTGTTAACTTTCCCTACCAAAGCCTGATCAATATGATCCCGACCCTATTTCCGGTCAAAAGTCTAGTGGTTGAGATCCTCGAAGACTGCCCTCCAAGCGATGAATTGCTTAACGCAGTCAAAAAGATGGCTCAATATGGTTACAAAATCGCTCTTGATGACTTTATTCCCAGCAATGAATGGAAAGCTTTTCTGCCTTATATTTCGATCATCAAGTTTGATATCCGTTTAGTGCCGATCCCAAAAGCGCACCTGTTCATCAATAAACTGCGTGCGACCAAGATCCAGTTCTTGGCTGAAAAAGTAGAAAATTATCAAGAGTTTGAACAAGCCAAAGCCGCGGGATTTCACTACTTTCAAGGCTACTTTTTTAGTAAACCAGAAATTATTCAGCGCAAAGCCCTGCAACCCTCTTTCCTCGCGGTGGTTAACTTACTCAGAGAAGTTTCCAAGCCCGATGTTGATTTTGGAAAAATCGAAGCGATCGTCGCTCAAGATGTCTCGCTGTCGTATAAATTACTCAGTTTTGTTAACTCATCAACCACGGTGAGCACCAAAATTCAATCATTTCGCCAAGCCTTAGTCTATCTAGGGCTACAAAAATTACGTAAATTTATCGCGTTAATGGCCGTCGCTTCGACCCAAGACTCAAAGCCAGAGTACTTATATGATTTGGCGATTTTACGCGCGCGTTTTTGTGAACGATTGTGTGAACAAGTCACGCCAGCCATCAATACTGAGGCTGGCTTTCTCACCGGAATGTTCTCATTACTGGATAGCTTACTCGACCAGCCTCTAGAGTCGATTGTGCATGAAATACCCATCGAAGAAGAGATTAAAGTGGCATTAACCCAAGGTGGCGGTACGCTTGGACAGATCCTGAATTTAAACAAAGCGTATGAAATGGCCGACTGGGAACAAGTGCTAGCACTGACTAAAGCCCTCAATCTACCCAGTGATGCGCTCAACGAATGTTATATCGAAGCGATCAAATGGAGCGAAGATCTTCTCGGTGCACAGGCTGGTAATTAACCCAATCGCTCGCTAGACTTGGCAACTCGATCATCGGCTAAATCTAAATATTGTTATGTCCTGTTATTGCGGAAATACCCTATCCTATGCCTTGTGCTGCCAACCGATCCATCATGATCCGTTGCAAGCCAAAACCCCAGAGCAACTGATGCGGGCACGCTTTAGTGCCCACATGCTGCAAGATGTTGAGTTTGTGATCAAAACTTACCACCCCTCTTGCCATGCGGAAGATGAACGCCAAGCGATCAGCGAATCGGTACACAGCCACTGGCGACGCCTCGAAGTGCTGGCGGCCGAACCCGGTGCGACCAGCGAGGAAGGATTTGTACACTTTCGCGCCTATTTTGAGCAACAAGGCAAAGAGCAGTGCCTTGCTGAGCGCTCGCGTTTTGTGCGTGAAAATGGCACTTGGTACTATATTGATGGTGAATTTATTGATGGCGAATTTATTGATGGCGAATTTATTGATGGCGAATTTGCCGCTACACCGAAACAGCGGCGCAACGACCCTTGCGCCTGTGGTAGTGGCAAAAAATTTAAAAAGTGTTGTGGGTAAAAATAAAAAAGCCGATCACATCGGCTTTTTTACATAGATAAGATCGATAACTAACTAGAAGTACCAGTAAGCTGCAGCAAATACCCAAGTCTCTTCTTGGTTAATACCTGCATCACCATTTTTGATGTCCTGTTTTACATCAAATTGGATGTCTACACCATTAAGATTGTAGAATCCTGATACGTTGATGTATGAAGCATCAACATCGGCGGAGCCTTTCTTTTCATCCGTTGTAGCAGAATAACCAAGCGCTAGAGTGAAATCATCCGTTAACTGATAAGCAGCACTGGTATAGAATCCTGTTGATTTCTTTTCATCTAAATTTTTACCAGTCAGATCACCCTTATCTCCATCATTAATCCACGCATTAAGACCGATTTGCAAAAGCCCGAATGTTGCGTTCCCTGATAGAGACATAACATCATATTTAGCCTCATCACGTGTTTCGTAACCAGCATAGATATTAAATAGATCAGATTCATAACCGATAAAACCATTTAGACCACTATCAGCTTCTTCATCATCACGGTCATCTTTGGTATCAAAATAAGAGATACCATAAGCGATACTTGCCGTCTTACCACGGAATTGGAAAACATTGAACGCATCAGATACATCGCCTGCACTATTACCAAACTCAGCGGTAAAATCACCAGCACCGTCAACGACGTCAAGCGCTGTATCATTTTCCCAGCCCCAAGACAGAATGCCATACCCTGTGTCAATACCAATCCAAGCTTTATCAATGTCAGTAGCAGGGCCATTTTGAATTGGACCTTCATATGGACTTACTTTACTTTCATTAGTATCAAAGTTCATCTCTAGATCAGCTTCTAGATAACCAACAATGTATCCATTCTTGTAGTGCACTTTCACTGTTGCTGCTGTAGCCCAATCATCGTATACAGAATTAGTATATGAGTCATAATAGCCACCAAGTCCAAGTTGGCCGCTCACTTTAAATTGATCAGCAGAAATAGCTTTCGGTGCTTCTGCAAATGCTTGCGTTGATAAAGTGGCTACTGCCACTGCTAATAATGTTTTTTTCATATTAATCCACTGCCTTTTCTTAAGTTGGGAATTCCCTATCCGGTTCCCTGTTGTGTAGATGATGGTTTGCTAACTCTTTGTTTAGTCATAACCACCACTGTGCGTGACTAAGATTGCAAAAGAATATTCTGCATGTCAAACATCATAAAAAAACCAACAAAAAAAACATAAAATCAAAAAATATCATAGCGTTACACTTATTGCAGTGATTTTTTCGAGCGACTTCTGAACTAGCAGCCAGGCAGAGTCGAAATGCTAATTGCAAGGCTAGACAGCACAAAAATCCAAACAACAACCACAAAATATGAAAATATAGTTTTTAATAAAAACTTAATCACCTAGATCAAGGGATATATTTCTCACGCAAGCAAGCAAACCCAGCTCCTCAAAAGTTCAGTTTTATTTCGTGATCCAGATCAAACTTTGAACCAAAACCATGGAATTTCGTGACCTAGGTATCACGGATTGAACTGTGCTACCATCACGGCAACGTACTTTGGGCCCCCTTATGCTGACAAAAAACATCCAAGACTCGATCCGCAACAGTTACCACAATCTACAACATCAACTGGATAACTTTATTCCACGACGCGCGCAAAATTTTCTGGTGGCTGAAATCGCAAAGACACTGAGTGGCAACTATCACCCATCGAACCGAATCTTGGTGGCCGAAGCCGGAACCGGCATTGGTAAATCCCTTTCTTATTTAATGGCGGCGATCCCGGTTGCGCTGGTCAATCGACGTAAAGTTGTGGTATCCACCGCGACGGTAGCACTGCAAGAGCAGCTGCTGAATAAAGATCTGCCGCTTTACCGGCGCATCAGTGATCAAAGTTTTTCCTTTATTCTGGCCAAGGGACGTCAACGTTATTGCTGTAGCGAGCGTTTAGCCGCCACTTGCACCACCGATGATGCACAAATAGCACTGTTCGAAAGCAAACCGAAACCGCAAGAGAGCGCATTGTTGAATGAGCTTTATCACGCGCTCAACCAAGGCAAATGGGATGGTGATCGCGACGCTTGGCCAACCCCGATTGCCGATCATTTATGGGCGATGATTGTCAGTGATAAACACAGCTGTAATGGCAGTTTTAGCGCCCATCGCCACTGTCCATTTCAAAAAGCACGTTCCGAGTTAGATAAAGCGGATGTGATTATTGCTAATCACAGTTTAGTGATGGCGGATGCTGATTTAGGTGGTGGGGTGATCCTGCCTGCGCCGGAAGAGACAATCTACGTATTTGATGAAGCGCATCATTTACCGACTGTCGCCCGCGAACATGCCTCAGCGGCCGCGACATTAAAAGGCGCAGCCAGTTGGTTAGAAAAACTCAATCAATCATTAGCCAAATTTACCGCTTTGAGTGATGAGAAGCGTGCCGAGCGCTTTGCACAAGAAGCTCGTGAGGCAATGCAATTTTTAATTCCCACTTTAGCCCAGTTGCCCAAGCAGTTTGTGGCCGAGCAATTTGTCGATGGTATCTACCGCTTTGAACATGGTGAGTTACCGGTGTGGCTGGCCGAAGAGTCGCAAGCTCTGAGCAAAGCTGCGCAGAAAACAACACAAGCTATAGGCAAAATTACCGATTTAATTGCGGAAAAGGTCAAAGAGGGCGAATTGGCGGCCAGAATTGCCGAACCGGCATTAGGCGAACTCGGCTTTTATATTCAACGTTTAGAAAATCTCAGCCAAGTTTGGCAACTAATGGCCAAACCCAATCAGGAGAAAGGAGCGCCGCTGGCTCGTTGGTTAGAGATCAGCACCGAGCGTGAGGGCGACTATTTAGTCAGCGTATCACCGCTAGAAATTGGTTGGCAGCTTGATAAGCAAATCTGGAGCCGCTGTATCGGCGCAGTGCTGGCATCTGCCACGTTGAGAGCCTTAAATTCGTTTAGCTTTTTCTGCCGCCAAGCTGGGATCAGTGAGAAAGCCGAGGATGGGGTACAATTTTTGGCTCTCGCCTCACCGTTTGACTATGCCACTCAAGGCGAATTACTGATCCCTAAAATGGCGCTTGAGCCACAAGCGGCGGGGTATACCGCCTATTTAGCCGATAAAGTACTCTGCTACTTACAAGCAGATAAAGCCAATTTGGTGCTGTTTGCTTCCTATTGGCAAATGCGTGAAGTGGCGGAGATTTTACAAAAAGAGTTCACCAAGCGTGATTGGACATTACAAATCCAAGGCGAAAAGTCACGCCAAGAGATCCTAAGTCAACACAAAAAACTGATAAAAAAGCAAAAAACCAGTATTTTATTTGGCACTGGCAGCTTTTCGGAAGGACTGGATCTGCCGGGCGATTTATTGGAGAACGTGATCATCACCAAAATTCCATTTGCGGTGCCGACTTCGCCGGTCGAGCAAGCTCATGCCGAGTATATTGAGCAATTCGGTGGCAATCCATTTATGCAGATCACGGTTCCACAAGCCAGTAAAAAGCTCATCCAGTCGGTTGGCCGTTTACTGCGTAAAGAACGTGATTCTGGTAGAGTAGTCATCCTTGATCGGCGAGTCGTCTCTAAGCGTTACGGAAAAGCCTTGTTGGATGCTTTACCGCCGTTTAAACGTACCATCGAATACTAATTATAACGAATCATCGACTTAGGATGCGCTTTTGATGGAATGGATAGAACCCACCACTCTAGTGGTACTGGCTCTGGTGGCTTTCATCGCCGGATTTATTGATGCGGTCGCCGGCGGCGGTGGCATGCTGACGGTGCCGGCTCTGCTGTCACTCGGTTTGCCGCCTCACCTTGCATTAGGTACCAACAAACTCGCAGCGACATTTGCCTCTTCAACCGCAGCATGGGCCTACTATCGACAAAAATTGTTTGATCCAGCTTGTTGGAAACGCGCTTTTATTGCCACTTTACTTGGCGCGATAATCGGTACTCTAACCGTTGATGCGATCAGCACCGAATGGCTCGCCAAAGTGCTACCATTACTGATCTTAGCCGCCGCTCTCTATACGGTGTGGCATCGTCCGCAGTCCAATCGGCAAAGCACTACCCCACAACCTTGCCCCAAATTGCAGCGTAAACAAATTTTACAAGGTTTCGGGCTAGGTTTTTATGACGGTTTAGCGGGGCCCGGCACTGGCGCATTTTGGACGGTCAGTTCAATGGCGCTATACCGCTTTAATATTTTGTTCGCCTCGGGACTTGCTAAGGCGATGAACTTTACCAGTAACTTCTCCTCACTGGTGATATTTGCCCTGCTCGGCCATATTAACTGGTTACTCGGCCTGACCATGGGCATCTGCTTAATGGCGGGAGCATGGGTCGGAGCGCATTCCGCCATTCGTTTGGGCGCGCGTTTTATTCGGCCACTGTTTATTGTGCTGGTGACTTTGCTCGCCACAAAACTGGCTTATGATGCATGGTGGATCGCATGATGGATAAATACACCAAACTGGATGAAGCGCTCAACGAGCTCAAATCTTCTGCTGCGCATGTGGATCGCCAACGCGGTGAACACAGCCAACCATTGTTTGATGCGGTGCTGTTTCATTGTCATGGTAAGCTGTTGACACCTTGTGTGGCCGAAACCCATGCGACTTTGCAAGCCTTGATCCGCGAAAAAGAGAGTGGCCGTTTGACCGCGCTACGCGCTGAATATTTATCCGAACGTTTATTGGCTCAAATTGCGGCGCTTAAGCGTGAGATTTCAACCCAAAATGTACGCCGTAAAGAGCCTAAGCCCACCAGTTATTTTAAAAAGCCGATTAATGCGCTTTACCAAGAATTGGCGCAGCATCAGGATTGGGAACGTCGGCTGATGGAACTGGTGAGTGATAAAGAGCTATTGCTGGCGCAAGCGCATCCAATCCAAAAAATGAACGCGCAACAAGCATTGCTGCTCGCCGAGCAGCGGCTAAACCGCTGCCAAGCGGCAAAAATAAAGCTTGAGCAACGCATCACCATGCAGGAGAGAAAAGCCTAAATGTCGCCGCAATCTACCACTTTGCAATCTGCCCCTTTGCAATCTGCCCCATTACAATCTATCCCATTAAATGAAGCCGCCGATGAGATAAAACTGGCGGTTGATCTGATCTATTTATTGGAATCTCATGCCATTGCGCCACATATCGCACTGGCCGCGCTAGAGATCGTCAAGCATGACTTAGAATCTAAATTAACACCAAAACCACATTCGATTTAGCTAATATCACGCTTACGCAAGCGCTGGTGAGCTCTCAAATAGAGGTGATACCATCACCCTCCAGTCAATCAAAAGGAATCTCCATGAAAATCGTTAGCTTCAACATCAATGGTCTACGTGCCAGATTGCATCAACTGCAAGCGCTGATCGATAAGCACCAGCCGGATGTGATTGGTTTGCAAGAAATTAAAGTTCATGATGAGGCTTTTCCTCGTCAAGCGGTGGAAGAGATGGGCTATCAAGTCTATTTCCATGGTCAAAAAGCCCATTATGGGGTAGCGATTTTATGCAAACAAACCCCACAGGAAGTGATTAAAGGTTTCCCAACCGACAGCGAAGATCACCAAAAACGGATGATTATGGCGACATTTGCCGACCAAGCAGGTAATAAAACCACCATTCTTAACGGTTATTTCCCGCAAGGTGACAATATTGAGCATGAGACTAAGTTCCCTTATAAACGTCAGTTCTATCGTGATTTGATGAGCTACTTGCGCGAACAATGCAGCAATAGCGAACGTTTAGTAGTAATGGGCGATATCAACATCAGCCCTCTCGATCTAGATATCGGCATCGGTGAAGCCAACCGCAAGCGCTGGTTACAAACCGGTAAGTGTTCCTTCCAGCCACAAGAGCGTGAGTGGTTACAAACCTTATTAGATTGGGGGTTAGTCGATACCTTCCGTCAACTGCATCCAACAGTGGATGATCAATTCTCATGGTTTGACTACCGTTCACGTGGCTTTGAAGATAACCGCGGTCTACGCATTGATGTGATCCTTGCTACACCAGCACTGGCAGAGACATGCCAAGAGGCTGGCATCGACTATGAGCTGCGCGCCATTGACAAGCCATCAGATCACGCCCCGATTTGGGCCACTTTTAGTTAATGGCGACCCTTAGTCACTGCTTAACCCCTTAATCACCGCTTAACCAACTGGCGATCCCTCCCCCTATTGAGCCATAACAGGGGGAGATTCACCGCATCGCGGTATGGCATATTGGCCGATTGCAACCGAGCGAAGCAGAAATTACTCACCATACACATCGTAGGTGAAATATTTGGCTTGGATTTGCTGATAAATGCCCTTATCACGCAGCGCCTTGATCGCCGCGTTCAATTGCTGAGTTAAATCTTTATCTTGTTTACGTACGGCAATCCCAAACCCCTCACCAAACCATCTAGAATCGGTGAGAGCAGGGCCAACAAACTCATATCCATCGCCTCCCACTTTATTAAGCACCGCCTCTAATACTGAAGCGTCGCCCAACAGCGTCACAATCCGTCCGCTAGCCAAATCTCGGTAAGCTTGCTCCGAAGCTCCGTAGCGCACAATCTCGGCTACATCGCCATAATTATCGGTAAGATACTTATCGTGAGTGGTGGCTCGTTGCACCCCAATCTTCACCCCTTTTAAACCTAGTTGGCTAAACGATAGATTAGTGCCTTTTTTAGCAATAAACTTGTTCGGGATCAGCGCATATTTATCAGTAAAATCGACTTTCGATTTACGATCTTCGGTTATCGACATCGCGGCAATAATCGCGTCGTATTTGCGTGCGAGCAGGGCTGGAATGATGCCATCCCAATCTTGAGCAACGATTTTACACTCCACCTGCATTTCAGCGCACAGCGCATGCGCCATATCAACATCAAAGCCTTGTAGTGAACCATCAGCAGCAGTCCAACTAAAAGGAGGATACGCCCCTTCAATACCAAAGCGTAGTGTGGTCCATGGTTTTGCTTGGCTGACTCCACTCAGAGTCACCACCATTAATACGCTGACAACTAACCATTTTTTCATATCGAGATTCCTGTGCTGGTGGTGATACTGTGTTACAGTGCGCGACTAGATAAAAATACACTACTTTAAGTACACAAATAAAATCAAACTATCCTATTGATATTAATAATGATAATCAGGGATCATTCATTTACATAAGTAAAGTGATCGAGATCAATCGATACGCAGAATAAGCACGCTAAACTCGCCGCCAATCGCAGACTTGCCTATAATGCTCAATCCTATAGCCCCCGTGGTTAGGACACGAGCAATGAGTACGTATCTGGGGTGCAAAGTAGTACACCAACTGAGATGCGCAGGATGGATTTGATTGCTATGCTTGCTGTTAACTCGTGCTACAAGTCGACACTTGCAATCATCACCATGAGTTATTGATGCCGATAGATAAACCGACCTTAGTGATACCAAATAAACTTTATTTTAATTTTTTAACTTTTATTGATTTAGTTTAAGGATTGCGATTTTTTTTTAGTGTAGAATAGCTGCGTTGCTGGAACTAATAGCAATATCCATATTCAAACTATGACAGAGTGAATTTGGATATCGTTATTGAAGAGTGTACTGCGCCCTACGGGGATAGCTGACTCAACAGCGAAAACAGTACGTGTTTTTTCTACTAATAAAGGTAGGTATGTCATGGCAGAGCAATTTGCTAACGCTTGGGAAGGTTTTGCAGCAGGTGACTGGCAAAACGAAGTTAACGTTCGTGATTTTATTCAAAAGAACTACACACCGTATGAAGGCGACGAATCTTTCCTAGTTTCTGAAGGTACTGAAGCGACTAACAAGCTTTGGGAAAAAGTGATGGTTGGCATCAAACAGGAAAACTCAACTCACGCTCCTGTTGACTTCGACACTTCACTTATCTCTACCATCACCGCTCACGATGCTGGTTACATCAATAAAGACCTAGAAAAAATCGTTGGTCTACAAACTGATGCTCCTCTAAAACGCGCGATCATCCCTAACGGCGGCGTGCGTATGGTAGAAGGTTCATGCAAAGCCTACGGCCGTGAACTGGATCCACAAATTTCAAAAATCTACTCAGAATACCGTAAAACCCACAACGCGGGTGTTTTCGACATCTACACACCAGAAATTCTGGCTTGCCGTAAATCTGGCGTGCTGACTGGTCTGCCTGATGCATACGGTCGTGGTCGTATCATCGGTGACTACCGTCGTGTTGCACTGTACGGTATCGACTTCCTGATGAAAGACAAACTGGCTCAGTTCAAGTCTCTACAGGAAAGATTCGAAACTGGCGAAGATCTGCACATGACCATGCAACTGCGTGAAGAAATTGCAGAGCAACACCGTGCGCTAGGCCAAATGAAAGTTATGGCTGCGAAATATGGTTACGATATTTCTCGCCCTGCGGAAACTGCGCAAGAAGCGATCCAGTGGACTTACTTCGGCTACCTAGCTGCTGTTAAGTCTCAAAACGGTGCAGCGATGTCGCTTGGCCGTACTTCTACTTTCTTGGACGTGTACATTGAGCGCGACATGAAAGCGGGCAAGATCACAGAAGAACAAGCACAAGAGATGATCGACCACTTCGTAATGAAGCTGCGTATGGTTCGTTTCCTACGTACTCCTGAGTACGATGAGCTGTTCTCTGGCGACCCAATTTGGGCAACCGAATCTATGGGTGGTATGGGTCTGGATGGTCGTACGCTGGTAACACGTTCTAACTTCCGCTTCCTGAACTCACTGTACACTATGGGTCCATCTCCAGAGCCAAACATCACGGTTCTGTGGTCTGAAAAACTGCCTGAAGGCTTCAAGAAGTTCTGTGCGAAGGTATCGATCGATACATCTTCAATCCAGTACGAAAATGATGACTTGATGCGTCCAGACTTCGATAACGATGACTACGCGATCGCATGTTGTGTATCACCAATGGTGATTGGTAAACACATGCAATTCTTCGGTGCTCGTGCCAACTTAGCAAAAACTCTGCTGTATGTAATCAACGGTGGTGTGGATGAGAAACTGAAAATCCAAGTCGGTCCAAAAATGCCTAAGATCATGGACGAAGTTCTTGACTTCAACGATGTATGGGACAAATTGGATCACTTCATGGATTGGCTGGCCACTCAATATGTCACGTCATTGAATGCTATCCATTTCATGCATGACAAGTACAGCTACGAAGCGGCACTGATGGCGCTGCATGACCGTGATGTACGTCGTACTATGGCATGTGGTATCGCAGGCCTGTCTGTTGCGGCTGACTCATTGTCTGCTATCAAGTACGCAAAAGTGAAACCCGTGCGTGACGAAGATGGTGTAGCGGTCGATTTCGCAATCGAAGGCGACTACCCTAAATTCGGTAACAACGATGCTCGCGTCGATGACATTGCTTGTGAATTGGTTGAGCGTTTCATGACCAAGATCCGTTCACTGAACACTTACCGCAATGCGATTCCTACTCAGTCAATCCTGACTATCACATCAAACGTGGTATACGGTAAGAAGACAGGTAACACACCAGACGGTCGTCGTGCTGGCGCACCATTCGCACCAGGCGCAAACCCAATGCACGGCCGTGATGAAAAAGGTGCAGTAGCATCTTTGACTTCTGTTGGTAAACTGCCATTTGCTCACGCAAAAGACGGTATCTCTTATACTTTCTCTATCGTGCCAAATGCACTGGGTAAAGATGAGGGCGCACAACGTGCTAACCTAGCAGGTCTGATGGATGGTTACTTCCATCATGAAACTGGCATCGAAGGTGGTCAACACCTGAACGTTAACGTTCTGAACCGTGACACTCTGCTTGATGCTGTTAAGCACCCAGAAAAGTACCCACAACTGACTATCCGTGTATCGGGTTATGCAGTTCGCTTTAACTCTCTGACTGCAGAGCAGCAGCAAGATGTTATCGCACGTACTTTCACTGAATCTCTGTAAGATTTAGCGAATCTAACTAAAGCCCCGTAATAACGGGGCTTTTTGTTTTTCATCGTACGTAATAATTTGTGTATCTGACTGCACATTTGTGCTCTTCTCTACTAGGTTTATTGTCCGCAATAGCTCATGATTCATCAGCTTTTGTTTTATCTTTCCAACATAGTCCACTACATCATGAAATCGATTCGCTATTTGCCTTTGCTGCTGGTCAGCACTTACGTTACCGCAGCACCTACGCCGACTTTTTCCCTCAGCATCGATAATGATGGTGTGTTCGGGGTCGACCAAAACTACACCAATGGCTTTTTCCTTACTTATACCTCAGGAGCAATCACCCCTTACCCATTCGCTCGCCCACTGAGTCTTGCGATCTGGGGAGCGCCAAGTCTCGATAAGTGGGAATTTAGCCTCGGTCATAAAATGTGGACCCCTTCAGACATTGAACTTGACAAACCACAGCCGAATGAGCGGCCCTATGCAGGTTATCTGCACACTGAGTTTAATTATCTTAGCCTACATCCACAGCAAGCTCAGCGCTTCAACCTAACCTTAGGCTTAACTGGCGATGGCTCATTATCCGAACAAGCCCAGAAGATCGTGCACAGTATTACCAACTCGGATAAACCGAATGGCTGGGAATACCAAGTCGAAGACAAATTGGTAGGCAGCTTAGGCTACCGCTCGCATTTCAACTGGGGACGTTACCCAGCATTGGCAGGCACAACATTCGAATTGGCTAACATCTCAGAAGTCAATGTGGGCAATTTTCGCAGTGATCTCTCTTCCGGCTTGATGCTGCGCTGGGGTACCGATTTAGAAAATAACTTTGGTGCGGCACAGATTTCCTCTGAAAACCCATTTACCCCCGGTATGATTGGCGCATCCGACCAAGGTTGGTTTGTGTTTAGCGGCATTAAAGCACGTTACCGTTTTAACGATGTCACTATTGAAGGGAATCGACAACTGGATAATTTAGCTCAGCCATCTGAGTACTATCAAGTGCATGTTAAGCCATGGCAAACCACCGCTGTCGCAGGCTTTGCCATGTACGCTCGCAGTTTTGGTGCCAGCTTAACTCTCACCGCAAGTAGCCCTGAATATAAAGAGGATCAAAATTCGATCAGCGGTACTGGTAGCGTGACGCTGTATGCGTTTTTCTAATCTGAGTGATCACACCAGCCCGTGACTTAACCCCGGGCTGGCACACTGCATCATGTGTCGCGGTTCACATGCCGTGAACAGATTTGGCTTATCGAGCGTGAGCCCTTGCTACGGCTAGTAAACTGAACAATTCTGCGCGAGATAAGCCTATTTAATCCCTGCTATTTGTAATAAAATGCCGCTCAAATAACATAACTGAGAAGCGCTCATGTCTACCATTGGTCGGATCCATTCTTTCGAATCTTGTGGCACTGTTGATGGCCCAGGAATCCGCTTTATTGTATTCCTACAAGGGTGCTTGTTTCGCTGTAAATATTGCCACAACCGAGATACTTGGGACACGCATAGTGGCAAAGAAGTCACGGTTGAGGAAATCATCCAAGAAGCCAAATCTTACCGCCATTTTATGAATGCCTCTGGTGGGGGTATTACTTGTTCCGGCGGCGAAGCGATGCTGCAACCGGAGTTTGTGCGTGATTTATTCCGCGCCGCTAAAGCCGAAGGTATCCACACCTGTTTAGATACCAATGGTCATATTCGTAAGTTCACCCCAGTCATTGATGAAGTGCTGGAAGTGAGCGATCTGGTGATGCTCGATATCAAACAGATGAATGATGACATCCACCAAGATCTGATTGGCGTATCCAATAAACGTACTCTAGATTTTGCCCGCTATCTGCATCAAATTGGCCAAAAAACCTGGCTGCGTTATGTCGTGGTTCCGGGTTATACCGATGATGCCGCATCGGCCCACCAGCTTGGCGAATTCATTAAAGATATGGAAAATATCGAGAAAATTGAGCTATTGCCTTACCACAAGCTGGGCGCTCATAAATGGGAAGCGATGGGTGAAGAATACCCGCTGGAAGGGGTGAATCCGCCCAGCAAAGAAACGATGGATAATATAGTCGCCATCCTTGAGCAGTATCACTCTAACGTCAAATACTGATCTCACCTCGCCTAAACTGTTCCAACCATACCAACCGATCTGGTTGGTATTTTTTTGCCCGTCAGTGGTGAACAATTGGCTTTTTTTTACCCTTTCGCCATCAAAAGTGTAGCCAGATCATATTTCACAACACACCAATCCTGTTAACCTTAATTCAGCAAAATAATAACTCTGATTTAAAGTGAGACCTTATATGGAAATGACTAACGCTCAACGTTTGATCCTCTCGAATCAATATTTCCTGATGTCACAGCTCGATCCAAGTAACGCCAATCAATACCAGCGATTACAAACCATTGTCGAACGTGGCTATGAGCTGCAAATGCGCGAACTCAATCGTGAGTTCGGTTGCCTAGCAGAAAGCGAATGTCGTCAAATTATCGATATAATGGAAATGTATCATGCGATGCAGGAATCGAACCGCATGCTCGATGAGACCGCACGCAAAGAAGTCGACCAACGTCGCTTAACTTTCCTCGGCTTTGACTTGGCGAGCGAAGCGCAGCTCACCCACTACGTACGCTTTTTAGTCGACTCGGAAGGTTTATACCCTCAATTTGATAAAGGCGATCATCATTTCAACAGCCAAGTGCCGATGTTGGCTAAATACCAACGAATGCTGACCACGTGGCGTGACTGCCCGCGTCAGTACCATCTCTCGGCCAATGAACTGCGGCAAATTATCAACGCTTAAGCCTAGCACTAAGCAATGGCTCATCGTTAACACCAAGCTCGTGAAATCCACTTTAAAGCTGGCCATAGCATGCCAGCTTTTTATTAGTCCAATTTTCAATCCCCTACTTTGCCTTTACTCACCCGTTTCATCCTGATCTCAATTGAAATTAATCAATGATTGATGAAGCAAAACCATCAATCACTAACTAGGCTTAATACGTTAAGCATTGGTTTATGGCTGTGCTGTGTCGGGACGACATTTTCAAAGGGGAAACACAATGAGTATTTTTTCACACTTTCAGGCTCGCTATGAAGCCGCCAAAGATGAAGATCTGTCGATTCAAGATTTTCTGACCCTGTGTAAAGAAAACAAAAGTGCTTATGCCAATGCCGCCGAGCGCTTACTGATGGCCATTGGTGAGCCAATTATGGTTGATACCTCTAAACACCCGACCCTGAGCCGTATTTTCTCTAATCGAGTGATTGCACGCTATAAAACCTTCGAAAATTTCTATGGTATGGAAGAAGCGATCGAACAGATTGTGGCTTACCTTAAACATGCGGCACAAGGTTTAGAAGAGCGTAAACAAATCCTCTATTTGTTAGGCCCAGTCGGTGGCGGTAAATCTTCATTAGCCGAAAAGCTGAAAGCCTTGATGCAGCAAATGCCGATTTATGTGTTGTCGGCCAATGGGCAGCGTAGCCCAGTCAACGATCACCCATTTAGTCTGTTTGATGTCAACGAAGATGGCGATCTACTCAAGCAAGAATACGGGATTGAACACCGTTATTTGCACTCAATTATGTCGCCGTGGGCGGCAAAACGGCTGCACGAATTTGGCGGTGATATTACCCAGTTTAGAGTGGTGAAAGTACGCCCATCGATTTTGGATCAAATCGCGATTGCCAAAACCGAGCCGGGCGATGAAAACAACCAAGATATTTCGTCACTGGTCGGCAAAGTGGATATTCGCAAGCTGGAACATTTCTCACAAGATGATCCGGATGCTTATAGCTACTCCGGCGCACTGTGCCGCGCCAATCAAGGGTTAATGGAATTTGTGGAGATGTTCAAAGCGCCGATTAAAGTGCTGCATCCGCTCCTCACCGCAACTCAAGAAGGGAATTATAACGGCACCGAAGGGCTTTCCGCGTTACCCTTTGATGGCATGATCCTCGCCCACTCCAACGAATCGGAATGGCAAACTTTCCGCCACAATAAAAACAACGAAGCATTCCTTGATCGGGTTTATATTGTCAAAGTGCCCTACTGCCTGCGTGTATCAGAAGAGGTGAAGATCTACCAAAAATTGCTCGATCACAGTGAGCTGGCTCAAGCCCCTTGCGCGCCCAGCACGCTCGAACTACTGGCGCAATTTAGTGTACTGTCACGCCTTAAAGTCCCAGAAAACTCATCATTATTTTCCAAAATGCGGGTGTACGATGGTGAAACTCTAAAAGACACCGATCCCAAAGCCAAAAGCTATCAGGAATACCGTGATTATGCAGGGGTGGATGAAGGGATGGTCGGCCTTTCGACCCGCTTTGCATTCAAAATTCTATCGCGAGTGTTTAACTTTGACCATTCCGAAGTCGCGGCCAACCCCGTACATCTGTTCTATGTTATTGAGCAGCAAGTAGAGCGTGAACAGTTCGCGCCGGAAACGGCTGATCGTTATCATGAATTTCTCAAAGGGTATTTGATCCCGCGCTATGTCGAGTTTATCGGCAAAGAAATTCAAACCGCCTATTTGGAATCCTATTCTGAATATGGGCAAAATATTTTTGATCGCTATGTCACCTATGCCGATTTCTGGATCCAAGATCAAGAGTATCGCGATCCGGAAACCGGTCAGCTATTTGAACGTTCAGCGCTGAACAGTGAATTAGAAAAAATTGAAAAAACCGCAGGGATCAGTAACCCGAAAGATTTTCGTAACGAAATCGTCAACTTCGTATTGCGTGCACGCGCCAACCATAATGGTCAAAATCCACTGTGGACCAGCTACGAAAAATTGCGCACGGTGATCGAGAAAAAAATGTTCTCCAATACCGAAGATCTACTGCCAGTGATTTCGTTTAATGCCAAAACCTCTTCTGATGATCAGAAAAAACACGATGATTTCGTGGCACGCATGATGGAAAAAGGCTACACCGAAAAACAAGTTCGCTTATTGTCTGAATGGTATTTACGAGTACGTAAATCATCATAAGTGCGATTGGCAACTATGCTTGGCGTTCACCAAGCCAGCATAGTGGTTGCAAAAAATAGCAGATCGGCAATTGGCAACCACCAGATCGGCTCAATCTCTATATTGAGCAGCGGTGATTAGGGAGCAGTGCATGGCGCAATTTATCGACAGAAGGCTAAACGGCAAGCACAAAAGTACCGTCAATCGGCAACGCTTTTTACGTCGCTATAAGCAGCAGATCAAAGAGTCAGTC
Organism: Vibrio sp. HDW18; assembly: GCF_011306175.1. Taxonomy (GTDB): domain Bacteria; phylum Pseudomonadota; class Gammaproteobacteria; order Enterobacterales; family Vibrionaceae; genus Vibrio; species Vibrio chanodichtyis. The sequence continues at coordinate 2,219,305 of NZ_CP049913.1, read as the reverse complement.
GCTGATGCGGTTAACCGCCGCTCAATCACCAATACCGAAAGCGGTGAAGGCGTAGCCATCCCAACTCGCGACATTAAAGAGCCGATGTTTCAGCAAGGCAAAGGTGGTGTGCGTGAGCAGGTGCATCCGGGTAATGATCAATTTATCCGCGGTGATAAAATCGAGCGCCCCAAAACTGGTCAAGGTAATAACGGTGCAGCAGAAGGTGATGCCAGTGCTGATGGCCAAGGCAGTGATGATTTCATTTTCCAGCTCTCCAGAGATGAATATCTTGATATTTTGTTTGAAGATTTAGCACTACCCAACCTCAAAAAAAATCACGCTAATAAAATCGCCGAGTGGAAAACCCATCGCGCAGGTTTCAAAACCGCCGGTGTACCGTCTAACATTGCAGTGGTTCGTTCACTGCAACAATCATTAGCCCGTCGCACAGCGATGACTGCCAGTAAACGCCGTTTGCTTGATGAGTTACAACAACAATTAACCGAAATCCAGCGCCTTGAACCACCACAGATCATCGAACAGAGGCACATCAAACAACAGATTGAAGATCTGCGGAAAAAAATCGGTAGCGTACCTTTTATCGATACCTTTGATTTACGTTTTAAAAACTATGAGAAGCGTCCTATCCCATCCAGTCAAGCGGTCATGTTCTCGCTGATGGATGTCTCAGGATCAATGGATCAAGCGACTAAAGAGATTGCGAAACGCTTCTATGTGCTGCTCTACTTATTTCTGACTCGCACTTATGACAATGTCGAGGTGGTGTTTATTCGTCACCATACCCAAGCTAAAGAGGTCAATGAACACGATTTTTTCTACTCACAAGAAACCGGCGGAACCATTGTTTCCAGTGCCTTGAAATTAATGAATGAGATCATTAAAGCGCGCTACCCACTTAACCAATGGAATATTTATGGGGCACAAGCTTCGGATGGCGATAACTGGGCGGATGATTCGCCGCGCTGTAAAGAGCTACTGGCCAACCAATTGCTGCCTGATTGCCAATATTATGCCTATATCGAAATCACGCGCCGTTCACACCAAACGCTGTGGCACGAATATGAAAAATTGCAGCCCTCTTTCAGTCACTTTGCGATGAAACACATTCGTAGTGTCGATGATATTTTTCCGGTGTTTAGGGAGCTGTTTCAAAAGGAACACGAGTAGGGAGAGCGCAACATGACCATCCAAGCGACACTGCACCACCAACCACTGCCAGATGGCCCTGATTGGACATTTGAACTGCTGGAGCGCTATCACCAACAGATCCGCCGTGTAGCAGAGCTTTACCGTTTAGAAACTTACCCAAACCAGATAGAAATCATCACCTCAGAGCAGATGATGGATGCTTACTCCAGCATCGGTATGCCGATTAATTATCATCACTGGTCGTTTGGTAAAAAATTCATCCAAACCGAGCAAAATTACCAACACGGTCAAATGGGCTTAGCCTACGAAATCGTGATCAACTCTGATCCGTGTATCGCCTATCTGATGGAAGAGAACACCATCACCATGCAAGCCTTGGTCATGGCACATGCCTGCTACGGCCATAACTCTTTTTTCAAAGGTAACTACCTGTTCCAAACTTGGACGGATGCCAGTTCGATTATCGATTATCTGCTGTTTGCCAAACATTACCTCGCCGAATGCGAACAAAAGTTCGGGGTGGAGGAAGTTGAAACTCTACTCGATTCTTGTCATGCATTAATGAACTATGGGGTTGATCGCTATAAGCGACCAGAAAAAATTTCCATTGCCGAAGAAAAAATACGCCAAGAAGAGCGCGAAAACTATCTGCAATCACAGGTCAATACACTGTGGCGTACCGTACCGAAAAAAAACGTGACCGCAGAACAACAGCACCGCTTCCCGGCTGAACCACAAGAAAACATTCTGTACTTTATTGAGAAACACGCCCCATTACTCGAACCTTGGCAGCGTGAAATTGTGCGTATCGTGCGTAAAATTAGCCAGTATTTCTATCCGCAAAAACAGACTCAAGTCATGAATGAAGGTTGGGCGACCTTTTGGCACTATACCCTGCTCAATCATCTGTATGATGAAGGCTTACTCAGCGACCGCTTCATGCTCGAGTTTCTACATAGCCATACCAGTGTTGTCGCACAGCCGCCTTATAACAGCCTTTATTTCAATGGGATTAACCCTTATGCACTTGGCTTTGCGATGTTTCGTGACATTAAACGCATCTGTGAAGATCCAACCGAGGAAGATCAACGCTGGTTTCCCAAATTAGCTGGCAGCGATTGGTTACAAGCAGTGCATTTTGCGATGCGTAACTTTAAAGATGAGAGCTTTATCAGCCAATACTTATCACCCAAACTGATCCGCGATTTTAAGCTGTTCGCGGTTTGTGATGACGATAGAAAGAATCAAATTGAAATCAGTGCCATTCATGATGAACTCGGCTATCAAGCGATCCGTGAAAAGCTCGCGGCACAATACAACCTGAGTAACTTAGAGCCTAATATTCAAGTGTATAGCGTCGATATTCGCGGTGATCGCTCCTTAACCTTACAATATGTGCCTCATAATCGGATCCCGTTAGAAGCCAACTATGAAGAGGTGCTAAAACACTTGCACCGGCTGTGGGGCTTTGAGGTTAAACTCGAAGAAGTCAAAGAGAGCGGGCGTCGAGATCTGCTGGCAACATGCCCGAAAAAAAGCCATTTTGAGTGCCCGATTTAACCGCTTGGTGATTTGATGACCTGATGATTTTGTCGTCGATTATTTTGTAGTCGATAGTTTTATAGTTAATAGTTTGGTGGTCGATAATTTGGTGATAATCAGTCAATCATTACTGACTATCACCAACGTATTATCGCGGATCAGGCCGCTCAGTGAGCTTGCTGAGCGACAATCTGCCGAACTAAAGCCAAATCTTCTGGGGTATCAACGCCAGCCGGAGGCGCTTGTAAGGCCACTGCAACATGAATTTTCTCACCATGCCAAAGCACTCGCAGCTGCTCTAAGCTCTCAATTTTTTCCAATTGGCTAGGTTGCCACTGAAGGTAGGTGTGGATGAAGCCCGCACGATAAGCATAAATGCCAATGTGGCGCAGCACTGGCTGTGCAATCGTTGGCTCTGGCGTGGCAAAATGATCGCGATCCCAAGGAATGGTCGCGCGACTAAAATACAGTGCATAACCGTGTTTATCAGTCACCACCTTAACCGCATTGGGATTAAACATTTCCGCTTGCTGATCAATTTGCACTGCTAGAGTCGCCATGGGCGCATGGCAAGCGGCTAGATTGTCCGCGACTTGACGGATAATCACTGGCGGGATCAAAGGCTCATCACCTTGCACATTAACCACAATGTGCTCAGCAGGGATCGCCATTTTTTCAACCACTTCCGCCAACCGCTCGGTACCTGATTGATGATCAGGCGAGGTCATACACACAACACCACCAAACGCTTGCACGACATCAGCCACTCGCTGATCGTCAGTGGCAATAATCACTCGCTCAGCTCCCGCTTGCATCGCTTGCTGGTACACCCATTGAACCATTGGCTTACCACCAATATCGGCCATCGGCTTACCCGGCAAACGGGTTGATTGATAGCGGGCTGGGATCACAACCGTAAATGACATTAGTGTCCCTCATCCATACTCATGCTACGAGCTTCTGACTCTAACAGCACCGGAATACCTTGTTTGATTTGATAAGCCAGACGATCCAGTTTACAAATCAATTCTTGGCGAGTTTTATCGTAACTCAGCTTACCCTTACACACTGGGCAAGCGACGATTTCAAGCAGACGGTGATCCATATGACTCCATTACCTCTTTAATTTTGTCGACAATACGCAGCTCCATGTCTGGAGCAAATTGAGCCGAAACAGGCAAATACCACCAATTGGCTTGTGCAAATCCAGCACATTTAACTGCATCTTTTTCCGTCATGATCAGATGGTCACCCTGCTGTACCAGTTGCTTTAACTGCGTGGCATCAAACGCGTGGTGATCCGCAAACCCTTGGCAAACCAACAAATCCGCATTCAGTGCCCGTAAAGTATTAAAAAATCGCGTCGGGTGACCAATTCCAGCCATAGCGCACACACGAGTCAATTGATTGACTGGGCAACGCTCACCGGTGCGCAGGTTAACCGCCAAATCCGGCTGCAGGTGCATAGCGATTTCATTGGGCTGCGCGCGACCGCCATTGGTAATAATAAAATCCACTTGCTGTAACCGGCTAATCGGTTCACGCAGTGGTCCGAGCGGGATCAACTGCTGATTACCAAAACGGCGCACGCCATCAACCACGGCAATTTCAATATCGCGCTGCAAAGCATAATGCTGTAAACCATCATCACTGATGATGATATTCACTCCGCATGCCACGAGTGCTTGTACCGCTTGGCTACGTACCGGATCCACCGCCACCGGCGCGCCGCTGCGTTGAAAGATCAGCTTCGGCTCATCACCACAATGCTCTGGCGGTGTGTGCTGATTAACCAGCAGCGGGTAACTCGGCGCTTTCGCCCCATAACCACGCGATACGACGCCCGGCCGATAGCCCAGTTTTTGCAGCGTTTCCACTAACCAAATCACCACCGGCGTTTTGCCATTGCCGCCAGCGGTAATATTGCCCACCACTACCACAGGGATCGGAGCTCGGAAAGTGGCTTTACGGCCAGTTTGATAAGCATTACGCCGTGAGCGGCTGATCGCAGCGAATATTAAGCTTAACGGCGACAACAGTGGCCATAATAAGTAACTCAGCAGATGGCGTTGAAACCAAATTTTTTCAATCACCGTCATTCACCAAACTGAATGCGATGAAGCTGAGTATAGGCGCCGTCTTGGGCTAGCAACTCAGCATGACGACCACGTTCAATAATTTGCCCTTCATCGACCACCAAGATTTCATCTGCTTGTTCGATGGTCGATAAACGGTGGGCAATCACTAGCACTGTTTTGTTTTTCTGTAGCTCATCGAGCGCCGCTTGAATGGCTCGCTCTGATTCCGTATCCAGCGCCGAAGTCGCTTCATCAAGGATCAGTACTGGTGCATCGCGCAACAACGCCCGAGCAATCGCCACTCGCTGCCGCTGACCACCAGACAAACTGGTGCCATTTTCACCGATCACGGTATCCAAGCCTTGCGGCAGATTTTCGATAAACTCCATCGCATGAGCTTGACGCGCCGCTTGCTCGATCTGCTCACGGGTATATTCGCCTTCCGCGGCATAGGCAATATTGTTGGCGATGCTGTCATTAAACAGATGTACGTTCTGTGATACCAATGCGAAATGGCGACGCAGATTAGTCAGTTTATAATCGCGTACATCGTGCTGATCTAAACGGATCGAACCACTATCCACATCATAAAAACGAGTAAAGAGGTTCGCGATGGTCGATTTGCCAGAGCCTGAGCGCCCCACTAGTGCGACGGTTTTACCTTGCTCAATAGTGAACGACACATTGGATAACGCCGGCTTGTCTTTGCCTTGGTAAGTGAAAGTAACATCTTGCACCACCACCTCACCTTTCACGCGATCCACCGCATATTTGCCATTATCGCGCTCGGTTTCCAGATCCATCAAACCAAATAGAGTTTGACATGCGGCCATCCCGCGTTGGAAATCCGAAGTGACATTGGTTAACGCTTTCAGCGGACGCATTAAGCCAAACATGGCTGAAAACACCACAGTAAAGGTACCTGGGGTCAATTCAGCCCGAATCGAATCAACACTCGCCAAAAACAGCACGGCAAACAGTGCTAGGGAAGCAATCATCTGGATCACGGGATCCGCCGTCGCCTGTGCCGACACCAATTTCATGGTTTGCTGACGCATTCGGTTACTGACTTGGTCAAAACGCTTACGCTCCACCGCTTGTCCACCGTAACTGAGCACCACTTTATGCCCTTTGAGCATCTGTTCCGCAGACGAAGTGACGTGTCCCATCGTCGTCTGCATATTGCGGGAAATCTTGCGAAAACGCTTAGAGACAAAGCTAATTGCAAACGCCACCACTGGTGCAACCACAATCAAGACTAAAGAGAGCTGCCAACTGTTCCAAAACATCAGCACCAGCAGGCCAACAATGCTGGCCCCTTCCCGCACAATGCTCACCAAGGCTCGGCTGGTGGCTCCAGCGACTTGCTCCGAATCATAAGTGATCCGCGACAAAAGCCCGCCCGTGGATTGTTGATCGAAAAAGCTCACTGGCATATGCATGAAATGGTTAAACAAACCACGGCGCATTTGCATCACCACGTTGCCAGAGACCCAGCTCAAGCAGTAGGCAGAAGCAAAACTACTTAGTCCACGCACAAACATCAGACCTAAAATCATGAAAGGTAGAATGCGCAAAAAAGTCGATTCAGCATCACCAAACCCTTCATCTAATAAGGGTTTAAGCAGTGAAATCATGTAGGTATCGGCAACCGCATTAATGATCAACGCGATGGTTGCCACCACCAGCCCCGCTTTATAGGTGCTGATATAAGTCCACAGACGTTTAAAGGTCTGCCAGTTAGATTCGTCAGAGTGAAGTGACATAGAAAGGCTTTTCTGATTACAAAATTGGCCTCATTCTACCCCTTTACGTAGCATCTGCCTATACCAAGGCTCCCAGTAGCGCTGCCGCTGAGCCAACCAATCAAGCTGATCCGGATAGAAAAATAGCGAAATCTGCCCCATTTGTCCGGTATCTAGCCACTGCACTTGTTGTTGCTGATAACGTGCAACCACCTGAGGATGAGGCAAGTTCCAGCGGTTATCTTTGGCCAGAGAAGCGATCGCCAACTGGGGTTGCACTTGGGCTATAAACTCGACGGTCGATGAGGTTTTACTGCCATGATGCGGCACTAACATCACATCACTTTGTAATACAACGCCATCTCGGGCGAGTAACCACTCACCCAACGCGGTGACATCACCGGATAACAACACCGAATGCTGGGATTGTGTATCGCTGACGCGGATCACGCAGGAGTGCGGGTTATAAGCTCGGCTCACCCGTTGCGGCGGCCATAACACATTAAATTCAAGTGACTGCCACTGCCAACTCACACCACGAACACAAGGTTCAAATTGCACGCCGTGTTGACTACTACGGATCCAACGCGGCTGCCAGCGGCTAGCCAATCCCTGCCAATCTCCCGCATGATCATTATCCAGATGACTTAAAATCAGCCCATCTAATTGCTGAATCCCACGCTGCTGTAACAGCGGCTCAATCACGCTGTGAGCGTAGCTTCCAGTCGGCCAACTGCTGCCAGTATCGTAGATAATCGCCCGTTGATTTTGCTCAATCATGATCGCTAAGCCATGCCCAACATCCAACACATCGATTCGCCAAAGCGGCTTGATGCAGGGAAACCACCACCATAGTCCAATCATGATCAATATGAACGCGCACGCTTGGCGACTGATGATTCGATACAACAAACTCACCGCCACAATTCCGATCACGATACCTTGTACGTGCTTGGGTACCACCAACCAACCGACTTCCGCAAATTGCAGCGCCCACTCCAGTGGCACAAAAGTCCAATCCACCCATGGCCAGTAGCCAGATGCCCAACTCGGAAGCGCCACCATCAGTAGCAGGCCCAAGAATAGCACCGGTACAATCACCAATGAAAACCACGGGATAAACAACAAATTGTACAACACAGCCGTGATGCTCAATCCACCAAAAAAATACGCCGTGACTGGTGCCATTAAACAAACCAAACAGATTTGCGCCCACAATAACGCCAGCCACTTGGCTTGACGTTGGTTTTGGCTGGCGAGCTGATAAAGCACCACTGCAACCGCGAGAAATGACATCCAAAAGCTATTGGAGAGCGAAGCGAACGGCGACCAAAACAGCACCACCGCAAGGGTGAGTAAAATACGCTGATACGCTGACAGTGGCAAAGCCAATACCACCAACGCCACGTTGAGCAGACACATGATCAGCGCACGCTGAGTGGGTAGCGTGAATCCGGCCAACCAAGCATACAGCAGTGCTAATAAGCCACCGAGGATAAAAGGCGACCAGATCAGCTTGACATGCCAACGCATTAAACCCACCCCCAGCACATAGCCTAAGCTGAATGCGATACCAATATGTAAACCAGAAATGGCCACTAAATGAATCAAACCGCTGTTGCGCAGTGCTTGCCACTCGGATTCCTCGATCGCTTTACGCTCGCCAAAGGTCAGCGCTAAGATCAAGCCCTGGAAGCGGCTAGTATCGGTCAACGCGGTCAATTGGGTTAGCCAAGCAGACCTGACATCTCCCCGCTGGATAATTTGGTAGCTGGTATTGGGTTTAACACTGGCGCGAGCTAAGACCAATTGCGCCATCGAATGCGCTTCTAAATCAAAACCGACTTGATTACGTCGTCCAATCACCGGTTTCAGGGTTACGGAAAATTCGAATTGGTCATTGGGCTGTAACGGTAACGGCGCGGTTAAACGCACGCGCGGCTGATGCCATCGGTGCAATCTTTGACCATTGACCTGCTGAATTAAGATCAACCCCTCATAGGCATAACGTGTTTGTGTAAAAAAGCTGTCAACTCGGCCTTTTATGCTAATATCCGGGCCTGCTTGATAGAGCAGGTTGGATTGATCTCGTATAAGATTGCCATGTAGCACTATGGTCAGGATGGCCAATCCTAAACCAAGCCATTGACGGCAAATTCGGTAATAGATGCACAGGCCACATATCATGAGGCAAAACCACGCCCAGCCCCACGTTGGCATCCATGGCCAATATGGTGCAGAGAGCATGGTGAGTGAAAATGCCATTAGCGACCAGTAATTCGACAAGAGAGTCATAATCCCGTATGCCAAAAAAATTTATTAAACGGTTTATGCCTGACCACGATGTGATCAAACGCCAAAAAGCCCTGCGCGTATTTGGAAATGTGCTATACAACCCAAACCTTTGGTGTCTTAATCGCCGCTCAGCGGCAGGGGCTTTTGCGGTTGGTCTATTTATGGCTTTTATCCCTCTGCCCAGTCAGATGATCATGGCCGCTGGTGCAGCAATTGCTCTGGGGGTTAACTTACCGCTATCCGTTGCGTTAGTGTGGATCACCAACCCCATCACCATGCCAGTGATCTTTTATTGCACTTATAAAGTGGGAGCTTGGCTCATGGGCATCCCTCCCCAATCATTCCACTTAGAGTTGAGTTGGGAATTTCTGCTCAATCAAATGAACACCATCGGCCTGCCGTTTTTACTAGGCTCGGTGGTTTGCGCTGTGATAGCAGCATTAATGGGCTATTTTAGTATTCATGCCTTATGGCGTTATTCGGTGGTGCGCAGTTGGCAAAAACGCCGTCTTAATAGTCGAATTAATAAAAGCCGCGTCAATAACATGCCGGAGAATCGACCGTAATGCACCGCTGCCTCCCCCTGCGCCAAGTAAATTGTGAGTGATAAGCGGACTACAGATGCAAAGCGTGTCAAATTAAGATGAAAAAAGGACCATACGGTCCTTTTTTTGTTGATGCTGCCTGCAGCGGCCTCAGTTATCCCACATGGAGATTATTTACTACTGAGCACTTGGGCTGGATTTAATCGACTGGCACGCCGTGCTGGATACCAGGTGGCCAGCAAACTCAACACGATCGCGGTACCGGACACCAATAGCACATCCGAAGCTTCAACTTGAGAAGGCAAAAAGTCGACAAAATAGATATCGCCAGATAAAAACTGATGGTCAATCAACTGCTCTAACCCGTTGACCAATCGGGTTAAGTTTAACGCAATTAATACTCCCGCGATGCTGCCAGCCACACTGCCTAGCACACCGGAAAAGACCCCTTGCCAGACAAAGATACGCTTAATCAGGCCATCACTGGCCCCCATGGTGCGCAAAATGGCAATTTCCGCCGCCCGATCTTTGACCGCCATCATCAAGGTAGAGACAATGTTAAAGCTCGCGACACCGATTACCAATACCATCACTAAATACATAATGGTGCGCACAAGCTGAATATCACGGTATAAAAAGCCATATTTTTGCTGCCAGCTATTGAGATAAACATATTCGCTAAGCTGGTTGCCCACGTCACGTACGATCTGGGTCGCTTGCAGGACCTGATCAACTTTAACCGCTACTCCGGTGACACCATCACCTAAATTGGCGTAACGCTGGGCATCCGCAAGCGGTATTAGCGCCAAGCTGTGATCAATTTGCCCATTGAGCGCCAGCAAACCACTCACGGTGACACGTACCCGTTTCGGGGCTTGTAATTTGTCACCACTGGCGGTACTGGGTAGCAGCAAAGTGATCATATCACCGACTTGCACACCCAGTTTTTCTGCCACCCCTTGGCCTAAAATCGCCTGCTGTTGATCGGGGACAAAATTTTGCCATGCCTGCGCACTGATAAATTGTGCCAGACGCGATACCGTTTGTTCACGCTGTGGATCGACACCGCGTACTTCAAGCGCTTTTAGCTGAGTGCCGTTTTCTGCCAACGCCGTCATTTTTACATAAGGCGCCGCCGCAACAATTTGCCGATGTTCGGTCGCTTGTGCGATCAACTCCGGCCAACGCTGCACCGGGCCACGCACACCTTCAAACTCACCATGAGGGATCACCGACAACACCCGCGATTGCAACTCACGCTCAAAACCATTCATCGCAGACAGACCAATAATGATCACCGCAACCCCAACGGCAATCCCCAGCGTTGATGAGAGTGAAATAAACGACACCATCTTATTGCGTTGTTTGGCACGACTAAAACGCCCACCAATAAACAGAGCGAGAGAAATCAAGCGTTACGCCCCCGTAATCTCGGTTAATAATCCATCTTTCATCTGCATCTGCCGATCCATTTTCGCCGCCAGTTCACTATCATGGGTCACCACTAAAAACGCGGTGCCCGATTCGCGATTCAACTCACGCATCAAATCGTAAATCGACAGCGCCGTTTGATGATCAAGATTACCCGTTGGCTCATCGGCCAGTACCAAATCCGGTTTATTGACTAAGGCACGTGCAATCGCGACTCGTTGACGCTCCCCGCCAGATAACTCAGCGGGACGATGAGTTAAGCGATGGGCTAAACCCACCCGCTCAAGCAAACGTTGTGCGGCTGCTTTGGCAGCCGCAACCGGATGACCGCCGATCAACAGCGGCATAGCCACATTTTCTAACGCCGAAAAATCAGCCAACAAATGATGAAACTGATAGATAAACCCCAGATGCTGGTTGCGGATCTTCGCCTGCTGATTAGAACTGAGTTGCGACAAGGGTTGATCAAGAAACGCCACTTGGCCAGAGCTCGCGTCATCCAATGCGCCAAGAATATGCAACAAGGTACTTTTGCCGGAGCCAGAGGAGCCAATAATCGACACCAACTCGCCACGTTTCAGTTCAAAACTTACCCCTTGCAGCACTTGGGTGTGTAGCTCGCCTTCTTGATAGGTTTTACACACCTGTGAACAACATAACAGCTTATTCATAACGTAATGCCTCAGTGGGTTGAACAGAAGATGCGCGATAGGCAGGAAACAGTGTCGCCAATAAACTTAAAACCACCGCAAGAGTAATCACCAGCCCAATTTGCCATGGATTAATCACCACCGGTAACCCGCCGCCCACCGAAAACAGAGCAACACCGAAGGTTTCCAACAAACGATTTAAATTCGCCGCCAACAGACCGCCAAGCAAACCACCACTAAGTGCGCCAAGCACGCCGCTGCTCGCGCCTTGCACCATGAAAATGGCCAGCACTTGCTGCGCTTGCATACCTTGGGTTTTGAGTATCGCCACTTCCGCTTGCTTTTCCATTACCACCATAATCAGTGCAGCAATAATATTAAACGCCGCCACGCCAACAATTAAACCCAGCATTAGGCCCATCATGTTCTTTTCCATACGTACCGCTTGAAACAGCTCGCCACGCTGCTCGCGCCAGTCGCTCCAACGCCAACCCTCCGGCAAAGAGCGTTGGGCATAATCACTCACCACAAAGGGATCATCAAAAAATAACCGCCAGCCTGAAATGGTCTGCGTATCGTAACGCAGTAAGCGAGCGGCATCTTGGCGATGGGTGACCATAAGTTGGCCATCAACATCCGATCCGGTGTTAAATATCCCAGCCACGGTAAAATTACGCTGACTGGGTAAGCGACCTAACGGGGTAAATTGGCTGGCTTCAGTGACCATAAGGCGCACCTTATCACCAAGCGTGACATTTAAATTGCGCGCCAGTAGATGACCAAGCAGCAATTGATATTCGCCCCCCTGTAAGGTCGAAACACTGCCAGCCATTAGATAGCCACTCAACGGATCGTTATGCTGCGGCTCAATGCCGATCAGCAGACCCGCCGCCAATTGCGCTGGGCTTTGTATTACCGCTTCACTGCGCACCAAAGGCTCAGCCGGGCGCGAAGGCGATAGCGCTGCGATAAAACTTGGCGGAGTGGCCATCAGAGCCGTTTTTCCCGTCGCCTCACTGACCACCGCTTGTGGCAGTACACCAAGAATGCGTGATTTAAGCTGGGCTTCAAAGCCATTCATCACCGATAACACGGTCACCAACGACATCACGCCAATCGTGATCCCTGCTGTCGACATATACGAGACAAAACGGCTAAAACGATCGCCAGAACGACCGCGCAAATAACGCCAACCAATAAAAGCCGATACCGGATGAAACATAAATCCAACCTTAGAAATACCATGGCGCTACTGTAACGAGAATCCCTGTTCGGTTGTAGTTTTTCTTTCGTAAATCAAAGCAACAAAGCATTTATTTCACACCGAGAACAAGGACATACCTTGATTAGTTACCGCTTATGACGATAATCAACATTGATGTGAGAAGGAACCCCCTATGACCGACCAAGAATTTTTTACTGTTCACCATGCACTGACTCTCAATGTACAGCCGCTGGCTAGCGATTTTACCCTGCCTTCTCACCCTGTTTTTGAAGCCGAGATCCCCGCTCCATTTGTAGTAGCGAGCGAGTTTAGCCAGTTAGAGCAGCTTAACGATAATGCGTGCAGCGAACTCAAAAACAGCGATTTTCCAAGTGTATTACAACTGCTCGAAGCGCAGAACGCCAAACTCAATCTGCTGCTGACCTTTATGCTCGCCCAGCAAGATGATCCCGACTTACGCACCTGCACCACTAGCTTTGGTGCCAGCCAACTCACCTATTTGGCGCCAACCCCGCTCCCTTTAGGCCAAAAAGTGCGGATCAAACTGTTTTTGGAATACCCCGCAGCGGCGATTTATGGCTACGCGAGCGTGACTGAATGCCTATTGCAAGCTGAACATTGCTTAATCACGCTCAAATATGAACTGCTGCGTGATATGGATCAGGATCTGTTGATCAAAGCCGCCTTATACCAGCAGCAGCGCCTGCTGCGTCAACGCTCACTAGATCGAGAAAAAACAGCGTGACTATGACTAGAAATCCCCTACTCTCTCTGTTTGCGGCGCAAGGTGCCGGAGACAAAAAAGCCATCGGTAACTTACCGGGCGCCAGCTTAGCGCTGGCGATTGCCGAACTGGCCAATGCCCACCACAGCCATACTTTACTGGCAGTACCGGATCCACAAACCGCACTTAAATTGCTGCAGGAAATCGAGCAATTTAGCCAGTATGAGGTTGCGCTATTCCCAGATTGGGAAACGCTACCCTATGATAATTTTTCACCACATCAAGACATTATTTCTGATCGGATTGCCCGGCTCTACCAGCTACCGAGCCAAACTCACGGCATCACGATTGTGCCGATCAGCACCTTGCTGCAGCGCCAATCCCCACGTGAGTTTTTGCTGCAACACACTTTAATCGTTAAACGTGGCGATCATTGCTCGCTCGATAAACTGCGTTTGCAACTGACCAACAACGGCTATCGCCATGTGGATCAAGTATTTGGTCCCGGTGAGTATGCCAGTCGCGGCTCAATTCTCGATCTGTTCCCAATGGGCAGCAGTGACCCATTCCGGATCGATTTTTTCGATGATGAAATCGATACCATCCGCACATTCGATCCCGACAACCAACGCTCAATCGCGGAAATGGATGAAATTCGCCTACTACCGGCCCATGAATTTCCCACCAGTGCCGCGGCGATTGAAGAGTTTCGTAACCGGTGGCGGCAGCGCTTTGAAGCGCGTCGTGAACCCGAATCTGTCTATAGCCAAGTCTCTAAAGGTACTTGGCCTGCGGGCATTGAATATTGGCAACCGCTATTTTTTGAACATTGCGAAACCTTATTTGATTACCTGCCCACCGACAGTCAACTGTTGGTGGTGGGTGAAATCGAACAATCCATCGACCATTTTTTAGCCGATGTGGCACATCGCTACGACCAACGTAATATTGATCCGCTGCGCCCACTGCTCGCACCCAATGAATTGTGGCTACGCAAAGATGAGCTATTCAGCCACTTTAAAACTCTGCCCCAGATCTTACTGTCAAGCGATCCGATTGAGCTGCGCGCCGGTCGCATCAATCCACCTTTGCAAGCGCTACCGCCATTAGCGGTTGAGCATCAAAATAAAGATCCACTGGCAGCACTGCGGCAATTCAGTGAACAGTTCACCGGCAAGATCATTTTCTCGGTCGAATCGGAAGGTCGCCGTGAAGCACTGCTGGAACTGCTGCAACGGATTAAGTTACGCCCAGTGAATCACCCTACGTTCAGCGCGGCGTGTCAGCAGCCCGAGAAATTTTCGCTGATATTAGGCGCGGCCGAACACGGATTTATCTTCACTGGTCATCATGATCCATCACCGATCGCACTAATTTGTGAGAGTGATTTACTTGGCGATCGAGTGCTGCAACGTCGTCGTAAAAAAGATCGCAAGACCACGACCAATAGCGATGCGGTGATCCGCAATCTGGCGGAGCTAAAACCAGGGCAACCGGTGGTGCATATCGATCACGGGATTGGTCGTTACTTAGGCTTACAAACGCTGAGTGCCGGCGGCATGGTCAACGAATACGTGATGCTTGAGTACCAAAATGAAGCCAAGCTGTATGTGCCCGTCTCTTCACTCAATTTGATCAGCCGTTATTCTGGCGGCGCAGAAGAGTCGGCTCAATTGCACAAGCTCGGTGGTGAAGCTTGGATTAAGGCCCGCCGCAAAGCGGCAGAGAAAGTGCGCGATGTGGCTGCTGAACTGCTCGATGTTTATGCCAAACGTGAAATCAAACCCGGCTTTAAATTCCAGCTCGATCGCGAACAATACGCAACCTTTAAAGCCACATTCCCGTTTGAAGAAACCGACGACCAAGCCATGGCGATCAACGCAGTACTGTCGGATATGTGCCAAGCCAAAGCGATGGATCGATTAGTGTGCGGCGATGTCGGTTTTGGTAAAACCGAGGTAGCGATGCGCGCTGCTTTCGTCGCCACCGATAACAATAAACAAGTCGCGGTATTAGTGCCAACCACTCTACTGGCTCAACAACATTTTGAGAATTTGCGCGACCGTTTTGCCAATTTGCCGATCCGCGTGGAAGTGTTATCGCGCTTTAAATCGGCCAACGAGCAAAAACAGATCTTACAAGAGGTCGCCGAGGGTAAGGTTGATATTCTGGTCGGCACCCATAAATTATTATCGAGCGAGCTGCAATTCGCCGATCTTGGTTTATTGATTGTCGATGAAGAACACCGCTTTGGGGTGCGGCAAAAAGAGAAAGTCAAAGCGATGCGGGCCGATGTGGATATTTTGACCCTAACCGCTACGCCAATCCCACGGACTCTGAATATGGCGATGAGTGGTATGCGCGATCTCTCGATCATCGCTACGCCGCCAGCGCGACGGCTCGCCATCAAAACCTTTGTACGCCAAACCGAAGAGAGCGTGATCCGCGAAGCGGTACTGCGTGAAATCATGCGCGGTGGCCAAGTTTATTTCTTGCACAATCAAGTCGAAAGTATCGATAAGGTCGCGGCAGATTTAGAAAAGCTGATCCCAGAAGCCCGTATCACCATTGCCCATGGCCAAATGCGTGAACGTGAGCTAGAAAAGGTGATGAACGATTTCTATCACCAGCGCTTTAACTTGCTGGTGTGTACCACGATTATTGAAACCGGGATCGACGTCCCAACCGCGAATACGATTATTATTAATCGCGCGGACAACTTAGGCTTAGCTCAATTACATCAACTGCGCGGGCGAGTCGGTCGTTCGCATCATCAAGCGTATGCGTATTTACTCACGCCCCCACCCAAAGCCATCACCAAAGATGCGGTGAAACGTTTAGAAGCGATCGCTTCTTTAGAAGATTTAGGGGCGGGTTTCACCCTCGCGACTCACGATTTAGAGATCCGCGGCGCTGGTGAACTGCTAGGCGAAGAGCAAAGTGGCCAGATCCAATCGGTCGGCTTTACTTTATATATGGAGATGCTCGAACAAGCCGTTGAAGCGCTTAAATCAGGTAAAGAGCCTGCGCTGGATGATCTGCTGCGCGAGCAAACCGAAGTCGAAATGCGCCTGCCGGCCTTACTGCCTGAGGAATATATCCCAGATATCAATACTCGCTTATCGATGTACAAACAGATCGCCAGCGTAGCAAGTGAAGATGAGTTAGCCGAGCTTAAAGTCGAGTTGATTGATCGCTTTGGTAAATTGCCAGATGCCGCGTTAAACTTGCTGACCATTGCTGAGCTAAAACTGAATGCGATGCGGCTGAAGGTACGCAAAATTGAAGCCCATGAGCGGGGTGGCTATATTGAGTTCTATCCCAATGCTGACATTAATCCACTGTTTTTGGTTAAACTGCTGCAATCGCAGCCTAAGCAGTTTGCCATGGATGGACCTACTAAGTTCAAATTTACCTTACCTTTGCTTGAACGCAGTGCGCGGATCCAATTTGTCGCTGACATGTTGCATAATTTCCAGCAAAATGTGCTGCCTGCGCGTTAAGTTATCGGCAAGTGAGTGAGTCCCCATGAGCATAGGCAAACTGAGTGATTGGGGTGAACGAACCTAGCCAACACCGCTGTAGCTTCAAGTAGGAAGGCTATAGCAACGTCGGTGATTAACCAGCAATAATTGAACGCCAATAGGTAATGCCTTGAGGTAATAACCCAGTGTTGAGCACTGAACGATGGAGTGACAATGAACCGATTGATCCCACTGCTGCTATTGCTGTTGGCCATGCCTAGCATGGCGGCTCGCCAGTTTGATATTGAAGTGATCATGTTTAAACGAGCGGTCGATGCAGAAAAAGTGAGTGAATCTTGGCCCAATAGCCTACCACCACTGAATTTTGCCCGTTCAGGCAGTTTTGCCGATGTCAGCTTTCGCCAAAGCAAAGGTGTCATTTTACTGCCCTCATCGGCCTATCAACTCAATGAGCAAGCTCAGAAATTAAGTAACCATGCCGGTTTCACGGTACTACTGCATACGGCTTGGCGACAAAATGATCAGGGACGCCAAGCTGCACCGGTATTTCATATCCAAGCTGGACGGGATTTCTCAGATCAATTTCAGGCGGACGGCAACCCAATCGTCAGCCGTACTAGCGATGCTCCGATTGATGGTGTCACCGAAATGAGCATTGCTAAACCACTTTATGAGCTAGATGGCACTTTGCAAATCTATGTACAACATTTTTTATTTGCCGAAGCACTATTGGATTTGAAAAAACCAGCCGTGCGTGAAGTGACACTGCAAGATGCGCCATTGCAACTGAGTCTAATGCCAGAGGAGCAAGATGCGACTGTACAAGCTGGGTTGCTTGAAGCGGTATCACCACAAGTTCAAGAGCAACGCTTCCTCAAAAGCTATCGGCTTGATCAAAAGCGTCGGATGCGCAGTGGTGAAACCCACTATCTGGATCACCCATTGATGGGTGTGATCATTCAAGTCCGTCGAGTCGCCGAATAATCTCACTTAGGGGTTTGAGCCGAGTTAGCCATTGGCAACAAACCCCTTTGCCAACCCTGCTCCTGTCTACAGCCGCTGGCCAATTATAGTTAGCCTCACGACCATGCCCCCGAGGTATTTGTCTCATAAACCTTACGCTATCTCATTTGCAACAATGAGATCTGTCTGTAACACAAGAACTCTCCTAAGTTGCAGTGTTGTTGGGTTGAATCATCCATGATCCAACACCGATAATCCTGTCACTATCAGTATTTTTCTTCATGTTTGCTTATTAGTCGTCAGCTTCCGTCCCTAATAAATACTATTTAATGCAGTTGATAACACGAAGATACGATCTGGATATAAACGATAAGGACAGCCCATGAAACTTAACCTCCCCCTATGCACCCTTGGGGCCGTAGTACTCTGTAGCTGGGGGATTCAAGATCCTGCCCATGCCGCAGATGAGATCCTAACCCAACTGAAATGGTCTTGGTCAACCAGTGCTTTTCATCCTGAGTCTAACCAAGTGATGACGACCCCCATTGTGGTACAGCTCAATGACGATAATGGTGATGGAAAAATTGATCAGCATGATGTAGCTGACATTGTGATTGTGACTTTTGCCGGTAATCAATATTCCCAAGGTGGCTACCTTCGAGCTCTGAGTGGCATTGATGGTTCAGAGCTTTGGGACTACAGCAATGGTGGAGTGATTGCCGATGCACGCTATGCTCCCGCGGCCGCAGATCTTGATGGCGATGGAATCGTCGAAATTGTCTCCACCAGCGGGCTAAGTGCTTATATCAATATTGTCGATCACCAAGGCAACCTCAAACAGCAGTTGTCGAAAGCAGCCTCTGTCTGGCGTTCTGTCGGCGATATTAGCCTTGCAGATATTGATAACGATGGCCAGATTGATATTCTGGCGGCTGATGGCGTGTACAACTACCATTCGGGTCTACTGTTTAGCCATGACTGGGCTCCCAGTTCGCTGGCCTTTGATAGCGATGACGATGGCCAACGTGAAGTGTTTGCCAATGGCACCTTGTACCAAAATAGTGGCGCGTGTCTATGGCAATATTCCGCCAACGATACTGTGTGGTTCTCTTCAGTCGCCAACCTCGATTTGGATGAACAACTTGAACTGATTGTTTCTGTTCCGGCGTCACTTAGCACCCCAGAAAATAGTACTATCGCCGTACTTGAGCACGATGGCAGTGTGAAATGGCAAATCAGCAATTCATCTAATCCTGGCGGTAGCGTACAAGCTGTTTCCAGTTTCTTGGCCAAACCGAGTCGGATCGCAACCACAGTCGATGCCGAATCTTTGGTGTACGGTTACTCCGAGTGGGGTGATCGACAAAAGATCGTAGTCGAACCAGACCAACCGCTACTGATTCGCTCTGGTGCGGTAGTTGATGCAATAGGTGTAAATAGCCAAACCATGTTTGGGGGTAACGGTGGCTCAGTAAGCAGCATCGATACCAGTAAAGTCCGCGCCATTGAAATGACTTATGGTAAGAATAAATATTGGTGGACTTACGGAATACTTGAAATGATCTTTACACTCGATAATGGCGAACAAGTCACTGTGGGGACTAAGGATTCAGCCTTTACTTATCCGAGTTTTGAATGGAAAACCAAAACCATCTCTTACTTAGACTTTGAGTGGCAAAGCAAAACGGTGTCTTATTGGTTATTTGGCTGGCACACCAAGCAAGTCTCCTACTTAGCACCGGTTTGGAAAGAAAAAACCATTTCTTACCCAGTTCCAGTAATGCTGTCAAAATCGACGACAGTTCGTTATGAGATCCCACAAGACTCACAACTGTTAGGGGTCAATGTGTGGAGTAAACCACCACATCAGATCAAGCAATTACAGCAAGTTAACGCGGTGCAATTTTTGACGGGTAAACTCAGTACCGACGCCTCACATATGGGCATCGTGTATGCCGGATATTATGCGGTTGATATGTATGATGCGACAGGTAACCAAGTCTGGTCTGTAGCAAATGATGATTTGAACAGCGGCAAGATTGGGGTGTCGGCCTACGATTTCACTGGTGATGGCATCGATGAAGTGCTCGTGCAAGATCGTTTGAGAATGCGCATTCTTGATGGTAAAACCGGTCAGGTATTAAGCACTATTGCTAACTCATCAGGCACACTGTGGGAATACCCTATCGTCGTCGATTTGGCGGGCGACAATAATGCTGCACTGATCATGGTGGCTAATGATTACGATCGCGACAGCAAAATCAACCATGGGGTATATGTATATGAATCGGCGGACCCAAGTAAACCTTGGCAAAATGCCACTCGGACATGGGAGCAATATGCTTTCCATTTCTCAGCGGTGAACAATGACGATCCCAATCCGCCACTGCCAAGTTGGTTAAGTCATAACAGCTTCCGCTCGGCGACCGTGCGGGTACCATTGCAGTAGCTTTAAGTTCCACACCAAACAAATCAAGCGGCCATTGGCCGCTTGATTTGTTTCGCTGGGAAGTCTTAGTGTAATTTAAGGTTGGGTCTAAGCACTCGGTTAATTCTACCGACTAACATCATCAGTCCGGTTTTAAACACACCATGCAAGGCCATTTGGTGCATACGATACAGCGAAATATAAACGACACGCGCAATACGCCCTTCAACCATCATCGAGCCACGAGTGAGGTTACCCATCAAACTACCGACGGTTGAGAAACGACTGAGTGATACCAATGAACCATGATCTTTATACACGTAGTGTTTCAATTCGCGGCCGTACATTTTAGCCACGATATTACGAAATGCCAATGAAGCCATTTGATGGGCGGCTTGAGCGCGTGGTGGGACAAATTTACCATCGGCTTGCGTGCATTGTGCCAAATCACCAATCACAAAAATGTCATCGTCACGGGTCGTTTGCAGGGTATTTTTCACCACCAGTTGATTGATGCGATTGGTTTCTAGACCTGCAATATCTTTGATAAAGTTAGGCGCTTTGATGCCAGCAGCCCATACCATAATCTGTGCCGCAATTTTTTCACCATCTTTGGTGGTTAAACCGTCTTGCTCCGCTTTCGTCACCATCGTCATGGTACGCACATTCACCCCAAGTTTGGTCAACTCTTGATGTGCAGCAGCAGAAATACGTGGGGGTAACGCAGGTAAAATACGCTCACCCGCTTCAATCAGATTAACGTTCAACTTACTTGAATCAAGATCGCCAAAGCCATAAGTGTGCAGTTCTTTGACGGCATTGTGCAATTCAGCAGACAGTTCAACCCCAGTCGCACCGGCACCCACAATCGCAATATCAACCGTACCCTGACCGTTTTTCGCGTGCAGCTTGAGGAACTCATTGTTCATCTCAGTACGGAAGCGATTAGCCTGCTCAGGACTATCTAGGAAAATACAGTGCTCTTTCACCCCTGGGGTATTGAAATCGTTCGAAGTTGAGCCAATCGCTAATACCAATATATCGTATGCTAAATCACGTTTAGGCATCAGCAGCTCACCGTGCTCATCTTTGAGCTCACTTAACGTGATGGTTTTATTGTCGCGGTCAATCGACTCCAAACTACCAAGCTGGAAATCAAAACGGTGATTCTTCGCATGTGCACGGTAACTGAGCGCATCCACCCCCTCATCCAATGAACCGGTTGCCACTTCATGCAGCAGTGGCTTCCATAAATGGCTTGAATTACGATCCACTAGCGTAATATTGGCTCGTCCCTTACGACCAAGAGTGCGACCCAGTTTGGTGACCAGCTCTAAACCGCCAGCGCCACCACCTACAACGATAATTCGTGTCACAGCAACAATCCTCAACTAAAGATTAATAATTATTATCCAGCTCGATCACTCGCGCTGAGAAAATGGGTTACCAGCAGCAACTTATTGGCTAACTGACAGATTTGGGTGCGGGTGGATTACTCTCAACAACACGTTATAAGGTAGCAAAAGCTTGCGCTAGCACAACTTATTGGCAAGTTTATCACTCGCTCTCAATTTTTCTTGATATTTATCAATAAATTTTAGTGTGAGCCATTATATCGGCCTGATTGGATCCTGCAACTATAGATTGATGGGCTTTGATGAGGTTTCTGGTGGGTAACGATAAAATAAAACAGCCTCACGAAGAGACTGTTGCTGCATATCATCAGTTTGGACAATTAGGCGCTTTTAAAAGCCTTAATCGTTTGTAAATGGTGAGAAATCTTTTTGAATTTATGTGTCTGAGTTTCATCCCATAGGATTGGATAATAATCCTGCAACTCTTGCGCGCTGCACTGATTATCATGAATTTCATCCTCACGTGATAAGATCACTAAACAGCGGCCTTGGTTCTTGGCGCGAAATTTTGCTACGCATTTGGTCGCAATATCATCATATTCTTCTGGGCGATCAATTCGACCGAGCATCGTGCGTTCGGGATGCAAATTAGGATTAAACAGCACCTGTTTTATTCCACACAAGAAGCCAATCCGTTCTGACCAGTAACCACCAAGCCCAACACCACAAATTAGCGGCTGCGGATCATCCGATTGATGGATCGCCTTATCCACTTCTTTCAACAAGTGTTGCATATCGTGTTTTGGATGTAAGGTGCTGTAATTAATAAAACGTACATCACTATCAATAAACTGCAATTGCAGCACTTTTTCATGGTTGCCCGGGCTGGTTGAATCAAATCCATGTAAATAAATAATCATAATATTTCCCCCGTTGCTTGAAACTTCACTCTATCACGAAGAGTTTTAATCCACTACGAGCGGTAGGGTTAAATTACGCTACTAACTCTAACTCGCCGCCAACAGAACTTGCTCTAAACGCTGTGCCTGCAGCCGATAAAGCTCATCGCCCCACAACTGATAAGCAAGCAGATACCAAAGCATCGCTAACATAGTGGTACGCGGCTGCCACGCGAGTACCCCTTCCACCCAATCATCAATCGCGGATAATTGGCGCAATTGGCAATAACGAAATACCGCCTCTTGTACAGGGTGATCGGCAACATCAATACTCAGTGCTAAATCAATCCGCGGATCCGCTAACGCGGCATATTCCCAATCAATCACTCGCGGCCCCTGTGCGCTGCCAACCATGTTATAACCAGCCAGATCAAAGTGGCATAACGCTTGGCCAACATCCACCAAATTGGGGATGTTACGCCACTTGGCATACAGCGCTTTAATTGAGTCCGATTTCAACCCATCACCGATTTGCAACCAGTAATGATCGACTCGACCAAGATAATTAAACGGCGCAACTGGGATGCGATGAATAGCCAATTGATGGATGCGGGTTTGAGTTTTGAGTAACGAATCAAAGGTAAGATTATCGGTCAGAGATTCTCCGGCGATCCACTCAACCAACAAACCTTGTGGATTAATCAGTTCCGCTTTAGGACCAATCGCAGCATGCTCAATCGCTTTAAGTATTTGATATTCTTGAACGCGAGAAATTGAAAATGCTTTGGTGATCGCCGTCACCGGACGCCATACAAAAGCACGCTCACCAGCCACAATTTTCCAGCAACGATTGGTCAGACCTCCGGTTAAGGTCTGTGCATAATCCGGAGGCTGCGAGAAAAAGTGGTTCAATGACAACAAAGTAGGGTCGAGCGAACAAGCTTCTCGCCACGCAATCTTTGCCATCATGCCACTCCTTTCCTATCCATGTGTTAAAAACCTAGGGGTTAAAAAACTAGGGGTTAAAAAACTAGGTGTTAAAAACTTATGTATTAAAAACCGAGAAAACTCTTCGATTGTTGTTTCCGAATTTCTGTTTCGTCAGCCCACTCAATTAAGCCGGTTTGTAAATCCATCAAACGCATGGTCATCTTGTAATAGACATCTTTATCCTTACCAGCACTTTTGTTAATGCTCGAAAGGTTGCCGTACAACATATATTGCGCACCGACCATTTTACCAAACTGAATCGCCGTGCTTTGATTGACTAGCTCATCGTTATTTTGGAAGTTGAGCTGATTGCGTACCGCTTCCACCCGATCCATATCGACAAAACGGAACTTACCGGAATTGAGCATTTTGGTACTGATGGTATCGGTGATCGACTCAGTATCAATATGCTCACTGGTTTTGTTCTTAATCCGCTCAACAAAGACGATCGGACGGCTATCACGCGTTATCGCCGCCACCGAGCCTGACATCATCATACTATCAACCATCTCGGCCGCAATTTTCTGCAAATCGGTAGAGCCAAAATCGACCGTGACGGTTTCCACAGCTTGAGCATCACCGTAACTGACTTTATTCGAACATCCGCCTAAAATGATTGCTAAACCTAGCAGGGCAAAAATACTTTTTTTCATCATAATTCCTCTTAACGCACTGATTCTTGATTGGTGGCTTGCTTGTGGATTGACTGTTTTTTTGTTTATTGATTGTTTTTTCGTTTATTGATCATATTCGCGGATCTGGACGCGAAACTGCTTACCATTAGGATTCACGGAAATCTCGCTCAGTGACACCGTCTCCATACCGCGAAAAATCACAATTTTCCAAGGACTTAACTTCGTGTTCACCTCAAGCCCATCATTGTCATACCAGTAAAATCGATACTGAATATTCAAGTCACTTTTCTTTTGATTGAGGATCTGCACTACCCCTCGGGTATGGCCATCAACCAATGTGGTTGTGATGCCCTCAATCTTGAGATGGTTGCTCAAACTGCTGTCATTAAATAACACCTGTCGCGATGCACCATCAACGCGCAAGCCCGCAGTATTCGCACTGCATCCCACCAACAGTAACCCAGTGAGTACAGCGAATAGCCATGTTTTCATTAGCGTATCCCCAGTTGTTTATGCCAAATGGTCGCACTATTAGCTTGCTGTGATAGCCAAACTAATGCAGTGCCATTTTCTGGAACATGGAAGGTATAGCGAGTCCCTGCAATATCCAGCACTTGATCGCCTGCACTGACCACTTGAGTGGCGGTATTGACTGTCGCAGGCAAAGTTAACCAGCTGCGCGTATCGGGCTGCTCGGTTAAGGTATTCCAAATATTAAACACTAAATTCGCCACATCCTCATCTTTGGCAGCCTCTTTGCGCAGTTGGTCTTTCGTAATCACCCGCAGAGCTTGACGCAATACTAATGTCGGCATTTGCTCACTTAATGCGTTGGAGGCCATTAAGTTCACATCCATCACTGGCATTGATGTCAGTTGACGGCCATTGAGCAACAATGGCGAATGATTGGCTAGCACTGATGACGGGTAATACGGCAGTGCAAGAGAATACAACGCGGTGTTACCACGACTGTCAAATAAAGGTAAAGC
Organism: Vibrio sp. HDW18; assembly: GCF_011306175.1. Classification (GTDB taxonomy): domain Bacteria; phylum Pseudomonadota; class Gammaproteobacteria; order Enterobacterales; family Vibrionaceae; genus Vibrio; species Vibrio chanodichtyis. The sequence continues at coordinate 2,194,174 of NZ_CP049913.1, read as the reverse complement.
AATGCGCCACCCTTGTTTGGCTTGCACAATGCCCTGCTCAGCCAGCACGATCACTCGGGCTTGCCCAGTCGCCAGACGTTGCGGCTCGCCATATTGCTGCTTAAGTAAGCTAAGATCTTGTGTCATTCCTAAGCGGGATGCGACCCGCAACGTACCGTCGATCACCGCGCGATTATTTGGCGCAACCGCCAGTGCTCGGCGATAGTCAACATAAGCTGAGTTCAAATCGTTATCGGCTTCATAAAGTAGTGCAGACAGGTAAAGCAGATAGCCATTTTGTACCGCTTGTAAACTTTTACCCGCATCCGGATATTGAGCCAGCACACTCCCTAAATTTGGTGATAAGCCTTGGGCACGCATCTCTTGCTCAGCTTTCCCCAACTGCTGTTCTCGCTGCTGTTTAGCTTGCTCCTGCACTTGATTAGCCCGCCGAATTTCGACCAATGCGCTATTTAAATCATTGCTACGTACATAGTTCAACGCTAAGTACAAATGTAAAAAGCCTAGCTCATAATCGCTAGGCTCATATTCATTTAAGTTATCATTAACTGCGAGTGAACCAACGCTGGTTGCACTACTACTCAGTGAGATGATCGCGCGATCTTGCTGCTGCTGCACCGCTTGATCAGCGGCCGCTAAACTTTGTCGACTTTCGGCGTATTGTTGATTAAGAAAATAAACGCGACCTCTTTCAAGGTTATCGAGCACCTCGCCTGCCACATATTCCGGCAATAATTGTGTCGCTTGCTGATATTGCCCTGCGGCAACCGACTGGTGTAATCCACTGTTTTGTGCGCTGTAATGACTAAAAAGATTGCCCGCGGTGAGATTGCTACACCCCGCAAGCAGTAATGGTGTCAAAATCAGTGTAATGCGCGAGAAAAAGCGTTGCATGTATTGAATCACTTTAATTGGTCACCTTGGCACAACCTACTCTGGTTTAACCCATTAAGAGAGGACCTAAAGGACGGCCGCCGACTAAATGCATATGAATATGATAGACCTCCTGGCCGCCGTGTGAATTACAATTCATGATCAAACGGTAACCATCTTCGGCAATCCCTTCTTGTTGGGCGATTTTTTTGGCAACAGTGAACATCCGGCCTAGCGCCAATTCATCGGCCATTTCTACATCATTCACCGTTGGGATCAACTTATTCGGAATGATCAAAATATGGCTTGGCGCACGCGGATGAAGGTCGCGAAATGCAGTGACCAGATCATCTTGATAAAGAATATCGGCCGCAATTTCTCTGCGAACAATTTTACTGAAAATGGTTTCTTGCGCCATGAGTTACTCCATACAAAGCTTGGGATTGAAAAATTTCTGATTTGAGTATGCGTTAAGCATTGCCAAAGCTCAATAAAAAACACCGTACAGTTAACAGAACCCGAGCCAGTTCACTGCTGAAAGAGTTTTTTTGCTGTCTCGGTCATAAAATGCGTTTCTCAACCTCAATACAATGCGGATCGTTTTGTTATTTTTTTAAGACACCTTTGTCTTTCATTTATTTTCATCAGAATGCGTCATTTTCGAGGGAGAGAACATATGCGGGGTTCCGTAATTAGACGTATGTATGCAGGTTTTGCACTCATTATTATTATGTTTATTGTTACCGTCACAATCGTATTGCGTGGCATGAGTCAGATCCACAGTAATTTTGAAAGCGTCTCTAAGGTCGCGCTACCTTTGGTTTCGTTGTCAAACCAAACCAGTGTTCAATTGTTATCGGCCGATAAATCGTTTAAAGATTTTTTGACCACGCAAAACACGGCACGCATGCAAGACATGCGTCAAGAATTTGTCGAATCAAAACGGCAATTTCAAACCGTTCTTGCAGCATTGAGTCAAGCAAGCCTAAATCATCCCAAACTTGAACAGCCACTTGCAGAACTAAAACAGCTCGAAGCACGTTATTTTAACGAAGCAGATTTAGCCATGAATAATTATCAGGCGATGTTTGCCGCGCAAGAGTCGGTGCAAAAATCAACCCGTGAATTTCAACGCCTACACTCAGAGTTAAGTATCGGTATGAAAGAGTTTGTCGACAATAACGACAGCATTTCAGTCAAGGTGATGGCGAAAAGTTATTTCATCAAATTGAAAGATGCCGAAGTGATCACCTCCGATGCATTAGCCAGTTCCGATGTGGTTTTTGTCGACAAAGCGGTTAATCAGAATCGGAAGGCGGTCACGCATCTGAATTATGCTTACCGTGGGCTGGCAACCCAAATGCCACAATTAAAAGATCGTTTTGATGAATTAGTCGAAAAATTTAGTCGCGATATTGGCCAAAAAGGTGGGGTACTCGATCAACATGATGAGTATTTACGAGCCAGAACCGCGCTGTATGACAACATCACCAATCTCGCTAATCAAGTCGATAATGCGATGATCATTTTAGACGCGTTTAACCACACCGCGACTGATGATCTCAATCAATCTCTTGCCGAAGCGGGTACAGTTTACCAGAAAGGCGTCATCAAAGCGTTGGTGATTAGCGTTGCGGTTATTTTACTCGCCACGGCGATCGGCTATCACTTAGCACACAGTGTGCGCGAACCTGTCACCCGCATCCTAAAAGCATTAGAAAGCCTAACCCAGGGTAATATGACGCAACGGATTGAAATTCGCTCCAATAATGAATTTAGTCGCTTAAGTCGCCATATCAACACTCTCGCGGATAGCTTGCACGAGATTTTAGTCCAACTAAACAGCGCATCCGATGATTTAACCGCTACCGCAGCCAATAACCAAACCACCTCACTGAGTGCGCAAAGCCAGCTCAATAGCCAACGAGAGCAAACCTCAAATGTGGCGACTGCGATGACTGAAATGGCTCATTCGGTACAAGAAGTCGCCAATAGTGCGCAAAATTCTCTGGCGATGGTCCAGCAAGTGGAAGCAGCTTCTGAATCTGGTCGCCATATTATGAGCACCAATATCAGCACCATTGGTCAACTAGAAGCGCGTTTAATTGAGTCGGTCAAAGCCGTGGCTGATTTACGTAAGATGAGTAGCCAGATCGGCTCGATTCTCGATGTGATCCGCAACATTGCCGAACAAACCAACCTGTTGGCACTCAATGCAGCCATTGAAGCAGCACGTGCGGGTGAACAAGGGCGCGGTTTTGCGGTTGTCGCAGATGAAGTCCGTGTGCTCGCTCAACGTACCACTCAATCAACTTCAGAAATCGAGTCAATGATCAGCAATCTGCAAGCTAGCTCTTCACTGGCCAACAATGTGATTGAAAGTTGTATGCAAGATATGGAACTGTCGGTTGAACAAGCTTCGCATGCCAACAGTGCAATGGAGGAAATCCAAGCTTTAATCATCGAAATCAGTCATATGAGTACCCATATTTCTCAAGCCGCGGGTGAACAAAATGAGACCACCAGCTCGATTGCACGCAGCATTGAAGATATCAACCATATCTCCGATGCCAGCTATCAAGCGATGTCGCAAATCGCGCAAACTAGCACTAACTTAACCACACTGGCCGAACAGCAGAGCTCATTGGTGCATCGATTTAAACTCTAATTTAACGGCTAGCGATAACCATTCGTTTCTATTTTGTTCAAACAGCGACTCTTTACCTGAGTCGCTGTTGTTTTTGGAGTAAGTATACCCAAACCACTTGGAGTTGTAGGTAGGCAAGTGAGCCCATGAACATAGGCAAACTATGTGATTGGGGTGAGCGAACGTAGCCAACACCGCTGCAACTTCAAGCAGGAGCGGATAATCATTATATGACCCATAGTCTCAATTCACTGTGAGGGGAAATCAATTGATAAACAAAATCCCTTCACCCGCTAAGCATCATCTTCCGTAAAATTCGATGGCAAGGTCATTTTCATCTCATTCCAGATGTGAGCACTAGCAATACCGTATTGACGGATCACATGAGGCAGTTGCTCTCGCTCACCGCTTTGGCAAACTGCTAACAATTGGCGATAAAAATCCATCGCTAATTCACGCGCTTGCGGATTAGAGAAGTAGTAACAGCCGACCCGATCGTATAGCTTCTTTACCCCATTAAAAATCAAGCCATAAATCTGATTCCCAGAGTGGAACGCCAAGCGCTGGAACAGCATATAGTCATAAAAATTGAAGGTTTTCGCGATCAAGATCTCCTGCCGCTTCAACTCATCTTTTTCGCTATCCTCTTTGACTTGCTGCAAAATTTTTTCAGCATAAGGTGAAGTGGTAATAAACTCAGTCCAAGATGGGGCCTGAATTAACGCCTCACACGATTCAATCACATTGAGTATGATGCGCTCAGCACTCTCTTTATTGAGTTTGAAAGTATTGCGCATAAAAATAGGGCTAATATTGGTTCTCGCCGACAGCAGATCTTCCACAATACTGGTGGCATTGTCGGCATCGAGTGTCATCAAGGTGTCCAAGATATGTAACCCGGAAGTTTCCATAAATTGATTCACTTTGGTTGGTTTACCGTGCTGGATTGTCAGCCAGCCATCACGCGCCAAACGCTGTAATACTTCTCGCAAAGTGGTACGCGTCACGCCGATCAATTCAGAAAGCTCACGCTCTGCAGGTAAAATCGAGCCAGGGGGAAAGCGACCATTCCAAATACTTTCAATAATGTACTTCTCAGCGAAACCTGCTGGGCTTTTTGCCTTAATGACCATTAATCAGTTATCCAATGCTTATTTTATTTGGGTCGAATGGCACTCATCATACCACTAGTTGCTCTTCACCGAAAACCAAGCAGCACTATTCTTGTCACAAAGCTGAAATAGTGTAATTACTCTAATTTAACCTAACAGAACCAACTGGAACCATTTGCTACAAAAATAAGCTGAAATAAAGTTGCATACACCGAACCACATAAATTACTTGGAATTAAATGGAGTTAGCTCACACTTTGATGAATCTTTTTAGCAAAATAAACTTGCTCCAAAGAGGTATTTATTCCGAGTTAATATGTATTAAATTCCATTTTGCCTGACTGACCGCGACTAGGTGATTTTTTAGATGGTTTGATCCATGGCATACGCCACCTTGATCGCGTTTTTAACTAAAGCTACCCAATTTTTTATCATCATCCTGTTGATTGTTGACTATTATTTAACGGTGCAATTTCGTTGTAAGTTCAATATCCACACGATTTGGAATGATGCGTTGGCGGCAAGCCAGCCAATCATTAACCGCAGATGCAAACTAAAGTCATCACCTATACCCAAACAACTTGGAGTTGCAGGTAGGCGGCAAGTAAGTGAGTCCCCATGAGCATAGACAAACTATGTGATTGGGGTGAACGAACGTAGCCAACACCGCTGCAGCTTCAAGTAGGAAGGGGATAACAACTTAAGAGTAATCACCATGCCAATATCCCTCGGAAATGTGTTTATCAAAAATTTCCTTGGTAAAGCGCCTGATTGGTACAAAGTGGCCATCATCGCTTTTCTTATTATTAATCCTATCGTGTTCTTTTTTATCAATCCGTTCTTGGCCGGTTGGTTACTGGTGATTGAGTTTATTTTTACTCTCGCGATGGCTCTGAAGTGCTATCCGCTACAGCCTGGCGGATTACTGGCACTAGAAGCGATTGCAATTGGCATGACCAGCCCAGAGCAAGTCAAACATGAGCTGGTCGCCAATATTGAGGTGCTGCTACTGCTGGTATTTATGGTCGCAGGCATCTACTTTATGAAACAGTTGTTACTGTTCATTTTTACCAAGATCCTGCTTGGTATTCGTTCTAAAATCCTCCTTTCGATTGCTTTTAGTGTCACCGCGGCCTTTTTGTCCGCCTTTCTCGATGCATTAACTGTCATTGCCGTGATCATCAGTGTCGCGGTAGGTTTTTATTCGATTTATCACAAAGTAGCCTCAGGTCAGCCCAGTTTGTCTGCAGCCGATGAAAAGGCCGATGAGCAAGATGATGATGGCGTATCGGAATTGACTCGTGATGACTTACAACGTTATCGCGCATTTTTACGCTCATTACTTATGCATGCTGGGGTGGGAACTGCATTGGGTGGCGTTACTACTATGGTTGGTGAGCCGCAAAACCTGATCATCGCCGATCAAGCGGGCTGGCAATTTGGTGAATTTTTACTGCGTATGGCTCCGGTTACGGTACCGGTATTTATCGCTGGCATAATCACTTGCGCACTGATCGAAAAATTCCAGCTGTTTGGTTATGGGGCACATTTGCCTACCAATGTGCGGCAAATTTTGCTCGATTTTGATGCTGAACAACGCCAAAACCTCACCAAGCAAGATATCGCCAAACTTTGGGTACAAAGCATGATCGCAGTATGGCTGATTCTGGGTTTAGCGCTCCATTTAGCAGCGGTCGGCCTAATCGGTTTATCGGTGATCATTCTCGCCACCGCATTTACTGGCATTATTGAAGAGCATTCACTCGGCAAGGCTTTCGAAGATGCGCTGCCTTTCACCGCGTTACTGACCGTGTTTTTCTCGATTGTCGCGGTAATTATTGATCAACAGCTGTTTAAACCCTTGATCGATGCAGTACTCAATGTCGAAGATCATGGCACCCAACTTGCCTTATTTTATGTCGCCAATGGCTTGTTATCCATGGTGTCAGATAACGTGTTTGTCGGTACGGTCTACATCACAGAAGTAAAAACTGCACTAATTGAAGGGATGATTTCGCGCGATCAGTTTGATTTATTGGCGGTCGCCATCAATACCGGTACCAATTTACCTTCGGTTGCGACCCCGAACGGCCAAGCCGCCTTCCTGTTTTTATTAACCTCAGCACTCGCACCGCTGATCCGGCTCTCTTATGGGCGCATGGTCGTGATGGCATTCCCCTATACTCTGGCACTCTCACTGATCGGTTTTATTAGCATCATGTTCTTGCTAGATCCAATGACTGAGCTTTTCTATAGTTTGGGCTGGATCACTCATCACCCGGTGCCGACGGCAACGCTACTGCCCAATGGCCACTAAATTTGCGTTGCACCGGAAACTAATCCAAGCTAAAAAGCTCTGAGTTATTCAGAGCTTTTTTCAAAAGGATCTATCTGTGCGTTTACTCTCTTCACTGAACCGCTTTTCTCAATCACGGCTAGCTTGGGTATTGCTACTGGCTTTTGTGGTTTTCTTTACCTTATGTGCGCTGTATTTCCAACATATACTGCTACTTGCACCTTGTGTGATGTGCATCTATGAGCGCATTGCGATGTTGGGTATCGGGGCAGCCGCGTTAATCGGTGCTGTGGCACCACAAAATCCCGTGATGCGTTGGCTCGGTTTTGCCGCTTGGGGAGCCAGCAGCTATAAAGGTTTGAGCTTGGCGATTGAACATGTCAACTATCAGTTCAATCCATCACCTTTTGCCACCTGTGATCTGTTTGTTACCTTTCCGGCCTGGGCACCGCTCAATCAATGGGCACCTAACCTGTTTGAAGCCTATGGAGATTGCAGCAAAATTGTCTGGCAATTTTTAACCCTTTCAATGCCGCAATGGCTAGTGATTATTTTTGCTGCCAATTTAATCGCATTAGCGATTTTCGTGCTGGCACAGTTGGCTAACCTATTAAAATCATAGCATTTAGCTAACATTCGATCGCGATGGCTTACCCGCATGCTTGAAGGATTCAAATAACTAAGGCGCTTATAGCGCCTTAGTTATTTTTTAACCGCGTGGTGATGCTTGATTAATCACGCATTGGCGCAGGGGCAAGCACATCGCGGTTACCATTATGGCCCGGAGAACTAACAATGCCTTGTGCTTCAAGTTGCTCAACGATGCGTGCTGCTCGGTTATAGCCAATTTTAAAGCGGCGTTGAACACCTGAGACCGAGCCGCGGCGTGTTTCAACCACATGCTCAACCACTTGATCAAATAGCGGATCGAGATCCTCATCCGATTCTAAATGCTCACCCGGCAACATCGCTTCAGGGCCATGATCACCTTGAATGATTTCGCTGATGTAATTCGGTTTGCCACGCGCTTTCCAGTTATTAACTACCGCATGCACATCATCGTCCGAAGCAAAGGCACCATGCACCCGAATCGTGTGGCTTGAGCCAGGTGGTAAATAGAGCATGTCCCCCATACCGAGCAATGATTCCGCACCACTTTGATCCAAAATGGTCCGTGAGTCCGTTTTGGTCGATACCGTAAAGGCGACCCGAGTTGGGATGTTGGCTTTAATCAGTCCGGTGATCACATCAACCGATGGACGCTGAGTGGCCAAAATTAGGTGAATACCAGCCGCACGAGCCTTTTGTGCCAAACGGGCGATCAACTCTTCAACTTTTTTGCCGACCACCATCATCAGATCGGCAAATTCATCAACCACCACCACAATATAAGGCAATTTTTCCAACAGCGGCGGCTCGCTCTCCATACTATCGCCCTCTTTCCAGAGCGGATCGTAGATCGGATGTCCCGCTTCCGCGGCCATACGTAACTTATCATTAAAGCCTTTGATGTTACGCACCCCAAGCACGGACATCAGCTTATAGCGGCGCTCCATTTCCCCCACACACCAACGCAAAGCATTCGCCGCATCTTTCATATCTGTCACCACTTCTGCCAGCAAGTGCGGAATACCTTCATAAATCGACAGCTCAAGCATTTTAGGGTCAATCATGATGAAACGAACCTCTTCCGGAGACGCTTTATAAAGCATGCTCAGGATCATCACGTTGACACCGACCGATTTACCGGAGCCCGTGGTACCAGCTACCAGCACATGTGGCATTTTAGCCAGATCCACCACCACGGCATCACCGGCAATATCTTGTCCAAGGACCACTGAGGTAGGCGATTTTGACTCTTTAAACTGGGCGCTGGCAATCACATCAGAGAGATACACCGTCTGACGTGACATATTGGGCAATTCCAATCCCACATAGGGTTTACCTGGGATCACTTCCACGACCCGAACCGCCATTGCCGATAATGAGCGCGCTAAATCCATCGAAAGGCTAGAAATACGGCTAACTTTAACTCCAGGGGCTAAATCCAATTCAAAACGAGTAATTACTGGACCAGGGAAAATATCCACTACTTGGGCCTGAATTTTATAATCGGCTAATTTGGCTTCCACCAAACGTGCAATATCTTCCAACGCTTCGCGGTCGATAAAGTTTTCACGCTTCTCCGGGTGATAAAGCAGCTCTAAGGTTGGCATTGGCTCGGTCGGCTTAGGTAAATTAACCGCCTGCTGTACTAAAAATGGGTTCTGTTTGGCCGCCACACTAGCCTGTGCTTGCGCGACGATATTTTGAAATGCAGTGACATCGCTATCGGCAAACTCATCATCTTGCACATCCAACTCAGGTTCCATCGAAATCGCAGGTAATTCATCAAGCTCTTCTGACCAATCCATATTTGAGATGCGCGGTTCACTCTCTTCATCGGCAATATCGACGTTAAAACTGTGGCTAAACGGCTCATCACTCGTTTCATCGTCTGGCGTGATAACCGGCGATACAGGGTTGTCAGTCAGATAAGTGATTGAGCTTTGCTCAGCCAATTCATCGGCATAATCATCTACCAAACGCGCTTGTTGATCGAGCTCTTCAATCGTGGCATCCCACTGCTGAGTGCGAGTCGAAAACCTAGCTGGCTCAGCGATGATTACTTCTGGTGCTGGCGGTTCAGGTTGACGCAGCGACGATGGGTCAATCGGTGCTCTATCACGCGCTTCAGGCATATGAATATTAAAGCGCCGTGAGTTGAGCGTCGGTTTCACAAGGGCAACTTCGCTCGTAGCGGACAATGGTGGTTCCAACTCTGCAGAGAGCAATTCAGGTTGGTGCAGATCTGCGTTGACCAATTCTGGCTCAATTAACTCAGGGATCAGCCGTTCGCTTTTTTCACCACGTAGCCGACTCAATACGCGAATAAACGCGCTAATACTGCGCTCACCAATCCACTCAACGATCCGCAACCAAGAGATCCCACTCAGCAACGTAAAGCCAGCTCCCCAGGAAAAAAGTAAGACTAACGTGGTGCCGAGCAAATTGAGCGTGGGCAGCGCTAAGCTGGTTAATACATCGCCAATCACACCGCCCGATGAGAAATACCAAATATCGTCAAAGTTGATATCCGCCAAGCCACAACTGGTCAGTAAAAGGATGGTTAAGCCGAGTAGCTTGGTCGCCCAAAGGGTAAAATCAATCGGCTCATCTTGATCACGAGTGCGCAGCGTCACCCAAGCCATCGCCGCTACAATCACTGGCAACGGATAGGCCAAACAACCAAAAATGAAAAATAGCGTATCGGCGAGCCAAGCTCCGGCCAGACCACCCACATTATGAATATCACTGCCCCAAGCCGTTTGTGACCATGAAGGATCGGCCGGATTAAAACTAAACAGTGCGATTGCCAGAAAAATAGCAAATAAAACAGCTAAAATCAGACTGCTTTCTTTTAGACGTTGTGAGCCATTGAGTCGAGAGGAAGGGAGCTCCTCACTCGTTTTAATAATGGTTTCGACTTTATTTTTGCGCTCTTTGAACATAAACCAACTTGAATACGGTTAAGGCCACACGACGTAATACAATACGCAGCTTAATGGCGTGAAAACAGTCCGAGCGGCATACGCCGCTCGGTTTGTTGGGAGATTTAACCATATCAAGAGCAAAAACCCAATTCGCGTAAGTCAGAATGTGGCAATATCTGCAACATTCGCTGTTGCTTAACGAGTTTTAATCACTAGCTGGTTGGTTTGTTTCACTTCTTCCATCACGACGTAGGTTCGTGTGTCATTAACGCCCGGTAAACGCAGCAAGGTATCACCAAGCAAACGACGATAAGCGCCCATGTCCGATACCCGAGTTTTAAGTAGATAGTCAAAATCACCCGATACTAGATGACACTCTTGAATATCATCCAATTTTTGTACTGCGGTATTGAATTGTTCAAATACATCGGGCGCACCACGATTTAACGTAATTTCAACAAATACCAATAGTGACGCGTCAAGATACTGAGGATTTAATAACGCGGTGTAACCGGTAATAAATCCTTGACGTTCCAGACGTCGTACCCGCTCAAGACAGGGTGTAGGTGAAAGCCCTACACGTTTTGATAATTCTACGTTTGATATTCGACCATCTTTTTGCAATTCATTCAATATATTGCGATCAATACGGTCTAAGTCCTTAGACGGCTTCTTATAACTATCCACCATTTTTTATTCCACCTTATTACGTCCTTGCAAAAAAATACACTACAACTGCTTAACATTTGGCATCAAATTTTCTACACTAGTTACTATACTAGTCATAAACTCGACAGAACAAGCCTATATCTAGTCAATATAACCAAATCAATCTAAGGAGTCAGGATGATTATTGGTGTTCCAAAAGAAATCAAAAACCACGAATATCGAGTGGGTATGATCCCCGCTAGCGTGCGCGAGCTTATCGCACACGGTCACCAAGTTTATGTAGAAACAAATGCCGGTTGTGGCATCGGCTTTTCAGACGATGATTACATCGCTGTAGGCGCATCCATTCTTCCTACCGCTGCAGACGTCTTCGCGAGCGCAGAGATGATTGTAAAGGTTAAAGAACCTCAAACTGCTGAGCGAGCAATGCTCAAAGAAGGGCAAATATTATTTACTTATCTGCACCTTGCTCCCGATTTTCCACAAACTACAGAGCTAATCAATAGCAAAGCCGTCTGCATCGCCTATGAGACTGTAACAGATAATATGGGTCGCTTACCACTGTTGGCTCCAATGTCCGAAGTTGCAGGGCGCATGTCAATCCAAGCTGGTGCACAAGCGTTAGAAAAATCACGCGGTGGCAGCGGGTTATTGCTCGGTGGTGTACCGGGAGTCGCACCGGCTAAAGTGGTGATCCTCGGCGGTGGCGTTGTCGGTGCTAATGCCGCTCGTATCGCGATTGGGCAGCGGGCCGAGGTGACTATCTTAGATCGCAATATCGATACGCTACGCAAACTCGATGAAGAGTTTCAAGGCCGAGCAAGATTGGTTTACTCAACAGCCGATACTATCGAACAATACGTATTAGAGGCGGATCTCGTCATCGGTGCAGTGCTGATCCCCGGTGCTGCCGCGCCTAAATTGGTCACTAAACAGCATATTCAACGCATGAAACCCGGCTCGGCGGTAGTCGATGTCGCTATTGATCAAGGGGGCTGCTTTGCCACCTCGCACCCCACTACCCATGCCGATCCGACTTATATCGTTGATCAGGTAGTACACTACTGTGTTGCTAATATGCCCGGTGCGGTAGCGCGAACTTCAACCTTTGCCCTTAATAACGCCACACTACCCTACATAGTAAAGCTCGCCAATCAAGGTTACCAAAAAGCATTATTGCAAGATGGTGGATTTTTAAAAGGGCTCAACGTTATCCACGGTAAAGTCACCTGTAAGGAGGTGGCGGACAATTTTGGTCTCGATTATCTCGATCCTGCTCAAGCGATCGCGATGTTCAACGAATGATGAATATTCAACAAATTGTCGCCGAGAGCCGAAGCTATCGGCTCTGGCTGACAATACGCTGCGCATTCACCATCAGATTACGCGGCGTGGTTTGTCTGTCACAAAATTCGCCAATCGTGACCTGATAGCCTTGTTCTTGTAAATACAGCGACTTATCTAACACTAACCACAGTTCGAGTAAACGCCGAAACCCTTGCTGAACGAGACTGACTCGCTCCATCTGCCAAAAACGCTGTTCGCCTAATTGCTCGAAATAGGCTAGATCATGCTGCGTGGCATCCAAATCAATATTTTTCTGGCGCAACGCCCAATCACAAAACGCAGCAAAACCTTGGTTTAAATGCGATTTTTGAATGCTCGGGATCGGTATATAGGCGGTTTGGTTCAACTCATGGCTTAATAATGCATCCAAGCCTAAGCGGTAAACCATCTCCTGTTGACGCTGCCGTTTGACTCTTTCGCCACCGGTTACCGTTTCCTGCAGTGGTAAACGTAGCTCTTGCTGAGTCAAGTGTAGTGTAGATTGCTGGGCTAAATTCGACATCGCTTGATAATGCGGATCGCGGATCAAGTGATAGCAGCACGGCGAAAAACTGATCGCAGCCACCTGTGCTGCCGTTGCGTATTGCAACAGTTTGACGTGTAAATCGCCGCATGCATGCAGCGCAACCGCATGAGTATTTGCTTCAAATAACCTTGCCACCTCAGATTGAAATGCATCACCTTGTACAAAATGCATGGGTAAGTGCAGCAATTTGGCTTGTTGCTGACCCGCAGCACAAAGTTCAGCTTGATATTCAAAGCTAACCACCGGCTGCTGGCTAACACTGGCTAAAATCCGGCCCAGATAACCTTTACCAGCACACCATTCTAACCATTGCGCTCCTTGATGGTGAGCCAATAACACGCTGCTCATGGCGACAATTTGTTGCCACTTACGCCCAGGGATCCCTTGGTCAAGATACTTTGGCAAGCTTAGTACGGTAGCGCGAGGAGCGGGCTTGATCGCAAGCATCGCCTTAATTTCAGCCAGTTGCGGAAAAAACTCACTCAAGATCGCACACAAATGCTCGGAGTTAAGTTTGTAATACTCAATCTGATCTTGCTCAAGCGCAATCAGCCATGCACTGAGTTCCGGATGCTGATCACCCCATGGCAAGTCACTTCCACTACATGAGTGAAACGCCTCATAACGCCAAAATGATTGCGATTGAGTTAAAAATAAATCGAGTAATTTAAACTGTGCGTGCATGCATCCTCCCGTGGGAGGAGCATTTTAGAAGCAAGCATGATGAAGTGGAAGTAAAAGCACGTTAGCGAACGGGTAAGTCGATATCTTTAAACATTTCGGCTATCTCAAGGTTGGACTTTAATGAAATGGCTTGTTCAACCACCGGACGCGTAAGATGTGGCGCAAAGCGCTCCATAAAATCAAACATGTAAGAGCGCAAGAAAGTGCCTCGACGAAAGCCAATACTGGTGGTGCTGGCACTAAAAATATGACTGGCATCGATAGCAACCAGATCGGTGTCCTGTTTTTTATCGACCGCCATACTCGCAATTACCCCAACCCCAATCCCCATTCGTACATAGGTTTTGATCACATCAGCATCGGTGGCTGTAAACACTACTTTAGGGGTCATACCAACACGATTAAATGCACTATCTAACTCGGAGCGTCCCGTAAATCCAAACACATAAGTCACCAATGGATAACCCGCAAGATCCTCTATCGTGACATGCTCTTTTTTAGTCAGTGGATGGTCTTTCGGCACGACAATCGAACGATTCCAATGGTAACAAGGCAACATAATCGCATCTTGATACAAATGCAGCGCTTCGGTGGCAATGGCAAAATTGGCCGTACCTTTAGCAATCGCTTCTGACATTTGCGTTGGCGTACCCTGATGCATGTGTAACGAGACTCTAGGGTAACGCTTGGTAAAACCTTTGATCACTTCTGGCAACGCGTATCTGGCTTGGGTATGGGTAGTCGAGATATTCAAAGTGCCCATTTCAGGGTGGGTATGCTCGGCGGCTACCGCTTTAATACTTTCGACTCGGGATAAAATCTCAGTCGCGATACGCACAATATGTTCACCCGCAGGTGTCACTTGAGTTAAATGCTTGCCGCTACGCTCAAAAATTTGAATGCCCAGCTCATCTTCTAATAGCCTGACCTGTTTACTGATCCCAGGTTGCGAGGTATAAAGATTCTCGGCAGTGGCTGACACATTCAAATTGTAATTGACCACTTCCACTATGTACTTCAACTGCTGCAATTTCATTGTTGCGATAATCCCTTGTGGGGTTTGCCAGATAAACCCATATTCTATAATGATTAGTTATAACGCTTCAGCGTGATAATTCCTAGCCTTTAGCGCAAGAAGCGTGATTAGGCAATTTAGCCGTTTGCTTCATTCGGCAGAAAATTTACCATCTAACCCTCAAAACTATCGTAACATCGCGGTTTTTACTTGATAAAACAGCAATAATTAGCAGAGTAAATTGTCGGGATCACCATGAACGTGTATCCTTAATCGTTCGCCATTGAAACTGAAGATACGGATTTTATGAATACAGCTTTAATCATTGCTCTGGTGGCCATTTTGCTTGTATTGGTCCTTGGCTACAACATTATGTTGCAATACCGAGTGAGGCTCGAAAGTGTTAAGAAACAAGAATCTTCACGTTATGTTGCGATTATTGATGCCACCGAAGATCTGATCGGTAATGCTCACCATCTACCATTTAGTAAAGAACTTTTAGTTTGCTTGAATAACCGTATTCTCGATGCACTACAAAGTATGTATGACCTTGACCCCAAAAATAAGCAATTAGCTCAACGGATAGAAAATATGAAGGGGCAGATCGATCATCTTAAAAATAATCATTCCGGTGGTGAAAGTACCTCATTTAAAGTACCGAGCGGCGATAAACAAGCGATTGTTATGTTGAAATTGGTGAAACGCCTACGTGACACCATTCGTAGTGAGCACAACAAAGGTCGTTTTGAAACCCAAACTTATGTGACTGAAAATGCCCGTTTAGAAACCATCCAGATCCGCATCAACATTGAAAACGTCATCAAACGGGCTAATGATTCCATTCTACGCGGCCAGCCTGGCACGGCTATCCAATTACTGCGTAAAGGGATTGATGTCTTAGCGTCAAAAAATGACAGTTACTCCAACCAAGCGCGTGAGAAACTGCAAACCATGTACGATGAACTTGAGCAAAAACGTCAGCATAAAAGTGCCGCTGACTTGCAGCAACTCGAAGAGAATGAACGTAAGAGTGATATGGACGTGCTATTTGGTGAGAAGAAAAAATGGTAATGCGCTACGCCATGCTGCTTTAATTCATTCAGCTCCAACAATAACGCCCTAGTAAGCTAGGGCGTTATTGTTGGAGCCATCCACACTAGAGATTAGATAAGCGACCGATTGATGGCTTGCAGTACTAAGTCCGGTTGTTGCGCTTGGGTAATAGGACGGCCAATCACTAAATAGTCAGAGCCAGAAACCAGAGCTTGGGCTGGCGTCATGATCCGGCGCTGATCGCCTTGCTCTGACCCCTCAGGACGGATCCCTGGGGTAATTAGCTTAAACTCCGCGCCTAAATGCTGTTTCAATAGTGATGCTTCTTGCGCCGAGCAAACTACCCCATCCAAACCCGCATTTTTGGTTAATGTTGCCAAGCGCAATACATGATCTTGTGGAGCACACTCGATACCGATACCTTGTAAATCAGTCGCTTCCATACTGGTTAACACCGTTACACCAATCAATAATGGACGCTGTTTACCATAAGGCTCTAAGATCTCGCGCGCAGCAAGCATCATGCGTTCACCACCACTGGCGTGCACATTGACCATCCATACCCCCAGCTCAGCCGCCGCCTTCACCGCTTTTGAGCAAGTATTCGGAATATCATGGAATTTCAAATCTAGAAACACTGAAAAACCACGCTTGTGCAATTCACGAACAAAATCTGGACCAAATAAAGTAAACATCTCTTTGCCAACTTTCAGTCGGCAGGTGTTTGGATCGATTTTATCTACAAACGCGAGCGCATCCGCGAGATTGTCATAGTCCAGTGCAACAATCACTTTTGGGTCGTTCATCGTTTCTCCTATCTGTACTGCATGTTTAAAAAAGCAGCGAAAGTCGCTGCATGGTAATAAAATGATGGGCTCATTCGCCATCCAAACCTCGGATCGGTTTAATCGATCCCCAACTTTTACACGACGGGCAATGCCAATAAAGTGAATGGGTGGAAAAACCACACTTGCGACACCGATAATGAGGCTTCACTTTAAGTTGTTCACCAACCAAACGCTGTAAGGTTGATAAGCTCGCTTTGGCTCTGCCCTCTTCCGCTTCGGCAATATGAAAATCAATTAGCCGATAGAAGCCTTTCATGGTCGGGTTTTTGACTAATTGGCGGGTTAAAATTTCTTGAGCGGATGCAACGCCCTCATGCTGAGCGACTAACTGAGCTAACATTAATTCAGCCGACACACCGGCTTTTTCCGCAATGCAACGCCGTAAGAAAGCGATCAAATCTTGCTCACGGCCTAAATGATGGTAACACTCGGCCAAGATATTGAGTACTTCGCTGACAAAATCAATATCCTGTTCAAGTACCTTTTCTAAATAATCAATCGTATTCTGGTAATCTCGATTTTGCAGATAAAGCTTACCCAATGAAATGGAGGCACGCACACATTGAGCGTCTTCATGTAACGCTTTTTTAAACAATTGCATCGCTTTATGATCATGACCATCGGCTTTTTCAAGCATGGCCAACTCACAATAAAAATGGGCGATACTCACCTTCATGCGCTTGCGTCCAAGCCTCACCAACGCGGATGCACATTCAATCGCTTTGTGCCATTCACGAGTTTGTTGGTAAATCGCGGTCAATTGCTGGAGCGCTGACTCACGATGCTCCGGTTCATCGATCAATTGCTCAAAAATTTTCTCCGCGCGGTCCAGAAAACCAGCCACCATGTAATCTTTCGCTAACTGCTGCAGAGCCAAATTCTTCTGATCTATGGTCAAGCCTGAGCGCGAAATAAGATTTTGGTGGATCCGGATCGCGCGATCGACTTCACCACGCGAGCGGAATAGATTACCTAACGCCAAGTGGGTATCGATCGTTTCATTATCCACTTGCAATAGTTCGATAAAGTGATCAACCGCTTTATCCGATTGATCAGAAAGCAACAGGTTCAAACCCGTGACGTATTGACGAGAAATTTGGTGTGATTGCTTCTGCTTGTCTTGCTGAGCACTGCGATGCCCCATATACCAGCCGTAAGCGGCGGCAATCGGCAATAACAAGAACAGTATTTCTAACATTGAAGCAGCCTTATCCGCTATGTACTGTGGTTGCTGGTGCTGATTGCTGATTAGTAACTATTTTGAGTTGCTTAGTCAGCCTGCGGATCTTCAATTGTGATTTGAGATGCAAACTAGCGAAAAGCACACCAGCACAAGCAAAGCCAAGTACAAATACGCTACCCAGTAAGGTCGATAGATGAAACTCACCTTGCGCCAATAAGTAGTTAAACACCACCACCGATTGATTTTGAGAGCCTAAAGCTAATGCGATTAAGAAAAGAGCCAGCACCGCGACTATCTTTATAATTTTCATAAGTCATCACCTTTTCACAAAATGGCACACAGATTATGCAGGAAAACAGTACGACAAACCACGGCTAATCACCGCCCGCTATAAAAAAGCGGCACGCTAAATCAGCATGCCGCTCAGATGAACAAATTATACTCAATAACGCTTACAGGTTAACGCGCTCGCGCAGTTCCTTGCCAGGTTTAAAGTGTGGCACGTACTTACCTTCTAGCTCTACTTTATCGCCTGTTTTAGGATTGCGTCCAAAACGTGGCTCACGGTAGTGTAAAGAAAAACTACCAAAACCACGAATCTCGATTCGCTCACCAGCTTCTAGGGTCGCGGCCATCTGCTCAAGGATGTTTTTTACCGCATCTTCGATTTCTTTCGCAGACAAGTGTGTTTGTTCAGCACAGAGTCTTTCAATCAGTTCGGACTTAGTCATAGCTTCCCTCTTCGAGTGTTTACCGACTAATTATAGTCAGTAATATCAATTCCAACAAACATCTGATTTACATTGGATAAAAAGAATTTGATCGTGAACCGACTCTTATTCTAGATTCATCATTCAGCTTATTAACCGTGCGCACCATAATACGATTTCGCCACGTTTAGTCGTTATTCAGCTCTGTTCGCCAGCATGAGATTATAAGCACAAAAAAGGAGCCTTGCGGCTCCTTTTATCTATTAGCGTTAAGCTATTATTCGCCTTTCGCCGCTTTGAAAGCGTCAGCCATAGCATTACCGAACGCAGCTTCATCTTGCTTGTTCAGAGTTGCCATTACTTCTTGCTCTTCAGCTTCATCTTTTGCTTTGATAGACAGGTTGATTACGCGGTTTTTACGGTCAACACCAGTAAATTTCGCTTCAACTTTGTCACCAACGCTCAGGATCAGTGATGCATCTTCGATACGATCACGTGATACTTCAGAAGCACGGATGTAACCTTCAACGCCGTCTTCCAGCTCGATGGTTGCGCCTTTCGCGTCAACTGCAGTAACAGTACCGTTAACCAGAGCACCTTTCTTGTTGTCTGCTACATAAGCGTTGAATGGATCATTTTCCATTTGCTTGATGCCCAGAGAAATGCGCTCACGCTCAGCGTCTACTGCCAGAACTACTGCAGAGATTTCGTCGCCTTTCTTGAATTCACGAACTGCTTCTTCTCCTGGTACATTCCAAGAGATGTCAGACAGGTGAACCAGACCATCGATACCGCCGTCTAGACCGATGAAGATACCAAAGTCAGTGATAGACTTGATCTTACCCGTTACTTTGTCGCCTTTAGCTTGCGCTTCAGCGAAAGATTGCCATGGGTTAGCTTTACACTGTTTCAGGCCTAGAGAGATACGACGACGTTCTTCGTCGATATCCAGAACCATAACCTCAACTTCGTCGCCAACATTAACAACTTTAGATGGGTGGATGTTCTTGTTAGTCCAGTCCATTTCAGAAACGTGTACCAGACCTTCAACGCCTTCTTCGATTTCAACGAAGCAGCCGTAGTCAGTTAGGTTAGTTACACGACCTGACAGACGGTGACCTTCTGGGTAACGCTTAGCGATTGCTACCCATGGATCTTCGCCTAGCTGTTTCAGACCTAGCGATACGCGAGTACGATCACGATCGAACTTCAGTACTTTAACTAGGATTTCGTCACCAACGTTAACGATTTCTGATGGATGCTTAACGCGTTTCCAAGCCATGTCAGTGATGTGTAGCAGACCATCAACACCGCCCAGATCAACGAATGCACCGTAGTCAGTCAGGTTCTTAACGATACCTTTAACTTCAGTACCTTCTTGCAGAGTTTCCAGCAGTTCATCACGCTCTACGCTGCTTTCAGATTCGATCACTGCACGACGAGAAACAACAACGTTGTTACGCTTCTGGTCTAGCTTGATAACTTTGAACTCGAGCTCTTTGTTTTCTAGGTGAGCAGTGTCACGGATTGGACGCACGTCAACCAGAGAACCTGGTAGGAACGCACGGATGCCGTTCAGTTCAACAGTGAAACCACCTTTAACTTTACCGTTAATTATACCGATAACAGTTGCAGCTTCTTCGTAAGCTTTTTCAAGTACGATCCAAGCTTCATGGCGCTTCGCTTTCTCACGAGAAAGTTGAGTTTCACCGAAACCATCTTCAACCGCGTCCAGAGCTACGTCTACTTCAGAACCAACTTGAACTTCTAGTTCGCCAGCAGCGTTCTTGAATTGTTCAGCAGGGATAGCAGACTCAGACTTCAGGCCAGCATCAACCAGAACGTAGCCGTTCTCGATCGCTACTACAGTACCTTTAACGATGGTACCTTGTTGGAATTGGGTCTCGTTCAGAAACTCTTCAAAGAGTTGAGCAAAAGATTCAGTCATTTATTTAATCTTCAATAAGTAAACGGCCACGGGTATCCTACCACATGGGGTTATTAGCTTCGCCGGTCATCATCCTTGCGACCAACGTTCTCACCTGACGTGATTAACTCACACCAGTTTAGATTCGATATATTGTAGCGCTTGTTCAACCACTTGATCGATAGTCAATGTGGTTGAATCTAGCACTAACGCGTCTTCAGCAGGACGTAAAGGAGCCACAGCACGATTTCTATCGCGATCGTCTCTTTGCTGAATTTCGCTTAAAAGGGCGTCAAATTTAACATCAAGCCCTTTGAGTTGCAACTGCTTGAAGCGTCTACGCGCTCTTTCTTCTGCGCTAGCATCAAGGAAGATTTTGGCTTCTGCCGTAGGGAAAACCACAGTTCCCATATCGCGCCCATCCGCGACTAAACCAATACCACTAGCAAATGCTCGTTGACGACGTAACAACGCTTCACGAACACGTGGCAATGCGGCAACTTTTGATGCCGCCATACCCGTCTCTTCTTTGCGCAATTCACGAGAAACGTCTTCACCTTCGAGAATAACCTTGACCAAATCGCCTTCGGCAATAAATTGAACATCAAGGTGGGTCGCCAGAGGAACTAGCGCCGGTTCCGATTCAAGATCTACCCCATGATGAAGCGCCGCCAGTGCGAGTACGCGATAGATCGCTCCGGAGTCCAAAAGTTGAAAACCGAGTTGTTTAGCCAACAACATGCACAATGTGCCTTTACCTGCACCGCTAGGCCCATCAACGGTAACAATCGGCGTATGAGAAGACATGTTTTTCTCCACTTTTTGTTTTAGGCGGTCGAGAGCACGTCCGCATTTTCGGCGTAGAATTATAAGTGTAAAGGCGTCGAGGTGCTAGGTAAGAGTCCTGAGAATAGCCAGAAAAAGCCGATCCAGTTAAAAAAATCAACTCGGCCTAAGCCGAGTTTCACAATGAGTATTCGTGTTAAATCCTATCCACACACTGACAGTGCCAAATCATCAGCCAGTTTATAGCAAAATTCTTGCTGCATTTTGGCGCACGATAGACTCTCCAATTCCAGTCACTTGGGTAAGATCATCAGCACTCGCAAACGGGCCATTGGTTTGTCGATAATCCACAATCGCTTGTGCTTTCTTAATACCAACCCCTTTCAGTAAAGTAGCCAGCTCTTCTGCTGATGCGGTATTAATATTTACCGTGATCACTATTCCTTCTTCGATCGGTGCAACCGATGTCGCCTCTTGTGCACAAGTCAACATCGGAGCGGCAGGTAAACACAGTACAAGCAAGGCCGTCATCATTCTAGTTTTGAATTGCATAATAGACTCTCATATTGGGTTATGGAGTCCGCAGCATAGCGAGGTTAAATCGAGGCGAAAATTACGGTTTAATATAAATACAACGGGCTATTGCTATAGCCCGTTTATTTAAACATATCAATTACATCGTAACTGCTTATTCGGTCGCAATGTGATATTCAATCTTAGTACTTTGGCGTAATACACTAACCACACCGGTCAAATCTTGCTGTGCACCGATCCGCTGTAGTTGGCTAGCAATTTGCTCATGGTAAGCAGGGGTGGTTTTACTTTCTACCTTATTCAGTTCAATCACCACAATGTTGCCATCAAAATCTTTAGCTTGTGCGTACACTTGCTGTCCATCTTGCGGTTTAACCATCGCATAAACGGTATTGGCCAGTGGTGAGCTGCGATCAATCATTTGCGATTCACCAAAAGCTAAGCCAGATTCGCTTAGTAGCGCACTATTACCCGCCGCTAAACCAGCAACCAGTTGGTTAGCCAACTCTAAGGCTTGCTGTTCACCTTTCATGCGTGACAATTGCTCAACCACTTGAGCCTTGACCTCAGCCAGAGGCAATAGGGTTTCAGGACGTGACTCCTCAACACGCACCACTACGACATGCTCTGGTGCTACTTCAATCAGTTCAGAGTTAAGGCCATCTTCTTTAACTTCTGCTGATTTGAGAACCTGTAGGACGGCAGGTATTGCCAGTGGATCGGGAAGTTGTGTGAATGAGACAAACTCAGTGTGCTCCACTGTACCAGCAATGGCTTTAGCTGCGTCATCCAGAGAATCGGCATGCTCAAAAGCCAGCTTTTCCAACTCACTTTGTTTGGCATAGAAACTATCTAATGCTTGTTGATCGGCCAGTTCTAGTTTGATCGCTTGTTCAACCTCACTGTATGGTTTAACCACAGGGGCTTTCACTTCATCCAGACGAATGATGTGATAACCGAATTCCGATTTGACCAAACCTGAGACTTGGTTAGGTTCGGTAAGTGCAAATGCCGCCGCTTCAAAAGCCGGATCCATCGTATCACGCTCAATCCAGCCCAATGAGCCACCATCTTGCGCGCTACCTACATCTTGAGATTTTTGTTGGGCAAGAGTTGCAAAATCACCACCCGCCTTCAGTTGATCCAAAATGGCCTGTGCTGACTGCGCATCATCGCCCTCAATCAGGATATGACTTATCTTACGCTGCTCTGCCGTGGAGTATTTGTCCAGATGCTCTTGATAGAACTGCTGTGCAGCGTGATCATCAATGCTCAAAGTCGCTTTTAATCCGTCGGCTGACAGCTCAATGTAAGAGACTTTGATCTGCTCTGGACGCGTGAAACGCTCTGTATTAGCTTGGTAATATTGCTCAATCTCTTCATCACTCAGAGTCACTTTTTGGGCAAAATCAGCCAAGGATAAAGCAATGGTGCGGATATTTCGTGTTTGTGAGATCAATTGATCTTGTAAATTCACTTCACCAGGCAAACTGAATTCACTACCTTGCAACGCACTGATTAACTGGTTACGCACTAAATCGGTACGCAAATACTCAGCAAACATATCAGGCGAGAATCCTGCGCGGCGTAGCGCCGTTTGGTACAGTTCCTGATCAAATTGGCCCTGTAGCTGAAACTGTGGCATCTCTAAAATCATTTGTCGCACTTGCTGATCACTGACACGCAAACCCAGTGAGGCTGCATATTGCTCAATCAACAAATCGTTGACCATACGATCCAGTACTGATTTACGGAAAGAAGCAACATAAGCCGGATCCGCCAGTAAATTGGAGAAATAATCCCCCAGTTGAGCTTGCATACGGTTACGTTCGTTTTGATAGGCTTGCTCAAAGTCACCACGACTGATTTCTGCATTGCCTACTTTAGCGGCCGCATTATTACCACCACTGATCAGGTAGTTACCTACACCAGCAAAAATGAAAGACAGGATAATTAATCCAAGGATAATTTTAACCGCGATGCTGTTCACGCCTTCGCGTAATCGATCCATCATAATGCTACTACTCTCCGGGGTTGATATCAGGCCTATAAGCCCAAAGTGAATGGCGCGATAATATCAGAAAAAGAAATGCGCATCAGTAGGATGCGCATAATTTCAAAAGGTTCGCAGAGATTTTGCAAAAAAACCGCAAAATCTTGATTTAAATTAGTTGCAAGCGTCTTTTAGCGCTTTACCTGCTTTGAATGCAGGCACTTTTGCTTCAGCGATTTTGATCTCTTCACCGGTTTTTGGATTACGGCCAGTACGCGCGGCACGAGTACGTACGCTGAATGTACCAAAACCAACCAGTGCCACTTGGTCACCAGATTGAAGCGTATCACTTACCGCTTCGATAAATGCATCAAGAGCGCGACCTGCAGAGGCTTTAGAGATGTCTGCATTAGCGGCAATTTGTTCTACTAGTTGTGTCTTATTCACTGTGATTCCCCTTTGGTCACCCTTTATTATTTTATCGGTGCCGATTTCGTTCCATTAAAGTTTAAACTAGCCTAAAGCCTTGTTGCATCAGGGCTACAAGCTATAGCTCGTAACGTTAGCGCCCAAAAAAAACGCTGACAAGCCTTTTTAGGTCTATCAGCGTAAAGATTTACTTATTTTTGCTGCGCATCACTCTTTTTGCTCTCAAAGCTAACCCCTGTCGGGTCTTGCTCTAAGGCAACCTTGAGTACCTCATCGATCCACTGCACTGGTAGCACTTGCAGATCGGCAATCACATTGTCCGGAATATCTTCCAGATCACGCTCATTATCTTTCGGGATCAGCACGGTTTTAATCCCGCCGCGGTGTGCTGCCAGCAGCTTCTCTTTCAAACCACCAATCGGTAATACTTCACCACGTAAGGTAATTTCACCGGTCATCGCCACTTCGGCTTTGACTGGATTGCCAGTCAAGCTCGATACCAACGCCGTACACATCGCGATACCCGCACTTGGGCCATCTTTAGGCGTGGCGCCTTCTGGCACATGCACGTGGATATCTTTTTTCTCGTAAAAATCGGGGTTGATGCCCAATTTTTCGGCACGCGAGCGTACCACGGTCATCGCGGCTTGAATCGACTCTTGCATCACATCGCCAAGTGAACCAGTCTGAGTGAGCTTCCCTTTCCCAGGCATCGATTGGGTTTCAATGGTCAGCAGATCGCCGCCCACTTCGGTCCAAGCTAAACCGTTAACTTGACCAATTCGGTTGCTCTCTTCCGCCTTGCCATAGTCAAAACGCTGAACCCCCAAAAACTCTTTTAAGTTTTGTTGGTTAATCACTACGGTTTTAACACTGTTATCCAACAAAATTTTCTTCACCGCTTTGCGGCAAATTTTGGAAATTTCACGTTCTAGGCCACGCACTCCAGCCTCACGGGTGTAGTAACGGATGATGCCAACAATCGCTGAGTCTTCGATAACAATTTCGCTGGCTTTCAGGCCATTGCGTTCAATTTGCTTATTGACCAGATGATCTTTGGCAATATTGAGTTTTTCATCTTCGGTGTAACCCGATAAGCGGATCACTTCCATCCGATCAAGTAGCGGCCCCGGAATATTCATCGAATTGGATGTCGCGACGAACATCACATCAGAAAGATCGTAATCGACTTCCAGATAGTGGTCGTTAAACGAATTATTTTGCTCTGGATCGAGCACTTCTAGCAAGGCAGAAGCGGGATCGCCACGCATGTCAGAGGACATCTTGTCAATTTCATCGAGCAAGAACAGCGGGTTTTTAACCCCGACTTTCGCCATCTTTTGAATGAGCTTACCCGGCATAGAACCAATGTAGGTACGGCGATGACCACGGATTTCTGCTTCATCGCGCACCCCACCCAGTGCCATACGTACATATTGGCGACCAGTAGCGGCAGCAATTGAACGGCCTAGTGAGGTTTTACCCACCCCCGGTGGTCCAACTAAGCACAAGATCGGCCCTTTCAGCTTGTTAATTCGACTTTGTACCGCGAGATATTCTAAAATACGCTCTTTAACCCGCTCTAAACCATAATGATCGGCGTTGAGGATCTCCTCCGCTTTGGAGAGATCTTTTTTGACTTTGCTGCGCTTAGTCCACGGCACATTAATCATCCAATCAATGTAACTGCGCACCACGGTTGCTTCCGCTGACATCGGCGACATCATTTTCAGCTTATGCAGCTCTTGCTCGGTTTTCTCGCGTGCCTCTTTAGGCATCTTCGAGTCTTCGATTTTCTTTTGCAGGGTGGCAAATTCATCAGGTGTATCTTCCATTTCACCCAACTCTTTCTGGATCGCTTTCATCTGCTCATTCAGATAGTACTCACGCTGCGATTTTTCCATCTGTTTTTTAACTCGAGTGCGAATACGCTTCTCGACTTGCAGCAGCTCGATTTCGGACTCCATTTGTCCCATTAAAAACTCTAAACGTTCAGTCACGTCGAGCAATTCGAGCACTTTTTGTTTATCAACCAATTTGAGTGGCATATGCGCTGCAATGGTATCCGCTAGACGCGCCGCTTCATCAATCCCGTTAAGTGAGGTTAACACTTCCGGCGGGATCTTTTTATTCAGTTTGATAAAACCTTCAAATTGATTAATCGCGCTGCGTACCACCACTTCTTGCTCACGTTCATCCAGCTCAGGGGTGATCAGATACTGCGCATCCGCCAAAAGATATTCTTCTTCATAGAACTGGGTAATTTTGGCGCGTTGCTGCCCTTCAACCAGCACTTTTACCGTACCGTCAGGTAATTTCAGCAATTGTAGTATGGTGGCGATGGTCCCGACTTCAAATAAATCGGCCACTGTCGGCTCATCAGTTTCCGCTTTCTTTTGGGCGACCAACAGAACTTGCTTGTTGTGATCCATGGCGGCTTCTAAGCATTGGATCGATTTTTCGCGGCCAACAAACAGAGGGATGACCATATGTGGGTAGACAACCACGTCACGCAGGGGTAGTACGGGGATCTCGATACGCTCGGAACGCTCCAAGTTCATATTTTTCTCTCTTCCGCTTTGCATTTGTTACGCAGTATATGGGGGCTAACTGACTGGATTCAATGACAGAATAAAAAAAAGGAGGTATTGAATACCTCCTGATTATTTTTTGTTACTTGAGATTACTCTGCGCCTGCGGCTTGACTCTCATTGGCGCTGTAGATCAGCAGCGGAGCTGACTCACCGTTGATCACGGATTCATCAATCACCACCTTACTGACCTCATCCATTGAAGGCAGTTCGTACATGGTTTCTAGCAGTACCGCTTCAAGGATAGAACGTAAGCCACGTGCCCCAGTTTTACGCTTCATCGCTTTAGCCGCAATGGCTTTTAGCGCATCTTCGCGAAACTCAAGGTCAACATTTTCTAATTCAAACAATGCCGCATATTGCTTAGTCAAGGCATTTTTCGGCTCACATAGAATTTGAATCAATGCCGCTTCGTCCAGCTCAGTCAGCGTTGCCGTAACAGGCAAACGACCGATAAATTCTGGGATCAAACCGTATTTCACCAAGTCTTCTGGTTCAACCTGAGTAAACAGTTCACTCAAGGTTTTACTGTTATCTTTAGAGCGCACATCCGCACCAAAACCGATACCAGTGCCCGTTGCCACACGCTGTTCAATCACTTTATCTAGGCCAGCAAAAGCGCCACCACAGATAAATAAGATTTTTGAAGTGTCCACTTGCAGGAATTCCTGCTGCGGATGCTTACGTCCACCCTGTGGCGGCACAGAGGCTACCGTGCCTTCGATCAGTTTCAACAACGCTTGCTGAACCCCTTCACCCGAGACATCACGGGTAATCGATGGGTTTTCTGACTTACGAGAAATTTTGTCAATTTCATCGATATAGACAATACCACGCTCTGCTTTGGCGACATCGTAATCACATTTTTGCAGCAGCTTTTGAATAATATTTTCTACATCTTCACCCACGTAACCCGCTTCAGTCAGCGTGGTCGCATCGGCCATCGTAAATGGCACATCCAACAAACGCGCCAGTGTTTCTGCCAGCAGGGTTTTACCGCTACCGGTTGGGCCAATCAGCAAAATATTACTTTTGCCAAGTTCAACGCCATCCCCTGTCGTATCACCATTACGTAAACGCTTGTAGTGGTTATATACCGCAACCGCTAACACTTTTTTGGCGTGTTCTTGACCAATCACATAGTCGTCAAGATGTTCACGAATCTTTCTTGGCGTTGGTAACGCCGTCGATTCCTTTCGCGGTAGAACATCTTTTATCTCTTCACGAATGATGTCGTTGCATAAATCAACGCACTCATCACAAATGTATACC
This sequence comes from Vibrio sp. HDW18, assembly GCF_011306175.1. Lineage (GTDB taxonomy): Bacteria > Pseudomonadota > Gammaproteobacteria > Enterobacterales > Vibrionaceae > Vibrio > Vibrio chanodichtyis. The sequence continues at coordinate 2,166,146 of NZ_CP049913.1, read as the reverse complement.
GACGGACCTGCGATCAGTTTGCGAACTTCGTGCTGGCTTTTGCCACAGAAAGAGCAGTACAGCAGTTTACTGCTACCGCCCTCTTTGCTTTTATCTGTCATTCGCTAACCTCTTAGCCTTTACTCATTTTGGTTTGAGTGTATAACAATTCCATCAGAAATGCGTTATACAATTACCCGCTTACCCAGCGCGATGTTTCAGCACCGCGTCCACCAAACCATATTCTACTGCTTGATCGGCCGACATGAAGTTATCACGGTCCGTATCACGCTCAATCACCTCGAGTGGTTGACCGGTGTGCTCTGCCAGTAAGCGGTTCAGCTTATTCTTAATAGTCAAAATTTCTTGTGCATGGATTTGAATATCCGATGCTTGACCTTGGAATCCGCCCAGTGGTTGATGGATCATCACGCGTGAATTCGGTAGCACATAACGCTTACCTGGCGCACCACCCGCAAGCAAGAAAGCACCCATTGAACAGGCTTGCCCCATACACACAGTGCTCACATTAGGCTTGATAAACTGCATGGTGTCGTAGATCGACATCCCTGCGGTCACACTGCCACCTGGCGAGTTGATGTAGAGGAAAATATCTTTATCAGGGTTTTCAGATTCTAAGAAAAGCAGTTGAGCCACAACAAGATTTGCCATGTGATCTTCTACTTGACCAGTTAAGAAAATCACCCGCTCTTTAAGTAGGCGAGAATAGATGTCGTAGGAGCGCTCACCACGGGAGGTTTGTTCAACCACCATAGGCACTAGTGCGTCAACAATCGGCGACATTGCATTTTTTTCTTGATAGATCATAGCCTTATATCCCTAAAATAAATGGCCCGAATGATGGGTATCATACGGACCATTGTTAGCAGATGATTGCTTATTACGTCAACCTTCTACACGACAGTTTGCTGATTAAGCGGCAACTGGGTTCATCAGCTCGCTAAAGCTGATTGCTTTTTCAGTTACTTGTGCTTTCGCAATGATCGCATCTACCGCTTGCTCTTCAAGAGCAACGTTACGCATATTGTTCATCAACTGTTGGTTTTGCTCGTAGTAAGCTACAACTTCTGTTGGATCTTCGTATGCCGTCGCCATTTCAGTGATCAGCGCTTGAACTTTTTCTTCGTCCGCTTTCAGATCATAAGTACGGATCACTTCACCCAGCAGCAGGCCAACCATTGCACGGCGTTTAGCTTGCTCTTCGAACAGTTCACTTGGTAATTGAGCAGCGGCTTCAACATTACCACCAAAGCGTTGTGCTGCTTGTTGACGCAGCGCATTCACTTCTTGCTCGATCAGAGCCGCAGGAACTTGGATTTCGTTCTCTTTTACCAAACCTTCAATCGCTTGCTCTTTGATGCGCGCTTTGATGGCTTGATGCAGTTCACGTTGCATATTTTTACGCACTTCCGCCTTCAGAGCCTCAACGCCACCTTCAGCAACACCAAAACGAGCTACAAACTCATCGTTCAACTCTGGCAGTTCACGCGCTTCAACTTTGTTGACTTTGATCGCGAACTGAGCGGCTTTACCTTTCAGGTTTTCTGCGTGGTACTCTTCTGGGAATGTCACGTCGATCACCAGTTCCATACCTTTAGTTTTGCCAACGATACCGTCTTCAAAACCAGGGATCATGCGACCAGCGCCCATTTCCAGAGGGAAGTTTTCCGCTTTACCGCCTTCAAACTCTTCACCATCAATCGAACCAACGAAATCGATAGAAACACGTTTGCCGTTATCTGCAGCTTCGTCAACTTCTTTCCAAGTAGTTTGTTGCTTACGCAGTGTTTCCAGCATTTCTGCCACATCCGCGTCAGTCACTTCAGCAGTTGGTTTTTCTACGCTGATGTTTTCTAGACCTTTCAGTTCAACTTCTGGGTACACTTCAAATGTTGCAGTGAAAACCAAATCTTTGCCTTCCGCAATTTCAACTGGAGCAAAAGTCGGAGTGCCCGCTGGATTGATTTTCTCTTTTACGATCGCTTCAATGAAATGACGGTGCATGACTTCGCCCAGCATGTCTTGACGCACAGCTTTACCGTACATTTTTGCAACCATCGCCATTGGCACTTTGCCTTTACGGAAACCATCGAAACGACGATTCTTCGCGATATTGCGTAATTCTGATGTTACAGCGTCTTCGATGTTGGCAGCTGGAACAGTAATATTCAGACGGCGCTGTAGGCCTTCTAGGGTTTCAACAGTAACTTGCATTATTTCTAAACCTCAAAAACTGGCTCAGGATCTCTGAGCATCATGCGCCAACACCACAAGGTGAGACGGCATTGTTGTTTTGTGCCCGATTGAACACTGAAATGTAAATATTGAGCATCGGTTTTCAAGTACATGACCCGAAAACCAGACTAATGAGCGATATCTTTAACTAAAGGTATCTCCGATTAGTCTCAGGACAAAATTTCAGACGCGACATTCTAACGACCACAGCCTAAGCTGTCGAGTGAATCCCCGTAACAGTCAAGCCAATCTTCTGAAAACCCAATCAAGTGCTAAAAATTCCACCACAAGGGAACCGCTAACGATTCTAAAATGGGGACAATATAGGCTTTTTCAATGGAATCGAGGCTTTTTTTTATTGAAAAGTGGAAAAGGAGATCTTGCTCTTATTTTGCAAGCCGAGCTTTGAACTCGGCCAGCAATTTTTATACCCAAATAACTTGGAGTTGCAGGTAGGCGGCAAGTGAGTGAATCGCCATGAGCATAGACAAACTATGTGATTGGGGTGAACGAATCTAGCCAACACCGCTGCAGCTTCAAGTGGGAAGGGGATTGTGCCATTACAGCAAGATGAAAGTGACTCCTAATGCCAGCAAGGAAAACACTAAAATACGACCCACAACACCCAGCACACTAGGTTGTACCATTTCAACGTGTTCCATAGTGAACTCCTTAAGCTTTATGTTTATGACGCTGTAATGACAATATGGTTAAGTTTCAAAAGATCAGCAACGCATCGAAAAATTAATTTTTCGTGACATAAATGACTTCAGCTCGCAGCTCTTCTCGTGCGGCAATTTTTGTGAGCTTCCCCCGCAAACTGAGTAAGCAAATAGAGCCGTGTGCAGTAATTGACTTGGTTTTGTAGCAAGCCATCCCCATTGATGGCGGTAAAGCTGGTGAAAAAGTTGTGCTTTTCAATAAAGATTGACGTATCGCAATGCGTCATCGACCGCGCTAGATTCATTATTCGCTTCTGTTTCGAAGCACCACCGATAGGATTTGTAAGATGTCTGATGTTTCCACTACCGTCGAATTTGCTACCCAAACCGTTCAGCCTGTTGTTGAATCCAGCGGCTCAATCTGGGGATATGTGGTCGGCGGAATTGTACTGGTGATCGCGGCCGGGTATTTGGGTTTTAGAAAGATCAATAAACCTGCGTTTATGATCAAGCAATTGCGCAAACGCAACCAAAAAGAGATGAAAAAACAAGGGGTAGAAAGCGCCGAAGCGATGGGCGATCTCGACCTACTACTGGATGCGGTGGAAGTGTATGCCACCGAGAAAAAGATGAAAGGCACCGAAATGGTGAAACTGCTGGCACCACTGAATGATGCGAAAAAAGTTAAATCAGCCAGTGATTTTTATCATGCGATGTCGTTTATCGCCAAAGGGATTGATAATCCAACCCTCGCAAAAAATTTACTGAACAAATCTAAGCAGGTGAAATCCAGCTCAGCACTAATGGCTGGATTACTCAAGCGCGCAGGCATCTAATCTCGCACTAGCCGATACAGTAAGAGCCACGTGAAGTGGCTCTTATGCTATTTAACCTCATTAACCTCACCCAATGTTATCTCATCTCAGCCAACAAAGTTTGTGAATATTGATAAGGCGTTAATTGAAACTGCTGCTTAAAGCGCGCAGAAAAACGGGTCAGTGATTGATAGCCACAAGCCAGCGCCACGTCCATTAATGGGCGTAATTCTTGCAGCAAGGCAAGCGCATAGTTCATCCGCACTTCACTCAATACTTCACGAAAGCCACTCCCCTCACCCGCTAAATGGCGAGCCAAGGTTGCGCGACTCATCGCAAAGTGCGTGGCCACCGTTTCGATGCTGTGTTCATCACCCGGATTGACACTCAGATAACGCGCCACACGCTCACGCATCGAAGCATTATCGTGAGGAAACAGTAGATGCAGTGCTTTCTCATCACGCAGTTGCGCGTAAAAACCGAGCACAAACTGGCGCTGGGTTTCTTGACTAAGGGATTTCTGGTTCATCCCATAAAGAAGCTCAAAGCAGTAAGCCAGTGCGCCGCTAACTTTGATTTTCGGCTCGTGTGTGAGTGCTGTTTGGCTAGATTGCGCAATCCACTCTGCCGGAGGCGCTTCATGCAAAGTCAAGGTGCGTGAATAAAACTGCGCCTGCTGCGGCACATTGACAAAGGTAAGATACTGATTGGCTGGCAACATCAGCCAATCAGCTGCGTGGAAATTGAGCGTCGTGTCATGCCACCAGAGCTGTTTATGTCCATGCGTTACCCAAATAATGGTAGGCGCATAGATCAAAACATTATGCAGAGGCTGTTTACGCAAACCTTTAAACTGCCCAGTCTGCACGATCACTTTGCTCATTTATCTTCCTTATTATTCATTCACATAGGTTGCGGTTAGCGTGGCCTGCTCAAGCGCATTAGCGCGCAGCATAAAGCCGACTAAAGCATTCGAAGCGCCTTGCGGGATCTCCATTTTTTCGAAAGGGAGTGCCCAAACCGTAAATTGATAACGGTGCATACCGTGGCCTTGTGGAGGACAAGCACCACCAAAGCCGCTAAAGCCGTAATCGTTGTTCAGCTCACGAACTCCTTTAAGTTGTTTGGTTGCACCACGAGCCACGGCGTGTTGATCCGCCGCGATATCCAGTGCTACCCAGTGCCACCAACCACTGCCAGTCGGCGCATCGGGGTCATAAGCGGTAATGGCAAAACTTTTGGTGCCTTGCGGCGCATTGTTCCAGCTCAGTTGTGGCGACAAATTATCACCGCTACAACCAAAACCATTGAAGACAAAATGATTCGCCATGCGGCTGCCTTCTTGGATATCTTGACTGGTGATGGTCATGACCGGACTGCTCAGCGCAGGAAAAGCGAGCGCAGCAGCGAGTACAGGTAAAATATAACGTGCTTTCATTGAGATTCTCCTCGTTAAGTTGACGTGAATAATTTACCTTCTTCAACCACTCAATAAGCAACAATAAAACTCAAAAAACACTCAAGATTCGTTACTTTTGAGTTTTATCGTTACATTCAATCACTGTCAACGTGCAAAAAAGGCTCACGGTATAGCTGTTCAACAGGTTTAACCAGTAAGAAAGCCTGACTTCGTGGCTTGTCCTTGCTCGCTTAGCACGTCATTATCCCAGCCTTAAATACTCAAGCTCTTGAAGCAAGAGGCAATAAATAGGATATCAATATGTTACTTTCTGCATCCGCTTTGCTTTGGCTACCGCTGGCCTTAGCGATCATGGCGGGCTTCACTCGTTATCACCGCATTAGTTGGGGACTACTGATCATCACTCTGCTCAGTGCATTAGGAAGTGGTCACCTCACCTTCGTTGGCGCTGGAATCGTCGGTATTGGTTTTGCTCTGGCGTATCTGGCTGCGAATGGTCAATCACACTGGCGCACGACCGCTTGGGTTGCTTTGCTGCTGTGGTGTTTGGCGCTATTTCTCCATTGGCTACCCGGTTTTTCTAACCTCAAAGTGCTGGATAAAGTGATCGCCAGTGCGCACAGTACCCCTTTCAGCCTTTATCTAAATTTAGATAAACCGCTGGTGTTTTTTGCACTGTTACTCGCGTTTCCAGCACTACTGGGTCAGTCTAAAACTCCAAACATCAAGGCCACACTGCTGAGCTTAGTACCTTTATTTGCTCTCTTGCCGATCGCCGTTTGGCTAGGCGCGCTGGCGTTTGAATGGTCATTGCCGGAATGGTGGTGGATTTTTGCACTCAACAATTTGCTATTTACTTGTGTGGCAGAAGAAGCGCTATTTCGTGGTTTGATTCAGCAAAAGGCTCAGCAGCAGTTTGGCGCCATTGTCGGACTTTTGATCGCCAGTGCGCTGTTTGGTATGGCCCATTTTGCGGGTGGTCCATTACTAATGATCTTCGCCGCCCTTGCGGGGCTTGGCTATGGTTTGGTGTTCCATTTTACCGGGCGTCTTTGGGTCAGCGTGGGCGTGCATTTCTTATTTAACTTCGCTCACTTGCTGTTTTTCACCTATCCCATGCTGGCGCGTTAAACGCCTTTTCCATTTTTCTTATCCCTTTTCCAAGCATAGAAAAGCCCAGCCAAATGGCTGGGCTTATGTTTCATGAACGGTAGTTAACTTAGATTTTGCACACCGCTTTCCATGATGCATCGGAGCTGGATGGTGTACTGTTCGTCCACCAGTTGGCTTGCCATACAGAACCATTGTGGATCAGTTGCTCACCACCTGCCGCGTGGTCGCCACGTGGAAACTCTGGGTACACTTTCAAGCCATTCGGGTTGATGCTGGCATCGGCACAAGATTGACCCGCACCACCTTCGTTCCCATTGCCGCCATCGGTGGCACCTTCAAACGCTGGCAATGTTGGGAAGTCTTTCTTCAAGCCGACCGTTTCGTTACCCACGATAAAGCGCACGCCGTTAGCCACGCCAGAGACTGGGGTGTAGTACACCATATCGACGCTGTACTCACCGCCGGCAGGGATCGTTTCGGTTGAGCGCAGAGTCACGGCCACTTTGTGGAACAGTTTCTTCTCACCGTTGACCGAGAAGTTAGTGCCAGTATGGCCACTTTCGATCACTTTAAGCCCTGCACCACTCCAATCTTTAACAATGTCACCAGTTGAAGTTGGCATTAAGAACTCAATCGTCGAACCACCAGGAATGGCAACGTCTGAGTGGTTTTTGAACACTACCGTTGGGTTGATTGGGTAGTTGCTGTCGCCTTCTGGCCAATCCGTGGTTGAAACGGTGACATCAATCACCGAGTCAGGCTGTGGCAGATCGTTATGGCGAATATCCATCGGTTCTGCTGCTGCAAACACTTCATGAGCGTAAGAGGTCATGTCCGAACCAATCACGTATTCACGTTTTACCGCATCATACGAGTAGTCACCGGCCATTTCCCAAATCATCATGCCGCCTAAACCGTTATCGACGATGTAGTCCAGTTTTGGCTTAAGTGAGTCTTTATCTTCAATGCTTAGGAACACTTTTTTGGTGTCGTTCCATAGCCATGCTGTTTGCAGATCTTGACTCCATACCCGCTCATACTTACCTTCAATCAGGTGTTTTGGATTGGTCGGATCCATACCCCACGCAGGACCATAGCTTGGCATTCCATCAATGCCTAGTGCATCAGCGTGCATCAGGTTCATGGCATGCCACATTGGCACGACACCGGCTTTGATTTCATTGCCATTCTCATCCAGATCATGCCAGATGTTATCGGTACCTTCCGCGCCCCAACCACAAACAGTGGTACCTTCTGGGCATGACGATTGGTTAGGCTCAACCGCACGACCCCACAGACCTTTCTCACCGCCGCTCACGCCTTGCCAGCCACGGGTGTAGTAAGGAATCCCCATGTTGATTTGGCTTGGTTTAAAGGCGCCACGGAAGAAGTGGTGCGTCCACGCTTGGTTTAAGTAGCCAATGCCTTGATATTCTGCGGTCGTGTACACGCCCCATTTGGCAAGTTCAGCATCTTTACCATCATCAAACAGTGCGGCTTGTGGGCCGACAAACTCGTTCCACGTACCATGCAGGTCGTAAGACATGATGTTGACGTAATCCAGAACATCTTGCATCGCGAAGTCTTGCATACCGCGCAGTAGGTAACCCGACGATGGTGCCGCGATAGTCAGCATGTAACGACGACCATCTTCTTCACCGGCTTTATCCAGTTCTTTACGCAGTTCAGTCATCATTACCATGTAGTTATCCCACAGTTGGCCACGACATTTGTTTGACTGCTCGAAATCAATGGGGTTACCAGAATCTTTCATCGATGATGGGTATTCATAGTCAATATCTACCCCATCAAAATCGTATTTACGGATGAAATCGACTGCTGATTGGTTGAACGCCTTAATGCCTTCCATGTTCACGGAGCAAGAAGCCAGATCAGTGGTCATTGGATAGAAGCCACCGGTTTCTGCCCAGCCACCAACCGAAATCAGTGTTTTAACATCAGGGTACTGCTGCTTGAATTTGCTCAGCAAGTTGAAATGACCTTGATACGGCAGAGCAGGATCCATCTCCGCACCTGGTACATTATCCCACGTCATTTGAGTTGCCGACTCATCCACTTGCATACTGAAATCAGCAGGATTGATGCTGGCAAATGCGTAGTTAATGTGAGTGAGTTTTTCCCACGGTAAATCGCCGGCTAAATAAGCTGGCAGGCCATTTTTACCGGTACGCCATGAGGTGTAGTAACCGATGATCCGGCGTGGGTGATCATCACCCATACATTCAGTACCATCTTCACGATAAATTTGTTTGATGTCACAGCTTAGGTTACCGGTGCCCATCTCTTGGGCATTCACGGTGATGGTTGGCGTTGACGTTTGATGCCCAGCGGCATCATAAGCAATCGCTTCAATAGTGTATTGACCCAGCGCTGCTGGAGTCCAAGCCAGTTGATATGGGGCTTGAGCAACACGGCCAATCAAACTGCCATTGACTAAAAACTCAACCGCCGTCAGATCGCCATTTTCATCACTCGCATTGGCCGCTAACGTGGTGGCTTTGCCTAAAAATACCGTTTGTCCATTACGTGGATTGGTCAGTTCAATCTGCGGAGCAACTGGCAGTTCTGGCTCTGGCTCAACCGGTGGATCAATTTCTTCGGCTTTTACGGTAATACGTACCGCTTGCTCTTTAAGCAAACCTGAAGTGTCTTCTACGATCGCTTTGATCGAGTGTGCACCCTCGCCCACCGCAATCCAGCTCGCTTGGAATGGTGCTTGTGTCAGCTCGGCAATTTGCTCACCGTCAACCAAGAAAGTTACGGTTTTCACCGTGGTATTGGTAACGCTTACGTTAGCCAGCATCGCAACCACTTGACCTTCAATAAATTCAGCACCTTGAACTGGAGAAGCCAGTTCCAAAGAGAGTTCAGGTTGACCTGGCTCAACCTCACCATCTGTCTCCACGGTGATCGTACTTTGCAGCAGACTTAGATCGAGAACGCCGCTCACGCCCAACGTCATCTCGATGCTCGCACCCGGCAACAGTTGGCTATTAACCCAACTGCCTTGATCAAAGCCTAAGGTTAAGCGGTTATTAAATACTGAACCTTGTGCGGTGCTGCTAAAGCTCATGCTTGGGTATGAAATGCCGGTAGCTGACCAAGAAGGTGTCGTTAGAGAGAGGTTGCTATCAAACACAATACTGGCATCACGCAGTTCGACTGGATTGTTGCCATTGTTAGTCAATGTGACTTTGTAGTTATTCCACCATTCGCTCTGTGAGCCAACGATAGAAGCATTACTGTTGATTGCCGCCTGCGCTGCAGGCATCGCCATTCCTACTGCTAACGCAAGAATGGTTGGCATTAAAGTTAATGTTGATTTTTTCATCGTTACCAGACTTATTTAATTGAACAAATTTTCTCTCCTATTATAAGAAGAAAACAATTTCATTCTGTTTCATCTGGATGTAAGCAAATGTAAATATCACTCGATAAATACAAACCATCGCACAGCACGCAATCAAATCAATCAAAAATGCAATCTCAAAAAAACATCTGAGATCACGGTTCAATAAAATAATTCAATCACAGCCATACCGCATAACAATCATCAATACCAAAGCATAGAAATAAAACAAAAACTAATAGTAATGTCATGCTTTTATTACAATAGCGTTAGCCACCCCTTATTCGCCAGAAACATTTAATTACACTTTGTACAACAAAACGGCAGAGATAATAAAATAATTAAGTCGTAACTAATCTGAACACCAATAAAACATCAGCAGGAAAGATACAAAAACATAAATAAATAACAACAAGCAATGTCAAAATAAGAATTAACCCACACCAATCCCCAGGGCGTCCGCATGAATGGTTAGAATTTAGCCGCCAACTGAAATCCAGCTAACAAGACTTGCTCCAAGAAGCCGGGGTTCATCATGCAACGCTTCTGCTTCATTGGCACACTAATTTTGGTTGGCTCAGCTCTTAGCATGTTAAGCGCCATGTGTCTTAACCCTGCCAAGTTTTCAGCTGCGTTTTCTCGGTAAATCTGACAAGCATCTTCCCGCATGCTCACATCTAAAATCCAATGCATTGACTCAATGCCCCAGTGGGCTCGAATAGCATTTCCAGCTTGCTCCGGAGTCAGGTCCGCTGAACTTATGTAATAGCGGTACTCCAACACTGGTGCTTTGCCTTTTGCTACTCGGTAATTTTCAACCATGACTATACTGCTTAGTCGGCTCCACGTAGAGAAGTCACCCTCCAACTCGCAGGCCTTGAGTACATGGCAAGTTCGTGCTTCAACACGGCCTTTCTGTTTTTCGATGTGATAGGTGTTTTTTTCAATCGGAGCACGACGGTGTGGGGCGAAGGCGGCCTGTACGGCTGCCGACAACTTGCCTTGGTTTCCCTTTACTGCGAATAAGTAATCACCGCCTTTGTTGGTAATTACCTTGGCAATTTTGGTCTGGCAGGCCATCGCATCAATCGTCACGAGGGCTCCGCGCAAGTCGAGCATCTTAACCAATTCCGGAATTGCGGTGATTTCATTGCTCTTATCGTCAGTTTTGAGTTGGCCCAATACCAGTTGGTTGGCACTCGCGTAGGGCTCACCATATGGATGGTGCTTTGTCTGCCATCTCTATCGTAGGAGCCGCGCAAAGTCTTGCCATCAATGGCAACCACCTCACCACACGTCAAGGTATGTACCGCATTCATCCAGCCCAGGAAGCAGTCGCGAAACTCGGCAGGGTCAATACCTGCGATCAGACGAGCAAAGGTATCGTCAATAGGCACACCGTTTTCAAACAGACCTTGTTTAAGAAACCACTCATGGTGACCAAGAACATATTCACGAATGTCGGTCCAGCCTTGACCACCGGCTATCACGGCACAGATTGAACCAAACAAAATATCAAACAGAGGGTAGTCAACTTTTGTGCTTTGCCGTTCGTCACGGATGATGCTGAAGTGCTCTTTGATGGTATTAATATTCATGGCAGCTCCTTAAAAAAGGAGCATAAGATCACAGCCCGCACGTCAGGTCAAACTTAACCTCGCATTGCGCAAAAAACGTTCATGATCTTGCCCTGATGTCAACGATGACATCCATAAAAAAACACCACTTATTTGATGGCTAGGCATATCACCCCGACACATAGCTTGTCTATGCTGATAGAGACGATAAAAGCATCCTTGATATCACCAGTGGCGCGCCTAAATAGGCTCAATTTGTCAGTCACTTAGCGCGCATCTGCAACTCCACGCCGTTTGAGTATAGAACATAATGGTAATAATGCCCGCGCTACCACTCAGCATGAGATATTGACAACCGGAGATCATCGAGAGCGTCAAACACTACTGCCATTACTTGGCAAAGTCGGCAGTTTTTCGACTCGCACCGCAGCGACTTTGAACTCTGGGATCTTTGCATGCGGATCAGTAGCACTCGTGGTTAGGCGATTGACGGGTGATTCGACAAAATGGAATGGAATAAACACCACACCAGCTTGCATGCGTTTGGTGACAAAGGCGGCGATTTCAATTTCACCACGCCGGGTAGACACTTTGAGCATATCACCGTTGCCAATCCCAAGCGCCTCAGCATCTTGCACACTGATCATGGCACGTGGACCGGCCAGCTTGTTCAAACCGGGGGTTTTGCGCGTCATGGTGCCGGTATGAAATTGCTCTAACACTCGCCCAGTGGTCAGCACCAATGGAAACTCTTGATCCGGCAGTTCAGCGGCATAACGAAATGGGATCGCCTCCATCTGCCCTTTACCACGGGTAAATTGGGTTTGATGCATGATGCGTGTTCCGGCAGGATTATTTTTACTACTCGGCCACTGCACACCATCACGGGGAATGTTGTCCCAATGGAGTCCTGCATATTGTGGTGTGACCCGCGAGATTTCATTGGTAATGTCAGCCACCGAACGATAGTGCCAATCACTGCCCATCGCATTGGCGATGTCTTGAATAATGCGCCAATCCTCTTTCGCTTCACCCGGTGGATTAACCGCCGGATAAATACGCTGAACACGACGCTCAGTATTGGTGAAGTGACCGGATTTTTCAGCAAACGAATAGGAGGGCAACACAACATCCGCGTATTGTGCGGTTTCAGTAAGAAAAATATCTTGCACCACTAAGAAATCCAGCGCTTGTAAACCTGCAATCACATGTGCCTGATTAGGATCACTCAGTACCGGATTTTCCCCCATCACATACAAAGCGCGCACCTCACGGCGACACGCACTATCGATGATTTCGGTTAGGGTTAAACCAGGTTCAACCGAGAGATCCGGTGCATTCCATGCACTAGCAAATTTTTCGCGCACCAATGGGTTATACACTTTTTGATAGCCAGGGTAAGTATTGGGCAGCGCCCCCATATCACAAGCGCCCTGCACGTTAGACTGACCGCGTAATGGGTTGATACCTCCACCTTCTATCCCTATGTTGCCACACAGCAGTTGCAAATTAGCGATCGAGCGCACGTTATCATGGCCGGTGGTATGTTGGGTGATCCCCATCGAGTAATACACCGCGGTGCGCTTTGCAGTGCCTATCATTCGCGCCATCGCAAAGATATCGTCCGCTTTTACGCCCGTGACCAGCTCGACTTTATCTAAGGCATAAGCAGGCGACATCACCAATTGCAACATGGTATCAAAACCATCAACCCGCTCTTCAATATACTCGCTATCGTACCAACCATTTTTGATGATTTGCTGCATCACACCATTGATCAACATTACATCAGTCCCCGGACGATGCGCCAAATAAAGTTCGGCATGATCGGCCATCGCGATGCGTTTCGGATCCGCCACAATCAAGCGTGCACCATAATGACGAACCGCTTGTTTAATGTGAGAGGCGATCACCGGATGCGCCGCTGAAGTATCAGATCCAATAATAAAAATCACATCGGAATGTTTGATGCTAGGAATGTCATTGGTCATCGCGCCACTGCCGAGCGAGGCTTCTAATCCAGTGACGGTCGATGCGTGACAAAGCCTAGCACAGTGATCTACGTTATTGCTCCCCAACTCACGACGCATAAATTTTTGAAAGGCGTAGTTGTCCTCATTGGTGGTTTTCGCCGAAGAGAAACCAGCCAATGAGCGACCACCGAAATCTTGTTTGATAGTACGGAATTTACTCGCAATCAAGGTAATTGCTTCTGGCCAACTGGCCGGTTGCAACCGGCCATCTTTGCAGATCAGTGGGGTGGTGAGGCGCTCTTTGCTGGCGATAAAGTCAAAACCGTACCGGCCTTTCACACACAACATGCCTTGATTGACCGGCGAGTCTGCCCCTTCAATATAGCGAATGCGGTTTGCCACTTGATCGACGTGCATGGTCAACTTGCAACCGACACCGCAATAGGTACAAATGGTATCAACTTTGTGTAAGGCAGTTTCACGCCCTTGCGAGCGATCACGCGCATCGGTCATCGCCCCAACAGGGCACGCTTGTACACAAGCACCACATTGCACACAACGAGAATCGCCCATCATCACCCCTTGACCACCGAAATTCGGACGGCAATCAGGGCGCAGCACAGGACGACCATGTTCAAGCTGCATAAAGCTCAGCACGCCTTGCACAGATTGTTCACGACAGGCTTGAATACACTGTCCACAACGAATACAGCGGTTGGCGTCAAACACAATAAACTGTGAACTGCGGTCGACCATATATTTATGGCGCGGATCGCTGCGACGAAGTGCTTGCCATTGTTCATCACTGTTAATATTCACCGAATGGTCAAAGTGTTGCGCTGCACCATACTCTGTCGCGTAATCGCGCAAGTTGCACGCGGTATTGACTTGGCAGCCACACTCTAAGCAGCGCGCCGCTTCGGCCATCGCTTGGGTATGATCAAAACCGAGCTCTACCTCTGCAAAGCACTGTTCACGCTGTGCGGATGTGAGCTCTGGCATTATTGTGCGCGCCACTTTTTGAATATGGGCAAAATGGTGTGAGTCGACCTGCTGGAGCTTCTTCTCTTTACGTGAGTTAAAAGGCATCACAGGAATGTGGTCGATGCCACCTTCCAAATAACGGTCGATCGCCTGCGCAGCAAGGCGGCCATCGGCGACCGCTTCTACTGCGGTGGCCGGGCCACGCCGAAAATCGCCGAGGCAGAAAATATTGCCAATCCCGCTGTGCATGGTTTGTGGATTGACCTCGGCCGTATTCCAACGCGTGAGTGGAATGGTTAATGCTTCACCTTGCATAAAACTCAAATCCACCTGCTGAGAAACCGCGGCAATCACAGTATCAAACGATTCCGTAAAATATTCTCCCGTTGCTTCAGGACGACGACGCCCGGAGGTATCTGCGGCACCAAGGGCCATTTTTTCCAACTTGACCGCGCACACCCGCCCGTGCTCATCGGCGATATTTTCTAGCGGATTAGTTAAAACCAGAAACTTCACCCCTTCATGTTCAGCTTCTTCAATTTCATACTCTGCGGCCGGCATTTCAGAGCGAGTACGACGATAGATAAGAGTGGTGTCAGCCCCGGTTCGCACTGCGGTACGGGCACAATCAATCGCGGTATTGCCGCCGCCAATCACCGCGACTTTCTTGCCGGTGATAAAGCGCGGCTCAGTGACAAAGTCTTTCAGATAATCCACCCCCAAATAGCAACCGGCCAGATCGCTCCCCGGATAGTGCATAGCCACGGCTTGTGAAGCTCCGATTGCCAGACATAGCGCATCATAATCCACACTTAATTGCGATAAGGTGATGTCGCGGCCAAGTTTTTGATTGGTATGGATCATCATACCGTTACGGCACATTAATTCGATCTCTTGATCCAGAATGCTTTTCGGTAACCGGTATTCTGGAATGCCATAACGCAGCCATCCACCCGCTTGCGGCATCGCTTCAAACACATCCACTTGATAGCCTTCGTTAGTGAGGTAATAACCAGCGGTTAAGCCGCCTGGGCCACTACCGACAATCGCGATGCGCTTGGCTTTTTCCGCTTTTTTCTCGGGTGTATAGGCTTGTTGTGCAGCAAGATCGGCATCCGCGGCATGGCGCTTTAATTGACGAATGGCAAGCGGATCGTCGACCAGCGCTCGGCGACACTCAGATTCACAAAACGCAGGGCAGACCCGACCAATCGACAAGGGCATCGGCAAGGTGCGTTTGATAACTTCAATCGCTTTTTGCTGGTCGTTTTGCGACAGATGATAAAGATAAGATTGAATATCGACACCGGCGGGACACGCCGTTTTACACGGCGCTTCACAGTCGGCATAGTGGTCACTCATAATCCGGTTAAGTGCCTGTTTACGCTGGAGTGAAAGGGCGGCAGATTGGGTTTTTACGCTGAGGCCATTGTAAACTTCAAGCTCACAAGCGCGGTGAATACCGCCACTTTCCACTTCAACCACACACAAACCACAGGCCATTTTTTCTGCCGAGCGATTCAGGCCACACAGCGATGGGATCTCGACCCTACACACTTTAGCGGCTTGCAGTACGGTTTGCCCTGCCTCAACGATACGATATTTACCATCTATAACAATTTGGATCATACGTTACCCCTTAGGCCTGCGGATGGCACCAGATTTTGTGCCGCCAACTGTAAGCGAGTGACTTTACATCAAGCCATTGTTCCGCCATCTGAGCGACTTATTATCATTTCCCATAATAAAGCTAGGGGAATGTTGCGTGTAACATCATACTCAACCGCGATAGCTTTCTTAAGGAAATATCCTGCATTGTGTGAAGCGGATATAAGCAAAATGCTTGGACACTGCGGAGTATTGACACCGACCACCACTCATCCTCCTTATCGCTCACATCCACTCAAAAAACGTATCGCTTGCTTAAACGTCCTGTTATCATCCTTGGCAAATAGTCGGGGGCCACGTGATAAACGTCGGCTGAGATCGAAATTCGAGACCCGTTGAACCTGATTCAGTTCGTACTGACGTAGGGAACTATAAAAACTTTACCTTGCGCCTTATTTCTCAGGCACGCTACAGCCGATCCGAAACGGGATCCGCTCTTAGCCGGCAAAGTCAGTTCCTATACGTCTTGCTATAGGAGCGACCATGGCAGCACCATCACCGTTTTGTTCTCACCAGATCCGATCCTCAACCATTCCTATTGTATTAACCATCGCCGGCTCAGACAGTGGTGGCGGGGCGGGCATTCAAGCCGACATAAAAGCCATCTCGGCAACGGGCAGTTTTGCATGCTCAGTCATTACCGCCGTTACCTCACAAAATACCCAAGGCGTGTCAGCCATTTTTCCAATCCCAATCGAACATGTAGCCAGTCAACTCGATGCTGTTTTTAGCGATCTCAATATCGTGGCGGTAAAAATCGGTATGCTGGCGGATGCCAATATCATCAAAGTGGTGGCGCATAAAATTCAACAATACCAACCCAAATATCTAGTGATTGACCCGGTTATGGTTGCCACCAGCGGTGATCTCTTACTGGAGCAATCCGCGATCAGCACATTGAAGCAATTACTCATCCCACTTGCAGACATCATCACCCCCAATCTTGTTGAGGGTGCGACATTAACCGGCAAATCAGTACCCGAATCCGAAGCAGAAATGCAGGCGATGATGGATGATCTTCGCGCGCTTGGCGCTAACGCCGTGTTGTTAAAAGGCGGTCATCTACAGAAGGATCAAAATAGCAATGATCTGCTGATCACGTCAGAGGGTGCCGAACTGCTCAGGGCACAACGTTACCCCACCAACAACACTCATGGTACAGGCTGCACTCTTTCTGCAGCGATGGCCTCTTATCTTGCACAAGGCCATCACCTTAGCCATGCGGTTCATCTCGCTAAGCACTACATCTCTCAAGCGATCGCTCATGCCGATGAGCTGGAAGTGGGTCAAGGTCACGGCCCGGTACACCACTTCTTTGCAGGGCACCACGATGTGCGCTAAAGCAATGGGGATTGAGCTTAGTGATGCCAGTCTGAGATACCAAGACAGCCAGACGGCGACATTAGCAACCATCAACATGACCATTCCTGCTGGTCAGTGGACGGTGTTATTGGGACGCAGCGGCTGCGGAAAAACCACGCTGTTACGCTATCTGGCTGGCTTGTTAGATGAGCAAGCAGTTTGGCAAGGTAAGCTAACAACCAGCGACGGATTACCGCTGCGCGAGCGGATCGCCTATATGGCACAACAGGATTTGTTGTTGCCGTGGCTCAATGTCTTGGATAACGTTCGCTTAAGTGCGCGCTTTTCTGGCTCGCACTCCAATCCCGCAGCGGAAAAGCAACCAGCAATTCACTTGCTCGAACAAGTTGGCTTAGCGGACTATGCCGACGCCAAACCTGCCCAGCTTTCAGGAGGAATGCGGCAACGGGTGGCACTAGCCCGCACTCTGATGCAAGACAAGCCACTGGTTTTGATGGATGAGCCGTTCTCGGCACTCGATGCCGTAACCCGGCATAAGTTGCAAACCTTATCTGCCACGCTACTCAAAAATAAAACGGTGGTGCTGATCACTCATGATCCACAAGAAGCGGTGCGGCTGGCTGATCAGTTATATGTACTGCAAGGCTCCCCCGCCCAAGCTCAGCGTCTGCCGCTACCCGACACTCGCCCTCCTCGCTTGTTTGATGGTGCCTGCGCCACCTTACAGCAAACGATCCTAGATCAGTTGGAGCAAGATTATGCGTGATATCACTCAAGACTCCGCGGCCTCGCTATCGATCACTCACCGACAACCGGTCAGCAATCCAATCTTACGCTTAGTGATCACAACCGCAGTCATCTTAGGCCTGTGGCAACTGATAGTCATGACCTTCAATATACCGAGCTTTATTGTGCCAGCACCGCAGGATGTGTTGCAGCGGCTACTCTCTCGCTACCCCGTGTTACTCGCACACACTTGGGTCACCGCACAGGAAATCTTGCTCGGTCTAGGGCTTGGTTTGTCTATGGGTTTGCTGTTTGCACTACAAATGTTGCTGTACGAACCACTAAAACGTTGGCTACTGCCGCTACTGATCGCCAGCCAAGCCATTCCGGTGTTTGCCATCGCGCCCATTCTGATGCTGTGGCTTGGCTATGGGATTGCCTCCAAAGTGGTGATGGCGGCGATCATCATCTTTTTCCCTGTGACCACCTGCTGTTATGACGGTTTACGCAATACCCCAACCGGATACCTCGATCTGGCGAAAACCATGGGCGCTTCGAAATGGCAACTACTGTGGCACATTCAATTACCAGCAGCACTACCCACCTTGGCCTCTGGTATTCGGGTTGCGGTGGTGATCGCTCCTATCGGTGCGGTCGTCGGAGAGTGGGTTGGATCCAGTGCTGGCTTGGGTTATCTGATGCTGCAAGCCAACGCACGGATGATGATCGATGAGATGTTTGCCGCGCTGTTTATCCTTGCCGTGCTCTCTATCGCACTCTATTTCATCACGGACAGATTATTGAAAAAAGCCATACCTTGGCAACAGCAATCAAGATAACGTAAAGGATCACCCTTATGAACAGAAACAAACTTATTCGCGCGACCGCTCTACTGGCATCGCTTATCGCCACTCACGCCCTTGCGGCACAAAAAGAGCTAACGTTGATGTTAGATTGGTTCGTGAACCCCAATCACGGCCCGATCATTGTTGCTCAGCAGCTTGGCTACTTCAAAGAGCAAGGTTTGAAAGTCAATATTCAAGAGCCAGCCGATCCCAGTATGCCGCCTAAGCTGGTCGCTGCAGGTAAAATGGATCTGGCGATATCATACCAGCCAAACCTGATCATAGATGTGGCCGCCGGACTGCCACTGATCCGCTCCGCGACACTGATCGCGACACCGCTGAATACCATGATGGTGCTAGACAACGGCAAGCATGACAGCCTTACCGATCTCAAAGGCAAGAAAATTGGGATTACAATCGCAGGTAATGAAGAAGCAACCATCGGCACTATGCTGGCCCAAGCAAATATCAAGCTGTCGGAAGTACAAATCATCAATGTCGGCTGGGCGCTCTCTTCATCTTTAGCCTCAGGCAAAGTGGATGCGATTTGGGGGGGACTGCGCAACTTCGAAATAAACCAACTCGCGTTAGAAGGTTACCAAGCCAAAGCGTTCTTCCCTGAAGAATATGGCGTTCCGGCATATGATGAACTGGTGTTTGTCGCCAATGCCAAAACCTACGATAAGCAAGCGATCACAGCCTTCAACAAAGCGCTTGAACGAGCCACCATGCACATCATCAACCATCCGCAATCCTCTTGGGCCACCTTTGTCGCTTACTCGCCAGATACGCTCAACAACCCACTCAATCAACGCGCTTGGAATGATACCTTGACCCGTTTCGCGCTTCGTCCATCCGCGATTGATCTAAAACGCTATGACGATTATGCCGAGTTCATGTACTCGCAAAACATCATTGCAACACGCCCACAAGCGAAAGATTACCTACCTAATTTTGACTGAGCCCGAGGTTATCCCCTTATGCAATCCCAAGATTTAATCAACGCATGCCGTCAAGATTGGCAGCAATATACCGAACACCTTTTCGTACAACAATTAGCACAAGCAACACTGGCTCAGCCCTGTTTTCTGCACTATCTCAAACAGGATTTCTTATTTCTCAAACAATATGCTCGCGCTTACGCGTTAGCGATTTATAAAGCTCGCACATTGCATGACATGCGCCGGGCATTGCCGAGTGTTCAGGCGCTGCTAGAGTCAGAAATTGCTCATCACGTCACTTACTGTGCGCAGTGGGGACTAACCGAGTCCGATCTGGAACATGAACCGGAAGATGTTGGCACCGTCGCCTATACGCGCTATGTGTTGGATGCGGGCATGAGCGGTGATTTGCTTGACCTGTACACGGCATTAGCCCCTTGCTCTATCGGTTATGCGACTATCGGCAAAATGCTGATCAACGATAACAACACCGTCATCGCCGGTAATCCTTACGCAAGTTGGATCACTCTCTATGGTGGAGCAGAGTTCCAGTCTGGGGTTGAAAAAGGCACGCAACACTTTAACCAGCTATTAGCTGAAATCGACCTCAATAGCCAACGCGGTCAAAATCTGATTGAGGTATTCAAAACCGCAACACGCATGGAAGTGGCTTTCTGGCAACAAGGCTTGAACGCTAAACAAGGCAAATAGGGAAAATCGACATGTTAATTGAACAAATCACTCAAACGTTAAACGCAGTGCGCCAACAAAAACCACTGGTGGTTAACATTACTAACTACGTGGTGATGAACAACACGGCCAACGCTCTGCTGGCGATCGGTGCATCGCCAATCATGG
The DNA here is from genome assembly GCF_011306175.1 of Vibrio sp. HDW18. Classification (GTDB taxonomy): domain Bacteria; phylum Pseudomonadota; class Gammaproteobacteria; order Enterobacterales; family Vibrionaceae; genus Vibrio; species Vibrio chanodichtyis. Next base: position 2,145,636 of record NZ_CP049913.1, on the reverse strand, counting down.
CCCATTCACAACAAGAAATGACAGAAATGATCGCCTTGGCTGGGGCACTGGTGATCAACATTGGCACGCTCGATAGTGTTTGGACACCACGCATGTGGTTCGCGGTACAGCAAGCGAATGCCCAGCATAAAGTCGTCGTGCTTGATCCTGTCGGCTGCGGCGCTAGCGGCTTGAGAACTGAAACCTCCCGCCAGATTGCGCGCTTGGCGGATCGACTGATCATTCGTGGTAACGCCTCAGAAATTATTGCGCTCGCCGGTCAGCCAGCACAAAGTAAAGGAGTGGATGCCCTAGACTCTAGTGATGCAGCCTTAGGCGCCGCTCAATTTCTCGTCGCGAGCTACGGCGCAAACGTGGTCATTTCCGGCGAGACCGATTACATCGTCACCCCATCTCGCATCGTAAGCCTACACAATGGCCATCCGATGATGCCATACGTCACCGGAATGGGTTGCACCCTAACCGCACTCACGGGTGCCTTTGCCGCAGTGGGCGATCACACCGGTTTGGCTGCCGCCGCAGTGCTGGGCGTAGCCGGTGAAATCGCAGCAGAACAAGCGCGTGGACCCGGCAGCTTACAATTCACTTTACTTGACGAGTTATATCGACTTGATGACCAAACATTAACCAAGCGACTCAAGCTACAGGTCATTGAAAATTCGATTGATTAACCCAAAAAAAACGAGCCAATGAACAGAATGCCCCAACTCATCACAAAGGTTGGTGGCAGTGAGGAAACCCCATGAATGCCTATCGTCTGTATTTAGTCACCGATGACCAACAAGATTTAGCCACACTCAAGCGGGTGGTCAGCAAAGCGGTACAAGGAGGGGTCACTATGGTGCAAGTTCGAGAAAAACATGGTGATGTCCGTGCTTTTATTACGCGAGCCCTCGCGGTAAAAGAGATCCTCCAAGGCACCAATGTCCCGATGATCATCAACGACCGAGTGGATGTCGCACTCGCCGTCAATGCTGATGGCGTACATCTCGGTCAATCGGACATGCCAGCGCACATCGCACGTCAACTGATTGGCCCCAATAAAATCCTAGGTTTATCAATTGAAAATGAACAACAACTTGCAGAAGCCGACGCCCTGCCGATTGATTACATCGGCTTAAGCGCCATCTATGCCACACCAAGCAAAACCAATACTAAAAAGCACTGGGGGATCAATGGATTGAAGATGGCGCTCAACACAACCTCCCTCCCCATCGTCGCGATCGGTGGCATCAACCAAACCAACATTCCAGATCTCACGGCAACCGGAGTACACGGTTTAGCACTGCTATCAGCCATCTGTCATGCAGACGATCCAAAAGCAGCGTGTAAATATTTGCTGAGTTTAATGAAATGAGGAGAGACTGAACGATGTTACTGATGGCCTCTGCTACCAGAGGGTGATGCTAGCCAGAACTTGTGTGCGATATTGCTTCGGACTCACACCATAACTCTGACGGAATTTTTTCGCAAAATAGGCTGGGCAACTAAAACCGACACTATGTGCTATTTCTGTCACCTTGCTTGATGAATCACTTAGCATTCCTGCTGCAGAGCGTAAGCGGTAACTCATCAAGTAACCATTTGGCGTGCAATTGAGAGTCTGCTTGAACATACGATAGCACTCACTCTCACTAATATTTGCAGCAGCGCTGATGTCTGCAACCGAGATACTTTCAGCATAATGCGATTGAATAAACTGCATCACATTTTGTACCCGTCTTTCGTTTCCAGAACCTTTCTCTCCCTCACTTAAAAGATGAGATTCATTACGACAAAGGAGCATCCAGCATTGCATCAAACTGGCGGTCATTATCATCTCATAGCCAATACCTGATGATTCCCACGCACTAAAACCATTGCGAAGCTGAGCGATCGCTTCTGCTTGCCACGATTGTTGTGACTTGAATTGATAAAACAGAAAACTGCGATTACTGACGATAGGTTTGACGTATTTCGTATACAAAAGGCTAGCAGGATCGCCGCCAAACAAACGAGGCTTGAACAATACATTCAATATTCGACAATCCTCAGTTCCTACATCAGTAAAGCGATGCAATATTCCTGAGTTTATCAAGACCATCTCGCCCTGTTTGAGTACCGTTGAATGTCTAATACACTCTAGTTTTTTCTCGCCTTTCGCGACGAAAACGACTTCTACCTCATCATGCCAATGCCATGGCACTTCACCGTTTAGAAAATGCGAAAACAACTCATCGTAAGAGGCACATGGGAAAGACGCATCACCATGCGTGGTTAACTCCTGCCCGTGATTATCTGTCTTTATGTCATAAACCTGCATTTTCTAATCTCGATAGAATCGTCATATAAGTTGGAAGTATATCCATAGCTTTGACTATGTTGTGAGAGTATATTCCCACAAAACAAATAAACCACTAGCGATAGCTAACTACTAGAAATCAACGTCATGTTATTACTCACCATTATCTATCTCGCCTTTATCAGTCTTGGCTTACCAGATGCGGTTTTAGGCTCAGCTTGGCCGACCATCAGCCAAGATCTTAATACTTCTATCGAACACGCGGGTGCTATCTCACTCATAGTGAGCGCGGGTACGGTTCTCTCGAGCCTATTGGCTGCACGTATTACCTTTTATTTTGGTACAGGAAAGGTGCTCACATTTAGTGTGTTAGCAACGGCCTTCGCTTTATTTGGTTTTACTTTATCGAATTACATCTTAAGTATGGCGCTGTTAGCCATTCCTCTTGGACTTGGTGCTGGTGCGGTTGACGCCGCGTTAAACAATTTTGTTGCGCTCAACTATAAATCTAAACACATGAATTACCTCCACTCTTTTTGGGGCGTAGGCGCAACGGCTGGGCCATTCATCATGGCAAGTTATCTGGCTGTGGATCAAGGGTGGCGTGATGGCTACCTAACACTCTCTATTATTCAGTTTACCTTGGTGGTTGCATTATTCGCGACACTGCCACTTTGGAAGAGAATGGCTCAAGAAGAGACTCAGGACTCTGAAGAGCGAGACCAAATGCCAATCAGCAACCGAGAAGCATTGCGTATTCCGCGAGTAAAGGCGCAGCTTTTCTTATACTTTTGCTACTGTTCATTAGAAGCGGGAACAGGCCTTTGGGCTGCAAGTTACCTTACAGCAGAAAATGGACTGTCTGCCTCTAACGCAGCCTTTTGGACTGCGATGTTCTTCCTGGGTATCACTGCAGGTCGATTCGTTTGTGGTTTGATTGCAGAACGATTCAAAGAAGAGAGCATGGTGCGTGTTGGGATCCTGTTGATCGTCGCTGGCGTCGTGGGGCTATTGCTACCTATCTCTGCATTAGTTTCGCAATTAAGCCTGATATTAATCGGCCTAGGCTGTGCTCCGGTTTACCCGAACACGCTTCACTTAACGCCTAAGCGTTTTAGTAAACGTGCATCACAGGCAATCATTGGTCTTTCTATGGCGACGGCTTACGTGGGAATCACCGTTATACCTCCAGCAATGGGGATTGTATTTGGTCATCTCTCTTTTAGCCTGCTACCAGTTATTTTATTCATTCTTAGCGTCTCGATGTTAATCGCAAGTGAGACCCTACGCCGCTCCGAACAAACGCCAGAGCTCGAATTCCAAGAGGAACATTGAAATTACTAACCTAATCTCCAAAGCCAGCTTGAGTCAGATGCTCCTGCTCAAGTTGGCCCCCTGATTTGCTTCTCAGTAACGAGAACTAACCGTCTGTTGAACTCACTCAACGCTACTCTCTGCTTTTCTTCAAAGCGCTCCCTAAAATCAGGTTTAAGAATCTGGTTAGAGTGTTTGATCTCGAAGAATGTTGATTGCTCATTGTGGCCTATTGCTAAAAAGTCACGAGTATATCGGCACTTACGGTTATTGAATTGATAGTGGAAACCAAAAGGTTGAGAGGTAAAACTTTTGATATTTGGGTGGTATTCGAGGTGAAAACAGAAATCGAACTCCAGAATGGAGAGAGTGCGAACAACAGCATCATTCTTCAAGTTCATGAACTTACAGAGGTTGTGTCCGAGAGATGATTACTTCGTCTGATCAAACATCGCCAACTCACTTTGTTGTAAACCGACAACAAAACGTAGTCTATGCAGACTTATAGTGCAAATTTGCGAAATATTCTGCAATTTATGCGAACTTATTTTGCAAACATCAGATGGGCGGAGGCCCCAGCCACATCCCGGCACACACGTCATCCGCTATGGCTGCTTCCTTCCGGATCTGACCAGGTTCACGAACTAGTGTTGCGGGAGGACCAGGGCCCCCATCGATTTGAGTTTGGATTGTCTCCAAAGCAGGGCGATTATTAAACATCGACTTAACCAATGCAAGCGATAATACTGATTTCGATCGATAGACCAACCTAAGCGAGCAGCATTTCACCAGTTACTGACCTTTTGCTACGGCTGAGGTGCTTGCTCAGTGCTTTTTAACACATAATCGGTTATCCATGCCGTCGCTAAGATTGATATCCATAGCACGAAAACGGGCTTGGGGATTTCAATACTTGGTGAGAGCACTAACGTAGCAAAGCTGACACAAGGCAAACTCCACCCCAATAAATGGCTCCAATTGATCACAGAGGCAGATTTGGAGAGTAACGGCTCACCCGCGGCCAACATGCCGGTGAGCAGCAAAGCGATGGCGACGGCATCAAATTGCTCCGCAACCCACAGTGGCACCAGCAAGCCTAACGCCCACCAATGATGAGAAGGGCTTGGTTGCCAACCGCGTGCCACCCACCATGTCAGCATCACCAGCAATAATTGCCCTAGAGTAATCAGCGGTGAACCTTCCAGTTTGCCGGCAGATTGAGTTACCATGATGCCAACGTATAAGGTGATTGCCATCCATGCGCATACCGCGACCACTCGCCAATTGCTGCGCGCAGAAAAGACCACCATCAATAACGGGATCACTACCCATTGACTCACCGATAAAGCGACGGGTTGCAATGGCAAAGTGGCGGCAAAAGCCCCCAGCGTGACTAGCAATACTAGGCTAGAAAAGCGTAAGGTTAACCATAAACTCGGGATCAAAAAGGCGATGATGGGGATCTCTCCGTCACTCACTCCCACCACATGTGCCGCAGCCATTGAACATAAGGCAGCGCTCAAAAATTGTAAGGTAGACAATAACATGCCAACTCCCTATACCTATCCTTGGTAAATCATTGCGGGCTTTTGCATTATGGACCTATTTTTACAACAGATCTTTGTCGTGATTCACCAAATTCCGTTTGATCAGGTAGCAACTTATGGTGCGGTGGCGAAAATGGCCGGTTATCCGGGTTATGCCCGTCAAGTCGGTAAAGCGCTCAGTCAGCTACCGGCCGATAGCCAACTACCGTGGTATCGGGTGATCAATAGCCAAGGAAAAATATCACTATCAGGAGAAGATTTCGTTCGCCAACAGCAACATCTATTGGCAGAAGGCGTCGAGGTGAGTCCTACGGGGAAAATATCGTTACACCACCATCAGTGGCAACCTTAATCCACTATAGCAACCTTAACCAAGCGGGTGGAAACCACAAGGGCAGCGCCAATACCGCTGCCCTATCTTGCTGTCCTTGCATTGACTCAATGACGCAGGGTCATCACGCTAGCTCAGTGATCCTTTTACGGTTGACTATGAACGCCGACCAACATCATATCCACTTGCTTAGTCGCATCCGCATCGGTGATCACCGCATAGTGACTATCGCTAATAAAACGTAGCGTACCATCAAGCTCAATTCGCGCGCTGACACTGTAACGGTGGCTCGGATTGATCTTACTGCGGTCATAACTCAAATTAAACGCCAGTGGTATCTGCGCCCCATTGGTAATAAAATTTTGTTTGGCAATTACCGTTGCTGGAGCATCGGCCAATGAGACATCTTGTAGGTAAACCGTCACCAGCGCATTATCGGGCAGTGCAATTCGCTCACGATAAGCGACAGTGCCCGTGATGGATTGTATTTTATCTTGCTCCTGACTGGATTCACTCAATTGACATCCACTGAGCAGCCCCGTCGACAGCACCGAGAACAGAACCAAAAAAACCTTTTTCATAAAGCCTCACTACACTGGAAAAATATCGAATTGGCAAACCAGCAAATTATATGCCATTGCGATATTTGTGTCATTGCGCGGCGAGATGATTGACAAATATCTGACTCGCATCCCAAGATCAGCGAAATAGACAAAAAGGATCGTAAATAATGAGTAAACCGTTAGATGAGCTGCTAAAACTGCTGCAATTGGAAAAGCTAGAAGAGGGATTATATCGCGGCGCGAGTGAGCACATAGGGTTGCCGCAAGTGTACGGTGGTCAAGTGATCGGTCAAGCACTCTCTGCCGCTCGCTACACGGTGGAACCAGACCGTACTGTACACTCTTTCCACAGCTATTTTTTGTATCCGGGCGATCCTGAAAAACCGATCATTTACGATGTAGAAAACCTGCGCGATGGTAAAAGTTTTAGTACCCGCCGGGTCAAAGCGATTCAAAATGGGCGGCCAATTTTCTACTTAACCGCCTCTTATCATGGCGAAGCGCCGGGATTTGAGCATCAAAAAAGCATGCCGCAAGTAGCAGGACCGGAAAACTTTGCCTCTGAAACTGAATTAGCCGCGCAGATTGCTCAATTCCTACCAGAAAAACTGCAAAAAACCTTGTGTGGCGAAAAACCGATTGAAATACGCCCAGTGACCGTGGTCAATCCGCTCAAACCACAAAAAATTGAACCCAAACAGTATTTGTGGATCCGTGCCAACGGCAATCTGCCACAGGATCAACTAATTCACCAATACCTACTCGGTTATGCTTCAGATTGGGGATTTCTCACCACGGCATTACATCCGCATGGCGTTTCCTTGCTGACCCCTAAATTCCAAGTTGCGACTATCGATCACTCGATCTGGTTTCATCGCCCATTCAAAATGGACGATTGGTTACTGTATGCGATCGAAAGTCCAACTGCCAGCAATACACGCGGCTTAGTGCGTGGAGAAATCTATGATCGGCAAGGCAATTTGATCGCAACTGCGGTGCAAGAAGGCGTGATGCGCTTTTTGAACTAAAACACGCTCTTTATAACGGTAATTGTGTAGTGTATTTGAGTGACTCCATCGCAAAAGTCGAGGTCACTTTGTTCAGACCTTCAATGCTATTGACCAGTTTTTTATAAAACTGGTCAAAACAAGCCATATCTTTGACCAAAACCTTCATCATATAGTCGTATTCACCGGCCATACGATAAAACTCCATCACCTCGGGAAATTCCTCCACCACACTGACAAAGCGGCAATACCATGCGTGAGAATGGTTATTGGTGGTCACCATCACAAAAGCGGTAAACGCAAGATCAAGCGCATTTGCATCGAGCAGTGCGACGCGCTCCCGGATCACCCCACTCTCTTGCATTTTTTTTAAACGTTTCCAACAAGGTGTCGTGGTTAAATTCACAGTCTGGGCTAACTCATTGAGCGATATGGTGCAATTTTGTTGCAAAATCGCCAAGATTTGCCGATCAACTGGATCCAGTAACATAGTAACCTCGATGTAGAGAGAAAATTTTTCTCCAAAACTACAAAAATACAGCAAAAATGGCAAAGTTTTTCTCAGTGTGACTGGTTACACTGAATCAGTCATTCAACAAGGAAACGTCGTTATGTGTACTGACCATCAGTGGATCAATAGTGCGATCCGCAAAATAGAAGCCGACTATCAACGCTCTGCCGATACCCATTTAATCAAACTTGATCTGCCTTGCGTCGCTGGGATCGATATCTATTTGAAAGATGAAAGTACCCACCCCACCGGTTCTCTCAAACATCGCTTAGCCCGTTCACTGTTTTTGTATGCCTTATGTAACGGCTGGATTGGGCCACAAACTACGATTATTGAATCCTCTTCCGGCAGCACGGCCGTTTCCGAAGCCTACTTTGCTCGCCTGCTTGGCCTGCCCTTTATTGCGGTGATGCCTAAATGCACTGCACGCAAAAAAATCGAACAAATTCAATTTTATGGTGGCAAAGCACACCTTGTAGATCGTTCGGATCAGATTTACGCCGAATCTCATCGCCTCGCCCAACAGCTGCAAGGCCATTATATGGATCAGTTCACTTACGCTGAACGAGCCACCGATTGGCGCGGCAACAGCAATATCGCGGAGAGTATTTTCAGCCAGATGCAATTAGAGCAACACCCAGTGCCGAGTTGGATTGTGATGAGCCCAGGGACTGGCGGCACTTCGGCCACCATCGGACGCTTTATTCGCTACCAGCAACACAACACCAAACTGTGCGTGGTTGACCCACAAAACTCGGTATTTTATGACTACTACCACACTCGCAATCCTGACTTGACTGGTGAGTGTGGCAGCAAAATTGAAGGGATTGGCCGCCCAAGAGTTGAGCCGAGCTTTATTGCTGATGTGGTGGATGAGATGCGCCAAGTCGCCGATGCGGCCAGCATTGCCACCATTTATTGGTTGGAGAACATTCTTGGCCGTAAGGCTGGAGCCTCAACCGGCACCAATCTGTATGGCGCGCTACAACTGGCGTGTGAAATGAAGCGGCGTGGCGAGCAAGGTTCGATTGTCACTCTGTTATGCGATAGCGGTGAACGCTATCTGGATACCTATTACAACCCAGAGTGGGTCAAAAACCATATTGGCGATTTGAGCGAGTACATGCACAAATTGGAGACTTTCTCCGCCACCGGCTGTTTAGATTAAGCAACCCTCACCTCATCAAATACAAAAACGCGCTTAGAATTCACGCTAAGCGCGTTGGACTGGTGAGAGCGCTGACTAGCAAACACCCTTCCTACTTGAAGCTGCAGCGGTTGGCGACGTTCGTTCACCCCAATCACATAGTTTGTCTATGCTCATGGGGACTCACTCACTTGCCGCCTACCTGCAACTCCAAGTTGTTTGGGTATATACCTAGGACGTGATACCTATGATCGTTATACCTATGATCGTTATACCAAGGGACGTTGACCTCGGCTGATCAGTTTGAGTAGCACGTTGTCAGCCGCCTCTCCTGCCACACCAGCTAATTTATCGGCCAGCTTTTTCTTCTGCACATAATGCAGTTGCAATACCTTTTTGGTTTTGCACGCGGCACTGATCAAATCATCCGACGTTTGAATGTCATCGACTAATCCCAGTGCTTTGGCTTGCGTGCCAAACCAGTGTTCACCAGTGGCAACTTGATTCAGATCCAGCGCTGGACGGCGCTCGGCGATAAAGTCTTTAAACAGTTGATGCGTTTCTTCCAACTCTTGTTTGAATTTATCCCGTGCTTTATCGGTATTTTCTCCAAACATGGTTAGGGTGCGTTTGTATTCGCCCGCAGTCAGTTGCTCAAACTCGATATCATTTTTCTTCAGTAGCTTATGGAAGTTTGGCAACTGAGCCACCACCCCAATCGAGCCGACAATCGCAAATGGCGCACTGACAATTTTATCGGCGATACAGGCCATCATATAACCGCCACTGGCCGCCACTTTATCCACCGCAATGGTCAGTGGTAAGCCAGCCGCTTTAATGCGATCCAGTTGTGATGATGCCAAACCGTAACCATGTACCATACCACCACCGGTTTCCAAGCGCAGTAGTACTTCATCGCCACTTTCGGCAACCGCTAAAATCGCGCTCACCTCTTCACGCAGCGAAGCCACTTCTTTGGCATCAATGCTGCCATGAAAATCGAGCACAAACAGATGCGAGTCACGTTTGCTTGCTAGATCGCCTTGTTTAGCCGCTTGCTTAAGCGATTTTTCACGACTTTTCTGCTCCGCTTTCTCTTTCTTCTTATCCGCTTTATCACGCGCTTTTAAAAACGCTTCGTCATGCAGATAAGCTTCTAAATGCTCAACCGTGTGTTTATATTGCTCGGTCAGATCGGTGATTTCCAACTCCCCTTTGGCACCACCACTGCGTGCACCGAGTGATTTTACGATCACGAGCAGCGCCACCAATCCGACTAACACCGTCACTATCTTGGCCAAAAACAGGCCATACTCTAACAAAAACGCCAAGTGATTCATCCTTCTTGAATACGAATTGGTGTATTGTAACCACCTTGTCACGCAGACTTAAAGCAAATCCTCTTCCAACGCAACCAACCTTGGATTTTTGACGCGCCTTAGACAGAGTTTGCCAGCAGGAAGAGCTAAACAATAATAAGGAATAAGACGTGAATTATTCAGTTTCAACAGCCGCTTTGAAAGAGAAAGTGATTTTAGTCACCGGAGCCAGCGATGGCATCGGCAAACAAGCAGCATTAAGCTTTGCCGCACATGGGGCGACGGTGATCCTACTCGGCCGTAATGTTGAAAAGCTCGCACAGGCTTATGATGCGATTGAAGCGGCCGGCTACCCAACCCCAGTGATAATGCCTTTGGATATGCAAGGCACCAGCAAACAAAACTATTTGGATATGGCCGACAGCATTGCCGAGCAGTTTGGCCGTTTAGATGGTGTGCTACACAATGCGGGGTTACTCGGCACGTTAGGCCCATTTGAACAAATTAGTGAAGCCTGTTTTGATCAAGTGATGCAAGTCAACGTCAAAGCACAGTTGCTGATGACCCAAGCGTTACTGCCACTGCTGCATCAATCCAGCGATGCTCGAATTGTGTTTACCAGCTCAACAGTCGGGCATAGTGGGCGCGCTTACTGGGGCAGCTACGCCATGTCAAAATTCGCCACCGAAGGCATGATGCAAATTTTGGCCGATGAACTGAGCGAAACAACCATTCGCGTCAACGCGATTAATCCAGGGGGAACCCGCACCGCGATGCGTGCCAAAGCCTACCCGGCAGAGGATGCTGAGCAGTTAAAAACTCCGCTCGATATAATGCCGCTCTATCTGTATTTAATGGCTCCTGAAGGGCGCGCGGTGCATGGTCAATGCATTGATGCGCAACCAAAGAAATAACGCGGTTTATCCCCTTCCGACTTGAAGTTGCAGCGATGTTGGCTTTCGCAGGAAGACAAACGCCTTGCAAGTAGCAAGGCGTTTGGGTTCTCTAACATCACCATTGATGAGCAAAGCGCTTAATCTCGGCTCATCAGCACAATATGATCTTCCCAATCAATCACATCCACTTCATACACCACTTTCCCGCGTACACTTTCATCCGCGGCATGCATCGCATCTTTCGAGCCAGTTAACAGCGGGTGCCACTCAGGTAGCGTTTGACCACTGCCCAACAACCGGTAAGCACAAGTCTCAGGCAACCAGATAAATTCGGCAATTTTGTCACGGGTCAGTTTTAAACACTCTTCGCCAGAGCTAAAACGATTAGGGTAATCTTTACAGCTACAAGTTTGACTGTTAAGCCAGCTACACGCCACATTGGTGTAGTAGATTTCATCGGTATCTTCATCCATCAGTTTGTGCAGGCAGCATTTGCCACAACCATCGCACAGCGATTCCCATTCAGCTTCGGTCATTTGGTCTAAAGTTTTGCTGTGCCAGAAGGGTGTACTCATTGCAGTGTCTTACGCTTAATCGATTGGGGCTCGATTTATACTCTTTGCGCAGCCAAAGTGCAACAAAAGAGCAACTCAGTGCATCCTAGCAAGCTTTCGGTTAGCCTAGCTTTCCGTTAACCACGCTTTCTGTTAGCATGGCCGCCCATTTTTCCCGTGTAAAGAGAGCATGATGGATTGTCGATTAGGCTGCGGAGCGTGTTGTATCGCACCGAGTATTTCCTCCCCGATCCCGGGCATGCCACACGGCAAACCGGCTGGGGTGCGCTGCATTCAGCTCAATGAGGATAATTTGTGCAAGCTATTTGGCCACCCTGAGCGCCCAAAAGTGTGCCACGCTTTCAAAGCCTGCCCTGTCGTTTGTGGAAAAACTAATCAGCAAGCCCTCGCCAATTTAACCGAGCTTGAGCAATTAACTTAAGCATAACGTGGATTCCGCTACGCGACTTCGCCTCCAAACACAGAGAAAAGACAAGCACAGATAAAAGAATGCCGCTCATCGAGCGGCATTGTAATTTTTGAGGCTGAGTTAAAACAGTTTGTGACGGCCCAACAGCGAATGCGATAAGGTCGTGCCATCCACCAACTCAAGTTCGCCGCCCACGGGAACACCATGTGCAATGCGACTTGCGGTGACTTGATGCTCACGACACAACTCGGCAATGTATTGCGCGGTCGCCTCACCTTCCACGGTTGGATTGGTAGCTAAGATCACTTCACTGATGTCGCTGCGTTGTAAGCGATAATCGAGTGTATCGAGGCCGATGTCGCTCGGCCCAATTCCATCCAGTGGCGACAGATGGCCCATCAACACAAAATAGCGACCAGAAAACTGACCGGTGGCCTCTAGCGCGGCAATATCCGCCGGACTTTCCACCACACATAACTGACCATTTTCTTTACGCTTAGGATTGCTGCAAATATGACAAACATCCTGCTCAGTAAAGGTGCGGCACTCCTGACAATGGTCAATTTCCACCATCGCCTGACTGAGTGCCTCAGCCAGTTGTAAGCCGCCTTTACGATCGCGCTGCAACAGATGAAATGCCATGCGCTGCGCCGATTTAGGACCAACGCCCGGCAAGCAACGCAAGGTTTCCATCAAATGTTCCAGCATATGACTGGTACGCATAAAGTTCGCTCAGATCAGAATGGCATTTTCATGCCCGGTGGCAATTGCATTCCACCAGTCACCGAGGCCATTCTCTCTTTTTGTGTCTCTTCGATACGACGAGCCGCGTCATTAAATGCCGCTGCAATCAAATCTTCCAACATCTCTTTATCGTCTTCCATCAGACTTTCATCGATGTTAACCCGGCGTACATTGTGACTACCAGTGACGGTCACTTTAACAAGACCAGCACCAGATTCACCGGTGACTTCCATGTTCGCAATCTCTTCTTGCAGCTTTTGCATACGTTCTTGCATTTGTTGGGCTTGCTTCATCAGGTTGCCCATTCCGCCTTTACCAAACATGTTTATCTCTCTGGTTATGGTTAAATGTTTTACATAAAGTGGGGGTGAGACACTTGGGTTTCAACCCCGGTTAAATGGGTTGTACGCTATCACTATCCAACTGCGCATTAAAACGACGCTCAATAAATTGGACATGTGGATCCGTTTGTAAGTTGTGCAGCGCTGCGCTGCGCTTATTGAGATAGAGCCGCTCACGCAGTTCAAGCGGCGTTTCGCCACTTTCACCAATTGAGATGTGCAAATGGCAAGCCTCACCAAGTACTTGATGCAACGCCTGCTCTAACTCTTGCTGTGCTTTGTCATGTTGCAAATGCGCATGACTAGGACGCAGGGTTAGGGCTATCTGATCGCCTTGACGGCTAAACGCTGAATTGAGTGCTAACTGCTCGACCAATTTGGCGGTAGCTAGCTGCTGGATCAATGCAGACCAAGCATCTTGCGCCACGGCCTCTTCAATCAACTTGGCCGCCATGGCTGGCGTTTTCTCATACTCTAGCGCTTTTTTCAATTGCGTAGGAGTGACCTCGCTTTTCACCACCATCTCGACTGGCTGCATCGGACGCCATTGATAGATTTCCTCTTCCGGCTCCAACTCATCGTCATCACTGTCAGGGGGCGACACCGGCACTTGCTGCGCGCGCAGCGCAATACGCTCTAGCGCGGAAGCGGGAGGTGCGGATGCCGCATCAGACTTTTTTGCATCTGACCCTTTATTTTGTACCTCTTGACGCTTAGAGCGCAGCTGATGACGTAGCCCAGCTAAAGCGGGCATGCTCGCTGGAGTTGGCGTATCGGTATGGGTGACCACAGAGTCTGGTGTGCTGTGTGGCTGCTCTTCGCGCTGAGCGAGCGAAGCAGCTCTTTCCAGCACAGGTTCAGCAGCCATTATCGGCGGAGCTACAGAATGCGGCATCGTTTGTGATGCGGGTTGTGCCACGCTAGGCTGCACAACCGATGGTGCTTGCGGTGCAGGCGTGGGCATTTGAGGCTCAGCGACCGCTGAAGCCATCATTGATGTATTGGGCGGCGCAATCACGCTCGCCAAAGAGACATTCGATGGACGAAACGCCAGCATACGCAGCAGCAGCATTTCAATCCCAATCCGCGCGCTCGGAGCGAGCGGCAGATCTTGCCGCCCTTTTAACGCAATTTGGTAGTAGAGCTGCACATCTTGTGGTGTTAACGCTTTGGCCAGCGACTCAATCCGCGCCACCTCAGGCAGTGATTTATCTAACGTAGCTGGCAAAGCTTGGTACATCGCAATCCGATGCAATTGGCTCGCCAGTTGCTGCAACAGACCATCCCACTCCACGCCATTTTGGGCGAGCGTTTCGATGCAATCCATGACCGCTTGCGGCGTTTGCAAGCTGATGGCTTGCAGGAGATGCAGCGCTTGGTCGGTATCTAATGTACCGAGCATATGCGCCACGAGGTCACTTCTCACCAGCCCATTACCCAGCGCAATCGCTTGGTCAGTGAGACTCAAAGCGTCACGCATACTACCATCCGCAGCGTGAGCGAGTAGCTTGAGCGCTTTGTGATCACAAGTGATCTGTTCCGCTTGTAACACTTTATCCAGTTGCTGCTGAATATTTTCCACACTGATTGGCTTTAGATGGAACTGTAAGCAGCGGGATAAAATGGTGACCGGCAATTTTTGCGGATCTGTGGTCGCCAGCAAAAACTTCACGTACTCCGGTGGCTCTTCGAGTGTTTTCAGCAACGCATTAAAACTGTGGCGTGACAGCATATGCACTTCGTCGATCAGGTAAACCTTGAAGCGGCCACGCGCCGGTTTGTACTGCACGTTATCAAGCAGTTCACGCGTATCTTCCACTTTGGTACGCGATGCGGCATCAATCTCTAACAGATCAACAAAGCGCCCCTGATCAATCTCTTGGCAAGTGGCGCACTGGCCACATGGCGTCGCGGTGATACCAGTCTCGCAGTTGAGCCCTTTCGCAAATAGGCGACCAATCGTGGTCTTACCCACACCTCGCGTACCACTAAATAGATACGCATGGTGCAAACGATTTTGCGCCAAAGCGTTCTCTAAAGCGGTTAAAACATGGGCTTGCCCAACCACTTCATTAAAGCGTGTCGGACGCCATTTGCGTGCTAAAGCCAGATAACTCATTGCAATATCCGTTGTCGGTTAGTGACCTTCAAATTCACAGATGCTGTAAACCTGCAAGCCTAACCCTTCAAGACGCTTATCACCACCAATTTCTGGTAGGTTGATAACGAAAGCCGCGTGTTGCACTTCACCACCTAATTGACGGATCAGTTTGGTCGTTGCTTCAATGGTGCCACCGGTCGCGAGCAGATCATCAACCACTAACACTTTGTCACCTGCTTGAATCGCATCGACATGAATTTCTAGCGTATCAGTGCCATATTCCAAATCATAAGATTGAGCAATGGTCGCGCGCGGTAATTTGCCCGGTTTGCGCACAGGAACAAAACCAACGCCCAGCTCTAATGCTAACGGTGCGCCAAACAGAAAACCACGCGCTTCGGTACCCACGACCTTGGTAAAGCCCATCGCTTGGTATTTATCGACCAACAGTTGAATGGTGGCTTGATAAGCGGTGGCATCTTCCAGCAGGCTCGTGACATCACGAAATAAAATGCCTGGTTTTGGATAGTCTGGAATACTTTTAATGCTGGATTTGATCAGTGCAAGAGTTTCAGTTGTCATAATTACTTTTAGCTTTAGTGGCTTAGTCACCTAAATGATCAACAAATAAGTGAGAACAAAACAATTTCAGTGCCGTTAGATCCCTTTTACTTAGCGTAATCAGGGCGATACAGCACAGAAAAAACAAAGCCCACTCGAACAGTGGGCACACTTCTCGCTAATGCTAGTGATTTTCTTGTTGCTTAGCAACCAGCTCATAAGTCGGTAGGCGAATAAACCAAGTGATCAAAAGCACAAGCCCAATCAACAGTGCGATTTTAAGCCACCACCAAGGCACCATCCAAATCGACCAAGCAAAGCTGATCAGCATAAAAAATATTGCACGCTTTTTGGTCGTGTGGCTGACCGCGCCATATTGTTGCCAATGTTGGATCAGCGGTCCAAAGCTAGGGTGCCGCACCAACCATTGATGTACACGAGGATGACTGCGCAAAAAACAGGCACTCGCGAGCAGAATAAACGGTGTGGTCGGTAATATCGGAACAAAAATGCCGACGATTCCTAGGCATAGACTGGTTATGCCAATCACCGTAAATAACCAGCGTTGTAGAAATGTGTACATTAAAAACTCGCGTAACCATTGACGATCCGAATCCAAGTCAAGATTGCGGGCAAAATGGGGATCAATAATGCGGCCATAAAACCGAAAAAATAATATATCCAAACGACTTGGTGTTGCATGTTGAGTTTCTCTTATGATACCTCAACATTTGGCGAATCAACCCCGCTGCAGATCCAAGCTCAGGCGATAGGCGCTCGGTTTATTGACTATGATTTGACCCGCTGACCCGATGGGTAAATCTTGGGTAATAAAGTTACGCAAACAGTTTTCACCAAGCGTAATCCCGCCATGAATAGACTGTGGTAACAAACCATTTGACCACTGGCAATCCAATCCGGCAGGCAACAGCGAGAGTTTACCCTCGGTTAAATCTGCCACACCAAACAATGCTGCCACCGGTCCAACATACTCGGCACAGCCAAGTCCTCGCTCGACAATTTCAGCCAGATCTTTGAGCTCAAGCCGAGCATTACCTAAATTGCGTATATAGTTATGAAACAGTACATAAAGCAGCAAAGTCGAAGCCGATCCCCGCTGCTGATGACTCGCCGCATCAACCGCATAAAAGGCAAACTGTCCATTATTAAGCCGCGCATAATCAAATACTAACGGCATAGATTCCGTCGACTGCAATAAGCGATAGCTGAATTTCCAAGCGCCGTGTTGGCCATCAGTCGCTGGCAGTAATGCCGCAAGCAACTGCTTCGCCGCCGCCGGATCCTGCTGCAAATATTGCAAATGCCAATGCAGCTCTTTTTGCTCATTGAGACCAGCTTGATCATCAACCGCAAACCAACTGGCATAGTCACATTCTTGGCTACGGCTGGCCAAGACATGCTCAATTGAACGGGTCAATTTATGATAGTCAACAATCGGCTTGGCTAAAAAATCTTTGATCCCAATACGCAGCGCCTTGGCTACATCCGACATCTCTTCGGTCGCAGAAACCACAATTAAAGGCAGTGACGGATAGATAAGGCTAACCTCTTCGACAAACTCCATGCCATTGAGGATCGGCATTGAGAGATCGCACAGTACCAGATCTGGTCGATTCTCACGCAGTTGGCGTAAGCCCTCTAAACCATTTTCAGCCTCTAGCACTTGATAAGCTTGACGCTCAAGAAAGTTTTTGATCATGCAGCGAAAAATCGGATCATCATCGACCAGTAAAATCAGTTTTTGAGGGCAAACTGGATTCTCTTCTCCACTACTCTCTGAGAAGTGAGATGGGTACATAAACTTCGACCTCACACTAAAACGAAGTGCACAAATTATCGCTAATTTATGACGAACGACAGCAATTATTGATTGATTTAAAAATAGCGCTGAAACCGGCTTTACACAAACCCTAGGGGCTAAATTTTCTTCTATCAGTGACTTCTCACTGCCTTATCAGGCGATGCTTCTTATTTCGTTAGCCGTTGCTCGATAGTATCGAGACTTACGCAGCTTCCATAAGCAGAAACGACCGTCCAGCCGCCTTTAATTCCAGAATGCCTTTATCACGGATATTAAGAGCAGCATTTAAGTCCCGATCTATATCTGTAGTGCCGCAAGACGGGCAATCCCATTTGCGAACCGATAAGGGCATTTCTTCCATTTTATGACCGCAGCAATGGCAGGTTTTAGAACTGGCGTACCACTGATCGAGCTTAACTAGATACTTACCTTGCTCTTTCAGTTTGTATTCCAGTTTCGCAACAAAGCTATGCCATGAGGCATCAGCAATATGTTTTGCTAGTTTGCGGTTTTTCATCATATTGGCTGATTTCAATGTCTCAACTATCACCGCTTGGTTTTCGTCAACGAGAGTTCGTGAGAGTTTGTGTTGAAAATCAGCGCGAGCATTCGCTACTTTTTCATGGCATTTAGCAACTAGTAGTCGAGCTTTCGCTCGATTGGTGCTGCCTTTTGCTTTTCTGGATAGCTGGCGCTGTTTACGTCTGAGGTTTTTCTCAGCACGTTTTACAAATCTTGGGTTGGCTGTCTTTCTGCCATTCGACTCAATGGCAAAGTGAGACAGACCTAGATCAATACCTGTTACCTTTCTCACTGTGTGAATCGGCGCTGGTGCTTCTACTCCATCATCAACAAGGATTGATGCGTAGAACTTACCTGTTTTGCTCAGGCTTACCGTAATGCTTTTAACTACACCCGCAATCTCTCGGTGAATGTTCGCCTCTACAGGTTTCATTTTAGGGAGCTTGATTGCACCATCTAGCACCTTTACACCGACACAGTGGTAGCTAGATTGCTTGCCATGTCTGCGTTTGAATTGCGGGTATTTGGCTTTTAACTTCGGATTAAAGAAGTTATCGAAGGCTTGATGAAGATTGATCACCGATTGCTGCAAAGCGATGGAATCATATTGCTTCAGCCAGTGGTATTTGCGGGATTACTTGGCAACGGCAAGCAGTGGTTTTATATCCTTTTTTGGATTCAGTGTGACACCATGTTTGCGGTACATATGAGACTTTAAATGCAGAGTTTTGTTATACGCAAAACGCACAGCACCAAATTGAGCCATTAAAAACTCAGCTTGTTCTTGCGTTGGGTAAATGCGTACTTTTGTTGCTCTTAACATTTCAGTGCTCACCTGTATAATGCCCATATATTCTTAAGTTAAATAGGTTTTGTAAAGTGAGTGTACTTAATAAAGAATTGTTAAGTGATTATCTTAGAAAACGTCACAGCGTAAGCAAGTTGGTTGTGCATTTAGTTTTCACGACAAAGTACAGACGCAAGTTACTTACTGGCGTGATGATCGAGCAATTAAGGGATGCGCTTGAGTCAGCTTGCGGAAAATTAGAGTGTGATTTAATTGAAATGGATGGTGAAGAAGATCATATTCATTTGCTTGTTGCGTACCCACCAAAGCTTTCGATCAGCGTAATGGTTAATAATCTTAAAGCTGTTTCATCACGAATGTTGAGATTGCAAAACACGCATTTAACAAGGCAAAGCAAGAGTGCTGCTTTATGGTCTAGATCTTACTTTGCTTGCAGTGCAGGCGGAGCCACCATTGACACACTCCGAGCTTATGTTGATAGCCAATCGAAACCAGATTAAAGTTCTTCGAACTTTACGCCTTATATCCCCGCCCTAGGATCAGGCGAGGGTTTACGGCGAAATTGCTAAATATATGGTTTTTACAAATCGTCACACAAGTTGACATGACGCAAATTTTCACCGCTTATATATGTATAGATTAGTCAGTATTGCAACATAATGTGTCAAAAATGATGAAACTAGATGACCTAAACCTGTTTCGGCTGGTAGTTGAACATGGCAGTTATACCTCAACCTTCAAGAAAACCATGATCCCCGTCGCCACCATTACTCGGCGTATTCAAGCGTTAGAGGAGTCACTGAATCTTAGGTTGCTCAATCGTCATGCGCGTAAGCTAACCCTGACTGAAGCGGGTGAGCGATTTTATAACGAATGCTCGCCGCTGCTTGCCCGCCTAGCCTCAATGGCCGAGGAGATCACCGATGATTGCCGTGGTGCCGCAGGACGCATTCGAATTTCCGCCCCGACCAATATCACTAAACGGATGATGATGCCGATCTTCAATGCCTTTATGGCACGCTATCCTGAAATTGATATCGAGTTGATGATGGATCACCAAGCAGATGAACTCGATCCCACTGAATGGGATGTCATTTTTCGGGTTGGCCCACAACGTGACTCCAGTCTGATTGCCCGCAAAATCGGTACGGTTAAAGATATTTTGGTCGCCAGTCCAGCTTACTTAGCCAACCATCCACAACCGATCCATGCCGAAGAGTTGCATCACCATCAACTGCTGAAAGGTTATCCATTACTCAAATGGCAACTGACCAATAGCCAAGGCGAAACCATCGTCAATGCCGATCATGGCCGTTTTCAAGCGAGCACACTGAATGTGGTACGCAGTGCATGTTCTGACGGTTTGGGGATCACGCTAATGCCTGATGTAATGCTGCATGAATTTTTAGATGACGGTAGCTTAGTGCAAGTGTTGACCGATTGGAGTGCCAACCCACGCGATATTTATATGTTGTATAACCACAAAGATCACCAGCCGGAGAAAGTGCGACTGTTGATTGATTTTGTGATTAGTTACCACTTGCAGTGAGTGAGACTCGGTTAATCCGTCACACAAAAAGGGCGTGACTGCCCTTTTTGTTTCTCTCAGCGAGATTTTCATCTCGTCGATCGCATCGCAAATTACAGGTACTCGACAAACTGAGCTAAGCGACGTTCTGGCACTCTCGCGGCCGTGGTGGCCGGGGTACCAAGATACAAAAAGCCCACGATCTGACTCTCACCTTGTACATTAAACGCGTGACGAACCACCGGATGGAACATCCAATGGCCTGAGCGCCAAATCCCTTGAAAGCCTTGTGCCACGGCGGCCATTTGCATTGCGTGTACCGCACAACCCGCCGATAAATGCTGCTCAAAAGCGGGGACTTTGTCACTGTGGGTAACATTGGCAATCACGGTGATCACCATCGGTGCCCGAAATGGAGCTTGTTGAGCTTTATTGATCAACGATTGATCACTGCCGTTAGCGATCTCGGCTTGCTCTAAAATTGCCGCCAGTTTTGCCAGCCCTTCTCCTTGCGCTACCACAAACCGCCATGGCGTTAATCCTCCATGATCTGGCGCACGCAAGCCCGCGTGTAAAATATTGTCTAATGCTTGCTGTTGTGGTGCAGGAGCCTCTAACTTGGCGATAGAGCGACGGTTGAGCAATAAGTCGAGTGCTTGCATATTCGATTCCTTATGACAGCTTGATGTTTAGTTCCGTCCTAGCATAGCGGATAGAATGTTTCGCCTAAGCCCGCTCTGGTCAGCAAACCATCGCAGGGGGCAAATCTTTCACCGTATTGTTCAGTCTGTTGATTCATCATTGCGACGACTTGAGCTAAACCCAGCGTGTCGAGATAACGAAATGGACCACCTAAGAACGGTGGAAAACCGATCCCAAAAATCGCCCCGATATCACCATCACGTGGATTGCGAATAATGCCCTCATCCAAACAACGTACCGCTTCGTTAAGCATTGGCAGCACACAGCGCAGCGCCAGCGCTTTATCATTCAGTTTCGATTCAGGGCGTAATTTCAGCAGTTGATAGACCGTTTTATCGACCCGTTTTTTATTAGCGCCTGAATAAAGATAGAAACCTTTACCACTTTTACGGCCTTTACGTTGCTGGTTAAGTAGTGCCGTAAACACCTCTGGCCCCTGAAAGCGTGGCCCCAACTCACTGACGAGGATCGGCATGATTTTCGCGCCAATATCGATCCCCACTTCATCAATTAATGCGAGCGGCCCCACCGGAAAACCAAAATCGAGCAGCGCACGATCAATCTTGTCAATTGGCTCACCAGTCAACAAAATTTGCGCCGCTTCATTGAGATAAGGCGCTAAAATTCGGTTGACGTAAAAACCGGCACGGTCTTGAACCACAATCGGCGTTTTACCCTGTTTCCGCGCGAAATCAACCACAGTCGCAATGGTTTGTGGTGAGGTATGCCGATGTGGGATCACCTCCACCAGCGGCATTTTTTCCACTGGGCTGAAATAATGCAAACCGACAATCTGCTCTGGGCGCGCAGCTTGGCTGGCGATTTGCTCAATCGGCAATGATGAGGTGTTGGTGGCAAAAATAGTGGTTGGTTTAGCATGGGCCTCAATCTCTGCCACCATCTGCTGTTTGAGTTTAAGATCTTCAAACACCGCTTCAATCACCACATCACAACGCTCAAAACCGACCCAGTCGGTTCCGCCCGTCAACTGTGCCATCCGTGCTTGTAACTGCGCCTGGCTTAATCGGTTACGCTGTTTTTGTTTATCAAATAATTGATAGTTGTAACGTAGGGCATGCAATACTCCATCATTGGTCACATCCTTAATCCGCACTGGCAGCTTAGCTTGCGCAAGTGTGACATGACTGATCCCTGCCCCCATCAAACCGCCGCCGAGTACCCCCACCGCACCAACTACCGCCGGCTCGGTACAAACGCCAAACTCTTTTTTCATCTCACTGGTGGCGAAGAAAATCGAGCGCAGCGCTTTTGATTGCGGACTCATCACCAACTCACCAAAACACTTAGCTTCGGCGGCTAAACCCGCTGGCATGCCGTGTTCCAGTCCAGACTCGATCACCGCTAAGATCGCCGGTATCGCCGGATAATTGCCACGCGTTTTGTGCGCGGTTTTACGGCGCGCTTGCTCAAACACCAGTTTGCGCCCTAAGCCAGTTTTAGCGAGCATTGTCTGCGGGAGCGATAATCGGCGCGGTGCACGCTTGTGATGCTGGTTCTGCTCTAATAGGCGCATAGCAACTTCAAGCAATACCGAATGTGGGACACAGGCATCCACCAAGCCGAGTTTTTTCGCTGACCGAGCACGCAGTGATTTACCGGTCAAGATTAGATCCAGTGCGGGTAATAACCCAATCAAGCGTGGTAGACGTTGCGTCCCGCCAGAGCCAGGTAGCAGCCCTAGCCTCACTTCAGGCAAACCAAGCTGAGTAATCGACTCCTCACTACATACTCGATAATCACACGCTAAAGCTAATTCCAAACCACCACCGAGGCACGGGCCATGAATCGCCGCCACCACCGGAAAAGGTAAATCGGCCAGTTGCTGAAAGATTTGCTGCCCTTGTAACGCTAGCTCCTGTGCTTGCTGCGCCGATTGGCAAGCCTGCAGCATGCGAATATCTGCGCCGGCCATGAAATTGTCCGGTTTTAACGAGTGAATGATCAGCCCTTTGATGGGCGCGGTGTGTTGTTGCAGTGCCGCAAACAGCGCTTGCATCTCTTCGGCAAACGCCACTTGCAAGGTGTTGATTTTTTCATCTGGCACATCAATCGCTAACCAAGCGTAATGCTGCGCATCGATCGAAAGCTGAAAGGCTTGCTTGGGTTTCATTATTCCACCTCCAGAATCATTGCCGCGCCTAACCCGCCGGCAGCACAAGCGGTATTTAGCCCTAAACCACCACCGCGGCGTTTTAATTCTTGTAGGGTTTGGGTGATCATCCGAGTACCGGTCGCCGCAAATGGGTGGCCATAAGCCAGTGAGCCTCCTAGGACATTAAATTGACTCATCTCGACTTCACCGATCGCCTGTGCTCGCCCAAGCTGCTGCTGCGCAAACTTATCACTGGCAAACATCTGCAGATTGACTAGCGTCTGCGCCGCAAATGCTTCGTGCATATCAATCAAGGTTAAATCACGTAACGTGATCCCTGCGCGATCCAGAGCCATCGGTGTGGCATAAGCAGGCCCCATCAGCATATCTTGCGCAACACTACTGGCGCTGAATGCGTAAGCGCGGATATAACCCATGATACCAATACCCAGCTCTTTGGCCCGACCTTCGCGCATCAGCATCACTGCCGCCGCACCATCGGTTAATGGGGTCGAGTTGGCCGCCGTCACTGAGCCATATTGGCGATCAAACACTGGGCGCAGCTTTGCATAGCTATCTAAGCTCGAATCAAAGCGAATATTGGTATCAGTATCTAGCCACTGTTGGTACGGCTCAGGAAAAGCGGTCATCACTTCAGCGCGTAGCTTACCTTCACGCCACGCTTGCGCCGCCAAACTATGCGAACGGTGCGCTAACGCATCTTGTTCAGCTCGGGAAATACGGTAACTTTTGGCCATTTGTTCTGCGGTTTGCCCCATGCTCAAACCGGTAGAGTACTCCGCCACCGCAGGAGGAACCGGCAGTGCATCACGCCAAGTGAGGCCACGCAGGGCCGTGACTTTTTGGCGTAGGGTTTTGGCTTTACTCAAAGCTAATAGCGCAGCGGCCATCGGTTTGGAAACTCCAATCGGCAGCACAGAGCAAGAATCCGCTCCACCGGCAATACCAATATCGATAGTGCCCGCCATAATGCTTTCTGCCACATTGACCACCGCTTGAAAACCGGTCGCACAAGCGCGAGTGACACTGTACGCATCGGTGTGAATCGACATGCCCGTACCGAGCACAATCTCGCGCGCAATATTGGGTGCTTCAGGCATCTGTACCACCTGACCAAACACCAGTTGTTCAATCAATTTAGGATCGAGCATAGTGCGCGTGATCAGCTCTTGGACCACCATTTTGCCCAGATCAACCGCGGCTAATTGGCTAAACTCGGAGCTTTGCCGCGTAAAAGGAGTGCGTAGCCCCGCGACTATCGCGATTCGCTCTCCACTACGGGTTTTGACTTGCTGTGTGCTCATCAGATGTCCTTCAAATAAGAAGTCGGATTAAACACATTGTAATAAAGATGTTAAACAGTGAACACTCGTTGTGTAAATAAGCGTGATTTAAACAAACTTTTAAACCGACTTTATAACCCCAAAGGTTCAGTGAAGAGGGTTGCTAGGATTTTGTTGCAGCAAAAAAAAACCACACAAAACTGTGTGGTTGGAATGGGTAAAGCAATTAACTTACGCCAATTGAAAAATCAGTTTCCTGATTAGGAGAAAGTAAAGTCAGCCTTCAAAAGGAAGTATCATCTTTGCTCAACAAAGTTAGTCGCAATGACTAACAAGATGACGAGGGTTACTATAACCACTTCAGGGCAAGATTTTTTGAATTAGATCAATTTTAAGGTGATTTATACCCGATCTAGTGCCACAAGGTACGATCTACGAGGGCGATAAGTCGGCATATTGTCACCGATCACGCCACTTTGTTATCCGAATTTTGCATACCAAGCACGCAATACCTCACCCCCTTGAATAAAACAAATAGAGTGAAAACTCTAACTTTTACCACTTTCACATCAATTACCGCCCAATCGCTACCATTTCAACAAATTTATCGCATAATTAGCCAATGGTCGGATTTGTATTTTTTATACTAGCGACTAGGATCAGCCACCACTGAGCCATAGCTGTCATCAGCCAATGCTCAAAAACGCCCATTAGAGGCGAAACAAAAAAGGAAAAGCCGAAATGAACACTATGCGTCTGTTTAAAAAATCCCTGCTTGCCGTTACGGTAACGCTCGCCACCCAACAAGCTTTTGCCGCGGGTTTCCAGCTTAACGCTCAATCCGCCACTGGTCTTGGCCGCGCTTTCGCTGGTGATGCGGTAATTGCCGATAACGCTTCAGTGATGTCGCGTAACCCAGCTGCGATGGCACTGTTTGATAAAACCTCGCTGTCACTGGGCTTTGAAACCATCACAACCATGATTGATGTAAAGGATGCCAAATATGGCACTCTGCAAGGAACACTGCCTGTCGCTGATACAGATGATGTAGGTAGTACTTCTGTTGCTCCTAATATCCATCTGATTGTTCCTGTTAATGACCAGTTTGCTTGGGGTGTTAACGCCTATTCAAACTTTGGTACAAAAACAGAATTCGCTGATAACTACCTAGCCTCAGAATATGGTGGTTTAACAGATGTAAAAAGCGCAAACTTCGGCCTTTCTGGTTCATACCGTATTAATGAACAGCTTAGTCTAGGTGCAGGCTTAGATCTTATCTACGGTCAGGGCACTATGAAACGAGTGGCCGGCGCGTCATTTGGACAGCTAAAGGGTGTGAGTTTAATTAATGTTGATAAAGCTGATGGCTGGGCAGTAGGCTTCAACCTAGGATCTGTCTACGAATTGGATGAAAATAACCGCTTTGGTTTGTCATACCGCTACAGCCCTGAATTTAAAGCGAAAGATGACTACGGCCAAGAAATTACTCTACCGTTACCAGACATCGCAGAATTTTCAGGTTTTCACAAAATCGAAAATACCCAGTTTGCTGTACATTATAGTGTTCAATGGATTGGCTGGAGCGCTTTCGACAAAATTGATTTTGAAAATCTAAGCGCTAGCCGCTCTCCAATTGGTGCTCAGCTGGCTGCTGGTGGTACATATTCTAAACAATACCAATGGCAAGATGGCTGGCACTACTCTATTGGTGGTACCTATTACCTGAACAGTGATTGGACCCTGCGTGCAGGTTATATGTATGACACCAGTGCCCAAGATTCTGTAACTTCAATTTCAGTACCAGATTCAGACCGCCAGTGGTTATCAGCAGGTTTTACTTACCAAGTCGATGCAAAATCAAATGTTGACTTTGGTTTTACTTATCTGATGGGTAAAGATGTACAGGTGAATGAATCTCTAACTGTTTCCTCTGTTACCGCAACAACTCATGCAGATGCAGTTCTTCTGGGCTTACAGTACAGCCGCACGTTCTAATTAAAACGTCAAAATATCGCATTGCTAAGGGGCTGATTTATCAGCCCCTTTCTTTTTCCTCTTCATTCGAATTGCCCAACATCAGCGTACAGTTGTGCGATTAACCACACATATAAACCTACATTTGTACGCTGAAAAACCAATAACCACATGATTACAATTAGAAATATAATCTGGAAAATTCATTTTTTTTAGATTAAAACTTCAAATCTATAACTTTCGTTGATTTGAAGTTTTAAAGCAATTGCTCTAGACGTAGACTTGCCGCAACAAAAACCAGCAAATTTCAGCGAACAATCCTAATGAAAACCAATAAGACTCTCCTCTCCTGTGCTGTGGCTTTCGGTTTAGCCAGTGTTTCTACTTTTACCCAAGCGGCAGGTTTCCAGCTTGCTGAGTATTCAGCAACGGGTCTTGGCCGTGCTTACGCCGGTGAAGCCGCGATGGCAGACAACGCCAGCGCACAATGGCGTAACCCAGCCATGTTAACTTACCTCAAAGGTACGCAAGTTTCAGCGGGTGCAATTTACGTAAACCCAAACGTTGATGTGGATGGAACCGTCAAGCATCAACTGCTTGGTCAAACCGCAGCTTCTTCAAACGATTTTGCCCACGATGCTGTGATTCCGAATTTCTACCTGTCACACCAGTTAAACGAACAAGTGGCACTGGGTTTTGCTCTTGGTACTAACTACGGTATGGAAACGGATCTAGGTACTGAGTTTGCAGCCTCTCACTTTGGTAACCAAGCGAGCGTGATCAGCAAAGAAGCCAACCTCAATATTGCTTACCAAATCTTGCCTCAACTGAGTATTGGTGGTGGTGTGCGTTATGTGATAGGTGAAGGTCATTTCGGTGCAACTGCGCCAACTAAGAACGCTTTAAAACTTCCTCAAGGCACGACTTTGAAATATATGGAAGGTAAAGATAACTCTTGGGGTTGGCAAGTAGGCAGTGCATGGCAAATCAATCAAGATCACCGCTTAGGTTTTGCTTATAAATCGGAAGTGATAATGGATTTTGAAGGCCATGCAGAAGGTATTAGCTATGGCACGAATAAGCCAGGCATGATGTCTCTGACTCTTCCGGCAACGGCTGAACTGGCAAGCTTCCACCAACTCAATGACCAATGGGCGATTCACGCTAGCATTAACTGGACAGATTGGAGTTCATTCAAAGAGTTGACGGCTGTGTTCCCAGAAAAATCTGACCTCATCAAATCAGAAAACTGGGAAGACAATTACCGCTTTGCTTTGGGCACAACGTATCAATACGATGCTAAACTCGCTCTGCGTGCGGGCGTCGCATACGACACATCAGCGGTAGACGATAAAAACCGCACAGCAACCATCCCAGAAACAGACCGTACTTGGGTAAGTGTCGGCGGTAGTTATGTTGCAACACCACAACTGACTCTCGATGCCGGTTTTACCTATATCTTTGCGAAAGATGCCACCATCAACGAACCTCGTGACGCTTCAGACCAAACTGCAGCCGCAATCGGTGGTGCATTTACAGGTAATGTATCAGGCAATGTATGGCTAATCGGTGTACAAGCGAACTACCGCTTCTAACCATTGCCACCTTTTATCAATGATAACCAAGGCCAGCACTGTATGCTGGCCTGATTATTTTGTTGGCCAGTAATTAATTGGGCTATGATAAAGACCGCTCCCCAATGGAAAAAGGATTGTGTATGTCAGGCGATGAGATCAAACAAGAGCGCCACCAAGCCCGCCAACAGAAGGTTAAACAGCAAGTCGATGCCAAAATCGCAGCCGCTCAGCAAGAAAAAGGCTTATTGCTGATCATCACCGGCAATGGTAAGGGCAAATCAACCTCCGGATTTGGCACCATTGCCCGCGCCGTCGGTCACGGTAAGCACTGCGCCGTCGCGCAATTTATTAAAGGCACTTGGGACAATGGCGAGCGTAATCTGTTAGAAAAGCTGGGCGTGGAATTCCAAGTGATGGCAACCGGCTTTACTTGGGATACTCAAAATCGCGCCAGTGATAGCGCAGCAGCACAGCAGGTATGGCAACACTGTAAACGGATGCTACAAGATCCAACACTTGATGTTGTGCTATTGGATGAACTGACTTATATGGTGAGCTACAGTTATATCGAGCTGGATGAGGTGCTGCAAGCTCTAGAGCAACGCCCTAGTATGCAATCGGTGATCATCACTGGACGCGGTGCACACCGCAGTTTAATTGAGCTGGCGGATACCGTTTCGGAAGTGAAAAACATTAAGCACGCCTTTGAAGCGGGTGTGAAAGCCCTTAAAGGGGTGGATTGGTAACGATAGCCTTGCTACTTGCAGTTTGTCGCAATTGGCGAAGCACAAATAAACTTAAGGGCTGAATATCAGCCCTTATTGAACACTCAATGATCTAACAAAGCGATGACCTGAGAAATGAATGATTTGAGAAATGCGATATACCCAAACAACTTGGCGTTGCAGGTAGGAAGGGTATCGCTATTTAAACAAGCCTTTCAGTAACCCATCGACCGCTTTTTTAGTCTGCTCATCTTTGATTTTATCGGTTAGCTTCTCAACCCCACGATCGACCTCTTTTTTGGCCTTTTGCTTCAGCACTTCATCAAATACCAGCCGGAATTTAGGCGCACTCCAAGTACCGGAAATATTGATTGGAATCGTCACATCTCGCAGCTCATCCAAACTCTTACCGCCTTGGCCTTCCAGCGTACCAACCACCGAGGTGCGCACTAAAAAATCAACCGTATGCTGCAAATAATTGGCCTGACCTTCACCATGAATACGCAGCAGTGGCGATTGCAGATTAAGATCTTTAGTGGTCACTAAGCCTTTATTTAAGGTTAGGGTGGTGGTCATGGCACTAAAATCGGTTTGCTTAACCGTATCCGCTTCCTCGACACTTTGGCCTTTGATTTTGGCATAGTTGGTACGAATAAGGTGTGCCACGTTAATCCCCTTCACCGCGCCATCGGCAAAGTTAATCGCCACCGTACCTTGTAGATTTTGCTGAATGCCGGTTGGGGTTAAACTTTGACCTTGCAGGTTAAGATCAATATTACCCGTGCCGGCCAGCATTTGATTATTCAGCACATCATTAAGGAGGGGTTGAACCTGTACTCCTTTGAGCTGTGACTGCAAGGTGTAATTTGCCGGAGTTTTACGCGTATCCAAGTGCGCCTTGGCTTGCAATGAACCTTGGTAAAGCTTGGCCGTCAACGATTGCAAATCCACCACGCCACGATTGAGTGCGAAATTGGCTTGCACGTTTTGCAGATGGGCATTACTGGCAGTGAATTTGTCGATGCGGATCTCACCCGCTACATCCAAAGTTTTCAAGGCGGATAAGTCCGGCTCTACTTCTCTAGGAGCATTTGCCACGCTAGCGGACGATGAGGATGGCGCCGCTTCCTTGGCCGGTGCAGATTGCGACTTTTGATCCTTCGTACCTAACAAGGCATCCACATCAAGCTCGGGACTGTGCACATTAAAGCGAACCTTCGGGATCTCGGTTAACGTTACATCGACTTTACCATCCAGACTCAACGCGTTAGCGGTCAATTTATTGAGCAGCACTCTGAGATGGTTTTGGGTCAAATCGAAAGCAATTTGCGAGTCTACACTTAACTTCATCGGGGATTGCGGTAACGCAGTTCCTTCCAATTCGACTTGCAGTTTCAGTGCCTCCAAACCGACTTTGCTGATCGCTTGATTGACCATCAGTGAGGCCGAACCTTGCGCATTAAGTTTGATGTCCGCCGCTTTACCCGCTACCGAGAAGCTCAAGGCATTGGCTTTATCAAACTCAAAGGTATCGAGTTTCAGTTTGGCAGAATCGATTTGGTTACTGGGATCACTAAAGCTGGCATCCAGATTAATATTGCGTAGCGCATACTGTTTAAAATCGGCGGCTAAACGCACTTCTGCTGCACCTTGCGCGGCAAGTTTCTGCTGATCTTTATCGCCTTTGGCAGCAAAGGTCACGCTAGTCCAACGCTCGGGAGCAAACTCGCTCACCGCTAATTGCACGTCATACAACTTGGTTTGGCTGCCAGCTTGGTGATCAACAATTTGCAGCAGCGCATTATGCACCGCAACGCCAGCCAAAGTCATATTCCATCCACTATTGGCAGATCCTGAACTTGCTTGCTCAGAAATAGCTTGAGGGGAGGCTTGAGTGGTCTTAGCTGATTGTAGCGCTTGAGTTACCAGATCAAGATTCGAGCGACCATCTTTGAGGGTTTCCAGATAGAACTCCGCTCCGTCTAAACGCAGTTGGCCAATATTAAGCTGTTTATCGAGCAGTGGCATCAGCTCAATCGCAATCCCTACGCTATCCACTTTAAACAAATTAGGCGCTTGGAAACCGGCTGGGTTTTTCAGCTCAGTATTGCCTAATTCAAAGCCGATCGATGGGTAAAATTGCCAGCCGATATCGCCTTCCATCACCAGATCTAATCCAGTCTGCTGCTTAGCTTGTTCGACAATCAGTGGTTTAAATTGATTGGGGTTGATCAATAAGACTAAGGCTAGCAGTGCAGCAACCAGCAGTACCACCACACCCAGCACGAAAAGAAAGAGTTTTTTCATCGGCATATCCTTGCTTGACGATAAAAAGAAAGTGGCACCTAACGTGCCACTTCTATTGGGAAAAATAAAGCAAACTGATGTAAAGCTGTGGTGAAAATTACGCTTTGAGCAGTTTGGCGATATGTGCTTTCAGCACATCAATCGCGATCCGGTTTTTACCCCCACGCGGCACAATAATGTCAGCGTACTGTTTCGATGGCTCAATAAATTGCATAAACATTGGGCGCACAGTCTGTTGGTACTGCTTGAGTACCGATTCCATCGTACGGCCACGCTCTTGCACATCACGCTTAACGCGGCGCAGTAAACAGATATCCAACGGGGTATCCATAAACACGGTCGCATGCATTAAGCTGCGCAGACGAGGGTCGGTCAGCAGCAAGATACCTTCCAAAATGATCACTTTTTTCGGGGTCATGGTGGTGGTGTTTGCGGTGCGGGTATGCTCAGTATAGCTGTATTCTGGCACTTCAACCGCTTCACCACGGGCCAGCATTTCTAAATGTTGGCACAGTAAATCGTGATCTAAAGCATTCGGATGGTCGTAGTTGGTTTTAACCCGCTCTTCCATGCTCAGATGACTCTGATCTTTGTAGTAGCAATCTTCCGTAATCACACCGATTTGATGGTCACCTACTTTGGCGCGCAGCTCGTTATAGATCGTGCTCGCAATGAGACTTTTACCAGAAGCAGAAGCGCCAGCAATACCGACGATGACACATTGATTATTTTCAGACATGGTTTTATGCACCCGAACATGGTTGTGAGGAATGAAGGTAAACCGCCTGATTATAGGGAAACTGTGACCTAGATACCAGTTTGCATTTGGCAAAAACCGACTAGCCAAGCTTGGATGGATAAGTTTCAGTCAGTGCAACCGATTACATTGACACTGACCAAAATGACCGAGTTCGGCTTAGTTCATCCACTGGATCGCAATCGACTCCGGTTTGGGTTTACCTTGCCAATACAAGCTGGCGCAGACACGCTGCGCTAGGGCTAAATAACGCTCAGTATGTTCGCTGTCTGGGCGCGCGACCACCGTTGGTACACCGGCATCCAGATCGGCACGCAAATCAATATGCAGCGGGATTTGCGCCAACAGTGATAAACCAAATTCAGTAGCCAAGGTTTGCGCTCCGCCAACCCCAAAAATAGACTCTTTTTCACCGCAGTGACTACAGATGTGATAACTCATATTTTCCACCAGCCCAAGCACTGGCACAGCCACTTTGGCAAACATCGCGGCCCCTTTGCGCGCGTCCGCTAGCGCTAAATCCTGTGGCGTGGTGACAATCACCGCGCCAGTGACTGGAATTTGCTGAGCAAGAGTAAGCTGAATATCGCCGGTGCCCGGCGGCATATCGATCACCAGATAATCCAGATCAGGCCACTCGGTTTCATTGAGTAGCTGCCCCAACGCTTTAGAGGCCATTGGACCGCGCCAAATCGCCGCATCCGCCTCATCAACCAAATAACCAATCGAATGGGTGGCAATGCCGTGCGCCTCAATCGGCTGCATCCATTTATTGTCACGCACAACGGGTTTAGCTTTGGTTTTGCCGAGCATCAGCGGCACGGATGGGCCATAAATATCGGCGTCCAATAAACCGACTTTGGCACCTGACTGCGCGATTGCCAATGCTAGGTTAGCGGCCGTGGTCGATTTACCCACCCCACCCTTGCCGGACGTCACTGCGATGATATTTTTCACTCCGTTGACGGATGTACCAAGCGGGGTGACTAACGCTTTGGGTTGCACTTGAATCTCAAAGGTGATCGGCGCGATTGCTCCACTGGCTTGCTGTTTGACCAGCCAAGCGTTCAATTGGCTAACCAGATCATGCGCCGCAAACGGCAGTTGGATGATGAGTTGTTGATTAGGCGTCACCTTAACCAGCCCGGGAGCCAGCGCCCAGTCACTGATTAAATCAGGATGCGAAAATTGGCTCAGCCATAGGCAGAGATCGTGTTTGGATTGGATGGATAGCATAACTTCCCCTTTTTTACCCATGCTAGCACTGCTTGGCTGTCAACTGAACCCTGAAAAAGATAGGGGAATCAACTGCCGCGCGCCTTGGCGTGACTGCGTGCTTAGGGTAGTATTATCGCTTCAATTTAGTCCCTATCAACAAAAGCGAATATTAAGTATGGCAAACGATCCAAGAAAACTTCTGGTCACTTGTGCCCTGCCTTACGCGAACGGTTCAATCCACCTTGGCCATATGCTTGAGCATATCCAAGCTGACATTTGGGTTCGTTATCAGCGTCTGCGCGGCAATACAGTAAACTTTATCTGTGCCGATGATGCGCACGGTACACCTATCATGCTGAAAGCACAGCAAATGGGTATGACACCAGAAGCGATGATCGAGATGGTGAGCGAAGAGCACCAACGCGATTTTGCTGGCTTCGATATTAGCTTTGATAACTACCACAGCACTCATAGCGATGAAAACCGCGAGCTGGCGTCACACATCTATCTACAACTGAAAAACAACGGCTTTATTTCCAGCCGCACAATTTCTCAATTGTTCGATCCTGAAAAACAGATGTTCCTACCGGATCGTTTCGTCAAAGGCACCTGCCCGAAATGTAAATCGGAAGATCAGTACGGGGATAACTGTGACGCGTGTGGTGAGACTTACAGCCCAACCGAGCTGATCAATCCTAAATCAGCAGTATCTGGCGCGACGCCAGTGATGAAAGATTCTGAGCACTTCTTCTTTGACCTGCCGCAGTTTGAAAGCATGCTTAAAGAGTGGACCCGCTCAGGATCGCTGCAATCAGAAACCGCCAACAAGATGCAAGAGTGGTTTGAAGGCGGCTTGCAACAATGGGATATTTCCCGCGATGCGCCTTACTTCGGCTTTGAAATTCCGGGCGAAAAAGACAAGTTCTTCTATGTATGGCTGGATGCGCCAATTGGTTACATGGGTTCATTTAAAAACCTGTGTGACAAGCGTGGCGATCTCGACTTTAACGAATACTGGAATAAAGACAGCCAAACCGAGCTTTACCACTTCATCGGTAAAGACATCGTTTACTTCCATAGCTTGTTCTGGCCGGCGATGCTTGACGGCTCTGGTTTCCGTAAACCGACCAATGTGTTTGTCCACGGTTATGTCACGGTGAATGGCGCGAAAATGTCCAAATCCAAAGGCACGTTTGTCAAAGCCAGCACCTACCTCAACCACTTGGATCCAGAGTGTCTGCGTTATTACTACGCGGCCAAACTGAACAACCGCATTGATGACCTCGACCTGAACCTTGAAGACTTCACCCAACGTGTGAATGCGGATGTGGTGAACAAGATCGTAAACCTTGCCTCACGTAATGCAGGCTTTATCACTAAACGTTTCGATGGCAAATTGTCAGCTCAATTGGCGGAGCCAGAGCTGTACGCCGAATTTGCTGGCGCAGCCGATCGAATCGCTGCGCTGTTTGAAGCGCGTGAGTTTGGTCGTGCCATTCGTGAAATCACCGCACTGGCCGATAAAGCTAACCAATATGTGGATGAAAAAGCCCCTTGGGTAGTGGCCAAACAGGAAGGCCAAGACCAAGCGCTGCAAGATATTTGTACCGTGGGGATTAACTTGTTCCGGGTACTAATGACTTACCTCAAGCCGGTAATGCCAGCGTTGGCACTGCGTACGGAAGCTTTCCTCAACCAAGAGTTAACTTGGGAAAATATCGCGACACCGCTGACTGATCACGCAGTGACCCCATTCAAAGCGCTGTTCAACCGGATCGATCCGAAACAGGTTGAAGCGATGATTGCCACGTCTAAAGCTGAAGCTGAGGCAGAAAAAGCCGCAGCGGAAGCCGCAAAGCCAAAGAGCGCAGCCACCGAGCTAAGCAAAGATCCTCTCGCGGCAGAAATTGAGTTTGATGATTTCGCCAAAGTCGATCTGCGGATTGCTAAGATCCTTGCTTGTGAAGCGGTCGAGAAATCGGACAAGCTGCTCAAGTTTGAGCTCGATATCGGCGGTGAAACTCGCCAAGTCTTCTCTGGGATTAAATCGGCCTACCAACCAGAAGATTTGATTGGT
The DNA here is from genome assembly GCF_011306175.1 of Vibrio sp. HDW18. Classification (GTDB taxonomy): domain Bacteria; phylum Pseudomonadota; class Gammaproteobacteria; order Enterobacterales; family Vibrionaceae; genus Vibrio; species Vibrio chanodichtyis. Next base: position 2,110,555 of record NZ_CP049913.1, on the reverse strand, counting down.
AAATACACGGTGGTGGTCGCCAACCTTAAACCGCGTAAGATGAAGTTTGGCATGTCAGAAGGCATGATCCTCGCCGCTGGTCCTGGTGGTAGCGACTTGTGGCTGCTGGAACCGCATCAAGGTGCCCAAGCAGGCATGCGTGTGATGTAAGCCTTACCACACCGTTTGCAACATCGGCTTGCAATATCGAGCGATTCGGTGATAACCACTAAGCCTTTGCCAAGCGCAAAGGCTTTTTTCATGCGGATTTTATAAGTTACGCTGGTAACCTCCTCATCGATTAGCCATCCCTCCATTACCGGCTAAAACTGAACCTTGCTCACACTTTTGGCGCATTCTGCACCATTAATGAGCAGCAAAAATCTCACCCAAAAAATAATTCATTGATTTTAAATCATAAAATTCTTGGCATTCAAACTGCACTACTCCATACGTCGCTATGTAATGACTACGTAGCAGATGATCGGCAACCGTGAAATACCGCTTCGGAGGTGACTATGTGGCTAACAATATCACTGCTGATTGGATTGGCGATGCTTGGTGCGATTTACCGCTACGCTCAACCCAAACACTCGGCGCAGCAACGTAAATTCGAGCTGCTGATTGGTCTACGCGAAGTGCTGGCGCTATGTCGCCAGCATCGTAGCCTCACCCATCAAGCGCTCAGTCAGACAGACCGCGATCAAACCAAGCTTAGTGAGCTGCCCACTTTACAAAAACGTTGGTTAGCCAAAGCAGAACAACTGATCCAGATCGCCCATTTTGATAACAAGCCGTCATATCGTATTTTGCAAAATTCACTGCAAGCCGTGATCAACCAATGGCCACAAGCCTCGGTAGGAAAAAACCAACGGCTACACGGCAAATTGATCCGCCACTGCATGTACTTAATGGATGATGTGAGTATGGCTTGGTTAGTCGATGCGGGGCGTGCAGAGCTGCGTGATCAATACCATATGAATTGGCAACAAATTTTTGATGCAATGGAAACCCTGACGCAGCTACGTCTATGTATTGAGGATCTGCCCAATACTAACCAACCAGTTCGAGTCGTGCATTATGGTCAGTTGATGCAACGTAAGCTTGAACAATTGGCGTTGATCAGCCCACTGACACTAAGCTCAGCGGCAGGTAGCGCGGCAATCTGTCAGCTTAACACCATCAGTGATAGCTGCCAGCGACTAGACAGTAATGCGCTGTATCAATTAACTGGCGAGATCTCCGCGACCATCGCTGAAGTTTACGACCATATGCTCAATCAATTAGTCAAAAGCTTGTATCAGCCATTACCACAACTGGTACTTATTTAGCGATTCGGCTAACCGTAATTAAACAGAATATCAGCGCCATAACACGGCGCTGATTTGGTCTCGGCGGGGATATTAAATGATAAACATCATCAATTATTGGAGTAAATGACGCGCCGCTTCGACCACTACTTTAATCGAACGCGCTTCCGTTTCTTTCAGCGTCGCATGATCTGGGATCTCTTGTTGAGTGCGATTAATGATCACCCCAGCGACACAACCGGCTTGCAAACCTGAGCTGGCACACATGGTCAGCAACGTCGCGGATTCCATTTCAAAGTTCAATACCCCCATCTGTTGCCACTCTTGCATTGAACCTTGGAAACGCCGCACCACTCGTCCAGTGAAAGTGTCATAACGCTCTTGGCCTGGGTAGAAAGTATCGGAAGATGCGGTGATGCCCATATGCACCGCGGCACCACTGGCTTGCGCTGCTGCTTTCATCGCCGTGGCAACCTCAAAATCCGGCACCGCAGGAAACTCCATCGGTGCGAAATGCAAACTGGCACCGTCCAGACGTACCGAGCCCGTGGTAACAATCATATCGCCCACGTTAACGTGCGGCTGGATCGCCCCGGTGGTACCGACGCGCAAGAAAGTACGCACGCCTAATTGCGCCAGCTCTTCTACCGCAATCGAGGTGGAAGGGCCACCGATCCCGGTCGAGCACACCACAACCGATTTTCCCTCTAGCTCAGCGCGATATACAGTATATTCACGATGGCTAGCCAGAAACACTGGGTTATCCATTAACTCGGCAATCTTCTGCACTCGAGCCGGATCCCCCGGAATAATCGCTAAGGTGGCCCCGTTTAAATCAGCGTCAGTGACGCCAAGGTGGAATACAGTTTTGGTCATAATAGGCTCCTGCTCTTGCATTTATTCAGCATATTGATCATTAGGGTACTCAGTCACTTTAGTCGATAGATGCCAGCAAATAAGCGAGCTCAGTCACACTGCACAGAGCAATAATCAATTGAATTGCACAACTAATCGATTTGCATCACACCGCTTAAGGCTGACGATTTAAACCGAACGCTGACCAAATTTGAGCAGCCGTAACGCATTCAGTGTAACCAGTGCAGTCGCCCCACTGTCGGCCAATACCGCCATCCATAATCCCGTCATACCAATAAGGCTGGTCACTAAAAACACCGCTTTTAGCCCTAGCGCTAACATGACATTTTGCCGAATGATCGCCAAAGTGGCGCGTGATAGCTCAACCATGCCAACCAGCTCCAGCAGCCGATTATGTGTCAGTGCCGCATCCGCCGTTTCCAGCACCACATCCGTGCCACCGCCCATCGCGATGCCGATGCTGGCCTGTTTCATCGCTGGTGCATCGTTGATACCATCGCCAACCATCGCGACGCGCTGAGTTTGCGCCAATTGCTCGATATATCTGACTTTATCTTGCGGTAATAACCCGGCTCGAAAATCGATATTCAGTTGCTGGCTGATCGCAGCAGCGCTGCGCTGATTATCCCCGGTCAGCATCAACGCTTTGATCCCGATCCGTTGCAACGCTTCAATCGCGGCGCGCGCATCATCACGTAAAATATCTTGCCAAGCGATCACGCCGACCACTTGCTGATTGTCCAGCATCACCACTACGGTTTTGCCTTGTGCTTCTAAACCGCTGACTTGCTCAGCAACCACTGGCGGCAACTCAACCTCAACCCGATTAGGAGCAAGGAGGTGATAAGTGATACCGGCAATCTGTCCACTGATCCCACGCCCAGCCAAGGCAGTTTTTTCATGCGCTTCGGGAAGTACGAGCTGCTCAGCTTGTGCTTTGGCTACTAATGATCTCGCCAGTGGATGATGTGAACCCATCTCGATCGCGGCTGCATGCGCCAACAGTGTTGCGGCAGACCAATCTTGCCATGGGATCAAATCGGTGACTTGTGGTTTACCTTCAGTCAAGGTACCGGTTTTATCAAAGGCTATAGTTTCAATTTTGCCTAACTGCTCTAATGCCGCGCCACCTTTGATCAAAGCTCCTCGACGGGCTGCAGCGGCTAAGCCAGAAGTAATTGCTGCAGGAGTTGAAATCACTAATGCACACGGACAACCGATCAGCAACAGCGCTAAGCCACGATAAATCCATGTTTGCCAATCCGCACCAAATGCTAATGGTGGGATAATGATCACTACGATTGCCACCATCATCATTAATGGTGTGTACCAACGGCTGAATTTATCCAAAAAGCGTTCAAGCGGTGCTTTGCGTGATTCTGCTTGTTCAATCAGGTGTAGGATACGATCGATGGCATTCTCACCTTGGCGAGAAGTAATTTCGACCTGCACCACTTTATCGACCACCACACACCCAGCAGAAACGCGCGCGCCAACTGTAAGTTCTACGGGGAGAGATTCACCTGTCAGCGCACTATTATCCAAACTTGCTGCCGCCAGAAGTTGTCCGTCTGCGGGTAAGCGAGCTCCGGGCGCGACTTCAATCACATCGCCGGGCTGCAACTGCTCCGCAGGCACAGAGACACGTTGACCATTTTCAATTCTCAATGCGGTTTCAGGCACTAACGCCATCAAAGCCTGCACGCCACTGCGTGCTCGTGACGCGGCATACGCCTCTAACCGTTCACCAATTAAAAACAATAGCAGCACCATCGCCGCTTCTAAGGTTTCACCAAGATATAACGCGCCGATAGCCGCCACTGACATTAAGGTTTCAATCGAGAAAGGAGAACCAGATTTTGCCAAACGCCACGCTTGCTGAATGATGGGCAGCAAACCCAAAAAACAGGTAATAGTGAAAATCCAACGGCTGATTTCAGCGGAATTGACTAACACACCCACCGCCATCAGAGCAGCAATGCCGATGATTCGTGCATTTTCACTTTGCCAGAAAGGAGATTTAGTCTGTTCGGAGTTAGAAGCCACCGCACCCGACGAACTTAACGTGAAGCCGCTATTGATAACCGCTTGTTCGATGCTTAATGCGGTTGTTTGTTGATTAAAGCCCACCACCAACTTCTGTGTGGCAAAGATTACTTGCACCTGAACAACATCACTCAACTGCTTGACCGCTTTTTCAATTTTTTGTGCGCAGGAGGGACAATCCATCCCTGTGATATACCAACTCTGCTGATAGCGCGATGCTGATTCTTCGCTTCGATGTTGCTCAGGCTCATCTTCCAATGTTGAACCACCGCCGCTATCCACAGTGCTGCAACAGCCATCACCATCACACGCAGAGGCGACTCCCGCAGCACGAATAGTCACGATTTTCGGGCTTCCCGAACAGCTAGTGTGATGAGTTGGCGTTGGTTGAGTTAACGATTTTGAACGACACGCATGGTGTTTAGCACACATATTTCATCTCCTTTTTATAGTCTGCTGTCAGCTTACACCTTGGAGTTAACTTTAAGGTCAAGCAGATTTTTTCACTCTATTGATAAAATAATGCTCGCCAATCGCTGAAGCACGAGCTTTACGTGGCCATTTTTAACCAGATAAGAACATCACTCTTTGGTTTAGTGATTTATCGGTAAAAAGTCATGCTCACCCCGTATCGGGACGCAGCAAAATCATCTATAAATAGAGGAATATCTACTCATTCAACAGGCATTAAGTTGATGACTTCTATTTTATCCACCATGATCATGGCCAACCCCAACATTCTGCAGTTTATTTTCCAATCATTACCCGAGCCCATTTTTCTGCTCAATAGACAGGGCGTTTATCTGGAAGTGTATGGTGGATCAGACAGCAACCGTCACCACAATCCGGCTAACCTGATCGGCTTAAACCTGTATGATGTGCTGCCAGTGGCGCAAGCGACTCAATTTTTGAGTGTGATTGAACAAGCGATTGATCAAAATTGTGCCAAAGAGCTAGAGTATGAAATCGAGCCGACCCAACTGGCCTATTTTAATCTTGCCCTTGGCCCAATCGAAAAACAGTATTTTTCAGCCTTGATCATCCCATTACCCGGTACTGAAATGGTACTTTGGATCATCCGTAATATTTCCAATTACAAACGCTCAGTGGAAAAACTGGCTCAGCATCAATTAAAACTGGAACACTTGACCCATATCGATCACCTGACTCAAGTGTATAACCGCTACGCGATGGATTATTTACTGCCACAAGCACTGGATACCGCGCGCCAAGATAACCTGAGTGCCGCGCTGTTGATGATCGATATTGATTGTTTTAAAGAGTACAACGATGAATATGGCCATCTGCAAGGTGATGAGGTGCTACGCCAAATCAGCCAAACGCTACAACGTTGGAAATCGGAAGGTGAGCTTTGCTTTCGCTATGGTGGGGATGAATTTTTAATTTTTATGACCAATGTCAGTGCCGAGCAGAGTCAGCAGCGCGCCAAACAGCTAATGTTGATGGTGACCGAGCTGAATATAAAACATTCAAGATCCAGAGTGTCAGATCATGTCACCATCACTATCGGCATCCGCCACAGTGATCAATTAGAGCCAGATGTCACCACTGAAAAACTGGTGGCGGTCGCCGACCAAGCGCTGTTTTATGCCAAACATCATCAACGCGGCACTGTGCACATTTTGAGTAGCGCTATCATTTGAGTACGCAATCATTTGAGTAGCGCAATCATTTAACGCGGAGGCGTCGATACGTCACTTTCCCAACGCTGCACTGCCTGTTGATCACTCGCGCGCGAGTCAATCCAGCGACTCTGTTCGGTGGTCAACTCTTTTTTCCAAAATGGGGCCCGCGTTTTCAAATAATCCATGATGAATTCACACGCGGCAAAAGCGGCATTACGGTGGGCACTGGTGACCCCAACAAACACAATTTGGTCACCACTGAGCATATCACCAATCCGATGGATAACGCGCACGCGCTGTAACGGCCAACGCGCTTGGGCTAAATCGCAAATCTCCAATAAGGCTTTTTCGGTCATGCCCGGATAGTGCTCAAGATGTAAACCAAGCACATTATCCCCTAAGTTCATATCCCGCACTTTACCTACAAACGTCACTACTGCACCGGCTTGAGTGCCCTGCGCCAACGCTTGGTATTCATCCGCTACCGAAAAATCTGCGCTTTGTACTGCAACCCGATTGTCCATGTTAACCTCCCGTCACCGGTGGAAAAAAAGCCACCTCATCGCCAGCGTGCAGCGGAGTGTCAAACGGCACTATCGCTTGATTGACTGCGGCCAATAGCTTACCCGGTTGTAACGCGATATCCCATTTGCCAGGTTGTTGCGCCAAATGCTGCCGCAACGCTTCGACGCTGGTGAACGGCTGCTCAACCAGCATACTCTCGCACGCCACCAATTCACGGGTTTGGGCAAAAAACAACACGGTAATCATGCATTCACCTTAAAGTGTCCAGACTTACCGCCCGATTTTTCCAGCAAACGCACCTGCTCAATCACAATATCTTTTTGTACCGCTTTACACATATCGTAAATGGTCAGCGCCGCCACTGATGCGGCTGTCAACGCTTCCATCTCTACCCCAGTTTTACCGCTCAGTTTACACAGCGCTTCAATACGTACACAGTTCTGTTCCGGCAGTGCTTCTAACTCTACTTCCACTTTGGACAGTAGCAGAGGGTGGCAGAGTGGGATCAGTTCCCATGTCCGTTTGGCGGCTTGAATCCCAGCAATACGTGCTGTGGCAAACACATCACCTTTATGATGCTGGCCGGACAGGATCAGTTGCAGCGTTGCAGGTGCCATGCGTACATACGCTTCGGCGCGCGCTTCGCGTACGCTATCCGCTTTGTTTGAGACATCGACCATATTGGCTTGGCCGGCCGCATTGATGTGGGTCAGTTGGCTCATTAAATCCCCTTACACCGTCAAGTGCGGCATAAAGTTACATGGACGGTGCGCGGCATCCAACTGCTGTTGGATAATCTTAGTCCAGCCAGTCCGGCACGCACCGGTCGAACCGGGCATCGCAAAAATCACGGTATGGTTAGCAAAACCGGCCACCGCCCGCGACTGGATGGTTGAGGTACCAATTTCTTCATAAGAAACCATACGGAATAGCTCACCAAAGCCTTCCACTTCTTTATCAAACAGTGGCTTAAGCGCTTCAGGCGTGCTATCGCGCGAAGTAAATCCGGTTCCACCGGTGATCAAAATCGCTTGAATAGTAGGTTCTGCAATCCACTGTGATACCACAGCGCGGATTTGGTACATATCGTCAATCACAATCTGTTTATCGGCCAGTTTATGCCCAGCCAGTTGTAACTGCTCGGCCAAATAGCCGCCAGAAGTATCATTCTCTTCAGTACGCGTATCGGATACCGTCAGTACCGCAATGTTTGCGGCTTGAAATTTGCTTACTGCGTGGCCCATAAGTTCACCTTTTCGAAATAGTTAAGCCTCGCTCGCGAGGCTAAGTAATAATTAGCCGCTCAACCACCAATCGATGCCAAATGTGGCGTCATTCCCACCTTGCCATCTTGCAAAAAGTGGGTTTGGGCTTTGTTGTGCAACTGAGTCTGAATTCGTTCAATTAATGTGGCTTGCTGTTGATCGTGCTGCAGCAGATCGCGTAACTCAATGCCTTGCTCGCCAAATAGGCAAAGATGCAGCTTACCTTGCGCCGAAACACGCAAGCGATTACAACTGCTGCAGAAATCTTTCTCATAAGGCATGATCAAGCCGATTTCACCAAGATAATCCGCATGGATAAACACTTGCGCCGGACCATCGTTATCGGCGCGCACTCTACGCTGCCAGCCGTTGTTAATCAGATAGTCGCGTATCGCTGCACCAGACAAATGATGACGGGCAAATAAGTCGTTCATCTCACCGGTTTGCATCAGCTCGATAAAACGCAGTTGAATCGCGCGCGTTTTAATCCACGCCATAAATTTAGGCAGTTCAAGGTGGTTAAGATCTTTCATCAGCACCACGTTAACTTTGACTTGTGCAAAGCCAACCTCAAAAGCGCGATCAATTCCCGCCATCACTTGTTGGAAACGATTTTCACCAGTGATTTGCGCGAACATGCGTGGTTCTAAACTGTCGACACTGACATTGAGTTGAGTAAGCCCAGCCTCTCGCCACTCGCCAATCTGTTTGGCTAAACGATAACCATTGGTGGTGGTGGCGACTTTTTTGATGCCCGGTGTAGCAGCGATGGTTTGGATGATTTGACTAAAATCTTTGCGCAGCGATGGCTCACCACCAGTAATGCGGACTTTTGAGGTACCACACTCAGCAAAGGCATTTACCACCCGCTGGATTTCGGCGACACGCAAAAAAGAGTTAGCGTTACCCGCTGCTGGTCGGTAACCATCAGGTAAGCAATAGGTACATTTGAAATTACAAACGTCAGTGATCGAGAGACGTAAATAATAAAATTTACGTTGAAATCTGTCTTCGAATTGTTGCGCCACGGAACACCTTTCCAAATACGGGAGGCATCGTCATTTCTCACCATGCCCTTGTGACCTTCCGTCACTGGCTTATAACGCATATTTAAAAAACTTAGCGCGATAAGCTCGGAGTTACGGCCAAGCAGAGTGATGTTTCCAACCTCTTAGCTCTGGCTGCTGCGGTTAAAATACTCAATAATCTGCCGCGATGCTACCTCTCCCCCTAAAAAAGGGACGCCAACAATAAATTTAGCCCTAAATGGGTATCTAATCTGGATCAACTTGGTTAAATTGCTGCTCAGCAGCCAAAATAAGCAGGATCCTATGTCTCTCTATCAAAGCAAAAAAGTAGTGGCCATCGGCGGTGGTCACGGTCTTGGCCGGATGCTAGCGGCACTGAAAGTGTTTGGCTCCAATGCCACCGGTATCGTCACCACCACCGATAATGGTGGCTCGACTGGCCGAATTCGTCACTGCCAAGGGGGGATTGCTTGGGGTGATACGCGTAATTGCATCAATCAGTTAATTACTGAGCCCTCGATCAGTTCGATGATGTTTGAGTATCGCTTTAAAGGCACAGGTGAGCTGAATGGGCATAATTTGGGCAATTTAATGCTCACCGCATTAGATAATCTCTCGGTGCGACCGCTGGATGCCATCAATCTGATCCGCAATATGCTTAAAGTCGATGTCAATATTTTACCAATGTCTGAGCACCCATCGGATCTGGCCGCGTTAGCACTGGATGGCAAATGGGTCACCGGTGAAACCAGCGTGGATGAAATGGCGCAAGATTTACGCCGCCTCGATTTAGCCCCAGAAGTGCCCGCCACCAAAGAGGCGATCTCTGCTATTCAACAAGCAGATTGTGTGATTTTAGGCCCGGGTAGCTTTTTAACCAGTGTGATGCCGCCGCTACTGCTTCCTGAGTTGGGTAAAGCGATTGCTCGTAATCCCACGGCCACGGTCATTTTTATCGAAAACTTGTCACCAGAACATGGTCCTGCGGGCAGAATGAGCCTAGAGCAAAAATTAGAATGGTGTGAAAGAGCCTGCCTAGGCCGCAAAATTGATGTGGTGCTGGGTCATCATCCTCATCCCGATTTACAACAGCGTTGGAATTTTATGACCCGTGATTTGGCTTCTGCCAACCGTGACTGGCGTCATGATCGGCAAAAACTGAGACAAGCGATTGAAGAGCAGTTAATCAACCAGTTGTAAATATCGTTGGTGAGTTTGGCCCAGCAGTTCCAGCATCTGTTCCACTTCATAGGCGAGATCAAACGTTAAATCGGTGTGAGCAAGGCGGTCTAATTCGATCGCCTTACCGCGTAAGCGCTCCGCGCCAAAACTGGCCGCGCTGCTTTTAAGCGCGTGGCTGATCTCTTGCAGGTATTCACGCTGATTAGCGTGCGGCTCACTACGCAGGCGGCGTTGATAGGCGTTTAATTCATCAACAAAAATATTGAGTAACAGCGGAATATTTTCCGCACCGATCTCTTTGGCTAATACATCGATTTGACTTTGATTAATCCATTCTCTCATCACTTAGCGCTCCTGCTCTTTTGCGGTAACTTTCTCTTTTGCTGTGACTTTCTCTGTCGCTTGTTCATTCCAAGTTTGCAGCTTACGATAAATGGTCGATGGGCTGACGGCTAAATAACTGGCGGCGCGCGGAATATTACCACCACAAGCGGCAATCGCTTGCTCAATCGCTTGTTTTTCCGTGATCCATAACGGAAAAATTTCATGTACTGAGATCACATGCTGTTGATCTAGTTTAATTTCTTCACGTAAAAGCGGTACCGAAGGGTGATTAAGCGGAGGAGGCAACATATTAAGGGTTATTTCACATCCCTCATTCAGCACCACCACATTGCGCAATACGTTTTGTAATTGGCGCACATTACCTGGCCATTCGTAGCGACGAAAACGCTCCACCACTTCAGCTGACAAGCGCACAAAATCTTTGCCTTCCTCTTTGGACATAAACCCCAACAAAGAGTAGGCAATCTCAATCACATCATCACCACGCTCACGCAGTGAGGGCAAATGCAGCGGGATCACGTACAAACGGTAGTATAAGTCTTCGCGAAAACGCCCAGCTTGCACTTCTTTCCAAGGGTCGCGATTGGTGGCGCACACAAAACGCACATCCACGCTTTTCATTTTTGACGAGCCAACTTTTTGGAATGTGCCAGTTTGAATAAAGCGCAGTAATTTGGTCTGCAACTCTAAATCCATTTCACACAGCTCATCCAAAAACAGCGTACCACCATCAGCTGCTTCCGCGGCACCTTGCCGTTCGCTGGCCGCTCCAGTGAACGCGCCTTTTACGTGACCAAATAGCTCACTTTCAATCAAATCTTTCGGGATCGCAGCACAGTTAATCGCGATAAACGGTTTTTCACCTCGTTTACTGGCAGCATGAATGGCTTCCGCACACACCTCTTTACCGGTACCACTTTCACCGGTAATGAAAATACTGGCTTTACTGCTCGCGGCGGAATCAATCGTGCGATACACCGCTTGCATAGTTTGGCTACTACCAATAAAACCTTGATAAGTATGGTTTTTGTTATCGAGATCGTTTTTGAGCTTTGATGCTTTACGAATCGCGTTATTGACCGTGACCCGCAAGCGATCCGCTTCACAAGGTTTGATCAAAAAATCTTGCGCACCGTAGCGCATCGCTTCCACCGCGCTGTCAATCGAACCATGCGCGGTCATAAACACGATGGGCACTTCGGGTGCCTTTTGCTTGACCGCATGCAACACATCCATGCCAGTCATATCCGGTAGACGTAAATCAAGCAGAATCAAGTCAGGCTCGCGGTGTGCAATGCTCGCAATCGCGTCACGCCCTGTTCCGACGATATTGATATCAATTTTGAGCGGCGCGAGAAAAGAGCGATACAGAGCCGCAATCGACGCGGTATCTTCGACCATTAATAGATACTTCACCGGCGGCAAAGAGGGGTTGTGTTGCATAGCCTAGCCATTATTGTTTTGCATTTTGCGGTAATATTGCATTTGTGCTTGCTTTTTACAAATGAGAATCAATCTTCAGCCAGCAATATGCTAACTATTGATGATAAATTGCTGGCGTAATTGATGAATCTCATCACGTTTCTGAGCCGCCAACTCAAATTCCAAATTCTGTGCGTGTTGATACATCACCGCTTCTAACTGGCTGATCTTTTTCTCTAATTGCTGTGGGGTCAATGGTTGATAGTTGGCACTCTCTTCTGCCACTTTGGCCAATGGCACCACTTTGCTGTGCTTCGGTTTGCGCGATTTAGCAATATCACCCAACTCCATAATATCTTTAATATTGCGTTTTAACGGCTGCGGAGTGATCCCGCGCTGCTGATTATACGCTTGCTGCTTAGCACGGCGACGCTCGGTTTCATCCATCGCTTTCCCCATCGATTTGGTGATGGTATCCGCATATAAAATCGCTTTACCATTGATATTACGCGCCGCACGGCCAATGGTTTGGATCAGTGAGCGCTCGGAACGTAAAAAGCCCTCTTTATCGGCATCCAAAATCGCCACTAACGCGACTTCTGGCATATCTAAACCTTCACGCAGCAAGTTGATCCCAACCAGCACATCAAAGACGCCCAAACGTAAATCACGAATGATTTCAACCCGCTCAACCGTATCAATATCAGAATGCAGATAGCGTACTTTCACCCCGTGCTCATGCAGATATTCGGTCAAATCTTCTGCCATCCGCTTGGTCAAGGTGGTGACTAAAATCCGCTCATCATTAGCGGCACGCACGCGAGCCTCGGAGAGCAGATCATCAACCTGAGTGGCCACAGGGCGCACTTCAATCAAGGGGTCCAATAAACCGGTAGGACGTACCACTTGATCCGCCACTTCACCCGCCGATTTGTTTAACTCATATTCGCCTGGCGTAGCCGAGACAAAAATGGTTTGTGGTGCAAGCGCTTCAAATTCATCAAATTTCAATGGACGATTATCCAGCGCGGAAGGCAGCCGAAAGCCAAATTCGACTAAGGTTTCTTTGCGTGAGCGATCGCCTTTAAACATCGCGCCAATTTGCGGCACGGTGACATGGGATTCATCGATGATCAGCAAGCCATCGTGTGGTAAGTAGTCAAATAGTGTCGGAGGTGGCTCACCTTCGGCACGTCCACTGAGATAACGCGAGTAGTTTTCAATCCCAGAGCAAAAACCCAGCTCATTCATCATTTCAAGATCAAACTGGGTGCGTTGGGCAATCCGCTGCTCTTCCAGCAGTTTATTATTCTCCAACAGATACTGACGTCGGCTGTGCAGCTCATGTTTAATCTGTTCAATTGCGGCGAGGATCCGCTCACGCGGCGTCACATAGTGGGTTTTCGGGTAAATGGTGTAACGTGGTAAATCCCGTGACATGATCATGCCAGTCAATGGATCAAACAAACTGATGCACTCAATTTCATCGTCAAACATCTCGACCCGCACCGCCTGTTGATCCGATTCGGCTGGGAAAATATCAATCACCTCACCACGAACACGAAATTGACCACGTTCAAACGCCAGATCATTGCGCGAATATTGTAATTCGGCCAAACGGCGTAGCATGTCGCGTTGATTAATCACATCACCACGTCGCAAATGCAGCATCATTTTTAAATAAGAATCGGGATCGCCCAAACCATAAATGGCCGAGACCGATGCGACGATCACCGCATCTTTGCGCTCCAATAAGGCCTTGGTGGCCGATAAACGCATTTGCTCAATATGCGCATTAATCGAAGCGTCTTTTTCAATGAAAGTGTCGGTGGTGGGCACATAGGCTTCGGGTTGGTAGTAATCGTAATAGGAGACGAAAAATTCCACCGCGTTGTTCGGGAAAAACGCTTTCATTTCGCCATACAGTTGCGCCGCGAGGGTTTTATTCGGCGCGAGCAAAATCGTTGGGCGTTGTAACTGGGCAATCACATTGGCCAAAGTGAAGGTTTTTCCTGAGCCCGTCACACCGAGCAGGGTTTGATGGGCTAATCCCGCCTGCAGACCATTCAACAACTGCTGGATCGCGCTGGGTTGATCACCGGCGGGTTGATAATCGGAAACCAGTTCAAATGCTTTACTCATGCCATCCTCATTACGCTTATCTGCTCGGCGCCATTGTTACTGGATGTACAGCCAGTGATCAAGCACTTCTTCCATCACTTATTCCCAAACAACTTGGCGTTGCAGGTAGGCGGCAAGTAAGTGAGTCCCCATGAGCATAGAAAAACTATGTGCTTAGGGTGAACGAACGTCGCCAACACCGCTGCAGCTTCAAGTAGCAAGGGGATAGCTGACATGGCTAGGATAACCGTGCGCTGTGCTCAATGGCTCAGGTGGTAACAATCCACACTAAAGATTGCCACGTTTGTCCATCGCAGTGCGATATCGATGAAGTTTACTGCAATTAATCCTAGCGTTATCACTCCAGAGTTGCTAGTCTTGCTTCCCCCATTTCGGCTTAACGCCGAAAGCGAGCATAAAAATAATCCACTAGTTTTCCCCAGATTTTGTTCTGCACGCCTTATTGAGCCGAAAAGGCCAGATTTCATCACTCAGCCAGTCAAGAGTGACAAATTTCAAATAAACAATGAAAAATAAAGCGTTAAGCAAAAATAAAACACCATTCAAAACTAGCATTATGCACCCTCAATACCGGCATTAAAGGTTAATCAAGATCCATTCACATACTTATCCACAAATTTAGTGGATAAGTGAACCCAGCTCAATAGCGGTAAGGGATACACAAAAGTAAACCCCTCACTGCATAAAAATGTGTTTTTTGATGTGAAATGATTGACACCCATCGGCCCACTCGCTAACATCCGAAACGCAAATTATTCCTCCTTAGTTCAGTCGGTAGAACGGCGGACTGTTAATCCGTATGTCGCAGGTTCGAGCCCCGCAGGAGGAGCCAAATTCCATCAAAAAAGACGTCCTAGGACGTCTTTTTTGATCTCTAATCCTCTCGCTTAAAACGATCTCCATCGGATCACAGCCCCCAAGATGGCCATATAACCCACTATTTTTTGCGATTCTTTGAGCAAAATCATAGTGAAACAATTGCATCCGCGACTTTTTAAGAGCGATAATCACCCTCGTTTTTTGCTAGCCAAACTTTTTACTATTCAATTCAGTAAGCCATTCTGAACACATCAGAAATGGCATAAGCAGCAAGTGCATGCATGGCAACAAATCAACAGCGCTATGCTTATACATCATAACTACCACCATAATATTGCTGCTTTCAGTAGAAAGGGATCGCTGTTTAGATTCGCTTATCAGATAACCCCAAGGATATGTATGTTCAAAAACTTGTCATTGAAAAATAAATTAGCCATTTCAGCTAGCCTCGCGATTGTGCTCGGCGGCCTACTCGTTGAGGCCGTGTCCTTCAAAGCGGCTCTGACCCGCTTGGATGTGGAAGTTGAACAGCGCTTGCAAAGTGCGACCGCATCTTACAACCAATATGTGACAGATTGGTTAATCTCCAAAGAGCGGGCTCTAACTGCGCTGAGCGCAGAAGTGAAACCAGAAGCTATCGTGACTCACCTCAAGCAGGTCAAGCATTCGGGATCATTCGATAATGTGTTTTTGGCCTATCCGGATGGCAGTCAACAAAATGCCAACGGTGTGGTTCTTCCTGCGGGTAATAATGACCCTCGCCAGTGGGGATGGTATATCAATGCCAAAGCGAATCCCCAAGCCGTGTTTATGGATAACCCGACCGTTGCGGCAGCAACTGGGGCCAATGTGGTATCACTTGGTAAGATGATCAGACTGCACGGCCAAGATTTAGTCCTCGGCAGTGATGTGGAAATTACCGATATCATTAATAGTATGAAACAGGTCATCTTACCTGGCTCGGGATATATGTTTATTGCCAATCAGCAAGGCAATATTTTTACTCATACCAACACCCAATTACTGAATAAAAATGTCGCCGAGTTGGGCTTACGTTTCAATGATATTCAAACCGCACAACGCTTAGGCCAATACATTAACAGTGATGTGAATGGGCAAGAGAGTGTGCTGTTTGCCAGCGCGATTGCCGGCACCCAATTAATCAGTGTGATTGTGATTGATAAAGATTCTTTGGTTGCGCCACTATTTTCTGCCCTGTGGGGACAATTGCTAGTCACACTGATTGTGGTGGTGATTTGTACTGTACTGTTTAATTTACTGTGTAATATGTTATTCCTGCCACTGAATAATGTCTCACGAGCGCTGGAACAAATTGCCAATGGTAGCGGTGATCTAACCCAACGGATCAAGGTTGAAAATAACGATGAAGTAGGCAAATTAGCCAACAGCTTCAATACCTTTGTCGCCAGTTTACAACAATTAATTGCCCATGTTCGTAACCAATCTGAGCAGTTAACCGCACAATCAGAACACAGTGCGCAACGCTCGAATCTCTCCGTGTCAGAGCTCGGCTTACAGCAGCAAGAAGTGACTATGGTCGCCACCGCGGTCACCGAAATGGCCAGCGCCACCCAAGAGATTGCCTATAATGCTGAGCAAACGGCGCAAGCGGCGCAAAATTCGACCAACAGCACTGAGCATGGACGGACCTTAGTACTCAATACCAAAGCCTCAATTCATAATTTAGCGCAAGAGATCAACCAAGCGAATGAGGTGATTTCCGCACTGAATCAGTACGCTCAAGAAATCAATACGGTGTTGGCGACTATTCAAGGTATTGCTGAGCAAACCAATTTACTGGCTCTCAATGCGGCGATTGAAGCGGCTCGTGCTGGTGAACAAGGTCGTGGTTTTGCGGTAGTAGCCGACGAAGTTCGCGTGTTATCACAGCGTACCCATACTTCAACTGAAGAGATCAAAGCCACCATCGATACCTTGCAGGAAACCACCAAACGTGCCGTTAGCCTGATGCAAACCAGCTCTAGCTTAGCGGCGAATTCGGTTGATGATGCGGATAAAGCCACCAATGCGTTAGAGGAAATTAATGCCGCCGTCGAGGTGATCAGCAATATGGCGACCCAAATTGCCACCGCAGCGGAAGAACAAACCCATGTCACTCAAGAGATCACCCAAAACATCACCGCGATCAAAGATGTGACTGAGCAACTGGTCGATGGCGCACAAGATAGCCTCAGCCAATCGAATCAGCTCAAGCAACAAGCCGATGATCTGCGCACCAAAGTCGCCACCTTTAAGGTATAACCGAGCGCGACCTCTCACCCACCGCAGTGGCTAACGCCGCAAACTAATCCAAACGGGTCTCAGCTAATGAGGCCCATTTTTTATTGAAGAATCAACCAAAACTGACTTTTTAGCGGGATGGCGCAACAAAATGCAGTTATTGCATATAATTTATTCAACTCTCTAAAACCTTAACTTTCCTTGGTTGTTATTGCGTTAGCAAAGCAGGATAATGCCGAGATCGGAAGCAAAAATTGATATAACTATGACCGAATATATTTTGTTGTTAATCGGCACTGTGCTGGTTAACAACTTTGTACTGGTAAAGTTTTTGGGATTATGCCCTTTTATGGGCGTATCGAAAAAACTGGAAACCGCGATTGGCATGGGGCTAGCAACCACTTTTGTGTTAACCCTCGCCTCCGTTTGCGCTTATCTGATGGAAAGCTATGTACTGCGTCCACTCGGGATTGAATATCTGCGCACCATGAGTTTTATTCTAGTGATCGCAGTCGTAGTACAGTTCACTGAGATGGTCGTGCATAAAACCAGTCCAACCCTTTATCGCTTGCTGGGGATTTTCTTACCGCTGATCACCACCAACTGCGCAGTATTAGGGGTGGCACTGCTCAACATCAATCAAAATCATAACTTCGTTCAATCGATCATTTACGGCTTTGGTGCGGCAGTCGGCTTCTCACTGGTATTGATTTTATTTGCTGCGATGCGCGAACGGATCCAAGTGGCTGATGTGCCAACGCCTTTTAAAGGTGCGTCGATTGCCATGATCACCGCAGGTTTAATGTCGTTAGCCTTTATGGGCTTTACCGGTTTGGTGAAACTGTAATGAGTGCCGTCATCATCGCGATTCTTGTTCTGGCCGGATTAGCCGCACTGTTTGGGGCAATTCTCGGTTTTGCTTCAATCCGTTTCAAAGTCGAAGCCGACCCGATAGTGGAACAAATTGACGCTCTGTTGCCGCAAACTCAATGTGGCCAATGTGGCTATCCCGGATGTCGGCCGTATGCCGAGGCCATCGCCAATGGCGATATCATCACTAAGTGCCCTCCCGGCGGCCAAGCCACGATAGAAAAACTCGCGGATTTGATGGGTGTTGAAGTACAAGACTCCGCCCACGATCTGGATAACAAAGTCAAAATGGTCGCCTTTATCCATGAAGATATGTGTATCGGCTGCACCAAATGTATTCAAGCCTGTCCGGTCGATGCCATCATCGGCGGCACCAAAGCAGTACATACCGTAATTAAAAACGAGTGTACGGGTTGCGATCTGTGTGTCGCGCCCTGCCCAACCGACTGTATTGAAATGATCCCACGAGCAACCACACCAGAAACTTGGAAGTGGCAACTTAACGCCATCCCTGTACGCAACGTGACCGCTACTGCGCCTAGTGCGCCGCAACGGATGAATTAAGGATGGTTATGCTGTCATTAATCGAACAAATTAAATCCGGTAAACTTTGGGATTTTCCCGGAGGCATCCATCCGATTGAAAATAAACATCAATCTACTCATCAACCGCTCACCAATGCCACTATTGCGGCACAATTGATACTGCCGCTCAAACAACATATTGGTCAAGCGGGCGATCTATTGGTCAAGGTCGGTGAACGTGTGCTCAAAGGCCAGCGCCTGACACAAGCGAGCTCTGACTTGATGCTGCCGATCCATGCTCCTACCTCGGGAGTGATCAGCGCGATTGAGCCACGTACGGTGGCACACCCTTCCGGCTTGAGTGAGCTATGTATCGTGCTGACGCCGGATCAGCAAGATGAGTGGCTAACGTTACAACCACAACCAGACTACCAGCAGTTGTCTCTAGACACCTTGCTCGGCCTGATCAGCCAAGCAGGTATCTCAGGCATGGGCGGAGCGGGTTTTCCCACCGCTAACAAACTGCAAACCGGACTATCGCGCACGGAAATATTACTGATTAACGCTGCAGAGTGTGAGCCTTATATCACCGCAGATGATGCGTTAATGCGCCAATATGCCGCTGAAATTGTGCAAGGAATTGACATTGTTGAGCACATTTTACAGCCGAAACTGACCATTATCGGGATTGAAGATAACAAACCGCAAGCGATCGCCGCATTGCAGCAAGCCGCACAACATAAACCGCTGGTGATCCGCGTCATCCCCACCAAATACCCGTCCGGTGGTGAGAAGCAGTTGATCAAAATCCTCACCAATTTGGAGGTGCCACAAGGCGGCATTCCGGCTGATATTGGCCTGATGGTGCAAAACGTTGGCACACTACAGGCAATTGCGCGGGCCATTTTGCATGGTGAACCGCTGATCCGCCGCGTCGTGACCCTCACCGGAGAGTGTTTCCGCACACCACGTAATGTATGGGCACTGCTCGGCACACCTGTACAAGCCTTACTGGATGAATTTGGTTACCAAGCTGACCGCAAACAGCCGCGCCTGATCATGGGTGGCCCGATGATGGGTTTTACCCTCGCGCATGCTCAAGTGCCAATCACCAAAATTGCCAACTGTATTTTGGCTCCCAAACGTCATGAGTTAACCGGCAGTGAACAGGAAATGGCCTGTATTCGCTGCGGTCAATGTGCCCAGGCCTGTCCGGTGTCATTACTACCTCAACAGTTGCATTGGCATGCCAAAGCGCAAGAGTTCGACAAATGTACCGAGCTGCACCTTAAAGATTGTATTGAGTGTGGGGCTTGTGCCTATGTCTGCCCTAGTGAAATTCCACTGGTACACTATTATCGTCAAGCCAAAGCTGAAATTCGCACCCGCAGTTTAGAAGCCGAAGCCGCCGAACGGGCGAAAGCGCGCTTTGAAGAGAAAAAAGCACGCATCGAACGCGAGAAAGCTGAACGCGAAAATCGCTTTCAACAAGCCGCCCAAGAACGGCGTAAAGAGCTGCAGCAACAAGGTGGAGCAGATGCAATTGCCGCGGCGATTGAACGCGTTAAAGCCCAAAAAGCTCAGCTTGAACCAACCGAAAGTAGCGTAAAACCGGCGATTGCGGCAGCAATTGCCCGCGCCAAAGCCAAACAGGCAGAAGCCGCGCAAAATGGAGCTAGCGAGCCAGACAACTGTGAAATGGCCACGTTACGTGAAGAACGTAAACGCCAAGCCCGTGAGCGCAAGGCCGAAAAGAGCGAAGTCACACACACACAGCACACAACAATGGTAACGCCAACCCCGGTCGAAGCTCCATCGGCAGGCGCTGCACCAAGCGTTGAACCCGTTGATGCTAAAAAAGCCGCAGTGGCTGCAGCGATTGCGCGGGCCAAAGCACGTAAAGCGGAGCCGAACACCGACGTGTCCGCACCAGAGGCAAACCAACCGCCATCAACCAGCGCTGCACCAACCGTTGAGCCAACTGACCCTAAAAAAGCCGCTGTAGCCGCAGCGATTGCACGGGCTAAAGCACGTAAAGCGGCGACACCATCAACCGATCCAAACGCTGAGGAAAATAACTAGTGGCCTTTTTTATTGCTAGCTCGCCGCACTTACGCCGCAAACGTAAAACAGCCGATGTGATGCGCTGGGTATTGCTGTGCGCGGTACCGGGTTTGATTGCGCAAAGTTATTTTTTTGGTTACGGCACGCTGATCCAATTACTGCTAGCGATCTCGGTCGCTGTGATACTGGAAGCTGGCGTGATGCTGCTGCGCAAACGCTCACCAATCTCCGCTCTGCGTGATTACAGCGCGATTGTCACCGCTTGGTTATTAGCGGTCGCCATTCCGCCATTGTCACCTTGGTGGCTGGTGGTGATCGGTTTGATCTTTGCGATTGTGATTGCCAAACAACTTTACGGTGGATTGGGGCAGAACCCGTTTAATCCGGCGATGATCGCTTACGTGGTACTGCTGATCTCATTTCCTGTGCAAATGACCAGTTGGATGGCACCCACTCCACTGACCGTCGAGCCAAGCTCACTGCACGACGCAATCTCTTTGATTTTCAATGGCTTTAATAGCGATGGTTTGTCACTACAGCAAATTCGTACCGGGATTGATGGGGTAACAACCGCCACCCCATTAGACGCCATCAAGACCTCACTCAAAGCGGGACACTCGATGAGCGAAACCTTAGCTCAATCTCAATTTAGTGGCCTAGCTGGAATTGGTTGGGAGTGGGTTAATCTTGCCTATCTGATCGGTGGCCTAATGCTGCTCAAATTACGCATCATCCGCTGGCATATTCCGCTGGCGATGTTAACAGGCTTAATGGTTACTTCACTGCTGGCGCAGTTTTTAGCACCAACAACTACCGCCTCGCCGATCGTGCATCTATTATCTGGGGCGACCATGCTTGGTGCATTTTTCATTGCAACCGATCCGGTCAGCGCCAGCACCACCGATAAGGGGCGCTTAATTTATGGTTTCTTTATCGGAGCTATGGTGTTTATCATTCGCAGTTGGGGGGATTTCCTGATGGCGTTGCCTTTTCAGTGCTACTCGCCAACTTATGTGTACCACTGATTGATTACTACACCAAACCGAGAACTTACGGACACTAAGAGCGCGATTTATGCTGACAGCAATTCGAAACCATGGCTTAACCCTCGCGGTGTTTGCCTGTATTGCCACCGGTTTGGTGGCGCTGACTTATACTTTGACCGCCGAGCGAATCCATCAGCAACAGCAACAACAGTTGTTACAAGTGCTCAATCAGGTGATCCCGTACCACTATTACGATAACGCATTGGTGCAAGCCTGCACTTTGGTCAACGATACTGCACTCGGTACCCAGCAAACCATGCACGCCTATTTGGCTAAGCGCAATGGGCAGCCCAGCGCAATCGCAATTGAAACCATCGCGCCCGATGGCTATAACGGCGATATCAAACTGATCATTGGCATTGCCGATAATGGTTCTGTACTGGGTGTGCGGGTACTGGCTCATCACGAAACCCCTGGGTTAGGCGATAAAATTGATTTACGGATCAGCAATTGGATATTAGGTTTTAATGGCCAACGAGTCAGCAGTGAAAATCAAGATGAGTGGCAAGTGCGTAAAGATGGCGGACAGTTTGATCAGTTTACCGGCGCGACGATTACCCCACGAGCTGTGGTACAAGCAGTGAAAAAAGCGGTAATCTATGTCAATCAACATCAACAGCAGCTGCATAGCCAGCTCAATCCTTGTGAGGCTTAATGACATGAGTGATAACAAAATGCTGATGTTAAATGGCATGTGGAATAACAACCCTGCCTTAGTTCAATTGCTGGGTTTATGCCCACTTTTAGCGGTCTCTTCAACACTAACTAATGCGCTCGGTTTGGGTATCGCTACCTTAGTGGTATTAGTGGCTTCCAATGTCGTGATCTCATTAATCCGCGACTACGTACCCAAAGATGTACGTATTCCCGTCTTCGTGATGATCATCGCGGCACTGGTCACTTGTGTGCAGTTGCTGATGAATGCATTCGCTTACGGTCTGTATCTCTCACTTGGTATTTTTATCGCGCTGATTGTGACCAACTGCATCATCATCGGCCGTGCTGAAGCCTTTGCCTCTAAAAATGCGGTACTGCCCGCCGCCTTAGATGGTTTATGGATGGGACTTGGCATGACCTCAGTGCTGGTCGTGCTCGGTTCACTGCGTGAAATTATCGGCAATGGAACTCTGTTTGATGGCGCTGACCTGCTGCTCGGCGAGTGGGCTAGCGTTCTACGCATTGAAGTGTTTCATTTCGAAAGCAAATTTTTGCTAGCGCTACTGCCTCCCGGTGCCTTTATTGGGGTAGGCTTTTTGATTGCAGCGAAAAGTGTCATCGATAAACAGCTTGCAACCCACCAACCCAAGCCAACCACACCAACCATTGAGCGGGCTCGAGTCACCAATTCGTAACCATCAAGGAAGCTTATCTGTCGTATGAATAACGCCAAACGGATTGAAATATTACAGCGCCTACAAGCGAATAACCCGAAGCCAGAGACGGAATTAAACTGGAGCTCACCTTTTGAGTTGTTGATTGCGGTACTCCTCTCCGCGCAAGCGACCGACGTCAGTGTCAACAAAGCCACCGATAAACTGTATGCGGTGGCCAATACACCACAAGCGATATTCGATCTCGGCGTTGCTGGCCTAAAAAGCTACATCAAGACCATCGGCTTATTTAATACTAAAGCTGAAAATGTGATCAAAACTTGCCAGATTTTGCTGGAGCAGCATCAAGGCCAAGTGCCAGAAGATCGCGCTGCACTAGAAGCACTACCAGGCGTTGGACGCAAAACTGCCAATGTGGTACTCAATACCGCCTTTGGTTGGCCGACCATTGCGGTCGATACTCATATTTTCCGCGTCGCGAACCGTACTCAATTTGCCGTGGGGAAAAATGTCGATCAAGTCGAGCAGAAACTGCTTAAAGTGGTACCAACGGAATTTAAACTCGATGTGCACCACTGGTTGATTTTGCATGGCCGCTACACCTGTATTGCCCGCAAACCCCGTTGTGGTAGCTGTATTATTGAAGATCTGTGTGAGTTCAAAGACAAGATTTACCCAGACAGCTAATCATCGAGCAGACCAATCAACTAACACAAATTAACTAACACAAATGAACCAAAACGAATTCACTCACAACGATGCCCATACCACTGAGACCCACACCACTTAGAGTGGCCAGTCGGTAGGGATCATGACTTATTAAAAGCAAGGAGCCTTTATGTCGAACCATCGTATTTTGCACACCATGCTACGCGTCGGTAATTTAGATCAATCGATCGAGTTTTATACCCAAGTGATGGGCATGAATCTGCTGCGCAAAAATGACAACCCCGAGTACCAATATACGCTGGCCTTTTTAGGCTACGGCGATGAATCACAAGGCGC
Source organism: Vibrio sp. HDW18 (assembly GCF_011306175.1). Classification (GTDB taxonomy): domain Bacteria; phylum Pseudomonadota; class Gammaproteobacteria; order Enterobacterales; family Vibrionaceae; genus Vibrio; species Vibrio chanodichtyis. The sequence goes on along the minus strand of NZ_CP049913.1, from coordinate 2,086,868 downwards.
GGTGATTGAACTGACCTACAACTGGGGTGTCACTGAATATGACAAAGGCAACGCCTATGGTCATATCGCGATTGGTGCCGATGATATTTATGCCACTTGTGATGCGATCAAAGCCGCTGGTGGAGTGGTGACCCGTGAACCGGGGCCAGTGAAAGGCGGCACCACGCAGATTGCGTTTGTAAAAGACCCTGATGGTTACCTGATTGAATTAATTCAAAACAAACAAGCCAATGCTGGGTTAGTCGGTTAAGTCGTCATTCTCCTAATCCCCCAAGCTTTCAGGTGTGAGTCTGCTCACACCTGAGTACGACCAAACGAGATCACCACGCGGCGGTTTTTATCCTTACCGATTGGTGAGGCATTATCCGCAATCGGCCGACGTCGGCCATACCCTTGCACTTGAATACGATCTTCCGGCAAACCAATCGATTGAAAGTATTCGCGTAACACTTGCGCCCGCTGCTCAGACAAATTTTGGCTGTGGCTGTTACTCTCACTCGAATCGGTATAGGTCGACACGAGCACTAAATCAATATCTTGGTTGTAGCGTATATATTCGGCAATTTGTGCTAAACGCTTTTGCGAGGCTTTATTCAGCTCAACGCTATTCCCTTGATCGTAATGCAAAATCGTAAATGAAATATCTTCAAAACTGTACGGCAGCAACTTAGCAATACAATCACTAAATTGGTTGTAAGAGGGTTGAAACAGCACGGCTGAAAGTGCCACTTCAATCCGCTGATCTCGGCTTTGCCAATCCTGATAACTGAAAGTGGGATAACGACCTTTTTCTAATTCACTGAGCAGGGACCACGCCGTCTGACCACCAATATAACCATCAAACTGTTTAAAAAATTGCAAGTTCGTGATGCGATCCGCCGCTTCACCAGGACGCCAGATCGGTGGCAGCGACACCAAACTGACATTGCGTGTCTCCCCCATAGGACGACGCATTTTCAACTCAAAATCGAGATTGATTTGCTTACTCGCGCGCGAAGAAAATTCGGCATTGCCATAATTAGGGATCGGGTGTACCAAGCGGCACTCCAACGGAGTATCGGCCACCATTTGCCAACTTGACTGCTGCGGTGTCGCCGCATAACGCACCTCTAACGCCAACGCAACTGGCGCAGCTAACGTGCCTAAGGCAAACACACTTGTGATAACCCATTTATTCATAAATACTTTTTCTCACCACTACTCGCGGATGCTCAGGCGATAATTTGCCACCTGTGAAACTCTGAACGATTAGATGCAAAAATCTAGCCAGAAGATCCACTCCCATAGCGTGCAACACGACCATTCACTCGACACACGAGACTCTATCCTCTTCACATTGCTCAATTAATTAGCGCAAATAAAGACCGCTAGGTTTTGCTCCTGCGCAGAATCTGCAATAATGCTCCTCTTATTAGCCCCAATTAGAACCCGCATGACTGATAAAAATGACGCGCTGACCCTAAAAAAACGCTTTCGTGGCTATTTTCCGGTAGTTATCGATGTAGAAACCGCAGGATTCAACGCGCAAACCGATGCACTGTTAGAAATTTGTGCGGTCACTTTGAGTATGGATCACAATGGCGACTTGCACCCAGCGAGTACCATCCATTTTCATGTTGAGCCGTTTGCAGGCGCGAATATTGAAAAAGCCGCACTGGAATTTACTGGCATTTATGACCCTTTTAGCCCACTGCGTGGAGCCGTCAGTGAAGAACATGCGTTAAAAGAGATTTATAAGCTGGTGCGCAAAGAGCAAAAGGCGGCCAATTGTAGTCGCGCGATCATTGTGGCCCACAACGCCAATTTTGATCATAGTTTTGTGATGGCCGCCAGCGAACGCGGCAAATTGAAACGAGTCCCTTTCCATCCCTTTGCCACCTTTGATACGGCAACACTGAGCGGCCTTGCCTTTGGTCAAACCGTGTTGGCCAAAGCATGTGCGACGGCAGGGTTGGAGTTTGACAATCGTGAAGCGCATTCAGCGCTGTACGATACCCAAAAAACCGCAGAGCTGTTCTGCACCATTGTCAACCAGTGGAAGGCATTAGGTGGCTGGCCACTGGCCACTGATAATGAGGACAATAACAATGATGCCGAGTTAGCTTGAAGCGCACAATCATCGATGGTTAACCTCAATCGATAGCTCACTTCAACCGATAAGGCAAAACCCTGTGTACTTGCAAGATCAGGTCAGCAGGGGAAACACAACATCTCGAGAAAAAAATATGAATCCAGTAGTCATTTCCGTCTGTGTCATGCTGCTGCTAGCCCTGATGCGAGTAAACGTCGTGGTTGCCTTGACGTTCAGCGCAATAGTTGGTGGTTTAGTTGCAGGTATGAGTCTCAATGAAACTGTGGCCGCTTTTGAAAGCGGTTTGGGTGGTGGTGCGACGATCGCCCTCAGTTACGCTATGCTTGGTACTTTTGCGGTAGCGATTTCTAAATCTGGCATCACTGATCTGTTGGCGCAGAGCGTGATCCGGCGTATTCATGGTCAAGAAAACCATATCGCTTCAACTGGCTTAAAATACGTTGTGCTGATCTCACTGCTGCTGATGGCAATGGCATCGCAAAACGTGATCCCAGTCCATATCGCATTTATTCCGATTTTGATCCCACCACTACTGAGTGTGTTTGCCAAACTCAAACTCGACCGCCGCATAGTGGCCTGTGTACTCACTTTTGGTTTGATCACCCCTTACATGGTACTGCCGGTCGGTTTTGGTGGCATTTTCCTCAATAACATTCTGCTCAAAAATCTGCATGATAACGGGCTAGAAACGATCACCGCGAGCCAAGTTCCGACCGCGATGCTGCTGCCCGCCACTGGCATGATCTGCGGTCTGCTGATCGCCGTATTATTCAGCTATCGCAAGCCGCGCGAATACAAAACCAGTGAACTGACTGTAGCGCAATCTACCACCAGCACAATCAATCGTAAGCATATCGCAATTGCTGGCGTAGGCATTGTGGTGGCACTTGCCGTGCAATTAACCACAGGCTCAATGATTATCGGTGCGCTGGCTGGCTTTATGGTGTTTATTTTTGGTGGCGTGATTGCTTGGAAACAGACTCATGATGTATTCACCAAAGGCGTGCACATGATGGCGATGATTGGCTTTATCATGATTTCAGCCGCTGGTTTTGCTGCGGTAATGAAAGCCACTGGCGGAGTAGAAACACTGGTCACTTCCCTTTCGACCAGTATTGGCGATAACAAAGCGCTCGCGGCGTTATTGATGTTGGTCGTTGGCTTGCTGGTGACGATGGGGATTGGCTCATCATTCTCGACCATTCCGATCATTGCCACCATTTATGTGCCGTTGTGCCTCTCTTTTGGCTTTTCACCGATGGCAACCGTCGCGCTGATTGGTACCGCGGCTGCGTTAGGCGATGCAGGCTCACCCGCTTCAGATTCAACCTTAGGCCCAACTTCTGGCCTTAATGCTGATGGACAACATGAGCATGTGTGGGAAACTGTGGTCCCGACCTTTATCCACTATAACCTGCCACTGATCATCTTTGGTTGGATTGCGGCATTGGTGCTGTAACTCGCCCCTTGTCATTCTGCACATCAAAGCAAAAAGGCTTCCCTCGGGAAGCCTTTTTATCATCAAGCCGTTAATCATCGAATGGTTGGTGATCAAATGGTGGCTGAGCTCACTCAAACCACCCTCTATCCTACTTAAGCACCTTCGTTGTGCAGCTCTAAGTTGGCGAGATCTTGCTGAATTTCGCGTTGCACTTTGACATCATCGCTACGCATCGATTCCAGAAAATCCAAATACTGCTGATCGATATCCCCAGTCACGTATTCACCGTTAAATACCGAAGCTTCAAACTTAGCAATATCCGGATTACCGCAACCGACCGCATCCACCAGATCATCTAGGGTTTGGAAAATCAGTGCATCGGCTCCAATCTGTTTACAAATCGCATCATTATCGCGGCCATGGGCCACCAACTCGTTCGCGCTTGGCATATCAATACCATAAACGTTCGGGAAACGAATTTCCGGAGCCGCCGAAACGATGTAAACCTTTTTCGCACCAGAATCACGCGCCATTTCGATGATCTGCTCTGAGGTCGTGCCACGCACAATCGAATCATCGACTAACAACACGTTCTTGTCTTTAAATTCTGAGCGGATCGCATTGAGTTTACGGCGCACCGATTTCTTACGCTGCTGCTGACCCGGCATGATAAAAGTACGGCCGACATAGCGGTTTTTGACAAAACCTTGCCGATACGGTTTATCAATTGCTTGCGCGATGCGCAGCGCGATATCGCATGATGTTTCCGGGATTGGGATCACCACATCAATATCCAGCTCGCTGTAGTCATCTTTAATGCGCTGACCTAAGCGTTTGCCCATCTCAACCCGAGCGCTGTATACCGAAATCTTATCAATGAAAGAATCGGGACGCGCAAAGTAAACAAATTCAAAAATACAAGGATTGAGCGCCGGATGATCCGCGCATTGTTGAGTGAAAAGCTCACCATCAAAAGTGATATAAATCGCTTCACCCGGAGCGACATCTCGTAAAAAGTCAAAACCGACGGCATCCAAGGCCACCGATTCCGATGCGACCATGTACTCGTGCTGACCATTCACTTCACGCTTGCCTAAACAGAGTGGACGAATTCCGTGCGGATCACGAAACGCCACCATGCCGTGACCGATGATCATCGCGGTGACCGCGTAAGCGCCACGGATGGTACGGTGTACATTGCTGATTGCGCGAAACACATCATCAGCGGTGACATTGCCTTTGACCGTGTCGATTTCATGGGCAAGTACATTGAGCAGCACTTCTGAATCCGAGGTGGTATTGACGTGACGACGGTCTTTTTCAAACAATTTTTGTCGCACTTGATTGGCATTGGTTAAATTACCGTTGTGCGCCAGCGTGATACCAAAAGGAGAGTTAACATAGAAAGGTTGTGCTTCTGAAGCGCTGGAACTGCCCGCGGTTGGGTAGCGCACATGGCCGACACCCACATTGCCTTGTAGGCGCTGCATGTGTTTGGCTTCAAACACATCTTTGACTAATCCATTGGCCTTACGCAGACGGAAACGATTGCTTTCTATGGTACAAATACCCGCAGCATCTTGGCCACGATGCTGCAACACCGTCAATGCATCATAAATTGACTGGTTTACAGGCGTTGTACCCACGATTCCAACAATACCACACATGTCCTAATCCTCGATTTCGACCGTCTCCGGCGCTAAATTGCGCCAGAGAGAAAACTTGATGTTGCTTTTAGGTGTTCAAAGAACGGAGCAATAATGCGACTAAATTCAGGCACTAACTGCGAACTCTTCCACCACTCTGTGTTTGGAAATGCGGTAAACGCATCCATAAAGAACAAACCTGCCGCGACAATCAACACTCCACGCAGTGCACCAAACACTACTCCGAGAATTCTGTCGGTTCCTGATAATCCTGTTTTTTCCACCAGTTGAGCAATCACATAGTTCACGATCGCTCCAACGATTAACGTCGCCACAAACAGCGCCGCGATAGCAGCTCCATTGCGAAACATATCGTCTTGAATGTTGGTAAAGTACACCGCTAATTTGCGGTAGTACTGCGAGGCAATATAAAACGCCCCAAACCAGATCACTAAAGACAAGGCTTCTTTAGCAAAGCCGCGGACAAGACTGATCAGCGCAGACAAGCCGATCACACTTAAAATGACAATATCTAACCAGTTCATGAGCTCTTACATCTTAAGTTGGCGCGCATTTTAACAGAAAAAATCGCGACGCAAACGTTTTCTTATGGGTTTAACGGTTTAAATTTAAGCAATTGACCTTTGGCGCCGGTAATTTTTTCTAATTCCAGCAACTGGATTTCGAGCTTGGATTTCGAAACATCCGGGCCAATAATCACTCGCGTAAAATCGTTTTCTTGTTTGATATGCGCTTGATAACCACGTTTTTGCAAATCCGCCACCAAGTTGCGCGCGTTGTCAGCATTTTTCAGCGCCACTAACTGAATGATCCACGCAGAGTCTTGATAATCATTGCTTGTTGCAGTGCTGATGCTCACAGGCAAACTCTGCTCCACCAAGCTGTTGGTTGGCGAAGCGGGGGTCTGCGGTGCATTACTCGCAACAGCTGTTGTCTGAGCACTCGCTTGATTGCTGGTTTGCGTGACCGTAACCGGCGTGGCTGGCAAAGCGAGCGTATCTTGCACCGGATCAAGTACCACAAATTTTTCAACCTCACCTTGTGACTGTGGCTTAAGCGGGATACTCGCGACTTGCTCTTTAAAATGGGTTTTCTTGCCATCCAACACATCGGGCAATACGATGACGCCAAGCGCCACCAACACTATGGTGCCGACTAAACGACTTTGAAATTTACTGGCCATCTACTGCCCTCTCTTTTGCCAATCTTCCAGCACTTCACCCACGGTATGGAAAGAGCCTGCCACCACAATGACATCTTGTGGCTCAGCCTGTGTCAACGCGGCTTTAAATGCGACCACCGGATCCGCATAGTGAGTTGTGTCAGCGGGTAAATACTGGCAGAGTTGCGCCGCAGTTGCCGCCCGTGGGCCAGATAGCGAGGCCGGATACCAATGATTCACCAGCGGCATTAATTCGGCTACGGTCGCGGCGATATCTTTGTCGTGCAACATGCCCAGCACCAAGTGGAGCGTTTGCTGTGGGTAGCGCTGTTTGAGCTGCTGAGCTAAATAGTGTGCCGAGTGCGGATTGTGTGCGACATCGAGCACTATGGTTGGTGCGCTGCTGATCTGCTGCATGCGGCCAGCGAGCTGAGCGTTGGCCAAACCGGCCACAATATCCAGATCGCTAATCTCCAACCCTGCGCAACCCAGCGCCATTAACGCGGTTGCCGCATTAGGTAATGGCAAGGCCGGGATCGGCAAATCGGTTAATCCAAAGCGGCCACTGCGCCAATCCCATGTCGTGGATGAAGTTGTTTGATAAGTAAATTGAATGCCAACTTGGTGCAACTTGGCACCGATATCATCCGCATGGCCGGCCACACTGGCCGGCGGTTTAGGCTGGCCACACACTGCCGGTTTACCAACGCGGAAAATCCCCGCTTTTTCATAACCGATCACACCCAGATCATCGCCTAGCCAATCGATATGATCGAGCGCCAAACTGGTGATCACACTGACATCATGATCCACCACATTGGTCGCATCTAACCGGCCGCCTAAGCCAACTTCAAGTAGCAACACATCGACTTTTTGTTGCTCAAACAGATACAGCGCTGCCAGTGTGCCAAATTCAAACAGACTCAGGCTTACATCACCGCGCTGTTGCTCGATATGCGCAAAAGCTTGAGTGTGCATTTCATCGGCAAGATCTTGGCCGTTAATGCGTACTCGCTCGTTGTAGCGGATCAGATGTGGTGAACTGTACACCCCAACCGAATAGCCAGCGTGCAGCAAAATGGCTTCCATTAAGGCACAGGTTGAGCCTTTACCATTGGTACCGGCAACGGTGATCACCATGGGCGCAGGTTTGGTAAGTTTGGCGGCTTGGGCAACGGCTTGAACGCGTTCTAAGCCGAGATCAATCGCAGAGGTATGAATATGGGCTAAATAATCAAGCCACACCGCGAGTGACGATGTGGCTTGGGGAATAGGCTTTTGAGTCATCTAACGTACAACCATAGAATCTGTTGGTTTAGTTAGCGCTTACTTTACCCTTTTTTATTGGCTTCTGGTACCGCATAAGGCACTTCATTTGGCGCGTCGTTCACAGAAACCACCAGCGGCGAGGCTTGCCCGGTTAGTTTGGCCAGTAAACTTGAAACCCGCTGACGCATTTCTCGGCGATCCACAATCATATCAATCGCGCCATGCTCAAGTAGGAACTCACTGCGTTGGAAACCTTCTGGCAAATCTTCACGTACGGTTTGCTCAATCACGCGGCGACCAGCAAAACCAATCAGTGCTTTAGGCTCACCGATATTAATATCACCGAGCATCGCTAAACTGGCCGAAACACCACCCATGGTTGGGTCAGTCATCACCGAAATAAACGGCAAACCTTTATTTGAGAGACGCTCTAGTGCGGCACTGGTTTTCGCCATCTGCATCAGCGACATCAAAGCCTCTTGCATGCGGGCACCGCCACTGGCTGAGAAACAGATCAAGCCGCAATTGTGCTCCATCGCCGCTTCAACCGCACGCACAAAACGCGCGCCAACCACTGAACCCATCGAGCCACCCATGAAGGAGAATTCAAAGGCACACGCCACGACAGGCACACCGAGCACCGCGCCTTTCATTACCACTAGCGCATCTTTTTCACCACTGGCTTTTTGCGCCGCAGCAAGACGCTCTTTATAACGCTTGGAATCTTTAAATTTCAGCTTATCTTGTGGCTCTAGCTCTTCAGCCAATTCAAAACGCTCGTCTTGATCAAGAAACGTTTCCAAACGGCGACGCGCTTTCATGCGCATATGGTGATCACACTTAGGACAAACTTCTAAGTTACGCTCCAATTCCGCGTAATACAGCACTTGTTCACACGAGGTACACTTAGTCCAAACACCTTCTGGGATAGAGGCTTTGCGTGAACTGACAATGTTGCTTTTCTCTAAAATTTTTTCGAGCCAACTCATGGAAGACCTTTTACTCTCAATCCCCCACCATCAGCAGGGAAGATAAATTCGACAAAAACGCGTGTGGATTAAAGCACAGAAAATGCCAACTGTAGACAAAAAACTGGTTGTACCTATTTCCAGCACTTAACCTGCGCGCAATATTGTTTATTTTTGAGTCAATTACCAGCCATTAGTTCAAATTATCGGGTAAGAAAAGTGGCCCGATCGGCATGGTGGGCAAACCAAAATGGCTCGGATAATCAACGCTAACTAGATATAAACCTTCCGCTTTAGCGGTCGCCGCGGCTAAGGTGCGATTTTTTTGATCCAACAGCCACGCGATCCATTCTGGCGGCTGCTCCCCACGCCCAACCGCAATTAAGCTACCGGTAATATTGCGCACCATATGATGTACAAAAGCATTGGCTTTAATATCAATCACCACATAATTGCCGTGGCGAGTCACATTTAAGTGCATCACATTACGCCAAGGGCTACGCGATTGACAATGGACGGCGCGAAATGAGGTGAAATCATTTTCCCCAAGCAGGTACTGACCTGCTTGCTGCATTTTTTCGACATCCAATTCGCCGTGATAATGGCTGACTCCTGAACTCAAAATGCCAGGCCGGTAAGCATGGTTATAAATCACATAGCGGTAACGCCGCGCGGTAGCGCTAAAGCGTGCATGAAACTCATCCGATACCACACAAGCCCAGCGGACAGCAATATCTTTGGGTAAATTGGCGTTGCAACCCATAGTCCAGCCCGCCATCTGCCGCTCAGCCGTGGTATCAAAATGCACCACTTGACCGGTGCCGTGCACCCCAGCATCAGTTCGACCGGCACACTGCACTTCAACCGGATGATTGGCAATCTTACTCAATGCTGTCTCTAACGCTTGTTGGACACTTTTAACGTCTCTTTGGCGCTGCCAACCATAGTAGTGAGTCCCGTCATACTCGATACCTAACGCGATTCTCATGCTGTTTGTCTCTATAAAAATGGGGCGGGCAGTATAAACAGTTTGCGAGCAAATTTCTAACGAGGATCAAAAAGTGAGGCCGCTTAGCGGCCTCTCGTTTAGGATCATACTCGACCATGGATTCGGTCAATCAATCGTTTAGCTTGCTGGCGGATCTCATCATCACCATCAACAATCGCCTCTTCCAGCAATTTAACTGCCCCTTTTTCATCATTCATTTCGATGTAGATTTTGGCTAAATCGAGCTTACCGGCCGCCTCTGCTCCACTATCGACATCAATCGCGTGCACATCGCCAATCACATCGGGAAACTCATCTAAACCAACATTAAGCTTTAGCTCTTGCTGATCGGGGTCCAACTCCTGCTCTTGCGATTCAACTTGTGCCATCAGTTGGTCAATGGTCATGTAACCATCTCGTCGTGGGTCGAAGTCTAATTGTTCCTCTTGCACACCCCAATCTTCTGACTTAACTTGAGGCTCTGGAGTATTGGCAGCCCAAATATCCTGTTCTTCTGCGGGAACCTCATCAGGCAGTTGCGCTTGCTGATCTGACGTGAGATGGAAACCATTCCAATCCTCGCCGCCGATTTGCAGCATGGCATCAATATCCATTCCAGCACTATCGATGGTTTGTGCATCCAACGGCTGTTCGAAGCGCAGCGGCTGATCAATCGGATTGGGTTCACTAAGTAAATCGTGTAACGCCTGCTCATCAAACGCGGGGTCGGCAATCGCTGGTGCTGGCGCACTGGTTTGCACTATGGCATCGGCAACGGGCTCTGGTTCACTCGCCGTTGGTAACTCCAACTCGGCAAAATTTAAGAAATCATTCTCTTCTTGATCGATTTCTGCAAAGTCGGCCAATACATCCTCTTCGGCGCTGACCTCGGGCAATGTACGGTTCGACACGTCAAGCACTGTATGCTGCGGATCCGATTCTGGCTGCACATTCAATGCTCGATCGGGTTCACTTTGTAGCGCATCGGCCAAAGCCTCGGCTTCGGTGTATTCGGGTAATTCCCACTCATCGAATTCAGCAACTGTGCTCGGCTGCTCGATATTTTGTGGTTCAGCAGCCAATGCCGACTCAGGTGCACTTTGCAGCGCATCGGCCAAAGCGTCGGCTTCGGTATATTCGGGTAATTCCCACTCATCGAATTCAGCAACTGTGCTCGGCTGCTCGATATTTTGTGGTTCAGCAGCCAATGCCAACTCAGGTGCACTTTGCAGTGCATCAGCTAAAGCGTCGGCTTCGGTATATTCGGGTAGCTCAGCATCCGTCATCGCCGTGAGCGTCGAGGCTTGGCTGGCTAATGGCGTCATATCGAGCGGTGGCTCGGATCCCGCGCCAGCCTCCTCCAACCAATCGTCATCTTGTGGAATACCAAATTCATTGGCGGGCAAGGGATTAGAAACCGGCATAGGTGCTGCACTGACTTCGATTTCCGGTTGGATGACCGGCTCATCGGCTAACCCTACTGATTCATGCTGCTCCTGCGGCTCTAACAAAGGATCTTGCGCGGGTGCTGAGGTAAGCAAATCATCAATAAAGGTATCGCGATTAAACTCATCGTTTATCACTGGTTGCGATGGCTGTGCCTGCTGCTCGATGTCTAATAGTTCATCAAACAGTTCGGTACCATCTTCGACGCTCAGGGTTGCTGGTTCGGTCGCATCATCGGCGAGATCGAAATCCGCCAACAGTTCATCCAGTAGCTCAGTGCTATTCGCATCAATATCAAACTGAGCCAGCTCGTCATTCACCGCGGACTCACCGAGCACTTCATCCAACAATTGAGTGCTATTTTGATCTAATTCAACCAGCTCAGGCTCTAACTGATCAAGGTTTGAACTGCGTAGGCCCAATTCATCGGTTTCAGGAGCATCGAATTCAGCTAATAATTCTTCCAGTAGCTCTGTACTATCCTGAGCAATCGGAGTGTCTTGTGCAGCAAGAATTTCATCCAGCAGTGCAGTTTGATCAGCTAGCTCAACCGGTTCAAAATCGGCCTGCGGTTGAAGGGTGGCAAACTCCGGCTTAGGATCTAACTCAGTGTCCGTTATTGTGGCATCACTCAGTTCAAAATCATCATCCGTCGAGAGTGAATCCAACTCTTGATTAAGCAGCCCCTGTAGTGTTGCGCTATCTTGCAAGGCTGGTTCAGGGTCAAGCGCATCCAACTCGCTGGCTAATAACTCATCCAACAATGACTGTTCGACCTTCCCCTCCAACAACAGATCATTTTCATCGCCCGCTAATAGCGATTCGATATCATCATCGGAAAGGTGATTTTGATCGGCTAAGTCAAACGAGTCTGCCGCCATCATAGGAGCATCGGCTTGACTCGCTTCATCCAGCGCGCGCACCATTTCGTCTAAACCGAGGGCTTTATCCTCTTCGTTGACTGAGATGCCATTGGCGCTGGTCCCCAAAATATCAAACTCGGTATCCAAATCACCGTCATCATCGATGCCGACAAATAGCTCTTCACTGTCTGGTCGATTCAGATTAAAGTCGAGATCTGCTTCATCTAAATCAGCAAACACATCATCATCAGCAAAAGCTTGTTCAACATCATCCAGTGGTTTTTCATCACTGCTACTGAATAAGTCATCATCCAGCAGTAAATCATCACCAATATCTTCGATCTGATCCGCAGCTAACCCCATAGGGGCCGCCATGGCTAGATCCCCAGCGATGCTGGATGATGGCTGCGCCATTTGTTGCTGATCCGCCGAGCGACGATTGATCAGCAGCAGTATCACAATGGCAAGCAATAACCCTGGGATCAGCGCCAGTACAGCGACTAACCAGCCATTGGCAAGTAAATTATCTAAAGCAGAAGGTGCTAGGCGCTGCGCCTCTTGTGCTTTAATCCTTTCTTCTTCAAGCAGTTTCTCAACTTCGCTACGGATGCGGTTTTCATCACCCAATTCTTGCTTGAGCGTACTCATTTCTAATTGCACTTGTGACAGCATGACCCGCAAACTGTGATTTTTCTCCTCTAGCGCCATCACTTCCGCTTCTGCAGCTCGATTAATATCCGCCGCACGGTTTGCCTCAAGTTGAGCATTATTGGCAACATTAGCGTTGATTGTCTCCGCTTGTACTTGGGCTACCACTTCAGTTTTAGGGCTGGCCACTGGCACAGGTGCGCTACGAACTGGCGCCGGACGCACCCGTGGTGGGGTAACTGGAGAGGCGGTTAATTTCGCTTGATGAGCCGCCATAATATCAACCGCTTGTTGATTAGTATTCGCGCTAATCTGTGCCAATGAGGGAATACGCAACGTGCTACCGGGGATCAACGTATGAATATTCTGCCCCTCAAACGCTTGTGGGTTGAGTTGATAAATCGCCAACAAGGTTTGCTGTACCGAAACACTCGCTGATGGGCGGAATTGACTCGCAATCGACCATAAAGTTTGATCGGCGCTGGTCGGTCCAAAAAATCGAGCTGGCTCGGTATTAACCACCGATGGACGCACAGTGTTATCACTGTATTGTGGTGCAGATTGTACTTGGCCATTAGGACCAACCAAACGAATGCTTTCTGCACTGACAAAAGAAATCTGAGTCACAACCACAGTGGTTATCGACAGCAGCAGTCGTTGAAAAAATCGACGCATAAAAGGCTCAATATGTGCTTTGAATTTTGAAGTACGGAGATTGATTAAATATATCGGATCCACTTAGCAAAACTATAGACTGGCAGGCAAAAAATGTGTCATGACCGGAATAATCGCAGCAATCTCACACAAATTTCAGCGCTAACCTCAACCAAATTTATTTTCACCGTAAAAAATAAGCCAGCACTGTGGCTGGCTTAGCGAACAAAACTAACCGTTTTGATTACTGTTCATCGATTTTTGCAAAGCTATCGCGTAAACCGACCGTGCGATTGAACACCAATCCTTGTGGCGTAGAATCTTGGTTATCGGCACAGAAATACCCCATCCGCTCAAATTGATAACCGCACTCCGGTTGGGCGGCAAGCAAACTTGGCTCAACATAACCTTGCACTTTGGTTAATGATTGTGGGTTAATTGTAGCCGCAAAGTCATCGGCAGCAGCCGGATTTGGCACAGTGAACAGAGGCTGGTACAGACAAAATTCAGCAGCGACACCCTGTTCTGCAGATACCCAGTGGATCACCCCTTTCACTTTACGTCCATCGGCTGGATTTTTACCCAAAGTTTGTGGATCGTAAGAGCAGAAAATAGTGGTGATATTGCCTTGTGCATCTTTTTCGATACGCTCAGCTTTGATCACATAAGCACCACGCAGGCGAACTTCTTTACCTAACACCAAACGCTTGTATTTCTTGTTGCCTTCTTCACGAAAATCTTCGCGCTCAATCCACAATTCGCGCGTAAATGGCACTTCGCGCTCACCCATCTCCGGTTTATTGGGATGATTGGCTAAAGTTAGGGTTTCTACACTTTCCGCGGCGAAGTTCTCAATCACCACTTTAACTGGATCCAGCACCGCCATCGCACGCGGGGCATTTTCATTCAGGTCGTCACGAATGCATGATTCTAACGCACTGTATTCAATCATATTTTCTTGTTTAGTCACCCCAATCCGTTTACAAAACTCTCGAATCGCACTTGGGGTAAAACCACGGCGACGTAAACCGGAAATGGTTGGCATGCGCGGATCATTCCAGCCAGTAACCAGTTTTTCAGTCACTAGTTGGTTGAGTTTACGCTTAGACATCACCGTATATTCAAGGTTTAAGCGGCTGAATTCATACTGGCGTGGTTGGCAAGCAATCGTAATATTATCCAGAACCCAGTCATACAAACGGCGGTTATCTTGGAACTCAAGAGTACAGATTGAGTGAGTGATCCCTTCTAGCGCATCGGAAATGCAGTGAGTAAAGTCGTACATCGGGTAGATACACCACTTATCACCGGTTTGATGGTGAGTGGCAAAGCGCACGCGATACAACACAGGATCACGCATCACAATGAAAGAAGAAGCCATGTCAATTTTGGCGCGTAAACACGCTTGGCCTTCAGCAAATTCACCGGCACGCATTTTTTCAAACAAGGCCAGGTTTTCCGCCACGCTACGATCGCGGTATGGGCTGTGCTTACCTGGCGCAGTTAAGGTGCCACGGTATTCACGAATTTGTTCAGGTGTCAGCTCATCGACATACGCCAAGCCTTTTTCAATCAGCTCAATCGCATACTTATACAACTGGTCAAAATAATCCGATGAGTAACAAACCTCACCTGACCACTCAAAGCCAAGCCAAGTCACATCTTTCTTGATTGACTCAACATATTCGAGGTTTTCTTTTTCTGGGTTGGTATCATCAAAACGCAGATTACACTGGCCCTGATAATCCTGAGCAATACCAAAATTCAGACAAATTGATTTCGCGTGACCGATATGCAGGTAACCATTCGGCTCCGGCGGGAAACGAGTATGCACGGTGGTGTGTTTACCATCCGCAAGATCTTTATCGATAATTTGGCGGATAAAGTTCGATGGACGAGCCTCAGCTTCACTCATCTATAGCACCTCAAAATTCATTTAGTATTGTCAGAAAGCGTTTCTGTCTCTTGCGCGGCAAAAATTTGCGTAGCGTAGCATAGGCTAGAAAACAGAAAATATTGCCGCTAATCATCCACAATTCTTAGCGTTGGCACAATAAAAAGTATGGATTTGTTGTGATTATTTCTATGGTTTGCTGGTTATATCGTCGCTCACTCACCAAATGACGGGTAGCGGTCACCGGTTGTCGCTTGGCAAGCGGTAACGAAAAAGCCTCCGCTTTCGCGAAGGCTTGAAGTATCTCTAAAATTGATCAACGACTATGGCAGTTTTACAGCTGAGAGATCATCGTTTGGGTTGATATTTTTCATTTCACCCGCCACGATTTCAGCTAGAGGGCCAAGGATCACTTGCAGGTTATTGGTACCCAATTTCACCACACCCATTGCACCCAATGCTTTTAAGGTTTTCTCATCAATTACGCTCATATCGTTAACCGATAGGCGTAGACGAGTGATACACGCATCAATGCTTGACAAGTTAGCATGGCCACCCAGAGCTTTCAGGTACTGTTTTGCTAGCTCAGAAGACTCTTTTGCGCCAGAGATTTGATTGTCGCTGTCATCATCTTCACGACCTGGTGTTTTCAGACCGAATTTTAAAATCGCAGTGCGGAAAATCACATAGTACAGAGCAAAGAATACCAGACCTTGTGCAATCAGCATGTACCAGTTAACGGCTAGAGGGTTGCGAGATGACAACACCATATCGACCAGACCGGCTGAGAAACCAAAACCTGCAATCCACTGCATTGAAGCGGCGATGAACACTGACAGACCCGTTAACGCTGCGTGCAGTACATACAGCGCTGGAGCTAGGAACATGAATGAGAATTCAAGTGGTTCAGTTACACCAGTAAAGAATGAAGCAAAGCCTGCTGCGATCATGATCGAAGCCACTTTTTCTTTATTCTTAGCTGTAGAGGTGTGATAGATAGCCAGTGCCGCACCTGGTAGACCAAACATCATGATTGGGAAAAAGCCCGCTTGGTACATACCGGTAATACCTGGGATACCCGTACCTTCAGCGATAGATTTTGCACCACCTAAGAAGTTAGGAATATCGTTGATACCCGCAACATCAAACCAGAATACTGAGTTAAGTGCGTGATGTAAGCCAACAGGGATTAATAAACGGTTAAAGAAGGCATAGATACCCGCACCAGCAGAGCCTAAATCTTGGATAGACTCACCAAATGTCACCAGACCACCATACACATGTGGCCATACGTACATCAGGATAAAGGCAATGAAGATACCCGCGAAAGAGGTCAAGATTGGTACCAAACGTTTACCAGAGAAGAACGCCAACGCTTTGTGCAGCTCAACACTTGAGAAACGGTTATAGATTTCCGCCGAAACAATACCGACTAAGATACCCACAAACTGGTTGTTAATTTTGCCAAACGCAGCAGGCACAGCACTTGGATCAATACCTTGAATTTGTGCAACCGCTCCTGGCGACAGTAGGGTTGTCACCACTAAGAAGCCAACAAAACCCGATAGTGCCGCTGCACCATCTTTATCTTTAGACATACCGTACGCGACACCGACCGCAAACAGTACTGACATATTGTCGATAATCGCAGCACCCGCCTTGATCAAGAAAGCGGCTAATGCACTGTTTGCACCCCAACCATTAGGGTCGATCCAGTAACCGATGCCCATGAGTATTGCAGCGGCAGGCAAGGTGGCAACCGGTACCATCAACGCCTTACCTACTTTCTGGAAGTATCCGAGAATATTCACCTTAAGTTCCCCCTATAGGATTTTTATATAGTATTAGAAGACTTTTTTTAGCCTCCCAATTTAGTCCAAGTCAGTTTATGACATTAATTTTGCTCCGCAAATTAAAACCTCATCATTTGTGATCCTAATCACCAGACGCGGGCACAACACAAGGATTTTGCTAGCCAGATCATAAAACTTATTTTAAGATACAAAAAAACAGCCTTGATACATTAGTATCATAGCGTTTGTTGGTCAGACCTCCATCGTGTTACACTATTAAACATCGCTTTACGCACTTAATTAACCAGGTAAAGCTCGATAAAAAATAGCCAGACCAGCACTTATTTTTAGCCGCAGTTACTGTCGGCTTCAGCAAAAAAGATAATTCGCGTCTTGATTAAAGTTCGCTAACTAAGTGAAAGATACCCAAACTCCTTGGAGTTGCAGGTAAGCGGCAAGTGATTGAGTCCCCATGAGCATAGGCAAACTATGTGATTGGGGTGAGCAAACGTAGCCAACACCACTGCAGCTTCAAGCAGAAAGGGGATACACGTTTTAGTGGCGTCATCTTGTCAAGTCGCTATGCCCAAACCTCTTGGTGTTGCAGCTAAGCAGCAGATCCGTCCCCATGAGCATAGCAACAGGCTACGACTGGGTGAGCGAAGGCTGCTCGACAATGTCAACGAGTAAGGGAAGACACTGAATCTAAAAATATTGACAAGAGGATTAGCTGATCATGTACGCGCTAACTAACTGCAAAATCTATACTGGCAATGATGTACTAATAAACCACGCGGTGGTTATCCAACACCAACAAATCGAAGCGGTTTGCCCAGTCGCGTCTTTGCCTGCGGATATTAAAGTGATTGACCTACAAGGTGCGAATCTTAGCCCTGGTTTTATCGATTTACAGCTCAACGGCTGTGGTGGAGTGATGCTCAATGATGAGATCACGGCAAAAACCATCGATATCATGCACCAAGCCAATTTGAAATCTGGCTGTACTAGCTTCTTACCGACCCTGATCACCTCTTCTGATCAAGATATGCGTCAAGCGATTGCAGCAGCTCGTGAGTATCAAAACCAATATCCGAATCAATCGCTCGGTTTGCATTTAGAAGGCCCTTACCTCAATGTGATGAAAAAAGGCATTCACAGTGTCGATTTTATCCGCCCTTCTGATGACGAAATGATTGAAACCATGTGTGCCAATCGCGATGTGATCGCCAAAGTGACTCTAGCACCGGAAAATAACCGACCTGAGCACATCGAAAAACTGGTTAAAGCCGGGATTGTAGTTTCTATCGGCCACACCAACGCAACTTATGCCGAAGCACGCCAAAGCTTTGAATCTGGCATCACTTTCGCCACTCATTTATTTAATGCGATGACGCCAATGGTGGGTCGTGAACCCGGCGTAGTCGGCGCAATTTATGATACGCCAGAAGTGTATGCGGGGATCATCGCCGATGGCTTCCATGTTGATTACGCCAACATCCGAATTGCTCATAAAATCAAGGGCGATAAGCTAGTATTAGTGACCGATGCCACAGCTCCTGCAGGTGCAGAGATGGATCACTTTATTTTTGTTGGTAAGAAAGTATATTACCGAGACGGCAAATGTATTGATGAAAATGGTACACTTGGCGGTTCAGCCCTAACCATGATTGAAGCAGTTCAAAATACGGTTGAGCATGTAGGGATCGCTTTAGATGAAGCGCTGCGAATGGCGACTTTGTATCCAGCCAAAGCAATCGGTGTTGATGATAAATTAGGTCGTATCAAAAAAGGTATGATCGCCAACCTGACTGTTTTTGACCGCGACTTCAATGTTAAAGCGACAGTAGTTAACGGACAATACGAGCACAATTAATAATGAATGGCGGACAAATTGGTAACGTAGATTTAGTTAAACAACTAAATAGTGCAGCGGTTTACCGCTTGATTGACCAACAAGGACCGATCAGTCGAATCCAAGTGGCTGATATCAGTCAGTTGGCTCCCGCCAGTGTTACTAAAATTACCCGCCAACTGCTTGAGCGCGGCCTGATTAAAGAGGTCGCCCAACAAGCTTCGACGGGTGGTCGACGAGCGATTTCGTTAACCACCGAAGTACAACCCTTTCACTCTATCGCGGTCCGTATCGGCCGCGACTATATCCAGCTCAGTCTGTATGACTTGGGCGGAAACTCGCTGGTTGATGAGCACCATGAGTTTCACTACCACAACCAAGAGGTGTTGCTGACCAACCTTATCAAACGCATCCAACAATTTGTGCAACAACATAACGCTCTGATTGAACAATTAATTGCGATTGGTGTTGCACTACCTGGTTTGATTAATCCAGAGACGGGCGTAGTGGAATACATGCCCAATGTTGAGATCAATCAACTACCGCTTGGTGCTGCCATTCGTGAACAGTTTGCGGTGGAATGTTTTGTCGGTAACGATGTACGCGGTATGGCGCTGGCCGAGCATTATTTCGGAGCCAGCCAAGACTGCCAAGACTCGATCTTAGTTAGCGTGCACCGCGGTACTGGGGCAGGGATCATCGTTAACGGCCAAGTATTTTTAGGCTATAACCGCAACGTTGGTGAAATTGGCCATATTCAAATTGATCCACTCGGTGAACAGTGCCAGTGCGGCAATTTTGGCTGCCTAGAAACTGTCGCCACCAATCCAGCGATTGTTTCACGAGTTAAAAAATTGATCGCACAAGGCTATGAATCATCACTGGCTAATTTATCCAGCATCACGATTGATGAAGTTTGCCAACATGCCAATGCAGGTGATGAACTGGCTAAACAAGCGCTGGTGCGAGTCGGCAATCAACTCGGTAAAGCGATTGCCATTACCGTCAACCTGTTTAACCCACAGAAAATTGTGATTGCCGGACAAATCACCGCCACCAAAGAGATCGTGTTTCCTGCCATTCAACGTAATGTCGAAAATCAATCACTGAAAACGTTCCACCAACATTTGCCGATTGTCGCTTCACAACTCGATAAGCAACCAACCATAGGTGCTTTTGCAATGATCAAGCGCGCGATGTTAAATGGCGTTTTGTTACAAAAATTGTTGGAAGACTAAGCTTTTTAGTTAAATTTGAGCAACAGATTAACCTATAATGGCGGTGGTATGTAATACCACCGTTTTTTTATTATTAAATTAAGAACATAGCTCATGGATTTGATACTTCTTTCTGCGGCTTTTCTAGCCGGATTTATCGCTTTAAAGTGCCATTTACCCCCACTGGTCGGCTTTTTGATCGCCGGATTTGCCCTCAATGCTTATGGATTTACAAGCAATGCGACCCTTTCGACCTTGGCGGATTTAGGGGTCACTCTGCTTCTGTTTACCATCGGCTTAAAGCTGGAGGTCAAAACTCTGCTCGCGAAAGAGATCTGGGCCGGTGCGACCATCCACAATTTGCTCTCGACCGCACTATTCACGATTTTATTGTTGATCTTCAAACAACTAGGACTCACCAGTCTGGCCGAGCTCTCGTTGGATAAACTGCTTTTGGTCGGTTTTGCCCTGTCATTCTCTAGTACGGTTTTTGCGGTAAAATCGCTACAAGAAAAAGGTGAAATGAATGCCACCTACGGCACGCTGGCGATTGGTATTCTGGTCATGCAGGATATTTTTGCAGTAGTGTTCCTCACCGCCTCCACTGGCAAACTGCCAGAGTGGTACGCCATTGGCCTATTCATTCTGCCGTTACTACGCCCACTGTTTTATGAACTATTAGATTGGGTCGGCCATGGTGAAATGCTGGTCCTATTTGGCATTTTCTTTGCGCTAGTCGTTGGCGCAGGCAGCTTCCAACTGGTTGGTATGAAACCCGATCTTGGCGCACTGATTTTAGGCATGATGCTCGCCAGCCATCATAAAGCCTCGGAATTATCCAAAGCCCTATTCAATCTCAAAGAAGTATTCTTAGTCTGCTTCTTTCTCAATATCGGACTGTCCGCCCAACCGACCAGCACCGGGATCATGCTTGCGCTGCTGTTACTGCTGCTGCTGCCAATCAAAGGGGTTCTGTATTTTTGGGTCATCCATCAATTCCATTTCCGGGTGCGCACCTCATTGCTTGCGTCATTCTCACTGTTTAACTTCAGTGAATTTGGGCTGATTGTCGGTGGACTGGCGTTCAAAATGGGCTGGATCAACAGTGATATTCTGGTCGCCCTAGCGGTTTCGGTGCCTTTATCGTTTATTTTAGCCGCGCCAATTGAACGTAAAGGTCATGCCATATACCAGCGTTCAGCCAGATGGCTGAAAGAGTGTGCCGCCGAGTCACTGCATACCCGTGATCGGCTGATTGATCCTGGTACAGCACAAGTGCTGATTTTAGGCATGGGCAGGATCGGCCGTGGCGCTTATGAAGAGCTCACCTCACGGCATGGCGAGATCTGTCTCGGGGTCGAAATTCGTGAAGATGCCGCAATTAGCCATCGTGAACAGGGACGCAATGTGATCTCTGGTGATGCAACCGACCCTGATTTTTGGGAGCGCATTTTTGACACCGGAAAAGTCAAACTGGTGTTACTGGCGATGCCCCACCATCAAGCTAACCAAGTGGCACTTGAACAATTACACAAACGCCATTACCAAGGACAAATTGCCGCGATAGCAGAGTATCCAGATCAGATCGAGAGCCTGCTTGAGCAAGGAGCTCACGCGGCATTCAACATTTACAGTGAGGCGGGTACTGGTTTTGCACGCCATGTATCGGAGCAACTCAAGCCAAACTTTACCAAACGCTAGTCAGGCATAGGGCGAATTTCGCCCTATCGTCTATTTTCCCATCAATTATTAAACCGCATCTAACCAAACCAACAAATAAATAGAAAAAATTTAATCAAAATCTTTTTATTCAAAATAAAACCTAAGCAAGGGTTGCGATTTTTAATCAGAATGGCAAATTAATGCCAACAGATTAAAAAACATTTAAAAGGAATTGATATGTGTTCTATTTTTGGCATCTTAGACATTAAAACCGATGCAGCGGCATTACGACCAGTGGCACTGGAAATGTCGAAAAAACTGCGCCATCGTGGCCCTGACTGGTCTGGGATCTACGCCTGCGACAAAGCCATTCTGGCTCATGAACGTCTGGCAATTGTCGGTCTGAGCAGCGGTGCGCAACCCCTGTATAGCCCAGATCGTAAGCTGATCTTAGCGGTCAATGGTGAAATCTATAACCACAAAGAGATCCGTGAGCGTTACCAAGGCCAATATCAATTCCAAACTGACTCTGATTGTGAGGTGATCTTAGCTCTATACCGTGATAAAGGGGTTGAGCTATTAGAAGAACTCAACGGCATTTTCGCCTTCGTCCTCTACGATGAAGAAAAAGACCAGTACCTGATCGGCCGTGACCATATTGGCATCATCCCGCTTTATCAGGGCCATGATGAACACGGTAACTTATATGTCGCTTCGGAAATGAAAGCACTGGTTCCGGTGTGTAAAACCTTGAGTGAATTTCCTCCTGGTAGCTATTTAAGCTCACAAGATAAAACCGCGACGCGCTACTACGTGCGAGACTGGAACCACTATGATGCAGTAAAAGACAACGTCAGCAGCAAGCAAGAACTCACCCAAGCGTTAGAAGCCGCAGTAAAACGTCAACTGATGACCGATGTGCCTTATGGGGTACTGCTGTCTGGTGGACTCGACTCATCAATTACCTCAGCGATTGCGAAACGTTTTGCCGCCATGCGAATTGAAGATGATGAGAAAACCGCCGCTTGGTGGCCACAATTGCACTCATTCGCGATTGGTTTAGAAGGCGCGCCAGATCTCAAAGCGGCGCGTGAAGTGGCAGAGCAAATTGGCACCGTTCACCATGAAATGATCTATACCCTGCAAGAAGGATTAGACGCGATCCGTGATGTGATTTATCACATTGAGACTTATGACGTCACAACGATTCGAGCCTCAACCCCGATGTTCTTAATGGGCAGAAAAATCAAAGCGATGGGGATTAAAATGGTGCTTTCTGGCGAAGGGGCAGATGAAATCTTTGGTGGCTATCTCTATTTCCACAAAGCCCCCAACGCGCAAGAATTCCATGAAGAAACGGTTCGCAAACTGCTAGCACTCAACCTATTCGACTGTGCTCGCGCGAACAAATCACTGGCGGCTTGGGGCGTAGAAGGCCGTGTTCCCTTCCTCGATAAAGAGTTTATTGATGTCGCGATGCGCCTCAACCCACAAGATAAAATGTGTGGCAACGGTAAGATGGAAAAACACATTCTACGCGAATGCTTTGAGGATTATCTGCCGGCGTCGATTGCATGGCGTCAAAAAGAGCAGTTTTCTGACGGCGTCGGTTACGGCTGGATTGATACTCTGAAAGCCACCGCGGAAGCCAAAGTCACCGATCAACAGATGGAGAGCGCGTCATTCCGCTTCCCTTACAACACGCCGACCACCAAAGAAGGCTACGTGTATCGAGAAATTTTTGAAGAGCTGTTCCCACTAGAATCGGCAGCACGCTGCGTACCGGGAGGCCCATCCGTCGCTTGCTCTTCCGCGAAAGCCATTGAGTGGGATGAATCGTTTAAAAACTGCATCGATCCATCCGGTCGTGCGGTGAAAGCGGTGCACAAACAGGCTTACTAAGTTTTAATGCGTTCACAGCAAACTCAAATAGAACGCAGATAACAAAAAAGCCAGAGCCGATCCGATCGCTCTGGCTTTTTTATCGTGTGCAGCGTAGAAAACTCACTCAGCGTTAGGTGATTTCCCAATCCGTATTTTCAATACTGATCGGTACTTGCTGACTGATCATGTTAACCAGCATAATCGAGCGAGTTTCGCCATCCGGTTGCTGATAAATAGCATCAATCCCAGCAAACTGGCCTCGGGCAACGTGTACCGTTTGTCCTTGCTCTGGCAACTGATTAACCACTTGGCGCGATTTTTCAGCATCAAGCAGCTTTAATTGATCAATCAGTTCTGCTGGCACTTCATGTGGGATGAGCCCCAAGCGTACAAAATCCACCACTCCTCGCGTTGAACGCACAGTGGTAAAGCAAGGACCCAATTCAAAATCAAAGTGCACAAAGAGATAGGATGGAAACAGTGGTTCCAAGCGCTTTTGCTGCTTACCTTTGTGAATTTTCTCCACCCATATTTTCGGGTAGAAACACTCGACACTCTGATTGTTCAAGTGCAGCTGCGCGCGCTGCTGTTCACCGCGCTTACAGTAAAGTAGATACCAACGTTTCATCTTTATTTTTATCAGCCAACTTTTTTGGGCATGCTATCACACCCAACTGACAAAGGTGAAATCAGCCATTAAGCGCCATTGCACTAAATTGCCATACCAGCACACCAAGGGGGATTTTCTAATACTCCATGATTGGCTTGCCAATATTCGTATTGACCAGATCCGCCATCAGCGCAATATGCGGCGAGCTATCGTTTAAACAAGCAATGTAATGGAAAGCTTCACCACCATGGTGCAGGAAAATGTGCCGATTCTGCTCAGCGATCTCTTCTAACGTTTCTAAACAATCGACCGAAAAGGCAGGACAAATCACATCCAGCTTTTTCACCCCCTGATTGGGCAAGGCTTGCATGGTTTGGTCAGTATAAGGCTGCAGCCATACTTCCTTACCAAACTGCGACTGGTAACTCATCATCACCTTATCCGCCGCTAACCCTAACGCCTCAGCCAGTAAGCGAGTGGTGGTTTGGCACTGTAGGGGATAAATATCACCATGATCGGCATAGCGCTGCGGAATACCATGGTAAGAGCAAAGTAACAGATCACCTTGTCCATGTTGCTGCCATGAATCGCGAACAGTTTGCGCGAGCGCTTGGATATACAGCGGATGATCATGATAATCGGGAATAAATTGCAACTGAGGGACTACAGGTAATTGGCGCAACGCTCGTGCTAGACCATCAAATACCGCCGCCGTTGTCGTAGCGGAATATTGCGGATAGAGCGGTAGCACAACAATCTGCTCTACGCCTTGCTGCTGCAACTTACGTACACCGTCCAATAAGCTCGGCTGGCCATAAGTCATACCCAGCTCGACTGGAAATTGAGTTAGCTGTGCCAGCTTTGCCTGTTGACTGAGCGAATAAACCATCAGTGGCGAGCCTTGCTCCATCCAAATCGACTGATACAGCTTAGCCACTTTCGGTGCGCGAGTCGGCAAAATAATCCCATGCAGCAATGGACACCATAACCAGCGATTCATATCCACCACCCGCTGATCATGTAAAAACTGACTCAAGAACGCTTTCACCGCTTGCGTAGTTGGTGCATTAGGCGTACCCAAATTGGCCAGCAAAATACCGACTTTTTTATGCTGATTCATCGCTTCCTTCAATAAGCACAAGGCTAAGATTATCGTTCTACGGATTAAAGTGTATAAAAAAAGCGGCATCACTGCCGCTTTATTTGACCTATCAATCCAATCAGATAATCGGAAGAATTGTTACGCCAAAGCGTGAGCGATGTCAGCACTCACTTCGCTCACTGGTTTAGTACCATCAAACTTAAGATATTGAGTATGACCAGCCGCCGCTTCTTTACCGTAGTAATCAATCAGCGGCGCAGTTTGGGTGTGATAAACTTGCAGACGTGCACGAACGGTCTCTTCTTTATCATCTTCGCGGATCACTAAATCTTCCCCAGTCACATCATCTTTACCCGCCACTTGCGGTGGATTGTAAACTACGTGGTAAGTACGACCTGAAGCAATATGCGCACGACGACCGGCCATGCGCTCAACAATCACATCATCAGCCACATCAAACTCAATCACATAATCGACATTGATACCCATCGCTTTTAAGCCATCCGCTTGTGGGATAGTGCGTGGGAAGCCATCAAGTAGGAAACCTTTCTCACAATCCGCTTGAGCAATACGCTCTTTGATCAGACCTAAAATGATCTCATCTGAGACCAATTGCCCAGCATCGATTACCGCTTTCGCTTGCTGACCAAGCTCAGTGCCCGCCTTGATGGCTGCACGCAGCATGTCACCAGTCGAAATTTGTGGGATCGCAAATTTGTCCATGATGAATTGAGCCTGTGTGCCTTTACCTGCACCCGGAGCGCCGAGAAGAATGATGCGCATGTTTTATCCTCATACTAATTAATTTTTATACCGAAGCTCACTGCATAAACCAAACTAACGGTAAGTTTCGGTATAACCGATAGCAATCTCGCCAAACGATCACTTAACTTTAGAAAAATTCACCACCAAGGCTCACTTACTAAGGTTCGCTTGCCAAGTCGGCGTGCAAAAATACACGCGTTAATCGCCACATTCAAGTGCGGAATTCTACCACACAAATTTGCCCGTATAGCGGCCACAGCAAAAGAATGTGATACCCCAAACCCACATCCGTCAGCGTGCTGCAACAACCACTCTAAAAACGCCAACTGAGGCCACTAAAAAGCCCGCCGAAGCGGGCTGAGAAACCGAAGATCACACCAGTAAGCTTTAGTGTGTTGAGGTTAATAGTTGGTTAATCGCCGTTAAAAATTGGCTTGGATCTTCCATCGAACCGCGTTCGGCCAACATGGCTTGTCCCAGTAATACCTCAACCCAGCGGCCAAAAATTTGTTCATCCGCTTGATCAGCCATGCTTTTCACCAACGCATGCTCTGGGTTAATTTCAAGGATGTATTTCACTTCCGGTACTGGCTGGCCAGCCGCCGCCAGCAACTTAGCCATTTGTGTGCCCATTTCCGCATCATCAGTCACCACTACCGCTGGGGTATTGGCCAGCTTAAAGGTAGTACGCACCTCTTGTACGCGGTCGCCTAAATAGTGCTGCACCCGTTCAACCACCGATTTGAATTGCTGTTCGGTCTGTTTGTGCTGCTCTTTTTGCGCTTCATCTTCAAACTGGCTAAGATCCAGTCCCGCCTTGCTGATCGATTGCAATGTCTTACCGGCAAACTCCGGCAAGTAGTTCATCAACCATTCATCAATTCGATCGAACATCAGAATGACTTCAATCCCTTTCGATTTAAATTGCTCTAAATGCGGGCTATTTTTGGCAGCGTTATAGCTATCGGCAGTGAGGTAATAGATCTTATCTTGCCCTTCTTTCATGCGGTCAATATAAGCGGCAAGACTGACGGTTTGCTCTGCCGAATCAACCTCAGTCGAGGCAAAACGCAGCAAACCGGCCACTTTATCACGGTGGGCAAAATCTTCGGCTGGGCCTTCTTTGAGCACCAAACCAAACTCTTTCCAGAATTTTTGATAGTTTTCGGCATCATTGCTCGCCATACGCTCCAGCATGGTCAGCACGCGTTTGGTACAAGCTTGACGCAGCGATTGGGTCACCTTGTTATCTTGCAGAATTTCGCGTGACACGTTGAGCGGCAGATCGTTGGAGTCAATCAAACCACGCACAAAACGCAGGTAAGAAGGCATAAACTGCGCTGCATCATCCATAATAAACACGCGTTGCACATACAGCTTCAAGCCATGTTTATGGTCGCGGTTGTAAAGATCCCACGGCGCTTTGGCTGGAATATACAGCAAGCTGGTGTAATCATTTTTACCTTCAACCTTGTTATGGCTCCACAACAAAGGATCGCTAAAATCATGCGACACATGCTTATAAAATTCTTTATATTCTTCATCGCTCACCTCTGATTTAGAACGAGTCCACAACGCTTGTGCCTTATTGACCTGTTCCCATTTAGTGACAGAGGTTGCTTGACCTTGTTCATCCAACTCTGCAGTTTGGATATAAACCGGAATACCAATGTGATCAGAATATTTACCAATCACATCGCGCAGACGCCACTCGGACAGAAATTCTTGGCCATCTTCGCGCAAATGTAGAATGATTTCGGTACCACGCGAGGCTTTATTAATGGTTTCAACCGTGTACTCACCTTCCCCTTGCGAATGCCACTGTACCGCATCGGCCGCCGCGCTTCCCGCAGCACGGGTGCGCACGGTCACCGCATCGGCAACAATAAAGGCCGAATAGAAACCGACCCCAAATTGACCAATCAATTGTGAGTTTTTCGACTGCTGATCGGAAAGTTTGGAGAAAAACTCCGCGGTCCCCGATTTCGCAATGGTGCCAAGGTTTTCGATCACTTCATCACGACTCATACCGATACCATTATCGGCAATGGTCAACGTCTGCTGATCTTTATCAAACGATAGCTTGACCGCTAACTCGGCATCCCCCTGATACAGTTCAGGGTTTGAGAGAGCTTGAAAACGCAACTTATCCGCTGCATCAGAAGCATTAGAAATCAATTCACGTAAAAAAATCTCTTTGTTGGAATACAAAGAGTGAATCATCAGGTGCAGTAGTTGCTTAACTTCCGATTGAAAACCACGGGTTTCTTTATTAGTGGTTACTGTATCGCTCATAATCGCTCCGTTTACTTCTGTTTCAAACTGTTGATCCATCGAGAGACAATGGAATGACCTTGATCTGTCAGAGAGATATGGACAAAAAATGTAAATTCAAGGTCAAAAGTCATAAAAACACTGTTTTTTGTTGGCGATTGGATTATCCTAGCCACATATTTTTATCAAAAAAGATAAAAAACCAGTAAAGTCTGCCTATTGGGACAAGGAAATACTGGGATAGCCGATGTTCATACTAGGACGCAACTCAAAAGAAGATATCGATGGGTAATATTGGTACTAAATTCATTGTTGCTGAAAGATTCACCTTTGATCCCTTAAGCAATGCGCTGATTGATAAAGACAATGATCAAGAGTTAATCCGGCTCGGCAGTAACGAAAGCCGCATTCTATGGTTACTGGCCCAGCGTCCCAATGATGTGGTGTCTCGCCATGATTTACATGCTTTTGTCTGGCGCGAACAAGGATTTGAGGTCGATGACTCCAGTCTGACCCAAGCCATTTCAACCTTGCGCAAAACGCTGAAAGATTCCACTAAACTGCCACAATACATTAAAACCGTGCCCAAACGTGGTTATCAACTCATCGCGCGGGTGGAAATTGTTGAACAAACCATTCAGCGCGACAGCGAATTATTAAGCACCGAGTTTGCCGAAACTGACAAGATGTCGTCTGAAGTGCTCGAAGAGTGTACTGCCCCCAAAATCAGCCACTCTCAACCCTCAACTAGCGCAACGCCAGTCAAAACTAAGCCCGACTGGCTCACTCGGCTAATGTTTTTGGTCGCGATTGTGATGCCATGTTTAGTGTTGCTCACCAACCCAAGCCAAGCCAATTTCAAACCGTTAACCACGGTAGATGGGATTGCGGTCAATACCCCGATTAACCATCCGGATCTGTCACCTTGGCTAATTCCGATCAAATTATGCATCCAAAAATATAATCAACAACATACGGATCAATTAAAGCCACTGATGGTGATTGCCACCGGTGGGCAAAATAACCAACTCACGCTCAACTATATTCATAGCACTGCAGCCTCTAACAGCAATATCAGTTTACGCATTGTGGCCAATCCCAGCGATGCAATTAAAGTGTGCGAATAGGACTTTTCGATGAAATATAGATATATCGCGATTGGCAGCTTATTGTTTAGCCTGTTACTCACCGCCAAGCTGTACTGGGGCAGTGATTTTAAGCTGGAGCAAGTGTTAACTTCGCGTGAATGGCAATCCAAAATGGTTTCGCTGATCACCAGCCAAAATAACAGCCCAGCCATGGGCGAGTTACGCCGTGTCGAAGTTAATTCGAATGTGAAATATTTGCCCAACGGTACTTATTCGCGGGTTTCGATTGTTAAACTGTTTGCCGAAGATCATACATCTGAGAGTTCAATTAATATCTCCGAATCCGGAGAATGGGATATCAGTGATAATTATCTGCTGGTCACCCCAAACGAATTTAAAGATATCTCATCCAGCCACAATAACGATTTTAATCCAGAACAGCTTCAGCTCATCACTCAACTGTTCAAAATGGAAGCACAACAGAGTCGCCGGATCGATATTGTCAATCCCAGAACGCTGCTGTTTACTAGCCTCAATCATGGTTCGGCTATATTGTTTAGTAATGAGTAAAGCCTAGGTTCTCGGATCTATACCCAAACAACGTGAAGTTGCAGGTAAGCGGCAAGTAAATGAGTCCCCATGAACATCGACAAACTATGTGATTGGAGTGAGCCAACGTCGCCAACACCGCTGCAGCTTCAAGTAGTAAGGGGATAAACATCACTCGCGACAAGGAGTCATCATGCGCATATTGATCACTGGTGGTAGTGGCTTTATTGGTAGCCAACTGATAAAGATGCTGAGTGGGCATCAACTGCTGGTGCTGACTCGCGACATAACCAAAGCTCACGCGCATTTTAGCGCGCTCGGGGTATTGCCAAAGGCACGCGCAAATCTGACCTTGCTCGACTCACTGGATTCGCTAGCCGATTTCAATCAAATTGATGCGGTAATCAACCTGGCTGGTGAGCCGATTGCCGATCGGCGCTGGACGACCGCGCAAAAGCAGCGCATTACCGACAGTCGCTTAAACATCACTGAACAGTTGGTCGCAAAAATTCATGCCAGCACCCAACCGCCACGAGTATTACTCAGTGGTTCAGCGGTCGGTTGGTATGGCGATCAGCAACAGCACGCGTTTGATGAGCAGTTACACGTACATAGCCAACATTTCTCGCATCAAGTTTGCCAGCAATGGGAACAGCTCGCTTTGAAAGCCCAATCAAACCAAACTCGTGTTTGCCTACTGCGCACAGGTATTGTGCTCGCCCGCCATGGCGGTGCGCTCAAAAAAATGCTACCCGCTTACCGGCTCGGTCTCGGTGGACCGATTGCCGATGGTCAGCAATATCTGCCGTGGATTCATATGCAAGATATGCTGCGCGCGATACTGTTTTTGCTCGAAACCGAACACGCCCAAGGTGCGTATAATCTCTGTGCACCCCATCCAGTACCCAATGCGCAATTTAGCCTTACCCTTGCTAACACCTTACAGCGCCCGCATTTATTGACCATTCCACGCTGGCTGATACAACTGTTAATGGGTGAAGCCAGCGAGCTACTGCTCGATAGCCAACGAGCCAAACCGAAAAAACTGACTGATTTAGGCTTTCAATTTAACTACTGCCGAATTGAAAGCGCACTCCAACAACTATACCCAAACAACTTGGAGTTACAGGTAGGCGGCAAGTGAGTGAATCCCCATGAGCATAGGCAAACTATGTGATTGGGGTGAGCGAACGTAGCCAACACCGCTGCAACTTCAAGTAGGAAGGGTATATTAAGCCCAACTTCACCCCCAATTTAAATGGGATATTGTGCCACTAAGGATCGACCATGCCAGCCAGCACTATGATTGATATTACTGAATATAATTTCCAGCAGGTACTTGAACACTCTAGCCTTACGCCAGTGCTGTTTTATTTTTGGGCAGAAGCCAGCCCAGAGAGCGTGCAACTACTACCGGCATTGGAGCAACTGGTTGAACGTTATCAAGGCGCAGTGGTATTGGCTCGTTTAAATTGTCAGCAGCAACAAGCGATTGCCGCACAATTTGGCATCCAGGCAATCCCAACCATTGCCCTATTTATTCAAGGTCAGCCCGTCGATGGTTTAGGTGGCGCGCAACCGATCAGTGCGATTGAAGAGATGCTTGAACGCCATTTACCCAATGCGGAACAGCGTTTAATTCAGCAAGCGCTTGAGTTGGTCGCACAAGGCGAATACCAACCCGCGCTAACGCTATTATCCGGTTTAACAGAACCGTGGTGTAGTCAAGGCGAAGTCAAACTCGCTTTAGCCACTTGTTATCTCGAAACCGGCGCGTTCGATGCCGCCGAGGCGATGCTGGCCAGCATTCCACTCGCCTACCAACAAGGCGATTACCGAACCCTATTGGCCAAGCTTGAATTGCATCAGCAGGCCGCAAATAGCCCTGAGTTAATCGCGCTTGAACAGCAGTGGCAAGCCGATCCCAAAAATCCAAGCCTAGCTCTGGAACTGGCACGCCAATACCATCAAGTTAAACGGGATGAAGAAGCGTTGAGTTTACTGTGGTCTTGGCTCAGTCATGATCTCAATACGCTTGAGGGGGAAATGAAAAAAACCTTGATCGATATGCTCACCGCACTCGGCCAAGGCAATCCGCTCGCTACTCAATATCGCAAACAGCTTTACTCGCGACTGTATTAATTTAACCTGAATCGATAAATTGCCACCAGATCGCAATCTTAGCGATGGGTGGCACTCTCTAACCAGTAAGTGCGTATACTTTTTACTTAGGCGTATACCACTTGGCGCTGCCGCCAACACGGCACCACAACCACACGCTTCACTCAACAACAAGGAAAGATTATGGCTATTGATTCATTGATCACCATTGCAATATTGGTCGGCGCGGTGGTGATTTTTCTCTCATCGGCGGTCAAAACCGTACCACAAGGACACAACTGGACGGTAGAGCGCTTTGGTCGTTATACCCAAACCTTAAAACCGGGGCTCAATCTGATCATTCCGTTTATTGATCGGGTTGGGCAAAAAATTAATATGATGGAGCAAGTGTTAGATATTCCCGCCCAAGAAGTGATTTCTAAAGACAACGCCAATGTGGTGATTGATGCGGTGTGCTTCGTGCAAGTGATTGATGCCGCTAAAGCGGCTTATGAAGTCAGCCAACTGCAACATGCGATCCGTAATCTGACCTTAACCAATATGCGTACCGTATTAGGATCGATGGAGCTGGATGAAATGCTCAGTCAACGTGATATGATCAACACTAAACTGCTGTCGATTGTTGACCATGCCACTAGCCCATGGGGTGTGAAAGTCACCCGGATTGAAATTAAAGATGTGCAACCACCGGCGGACTTAACCGCAGCCATGAATGCGCAGATGAAAGCCGAACGTAATAAACGCGCTGAAGTCCTTGAAGCAGAAGGGGTGCGCCAAGCGCAAATCTTACGTGCAGAAGGGCAAAAGCAATCCGAAATTCTTAAGGCAGAAGGGGAAAAGCAAGCGGCGATTTTACAAGCGGAAGCGCGTGAGCGTGCCGCAGAAGCCGAAGCGAAGGCCACTACTATGGTGTCCGAAGCTATCGCCAAAGGCGATATGCAAGCGGTCAATTACTTTATTGCCCAAGGCTATACCGAAGCGCTCAAAGCGATTGGTCAGGCAGAGAATGGTAAGATCATCATGCTACCACTGGAAGCTACCGGTCTGATGGGCTCAATCGCTGGCATCGCTGAAATGTTTCAATCCTCTCAATCTAAGCAATAGGTAAGGTAATCTTGTGATCGCGCTGCTCTCGCAATTGAATGTTTGGCACTGGCTAACTTTAGGCTTGCTACTGCTCGCCGTCGAACTGCTCGGTACCGCAGGTTATTTCCTGTGGCTGGGGCTTTCTGCATTATTGGTCGGAGCGCTACTGCTGGTGCTGCCTTTAGGTTGGCAATTACAGTGGTTGGCGTTTGCCAGCTTCGCTCTCGTCACCACTTGGTTGTGGTGGCGACGCCAATTTAGCCAAGATAAACAGCACGATGCCACGCGCGATCTGAACCAAAAAGAGAAGCAACTGATTGGGCGGATGATCCCGATTGCGCAAGATACCGCCGCCGGAGAGTTTCAAGTCACGCTGGGTGATACGCGCTGGACTGCGCGCTGCGCTACCCCGCTGGCCGCAGGCACTGTGGTCAGCGTGATTGCGCTAGATGGCATTATTCTGCTTGTTGAGCCAATTTAGCCGACACTCTCGCTAACCCGCTTGCTTTATATCTCCAAACCACTTGGCGTTGCAGGTAGGCGGGTTCTAACTTTGATCGTGGATTGCTTTGATCGTGGATTGATTGCAACACTCACCTTGTTTGAGCTGATCAATGATCGGGCATTCGCTGCCCTCATCGCCAGGGCACGAGGCAATCCAACTCTCTAGCTGCTGCTTGATCAGGCTTAGCTCGGCCAGTTGGCTTGATACTTGTTGTAGCTTGTGCTGCGCTCGGGCACGAACGGCGGCCCGGGTGCGCTCTGGGTTATTGGCCAACGCCAGCATGGCTTTACACTCATCTAAACTAAACCCTACCCGCCGACAGCGTGCGATCAGCAGTAAATCATCCACATGCCGCTGCGTATAAGTGCGATAACCACTGGCGGAGCGCAGTGGCGGGGTAATAAGACCTTTCTCTTCGTATAGACGAATCGACTTGGCGGTAAGCTCGGTCAGTTTGGCGACTTGGCTAATATTCATAGGCTCCCCCCTAAACAAAAAAGATAAACAAAAACATACCCACAAAGACAAAAATCCAACGATAAAAACCACAAAGGCATGGGGTTAACCATGCCTTGTTAGGATTTAAAATGCAATTCAATGCCGTGAGCGCAAAAATAGCCGCCAGCAACTTTGCATTACAGATAAGAGCAGTAAACGCTTACTCTTGGCTGATCAGCCAAGCCAGAATCGCCGCTTTATCGGCTTTGTCGGCTTTTTGGTACCAATCCGCCATCATGGTCACCAGCTTATGCTCGCTAACCAAAGGCTTATCAACCGCCGCGCGGTTGGCAAACGCCCAGTTGGCAAATTCTTGTTGTTCAGCGCGAGTGGCTTCGCTATACAGATATTGGACCATTTGGTTAGGTTTTGATTCAGTCACCGACTTTACTGGCTCAGCCACCAATACAGGACTCACTTGAAATCCACCAATTGAAAGTTGTAAGTCACTCTCCCTAGCTAGTGCATTCATAAACCCAGAAGCAATACTAAATTGCGTATTCAATCGTCGACTTGCAGATTCAATAGTAAACGCAAAATCCTCTTGGTTGCGCAGAACAGTGTAGTCGATAGGAAAACGAACATATTGGGTTGAAGTGCAGTGTTCTGAACAACTACTTTTCGAAGGTTGCGTCACTTCTAAAGCATATTCTTTATCTTGATATTTTACCGTCTGATATTCATCAAAATTTTCAAAATAGCTTACCTGAAGATAAATATAGCTTTCAGGTACCTCATTTGAAGAACGTGGGATATTAGCCACAATATCTACAGATGATTTAAGTATATCTGGCCCTTTTAGCGCTTTAACTTGCGGAGTAAAACTCTTACTTTTTAGTTGAACAAAATCATAACGTTGATTAACGCTATCAAGGACATCTTGAAAACTACTATCTGCATTAAGAGAACCGCAGGCATTTAATACAAAAGGGATAAGAAAAATTAGTAGTTTACGCATAAAAATGCTACTCCATAAGTTTAAATTGATTCATCGTAATCCATTCATATAAAAAACGCTGACATAATGCCAGCGTTTTAACTAAATATTTTCTAAACCTTAACTTAAAAAATAGATTGTCAGAATCTATTAGAAACCGTACTCAAGACCAACGCGAGTTACAATGTCGGTATCTTTATCAGCTGTGAAATCTGAACGGCCAGCAACACGAATATATGGTACAAATCCGTTGATAACACCCATAACTTGTGCAGATAAGATGTTGTTAGCGTCATCCTGATCTACGCCACCTTTTTCTGAATCAAGGTTAGCTGCATAGCCAACCTTGATTCCAACCGGTCCATTCCAGTATTGACCAACAATTGAGAAAGAGTCTTGAGTATGTTTTACACCTGCAAGTTCAAGTTCTTCACCTTTAAATGCAGCAGCAATACCAAAACCACCAGGTAAACCAGCTTCAAAACCTACGATATAAGCAAAGGAATCTTGCCCGGCAAGACCATTGAAGTCACTTGCAGTCTCAACTCCACCCATCAGTGTCACTGTATCAATAGTATAGCGAGCATTAGCGCCTACGAATGATGAATCTCGTGTTGCTGCACCGCCACCATTGGCATTGTCATCGCGACCAACTGATGTAGCAAAAGAAAAACCACCAAATTTAGGTGAATCATAACGAATCTGGTTTGATTGACGATCATAGTGAGCGGCAATGCCACCCCAGTCAAAGGCTGCACCTAAACCTGGATTAGAAAATGGCCAGTCAACGATTTCATACAGAGGAGTCAAAACTCGACCAACACGCACATTACCCCAATCGCCTGATGCACCGAGATAAGTATCACGGAAGCCTAACACACCACCAGAAACACCACCATGGCCCCAATCGGTACTATCAACATAGCCAGATTCAATTTGCATGGTAACGGTAAAGTTTTCAAACATATCTTTATGGGCACGGAAACCAATACGTGATTCGTTTTCGACTACATAACCCGCGCTATCATCACGATTATCACCAGTGTTGTAGTTCACAAGAGAGATTGCTGCAACACCGTAAACATCTACATTAAAGTCTGAACCAACATTAACACTTGCTGCCATTACGCCAGTTGACGCCATCGCTACTGCAGCACCGAGAAGAGTACGTTTAAACATTTTGTCCATGGATAACTCCTAAAAATGGATATAGCTGTTTTTTGAGTTTCTCCCTTAAGTTGGCCGCCGAAGGGAGAAGTCATTTCCTTTTCGAGTATCGAAACCGATTCTCTTAGTTGTTGGCACACTGTTGTGTATCCATGTCTGTAGACTAACGCTCGGTGCAGAAACATCAATCAGAACTTAATTTTTATCTAAAAAAATATGAGCTACGGCAAACTTCTGGCCGGTTAGTGATCAAGATCGAATTCTTTTCACAAACTGGATGCGGTTATTTCAAAATATTGATTTATAAGCGAATTCACCAATGATGATGCGCATTTTTTTGAATTAGATCGAAAAATAGCGATTTGTAGGGTGACAATTTAAAAACCGATTTGACGACATCGAGAGGCAAAAAACCTAGGTTGTTTTTAGCCAAAAATAAACCCCAGCACAGGCTGAGGTTTAGATAAATTTAATCAAATAAGTTCCCATCGTAATGGCTTGAGCTGGCCAAAAGCTGGCGTCGATCACATTTTGCTGGGGTTGGCAAATCTTACCCTTCGGGTAAGCTGGCGCTGACTTATGTTAACCACGCCAGCAGTGCCGCTTCATCTTGCACCTCAACCCCAAGCTCCAGCGCTTTGTTAAGCTTAGAGCCCGCGGCTGCGCCGGCAAACAGAATATCGGTTTTGGCCGAGACGCTACCGGTCACTTTGACGCCTAACGCTTGCAGTGCCGTTTTCGCTTCACTGCGCGACAGCTTAGTGAACGTGCCGGTGATCACCACCACTTTACCGGCTAACGGTGAATCGATCGCCGCTTGCGCGACCATATCCGGCCAAGTCACGCCGAGCGCTTGCAGATCAGCAATCACTTGCTGGTTGCGAGGCTCTGCAAAAAAAGCCAGCAAATGGTCGGCGACCACGCTGCCGACATCGGCAACCGCCAGCAACTGCTCGCGAGAGGCGTTGGCAATCGCCTCTAGGCTTAAAAAATGCTGCGCTAGGTTAAGTGCGGTGGCTTCCCCCACTTCACGAATGCCGAGCGCATACAAAAATTTGGCTAAGCTGGTGTGTTTGGCTTGCTTGAGCGCATCCAGCACATTTTGCGCCGATTTGGGCCCCATGCGCTCTAATAATGTAAGTGGCGCTAGGGTTAAGCGAAATAGGTCAGCGGGAGTGTGCACCAGCTCGCGATCCACCAACTGCTCAATCACTTTATCGCCTAAGCCTTCGACATCGAGCGCTTTGCGCGACACAAAATGTTTTAACGCTTGTTTACGCTGAGCTTGGCAAATTAACCCGCCGCTGCAGCGTGCTACCGCTTCACCGGCCACGCGTTCAATCTCAGATTGACACACTGGGCAACGCTGCGGAAACACGATGGGCTTGGCATCGGCTGGACGGCGTTCAAGCACCACCGAGACAATTTGCGGGATCACATCGCCCGCGCGGCGGATCACCACCGTATCGCCGACCATCACGCCTAAACGGGCAATTTCATCACCATTGTGCAAGGTGGCATTACTGACGGTCACACCGCCGACAAACACCGATTCGAGTTTGGCAACCGGTGTGATGGCCCCCGTGCGACCAACTTGAAATTCCACTTCGTTGAGCAGAGTTAACTCTTCTTGAGCGGGAAATTTGTAGGCAATCGCCCAGCGCGGCGCTTTGGCCACAAAGCCAAGTCGATCTTGCAGGGCAATATCATCGACTTTGATCACCACTCCATCAATCTCATAAGCGAGCTCTGCGCGGCGCGCTAAAATATCTTGATAGAAGGCTTTCACCTTATCGAGCGAATTGACCTGCTGGGTAGCGGGGCAAATCGGTAATCCCCACTTTTTCAGCTGTAGAAAACGCTGATAGTGACTGCCCGCTAACTCGCCACCTTCAATAATACCGACGCTGTAGGCATAAAAGGCCAATGGACGCTGGGCGGTAATTTTAGAATCTAATTGACGTAAACTGCCAGCCGCGGCATTACGCGGGTTGACAAACTGCTTTTCACCTTTTTTAAGCGCACGTGCGTTAAGTGCTTCAAAACCCGCTTTAGGCATAAACACTTCACCGCGCACTTCAAGGCGAGTTGGAAAATCACTGCCTTGTAGACGCAGTGGGATCGCTTTAATGGTGCGCACGTTAGCGGTGATATTCTCGCCCGTCGCGCCATCACCACGAGTCGCAGCGCGAGTCAGCACGCCCTCTTCATACAATAAACTGACCGCTAAACCATCGAGTTTAGGCTCGCAGCAAAATGGGCTATCGGCTACTGCAGCAATTCGATCCAGCATACGACGATAGAAGCTATCCAGCTCACTATCATCAAACGCATTATCCAGCGATAACATCGGGATTTCATGCTCAACCGGCGTAAAGCCCTCTAATGGGCGGCCACCCACGCGCAAACTGGGGGAATCTGGGCTGATTAATTCAGGATGCTCAGCTTCTAAAGCGAGCAGTTCGCGCATTAAGCGATCATATTCGGCATCCGGAATGGTCGGTGCGTCTTCTACATAATAACGCACACCATGTTGATGCAGGGTTTGTCTTAGCTCGGTTAATCGTTGCGCGGCAGTGGGCATGGTGATTCTCTCGTATCTCGATGAAAAAAGGCTCCGCAGAGCCTTATCAGTATAATGAGCCCCATGGTGAAGCGCTTGGTGAGCGCTGGGGCTTGCGCGCCAATTCGCTATTATTCGTTATGGCGCGCTTTAAATTCTTGAATTTGCTTGCGATAAGCATCCAATCGATTGGGCGTCATTAAATTGCGCGCATCGTCCAACACATGACCACTGAGATCATCAGCAATTTGCTGCGCAGTTTTCAGCATCAATTTAAAGTTTTGCTCAGGATCGCCAAAACCCGGCAAGGTCATAAAAAACGAGATGCCTTGGGTAGTAAAATCGGCCGGATCATCATGCATCAAGGTTCCCGGTTGCATCATATTGGCGACGCTAAACAGCACTTTGC
Organism: Vibrio sp. HDW18; assembly: GCF_011306175.1. Lineage (GTDB taxonomy): Bacteria > Pseudomonadota > Gammaproteobacteria > Enterobacterales > Vibrionaceae > Vibrio > Vibrio chanodichtyis. The sequence continues at coordinate 2,047,694 of NZ_CP049913.1, read as the reverse complement.
CGGTGCCTGACAGATCCGCATGCCGATGGAAAATATCCATCTCACCAAATAACAAGCCATTTTGTTGCATACTATCGAATAACTTAGTACCAACGAACGGCTGGTTACCTGCACAGTGCACGTTAAGCACAATCACATCGAGTGGATCTTCCTGAGGCGAAGGTTCAATCTGCGGCGATGGTGGTGTTGGACTCTCGGAGGCAATGACAGAGTGCACCACCGGTTCAGGCTGGGTGAGCGTGGAAGTCGCAGATGATGCGGGTACTGATTGGCGATGATAATTCGCCTCAATAGCTGCAGATTCAGCCGCCGATTCGGGCAACTCATCGCTAGAGAGAAAATCGGCGATCAGCGGATCGGCAGATCCTTTTGACAAGCCAAAATCGGGCTCTTTACGCGGTTTACGAATGATCTCAAATTCATCGGCAGCTGCCGATGACGGCGCAGTGGGTTGCTCACTAGCGGTATCAATTTTACGCAGAGGTTTATGCCCAAACTTGGACTTTCCCTCTTTTTTGCTGGTCCACAGACCGTGAAATAGCAACGCGGCAATTGCCAGCGCGCCAACCATTATCAATACGAATCGCAATTCCTGCATCTTAAATTCTCAATATCCCGTTTGATGTTCTGAGCTCTAGCGCCCGACAGGACGTGGTTCAGGGTGTGGGTTTGGCTTGTCGCGATACTTTACCAAAACTCTCGTTGAATTTAGAACAACTTAATGTGAGAAGTTGCCAACATCACGCGTTTTTTTGCGGTTTAAGCATTTTACTTAGCTCGCAATCCAGTACAATTTACCTTCGGTTTATCAAGGAACATCGCGTTTATGCACCCTACCCGTTCTGGATTTGGCTACTTCTACTATGGCCTATGTTTGGCATTTACCCCCGGCATCCGTCGCTTTGTCGCACTGCCGCTGTTGGCCAACATGCTGCTGGTGGGCGGCGCAATGTACTACTTATTTAGCCAGTTGGATATGTGGATTAGCCAGTGGCTCGGCCACTTGCCCGTCTTTTTGGCTTGGCTGCGCTATGTGTTGTTGCCATTACTGGCGTTAACCATTATTGCCACTTTTTCCTATTTTTTTAGCACCTTGGCTAATTTTATTGCGGCACCTTTCAATGGGTTATTAGCGGAAAAAATCGAGCAGCACTTATCTGGCCAAGTGCTCAGCGAACAGAGTGTATGGTCACTGATCAAAGATGTGCCACGCATATTGGCACGCGAATGGCGCAAGCTGCGGTATATGCTGCCCAGAGCGCTGGGGCTGCTACTGTTATTGCTGATCCCAGCGCTTGGACAAACAGTAGGTCCACTGGCTTGGTGGCTGTTCAGCGCTTGGATGCTGGCAATCCAATATTGTGACTACCCGTTCGATAATCATAAAATTGCTTTTGATGATATGCGTAATACTTTGCAACAAAATCAGCCGCAAGCTTATAGCTTTGGATTGATGGTTGCACTGCTCGCCAGTATTCCGATCATCAATCTGTTTATCATGCCGGTAGCGGTGTGCGGCGCCACCGCGATGTGGGTGCACGAATTTAAGCCACACTATCGGCACAACCGTTAGACGGCAAACACGTTAGGGTTGCCGCTAAGGGATCGTACACCAGCAAAAAATGAAGCTTTTATCGGCTACTCACACCACATAAGTTATAACTTTTTAATCTTTTTCGCTTAGTGAATATACACTTATGCTCTCATCATACTCACTATTCACGCACATACCGCTTAACGGGCTGACGGCGTACTGAATGAAGGAACATCACCATGAGCAAAATCTATCAAGACAACTCCCTGACGATTGGTAACACACCGCTGGTGCGCTTAAACAAAGTGTCAACTGGCAATGTGTTGGTCAAAATCGAGGCACGCAACCCGAGTTTCAGTGTTAAATGCCGGATCGGTGCCAACATGATTTGGGATGCCGAAAAGCAAGGCAAACTTAAGCCTGGGATTGAATTGGTTGAGCCGACCAGTGGTAACACTGGGGTAGCGCTGGCTTTTGTCGCCGCGGCACGGGGCTATAAATTAACCCTAACCATGCCAGAATCAATGAGCTTAGAGCGGCGTAAACTGCTCAAAGCACTGGGTGCCAATTTAGTGCTAACTGAAGCAGCCAAAGGCATGAAAGGCGCGATTGCTAAAGCGGAAGAGATTGTCGCCAGCAATCCAGAAAAATACCTGTTATTGCAACAATTTAACAACCCAGCCAACCCACAAATCCACGAGCAAACCACTGGCCCAGAGATTTGGGACGCCACCGATGGTCAAGTGGATGTGTTTGTGGCTGGCGTCGGCACTGGCGGCACATTAACCGGCACCAGCCGTTATATTAAAGGCACCAGAGGCAAAGCAATTGTGTCGGTGGCGGTCGAGCCCGCCGAGTCACCGGTCATCACCCAAGCGTTAGCGGGCCAAGAAATCAAACCCGCTCCGCATAAAATTCAGGGCATTGGTGCCGGTTTTATCCCCGGCAACTTAGATTTAAGCCTGATTGACCGTGTTGAGCTGGTGACCTCAGAAGAGGCGATTTCAATGGCGCGTCGCCTAATGGAAGAAGAAGGTATTTTAGCCGGAATCTCTTCTGGCGCGGCGGTAGTTGCCGCGAATAGAATAGCGCAATTACCTGAATTTAAAGGAAAAAACATTGTAACCGTACTACCAAGTTCTGGTGAGCGCTATTTGAGCACCGCGCTGTTTGCGGGCATTTTTACCGATAAAGAGAACCAACAATAATATGTAGCGAAATCAATTTTTCGTTTAAAAAAGCCCCAGTCAGGGGCTTTTTTGTTGATCCCTGCCTCACCTTTGGTAATATCGGGGCGTTTTATTTTTCGCTTCAAAATAAAGAAGCCATTGATTTACACTCTACCGCTCAAATTGCAAAAAATAGCAAAGGCGATAGGTAAAATTTTAACCAGTCTTAAGTTCTAACACGAAAAGCCTGTGACAGTGCTAGCACAAAGCGGGTTATGCAGTTAAGCTAATTCTGGTTAACAAACTTACAAAAAATAATCTTATTGGGGTATTAAACATGTACGAGAAGCAAGTAGAAATCACAGCAGAAAATGGCCTTCACACTCGCCCAGCTGCACAGTTTGTAAAAGAAGCGAAAGCTTTCGATGCAGACATCACTGTGACTTCTAACGGTAAAAGTGCAAGTGCAAAAAGTCTGTTCAAGCTGCAAACGCTAGGTCTGGTAAAAGGCACAGTTGTGACTATCTCTGCCGAAGGCCCTCAAGCGAAAGAAGCCGTTGACCACTTAGTGGCTCTGATGGACCAACTTCACTAATCCTGTCTTCCTGTTAAAGCCATTTTGTGCACACAAAATGGCTTTGTTGGAAATAACCCGAGAAATACGCTACATATTTATGGTTAGCGTTTGTCCCATCTCCCGTTTACAGTTGACCAGTTTAAGGTAAGGCTATGATTTCAGGCATTCTAGCATCTCCAGGTATTGCTATTGGTAAAGCACTACTTCTTCAAGAAGATGAAATTGTCCTAAACACAAACACCATTTCAGATGATCAAGTAGAAGCCGAAGTTGAGCGCTTTTACACTGCGCGTAACAAATCTTCTGCGCAGTTAGAAGTGATCAAACAAAAAGCACTTGAAACTTTTGGTGAAGAAAAAGAAGCCATCTTTGAAGGCCATATCATGTTGCTTGAAGATGAAGAGCTAGAAGAAGAGATTTTAGCCCTCATCAAGAATGATAAAATGGCGGCCGATAACGCGATCTACACCGTTATCGAAGAACAAGCTACCGCGCTTGAGTCATTAGACGATGAATATCTCAAAGAACGTGCCACCGACATCCGTGATATCGGTACCCGTTTTGTGAAAAATGCCCTAGGTATGCATATCGTTTCGCTCAGCGAAATCGATCAAGAAGTGATCCTAGTGGCCTACGATTTAACGCCTTCTGAAACCGCACAAATTAACCTGAACTATGTGTTAGGTTTTGTGTGTGATATCGGCGGCCGTACTTCTCACACTTCTATCATGGCGCGTTCTCTAGAACTGCCAGCGATCGTCGGCACTAACGACATCACTAAGAAAGTGAAAAACGGCGACACCCTGATCCTGGACGCAATGAACAACAAGATCATTGTTAATCCAACCCAAGCTCAAATTGAAGAAGCGAAAGCAGTTAAAGCCGCTTTCCTTGCTGAAAAAGAAGAGCTGGCGAAACTGAAAGACCTACCAGCAGAAACGCTTGATGGTCACCGCGTTGAAGTGTGCGGCAACATCGGTACAGTAAAAGACTGTGACGGCATCATCCGTAACGGCGGTGAAGGTGTTGGCCTATACCGTACTGAATTCCTGTTTATGGATCGTGACGCACTACCGACTGAAGAAGAGCAATACCACGCTTATAAAGAAGTGGCAGAAGCGATGAACGGTCAAGCGGTGATTATCCGTACTATGGATATCGGCGGCGACAAAGATCTGCCTTACATGGATCTGCCAAAAGAGATGAACCCATTCTTGGGTTGGCGTGCAGTACGTATCAGCTTAGATCGTCGTGAAATCCTGCGTGATCAGCTACGTGGTATTCTGCGTGCATCTGCTCACGGTAAACTACGCGTCATGTTCCCAATGATCATTTCAGTAGAAGAGATCCGTGAACTGAAAAACGCGATTGAAGAGTACAAGGTTGAACTGCGTGCTGAAGGTCATGCATTCGATGAAAACATCGAAATCGGTGTGATGGTGGAAACTCCTGCGGCGGCTGCAATTGCGCACCACTTAGCTAAAGAAGTTTCTTTCTTCTCTATCGGTACTAACGATTTAACTCAGTACACACTGGCGGTTGACCGTGGTAACGAGATGATTTCTCACCTGTATAACCCACTTTCGCCTGCGGTACTGACCGTGATTAAGCAAGTGATTGACGCTTCTCACGCGGAAGGTAAATGGACCGGTATGTGTGGTGAGCTAGCTGGCGACGAACGTGCTACTCTATTACTGCTGGGTATGGGTCTTGATGAGTTCTCAATGAGCGGTATCTCGATTCCAGTTGTGAAGAAAGTGATCCGTAATGCTAATTTCGCTGAAATCAAAGCGATGGCTGAACACGCAATTTCACTGCCAACTGCGGCAGAAATTGAAGCTTGTGTCGATCAGTTCATCGCTGCAAAAGCGTAATTATTGGTTAATACCAACAAGATAGACGATGAAAATAGTCGTCTATCTTTGGCGATTGGTATACTATACTTCGACAGAATAAAACTAACACGTTAGGAGCATGACACAATGGGTCTGTTTGACAAACTTAAAAAGCTCGTCTCTGACGACAGCGCTAACGCAGGTGCAATCGAAATCATCGCACCTCTTTCTGGTGAAATCGTTAACATCGAAGATGTGCCAGATGTGGTTTTTGCTGAAAAAATCGTTGGTGACGGTATCGCGATCAAGCCTGCTGGTAACAAGATGGTGGCTCCTGTTAACGGTACTATCGGCAAAATCTTCGAAACCAACCATGCATTCTCTATCGAATCTGACGACGGCATCGAGCTGTTTGTTCACTTCGGTATTGATACTGTTGAACTGAAAGGCGAAGGCTTCACTCGCATCGCTGAAGAAGGTCAATCAGTAAAAATCGGCGATACTATTATCGAATTCGATTTGGCTCTACTAGAAGAGAAAGCAAAATCAACTCTGACTCCTGTGGTTATTTCTAACATGGATGAGATCAAAGAGCTGAACAAACTTGCTGGTTCAGTAGTGGTTGGCGAAACTGCAATCCTACGCGTTACCAAGTAATCCACTTGTGTGATGTCAAAAACGCTGCCTTGCGCAGCGTTTTTTTGTTTTTAGCACCAGAATCAGTACGTTATCCCTATGCTGCTCTTTGATAAGTACTCAAGTCAGCACATTAGGCTTTGATGAGTTGTGCTAAGGCGATTAATAAGCCGCCAAGAGCAATAACCGAACCAATAGCGGTGACAATAATTGTTGATTTCAAAGAAGAAAACTTCATATCCATTTTAGTTTCAAGCTCACCAATGCGAGTAGAAAGCTTAGTATCAACCTCATCAATGCGTGCTGAAAGCTTAGTCTCAACCTCATCTATACGCGCTGAAAGCTTAGTCTCAACCTCATCTATGCGCGCTGAAAGCTTAGTCTCAACCTCATCTATGCGCGCTGAAAGCTTAGTCTCAACGGCATCAATGCGTGCTGAAAGCTTAGTCTCAACGGCATCGATGCGAATGATGAGTTTATCTTCCACACGGTTAAGTTCATCGCGGGTAGCGTTATGCTGCGCCTGATCAACAAGCAATTTGAGTAGATCTTTTTGTGTAATTTGGCCTGTATCGTTCATTTTCATCGCCCCAAATACCTTTGATTAACAATTATACCACAGCTCATATTAAAACTTGTTGGCCACTTTAGCATAAACAAAGCGTATTCAGTGAATGAATGCAGAACATTCATCCGACTTGCGAGAGATAACCAAGACTAAAGGCCGAGCGCATAACGCAGCACTTGTTTTTTTAATGGCCCAGCACATTCGGCCGCCGCCAGCGCAGCATTGCGCAGCAACTTGAGTGGTAGATGCGAGTTACTGAACGTTTGATAAAACAGATCCATACCGGTTTGCATCAATAGATTATCAGCACGCCGACCACGCTGATAAGCGGCAAAGTGTTCGACCGTCAGCCGCGTTTGATGCTCGGTTTGGGCCAATAATTCCGCCACATCTTTAAAACCAAGGTTTACCCCCTGCCCGGCAAGTGGGTTAATGGTATGTGCCGCATCCCCCACTAACACACAGCGATTTTTCACATACTGCTGAGCATGACGACGAGTCAGTGGGAAGCTGGCCTGCTGCAATACGCGAATATCACCAAGTTCGGCAGGGAAATGCTCAATAATCTCACTACGTAATTGCGCTGGGTTTAAACCTACCAAAGTGCGGATCCGCTGTGGGCTATCGTACCAAACCAACGATGCTTGATTGCCACCTAGCGGCAAATAAGAGCGCGGCCCAGTTGGGAAAAACTGCTGCCAAGTCGTCTCTTGCTGAATACGCTGAGTCTCAACATTAATCAACAAACAGTGTTGACGATAATCCCACGCAGTGATGCCAATCTGTGCCAATTGACGTACTTGGGAGTTGGCGCCATCGGCTCCAATCACCCAATCGCACTCCAGTACGGTACCCGATTGCAAAATAGCCTGACATCCCTGTCCACTTATCTCCAGTTTTAGCAACTGCTCTGGGCACATCAAGGTCAGTTGCGGATAATCCGCCAACTGCTGCCACAAGCCAAGTTGAATAATGCGATTTTCCACCATGTAACCCAACTGTGGTAAATCCAAGGCGTGACAGGAAAAACGTGTGCGACACTCAGGATGTTCCCACGTTTCCAAATGGTGATAGGGACAAGCACGCATCGCCACAATGTTTGGCCAAGCGCCAAGTGATTCTAAAAGCTGCACTGAGGTGTGTGATATAGCCGAGACACGCACATCCATCGCTTGAGCTGGCTCAAATGGTTGCGGTGCACAGCTATCGATCAAGGCAACCGTGCGTCCTTGCTGGGCAAATCCCAGCGCCGCCGCCGCGCCAACCATGCCTCCACCTACTACTAAAATGTCAAACTTGTTGCTGCTCATCGGTTTCTCACTCGGCCTATCATCCCCAACGCATTGTACGGAGTGGTTTCAAGATTGCGACCTTTTTTACCGGAAAACCTAACGACGAATCAGAGCAAAACCCAATCGCCATAAGGGCAACAGAGAATGATGCCAATTACTAGTCAGTCAGTTTTTAAAGCAGTACAATACGCTGCTTACCGCCGAGAGGGCGGCTAGAATGTGAGCTAAAGCTCAAATGATTGAAGAACTATTGAACGAGCGAAAGTGTGATGAGTAAGAAACTGCTAATTAAAACTTGGGGCTGCCAGATGAACGAATACGATTCATCCAAAATGGCTGACCTGCTTAATGCTGCTAACGGCTATGAGCTGACCGAAATACCCGAGGAAGCAGACGTTTTACTCCTAAATACCTGTTCAATTCGTGAAAAAGCACAGGAAAAAGTCTTCCACCAACTTGGACGTTGGAAAACGCTGAAAGATAAGAAACCCGGTGTAGTGATTGGGGTTGGTGGTTGCGTAGCGACTCAAGAAGGCGACTCGATTCGCCAGCGCGCACCGTATGTCGATGTAATTTTTGGCCCGCAAACCCTGCATCGTCTGCCTGAAATGATTCAGCGTTCACAAACCAGTTCTGCACCGGTGATGGATATCTCTTTCCCTGAAATTGAAAAGTTTGACCGCCTACCTGAGCCGCGTGCTGAAGGCCCGACAGCCTTTGTCTCGATTATGGAAGGCTGCTCAAAATACTGTACTTACTGCGTAGTACCTTACACTCGCGGTGAAGAAGTAAGCCGCCCAGTCGATGACGTGCTGTTTGAAATTGCGCAACTGGCTGAACAAGGCGTGCGTGAAGTTAACCTACTCGGCCAAAATGTTAATGCTTATCGTGGTGCAACGCATGATGGTGATCTCTGCTCTTTTGCTGAACTGCTGCGTTTAGTTGCCACCATTGACGGGCTTGATCGTATTCGCTTTACCACCAGCCATCCACTGGAATTTACCGACGATATTATTGCCGTGTATGAAGACACGCCTGAGTTAGTGAGCTTCCTACACCTGCCGGTACAAAGTGGTAGCGATCGCATCTTAACTATGATGAAGCGACCACACACGGCGATTGAATACAAATCGATCATTCGCAAACTGCGTAAAGCACGCCCAGATATTCAGATCAGCTCAGACTTCATCGTCGGCTTCCCTGGTGAAACTGATAAAGATTTCCAAGACACCATGAAGCTGATCCGCGATGTGGATTTTGATATGAGCTTTAGCTTTGTGTTCTCGCCACGCCCAGGCACCCCAGCGGCAGATTATCCTTGCGATCTGTCGGAAGAGGTGAAAAAAGCGCGCTTGTACGAGCTACAGCAACAAATCAACAGCCAAGCGATGCGTTATTCGCGCTTAATGCTCGGTACTGAGCAGCGAATTTTGGTCGAAGGTCCTTCGAAGAAAAACTTGATGGAGCTGTGTGGTCGTACTGAAAATAGCCGCTTTGTTAACTTTGAAGGCTCACCAGATCTGATTGGTCAATTTGTCGATGTCAAAATCGTGGATGTGTTTGCCAACTCACTGCGTGGTGAATTAGTGCGTACCGAATCGCAAATGAATCTGCGGATTGCCACCTCGCCTTCAGCAATGAAAGCCAAGACTCGCCGTGAAGATGAGCTTGGAGTGGCTACATTTACTCCTTAATCTCGTATACACTGTCGATAAATGTCCGGTCACAATCGGACATTTATTGGCATAGTGAGAGGCAAATTTGAGCAATAAAATTATAACCTTAGAAATCGATCTACACCCTTCTGATAACCAACGCTTAGCCAGCCTATGTGGCCCTTTCGATGATAACATCAAGCACCTCGAACGGCGCTTAGGGGTTGAAATCAATTACCGCGGCCATTTTTTTACCATCGTCGGCCAAACACATACTGCCGCTGCAGCACTGGATATTATTAAGACCTTATATGTGGCTACCGCGCCGCTGCGTGGTGAGATTGCCGATATTGAACCTGAGCAAATTCACTTAGCGATCAAAGAGTCTGGCGTGCTGGAACAGCAGCATGAGTCGAGCATTCGCTACGGCAAAGAAGTGGTAGTAAAAACCAAAAAAGGCGTGATCAAACCGCGCACCCCGAATCAAGCTCAATACTTGATGAATATGGTGACCCACGATATTACCTTTGGCGTTGGCCCAGCTGGCACCGGCAAAACTTATCTTGCGGTCGCCGCCGCAGTGGATGCACTTGAGCGCCAAGAAATCCGTCGCATTCTGCTCACCCGCCCTGCGGTTGAAGCGGGGGAAAAACTCGGCTTTCTGCCTGGCGATCTCAGCCAAAAAGTCGATCCTTACTTGCGGCCACTGTACGATGCCCTGTTTGAAATGCTCGGTTTTGAGCGGGTTGAAAAACTGATTGAGCGCAATGTGATTGAAGTCGCTCCCCTCGCCTACATGCGCGGACGCACCTTAAATGATGCGTTTATCATTCTTGATGAAAGCCAAAATACCACCGTAGAGCAGATGAAAATGTTCCTCACCCGGATTGGTTTTAATTCGCGAGCGGTGATCACTGGTGATGTGACCCAAATCGACTTACCACGCGGTGCAAAATCGGGGCTGCGCCACGCAATTGAAGTACTCAGTCAAGTCGAAGAGATCAGCTTTAACTTTTTCCAAGCTGAGGATGTGGTACGCCACCCAGTGGTGGCACGCATCGTCAATGCTTATGAACAGTGGGAAGCGCAAGATCAAAAGCAGCGTCAGCTACATGAGCAGCGCCGCCGTGAGGAGCGAGCAGCGGGGCTACTCAGTAGCGTCGTGAGCGAGACTTCGCCAGCTCAGCCAACGTCATCTAACCCACATGAGTCGCACCTGTCATGAGTATCGAACTGGACTTACAATTTGCCGTCAGCGATCACCATGGGCTACCAAGCGCTGCTGATTTTGCCACTTGGCTAACCCATACCATTAGCCCATTTCAAGCCCAAGCTGAAGTAACGATTCGGATTGTCGATAGTGCGGAAAGTCATCAGCTCAATCTCAATTATCGCGGCAAAGATAAACCGACCAATGTGCTCTCTTTCCCATTTGAAGCTCCTCCGGGTATCGAACTTGATCTGCTCGGTGATTTGGTGATCTGTCGCCAAGTGGTTGAACATGAAGCGATTGAACAAAATAAACCTTTACAGGCTCATTGGGCGCATATGGTTGTACATGGTAGCCTGCATCTGCTAGGTTATGACCACATCGAAGATGATGAAGCCAAAGAGATGGAAGCACTGGAAACCGAAATTATGCAACAAATGGGCTTTAGTGATCCGTATCTGACCGAAAAAATGTAACCCTTATCGGCCAAGATAAGGCACATGTGAGCTATCACACTTCTGATAGCGTTAGTAAATTGAGACATAATGAACGACGACAATGCTCAAAATTCGGAAGGTCCGAGTAGAAAGTCCTTCTTTGAACGCCTAAGCCAACTTTTTCAGGGTGAGCCAAAAGATCGCCAAGAGCTGGTCGATGTGATCCGCGACTCTGAAATCAACGATTTGATTGACCATGACACCCGCGACATGCTGGAAGGGGTGATGGAAATCGCCGAAATGCGCGTACGCGACATCATGATCCCACGCTCACAAATGGTCACCATCGATCGTACCCACAATCTCGATAGCTTAGTCGCCATCATGACCGATGCGCAGCACTCACGTTATCCAGTGATCAGCGAAGATAAAGATCATGTGGAAGGCATTCTACTTGCGAAGGACTTACTCAAATATCTCGGCTCGAATAGTGCTCCATTCGATATCCAGCAAGTGATCCGCCCAGCGGTGGTCGTTCCGGAGAGTAAACGGGTTGACCGCTTGCTCAAAGAGTTCCGTGAAGAACGTTACCATATGGCGATTGTGGTGGATGAGTTTGGTGGTGTTTCCGGGCTAGTGACTATTGAAGACATTCTGGAAGAAATCGTCGGCGACATTGAAGATGAATTTGACGATGAAGAGCAAAAAGAGATCCGTCAACTGAGCAAGCACACTTTCTCGGTCAAAGCTCTTGCCACTATTGAAGAGTTTAACCACACCTTTGGCACCAAATTCAGTGATGAAGAGGTGGATACCGTCGGTGGTTTGGTGATGACCGCCTTTGGACACTTACCCGCCCGTGGCGAGGTGGTCGATATCGCAGGCTACAATTTCAAAGTGATGGCAGCGGACAATCGCCGCGTGGTCGCCTTGCAAGTGACCGTGCCAGATCTAGAAACGCTCTCGCATGCACAAGAATAACCCTCTCCGATGACTGAGCAACGGTAAATAACAACACGATGAACAGCCTATTATCTCATCGCCTAATGCGGCCGCTCGCGGCCGCTTTGGTTGGTGTGTTGACCCCGCTGGCTTTTGCCCCCTATCAAATTTGGCCACTCGCCTTAATCAGCCCCACTTTACTGCTGCTGCTGCTGCATCAACAAACTGCACGGCGAGCTGCGATAATTGGTTATGCGTGGGGAATTGGGCAATTTGCCTTCGGGATCAGTTGGGTACATGTCAGTATCGACACCTTTGGCGGAATGCCTAAAATCGCTAGCCTGTTTTTAATGACCTTACTGGTCGGTTATCTCGCCCTTTATCCGGCACTTTTCGGCTGGCTGCTCAATCGCTGGTTTGCCAATAACTCGCGCAGCAAATGGTTAGGCGCAGTACCGGCATTATGGTTAATCACTGATTGGTTACGCGGTTGGGTGATGACCGGCTTTCCTTGGCTATGGCTTGGCTACAGCCAAATTGATAGTCCATTGGCTAACTTCGCGCCGATCGGCGGAGTGGAGTTGATCACCTTACTACTGCTGATCTGTGCCGGCAGTTGTGCTTATGCTCTGCTCAATCGCCGCTGGCTCACTCTCTTAATCCCGCTAATCATCTATGCCACTGGCTATGGCTTACAAGCAATCCAATGGGTCACCCCGCAAACCGAACGCAACACAGCGGTCGCGCTGATCCAAGGCAACATTGAACAAGGCTTAAAATGGCTACCCAACCAGCGCTGGCCAACCATCATGAAATACACCGATCTCACCCGAGAAAACTGGGATGCGGACATCATTATTTGGCCAGAAGCGGCAATCCCTGCACTGGAATCTGAAATTCCGTCATTCTTGCATAATTTAGATGCTGCGGCGCGAATCAATCAGAGTGCTGTGATCACCGGCATTATCAATCAAAATGATGATCAACAGTATTTCAATAGTGTACTGACCCTTGGCGTTACTCCTCACGAAGAGTATCGCTATGACCTAAGTCTGCGCTACCACAAATACCATTTGTTGCCATTTGGCGAATTTGTGCCATTTGAGGCGCTGTTAAGACCGCTCGCTCCCTTTTTTAATTTGCCGATGTCCTCGTTTAGCCAAGGCGAGTATGTACAGCCGAACCTGATTGCCAAAGGCTTCGCGTTTGCTGCCGCACTGTGTTATGAAATTATCTTTAATCAGCAAGTGCGTGACAATGTGACCGCTGAGACCGATTTTCTGCTCACGCTATCCAATGACGCTTGGTTTGGCCGCTCCATCGGTCCGATGCAACATATGGAAATTGCCCGTATGCGCGCATTAGAACTCGGTAAACCACTGATCCGTGCGACCAACAATGGCATTACCGCGATCACCGATCAACGTGGGCGGATTATCGCTCAACTGCCACAATTTGAAACTGGCGTATTAAGAGCCACAGTCACCCCAACTCGGGGCAGCACGCCTTATTATCAAGTCGGCACCACACCACTCTATCTCTGGGTCGGACTGGCTCTGATGTTGGCTGGCTGGCGACGTCGCCATATATAAGTACTGATATAAATACCAGTGCTGACACAAATAAACACTGACACAAACGGGAAGCAAAGCTTCCCGTGATTGGTTTGGATCAGGTTGGGTTTTTCAATAGATCTAAGATTGTGCTAAGGCTTAAGAGCTTGGCGGCTGAAAGCTTTACCGCCACATTGAGTACAAGGCTCTACCACAGTTGGGTGAGTAAACTCGGTTTTGTGACCGCAGTGATCGCACACCAAGATCCCCAAGCCAATCATGTCACCGACTTGATACAAGCCTTGATGCTCCAAATCGGCAAACAACTCTCGCCACTCGACGCTGGTGCGATCAGTAATCTCCAGCAGCCCCTGCCAAATCGAGTTAGTGATCATCAGATAAAATGGGCCACTTTTGCTCTGCTCAACACGTTCCGAAAACTCTTTGAGATCGGCTTCGATATAAGCTGAGATTAAGGCGAGCTCATCTTTGGTTAAATCATTAGCCGCATTCACATACTTGGCGGAAGATTGCACAATCTCATGCACACCATCAGAACTGTGTTTAAGGGTTTCTACCACCTCAGCCAATAAGGCTTCATAACTTGCTTTCTGTTTTGGCATATCTTACCTCTCTCAAGCCTGATGACTAGCGGATCATCCCCTTCCAACTTCAAGTTGCAGCTTCAAGTTGGAAGGGGATAGCTATTGTTGTAAACCCCTGCTTTCTGTATTCTATGCCGAACCGAAAGAGTTCGTTCCTACTGAACTCACAAATTCCAAGATGGATGTCATCGATGCAAGAGCAATACAACCCACAAGAGATTGAACACAAGGTTCAACAGCACTGGGACAACCACCAAACCTTCGTGGTTAGTGAAGACCCAAACAAAGAAAAATTCTACTGTCTTTCTATGTTCCCGTACCCAAGCGGCCGACTGCATATGGGTCATGTGCGCAACTACACCATCGGTGATGTAGTCTCTCGTTTCCAACGTCTGCAAGGCAAAAACGTACTACAACCTATCGGTTGGGATGCATTTGGTCTGCCAGCAGAAAATGCGGCGGTCAAAAACAATACTGCGCCAGCGCCTTGGACTTACGAAAATATCGAATACATGAAAAACCAGCTCAAATTACTGGGCTTTGGTTATGACTGGAATCGTGAATTTGCCACTTGCCGCCCAGAGTACTACCGTTGGGAACAAGAGTTCTTCACTAAACTGTTTGAAAAAGGCTTAGTGTACAAAAAAACCTCATCGGTTAACTGGTGCCCTAATGACCAAACCGTGCTGGCCAACGAGCAAGTAGAAGATGGTTGCTGCTGGCGCTGTGATACTCCGGTTGAGCAAAAAGAGATCCCACAATGGTTTATTAAGATCACGGCCTATGCCCAAGAGCTGCTTGATGATCTGGATAACCTAGACGGTTGGCCTGAAATGGTTAAAACCATGCAGCGTAACTGGATTGGTCGCTCTGAAGGTGTAGAACTGAAATTTGCCGTCAAAGGCGAAAACACTGACCTTGAAGTGTATACCACACGCCCTGACACCTTGATGGGTGTGACCTACGTGGCAATCGCCGCAGGTCACCCTCTGGCCAGCAAAGCGGCAGCCAATAACCCAGCCCTCGCCGCCTTCATCGATGAATGTAAAAACACCAAGGTGGCCGAAGCCGAAATCGCGACCATGGAAAAGAAAGGCATGGCAACTGGCCTAACAGCTATCCATCCTTTAAACGGTCGTGAAGTACCGATCTACATCGCCAACTTCGTATTAATGGATTACGGTACTGGGGCAGTGATGGCGGTATCAGCTCATGACCAACGTGACTTTGAATTCGCGACCAAATACGGCCTAGATATCATCCCTGTGATTAAGCCTGCTGATGGCAGCGAGCTGGATGTGTCTGAAGCCGCTTACACTGACAAAGGTGTGTTGTTCGCTTCTGGCGAATTTGATGGTTTGGATTTCCAAGCCGCTTTTAACTCGATCGCGGCCAAATTGGCAGCAGAAGGCAAAGGCACTAAAACAGTTAACTTCCGTCTGCGTGACTGGGGCGTGTCCCGTCAACGTTATTGGGGTGCACCAATTCCGATGGTGACGACTGAAGATGGCCAAGTCCACCCAGTACCAGCAGACCAACTGCCTGTGATCTTGCCAGAAGATGTGGTGATGGATGGGGTAACCAGCCCAATCAAAGCCGATAAAGAGTGGGCAAAAACCACCTTTAACGGTGCGCCAGCCCTGCGCGAAACCGATACCTTTGACACCTTTATGGAGTCTTCATGGTATTACGCGCGTTACTGTTCACCACAAGCGGATGATATTCTTGATCCAGCCAAAGCCAATTACTGGCTGCCAGTCGATCAATACATCGGTGGTATTGAGCATGCGTGTATGCACCTGCTCTATTCACGTTTCTTCCACAAACTGCTGCGTGATGCAGGTTACGTGCAAAGCGATGAGCCATTTAAAAAGCTGCTATGCCAAGGCATGGTACTGGCTGATGCTTTCTACTACACCAATGACAAAGGTGGTAAAGAGTGGGTTGCGCCAACTGAAGTCAAAGTAGAACGTGATGGCAAAGGCCGTATCGTCTCGGCAGTGGATACCACAGGTCGTCAAGTTGAGCACTCAGGCATGATCAAAATGTCTAAGTCGAAAAACAACGGCATCGACCCACAAGAGATG
This sequence comes from Vibrio sp. HDW18, assembly GCF_011306175.1. GTDB lineage: Bacteria > Pseudomonadota > Gammaproteobacteria > Enterobacterales > Vibrionaceae > Vibrio > Vibrio chanodichtyis. The sequence goes on along the minus strand of NZ_CP049913.1, from coordinate 2,031,594 downwards.
GTCGACAAATACGGTGCTGACACGGTACGTCTGTTCATGATGTTTGCCTCACCTGCAGATATGACCCTGGAATGGCAAGAATCTGGTGTTGAGGGCGCTAACCGCTTCCTGCGTCGGGTTTGGAAACTGGTTCGTGAACATGCTGCGCTTGGCCAAGCTCCAGCACTGGATGCATCTGCTCTGAATGCAGACCAAAAAGCGCTGCGCCGCGATGTCCACAAAACCATCGCCAAAGTGACCGATGATGTCGCGCGTCGTCAGACTTTCAATACCGCTATCGCTGCGATCATGGAGCTGATGAACAAGCTGACTAAAGCACCAATGGCCGAAGCGCAAGATCGTGCGATTCTGGATGAAGCACTGCAGGCGATCACGCTGATGCTGTACCCGATCACTCCACATATCTGTTTCGAAATGTGGGTGGCACTCGGTCAAAGCAATATCGATACGGCAAGCTGGCCAACGTACGATGAAGCCGCACTGGTCGAAGATGAAAAGCTGATCGTGCTACAAGTCAACGGTAAACTGCGTGGCAAACTGACCGTTGCTGCTGATGCCACTCAACAACAAGTGGAAGCATTAGGCATGCAAGATGAGAACGTGCAGAAATTCACCGATGGTCTAACCGTACGTAAAGTGATTTATGTGCCGGGTAAACTGCTCAATATCGTAGCGAGCTAACTTAGCCTAGCGTAACCAATCAACCCGCCATTAGCGTAACCAATGAACTAATGGCGGGTTTTAAGGTCAGTAAACAGGAATCGTCCTGTGTATTTATCTCAGCTTATCGCATGATCAACGCTTGATAAGCTGAGATAAGTATTGTGCCTAATAATGAGACTGAAGCCTCCATGCCTACCCCTGTTGTTACTAGTTTGAAATGGTCACTTTTGGTATTGCTCACCAGCTTACTGACCGCGTGTGGTTTCCACTTACGTGGTGACTACAGTATTCCACAAGAGCTATCGAGCATGTCTTTAACCAGTTATGACCAATACAGCAGCTTTACACGCTTAGTTCATCGCCAATTACGTCTGAATAAGGTCAACTTACAAACCCCCGCCGCCGATGTGCCGAATTTACATCTGCTCAGTGAAAGTGTCGGCGAACGCACCTTATCGCTATACCAAAATACCCGCGCCGCAGAAAAAGAGCTGACCTTTCGAGCCTCTTATCGAGTAACCGTGCCTGAGCTAGGCAGCCGGACTTTTTCAACCAGCGTTACGCGTAGCTATCTAGATAACCCACTGACTGCACTGGCAAAATCTGTTGAACGCGACATGATTGAAGAAGAGATGCGCCGCTTGGCCGCTAGCCAAATTGTGCGCCAAATGGCACGTTTAAAAGCCGACTTCGCCCGTAAAACACTGGATGAGCAAGCCTTAGAACATGAAAACGCTCAGGCCGATTATCAGCTTGAGACTCAAGAATTGACGGAGCCAACCGCCACAGAAGGCCAAAGTGAGTAGTTTCGATGCGCATTTACGCTGAAAAACTGGCTGAGTCACTGCACAAAACCCTGTATCCGATTTACCTCGTATTGGGTAATGAACCGCTGTTGATCCAAGAAGCCAAAACCGCGATTGAAACCGCGGCCAAAGCGCAAGGATTTATCGAAAAACATCGCTTCAGCGCGGATGCCAGCTTAGATTGGAGCTCTGTCTATGATTGTTGTCAGGCTCTCAGCCTGTTTTCCAATCGTCAGTTAATCGAGCTGGAAATCCCAGAATCGGGCATCAACGCCGCGACAGCAAAAGAGTTAAACACCTTAGTAGGTCAGCTCCACGCGGATATTCTGCTGGTGGTGATCGGTCCTAAACTAACTAAGGCCCAAGAAAGTGCCGCTTGGTTTAAAACCCTGAGCCAAAACGCCTGTTGGGTCAATTGCCTCACTCCTGAGTTAAACCGCCTACCACAGTTTGTGCAACAGCGCTGCTACACACTCGGCTTAAAACCGGACGCTGAAGCGGTACAAATGCTGGCACAGTGGCATGAAGGTAATTTATTTGCACTTAGTCAAAGCCTAGAAAAATTAGCCCTACTCTACCCTGATGGCCGACTCACCTTAGTGCGTTTAGAAGAGTCACTAAGCCGCCATAACCATTTCACGCCTTATCACTGGATGGATGCCTTGCTTGAGGGCAAGGCTAACCGTGCTCAGCGCATCTTACGCCAACTGATGCTGGAAGAGAGTGAGTCAATCATATTGATCCGTAGTGCGCAAAAAGAGCTGATCCAACTGTTAAAATGGCAGCAAGAGCGCCAAACGCTGGGCAATCTCGGTGCTCTATTTGATCGCCATCGGGTGTGGCAAAATCGTAGGCCACTTTATTCAGCAGCCTTGCAGCGATTACCCACTCGTACACTGCACTCACTACTGAGCTTACTGGCACAAGCTGAATTACTGGCCAAAACACAATATCAACAACCGGTATGGCCAATCTTGCAGCAATTGAGTTTGCAATGCTGTGATCCTCAGGTAAAGCTGCCTTTACCACACTAAAAGCGTGATATACTGCGCCGTTTATATACCCAAACAACTTGATGTTGTAGGTAGGCAGCAAGTGAGTAAGTCCCCATCAGCATAGACAAACTATGTGATTGGGATGAACGAACCTAGCCAACACCGCTACAGCTTCAAGTAAGAAGGGGATAAAAACTGTGGCTTTTATTAACTCAATTGAGAGGATATTCCCTTGCAAGCTGAAGCACTCAAAGACTTTCTTGCCGACAAAGCCGATGATATTAAAGCGGTGGATATCACCACGCTAGATGTTCAAGGTAAATCCAGCGTTACTGATTTTATGATTGTGTGCACCGGCACCTCAAAAACCCATGTTACCTCGATTGCTGAACATGTTGCCAACCAAGCCAAACTTGCTGGTCTAACCCCACTTGGCATCAATGGTGAAAATGAAGGTCAATGGGTGGTGTTAGATATGGGCAGCGTGATGCTGCATGTGATGCAAGCATCACAACGCGAACTGTATCAACTGGAAAAACTCTGGGGCTAAGTGTGAAAATTCAACTGATCGCGGTCGGTACCAAAATGCCGAAATGGGTTGAAGAGGGCTTTCAAGAATACCGCCGTCGCTTCCCGCATGATATGCCACTCGAATTGGTAGAGATTACCGCGGGTAAACGGGGTAAAAATGCCGATATTGCGCGCATTTTGCAAAAAGAAGGCGAAGCGATGCTCGCTGCGGTACCGAAAGGTAATCGCATCATCACCTTGGATATTCCCGGTAAACGCTGGGATACCGAGGAGCTTGCGCAACAACTGGAAAGCTGGAAACACGATGGCCGCGACGTTTCGATTTTGATTGGCGGGCCAGAAGGACTTGCTCCTGCTTGCAAAGCCGCGGCGGATCAAAGTTGGTCACTTTCACCGCTCACCCTACCTCATCCATTGGTCAGAGTCGTGATGGCGGAAAGCTTATATCGTGCTTGGAGCATCACCACTAACCACCCTTATCATCGAGAATAGCGTGCCATGCGACACCAGCATTCCCCAATCCGCGACCATCAAGCCGAAACGCAGCTGTTTCGTAATCGCGCTATCGTCTCTTTCTTGGCGATTTTGCTGTGTATGGGGCTGCTGGTCACTAACTTGTATCATATCCAGATCAACCAGTATCAAGATTATAAAACCCGCTCCAATGATAACCGAATCAAAGTGGTGCCGATTTCACCGAATCGCGGACTGATTTTTGATCGTAATGGGGTATTGCTGGCGGAAAACCGTCCAGTATTCAACTTAGAGCTGACCCCAGAAAAAGTGCCCAATATGACGGAAACGATTGAGCGCTTACAGCAGATCCTCGAAATTAGCCCAGAAGCACTGGCCGCTTTTGAAAAAGAACGCCGCCAAACACGGCGTTTTAACTCGGTACCATTACTGACTCAGCTCACCGACGAGCAAGTGGCTAAATTTTCGGTCAATCAGCACAAATTTCCCGGCGTTGCAGTTAGCGCTAACCTAAAACGTTATTATCCATATGGCGAAGTACTGACTCATGTGATTGGCTATGTATCACGCATTAACGATAAAGATCTGGAGCGCTTAGAGCGAGAAGATAAAAAAGCCAACTATCAAGCCACACGTGATATTGGCAAGCTGGGCATTGAACGTTACTACGAAGATTTGCTGCATGGCACTGCCGGTTATCAGGAAGTGGAAGTCAATAGCCGCGGGCGGGTGATCCGTACGCTAAAATATGTTCCGCCTATCCCCGGGCAAGATATTGTGCTCAACCTCGACATTGAGCTACAACTCTACGCTTATCAATTATTAGATGGACGCCGTGGCTCTGTGGTTGCACTCGATCCACAGGATAATGGTGTACTGGCGATGGTATCGAGCCCAAGCTATAACCCCAACTCGTTCGTACATGGTATTTCCGCCAAGGCTTACAATGAATTACTCAATGATACACGCCGCCCATTGGTGAATCGTACCACGCTGGGGATTTACCCACCCGGTTCAACGGTTAAGCCCTTTATCGCCGTTTCAGCACTGCAAGACGGCGTCATCACCCCAAATACCACGCGTAACGATCCAGGCTATTGGCGCATTCCTAATACCGATACGCGCCCTTTCCGTGATTGGCTACGCTGGGGACATGGTCGAGTTGATATCATCAAATCCCTTGAAGAGTCGGTGGATACCTTCTTCTATCAAATAGCCTACGATATGGGGATCGATAAGCTCTCCAGTTGGATGATGCGTTTTGGTTTTGGTGAATTTACCGGCATTGATATTTACGAAGAGAGTAAGGCGAATATGCCTACTCGTGAATGGAAAATGGCCCGCCATAAAGTGCCATGGTACCAAGGTGATACGATTCCGGTTGGAATTGGTCAAGGCTATTGGACCGCAACCCCGATGCAAATTGCCAAAGCCACCTCGGTGTTAGTCAACCATGGTGCTGTCACTGCACCTCATCTATTGCGTGCCACCATTGAAAACGGTGCCCAATTTGCTAGTCAGCGGGATATGTCTTACACCACCTATCCGCCGATTGATGGGGTGCCAAAACGGTATTGGGAGATGGCGATCCAAGGCATGCACTTGGTTAACCATGGCGCGAAAGGTACCGCACGACGCGCTTTTCAAAATATGTCTTATCCTACAGCGGGCAAATCCGGTACTGCGCAAGTGTTTGGTTTAGCTGATGGCCAAAAATACAACGCCAGCGAATTAGCGGAACATCTACACGACCACGCTTTATTTACTGGTTTCGCTCCGGTGAATGATCCCAAAGTGATCGTCACATTGGTACTCGAACACGGCGGTGGCGGTTCAAGCAATGGTGGCCCTGTGGTCCGTCAGATCTTCGATCGGGTGATTTTAGGTAACAGTGTGACACAAGAGGCACAACAATAATGAAGATGGATCCCTCTACCGGACAAAATCGGGTGCTGTTTGAGCGTTTTCATCTCGATTTACCGTTGTTAATTGGTGTCTTAACCCTGATGGGATTTGGGCTAGTAGTGATGTATAGTGCCAGCGGGCAAAGCATCGCTATGATGGATCGCCAAGCGATGCGTATGGCGATGTCACTGGTGGTAATGGTGCTGCTCGCACAAATTTCACCTCGCACTTACGAAAGTGCTGCACCAATACTGTTTTTCTGTGGGGGGGTACTGCTAGTGTGTGTACTGCTGTTTGGAGAAACCTCCAAAGGTGCACAGCGTTGGCTTGACCTTGGTTTTGTCCGTTTCCAACCCTCAGAATTGCTCAAACTGGCGGTTCCGCTGATGGTGGCACGTTATATCGGCAAACGCGCTCTGCCGCCCTCGTTAAAAACCTTAGCAGTTTCACTACTGATGGTGTTTGTACCGACTATCTTGATTGCGAAACAACCCGATCTAGGTACCTCAATTCTGATTGCCGCATCCGGCATTTTTGTGATTTTTTTAGCCGGGATCAGTTGGAAGCTGATCACGGCTGCGGCCATTTCCGTGGGTGCTTTTGTGCCTGTACTGTGGTTCTTTTGGATGCACGAATACCAAAAAGTTCGGGTACGCACGCTGTTTGACCCAGAATCCGACCCACTCGGAGCGGGCTATCATATTATCCAAAGTAAGATTGCGATTGGATCGGGCGGGTTATCCGGCAAAGGCTGGCTACATGGCACGCAATCGCAACTGGAATTTCTTCCTGAACGACATACTGACTTTATCTTTGCAGTAATTGCTGAAGAATGGGGTATGATCGGCATCTTAGCGCTGTTGAGCCTATATTTATTTATTATTGGCCGCGGGCTGTACTTAGCTAGCCATGCCCAAAATGCCTTTGGGCGCATGATGGCGGGCAGTATCGTACTCAGCTTCTCTGTGTATGTGTTTGTTAACATAGGCATGGTAAGCGGAATTTTACCTGTGGTAGGCGTACCGCTACCGCTGATTAGTTATGGTGGGACTTCAATGGTGACTCTGATGGCCGGTTTCGGTATTTTGATGTCCATTCATACCCATCGTAAGGCGTTTTCGAAGACACTTTAATGAACCGATTTTATTTATACACCTTGCTTATTTTCATTTTGGCTGGATGCAGCTCTTCCAGTGGCCGCTACGAGATGTCGGATGATAAAGCACCAGATAAACCACTGTCAGTTGAGCATATTGAAGATGCTCATCCACAGTATGAGCCATATAGCTTAGGCGGCAATAAAAACTACAACCTGCGCGGTAAGAGCTATAGCATTATTAAAGATCCCAAAGGCTTTGCCGAAAGCGGTAAAGCCTCTTGGTATGGTAAAAAGTTTCATGGTCACCGCACCTCAAATGGTGAAATTTACGACATGTATTCGATGACGGCTGCGCATAAAACCCTGCCGATCCCGAGCTATGTAAAAGTGACCAACACCGATAATGGCAAAACCACCATTGTCCGAGTCAATGATCGCGGTCCGTTCCATGACGGACGAGTGATTGATCTTAGCTATGCGGCCGCCTACAAAATTGGCGTAGTACAAGCTGGCACGGCCAATGTCAAAATTGAAGTCATCAGTGTCGACAAGCCAACAGCCCCGCGCCCGAAAATTAATGCGCTTGAATATGTGATTCAGGTGGTTTCATCACAACATGTTGAACGGGTGCGAACTTTAGCGCAGAACTTAGGTCAGAGCTTATCGGTGCCAAGCTTTGTGGAAAGCGCAGACAGCCATCATCGATTGTACCTTGGCCCCTTTACTGACGATGATCTAACCCAGAATTTACTTGAACAAGTAAAATCTGCTGGTTACGACAGCGCATTTATTAAAACGCTTAATAAACGCACTCAATAATAACTCAAACCAGACTTGATCATCCGCGTCTGGTTTGAGAGGTTATTTTTGTTAAGATTACGGACACTTAAGTAGAACTAAGCATTCACCATGAAAAAATTAATCCTAAAATCTGGGTTAGCGTCTTCGATTACGCTCGCCATCTCATTAAGCAGCAGCGCATTAGCCTCTCCGATCGTGGTTCCTGATGCACCACAAATTGCCGCCAAAGGCTATGTGTTGATGGATTATCATTCAGGCAAAGTGTTAGCGGAAAAAGAGAGTAATACCAAACTTTCTCCGGCCAGCCTGACCAAAATGATGACCAGCTATGTGATTGGGCAAGAGCTCCAACGTGGCAATATTTCACTCAATGATGATGTAACGATCAGCAAAAATGCTTGGGCGAAAAACTTTCCTGACTCATCGAAAATGTTTATTGAAGTCGGAACCACAGTAAAAGTCAGTGATCTTAACCGTGGCATTATTATTCAGTCCGGTAACGATGCGTGTGTCGCCATGGCTGAACACATTGCCGGAACCGAAGATGCGTTTGTCGATCTGATGAATGCTTGGGCTAGCTCGTTGAATATGAAAAATTCCCACTTCACCAACTCACATGGTTTGGATGATGCGAATTTATACTCAACCCCTTATGACTTAGCGCTACTTGGCCAAGCACTGATCCGAGATGTACCGGATGAATATGCCATTTATGCGGAGCAAAAATACACCTACAACGGTATCACCCAATATAACCGCAACGGCTTACTGTGGGATAAAAGCATGAATGTGGATGGGATCAAAACCGGACACACCAGTGGCGCGGGTTATAACCTAGTGAGCTCAGCGACTGAAGGGAGCATGCGTTTAGTCGCTGTGGTGATGGGTACCGACAGTGAAAACGCCCGCAAAGCAGAAAGTAAAAAACTGCTCAGTTATGGCTTCCGCTTTTTTGAAACCGTAGCGCCACATAAAGCTGGCGAAACCTTTGTCAACGAAACCATCTGGATGGGTAGCCAAAATACCATCGCGCTCGGCGTGGCAGAAGATACTTATGTCACCCTACCTCGTGGCCAAGCCAAAGATCTCACCGCCAGCTTTGTGCTGGAAAAAGAGCTTAAAGCACCACTGAAAAAAGGTGATGTGGTCGGGACGCTTTACTATCAACTCTCTGGCAACGATCTAGTGCAATACCCACTGATGGCGCTGGAAGATGTAGAAGAAGGTAGCTTATTTAATCGTCTGTGGGACTACTTGGTACTGCTGTTTAAAAGCTGGTTTTAAGTGAACCCTATCCTAGCTTGAGTGCATATCGATTCAACACTAAACAAAGCCGCCCAGTGCGGCTTTTTTGTGCGCTTGAGATCACATCGGAATGGCTGTAGTATTTCGTCCCGTTTTTCCAATGCTCAAACTGGAGTGTCACTATGCTCAACATCAACTCTGATGCGAAATTAAAAGATTTGCTCGAATTTCCATGTTCCTTTACTTACAAGGTCATGGGATATGCTAAACCTGAGCTACCAGAACGGGTGTTAGAAGTGATTCAGCGCCACGCTCCTGGTGATTACAGCCCACGAGTCAAACCAAGCGCAAAAGGTAACTATCATTCCGTATCAGTGACCATTCACGCGACCTCGATCGAACAAGTGGAAATCCTCTATAAAGAGCTAGGTGAAATCGATATTGTGCGTATGGTGTTGTAAACCTCGTCATTATTTTATTTGTTAAAATATTATTGGAAGCAGCTTCGGCTGCTTTTCTTTATTTTTCATCAAGTTAATTAGCCACCCCCACCATAACATCAAAAAGATGCCGCAGATAGGTAGTTGATTATGCACAAGCAGTTTATAATCGAAATACTTTACATATCTCAGATGGATGTGCTTGATGGAAAATCAGTTGTTAGTGAGATACCTTGGTAAGCAGGATTACACGCCCGTTTGGCAGGCGATGCACCACTTCACCGATCAGCGTAGCTCAACAACGCGCGATGAAGTCTGGCTGGTCGAGCACCATCCAGTGTTTACTCAAGGACAAGCTGGCAAAACTGAACATCTATTAAATACTGGTGATATTCCAGTGCTGCAAAGTGATCGTGGTGGGCAAGTCACTTACCATGGCCCCGGGCAATTAATCGCCTACGTATTAATTGATCTGCGCCGTAAACACCTCGGGGTTCGTGAACTGGTCACTAAGATTGAACAATTAGTCATTAACACCTTACAACACTACCAGATTGACTCTGCTGCCCGCCCTGATGCGCCTGGGGTTTATGTACAAGATAAAAAAATCTGTTCATTAGGTTTGCGTATCCGCAAAGGCTGCTCATTCCATGGGTTGGCATTGAATATTCAGATGGATCTTAGCCCTTTTCAACGCATCAACCCTTGTGGCTATCCCGGCATGGAGATGGTGCAAATCAGCGATTTTGATCGCTCGGTTGACCTCGAAGCCGTAGCACAACTATTAATCCAAAACCTCGTTGCTCAACTAGACTACGAGCAAGTCGAATTCAGCACAGAAGCCTATAATTATGAGTAAACCAATTCAGATGGAAGCCGGCATTAAGTATCGTGATGCCGCCAAAATGGCCTTAATTCCAACCAAAAATATGCCGACAGAGCCGCAAGAAATTCTGCGCAAGCCGGAATGGATGAGAATAAAGCTGCCCAGCGACAGTCAACGCATCCAAGACATCAAAGCCGCGATGCGTAAAAATAGCCTGCACTCAGTGTGTGAAGAAGCTTCGTGTCCCAACTTGGCGGAATGTTTTAACCATGGTACCGCCACGTTTATGATCCTTGGTGCCATCTGTACTCGACGCTGCCCGTTCTGTGATGTGGCCCATGGCCGCCCAAATGCGCCGGAAGCGCAAGAGCCGCAAAAACTAGCACAAACCATTCGCGATATGCAGCTCAAGTATGTGGTGATCACCTCAGTAGATCGTGATGATTTACGTGATGGTGGCGCGCAACATTTCGCTGCGTGTAACCGTGAAATTCGCCAGTTAAATCCACACATCAAAATTGAAACCCTAGTGCCAGATTTCCGAGGCCGGATGGATGTTGCCTTAGCCGCGCTGCAAGATAATCCACCGGATGTGTTTAACCATAATTTAGAAACGGCGCCACGCTTGTATCGTAAAGTGCGCCCGGGGGCAAACTACAAGTGGTCGCTAGAATTACTGCGCCAATTTAAACAGCAGCACCCGCATATCCCGACTAAATCAGGGCTAATGATGGGCTTAGGTGAAACCAAGCAAGAGATCATTGAAGTACTGCAAGACTTACGTGCCCATGGGGTAACCATGTTAACACTCGGCCAATATTTAGCACCAAGCCGCCACCATTTACCGGTTGAACGCTATGTCCCCCCTGCTGAGTTTGATGAACTAAAAGCCATCGCGCTGCAACTCGGCTTTACTCATGCGGCATGTGGCCCGTTTGTGCGCTCTTCTTATCATGCGGATTTGCAAGCCAAAGGGTTAGAAGTTAAGTAATAAAAGCCATTGCGCTTCTAAGTAATATGAAAAGTAAAAAGCCTGCAAAAATGCAGGCTTTCATTTATCGCAGTATCTGCTCGACTCACCGCTTACGCGTAAACGGGTAAACGTTGGCAGATCGCCAGCACTTTTTGCTTGGTCGCTTCAATTACCGCGGCATCATTGATGTTATCGAGCACATCACACATCCAGTTAGCCAGATCTTGTGCATCTTGCTCGGTAAAGCCACGACGGGTGATCGCCGGTGTACCTACGCGGATGCCAGAAGTCACAAATGGACTGCGTGGATCATTTGGCACCGAGTTTTTGTTAACCGTGATGTTCGCTGCACCGAGTGCGGCATCCGCATCTTTTCCGGTAATGTCTTTATCGATCAGATCGACCAAGAATAGGTGATTCTCGGTGCTGTTCGAGACAATTTTATAGCCGCGAGCTTGGAACTGCGCCACCATCGCCTTAGCATTTTTGACTACGCGCGCTTGATAGGCTTTGAACTCAGGCTCCATAGCTTCTTTAAATGCCACTGCTTTAGCCGCAATCACATGCATCAGTGGGCCACCTTGGCCGCCAGGGAAAACCGCAGAATTCAGTTTCTTATACATCTCCTCGCCAGCATTTGACAAAATCAAACCGCCGCGTGGACCTGCCAAGGTTTTATGGGTTGTGGTACTCACCACATGAGCAAATGGTACCGGTGTTGGGTAGACGCCAGCCGCGACCAAACCAGCAACGTGCGCCATATCGACAAACAGATAAGCACCGACTTTATCGGCAATATCACGCATCCGCTTCCAATCAACGATTTGTGAGTAAGCCGAGAAACCACCGATGATCATCTTAGGTTTGTGCTCTAACGCCAACGCTTCCATTTCGTCGTAGTTGATTTGGCCAGCTTCATCAATGCCATAAGGAATGATATTGTAATGCTTACCAGAGAAATTCACTGGCGAACCGTGGGTTAAGTGACCACCGTGTGCAAGGCTCATACCAAGCACAGTATCACCTGGGTTAAGTAGCGCCATATACACTGCGCTGTTCGCTTGAGAACCAGAGTGTGGTTGCACGTTGGCATATTCACAGCCAAACAGTTGGCAAGCACGTTCAATCGCCAAAGCTTCCGCTTTATCAACAAACTCACAGCCGCCGTAGTAACGCTTGCCAGGATAACCTTCCGCATACTTGTTGGTCAGTTGAGAACCTTGTGCTTGCATTACACGCGGGCTGGTGTAGTTTTCTGAAGCAATGAGTTCAATATGTTCTTCTTGACGAAGTGTCTCTTCTTGGATAGCCGCGTAAAGCTCCGGATCGTAATCAGCGATGTTCATATCACGCTTAAGCATCTGTATCTCCTGACTCAGATTTGACTGAAATTGCAAAAAAAAACACACAACGACTCAACGCAAACGTTTTCGTCATCACTTTATGCAACGCATTCTACATAATTTGATCTTTATCATAAAGCCTAATTATCGCAATTTATTATGCAGTTTTTTCATAACTCCAGAGACTACCTGCATGTTAAGCCACGTAAACATAGCTAAATATACCCAAAAAACTTGGAGTTGCAGGTAGGCGGCAAGTGAGTGAGTCCCCATGAGCATAAGCAAACTATGTGGTTGGGGTGAACGAACGTCGCCAACACCGCTGCAGCTTCAAGTAGTAAGGGTATAGCCTAGAAGCCGGATAGCTTAATGAACAGCAACTGGCTTACGTTGCCGCCATCCTACCCAAAAAGCGTTGCATAAACTTGCGCTCATCACCCCCATCAAGCTGGCCAAAATATCTAACAGGCTAAAAGTTCGTAGCGGTGCAAAAGCTTGCAACGCTTCATCCACCATACAACCGATCGCGACAATCCCGCCCGCGAATAGTACACCTTGATAACTAGCGTAGGTCGCCGAAAGCACCCGATAGACAACCAAGGTTAAGCTCAGGGCTAATAATGCATGCAGGTGTAAATCGCTGCCAACCATCAGCTCCAACTGTTTCACGTAATCAGCATGCCAACCGAATGATTTCAGCCCTGAAGCCAGCGCGGTCATTAGTGCTAATCCCCACAACAGCAGCATAGAGACTGGACGCTGCTCAATTAGCGCGCGCAATACATGCCACATTCGCTTCCCCTGATTGAAAACCAACAAACTTTCTTTTTCACTTTGGCTTCTACTCGCGCGCACTCGCTTTAGCGTAATCAGCATAATAAGCTTGAGGATGATAGTAACCGCTATAGCGTGAGGCTTGTTTGGCATTCAAGCGATTGAGGATCACCCCATCAATACGACTGGCTTGATGGGTCAATTTCCCCACCACATCACGCACCATCGGTGTGCGAGTATGATGAGCATCAATCACTAAAATTACCGAATCAACGTATTTGGCCAGCATAAAGCTGTCGCTTACCGCTAAACAGGGTGGAGTATCAATCACGATTTGTTGATATTGAGTACGTAATTGCGCTAACCAGTGACTGAATTTCGAAGATGACAGCAACTCTAACGGATTCGAGGTATAAACCCCCGCAGTGAGAATATCTAGCCCAGATTGCTGATCATGATATATACAATCTGCCAGACTATGGGTCCCGGTTAACAAATTAGTGATACCCGGCTGCGCACCGGAGATCCCAAACCGATGGGCAACCGCTGGCTTACGTAAATCGCAGTCAATCAGCAGCGTCTTCTCCATTTGTGCTAAAGACAAGGCTAAGTTAATACTGGATAGCGTTTTACCCTCGCCCGGTATACAGGAGGTCAACATCACCACATGCTGCCCCTGATTAACATGAGCCAGTAAATAACTGGTGCGGATAGTACGCACCGCTTCGGTGAGTTGATGTAAGCCCGCATCAAAATACGCTTTGGCATCTAATTTAGCACGCCGTTTACCAATCATTGGGATCACCCCTAATAAACTCAGCGCCAGTTGTTTCTCTACTTGCTTAATATCGGTGAAAGTGTCAGACATCGCATCAGAAATAAATGCCAACACACACCCAAAACCAAACGATGCCACCCACGTCAACAGCACAATCAGCTTTTTGTTCGGCTTACTCGGCGCTAACGGTGGGCTCGCTTGGTCAGTAAAGCGGGCAATAGTGGTATTAAAATCCCCTGAAGCACTGGTTTCTTTTTGGCGAGCTAAGAATAGATCAAACAACTCACGGTTAGTTTGCACTTCGCGTTTGAGTTCTGAAAATTTGGCATTTTTGACGGTTAGAGTTTGAAATTCTGATTTACGCTGCTTAAATTCCGCCTGCAGTGCCAGTTCCGCCTGCTTTGCTCCCTGTAACTCATTGTTGATACCATTAAGCAACTGCCTAAGCTCAGCGCGCAGATTGTTACGCACCGCATCTAGCTGTGCCTGCGCCGATTTCAATCTCGGGTGTTTCGGACCATAACGCTTAGAAAATTCAGAGACTTTACGCTCAGCATCGACCTCTGCAACCTTCAAATCTCGAATGGTCGGATGGTTGGAAATTTCTGGAATGGATGAGAGCGCAGTGATATCGCGATCATTTTTGCTATAGCTGCTAGCGACCAAATACAGGGTTTCTGCGGCGACACGACGATCGCGCGCTCGGTTCATCTGTGAAGTCAGCTCTTCCAGCCCCTGGGTTGCTAAGCCTTCCACGCCTTGCACATCCACTAAACCTTCGGCTTGTAAAAATGCCTGCAGTTGAGTCTCAGAACTGCGCATTTTTTCACGCAGCTCTTCCATACGGGTATTGAGCCAAGTGTTGGCTTTTAATTCCACTTCCAACTTCGCTTCCAGATGGCTATCCATATAAACCCGAGCGATCTCATTGGCGATGTTAGCCGCTAATTGAGGATCTCCCGCGGTATAGTAAATATTGACCAACTGCGTTTTACGGATCGGAACAATCTCCATACCCAGCTTGAACTTATATAACACTAGGCGATTTTGACGATATGCCAATTGTTCTGGATCTTGCTCCACATTTTGTGGCTTGAAGCGGTTAAGTATCGGTAACCACTGCAAGATCTGCTCTTTTAACTCGGATAAACGATTATTTTGCGCAGTAAGGTCGAATTCAGAGTGACTCTGTAAAGCTAAACGCTGAATGACCTGCTCTGCAATCGCATCCGATTTAAGAATTTCAATTTGAGTTAAATAGTATTCCTGACTTTTGGTATCGAGCCCATATACCTCTTCAATCGATACCGCTTTCGCTTGTGTCGATTCAATCAAAATCGTGGCTCGGGCGGTGTACTCTGAACGCATTGAGAGCACGAGCAATAAGCTTATTGCGGTGACTAAAGTTGAAAACAGCAAAATTCGCCATTTGTAGCTAAGCAGCACATTGAAATACTGACGAATATCAATGACTTCTTCTTGAGTGAATTGTTTACCTGCCATCTTGTGTACCGTTACACCCTAAAATTAAAAGAAGCTTTCGGAGACAGTCAATATGTCACCCGGTTGAAGTTTACTCAGTAACGTGACTTTGAGTGGTTTTGCCTCAAGATCATCGTTATTAGCAATAAATAGATTGGTTTTTGAGGCGCGTTCAGTGAATCCCCCCGCGATAGTGATCGCTTGATTAACCGTCAAACCGGGATGGTATGGGTAGCTACCAGGCTTCATCACTTGGCCATTCACAAAGAAAGGGCGATATTCGAGGATAGATACCGACACATTTGGATTGAGCAGATATCCATCCTGCAAACCATCATGAATCTCAGTTTTGACCTGTTCTAAGGTTTGACCTTTCAAATTAATTTTGCCAAGAAATGGATAATCCAACGTACCATTGTCACTGACCCGAGTTTCAAAAGAGAGCTCAGGTTCGTCATAGACTTGGATCCGAATTTGATCGCCAACTCCCAAACGATAAAAACCATCATTGGCTATCGCTAGAACTGGCAGTAACAAGCAGAGCACAAAAGAGAATAGAGACTTCATAGTGGGTTACATCACACCGTAAATGGACAGTAAATAAACATTTTGACTATAGCTGAGTCGATCAAAACTAGCGTCTTTGCTTTCGCGGCCAACCCCAACGTTAAAGGTTAACCAGCGCCGAAAATCATAACTGAGATTTAAACTCGCCTTGGTGGTTTGGTCTTCACGCTCGGAAACGGTGTAGGCTTCATCAACTTGAGTCCATTGCGCGACAGTCTGCCACTTAGCATTCCAATTGTGCGACCAACTGGCTTGGTAGGTTTGCGCATCGATGGCATCGCCGTCACCATCAGAGTCTGTCGAGCGGCGATGCGTCAACAGTTGCAATGCTGAATAGGTGCGAATTTGGTAAGTCACATCGACATCCCACGATAGAGAATCAAAATCCTTGCGGCTGGTGGCAACAAACTCTTTTTGCTGATAACCCAGTTTGGCACTGCCTTGCAATTTACCGGTGGCATCCCAAAACGCCCCAACGTAAGCAAAGTAATGATCATTATCTTTACTACTAGACTTAGGCTCCACTAAGTCATAGCGACGCGAGTTGGCGATCACCTGTGCAATCAATGAAGTGCGTGGCCAAGCCTGATAGTAAAAGGTCGAGTTAAAACGCCACTCCTCCCAGTCCTGATATTGGGTAATTGTACGGTTATTTTGGTAACGAAAATCCTGCCAAGCTAGATTGGTCTCAACACGACCTACCGCTTGGGTAGCACCAAAACCATAGCCAAAATTAAGTGTATGGCTATCATACTGGTTATACGCTAGGCCAAGCGTAGTATCGTTATCACCACGTCCTTCATGGGCTAATGCTAAGTGATATTGCAAAGCGAAACGATGACGTGAATTCAACGGCCACTGGCTAGAAAGATCGAGAAAATGGTCGGTAAAATTATCTTGCTCGGAGCTAAAATAGCGCCCATTGCGTAACCGATAGCTAACTTCAGTTTGATTGCCTTGCGGCTCAAACCTTAACCCGACTCCGGGTTCAATAATGGTAAAAGCGGAGCTGTCTTGCTGGCGGTGAGATTTCGCCAAATTGTCGTTGTAACCACTGGTTAAATTAAGCTGAGGTACTATCGCCACCCCTGATGCGGTCACGATCGGGTTCGGTGTTGGCTTCGCCTCAGCCGACGACACATAACATAATGCCTGTATCATTAAACTAGCGGTCACCACAGATGTCCATTTCATTACTTCCCTTTGCCTACCTTTATTGAATTCCATATTGATTCACCTGTCGCACATGGGCCATTCAAGTAAGTACTGACTTAATAGGCATTTTTGCCCACAAAGCCTTTAAAAATAGTCAGAAAAACAATTTTGAGATCGAACCACAGCGACCAACGGTGAATATAATCGAGATCAAAGCGTATTCGTTGCTCCATCTTATCTAAGGTATCCGTTTCACCACGCCAACCATTGATCTGTGCCCATCCGGTAATGCCCGGTTTGACTTTATGGCGTAGCATGTAGCGGTTAACAATGGTGCGGTATTGCTCATTATGTGCCACAGCATGTGGTCTTGGCCCGACAATCGACATACTGCCTTGCAGCACATTAAAAAATTGCGGTAATTCATCTAATGAAGTACGGCGGATAAAAGCCCCAAATCGAGTCACTCGTGGATCACCTTTAGTGGCTTGCAATACTTGGCTACCATTATCCATCACCCGCATACTGCGAAATTTCCATACTTGGATCGGCTTACCATCCAGACCATAACGATTTTGTTTAAAGATGATCGGCCCCGGCGAGCTAAGCTTGACGCCAAGCGCCACCATCAATAACACAGGACTAATCAACAGCAAGATCAGGCTGCTCAGCACCAAGTCTTCAAAGCGTTTAACCCAGTTCAATAGTCCATTAAATGGGCTATCAAAAATACTAAAGGCATTAACATCGCCAATCGTGTACCAACGTGAGTGCAATAAATTGAATGTAAAAAAATCAGGCACGATATAGGTATTGACTGTGCTATCAGAAAACGCCTCTAGAATTTGGCTAATCCGATGCTGAGCCTGCATCGGCAAGGCAATGTACACATTTTGCACCTGTCCAGTTTTGGCTAGATTTAACGCATCATTAATACTGCCTAATACTGGTGCTCCATCTTCAAGGCGCGCAGGTTCACGATCATCATAAAAACCTTGCATCACAATCCCTAATTCAGGGTTATGAATGAGATTCGCCGCTAACTCTTTGCCCTGAACTGTCATACCAATAATGACTGAGTTTCTAGTGTGTAAGCCTTTTTTATGCATGTAATAAACAGTGGCAAATGCCAATATACGCCAGCCAATCAATACAATAAAAGTACCAATAAACCAATTACCAATGACTAGACGGGAAAAGTCGATACTCACTTTTAAAAAATAACCTAGCAAGGTAAGACAAGCAATTGTTGCAGCCCAACAGAATGCCGTATGTAATGATAAAGATCGCAACTTTGCTGTACGCCAATCACTGTAAATATCTAAACTTTCAGCAATATATGAATAAAAAAGCCCACCCAACAAAGCCAATGAGATATAAGCCATGGTAACTACATGCTGATTAACTTTTACCGCAAGATACATAACCAACAAAATAAAAAAAATATCGATCAGTCGATAAAAGAATTTCCCTTGATAATGAGTAATCCGAATTCTACTCTTTTCTTTCATCACACTTTCTCCTTATCGAATCATGTTATCCAACCTGCCACATCAAATGTAGAAAATAGAAAAACAAACACCATCAATAAATAATCTTAACGTATGAGACATCTGGGATACAGGCTACATCTTTATTGATAGAAAAACATGCATCATTTGTAAGACATAATGTATATCACCAACTAAGCAACACAGTAAAAATCATTAGTATCAAATTAATCAAAAAGCACAAAACAAATAAAAACAAATAAAAAAACAAACAGATAGAAAGAAAAACCATTAAATTACAAGCCAATCCTAGTACAAAAATCAAAACTAAGGTTTATACTGAAAATAAACTTTAGTTATAATTTCAAATATAAGAAACAAATAAAAACAATATCGTTCAAATGAATTATTTTTGAGAAACAATGAAAATAATCACAATTAGGAAAAGTTTTAGTTGAACCGTAAGCTAATATCAGCCCTACCTACTGCCAATCCATCATGGCTGTGAACGTAAATGGCTAACTCACCAGAGGATCACACGGTGCATTATCAATTAAGCGCTCTCGCGCTATTATTAAGCTTTTCCAGTTTAGCTAGCGCTAATCCTTTTGATGTGACCGATTTTGGTGCCATCGCCAATGATGGGCTTGATGATTCATCGGCCTTTCAAGATGCCCTAGATCAGTTAAGCAATGGCGATATATTGACCATTCCATCAGGTGAATATCAAATTTGCAGAATGCTGCACCTGAAACAAAAAAATGACATCACTATCAGTGGTGTAGATGGTAGCCATTTAAAAAAATGCACTCCATTTGCTGGAGAATATTTACTGCATATTGCTTACACCCAAAACCTAACACTGCAATCGATTCATTTCGAAGGCATTAATAATGGTAATCAACAACCGGTATGGGGAGAACAAGGCATCTATTTAGGCAGTACTAAAGGTAGCCGGATCATACACAACCAATTTAACCACTTTGGTGATGCCGGATTACGCATCACCACTGCCAGTAATGACCATTCCAATCAACCAGGCTCCACTTCCATCATCGTCAGAGGTAATAAGTTTAAAGATTGTGCGCAAGTCACAACCACCCAAGCAACCTCCGGAACCGAAAAGGCAGGCACACAAAACATCCTGATTGATAATAATCAATTTATTGGTTGTAAGTTAAAGCTTTCTGCTCGCGCAGAAACGCGCGGAGCAAAAGTAACCAACAACACATTTGCAGATATCAATGGAACGGCTAATGAAGTGAGTTACTATTCTGATGTCAGCTATTTCAATAATAAATTTGATAATATCCTTGGATTTGCAATAAATATTTACCCAAATCCAAGAACAACAAAAGAAATTCAATGGGGTAATATCTCGATTATAGGTAATACGTTTGACACTATTCAACAAGGCATAAGATTACAAAGTTTTGGTAAAAAAACCATTGCAAAGCAGCCAATAAAAAACATTCAAATCGAAAAAAATATCTTTAATAACATCCATTTTAAAAATGGAAAAAACAAGATAGAAGATCAATATAAAGCCATCATTAGAACAACAACTCAAGATAGTGTTTTATCTTTCGACCATGTTCAAATCCAAAACAACCATTATAACCTAACACCATCTAGCCAGTTTCTATCTATAGACAACAAAACCACCAATATAACTATAGAAAACAACTCAGAAAAATGAATATACCCAAACAACTTGGAGTTGCAGGTAGGCGGCAAGTGAGTGAGTCCCCATGAGCATAGGCAAACTATGTGATTGGGGTGATTGGGGTGAACGAACGTCGCCAACACCGCTGCAGCTTCAAGTAGGAAGGGTATAACCAGATAAAATAACTGAGGCATCTTTTATATATGCCTCAGTTTCAGTAACATCGCAGATCGGAAGATTAGTCCTTAATGACCAATAGCAGTGATTCTGTTTTTGCACCAGACTCCAAATCTACCATTTCAGTCTTAATAACATAATACCCCGCAGGATAACCTTCTTCGAACCAAAAACCTCTTACTTTAGAATAGTCAGCTCCGGAAGCGATCGTCCACTTTTCTCGAGCATGAACAGGAATAACCAAGCCATGAGGGCCAATGGCGCTCATCCAGAATTCCACTTTAGCTTGAGTATCGCGTCCATTTTCAACATTAATTGAAAATGGCACATAACCACCAGTACTCGCTACATTTTTAATATCTAGCTGGTTGGTCACTTCAAGTGTGACACCATCAATTGCGGGCAAGCTATTAAAATCGACCCCTTTGGCAAAATCTTCATCACTATTAAAGATCTTACCGTCTTGGGTTACAACCTGTAAAGAAACGGTATATTTACCATCTCTCATATATTCTGGAACCCAAATACCACGAGTAATATTTAAGTTACTTCCTTCACGTAGACCTTGCTCTGACTCGATTGGTGAGGTATCTCCCCCAACTACCGCTTTAGCAGGAAAATAAAGGCCATCAGGACCAGTCACTGAAAGCCAATATTTAAATTTTACGCTACCACAATCTTCATTAGCAATTGACAACTGTGTGGATATATAGCCACCTTCACTAGGTAGTTGATTCTGATTTAATGTTACCTCAGGAGTAATACTACAAGTTTCATCGGCAAAAGAAGCTGATGAAAATAACAATGCACAACATGCAGCTAGATAAGTTCGACGGATTTTCATATTGTTTACCTTTCCTTGTAAAAGTAAATGGTTAGGCCTGTACCCAGCGTATTATCTGCCATCAATGAGCAACCAAGAGCAACATCTTAATGTGCATCAATGTGTCATTTTGGTATCAAGCCAATGTCAATATTAAAGGTAAATCATAATAAAAACACGCCAGTTTGATAAAAGCATTTACGCTTATCGAAAATAAGACAAACTTACACTACTAGACTTCATAACTGATTACTTAATTGTCATTCAAAATAATTAAAATAAAAAAGAACAAATAAACAAAGGGATTATTTTTTCTTTTTAAATGGTAAACTTTTCAACCAGCAGCATCCAAATATATTGACTATTCGTCAATAAATAACGCTTCCACATTCTTCTAGGCTCTTGTAATACGCGATAAAACCATTCTAAGCCTCCTTTTTGCATCCACAAAGGCGCACGAGATACATGTCCGGCCACCACATCAAATGTGCCCCCAACGCCCATGACAAAAGAAACGCCTAACTTATCTTTCCAGCGGTTGATAAAATTTTCTTTTTTCGGAGAGGTAATCGCGACAAACAGCAGCTGTGCGCCTGATTGACTAATTTTCTCAACGATCGCTTGTTCATCATCCCAAAAATAGCCGTGATGGTATCCGGCGATAGTTAATTGAGGATGCTTCTCCTGCATAACCGCCGCAGTTTTTGCCACAATCTCCGGTTTTGCACCCAAATAAAATACCGCAAGCTGTTCATTTTCAGCCATCGCATTGAGCTCTAAGAATAAATCAACACCTGCGACTCGTTCAGGTACCGTGTGACCAAGAAAACGCGCGCCCCAGACCACGCCCATACCATCGATATTGATCAAATCACACTCGGTGACAGATTGAGCTAATTGCTGATCCTTGCGCATGTTGACTAATTTCGCGACATTGACCACAACATGCTGTGTAAACTCGTGGCGCAAAATACGTTCACGGATCAGCGCAACGGTTTCCGCCATTGAAGCCACATCCATTGGGCTACCAAGCATATTTATACGTTTCAATTTGCTACTCCTTGTTACTGTGAGTTAAAGACAAGCGTAATGCCAAATACATCCATGCTTGAGTCCAACGCGTGTAGTGAATGCGATTCACTGAATGTCGGTTACGCTGATAAACAAACTGACCTCGATCAGGTAGATACAATGTGGCTACCGCACGCTGGATAGTGCGCTCAACCAAAACAATATCACTCTCACCATCACCGATGGTCAACAACGTGATAATCGCTTGTGCAACCGAATGCGGGTCAAGTGGATAAGGGTTGTTATGGTAATACTTAGCGGTACCATCTTCCGCCAACAGGTGTTGTCGATAAAACGCTAACCCCTGGGCAATCACGGCATCAAATTCTCTGGTCACTAATACACTACGCAAAAGATGCAACGCTTCGAGGTTATAGCCGGTATGAAAGCCATCAATAAATTGATGGTGATGACGCGTGCCATAAGCCCAGCTACCATCGCTAGCCTGAGCTTGCGCACTGTTACGTGCAATACGTAACGCAAGCTGGCGGTATTCCGCTCGCCCGGTTTCACTACCGACTACTGCGAGCCACGCCGCTGCCCATAAACTGGCATTGTGCACAAATGCGCTTTCTCCGGGGATATAAGCAAAAAATTCACCCCACTCATTTTGCGTCAATAAATGTTGAGTAATAAACTCACCACTGCTGAGCGCTAGTGCAACCCAATCGCTACGACCAGTAATACTTCCTAACCGATGTAAGGCACGGCAGACATAAACAGTGGTGATCACATTAGGCTTGCCTTTAGGCACAAAAAACGCGCGCGCTTTCCAGTCAAAATGATATCCCCAACAGGCACCATGCCAGGTATTTTGATCACAACGTTGGCTAATCAGCCATTCGGCAAGTCGCTCGGCCTCCGTTAATAACGCCGGATCTGAGGTCACTTGGTAGTGTTCAATCAAGCCAAGGATAAATAGAGCCACCCCTTTAGGATTACGTGCTTTAGGCACGCCAAACCATGGGCGAAGATTAAACGGCGAGCGCTTGAATAGCTGGATCCAAGCCAATCCAAAGAGCGAATCTTTACCTACCGGTAACCAATCAAACCAGCTTGAGTTCAGGCCATCAAATGGATCATAGCCGGCAAACTGTTCCGCTCGAGCTTGGTCAAGTAAAACTTGGCTAATGTGACTAATCGTGGATAATTTCATGATGTTAAAAGCTCATCGTAAAGAGTTTGTAACTGTGGGATAACTGCCTGCAATGAGAAGTTTTCGCTAAACTTTTGCTTACCTTCGGCAGCAACACGTTGATTTTCTATTCTATTCTCAATCAGATCACCCAGTGCCAGAGCCAGTCCTGCCACATCGCCAGCATTCACTAAGCGGCCTTGGTCACCATCGGTAATCGCATCGGGGATCCCGCCCGCTCGACTGGCAACAACCGCAATCCCAGCTGACATCGCTTCGATCACTCCCATCGGAAAACCTTCGTTATAACTCGGTAAACAATAAATATCGGTTTTACTCAGTAAATTGAGCTTCGCTTGGCCGGAGATCCAGCCGAGACAATGCACCGCGTTGGCTACCCCTAACTGCTCAGCGAGCGTTTGATAAGTGTTAAGATCGCCATCACCGGCTAAAAAAAGCTGTGCGTTCGGACAACGCTGTTTTACTAGGGCAAACGCTTGGATCAAATCACCAACCCCTTTACGCGCACCTAAACGACCAAGAAAAGCAATACTACCGAGCTCGGCGAGTTGGCGATCTAAATCCAAACTGGGGACAGCGTTATACAGAACAGAAACCCCTTGGAAACGGCCGAAAGTTTGTTGTACCCAGCTCAACCACTGAGTTGATAGCACCAACACATGATCGGCTAGCGCAAAAGTTTTTTTAATATTCTTTTTCAAAACTACATTACACTCATCTCGATAGAAATCACGAAACTCCGCACCATGTAAATGCAAAATCACTTTGCCACCTAAGCGCTTAGCCAAACGTACGATAATCGCTTTACGCCAATAACTGCCACGGGAAGACATATGGATATGCACGACCCCAACTCGGTAAACAATAAAACAGTAAAGCAATTGGCAGAGAGCAAACATAAAACGCAATAGCATGCGCCATTTGTTTGCTTGATCTAAGCTCGAATGGGAGGTAATCAATTTGATTTGATTGGCATCTAAAAAACCGCAATTGGCATAGGTTGACACCACCGTTGCTACCCCACCCAGCCCTTTATGGTCGGTGGACACCATTAGATTGATCGCTTTTCTCACGGCACATCCTTAATGGTACAAATGGCTTGGCGAATTTTACCGTTGGCACTGCGCTCAAGCTCGGTAACCATATCAACCGTAACCTTAATTGAACTACCTAACCGTGTTTGAGTATTGCTGATTAATTTCCGTTGCTGTTCCAGATTAAATTGCTCAGCTTCAGCAACAACTTTCACCACAATATGTTGCCGTTGATGTTGTACAAATTGGCAAGCAATAACCCCTGCGACCCCTTTGGGAATATGATTAAGGATATGCACTTTTTGTCCATCTTCCCCCAACAGATAGTCGCCAATTCGTCCATCAATACGTTGAATAACAGGAAACACGCGGCCACAAGGGCAACTATCATGTTTATCTAAATAAACATGATCACCGGTTTTATAACGGATCAATGGAAAATAGTGGTTGTTAAAATTAGTCCCCACCAGTTCATAGCGACCTTCTCCCGCCGGCAGTAATTCAACATACGAATAATCAGATAACAGGTGGTAGCGCCCGTGCTCACACTGGCCAATCGCCGCAACTCGTTCAAATTGCCCGTACCAGTCAAACACTTTGCAGCCAAAACGCGTTTCAATAATTTGTCTATCTTCTGCTGATAAGGATTCAGAAGAGGTGATGATCGATTTGAGCTTGGCCGGGTAGTAACTTTGTTTCGCCTCTAAATAGCGAGCTAAAGCTGCAATCGAAGACGGGTAAGCTTGGATTATCTCTACTCCAAAATTGACCATGGCTTGCAGATAACTCGGGATGCTTTGTGCAGTGAGATGGAATGATGACAGAACAATCATCTGTTCAAACCACGAGTAGCGCCAAAATGGGCCTTGCTTTTGGCTCAATGGCACCACCATATCTCCACGTAGCCAAGCACGTTTATCACCTTTACGATAGCCAGCCCAAGCCAACTGTCTTTCGACAAAGGCTTGCTCACGGATCACCGACTGCATGTCTTGCAAGATAGTCAACGGTGTACCTGTGGTACCACTGGTTGCCCCATGTACTACCACTGAAGGTTTGTTATGTGAGATGAACTGTGCGTGATCACTGCGTAATAGGGTTTTATCCAGATAAGGGAAAACCTCAAGCTCAAGATTAGGCACATCTAAATCCTGATAAAACGGCACATGGTTACGAGCATTCGCCAAGGTTTTTTGTAGCTGAATCTGCTGATAATCGGCTAAATGAGTCCGTGAAAATTCGTTAGCTTGGATCTCTTGCAACACCGCGCGCATCTCACCGTTTTCTCTAACCATTTTGCGTGAAAGCGCCCGCACAGAAAGCATGACGTTTTGCAGCCAGATTGGTGCTTTGACATAGAATGAACTGGTAAACATTAGTAAAAGTCCTTTGGATTAATTCCGGTTTTAATCACTTTGGCGGGAATCCCGACCACGACGCTGTACGCAGGCACATCAGCCAGTACCACTGCATTCGCACCAATCACAGCGCCATCACCGACGCGAATATCACCGAGTATTTTGGCACCTGTCGCAATGTAGACATGGTCACCAATCACGGGAACACCGTAAGAGCGAGAACGACCACCAATGGTGACATTACTACCAATCACACACTGACTACCGATCACGCAGCGGCGATGGATCACTACCGCAATACCGCCATAACCAAACACGGTACCCCGGCCAATTTTGGACTGGCTATAAATTGCACAATTGTGTATCAAACGAATCAAAACGTTGCACAACTGCGGCAAAAGGGGGACCTTATGCTGATAGGCAATATGCCCAACTCTATATAGCAACATGATCAACCTCCTATTGCACTCGCTTCACCACAGAGCGTTCAGGCCCTCGATAACAACAGGCCAACGTGAAAACCAGCAGCATTAGTGCTGGTGTTTTGACGGTTAAAGCATTATTGGTCATCGAAATCAGTACAAAGCTTAGTAAGCTGATTTGGTTGGCCAGTGGTTGCTGCCAAACAAGCTTCACAGGCACAATAAACGAGGCCAGCCATAGGGCTATGCAACCAAAAATACCAAAATTCAATATCCAGCCAATCAGGTAGTTTTCCACTACATTGATGCCAATATAAAACGCAATATCATTCAGTAGCCCATGACTTGCCCCAAATAGCCATTCCGAAACAGAGAGCTGTTCAAGCAAGATGAATACATCCAAGCGCGCTTCAGCACTCGTATCGAGATATAACTTAGAGAAAATTCGCTCACCAATCGGTGTAACAATCAGCATCACACTAACTACGATCACCAAGCAATAAGTCAGCGCCTGCAAATAAGCGAATTTCAATTTGGAATAAGCCACACCTTGGGTGATAAAAGCCCACATACTCGGTAACGCTAACCACACATTACCCAACAGAAAAATACCGAGTGCAGATCGACCGCCAAAAGCAAACAGAGCTAAGATCGCAAAAGCCACATAAAGTACGCTAGGTATCGCGCTATAGCGCATCAATAGCGGGGTTAACGCTGCCGTAATCAAAGCATTATTCAAAGGATGAGCTAAAAACGCCGTCGAGCGAAACACCGAAAAACCGCCAATTTCAACCGCAATAATGCTCTGCCCAACCATCAACTCGATAATTGCAATCGCGGCATTCAGCAGTAATAAATGGGCTAATAGTGTGAGCAATTGCTCACGAGCCGATAACGAAAGCCGAACCAATAGAGGAAGCAACAATAACGGTACGAATAAAGTATCGATTAAGTACGCAAGTCCTGAGGTACCAAACCGCATAAACCCATATCCCATGACAGCCAAGATGGATAATATTGCCACCCACCATGGCTTAGCTAGTTGCTGTAATGGGCGCAAAAACTCCAACACCCCAACTCGAACCAAGCAAACCATCACCAGCAGCATAGTGAGATAGGAATACAGATGAATTTTCGTCAGCGGATGACCACCTTCAGCAACATAGCTAATGCCAATATTCTCTAGTAAAAAAGCACCGAGAATAAATCCACTGACCATAATTACCGCCAGCCAGCGGCTTAAATTGTCTTCACTCAAGATCTTATCCACCAATTGGTCAAGCGCTGGCGAGCTTTAAATGGATTAAACAGCCATAAGCTCAAGCCATACACAGCAATCGACGACACGATATAACCGCTCAATGCCAGCAATGGATTAATAGATAATGGAAGCTTGAGGATTTGGAATAAGTAGCCGCCCATCACTGCTGCTGCGATCAGCACCTTAATGCCATCGCTACCTAGCGAATAGCGATACCCAGCACGCCATGCGCATAAAAAAACGAGCAAAGCCAGTAGCACACTCACCATCAGTAATGTTAATGCTGCACCAAATATCCCGAACCGATGCAACATGCTCGGCAAAAGCAGTACGCTGCAGGTTAATCCGATGAGCGAAATCCACAGTAACTTGCCAGGTTGCAATAAAAACTGTAAACCGTGTTCTAAATAGTGTGCCTTAAAATTAATCGTATAAACGGCTAGTGCAAGTACCCAAAATAGCGCTGGTGAACCAGTCATATATTGCTCCCCTAATAACAATTTAATCAGTGGTTGCTGCAATAAACCCAAACCGATCACCGCAGGTACGGTGAGCGTCAAAAGTAAATGAAGGTACGTTTGATGCTGATGCTGTAACACCGAGCGATCGGCACTGACTTTGGCTAAATTGGGATAAAGCGGTAGTGCAATCACCATAAACACCAACCCAAGAACACCTGCTAATAAGTTCGCTTGTGCTGCATAAATGCCAGTTTGCTGCATACCGCTAATATGAGCGATAAATAGCCGATCGATACGCCCACCGATCACACCGATCCCCCCAGCTAACATGATCGGGATCCCATAGGCAAACAAACGCTGCAACATCAGGCGATGCCACTTCGGTTGACTAGGCAGCCCAAAGATCAATGCACCAATGCCATAGCTTAAAGTTAAAGATAGCAGTGCCGACTCAATCGTCGCTGAATAGGCAAGCCAACCTAAAGAAAGTACCACCACAGAAATAGATTGCAGCAAAATGGCTTGACGATAAGCACTCAAGCGCTCATTTAACCGTGCTAATTCCAATTGGTATTGAAACAGCGATTTTACGGACAAAAGCAAGCACAGTATGGATAGTAGCGCTCCATTCAACTGCTGGTTGGCATAAAGAGCAAATGCGATCACCACAAAGCCAACCAATCCGCCAAACAATACCGTGAGAGAGATGGATTGTACTAACTGTTGCTGTTCTTGAGCTGAGTAGATCGGATAGAGGCGTAACATCGATGTATTCAGCCATTGGGTAGTAAAAGCACGTACCAGTTCTAATACCACCATACTCACCGCTAACAAACCATAATTTTCCGGAGTCAGAAAACGGGTTTGAATAGCAATCAACAAAAATACGCTCAGCGCCGAGAAGACTTGCACTGGTGCATAGCGCAGTAATTGGCCAATCAATGCAGCACCTCTCGATACAAACTTTGATAATGCTCAACCACATTTTCTACCGCAAACTGCTCTCGCAGGTAAGTTCTAGCCGCGTGAGTATTGGCCAATTTAATCTGGTCAATACTCTGGGCGACAGCCGCTTGCTCACTCTCCTTCATAAAAACCACACCAAGTTTGGCAAACTCATCTTGCCGCTCACCCAGTATTCCAACCGGCGTTGCGATTAGAGGCAATCCTGCAGCCAGCATCTCCAAAGGAGCTAGCCCAAAAGTTTCCTGAGCAGACAAAAACACACCAATATCAGAGTTGTTATATTGTTGAATAATCTGGTTCTGATTCAACTTTCCAAGAAAAATAACATTATCGGAAAGCCCCCACAGCTCAATTAACTTCTCAAGCTCAGAAAAATAAATGCGATCGACATTAGGTCCAATCACTCTTAAAGTCACCTTTCTGCCTGTTTTTTTAATTTCTCTCACTAAATCTAAAATTAAGTCTACGCGTTTTCTTCGAGAAATAAGAGCACAGGTAACTAATGTTATTCCTTCTGTATTTCTAGGTTGATTTCTTTTTGAATCAGAAAAATATCTAAAATCTATAGGGTTATATATTGCACGGATCGATTTTTTGGTATCTTTACTTAGGAAATGTTTTAATTCACCCCCAACGCAGGTAAATATATCAGATGAAAATTCACTTAGTAATGGGACGATTTTCTCGTATAAAAAGTCATTACTAAACGATACCGATTTGCGTCCTATTTTTTTATAAGAGTGAAGTGTTAAAATATTCTTGGTCTGGCTACCAAGGCCGATCATCCAGCTATTCATGTGTGCATGCACTATATCTGGTTGATACTGCACTATCTGCTCCCTAACTCGTAGCCAGCCAGTGACAATACTAGGTAAAGGCAAGCCCATACGTGATTCATTTGCTGGTGCAAATATCACTTCGACTTGTTCAGAAAGAACAATAGGTTGAACGGTAAATGGCTCTTGATTGGTTGGATCAAATGCAAGAATACGATAACGATATTGTGTTATTTTAGAAGCTAACTCGCGCACCAACATCTGGCATACGGAATCAACACCACCTGCATTTTTCGTTCCCCACTCAAGGGTAGTAAGGGGGACTATCAGTAGTATTTTTTTCATAAATTTATTTCCAGCGTTACTGGGTGCCGATAAAGATCGGCTTTAATCAGCACCCAAGGTGAACTCATGCCACCACTCCGCGTGTATCGATCACTACTTTCTTGGCAAATTCAGTTTTATCCGCCGCTTTAAACTCTTTATGATCAACCAACACCACAATAATATTAGCCAGTTCTAGTGCTCGTTCTAACGACACTAACTCAACACCTTGCTTGGCGAGTTTGCTCGGCAAGTCGGTGATATTAGGCTCAACGGCGAGCAATTGGCCGACCTGACTTTGTGCTAGGTGATGAGTAATGTCTAAGGCTGGGCTTTCACGTAAATCGTCAATATCCGCTTTAAACGCCAAACCTAAACAAGCGATGATCGGGGTTTTGAATTGATCTGCTGCCTGCTGAACTTGCTCAACCACCCAATGTGGCTTGCCATCATTGACTTCACGCGCGGTGCGGATCAATTGTGCTTGCGCTGGGCAACTATTCACAATAAACCACGGATCGACTGCGATACAGTGCCCACCGACGCCAGGGCCGGGGCTTAAAATGCTCACCCGAGGATGGCGGTTGGCTAAACGGATCAACTCCCACACGTTAATTTTTAACTTGTCACACACCAATGACAGCTCATTGGCAAAGGCTATATTGACGTCACGAAATGAGTTTTCGGTCAATTTGGCCATTTCAGCCGTACGTGCGTTAGTTACAATGCACTCACCTTTAACAAAGGTTTTGTATAGTGCGACGGCTTTTTCACTACACGCTTTGCTAATGCCACCAATCACGCGGTCATTGCTGACCAATTCTTGTAGAACATATCCCGGCAACACTCGCTCTGGGCAATAGGCGATTTTAATATCTGCTGAGCTGCCCTTCTGGGCCGGGAAGGTCAGATCAGGCCGCGCTTGCGCCAACCATTGGGTCAATTGTTCCGTGGCTCCCACTGGGGAGGTACTTTCCAATACCACTAAGTTGCCTTTAGCCAGTACCGGAGCAATGGTTTTTGCCGCCGCTTCGATGTAACTCAGATCGGGTTCGTGATTGTCGCCTTTAAATGGGGTCGGAACGGCCACCAAGAAGGCATCCGCAGGTTCGGCAGTTAAGGTTGCTTTAAGCTTGCCGGTCATCACCGCACTGCGCACCACAATATCGAGATCCGGCTCAACAATATGAATTTCTCCCTTGTTGATAGTTTCCACCGCATGAGCATTGACATCCACCCCTACCACATCGAGGCCACGCGAAGCCAATACTGCCGCGGTTGGCAGCCCAATGTAGCCCAGACCAATCACTGAAACTTTACTAAACATCTTCTATCCCCTAATTCATCGATTTCGCTAAAATGTCGGCAATACGTTGACAGGCTTGACCGTCCCCGTATGGGTTGTGAGCTTGACTCATCGCTTGATACGCTTGTTGATTGGTCAGCAGTGAGCTCAGTGCGGCACAAATTTGTTGTGGATCGGTTCCGACTAATTTCACTGTACCTGCGGCTAACGCTTCCGGGCGCTCGGTTGTTTCACGCATCACCAATACCGGTTTGCCCAGTGATGGCGCTTCTTCTTGAATACCGCCGGAGTCGGTCAAAATGATGTGCGCGCGATCCATTAAATAGACAAAAGGCAGATACTGCTGTGGCTCAATCAGCATGATATTGCTGATCCCGCGCAGTAACTGATTCACAGGCTCACGCACATTCGGATTGAGATGTACCGGATAGAGAATTTGGCATTCAGGATGGCGAGCGGCAGTATTGCGCAAGGCGTAACAGATACGTTCAAAACCACCACCGAAGCTCTCACGGCGATGCCCGGTAACCAAAATCAGTTTCTTACTGGCATCCAACTGCGCAAACTGACTCTCTAGCGTGGCTTGCAGATCGGCATCGGCGCGGATTTTATTGCGGATCTTGAGCAGAGCATCAATCACGGTATTGCCAGTGATAAAAATTTTTTGCGCGGAGTAATTCTCTTGCAATAAATTGTCGCGCGAGGTTTCGGTGGGGGCAAAATGGTACTCGGTCAACGCGGCGGTTAGCTTGCGGTTGCCCTCTTCAGGCCAAGGCGAATAAAGATTGCCCGTTCTTAAACCAGCTTCGACGTGCCCAACTGGAATTTGTTGATAATAAGCGGCTAACGAAGCGGCAAATGTGGTCGCAGTGTCGCCATGAACTAAAACCACATCAGGCTGCTCACTGCTCAATATCGGCTGCATCCCGAGCAAAATTTTGCTCGTGACACCATTGAGGGTTTGCCCCGGCTGCATGATATTGAGATCAAAATCTGGCGTGATAGCAAACAGCTGCAATACTTGATCAAGCATTTCGCGATGCTGCCCAGTGACACACACTTTGACTTCAAAACGACTATCTTGGCTCAGTTGCAAAACCAATGGTGCCATTTTGATCGCTTCAGGGCGGGTACCAAATACGATGAGAACCTTCTTCACGTCCCTATATCCTCTTCAATTCCGTAAATATTCCTTAAAGGGAATTCCATTAAATCCAAGCAACAGTAATTAATACCCATTAATAATGAGTAGCAACATAAACAACAGCTTTAACAAAACTAATTATTTAGCATTAGTTTTTACCAGCCAATTAGACATGTTCGAATAAAACATGGCTCACCATCACCACAAACAAACAAACAAACAAACAAACAAACAAACAAACAAACAAACAAACTTCACAGCCTAATTTGCCTGATTAATACGCATATAGATTATTAACTCAATTTAAAATAATCTCGTATTTAACCAAGCCATCAGACAGAAGGGCTACGCTATTCAACGGTGGTGATCGCTTTAATTCTTTAGTTAAAGAAATTACTAAACTTTCGCTTTACCTTGCTTTGTTTGATTCATCATATCCATATACGATACTCCGTTATTTATTCTTGTTTAATGGGTTAACCTCATGGGCGCCTAATCCCATCTTTTGCCAATAATCAATTAATGCGATTGCCCCAGACTCAATCAATAGTGCAGTGCGCAGAAACACATCACACGCCCCTTGGTAAGGGTCTGGGACCTCTCGCTCCAGCCGAGCTGCTTGGCTCAGGAACAGGGCTAGTTTATGTTTATGATGCACTGGACATCGATCGAGCAAATCTGCCAAATGGGTTCGGTCCATCGCATAGATAAAATCATGCTCAATAAAATCTTGTTGATTGATTTGCCGCACCGGATTAAATCCTGTGTGATAGCCATAATACTGTATCGCTTGCTGTGCTTTTTGATCAGGCTGTTTTCGCTGTGTATTTAACATCCCTGCACTGCTGACTTTAATATTCAAATTCTGCTGGCGAATTTTTTCACGTAAAATAATTTCAGCCATCGGTGAACGACATAAATTACCCGTACAAACGATCAGTATCGATAAAGGTTTCGTCTTCATATTTCAATACAAGCTTTATTATGATTTCAGCATAGGTTCTAACTTATTGGTAAAAACTGATGGTTAGCTTATCCCAACCTTACCGATGATGTGTGTCTCAAAATTGAGCTGGATATTAATTAGAACGAAAGCAGTATAATAAAAGTCGTTTGATTTATTTTATTAGAATTGAGCGTCACCAATTTGAATCAAAAATACGACAGGTGACATTTACTTAACGATGAGGATTGACATTGGTGAAATGAAAAGCCCACCACCACATAACGTGGTAGTGGGCAGCTCGGCCTGCTAGTGCTGAGCGCGTCCTTTTACATCAAGCTGTAGCTCATGATTAAGTTCAGCTTCGACATGCCCAGGCGCTTGAGTAGAACCTGAGATTAAACGATACATCGCAGGGATCACCAGCAAAGTGACGATGGTGGCAAATCCCATTCCAAAGAAAATCACTGTACCAACCGCAATCCGGCTCTCATAGCCAGCACCAGTAGAGATAATCAATGGGATAGATCCAGCCAAGGTAGTAAACGCAGTCATCAAAATTGGGCGCAAGCGACGTGCCGAAGCATCGACAATCGCCTTTTCAAACTCAATGCCACGATCACGTAGCTGGTTGGCAAATTCGACAATCAAAATACCGTTCTTAGTCACCATACCAATCAACATGATCATACCGATCTGGCTATAGATGTTCATGCCTTGATCCATCACAAACAGGCCAAGTAAACCACCAAATAGGCCCATAGGCACCGTTAGCATCACCACCAATGGGTTAATAAAGCTTTCGAACTGAGCCGCCAATACCAAATACGCTACCAGCAGCGCTAAGCCAAACACAATTGCAACACTCGATTGATTCTCGCGGAAATCTTTCGACTCTCCCGAGTAACTGACCGAAATATCACTTGGTAATAGCTCCAATGCCTGTTGGTCAAGAAAATCAAGTGCTTGACCTAAGGTGTAACCCGTTTCCAAGTTGGCGGTCACCGTCACCGATTTTTGCTTGTTGTAGTGGGCAAGACGGATTGCAGATGCCACTTCATCGATGCGCGTCACCGTATCCAGCGTCACCAGATCACCCGCGCTAGTACGCAGATAAATTTGGCTTAAATCAGCCGCATTGTTAAAGCGGTTTTCATCACCACGCAGATAAACGTCATACTCTTCACCACGCTCAACAAAAGTAGTAACGCTTTTACCGCCGAGCATCACCTCTAGGGTCTCGGAGATCGATTTAACACTGATCCCAAGTTCTGCCGCTCGTTGTTTATCGATAGTCACCACTAATTCTGGGGTTTGTTCCGAATAATCAATATCGGCACCCGTCATAAATGGTGACTGCTCAGCCGCTTGTTCTAACTTTTCCGCCCACGTTTTTAGCTCTGAATAATCGGAGCCGCCGAGCACAAACTGTACTGGCTCATTTGAGCCACCGCGAAAACCGGGCATAAATGGGAAAACTCGCACATCAGGAATACCCGCCAAAGCTTTACGCACTTGGCCTAGCGCTTGTTGTGCGGTAACGCTACGTTCATTCCAGTCATCGAGGATCATGATCACGAAACCAGTTTGATCGCCGGCATTACCACCAAACGCCGGCGATTGAATACTGAATGATTTCAAAAAGCCTTGTCCCACCAGCGGCATCAAACGCTGTTCAACCAATTCCATATTGGCGGCCATCCGGTTATAACTGGTCGCATCGGCACCACGCACAAAGGCGAAAATAACCCCGCGGTCTTCTGATGGAGTGAGCTGAGCAGGCACCAATTGCATCAAACCATAACTGCCACCCAGGCAGAACATAATCACCACGGGTGCAGCCCAACGCCAACGGATCGCACGGCTCACCACCAGACGATAAGCGTGCTCCAATTTGGCAAAAAATCGGTCAATCCATAAATTGAATCGGCTCGGTTTAACATTCGCCTTCAACAAATGGCTACCAAGCACAGGGGTTAACGTCAGCGCAATCAAGGAAGAGAAAATGACCGCCATCGCCAGCAGCACCGAAAATTCGGTAAACAGTAGCCCAACCATCCCATCCATAAAGGAGATCGGCAGAAACACCATCACCAACACTAAAGTGGTGGCAATGACCGCAAAACCCACTTCTCGCGTGCCCTTATAAGCCGCCAGCAGTGGTTTTTCACCCCGCTCAATATGATGGAAAATATTCTCCACCACCACGATCGCATCATCCACCACCAGACCAATCGATAAGATCAGCGCCATTAAGGTGATCAAGTTGATCGAAAAACCAAAGTAATACGCCGCCATAAAGGCGGATATCAGTGAAACGGGTACCGTCACCGCTGGGATTAACGTCGCACGCAATTGCCCAATAAAGATGTACAGCACCAGCACCACTAAACCACCCGTGATAAACAGCGTGCTATAAACTTCACTGATCGAACGCTCAATAAACACGGTCGAGTCATAGTCAATCGCTAAACGGGTGCCTTTCGGTAAGAATTGCTGCGCCTTATCGACCTCTTGGTGTACTCGTTTCGCCACTTCCAGTGGGTTGGCATCCGACTGCGGCACAATCCCCATGCTGACGTTGACAATACCGTCACTTTTAAAGGTCGAATTTTCGTTTTCGGCACCAATAAATACATCCGCAACATCTTTCAGATACACCGATGAGCCATCACTCGCCCGCTTCACCGCCAAATATTGAAAATCTTCCGGCGATTGATAACCACGCGCGGTACGCACTGACATTACAGTTGAATCATTGCGCACTTCGCCACCAGGGCTTTCAATATTCTCTTTATTTAGCGCATCAGTAATATCACTGGTGGTCACACCACGCCCGGCCATTAATTCTGGCTTCAAGCGCACGTACATTACTTTGTATAAGCCACCGGAGACATCGACTGAGCTCACTCCCGAGATCAAACTGAAACGGTCAAGCAGAACCCGCTCAATGTAATCGGTCAGTTGGGTGCGATCCATATCCGATGAGCTGAGATTGATATACACCGAAGCTTGGCCAGAACCGTTGTTTTTGAACACTTGTGGATCATCGGCCTCGTCAGGCAAGGAGCGCTGTGCCCGCGCCACTGCATCACGAATATCACTCACCCCGGTATTGAGATCGTAACCCAGCTCAAAGGTCACGGTAATGCGTGACATACCGTTACGGCTGATTGAGGTGATTTCATCAATACCGCTGATGCCGGCCAATTGATCTTCTAGCACGCTGGTGATCTGGCTTTCAATAATCGTAGCGGAAGCACCTTGATAACGGGTTGAAACCGACACGACTGGGTTTTCAATATCCGGCATTTCACGCACTGCGAGTTGGCTAAATGACACCAAGCCAAACACACACAGCAACATACTCAGAACTAGCGCCGCGACTGGGCGCTTAACTGAAACGTCTGACAACCACATTATTTGTCATCCTTTTTCAGCGGACGCCCTTCGACGGTCACTTCGGTAACCCGTGCGTTATCGCGCATGTTGACGATACCTTGCACGACAATTTTTTCACCTATCGCCAAACCTTGTTCAATCACCACCTGATTTTCAACCCGCGCGCCTAGTATCACTTCACGGCGTTGGGCCAGATTATCGTCGCCAATCACGTAGACAAAACGTTTAGTGCCCGAGTATTCCAATGCTTGCACCGGGATAATCGGTGCGCTAATTTCAGGAAAATTGATCCGCGCTGACATCAGCATGCCGGGCTTTAATCGCTGATCGGGATTAGGAAAATGCACTCGCACCCGCAAATTGAGCGTCTCTTGGTTGATGCGTGAATCCACGGCCACCACCGAACCAACAAACTGATGAGCAGGCCAAGCATCGCTGATCCCTTGTACTGCCATACCATCGCTGATCTGTGGCAGATAGCGCTCTGGGATCTGTAGATCGAGCTGCATTAGCGATAAATCATCCAAGGTCACTAGCTCTGCACCAGCACTCACCCATTTGCCACGGCTAAAATCGATAAAGCCGACCGTACCTTCAAACGGAGCCGTGATATGTAAATCGGCCAAATTAGCGCGCGCCGCATCCAATCTCGCTTGCGCGATCTGCACACTGGCACGCTGCGCATCAATTTCGGTTGGCGTAATCGCATTACGTTTCAGTAAGCGTTCATATTCGGTTAATTTACGCTGCTCATCTTGCAGATAAGCTTTCGCTTCCACCACTGCAGCTTGGGCTTTATCATCCTCTAACTGGATCAATAACTGACCTTTTTTCACCTGCTGATTGGCTTGCACGGCAATCAAATTGACCTTGCCCGCCACTTCTGCGGCCATTTCTACCGATTGTTGAGCTTTGAGCTTGCTGACTAAAGAAAGCGATTGAGAAATCTGCTGCGATTGAACTTGCTCAGTGACCACAGAAATCGCAGGAGATTGCGCTGGCTCTTGAGCGGATAACCCTGCGCTATGGATAAGTAGCGTCAGTAATGTCAATGAAAATACAGTGTTTTTATTCATGATCTGGCTTAGTGTTTAGAAAATCTAGCTATATTGTAGCGAGTGATACGCAACTTGAACGTCAAGGAACGTAAAGATTGCCAGTAAAAGTGTAAGGCACACTGTGACTTAAGCGACTAAAACGCTCAATAAGTTGCGAGTTTGCCGAAAAAGACAGCATTCAATTCAATTTACTAAAAAAACAGTTTACAGAGGGAGCGAGTTTGATAAGATGCGCTCCGCACTTAAGTGATGTGTTGGGAAAACATCAGTTAAGTCTTATCAGTAGTGATAAGAAAAATACCCTGGAGGGGTTCCCGAGTGGCCAAAGGGAGCAGACTGTAAATCTGCCGGCTCCGCCTTCGATGGTTCGAATCCGTCCCCCTCCACCATATTCTCCTCGTAAGAGGAATCCTTGATTGATGCGTTGGGAAAACGTCAGTTAAGTCTTATCAGCAGTGATAAGAAAAACACCCTGGAGGGGTTCCCGAGTGGCCAAAGGGAGCAGACTGTAAATCTGCCGGCTCCGCCTTCGATGGTTCGAATCCGTCCCCCTCCACCATATTCTCTCATAAGAGAAACCCTTGATTGATGTGTTGGGAAAACGTCAGTTAAGTCTTATCAGCAGTGATAAGAAAAACACCCTGGAGGGGTTCCCGAGTGGCCAAAGGGAGCAGACTGTAAATCTGCCGGCTCCGCCTTCGATGGTTCGAATCCGTCCCCCTCCACCATATTCTCTCGTAAGAGAAACCCTTGATTGATGCGTTGGGAAAACGTCAGTTAAGTCTTATCAGTAATGATAAGAAAAACACCCTGGAGGGGTTCCCGAGTGGCCAAAGGGAGCAGACTGTAAATCTGCCGGCTCCGCCTTCGATGGTTCGAATCCGTCCCCCTCCACCATATTCTGTTGATACATAAAAAAGCCAGCTCATCGAGTTGGCTTTTTTATTGCTATTTTTTATTGCTATCGCACCACTATTGATTAGTCGGCGGCTTATTATCGTATACTTGATCAATCAGGCTAAACCAGCCTGACCGATCACTATATGACTTTTTATGTTACTTTTTTACTCGCAGCAAATAATGTGGCACATCACGAATGCTATCCAGCACCACCGTTGCAAGTGCTTCACCTTGCTCGGTCACCGGTTTGCCGGTACGCACTAAAATTTTCGTGCCTACGCCAGCCGCCTCGGCCGCCATCATATCTTCCGCTTTGTCACCGACCATCACCGAGTTAGCCATGTCGATCTTGAGGAAATCACGCGCCGATAAAAACATCCCTGGCTTGGGTTTGCGACAATCACAATCTTCTTGGTATTGCCCTATACCGTGTTCAGCATGGTGCGGACAGTAATAAATACCGTCAAACTCAACACCATTATCAGCAAAGTTCCAGTCCATCCACTGGGTTAAAGAGATGAAACGCTCTTCACTGAACTTGCCACGCGCAATACCGGATTGATTGGTGATCAACACCAATAAGTATCCCATGCGTTGCAAAGCGGCGGTCGCTTCAAACACACCATCAATGAATTGGAAATCATGCTCATCGTGCACGTAACCGTGATCAACGTTGATCACCCCATCCCGGTCTAGAAATACTGCTGGTTTAGCCAAAATGCTTTCTCGTTTAACTCATTTGCCGCAAATTATTGCACGCTTTATTTTTTTCATCACTATCTAATTACTTTCTCATCTAACCATCGAGCACGTTTGGACGTCTAGACGTAAAAATATCTATTGACTTCAATTAGCCAAGCTCATAGCATCATTAACCAATAAGGAAGACCAAAAGATTATTCTGCTTGATGCAGTTCAGGGTGACACATGATTGAGATAAAAAGCGTCAATAAAGTGTTTTATCAGGGTGAGAAGCCAATTCACGCGCTGAAAGATATTAATTTATTGATCCCACAAGGTACCATTTTTGGGGTAATTGGCTCCTCTGGCGCAGGCAAAAGTACCCTGATCCGCTGCGTCAATATGCTAGAACAACCCACCAGTGGCCAAGTCATCATCGATGGGGTTGACTTAACCACGCTGAACCATTCACAACTGTGCGCCGCTCGCCGTAATATCGGCATGATTTTTCAGCATTTTAATCTGCTTTCATCACGCACTGTGTTTGCTAACGTGGCACTGCCTCTAGAGTTAGCCGGCCAAGCGCCAGCTTACATCAAAAGCCGAGTGACAGAATTACTCGCTTTGGTTGGGCTAGCGGAAAAACACGACAGTTACCCGGCCAATCTGTCCGGAGGTCAAAAGCAGCGGGTAGCGATTGCGCGCGCTTTAGCCTGCAATCCGAAAGTGCTGCTGTGTGATGAAGCGACCAGCGCGCTGGATCCCGCTACCACTCAATCGATTCTTGAGCTGCTGAAAGAAATTAACCACCAACTTAACCTGACCATTTTGCTGATCACCCATGAGATGGATGTGGTGAAAAGCATCTGTCATCAAGTGGCGATCATTGGTGATGGAGAATTGGTCGAAAAAGGTAGCGTAGGCGATATTTTTGCCCATCCCAAAACCGCCTTAGCCCACCAATTTATTCGCTCAACTTTAGATTTGTCGATTCCGGACGACTACCAAGCTCGCCTGCAGCCAACCCGCGTGGCCGGTAGCTATCCCTTAGTGCGTTTGGAGTTTACCGGCGCCACGGTTGATGCGCCGCTAATGACGCAAATTGCCCGTAAATACAATATTGATGTCAGCATCCTCAGCTCCGATCTGGATTATGCCGGTGGCGTGAAATTTGGCATGCTGGTGGCAGAAATTTTTGGTAATGCGGATGACGACCAAGCTGCGATTGAATATCTGCGCGATAACAACGTAAAAGTCGAGGTGCTCGGTTATGTCCTTTAATACTCTGACTCAATGGCTTACGCTAAATAGCGATTTATTACTGACCGCCACTTGGCAAACCCTATATATGGTGACGATTGCTGGTGTGGTCGGCTTTGCGGTCGGTATTCCATTGGGTGTGATCCTGCACACAACCAAGCAGCACGGTTTACTGGAGCACCGCCCGTTGAACCGAATCTTAGGCGCGGTAGTGAATATCGGTCGCTCGGTACCATTTTTGGTATTGATGGTAGCGATCATTCCCGTCACTAAGCTGCTAGTAGGAACCTTCATTGGTACTACCGCCGCCATTGTGCCGCTTACGATTGGTGCGATCCCATTTGTGGCGCGCTTAATTGAAAATGCGCTGCTGGAAGTACCAACCGGCTTGGTGGAGGCAGCCCAATCGATGGGAGCAACGCCACTACAAATTATTCGTAAAGTGCTGCTGCCTGAAGCGCTGCCGACCATTGTCAACTCTGTGACCATTACCTTAGTTACGCTGGTCAGTTATTCGGCAATGGCGGGCACGGTCGGTGGCGGCGGTTTAGGTGATGTCGCGATCCGTTATGGATTCCATCGCTATGAAATCACCATCATGGCAGTCACAGTAGTGATGCTGATCGTACTGGTACAAGTTATTCAATCCATCGGTGATGCGCTGGTTCGCCGAGTTGATCATCGATAACCCCTAATTACCGTCTGTTTGAACAAGGAGTTCATCATGAAGTTTAACCTGAAACATTTACTGACTATCGCCGCAGCTGCCTCAAGCCTGATCCTAGCTGGCTGTGGTGAGAAAGTGGTTGATAACAACAAAATCAAAGTTGGCGTTATCGCAGGAGCGGAAGCCCAAGTTGCTGAAGTGGCAGCAAAAATCGCCAAAGAAAAATACAATTTAGATGTCGAATTAGTGGTGTTTACCGACTACGTCACCCCCAATGCAGCACTGGATGATGGCTCCATCGATGCCAACGCATTCCAACATAAACCTTATCTCGACAAACAAATCGCCGATCGCGGTTACAAACTAGCAATTGTTGGTAACACCTTTGTCTATCCGATTGCGGCTTACTCAAAGCGGATCACTTCACTTAATGAGCTACAAGATGGCGCACGCATTGCGGTACCGAATGACCCAACCAACCTAGGCCGTGCGCTGCTGCTACTGCAACAACAAGGTCTACTGCAACTGCGTGAAGAGGTGGGCTTGCTGGCCACAGTGCGTGATATCATCGCCAATCCAAAGAAACTCGAGATCCTAGAGCTAGATGCGGCGCAACTGCCTCGTTCATTGGATGATGTCGCACTCTCAATCATCAATACCACTTACGCCAGCTCAATTAATCTGACCCCAGAGAAAGATGGGATCTTCGTGGAAGATAAAGAGTCGCCATACGTCAATTTGCTGGTTGCACGTGAAGCCAACGTCAACGCAGAAAATGTGCAAAACTTTAAGAAAGCTTACCAAACCGATGAAGTTGCTAAAGCGGCGGCAGAAATCTTCCAAGGTGGATCGGTGCAAGGTTGGTGATCACTATGTCGTAATGCATGCATCGGAAAAGCATCCACTGACTGAGCATGCATTGGAAAACATCAAAAGGTTGGCAACGCGCCAACCTTTTTTCATGCTATCAATCTAGCCAGCAACCTCTTCTACCCCACCGGCTCGCTAAAACCATCCCCCGCGCAAGGCCGTAATTTAGGGATGGTAACAAAATACGGGGCCAGCGTTATTTCAAATGATCCCATGAAATGTTAGAGACAATTCGGCACGACTCACAACGAAAATGGAAAATATCGTGCAACGGCTCATCAAGTAACCATTGGCCACCACATTGAGGGCAAACACGCGCCTGTTCATCGGCGAGACTGGTGCCACCAACACGATACAGATAGTAATAGGTCGGCACTTGGGTCAGAAATTCAATCCGTCCACACAAATCTCGCCCACGACGAAATAAATCACTGCCTACATCGCAGATTTCATGTAAAGCGGCATGCTCAGCTTGGCACGCGCCACCCATTTGTAGCTCATCACACGCTTGCCATTCGGTTTGCCATTTGATCACCGCTTTATGATCGCCATTGAAGGTGGGAGGATGACGATAAAGAGGGATCGGCAATAAACTTTCGCCACTGCGCAGCGGCGAGCAAGTATGTACATAAGTGGTATAGAGTATCTGCCAACTTGGCGTATCGGTTTCCGCGGCTTGCTCAGAGTTAATATCCAGCCCTAATAGCCGCACTTTTGGGGCTAACAAACCGGCTTCACTTAAGCGGCTCACGCAGCGCTCAACATATTGCGAATGAAACTTAGGGTGCAGGCTCTCCTTTTCTGGGCATACCGCACGCAGATAAAAGACTCCATCGCCGAGCACAATCGGAAACTCACGCCCCAACACTTGACCGTTATAGCGTAGCGCATCCATCAGTCCATTGATCGCTTTATCCACCGCGCTAATGGTGGTGTTATCAAAACACTCAAATTCCAATTCAACCACGTACATCTCAATTCACCACGGGTTCAAGTTGTTGTAAAAATTCCGCCAAATCCACGCTCAACACTTCGCGCTGAGTAGTGCCGAGTTTTTCAAGGATCACATTGCCCGTCACATTGCACACGGCAATCACCGCCATCTCATCATCTGTAGTGGCAATAAACACCGTAGGGCGCTGTTTTAAGCGGCGCTGCATGACCAAATGCCCCAGCAGATTTTCTTGCAGACGGGTGAAATCCTCCTCACTCCAGACTTGCAGCAGTATCAATGCTCGACCACGCCACCGCGCAGGCATATCCGCACTAAACTGACTGGCATAAAAGGCTTTGCTGTCTTCATGCAAAGAGAGCTCAATCGCCCGCTCCATCGCCGTAAAATCGGCCCATGCAGCGCGACTGACTGGTTGCCAACGCACTGCATCCCCCAGCGTCTCCACCACACAGGGTGAAGCCAATCCCAAAAGATCATGGCTTATGGGTAACTGACCGGTTTGCTGTTGCGATTGTTGTAAAAAACGTTGGCTAAAATCGCGTAGGGCTTGTACAACGCTGTGCGTCATCATCATCTCCATGTAGAGTTTGCGCCGCCTAATTAATGACACTGGCACTGGGATTGCGTAAAATTCTGCATATTCTAATTGAATCGACTGAAAAACATGAGCAAATATTCCGATGCCAAAGCACTGGCAGGCCTGACACTGGGTAAAACCACCGAGTATGCCAACCAGTACGATCCAAGCCTATTGCAAGCGGTACCGCGTAGCTTAAACCGTGATGTTCTGCAGCTTGGCAGCCAACTGCCCTTTCAGGGCTGTGATATCTGGACGCTGTATGAACTCTCTTGGCTTAATCAAAACGGTTTGCCACAAGTGGCGATCGGAGAAGTGGCGATCCCTGCTACCAGCCCAAATCTGATCGAATCCAAATCGTTTAAGCTCTATCTTAATAGCTATAACCAGACCCGCTTTGCCAATTGGGATGAGGTGACTGCACAACTGATACGTGATCTTTCCGCCTGTGCTGGAGAAACGGTAACCGTCAAAGTGCAGCCGCTGACCCACTACACTGCCGAACCAATTGCCACCCTGCAGGGTGAATGCATCGATGAGCAAGATATTGAGATTCAAGATTACCAGTTTGATCACACCCTATTACAAGGCGCGGCTCAAGGTGAGGTAGTCAACGAGATACTGCACAGCCACCTGCTCAAATCCAACTGTCTGATCACCAATCAACCCGATTGGGGCAGTGTTGAAATTGCTTATCACGGCACACAAATTAACCGCGAAGCTTTACTGCGTTATCTGGTTTCTTTCCGCGAACATAACGAATTTCATGAACAATGCGTCGAGCGGATTTTTACTGATATTATGCGCTACTGCCAGCCAGAAACCTTAACCGTTTATGCGCGCTATACACGGCGTGGTGGACTTGATATC
This sequence comes from Vibrio sp. HDW18, assembly GCF_011306175.1. Lineage (GTDB taxonomy): Bacteria > Pseudomonadota > Gammaproteobacteria > Enterobacterales > Vibrionaceae > Vibrio > Vibrio chanodichtyis. The sequence continues at coordinate 1,987,119 of NZ_CP049913.1, read as the reverse complement.
AACCCATTCCGATCTAACTATCAAGCTGCGCCAACAGATAATCGCCGTATGGCACGACAATAAGGAAGCAATCTAGGATGAGATTTCTACACTGGCTGACTCTGGTGGGCATGCTGCTCGCAACTGGACTACAAGCAGCGATTTACACTTCACCGATGCTGAATGAAGCCGATGGCTTAGTTGAAATCTCACCTTTGCAAGCGAAAAAAATAGCCCAGCAATATCTCAATGAGCGCCATTTAGCCGAAAAAATCGAAAATCATCCGGCGGCTATTGCCCGTGATGAACCAGACAGCCGAATGCGCACTCCGAGCAGCAGTGTCGATGCGATGATGATTCTCGCGCAAGCGTTAGATAACCTAGCGGATCATCCATCAGCACAATTGATCCTAATCGATGCTCAAGCGCTTACCGAACAGTATCAATTGCCCTATTTGCGACTGGAGGTACAACTGCTCAGCACTCGTCTTGCTTGGCAAACCGATGGCGATGCACAGCATGCGCAGCAACGACTCGAACAGATCACCGCTCAGTATCGACAGATCGAAAATGCGGATCAAATCGCCAAGAGCATTAATTATAAAATTACCTTGCTGCAAGCGGAAATTGCCTCAAAAGCCAATCAAGTAGAGGTGGCGGATAAACTCTTCGCCCAATTAAAGCCGTATCTTGACACCTTAACCAGTGAGAAACCGGCGATTGAATATCACCTCAAATTGGGCGAGCATCATCTCAACCATGAACGCTATAACCTAGCGCTGTCTGAGTTTTTAGTCGCATACTGGAGTGCGATTGAAAATAACTCAGGGGTATTATTGGCCAAATCCAATACCCGACTTGGTCAACTTTTTTTCAATCGGCAAGTTTTAGATAAAGCACTAGATCATTTCTCACAAGCCGCCGATTTTTACGGTCGCTACGAGCAATCACCTTTTTTGCCTTTAGTGCTGAAACAGATGGGTGATATTTACTATCAGCAAGGAAAATACAACTTAGCTTTAGTGCATTATTTTAATGTCATCGATCATCAAAATCATCGTGCATTGCTTAATGATGAGATTGAAATACGCATTAAACTGGCCGCAACTTATTTACAGCTCTACAACTACTCGATCGCCGAACAATATTTAACCAGCGCAGAAGAGTTACTGGCTCTGACCGATGCTCCGCGCTTAAATGGACATGTCGCATTACTGCATTCCGGATTGGCTTATTATCAAAAAATGGCTCAAGATGTAATTCGCTACGCAGAAAGAGCCTTAGCCATAGGTCAATCTTTGCAAGATGATCAGCTACAAGAGCAAGCTTATCGCTTACTGTCACTCGGTTATGAAAAAAGTGGTTCCGCTAACCAAGCCCTAGCGGCCTTTAAACAAAGCCAAGCCTTGGCACAAAAACGACAAAATAAACTCAACCAAATTAGTGAAGATGCTTTCCGCCAACAACGGGAATTTATCGAACAAACCTTGCATTTAGTCGGGCAAGAAAAACAGCTACAAGAGATCCAAAACCAATTTACTCAGCTACGTAAAATTGCCCTGTTCTTACTGCTGATCACCTTAGTGATGTTGATGATAAATTGGCGACGTGGCTATATTATGCAACGTCAGCAAGATGAAATTTCAGAGCTACACGACACCTTATTTACTCACTCGCGATCCCAGCTCAATAACCTACGTATGCTGCATGCCAAGCTGCCCAGTTCATTAGAAAAAAGCCACCATAACTATGAACAATGGCAGCTCGGTGAGTTAATCCACCAACCGCTGAATGACCGGTTACGCTTCGCGCTAATCGATTTTCCTTTTATGCGTAATATGTACCTGCAAAACGGTTACAGTGCAGGTTTAGAATTAGAGCACGCTTTTGGACAATTCCTGAGAGAGAAAATCAAAGAGCCGAATCGGCTGTACCATTTTTCTGATGCAAGCCTACTTTATATCGAGAAAAGTGGTGAACAAAAAAGCGCTCCGGAAACACTGTTCAATCAGATTCAATTATGGATGAATGAATTTGCCGCTAATCGTAAGCTAAATCCAATCATTCGGATGGGGATTGTCGATTATCCATTTTTACCGCGCGCTTATACCGCAATTAATGATAAAGAATTGCTGGATATTTTATTGATGGCGACCCATATCGCCCGTGAATTAAGCCTAAGCGAAGGTCAAAGTCACTGGGTGTATTTTAAAGCGATTGAAAATGCACCCGCAGCCTGTTTTGCTTCTGGAAATATTCGGCTTGCTTGCAAACACGCCATCAATCAAGGGCTAATCAAAGTTCACTCTTCCTCACAGAATGAGGACAATATCAAAAAACTGTTAAAAGATGACTAAAAGATGGCTAAATGCTGCCCAGTCGACATAAACATTCAGTGACCTTGAGAAAATATTTGTTATTATCGATGAATTAATAAATAGGATCAGCATTGATCCTCTACTATCTAGTTTGTTGTACATGGGCGTTCTAGAACACGATCTTCAAGCAGAGCTTGACAAATTTAAATCTCAGTTAGAGCAAGTCCGTCTGACCCAAAGGGACACGTCGTTCAAATTTAACCGAGAACAACAGGTTCTTAAACGCGTGGTATCTTCATTGGCTAACCACTATCGAGGTAGCCATGAGCTAAACCAAAGTTTAGATGAGCTTAGCTATGCATTACAGCAGCCACAAGACATCAGCGAACTGATCCCTCAATTGGCGGTGCTGGAACGCATGTTGAAACAACGGTCACTTGCCATGGATAAACATCACCATCACCTAGATCGCCAATTACAACACAGCGCAGAAACCCTGCTGCGCGTGGCTGGGTTGCCACCCAAAATCAAACGCGATCTGCGCGATCTGCTCAGCTTTAGCGCAGCCCAACCGCAAGAAAAAACCGAACAAGCACTGCGCTTGTTGGACATCTACCAACGCGCGGTCAAAATCCAATCCATCAATCCCAATTTGGCGCAAAGTGACATCGCTCGGTCAGCGGATCGTGAGTTACTCGATCGCTTGTGTATCGATCTGCAACAGTTGATCACTGAACTTGATTTTAATGGTGAATCTGGCGAGCAATTGAATGATATTCGCTCTAAACTTCTGCTCGGTGTCAATCCTCACACTCTGCTTGAATTAACCCTTGAAGTACTGCGTTTGGTGGTGAATGGCAGCCAGATGGAACGGAAATCGGCCCAAGCCTTCTTAGAACAAGTCAATCTCTCGGTTGGCAACAACCTCAAAAGTGTCACCCAAAATCTAGAGCAGAGCCAAAATTATCTCATCCATCGCCAACAGATGAATAGTGAACTAGGCAACTTAGTGTCACGTAGCCAAACCACCCTCGCCGAACAAACCGATATCGCACAACTTAAGCAGAAAATGACCCCTTTGCTACGCGAAATGACCTCACTGACTGAACGCTTGCATTTAGCTGAACAGCGTGAGCAAGCCCTGTTCGAACGGATGTTATACAGCAAAGATCAAATGGCCGCCTTGTCGGATTTGGCGCAGAATTATCACCACCGACTGGAAGAACAAGCGTTACGAGCACAGTTAGATCCTTTAACTAAGATCTATAATCGGAGCTACTTTACTGAACGGCTCGAACACGAATACCGCCGTTGGATCCGTGGTCAGCACAATTTTCGAATTGTGCTATTTGATATCGATAACTTCAAATCGATCAACGACAGCTTTGGTTATACCGCAGGTGATAAAGCGTTAACCATTATTGCGCGCACCATCAAAAAAGAGCTGAGTGATGGTGATACTGTGGCGCGTTTTGCCGGTGAAGAATTTATGGTCTTAATGCCTGAGCGCTCAGATAGCGACAGCTATCAAATCATTCATCAAATTCAGCTTAACGTCTCGAAATTGCCATTTAAATTCCGCGATAAAAATTTGACCATTACGGTTTCAGCCGCCTGTCTGCGTTTTGCCGATTCCGACACTCCAGAAACTGTACTCGATCGATTAAATCTGACCTTAAACCAAGCCAAAAGCAGTGGTTCTAGCCAGTTGGCTTGGAAATAAACGCATAATATTCGCACGCCTCAACCTTAGGTTGAAGGAGGACACTATGATTATTCAAGTCAGCCCAGCCGGCAGTATGGATCTGCTTTCTCAACTCGAAGTCGAACGCCTGAAAAAAACTGCGTCTAGCGATCTGTATCAGCTCTACCGTAACTGTAGCCTTGCGGTGCTCAACTCCGGCAGCCATACCGATAACTCTAGAGAACTACTCGATAAATATAAAAATTTTGACATCACCGTCATGCGCCGCGAACGCGGCATTAAGCTTGAGCTGGTTAATCCCCCTGAACACGCTTTTGTTGATGGACAAATCATCAAAGGTATTCAAGAGCACTTATTTGCGGTGCTGCGCGATATTGTGTACATCAATATGCACTTAGCCGATAGTCAGCGGCTTAACTTAACCAATACCACTCATATCACCAACCTAGTATTTGGTATTTTGCGCAATGCTGGGGTGCTAGCCCCTGGAATTGAGCCTAATTTAGTGGTGTGCTGGGGCGGCCATTCAATCAATCCGGTCGAATACCAATATACCCGTGAGGTCGGCCATGAATTAGGACTACGTGAGCTCAATATCTGTACCGGTTGTGGCCCAGGAGCCATGGAAGGCCCGATGAAAGGCGCCGCGGTTGGTCACGCCAAGCAACGCTATTTAGCCTATCGTTACCTTGGCTTAACCGAGCCTTCGATTATTGCTGCGGAACCGCCGAATCCAATTGTCAATCAACTGGTGATCATGCCCGATATTGAAAAGCGCTTAGAGGCCTTTGTGCGCATGGCACACGGGATTATTATCTTCCCAGGAGGGCCGGGCACCGCCGAAGAGCTGTTGTATATCCTTGGCATCATGATGCATCCGGACAATGCCGATCAACCGATGCCAATCGTGTTAACCGGCCCCAAGCAGAGTGAAGCTTACTTCCATTCTTTAGATAAATTTATCACTGAGACTTTGGGTGAAGCAGCGCGTAAACACTACCACATTGTGATTGATAATCCAGCCGAAGCAGCTCGGATAATGAGTCATGCTATGCCGCAGGTACGTGAGCATCGGAAAAGCAAAGACGATGCTTACAGTTTTAACTGGTCACTTAAAATTGAGCCTGAATTTCAACTGCCATTTGAACCCAATCATGACAGCATGGCTAGTCTCGATTTACATTTAAGCCAGCCTCCAGAAATATTAGCCGCCAATTTACGGCGTGCTTTTTCTGGCGTGGTAGCGGGTAATGTCAAAGCGGAAGGGATCCGCGAGATAGAACGCCACGGCCCCTTTACCATGCATGGCGATCCACAATTGATGGCGAAAATGGATCAGCTACTCAATGATTTTGTCACTCAACAGCGCATGAAATTACCGGGTGGTACCGCCTATCAGCCATGCTATAAAATCGTGCTCTAGAGGGTAAAGATCAGCAAATCCCGCTCACATAATCCTACCAAGCAAGGCGATGAGCTCAAATTCAGATTCGTAATCTGGCGGGTTTTGATTACAATAAGGGCCTGATAAGCCCTTATTGTTGTTGATTGCTGGTTATGTCCCTTCACCTGGTTATTATTGATGCACTTAATTTGATCCGCCGTGTACACTCTGCACAGCCTGATCCCAATGACATCGCCCGAACGGTACACACCACCACTCGCACACTGCAACGCATTATTAATGAAGCTCAACCGAGCCATATGATCGCGGTATTTGATCATCAGCTAGCCGATCGTGGCTGGCGCGCTCAATTACTGCCTAGCTACAAAGCCAACCGCAAACCAATGCCAGAAATGCTCCAGCAAGGATTAGAAACCATTCAAGATGCGTGGTGGCAACTCGGGATTGATTCGCTGTTATCCGAAGGTGATGAAGCGGATGATTTGATCGCGACACTGGCCTGTAAAGTCGCCGGACGGCAACAAAAAGTCACCATCATTTCGACCGATAAAGGCTACTGCCAACTACTTTCGCCAACCTTGCAAATTAGAGACTATTTTCAGCAGCGCTGGTTAGATCAACCGTTTATCGCCCAAGAATTTGGCGTAGCACCAGCACAATTGACCGACTACTGGGGCTTAACCGGAGTCAGTTCAAGCCAAATTCCAGGCGTCGTGGGAATTGGCCCTAAAGCGGCGCAACAAATTTTGAACCAGTTTACCGATATTGAACAGGCGTATTTAAGCCCTGAACTGGCAGATAAATACCGTAAAAAACTCGAACCTCAGATTGAGATGGCGCGGATCTGCAAGCAAATCAGTACATTAAAAACCGACATTGAACTTGGCTTTAACTTACAAGAGATCCGCTTTAGCGCTCCCTCCAGCAGCTAACACTGTGCTGTTGGCCGATACTTGGCGTTACACATCAATCGCCAACATTCCCAATTCCAGCACCAGCAGAGAGTACACCCTATCGCTACACTTGCTGCAGGATCTCTACCTGCTCACTGCGTGCCTTGTTCAGCATCCAGTCACGAAATGTAGCCACCCGTCCGATGTCCGCTTGTTTTTCATGGCACACCACATAAAAAGCATTATTGGTCATCAGCACTTGATCAAACGGTGCGATTAAGCGCCCAGCATCCATTTCGGGTTGGGCTAATACGTTATTACCCAGCGCCACCCCTTGACCATGCGCCGCCGCTTGCAACACCATGGTTGAGTGGCTGAAAATCGGCCCGTGGTTAACATTAACGTTGTTGAGACCATTTTCTTTGGCAAACTGTTTCCAATCTTTGCGTGAAGTATCGTGCAGCAGCGTGTGATGAGCTAAATCACTTAAGCTTTCCATCGGCTTATTGCCCAGCAATAACGCAGGTGAACAGAGCGGGATCAGAAACTCTTGATATAGCTTATCGGCACGCAGCCCAGGCCAACTACCGCGACCATAATAGATCGCCACATCAACATCATCCGCCAGCGATCCCTCATCCATATCAACCGCTTTGATCCGTACATCAATATCCGGCTCTTGCTGGTTAAAATCCGCCAAGCGCGGCACTAGCCACTGGATCGCAAAACTCGGTGGCAAACTAATAGTCAATGCGCCTTTTTCACTGCGTTCAAGTAATTTATCTGTGGCTTCAGCTAATGAACCAAAAATATCTTTAATATCCAGAAAATAACTTTGCCCCTCTTCGGTTAGCAGCAAAGATCGATTACGGCGCCGGAATAATTTCAAGCCAAGAAACTCTTCTAACGCTTTGATTTGATGGCTAACTGCGGCCTGTGTCACAAATAATTCTTCACCGGCTCGAGTAAAACTTAAATGGCGAGCCGCCGCTTCAAACACTTTTAACGAATTGAGAGGAGGTAATCTTCTGGACATACAGATACTCGGTTAGTGATTAGTTTTTTTTATCTGAAACATTATAATTTGTCCGTTGCTAATCGACCAGAGAAAATCTATATTTCACCGCGTAACAGCGGCCTGAACGGCTTGATTTCTTTGTAAATCAATAGGCTTAGTTGTTGCGATGTTGTGTTTGCAAACTCGAATTTCGAGTTAGGTAGTTTCTACCCTCTGTTTTGTGCAATTATCCCTGCCACAAAACAAATACTTCCTGTATTTATTTTTGACCTGTCTGTCAAATTTTTAGCACCGCCTCTGGGCGGTGTTTTTTTATCTCCCGCCATTAAACAGATTCCGTTGAGTACCCCCGTTAACTCAGCAAAAAAAAACGCACCGCCTGCTCAGCAAACGGTGCGTGATAACCAACATGACTAACGTTTATGGACGATACACTTTCACGTTGCTAAATCCTTGTTCTTGCAAATACAAGGCTTGCAAACGGCTCATCACCCCACGCGCGCAGTACAACAAGTACGTTTTCGATGGATCTAAATCACCAAACTGAGTCGCTAACTTGTAAAACGGCAGGTGCTTAACGGTCACGCCATCCAGTTGCAGTGGACTCTCGTCCTCTTCATCTGGGCTACGAATATCCAGCACCACCGCATTGGCTTGGTCAGCAATGCTAACCTGTTCCACTTCTGGTGCTTGTTCCAGCGACTGTTTACCAATTTCACGAATATCGATCTGGCGCGCGTTGTACACCACTTGCTCAAGCAGCGCAAAATCAAATTTCGCTTCTTCTTGCTCAAGTTTCGCTTGTACCGCTTTAACGGTAGGGCTTTTCGAAATCACCCCACAAAATTCAGGCATGGTTTTGGCAAAATCTTCGGTACCAATCTCGCGCGCCAGCCGAATAATGTCATCTTTGTCCCAGTTGATCAGCGGACGCAAAATCAGCGTATCGGTTACATTGTCGATATGGCGTAGATTGGTTAAGGTTTGGCTCGACACTTGGCCTAGCGCTTCACCAGTTACCAAAGCCTGAATACCTAATTTTTCAGCGACCATACCAGCGGCGCGCATAAACATACGCTTTAACACCACGCCCATCTGGCCATCGTCGATCTTTTCTAAGATTTCAGCCACGATCGGCTCAAAATTAATCGCAATAAACCGCACTTTGGCCGATGAACCGTATTTCTGCCACAAGTAGTAAGCGGTTTGCTTGACGCCAATTTCATGAGCTGGGCCACCAAGATTGAAGAAGCAGTAATGCACTTTTGAACCGCGTTTAATGTGTAGGTAGCTCGACACACCTGAGTCAAAACCGCCAGAGATCAAACTCAGCACATCTTCTTGGGTACCGAGCGGGAAGCCGCCCAAACCTTTATAACGAGCGATGATTTGGTTGAGTAGATCATCAGCCACTTCAACTTGAACCGTCACGTCTGGATTGGTCAGTTTCACTTTGGCACTGGCCACCGCTTGATTGAGGCCGCCCCCGACATAACGCTCAAGTTCAATTGAGGTAAAATCGTGCTTGCCACGACGCTTAGCACGCACCACAAAGGTTTTGTTTTCGATATTGGCTCGATTAAGCTCAAGCACCTGTTCATAGATGTTATGCAAATCGGTAAAGGTCGATTGCTGCACTTCCAAAACTTGCTGAATACCAGGCGTGGTGGTCAAAATTTCCAGCACTTCCGCATAATAGGTATCGCTGGCCGAGGTCACTTCGATATGATCGCGACGATTGAATACCGCTACCCCTTGTGTGCGGGCTTTCACAATAATTCGAATATTGCTTTCAAGGATCTTTGTGAAACGCTTACGCACCGATTCACTTTTCACAAAAATTTCCGGATGGGGTTTGACGATAAATTTCATAAGGTTATTCGCAATCTGAGTTAGACAATCTGCCAAGCTGCAGGTAAGCCGCACTGAGGCGCTTACCGCTAAAGGGGCGCGATTATACACGATCCTCTAGTGTAGAGAAATGCCCATCAACCAGGCAAGTCATACGACTTGCCTTATGGTGATCCACCTACCTAGCGCGCTACTGCACGTGATGGAACTTCATCACTAAACAGCGGCTCACCTTGCAAAATACTAATCTCGACCCGTCGGTTGAGCGCTCGTTGCGCTTCGCTATCATTGCGACCCAGTGGCTGAGTATCGGCTAAACCACGCACCTGTAATCGTAAATGGTCAAAACCTTTCACTTTTTCCATTTCTTGCGCCACCGATACCGCGCGCTGAGCGGAAAGATCCCAGTTTGAACGATACAATTCAGAATCGAGCCTTTGATTATCGGTATGCCCAGTCACACGCACCTTGCCAGGAACATCTTTCACTAAATCGGCAATTTGTCGCACCAATGGACGGAATCTGGGCTGCAAAAATGCCGAACCTTCTGGGAAAGCACCTTTTTCGCGGATCCGAATATCGATTTGTTGACCTAAATTTTCAACCTCAATCGCGCCTTGTTCGATTTCACGCGATAACGCTTTTTTAATGCTTTCAGCCACAATCTCCATCTGCTCAGACATGATTTGAGATTGCGGCTCTGACTGGGTGTTCTGATTATCTTGAGTGGCAGTGTCAGGCGATTGTCCCCCTGTCATTTGCCCCAAATCGCGCTGATTGCCACCCGCACGATCCGCATCCCCCTCTTGAAACTCAAGCGTTTGCTGGGTGATGTCGATGGTTTGCTGCATGATCACATCAATCGGCGTTGGTTCAGGACGCCCGGGACGAAATTCTTGAGCAATAATGCTGGTCCCTTTCGGAATATCTTTTACTTCGAGACGATTTTGTACCCCAAAAGCAAACTTCATCGACCCTGCAATTTGCTTAAATTTGAGCACGTCCATTTCAGAAAATGACAGCAGCAAAACAAAGAAGCACACCAGCAATGACATCAAGTCGGCAAAGGTGCCAAGCCAAGCCGGTGCGCCAGGTGGCGGACATTTACAAGGTTGTTGGTCATCCATCGTCAGCTCCGCTACTCTTTATCAACATCAAGCGCACGTTTGCTTGAGTTTAGGTAGTTCTTCAAATAACTATCGATAACCCTTGGGTTTTGTCCATCTTGGATCGCTAAGACACCGTCCATAATCAAACGGCGATTGAGCGTCTCTTGATCGCGGCGTAAAGCCAGTTTATCGGCAATCGGAAAACAGATCATATTGGCCAATATCGCACCATAAAGGGTGGTCAATAGTGCCACCGCCATCGCAGGACCGATCGATTTAGGGTCATCCATATTGGATAACATCGCCACCAATCCAACTAAGGTGCCAATCATGCCCATCGCAGGAGCCACTTCCCCAAAAGAGCGAAACACTTGAGTGCCTTTACTATGTCGCTCATCGGTTAAAATTATGTCTTTTTGTAACGTGGCACGCACCACATCGGCATCATGCCCATCCACCAACAAATCAATGCCTTTTTGCATAAACGGATTGGGAATTTCCATCTCTTCTAGCGCCAAAAAGCCACCTTTACGTGCCGCATCGGCCATTTCCACAATTTTGGCAATCAGATCTTCAGGCTCATCGGCCTTGAACATAAACGCTTTACCAGCAATTTTACCGGCACCAAAAAATTGCCCAAAGGTGAACTTCATGAGCACCACGAAAGTTGATCCACCGACCACAATCAGAATCGAGACAACGTCGACGAACATCACCAAGCTGCCGCCTAGCACCATCGCCATAATAACGAAAGCTAAGCCGCCAATAAGACCAATCAATGTTGCTAAATCCACCAAACACTCCTCAGGCTATACATTCGCGATAATCAAAAGCTTACTTTGATTATCGGCAACAGAATAAATTCTTTAAGCAAATAGTCTCAATTGACCGTGAAAAACCGGCCTAGTGTAGCGGAAAAGCAAGCAATAGGCTGCGCTCGGGTAGCGAGTTTTTATCCATCGATGCGTGACTCAACGGGCTTTTTTTCATTTCGTTATCTGACACGGTAAAAAAGCTTTCCGTTTCTGACAAAATCGTTTGGTTCAATTTGACCAACTCAGCCCCCTGAGGTAACTTTCGTGCATCTTAACTAAGGCATATCGATTATGGCGAACAAGAAACCAGAAAACATGTCGTTTGAATCGACGATCGATGAACTGGAACAGTTGGTTGAACAATTGGAAAGTGGCGATCTCGCTCTTGATGAAGCATTAAAAAAGTTTGAACGCGGTATTTCGCTCGCCAGAGCCGGTCAACTCAAGCTTGATGACGCCGAACAACGCGTACGCATTTTACTCAGTCAAAGTGACGATGCGCCGCTAAGCGATTTTAACCCAGTCGCGGAGTAAACCACTTCGCCAAGGCCGTCGATCTGAAACCACAGATCCGGCACAACCGATACAGACGAGAGCCCTATGATTGAGGCGTTATCCTCATACCAACAGCGAAATAATCAGCAACTGGAACAGTGGCTAGAGCAGATCCCGTTTCAAAGCTTGCCATTGATTAAGGCGATGCGTTACGGGTTACTGCTTGGCGGCAAACGCGCACGCCCCTATTTGGTCTACATCACAGGGCAGATGTTGGGCTGCGCATTGAGCGAGCTCGATACCCCTGCGGCGGCCATTGAGTGTATCCATGCTTATTCGCTGATCCATGATGATTTGCCGGCGATGGATGATGATGAATTACGCCGCGGCCAGCCGACCTGCCATATCCAATTTGATGAAGCGACCGCGATTTTAACTGGTGACGCCTTACAAACGCTCGCCTTTACCATTTTGGCGGAAGGCAGCTTGTCTGCAGCGGGAGAAACTCAGCGGGTTGCCATGATCCAAACCCTAGCGCAAGCCTCTGGTGCGCAAGGAATGTGTCTTGGACAAGCGCTCGATTTAGCAGCAGAAAATCGCTTAATCTCACTGGAGCAATTACAAACCATCCATCGCAATAAAACCGGGGCGTTAATGCGCTGTGCGATCCGCTTAGGTGCATTAGCGGCAGGCGAAACAGGCCGCGCTATGTTGCCATATTTGGATCGCTACGCGGATGCGGTTGGACTAGCCTTTCAAGTACAAGATGATATTTTAGATATCATCAGCGACACGCAAACGCTCGGTAAACCACAAGGTTCGGATCAACAGCTCAACAAAAGCACTTATCCTGCATTGCTCGGCTTAGCTGGAGCGCAGCAAAAGGCGCAGGCTTTATTACAAGAAGCGCTGCTAGCGTTAAGTGAGATCCCCTACAATACTCAGTCTCTGGAAGAGTTCGCCCGATATGTTGTCGAGCGCAAAAATTAAACCATAAGCGCGCATAGTTATGACTCTTGATATTTCAAAATACCCAACTCTAGCTCTGGCGAATACTCCAGATGAGCTGCGCAGCCTGCCTAAAGACATGCTGCCGAAACTGTGTGACGAGTTACGCAGCTACCTACTCAATTCGGTCAGCCAATCAAGCGGCCATTTAGCCTCAGGGCTAGGTACGGTCGAGCTCACCGTCGCACTGCATTATGTCTACCGCACCCCCTTTGATCAGTTGATTTGGGATGTTGGCCACCAAGCTTACCCACACAAAATTCTGACTGGGCGACGCGATCAGATGCCGACTATTCGCCAAAAAGAGGGCTTACACCCCTTCCCTTGGCGCGAAGAGAGTGAATACGACACTCTGTCTGTTGGCCACTCTTCAACCTCGATCAGTGCCGCACTTGGTATGGCAATTTGTGCGGGTAAAGAAGGTCAAGACCGTAAAGTGGTCAGCGTGATTGGCGATGGTGCGATTACTGCGGGGATGGCATTTGAGGCGATGAATCACGCTGGCGATGTCCACCCCGACATGCTGGTGATCCTCAACGATAATGAGATGTCGATATCAGAAAATGTCGGCGCGCTGAATAATCATTTAGCCCAAGTGCTATCGGGCAGTTGGTACACTTCGATTCGCGAAGGAAGCAAAAAAGTCCTTTCCGGCATTCCGCCGATCAAAGAGCTAGTACGCCGCACCGAAGAGCATTTGAAAGGCATGGTGGTGCCGGGCACGTTATTTGAGGAGCTTGGCTTTAACTATATTGGTCCGGTTGATGGTCATGATGTACTGGAACTGATCAAAACCCTGAAAAATATGCGCGAGCTAAAAGGGCCACAGTTTTTGCACGTCATGACCAAAAAAGGCAAAGGCTATGCACCAGCGGAGAAAGATCCGATCGGCTATCACGGGGTACCTAAATTTGACCCAAGCCATGATAGCTTGCCGAAAAGCAACAACCCTCAGCCGACTTTCTCGAAAATCTTCGGTGATTTTCTGTGTGATATGGCCGCGCAAGATCCAAAATTACTGGCGATCACGCCTGCGATGCGTGAAGGCTCCGGCATGGTACGCTTCTCAAAAGAGTACCCGGAGCAATACTTTGATGTGGCGATTGCTGAACAACATGCCGTTACCCTCGCAACCGGTATGGCGATTGCTGGCTATCATCCGATTGTGGCGATTTACTCAACCTTTTTACAGCGCGGTTACGATCAACTGATCCACGATGTGGCGATCATGAACCTACCGGTAATGTTTGCTATCGACCGAGCAGGGATTGTCGGCGCAGATGGTCAAACTCACCAAGGGGCATTTGATTTAAGCTTTATGCGCTGCATCCCGAATATGCTGATCATGGCACCGGCTGACGAAAATGAGTGCCGGCAGATGCTCTATACTGGCCACCAACATCAAGGCCCAAGCGCAGTACGTTATCCACGCGGTAACGGCATGGGCGTTGAGCTGAAGAGTGACTTTAGCGCATTAGACATCGGTAAAGGGCGCATCATGCGTGAAAGTCAGGCTAACTCCGGTGAAAAAGTGGCGATTTTAAACTTTGGTACGCTATTACCAAATGCTTTAGCGGCCGCAGAGAAACTCAATGCCACGGTGGCCGATATGCGTTTTGTTAAACCGTTGGATCAAGACTTAATCCAGCAGTTAGCCCAAAGCCACGATGTGTTAGTGACGTTAGAAGAAAACGCGATTGCAGGCGGCGCGGGGGCCGGAGTGATTGAACTGATGATGCAACAAAAATGGATGAAGCCGGTGTTGAATTTAGGCCTGCCGGATCAATTCATCGTGCAAGGTTCGCAGCAACAGATGCATGCTGAACTGGGCTTAGATAGCGCAGGGATCGAACATGCGATCCGCCGCTACCTTGCCAAGTAGACGCACTTTAATCACTCACACTTGAATCACTACGCATTAACCAGCAAAGCCTTCATCACGAAGGCTTTGCTGTTATTGGCACGCGAATTTATGCTTTCGCGCCCCATTGTCAATGGGGCTAAGCCCTAACGATTCAGCAAGCCAACTGGCCAAGCAAATTGATTTAGCAAGCCTTGCCACACCTGATCGACATTGGCACGCAGCAGCAAAGGCTGCTGAGTGTAAGGATGCACAAAACGCAACTCGCTGGCATGCAACATCAAACGCTGCGCCGAAAAATGTTCCCGAAACAGTCGATTATGCACACCATCACCATGGGTGGTATCCCCAACAATCGGATGGCGCAAATGCGCCATATGCCGCCGTAATTGATGCTTACGCCCAGTTTTAGGTTGCATTTCCATCAAACAATAACGCGTGGTTGAAAATTTTCCAGTCGCGATCGGCAGCTCCACATGCGCCAGTGGTCGATAAGCGGTGATCGCCGACTGCGCGGGTTTATCTTGCTGGGCAAACTTATCGGCGATTTTATCCAATTCTTCTTTGAGTGGGTAATCGAGCACATCCGCCTCGCTGATCCAACCGCGCACAATCGCGTGGTAGGTTTTCTCCATCTCATGATTGGCAAACATCAGCATCACATCGGAGGCAATTTGACTGGAAAGTGCAAACACCAACACGCCGGATGTCGGGCGATCTAAGCGGTGCAATGGAAAGACATGTTGGCCGATTTGATCGCGCAAAGTCTGCATCACAAACTGAGTTTCATGCTTATCAAGCCATGAACGATGCACTAGCATGCCAGCCGGTTTATTGACGGCGACCAAATACTCATCTTGATAAATAATCTCTAGCATCTATTGGCACACCTCATCAATACGTCGGATCAGCGCCAGCAGCGGTTGGTACTGCGCCTCTCCCTGCCACGCTTCGGCAAAATAAGGCTCCAGCGCAAAACCGCGCGGCACGCTGGCCTGAGCGATGGCTTGTTGCATTTTCGGTACAAAAATCCACTGTAACCACTGCTCAGGGGCTAACGTATCCACCGCAAAAGGCGCTTGGCTAGCCAGTGCTTGTGCGCTCGGTGGCGTTGTCTGCCACAACTGCAGCGCACGCAAACTCGACTCCAACTCGACGAGTAAATTCCCCAATCGGGTGTTCAACAACATAATAGATCCGATTTATCTGTAGGCTAGTTTTCAAAAAGTGCCATAGAATAGCACCGATTCTCACCACAAGGTGATGAACCAACGCGTTATTGTACTGATAACTCCTGAACTGATAACTCGTGTACTGATGACTCTGCCCAAGTTTGGGGCAGTTCTGTTATGAGCTCCCAGCACACCAAGGATAAAGCATGATCGGTGATTTATTGTGGATATTAGCCCTCTGCTGCGCCGGATGGGGATTTTGGCAGCAGCGCCACCAAGTGGAAACCGCCAGACAAGCGATTCAACGCCACTGCACCCAGCTTGATTTACAGCTACTCAATGTGGCTTTGGGTCAGCACAAATTCAAAACCAGCCAAGGTGCATGGGGTTGGCATACGGTGTATCTGTTTGAATTTTCAGCGCTCGGTGATGATTGTTATCAAGGTCAGCTAGAAATGCGCGGCTTAAGAGTGGGACGTTTTAGCCTTCCGCCATACCGAATTTAACTCAAAATTGGCTCAGCGGCGCTGAGCGCTTTTGCTGACCGGCCATTTTGTCAGTAACATGCCAGCAAACCCCCATCAGGAACGATTATGCAGACCACCAACGTGTCACAACAACTAGAACAGATCCTTAATCAGCTCACCCAACAAGGCAAAACACCCTCGGTGGCGTTGGTCAAAGCGCGTTTAACCACCCCCGTGCCGATGCCAGCCATTATTGCTGCGCTCAAAAGTTGGAAAAATAGCCAACGCATCCCGAGCATCGAAGTCGCAGCCCCAATGCCTGCGAATCTTGAGCAGCGGGTTGCCCTGTTAGAACAAACCTTATTGCAACTCTCAGCACGGGTCGCTGAATTAGAAGCCAGAACCCAAGGAGCACCAGTATGAAAATTTGGGTTGATGCCGATGCATGTCCAAAAGTGATCCGCGAAACCTTGATCCGCGCCGCAGAGCGTACCGGTATCGAGTGTACCTTTGTCGCCAACCATCTGATCCCGCTACCAAAGCGCGATAACATTCGGGCGCTGCAAGTCTCTGCAGGATTTGATATTGCCGATAATGAGATAGTCAGACGCAGCGAAGCGGGCGATTTGGTGATCACCGCCGATATCCCCCTTGCCGATGAAGTGATCAGCAAAGGCGGTTTAGCGCTCAACCCAAGGGGTGAGCTGTACACCAAAGAAACCATCAAAGCACGACTCAATATCCGTGACTTTATGGATACCATGCGCGCCAGCGGTATCCAGACTGGCGGTCCGGCAGCACTTTCGCAAACCGATCGCCGCGAATTTGCCAATCATCTCGACCGGATTTTAGCCAAGCGTCGAGCATAAACCCTACGCCATTGATGGCCTGCCAGCTCGGTGGCAGGCTCAGCTAAAATGCCATTTCGCCTTGTGCAATGCTGAACCTGCATAACGGCGCGCGATTTTTGCTACCAGCTATGCTATTTTTCCGCTTATTCGCGCCAACTTATCATCACAATATGCATTCGATTGCCCCAATTGCCATTATTGAAAGCCCATACCAAGAGAAGTTTGCCGTCCCTCGTCAACCTCGTTTAGTGCCTAGTGCTAGGGCGAGAGTTAAACTGCTCGGTGAGTGCAACTGCGCTGAATCCATTCGTGGCATAGAGCAATTTAGCCATGTCTGGCTGCTGTTTTTGTTTGACCATAATCTGGCCGCAGGTTGGAAACCGACCGTGCGCCCGCCTCGCCTTGGCGGCAATCAGCGCATGGGAGTTTTCGCCTCCCGCGCTACGTTTCGCCCGAATGGCATCGGCATGTCCGCAGTTGAGCTATATGGGGTGAGTAAACAAGGTGATCAGTATTATCTCGAACTTGGCAGCGTCGATTTGGTCAATGGCACACCGATTATTGATATCAAACCTTATATTCCCTACTCCGATGCGATCCCTGACGCACAAGGCGGTTACGCCGATCAAGCACCAGTATGCCTACCGGTCAGCTTTAGCCCATCCGCCGAGCACGTACTCAACACTCATGCGGCTGGAGAACAGCGCCGCGCGGTGATCCATCAAGTACTGGCGCAAGATCCGCGCCCGGCTTACAAAAAGAATCGTGCTGACCACAAGTTATATGCGGTGAATTTGTACGATTGGAACGTGAAATTCAGCGTGAGCAATCAAGCAATCGTCGTCAGCGCAATTGAACCCTTTTGACAAAACCATTTGGCTGATATTATTAGCGCCCAAATTCGCTTTATAGCTTACTTCTGTTATAACGGGCTCCTGTTATAACGGGCTCCTGTTAAGGCGATTCCTTAAACTTTGATAAAACGGATACCATAGAATGCGTACCAGTAACTATCTTCTTTCCACTCTGAAGGAGACTCCAAACGACGCAGAAGTTGTGAGCCACAAGCTCATGCTCCGTGCAGGTATGATCCGTAAGCTGGCTTCAGGTCTTTATACTTGGCTGCCTACGGGTCTGCGTGTGCTGCGTAAAGTCGAAAACATCGTTCGCCAAGAGATCGATAATGCCGGTGCTATCGAAACCTTGATGCCGGTGGTGCAGCCGTTTGAGTTGTGGGAAGAGACAGGTCGCTCTGAAAAAATGGGCCCTGAGTTACTGCGCTTTACTGACCGCCATGAGCGTCCGTTTGTATTAAGCCCAACCGCGGAAGAAGTGATCACCGCGCTGGTGCGTAATGAAGTAAGCTCGTACAAGCAACTACCACTGAACCTGTACCAAATCCAAACCAAATTCCGTGATGAACGCCGCCCACGTTTTGGGGTGATGCGCGCCCGTGAATTCTGCATGATGGATGCGTACAGCTTTGACATCGATAAAGCGGGCTTAGAAAAATCGTATGACGCGATGCATGTCGCCTACTGCAAAGCATTTGACCGTATGGGGCTTGATTACCGCCCTGTGCTGGCCGATACCGGCGCGATCGGTGGTAACGGCTCACACGAGTTCCACGTATTGGCGGAAAGTGGCGAAGATCTGATCGCCTTCTCAACCGAATCCGATTACGCGGCCAACATCGAAAAAGCCGAAGCGGTAGCACCGGCGATTGAGCGCCCAGCGCCTGCGCAAGCGATGACGTTAGTGGATACCCCTAACGCAAAAACCATCGCAGAATTGGTTGAGCAGCATGGTTTGCCTATCGAAAAAACCGTGAAGACCCTGTTTGTTAAAGCTTCAGATGAAATCGATGCGCCTATCGTTGCGCTGCTCATCCGTGGTGACCATGAACTGAACGAAATCAAAGCCGAGAAACTGGCACAAGTGGCCTCGCCACTGGAAATGGCCTGCGAAGAAGAGATCCGCGCGCTGATCGGTGCCGGCCCTGGCTCATTAGGCCCTATCGGTCTGCAACTGCCATTCATCGTTGATCGCAGCGTTGCGGTGATGAGCGATTTTGGCGCGGGTGCCAATATCGATGGCAAACACTACTTTGGCATCAACTGGGAACGTGACGTAGCACTGGGCCAAGTGGAAGATCTGCGTAATGTGGTAGAAGGCGACGTTAGTCCATGCGGCCAAGGTACACTGCTGCTCAAACGCGGTATCGAAGTGGGCCACATCTTCCAATTGGGCACTAACTACTCAGCTAAAATGAACTGTGGTGTACTTGACTCAAATGGTAAAAACACCATTTTGGAGATGGGTTGTTACGGGATCGGTGTTTCTCGTGTCGTGGCTGCGGCTATCGAGCAGAATCATGATGATTACGGCATCATCTGGCCTGATGCGCTTGCACCTTTCCAAGTCGCGATTGTACCGATGAACATGCACAAATCTGAGCGCGTTCAACAAGCCGCTGAAAAATTGTATGCAGAATTAACCGCTGCGGGTATTGAAGTGCTGTTTGATGATCGTAAAGAGCGCCCAGGGGTTATGTTCTCCGATATGGAACTGATCGGCGTGCCACACACCATCATCATTGGTGAGCGCAGCATGGATGAAGGCCACTTCGAATACAAACATCGTCGTAGTGGAGAAAAACAAGCGGTGGCGATGGCGTCGATCCACGAGTTTATCCAAGCTCAGATCGCCTAATCACCGGCACGATCAACATCGCGCCAAACCCACTCATCAGGTCGCTCTCGGGCGGCCTTTTTATTACTCATACCAGCCCAGAGCTGATCGCCGGATAATCATTGTTCAAATGAGCGGTGAGTTTGCGTTTGCGCAAGTGGCAGTTTGGTATTTCCACCAGCTCTGTGTATATTGAGAGCAGTTATCATTTGAGGACAACCCAATGCAAGTTTACGATTGTTGTGAATTAGTACGCGAGCTTTACGCGCAAATTGGCAGTGGCGATCAAGGCTACATTCCTAAAGCAATCAGTTGTGCACTGCGCACATTAAATGAGATCGCCGCCGATCCCGCTTTACCGCTCGAAACCAGACAAAAAGCCGCATTTGCCGCGGCCAATTTGCTGATTTCCGATTTTGAGGATTAATCCCCATGAATTTAGCCAACTTTGCCAGCATGGATCCGATCATGCTGATGAGCATAGTGAACATGAAACTACGTGACGACTTTGGTGGTGATTTGGATAAACTGGCCAACGATTTCGAGATTGATCGCAGTGCGTTAGAAGCCAAGTTAGCCAGCGCAGGCTTTGAGTTTTTAGCGCCAGTCGGCCAATTTCGCTAAATCAACGATCATAGCCAAGCGCCGTTAATCAAAGCGGTGTGAAGCAAATTAGCAGCCCCCAGCCTAGCTGGGGGTTTTCTTTATACAAACTAGCTGGGGGTTTTCTTTATACAAAAAAGCGCAGAGATTTCTCTCTGCGCTTTTGGTTGGTCGTTAGCTTAAGGTTAACTCAAATTAACCTTTAACCAAGGTATTTACGGGCATTTTGGAACATCCGCATCCAAGCACTGTTCTCACCCCAATGATCTGGATGCCATGAGTTGGCTACAGTACGGAAAACACGCTCAGGGTGCGGCATCATGATCGTCACTCGACCATCTTGGGTGGTTAAACCGGTGATCGCATTAGGTGAGCCATTCGGGTTACTTGGATACGCTTGAGTTGGCTGACCAAAGTTATCCACGAAACGCACAGCTACGGTACCTGATTGCTCCAGCGCCGCCAAATGCTGCTCATTGCGCACTTCGACACGCCCTTCGCCGTGTGAAACCGCAATCGGCATTCTTGAACCAGCCATTTCACTAAAGAATAGCGATGGTGATTTTTGCACTTCGACTAAGCTAAAGCGCGCTTCAAACCGCTCAGATTCATTGCGCACAAAACGTGGCCACAGCTCAGCACCTGGGATCAAATCACGCAGGTTAGACAGCATCTGACAGCCATTACACACCCCGAGTGAAAAGCTATCTTTACGCTGGAAGAACTGCTCAAACTGCTCACGCGCTTGCGGATTAAACAGGATTGATTTTGCCCATCCTTCGCCCGCGCCCAGCACATCACCGTAAGAGAAACCACCACACGCGACTAAACCTTGATAAGCATCGAGCACGGTTTGTCCGGTTAAAATATCGCTCATATGGATATCGACCGCATCAAAACCGGCGCGATCAAAGGCGGCCGCCATTTCCACATGCGAGTTGACACCTTGCTCACGCAAAATCGCCATCTTCGGACGTGCCCCTTTGCCGATGTAAGGTGCCGCTATGTCTGCTTGCACATCGTAGCTTAGCTTGGCGCTCAAACCTGGGTCACGGTTATCTTGTTTGGCGGCAAATTCTTGATCCGCACAGGCGGAATTATCACGCAGTGCCTGCATTTTATGGGTCATTTCCGCCCAGATGGTACGCAGTTCAGTACGAGAGCGCTCAATCAACACTTGCTCACCACGGGTGATCAGCAAGCGATCGGTCGCTTCTACTTCACCAATCACATGTGAGCAAGCCGCCAAACCATGTGCCGATAACGTCGCGAATACGACATCCAGTTCAGTATTTTTCACCTGCAGTACAGCGCCCAACTCTTCATTGAACAGTGCCGCCAGCGCATCATCGCCTAAGCTTTCAATATTGGCTTTGATGCCACAGTGACCCGCAAAAGCCATTTCTGCCAGCGTCACCAATAAACCGCCGTCACCTTTGTCGTGATAAGCCACCAGCTTGTCGTCACGCACTAAAGCTTGCAGTGCATCAAAGAAGGCTTTGAGCTGAGCTGGGTTATCCACGTCAGCCGGTTTATCACCCAATTGCTTGTACACTTGCGCCAATGCGGTGGCACCAAGCCGATTCTGGCCATTACCTAAATCAATCAACACTAAGCTGCTATCGCCAAGATCGGTGCGCAGTTGTGGTGTCACTGTGTTACGAATGTCTTCAACCCGCGCAAAAGCGGTGATGATCAGCGACAGCGGCGAAGTGACTTCTTTCTGCTCGCCATTTTCCTGCCACTTGGTTTTCATCGACATCGAATCTTTGCCAACAGGGATCGTGATCCCAAGCGCTGGGCATAGCTCTTCGCCAATCGCTTTTACCGCTTCATAAAGGCCAGCATCTTCGCCCGGATGACCGGCTGGAGACATCCAGTTAGCCGAGAGTTTAATGCGCTTAAGGTCACCAATATCAGTGGCAGCAATGTTAGTGATCGCTTCGCCTACCGCTAAACGTGCTGATGCACCGAAATCTAACAATGCCACTGGGGTACGCTCACCCATCGACATCGCTTCACCGTGATAAGAATCAAAACTTGCAGCGGTTACCGCGCAGTTGGCGACCGGAACTTGCCATGGGCCAACCATTTGATCACGCGCTACGAGGCCGGTTACTGAACGATCACCAATGGTGATCAAGAACGTTTTCTCAGCCACGGCCGGTAAACGCAATACGCGATCCAGTGCTTGGTTAAGTTCAATCCCTGAGCGATCTAACGCTGGACTCGCCACTTTCAGTGAATTCGCTTCGCGATGCATCTTAGGGGCTTTGCCAAGCAAGATTTCCATCGGCATATCGATTGGTGTGTTGTCAAAATGGCTATCTTCTAAAGTCAAGTGACGCTCTGCGGTGGCTTCACCGACGACCGCATAAGGCGCGCGCTCACGCTGACAAATCGCCTCAAAACGCGGCATATCTTGTGCCGCTACCGCCAACACATAGCGCTCTTGCGATTCATTACACCAGATTTCTAACGGGCTCATGCCCGGCTCATCATTCGGTACACTGCGCAGTTGGAATTTGCCACCACGATCGCCATCATTGACCAATTCAGGTAGCGCATTAGAAATACCACCGGCACCCACATCATGGATAAAGGCGATTGGGTTTTGTTCACCCAATTGCCAGCAGCGGTCGATCACTTCCTGACAACGGCGCTCCATCTCTGGGTTTTCACGCTGTACCGAAGCAAAATCCAAATCTTCTGCAGATTGGCCAGAGGCCATTGATGAAGCAGCGCCGCCGCCAAGACCAATGTTCATCGCAGGACCACCAAGTACGATCAGTTTAGCACCGACCGGGATCTCTTTTTTCTGAACATGCTCGGCGCGAATGTTGCCCATACCGCCAGCAATCATGATCGGCTTGTGATAACCACGCACCTCTTCACCAGCGTGTGAAGTCACTTTTTCTTCATAAGTACGGAAATAACCGAGCAGATTTGGACGGCCAAATTCGTTATTGAACGCCGCACCACCGAGTGGGCCTTCCAGCATGATATCCAGCGCATTGACGATGCGACTTGGTTTACCAAAATCGCTTTCCCATGGCTGCTCGAAACCTGGGATTCGTAAGTTTGAGGTAGTAAAGCCGACTAAACCTGCTTTAGGTTTACCGCCAATCCCGGTAGCACCTTCATCACGGATCTCACCGCCCGAACCGGTTGAAGCGCCCGGCCAAGGCGAAATCGCGGTTGGGTGGTTATGAGTTTCTACCTTCATCAAAATATGCGCATCTTCATGATGATAGGTATATTTACGGCTATCCGGATCCGGGAAGAAACGGCCAACGGTCGAGCCGGTCATTACCGCGGCATTATCTTTATAGGCGGACAGTACGTGATCCGGCGTCTGCTCAAAGGTGTTTTTGATCATCTTGAACAGTGATTTATCTTGCACCGCACCATCAATCGTCCAATCTGCATTGAAAATTTTATGACGGCAGTGCTCAGAGTTCGCTTGCGCAAACATCATCAATTCGATGTCATTAGGATTGCGGCCAAGCTTAGTAAAACTCGCAACCAAATAGTCGATTTCATCTTCCGCCAATGCCAGACCAAGGGAAACGTTTGCCTCTTCAAGCGCACGACGACCACCGGCCAACACATCAACCTGACTCATCGGAGTCGGTTGTGCAACACTAAACAGTTGCTGCGCATCAGTGAGTTCTGCGAACACCACTTCCATCATACGATCGTGCAGCAGCGCTTTAAGAGTCAGGACTTGAACATCCGTCAGTGCCGCTTCTGTCTCCACATAATAAGCCGTACCGCGCTCTAAGCGCTTAATGGCACTTAACCCACAGTTATGCGCGATATCGGTGGCTTTCGAAGACCAAGGAGAAATGGTACCCGGACGCGGTGTCACCAGCAGCAGTAAGCCTTGTGGCTGATGTTCTTGAATGGTTGGACCGTAAGTGAGCAGTTGTTCGAGCTTTGCCAACTCTTGCTGATTAAGCTCAGCATTAAGATCGGCAAAATGCATAAACTCAGCATAAATACCCGTTACCGGTAGGTGTTGTTGATGACACGCAGTAAGGAGCTTGTTAACACGAAACTCTGAAAGAGCTGGGGAGCCACGCAAAATTCTCATGTGCTTAGGTCTCTATGTCCAATTGATTGAGGTGTAATTGGCATAAACTCTTTAAAATACAGCAAATTAAACTGTAAACAACCAATGTATGCCGATTTCACCTCAGCTAATGGCTGCGCATTATAGAGCAATTCTTTTTGTGACGTAACACCAAAAGCAACCGTTTGCGTCATTTTTTTCGTTAATTTTGAGTTACGGCCCATTTGCACAAATCTTCGAGCTAAATGACAGGCTATTCAGTGAGGACTTTGCCAAAACCAGCGCCTTTGATATAAAGGCATCTGTCTTGATGAGAGAAAACCCAAATTGATGACTCCTTTTGCCTATAAACTGCCCATTCGCGTACTCTGGCTAGGCTTATTGAGCCTAGTGCTGCTCGGCTGCCAAATTGATTCTGAGCCGAAAAGCGAGCTAGAAAAAATCCGTGAGCGCGGGGTATTACGGGTCGGCACACTGAATAATCCGCTCTCCTACTACATTGGTCCCGATGGCCCAACCGGATTGGATTACGAGTTAGCTCGCGAATTTGCTAAAGAGCTGGGGGTAAAACTGGAAATGAAGCCAGCCTATCGCCTTGCTAGCCTGTTTCCGGCGCTGAAAAATGGAGAAGTGGATATTATTGCCGCTGGATTAAGCCAAACCGAGCAAAGATTAAAAGATTTTCGGGCTGGTCCCGCCTATTACTATGTGTCGCAGCAGGTGGTCTATAAAAAAGGCGCATGGCGACCTCGCGACTTCAGACAGTTGGTCGAACGCCAACAAACATTACGCAAAGATAATCTTGAATTGGATTTTTTCAGCGTGGTGGATGACTCACATTTTGAATACACCTTGCAAGCCAAGCAGCAACTGCACCCAGAGTTTCAATTTGATGTTGATACCAATTCCGATGTGAATGATCTGCTGAAAAAAGTATCACAAGGTGAATTACTGTTTACCATGGCTGATTCGGTCGAAGTGTCGCTGTCACAGCGAGTCTACCCTGATTTAGCCGCGGCATTTGAGCTGACCGAAGATCAACCTATCTCATGGTTTTTACGTCGGTCGGATGATGAAAGTCTGTATGCTTTGATGATTGAGTTTTTTGGTAATTTAAAACAGTCTGGTTATCTTGCTTCATTGGAAGAAAAATACATCGGCCATGTCGGTGCCTTTGATTATGTCGATACGCGAGCCTTTATTCGTGCCCTTGACAGCCGATTACCGAGATGGATGGCGATATTCCAACAATACTCATCTGAGTTTGATTGGCGCTTAGTCGCAGCGTTAGCGTATCAAGAATCACACTGGAATCCGTATGCAAAATCACCAACTGGGGTGCGCGGCTTAATGATGTTAACCCTACCCACCGCACGCAGTGTCGGTGTTAGCGATCGCCTCGATCCTGAACAATCGATTCGTGGTGGGGTTGAATATCTGCGGCGAATGATGGTGCGCGTGCCTGATTCGATTTCTGAACATGAAAAAATTTGGTTTGCACTCGCCTCTTACAATATCGGCTATGGCCATATGATGGATGCGCGGCGTTTAACCAAGAGTCAAAATGGCGATCCTGATTCATGGGTCGACGTCAAAGATCGTCTCCCCCAATTACAACAGAAGAAATATTTCACCCAAACACGTTATGGCTATGCCCGGGGGGAAGAAGCGCGTAGCTATGTGGAAAACATCCGACGTTACTATCAAAGCATTATTGGCCATCTTGAACAGCATCAAGTCGCGGTCGGTGATGAAAGCATCGAAGATCTGGCAGTCATTGAGTTTGATGAAACTTTACTCAATCAAGACACCAGCAATGATGAACTTGATGAAGAAGTGGTTAAACTCGAAGCGGAATCCATCGATAATCGTAACCGCGATTTATCATCGGCTGATGAAAAGCAAAAATAGCTCGTTGATTTTTTGCTAAGAAAATCGCTAAATCAAGGCGTGAATGCGATTGATTACCTATAGTCAAAAATAAGTAACATTCACGCGTGATAATACACTCAAACAACTTGGAGTTGCAGGTAGGCGGTAAGTGAGTCCTCATGAGCATAGACCAACTATGTGATTGGAGTGAACGAACCTAGCCAACACCATTGCAGCTTCAAGTAGGAAGGGTACACACGGATTGTAGGTTCCATCCCCTAAGGGGTTGGTTTTTTATCTCAGTAAGCAGTAGGAGGGTGTTTTATGTTGCGACGTAAACGTCAAACAAAACTCCTGAACAAAACCGTATCGGCCAATCGCCGCCGCCGTATGTTAGCCAACAGCAAGAAAAAACTGCTGGCTCGTCACCGCGCTTTCGTACAACTGATCGAAGCGTAATATGCTCGAAACGTAATATTCTCAAAACTTAATAGCTCGAAACTTAATAGCTCGTATGGCAAACATCACTCGATGTTTGCCAAAGATTCACAGATCCAATGACCTTTTCGCCTGACGTTGGCTTTTGATCTCTTTACGGCGACGTTGGAAAAAAGCTTGCAACTGAGCGCGACATTCTGACTCCAACAGTCCCTTTTCAACCGTCGCATAATGGTATGCCGCTTGGCTGCTAAACAGATCCATCACCGTCCCCGCCGCTCCCGCTTTCAAATCCGGTGCACCATACACTACCCGTTTCACTCGGCTATGCAATAAGGCTCCGGCACACATTGGGCAAGGCTCTAGCGTGACATATAAGGTAGTATCGAGCAGTCGATAGTTATTCAGCACCACTCCTGCTTTACGGATCGCATCAATTTCAGCGTGTGCAGTCGCATCATGCTGCGTAATCGAACCGTTCCAACCTTCTGCAATAATCTCACCATCACGCACTAATACTGCACCAACCGGGACTTCACCCTGTTGCTCGGCATGTTCGGCTAATGCGATAGCTCGACGCATAAATTGTTCATCTTGAGCAGAAAATAGTGACTCGGACACAAACCTACCCCGGCGTGAATTGAAAACGCTGATTCTAGCTGAGATTGCTGGCAAAACGAAAGCCAGTGTAGCAAAAAGCCCACTCGATTGAGTGGGCTTGGCTTAGAGAATATTTCGCGCTTACATGCTGTAGCTTACATGGTGTAGCTTACATGGTGTAAGTGTAAGGCGCTTGGATACCAAGAGGAATACCAACCGCCCAGTAAGCAAGCAGGAACAGTGACCAACCAATCAGCATCGCAATCGAGTAAGGCATCATGATCGAAGCCAGAGTCCCAATACCAGTCGATTTCACATAGCGTTGGCAGTACACCACCACCAGTGGGAAGAACACCATCAAAGGTGAAATGATGTTAGATACTGAATCGCCCACGCGATACGCTGCTTGAGAAAGCTCAGGAGAGATGCCAACCGCCATCAACATAGGCACAAGGATCGGGCCAATCAGAGCCCATTTCGCCGAGGCAGAGCCCACCAACAGGTTGACCATTGCGGTCAGTAAAATCATCCCGACAATCGTCGCTTGACCTGGCAAGTTCATCGCTTTCAAGCCTTCCGCGCCATACAGAGCGAGCATAGTACCAATGTTCGATTGACCAAATGCCGAAAGGAACTGCGCACAGAAAAATGACATCACAATATAAGCACCCATGGTCGACATGGTGCCAGACATGGCTTTAATCACATCATTGCTGTTTTTAAACGTGCCGGCGACACGGCCGTAAACAATGCCAGGAATGATAAATAGGATAAAAATCAGTGGCACAATCGATTTCATAATCGGCGCACTGAACGCGGTGATTTGACCATCAGGTGAACGCAGAGCTGAATTTTCAGGCCATACCGCAGCCACCAACAGCGCAAGACCGGCAACCATCGCCCAACCTGCGTAGCGGAATGCTTTGGATTCAATTGGCGTAAAAGAGCCAAGATCCGGAGCGGATTCAGCATCTTCATCAACTTTAGTTGCCGCTAAACGTGGCTCAATCACTTTATCGGTGACATACCAACCAATCGCGACAATGATGATCGATGAAAGACCCGTGAAATAGATATTCGCCAATGGGTTAACTTGGTAAGACTGATCCAACACTTGCGCTGCAGTTTGAGTAAAACCGGCCAGCAGAGGATCAATTCCAGATGGAATAAAGTTCGCCGAGAAGCCGCCTGATACCCCAGCAAAAGCTGCGGCAATCCCCGCCAACGGATGACGACCCGCCGCATGGAAAATAATCCCACCTAATGGAATAACCAGTACATAACCCGCATCTGCCGCCGTATGCGACACAATCGCCACCAAAATCAGCATCGGGGTTAGCAGTTTTAACGGTGTAACATTGAGCATTTTCTTCAAGCCAGTGGTAATAAACCCAGAAGAGTCCGCCACACCAACCCCAAGCATCGCCACTAATACAATGCCAAGCGGCGCAAAACTGGTAAAGGTAGTCACCATATTGGCGAGAAAGTGCGCCAGAGATTCACCGGTCAGTAAATTCTTGATTTCGAGTGCTTGAGCGGTACGTGGGTTAATTAAATCAAAGCTCAGGTTCGACAGCAGCGCTGAAGAGACCCAAATGATGATCAAAGCCCAAAAGAAAAGAATTGCCGGATCAGGGATTTTGTTTCCCGCCCGTTCAATAAAGTTTAAAAAGCGATCCATGCCACTCACTTTAGTGGATGTCGCTTGGTTGGTAGTGTGGTTACTCATAGTAAATTCCGTAATGTGATGTTGCTGCGTGAGGTCCTACTTATTCGACCTTCTGTTGCCGTTTCAAGTTTCCGTATGCAGGAGATCAATTCGTCACCGTGAAACGGTAATTTTTCGTCCGACATTGTATAGAAACCGCTAACTTAAAGCACAGGATTCGTTATTTTTTTACATAGTTAGAGACATATTTTGCAAAAATGCAAAAATGCAAAAATAAAGGCACAGATAGCAAATATTACAGATAAAACAATAGATACATTTTAGCAACCAATGTGCAAAACTAAGGTGGCAAAAATCTCAACATCAGCGATCGATTTAAGCTCTCACGACAAGGTACATAGAGTAAATATGGAGGGTTAATCAAATTCGCTGTGTTGTGAAATCATGGTATGCAGCGTCACGGATTGAGCGGTGCCATGCCGATCTTGCCAGCGCGCTTCAATCTCAATGCTTTTTAACTCACCCGCCAGTGCTACGGCAGGCACCGACCAAGACAAATGATAAAGCGGATGCGAGTTATCCTGCCCAGCAACAATACTACTAGCAAAATCAGCGCTCGGCAGCGCAGCGCTGACAGAAGAAGATCCACGAGTACGAAACCACTCTAATTTCTGCTCGGCAAGATTTAATGCCGCGACGCTGTGCAGGGCATAATCGGCCCGCTGCTCAATATAGGCTTGCAGTTTGACTAGTCCGAGTGCACCGACGCCAATCAACACAAAAGAGATCATGACTTCAATTAAGTTAAAACCAGCTTGCTTATTGCGCATACCAACTTCCTTGTTGCCAGCGGATATTATTCAAGCTAGAGGTGGGGCGTTTACTGGAATCAAATGACAGTGTCATAGATCCTGCGATAGAGGCTTTAAGACCATCAGCATCAAACCCATAGCCCCCCGTTGCCTTAAAGGCACCAGCATCAACATAAACCGTTTGCTGAAGATCGGTATACTGTTTACCAACCGTAAAATGGGTCGGCGCTCCCGTCTCCGTCGTAAACAAACTATTCCAATAATTTTCTAAATTTTCTGGCAAAAATTGGGGCTTATTTTTATCGACTAAATGGAAAATAGCCCCTTCAAATGTAGTAGCACCAGTATTTATAAACGTACCGTCTTGAATAACTAATGTGTATTTTTTAGCATTGCCCGTCATCACCAAATTACCATGTATGGCACAATTACCCGTCACCCAAACCTGATCCACATTTTTAAATGCATTCTCAATTAATGATTTACACTGCGTTGGATCGGTTGTTTCTATTCGACCCTGTTCTGGAAATGATTCTTTTAACTTGGAAGTATTTTCTGGTGTTTTTTTATAGCCAAAAAATGATTCAAATGGATCAATTTTATCATCATGTACAAAATCATCTTTTAATTCATAATCGGAATCATCTGGATTATCCGTTTTAGTTTTAGAGGCATGGCCAGTTAAATGCACATTGGTGGTGGTATTTTGCGTACAATTCCCAGCGGGAGAACCCGCATATAAACTATTTTCTTTGATACCTTCGGTTTGATACTTAGCACTAGGGCTGCCTTGTAGGGTGTAGCTGTATTTATAGGTAATCGACACACACTCATAATCCCCCGCTTGATTAGGAGGACCTTTAGCATCAGGATTGACTTGTAAATCACCGTAAGTGGTTAACCTCGATGTGGTTTGAATCGCCCCTTTACTGCTATTATTGTGCATGGTGAAGATTTTACTCAATTGCGTCCAACCATTGTGGGATTTAGCATTAATTTGATAGCGACCGTCAGCAAAATCAGTAATATTTAACTGACTAAGATTTAAGGCATCTTTACAGATCTGATTAAGCTGACCATGACCAATCGGAATAAGATTTTCAATGGTTGATATATCTTGCTTAACGTAAGTAAATAAACATTCTAGTCCACCTTCTGCTTGCCAATGTTGCTGGCGAGCCGTCACTTCATTCTGAGCGCGCTTAATTTGAAAAAATAAATTTTTATAGGAACCTAAGGTCACCACCAACGCTGCCGACAACAAGATTGAGGTAATCAGTAAAGTCGTCATACCTTGTTGATATTTAGCTCTCATTGCCAATTCCTTTGCTGAATCGTTAATCCAATGGTATGCGAAATAGTCGGGTCTTTTTTTAATTCAGCCGCCATCGTAATAGAAAGCAAAGCACTATCCACCGAAGCGCCTTGCAGTAATGAATGGCTGACATCAAATTGAAGCACTTTAATTTGGCTCGGCATAAAAAGATCGAAACATCCACTCGCAACGCTTGCAATATCTAGAGGTAACGGGGTTTCATTTTGGCAATATTGCAACATATGATTATTTAATCGATATACGGTATTGCTCACCGAGCTTGAACTTAATCGGTAAACATAGCCAATTTGATTCGCTTGATGGAAAAGTACCGAGCTCGCTCCAGATAACATCAACGAGTAAGTTTCAATGCCAGCAAAACCCGCACGCTGAATATCTTCTTTCATCTGCTGCATCACACTGCTCATTTGCTGTTGCAGCATAATCTGCTGACTACGCCGGGCCGCCGTTTTTTGGTTAGCCAGAAAAACACCGCCGATGATGCCTAGTGCGATCACACCAATTAATCCGGCAATCATAAATTCAATTAAGCTATTGCCTTGATATTTAGCACTTTTCAAAGCCATACTTTGCCTCATTGTCCGCACAGACTCGGATACGTCCCGCCCGATTATGCACAATCACTTTAATCGGATTGGCATCCAATTCCGTTTGTTTAAGTACCATACTGCCTGCAGTTTGAGGATTGCCCATCACCGGATCAAATTTGAGATTCGTTAAGGTACCAGTACTGGATACCAGCACATTGCGATAGCGCGCGCCTTGCAATACCGCCAACGTATTGTGCTCGGTAATATCAGCAACGCCCTCCACACTGGCTAAGCGTAATACCCAATCACCAGTGGCAGAAGGTAAGCCTTGCATGTGTACCCACAAATTTTGATTTCTCAATACCGCTTCTGATTTCGCTTGGATCAAAAAACCTTGTAACTCATTGGCTAAATTAACCATTTTGCTCTGTTGGTTAATTTGCGAAAAATTGGGGGCTGCAAACAGCAGCAGTGTGGTAAGCACGGCTACGGTGATCAGTAGCTCAAGTAAGGTAAAGCCGCGATGCATTTCCCAAAATCCTTTGCAAGCTGTGAGAAGAGGATGAATCAACTTGCATAGATGCTAACAGCTATCAACAATGGCGTTGTTTGATAAAGAGAACTAATGGAAATGATTCGAAAATTTTTCTGCAAGCCAAGGTTAGTCTGGCAACAAGGTATGACCTTGATCGAATTAATGATCGCGGTAGTGATAGTCGGAATACTCGCGAGCATCGCTTATCCCGATTATACCGACTACGTTAAAGAGGGGCATCGTAAGCAGGCGCTCACCGATATGACCAAGATTCAACTCTATTTAGAAGAAAAATATAACCATGGCTATACGGATGCCGCTGCGGACATCGTTGATGCTCAAAATGTATGTAATTCCTTTTGTAGCGTAGACAGTGATCGTTACAATATTGTGGTCGAAACAGCGGCCACTAGCTATGTGATTACAGCAACCCCACAATCCAGTAAAGGACAAAATAGTGATAAATGCGACGGCAGCACTTACCCCTCTCTCACGTTGAATGAGAAAGGAGTGACATCACCAATTGGATGCTGGAAATAAGAAAAGACCAGCAAGCTGGCCTTTTCGATAGTGACTCATTGAATCTTGATTAACTGGTTAGGTCATCAAAAAACTTCTTCACACCATTAAAGAAGCCTTCGGCTTTCGGTTTATGTTTGGTGGCTGCTTCGCCACCACAGGACTCTTCAAACTCTTTCAGCAGCTCTTTTTGGCGCGCACTTAAGTTAACCGGGGTTTCTACCACCAATTTAACAATCAGATCACCAAACGCAGCCGAGCGAACACCTTTCACCCCTTTGCCACGCATACGGAACATGCGGCCAGTTTGGGTTTCAGTCGGCACTTTCAAGCTCACACGGCCATCGAGCGTTGGTACTTCAACCTCACCACCAAGCGCGGCCATCGCAAAGCTGACCGGCACTTCACAGTACAAGTTATTGCCATCACGCTCAAAAATATGGTGCTCTTTAACATGCACTTGTACGTACAAATCACCGGCTGGTGCACCCATTTCTCCGGCTTCACCTTCGCCCGCCAGACGAATGCGATCGCCCGTATCCACCCCTGCCGGAATTTTCACATTCAGAGTCTTGCTCTTCTGTTTGCGGCCTTGACCGTGGCAAACATGACAAGGCTCTTTAATGATCTTGCCTTTGCCATGACAGGTTGGACAGGTTTGCTGCACCGCAAAGAAACCTTGGCGCATTTGCACTTGGCCATGGCCATGACAAGTTCCACAAGTTTGGGCCGAGGTGCCTTTTTTCGCACCAGAGCCTTCACAAGTATCACAATGCACTAACGTCGGCACTTCAATCTCTTTCGAGCAGCCACGCACCGCTTCTTCGAGGCTCAATTCCATGTTGTAACGCAGATCGGAGCCGCGCTGTGCTCTTGGACCGCCGCCACGGCGACCGCCCCCAAAGATATCGCCAAAGACGTCACCAAAAATATCGCCAAAATCAGCGCCACCGCCGCCAAAACCACCAGCGCCTTGTTCAAACGCCGCATGGCCATATTGATCATAAGCGGCTTTCTTCTGGCCATCGGTCAGAATTTCATACGCTTCCTTCACTTCTTTAAACTTTTCCGCCGCACCGGCATCACCCGAGTTACGGTCCGGGTGGTATTTCATCGCAAGGCGTTTATAGGCCTTTTTAATATCACGCTCGGAGGCGTCACGGCCTACGCCTAGTACTTCGTAAAAATCACGTTTTGACATGTTCTCAGTCACCAATTTATTACTGTCAGCGGCTACGCCGCTCGGTGGGTATCGATATAGATAAGGGAGATCTGATGCCTTTATCTGTAGCGACACTCATTAAACAGACGGGCGTAAGAGTTGCCTCAAACGCCCGCGATAAAGTTCAATAAGAGTCAGCGAATCCGCACCCATTCAGGGTGCGAAAGCACGTCATTATTTCTTATCGTCGTTCACTTCTTCAAACTCAGCGTCAACCACGTCATCTTCTTGCGCTGAAGACTGACCTGCGTTGCCACCTTGGGCTTGAGCTTGTTGTTGGGCAATTTCCATCAGCTTCTGTGCCGCTGCCATCAAAGCTTGTACTTTGGCATCGATTTCTGCTTTGTCTTCGCCTTTTTTCGCTGTTTCCAGCTCACCGATCGCCGCTTCAATCTTGGCTTTATCATCTGCAGGCAAAGCTTCACCTGCTTCAGTGATCTGCTTACGCGTTGCGTGGATCATTTGGTCAGCTTGGTTACGCGCAGTCGCTAACTCTTCGAACATTTTGTCCGCTTCTTTGTTGGCTTCCGCTTCTTGAACCATTTTTTCGATTTCAGCATCGCTCAGACCACCAGAAGCTTGGATAGTGATCTTCTGCTCTTTGCCGGTTTGTTTATCTTTGGCTGAAACGTGCAGAATACCATCCGCATCCAAGTCAAAAATAACTTCGATTTGTGGCATGCCACGTGGCGCAGCATTAATGCCTTCTAGGTTAAATTGACCCAGCGATTTGTTGTACGTCGCTTGCTTACGCTCACCTTGCAGTACATGGATAGTTACTGCGCTTTGGTTATCTTCCGCCGTAGAGAACACTTGGTTCGCTTTGGTTGGGATGGTGGTGTTTTTCTCGATGAGTTTGGTCATCACACCGCCCATGGTTTCGATACCTAGAGAGAGTGGAGTCACGTCTAACAGCAGAACGTCTTTCACTTCACCGGCTAAAACGCCGCCTTGTACTGCTGCACCAACGGCAACCGCTTCATCAGGGTTAACATCTTTACGTGGCTCTTTACCAAAGAATTCAGCAACTTTCTTCTGAACCATTGGCATACGAGTTTGACCACCAACCAGGATCACATCATTGATGTCATTAACAGATAGACCAGCATCTGCCAGTGCGACTTTCAATGGATCCAGTGAGCGTTGTACCAGATCTTCAACCAGCGCTTCCAATTTAGCACGGGTCACTTTGATGTTCATGTGCTTAGGACCGGTTGCATCGGCGGTGATGTATGGCAGGTTAACATCGGTTTGTTGTGCAGAAGAGAGTTCGATCTTCGCTTTCTCTGCTGCTTCTTTCAGACGTTGCATTGCCAGTGGATCGTTACGCAGGTCGATGCCTTGTTCTTTTTTGAACTCGTCAACCAGATAGTTGATCATGCGGTTGTCAAAGTCTTCACCACCTAAGTGAGTATCACCATTGGTTGACAGAACTTCGAAAGTTTTCTCACCTTCAACTTCATCGATTTCGATGATAGAGATATCGAATGTACCACCACCTAAGTCATACACAGCGATAGTGCGATCACCGCCTTGCTTGTCTAGACCGTAAGCCAGCGCTGCTGCCGTTGGTTCGTTGATGATCCGTTTCACTTCCAGACCCGCAATACGGCCAGCGTCTTTGGTCGCTTGGCGTTGCGCATCGTTAAAGTAAGCTGGTACGGTGATAACTGCTGCAGTGACTGGTTCACCGAGGAAATCTTCCGCAGTTTTCTTCATTTTTTTCAAAATTTCAGCCGATACTTGAGGCGCAGCCATTTTTTGGCCTCGTGCTTCAACCCAAGCATCACCGTTGTCTGCCTTAACGATTTTGTAAGGCATAATTTTGAGATCGCGCTGCACTTCTTCGTCTTCAAAACGACGACCAATCAGGCGTTTGATAGCAAATAGCGTATTTTGTGGGTTAGTAACCGCTTGACGTTTGGCAGGTTGGCCTACCAGCGTTTCGCCATCTGTATAACCAATTACCGAAGGTGTTGTACGCTCACCCTCTGCGTTTTCGATTACGCGAGGTTTATCGCCATCCAATACCGCAACACATGAGTTTGTAGTACCTAAGTCAATACCAATGATCTTACCCATCAGGCTATCTCCAAAAAAATTCTATGTTCGATTTGTCTAACCCCTATATGGGGATGGAGAATGGGGTTTCAACCCCTACTCACAAACCAAAACGGGCTTGTTTGCTTCTCGTATGTCCCTTAAATAAGGTCTTCAAACACCATTTCAAGGGCAAAAATGAAAAAAAAAATCCGATTTATGGGCTTTTTCAGCATAAATTGGTGATTGGCATAAAAAAAGCGAAGCCACTGGCTCCGCTGGTTCACGCACATGGTGAGTATTATTTCGCGACCATAACCATCGCAGGACGCACCACGCGACCATTTAGTTCATAGCCTTTTTGCATCACAAACATCACGGTGTTTGAGTCATGCTCGGCACTTTCTTGAATTGACATCGCTTGATGGAACTCTGGATTAAACGTTTCACCGTGCGGATTAATCTCTTTCAAGCCAAACTTCGCGATGGTATCAACGAACGTTTTATGGGTGAGCTCAACCCCTTCCAGCAGCGGTTTCACCGCTTCAACCGCACCATCTGCCGCTTGAATCGCACGCTCAAGGTTATCAATAACCGGTAGCAACTCTTCGGCAAAACGGCTCAGTGCGAATTTACGCGCTTTATCCACTTCTTGCTCGCTGCGGCGACGCATGTTTTCTACTTCAGCACGCGCACGCAGAGCGTGATCTTGCTGCTCTTTAACTCGCTCTTCACTTACCAGCAAAGCCGCTTCTAATTGAGCGATTTTCGCTGCTTGCTCATCCATCTCTTCAGGATTCCAGTCGATATCGGCATCAGTGCCTACTACTTCTGCATCTGTTGCAAGCGCATCTTGCGGCAGTTGCTCGTCTTGGTTTTTGATCTCTTGGTTGCTCATGATATCTCCAAAATTCACTTGATACTGGCTAGGAGGCATTGTCTCAGCCCGGATTGCCTAGCACAAAAATTCGCATAAAAGCACAACTTGCCCTTATTATGGGGACGATGAATTCTGATTCAAGCCTAAATCGGTTGGAAACCTTATGAAAAAGCCATTCAACGTGCTGGCCATCATCGGCAAACCGCGTGATCAACAAGCGATTCAAACGCATAAAGACATTTATCACTGGCTGACCGCGCTCGGTTATACCGTGTTGATTGATGATCGTTTACAGGAAATTTTGCCCGATTTGCCAGCAGAACATTTTGCGAGCTTAATTGCGCTTGGTCAGCAGGCGGATCTCGCTATCGTGGTCGGTGGTGATGGCAACATGCTCGGTGCTGCGCGGGTATTATCCCGTTTTGATATCGCCGTGATTGGCGTCAATCGCGGTAATTTAGGCTTTTTAACCGATCTCAATCCGGAAGATTTTCAACGCCGCCTACAGCAAGTGCTTGATGGCCATTATTGGCAAGAAACCCGCTTTTTGTTAGAAGCGGAGATCCATCGCCATGGCCAAATCAAAAGCCATAATGCCGCCTTAAATGAAGCGGTATTACATCCGGGCAAAATCGCACATATGATTGAATTTGAAGTTTACATTGATGATAACTTCGCTTTCTCACAGCGCTCCGATGGTTTAATTGTGTCGACGCCAACCGGATCGACCGCTTATTCACTTTCCGGTGGTGGCCCGATCCTTTCGCCGAGCCTGAATGCCATCACGCTGGTGCCAATGTTTCCCCATACCCTTTCCTGCCGCCCTTTGGTGGTCGATGGCAATCGCCGAATTAAACTGGTGGTGTCACCGGAAAACCGCGGCATCCAAGAAGTCAGTTGTGATGGGCAAGTGTCCCTTCCGGTTTCTCCCGGCGATGAAATTCATATTTATCAAAGTCCCAATCTACTCAAACTGATCCATCCTGAAGACTACAGCTACTACCATGTGCTGCGTACTAAACTCGGCTGGTCAAGTAAGCTGTTTTGATATTGCTCACAGGATCGTAACAATCAATAAAAAAATTCACCTGCGTGACTTTACTGTATAAAGAAACAGTATAAACTGTTTCTTTATACAGTATTGGTTAATCATACAGGTGCAAACATGCTGGCTCACTTGAGTATCAATAACTTCGCGATTGTTAAATCGCTACAACTTGAACTATCCAAAGGAATGACCACCATTACCGGTGAAACCGGCGCAGGCAAATCGATTGCGATTGATGCGCTAGGTTTATGCCTAGGAGGACGCGCAGAAGCCAGCATGGTGCGCCAAGGTGAAGATAAAACCGAAGTCTGTGCTGCTTTTCATCTCGATAACAACCTGCTTGCCAGTCGCTGGCTAGAAGATAATGAATTATTAGAGGGCAAAGAGTGCATTCTACGCCGCATCATTAGCAAAGATGGCCGCTCAAAAGCCTTTATCAATGGCAGCCCGGTGCCATTATCACAGCTCAAAACACTCGGACAATTGCTGATTAATGTGCATGGTCAGCACGCACATCAGCAACTGATGAAGCCCGAATACCAACTCACCATGCTCGACCAATACGCAGGCCATGCGGATTTACTCAAAACCACGCGCCACACCTACCAAAATTGGCGGCAGGCCAACAACCAACTCAAACAATTGCGCGAAAACAGCCAGCAAAATCAAGCTCAATTACAGCTTTTAGAATACCAAATTAAAGAACTCAACGAGTTAGCACTTGGCGAACAAGAATTTATTGAACTAGAGCAAGAGCATAAACGGCTTACCAACAGTGGCGATCTAGCGCTCAATTGCCAACGCGCGATTGAGTTATTAAATGAAGGTGAAGAAATCAATGCGTTAAGTTTATTGCAAACCGTGAGCCAAACATTGACCGATTTGGCCGATATGGACAGCAAGCTCAGTGGCCTACCTGCTATGCTGGCAGAAGCGCAGATCCAACTCGAAGAAACCTACCATGAACTGCGCCACTATTTGGATGGGATTGAAGTTGATCCCGAACAGATGGCCTATATCGAAGAGCGCTATTCCAAAGTAATGTCACTAGCACGTAAACATCATGTGCTACCAGAAGAGCTGTATCAACATCATCAAGCATTACTGCAACAAATTGCTGTACTCGATTGTTCGGATGAAAAAATGGCGGCGCTGATCAGCGAAGTCGACACACTATACCAAACGTTTATTACCGCAGCAGATAAACTGCATAAATCACGCACTCGCTACGCAAAAGAGCTGGATAAGTTGATTAGTCGTAGCATGCATGAATTGAGTATGGAGCAAGCACAATTCAAAATTGAAGTGCAGCAAGATAATGCCCACTCTTCACCTTTAGGTTTTGACGCAGTGACCTTCTTAGTCTCCACCAACCCAGGACAACCACTACAAGCGATCGCTAAAGTCGCTTCCGGTGGCGAACTGTCACGCATGTCACTGGCCATTCAAGTGATCACCGCGCAAAAAGTAGAAACACCAAGCCTAATTTTCGATGAGGTCGATGTTGGCATTTCCGGCCCCACCGCCGCCGTGGTCGGCAAAATGCTGCGCAAGCTCGGCGAATCAACCCAAGTACTGTGTGTGACCCACTTACCGCAAGTAGCAGGATGTGGCCATCACCAACTGTTTGTCGCCAAACAAACCAAAGCGGGCAAAACTGAAACGCAAATGCTCAAATTGGATCACGAGCAACGGATTGCAGAACTCGCACGCCTACTTGGTGGCAGTCAAATCACCGAGTCAACCCTGGCGAATGCCAAGGAGTTACTGATCGCGGCCTAATGACAACACTTATCGCCGGACTTTTTGTTCAGCTTTGCAACCAAACTCAAAATTCATAGTCTGAATAAGCTCAGAGTGCGATCGAGGTTTTTACATCTGCGCTGAGCTTGTTTATTATCAGCCAAGTTTTTAGCCCTGTGGGACAGAGAGTTTTAACAATGCAGTTTACTAAGTGGTTTATCGCCCTTCCTCTTGCCGTGACCGCCTTATCCGGCTGCTCTTTATTAGAGCGCTTGGTGTATCGAATCGATATCAATCAGGGTAACTACGTCGATCAACAGTCGGTGCAACAACTTAAATTTGGCATGAGCAAAGAACAAGTACGTTTTGTACTCGGTTCGCCAATGCTGATTGAAAATAGTTACCCAGATACCTGGTACTACATTTATCACCACACTCCAGGCCATAATGATTCGGTGCAGAAAAACCTGATCGTAAAATTTGATGATAGCAAACTAGTTAACGTGACAGGTGACTTCCCGACCGGTAAAGAATTCTTCGAAGGCGTTAATTAAGACTTTCCGCAATATGATGTGCGGATAACTTGTGGCTTAATAGCATTAAGCAGGATCAAAAATAAAAGGCTTTGAACCGCCTTTTATTTTTGTATTGTTTGCACCGCCACCTGCTTGGCCTGTTCCGCGCGTTTACGGCGGATCTCTTTCGGGTCAGCCAACAATGGACGATAAATCTCAATCCGATCTTTATCGCGAACCTGAGCGTCTAACTTCACATTACGACTAAAAATGCCCACTTTATTGACCGCCAAATCAATTTCAGGGTATTTCAATAACACACCAGAATGCTGAATAATCTCCTCAACCGTTGCCGATGGCTCAACATCTAACTTAACAACATGTTGCTCATGCGGTAGTGCATACACCACCTCAACCTGTAGCCTTTCACTGCTCATCATCACTCTCCATACACCTGTTTGGCTCGACGGGTAAATGCATTCACCATATTGCTGGTCAATTCGTTAAAAATTTTGCCAAATGCCAGCTCAATCATCTTGCTGGAAAATTCAAACTCTAAGCGCAGTTCCACCTTACAAGCGGCTTCATCTAAAGGGGTAAAAAACCACCCACCACGCAAAGTTTTAAATGGCCCATCCACCAGACTCATTACAATCGCAGCACCTGGGGTTAATTGATTGGCGGTTGTAAACGTTTTGCCAATCCCCGCTTTGGCAACATCCACCGATGCCAACATATGACTCTCGCTCTGCTCTAATACACGAGAACCAGAGCACCCCGGCAAAAACTCCGGATAGCGAGCCACATCATTGACCAAATGAAACATCTGCTCTGCACTAAACGCAACCAAGGCAGAACGACTGACTTGTTTCATTTTTACTCCTTACCACGACTCAAACTGCTTGCGAAAATGGATTGTACTTTCATCCCCCTAGCACCTCAAGCCATCCTCGATGACGGCTCAAACGGTTTAAAGTCATCGCGCAACGATAAGCATACTCCTCTATGACATACAAACTCTGTGATTGGTAGGCTTGAGTCAACGCCCAGATAGCCGTATGCTACGGCAAACAAAAGCGTTTCCTAACCGCCGACCAATCCGTATAATGCGCCCACTATGACGAAAAAAAAATCCAATACCAAAGCGGGTAGCAACACTATCGCGCTGAACAAAAAAGCTCGCCACGAATACTTCATCGAAGATGAATTTGAAGCCGGCATGGAGCTACAAGGCTGGGAAGTAAAATCACTTCGCCAAGGTAAAGCCAACATTGCCGAAAGCTACGTTTACATCAAAGATGGCCAAGCGTTTATTTCAGGTATGACTATCACTCCGTTGCAGCAAGCCTCAACTCACGTGATCGCCAACCCAACCCGTATCCGCAAGCTGCTACTTTCACGCCGCGAACTCGACAACCTATTTGGTCGTATCAATCGTGAAGGGATGACGCTTACCGCATTGTCACTCTACTGGTCTCGTTCGTGGGTCAAAATCAAAATTGGCGTCGCGAAAGGTAAAAAACTGCACGATAAACGTGAAGATCTGAAAGAAAAAGAGTGGCAACGCCAAAAAGATCGAGTGATGAAAAGCGCATTGCGCTAATAATCACCACTTAAACAATGGGAGCTAGACAGAAGCATTGATTCTGGTACTATGCATCCGTTACCTCTGGGGCTGATTCAGGATTCGACGGGAATTTTGCAGTCTGAGGTGCATGCCGAGGTGCGGTAGGCCTCGTTAACAAACCGCAAAAAAATAGTCGCAAACGACGAAAACTACGCACTAGCAGCTTAATACCCTGCTCAGAGCCCTTCCTCCCTAGCTTCCGCTTGTAAGACGGGGAAATCAGGAAGGTCAAACCAAATCAAGCTGGCGTGGATTCCCCCACCTGAGGGATGAAGCGTAAGACCTAATTCAGGTTAGCCATTCGTTAGCGTGTCGGTTCGCAGGCGTTGGTGAAATTAAAGATCGACTAAGCATGTAGTACCAAAGATGAATGATTTTCGGACGCGGGTTCAACTCCCGCCAGCTCCACCAAATCATAGTTTAAAGACGTCTCAGGACGTCTTTTTTCTTATCTGAAATAACAAAAAATCAATAACTTAGCATTTATAGCCATTCCATAAGATTCCATAGCAGCTTTGACTTTTAGGAACCAATGTAGGAACCTTATACCAATCTGGAAAATTAACTGGTCAGCTCTATCCACCTTCTCGAACACATCTGTCTGACTCTGGCCGAGCATTTCAAAAAACTATTCCAAGCCCGACATACTTTGGAGACAATGTCTTCGTAATCCGTAAAAGACTGGTTGGCTAGATAGTGTTGTCTTAACCAACTCCATACTTGTTCTATTGGATTCAACTCAGGGGAATAGGGCGGGAGTTTGATGACACTGAGGTTCTGAAATTCATTGGCAATATCTTCTGTGTGCCAGCTTGCACCATCCATAATGACCACTGCGTGACGACCTTTTTCGGTCACCGCGGAGATCTGCCTAAGATGCTCAACCATAAGGTCCTTGTTAACCCAAGGAACGACCATCGCCTCGCCAATGCCTCTAGCGGGACAGACAGAACCAAACAGATACGCATATTCAAATTGTTGTTGCTTCACGGCTCTGGGACGTGTTCCTTTTTCTGCCCATAACCGTGTGGTGGTGTTTTGTTGCCCAAATCTGGCTTCATCCTGAAACCAGACATCAACCCGTTCTAAAGCGATATGTCCTGGGATCTTCAGGATCGTTTCAATTTTAAATTTTTTTAAAATCGTCTTGGATTTGCTGGGATTGACGAGGATGTTTGGAGCGAGAAGTTACCCAAGAGAACCCCATGTGCTCGAGCAGGTAATAGATAGAATCAGGGTGGTAGTGCTGGCCAAATTCTTTCACGATATAAGCGTGGATGTCGGCCCCAGTGAGTCGTCCGCCTAGTGTATCATTGGCTTTATCTTTGATGTATTGGCTCAATTGCTCTCTTTGCTTGGATGTTAAGAATGGTGGTCGTCCCGTTCTTGGTTTTTCCTTGAGGCCTTCTAATCCTTCCTCAAGAAAAGTGTGAACCCACCGATTAACACTGGTTCGGCTAACCTTAAGAAACTTGGCGATTTGGGTGCGAGAGTGCCCATCTTTGAAATGGTCGAGGGCCAGCAGTCTCATTTTCATCTGAATAGATTTCTGCTGGCTTGCGAGCTTTTTAAAGTCGATATTATCGAGGCTGTCCATAGTGAATAAGTTCTATCGTTGAATGCCCTCAATTAGATCATATTTTTTCTTTGATTGGTATTAGTTTTGTGTTCCTAATTTATGGTTCCTAAACATGCCGAGACAGACAAAACAGCTATCCGCTACTGAAGTCAAAAACGCTAAGGCAAAAGAGAAAGAGTATTACCTCGTAGACGGTCAAGGATTGAAACTGCGAGTACTTCCGAGTGGCTCTAAGCAATGGCTATTCAACTACTATCGCCCAACAAACGGTAAACGCGCTAATCTCAACTTAGGCCGATTTCCTGATGTTTCTCTTGTTCAGGCCCGTAAAGCCTCTTTGAATGCCAAAGAGCTGATCGCCCAAGGCAACAACGCATTAACGCCATGGATTGATGCCCTCACTGATCACGTTAGATTGAAGGTAAAAACCAGTGTTTGGCCGTGATGAACAGACAAAAATAAAGCCGATACAACGCCCTATTTAGGACATTATATCAGCCTATTTAATTGCCAGCACTCGCCCTTAAGAGAGAGCTCAGCCCTTGTGGCACAAGGGCTGAGCACCAATAGAGGATCGGGCATAGGTAAACTCGCCTTACAGATTTATAAGTGCTTGTTTTGCCATATCATACGCTTCATTCAACGCGGGATGCGTACTTGATGTTGCCCTGTTTACATCGATGTATTTCTCAGCTCGGAGCGCATCTATCTGTTGCCATAGGTCACGATTTGCTACTGGCTTTTTGTCTGACTTACGCCAACCTTTTTGCTTCCAGGTATCAATCCATTCGTTAAACCCACGAACACAAAAATCACTGCTGGTATAGATGACATCGCCATCACACGCATACTGCATACATTCCACCAGCGCAATCAGCTCTAGCTCTGTATTACTGGTGTATCCCTGCATCGGTAAACATTGTTGGTCTATTCGCTCACCGGCTTTGTCGTACACCACCAAACCAATTCCGCCACCTGCACTGGACGCCGTGACGGCGATAAACAACGCGCATGATTCATTTTTCATTGTTGCTTCCTTTTCTGTTTTGACAACGCAACGTGCTTGTCTCTCATCAGATAAGGGGGTGACGTGAAAAATGAAGT
This sequence comes from Vibrio sp. HDW18, assembly GCF_011306175.1. GTDB lineage: Bacteria > Pseudomonadota > Gammaproteobacteria > Enterobacterales > Vibrionaceae > Vibrio > Vibrio chanodichtyis. The sequence continues at coordinate 1,942,734 of NZ_CP049913.1, read as the reverse complement.
GTGCGCGTCACAGAGCCCTGAACCATAAGGACACGTTATGACCACCTTTTCTCCGCTACGCGAAAAGCTCTTAAAGGCCCTACTGAAAGCCGCCCTCGCTGGGTATCACCACCTCAGTGCCCACTTTCAAAAGGTCAAAGCTGAAATGACAGAACTCAGTGACCACGATTTATTTGAAGAAACAAAGCATCACCCCACCCTGCATTTACGCTGCCTCTTGGCAAGCTTTGAGCTCATCCAGCGTGGCTACTATATCAGCGATATCCGTGATGTGAGGAATGACTCTTAACTTCACAGCGACATCAATATGCGCGCCATTTCACAAAACCATACCAATAAAATTGAGTGAGACATTATCTGTCTCACTCGTCCGTATTCTTTCAACAATTAACAGCACAGTGCTCTACGTGCGGATCGAGGATAAAACAAATGAGTAAAAGCAACGTATTACATCACGTAGATGAACAATCTCTAAATGACCTTATTCGCCGCCACGAATCATTCACGTTAACGAAAGTGAAGAACTTCAACCAAACGGTGAAGAAGGTAGAGCGACTAATAGAAAAACAAGGGCTATCTTGCCGAGTCTATACAGCCGGTCGCGCTGCCACCATGGCAGCGGCTCTAGCCTCCGGCCCTGCGGTCATCTTTGGCTTAGCCTCTGCCGCCGCCATCGCAGCTCATAAAGTTGCGACACTCAACCCTGACTATGAAATCGCAAAGTATCCGCTTGCAGACAAGCTGGTTGTGAACTTCAAAAAGTAATCCTCTGGACTGTGTGGCCACCAGTCTTCCCATTTTTCCCGCTATCTCTCCAAACATTGATGTCTTGGGGCCAGATAAGTGTGCTTAGAATTTGGTGGTCCTATGTCTATTAGTACAAATCGACGAAGTGCCGAGCACCTCGAATTGATATTCGAGATTTATTCATTAATCCCAACGACACGCAAAATTACCGTTCGTGAGATCCATCAAGCGCTTACGGATAAAGGGATCGTCAGAACAAAACGAACCGTACAGCGCTATCTTGATAGCCTGCTGAACTATTTCGATATAGAGCAAGATACACGAAGCCAACCTTATGGCTATCGCAGAAAAATCACGACCAAACTGACCTTTAGCCCATGCGATCACATGATGTTCAGCTGGGCAGAGCTCAGTTTGAAGGCGCTGTTACCTAAGTCTTATCACGAAATCATTAGCCAAGCTTTCATTGCATTCAACGCGCCAGAATCGAAATCGCTACCGATCGATATTCGTTTATCTGCACCAAATGATGAAACGGCGTGTGATGACCAAGTGTTCGAAACCTTGTGCCTGGCCGTATTTTACCAACGAGAAGTTCGACTTACGCTGATTAATCAACCAACTTGCCTTTATATCAATCCATTAGGCTTTATTCTCGACAGCAATGGCTTATACCTGGTCTATCAGTTTCAAGAGCAATTTCATGTCATCACCCTAGCTAACGTAGTTTCAGCCTATTTGACAACCTTTGCTTACCATTATCCGCCCCAGTTTTCACTGAAAGATATACAACCACATAAAAGGAAATGACTTTATGGCAACACATGCTTTAAAAACCGTGCTCACCCTCCCCGCATTACTCGTATTGACAGCTTGTGGCGGCTCTGACGACTCAAGTAATGAATCATCGATTTCACGCACGGTACCAATTACGTCAATGAGTGTCGTGCAAGAGGGCTTTCAAACCTTTAAACCACGAGATCACCAATTAACAGGATTTACCGCACGTTCTATAAAATACCGGCGCACCATAAACCATGATGATGGTATCAGTTCATATGTCTATGAAAATCCACAAACTGGCGAAGTCAGCTCGGTTGTGTTTGAAGGTGACGATGACTCAAGTGAAGGGATACTCCCCATGCCGACTATCGATACTATCGTCGATCTCAACGAGATCTATTCGGCTATCAACATGAGTAACACCGCTATTGCAATTGATGGTTCCATTATGACCGGCAAATATACCCTCATTCAAAACAAGGTAACTGGGGATGTTTATCCGTTGGTGGAAGATGGTAAGCCAATCTATAAACCCGTCGAGGCAGAGCATGAAGCTTGGATCACCAATACTCGATTTTCTCATAATGGAGACACACAGCGTATTTATTTGCGCCATGGCGATACATTGAGCTTACACAAAGCAGAGCTTATCGAAGGACTTTTCGTGATCAGCAAGATATTTGATGATTACCTGCGTGATGATGTCATTTTGCCAAATGGCGATATTGCAAGTCAGCCATGGAACAGCCGAGACACTTTAACTTGGAGAGAGCAAGACGGTACAGAGCATGAGCTCGCTTACAATACGGATTTGAGTACACCATTCTTGTATGACGGTAAACTCTATGCGGTTCGCACATCAGATAATGCAATGATTGAGTTAACCTTCAACGGAACTACTCTTGTGCAAACTGACGCAGGTTGGACAATCAACGGTTATCGCCCATGGCCGCTAAGTGTAGTGCGTGGTGATTATAAAATGCACTCTGACTGTTCGGTGTATAAGTTCGATGCAACGAACAAAACCATCACGCAATTAGAATCGGCAAAAAACCATACTGGCTATGTTGCCAACGCAGGTCAAAACGCCTTGTTTTGCATGTTTGCCGACGCCGATGATGATGCAGCCTTTCCTAAGTTTTTCCGCTTCGATATTGATAAAGCCGCCCTTAATCAATTAGCGACAACAACCGTAAATGCATCAAGTGGCACTAAACTAGATGCTAATGAGCGTATGGCGGTTGTCAGTGATAACGAGCTAATGTTCTATCAATACCCGAGCGGCAGCTTCACCGAGTACTACGTAAACTTCGATGCTGGAACTACAGTTGAAAAGGGCGTTGAATCCGTAACGACAATCAAAATGCAGACGGTAACAACCGAATAAATAAGCATTATGAATGCAAGGAATGAGGGCAATCCATGCCCTCTTTTTTTATTTTATTGAATAACCGAAGTTTCTGCTCCGAAGCCCAAATTGCTTGGTTCGCACTTTGGCAAAGTAACTGAGACGACGAAATAGTTCGTCAAGAACAGAAGAAGACCTAAGGCTGTTTACATCGATGTGATATACACATTTATCTGATCCGTTAACTCTGGACACTTAACTAAGCACTGTTTTTCAATTCAAAATTCTCAGGGCTTAAATAGCCAAGTGAACTATGCCTTCTCGTTTTGTTGTAATCAACTTCTATGTACTCAAACACGGTTTGTTTCATGGTTTTCCTGTCCATGATTGGCTCGTACTGAATGGCTTCGACCTTCAGTGAATGGAAGAAGCTTTCTGCACAGGCATTGTCCCAGCAGCAGGCTTTTCGGCTCATACTTTGGATAAGTTCATGTTTTTCAATAATATCTCGATATGCATGTGAACAATATTGGCTGCCGCGGTCGCTATGAACGATCACGCCCTTTGGAGACCCACGACGAAATAACGCCATCGTCAACGCATCACAAGCCAGTTTAGCGGTCATGCGATTATTCATCGACCAGCCAATTACTGCGCGTGAGTACAAATCGATAATCACCGCCAGATATAACCAGCCTTCGCTTGTCATCAGGTACGTGATATCACCGACCCATTTTTGGTTCGGACTGGTGGCATCGAAGTTCTGTTGTAGTAGGTTTGGCGCTACTGGAAGCTGGTGACCGCTGTCAGTGGTTGTTTTAAACTTACGTGCGGCTTTAGCCACTAAATTCTGCCTTGTCATGCTGTTTATGATGGTTTTTAGATCCGCGCATTCTCCCTCTTCTGCGAGATCGACTTGAATACGCCGAGCACCTGAACGCTCCTTGCTCTGGTCAAACATTGCTTTGATTTGCTCATCACGGCAGTGTTGCTTGAGTAAGCGAGCACTTGGTTTCTTGCTTGATTTTCGCCAGGCATAATACCCACTTCGCGTCACACCAAGCACCGTCGCCATTGGTTTTAGGCGAAACTGGTGCTGGTGTTTAAGCATGAATTCGAATCGTTCTATTTTTGATTCTTCGCGAAGTAGGTGGCCGCCTTTTTTAGGATGGCAAGATCCTCGGCTTGGTCGGCTAACTGGCGTTTTAACTTGGCAACTTCAGCAGCAAGTTCAGCTTCACGTTGGCTGGTTGTCGATTTCTTTTCACTGGCAGAGCGCCAGTTATAAAGCTGTGATTCGTAGATTTTGAGCTGCTTTGCAGCTTCAGCAACGCCAACACGCTCAGCGAGTTTCAGGGCTTCTGCTTTGAATTCAGCAGTGTGGGGCTTGCGGGTATTTTTGGTTGTCATATTCACCTCGTTAAGTCATTTTACTCACTTAGCGTGGTGTCCAAAAGTATTGGATCAGATCAATATTGTGTGCTTTGGCTATTTTTTACCAGTAGTGCTTTAAGCTCTGCAAGATGACCGCTATACACTGAAAATTGACAAGCATTTGTTTTTAGGAATCAGTGAAAAACTCAAATCAATAATTTAGCATTTATAGCTATTCTATAGCAGCTTGGATTTTTAGGTTATAGTGGCCAACTAAAATTGGGGCGTACCTATGCTGACCGAAATGACTGCGGGTATACTTACGCACGATCCTCTACCAAAGATAAATACAACAACTAATTGGGTATGATATTTTTTAATACCTTGAATTTTGCCATTAACCATAATGCGAGTAGGCACAGGACATGCACTAACGTATTTAGTATCCAATGCTGTTCCCATAAATTAAATTTAACCCACTGACTCGCCAGCAAGACAATATAAACATGCAAAATAAAGGCATATAATGAATTTTGCCCTAAGACGATAAAAAACCAGCCAAACAATTTATTGAATGGTAGCCAACAATAAGTTAGTAGCAGATACAGTGCTACAATCAAGCAAGCATTATTTAATATTCTCAGTGGTCCTAATGCATTTTTGGCCGCAAAGTTTTTATACAGCCAATCAAACTGTTCAGCGGGGATAACATGCAGCATGAGATAACTTGGCATAAACAGATTGGTATGGTTTTGTGCAATAAAAAACATCACCATGGCTATTACGACCATAGCGGCAATAACCGATTTCCCCGTTTGGGTTTTCGCTAAGGAAAGCAGCTCATCTTTATACCAACCACAACTCATACCCAGCACATAGATCAATTGCCAAGCCAATAATGGAAAGGCTGAATCAAATTTAGCCGAAACAATATGTTGCAGGGTTAGTTGAAAAGAACAGTAGAAAAATAGTGATGATATAACTAAATAAAACACTCGCTGAGCATGCAATAACCATAAAAAAATCGGACTCAATAATAACAGATAAAAATACAAACCTAATATTTGAGATTGATGAGGGCCAATTTGCAAAAAAATGATCTGATTGAACCAAGCTTCTTTGATTTGCTCACTCACCGGATACATAGAATAAGCCACACCGGAATAACGATCCACAAAGTGAGTCAGTTCATAAATGTCGATAAAACTTATCCATCCAAGAATAAGTATCGAGAGAATAATAACAATATTAACCACATATAGTGTAACTGCTCGTCGAATCAAAGAATATGACACACTCAGCAACGGTTCAGTTTGTAACTGTCGGCGCTTAAGAAAACCGAGCACAAATCCGGAGAGGATCACAAACCCTTCTGCGCCAGTGATCAAACCGAATCGCTCCCAAGTTAAAATATTAAACAGCGACATCACCTCTACGTGTGCAACCACCATCATCAACATCGCCATGCCACGCAGCATATCGATGCGTAAATCACGTTTATCAACAGAGGTATAAGAGAAATTCAGCCTAGCGGGCAATGTCGTTTGCTTGACACTCATAGACTGGCCTTTTTCGATGCACAGCGCTTATCAAGCCAGACAGTATATTGATAAGTAATACTATTGTTTAAAGCACATCCTTGCATATCACTTACCCTTGTCTAGACTCTATTTAATAACATTACTATAACTATGGATAAGACGTGGCAAATTTTTATTTTTCATGTTTTGAAGAAAGGACTCCGCCACCACCACTAAAGCCAAATCCGATCATCGAATTTACTTGGCAGTTGCTCTCTGTCGTGACACTGGTTTTCGGTGCCAATTATATTCGCTGGCGGTGGATGGAATCATTAAATTACGATGCGCTATGGTATGCGGTCCCTCTTGTCGTAGCCGAAACACTGGCCTTTCTGGGTTCGATTCTGTTTACCATCAACCTTTGGCAAGTAAAGGATGTGGCTAAACAAAGTGCCCCAGACTGTATTACTCAATGTGTTGAGCCTGAACAAAACATTGAGCCGCGAGCGATTAAAGTCGATCTCTTTATTGCCACCTATTCCGAAGATACCGAATTAGTCCGCTTATCGATTCAGGATGCTAAACGCATCACTTACCCGTTCCCGATCGAATATAAAATCCATGTGTTAGATGATGGTAAACGTCCGGCCATGAGATTGGTGGCACAACAAGAAGGGGTTAACTATCTGTGCCGAGAAAACAACATCGGTTTTAAGGCAGGTAATCTACGCAATGGCATGGAACAAACCGACGGAGATTTCATTGTTATCTGCGATGCGGATACACGAGTTTTTCCATCTCTATTAACCAATACGCTCGGCTATTTTCGCGATCCATCAGTCGCTTGGGTGCAAACTCCGCAATGGTTTTATGACTTACCCGCTGGAAAACGCCTTCCGCTCGTGCTTAAAAAAAAATTAGGCCGCCCAGGTCAAGCCTTCGGTTGGTTGGTCGAGAAATTGATCGGGCCAATCACATTAGGACACGACCCCTTTTTTAATGATCCACAAATGTTTTATGACGTGATACTGCGGCGCAGAAACTGGGCCAATGCAGCCTTTTGCTGCGGTGCGGCATCCATTCACCGTCGGGAAGCGATTATACAAAGCGCATTACGCCGTTATGTACATGCGGTCGAATCGGAAATCTCCCATTTTACTCAACAAATCACCGATGAAGATCTGCGTGATGAATTAAGTCGAGCAATGAAAAAACACGTCGCGTATGACACTGAGTTAACGCCGTATAAATTTCATGTCTCTGAAGATATTTACACCTCGATTTTGTTGCATGGCGATCCCGAGCGGCGCTGGCGCTCTGTGATGCATCCTGAGGTTGAATCAAAAATGTTATCTCCCCAAGATTTGTTAACTTGGATGATCCAACGTTTTAAATACGCCGCCGGTTCGCTCGATATTCTGCTGCATGACCCGATCTTCCATAAAGCGAACTTTAAATTAAACATGGCGCAGAAACTGATGTACGGCACCACCTTTTGGTCGTATCTCGCCTGCTTGTGGAATGCGGTGTTTTTAATCTCACCGATCATCTATCTGTTTACTGGGATCCCGCCGATTTCAGCCTACTCGACGCCGTTTTATCTGCACTTTCTCCCCTTTTTCTTGTGCTCTGAACTGGCTTTTATGTTTGGTACTTGGGGAATTTCCGCATGGGATGGCAAATCCTCCTATCTGGCATTGTTTTCCATGAACCTGAGGGCATTAGATACCGTGCTGCGCGGTGAAAAAATCAAATTTCACGTCACACCTAAAGAGCGCCAGCAAGGCAACTTTCTGGCGTTAGTTAAACCACAATTATGGATTATTGGCTTAACCTTGTTCGGTATGGGTTGGGGAGGCTTACAACTCTACTTGGGCAATGTCGAATCACCTTCTGGTTATGTGATTAATCTATTCTGGGGTGGGGCGAATATTGCCGCGATGCTGCCGATGGTGTTAGCCGCAATTTGGCGACCAGAAGAAAATGGATCCCCCTCCGCGCAGGAGGCTAGCTAAGATGTCTTGGAAACAGAATTTATTGCGCGCGCGCAGTTATATTGCAGTGATGCTCGGTTTTTTGATTGCTTTTTATGTGGTGCTGCAAGTTGAAAGCCACATCGAGTCAACCCGATACGTGCCAAATCATTTAACCCTGAGTAATGATTTCCCACTCCTGCCTCCACCACGACAATTAACCTTTAATGAAGCGATTTGGGCTCGAATTGCTTGGCAGTATTTTGTCAATAATTTACAGCCCAATGGCCTGGTGAATACGGTTGATAACCAGCCCTACTCAACCATGTGGGATACGGGCAATTATCTGGTGGCGATGATCAGTGCCGAACGACTCGGGATAATCTCCCGCGCTGAACTCCATCATCGACTACAAACCCAACTTCAGACTCTTACTTTATTACCGCTCACCGATGGCAAATTACCAGCGGTGTATTATCACTCCCAATATCTCACCCCACTGCCCAGTTTAGATCACAATCCACGTCAACCGGATTGGTCTGCTATCGATCTCAGCCGACTCATGATGGCCTTGAATATGGCAAGCTGGCTCTATCCTGAACATTCTGCGGCAATTCAACAACTGGCTGGTCAATGGCAATTTGATGCCCTTTTCATGCAGCGTGAATCCAAAAAAATCCTCAGTTTACAGAAGCCTAAAACTTGGCGACTGATTTCACAAGCCAATCGCCCTAGCTATGGCGATCAGTTGTATGCTCTTAGCAGCTTGCGCCAAATCCATAGGCTGGCTGGCACAGTGCTGAGCACTCCACAAGCCAACCAACGGTTTATCAATATCGATGGACTTAACATTCCTTATGAAGGCTTCTCATCGATTGCTGGCATTACTCGCCCCGTCGTCTCTAACTTGCCTCTGCTGTTAATTGGGTTAGAAGTAGGATTTGATCTGGACTCAGCCGAAATGAGCTGGCGGATCATGAAAGTACAAGAAAACCGTTATAACAGCGTTGGCGATTTGGCGTATTTAGGGGTTGATTATGCAGCGCAGATCCCGCGCTTTATAGAGAATTCGAATCCGAACAAACCACCTAGCGCGATTGATAACGCTCGCCGAAAAATCAGTGCAAGCGCACTGCAACTTTCTACTCGCTCAGTATTTAGCGAGTACGCTCTATTTGGCACACCATGGAATACCCGCCAGTTGCAGCGGCTAATCACACTCTATGAACCCGGTCGAGGCTGGTATGAAGGTATTACGGCGGACACCCAACAACGCAGCGATATGATCAGTGCGACCACCAATGCCGCGGTTTTAGAAAGTCTGGTCTATATCTCCATGGGCCCATTATTTTGCCAAAACTGTATGCCGCCATCCGTTGCCACTCCCGCTGACGATCAGCAGCCATAATTTGCGATAAGGAACGACTATGCCTATTTACTTTACTGTCCAATCGTTTAGCAACTTACTGCTGATAGCCAAACAGCTATGTTTAGTCAGTTTACTAGTAATAACCCCACTCGCGATGGCCAGCATCCAGCTACCCGCAGCCGATTATCCTCCCCGCCATGGAGAGCTAACTGCGCGTGAGCAAGCGGTTGCCAATAAAGCATGGGCTTATTTTGTCAGCAACTATCAGCCAGCAACGGGGTTAGTCAACGCGGTCAATAATTATCCATCAACTACCATGTGGGATAGCGCCTCCTATCTGGCCGCACTCACCTCAGCACGAGAACTTGGCATTATCAATAAAGAGGAGTTTGATCATCGTTTGCTTAAATTCCTCGCTACCTTGAATACGTTGCCGCTGTTTCAAAATGAATTACCAAATAAAGCCTATCACACTGAGACCGCGCAAAAAGTTGACTATCAAAACAAACCTGCCGAGATTGGCTTTTCTGCCATCGATATTGGTCGGATGCTACTGTGGCTGAAAATCATTAAAGAGCGCTACCCTGAATATTCCAATGATGTTGACAACGTGGTACTGGGCTGGGATTTCAGCAATGTGATTAATGATTGCGGAACACTGTATGGCGCAATGCTGGATGGCAACAAACGCCCGATCTACGTTCAGGAGGGACGGCTCGGTTATGAAGAATATGCTGCTAGCGGTTTCCAATTGTGGGGCTTTAAAACCTGCCAAGCTTCGCGCCCTGAACCTTATCAGTTAGCCGATATTTATTGTGTGCTAGTGCCGTATGATGCGCGCGATCCACGCACTAGCAATCAACATAACTATGTGGTTGCAGAATCCTATGTACTGCATGGCCTAGAAATGGGTTGGGACACCAGTGATGATCGCTCCAACAATAACAAAAAATATAGCCACCCTTGGATGCAGGATTTTGCCAACCGAGTATACCAAGCGCAGGAAAATCGCTATCAGATCACCGGCCGCATGACCGCACGCTCAGAACACCAACTGGATAAAGCCCCCTACTTTGTATACGACAGTGTCTATTCCGATGGTTTTGATTGGAACACGATTACGGATAGAGGTAAGTATGTACCTGAAATGGCAGCCATTTCGCTCAAAGCAGCCTTAGGAATGTGGAGTTTGTGGCAATCGCCTTATACCGATAGATTGTTTGATGCGATTGAAAATGCCAATGAACAAGACAAAGGCTTTTACGAAGGACTGTATGAAAATGGTAATGGCCCGATCCGAACCTTCACCGCCAACAATAATGGGATCATGCTCGAAGCATTATTGTTTAAAAAACAGGGCCGCATTTTAAAATTCAACACCAATAATCCGCAGGATGCGCAATATGCGCCTTCTCTGTGGGATAAAACCTTAGTCAATGTGTTCGATGAGAAAAATACGCCCTTTAATCGTCCATTTATTCAACCTGACAAAAATTTAAAAAACTGGTGTCAACAAACGGGCATCGCATTACGCGATGCCCCTGCATGCCAAGCGTGTCAATGTCCACAATGTGATATTGATGCCCCTGTAAAATTGCCGCCGGTAGCAACATCATGCTTAAGACCATAACGCTGATCCTCGCACTGACAGCGGCGATCATCTCAGCCGCACTGATCACAATCAATGCGCGTTCTGATGGTATAGCATTGATCGATGAGGGCGCGCTGAGCCATGAACAACATCAGTGGGCTACCACGGCTTGGCGTTATGTGCAAAACAACACCCAACCAAGTTCTGGTTTAGTCAATAGCAAAGATCGCTATCCAGCGACCACACTTTGGAATCTCGGCGATACTTTGATTGCCCTAACCAGTGCCAGACGTCTTAATCTGATCAGCCAAGCCGAGTTCGATGTACGGTTGTCGGCTCTATTACGCACCCTTAGTAAGCTACCACTAACCACTGCAGGTACTCCTAACTCACTGTATAACAGTGTCGATGGCTCATTAAATCAACAGCAACCCGCGACAACCAAAGCTAAGGATTTAGCGCGCTTACTGATTGGAATGCAGATGTTGCTCAGCCATTTTCCGCAGTACCGCACCTATCTTGAGCGCAGCGTAATGCGCTGGAATTTCTGCCCGATCATCGATAATCAAGGCTTACTGCAAGATGGCCAGCAACAAAATAACCGTTGGAAAACGCAGGCAATTGCCGATATTGAATACGCTGATTACAGCCGTGCTGGGTTTTCACTATGGGGCTTTGAACTATCACAACAGCCCTTGCCGTTCAAAAAAGCCATCATGTCTGGATTTGTGATTGATTATACCCCCGAGATCCTCGTTTAGGCGGTGGGCCAGCCGGTGTGGAGAGCACTCCCTATATTGTGACTGGCATTGAACTTGGCTGGAAAATGCCTGATAACTCGCAGGCAAGCACGCGTATGCAAACACGCGCGAAACGGGTTTATCAAATACAAGAAAAACGCTGGCAACAAGATCAGATCCTCACCGCACGAGCTCGATATTCCCGCTCAGTTGCCCCTTGGGAAATTTACGACAGCATTTTTGCCAATGGCTATCCTTGGAATACGCTCGCCGAGGGCACTCGTTACACGCCAGAATTAGCCCTTCTTTCAACCCGGGCAATTTTTGGCTTGTGGGCTCTGTGGGACAGCCCCTATACCCAAGCCTTGATGCAGTTAGGCAATCTACATCAAGATGCCGAGCATGGCTGGTTTGAAGGACGCTATGAAACCAATGGTAGCCACAACCGCACCTATACTCTCACCACTAACACTCTGGTACTGGAAGCCATTTTATTTAAATCGACTGGCAAGCCGCTGATCCGCTCAGTCGCCTCAGGCGGTTATCTTGAAGCACAGATGCACAATATTTTTAACTGGCCGCGTAGGTGCTTGCCACAGGAGCGAAATCCTCAGCCGATGCAAAAGGAAGAGTAAATGGGCATCAATTACGCAGAACTGTTCAATAATAGCTACGCGCGGATCATGGCCAGTGATAAGGGCGATCGCTTCTTCACCCATTTCTATGCCTTATTTAGTGCCAGTCACGATGAGGAGATTGCCCCTTTAAGTCAGGCGGTTCGTTTAGAAAAGCAAAAAATGATCTACAAAACCTTTTTCTATATGCTTTCGGTTGCCAACACCCATGTGGTCGCTGATTACCTGATCCAAATTACCCGCGATAACCATCCACAAAACCTCAACCTCGCCCCTTCTCGCTATGCATTATGGCGTAAATCGGTACTGCAAACCGTGCAGCATCTCGACCCACAATGGGATGAAGAAACGCTCACCGCATGGGCGGTCGTTTTAGCCCCAGGGCTTGAATTTATGCGCCGCCAGGCCGAGTTGTACCACAAACCATCCATTCAGGAGGCTCGCTCATGCTAGGCCATCGGCAACTGCATACGGCACTCAACGCGCCAAATATCGCGTTAGCCATCTATGATCAAGATGAAAAATTACAATATTGGAATCAAAGGATCCTTGATTTTTACCCCGCACTAAAAGATTGGCTGCACGTAGGAATTAAGCTCAGCGATGTACTGCAGATGATCATCGAGATTGCCTACCCAAGCATACACGCGGAAAGCAAAATCAGAATGCTAGAATCGGTACTGGCCAACTATCGACGTAATAACCACTATGAAGTAAGACGTGTCACCACACGCACCCTTTATATCCAATATCAGCGCACCCCTGACGGGGGAATTATTAGCTCACATACCGACATCAGCCACTACGCCGACATCATCAAAAATGAGCAGCGGCTGCATAATGATTTTATTCTGGCTGCAGAAACATCACGCATTGGGATTTGGGGCTGGCAATACCAGAGCGATGAACTACAAGTCAACCCTGCACTACTGTTGCTACTGGGTATCCAGAGTGATACCCACATCATGACCAGTACGTTATGGGCTCACGCTTTCCATCCAGATGATCTACCACGACTTCACCAAAGTATCCATGATGCAACACAAGCGGTACTACCAATTTTCACTTGCGAAGTGCGTGTATTGCGTCCGAAAAATACCTATGGATGGGTATTAATTCAGGGGCAAATTGTTGCCCAAGACTTACAAGGCGCGGTGCAAAGAGTGATCGGCACCCTGCAAGATATTTCTGAGCAAAAGAATGCCGAAGCCGCTTCGCGCCAAGCGGTGGAAGTGGCCAAGGCGGCCAATCAAGCCAAAAGTGAATTTTTAGCCAATATGAGCCATGAAATTCGTACCCCAATGAACGGCATCTTGGGCATGACTCAATTGTGTTTAGAAACTGACCTTACACCAGATCAGCGCGATTACATTAATATGGCGCACAACTCAGCCAGTGCCTTATTAAATATCATTAATGAAATTCTCGATTTCTCTAAAATCGAGGCAGGCAAACTGATCCTTAATAATGAAGAATTTGCGCTGCGCCCACTGATTCAGGAGATTACCCGCCCACTAGCGGTTAAATTTGCTGAAAAAAATCTTGAGTTGCTGGTCGATATTCACCCCGATGTGGCAATTGAAGTTCACTGTGATCCGCTGCGATTACGACAAATACTGACCAATCTGATCGGCAATGCACTGAAGTTTACCCTGCGCGGTGAAGTCGTATTACGCATTGTGGTTGATCCTGAAATTCCTAATCGGCTTGTCTTTAGCATTACTGACACCGGCATCGGCATTGCGGCCGATAAACAGAAAGTGATCTTTGAATCTTTTAGTCAGGCGGATAATTCCACCACCCGCAAATATGGCGGTACCGGATTAGGTTTAACTATTTCATCCCGATTGGTCGAGAAAATGGGCGGAGAGTTAAAATTAACCAGCCAAGTTGGCCAAGGGAGCTGTTTTTATTTCTCACTCCCTGTATTTGCAGATATTCACAAAAAGACCCTATCTTGGCCGCCGATTTTATCCGGGGTCGATGCGTTGGTGGTTGATGATAATGATACCAATCTGCGGCTACTCTCTGGGCTATTGCGCAACATGGGTCTCAAACCTGTGGTAGCAAGCTCAGGCAAACAAGCTCTGGAAATTATGAATGCCAGCCCGACTTTTCCCCTCGTGCTATTAGATGCGCAGATGCCGGAGATGGATGGGATGGCTTTAGCACTGGAAATTATGTATTCGCCAAGGCTACGCGTAAGCAAGTTGATCATGCTCAGCTCAACCGGCAATCGCCTAGATCGGGAAGTGCTCAAAAAAATCGGGGTCTGTTTTTTACTCAGTAAACCGATTGATGCTAAAGAGCTGTTTGAAACTATGGTGCAAGCCTTTTTATCACTGCCTCTACAGCAAATCACGACCAATCAAACCTCTAATACACCATCTAATAACCGAGTAGAACCCACCACACCGTTCACCCAATTAGCCACTCCACGCACGCAACCCTCAACCCATTACCATCTGCTGATCGTGGAAGATAATCTGGTCAATCAAAAATTAGCGCTCCATTTTATTGGCAAATTAGGTCACAGCGCCGAGATTGCCAATAATGGTCTAGAGGTACTAGAAAAATGCCAACGTGCCCACTACGACCTGATCCTGATGGATCTTCAGATGCCGGAAATGGATGGCTTTGAAACCGTAGCGGCCATTCGCCACAGCGAAGCAGCGCACTCATCCATCAACCCAGTGCACCAACCGATTATCGCGATGACGGCCCATGCGATGAAAGGCGATCAAGAGCGCTGCTTACAACACGGTTTTGATGGCTATATTGCCAAGCCGATCCGCTTGGAGTTATTAGCCGAACAGATTGCCGCGGTCATGGCCTCCAGCTCCAGCTCTAGCAACAGCAACAGCAACAGCAACAGCAACATGAGCTTAGATGTCAGCACGCCACCAATCATGGATACCAGCGCAGCCTTGGCACAACTGAATAATGATCAGCCATTATTTCAGCAACTGGCGCTGATGTTCATCGATGAACTGCCCCATTTGCAGGCAGAATTGAATGCTGCGATCACCAAACCGTCGTTTGAAGAGATCCGGCGCAGCGCCCATCGCTTTAAAGGCGAAACACTGCATTTTGTCTGTAAAGCACTAGAAAATTGCCTTAAAGAGATTGAATTTTCGGCGATCGCACAGGATATGCCATCGATCATGGTTCGACAGAAGCAACTGGAACCCTTGTGCCTACAACTGCAACAGGCACTACGCACCACGCTGGAGGCTAAATGACGCACATCTATCGCGGAATAGGATTGTTGGTTTTAATGCTGCAAGGTTGTGCTTGGTTTCCATTACACACAACCCCAAATACCTACTCCCTTGATGGTCAGTGGCAATATCACGATGCCAATCCGCCGTTTGACGATATACGCGCCACCAATCAGCCAGCAACATGGCAAACCATTGCGGTGCCGGCCAACTGGTACAGTGCGGGTGTCGATCATCATGGAGCGCTATGGTATCGCACCGAATTTCGCCAACCAGCACTGCGCGCCGATCAATTAGCTACCCTGATTTTTTCAGGCGTGGATTATCAGGCCGAGGTTTGGCTCAATCAGCAACGCATTGGGCAACATGAAGGCTATTTTCAACGTTTTCAGTTTGATGCCACCAACCTATTGCAGCAACAAAATGAACTACAAGTCAAAGTCACCAGCCCATTTGAACCTCTAGGTGAGGTTTGGCCGCTGCATAAGCAAGCGATCAAGGGGGTATTATCACAACATGATACGCGCCCAGGTGGCGCTTGGTCGAGCCAAGGGCAAGATGCCAACTCAGGGGGAATTTGGCAACCGGTTACTTTGCATATTAGCCGTGGCGCAGTGATTGATGACACGATAGCCAGCACCGACTGGAGCCGCGGATTGGATCATCCCGCCTTAAATATTCGCCTCAATTATCGGGTTAATCATCCGCGAGAGGCATTACTGAAGTTACGCGCAGTACCGATTAATTTTTCAGGCCAACACTATCAATTGACGCAGCCGGTGCAATTGCATGGCTCTGCGCACAGCCCAATGTCGCTTTCTGCCACAATACCGATGCCACAAGCCAAACTGTGGTGGCCATACGGCTATGGCGCACAAAACCTATATCGTATTGAGGCAACGCTGTCTGATGCTAACGGCTTGATGGATCAAAAAACCACCCAAACTGGGCTAAGAGAAATTCGCGCCACGCCGGATCAAAAAGCTTGGTTACTCAATGGTCATCGGCTGTTTATCCGAGGCACCAACTATATTGGATCACCTTGGCTCGGCACCATGACTGCAGCTAACTATCAACGCGATTTACAACTGATGCGTAAAGCCAATATCAATGCGGTGCGAGTGCATGCGCACATCGCCAGTCAAGCCCTGTACGATCAAGCGGACCAAGCTGGCATGCTGATTTGGCAAGATATGCCGCTGCAATGGGGATACGATGACAGCCCCAGTTTTGCGCAAAAAGCCGCCCAGCAGGCCAAAGATTTACTGCGACAATGGGCAAATCACCCATCGATCATTGTGTGGTCGGGTCAGAATGAACCGCCCTTTGACTCGGTTTGGATGAAACAGAAGTTCGCTGATTGGACGCCAGATTTAAATCGGCAGCTCGCAGCAACCGTTGCCGCCACGTTAAGTGAAGATCAGAGCAGGATCATTAATCGCTGGTCCGCAGTCAACGAACACTACTGGCAAGGTTGGTATTTTGGCGTCGCAAACGATTTTTTGAAAGTGGCCAAAAACTCGATCATTAGCGAATTTGGTGCTCAAGCACTACCCAATCTCACCACCTTACGCACGATTATTCCCGACCAGCAAATGTGGCCTGCCAGTACCGACCCCAATGATCCGGGTTGGGATATCTGGCAGTACCATAACTTTCAGCCATTAGAAACCTTTCGCAATGCTAAAATATCCCGCGGCAACACGGTTGAAGAGTTTATTGCCCATAGCCAAGCGTATCAGGCCAATTCTATCCAACTGGCCGCGGAGAGCTATCGTCGGCAGCGCTATCAACCGGTCGCCGCGCTGTTTCAATTTATGTTTAGCGAAACTTGGCCTTCGATTAACTGGGCGGTGCTTGATTATCAACGGATCCCCAAAGCCGGTTATTTTGCGTTACAGAAAGCCTATCAACCTGTGCTGCCTTCGATTGAACCGATCACCCTCACTTGGCAGGTGGGCAACAGTGGCAAAATTGGCCTATGGGCCATCAACGACCGTTGGCAAGATTACCGCGATGCCAAACTGCGTTGGCAAGTATTACAAGATGAACGTAAATTAGCCGAAGGTGAACAATGGCTCGATCTACTGGCAGACAGTGGTTTTAAAGTGACAGAACTGACGATCACACCGCGTTCAAGCCAACCTTTACTGCTGGTGACCGAGCTGCAGGACAGTGATGGCCATTCATTGGGCAAAAATAGCCGCTACTTTGTCATTACCGCTCAATGATTCGCGCTAAGTGATTCGGTTTGATGAGCTTAGCGCCGCAAGGTTTAGCGCGCGGACCTAAGAGGCTTCAAGAGACGGGAGGTTAAACATGTTTGAGCAAACTGAGTCGATTATGCCCTGCGATGCAACGATAACTGACGTGATCCATCATGCTAAAAATCAGCTTCAAACCAATACCGCTTTCTGGCCAAGTCATTTGCTCATCAGGATCCAGCTCAGAAAGCGTCGCTCCCGCTTCGAGCGCTTGTAAAACGGCTGCAGGTATTGGTTTCCCCGTATCACAAAGCTCGATGGTTAGCTCACCATCACGGTAACAGAACGTCACCCCGACCCACTGTTGAGTGTCGTAATTAACGCCATGTCGCACGATATTGCTGAACGCTTCACAAGCAGCGAGTTCAAGTTGATACACCACCGCCGAATCCAGTTTAAGCCAAGCGATAAATTGCCCCAAAGCCTGAATCAGGCGCTCTAAATTATCGAGTGAGGTCGATAATTGAAGCGTTGTTGTGTTAATTTTCTCCATCATTTTTCACCGAACAAATGGAAATATCAGCCAATCAGCATTTTTAAAGCTTCTTGACGATTGTCCTTAATCGAAAAAATACGATCCATTCTGGTCAACTTAAACAGATTTAAAATATTGCTATTGAGTGAACACAGCACCAAATCACCTTTACCATTTAAACTTTTGAGGATCGAAACCAATGCGCCAAGGCAGCTACTATCAATAAAATCAACGTGGCTAAAATCCAGCAGTAGATGGTGGTTATTTGGGCCTATCACATCAAGCACTTGCTGCTTAAAAGCGACAGCAACTGAAGCATCCAACCGACGAACCACTGGGACGACAATTTCAACCCCCTTTTCACTGTACATCTCAAAATTCATAATCATCCTCAATCCTGTTTAGTGAAACTAGGCAATACGCTCGATTGCGACTAGCGAAATATCATCCTTAAAAAGCTGTGGATATTGGCTATGCTCCACCCTCATTGGCTGACACCAATTCGCTAATACCTCTTCAACCAACTGAAAAATTTTAGTTTTTTCTTTATTGCGTAAATCACACATCAGGGCGTGTAAACGATCTTCCCCATACAATTCACCTGCATTATTCTCACATTCGCTAATACCATCGCTATACAGATAAAGTTGATCTCCCTTTTGCAGGCAAAAATGACAACTTTGGTATTGGGATTCAGCAAATAACCCGACCGGTACTCCGCCTTCCCCAACTAACATCAACTCCCCTGGTTGGCGAACAATAAAAGGCGTCGGATGACCGGCCTGACACAAACACCCGTGCCCTGTACGAGTATCAATCAGCCCATAAATCAAGGTGAAATAACTGGCAACATCCTCATTATCGAGACAAAAACGTTGATTCAATGCTGCTACAACCTCGTGTGGCGGCACTATCTGCCCTTCAATAATTAATAACCGTCCACTCAAGCGGCCAGATAAAAACTCACGAGCTACCGCCAATGACTGCATTGCCGCACTAACGCCATGCCCTGCGACATCAACACTGTAAAAAGCCATATGGTGCTGATCGAGCATAAAATAGTTCAATAAATCTCCCGAAAGATAGGCAGATGGCAAAAACATCCAACTGGCTTCATAGCCTCGGCTGGTCAATTTTTTGCTTGGTAACAAACTGTGCTGCAGACGTGCCGCAGCTTGCAGATCTTGTTCAATCTGTTGATAAGCGCTACTCAAGCGTTGATTACGTACCGCTAATTTGTGTTCTAGCTGTAAAATACGTTCAGCAACATGCAGCCGAGCATGCAGTGAGTCTTGCACAACCGGCTTGGACAAAAAATCGTCCGCACCGGTTTCTAAACCCAGCACCATATCGCTAGTGCCCTGTCTTGCGGTGATCAAGATAATGTAGATATAGTGGCCATAATCGGTTAAACGAATTTGACGACACAACTCACAGCCATCCATGCCCTCCATTTCCCAATCACTTAATACGATATTAATCTTATGCTCACTGAGTTTAAGCAGCGCATCCTGCCCATCTTCCGCTTGTAACACACGGTAGCCCCACTGACTCAAAATATTCGCCAGTAGAAACCGATAGCTTTTCGAATCATCCACCACCAGAAGCGTAAGCTCAGGAAGCCCTTCGGAGCTGTCTATCGTCATCGTCACGGTTCATCCATCTCAAAAAGGCAGTGTCCAACTTAGATTAATGGTTCCCTGCCGGAAATTAGTACTAGAACTGGCTCGCCACGGGTAACGCGCGCCGGAATAATTGTCGTAGCGCAGTGAGACAGCCCCGGGTAGGTAGCTAGATACATAGCCAAAACTGTAGGTGTAATCACTATCCCAAGGCTGTTGCTGCTGATCATCCAGATAGTAAAAAGTGGAAACGCGCAAAAAATAGTGTTGCAGTAAGGTGTAGCCACAACTGGCCAGTAGCTGATTTTTATTGCGCTGCAAACCGTTGTCGGCCAGAGAATAAAAGCGCGCCACATAGCTATAACCCACTTGGCAAATCAAGTTATCCTTTTGATTAAGCAGCAGATAGGGTTCAATACTAGCAGGCAGCGAAAATTTATAGGCTAAGGTCCATTTGCCTTGATCAAAATAGGTATGTTGATCGCCCTTGGCCGGATAAAAATAGTTACTGCTACCGTAATTGCCATAGACCAAACTGAACGTGCCGGGATGCCAATCATCGTAGCCAAAGCTGTATACAAAATTGGTACTGTATTTACTGGCATCCTGAATTGGCGTTCCCAGCGTGATATTGGCAAAAAAATAGCTCAGCGGTGAATATTGCATACTTAATAAAGCGCGCTGGTTATAGCGTTGATGAGTGACCGAGCTCTCCTCACCCGTCGGTACTCTAACGCCAGTTTTCTCCAGCGTAGTGCTATAACTTAATGCTGCAGAAAACGATGATCCACTACCGGAAAACAAACGCTGCCAAGGGTTAGTAAACACATTAACCGCAGGAGGGTCAGGCGTCACCACCTCCTCAGCCTGTACCCGGCTTGCAACCAGACAAAGCAAAACACTAACCCACACCACAATCTTCATTGTAATAATCCATTCCCTCAAGTGGTTACCACACCTTAAACCATACAGTGATAGCCAATTTTTCCAGCTCTACACTACTTTTTATTCAAGTGTAGACGCTGATTATCGGGTTATGGTTTTTTATCCGTTTACTGTGTGTTTTGCCCTCAATCCAACATGCCAAATTTGCCAGCCCGCGAGGCGATAATACCCTTGGACAGATCCAGCGCCGCTCCAGCATTAACCAACACCTACTTACAATTAACCAAGCCAGCAATCAGCAACAGGCTTGAGTCAAACGGCTTGATTCGTATACTGGGCGCTCAATAAATAGGAAATGTGTCGTATGAAATCCAACCAAAGCTTATTGAGTAATGTGCTGCTCAACATTGTGATCCCGGTGCTTATTTTGAGCAAAATGAGTGGCGAAGATAGCCTCGGCCCAACTTGGGCGCTGGTGGCCGCATTAGCCTTCCCACTGTTGTTTGGCTTGTTTAGCTTTGTGCAAGAGCGCAAAGTCAATTTTTACTCGGCGCTTGGCATGATCAGTGTGTTGCTGACAGGAGGCATTGGTCTGCTGCAACTGGATCCTGCCTATGTGGCAATTAAAGAAGCGGCCATTCCAGGGCTGATTTTCGTGATTTTGGTGGTGAGTAACCTGCTCGGCTATCCTTTGGTGCGCAAAATGCTGCTCAATGAAGATATTGTTGATCACGATAAACTGCACAGCGCGTTAAACTCGCCAGAAAAACAGGCGCAATTTGAGCGGCGAGTGAATATCAGCTCATATCTGATTGCCTGCTCATTTTTTGTTTCTGCAGTACTCAACTATGGCTTAGCCAAGTGGATTGTCAAAAGCCCAGCCGGCAGCGAAGCGTTCAATGAAGAGATCGGTAAAATGACCGCGCTGAGCTTTCCGGTGATTTCACTGCCGGTGACGATATTAATGATGGGCGCGCTGTTTTATCTGTTTCGCAGCCTTGCCAGCATCACTGGACATAAAATCGAAGATTTTTTGCGTAGTAAGTAATTACTTACCTCATGCAGCATGATCAAAAAAGGGCTCAACGGAGCCCTTTGCTTTTATCGCCAATGTTATTCGCCAGCGAACTGCGCCACCATATCACGCGCGACGGCTTCCGCTACTTTAATCCCATCAATCCCGGCCGATAAAATTCCGCCGGCATAACCTGCACCTTCACCAGCTGGGTAAAAGCCTTTGAGATTAATGCTTTGCAAATCTTTGCCACGCTTGATGCACACGGGGGAAGAGGTACGAGTTTCCACTCCGGTCAATAAACCATCTTCAGAGGCAAAGCCTTTAATTTGGCTATCAAACGCGGGAATGGCTTCACGGATCGCTTCGATTGCAAACGCAGGCAGCGCTTGCGACAGATCGGTCAGCTTAATGCCAGGAGTGAAAGAAGGCTGCACATCGCCCAATTCACTTGGGTTACGCCCCTGCAGGAAATCACCAATTTTCTGCGCCGGCGCATCATAAGTTTCACCGCCAAGTTTATAGGCATTGGCTTCCAATTCACGTTGCAGACGGATCCCCGCCAGCGGATCACCTGGGTAATCTTGCTCTGGCGAAATCCCCACCACAATCGCACTGTTGGCGTTACGCTCAGCGCGTGAATATTGGCTCATGCCATTGGTCACGACTCGCCCCTCTTCCGAAGTTGCCGCTACCACTGTGCCACCCGGACACATGCAGAAGCTGTATACGGTACGGCCATTTTTACAGTGATGCACCAGCTTGTAATCCGCCGCACCCAAAATTGGGTGGCCAGCACTTGGGCCAAACCGCGCTTCATCAATCATCGATTGTTTATGCTCAATCCGAAAGCCGACCGAGAACGGCTTGGCTTCCATATACACACCGCGTTGGTGCAGCATTTCAAAGGTATCACGCGCACTGTGGCCAACCGCAAGAACAACGTAACGAGATTTGATCTCTTCACCATTGGACAGCGTCACTCCGGTAATTTGGCCATCTTGCAAATGCAGATCATCCACTCGGGTGCTAAAACGAATTTCACCGCCCAGCTCAAGGATTTTCGCACGCATTTTTTCAATCATGGTCACCAGTTTAAAGGTACCGATATGCGGCTTGCTGACATAGAGAATTTCTTCTGGCGCACCGGCGTCAACGAATTCGGTGATCACTTTGCGGCCGTAAAAATTCGGATCTTTGACTTGGCTGTAGAGTTTTCCATCCGAAAAAGTGCCAGCCCCGCCTTCACCAAACTGCACATTCGATTCTGGATTCAAAGTCCGCTTGCGCCAAAAACCGAAGGTGTCTTTGGTGCGCTCACGCACCTCTTTGCCTCGCTCAACGATGATCGGCTTAAAGCCCATTTGCGCCAACACTAAACCCGCAAACAGACCACAAGGACCAAAGCCAATCACCAGTGGGCGCTCGGTCAAATTGTCAGGCGCGCTGGCGACAAATTTATACGCCATATCCGGCGTTGGGCGCACCTGCTGATCCTTACTGAACTTAGCGAGCAATGCTTCTGGGTTTTCCACGACCACATCCACGGTGTAAATCAGTTGAATGTCACTTTTTTTCCGAGCATCGTAGCTACGTCTAAACAAATTAAAAGAGAGCACTTGCTGCGCAGGAATTTTCAACTTGGCCGCAATGGCATCAAGCAGCGCGCCTTGCTCATGGTCGAGCGGCAACTTAAGTTCAGTTAAACGTATCATCGGATATCTCGTCGGTCATAGGTGTCTTAGCCTCACCACCACGGTGGCGGCTCACAATGGCGCGCATTTTACGAGAATTCGCTTTCTCTGTCATATGAAAAGCGTGGTTCAAACAGCAAAGCGGGGGTATCGCAACCGCTTGGGTTGAATTTTCGCGGCGGCGCAGTATCATCGCGATCCTTGATTTTTGTGTACACTTGGCGTGTGCGAAACGGCTAATGAGAGAGAGCGAACTGTTATGGCTTTTGTCGTCACCGATAACTGTATTCAATGTAAATACACCGACTGTGTCGCAGTGTGCCCCGCCGATGCGTTCCATGAAGGACCGAATTTTATGGTGATCAATCCGATCGAGTGCATCGATTGTGGATTGTGTGTGCCGGAATGTACCGCGCAAGCGATTGTTCAGGAAGACGAATTGGTCGGTGAGCAACGGATTTTTATCCAGCTCAACGCTGAGCTGGCAGAACATTGGCCCAATCTCACCGAAGTCAAACCGGCAATGGCAGAGGCGGCCAAGTGGGATGGCGTGCCCAACAAATTGGATATGCTGGAAAAGTAAAAACCAGCCGCGATTTTGAGCGTGCTATACCTCGAAACCAAAAGCCTTGAAGCCTTGAAGCCAAAAGTCTTGAGCTTAACGCCTTGAAATAAAAAACCTAGAGATAAAAAAGCGTCGCGAACCGACGCTTTTTTTTGCAATACGATAGGTAAACGCCGATCAAGGATGTAAGCGGCGAATGTTATCAATAATGATCCCAGTCGCCATCGCGACATTCAGCGACTCCGCACCACCAAACGCCGGAATGGTGATTTTATCCGTCACATACTGCGCGGCTTGCTCACGAATGCCGTGAGATTCACTACCCATCAATACAATGCCTTGCGCTTGAAAAGCGGTTTGGTGCACGCTCACCCCTTCCAAAAAGGCACCGTACACGGGCAAATTGGCCTTGGCTAAATAGTCGGGGAGATCGACTTGGCTCACTTGTACGCGAGCAAAACTGCCCATCGTGGCGCTAATGGTTTTCGGGTTATACGGATCCGCACAATCTTGGCTGGCGATGATGTGCGAAATGCCATACCAATCGGCCACACGAATAATGGTGCCGAGGTTACCGGGATCGGAAACGCCATCTAACGCGATCATTAAGCCTTGTGGCTTAGGCACTTTGATGCGTGGGATAGCCACCACCGCAATCGCCGCGTTGTTGCTAACCAAAGTGCTGGCTTTGGTTAAATCATCCAAAGCCGCTTCAATGCACTCGAAACCCGCTAAGGCTTGCGCGTGCTCGGCGAGAAACTCGGCGGTGGCAAAAATGTGTTGCACGTTAAGCGTGCTGTGGGTCAGCTCTAGGACGTTTTTCTCGCCCTGAACCAGAAATAAGCCATGCGCTTTGCGCTGTTTCTTCTGCCCTAAAGCGCGAAGCAATTTAAGTTGGGTTTTCGAAATCATGATGCTGTCCGAGATAAATGCCGGCGAATTATAGTGCAAAGCCTCGGTCAGCTAAAGAGGCGCATCATCAAGCCACCACCCACGCCGTTAGGCAAACCAAACATCAATCCTGTTGGCCGCCCTCTCAGCTCATCTGTTCGCTAGCGAATATTGCGAAAAATTGTACGGTCTAATCCTAACGGTTCACCCAGCCAGCGAATGTTGTGCGCTTGGTGATCAGCCGCATCATCGCCTGATACCGGATGAATAAGCACACTCAATGGACCACGCTGAGCATCGAGCCACTCGATAAGCTGCTGCTGATTATCGCGAAAATGCAGTTCAAACATCGGTTTTAAATGTGGCCCAACACGACGTGGCACTAAGCCAAACACCATCAACACATCTCGACGCTCGGCTGCGATTTGCTGACGAAAACGTTCAGCAATGAGGATTTGTTCGGCATCAAAATAAACATGAGCATGGTACATAACCACTCCTTATCGGGATAACAGGATAACGGACTTAGCATAGCGCGAAGAGGCAGGCAGTATTAGCTGACAAATTTGCACAACAAGGTTGATCAATTCGAACAACCACCAGCCTGTACATTTTGCGCTCACCATCACGCATCGGCGCTTTGCTACACAAACTGGTTCTCCCGAGCCGGACACAAGGTTAGTATAATAAATGCACAATCACTGATTAACATGGAAAAGAGTTATGCAGTCATTCGTTGATTTTATAAATGGAATTATTTGGAGCCCAGCACTGATTTACCTGTGTCTTGGCGCGGGTTTGTTTTATTCGATCCTGACCCGTTTTGTACAGATTCGCCACTTATTCGAAATGTGGCGTCTACTACTCAATAATAAACAGTCCGCGAAAGGAATTTCTTCCTTTCAAGCGCTGGCCGTATCGCTCTCTGGCCGAGTCGGTACTGGTAATATTGCCGGAGTAGCGGCCGCCATTGGTTTTGGTGGCCCTGGCGCAGTCTTTTGGATGTGGATGGTGGCATTCTTTGGTGCCGCTACCGCCTACGCAGAATCGACGCTGGCGCAAATTTATAAAGAAGAAGATAACGGTGAGTTTCGCGGCGGCCCTGCCTATTACATCGAAAAAGCGATGGGACAAAAATGGTATGCTTGGATTTTTGCAATAGCCACCATCATCGCTTGTGGCGTGCTACTGCCGGGCGTGCAGTCCAATAGCATTGGTAATGCAGTAGAATCGGCGTTTGGCTCCGGCCCGATGATTGAAACCGCCATCGGCACGTTTAGCTTTGCCAAAATTTTTACCGGTACCGTGATTTCGATTCTGCTCGGATTCATCATTTTTGGTGGGGTTAAACGGATCGCCAGTTTTACGCAAATCGTGGTGCCGTTTATGGCCCTCGCCTATCTGATCACCGCCTTTGTGATAATTCTGCTCAATATTGGTGAAGTGCCACGCATTATTGGCCTGATTATTAACGATGCTTTCTCACCAATGGCTGGTGTCGGTGCTGCTATCGGTTGGGGGGTAAAACGTGGCGTTTATTCCAATGAAGCCGGTCAAGGCACCGGACCACACGCAGCGGCGGCGGCTAACGTGCAGCATCCTGCCCAGCAAGGTTTAGTGCAATCTTTTTCGATTTATATCGATACCTTGATGGTGTGCTCAGCCACCGCATTTATGATTTTGATCACTGGGGCTTACAATGTGCATGGCGCAACAGAAAGCCTATTTATAGTACAAAATCTGCCAGCTGATGTGATTGCCAGCAGCCCAGCCTTTACTCAAATTGCCGTCAACAGTGCACTACCCGGGATCGGCAAACCTTTCGTTGCCTTTGCGCTGTTTTTCTTCGCCTTTACCACTATTTTGGCTTACTACTACATTGCCGAAACCAACGTGGCTTACATTCGCCGCACGTTTAAAGTCAACGGCTTGATGTTCGTGCTGAAGCTGGCCCTAATGGCCGCGGTGTTCTACGGCACGGTGCGCACCGCCAACTTAGCATGGGCACTGGGTGATGTCGGAGTTGGCTTGATGGCTTGGCTGAATATTATTGGCATTATCATCATCTTTTTTATGGCCAAGCCCACGATGGCTGCGTTGAAAGATTATGAACAGCAGCAGCAACAAGGTGTCACTGAGTTTATTTTTAACCCGGTCAAACTGGGTATCCAAGGAGCCACTTACTGGGAAGATCGCTATCTGCGCAAAACAGGCAAAGCCGCCAAAGCTAAGCCGCAAGAGACCGCAAAGGTTGAGCCTTAACAGTCGGCTCAAACACCATCAACTAACCTGTTGATTTTATATGTATAAAAAAGGTTAGCCATTGGCTAACCTTTCTGCATTACCGATCAACGGATACTCAGCAATTATGCTTGTTGCACAGGCTGAATGCGTTTTTGACCGACGGGTAACACGACGCGGCCGTATTCATTATTCAGCACTTGCGCCATTGCAAAGTAGATTGCGCTGGCACCACAGAAGATACCTTCGAAACCGGCGATAGTACCGATCAGTTCACTACCAGTAAAATCGCGCGCGGCTAGTAGAGCAAACAGAATGGTCAGAGAACCAAACACCACTTGCTTGGCAGTTGGGTAGCACAGTGAACCAATAAACATAAAGCCAGTAAAAATGCCCCACAGTGCTAAGTACCAACCCATAAAAGGAGCTGGGCTAGCAGGCAAGCCCATGTGTGGCATCACAATCAGACCGACTAGAGTCAGCCAAAATAGTCCATAAGAGGTAAATGCTGTGGTACCAAAGGTGTCACCACGTTTAAAGCACATAATGCCGACAATAACCTGACTCAGACCGCCGTAAAAAATACCCATCGCGAGGATCATCGAATCGATAGGGAAAAAACCTGCATTATGGATATTGAGCAGAATGGTGGTCATACCGAAACCCATCAGACCAAGAGGGGCTGGGTTGGCTAACTTAGTTGACATGTGAACTTACCTTCAGAGTGTGAATTCAAAAATGTGTATAAAAATTACGCGCGGATTTTAATTAACCAGCCAAGAAAAGAAAAAAGATCTTATTGGAAACTTAGATTGAGGAAACAGTTAGTTACATTATGGCTAACAAATAATCACCAAGCCAAAAACAAAAAAAGTCCGCAATTACGCGGACTTAAGGTTGATTTGGTGCCTGTTAATGCCAGGCCTTTCTTAAAGGAGCATTATTCCCACTCAATGGTTGCTGGTGGCTTACCTGAGATGTCATACACCACACGAGAAATGCCATTCACTTCATTGATGATCCGGTTAGACACTTTGCCTAAGAACTCATATGGCAGATGCGCCCAGTGTGCGGTCATAAAGTCGATGGTTTCCACCGCGCGCAGTGAAACTACCCAATCGTACTTACGACCATCGCCCATTACGCCCACTGAGCGTACGGGTAGGAATACGGTAAAGGCTTGCGAAACCTTGTTGTACAGATCGGCGGCGTGCAGTTCTTCAATAAAGATCGCATCGGCACGACGCAGTAAATCACAGTACTCTTTCTTCACTTCACCCAGTACGCGCACGCCAAGGCCTGGTCCTGGGAACGGATGGCGGTACAGCATATTGTAAGGTAAGCCAAGCTCAAGGCCAATTTTACGCACTTCGTCTTTAAACAGTTCACGCAGTGGCTCAACCAGACCCATCTGCATATCATCTGGCAAACCGCCTACATTGTGGTGCGATTTGATCACATGCGCTTTACCGGTTTTAGACGCAGCCGATTCGATCACATCTGGGTAGATAGTACCTTGTGCCAACCATTTAGCATTTCTAAGTTTTTTCGACTGTTCATCAAACACTTCAACAAACACACGACCAATGGTTTTGCGTTTAGCTTCTGGCTCATCAATCCCTTCTAGCGCACTTAAGAAACGCTCTTCGGCATCGACTTTGATGATGTTGAGACCAAATTTGTCGCCAAACATATCCATTACTTGCTGGCCTTCATTTAAGCGCAACAAACCGTTGTCAACAAATACGCAAGTTAGGCGGTCACCAATCGCACGGTGTACCAACATCGCCACCACCGAAGAGTCAACACCGCCAGACAGGCCAAGGATCACTTCATCGTTACCGACTTGCCGTTTAATCCGTGCCACAGCATCTTCAATGATCGATTCCGAAGTCCACAGACGCTCACAACCACATACGCCCAGCACAAAGTTTTCCAGCATCTGTAAACCCTGTTTGGTATGGGTCACTTCAGGATGGAACTGCACGCCGTAGTATTTTTTCTCTTCATTGGCCATCGCAGCGTATGGGCAAGTATCGGTTTCGCCAATCTTGACAAAATCGGCCGGAATTTCGACCACTTTGTCACCGTGGCTCATCCAAACGTCTTGCGTCAGCTCAAGACCTTTAAACAGCGCGGATTCGCCAGCAATTTTCACTTGAGCATAACCAAACTCACGCTCATCAGACGTTGCCACACGGCCACCGAGCTGCTCAGCCATGGTCTGCATGCCGTAGCAAACACCAAACACTGGCACGCCACTGTCGAACACATATTGTGGGGCACGTGGCGAATTGGCTTCGGTCACGCTTTCTGGGCCACCAGAAAGAATAATGCCATCTGGATTGAATTCGCGAATATCCGCCTCTTCGACATCCCAGCTCCACAGCTCACAGTACACACCAATTTCGCGCACGCGACGGGCTACCAGTTGAGTATATTGCGATCCAAAATCGAGGATCAGAATTCGTTGGTCATGAATATTCTTAGTCATTATTTAGCAGTCTTATCAGCCGAGAATTAAATACAGGTAACAGTTAAAAGCAGGTGAGTCATCATATCGAATGATGAACGGAGGCGAGTCTACTCGCCTCACATTGACTCATCAAGCATTAAAGCAAACGTTTACGCTTAGCCCATACGGTAGTTGGGGGCTTCTTTGGTGATCTGCACATCGTGCACGTGTGACTCTTTCATACCCGCACCAGAGATACGCACAAATTGCGCTTTAGTGCGCAGATCTTCTACCGTCGCCGAACCAGTTAGGCCCATACAAGAGCGTAAGCCACCCATTTGTTGATGGATGATCTCTTTGAGTAGACCTTTGTAAGCGATACGGCCTTCAATGCCTTCTGGAACCAGCTTATCTGCGGCGTTGTCAGTTTGGAAGTAACGATCCGAGGAACCTTTTGACATCGCCCCCAGAGAGCCCATGCCACGGTAAGCTTTATAAGAGCGGCCTTGGAACAGGATCACTTCACCCGGCGCTTCTTCAGTACCAGCAAACATTGAACCCACCATCACGCAAGAAGCTCCTGCCGCAATCGCTTTGGAAATATCGCCCGAGAAGCGGATACCACCATCAGCAATCACTGGGATACCAAACTCTTGTGCCACGCCTGCGGCATCAGCAATCGCGGTCACTTGTGGTACACCGACACCGGTCACGATACGGGTAGTACAGATAGATCCAGGACCAATCCCCACTTTTACAGCACTCACGCCGGCTTCGATCAATGCACGAGCACCTTCAGCGGTGGCTACGTTACCACCGATGATTTCAAGGTGTGGATAAGCGGCACGAGTTTCGCGAATACGCTGTAAAACGCCTTCAGAGTGACCGTGTGAAGAGTCGATCAGCAGTACGTCAACGCCCGCTTCAACCAGCGCTTTAACCCGCTCTTCATTGCCAGGAGCCGCACCAACTGCCGCACCCACACGCAGACGGCCTTGCTCATCTTTACATGCGTTAGGTTTGCTTTCCGCTTTATGGAAGTCTTTCGCTGTGATCATGCCTTTGAGTAAAAACTCATCGTTGACCACCAGAATTTTCTCAACCCGCGCTTTGTGCATCTGTTCTTGCACTTCAGCGCCGGTCGCGCCCTCTTTAACGGTCGCGAGACGCTCTTTTGGCGTCATTACGGCAGCAACCGGTTTGGTCAGATCGGTAACAAAACGGACATCACGCCCAGTAATGATACCCACCAGTTCATTGTGTTCGGTCACGACAGGGAAACCAGCAAAACCGTGGCGATGAGTCAGTGCCATCACATCGGCAATGGTTTGCTCTGGGCGCACAGTGACAGGATGTGTCACCACTCCCGCTTCAAAGATTTTTACTTGGTGAACTTGAGCCGCTTGCTGTTCAATCGACATATTCTTGTGAATAAAGCCAATGCCGCCTTCTTGAGCCAGAGCGATCGCAAGACGTGCTTCCGTGACAGTATCCATCGACGCAGACACCATAGGAATGTTTAGCGCAATATTTTTGGTCAGCCGAGTGCGAAGATCAGCAGTATTAGGAAGAACGGTAGAATGAGCAGGAACGAGTAAAACGTCGTCAAAGGTTAGAGCTTCTTTTGCGATTCGTAGCATGTGCAATATCTCACAACAGGAGTGTTAAGAACGAAAACCCACTTTATCGTTTCGCGTAATAAAGGGATTTATATTTGATATTGCGGACGGATTATACGCCCGAGGCAATCGGTTGACTACACATTTATTCATTTTTTATTTGCATTTTACCCCTTGTTATGTATTATCTTGCGGCTAATTTCCATACCCACGTCTGGGAGATCAGCCTTGTCCTCTCCTGCTCGCAATCCAAGTATCTACACCGTTTCCCGTTTAAATGCTGAAGTCCGTTTGTTACTGGAAAATGAAATGGGCATCGTCTGGCTGATCGGGGAAATTTCTAACTTCTCTGCCCCTGTTTCAGGCCACTGGTACCTCACCCTCAAAGACAGCCAAGCGCAAGTTAAATGCGCGATGTTTAAGGGTAATAACCGTCTGGTCAATTTCAAGCCACAAAATGGCCAGCAAGTGTTAGTCAAAGCGCGACTCTCTTTGTATGAACCGCGTGGTGATTACCAAATCATCCTTGAAAGTATGCAACCAGAAGGCGACGGCCGTTTACAGCAGCAGTTTGAACAACTGAAGATGCAGCTGTCCGCAGAAGGGTTGTTCGCTCAAAGCCGTAAACAAGCATTACCAGAACATCCACGCTGTGTCGGGATCATCACCTCACGCACTGGCGCAGCACTGCACGATATTTTGCAAGTGCTCAAACGGCGCGATCCTCAGTTGCCGGTCGTCATTTATCCAACCTTAGTGCAAGGTGAAGAAGCCGCGCTACAGATTGCCCAAGCGATTGGTCGCGCCAACTCACGCGCCGAGTGTGATGTGTTGATTGTGGGCCGTGGTGGGGGCTCATTGGAAGATTTATGGTGTTTCAATCATGAAATCGTCGCGCGGACTATCGCTGCCAGTCACATTCCGATCATCAGTGCGGTCGGGCATGAAGTGGATGTCACGATTGCTGATTTTGTCGCCGACATGCGTGCCCCAACCCCTTCTGCGGCAGCAGAGCTGGTCAGCCGAGATCAACGCCATAAGCAGCAGTTACTTGTGCAATGGCCCGCCAAATTAGCAAGCGCAATGCGTCACTATTTGGCTCAGCAGCATACTCAGTTTACTCACTTACATCACCAACTGGATAAACAGCATCCTCAAGCACGCCTAGAGCGCCAACAGCAGCAATTAGATGAATTAAGCCTGCGGCTGACCCAAAAAATCCAGCACCGCTTGCATACTCAGCAGCAGCGCTGTGATCATTTACGCCACAAGATCCAACTGCATTCACCACTGCAACTTATCCACCAGCAGCGTTTTGATCTCCTCCAACAGCAGCAGCGTATTACTCAGTCCACTCAGCAGCATAGGATCCAAGCGCGCCACCAATTAGCTTTACTCAGTGAGAAATTGGACGCGGTAAGCCCACTGGCCACCTTAGCCCGTGGTTATTCGGTGACTCGTCAACTCAGCGGTGAATTAGTACGCGAATGCGCGCAAGTAAAAGCGGGTGACTGCTTGGTCACCCAGCTGCGAGATGGTGAAATCAGATCTGTGGTGAGTTCTGATTAATCGGTTGGAAGATAAAGCGAATTTTCGACTTCGATTTCAGCTCATTACACTGATTACAGAAATAATTAGCCGCACCACAAGCTTGTAGTTTTTGTAATTCACCCGCGCATTGTGGACAAAATCCCACGTTACGATAATCCTGAGTACAGGCAGTACAATGATACTGCCCTACCCATTCCAATTGCTGGCTGCACACCGGACATAGGTTGTCCATATAACGACTCCTGATCTTTTTGCATTACATCACATAATCTATCAATCAAAGATCATCCGCGATGATCTTTATCACGCCTGCGCCGTTGAACGCACAGCATTTAACCAATAACTGATACTCTTTTAAACAAGATCCTAAGCAGATCTTGTGCTCAAAAGGTTTTGATCAGCGATCAGCCCATAAAAGAACTTTTATATAACCACCCACCGAAAGCATAAGTTACATATCCTGCATTTCAATTTTAAACAGATTAAAACACTTAAGAAATCCAATTTATAGACAACAAACAGAATATAACAAAAAGATCATTCCCATTCTGCCGCTTGTACCTTCGTCACCGCAATAATATGTTGTTGATCGAGCGATTTAAGTGTCACTTGGATCGATCCTAGCGCCTTTAAACCATTGCTGTGCGTGCCGCCACAAGCAATTCTCGCGATCTGAGCTTCATGTAAGTCACACACCCAATAACGTGAATCGGTGAGCGTCGAGCCTGCGCATTCCAAGCCGATCGGACTGGCAAGTGCTAGCCATTCGACCAACTGCTGATTAGTTTTTTGTTCTATCAAATAGAGATCTCTTAGCACATCATCACTATTTAAACCGCGCTTACGCAGCGTTTTACCCAAACGATAGCTATCGGTTGAGCAATCTGGCGTGACATAGCTAGAAACTTGCGCATAGCTATTGAAATCAAAATAACCATGCGCATCTTTACGCTCGGCATCCTTGCGCCAATAGCTTTGCGCGAGCACTTTATTCAGCGCCAAGTAAGCCAAATGGCCAGCACTATGTCCGCGGCTTAAACTGGCTTGGTATGCTGCATCGACGATCAACTGAACATGATCACCCACTTGCAGCGCCGCCGAAACCACATCTAATCGATGTACCACCACAAACACCCAGCCGCTTTCGCTACGTTTGACTGGAATCTCCTCCCCGACATACAACCGACCTGATGCTTGCTCAATCGCACCGACTAAGCATTGGCTGAGCGGATACTCATCTCCCTGCCAAATCAGCAGACCGCGATCAGACGGATGATCAGGCCAAATATGGCTAACCGGATGAAACGGCGTGCAATACGTCACCACATCCACCCCAGCGGAATGGGGCTGACACAGCATGATTTGGCTATCCAGTGTGGTGATCCCTTGTGGGAAAGTCACTTCAGTCGCGAAGTAGGTCATAGCATCTCTCTCCTTCAGAGACAAAAAAGCCCAAGTAAACTTGGGCTATATTGATTATTTTCTGCGGTTTTTAACCATGCTCATCAAGCGCTTACGTTGCCGCTCTTGTGAAAGCGTCATTTTGTTGGTTTTACTTTCAAATGGGTTCTCACTGTTTTGGAACTGAATACGGATTGGCGTACCCATAATTTCCAACGCACGACGATAGTAGTTCATCAAATAACGCTTATAAGAATCCGGCAGTTCATTCACTTGGTTACCATGGATCACGATGATCGGCGGGTTGTAACCACCCGCATGGGCATATTTCAGTTTGACACGACGTCCACGCACCATCGGTGGCTGGTGATCATCGGTGGCCATTTTCATGATCCGAGTCAGAACCGAGGTGCCAACCCGAGTGGTTGCCGAGCGATAAGCTTCTTGCACCGATTCAAATAAGTGGCCGACACCAGTGCCATGTAGCGCTGAAATAAAGTGAATGCGGGCGAAATCAACAAAGCCGAGCCGACGATCCAGCTCTTTTTTCACCCGATCTTTAACTTCGGTATCTAAACCATCCCACTTGTTGACTGCAATCACAATCGAACGCCCTGAGTTAAGCGCAAAGCCAAGTAAGCTTAGGTCTTGATCTGAGATATTCTCACGCGCATCAACCACCATCAGCACCACGTTCGCATCTTCAATCGCTTGTAGGGTTTTCACTACCGAGAATTTTTCAACGGTTTCATTGATGCGCTTACGACGACGCACCCCAGCAGTATCAATCAGAACATATTCACGCTCATCACGTTTCATCGGAATGTAGATCGAGTCACGTGTGGTGCCCGGCATATCGTAAACCACCACTCGCTCTTCACCGAGGATCCGGTTAGTCAGCGTGGATTTACCCACATTCGGGCGGCCAATAATCGCCAGCTTAATCGGTAAGTCTTGTAGGCGCTTATATTCGGCTTCCGCTTCTTCTTCGCTGTACTCTAACTGCTCTTGTTCTGGCTCTTGCTCACCGGTTAAATCCACCAGTAAGGCTTGCTCAGCTTCCATCTGTTCTGCCAGTGGGTTTAACGCACGATCAATCAGCGCACCAACACCACGACCATGTGCCGCCGCAATTTGATACATTTGATCCATGCCTAACTGCCAAAACTCGGCACAAGCGGCATCACCATCAATACCATCCACTTTATTAACCACCAACACGGCGGTCTTTTCGATGCGGCGTAGGTGTTGAGCAATCGCTTCATCGGCCACGGTCAAACCGGCACGGCCATCGACCATAAACAGCACCACATCGGCTTCATCAATCGCCGCCAGTGACTGCGCGGCCATTTTGGTTTCAACCCCTTCCTCAGAGCCATCAATACCGCCGGTATCAATCACAATAAATTGGTGCTCACCCAACTTAGCTTGGCCATATTTACGGTCGCGGGTTAAACCGGGAAAATCTGCAACTAATGCATCCCGTGTGCGAGTGAGTCGATTAAACAGCGTCGATTTACCGACGTTAGGACGCCCAACAAGAGCAACAACAGGTACCATAACAACCTCTACAAAATGTCATTTTATGTAGTTATAGGTAAACACTCTGTCACAAGCGCTAAATTTTTACCTATAACCACTTTGAACTGTGCAACTGGAGATTAATCCAATCGAGATAACGGCCTTTCACTCTCAATTTTAGGCAACAAACCCTAAATGGGGAGTAATAAAAAGCCAGTCATAAAACGCCAGCAATAAAACGGCTCCTAACTGTTGCCAGCCAGGAGCCGTGTGTGAATCATATCACAGTTTACTATTGAATCGTCAGCTTCTTTAGCTGGCCATCACGCGTGACTATCACATAGCCATCATTTAATGCTAATGGCCCAACCGCAAAACCGCTGTTGTTGACCAGCTGCTGTGCGACAAATTCACCGCTATTACGATCCAGCCAGTGTAGATAACCTTGTCCATCACCGACCACGACATAGTCACCGATCATTTTTGGGGCAGTCAACAAACGGTGTTCAAGCTGGGCGTTACTCCACAGCTCGGTACCACTGCGCGTATCAACCGCCACGAGATGATCTTTATCGGTCACCAGATAGAGACGGCTACCATCGGTCGCCATATCGATGGTGGCAGAATAATTACGCTTCCAAATTGGCTGACCAGAGCGTAAATCTATCGCCATTAATTGGCCGTTAAATCCAACCGTAAATAGCGTACCACCAATCACTAATGGCGATGCATCGACATCGACTAAGCGATCAATTTCCGTCGCCCCTTTCGGCTGCCCGACCGGCTGTTGCCAAATCAGTTGACCACGCTCAGCAATCGCGGCGGCCAAGCGTCCACTTGGGGTTCCCCAAAATACCCCTCCCGCCACTGCGGTAGGCCGACTATCACCACGTAGAGTTAACGTCGGGACTTCGGTACTGATGGTCCATTTCTGGCTACCATCATCTTGCGCCAAAGCAATCAAGGTTCCACGGCTGGTATTGACGATCACCATATTGTTGTCGGCAACGGGCGCAGCAAGCACTTCGCCGTCAATCGCAGTGCTCCATAACGGTTCGCCACTCTCTGCATCTAACGCCGTCACCACGCCATTTTCACTACCGATAAATAACTTACCGAACGCCGCCGTCACCCCACCGGATAAACGAGCCGAACTGTCACCCTCGAGATCGGTGGTCCAAAGCGCTTTACCGGTTTGTGGGTCGAGCGCTTTGACAAGCCCATCACGACTGGCCACATACACTTTATCGTAAGCATAATCCGGAGCCAGTTTAGAGAAATAATGCCCAACACCATCGCCGATCGAAGCGCTCCACAGCGTTTTCGGAGTAAATGTACTTTTCAGCACCGGCAGTGGTGCCATGATCACGTTTTCTTCTTCACTAGCACAGCCAGCGAGCAGTGCTAACACGCCCACTGCGACCAGCGCTTGCTTGAACAACTTCTTCATCAGCGAGTGCCCTTACTTAGCGAGATCATCCAGTTTCATTTGCAATGTTTGGCTAGCATCTGTCGCTTGTTGCGCTTCAGTATAGGCCGCGTAAGCGCCAGTACTATCACCTTTACGCAGCAGAATATCACCACGCAGCTCTGCGACTCGTCCAGCCCAAGCAGACGCTTGAATGCTGCTTAGTTGAGCTAATGCTTCATCAAACTGTCCTTGCTCAGCTTGTACCCGTGCAACACGCAAGCTCAGCAATGGTTGTAGTGCCGGATCTTGCGTAGCACCTTTTGCCCACTCTAGCTGGGCGAGTGCTTCATCTAAGTGACCAGCTTCAACTTGCACTTTGGCCAACTGCATCGCGGCCAATACCGCGTATTCGGTTTTCGGATTAGCCTCAATAAAAGTTTGCAGCGTTGCTTCAGCTGCAACGCCACCTGCCAGCAGTGCATCAACCGCTTGGCTATAGCGGTGTGAAGCGGCTTCTTGTGCAGCAACCACGGTGTCTTGGTAATAACGCCAGCCAAATAAGCCGCCCAAACCGATCACCGCACCAAACATCACGGCTTTACCGTTCTCTTTCCACCAATCTTTGATCGCTTCAACTTGTTGTTCTTCAGTATCGTAGAGTTCCACTTCCTGTCCTCTTATTTAAAATCTGTCGCGGGAGAATTACACTAAATGGGCTAATAAGCTGGCCACTTGTGCCTGAGCAACAGTGCTCTGTTCGCCGCCGATTAAATCTTTAACCACTACAGTTTGAGCAGCCACTTCATCTTCGCCCAATACCAAGGCTATCGCTGCGCCAACTTTATCGGCACGTTTAAATTGCTTTTTAAAATTACCGCCACCAAAGTGGCTCATGATCCGTAGACCGGGTACTTGCTCACGCAACTGCTCTGCCAGTTTCATCCCAGCCAACAAAGTGCCTTCCCCCGCCGTTACCATATAGACATCGACACTACGGCGTACATCGGTATTACCTAGGGTTTCCATCATCAGCACTAAGCGCTCTAAACCCATAGCAAAACCGACCGCTGGCGTTGGTTTACCGCCAAGCTGCTCGACTAGACCATCGTAGCGACCACCGCCACATACGGTGCCTTGCGAACCCAGACTTTCAGTCACCCACTCAAACACGGTGCGATTGTAGTAGTCCAAACCACGCACTAAACGCTGATTAACCGTGTATTCGATACCTGCCGCATCGAGAAGTTCACACAGACCGGTGAAATGTTGTTTGGAATCAGCATCTAGGTAATCAGACAACTGTGGTGCATCACCTAAAATTGCTTGTACTTCTGGATTTTTTGAATCGAGCACGCGCAGTGGATTGGTGTACAGACGGCGCTGACAATCTTCATCTAACACACTTTGATACTGTTCAAGATATTCAATCAAAGCGGTACGGTAGTTAGCACGCGCCGCGAGCGAGCCAATCGAGTTAAGCTCTAGACGTACATGCTCAGCAATACCAAGCTCGCGCCATAGGCGCGCGGTCATCATGATCAATTCAGCATCCACATCTGGTCCTTCAAGGCCAAACACTTCGACACCACATTGGTGGAACTGACGATAACGACCTTTTTGTGGGCGTTCATGACGGAACATGGGGCCCATGTACCACAGGCGCTGTTCTTGGTTGTACAACAGACCATTTTCGATGCCAGAACGCACGCAACCTGCAGTGCCTTCAGGACGCAGACTTAAACTGTCACCATTGCGGTCTGCAAAGGTGTACATCTCTTTTTCGACCACATCAGTCACTTCACCGATCGCACGACTAAATAGATGAGTCATCTCAACAATCGGCATGCGCACTTCGCTGTAGCCATAAGCGCTGATCACATTTTTCACCGCACCTTCGACTTTTTGCCAAAGTGGCGATTGGGTTGGGAGACAATCGTTCATGCCTCGGATTGCTTGAATAGTTTTTGCCACAATGCTTACCGTTATATCGTTGAGATTAATCTTGTTCTACTTGCTTAATGTCGATGCGATTTTTTTGATCTAATTGCGCCGCTTTAGCACGAATACGTGCTTCCAATTGTGCAACGAGATCATCGTTATCCAATCGCTCTTTCAAACGCACGCCATCTTCATAGAACGCACTTTTCTTATTGCTGCCCGCTAACCCTAGATGAGAAACTTCAGCTTCACCAGGGCCATTGACCACACAGCCAATGATGGATACATCGATCGGGGTTAATACATCTTCCAAACGTTGTTCTAGTGCATTGACGGTACTGATCACATCAAATTCCTGACGCGAACAGCTTGGGCAGGCAATAAAGTTAATGCCACGCGAACGAATGCGCAGCGATTTTAAAATATCGAAACCAACTTTGATCTCTTCCACCGGATCAGCGGCTAGCGAAACACGCAGCGTATCACCTATCCCTTCGGCCAGCAGCATGCCGAGACCGACCGCCGATTTGACCGAACCAGCGCGAGCGCCACCCGCTTCGGTGATCCCCAAATGCAAAGGTTGATCGATCTTTTGAGCCAATAAGCGATAAGAGCCAACCGCCAAAAAAACATCAGAAGCTTTAACGCTGACTTTAAACTGATCAAAGTTGAGACGATCCAGAATATCCACATGGCGCATCGCCGATTCGACTAACGCTTCTGGAGTCGGTTCGCCATATTTAAGTTGCAGATCTTTTTCGAGTGAACCGCCATTCACTCCAATTCGAATTGGAATATTTTTATCACGCGCACAGTCAACCACCGAGCGGATCCGCGCTTCGTTGCCGATATTGCCTGGGTTAATGCGCAAACAATCAACGCCATATTCAGCGACTTTAAGTGCGATCCGGTAATCAAAATGGATATCGGCCACTAACGGAATCGAGACTTGCTGCTTGATCAGCTTGAAGGCTTCTGCGGCTTCCATGGTCGGAACCGAAACACGCACAATATCAGCCCCGACTTTTTGCAACGATTGAATTTGTGCAACCGTGGCAGCCACATCGGTGGTGCGAGTATTGGTCATTGATTGTACGGCGATGGGCGCACCATCACCAATAGGAACGCCGCCCACATAAATACGTGTTGAGCGGCGACGCTTAATAGGAGACTCATGTTGCATAGACATTTTCTACGGTAAGGTCAATCTTGCTACTTTGCCGGAAGTATACCCAGAAAGGTCGACCGGTTCACTGGCTAATGTGATCGAGACGCCTTCTGGAGCACCCAGTACCACGTTATAAGGACGCTGACCGGTTAAATTTAGGCTTTGGCCGGCTTTTTTTACCCCGTTGGAGAGGGTTTTTCCGGTAGCATCTTTGACTTGAATCCAGCAATCGGCGGAAAAATTAAGTACCAGTAAAGCCGATGGTTGAGCAGGGCTAGTTGACGCTACTTGACTGGGTACCGCGACAACAGCAGGAGCCGCTTGTGGCACAGTAACACTCACCACAGGATCAGTGCTGATCGTATTGGGTAGCACAGCAGAGGCATCGACCTCTGCTGCAGCATCACTTACTTCACTGACTTGCGGCTCTGCAATCGCCTCCTCACTCGGTGGCAAATTATCTTGCAGGTCATTCAGAGGAGGAACGCTAGCGAACTCTTGATTGGCAATACTCACCTCATCCAAATTGGAGGACTCAGATAACGTACTCATATTTGGTGGCGTTGATTCCGGAATAACGTTATTTTTCTGGCTATTTTGCCACCACCACAGCGAAGACATGCTAATAATCACCGCAAAAATCACCCAAGTAATCAGCATAATGCGGCTATCATGCAATTGGCGATTGGTTTTCTTAGAAAAGCTTTTCATATCCGGCTGGGTAGCCACTGGTGCTTGCCCATAACACTCATCAAAAGCACACAGAACTTCCGCCTCACTCATGCCAACAGCTTTGGCGTAAGAGCGCAGATAACCACGCGTAAAAGTGGCCACCAGCCCATCTTCGAAGCTATTTTCTTCAATCCGTTCGATTAAAGAAACGCGCAATCTGAGCCGATCGGCAATTTGACGCTGAGTGAGACCTAATTCTTGGCGTTTTTGCTTAAGTAACGTGCCTGGCGGTACTTTTTCAATGCTTGGTTGTGCCGTTTCCGGTTGGTGATCATCGTGGTGTTGAGTAGTCATCCGTAATCTTCATCTCTTTATCTGGATTAAACGGTGCATCAGTCACTTTTATGGTTGATTATCGGTAGTGTTCAGACGCGTTTGCTTAATCGGTGCAATGGGTTAGCGCTTGGCTAAAGTGGCTCAAATCAACTTTGAGGAATGAGGCCCATTCTAATAGATATTGTTGACTAAACAATAAAGAAATGGTCAATAAATCACAGTTAGTTCAAGGTTTTTGTTGGATTTGACCATTAAAAGCAGCACTTTTGGGTGATATACAATAAAAATCAAGCCAGAGACCTGCTCTGGCTTGATTAAATCGACGGATTAAAGATTTTTTATCGCGATGCTTTGTTCAGCAAGCGGTTTGGTTTTTGTACGCTTAGTGCGGTCAATCACATCACCGACCAACTGGCCACACGCAGCGTCAATGTCATCTCCACGTGTTTTGCGGATCGTTACTGTGTGCTCATACTGCATTAAAGTCTTTTGGAAGCGATCGATACGGGAATTACTCGGTTTCTGGTAAGGCGAGCCCGGATAAGGGTTGAACGGGATCAGGTTAATCTTACACGGGGTACCTTTCATTAATTCGGCCAGTTCATGAGCATGCTCGGTGCCATCGTTGACATGATCCAGCAATACATACTCCACCGTTACCTTACCGCGGTTGGCATTCGATGAAGCAATATAACGACGCACGGTGGCCAAGAACTCTTGGATATTCCAACGATCGTTGATCGGCATGATTTGGCTACGTAACTGATCATTCGGCGCATGCAACGAAATGGCCAGTGCCACATCGATTTGACCAATCATCTGTTCAAGACCAGAAACCACTCCTGAAGTGGAAACCGTTACCCGACGCTTAGACAGACCAAAGCCGAGATCATCGAGCATAATTTCAAGCGCTGGGATCAAGTTTTTCATATTCAGCAACGGCTCACCCATGCCCATCATCACCACGTTAGTGATCGGACGACGGCCGGTCTCTTTTTCTAAGCCAATTTCACGCGCTGCACGCCATACTTGACCAATAATTTCCGACACGCGCAGATTACGGTTAAAACCTTGCTGCGCGGTTGAACAGAATTTGCACTCTAATGCACAACCTACTTGGGAAGAGACACATAACGTTGCGCGATCTTCTTCTGGGATATACACGGTTTCGACATCTTGATCACCGACACGCATCGCCCACTTAATCGTGCCATCGGCAGAGTGCTGTGCCGCTGAAACATAAGGTGCACGGATCTCACACTGCGCTTTGAGCTTCTCGCGCAGTTGCTTGTTGATATTGTTCATTTGATCGAAGTCATCACAACCAAAGTGATAAATCCACTTCATGACCTGCTCGGCGCGAAACGCTTTTTCACCCAATTGTTCGGCAAAAAATGTGCGCAAACCTTGGCGGTCAAAATCGAGTAGATTGACTTTTTCTGTGGTCATGGTGCCTCTCAGACAGACGGAACAGTAATTAAGGGCGCGAATTGTACAGCCTTTATGCAATGACAACAAGGGTCACAACGGTACGGCTAATCAAGCATCAGAGTGGGGATAGATCAGCGAGAATCTCGGTTAGACTCCAAACTGCGAGCCTAACCGCCGGCAACTCAGCCAGCGATAAGTTAACGTATATACCCAAACAACGTGGAGTTACAGGTATGCGGCAAGTGAGTGAGTCCCCATGAGCATAGACAAACTATGTGATTGGGGTAAACGAACCTAGCCAACACCGCTGCAGCTTCAAGTAGGAAGGGGATAATAAGTTAGCGTGGGCAGATTTCTGCCTCAGGAAAGAAAAATTCAATTTCACGCGCTGCCGATGCTGGACTGTCACTACCATGCACTGAGTTATAACGCATACTCAAAGCATAATCGGCACGTAAAGTTCCACAGGCGGCCTGCTCTGGATTGGTTTTACCCATCAGTTCACGATAACGAGTGATAGCATTTTCACCTTGTAAAACTTGCACCATAATTGGCCCTGATGTCATAAATTTTTTCAGCTCAGGGAAAAATTCTTTACCCTCATGCTCTGCGTAAAAACCGCTCGCTTGCTGTTCATTCAGGTGCACCATTTTGGCCGCCACAATCTGTAATCCAGCTTTTTCAATACGATGATAGATTTCACCAATCAGGTTACGCTGTACTGCATCTGGTTTGATGATCGAAAATGTTCTTTCTAGAGCCATAAAATGTCCTTTTGTTTGTTGTGATGATTGTGGGTTGACTGCAATTGTTTGGCTGCGATAATTTGCCAAGCAATGAAACTAGGGCAGCGTAATGCGCTGCCCTTAACATGATACTTATTGCATCAGAACCCGCGCGAGCATTTTCACACCCATGCCTGTAGCACCCGCCGCCCATTTATCGCTGGCTGATTTGCGGTAAGTGGCCGAGCAGTCAAAGTGCAGCCAACCTTGTTGATAGTTTGGCACAAAGTAAGATAAAAATGCCGCTGCAGTACTCGCACCTGGCGTGTAATCGCCACTGCTGATGTTAGACAGATCCGCAAAGTTTGATGGCAGCATCTCACGATGAAACTCCGCCAGTGGCAGTGCCCACAAGGCTTCATTCTCTTGTTTCGCCGCGATTAAAGCTTGTTGGCTCAGAGATTCATCAAATGAAAGTAACGCGTGGTAATCGTTACCCAAAGCATTTTTGGCCGCGCCAGTTAATGTCGCGCAATCGATGATCAGTTGTGGTTGTTGCTCACTGGCGTACAGCAGACCATCAGCCAGTACTAGGCGCCCTTCCGCATCGGTGTTGAGGATCTCAACCGTTTTGCCATTTTTGTAGGTGATGATATCGCCCAGTTTTAAAGCGCGACCTGACACCATGTTTTCCGCACAACATAAAATCAGTTTTACCCGCTTATTTAAACCACGCAGCATGGCTAAGCCTAACGCGCCAGTGATCATTGCCGCGCCGCCCATATCAGATTTCATGGCTGACATCATAT
Source organism: Vibrio sp. HDW18 (assembly GCF_011306175.1). Classification (GTDB taxonomy): domain Bacteria; phylum Pseudomonadota; class Gammaproteobacteria; order Enterobacterales; family Vibrionaceae; genus Vibrio; species Vibrio chanodichtyis. The sequence goes on along the minus strand of NZ_CP049913.1, from coordinate 1,898,744 downwards.
TGGAAGGTTTGAGGCTGTAACCGCCCGAATCAAAAGTAATGCCTTTGCCGACTAAACAAGCAAAGACTGGTGCATTCTCATCGCCGGTTGGGTTATAGTCGAGTTGCAACATGACGGAAGAACGTTCTGAGCCGCGCCCAACCGCGTAGATCCCCTCCCACCCTTCGGTGAGTAAATCTTTATCTTTCACAATGCGATAAGTCACACGCTCAGGAGCCAGTGATTTAATAAACTCACCGGCCATGGTTGCTAACTGGCGTGGCGCCACGTCTTCTGCGCTTTTATTAATAATGTCGCGCGTCCAATCGGTGGTTTTAATCCGCGCTTCAAGCTCAGCTTGTTCGGTTGGAGCTAGTGCTGCCCATTCAAGGGTATTGCGTTTTTTCGCTTCACGATAACCTTGGTAGAAAGCCCAAATCGTTTCCAGTTGCCAGCCTTCACCAGCTAATACTAGGCTACGGATCGCTTGATTATCTAATTTACGTGCCGCGCGCTGGATCGCACCCAGATCTTGCGCTTGGGTGACGTGAATGGTTGCCCCTTGCTCGGCAAAAGAAATCAGCGCCTTTTCTCCCCACTGAGGCTGGGCAGCTTGCGTACTCAAAAATACAGACATCGATGTAGACATGGTTTCTCCTTGCCTTAAATATTGGCTTTATTTATGCCGTCTCATTAATTGACCAAGATGTTAACATTTTGACGCGTTAAAGTATCAATCGAATAAAAAAACGGACTCAATGGCCCGTTTTTTTTGATCAAAATTGTTAACCAAATGCAGTTTTTAGCGACAACTTACTCAAATTCATCCATCCAACATAAGATCACCGCTTCAAGAATTTTTTCATTGGAGTGATTCGGCTGATCGGCAAAATCGTCCAGCTCCATAATCCAACGATGCAGATCGGTAAAACGAACCGTTTTAGGATCAAGCTCAGGAAACTTGTCACACAATGCGATGGCGAGCTCGCGCGAATCTGTCCATTTCATGGTTAACCTTCCTATTGGTGGAACCTCGCGAACCGCGAGGTTAACAATTAATGCTCTTCGCTCGCGTGGTTGAGGGTGTATTTCGGGATCTCAACCACGAGATCTTCATCCGCTACGCGAGCCTGACAACTGAGGCGAGATTCTGGTTCCAGCCCCCAGGCTTTATCCAGCATATCGTCTTCCAGTTCATCACTCTCTTGCAGTGAATCAAAACCTTCACGAACAATACAGTGGCAAGTGGTACAAGCACACGATTTTTCACACGCATGCTCAATGGCAATACCATGTTTTAGGGCTACATCAAGAATCGTTTCCCCACTTTGCGCTTCTAAAACTGCGCCTTCAGGACAAAGGGTTTCATGAGGCAAAACAATAATTTTAGGCATGTTGGTTGTCTCTTCAAATCTCATCAACAGAGTGGCCAGCCAGTGCGCGACGAATCGATTTATCCATTCGTTTTGACGCAAAATCCTGACTCGCTTTATCGGTGTCTTTTATTCCTTGCTCAATCGCATCGGCATTGTCGCCATTGCGTAACTCAATCAAGCGTTCAATGGTCTGTAGTAATGTTTGGCGCTCTTGCTCAGTCAGTAGCTCATCACCATCTTCTTGTAACGCAGCCAGTATACCTTCAATAACCCGATCCGCTTCTACGCGCTGCTCGGCCAGTGCTCGGCTCAGCATATCTTGCTTGGCGTAGGCCATCGAATCTTTCAGCATCTGAGTCACTTCATCATCGCTTAAACCATAAGACGGTTTAACCTGAATTTGTGCCTGCACGGCGGTGCTTTTTTCCAGTGCGGTGACCGACAGTAAACCATCCGCATCAACTTGATAGGTGACGCGAATGTGCGCAGCTCCCGCTGCCATCGGAGGAATACCTTTGAGTGAAAAACGCGCCAGAGAGCGGCAATCATCGACCATTTCGCGCTCACCTTGCACCACATGTACACTCATCGCGGTTTGTCCATCTTTAAAGGTGGTAAACTCTTGCGCGCGCGCCACAGGAATGGTGGTATTGCGAGGAATGATTTTCTCGACTAAACCGCCCATGGTTTCAATCCCTAACGAAAGTGGGATCACATCGAGCAGCAGCATTTCCGCATCCGGCTTATTACCGACCAGAATATCAGCCTGAATCGCCGCGCCAATCGCCACCACTTGATCAGGGTTAATGCTGGTCAGCGGGGTACGACCAAAAAACTCACCCACTTGTTCGCGCACCAGTGGGGTGCGGGTTGAACCACCGACCATCACCACTTCCAGCACTTCATCCGCCGTCACTCCAGCATCTTTTAATGCGCGGCGACAGGCGAGTAAGGTCTTTTTCAGCAATGGGCTAATTAAACTGGCTAGCTGCTCACGGGTAAACGTCCCTTGCCAACCGAGTACTTTGACTTGCGCCGTCATCTGTTCGGTCAAATCAATTTTAGCTTGGCTGGCGGCATTAATCAGTGCGCGCTGCTGCTGCGCGGTTAAGTTGTTCAGCCCGATCTGCGTTTGCAGGTGCTGAGCAATCAGCTGATCAAAATCATCTCCACCGAGTGCAGAATCACCACCGGTCGCCAACACTTCAAATACGCCGCGTGACAAACGCAAAATCGAAATATCGAAAGTACCGCCACCGAGATCGTATACCGCGATCACCCCTTCTTGGCCCGAATCTAAGCCATAAGCAATTGCTGCTGCGGTCGGCTCATTGAGTAAACGCAGCACATGCAAGCCCGCTAATCCTGCTGCATCTTTGGTGGCAACGCGCTGTGCATCATCAAAATAGGCCGGCACAGTGATCACAACCCCAGCTAAATCACCGCCTAACGTCGCCGTCGCACGCTCAGCTAACGCACGCAAAATATCCGCCGAGATCTGAATCGGGTTTTTGTCACCTTGCGCAGTTTGCACAATCGGCAAGCCCTTTTCGCTGGCTTTAAAACGATAAGGCAGATGTGGATAGCGCTGATTGATGTCTTGCAGTGAACGCCCAAGCAGACGTTTAACCGAAATCACCGTGTTGTGTGGATCGGTTTCGGCTTGCTGACGAGCAGCATCACCGACCAAAGTTTGCTCGGCGCCATAGTTGACCACGGATGGGAGAATACTCTGCCCTTGGTCATCGACCAAGGTACTCGCCGTGCCACTGCGTACCGTCGCCACTAACGAGTTGGTGGTGCCTAAATCAATCCCTACCGCCAATTTATGCTGGTGGGGTGCCGAACTTTGACCCGGCTCTGCAATCTGAAGTAATGCCATCAGTTGTTCCTTTGAATCTTGAATTAGCCAAGCAGTTGGTCTTCGACGCGTTCTACTTCATGTTTGAGTTTGGCTATAAATTTGAGCTTTCTGACTTGATCGGCCGCCGCCGGCCACTCAGCGTGGCTCAATAAATCTTGTAACTGGGTCAGATAAGCACGCTGCATGGTGCTCACCTTACGCTCAAAGCCGAGCAATGCGGCTTCAGGATCCGCGAGTGACGCCAGCGATTCCAACTCTTCACGCAGCTCCATCTGCTCCATTAGGAACAGCGGATCTTGCAGGGTTTGCTGCTCGGCATTCATCGCTATACCTTGCAGCGACAAAAGATATTCGGCACGCTGTAGCGGATCTTTGAGCGTTTGATAAGCATCGTTGATCTGCGCGGCTTGTTGTACTGAGAGCAGTCGATCTCGTTCAGAAGCGTTGGCAAAATTATCCGGATGGAAGCGTTTTTGCAGCATTCTAAACTGGGAAGAAAGAAGGCTACCATCCAGTTCAAACTGGATCGGCAGCCCAAATAATTCAAAATAATTCATATTGTTCGCGGTCCTGTGGTCGAGAGCGGTCTCGCTGGCCAGTTACCGTTAAACGTTGAAGCTTTCACCACAACCGCATTCACTTTTGACATTCGGGTTGTTAAATTCAAAACCTTCGTTTAACCCTTCTTTCTTATAATCCAGTTGGGTGCCATCTAAGTAGACCATGCTTTTGGTGTCAATGATCACCTTAACCCCATGGCTTTCAAAGACATGATCTTCTTGGTTAAGATCGTCAACGAATTCGAGCACATACGCCATTCCTGAGCAGCCAGTGGTCTTGACACCAAGACGTAAACCGATGCCTTTTCCACGATTATCCAGAAAAGTTTTAACTCGGTTTGCTGCGCTTTCGCTAAGAGTGACGGCCATACTTCAACCTTAATGATTTTAATCAATGAACAAGTGGGAGTTATTAGAATAACTCCCTAATAACAATAAATTAGTGCTGATGCTTTTTCTTGTAATCCGCTACCGCGGCTTTGATCGCATCTTCGGCAAGGATCGAGCAGTGAATTTTCACTGGTGGCAGTTCAAGTTCTTCCGCAATTTCGCTGTTTTTGATCGCTGCCGCTTGATCAATACTCTTGCCTTTCACCCATTCAGTCACTAGCGAGCTAGAAGCAATCGCACTGCCACAGCCGTAAGTTTTGAATTTCGCATCTTCAATGATGCCTTCCGGGGAGACTTTGATCTGCAAACGCATCACGTCACCACACGCCGGTGCACCAACCATGCCACTGCCGACAGAAGGATCTTCTTTATCAAATGACCCAACGTTACGTGGGTTCTCGTAATGGTCAATGACCTTTTCGCTGTATGCCATGTTCGTTACCTCGAATCCTGTATAACCTTGGAATGATTAGTGGTGTGCCCACTCAACCGTGTTGAGATCCACACCTTCTTTGTACATATCCCACAGGGGTGACATGTCACGCAATTTATCCACCGCAACCCGAATTAACTCAATCGCGTAGTCGATATCCGCTTCCGTGGTAAAACGGCCAAAAGAGAAACGAATTGAGCTGTGTGCCAATTCATCGTTTAGACCTAAAGCACGCAATACATAAGAAGGCTCAAGGCTGGCCGATGTGCAAGCACTGCCTGACGACACGGCCAGATCTTTCAGTGCCATCAGCAGAGATTCACCTTCTACAAACGCAAAACTGACGTTGAGATTATGTGGTACACGCTGATCCAGATCACCGTTAATGGTCACAGCTTCCATATCTTTGATGCCGGCCAGCAAACGCTCGCGTAGCGCCAGTGCATGCTGATAATCGTGCTGCAACTCATCTTTCGCAATGCGGAACGCTTCGCCCATCCCAACAATTTGGTGGGTTGGCAAAGTGCCTGAACGGAAACCACGCTCATGACCACCGCCGTGCATTTGCGCCTCTAAACGGATGCGTGGCTTACGGCGTACATACAAAGCACCGATACCTTTCGGACCATAAATTTTGTGGGCAGACAGGGAAATCAGATCGACTTTCATCTCTTGTACATCAATCGCCACTTTACCCGCCGATTGTGCGGCATCAACATGAAACACCACTTTGCGCGCACGGCACAGTTCGCCAATCGCGGCGATATCTTGGATCACGCCAATTTCATTATTGACATGCATGATCGAGACTAAAATGGTGTCATCGCGCATCGCGGCTTCCAATTTAGCCAGATCAATCAAGCCATTGCTTTCTGGATCAAGATAAGTCACTTCAAAGCCTTCACGCTCCAATTGGCGCATGGTATCCAGCACCGCTTTGTGCTCGGTCTTGCTGGTAATAATGTGCTTGCCTTGCTTGTTATAAAAGTGAGCGACACCTTTGATTGCAAGGTTATCCGATTCAGTGGCTCCCGATGTGAAGACAATTTCACGAGGGTCAGCATTAAGCAGGGCCGCAATTTGTTCACGCGCAGTATCAACGGCTTCTTCTGCCTGCCAGCCATAACGGTGCGAGCGCGAAGCTGGGTTACCGAAGGTACCATCCATCGTCATGTACTGAACCATTTTCTCAGCCACGCGCGGATCAACCGGGCATGTTGCTGAATAATCTAGATAAATAGGCAGTTTCATTTTCTACTCCAGTGTAAAGCTTGCCGCTATGAGCGAGCATTAATACCAAAAGGTGCCGCAGCGCAGGTGGCTGGATTTGAGTTATTGTGTGCAACCCTTTGGTTGACCGCAAGATGCAGATCTTGCCGATCGGAAACTTCGAGAATTTCGTTATCCACCATCAGCTCGCCGAGCGTGATGTTGTTAAGAAAATCGCTAATGCGTGAACTCAAATCACGCCACAGTGTGTGAGTCAAACAACGAGTACCGCCCTGACAATCACCTTTGCCACTGCATTTTGTGGCGTCAACCGATTCATCGACTGCGGCAATCACAGTTCCAATCGCAATCGCGTATGAGTCCATACCGAGTCGATAACCGCCACCAGGGCCGCGCACACTCGCGACTAAACCTGCTTTACGTAGCTTAGAAAACAATTGCTCTAAGTACGAGAGAGAAATGCCTTGCCGTTCAGAAATATCGGCCAACGGTACCGGATTTTGTTGCGAATGCAGAGCCACATCTAACATGGCGGTTACCGCATATCTTCCTTTCGATGTCAGTCTCATAATCACCATCTCGACACTGTTTATATGGCAAGAAGTGTTCCATACCCGACTCTTTGGGTCAAGTATTTATTTGACTAATTCAGTCAGGTATTCATCCCTAGCAACTATAGGCTTATTCCGTCTATAGACTTATTACTTTTTATAGACTTACTGCTTCGCTGCGAGTGATTTTTGCACAGCGGTTAAAATACCACGCAACATATTGATTTCTTGAGCTTCCGGACGAGCACGAGTAAACATGCGGCGCAGTTTATTCATCACCTGCCCCGGCTGCTGGGCCGAAATAAATTCGGTTTGGGTGATGACCGTTTGCAAATGCTGATAGAAACGCTCCAGCTCTTGATGATGCGGATAGGCGGATTCTACCTGATGTGGATCTTGGTTCGGCTTGAGCGCTAACCACGCCATACGCAGCTCATAGCTCAGCAATTGCACCGCCATCGCGATATTGAGTGAGCTGTATTCTGGATTGGCAGGAACACAAACATGGTAATGACAGCGTTGCAGCTCATCATTGGTTAAGCCTGTACGCTCTCGGCCAAAAACCACTGCCACCGAATGGTGCTCGGCTTCGGCGATCAATTTTTCTGCACACTGCCGCGGCTCTAAGATTGGCCATTCCAATGTACGCGAGCGCGCACTGGTGCCAACCACTAGCCCACAATCGGCCACGGCTGCTTCAAGGGTTGGGTAAATCTCAGCATTGAGTGCGATTTCGCTGGCGCCAGCGGCCAAGGCAATCGCTTGAGCATCGACCTGACATTGCGGATCGACTAATACCATGCGGCTTAAGCCCATTACTTTCATCGCCCGAGCAGCTGAACCGATATTTCCAGAGTGAGAAGTGCCGACCAATACGACTTTTACGCGATCTAACATCATTTGCCCAAAGTACTCCCAATAAAGCCGCCGGATATTATCATAAAGCAGATTAAAATGGTCAGACCGTTTGCGGCAATAGACAACCAAACGCACAAAAAATAACCACTTCCTTTTTCGATTGGTTTTGGTATACTGCCGGCCGCTTTTTCGTTCTTTAACATCCGTTGGGAAACTCGTATGCATCCAATGCTTAATATCGCTATTCGCGCCGCGCGAAAAGCAGGTAACCATATTGCCAAATCTCTGGAAAACGTAGAGAAAATTCAATCGACCCAGAAAGGGACTAACGACTTTGTCACTAACGTCGACAAAGAAGCGGAAGCGATTATCATTGCAACCATCAAAAGCTCTTATCCTGAGCACTGCATCATTGCAGAAGAAGGCGGCCTTATCGAAGGCAAAGATAAAGAAGTACAATGGATCATCGACCCACTGGATGGCACTACTAACTTTGTCAAAGGTTTCCCACACTTCGCGGTTTCTATTGCTGTACGCTTTAGAGGCAAAACCGAAGTGGCTTGTGTTTACGACCCAATGACCAATGAACTGTTCACCGCACAACGTGGTTCAGGTGCTCAGCTCAACAATGCGCGTATTCGTGTTCAGCCACTGAAAGATCTACAAGGCGCAGTACTGGCAACCGGTTTCCCATTCAAACAAAAACAGCACTCAGAATCGTTCATCAAAATCGTCTCTGCTATGTTTATTGAATGTGCTGATTTCCGTCGCACCGGTTCAGCCGCATTAGATTTATGCTACTTAGCCGCCAACCGCGTTGATGGTTATTTCGAACTCGGCCTAAAACCTTGGGATATGGCAGCAGGTGAACTTATCGCTCGTGAAGCAGGCGCCATCGTGACTGACTTTGCTGGTGGCACTGATTATATGCAATCAGGCAACATCGTGGCCTCTAGCCCACGTGGTGTAAAAGCCATTTTGCAACACATCCGTGAAAACGGTAACAGCGCGATCTTGAAATAAGATCGGCTCTACGACAGTATATATCGCCCTGCCATAATGGCAGGGCTTTTTTTTTGTCCCGGTTTACCTTTCAAACTAAAAAAACTAGCATGCAAATCCAAGCGCTAGTGTAACAAGGGGCAATCACTGGCGCGCAAGCCGTTGGATAAAAAAACCGCTGCCAAGGCAACGGTTTTTGAGAAGAAAAAGCCAATCAAAACTAAGATAATTCATCCAACTCAGCACCCTCTTTCTCCACTTGTGGTGGGAGTAAGTGCTCACGAGTGATACCAAGTTTCAGCGCTAATGCCGAGGCCACATAAATCGAAGAGTAAGTCCCGACCGTGATCCCGAGCAGCAAAGCCAAGGCAAAACCGTGGATCATCGCACCGCCTTGAGTAAACAGTGCAATCACCACAAACAGCGTAGTACCTGAAGTGATCAGGGTTCGACTTAAGGTTTGGGTCACCGAACTATTCATGATCTCAGCGGGTGACTCTTTACGCATCTTACGGAAGTTTTCCCGGATCCGGTCAAACACCACGATAGTATCGTTAAGCGAATAACCAACCACCGTGAGCAATGCCGCAACAATGGTCAGGTCCACTTCGATCTGTAACAGCGAGAAAATACCGAGGGTGATGATCACATCGTGCGCCAGTGCCAACACCGCTCCTGCCGCCAGTCGCCATTCAAAGCGCACCGAAACGTAGAGCAAAATACACAGCAAAGAGACCAAAATCGCCAAACCACCCGCTTCGGTTAATTCATCTCCGACATTAGGACCAACGAATTCGATACGGCGCATTTCAACATTGACGCCCGTGCCTTGTTGGATAGCAGCTAGGATTTGATTACCGAGCATTTCGCCGGTCATCGCCTCACGTGGGCGCAAGCGCACCATCACATCACGCGCTGAACCAAAATTTTGCACAGTGGCATCGCCAAAACCTTGCGCGGCCAACGCACTGCGGATCTGCTCTAAATTGGCTGGCGGTTCAAAGCCAACTTCAATCAAGGTTCCGCCAGTGAAATCTAGGCCCCAGTTCAGCCATTTGGTCGACAGTGTAAACATCGATGCGCCGATCATCACCAACGACAATACGAAGGCAAATTTTGACCAACGCATGAAGTCGATCATTTTATCTGCTTTTAGGATTTGAAACATAACTGACCCCAGCCTCAGATCGACAGCTTGTGAATACGCTTACCGCCATACACCAGATTCACGATACAACGTGTTCCGATAATCGCAGTAAACATAGAAGTTAAAATACCAATCGATAGCGTGACCGCGAAGCCTTTGATCGCCCCAGTTCCCACTGCAAACAAAATAATCGCGGTGATCAAGGTGGTGATATTGGCATCAGCAATGGTGCTAAAGGCGTTGGCATAACCGTGATGAATGGCCTGCTGTGGATTTTTCCCATCGCGCAACTCTTCACGAATACGCTCAAAGATCAATACGTTAGCATCAACCGCCATACCAATCGTCAACACAATACCGGCAATACCCGGCAAAGTCATCGTCGCCCCTGGGATCATCGACATCACGCCAATAATTAGCACAATGTTCACCATCAGCGCCACGTTGGCAATAACGCCAAATTTGCGATAGTAAAGCAGAGTGAACAACATCACCGCGACCATGCCCCAAATACAGGCTTGGATCCCCATATCGATATTTTGCTGGCCCATTGATGGACCAATGGTACGCTCTTCAACAATCGAGATCGGCGCAATCAGTGCACCAGCACGCAGTAACAGTGCTAAGTTGTACGCTTCAGTTGGAGAATCAATGCCGGTGATGCGGAAATTACGTCCCAAGGCCGATTGAATCGTCGCTTGGTTAATCACCTCTTCATGCTTGATCAGCAGCACCTTGCCTTCCGGTGAACGCTTACCGCTGTCTTTGTATTCCGCAAAAACGGTTGCCATCAATTTGCCGATGTTCTTTTTCGAGAACGCGGCCATTTTGTTACCACCTTCGCTATCGAGCGAAATGTTCACCTGCGGACGGCCATATTCGTCGGCACTTGAGCTGGCATCGGTAATGCTTGAACCACCGAGAATCACGCGTTTTTTCAACACCACAGGGCGACCATTGCGATCCAGCTTAATTTCGCTACCCGCTGGAACGCGTCCTGCCGCTGCAGCCGCAAGATCAGCGCTGTCATCAACTTCACGAAATTCCAGAGTAGCCGTCGCACCTAAGATCTCTTTGGCACGTGCGGTATCTTGCACACCAGGCAGTTCAACCACTATCCGTGCTGCACCTTGTCGCTGCACCAGTGGCTCCGCGACGCCCAGTTCATTGACTCGATTACGTAAGATCGTGATATTTTGCTCGACCGCGTAATTGCGAATTTCCTGTAAGCGAGCTTCTGTAAACTTAGCCAATAGCACAAAACGGCCATTAGTTTCTGTCGTCGTAAACGTCATATCACGATGTTTTGACTCCAAAAACGACTTAGTTTGCGCAAGCTGCTGCGCATCACGCAAGGTCACTTCCACCGCATCAGATAAGGGCCGGATCGCACGGTAACGAATTTTTTCATCACGCAAATCACTGCGGAAAGACTCTTCTTGCTGGTTGACCAGCTTTTCCATCGCCGCGTCCATATCCACTTCCATCAGGAAGTGCACACCACCACGCAAATCAAGGCCGAGCTTCATTGGTGCAGCACCAATTGATTCAAGCCAATCAGGGGTAGCCGGCGCAAGGTTTAATGCCACGATTTTATCTTGGCCTAGCGCTTCGCTGATAATATCTCGGGCGCTAAGTTGAGTGTCGGTATCATTGAAACGGACCAAGACTGAGCCATTTTCAAGAGCAATCGACTTTTGGGAGAGATGCGCTTTATCGAGCGCAGTGGTGACAGCATCCAGCGTTGACATATCAACAGAGGCGCCACGCGCCCCTGTAATTTGAATAGCTGGATCTTCACCGTAAAGATTTGGAAGTGCATACAAAGCTGCAATCGCGATGGTCAACACCACCAGCAGATACTTCCACAATGGATAACGGTTTAGCACAGCGAGGATCCTATGGCTGTTTTAAAGAGATTTCAGCGTACCTTTTGGCAGTACAGCAGTCACGAAGTCCTTCTTAATCACCACTTCATTATTGGTATTCAACTCGATAGTGATGTAAGCATTGTCTTCCGCAATCTTAGTGATACGACCAACCAAACCGCCGCTGGTCAGCACTTCATCACCTTTGGTCATGGCTGACATCAGGTTTTTGTGCTCTTTAACGCGTTTAGCTTGTGGGCGGTAGATCATGAAGTAGAAGATCACCGCGAACATGCCAAGCATGATCAGCATTTCAAAACCGCCACCTGGTGCGGCACCTTCGCCTGCGGCATGGGCTACAGAAATTAAACTCATTGAGAAACGTCCTCTAAATTATTGTTGTTTAATGTTGATTGTATTGGGATGCCCGGAGTTGAATTCAACCCGCTGAATGCAAAAATCCAACCCAGAGCACTAAATTAAGCCAGATCTTTTTGCAGTGGTGGCACTTCGCGGTTACGACGCGCGTAGAACTCTGTCACAAATTGATCAAAACGGTCTTCGTCAATCGCCGTGCGAATGCTCTCCATCAAGCGTTGATAGTAACGCAGGTTATGGATCGTATTCAGACGAGCACCGAGGATTTCGTTACAACGATCCAAATGGTGCAGATATGACTTGGTATAATTTCGGCAAGTGTAACAGTCACACTGCGGATCGAGAGGCGTTGTATCGGTTTTATGTGCTGCATTACGGATCTTGATCACACCGCCAGTCACAAATAGGTGACCATTACGCGCATTACGAGTTGGCATAACACAGTCAAACATGTCGATACCACGACGCACACCTTCCACCAGATCTTCCGGCTTACCGACGCCCATCAAGTAACGAGGCTTGTCTTCTGGCAGTTGTGGGCAAGTATGCTCCAAAACTCGGTGCATATCTGGCTTAGGTTCACCAACCGCAAGTCCACCGACTGCGTAACCGTCAAAGCCAATCTCAGTCAGGCCTTTGACCGAAATATCACGCAAGTCTTCATACACGCCACCCTGCACAATACCAAACAGGCTGTTCGGGTTTTCCAGCTTATCGAAGTGATCCCGTGAGCGCTGAGCCCAACGCAGCGACATTTCCATCGATTTTTTCGCTTCATCATGAGTCGCTGGGTATGGGGTACATTCATCAAAAATCATCACGATGTCAGAGCCGAGATCTTTTTGGATTTCCATTGATTTTTCGGCATCCATAAAGATTTTGTCACCGTTGACCGGGTTACGAAAATGCACTCCCTCTTCAGTGATTTTACGAATATCGCCTAAACTGAACACTTGAAAACCGCCTGAGTCGGTCAAAATCGGACCTTGCCAGTTCATAAAATCGTGCAGATCGCCGTGCATTTTCATCACTTCTTGGCCTGGGCGTAACCACAGGTGGAAAGTGTTACCGAGCAGAATTTCGGCCCCAGTCTCTTTCACTTCTTCTGGGGTCATCCCTTTCACGGTGCCGTAAGTACCCACTGGCATAAACGCTGGGGTTTGTACTGTGCCGCGTTCAAAGGTCAGTTGACCACGTCGCGCATTACCGTTTTTCTTTTTCAGTTCAAATGTTAATTTCACTCAGCCTCCAATGTCAGAGAAACAGTCTGACCGTCTACAATCCAAGCCTTGCACTATGGCATAAGGCGGTTTGAGGAGCGGGCGCGGCTCCCTGCGCAAAAGGTGTATACCTTTTCTGGCTACTGCCAGCACTCATTTTGATCATCCCTTTCCGATAGTCGCGACCCAGCTAGTCACCACATCGTTGGGGACATTACGCTTTAGTCGTCTGTTTGCGAATAAACATCGCATCGCCATAACTAAAGAAACGATAACCTTGCTGCACAGCATGTTGATAAGCATCCATGGTGTGCTGATAACCGGCAAAGGCACTCACCAACATAATCAACGTCGATTCGGGTAAGTGGAAATTGGTGATCAAGCAATCCACCAACTGGTATTGATAACCAGGGAAGATGAAGATTTGTGTATCACCAAAGAAAGGTTTAAATTCGGTTCCTTGCTGCAGTGCAGCTTGCGCGGCACTTTCCAGTGAACGCACCGAGGTAGTGCCGACCGCAATAATTCGTCCACCACGCGCTTTGGTCGCCGCAATCGCATCAACGACCGGTTGTGGCACTTCTACGTATTCCGCATGCATATGGTGATCGTGAACATTTTCCACGCGTACCGGCTGGAAAGTCCCCGCTCCGACATGCAAAGTCACATAGGCTAGCTCAACCCCTTTAGCTTGAATTTGCTCAAGCAGCGCGTTATCAAAATGCAACCCTGCGGTTGGTGCAGCCACCGCGCCCGGTTTTTGGTTATACACGGTTTGATAACGCTCTTTATCGGTCGCTTCATCTGGGCGATCAATGTAAGGCGGCAGCGGCATATGGCCGATTTGATTGAGAATATCCAATACCACTGTTTGTGCGCTAAAACGGATTTCAAACAAAGCATCGTGACGCGCCTGCATCACCGCATGAAATTCATCATGCTCGCCTAAATAGAGTTCCGTACCCGGCTTTGGCGGTTTTGATGAACGCACGTGCGCCAAAATCGTGTGTTGATCGAGCACTCGCTCCACCAACACTTCCAATTTACCGCCGCTGGCTTTACGACCAAACATACGCGCAGGGATCACTCGCGTGTTGTTAAACACCAACAGATCGCCCGCTTGCACCAGATCAAGAATATCTTTAAAGGTGCCATCGGTCAGTTGACCACTATTGCCGTCCAGTTGTAGTAGGCGGCTGGCAGTACGCTCTGCTTTAGGGTAGCGAGCAATCAGCTCGTCTGGGAGTTCAAAGTGAAAATCTGAAACTTGCATGGCTCTTTCTTGATTAAGTGGTCAGGATCATCGCCCGATTTCGCGGCGCGCCAGTATATACCGAACTGCCATCAAGATACAGGAATGCTGTGGTGATGCCGCCATCGCAAGGTAACCTTTTGTAAAGCATTCACCGCAACATACTGCAGCATAATATACCCGATATTTTGCTACAGTTCGCAGCAGTCGCCTACTGGCAGCGCTATAGTTAAGCTTGAAGGTGAAAAACCGCTCAAGTTTTTCTGTTTGAGAAAGGAGTTAGCGATGATCAAAGTTGAAGACATGATGACGCGTCATCCACACACTTTACTGCACACGCATACGCTCAGCGATGCCAAACATCTTATGGAAGCACTCGATATCCGACATGTGCCAGTGGTCGATAGCAATAAAAAATTATTGGGCATTATTAGTCAGCGCGATTTATTGGCCGCACAACCAAGCTTGCCACGGATCAGCCCCAATGGCTCATACACACTCGATACTCCACTGTTCGAGGTGATGCATAGCGATGTGATGAGCGTAGCCCCGCAAGCGGGCCTCAAAGAGAGCGCGATGTATATGCAAAAGCATAAAATTGGCTGCTTACCGGTGCTGGCCAAGGGCGAATTGGTCGGCATTATCACCGACAGTGATTTTGTGACCATCGCGATTAATCTGCTCGAATTACAAGAAGAGAGTGACCCCGAACCGTTAGATGAAGATCTGTAGACTAGGCACTACAATAGCTCAGCGACCACTTTAGCAAGCTGATGGAACGTCTCAATCCGCGAAGAACTCGGACGCCAAACCAAGCCGATGTCACGATAGGCTGTTTGGCCCGGCGGGTCGACCACTACCAAATTTTGCTTATCCAGCAAACCATGATCGATCGCCATTTGTGGGATAAAGGTTGTCCCTAAGCCATTGGCAACCATTTGCACTAAGGTATGCAAACTGGTCGCGGTAAACGGATTGATTTTCTCTTTATCCGTCAATTGACAAGCGGAGACCGCGTGCTCAGTCAAGCAGTGCTCTTTTTCCAATAAAAACACCGACTCATCCGGCAGATCCGCATAACGGATCGGTTGGCGGATCTGTCCGACCTGATCACGACTGATCACCATACGAAACGGATCTTGCCCAACCACATAACTCTCCATATTGCCAATATCGACCGGCAACGCCAAAATCAGCACATCCAATTCGCCGCTGCGCAGTGCAGCCAGTAGATTGACCGTAGTATCTTCACGCAGCAATAGATGCAATAGCGGATAACGCTGGTTAATCTGTTGTACTAAATCGCACAGCAAAAAGGGCGCAATGGTCGGAATACAGCCAAGGCGCAACTGGCCTTGCATACTATCGCCTTGGCACAGTTGACCAAGCTCGACTAAATCTTGCCCTTTGGCGAGCAATTCTCGCCCCTGCTGCACCACCAACTCACCAATACGGGTAAACACCAACGGGCTTTTTTTATCTTGCTTTTCATATAAGGGGCAACCGATGAGCTCTTCCAGAGTTTGAATGCCCTTGCTTAAAGTGGATTGACTAACGAAACAGCGCTGCGCCGCTTCGCTAAAGTGGCGCGTTTCGTATAACGTGACCAGATACGATAACTGCTTGAGGCTTGGCCATTTATTCATATTTGATCACAACCTTAACCAGCACCAAAGTGTAAAACATGCTCAAAACCCACCTTTATCTGCATCAGACTAGCATTATCGTTTTTTTCGATTAACCTAATCTAATTAATTCATTTTTTACTTGTTGTTCTTTGTACTATATTTCTTGGCGTTCTTCACGGACTGAATTATGAACTCTATCGAGATAGTTCAGTACTTACAAAATTGCTTAGGAGCAAAAAAATGGTACTAGTTGGTCGTAAAGCCCCTGATTTTACTGCAGCAGCTGTATTGGGTAACGGTGAAATCGTTGATAACTTCAACTTCGCAGAATTTACTAAAGGCAAGAAAGCGGTTGTTTTCTTCTACCCACTAGACTTCACCTTTGTTTGCCCATCTGAACTGATCGCCTTTGACAACCGTTACCAAGACTTTATCGCTAAAGGCGTAGAAGTGATTGGTGTGTCAATTGACTCTCAATTCTCTCATAACGCATGGCGTAACACAGCGGTTGAAAACGGTGGTATCGGTCAAGTGAAATACCCACTGGTTGCCGACGTTAAACACGAAATCTGTAAAGCTTACGATGTAGAGCACCCAGAAGCGGGCGTGGCTTTCCGTGGCTCATTCCTGATTGATGACCAAGGTATGGTTCGTCATCAAGTGGTTAACGATCTGCCACTAGGTCGTAACATCGATGAAATGCTGCGTATGGTTGATGCACTGAATTTCCACCAAACTCACGGTGAAGTGTGCCCAGCGCAATGGGAAGCAGGCAAAGCAGGTATGGAAGCGTCACCAAAAGGTGTAGCCGCATTCCTGTCTCAATACTCTGCTGACCTAAAATAAATCTCTTAACCCCGCGCTCAACACGGGTGGTTGGAAATAATAAAGCGAAAACGCAACGCCAATCAGTTAAGAAGTAAAGTCCTCAAAGCCCAAAGCATTGCTGCGGGCTTTTTTTATCTCTTTCATTTTGCATCCTACTGATGCATATCTATCCCAACTCCCACTCACCTAGCCTCCAGAAACATGGGGGGTAAATAGGTAATTGCAGCGCTAAACTTTACCCCTATTCTAACTCATCATCGGCCATTTCTACTGTTATCATAACGGCTTACAACAGCTTGTACTTTTCCGTTACTCCCGTAGGAGCTCAGCCCATGAATTATCAACTCGAAGTCTGCATCGATAACCTTGAATCACTGCATCATGCACAAGCTGGCGGGGCAACCCGGATTGAGCTTTGCTCATCGCTGGCATTAGGCGGTTTAACCCCAAGCGCAGGGTTAATGCAGCGTGTGGGGCAACTCGCTGCCGTACCGGTTTATGCCATGATCCGCCCCAGAGCCGGTGATTTTTTCTATCACGATGAAGAGTTAGCCATTATGGCGGAAGATATTCATGCGGCACATCATGCCCAATTACAGGGCGTGGTGCTCGGCCTACTGACTCAAGATGGCAATATTGATGTCAAACGTTGCACACCATTGGTAGAACTGGCTCAGTCACTGGGTTTGGGGGTCACTTTTCACCGCGCCTTTGATCACTGCGCTAACCCTGAATGCGCTTTAGAACAGATTATTGCACTTGGTTGTGAGCGAATTTTAAGCTCAGGTTTGGCCAGCAGCGCCGAACTGGGTATCGAGTGCTTAGCACAATTGGTCCAGCAAAGCGCCGGACGAATTTCCATCATGGCAGGGGCTGGCGTCAATCCAGATAATGTGGCGCAGATTGCGTTAGCCACCGGTGTGCATGAGTTGCATCTATCAGCGAAAAGCACGCGTCCAAGCCTAATGCAGTTTGTACGTGCAGAAAGTAAAATGGGCACCGCCGAGTGTGATGACTTTATCATCCCGATCACCAGCCGCGAGATATTGCAAAAAACCGTACAAGCTCTGCGCGCGATCAAGCCTCACGGAATTTAGTGCCACTCGCTGCTATGCTTAAGCGATTAAAGGACTTACCCGATTAGAGGAGAAGATGCGATGACCAAATTGGATAAAAGCAGCTACGAGCGTGAATTAGAACTACTGCAAATTGAGCTGGTTAAATTACAAGAGTGGGTCAAACAACAAAAGCTTAAGCTGGTGGTGATTTTTGAAGGTCGCGATGCGGCAGGCAAAGGTGGGGTGATCAAAACCATTACCGAAAAGCTCAATCCACGGGTGTGCCGGATTGCTGCGCTACCCGCGCCGACCGAAAAAGAGAAGACTCAATGGTACTTTCAGCGCTATGTAGCTCACCTTCCAGCAGGGGGCGAAATCGTGCTGTTTGACCGTAGTTGGTATAACCGCGCAGGGGTCGAAAGAGTGATGGGCTTTTGCAGCGAGGAGGAGTATCAAGAGTTTCTGCGCTCGTGCCCTGAGTTTGAACGCATGTTGCAGCGCTCGGGAATTATCCTGCTCAAATACTGGTTTTCGGTATCCGATGAGGAACAAGAAAAGCGCTTTATTGAGCGGATCAACACCCCAGTGAAACGCTGGAAATTCAGCCCGATGGATCTGGAATCACGCACCCGTTGGGCGGCTTATTCACGAGCTAAAGATGAGATGTTTGCTTATACCGATAGTAAACATTGCCCTTGGTGGGTAGTTCCTTCTGATGACAAAAAACGCGCCCGACTCAATTGTATTAGCCATTTACTAAGCAGCATTGAATATCAAGAGATTGAACATCCGCCGATCACGCTGCCTGAAATTAATAAACAGGGTTACGTGCGACCACCGATCGAAGATCAAACCTTTGTACCACAGCGCTATTGAGCAATAGGATCGCGGCATCGCGATCCCATCATGTGGTTACAAATTCGTTTTTTTGAGCACGTCATTGATGCCTTGATCACCTAAATGGCGCACATCTTTGCCTTTGACAAAGTAAATGATGTACTCGCAGATGTTTTGACAGCGATCACCGACTCGCTCAATCGCACTCGCCGACCAGATAACCTGTAAGATATGCGGAATATTTTTCGGATCTTCCATCATATAGGTCATCAGTTGGCGCACCACCGCTTCATACTCTTTATCGAGCCGGTCATCCTGCTGGTAAATTTCTGCTGCTGCTTGCACATCCATGCGGGCAAACGCGTCCAAGACTTGATGCAGCATCGCTATTGCTTGACGACATAAAGGTTCGAGGGACACCTGAAATTGCTGCTGTTTGGCTGGCGGACGCTCTAGTGCGATATAAGCCATTTTGGTTGCCGAATCACCAATCCGTTCTAAATCAGTAATGGTTTTGATGATCGCCATGATCAAACGTAAATCTTTAGCGGTCGGTTGCCGCTTGGCGATGATGCGGGTACACGCTTCGTCAATCGAGACTTCCATCGTATTCACTTTGTGATCATCGTTAATCACTCGGCGCGCCAGTTTTTCATCATCTTCATGCAAGGCCTGCATCGCCAACGTCAGTTGCTGCTCGACTAAGCCGCCCATAGTCAACACTTGACTACGAATAGACTCCAATTCCACATTGAACTGCCCTGAAATATGTCGACCTAACTGCATAGCACATCCTTACTAAAACTGACTGAACAAAGGCTTAACCGTATCGTCCGGTAATGTAGTCTTCAGTACGCTTTTTCAATGGTGAGGTGAAAATAGTGTCGGTATCTGCGTACTCGATCAACTTTCCCATATGGATAAAAGCGGTGTGATCGCTTACACGTGCCGCCTGTTGCATGTTATGGGTCACGATCACCACGGTATATTTGTTTTTCAGCTCGTGGATCAATTCTTCAATGGTTAAAGTGGAAATCGGATCGAGTGCCGAGGTTGGCTCATCAAGCAGCAACACTTCTGGCTCAATCGCAATCGAGCGCGCAATCACCAAGCGCTGCTGCTGACCACCGGATAAACCAAAGGCATTTTCATGCAAACGGTGCTTCACCTCATCCCACAGTGCGGCGGCACGCAACGAGCGCTCGGCGGCATCATCTAATGTACGGCTATTTTTGATCCCTTGTAGGCGCAACCCATACACCACATTTTCATAAATCGATTTGGGGAAAGGATTTGGACGCTGAAAAACCATGCCGACACGGCGACGCAAGGTCGGCACATCGACATCAGGATGATAAATATTTTTGCCGTGCAGTTTAACCTCGCCTTCAACACGAGTACCTTCCACCAGATCATTCATCCGATTAATGCAGCGTAATAGTGTCGATTTACCGCAGCCAGAAGGGCCGATAAAAGCGGTAACCTGACCTTTCGGAATGCGCATTGAAATATCACTCAAGGCGCAACTCTGCTGGTAATACAGGCTTAAATGCTCAATCGAAATGGCCGTCTGTTGTTCGGTTAAATTATTGACATCTAAAGGCGCTACATAGTAGCCCAGGGTAGGATTTGCAGAATACATAACTAGTCTTGCCCCAACGTTCGGTATTTTTCGCGTAAATTATTACGAATGCTGATAGCGGTTAAATTTAGCGTAACAATCACCGTAACCAATAAAAAAGAAGTGGCGTAAACCAGTGGGCGCGCCGCCTCAATATTGTTGGTTTGAAAACCAATATCATAGATGTGAAAGCCTAAATGCATAAACTTACGTTCCAAATGCACAAACGGAAATTCGCCATCAACCGGTAAGCTTGAAGCCAGCTTAACCGCCCCCACCAACATCAGCGGTGCTACCTCACCAGCAGCACGCGCAATCGCCAAAATCAGTCCTGTAATGATAGCAGGGCTAGCAATCGGTAACACAATGCGCCACAAAGTTTCAAACTGGGTCGCTCCTAATGCTAATGAGCCGTGACGCAGTGAATTAGGGATGCGTGATAAGCCCTCTTCAGTGGCAACAATCACCACCGGCAGAGTTAATACCGCCAGGGTCAACGCCGACCACAATAATCCAGGTGTACCAAAAGTGGGGGTAGGTAAACGCTCGGCATAAAATAGGCTATCGACCGAAGATCCGAGCGTATAGACAAAAAAACCTAAACCAAATACCCCATACACTATCGAAGGAACCCCTGCGAGGTTAATCACCGCCACGCGGATCAGGCGAGTGAATGCGCCCTCTTTGGCGTATTCGTGCAAATAAATCGCGGCAATCACTCCAAGTGGCATCACAATGATCGACATGATCAACACCAACAATACCGTACCGAAAATCGCCGGAAACACGCCACCTTCTGAGTTTGACTCACGCGGCGACTCCGATAAAAAGCGCCACGCTTGCTTGCCCCATTGCGTCAGTTTTTGATCTAGCGTCATCTGATTGGGATACCAGAAATCCAAAATCTCACTTAATGGTACAGCAACCACCTGACCGCGCATATCCGCGACCTGCAAAACTTGCTGATCAAGGGGCGCGCGCAGAGCATCGAGCTGCTGCTGCACTGTAGCCAGTTGTGCTTCTAAATCATTTTTACGTGACAGATACTGTTGTTGATAAGTCTCGGTCAGTCGGTTATCCAACTGCTTACGCCGTCTTTCCAAACGCAGTTTTTCTAGATCGCCGCTGATCACACGCACCTGCTGATCCACAATCTGCTCAACTTGCAGCCGGATCGCTTGAGCTTGTTGCAATGCTTGTCGCAACGCAGTGCTGAGCGGCACAGTAGGCAATGAGGAATCACTGAGCGATGCGTGCACCGGTTCAAAATAGAGCGGTTTGCCAAAGAGTTGGCCACCGCGGCTACGCTCAATCACTGCCCAACCTTGCGGTGCACCTTTCAGCTCAATTTGAAAATCAAGTAATGCAATAAAATCCGAACCATACAGATCTCGATTGGCTACCTTGATATTAAGCCGCGTCGCCAAACCGGCCGCATCCACCGCGATCGGGAGCGGAATATTCATCTGTTTTAAATGGCTCACCGCAACACTTTCCTGTGCGTAAATCTGCCCAATCACCGTGTGACCATCGCTAGTTTGCCACTCTAATAACGGTGCTGGCCAAAAATAGGTAAGGCCACGCCAACCGATGACCAGCAACAAACCGAGCACCGCAATCAAGCTGACACTTACCGCTCCTCCGGTCAGCCAGATCCAAGGAGCACCGGATTTAAACCACTTCAACATATTGCTCCATCATAAAGATCGGTATTTTTCACGCAGCCGCTGACGCACCCACTCCGCTAATGAGTTAACCGCAAAGGTAAAGGTCAACAGCAGCAGCGCGGCTAAAAATAGGATCCGGAAATGCGCGCTTTGCACTTCCGACTCCGGTAATTCGACAGCGATGGTCGCCGATAGAGTGCGCATCCCCTCAAAAATATTCCAATCCAGTAGTGGCGTATTGCCGGTAGCCATCAATACAATCATGGTTTCCCCTACCGCACGGCCAAGCCCCATCATAATCGCGGAAAAGATCCCGGGACTTGCGGTCAGTAACACCACGTACAGCAAGGTTTGCCATGGCGTCGCCCCTAAAGCTAACGAGCCATCAGACAGATGTTTAGGTACGGAGAAAATCGCATCTTCGGCAATAGTGAAAATAGTTGGGATCACCGCAAATCCCATGGCAAAGCCGACCACTAACGCGTTACGCTGATCATAACCAATTCCATGCTGGGCCAGATAAACTCGCAAATCGCCCGCAAATAGCGCGCTTTCTAGCTCGCCACTATACGCCAAAATAAGCAAGGCCTGCCCTATCAGCAGTGGCACTAGAATTAACGCATGCCAACCATTTGGGATCCTACGCAGCCAAGTTTTCGGTAAGCGAGACCAAATAAAACCGACCACCATCGTCGAAACCGGTAGCAGCACCATCAATGCTAGTAAGGCGGGTAAATGGCTTTCGACAAACGGCGCAAACCAGAGTCCAGCCAAAAAGCCAATGATCACCGTCGGCAATGCTTCCATCAATTCAATGCTCGGCTTCACCACTCGTCGCATCGCTGGCGTCATAAAATAGGCGGTATAAATTGCGCCTAATACCGCAATCGGCACTGCAAACAGCATGGCAAACGCCGCGGCTTTGATGGTACCGAAGGCTATCGGTACTAAGCTGAATTTTGCTTCAAAGTCATCGCTGGCCGAGGTCGATTGCCACACAAACTCCGGCTCTGGATACCCTTCGTACCACACTTTTTGCCACAAAGCAGAAAAGGAGATTTCGGGGTTGCGATTTTCGACTCGTGCCAATCGGATCTCGCCTTGATCATAGCTGGCTAAATAAGATTGATTGTTTGACATCGCCACCAACTGTGGCGCTTGTTGATAAGCTCGCTCAAACAGCACCAATTTTTCGCTGGTGGTGTTATGGCTTTGCAAAGTGCCATTGCGATAGAAACTATAAAAACCTTTACTGTGCGTATCTGGCAGCAAAAACCGCACTTCAGAGGCGAGTTTAAAATGCCGAATTGAGCTCAATTGGCGCTCACCCTCACGCAGCACATCAAACCACTGTGATACCAAGCCATCATGATGTACCGCTAATAACGAAAATGCCCCTGACAACAGGTAAAGCTGCGCCACTTGGTGGTGGTTATCGCCGGCACTCATATCCAATACTTGGCGGATCCGATACGTATGTTCTTCAAGCTGGATCACCACCAACTCAGAACCAGTACGCAAATACAGCGTTTTTCCATCAGGGGTCAGCAATAGTTGGCTCAACGCCTCAAACGGCACACTAAGATTGAAGCGGCTCTGCTCTTGTCCAGTTTGCCGATCGAGATGCACTACCTGAATGCGCTGCACTTGATCATAAGTGACAAAAATCAGTTGCTGCTCAGTGAGCGCAAATGCCAATTGCTGCAATCGCTGCTCACTGATACGCCATTCGGCAGGCAAAGCGAGACGCTCGACACTGGGGGTAAATTGACGCCCCTGCGCAGTCATCGAATGGGCCAGTTGCGGATGAAACACCGCCACTTGGTTCTGTTCACCGACGGCGGCAAACCAGCCTTGCGCAGCCGGTGTTTGCGCCCAGAGCGCAGGTTTAAAACCTAAGGCTTGTCTGAAGATGGGTTGCTGCGTTGACTGCGTTAATGGCCAAAATTCGGCGACACCTTGCGCGGATAATAGCCAAGCATTCTCACCATAATCATCAATGCTCATCGCTAACGGTGCCGGAGTTGAAATCGATTGGGTCGCGACATCAGCATGCCATTTAGCATCGCCAAACAGTGGTAATACCACCAACGCCAAATAGATAAAGATCAGCACCAGAGCGCCCAACACACTCACCCCACCACAGGTCACTGCAAAACGTACCACACGGTCTTTGACTAACCGTGCGCGATCACGTTCTTTCAATGAAAATGGCTGTCTGACCATGCTTGGGATTACCTACAGGTTGGAGGAGTGTCATAATATTTCTATTCGGTGACAATTATATTACAAGCGACAATAAATTACTGAAATCAAAACAACTCTATGATACAGAAGGCAGTGCAATAAAACTGTCACAAAAATGACCTAATTTGCATGGCTTCTGATGATGATTACGTAACGTCACAATGGCAAAGGTAAAGTATGAGTGCGGATAAGCTGTACATCGACAAGGAACTGAGTTGGCTCTCATTTAATGAGCGCGTATTACAAGAAGCCGCGGATAAAACCGTGCCACTGATTGAGCGGATCCGTTTTCTCGGGATATTTTCCAACAACCTCGATGAATTTTACAAAGTGCGCTTTGCCGATGTGAAACGGCAAATTTTGATCAACCGCGAACGAGGCGGTAACGACACCTCCAAACACCTGCTCTCGCGCATGCAAAGTAAAGCGCTCAAACTCAACCAAGACTTCGATAATCTCTACAATGAACTGATTTTAGAAATGGCCAGACGGCGTATTTTCTTAGTCAATGAAACTCAACTCGATGACATCCAGCTCAAATGGGTCAAGAAGTATTTCCATAAAGAAGTTCTGCCGCACGTGACCCCGATCATGCTGCGAGATGACATCGATGTCATGCAGTTTTTGAAAGACGAATACGCTTACATTGCCGTTGAAATGCGCTGTGGTACAGAGTTTAAGTACGCACTGATTGAGATCCCAACCGATCAACTGCCGCGTTTTGTGATGCTACCAGAGCAAAAAGGCAAACGCCGTAAAACTATTATTCTGCTCGATAATATTATCCGCCTTTGTCTCGATGAAATTTTCCGTGGTTTTTACCACTATGACTCGCTCAACGGCTACTCGATGAAAATGACTCGCGATGCCGAATATGATTTACGGCACGAAGTGGAATACAGCTTACTCGAACAAATGTCGGAAGGCTTGAGTCAACGTTTAACCGCGCTGCCGGTACGCTTCGTGTATGAGCGTGAAATGCCAGAAGCGATGCTGAAAATTTTATGCCAGAAACTCAAAATTTCGCACTACGATAGTTTGACCCCAGGGGGTCGCTACCACAATTTTAAAGATTTTATTTCCTTTCCGAACGTCGGGCGTGACTACTTAGAAAATAAACCGTTACCGCCAATGACCTGTGCCGATTTTGAAGGCCATGCAAACGCCTTTGATGCGATCCGCGCGCAAGATATTTTATTGCACTACCCTTATCACAGCTTTGAACACATTACCGAGCTGGTACGCCAAGCCTCTTTTGATCCCAAAGTCGTCAGCATCAAAATCAATATTTACCGGGTCGCAAAAGATTCACGCTTGATGAACTCACTGGTCGATGCAGTGCACAATGGCAAACGGGTGATTGTGGTGGTCGAATTGCAGGCGCGCTTTGATGAAGAGGCCAATATTGAGTGGTCACGCATTCTAACCGATGCCGGTGTGCATGTTATTTTCGGTGTGCCTGGCATGAAAATTCACGCCAAATTGCTGTTGATTACCCGCAAAGAGGGCGATGATTTCGTTCGTTATGCGCATATTGGCACAGGCAACTTCCACGAACGTACCGCACGGATTTACACTGACTTTGCGCTGCTGACGGCCAACCAAGAATTGGCTTCCGAAGTCCGCGCCGTATTTGCCTATATTGAAAATCCATTCCGACCGGTCAAGTTTAACCATCTGATTGTTTCACCACGCAATTCTCGCATCCAACTCTACCGCCTGTTAGATGGTGAAATTGCTAATGCCAAAGCAGGTAAACCCGCGGCCATCACCCTCAAAGTCAACAACTTAGTCGATAAGGGATTGATCAATAAATTGTATGGCGCGAGTGCCGCTGGGGTAAAAATTCGCATGATCATTCGCGGCATGTGCTCTTTGGTTCCTGGCGTTGCCGGCGTGAGTGACAATATTGAGATCATCAGTATTATTGATCGTTTCCTTGAGCACCCGCGTGTGCTGGTGGTGCATAATGATGGCAATCCGCAGGTATTGATTTCCTCCGCTGATTGGATGGAACGCAATATCGATCATCGGATTGAAGTTATGACGCCGATCCGTGACGAACGTATCAAACAACGTATCATCGATATTCTTAATATTCAGTTCATCGATACGGTCAAAGCGCGTCGTATCGACAAGGAAATGAGCAATCAGTACGTAGAACGCGGCAATCGCAGAAAAGTACGTTCCCAAATTGCCATTTACGACTATCTTAAAAATGTCGAAAAACAAACTCGCAAAGCACAGGGGCAACAGGAAACCAATGACAACAGTCAGTAATGCCAGAGAAATCGCCGCGATTGATCTCGGCTCCAACAGTTTTCACATGGTGGTCGCCAAAGTGGTCGATCAAGATCTCCAGTTGATCAGTCGTCACAAACAACGAGTCCGGCTGGCTGCAGGGTTAGATGCAGAGAAAAATCTCGACCCAGAGGCGATGCAACGCGGCTTAGAGTGCTTAACCATGTTCGCCGAACGCTTACAAGGGTTTGATCCACATAACGTTCGCATCGCGGCCACCCACACGCTGCGCCAAGCCAGTAATGCTAACGTGTTTATTCAGCGCGCACTTGAAGTGTTGCCCTTTCCGATTGAGATCATCCCCGGCGCAGAAGAAGCTCGTTTGATTTATCTTGGGGTCGCTCACACTCAGCCACAAGCCGACTCGATGCTGGTGGTGGATATTGGTGGCGGCAGCACGGAAATGATCATCGGTACAGGCTTTGAGGCCGAGCTGGTCAACAGTAAACAGATGGGATGCGTCAATTTTACTGAGGCTTACTTTGCCAACGGTAAACTATCACGCAAAAACTTTTCCCAAGCGATTGTCGCCAGTGAACAGAAGTTAGAAGCGATTGCCGCTCAATATCGTAAAAAAGGCTGGCAAGTCGCGTTTGGATCTTCCGGTACCATTAAAGCGATTCGCGAAGTCTTGCTCGGACAGGGGTATGATGATGGCCTGATCACCTTTGAGCGACTCAGTAAGCTGATCGACAAACTGTGTGAATCCGATGACATCGAACAGTTACAACTGCCCGGTTTAACCGATGATCGCAAGCCGGTATTTGCTGCCGGTGTCGCTATCTTATCCGCGGTGTTCCAAGGTTTAAAAATCAAAGAGATGCACTTCTCTGATGGTGCGTTACGCGAAGGGCTACTGTATGAGATGGAAGATCGCTTCAAGTATTCCGATATTCGTTTGCGAACCACCGAAAACCTCGCTGCCAAGCATCTAGTCGATTTAGAGCATGCGGCAAAAGTCAAAGGCCACGCGCGTGAGTTTCTGGCACAAGTTTCAGCAGAGCTCGGCTTAGCGCAAGACAATGAGCTGCGTGATTTGCTCGAATGGAGTGCACTACTGCATGAAGTGGGACTGAGTATTAACTTACAAGGTTTTCATCGCCATTCAGCCTACATTTTACGCCATAACAACATGGCCGGCTTTAACAGCGAGCAGCAATTGGTGCTGTCCAATTTGGCCCGTTTTCAACGTAAATCACTCAAACTGAGTGAATTGGACGATTTTAGCCTATTTAAGAAAAAACATGTGATTGGCCTGATCCGCGTTTTACGCTTAGCGATTTTAGTCAATGGCCAGCGTAATGATGATCCACTGCCACCACTGACCTTATCGGCCAAAGAAGATGAATGGCAACTGCAATCGACCCAGCCTGACTGGTTAGAAAACAACAAGCTACTGCACGCGGATTTGCTCTCCGAACAAGAGTACTGGCGTGAAGCCGGTTGGCAACTGCTGTTTTAATTTTGCACCATTTATAAAGCCACAGCGCCCAACTCAGGTTGGGCGTTTTGATATAAGAGATTAGCGATAACTAATGTGGCTGCGGTAAACGGCAAACTCGTCCGTGTTCAAGATCACGATTAACGGTTTGAGCTGATAATCCCTACTTTGGCTAACTCTTCTGCGGCAACTTGGGCGGTGATGGCTAAATAACCATCTTTCGCGACTAACGCTTGTCCCTGCTGGGAAAAAATAAAGCGAATAAATTCACGTTCAATCGGTGACAATTCTCGATTGGGATTTTTGTTCACATACACATACAAATAACGTGAGAGCGGGTAAGCCCCTGACAAAATATTGGCCTGAGTCGGCTCAATATACTGCTCACCTGCACGGGCTATCGGTAACAGCTTAGCGCCTGAAACACGATAGCCAATCCCAGAATAACCAAGGGTATTAATGGATGAGGCGACCGATTGTACCACCGAGGCCGACCCCGGCTGCTCATTAACCCGAGTTTGGAAATCGCCCTGACATAAAGCGTGCTGCTTAAAGTAGCCATAAGTCCCTGAAACTGAATTACGCCCAAACAGCTGAATATTGCGCTTGGCCCAGTCATAAGGCAAACCTAACTGCGCCCAGGTGGTGATCGGATAATTGGCACCACAACGCAAGGTTGAGGAGAAGATCGCATCCAACTGCTGAAAATTGAGACCTTGGATCGGGTTATCACGCTGCACAAAAATCCCAACCGCATCAATCGCCACCCGTAAAGCAGTCGGCTTATAACCATGCATCGCCTCAAAAGAAGCGATTTCACTACTGCGCATCGGGCGACTCATCGGGCCAAACTGAGCGGTACTTTCAGATAATGCCGGAGGGGCGGTAGCCGAACCAGAGGCCTGAACTTGTGCATTGACCGCCGGATAATAGGCTTGAAATTCTTCGACCCACAGCGTAGTCATCCCCGCCAGCGTGTCAGATCCAACCGATAACAAGCTACCCGAGATACCACTGACTTTGTTATAGCTGGCTAAGTCGTGATCGACTCCGCTTGCAGCAGACGCCAGCAAGCTCAGTGAGCTGAATAACCCAATCCGACTTCGCATCGAGATCATAGTTTGGCCACTAAACGCTTAGGGAGCACAAAAGAGAACTGGCTCCCCACCCCAACTTGGCTATGGATCTCTAAATGAGAGTCGTGGTGTGCCAAAGCGTGTTTGACAATTGCCAAACCTAAACCACTGCCACCAGTATCGCGGGAACGCGCTTTATCCACTCGATAAAAACGCTCAGTGAGTCGGTGCAGATGCTGCGGTTCAATCCCCTCGCCTTTATCTTCCACTTCTAAGCAAGCGCCTTGACTCGAGCGATACCAACGTACATCAATCTGCGCACCGGGCGGAGTATATTTCACCGCGTTATACACCAAATTAGAGATGGCACTGCGCAGTTGATCTTCATCCGCCAGCACCTTGAGACTTTTATCGACCTCAAAATGCAGTTGATGCTGCCCATCACCACTCAAGCTCGCGGCTTCTTTCTCTAAGACATCCAGCATGGCTGGGACATCCACCACTTGATCGAGTTCGACAATCGGCGAAGCTTCAATTTTTGATAGCGTCAGCAATTGGTTAACTAGGCTATTCATTCGATTCAGTTGCTCGGTCATCACCCCATGGGCTTTACCCCACATTGGGCCCGCTAACACATCCGGATCTTCGGTCATCTCCAAATAGCCTTGCAGCACCGTCATTGGAGTGCGCAGCTCATGGGAAACGTTAGCAAAGAAATTACGTCGCATCCCTTCTAGCTGCTTAAGCTGAGTGACATCACGTACCACCATTAGGTGCTCACCTTCGGTATAAGGCACAATCCGCAGTTCTAACATCCGCTCACTATTGAGTGGTGAGCGCATTTCCAGTGGATCGGTAAAATCGTCTTTTTTGAGATATTTGATAAAGTCTGGAGTGCGCAGCAAATTAGAGATCGGCTGTCCAGCATCATCTGGCCAGCGAAACCCCAGCAAATGCTGTGCTAGACGGTTACACCATACAATATTGCCTTCACTACGAAACACCACCACCGCATCGGGCAGCGATTCACCACCATTCCGAAAGCGGCGGATCAAATTGGTCAACTCTTTGCGTTTTTTACGATGACGCTGCTGTAAACGATAAATACCATTAAACAGCGACTCCCAGTTACCACTGCCAGAGGGAGGCGTTAGGCGCTTTTCATCCCACAGCCAAGCTGAAAGGCGAATTTGATGGTTCAAATGCCAAGCCAGCTGCAATACTGTCGCAACCAGCAGCAACCACGGCATTTGTCCAAAAATCCACCCCACCACAATCCATGGCAAGTAAAAAAAAGCCAGCTCCCAAGCCAGCTTTTTCCAGGTTAGACGTTCAACCATACGAATCTGTATACCACCTCTTCGGCTTTAATCGCGAAAAAACGACACTTGCGTTAAACAACTGGCTTTGCTTGCACAACTAAGGTTTAGTTGAAAACTAGGCTTTGATTTAAAACTAGGCTTTAGTTGAAAAACGGTATCCTGCACCGCGCACCGTTTGGATAAACTTATCATGCCCAGCCTCTTCCAACGCTTTACGCAGGCGACGAATATGTACATCCACCGTGCGATCTTCGACATAAACGTTGGTCCCCCAAACGTTATTGAGCAGTTGTTCGCGGCTATACACTCGCTCTTGATGAGTCATAAAGAAATGCAGCATTTTAAATTCGGTCGGACCCATGTCCAACGCCTGATCATTTGCAGTCACACGGTGTGATACGGGATCAAGTTTTAAACCTTGTACATCAATCACATCTTCTAGTGCGGTTGGAGTGACACGACGGATCACCGCTTTTAAACGCGCGACCAGCTCTTTAGGTGAAAAAGGTTTGGTGATGTAATCATCCGCACCAACTTCTAAGCCGCGCACTTTATCTTCTTCTTCACCACGCGCGGTGAGCATTACAACCGGAATGTTGCGCGTCATCTCTTCGCGCTTCATGTGCTTGATGAGGTTGATACCGCTGCCGCCAGGCAACATCCAATCGAGCAGGACCAGATCAGGAAAAGGCTCAGCCAGTTTACTCAGCGCCGAATCATAATCTTCGGCCTCAACCGCCTGATAACCTTTTTGTTCAAGCACGAAACACAACATTTCACGGATCGGTGCTTCGTCTTCAACAACCAGAATCCTTCTAGACATAATTGATTAACCCTTGTTTTTCAGCAACGCTGTGCATTATGGGAAATATTTATGACACTTTTGTGACCTTTGCAAACAAATTTTCATATAAGGTTCAGCCGAGATTCATATAGCCAAGCTAGGAAAACCAGCCGCAACCAGTGAGCAGTAAAGGCTGATTTTTTGAATTAGGGTTAGGACTTTATCAGCGGATTCCCCTATCATGTGGCGCTTGCTAATCGAGGGAAAACACGAATGTGGTTTAAAAACTGTATGCTGTATCGCGTCAATCGCGAGGTTAACTTCAATGCCGATCAACTGGAAAAACAGTTGGCTGAATTTCGTTTTACGCCATGCGGTAGTCAGGATAAACAGAAGTTTGGCTGGGTTGCTGCGCTAGGTAAACACGGCGATATGATGACCCATGTTAGTGACAACCGCATTTTGATCTGCGCGAAGCGTGAAGAAAAAATGTTACCCGCATCAGTGATCAAAGAGTCACTCAATGCCAAAGTCGAAGCTCTGGAAATCCAAGAAGGCCGCCCACTCAAGAAAAAAGAGCAAGAGGCGCTCAAAGAAGAGATTGTGATCGATTTGCTGCCGCGCGCATTTAGCAAAAGCCAACTGACTTTTGTGCTGATCATGCCAAGTGAAGGCTTCATTTTAGTTGATGCGGGCAGCTATAAAAAAGCGGAAGAAGTTTTGGCACTGCTGCGCAAAACCATGGGTAGCTTGCCAGTAGTACCGGCCATTCCTGAGATTGCCGTGGAAACAACTCTGACCCAATGGGTCAAGGATGGTCATCTCCCCCAAGGTTTTAGCCTGATGGAAGAAGCGGAACTGAAATCACTGTTGGATGATGGAGCCACCATTCGCTGTAAAAAACAAGAACTGAGTAGTGATGAAATCCTCAGTCATATACAAGCCAATAAAGTGGTCACCAAACTGGCGATCAACTGGCAAGATCGGATCCGCTTTATGTTGGCGGAAGATTGCAGCATCAAGCGGTTGGCTTACAGCGATGAGCTCAAAGAGCAAAATGATGATATTGCCCGCGAAGATCGCGCCGCGCGCCTAGATGCCGATTTCTCACTGCTGTGTGGAGAAATGGCGGTATTTTTACCGGATCTGTTCAACGCATTAGGCGGTCTGCCCCATCCTGAAGCCTAAGCGCCACTTGCCGATTATTTCACCACCTCAGTCACTCTGAGGTGGTGAGAGTTTCACTAGGCAGCGTAAAGTTTTTGACGTAAAATTTGCGCCCTTTCCAATACCATCAGGTGGTATTGGCCTGACTTGAGATCAGATGAGACGCAAACCATGAGCACAACAACCCCCTTTGTACCAGAACTGCTTTCCCCTGCCGGCAGCCTAAAAAATATGCGTTACGCTTTTGCCTACGGCGCAGATGCGGTGTACGCCGGGCAACCACGTTATAGCCTGCGCGTGCGTAACAACGAGTTCAATCACGAAAACCTGCAAATCGGGATTAACGAAGCACACGCACTGGGTAAAAAATTCTATGTGGTGTGCAATATTCAGCCACACAACTCTAAGCTAAAAACATTTCTCCGTGACCTTAAACCGGTGATTGATATGGGACCTGATGCGCTGATCATGTCCGATCCAGGTCTCATCATGATGGTGCGCGAAGAGTTTCCACACATGCCGATCCACCTTTCGGTACAAGCCAATGCTGTGAACTGGGCAACCGTAAAATTTTGGGCCTCACAAGGGGTGGAGCGCGTGATTGTCTCACGGGAACTCTCTTTGGAAGAGATCGAAGAGATCCGTGAGCAATGCCCAAATACTGAAATTGAAGTGTTTGTACATGGAGCATTGTGCATGGCTTATTCTGGTCGTTGTTTGCTCTCTGGCTACATTAATAAACGCGATCCAAACCAAGGGACTTGCACCAACGCGTGCCGCTGGGAATATAAAGTCGAGGCCGCCAAAGAAAATGAAGCGGGCCAAATCGTTGAACAGTTTGATCCACAGGCGGCACAAGCCATCGAAGTCCAAGATCAACGGCCCGATACCACCATTGGTGCAGGCAAACCGATTGATGATGTGGTGCTGCTTTCTGAGAGCCATCGTCCTGATGAAAAAATGGCCGCCTTTGAAGATGAGCACGGCACTTACATTATGAATTCGAAAGATTTACGCGCGATTCAGCACGTCGAGCGCCTGACTCAAATGGGTGTGCACTCACTGAAAATCGAAGGACGGACCAAATCTTTCTACTACTGTGCACGTACTGCGCAGGTGTACCGCAAAGCGATTGATGATGCCGTAGCGGGTAAACCTTTCGATGAGAGCCTAATGACCACGCTAGAAAGCTTAGCCCATCGCGGTTATACCGAGGGTTTCCTGCGTCGCCACACTCATGATGCTTATCAAAACTACGATTATGGCTATTCCGTTTCTGACACTCAGCAGTTTGTCGGTGAATTCACTGGTAAACGCCGTGGTGCGCTGGCTGAAGTGGAAGTGAAAAATAAATTTGTACTTGGTGATAGCCTTGAGCTGATGACGCCCAAAGGTAATATTATCTTCTCGTTACAAGCGATGGAAAACCGTAAAGGTGAAGCAACCGATGATGCCAAAGGTAATGGTCACTTTGTTTACATTCCGGTACCAGAAGAGCTGGATCTCAGCTACACACTGCTGATGCGTAACTTGGTTTCAGGACAAGATACCCGTAACCCAACAGGCAAATAATTATGGCGCTACTGATCACCGCCAAATGCACCAACTGTGATATGTGTGAGCCAGAGTGTCCAAACAGTGCAATTGCGATGGGCGATAAAATCTATGAAATCAACCCTGATTTATGCACCGAATGTAAAGGACACTATGACAAACCGACCTGCCAGTCAGTTTGTCCAATCAATAACTGCATTATCACCGATCCTGCTCATCGCGAAACTGATGAGCAATTACTTGAAAAGTTCGTGATAATTCAAGGACTCGCATAAATCCACCATCCCAGCCAAGAGCTGGGATGGTTACCTTATTTCAGCGCTAAACCTTTCCCCTGCAAATAACTGAGCATAAATGGACGCGACTCTTGTGAGAGCTTCGCGGTGATTTGCTCAGACCATCCCTTTTGTTTAGGATTGCCAGAACGTTTTTGGTAATAATCGACCATAACGTGATCATATTCCGCGACATAATTTTGATTCAAAGGTTGGTAGTGGTTTTCATGCACGATCACTTGCGCCGCCAAGCGCGGTTTCAATTCTGGATCTTGGGCCGGATGGCCTAAACACATTCCAAACAATACCGCACTGTAAGGTGGTAACTTAAGCAAAGCATCCACTTGATTGGGTGAATTACGTAAACCACCAATATAGACACCACCAAGCCCCATCGATTCTGCAGCTAACATACAATTTTGCGCCATAATCCCCGCATCAACCGCACCAATTAAAGTGAGCTCGATAAACTCGGGTTTTACGTTAGGATTGAGTGCATAGTGGCGTTGATAATCAATGCAAAACACCAAAAATTCAGCCGCACTAGCAACATAAGCTTGCTTGCCAGCCAACTCAGCTAATTGCTGACGCAGCGCGGTATCCGTAACCCGGATCACCGAAATAGCTTGCAATAAACTGGAGGATGAAGCGGCAATCCCTGCAGCAATGATAGTTTCAAGTTGCAGAGCTGAAATCGGTTGTTGGGTAAAATCCCGAATAGAACGGTGACTCAGAATGGTATTAATCACGGGGTTCATATCATCTCCTCGACAGAATTGAGCATCAAGATAATACGCTGAGCCCGAACAATAACCAAACTCTTGTCGGTTATGATGGATAAATCTTATTGATGATCACTCGCGCTCACTTATATCAGTCCGCCAAAAACCAGCAATCGCGTCCTGACTCCTTGCAACGATACAGCGCCGCATCCGCTCGTTCAAATATGGCATCATCCAAAAGTGAATAACGAGCTGCCCCAGCACTGAGTGTGATTGGTAGACTATACTCACACCACTGCAGTTGCCTTACTTGTGCGAGCAGACGAGTCAAAGTATCACCAAGCACCTCACGTTCAAGGGAAATCAAGGCCACGAACTCATCTCCTCCAATCCGAAAAACAGCCATGGTACCCAGTACATCGACCAGACACAGTGCAACTTGGCATAGAACCTGATCACCAAAACTATGTCCTTGACTGTCATTAATTTGCTTAAATTGGTCAATATCAAATAGGATCAGCCAAAATGGCTCACCACGTCGTTCTAATATCTGCTTACTCTGCTCAAAGGCACGTCGATTCAATATCCCAGTCAGAGGATCACGTAGTTGTGCATCTCGCCCTTTAAGAAAGCGAACCCTAACCTGATCGATTTCACTAAGGCTTTGTCCAACAAACCAAGTTTTATGTTTAGCAAACCGATTAACCACCTTTGAATTATCGACAATTTGATTGAGAGATTTAGCAACTAATTGTTGTTCATTGCGAAAGACTCGCACTAATAAGGCAATGCTAGACAACCAGATTAAGATAATAGTGAAAAGTGGCAAAACCATCTTAAATAGATCATCACGCAGTGCTTGGCGAAAAATATCAGCAGAAATAAATAGATTAAGATCCCAACTCACTTCATCTAGTTCACGCTTGATATAAGCACCATTTTTGAGCCCCCCAAAACCAAGCCAATCACTCTTGTCCTCTTCTCTTGGTGAATCCGGTAACAGATCAAAATGGCTGCCCACTAAAATGCTATCGCTACCACGGTGAGTGAGATAAAGAGCCACTTGATTATTACCGATCGTGCGTTGTAATGCCAAACACAGTGGTTCAAACAACATATCGACCATCAATAGGCCAAGTAACTCACCAGTATCTGCATAGACATGCTGAATCAGAGTTAATACAGAATCGCCAAAGATATATTCTTTGTAGGGACCAAACCAAATCGGTAATGGTCCCTCCATTGCGATAGCTGCATACCAAGGTCGCTCTGATGGTCGGTAATTACTCGGAGGATCCCAGTGTGGATAAGTATCGACCCGATCAAATTGCTTATTATAAAAAATAGAAAATGGTCAACCTGATTGATCTGATGCGCAATCGTCCAAGTAGGATTAAATGCCGACTCACCACGAGAGATGGCTTGTTTATCGAGTGAGCTTTCAAGCACCATCAACTGACGTTCATTGCGCTGTACCATTTCATGAACAACAGCAGCCTCCACCGAAGAAGCCATATGTGCATAGCCGGCAATCGTTTTATCAATATCACGATAAAAATTGACGATCACTAATGCCACAGTGGCGATCAAAACTAATACCAATCAAAGAAAAAATATGATCTAATTGAGGGCATTCAACGATAGAACTTATTCACTATGGACAGCCTCGATAATATCGACTTTAAAAAGCTCGCAAGCCAGCAGAAATCTATTCAGATGAAAATGAGACTGCTGGCCCTCGACCATTTCAAAGATGGGCACTCTCGCACCCAAATCGCCAAGTTTCTTAAGGTCAGCCGAACCAGTGTTAATCGGTGGGTTCACACTTTTCTTGAGGAAGGATTAGAAGGCCTCAAGGAAAAACCAAGAACGGGACGACCACCATTCTTAACATCCAAGCAAAGAGAGCAATTGAGCCAATACATCAAAGATAAAGCCAATGATACACTAGGCGGACGACTCACTGGGGCCGACATCCACGCTTATATCGTGAAAGAATTTGGCCAGCACTACCACCCTGATTCTATCTATTACCTGCTCGAGCACATGGGGTTCTCTTGGGTAACTTCTCGCTCCAAACATCCTCGTCAATCCCAGCAAATCCAAGACGATTTTAAAAAAATTTAAAATTGAAACGATCCTGAAGATCCCAGGACATATCGCTTTAGAACGGGTTGATGTCTGGTTTCAGGATGAAGCCAGATTTGGGCAACAAAACACCACCACACGGTTATGGGCAGAAAAAGGAACACGTCCCAGAGCCGTGAAGCAACAACAATTTGAATATGCGTATCTGTTTGGTTCTGTCTGTCCCGCTAGAGGCATTGGCGAGGCGATGGTCGTTCCTTGGGTTAACAAGGACCTTATGGTTGAGCATCTTAGACAGATCTCCGCGGTGACCGAAAAAGGTCGTCACGCAGTGGTCATTATGGATGGTGCAAGCTGGCACACAGAAGATATTGCCAATGAATTTCAGAACCTCAGTGTCATCAAACTCCCGCCCTATTCCCCTGAGTTGAATCCAATAGAACAAGTATGGAGTTGGTTAAGACAACACTATCTAGCCAACCAGTCTTTTACGGATTACGAAGACATTGTCTCCAAAGTATGTCGGGCTTGGAATAGTTTTTTGAAATGCTCGGCCAGAGTCAGACAGATGTGTTCGAGAAGGTGGATAGAGCTGACCAGTTAATTTTCCAGATTGGTATTAATACCAATCAAAGAAAAAATATGATCTAATTGAGGGCATTCAACGATAGAACTTATTCACTATGGACAGCCTCAATAATATCGACTTTAAAAAGCTCGCAAGCCAGCAGAAATCTATTCAGATGAAAATGAGACTGCTGGCCCTCGACCATTTCAAAGATGGGCACTCTCGCACCCAAATCGCCAAGTTTCTTAAGGTCAGCCGAACCAGTGTTAATCGGTGGGTTCACACTTTTCTTGAGGAAGGATTAGAAGGCCTCAAGGAAAAACCAAGAACGGGACGACCACCATTCTTAACATCCAAGCAAAGAGAGCAATTGAGCCAATACATCAAAGATAAAGCCAATGATACACTAGGCGGACGACTCACTGGGGCCGACATCCACGCTTATATCGTGAAAGAATTTGGCCAGCACTACCACCCTGATTCTATCTATTACCTGCTCGAGCACATGGGGTTCTCTTGGGTAACTTCTCGCTCCAAACATCCTCGTCAATCCCAGCAAATCCAAGACGATTTTAAAAAAATTTAAAATTGAAACGATCCTGAAGATCCCAGGACATATCGCTTTAGAACGGGTTGATGTCTGGTTTCAGGATGAAGCCAGATTTGGGCAACAAAACACCACCACACGGTTATGGGCAGAAAAAGGAACACGTCCCAGAGCCGTGAAGCAACAACAATTTGAATATGCGTATCTGTTTGGTTCTGTCTGTCCCGCTAGAGGCATTGGCGAGGCGATGGTCGTTCCTTGGGTTAACAAGGACCTTATGGTTGAGCATCTTAGGCAGATCTCCGCGGTGACCGAAAAAGGTCGTCACGCAGTGGTCATTATGGATGGTGCAAGCTGGCACACAGAAGATATTGCCAATGAATTTCAGAACCTCAGTGTCATCAAACTCCCGCCCTATTCCCCTGAGTTGAATCCAATAGAACAAGTATGGAGTTGGTTAAGACAACACTATCTAGCCAACCAGTCTTTTACGGATTACGAAGACATTGTCTCCAAAGTATGTCGGGCTTGGAATAGTTTTTTGGAATGCTCGGCCAGAGTCAGACAGATGTGTTCGAGAAGGTGGACAGAGCTGACCAGTTAATTTTCCAGATTGGTATAATACCAATCAAAGAAAAAATATGATCTAATTGAGGGCATTCAACGATAGAACTTATTCACTATGGACAGCCTCAATAATATCGACTTTAAAAAGCTCGCAAGCCAGCAGAAATCTATTCAGATGAAAATGAGACTGCTGGCCCTCGACCATTTCAAAGATGGGCACTCTCGCACCCAAATCGCCAAGTTTCTTAAGGTCAGCCGAACCAGTGTTAATCGGTGGGTTCACACTTTTCTTGAGGAAGGATTAGAAGGCCTCAAGGAAAAACCAAGAACGGGACGACCACCATTCTTAACATCCAAGCAAAGAGAGCAATTGAGCCAATACATCAAAGATAAAGCCAATGATACACTAGGCGGACGACTCACTGGGGCCGACATCCACGCTTATATCGTGAAAGAATTTGGCCAGCACTACCACCCTGATTCTATCTATTACCTGCTCGAGCACATGGGGTTCTCTTGGGTAACTTCTCGCTCCAAACATCCTCGTCAATCCCAGCAAATCCAAGACGATTTTAAAAAAATTTAAAATTGAAACGATCCTGAAGATCCCAGGACATATCGCTTTAGAACGGGTTGATGTCTGGTTTCAGGATGAAGCCAGATTTGGGCAACAAAACACCACCACACGGTTATGGGCAGAAAAAGGAACACGTCCCAGAGCCGTGAAGCAACAACAATTTGAATATGCGTATCTGTTTGGTTCTGTCTGTCCCGCTAGAGGCATTGGCGAGGCGATGGTCGTTCCTTGGGTTAACAAGGACCTTATGGTTGAGCATCTTAGGCAGATCTCCGCGGTGACCGAAAAAGGTCGTCACGCAGTGGTCATTATGGATGGTGCAAGCTGGCACACAGAAGATATTGCCAATGAATTTCAGAACCTCAGTGTCATCAAACTCCCGCCCTATTCCCCTGAGTTGAATCCAATAGAACAAGTATGGAGTTGGTTAAGACAACACTATCTAGCCAACCAGTCTTTTACGGATTACGAAGACATTGTCTCCAAAGTATGTCGGGCTTGGAATAGTTTTTTGGAATGCTCGGCCAGAGTCAGACAGATGTGTTCGAGAAGGTGGATAGAGCTGACCAGTTAATTTTCCAGATTGGTATAATACCAATCAAAGAAAAAATATGATCTAATTGAGGGCATTCAACGATAGAACTTATTCACTATGGACAGCCTCAATAATATCGACTTTAAAAAGCTCGCAAGCCAGCAGAAATCTATTCAGATGAAAATGAGACTGCTGGCCCTCGACCATTTCAAAGATGGGCACTCTCGCACCCAAATCGCCAAGTTTCTTAAGGTCAGCCGAACCAGTGTTAATCGGTGGGTTCACACTTTTCTTGAGGAAGGATTAGAAGGCCTCAAGGAAAAACCAAGAACGGGACGACCATCATTCTTAACGTCCAAGCAAAGAGAGCAATTGAGCCAATACATCAAAGATAAAGCCAATGATACACTGGGCGGACGACTCACAGGGGCCGACATCCACGCTTATATCGTGAAAGAATTTGGCCAGCACTACCACCCTGATTCTATCTATTACCTGCTCGAGCACATGGGGTTCTCTTGGGTAACTTCTCGCTCCAAACATCCTCGTCAATCCCAGCAAATCCAAGACGATTTTAAAAAAATTTAAAATTGAAACGATCCTGAAGATCCCAGGACATATCGCTTTAGAACGGGTTGATGTCTGGTTTCAGGATGAAGCCAGATTTGGGCAACAAAACACCACCACACGGTTATGGGCAGAGAAAGGAACACGTCCCAGAGCCGTGAAGCAACAACAATTTGAATATGCGTATCTGTTTGGTTCTGTCTGTCCCGCTAGAGGCATTGGCGAGGCGATGGTCGTTCCTTGGGTTAACAAGGACCTTATGGTTGAGCATCTTAGGCAGATCTCCGCGGTGACCGAAAAAGGTCGTCACGCAGTGGTCATTATGGATGGTGCAAGCTGGCACACAGAAGATATTGCCAATGAATTTCAGAACCTCAGTGTCATCAAACTCCCGCCCTATTCCCCTGAGTTGAATCCAATAGAACAAGTATGGAGTTGGTTAAGACAACACTATCTAGCCAACCAGTCTTTTACGGATTACGAAGACATTGTCTCCAAAGTATGTCGGGCTTGGAATAGTTTTTTGAAATGCTCGGCCAGAGTCAGACAGATGTGTTCGAGAAGGTGGATAGAGCTGACCAGTTAATTTTCCAGATTGGTATAATTTTCCAGATTGGTATCAAGCGTAGAGAGCAAATAGCCAATAGCAAAAAACCCAGTCCGAAGACTGGGTTTCATAATAAGTGGCGGAGCGGACGGGACTCGAACCCGCGACCCCCGGCGTGACAGGCCGGTATTCTAACCAACTGAACTACCGCTCCGCTGTCTGGTTAGCGCTTGGTGCTAAATTAAAAGCCTGGCGATGTTCTACTCTCACATGGGGAAACCCCACACTACCATCGACGCTGTTTCGTTTCACTTCTGAGTTCGGAATGGAGTCAGGTGGGTCCAAAACGCTATGGTCGCCAAGCAAATTCTTTCTCTCTATTTCTAGAGAATAATCTGGAAAGCTGTCTTCGTTCTCTCAACACATTCTTATGCGCTTAGCTTTGAGTCCACTACAAAACCCCTTGGGTGTTGTATGGTTAAGCCTCACGGGCAATTAGTACAGGTTAGCTCAACGCCTCACAACGCTTACACACCCTGCCTATCAACGTTCTAGTCTCGAACAACCCTTTAGGACAGTTAAACTGTCAGGGAAGACTCATCTCAGGGCTCGCTTCCCGCTTAGATGCTTTCAGCGGTTATCAATTCCGAACTTAGCTACCGGGCAATGCGTCTGGCGACACAACCCGAACACCAGAGGT
Organism: Vibrio sp. HDW18; assembly: GCF_011306175.1. Taxonomy (GTDB): domain Bacteria; phylum Pseudomonadota; class Gammaproteobacteria; order Enterobacterales; family Vibrionaceae; genus Vibrio; species Vibrio chanodichtyis. The sequence continues at coordinate 1,857,412 of NZ_CP049913.1, read as the reverse complement.
TCGTCCACTCCGGTCCTCTCGTACTAGGAGCAGCCCCCTTCAATCTTCCAACGCCCACGGCAGATAGGGACCGAACTGTCTCACGACGTTCTAAACCCAGCTCGCGTACCACTTTAAATGGCGAACAGCCATACCCTTGGGACCGACTTCAGCCCCAGGATGTGATGAGCCGACATCGAGGTGCCAAACACCGCCGTCGATATGAACTCTTGGGCGGTATCAGCCTGTTATCCCCGGAGTACCTTTTATCCGTTGAGCGATGGCCCTTCCATTCAGAACCACCGGATCACTATGACCTGCTTTCGCACCTGCTCGAACCGTCATTCTCGCAGTTAAGCGGGCTTATGCCATTGCACTAACCTCACGATGTCCAACCGTGATTAGCCCACCTTCGTGCTCCTCCGTTACTCTTTGGGAGGAGACCGCCCCAGTCAAACTACCCACCAGGCACTGTCCTCAACCCCGATAAGGGGCCTAAGTTAGAACATCAAACATACAAGGGTGGTATTTCAAGGACGGCTCCACGACAACTAGCGTCATCGATTCATAGCCTCCCACCTATCCTACACATGTAGGTTCAATGTTCAGTGCCAAGCTGTAGTAAAGGTTCACGGGGTCTTTCCGTCTAGCCGCGGGTACACTGCATCTTCACAGCGATTTCAATTTCACTGAGTCTCGGGTGGAGACAGCGTGGCCATCATTACGCCATTCGTGCAGGTCGGAACTTACCCGACAAGGAATTTCGCTACCTTAGGACCGTTATAGTTACGGCCGCCGTTTACCGGGGCTTCGATCAAGAGCTTCGCTTGCGCTAACCCCATCAATTAACCTTCCGGCACCGGGCAGGCGTCACACCGTATACGTCATCTTGCGATTTTGCACAGTGCTGTGTTTTTAATAAACAGTTGCAGCCACCTGGTATCTGCGACTCTCGTCAGCTCCATCCGCTAGGGACTTCACCATCAAGAGCGTACCTTCTCCCGAAGTTACGGTACCATTTTGCCTAGTTCCTTCACCCGAGTTCTCTCAAGCGCCTTGGTATTCTCTACCCGACCACCTGTGTCGGTTTGGGGTACGATTTCTGACTATCTGAAGCTTAGAGGCTTTTCCTGGAAGCAGGGCATCAATGACTTCACTGCCGTAGCAGCTCGACGTCGTGTCTCAGCCTTACAAAGAGCCGGATTTGCCTAACTCTTAAGCCTACGCACTTGAACCAGGACAACCGTCGCCTGGCCCACCTAGCCTTCTCCGTCCCCCCATCGCAATAGTCAAAAGTACGGGAATATTAACCCGTTTCCCATCGATTACGCCTTTCGGCCTCACCTTAGGGGTCGACTCACCCTGCCCCGATTAACGTTGGACAGGAACCCTTGGTCTTCCGGCGAGGAGGTTTTTCACCCCCTTTGTCGTTACTCATGTCAGCATTCGCACTTCTGATACCTCCAGCAAACCTTACAGTTCACCTTCAACGGCTTACAGAACGCTCCCCTACCCAATATCTAAAAGATATTGCCGCAGCTTCGGTGTATTGCTTAGCCCCGTTACATCTTCCGCGCAGGCCGACTCGACTAGTGAGCTATTACGCTTTCTTTAAATGATGGCTGCTTCTAAGCCAACATCCTAGCTGTCTGAGCCTTCCCACATCGTTTCCCACTTAGCAATACTTTGGGACCTTAGCTGGCGGTCTGGGTTGTTTCCCTCTCCACGACGGACGTTAGCACCCGCCGTGTGTCTCCCGGATAGTACTTACTGGTATTCGGAGTTTGCAAAGGGTTGGTAAGTCGGGATGACCCCCTAGCCTTAACAGTGCTCTACCCCCAGTAGTATTCGTCCGAGGCGCTACCTAAATAGCTTTCGGGGAGAACCAGCTATCTCCGAGTTTGATTGGCCTTTCACCCCTAGCCACAAGTCATCCGCTAATTTTTCAACATTAGTCGGTTCGGTCCTCCAGTTGATGTTACTCAACCTTCAACCTGCCCATGGCTAGATCACCCGGTTTCGGGTCTATATCCAGAGACTGAACGCCCAGTTAAGACTCGCTTTCGCTACGGCTCCCCTATACGGTTAACCTTGCCACTGAATATAAGTCGCTGACCCATTATACAAAAGGTACGCAGTCACACCACGAAGGTGCTCCTACTGCTTGTACGTACACGGTTTCAGGTTCTATTTCACTCCCCTCACAGGGGTTCTTTTCGCCTTTCCCTCACGGTACTGGTTCACTATCGGTCAGTCAGGAGTATTTAGCCTTGGAGGATGGTCCCCCCATATTCAGACAGGATATCACGTGTCCCGCCCTACTCGATTTCACGCTCGATGAAGCGTCGGTTACGGGGCTATCACCCTGTTTCGCCAAGCTTTCCAGCTTGTTCACCTACTTCAACGAGTGCTTAAGGGCTAATCCAGGTTCGCTCGCCGCTACTACCGGAATCTCGGTTGATTTCTTCTCCTCGGGGTACTTAGATGTTTCAGTTCCCCCGGTTTGCCTCACTAAACTATGAATTCATCTAGTGATAACTGCTTATGCAGCTGGGTTTCCCCATTCGGAAATCGCAGACTCAAACGGCTCTTACTGCCTCATCTGCGCTTATCGCAAGTTAGTACGTCCTTCATCGCCTCTGACTGCCCAGGCATCCACCGTGTACGCTTAGTCACTTAACCATACAACCCGAAGGAGTTTCGGGTTGTTGTTTAAACAACCTAAGTTGTCTCGCGTTTATTTACATGAGTGCGAGACAGATTTTGCCGGACTCAAATTTTGAACAAGACCTTAGCCTTATTCGATACCAAGCACACTTGAATGTGTTGTTGGTGTTTATCTTTCGATAAACATTGAGAACTTTACAAACAACAAACGAATTTGTTGTTTTGTCAGCTTTCCAAATTGTTAAAGAGCAAGATTCATCAAGAACCATTTTTAAACACTCTCAGCGAAAATGCTTAAAGATGGTGGAGTTATGCGGGATCGAACCGCAGACCTCCTGCGTGCAAGGCAGGCGCTCTCCCAGCTGAGCTATAACCCCATAATATGGTGGGCGATACCGGGTTCGAACCAGTGACCCCCTGCTTGTAAGGCAGGTGCTCTCCCAACTGAGCTAATCGCCCACGTATTTTACTTCCCGTGGCGGAAGAGTTTGGTGGGTCGTGCAGGATTCGAACCTGCGACCAATTGATTAAAAGTCAACTGCTCTACCGACTGAGCTAACGACCCCTTTACTTCACAAGGAAGTGGTATCCCGTAGGGGAGTCGAACCCCTGTTACCGCCGTGAAAGGGCGGTGTCCTAGGCCTCTAGACGAACGGGACACTATGTTTGCTTCTCTAATCTAAACCATATCAATCTGTGTGGACACTCATCACGATAATCATCGTGTAAGGAGGTGATCCAGCGCCAGGTTCCCCTAGCGCTACCTTGTTACGACTTCACCCCAGTCATGAACCACAAAGTGGCAAGCGTCCTCCCGAAGGTTAAACTACCTGCTTCTTTTGCAGCCCACTCCCATGGTGTGACGGGCGGTGTGTACAAGGCCCGGGAACGTATTCACCGCAACATTCTGATTTGCGATTACTAGCGATTCCGACTTCATGGAGTCGAGTTGCAGACTCCAATCCGGACTACGACGTACTTTCTGAGATTCGCTCCACCTCGCGGTATCGCTGCCCTCTGTATACGCCATTGTAGCACGTGTGTAGCCCTACTCGTAAGGGCCATGATGACTTGACGTCGTCCCCACCTTCCTCCGGTTTATCACCGGCAGTCTCCCTGGAGTTCCCACCATTACGTGCTGGCAAACAAGGATAAGGGTTGCGCTCGTTGCGGGACTTAACCCAACATTTCACAACACGAGCTGACGACAGCCATGCAGCACCTGTCTCAGAGTTCCCGAAGGCACTCCAGCGTCTCCGCTAGATTCTCTGGATGTCAAGAGTAGGTAAGGTTCTTCGCGTTGCATCGAATTAAACCACATGCTCCACCGCTTGTGCGGGCCCCCGTCAATTCATTTGAGTTTTAATCTTGCGACCGTACTCCCCAGGCGGTCTACTTAACGCGTTAGCTCCGAAAGCCACGGCTCAAGGCCACAACCTCCAAGTAGACATCGTTTACGGCGTGGACTACCAGGGTATCTAATCCTGTTTGCTCCCCACGCTTTCGCATCTGAGTGTCAGTATCTGTCCAGGGGGCCGCCTTCGCCACCGGTATTCCTTCAGATCTCTACGCATTTCACCGCTACACCTGAAATTCTACCCCCCTCTACAGTACTCTAGCTTGTCAGTTTCAAATGCAACTCCTAGGTTGAGCCCAGGGCTTTCACATCTGACTTAACAAACCACCTGCATGCGCTTTACGCCCAGTAATTCCGATTAACGCTCGCACCCTCCGTATTACCGCGGCTGCTGGCACGGAGTTAGCCGGTGCTTCTTCTGTCGCTAACGTCAAATCATAACGCTATTAACGCTACAACCTTCCTCACGACTGAAAGTACTTTACAACCCGAAGGCCTTCTTCATACACGCGGCATGGCTGCATCAGGCTTGCGCCCATTGTGCAATATTCCCCACTGCTGCCTCCCGTAGGAGTCTGGACCGTGTCTCAGTTCCAGTGTGGCTGATCATCCTCTCAGACCAGCTAGGGATCGTCGCCTTGGTGAGCCATTACCTCACCAACTAGCTAATCCCACCTGGGCATATCCTGACGCGAGAGGCCTTACGGTCCCCCTCTTTGGTTATCTTCGTTTATAGAAAACAACATCATGCGGTATTAGCCATCGTTTCCAATGGTTATCCCCCACATCAGGGCAATTTCCCAGGCATTACTCACCCGTCCGCCGCTCGCCACCCAAGGAACAAGTTCCTCTGTGCTGCCGCTCGACTTGCATGTGTTAGGCCTGCCGCCAGCGTTCAATCTGAGCCATGATCAAACTCTTCAATTAAAAGTTTTTTGAAGCTTTCGCTTCGGCTCAATGAATACTGACTTTAAATTACCTTAGTAATTCAAAGCTATTATCGTTCCAACAGAACGATAATGAATTGACTGTGCTCTTGTTGGCTTTCACTTTTAAAAAAGTGAAACAAAACAGCTCAAGGCTGCTGACCAACTTGATTTGGTCACTCAGTTCATTGATTAATCTTTTTGAGATCATCATCAACGAGTGCCCACACAGATTGATTGGTTTATATTGTTAAAGAGCATTTTGCTTCGACTTTCTTACCGAAGAGGCTGTGCATTTTAGCGAGATAATTTTCAGTGTCAAACACTTTTTTTCATCTTTTTGCATCGAAGCATTTGCCTAGCTGACTGGCCCGAAAGCCTTGCGGCGCCTGCCGTGTCAGTGAGGGCGCATTATAGGGATGATTTTGTTTCTGGCAAGACCCTAAATGCACTTTTTTCTACACTTAAAACTCAAGCGGACAAATAACCAGCAAAAAAACACCAATACTCCCCATTATGAACGGTGAAACAGACCAAAGAACCACTAAACATGGCTCTCTGGTGCTTGTTTTGCTAGCTCATTTTTAATTCAACTACTGCGTTGCAAAAATATTACCGTCTTTTACCGACAATTTAATTGGTGAGCCTGGTAAAAATTTTCCGGCCAAAATCGATTTCGCCAGAGGATTCTCCACATTTTGCTGGATCGCCCTTTTCAGTGGGCGTGCACCATATACAGGGTCGAAACCGACATGAGCAATCAGCTCAAGCGCTTGATCATCCACCTCTAGTGGGTAATCACGCTCCGCCAAACGTTGACGCAAGCGGCCTAGTTGAATCGAGGCGATCAACTTAATATGCTGCTGACCTAACGGATGGAATACCACACTTTCGTCGACTCGGTTCAAAAACTCTGGACGAAAGTGTTTAGTGACCACATCCATGACTTGCTGTTTGATACCTTGGTAATCCAAGCTAGCAAAATTCTCCTGAATACGGCTTGATCCTAAGTTAGAGGTCATGATCACCACGGTATTACGGAAATCCACCGTGCGACCTTGGCCATCAGTCAATCGTCCGTCATCCAAAACTTGCAGTAAAATATTAAACACATCAGGGTGGGCTTTTTCTACTTCATCCAACAAAATCACTGAATAAGGTTTACGGCGCACCGCTTCTGTTAAGTAACCACCTTCTTCATAGCCAACATAACCAGGAGGCGCACCGACTAAACGAGCCACCGAATGTTTCTCCATAAACTCCGACATGTCGACCCGCACCATGGCATCTTCACTATCAAACAGGAAATTGGCGAGTGTCTTACATAGCTCGGTTTTACCAACCCCTGTTGGACCAAGGAATAAGAAGGATCCGATGGGACGATTCGGATCCGACAAGCCAGCCCGACTGCGCCGAATGGCATTGGCGACCACTTCAACCGCTTCTTGCTGACCGATCACCCGGTGATGCAACACATCTTCCATGCGCAGTAATTTTTCTTTCTCGGCTTCCAGCATTTTTGAAACTGGGATCCCGGTCTGCTTAGACAGCACTTCAGCAATTTCGGCATCAGTAACTTTATTACGCAATAGGGTCATTTCCTGCATTTCAGCTTGCGCAGCAAGATCAAGCTGCTTTTCTAACTCAGGGATACGGCCATATTGCAATTCTGACATGCGACTTAAATCACCAGCACGACGCGCCACATCGAGATCTAGCCGCGCTTGCTCTAATGCAGCTTTAATATGTTGGGTACCAGAAAGTGCTGCTTTTTCGGCTTTCCACACTTCTTCAAGCTCTGCGTAATCACGCTCTTTTTCTTGCAGCTCTTCATTTAAGAGTGTCAACCGTTTGGTACTGGCTTCATCATGCTCATTTGACAGTGCTTGTTGCTCTATCTTCAATTGAATAATTTTACGTTCCAGCTTATCCAGCGCTTCCGGTTTGGAATCAATTTGCATCCGGATACTGGATGCCGCTTCATCAATCAAATCGATCGCTTTATCGGGTAATTGCCGATCCGAAACATAACGATGCGATAAACTCGCCGCAGCGACAATCGCCGGATCAGTGATTTCCACATGGTGATGCAGCTCGTAACGCTCTTTTAAACCACGTAAGATGGCGATGGTATCTTCTACACTTGGCTCATCGACCAGTACTTTTTGAAAGCGGCGTTCTAAGGCGGGATCTTTTTCTATATATTGACGATACTCATCCAGTGTGGTGGCTCCGACACAGTGTAATTCTCCACGCGCCAAAGCTGGTTTGAGCATATTGCCAGCATCCATCGAACCTTCGCCTTTCCCCGCGCCGACCATGGTATGCAGCTCATCAATAAACAGAATGATGTTGCCTTCTTCTTTGCCCAATTCATTGAGCACCGATTTTAAACGCTCTTCAAATTCACCACGATATTTAGCCCCCGCCACCAGCGCGCCCATATCCAAAGATAACACTCGCCGACCACGCAACCCTTCAGGCACTTCATTATTGATAATACGCTGCGCTAAGCCTTCGACAATCGCCGTTTTACCCACCCCAGGCTCACCAATGATCACTGGGTTATTTTTGGTACGCCGTTGTAACACTTGAATGGTGCGCCGAATTTCATCATCTCGGCCAATCACCGGATCCAGTTTGCCCTGCTCTGCCCGCTCGGTCAGATCGATGGTGAATTTTTCCAATGCTTGGCGTAACTCTTCCGCATTCGGATCCTTGACTTTCTGTCCACCGCGAATTTTTTCAATCGCATCAGACACTTTTTTCTCGGTGAGACCAAGTTGTTTCAACAAAAGCCCAAGCGGCCCCTTATCTTCCAGTGCTGCGAGTAGATAGATTTCAGATGAGATGTAAGCATCTTGACGCTTTTGTGCCACTTTATCACACAGGTTAAATAACGAACCCAAAGCAGAAGAGAGCTGCACATCACCACCAATACCACTGACTTTCGGTAAGCGATCGAGTAGTTCGCCCAGCTTAGAACGTAGCTGCATCACATCGATATTCAGCATGGTAAGTAGTGGACGGATCGGGCTGCCATTTTGATCAAGCAGCGCCATCATTAAGTGCACCGGTTCGATATATTGATGATCACGCCCAAGCGCTAATGACTGGGCATCAGAAATCGCGATCTGAAATTTGCTGGTAAATCTATCAAGACGCATATCAACCTTCCTAATCTCATCTGAGATGAACTAAATCTATCTATTAAGATGGTTATCAACGGCTAGATTTTCAAGGGAAATGGGGCAAACTTTGTGGCAGAAAATGGGTTGTAAAAAGATAAGGGATAGACAATAGAGGTGGGAGATATAGTGTTTAGTGGGAGATACAGTGTTTAACGGAAGATTACTCTTCAAGCCAAATAAACGTCGCTTGACGACCGGTCACACCATCGCGGCGATAAGAATAAAAATTTGTTGAGTCTTGATAAGTACACAGGCCACTCTCAAACACTTGATCAATCCCCAGTTCATGCAAACGCAGCTTGGCTAATTGCCCCATATCCGCCAGCCATTTGCCTTTCTGCGCCTGAGGAGTAAACGCCTGTTCAGCATCGGAATGATGAGCGACAAAGGCAGAAAACACGTCGTCCCCCACTTCAAACGCTTGTGCGCCAATCGCAGGGCCAAGCCATACCATCACATCGCCACTCATTTTTGCTGCGGTTTGTTCAACAATCCCGTTGGCTAAACCACGCCAGCCAGCATGGACAGCCGCAACTTGAGTTCCTACCTGATTGGTCATCAGCACAGGTAAACAATCTGCCGTCATCGCCGAACACACCACATTCGGAGTCGAAGTTATCAGACCATCGGCGTTTAACACTTGTTCGGTCGGAGCATCGACATTGAGTACCATCGTAGAATGGGTTTGATTTAGCCAAATCGGTGAGCCGGGCAAGGCTGATGTTTCCACCAACGATTGCCGATTACGTAGTACAAGCTTCGGATCATCCCCAACATGCATACCAAGATTTAAACCCTGATACACACCTTGTGAAAAACCACCCGTACGAGTCGAACTGAATGCTCGAACTTGCTTTGGCGCTTTCCAGTTGGGGAGAATCATGCTTAGTACTCTTCCGTAGGATTTAGCTGAGCGTCTTCACGCAGAGCGAGGGTCATCGCCACCATATCATCCGGTACTGGCGCATGGAATTCGAGCTCTTCTCCTGTGATCGGATGTTCAAACTTCAACATCACCGCATGCAACGCTTGACGGTCAAAATGACGAATCATTGTCGTTAGCTCTTCACTCGCCCCTTTCGGGATGCGCGCGCGGCCACCATAAGCGGTATCCCCTAATAGAGGATGCTGCAAATATGCCATGTGCACCCGGATTTGGTGTGTACGCCCAGTTTCTAGACGCAAACGCAAACGGGTATGCTCACGGAAATGCTCCGCGACACGGTAGTGAGTGACCGCATGCTTACCCATTGGCGAAACCGACATCAGAGTGCGCTTAGTCGAGTGACGACCAATCGGCTTATCAATCATGCCGCCTGCAGTCATGGTGCCAATCACGATCGCTTCATACTCACGAGTCACATCGCGCTTTTGCAACGCACGCACTAAGTGGGTCTGTGCGGGTACGGTTTTCGCAACCACCATTAAGCCCGTCGTATCTTTATCGAGACGATGGACAATCCCCGCCCGCGGCACTTCTGCAATCGGCGGATAATGGAATAACAGCGCATTAAGCACAGTGCCATCCGCTTGACCAGCACCAGGATGCACCACAAAGTCACGCGGTTTGTTAATCACGATAATATCGTCATCTTCATACACAATGTTCAGTGGCAAATCCTGCGCTTCCCAGCGCTGTTCATCTTCTAATTCAGCCTGAACGGTAATCACCTCGCCACCCATTACTTTGGTGCGCGGCTTGGTAACAACTTCACCATTCACGACAATCTTGCCTTCCAGCAACCACTCTTTTAAACGCGAGCGAGAAAAGTCGGCAAATAATTCCGCTACAGCTTGATCAAGACGTTGACCAAGCTGGCTATCTTTTACTGTTTGAGTTAATTCAATCTGATGAGCCATATCGAACTTTTTAAAAAACCGTGAGACTAATAGTCACTAGTATGGAAAAATACCCCGACATTGTAGCTGTTACTGCCAAGAAAGTAACGAAACGATTTGCGCGCGGCTTACGCACTATTGAAAAGCAACATTTGCAAGGAATTCCACCCTGACATGAAATACCAAACTTTATCAGGCCTACTCGCGTTATCCCTGTTATGGGGTTGCTCTAGCACTCCAGAAGTGGTGCCGGATGTACCACCATCAGAACTTTACTCGCAGGCTCAAACCGCGCTGCAAAGTGGCTCTTGGCTAACCGCTATTGAGAAATTAGAAGCGCTCGATTCCCGCTACCCGTTTGGAGCGTATTCTGAACAAGTGCAACTTGATTTGATTTATGCCTACTACAAAAATGATGACTTGGCATTAGGCTTAGCTACGATTGAGCGATTTATCCGCCTCAATCCAACCCATGAAAAGATGGATTGGGTATTTTATATGCGTGGTTTGACGCATATGGCGCAAGATCGCAACTTTATGCATGATCTGTTCAATATCGATCGCCATGATCGCGATCCTGAACCAGTAAAAGCCGCTTTCAATGATTTTAAACGACTGCTCCAGCGCTATCCCAATAGCCCTTACGCCCAAGATGCTCAGCAGCGCATGCTCGCACTAAAAAATCGTTTAGCCGAATATGACTTAGCCACCGCCGATTTCTATCTGCGCCGTGAAGCTTGGATTGCCGCCATCAATCGCACCCAAGAGCTACAGAAAACCTATCCGGATACTCAGGCGGCACGTAAAGGATTAGAGATTCAGCTTAAAGCCTACCAACAGCTCGGCTTAATGGATGCCGTTGAGCGCACTAAGCTGTTGATCCAGCTAAACCCGCTATAGGCTAAACTTCTCACTGACATAAAAAGAGCCACTCAAAAGTGGCTCTTTTCTATCGTAGTGGATTATCGCCATCACGCCTGCTAATTCCGTTAGTCATACTTTTACCATGCCAGCTCATCGACTCATGTCACTCATGTCACTCACCCAATGAGTGATAATGCTCACAAACCCAAAGTGGTGTTTTTTATTCTTTCGGTATTTTAAAGTCGCAACAAGGCACTAAAAAATCGGCAGTTTTTAGTTTCTACTTGTTCTGAATCTAGCGCTTTTGTAAGAGATAACAAGCTTTTTATGACTCTGACTGGCATAAGCTTTGCGACAGATCACGTTTATCCCGACACAAAAAAAATGCCGCGTCAAAGGTGATGCCCATCACGTTATTTCCCATTCAGCACGCTAATCTGAATGCAACCCATAAGAGATGACACAGAGGAATAAGCATTATGAAAATCAACATCACTGGCAAAAATATCGATATCACCTCTGCAATCCGCGCTCATATTGAGGGTAAATTCAAAAAATTAGAGAAATGGCAAGTCGACATTATCGGCTGTCAAGCCAGCTTTAGTGAAGAGCCGAATAAACAGAAAAAATTTGAAGCGATCGTGAGCATTCCACGTGGTCAGTTAGTTGCCTCCGCCATTCACGAGGATTTGTATGCTGCGATCAACGAAGTAGAACAGAAACTGGAACGACAATTAAATAAACTGCGCCACAAACCCGAAGCTCGCCGAGCCGATAAACCAGAACCTAGTGAAGAGCTAGAATAACCAGCCATTGATCGCCAAAACCATTCACTGTTACGGTGCTCAACCGTTAATACCATCGATAGATAGCGCCTTCAGGCGCTATTTTTTCGCTTGACGCTCTTTAGGGGCTTGCTTATTGTGTATGCACAATAAACTGGATAACTATTCATTGTTCACGCTAATTGGCTGTGCTTTTTTGATTTATTTTTCCATCGCGCACATGACTCGCTGGTGATTTAAAGGCAAATCAAAAACGCACAGAAAGCCTCCTCTTTAGGGGGCTTTTTTATAAGGATAAGTTTATGACCGACAAACCATGCTCACTCGATGATATTCGCTCACGCCTTAACGAACTGGACGACCAATTGCTTAGCCTGCTGTCAGAGCGCCGCCAAATGAGCATTGAGGTTGCCAAAAGTAAAGTGGAAACCGCCAAACCGGTACGTGACCCAGCGCGTGAACAACAACTATTGGTCAAGCTGATCAACGCAGGCAAAAACAAATACCAGCTAGATGCGCAGTACATCACGAAGATTTTTCACACTATCATTGAAGATTCAGTATTGCTGCAACAAGCCTATTTGCAAAACTTAGCCAATCCACAAAGTCGTAAGCCACTGGCTAGAGTTGCCTTTTTAGGTGCCAAAGGCTCTTATTCACACCTTGCTACTCGCGAATATTTCAGCCGTAAAAATACCGAATTAATTGAGCTTAATTGCGATCGTTTCAAAGAAGTTGCCAGTACGGTGGAATCGGGTCATGCCGATTACGGTGTGCTACCCATTGAAAATACCAGTTCAGGATCAATCAATGAAGTGTACGATTTGCTGCAACACACCACCTTGTACATCGTTGGCGAACTAACCCAACTGATTGAACACTGTTTAGTCGCTACCCAAGAGATTCGCTTAGAAGATCTGAAAGTGCTCTATTCTCACCCTCAACCACACCAACAGTGCAGTGAATTCCTGAGTCACTTAAAAGGAGTGAAATTAGAAAGCTGCGCCAGCACCGCCGATGCCATGAAAAAAGTGCAACAGCTTAATCGCGCCGATGTGGCAGCGATTGGCAATTCAGCCAGTGGTAAGCTCTACGGCTTACAACCGATCCAAGCCAATATTGCTAACCAAACTGAAAACCATACTCGTTTTATTGTGGTAGCGCGTAAGCCTGTTGAAGTCTCACCACAGATCCCAGCCAAAACCACGTTAATTATGTCGACCTCACAAGAAGCCGGGTCACTCGTTGCGACACTTCTGGTATTACAACGTTATGCGATCAATATGACCAAGCTCGAATCGCGGCCGATTATGGGCAATCCTTGGGAAGAGATGTTCTATGTCGATTTAGCCGCGCACATTGATTCACAAGCTATGCAGCAAGCGTTAGTCGAACTCACCCAACTGACTCGCCACTTGAAAGTGCTCGGTTGTTACCCAAGTGAAAACATCAAGCCAATCCAAGTAAAATTTATTTGAAGCGACAAATTTGACCAAATAAGCTGACAGTTGCATAAGATTTAATTACAATACTCCGCGATTAAACATAGCGTTAATTCGCCGAAACAGAGCATGTCGCTGATAGCCTAACGCGAAGTGATTCATTTTTTTGCTGCTGTTTGCTTACTGCGGTTTACTGACTCTTGTTTTTTGCTTATGTTGTTTTCTTGCTCATGTAGTTTTGTTACTGATAGTAAGAAAAGCCATCACGAATGGAGATCGTATTGGCCAATGATTAAACGCATTTTTTCGCTGATCATGTTGAACACTGTCTGTGCTCACACCTACGCTTCACCACTCAATATCTATCTATGGGAAGATACCATTGCCCCAAGTATCATCGATACTTGGCAGCAAAAAACTGGTATTTCAATTAATCTTTACCATTTTGATAACGATGATCAACGCAGCTTACTGATGCTAAAAAGTGTTCAACTGCCATTCGATATTGTGATGTTAGATAATGTCTCAGCGTCAATATTCTCACGCCAGAATACCTTTGAAGATCTCACCGCGCTGCCCAACCGTGCAAATAATGATCCGCTATGGCTGCAAGCATGTGGTACACACTCCATCCCTTATTTTTGGGGCGCAGTGGGGATCGCCTATCGTAAGAGCCGATTTAGTACTCCTCCCAGTCAGTGGAGCGAGGTAATCGATATTGCACCAGAGCATCGTGGCCACGTCGGGATGCTCAAAGACAGTGTCGAAACGTTATTACCTGCACTATCGATGCTCAACGCCTCACCGCTCACGGATTCAGTTGATCTTTTAAAGCAAGCCTACCACCTACTCGAAGCTGCCAAGCCTAATATTCTGACCTATGAATATGCGCTAAGTTATGTGCGCAGCCATCCTCGACCGGACAATTTGCACATGGCGGTGACTTATAGTGGTGATCATTACTCACTCAACCGTTTCTTGAACGAGCAAGATTGGCAATTTGTGGTACCTGAAGGCCCGGCCTATCTATGGGTAGACTGTCTGGCGGTAAATAGTACCTCAACCAACGTTACCCAAGCCAAAGCTTTTCTCGATTTCCTAATGCAACCCAATATTGCCGCAATTAACGCTGAATATATCCAAACCGCAAGTCCAAACTATAAAGCACGAGCTTTGCTTCCGGCAGAGCATTGTGAAGACAGTTCGATTTATCTGCCGGAGCCACGTCTCGCAGTGGCGCTTATCGACAGTGAGCTGTCAGCCAAAAATCTCAATCTACGCGCCAAAATCATCAACAGTGTGACGCATCACTATGAAACTAAACCATAGAGTTCTATTACTGATCACCCCAGTGATCCTGCTCAGTGTCGCTGTTTCAAGCCATATGATTTATACCAGTCAGAAAAATGCTCTGATCAGAAGAACCGAGAGTTATCTGCAACTGAATATTGAGAAATTAGCTAACCATTATCAACAAGCACAAGCATTGGTCAGTAGTTACGCTTTTACCTTAGCCAAAAGCGACATCATGCGGCACTATTTCTCGCTAGAAAATAATCCGTATCAAGAACTGGCGTTAGTGGATAATCTGCGCGAAACCTTAGATATTTTACAACCGAGTGAGCAACAGTTCGTTGCACTATCGATTCTAAATGGTAATCAAGAACTGCTTTACTATGCAGAAAATAGTACCGATCCATTTACAACCATGGACCCTCAGGTACAGGACTACGTCACACAACGTTTTTCAACCACCCAAAAAACTTCCGACATTAGTTACACGCTCAATTCCGCTGGTGAAGATATACTGGTTCGCTATGATCTATTAGATCAACAGACCTTATTAACGCCCCTCAGTTACAATCGGCAAGATGTGTTTTTTGTGGTGGTGTATGTGGTATTAGAGCAGTTGAGCCAACTGAGGCAACAAATTGAATTTGATAGCCAAAGCCCGATTATTTTTAGTCATACCCCACCAACGTATCGAACTCAATTAACCCAATCGGTTGAGCTACAACCCGGATTTTACGCAACATTAAACCCCGCCCCACACATACTCAATACCAAGCTGGGCGCAATTCAGCTTCGACTGCTACTCTCTTTTGGTCTCTCTGCCTTGGTTACGGTTCTCCTACTACTGATGCTACTTTATCGTCATGTAATTAACCCCATACTTAAATTGGATAAACAGTTGCAAGAAGTGGAGAACCATCAACGCAAGAATATTGAACCACTGAAAACTCACGATGAGATTGGCCGCCTCTCCTCACGTTTTTACGCTATATACACCGAATTAAACTCGACCTATCAACGTACCAAAGCCTTAGCTGAAAATGATCATCTCACTAAACTGGCCAACCGCTATCAGTTTCAAGTGCAAGCCAATTTGCTACTTTCCCGCTATCATGCCACTCAGCAGATCTGGGTAATGTATATCGACCTCGATAACTTCAAATATGTCAATGACAAATATGGCCACCAAGTGGGGGATTCGCTATTAGTCAGCTTTGCTAGTCATGTTCATCAACTGTGTAAAAGCTTTGAAGTCAGCCACAATACCTTCAGTATTGCCGCTCGCTTATCCGGCGATGAATTTGCCATTTTGCTGGTCGCCCCGAAGCAATTCAATGACTGCGTGAACCTATTTGCTCAACGGATACTCGATCCAATTCAGAGCAAAAGTCATTCCGCACTGAGTGATTTTCCGATTACGGCCAGCATTGGGATTGCCACTTTCCCCAACGATGGTACTCATATCGAAAAATTACTCCTGAATGCCGATACTGCGATGTATCAAGCCAAAAATGCCGGGAAAAATCAGCTAGCCTATTACTCGCAAGCTTTAGACCAAATAGTACAGCGACGTAATAATATCGAGCGTGCTTTACGCTTAGGTTTATTTGAAAAAGAGCTGAATTTGGTTTACCAACCTTACTTTACTTGCTCTGATGGACGCTTAGCCGGTTTTGAGGTGTTACTACGTTGGCAGTCTGAATCGCTCGGAGAAATCTCTCCCGATGAATTTATCCCGATTGCGGAACAAATAGGACTCTTTGGCACCATAGACCGCTGGGTTATCATGCAAACATTTAGAGAGTTTGCTCGCCTGCAAGCGATAAGCAGTGATCCGGTACAGATTTCGATTAATCTCTCTTCCGCTGAACTCAATTCACTGAAATTAGCTGAGTTTATCGACTTGCAAGCCAATTTGTATAAGGTCGATCCACAATGGATTGATTTTGAAATTACCGAAACATTCGCGGCCGACTCACAAAGTACTCCCCTTTTACATGAGCTTTCACGCTGTGGCTATGGATTAACTATTGATGATTTTGGCTCTGGCTATACTTCGATCACTCAGTTAGTACAGTACCCAGTGCAAAAAATTAAGTTTGATCGCCAATTTTTAGATACACTGATTGCCAGCAATAAACAGAATGTCATTCGACCATTGATTGACTTTTGCCACTCACAATCGATCAAAGTCACCGCGGAAGGTATTGAGAATCAAGCAATTCATCAGTGGCTAACCGATTGCCAATGTGATTATATGCAAGGTTTTTACTTGGGTCGTCCAATGAGCCTTAGTCAACTCAAGCCTTGGCTTACCTCCTTATAACCACTAACCACGATAAAAAAAGTTATGCGCAAAATTATTATTGCTTCGCAAAACCCTGCCAAAATAAATGCGGTGAAAAGTGCATTTAACACCGTGTTTGCTGATCATGACGATGCGTTTATTGGCGTATCTGTACCCAGTGACGTCGCCGCTCAACCGATGAGTGACACCGAAACCAAACAAGGCGCTCTCAACCGAGTACGAAATGCCAAACAGCGGTATCCTGGCGCAGACTATTACGTCGGTATGGAAGCGGGGATTGAAGATAACAAAACCTTTGCTTGGATGATTGTTGAATCCGACGAACAACGAGGCGAATCACGCAGTGCTTGCTTAATGTTGCCACCATTGGTGCTTGAACAGCTTGGTTCAGGTGCTGAGTTGGGGGATGTGATGGATCAAGTGTTTGGCACAAAAAACATTAAGCAGCAAGGTGGCGCAATTGGTTTATTGACCGCTCATCACCTAACCCGCAGCTCTGTGTATCACCAAGCGTTGATTTTGGCCTTGATCCCATTTATCAATCCTGACCATTACCCTCAAGCATCATCAACATGACTTAATGTGGATTCTTCATGCCACTATTCAGTCATGTTACTGCGATTAATGCTGAGCTATTCACAGCTCAGCATGTTGTAAACCGATCGCTTTTGAGCTTTAACGAGTTGGAGAGGCCGGCGAGGTTAACAGTTGCGCCAATGTGGCTTTGTCTTGCTCACTACGAGATTTAAGCTCATTCGAGCCTCGCGTAATCGTCGCAATCCCCACGCCAAGCATCTGGCTGATTTGTCGCTGTGACATATCGCCACTTAACAACTCATGCACAATATTGACTCGCGCAACCAGCGCTTCACGTTCATCAAGTGTCATCAGCAACGTCAGTAGCAGTTCATGCTGATCTTGCTGTACCGCCTGCTGAACCAGATCCAAAACTTGCTGCCACTGCGTATAATAAGGTTGTGCTACCATAGTTGTACTCATTAAGTGATACACCCGCTTATTGTAGTGCAGCAGGGAGAGGAATCAATACTTTGTATTTAACTCCCGTTCACTAAGAAAATGGCCTTCTACCGCCATTAAATCTCGATAATAGGTTTCAAACATTAAAATATTCTGCACATAACCGCGCGTCTCAGCAAATGGGATCGCCTCAATAAAGCCATACACATCCAACTTGCCTTGCGTACGCTGCCGCCAATTATCAACCCGGCTCGGTCCGGCATTGTAGGCTGCGAACGCTAAAATCCGATTCTGATCATAGCGCTCAAGTAAGCTACTGAGATAGCGACTACCAATTTCGATATTTTTAGCCACTTGGTATAGCTGATCAGGATGGCTATAACTCAACTGATATTTATTTGCCGTATAACGCGCCGTATCTGGCATAATCTGCATCAAACCTCGTGCGCCAACGGGGGATTGAGCATTCGGATTCATCGCACTCTCTTGTCTGGCTAATGACATCAAAGTGATAGGGTCAATACTATTTTGCTGTCCATGCAGAGTAAATAAATCTTGATGGATCACAGGGAAACGCAACTGATTATTATCCCATAACTTGGCAGTAATCGTCGCCATAATGGTCATCTGGTGCCAGCCAACGCTGGCAGCATAAGCGGCTAACATCGCTTGCTCACTTGGGCTAACCCGGGCCAGTAACCAGCGCCACTCACTGTTTGCGGCAGTCATTTTATTCAGCAAGACCAGCTCGTTGATCCGAGCTAACGCCTTGTGATGGGCTTTAAGTGCGGATTGATCAAGTACCAAGGTGCTAGTCGGATAATTCACCGCTTGCTGCAACCATTTGGCGGCGGCAACACTGTAAAAGTGGCGCTGTCCAAGCAAAGCTTGTAAACGCTCACGACCTTGCTGCGGCTGACCAAGAGCAATCTCACTTCTCGCTTGCCAATATTGCCAGCGCAATGTCTTGCGCTCTTGCTCAGGTAACAGCGCAATCCACTTGGCTAAATCACGCCAATCACTCTCACGCAGCGCCAAACGAATGCGCGCTTCAATCAAACGCACCTCATGACTATCGCGAATCACCTGATCGCGCCATTCGGTGATCGCCGGTTCTTGAACATCCATCAGACGAATCGCAATAAAGCGAGCGGTTCGATTTTTTTGCGCTTGAGACCAAGCTTGGGCTTTCGCTACGTCATTCAACACCGCTTGGGCCTTTAACGGCTCAGCTCTGGCCCACTTTTGCAGCGCCAATTCGGCCAGTTGTTGATTAAACGGATCTTGCGCAGCC
This sequence comes from Vibrio sp. HDW18, assembly GCF_011306175.1. GTDB lineage: Bacteria > Pseudomonadota > Gammaproteobacteria > Enterobacterales > Vibrionaceae > Vibrio > Vibrio chanodichtyis. Next base: position 1,838,489 of record NZ_CP049913.1, on the reverse strand, counting down.
TTGCGGCTGTAAGCCAATACTCGCTCCGGTTTATCAAACAGTTCGAGCATCGCTTGAGCTTTGGCTTGAGCCTTTTTACCCTGCAATTTTTTTTGCAGATAGACCATCAGGTTACGATTACGCCCCTCAAAAGCCAATAACGCCCGCTTGAGTCGCCACTGATCGGTTAAGCCCCCCACCCGCTGCCATTCAGCAAACAGTGGGTCACATGCATCAGCAATGCTCGCTCCACTCATCCACAATTTTTTCGCGCCGGCGAACGCCTCATTACGCAGACCGGTTTGTAACTTGGCATAGTAATAGTGACACTGATAAGTCTCACCTTTGGGTAATTCGGTTTGAAATTTAAGTAAGGTTAGCCATTTTTTATCACGCGCCAATGCATCTAAATACGGTGCAGCAATTCGTGAGGCAAAGGGGAATTCTTGGTGGCTATCAATAAAATTGCGCACCACCAGCGGTGGCTTATTGCCAATATCAATCAGAAAAGCACGGTAATCGAGATAAGGGGTCAATGGATAGTCATCGATGTGTTGGCGAATACGCAGATATTGTGTGAGGTCCTGATGATTCAAGCTAAGCTGCACTTTCTCATATTGCTCTCGCTGTACGGTTAAATCGGTAATATTCGCGCTGACAGCGCAGGCGGTTAACATGAAGACTGACACGAGGCTACCCGGCTTAAGTCGCGTCACAGACATCATAAGATCTCATCCTTAAAATCAATGGCAATTGTGGCTAGCGATAAGCACAACCAAAAAAGAAGCTAACACCACCTATCTGGGTAATCCCGACTATTGAACGGATTCTCACCACTGTTCTCAATAGCAGTGAAGTAAACTTAATGCAAATAATGCAACATTTTATTAAGTATGGCTGACCACAGGGGAAAAAGCCTAAACCAATCACGCTAGGCTAATTGTAGTGACTGACGTTCACCTGCGCGCGGCCCACTCCCATTAAATAAGAAAGTCTCAAGAAATGTTTCGCCCCCCAAAAAGTGGGCACTCTAGTAACAAAGCGACTTGCTTTGATATAGAATAATCACTTTATTCCGTTTGAAAGAGTAGGAACGATCGGCAATGGCTGAATACGTATATACCATGTCTCGGGTGAGCAAAATTGTGCCACCCAAGCGTCAAATTCTAAAAGACATCTCTTTGAGTTTCTTCCCTGGCGCAAAAATCGGTGTTTTGGGCCTTAACGGCGCAGGTAAATCAACCCTGCTGCGGATCATGGCTGGCATTGACAAAGACATCGATGGTGAAGCTCGCCCACAACCTGGCTTAAACGTCGGTTACCTGCCGCAAGAGCCAAAGCTGGATGAGAGTAAAACCGTACGTGAAGTGGTGGAAGAAGCTGTTGCTGATGTGGTACACGCCCTTAAGCGCCTCGATCAAGTGTATGCCGCCTACGCTGAGCCTGAAGCGGATTTTGATGCGCTGGCTAAAGAGCAAGGTGAGCTTGAAGCGCTTATCGAAACCAAAGATGGCCACAACTTAGAAAACGTATTGGAGCGCGCGGCGGATGCACTGCGCTTGCCAGAATGGGATACGCAAATCAAATTCTTGTCTGGGGGCGAGCGTCGCCGGGTTGCGATCTGCCGCTTGTTACTCGAAAAACCAGACATGCTGTTACTCGATGAGCCTACCAACCACTTGGATGCAGAATCCGTCGCTTGGTTAGAGCGTTTCTTGGTTGATTACTCAGGAACTGTGGTGGCGATCACCCACGACCGTTACTTCCTCGACAATGCCGCAGGCTGGATTCTCGAGCTTGACCGTGGTGAAGGTATTCCATGGCAAGGCAACTACACGTCATGGCTAGAGCAAAAAGATGCACGCTTGAAGCAAGAAGCTTCGCAAGAAAAAGCGCGCCAAAAAACCATTGAGAAAGAGCTGGAATGGGTACGCCAGAATCCAAAAGGTCGTCAGGCGAAATCGAAAGCGCGTATGGCACGCTTTGAAGAGCTGCAAAATACCGATCACCAAAAACGTAATGAAACCAACGAACTGTTCATTCCGCCTGGTGAACGCTTAGGCGATAAAGTGGTTGAAGTCAAAAACCTCACCAAATCGTTTGATGGCAGAGTGTTGATTGACGATCTGTCATTTAGCATGCCAAAAGGAGCGATTGTTGGCATTATCGGTCCTAACGGTGCCGGTAAATCGACGCTGTTTAAAATGCTCAGCGGTGTAGAACAACCGGATTCAGGCAGCATTGAGTTGGGTGATACGGTGAAGCTAGCATCGGTGGATCAGTTCCGCGACAGCATGAATGATAAGCACACCGTGTTCCAAGAAATCTCTGAAGGGGCAGATATTATTCGCATCAACAACTTTGAAATCCCAGCGCGTGCTTACTGCTCTCGTTTTAACTTCAAAGGCGTTGATCAGCAAAAAGTGATTGGTGAGCTGTCCGGTGGTGAGCGTAACCGTGTGCATTTAGCCAAACTGCTCAAAGCTGGTGGTAACGTGCTGTTGCTCGACGAACCCACCAATGATCTGGATGTAGAAACGCTACGCGCTCTCGAAGAAGCATTGCTGGAGTTCCCTGGCTGCGCGATGGTGATCTCCCATGACCGCTGGTTCCTTGACCGTATTGCGACTCATATTCTTGACTACCGTGATGAAGGTAAAGTCAACTTCTACGAAGGTAACTATACCGAATATATGGAATGGCTAAAACAAACGCTTGGCGCACAAGCGGCCGAGCCACACCGGATCAAATACAAACGTATTACTAAATAATCATTGGCCTCGAAGACAGTAGAGGTCGCAATGCGACCTCTCTTTTTTATTCACTAGCGTGATCAGCTACTTTTAGTTAATTGACTTCGTGCTGTTTGTGGTAAAACTAGCGGATTATGATTCGACGTCAGAAAGTTTAGTGCTCATTTGCTATGCTTAATCTATTTATCTAGGAAACCTCAATGATCGAAAAACGCCGTTTTTCACGGATTTTGTACCAAGCACCTGCCACCTTAAAACAAGGTGAGAAACAGTTGGCAACTTGTATTCAAGATCTGTCATTACATGGCTTGCTGCTGTGGTGCGAAGAGCCACCCAAGTTAGATGCACACGCTCTGGTCGAAGTAGTTTTTACGCTACCAGACAGTGAAATAACTTTGCATTTGACCGCTAAGATCATTAGCGTACAAGAGCGCATTCTACGCATGGCTATCAATCATATTGATATCGATAGCATTGCCCATTTGCGCCGTTTAGTAGAGTGGAACCTCGGTGATGACAGCTTACTGCATCGCAATTTAGAACACCTCTCTTATCTTGAGCAGCCTTAATTGATCTACCTTAATCACCCCCGATTTAACATGCCTTTTGCCACCACCAATCGCACTCGCCGGTCGGCTAAGTGCGCTGGAGTGTGTCATTGGCTTGCTTGAGCAGATGCTGGCTTTCGTGCATAAACTGCTGGGAATAGTCACCGAACCACTGGCTAACTCGCGCAAACTGTTCGACAAAACTCGCCTTATCCCCCATGCTGACCAACTCTACCGCCTCGGATAAACTGCGCTGAAAACGCTGGATCATCGCAATATTATCGGCGGATGAGAGAATAATATCGCCATATAAATGCGGATCTTGTCCAAATAAGCGTCCCACCATCGCCAGCTCTAAACGATAAATCGGTGAGCTCAACTTAAGCAATTGCGCCAAATTCGGGTTTTCTTTACGCAGATGCAGCCCATAAGCAAAAGAAGTAAAGTGACGCAGTGCTTGGATTAACGTCATACCTTGATCGTGTTCTACCGCATCAATTGGGCACAAACTGGCTCCCCAAATCGCCAGCTGCTGAAGCAACCATTGGTAATGTTCAGCGCCTCTTCCATCGCAATGGACCACCACCTGTTTAGCCAAACTTGGCACATCAGGACCAAACATCGGGTGTAACCCCACCACTGGCCCAGCATGCACTTGCAGCATCGCTGCGAGCGGTTTGGCTTTGATCGAAGTTAAATCGCACAAAATACAATCTGCCGGTAGTTGGCCGAGCTTTTCAATCACACCAAGCGTTAAGTGGATCGGTACCGTAACCATCACTAATCCGGCATCGTGCAGTAACTGATCGGCCTTATGCCAATCTTGGCTGCCTAACACTTTGACTTGATAGCCAGAGAGTTTAAACATTCTCCCAAACAAGCGGCCAAGTTGACCATGACCCCCGATGATCACCACCGAACGCAGCTTAGGGTTGAGGCATTTAAAACCCGCATCCTTTTCGCTGGCATAAGATTCACGCATGGTGCGGCGCAAAATATCTTCGATCAATTGCGGTGGCACACCTTTGCTTTGTGCTTCAGCTCGACGTGAAGCCAACATTGCGGCTTCACGGTCCGGGGCATAAATCGGCAAACCAGCGCGGCTTTTCACCTCGCCGACTTGCTCAACCAAAGCCAAACGACGAGCGAGTAGCTCAACCATTTGCCGATCAACTTGATCAATTTGCTCTCGCAACTGATCCAACTCTAACGCCATATTCTATCCTTGTTATGGTTGTAAGCGGTTGTGCAAAAACGGGATCAGCTCCTGATGAGCATGACGCAGCAGCGCTTCGGTGGCCGACCAACTGATACAACCATCAGTGATGGATACACCATATTGCATTTGATCACGCGCCAAGTCAGACGACTGATTCCCCGCATTGAGATGGCTTTCAATCATCAAGCCAATAATCGAGCGATTACCTTCACGGATCTGATGAATTACATCTTCCGCCACCAAAGGCTGACGGCGATAATCTTTGCGCGAATTGGCATGACTGCAATCCACCATTAATGATGGCACTAACCCCTGTTGCTGCATCTCTTGCTCACATTCCGCCACCGATACCGAATCATAATTGGTCTGTTTGCCGCCGCGTAAAATGACATGCCCATTAGGATTACCTTGGGTGGTGAGCAGTGCCACTTGGCCTGCGCGGTTAATCCCCATAAAACGGTGACTGGATGAGGCAGCTTGCATCGCATTGATTGCAGTGGCTAAATTACCATCAGTGCCATTTTTGAAGCCGATCGGCATCGAAAGGCCACTGGCCATTTCGCGGTGAGTTTGCGACTCAGTAGTACGTGCGCCAATCGCCGCCCAGCTAAACGTATCCGCCAAATATTGTGGGCTAATCGGATCGAGCGCTTCGGTGGCAAGCGGAATGCCCATTTCAGCTAAATCCACTAACAGCTGACGCCCAACATGCAACCCATGCTCAATATCAAAACTGCCATCCAGATGCGGATCATTAATCAAGCCTTTCCAGCCGACTGTGGTACGCGGTTTTTCAAAATAGACCCGCATCACAATGTAAAGCTGATCACTCAACTCAGCAGCCAGCGTTTTTAGTTTCTGCGCGTACTCTTTGGCCGCATCAATATCATGAATTGAGCAAGGACCACATACAATCAACAAACGTGGATCGCGCTTATGAATAATATTCGCCACTGTCTGGCGCGATTGACGAATAAAGTCGCGCGCAGCATCACTCAGCGGAATTTTGCTCTTTAAAGCCTCAGGGGTGAGCAAGATCTGTTCATCACTGATATTGACATCGCTCAATTCACTTCTCTTCATTCCATTTCCTGTAATTTATTATTTACACGCCATCTATGGCGTGACCAAAAAATCAACAGGAAACACGTTAACAGGCTTTGAAAACATTGCAAGTGTAAATTTATAGCAACAAGCCTTGTAAGGCTAAATTTGCACCTCTTTTTATCTCACCAACACGAGATTGGATTCAACTCGTAAGGGGATAAATAACCCGCTGGCTTATCATCAACTAAATTGCTCAATGAGACGCTGCATATTATTGACCGCCAGCCGCCAACGCTCGGAACGCTGCAACTCGCGATAACTGAACTGCTGCTTTTTCAGCAAGCTTTCGGCTTGCGGTACGTCAATAATCGGTAAATTATCCAATACTGAAATCGCCGCTTGGCGTTGATTACACAGCAAAATCATGTCACAACCCGCCAGCAACGCTTGCTGAGCACGCTCGACGGGCCCGCCCATCACTGCCGCACCTTCCATGCTCAGATCATCTGAAAAAACAATGCCTTTAAAACCGAGCTCCTGACGTAACACTTGCTTTAACCAGTAACTCGAACCACTGGCAGGCTGTGGATCATAATGTGGATAGACCACATGCGCTGGCATCATCGCATCAAGTACCCCCGCTTCAATCTGAGCTCGAAAAATCGCCATATCTTGTGCAATCGTTTCACGCTCATCATAAGGCGTTTCCAGATGCGAATCGGCCACTACCGCTCCATGCCCTGGGAAATGTTTACCGGTGGTGGCCATGCCAACCGCTTGCATACCTCGCAGATAAGCACTGCTATGCTTAAGCACCGTTGTTACATCTTCACCAAAAGATCGATTACCGATCGCTTGGCAGGCAAATCCCATATCGAGTACTGGTGCGAAGCTCAAGTCCACATCATGGGCAATCAACTCAGCAGCCATTAACCAACCACCTTGCTCCGCTAATTCAACGCCATTATCAGCCCGAGCATAAGATTGAGCAGCAGGAATACGACTAAAACCTTGGCGAAAACGCTGTACACGCCCGCCTTCTTGATCAACACCAATCAAAATCGGCCGCTTGGCCGCCTGTCGAATCGCATGATTAAGGGCTAACAGTTGCTGATTGTCGTGATAGTTACGGCCAAACAGGATCACCCCGCCCACCGTCGGATGTTGTAGAATTTCGCGATCTTCGCTACTCAGTTCATAACCGGCGACATCCAACCAAAGTGGTCCCATGTTTGCTCCTTGAAAAAATTGACAAAATTGTCACAAGCCTCGAGATTATTCAGTTTATTTTTCAATTACAATGCCTTTGTTTGAATATCATAAGAGGCGGATCAGATGGCGGAAAGCGAGCTCTACATCGGAGTGATGTCAGGCACCAGTTTGGATGGCGTTGATACCGCATTGGTTGCCCTACAAGGCGATCATATTACACTGCTCGCCCACCATGATTATCCGATGCCAGCCAGCCTAAAACAGCGGCTACTCAGTATCTGTATCGGCCAACCCACCACATTGATTGCGATTGGCGAGTTAGAACACGATCTCGGCCATCTATTCAGTGATGCAGTGCTGGCTTTGCTTAAGCATAGTGGTTATCACCCCGCCCAGATCCGAGCAATTGGCTGTCATGGGCAAACCGTGTTCCATCAACCCACTGGAGCGAAACCTTTTACCCTGCAGATCGGTGATGCCAATATCATCGCCGCACGTACAGGCATCACGACCGTGGCCGATTTTCGACGCAAAGATATCGCCCTTGGTGGACAAGGCGCCCCGTTAGTCCCCGCGTTTCACCGCACCATTTTTCATGCGACACAATCGACCGTGGTGGTACTCAATATCGGGGGAATTGCTAATATTTCGGTGCTTAAACCGAATGGTGAAGTGATAGGCTATGATACTGGCCCCGGTAATATGTTGATGGATAGTTGGTGCTTGCAACAACATAACCAAGCCTATGATCAAGATGCTAAATGGGCCAAACAAGGCCAAATCAATCACGCTTTGCTGGCTCAGTTAAAACAAGACCATTACTTTGCATTGTCAGCGCCGAAAAGCACAGGCCGCGAGCGGTTTAATCTGCCTTGGTTGCAAGCGGAACTGAGCAAATTTTCAATGCATTTAGCCAATACGGTTAATGCAACCGATGTGCAACGTACGCTATGTGAGTTCACAGCACAAACCATTGCCGAACAAGTCAACCTATTTGCTGCAGGTATACAGCCACAACTGCTGGTCTGTGGTGGCGGCGCGCAGAACCCTCTGTTAATGGAACGCCTGCAAGCTTTACTGCCCGATTGGCAAGTGGCTCCAACCACGCAAATGGGGGTTGATGGGGATAATATGGAAGCGATGGCTTTCGCTTGGCTGGCTCAGCGACGGATCCATAATTTACCAAGTAATTTACCGAGTGTGACCGGCGCATCACGCCATGCTAGCCTTGGTGTGATTTACTACCCTGATTAATCGCTACAGGAATTGTTATGACTAATGATGCTCTTATCGCCGCTCTATCTCATTTGGTTTCCGAACAACGCAATCCAGATACGATGGATATCGACTTACTCTCGGCCCAAGAGATTGTCGAACGCCTAAACCAGCAAGATAAACAGGTTCCACTCGCGGTAGAAGCAGTGCTGCCACAGATTGCTCAAGCGGTCGATAAAATTACCGCCACCTTTAAACAAGGTGGGCGCTTGATTTATCTTGGCGCGGGAACGAGTGGCCGGCTTGGTGTATTAGATGCCTCAGAGTGTCCTCCAACGTTTGGGGTCAGCGACCAGATGGTGATCGGTCTGATTGCCGGAGGTAAAGAGGCAATGTTTACCGCGCAAGAAGGTGCGGAAGATAACCCAACCCTTGGCGTATATGATTTACAGCAAATCCACTTTAGTCACCAAGATGTATTGGTCGGTATCGCAGCCAGTGGCCGTACCCCTTATGTGCTGGGTGCTTTAGAATACGCCAATCATATCGGGGCAACCACCATTGCTCTCTCGTGTAACCCGGATTCACCGATTGCGGAAATTGCCCAAATCGCGATTTCGCCGGTGGTGGGGCCTGAAGCATTATCCGGTTCAACTCGTCTCAAGTCGGGTAGCGCACAAAAACTGGTACTCAATATGCTGACCACAGCCAGCATGATCCGGCTTGGCAAAAGCTATCAAAACTTAATGGTCGATGTGCGGGCAAGTAATCGCAAACTGATTGCCAGAGCGATCCGGATTGTGATGCAAGCCACTGACTGCCAACGCCATGAAGCGGAAACACTACTTGAACAGAGTGGCAATAACGCTAAGCTAGCGATTTTGATGTATTTAACCGGTATGAGCTATCAACAGGCATCTGCCAAGCTTTGCCAGTCGGAAGGATTCTTACGCCGCGCAGTACAGCAGCATACACAGCCGTAACTCACAGAATATCACGGTTCCGTTATTAGCCGCTTGCCATGGCACCTGCGAAAACAACAAAGCCCCGTAAGCTTACACTTACGGGGCTTTTTTAAGCTTTACAACTAACAATTACTTCTTCGCGTTACGCTCTTTAACTTCAGCAATTACTTGCTCTGCTACGTTGTTTGGACATGCTGAGTAGTGAGAGAACTCCATAGAGAACTGACCACGACCAGAAGTCATTGTACGTAGAGTACCGATGTAACCGAACATTTCAGATAGTGGAACGTCTGCTTTAACGCGCACGCCAGTCAGACCCATTTCTTGGTCTTTGATCATGCCACGACGACGGTTCAAGTCACCGATAACGTCACCAACGTGATCTTCTGGAGTGAACACATCCACTTTCATGATTGGCTCAAGAAGCTGAGGTGCTGCTTTTGGAATTGACTGACGGAATGCGCCTTTCGCCGCAATTTCAAATGCGATTGCAGATGAGTCAACTGCGTGGAAGCCACCGTCAAACAGTTCAACTTCAACGTCAAGTACAGGGAAGCCAGCTAAAGTACCGGTATCCATCATAGACTTGAAGCCTTTCTCAACAGCTGGCCAGAATTCCTTAGGAACGTTACCACCAACAACTGTTGACTTAAAGGTGAAGCCAGTGTTTTGCTCTCCTGGTTTGATACGGTAATCAATCTTACCGAATTGACCAGAACCACCAGACTGTTTCTTATGCGTGTAGCTATCTTCAACCGCTTTAGTGATAGTTTCACGGTAAGCAACTTGAGGAGCACCCACTTCCAGCTCAACGCCGTAAGTACGCTTAAGGATATCTACTTTGATGTCTAGGTGAAGTTCGCCCATACCTTTAAGGATGGTTTCGCCTGAATCTTCGTCAGTTTCAACTTGGAATGATGGATCTTCTGCAACCATCTTACCAATCGCGATACCCATTTTCTCAGAACCGTTCTTATCTTTAGGCTTAACAGCGATAGAGATAACTGGGGTTGGGAAAATCATCGGCTCAAGGGTACATTCATGCTTAGGATCACATAGAGTGTGACCAGTTTGAACGTTCTTCATACCAACGATCGCGATAATGTCACCTGCTTGTGCAGATTCCAGTTCGTTACGGTCGTTTGCGTGCATCTCAACCATACGGCCAACACGCTCAGTTTTACCGGTTGCGCTGTTAAGAATGGTATCACCCTTCTTAATTTTACCTGAGTAGATACGAACGAAAGTCAGGGCACCAAAACGGTCATCCATGATCTTGAACGCAAGCGCTTTTAGAGGAGCATCAACAGAGACTGTTGCTACTTCACCTGTTGGCTCACCAGTTGCAGGATCAGTCAGTGGCTGAGGATCAACTTCAGTTGGAGAAGGCAGGTAATCAACAACTGCATCTAGAACCAGTTGCATACCTTTGTTTTTGAATGCAGAACCACAGAAAGTTGGGAAGAATGCCAGCTCACGAGTACCTTTACGGATACACGCTTTGATCTGCTCTACAGTCGGCTCTTCGCCTTCCATGTAAGCCATCATCAGCTCGTCATCTTGCTCAACAGCAGTTTCGATCATCATTTCACGGTATTCTTCTACCTGATCAACCATGTCTGCTGGAACTTCTTTAATTTCGAAGTTTTCTGGAAGACCTGAGTCATCCCATACGAATGCTTGACGAGTCAATACGTCAACCACACCAACGAATTCATCTTCACGACCGATAGGCAGCGTCATAACCAGTGGGTTTGCGCCAAGAACTTTCTTCACCTGTGCAACTACACGGAAGAAGTCAGCACCCATACGGTCTAGTTTGTTAACGAAGATCAGACGAGATACTTCTGATTCGTTTGCGTAACGCCAGTTAGTTTCTGACTGAGGTTCAACACCGCCAGAACCACAGAATACACCGATACCGCCGTCAAGAACTTTCAGAGAACGGTAAACTTCAACAGTGAAGTCAACGTGTCCTGGGGTGTCGATTACGTTAAAACGGTGACCTTTCCAGAAACAGGTAGTCGCAGCAGACTGGATAGTAATACCACGCTCAGCTTCTTGTTCCATGAAGTCCATCGTTGAAGCGCCGTCATGTACTTCGCCTACACGGTGGATTTTACCAGTCAGCTTCAGGATACGCTCAGTGGTAGTGGTTTTACCCGCGTCAACGTGCGCGAAAATACCAATGTTTCTATATAATGATAAATCTGCCATTGTCTTACTCTGTTAATAAGGTATAAAGTGCGCGCAGAGTATATCACAATCTGTCAAGACTGATACCCTTGCTTACACCTGCTGATAAAAAATATCCTTAACCGACTTGAAATCATCGCTTAGTCGCGAGTGCGCTGACGCTCATCCACCGAGCAAAACTCTTCGATTTATGCGGTGTAAATCGCGCCTCTACCCACTACAACTGCAAATCTTTAAGGTGCCATTAACTATCGACTGTCGCAGACAAACTATAGGTGATCCGCCCACGACTCGCGAGGTTCCAAGCAGATTTTTTTAGCCGCACTAGCTTAGGATTACAACTCATCAAAAGCCGCAATCGCATCCGCGAGTTTCTTAACGCCATGAATTTGCATTCCCGCTACACCACCTTTGGGCAAATTGGCAATCGGCACAATCGCTTTCTTAAAACCGTGTTTAAAGGCTTCATTAAGCCGCTCTTGGCCACTGGGAACCGGCCGAATTTCACCAGCCAAGCCCACTTCCCCAAAAATCACCACATCTTTAGGCAAAGGTCGATCGCGAAAACTGGAGAGCAGCGCCATCAACAGCGCTAAATCGGCACTGGTTTCGGTGACTTTAACCCCACCGACTACATTGACAAACACATCTTGGTCCGCCATCTGCAAACCACCGTGTTTATGCAGCACTGCCAACAATAAAGACAAGCGGTTTTGCTCTAAACCGACCGCCACACGTCTTGGATTGGCCAACTGTGAGTAATCGACCAAGGCTTGAATTTCCACTAACAGCGGGCGAGTACCTTCCCAAACCACCATCACCGAACTACCGGAGGTGGCTTCCTCTCCGCGAGATAGGAAAATCGCCGAAGGGTTACTCACTTCGCGCATCCCTTGTCCGGTCATAGCAAACACCCCCAGCTCATTCACCGCCCCAAAGCGGTTTTTATGGCTACGCAGGGTACGAAAGCGGCTATCGGTATCACCATCCAGTAAAATCGAGCAATCAATAATGTGCTCCAACACTTTAGGCCCAGCTAGCGTGCCGTCTTTGGTTACATGACCAACAATAAATACCGCCACATTATTCTGTTTGGCATAGCGAGTGAGTGCCGTGGCCGATTCACGCACCTGCGCCACACTCCCCGGCGAGGATTGCACATCCGCCATATGCATAACTTGAATGGAATCGATCACCATAATGCGCGGTTTTTCTTGCTCTGCGATTTGGCAGATGCGATCCACATTAGTTTCTGAGAGCATTTTTAGATGCTGTTTCGGTAAGCCAAGCCGCGCTGCACGTAGCGCCACCTGTTGCAGTGACTCTTCACCAGTGACATATAGGGTGGGCATCTGTTCAGAAAGCAAACACATGGTTTGCAGCAGTAATGTCGATTTACCTGCACCAGGACTGCCGCCAATCAAAATCGCCGCCCCAGGCACAACACCGCCACCGAGCACGCGATCCAGCTCTTTAAAACCACTGCTAAAGCGAGGCACCTCTTGCAAATCAATATCCGCCAAGGTTTGTACTTTGGCTTCAAGAGCGCCGGCATAACCCGCGAGTCGTTCATTCCGCACAACCTGTGGTGAAGCGGCAAGACGCACTTCCGAGATCGAATTCCATGTACCACAGGCGTTACACTGCCCTTGCCAACGCGGGAAATCCGCACCACATTCGTTACATACATAGGCGCGTTTTGCTTTCACTATTCATCCTCGAACTTGCACTCACTGATCAAGCGTAATACTTTAACAAAAAGGCATCGCAACCACATATCGCTAAAGAAATGTCACAGACCGCCGATGCATCACAATAGAAGACACTTTAACAGAAAAGTATGCAGCAAATCGAAATTCTCTCTCTCGCGGAAAGGCTCATCTCGGTTTACCACTCTGGTGAACTCGATAAGCTTTTAACTCATATGACCGATGGACAACCACCATCCACCAAGTTATTGGTGAAAATGGAGCTGAACCGCCTAATGGCTCCTTGCAGCAAAAGCATTGATTTACGCGGTAAGGTTCAAGGTGAGTGTCGGGAGTATGCGTTCGATAATCGCCAGCATTGGCTCGATGATGTCGCGTTCAACGCCTACCATAAAAATATGAAGAAATTTGGCGGCTATACCGAGGGAGTATGGGAAGCGGTTAATAACACGCGCAATAATTTTCGAGTCATGAAGCAGCAAGGCAAATTGGCACCGAAAAATGACCAGCCGAAAGATACCAGCTTTGAGGTTGAACCGCTCAAACTCGGCTACGACCTCAAGCGTCAAGAAAATCGCTTAAAGATCGCTACCCAAATTGAGATTCGATTACTAAACGAACAGTTGATCCATGGCTTAAGTGTCGATCTCTCGCCTTCCGGAGCCAAATTAAAAGTCCCTGCCGCCTTTGACTACAGGCTTGGAGAAATTATTCAAATCTACTTTGCTGAACTGCATAGCGCCTCGATGGTGACTGGGCTGCAACAAGGTCTTGAATATCGCATTCTTGGTATTGATGAAGCCCATGACAGTGATGCGGTTAAATTTTTACGCGTACTAAAACTCAATAATAGCGATGTGATAGAACAAGTGATTGAGGAGGCGATTCAAACCAATACTCAAAAAGCACGCCATGACAATCAAGATAAAATCATCCGCGCACGTACTCGCGGTTATGAGCATATGTACCTCAAGCACACCAGTAACTTGCCGCTGTTTTTTAGTCACAACGAGCTCAAACTGGCACTACTGACCGAAAATAATCGGCCGATTTGGCAATATTGGCATGACGAACGGAATCAACAGGCACTCGGCTCGTTATTCAAACCAGAACGCATGGCGTACTTAGCCGCTCCAGGCGTGCGTGGCAGCAATAATGTGCTCTATGCGTTTAAACATGAGCATCAACATAAAACGCTGTTTTTTTCGATGCTGATGCCTGAGGCCAGCCAAGAACAACGTAAGCTGTTTTGGCATATCGGAGCCAAGCGCGACAGTTGGCGAGCGTTTCGCTTATTTGTATTTGAGTTATCCGATCAAGAAAGACAAGCCTTAGCACAACATTCCAGTGAGCTTGCCAATCACTCTAGCGCCTTGACCCACTGTGGCGTGTTGCAAGAAATTGGTAATAGTGAGACTGGCCATGATTATCTGCTGGCCGACAAACCGAATCTGGCCACTAGTGCGCTCAATGATTTTCGCCATCCTCGCCAAGTGATGGGTAATCCGATGGGCATCTACTTTGACGCTCGTTCGCGGCGTAAAGAGCCGCGTTATCGCTTTCGAACCCCAGTGCAAGTGAATAACGGCACACACAGTGTCACAGGGGCGACCGTCGATCTCTCCAAACGGGGCTTAAGCCTGCAATTAGATGCGCCCTTAGCGGTTAAAGCCAATGATCAAGTTTGGGTCGATTATCTTGAGCTCAAGCTGTATGACAAGACTCTGCCACTGGGCAATACCCCTTACCAAGTGGTGCGCATCGATCCGACTGGGCGTAGCTTACAGTTAGTGATTGAAGAGAGTGTTCAAACGATAAAAACCATCGCCTTTTTCAATAGCATCATTGAATACAACCAAGACAAACTATTGAAAAAAGAGGAAATACTGCCTAGCAATCCACTGCTCGAAAGCCTGCATAACATCCTGCTAGACAAGATGGTAAGCACTCCATTTTTTGTCGAAAAAGTAGCTAACAACCTTAAGCCGAAAGTGATTGGGGTCAATTATCCATTACCAGCTTATCTCAACCTACTCGCTCAATTAGGCAGTGAGCAGCGAATTACCTTGCAACCGATTTTTAAAGGCCACACTAATTCACTACTCGCAAGCCCGATGAAACGGATTGAAGGTGCTGAGCCTCAATACCGCGAAATCTACTTGAGCGTAGTGAAATATGGCACCCAAATTCAATCCATCGAATCACGCTTACTCAGTGATTTTAATGATACCGGCGAGCGGATCCGCTTCATTCGCCAAGGGCAGACAATGGGTGAACTCTATGTACTCAGGATCAGTGGCGTTCCGGTCTTTGCCCCCATCACCAATTTGCTGCTCAGCGATTTGAACGAACTGGCCACGATTAGCCTAGCGCATGCTAAACAGCTCGAAAAAGAGATGTTGGCACAAGTGGGCTATGGCGAAATTGTCGATATTACCGAGGAAGTGTTGATCCGCCTTGAGCTAACCGGCTAGCTAACGCCCGCCACTTCTATCAAGCATGGAATAACAAAACCCGCCAAGCGATCGCAATCAACCGTTTGGCGGGTTTGGCCGGAATTGGGTTACAGGTGAGTTTTTGGCTTGGCTTGCCAACTTAGCTTTTGCTGAGCAATTAATCCGGCAGAAATAATGCACAGCACACCGCCTAATCCGGCAAAACGCACCGCGGTTTGTGCTTGTGCTTCAACTTTCGGTTTTGCATGAAATGCCACCCCCAGTCCTGCCGCAGCCATCATCAGCAAATCGTTAGCACCATCGCCAACCGCAACCGTATTATGCATTTCGATATCGTATTGCAGCGCCAGAGCGCGCAGAATATCCGCTTTAGTTTGCGCCCCCACCACCTCACCCAACACTTGACCCGTCAGTTTACCATCGATAATTTCCAGTTGATTGGACTTGGCATAATCGAGTGACAACTCCGCTTTTAGATGATCAGAAAAATAGGTGAAGCCCCCTGAAGCAATCGCGACTTTCCAGCCTAGCGCATGCAGCGTAGCCACCAGCTCTGGCAACTCTGGCATCAATGGCAGCATTGCGCGCACTTGGCTTAAAATCGATTCTGGCGCACCTTTAAGTTTACTCACGCGCAAACGCAAACTTTGCTCAAAATCGAGCTCACCTTGCATCGCGCGTTCGGTCACTTGCGCCACTTCTTCCCCCACCCCCGCGAGTTTGGCAATTTCATCAATGCATTCAATTTGGATCGCGGTCGAATCCATATCCAATACCATCAAACCGGGTTTGCTCAAATCTGGGACATCTTGGATCCGCGCATAATCCAACTCCAGAGCTTGCAAAATGGTTTCATGCTCAGGCGTCAGTTCTCCAGCCATTAAAGCCACCTGATAACCACCCACTTGCCACAAGGCTAAAATGGCGTCAGAACGCTCGGTAAAGAAACCCATATCGGCAAACTGAGTGGGAGTGAGGTAATGGCCATAGACAATCCAACTGGCGCGATGTTTCGCTAACGGATTCACTCCACGCGTGGCAGGGAAACGCTTGAGCAGCGAAGGGTGTTTTTTGATGGGTAACATTGTTAAAGCATCCATGTCGACTTTCCTTATTCGGTACAGCCAGACGTTACCCTATTGCAATTTAAAAACGCAAGTCTCAAACTGAGCGCAGTTGGTTTTTTGCAGGTGTTTTTCCGCATGGATGGTTCACTTTTTTCATTTCGCCTAGTGGCGCGTATTACCACAATGCTCGCGATTGCAGTGATGTTTGTGATCACGATTCAGAATAGCGTGGTGATCAGTAAAGGTAATGAGCGCATTCAAGCCAACCAACTGGAAACCCTGACTAAAGTGTTGATCACCCAAGCGGCACTTTCGGCCAGCAGCATGATTGTCGATCAAGATCAAGAGCGTCTGTTAGCACTTACTAACCAATTAGCTACCGAACGGCTAGTGTTTGATGCCTCAATTTATGACTCAGAAGGTGTGTTATTTGCTGCCAGTGATGCTGCGTTAAGTGTGCGTGAGGTGCTCGGTTTAGATACCCCACTGCATACGGCGAGCATTGGTCGCCAACAGTTGGTCGAGCCGGTGATCCACGATGGTAGTGTGATTGGTTTTGTGCGGATCAGTTTTGAAACTGGTAAAGTGACGGCGATTTCTGACCATCACTATCGTAAAAGTGATCACAATATGTATTGGATGCTATTGATGAGTTTTGTCAGCGGAGTTTTGCTCACCTTACTGCTGCGCCGTAAAGCCAAAAATCCAACCGGTGAAAATCTATTGCTCCAGCAAACAGAACCCTCATTGGATGAATAACATGCCACTTTAGTACCCTCTTCAAATGATCACCGCCAAGCGAGCGTGATCATAAAAAACCTCAGTTGGCACTGAGGTTTTTTATCGTTCAGGCTAAATCAGAGCAGTGATTAATAACCCGCTTGATCGCCAATCAACACTGAATCCAGCGCGATTTCAATCATTTCATTAAAGGTATTTTGACGCTCTTGAGAAGTGGTTTGCTCACCGGTTTTAATGTGATCAGACACGGTGCAAATAGTCAGAGCTTTCGCGCCATATTCTGCCGCCACACCGTAAATCCCCGCAGCTTCCATTTCTACGCCGACGATGCCGTATTTATCCATCACATCAAACATCGATGGATCTGGCGTATAGAATAATTCAGCCGAGAATAGATTACCGACTTTAACCTCAATCCCACGGGCTTTGGCGGCTTCTTCCGCGGCCTTAACCATCTTGTAGTCAGCAATCGCAGCAAAATCATGATCTTTAAAGCGAATGCGGTTTACTTTAGAGTCAGTACACGCGCCCATGCCGATCACCACATCACGTAGTTTGATCCCTTCATTCACCGCACCACAACTGCCGACGCGAATGATCTTCTTCACGCCAAAGTCTTTGATCAATTCAGTCACATAGATTGAGCATGATGGGATACCCATCCCGTGTCCCATCACAGAGATCTTACGTCCTTGATAAGTACCGGTGTAACCGAACATATTACGCACGTCACACACTTGAACCACATCATCAAGGAATTTTTCTGCAATGTATTTGGCGCGCAGTGGATCACCCGGCATTAATACTACGTCAGCGAAATCGCCCATTTGCGCATTAATATGTGGAGTTGCCATGTTTTCGTTCCTTTGGTTTGTTGGCTATCAGCCATCATTAACAAAACCCAACGGCTAAGTTTAGCCCTTGAATATGCGTGTTAGAAAAGTTTTTTACCGTAATCCATTGGCGAAATGCCAAAGTAACTGGCGAGCGTCTGCCCAATGTCAGCAAAGGTGTCACGTCGGCCTAACGACCCCGGCGCAACTTGCTTGCCATACACCAATACCGGAATATGTTCACGAGTATGGTCGGTTCCCGGCCATGTTGGGTCGCAGCCATGATCGGCGGTGAGGATTAAAATGTCCTGTTCCTGCATCAGCGCCAACACTTGCGGCAGACGCTGATCAAAATACTCCAATGCCGCAGCATAACCCGCCACGTCACGGCGGTGACCATAAGCAGAATCGAAATCAACGAAGTTGGTGAACACGATAGTGTTATCACCCGCTTGTGTGATCTGCTCCAAAGTCGCATCAAATAAGGCTGAAATACCCGTCGCTTTGACTTTATCGGTGATGCCGCTGTTCGCGTAAATATCGGCAATTTTACCGATCGACACCACGCGACCCTGCTTTTCTTCGACCAGCTTTTGCAATACGGTCGCTGCGGGTGGTTCAAGTGATAGATCGCGTCGATTACCAGTGCGGGCAAATTGTCCCTTACCCGCGCCGATAAATGGACGCGCAATCACACGACCAATGTTGTAATCCGCCAGCTCTTCACGGGCGATTTGGCATAGTTCGAGCAGACGCGATAAACCGAACGTCTCTTCATGACAGGCGATTTGGAATACTGAATCGGCAGAGGTGTAGAAAATCGGCTGACCAGTGCGCATGTGCTCTTCGCCCAACTCATCCAGTACTTGTGTACCTGAGGCGTGACAGTTACCTAAAAAGCCATCCAGTCCTGCACGGGCTAAAATGCGATCGGTCAGCTCTGATGGGAAGCTATTTTGCTTATCGCTAAAATAGCCCCATTCAAACAGTACTGGCACACCAGCAATTTCCCAGTGACCGGATGGCGTATCTTTGCCGGAAGAGAGCTCCGCCGCATGAGCATAAGCACCTATGATATCGGCACGCTGATCCAGCCCAGCCGCAAAACGTCCCGTCGATTCTTTATGCGCCATCGCTAAACCGAGTTTAGACAAGTTTGGCAGCTGTAAGGCACCGGTACGCTCGGCGTTATCGGCCAACCCTTGCGCACAGTGATCGGCAATATGGCCTAGGGTATCAGCACCCACATCACCAAATGCGCTTGCATCTGCTGTCGCGCCAATCCCAAAGGAATCTAACACTAAAATAAAAGCTCTTTTCATTCTTCACTTCTCCCCGTGGCTACACGTCTTGCGCACGAATTTGACGGTAAACATCCGGTGTTGGCACATAATCACCGCCCACTTTAATCGCATTGTGTAGCGCGTTAGCCGCTTGTTGCCACTGCTGTTCATCGCGCGCATGGATGATGGCTAAAGGTTTATGAGGATCAGCGATTTCACCCAGACGGATAAATTGGTCAAAACCGACCGCGTAATCAATCTGATCACTCGCTACCCGACGACCGCCGCCCATTGCGACCACAGCCATACCAATCGCACGAGTATCCATCGCAGAAATAATACCGGACTGCTGCGCGTACACCGGACGCACAATCTCGGCTTTGGCTAGGTAGTTGTCGTAGTTCTCCACAAAATCGCTTGGGCCACCAAGGCCTGCCACCATCTTGCCAAAGCGCTCGGCCGCTTGACCGTTATCCAGCACCGCTTGCAACTTGTCTCGCGCTTGTGTGGTGTCTTTGGCTAATTTGCCAAGAATCAGCATTTCTGCACACGACTCCATGGTCACTTCCAGCAAGCGAGGGTTACGGTATTCACCCGTCAGGAAACGTACCGCTTCACGCACTTCAACCGCGTTACCCGCAGAAGAAGCCAGCACTTGGTTCATATCGGTTAAAATCGCGGTGGTGTGGGTACCAGCACCATTGGCGACCGCCACAATTGATTTGGCCAACTCTTCAGAGGCCGCATATGTGGGCATAAACGCGCCAGAGCCCACTTTGACATCCATGACTAATGAATCGAGCCCAGCAGCCAATTTCTTAGCAAGAATTGAAGCTGTGATCAGAGAGATGTTATCGACCGTGGCGGTAATATCACGTGTGGCATACACCCGTTTGTCCGCTGGCGCCAAATCACCGGTTTGACCGATGATCGCCACTCCAGCTTGTTTAGTGACGTGGCCAAACAGCTCATTACTTGGAGTGATGTTATAACCGGGGATCGCTTCCAATTTATCCAGCGTGCCGCCGGTATGACCCAAACCACGCCCAGAAATCATCGGTACATAGCCACCACAGGCTGCCACCATTGGGCCAAGCATCAATGAGGTCACATCCCCAACACCACCGGTTGAGTGTTTATCGACCACTGGGCCATCAAAGTGCATCGGCCGCCAGTCGATCACCATCCCGGAATCGCGCATCGCACAGGTCAGTGCAATCCGCTCTGGCATGGTCATTTCACGGAAAAAAATCGCCATCGCAAAGGCCGCAATTTGCCCTTCCGAAACGGTATTATTGGCGACACCTTGAATGAAAAATTGGATCTCCTCATTAGTGAGGATTTCACCATCACGTTTTCTGCGGATGATTTCTTGAGGTAAATATTTTGTTTGCGATGAATACATAGTCGCCTCCCAGTTCCAAATGAAACTGCGTAGTGTAAAGAGGTAAAGCAGCGCGAAGGCTCGCGCTGCCATCAGACACAGTGAATATTAGTAAGCGGCTGGATCGGCCTTTTGGTCTGTGACTTCTAATGTATTCAGAAGGTTGGTAAGTAGGCTGGAAGCACCAAAGCGGTAATGACGGCTATCGGCCCAATCGCTACCGAGAATCTCATCGGCCATCGCCAGATATTGCTGGGCATCTTGTGCAGTGCGTACCCCACCAGCCGGCTTAAAACCTACCGTTTTCGCAACACCCATATCGCGGATCACTTCCAACATCAGGCGAGCATATTCTGGTGTCGCATTGACAGGGACTTTACCGGTTGAGGTTTTGATAAAATCCGCACCCGCTTCAATACAAATTTGCGATGCTTGTTTGATCAGTGCGGCTTGTTGCAGCTCACCAGTTTCGATGATCACTTTCAGTAGCACCTGCTCGCCACAAGCCGCTTTGCACTGTTTCACCAGTTCAAAACCGACTTGTGGATTGCCAGACATAAGTGCACGGTAAGGGAATACCACATCCACCTCATCAGCGCCGTAAGCCACCGCCGCTTTGGTTTCAGCTACTGCAATCTCAATATCATCATTACCGTGTGGAAAGTTAGTCACTGTCGCGATACGGACCTCAGGAGTGCCTTGTTCACGCAGTGTCTTCTTAGCAATCGGAATGAAGCGAGGATAAATACAGATGGCGGCGGTATTGCCGACTGGACTTTTCGCGTCATGACACAGTTGGATCACTTTGGCATCGGTATCATCGTCATTCAGGGTCGTCAGATCCATCAGTTTAAGTGCACGTAGAGCTGCTACTTTCAATTCGCTCATTTCTCTCTATCTCCGATCAATATAGTCATCTATTTTACTGCTTAGTCGATTCTTAGTTCGCTAAACAGCCACAAATAAACGGACTTGGTTCCTTGAAGACTTGGTGCTCAAGCACCAATTGCAATCCTTGTCACCGCACAGTACCCGTTTGGGTCACCGGTTGTATCGCAATCACTACAGTATAGCGGTTTGCGACTAGACGGTAGTGATACGCGAGGAGCAAACGGTTTGCATCTCAAAAAAAATGGGCCAATATTTTACGCTAACCCATTGTTGAATAATGGTCTAAGTTCGAAAACTCACCAGTGATAGGTGAGATCACCATCGAGCTAGCCCACAAATAAAACACCCCGCAGCAATCACTTGCTACGGGGTGAATTTAAACGTGTCTATCGCATTGTTGCTCTAAACTCTGTCTCTAATGATTAGAAAGAGAGGAAGAAACCAGCGATAGTCGCCGCCATCAGGTTAGACAGCGTACCAGCAATAACCGCTTTAACACCCATACGTGCGATATCACCACGACGCTTAGGCGCCAGGCTACCCAGACCACCCAATAGGATTGCGATAGAAGACAGGTTAGCAAAACCACACAGAGCAAACGAAATGATCGCTTTGGTTTTCTCTGACAGCACCGCTGGTGCAGCATCAGTCAGATAAGGAGCAAACTGCGAGTAAGCAACAAATTCGTTAGCCACGGTTTTCAGACCGATAAACTCACCCGCTACAGTTGCTTCATTCCAAGGCACACCGATCAGGAACGCTAGTGGCGCAAACACCCAACCTAACAGCATTTCTAATCGCAGCTCAGGCATGCCGAACCAGCCACCCACGCCACCTAGCATACCGTTGATCAGAGCAATCAGACCAATGAAGGCAATCAGCATCGCACCCACGTTCAGCGCCAGTTGCAGACCAGCAGAAGCACCGCCTGCCGCAGCATCAATAACGTTAGCCGGTTTGTTATCGCCGCCATCCATAGCCACATCATCATTATCGAGTGGCTTTTCAGTTTCTGGCATGATCAGTTTTGCAAACAGCAAACCACCTGGTGCCGCCATGAATGACGCCGCAACCAAGTATTCGATCTTAACGCCCATTGAAGCGTAGCCCGCCAGTACACCACCAGCGATAGAAGCCAAACCACCACACATCACCGCAAACAGCTCAGACTGAGTCATTTTTGGTACAAATGGACGCACCACTAATGGTGCTTCGGTTTGACCAACGAAAATGTTCGCTGCTGCAGACATTGATTCTGCGCGTGAAGTACCGAGGGCTTTTTGCAAACCACCACCCAGAATGCGAATAACCCACTGCATCACACCCAAGTAGTACAAAACAGAGATCAGTGCAGAGAAGAAGATCAGCGTTGGCAATACGCGGAATGCGAAAATAAAGCCGCCGCCGCCAAACACTTCAAACATCTTGCCTGATACCAGTCCGCCAAACAGGAACGAAGTACCATCGTTACCGTAGTTAATGACGTTAGAGACGGCATCCGAGAAGCCACGTAGTAGCTCTTGGCCCCAAGGAACATACAAAATGAATGCACCCAGTGAAAATTGGATAGCGAAAGCGCCACCCACGGTTCTTAAATTGATAGCTTTACGGTTACTTGACAGAAGTACTGCGATTCCCAGCAGAACTGCCATGCCGATTAGGCTCATAAACAGGCTCATGGTTTATGACTTCCTTATTAGTTTAATGTTGGCGTGTGACAAAATGGAGCGATTAAGCGGGGGCAATTATACCCATGGGCACTGGGGGAAAGTAATGCCAGACTCACAGTTTTGGATAAGATTCATCACGCATTCACCAATTTCTGTGATGGGCGTCATGCTTCTTGTTAGAGTTACGCAAAATAACCACATGTTTTTGAGATTTTATTTACACAAACCAAACAGATTTTGACTGGTTTGCCACAGAATTGGCGCAATCGATTCCTCAGCCACGCCTTTTAACTTCGCCAGTGTGGCTAATACTAAACGTAATTGAGCAGGGTGATTCGCCTCTCCTTGCCAGCCATTGAGCGGCATATCTGGCGCATCGGTCTCCAACACTAAGTGCTGGGTAGGCAAAGCGGCGATCGCTTGGCGCGTTTTATTGGCTCGCGGATAAGTGATAGCCCCACCCACCCCAATTTTAAAACCTAAATCAATAAACTGCTGCGCTTGTTGCAAGCTGCCAGTAAAAGCATGTAGCACGCCGCCCTGTTGAAAACGCTGCTGTTTCAATAACTGCAACAATCGGTTATGCGTACGCCGGCTGTGTAAAATCACCGGTAACTTGCCGTGGGTGGCTATGGCTAATTGGGCGATCAACATCTGCTGTTGCAACTGAGCATCCACCTCTATCGCGTCATCCAAACCACACTCGCCTAGCGCCACGCAAGCGGCATCTGCATGGCTCAACGCGGTTTCTAATCCAGCTAAATGGGTAACCGAATCTCGATCTAAATAGAGCGGATGAAAACCTAAAGCATAATAAATGGTGGATGGGAAACGCTGGGCAAGCTCAGCTACCTGGTGCCAATTTTGCGGCCCAATCGCAGGCACCAGCAGATGTTTAACCCCTTGCTGAGCCGCACGTTGTAACGCGCTTTCTGGGGTGCTAGCGAAGGGCGAAAAATCAAAATGGCAATGAGTATCAAATAACGGCCACACCGTTGAATTAACCCTCTTCACGTTTAAAGACTAACTCAGTAGGGGTCGACTCTTCAGCAACAAAATAATAGCCAGCGCTATTAAAGGCCTGTAACTCCTCAATCGAATCAATTCGATGTTCAATGATGTAGCGTGCCATCATGCCGCGCGCTTTTTTAGCAAAGAAACTGATAATCTTATATTGCCCCAGCTTGGCATCTTTGAAGATCGGCGTGACAATTTGAGCGTTTAAACGCTGTGGATTAACCGCTTTGAAATATTCATTCGATGCCAAGTTGACCAATAACCGATCCCCTTGCGCGAGCAACGCCTGATTGAGCTGCTCAGTAATAATATCGCCCCAATACTGATATAAATTCGCCCCCCGTGAATTGGCTAATTTGGTGCCCATCTCTAACCGATAAGGCTGCATTAAATCAAATGGACGCAGTACGCCATATAAACCAGAAAGCATGCGCAGGTGTTGCTGAGCATAATCCAAATCGCTGGCCGATAAGGTTTGCGCGTCTAACCCGGTATACACATCGCCCTTGAAAGCAAAAATCGCCTGACGCGCGTTGTCTAAGCTAAAGGTTTCACTCCACTCAGCAAATCGTGCCACATTGAGTCCGGCGATTTTATCGCTCACGCTCATCAGAGCGGCAATCTCACTGGGTGATAAAGTGCGACAAATCTCAACTAAAGCGGCAGCATGGGAAACAAGCTCAGGCAGGGTAAACGTTGTGCTAGCAACCGGTGATGTGTAATCGAGGGTTTTCGCCGGTGAAACAACAATCAGCATAATAATTCCTATGATTCAATTGAACTTATGTTTGGCCGCTGGTCGCGGTGACGGTGCGCCTCGCCAGATCATTTCGGCAAGCATAAGCAGACTAAAATAGAGTACAAAAAAAGCCATGCACTGTCTGCATGGCTTTTTCAATTGCTCACATCGGAGATCTCGATGTTGATCTCTGGCTAGAATGTTTTCTTTCTACGATGCTTTTTGGTTATCCCAAATCCCATCTTCAAGTTGAGACTTCAGTTCTGGATAATCATTAGCGTCGAAGGTTGGTACTTTACCAGCATCCAATTGGCGATTGTAATCTTTAGCCAGCTTAATCACGATGCTAGAGAGCAGCAAAATCGCCACCAAGTTGACAATTGCCATCAGCCCCATCGACACATCGGCCATCGCCCATACGGTTGGCAGAGTGGCCAGCGATCCAAACATCACCATGCCTAAGAACACTAAACGAAACAGCACTAAGCCTTTTTTGTTGTTATGTTCTAGGAAAATCAAGTTAGTTTCTGCGTACGAGTAATTAGCAATGATGGAGGTAAACGCGAAAAAGAAGATCGCAAAAGCAATAAAAATGCTACCCCACTCACCGACTTGTGAGCTTAATGCGCGCTGAGTCAACTCAATCCCAGTCAATTCACCGTGCGGTACATATTCACCTGAGACCAAAATAATGGCCACGGTCGCAGTACAAATCACCACAGTATCAATAAAGACGCCCAACATCTGCACATAGCCCTGTGAAGCCGGGTGTGGTGGATAAGGCGTCGCTGAAGCCGCAGCATTAGGTGCAGAACCCATACCCGCTTCGTTAGAGAACAAACCACGCTTCACACCATTGATCATGGCTTGTGCAATCGCATAGCCAAGGCCGCCGGCTGCAGCCTCCTGTAACCCGAAAGCACTTTTGAAAATCAGGCTAATCGCACCAGGCACTTTATCGAAGTTAATCACGACCACAAACAGAGCAATCGCCAAGTAAGCAAATGCCATGAAAGGCACGATCAGCTCTGCGGTACGGGCAATTTTGCGAATACCACCGAAAATCACGAAGCCACTGAGTAGCACCAGCGCTAGCCCCACCGTGATAGGCTCAAGACCAAATGCGGTTTTCATCGCCCCCGTAATCGAGTTAGCTTGCACCGCGTTAAATACTAAACCAAACGCAATAATCAAGAAGATGGAGAACAGTACGCCCATCCAACGCATACCCAGCCCTTTTTCCATATAGTAAGCGGGGCCGCCGCGGTAATTGCCATCTTTATCACGGGTTTTATACAGCTGTGCCAACGTGCTTTCAGCAAAAGAGGTCGCCATCCCCAGCATGGCAATCAGCCACATCCAGAAAATCGCTCCAGGGCCACCGGCGGTTAAAGCGACAGCCACCCCGGCCATATTCCCAGTACCGACCCGAGCCGCTAAGCTGGTGCATAAGGCTTGGAAAGAAGAGATACCCGCATTATCGGCTTTACGGCTGTTTTTTAGCACGCTAAACGTATGGGTAAAATGACGAAATTGGATAAAACCCAATCGCAATGTGAAATAGATACCAACCCCAACTAGTAGGTACACCAAAATGGAACCCCATAGTAGGTCATTCATTAAATTAATTAAGTCTGTCACAGGAACCTCGTCTTGAGTGATGGGCTGCTTTTACTCCGATGAGTAAAAGTTTCTGTTACACGGATAGGCTATTAAAATTATCTTTTTGCCGTGCACTCGTAGTGCCATTGAGCAAATAAAGGCCCTCAACAGCACCCAGCCTGTTTTTTGACGAGCGGATAATGCAATCTCAACCCACAAAAATCAATATGAACATAATTTCGTTAAAATGTTATTTTTCACCTTAGAATCACGCTCTCATAACATAAACAAAACCATTTCAATAACAAGGTAAGTACAATACAGAAGCAAAATAATCACAACAATGTTTAGTTATTAATCATCATTTACTGGTTATACCAACGAAATCTCAGCCTCTGAGAATCAGAGTATTTCTGTTTGACCTATGTCTTAGAGTAAAACAAGTCTGTCTTTTGTGACCGTTTGCACAAAAACTCAGCCAAACTAATCGCCACAACTTAAAAAATAACATTTAAGCAACACAGCAAACGGCGCAATTTAATCGTTTGCGTTTATCTTTAGGTTACTATTTCATCAAAAAAGACACCGCAAAATGTGAATTTCTATTTAAAAACCAACCAAAGCTTAATTAAATCGAAACAAATGAGAAATAAATCATAGTTACGCTTCGCTAAGGTGTGCTATTTAGAAAGCACTCAGGGAATGATGACCATCTAGTGAGGCTATTTATGGACGAACTACGCTTTGATGAACTATTAGAACTCGAATTCTCCAAAATCCGTCACACCCGCACCAAACCTGTCAAACGGATGTGGCGAGAAATCGAAGCGATTCGAGATCGAAAACGGCTAGAAAAAGAGCTGTTAGAGATGGATGTGTGTCTCGAGCTACAAGACATCACCATTTAATTAACCACTCAACCGCGACTGACGATTGCTCCACTTAAATGGATTCGGATTCACTTGTGCGCACTCGGTGAGCCAAATGAGCATAACGCTCAGCAATCGTGTCACCAAATACAGGATCATCTAGGTTTTCCTGCCATTGAGCCTCGACACTTCGCCAATCATCACCACTGAAACTTTGGCGGATCAGCGGTAAAATCGACTGCTCCTCCAGCTCAAGATGCTGAGTCTGCTGATCGATAAAGGTTTGCAATAATTCCACCAGCACCGTCTGAGGAACCACGGCGTCATGTAGAATCATCACCGTGACTTCTAAAAACTGCTGGCTCATTTGCGCTAAAGCTTGATGCTGCTGTGCAAGATTGGCGACCTGCGGATCAGCATAGTGCGCCAGATAATAGCGGTACAAAATATCTTCTTTGGGATGATGTACTTGCTCACTATGACTGGCTAAATAGTCAATCATCTCTTTCAACAGGCGGTAGTTAATCGGCTGCTCATTTTTCACACGCGCTAATTTTTGGCCTAACATCGACAACAAACGCACCATGTAACGGTGCTCACGCTGGATCTGCTCCATCATCATCGGTTCAATCTCCCTATCATACTAGGCAACAGTGTAGAGATGGATCGCGATGCCAGCTTTGAGGCAGATCGAAAAAACGCCAACCGAATTAGATTACCTGCGGTAGCTGCCAGTCGATAGGAGCCATGCCTTGAGCTTGTAATAACTGATTGGTTTGTGAAAAATGCTGACAGCCGAGAAAGCCTCGATGTGCAGAGAGTGGCGACGGATGAGGAGCCATTAACACATGATGACGCTGACGATCGATGCGTTGTCCCTTCTTCTGCGCATGTGAGCCCCACAGTAAAAAAACTAACCCACTACGCTGCTGATTAAGCACATCAATCACATGGTCAGTAAAGGTTTCCCAACCAGTTTTGGCGTGAGAATGGGCCATTCCTTGCTCGACCGTGAGTACAGTGTTGAGCAACAACACGCCTTGCTGTGCCCAACTTTGCAGATAACCGTGTGCTGGAATTTGAAAGCCCGCAATATCTTGCGCGAGCTCTTTATAAATATTGACCAGAGAGGGGGGCGTTTTAATCCCCGGTAATACGGAAAAACATAGGCCATGTGCCTGATTTGGCCCATGGTAAGGATCCTGGCCCAAAATCACCACTTTAACATCGCTAAATTCAGTAAAGCGAAACGCGTTAAATACATCCTTGGCGGGGGGATAAATCACCTTACCAGCTTGGCGTTGGCTTTCGACAAATTGCAGGGTTTGTTGAAAATACTCCTGCTGCTTTTGCTGGCCAATCACATCATGCCAAGTGAGAGATTGAGACATATCAATACCTTAAAATTCAATTTTCCTACCGTATTGTATACTCAAATTAAGCACAGTTGCAGACGAGTGTGTCACCTTGTCACAGATCACACACTGAATAACACCAGCAGATAGTATGAACGGCAAGTTCAATCCAATCTTGAAAACAACAATAACCTTATCGATTAATGCGGTTTTGGTGGTGGCGCGCGGTGATGGCCTTGTCCATTAACATGTCGATTAGGCACCGGACGACGAGCGGCAGGTCGAGGGGCGGGGGAAATTGAATTGGGGAACGAATTCATAACAGCATCCTTCTGACAAACTGGCATGGATCATGAAGAAAGAAATATGCCAAATCTGTGAAACTCACCAATTAATTAAACTTTTATTGTAAAAATTTCCGCAAAGTTGCGATCTCCATCGCCCAGAGATCTGGATCAATCGTTTCTAGAATCAAAGGGATACCATTAAATCGAGCATCCTGTACGATATATTCGAAACACTCCCAACCAATCTCGCCCATGCCGAGTGAATGATGGCGATCGACTCGGCTGGCTAACTTGCTTTTTGAATCATTAATGTGCATCGCACGTAAATAGTGCATACCGACCACGCGTGCAAATTCAGCAAACGTCTCATCGCATGCCGCTTTTGTTCGCAGATCATAACCCGCGGCAAAAGTATGGCAGGTATCCAGACACACCCCAACACGCTGCTTATCTTCAACTTGCTCAATAATCGCGGCTAAATGCTCAAAGCGCCAGCCAAGGTTACTGCCCTGCCCTGCGGTATTCTCGATCACGGCGACAACATTCGGCACCGCGCGATGTGCTAAGTTAATTGACTCGGCAATCAAGGCTAAACACTCCTGTTCTGAAATCTGTTGTAAATGACTACCGGGATGAAAATTGAGTAAGCGCAAGCCAAGTTGATCACAGCGCTGCATCTCATCAATAAACGCCGCGCGTGATTTGGCTAATTTTTCTGGCTCTGGAGCACCTAAATTGATTAAGTAAGAGTCATGCGGCAAAATAGCTTCGCTGGTGAATCCCCATTTAGCACAGTTGGCTTTAAATGCCCGAATAGTACTTTCTTCCAGCGGTTTAGCAGCCCATTGGCGCTGGTTTTTAGTAAATAGAGCAAAGGCATTGGCACCGATTTCATGCGCACGCATTGGCGCAAGCTCTACGCCACCCGACGCCGAAACATGTGCCCCAATTAACTTCTCATACATAATATTGCTCTCATTGTTACTTAATCACTGCCGACTTTCATTGCATCGAGCTAACTTGCTGATTTTGTCTATTCTAAGTCAAACCACATCACAAAAATGTAGTAATTTAACAACAAATTTGAATTTAAAAATTTTTTAATCATTCAAATAAATGTAATTACTGTTATTTTTAAAACATTTGTTGATACAAATCAAAAATAAAAGTCCAAACCAAAAGTGCAATTCTGCCATTTTTTGACCTAAATCAATATTTAAAATGTGGACATTTGCTATATAATAGCCAACTCAACAAGATCTGAAAATTAACACCAATAATACCACTTCAATGTGGACTAGGAGAAAGTGATGATCCAAGGTATCCAAATTACTAAAGCAGCCAACGACGACCTATTGAACTCTATCTGGTTGATCGATAGCGAAAAGAATGAAGCACGCTGCGTTGCTGCGTTGCAAGGCTACACCGCTGATCAAGTGGTTAACATTAATGAACTAGGCCAGTTCGAGAGTCGTGAAGTGGCGATTGAAACCACACCACGCATCGAAGGTGGTCAACACCTAAATGTGAACGTATTACAACGCGAGACTCTTGAAGATGCCGTTGCGCATCCAGAGAACTACCCACAACTGACTATTCGTGTTTCAGGTTACGCGGTGCGTTTCAACTCATTGACTGCAGAGCAGCAGCGCGACGTTATCGCACGTACTTTCACTGAATCTCTGTAATTCAGCAATCCGTACTCCGGTTACTCAAACGGTGCTCAATGAGCACCGTTTTTTTATCTCTAAACACTAATCAGGTGAAATGAGTTTCGCCAGACTAACTTTTGTCTGGCTGACTTTTACCTTACCGAATACGCAGCTCACCGCGATGATTGCATCCCGATTAACAGGGCTCGTAAAGCCGTAAAGTCTGCATCCAACTCTTGAGACAATAGATCGAGCGCCGCATGCTTAGCCAACGGTGCCGGCAGTTCAATATCCGTCGCTAAAATATCATCCACCACCTCTTTAAATTTGGCCGGATGAGCAGTGCATAAGAAAAGCCCGGTCTCTTGCGGCGCAAGCTGCTCGGTAAGCAGCTGATAGGCAATCGCACCATGCGGCTCACATAAGTAGCCTAACTCATACAACTGCAGTACCGCTTTGGCACTTTGCTGATCAGAAACCGCACCTTTGCCTAAGGTTTCCAAGCCCCAGCCCATACGCTGACACAGCTCTTCAATCCGAGGCCAGTTATTAGGCTGACTGACATCCATCGCATTGGATGTCGTGGCAATGGTCGGTTTCGGTTCCCAACGCCCAGTGGTTAAGTAGCGTGGCACCGTATCATTAGCATTGGTCGCCGCAATAAAACGTTTTACCGGTAAGCCTAACGCTTTAGCCAGCAAACCGGCGGTTAAGTTACCAAAATTGCCACTCGGGACTGAGATCACCAAATTTTCACGCTCAGCCTTGCTCATCTGCGCAACCGCTTCGAAGTAGTAACAGATCTGCGCCATTAAACGGCTAATATTGATCGAATTCGCCGAATTTAAGCCAATTTGCTCACGCAGTTGCGCATCATCAAACGCTTGTTTAACCAAAGCTTGGCACGCATCAAAATCACCATCAATCGCCACGGTATGAATGTTGTTACCCAGTGTGCAAAATAACTTTTCTTGCAGCGGACTGATTTTACCTTTGGGATACAAGATCACCACATTGATATCTGGCATACCATAGAACGCGTGCGCTACTGCCGCACCAGTATCCCCCGATGTTGCCGTTAAGATGGTAATTTTTCCGCCATTAGAGACCGCGGCCAAAGATTGCGCCATAAACCGGCCACCAAAATCTTTAAATGCTAAGGTCGGACCATGAAACAGCTCTAACGCATACACCCCTTGCTTAACTTTTTTGATCGGGGCGGGAAATTGAAACGCAGCATCGACCATAGCACGAACTTTTTCAACCGGCAGTTCATCACCAATCAAAGCAGCGAGAATCTTGCTACTACGTGATACGAAATCTTCCGCGAGCAGTGGATCAATATCATCAAATTTCGGCAAATGTGCCGGAAAAAACAGTCCTTGATTACGGCCTAATCCTTGACGAACCGCTTGGCCAAAAGAGACTTGTTCATCATTTTTTTTTATGTTGTACAGCTTCATAACTCACTTCCTGTTCGTTTCGAGCCTTGCTTGTCTAGCCGACAAATGTGCACGAATCCTTGTTGATTTTGAACATAATTTTGCTCAAGCCAACTGGCGACACGCTCAGCAACGGCTTGTTCTTTACATACGCTAAATAGGGTTGGGCCACTGCCTGAAATTCCGGTGGCTAACGCTCCAGCTGCGGCGGCATAGCTACGCGCCTTGGCAAAACCGGGCAGCAGTTTCTCACGGTAAGGTTCTGCAATCACATCTTTGATCATTTTGGCGGCTAATTCAGGCTGCTGGGTATGACAAGCATGAATAAATCCCGCCAAATAGCGACCGTGCGCGACAATATCTTGCCGACGATACTGAGCCGGTAAAATCGCGCGTGCCTCTGCGGTTGAGACTTTAATCCCCGGATAAGCCATCACCCAGAACCAATCATCAAAACTTGGCACTGATTGACTGATAATACCGAGCTCTTCGAGCATCAACTGTACGCCACCTAAATAGCAAGGCGCGACGTTATCATAATGGATACTCCCCGAAATTTGCCCTTCCATTTCGCCCATCAGTGCCAACAGTTCGGTTTGATCAAGCGGGTTGCCATGAAATTGGTTGAGCGCATCCAAAGCAGCCACAATCGAACAAGCACTAGAGCCGAGCCCTGAACCAATCGGCATATTTTTTTCCAGCGTCATGATCAACGGTTTCAGCGGCAGCGCTTTTTTGTCTAGCTCACGAGCAAAGACTTGCCAGCAATCATACACAATATTCTGTTGGGGATGGCTCGGTAACTTATCGACAAAGCGACCCACCGTTTTCAGTTCAAAAGGTTGCGTACCACACTCAACTTTGACTCGATCGCCGAGCAGTGAACCATCGATCGGTGACACTGCCGCTCCCAATACATCAAATCCAACACTGACGTTACCAATCGATGCTGGGGCGTAAACCACAACACTCATGTCACTTGAATCCATGTCACTTGCACTCATCTCTGTTAAACCCCTAATTTCCAACCCAGTGTACGCATTACATCTGAGAAGACCCCAGCGGCGGTGACTTGTGCTCCTGCACCATAGCCACGCAATACCAGTGGGATCGGTTGATAGTAGCGACTGTAAAACGCCAAGGCATTTTCGCCATTTTTGACTTTAAACATCGGATCGTGCTCATCCACCGCCACAATTCGCACTTGGCATTGGCCATCTTCAATTTGCGCCACGTAACGCAACACTTTACCCTGCGCTTTGGCTTCAGCAACCCGAGCCGCAAATGCCGCATCGGCTTCGGGTAAGCGCGCTATAAAGGCTTCAACACTGCCTGAAGCATCAAAACCAGCAGGCAATGCGGGTTCAACATGTACATCACTCAGCTCCAACTCATAACCAGCTTCCCGCGCCAAAATGAGCAATTTACGCGCGACATCCATTCCCGATAGATCATCACGTGGATCCGGTTCAGTAAAACCTTTCTGTTTAGCCAAGTAGGTCGCTTGACTCAAACTCATGCCTTCATCGAGTAGACCAAAAATAAACGACAGCGAGCCGGAAAGAATCCCGCTGAATTTTTCTAGCTCATCGCCTGCCACAATCAGGTTTTGTAAGTTTTCAATCACCGGTAAACCTGCGCCGACAGTGGTTTCATACATCAATTTACGTCGTGAGTGACGCGCCACCTCACGCAGTTGATGGTAATAGCTCATGCTGGCCGTGTTGGCTTTTTTATTCGGCGTCACGACATGAAATCCAGCCGCGAGTAAATCCGCATACTGGTTCGCAATCTCATCACTGGCGGTACAATCGACCAATACCGGGTTAATAATATGATGACGCTGCACTAGGTCAGTTAAGTGGGCAACGCTGACCGGCTGATCAGCATTGATCATTCGATCGCGCCACTGCTCAAGCGCTAAGCCAGCACTATCCACCAACATTCCTTTGCTATTGGCCAAGCCACATACCCGCATGATGATGCCTTTTTCTGCCAATTTGGTTTGTTGACGTTGAATTTGATCAACCAGCTCGCCACCGACGCCACCGACCCCGATCACGAACACATCTAAAAAGTGTTTCGAGTTAAACAGGTTTTCATGACACGCTTTGATCGCTTCTGCAATCTTATCATCTGGGATCACTGCCGAAATGGCGCGCTCTGAAGAGCCTTGCGCAATGGCAATCACATTGACGTGTACTTCAGCCAAAGAGGCAAAGAATTGTGAGGCCACGCCACGAGAAGTGCGCATCCCATCACCCACCAGCGTGATAATCGCTACATCATCGACAAACTCAACCGGCTCTAATAAGCCATCTTTGAGTTCCAGTTCAAAAGTCTCAGCCAGCGCCTGCTGAGCCAATGCTTTATGCTGTCCATCAATACAGAAACTGATGCTGTATTCGGAAGAAGACTGGGTGATCAGTACAATCGAGACATCTGCCGCCGACATCGCGCCAAATACCCGACTCGCCATGCCAACCATTCCTTTCATTCCCGGTCCTGACACATTGACCATGGTCAGATTGCTCAGCGTGGTGATACCTTTGATCGCCAGCTTATCTTCACCGGTATCTTGACCGATCAGCGTACCAGCGCCTTGTGGATTAAAGCTGTTTTTGATCAGACACGGAATTTGGAATTGGGCAATCGGCGCGATGGTTTTAGGGTGTAATACTGATGCGCCAAAGTAAGAAAGCTCCATCGCCTCTTGATAACTGAGTGATTTCAGTAAACGCGCATCATCAACCAATCTTGGGTCACAGTTGTACACGCCATCGACATCGGTCCAAATTTCACAGCAATCCGCACGCAAGCAAGCCGCCAAAACAGCCGCTGAATAGTCAGAGCCGTTACGTCCTAAACAGACCAATTCACCTTGCGCATTACCGGCGGTAAACCCCGGCATAATGTTGACGTGCTGCTGCTGCGGCAGTGGCGAGTGTCGAAAACGCTGAGTCGAAGCTTCAACATCGACCATAGCTTCAAGGTAGTCGCCTTTGGCTAATAAATATTGCACCGGATCAATCAGATTAGCCGGTAAACCTTTGGCTTCGATGACCGCTTTCATCAGTTGAATTGAGATCCGCTCACCTTTACTGATGATCCGTGCATTGGCATTATCAGGGCACATACCAAGCAGGGTAATGCCTTGTACAAACTGACGCAGTTGGCACATGGATTCCTGTACTTGAGCGTTATAAGCTGCCATTTCTAAATTGGGCAGTTGCTGATGGATACCATCGCGCAAGGCGTAAAATGCCTCTTCAAGCTCGACAATTTGTGCTTCTACCTCACCACGGCACAAAGCGCTCTCAATCACCGCCACCAGCTTATTGGTGGTTTTACCTGGTGCCGACAACACCACCGCCACCTCTTCTTGCTGTGCATTATTGGCAATAATGTCTGCCGCGCGCAAAAAGCGCTCTGGATCGGCCAATGATGAACCACCAAACTTTAATACTCGCATCCCTTCCTCCAAACGTATTTAAAACCGGTATAAAAAAAGGCCTGTATCGGTTGGGATACAGGCCTTTTTTTGTGAATTTTTTCGCTCAGCAGCCTGCCCCAACATGCGATGTGTCGGTAATGGTAATAATGGTGGTCATTACGATCAGGCTGTGATTCAACATAAGTCCATTTGTCTATCTGTGTGTTTGCGTGCGAATACGTTTAACCTATTTCTGTTCAATTCGTCAACGAAAATCTAATTTTTATTTGTGATTTTAAATATATATATCCGTGTTCCGTGATGCGATGAAATAAAATTTCTGGTGCAATTAAACAGTGACTTAGCCTGCCGAACTGGCTAACCAAACACTGGATAGCCATTGCAGTAAGCCGTCAGTAGTCCCTGTGCTCAAAACACGTCAAGCGGCGTCTCGGAGATGACAATGCCATTCCAGTCCGCATACAGGTAATCACCGGGTTCAACAATTTGGTTTTGCATGGTCAAAGTGACATTGACATGACCAGCACCACGCTTTTCGGTTTTAAATGGGCAGCTACCGAGCGCTTTGATACCTAAGTCCATCTCCGCCATGGCGACCACATCACGCACCGCACCGTAGACAATCACGCCTTCCCAACCATTTTTGATGGCTAAGATCGCCAATTGATCGCCCATTAGTGCTTTTTGGCACGAGCCATGTCCATCAACAACCAGTACTTTGCCTTTACCATTTTGACTCAGCACTTCAGCGACTTGCGAGTTATCGTGATAGCAACGCACCGTCACAATCTCGCCCCAAAAGGCACAGCGTTGACCAAAATTCTGCAGTGGCAGATTAAGCAAAGTGACTTGCGATTCATACTTATCGCAAAGATCTGGGGTTATATCTCTCATCATTCCTCCATGATTATCTGTTTTAGATTTATTGACTTGGGATTAACCCGAGATAAAGCTCGCTATCACCAATCATCGGGCTTATTGAAAAGCACTATTATCCAGCGGATAAGTATTTTCTAAGCCGCGAACAAACACCCTCTAGCATCACTTTTATCCCATCATAATCAATTGAGTCTAGCTGTAAACGTTGATTATTTACGCAATTCTCATTGTATGACAAGTGCAGACGCTCAGGGTTCCATGTGGTAGTTATGCAAATAAAACGACCAAATCATGAATTCCATCCAGAAAAAACACCACTCTCAGTAGGCTCACCAAGGGTTGAACAACCGCTTCGTTGCATAACTCACTCGGTTTAAAAATCGTGATAATGCTTAATATCTGTTACATTATAACTCTTGATATAAATCAACAAAGTGATGGGAATTAACATACGGGCATTGTTAGCATGCTGTTAACATTATAAAATCCCGCCCCATAGACTGGTAGAGCCTGTTGGGAATAGGAACCCTCAATGCGAGTTACATCAAGGATGGCGGACAAAAAGCAGTAATGTTTATTAATTTTCATCTTATTAATTAACATAACCCACCAAAATGTGATCTTTTTGCCTAGAATGATTTCTACTAGCACGTTTTTTTTACAAGTTTAGGTAACGCTAATGCAAACCCCGCAGATCCTTATCGTCGAAGATGAGCAAGTCACTCGCAACACTCTTAAGAGTATTTTTGAAGCAGAGGGATACGCTGTTTTTGAAGCCAATAATGGTGAAGAAATGCACCAGTTGCTGTCTGATTATCCAATCAATTTAGTGATTATGGACATCAATCTACCAGGAAAAAATGGCTTACTGCTTGCACGTGAATTACGTGAACAAGCCGATGTTGCACTGATGTTTTTAACTGGACGTGACAATGAAGTCGATAAGATCCTCGGCCTAGAAATCGGCGCGGATGACTACATCACGAAGCCTTTTAACCCACGTGAATTAACCATTCGCGCGCGTAACCTGCTCAGCCGTTCAATGAATGCGGGCAATGCACAAGAAGAAAAACGGAGTGTTGAGAAATACACGTTTAATGGCTGGGAACTGGATATCAACAGCCGCTCACTGGTCAGCCCTGATGGTGAAAACTACAAGCTGCCACGCTCAGAGTTTCGTGCTCTGCTGCACTTCTGCGAAAATCCAGGCAAAATCCAAACTCGTGCCGATCTGCTGAAAAAAATGACTGGTCGCGAGCTGAAGCCACATGACCGTACTGTTGATGTCACGATTCGTCGCATCCGTAAGCACTTTGAATCTGTGTCTGGTACTCCAGAAATTATCGCTACCATTCACGGTGAAGGTTACCGCTTCTGCGGTGATTTAGAAGACTAATCGTTGTGTCACCCAAAGTGACACCCAAAAAGACCCTAGCTTAATCGCTAGGGTCTTTTTTTAACCGACTGATATTGGTTTTAACCGACTGATATTGGGCGCTGGTTAATCAACTTTTTCTGGCTGCATTAACCACTGTTTCAAAAGCCCAATGTCCGATGGGTACTCATTTTTAATCTCTTCTACCCAATCGCTGATATTTTCCCACCAGGCTGGCGTGTCGGGTGATTGCGCTTTTTGGGCAATCATCTGGATCCGTTTTAACCCAATCGATCCCGCCGCGCCTTTGATTTTATGGGCTTCATTGACTATCCCCTCTTGATCTTTGGCAATCATATTGGAATCCAATACACTCACATAACCGGGCATCGATTGTTCAAATAAACTGACACTCTCCAGAACTGGCTGACTGCCGACAATATCGATATAAGATTGCAACATCTCAATATCCAATAGCTTGCGATACATATCTTGGATCGGTTTTTGTACCGTCACTTGAGGTTCGGGGAAAGCAGAAATCGTTTCTCGCTGATCGGTGATTTGAGCGATCACTTTACGCACCGCAGCCACCGATAGTGGCTTACTGAGCGCTGCATCCATACCCCTACGACGATATTCTTCTTTATCTTTTAGCACATTAGCGGTTAACGCCACTAAAGGCGGCAAGGAGGTATAGGTAGCACGATAGTGCTGAGCAATATCAAATCCGGTCATATCCGGCAACTGAATATCCAGAAAAACCAAATCGTAGTCGGTCGGGTTAAAGCGCTCAATCGCCTCTTCTCCCGTCATCGCCACCGTCACTTGATGTCCCATACTCTCCAATAGCGAACGTGCCACAGTAATATTCAACTGAATATCTTCTACCATAAAAATTTTCAGCTGAGTGGGCGATGCTGGCGGTTCAATGCTAGCTGGAGCCTGATCTAGCAGTGGCACCGTGATCTTAACTGTAAAAGTACTGCCGAAACCTTGTTCGCTCGTCACACTAATATCGCCCCCCATCAATTGAATTAACTGGAGTGATACCGCTAAACCAATCCCAGTACCTACCGCATGTAAGTTATCTTTACCGGATTTCACTTGATAATACATGGCAAAGATTTTTTGCTGCTCCGCTTCAGAAATGCCAATCCCAGTATCTTCAACTTCAAGGGTGATTTCGGCTTGCTGCTCATGGCACTCAGCACTGACCGTCATCACTACGCCACCTTCTTTCGTAAATTTCATCGCATTACTGAGCAAATTCCATAGCACTTGACGTAGACGAGTCGCATCCACTTCGACCCAACAAGGCAATTCGGTCAAACGCTCTAAATCAAAGCGCAGACCTTTTTGCTCAGCCATCAAGGCTGCGAGCATTTCAATTTCAGCCACAAACTCTTCAAAATTAAGCGCTTCGGGGAACAGTTCTAACTTACTGCGATCAAACTTATCCATATCAATAATATCGTTGAAAATATTACCGAGAGTGATAGCGCTGACATTAATAGTTTGCAAATGTTTGCGCTGCTCAACACTAAGCGGTGTATCCAGCAACATGCGACTCAAGCCAACAATCCCATTTAGCGGAGTGCGCAATTCATGGCTAATGGTTGAAATAAAAGTGGTTTTATCGCGACTGGCTTTTTCAAGTGATTCTTCGTTACGTTTACGTTCGGTAATATCTCGACCAAAACCGACCAACCCCAGCCGACGACCATCTTTGCTATACAAGGGCACTTTACGTAACTCAAAAAAGCTCTTGCGGCCATTAGGATAAACAACCCACTGTTCATGAGTAATTTCCGTATTATTGTCAAATACTTGCTGATCGGTATCCACTGACGTTTGCGCCATTTCTTGATTGTAGACATCCCAAGGAGTTAACCCTACTAACTCACTTTCCCGCTTACCGGTCATTTCTTCCATCGCGCGGTTACAGCCAGAAAATTCACCTTGCGCATTACGGTAGTAGATCAAATCCGGAGAAGCATCAATAAATGAGCGTAATAAAGTGGTCCGTTCCGCTAGTTCGAGTTGGGTCTTTTCACGTTGATAGACTTCATTTTCAAGATCAAGCATCGCTTCTTCACGGGCTTCTTCCGCTTTAACTCGCTCTTCGATCTCTTGATTCAATTTGAGAATATTGTGCTGATATTTTTGATTAAGCTCACGATCGCGCACCCCCATCTCTTTGAGTTTAGAGACTAACTTGGAGAGCCGCTGGCGAGAACTTTCAAGCTGATCTACGATCATCGAAAGTACATAGATCGCTACGGAGGTGATGATGATACTAATAAATACTGAACGAAGAATATCGATATCATCGATAAACCCCTTTAATAATAGGGTCAAAGCCAGATGAATCACAAAATCCAATGCAGCTAAAGCAATCGCCACCAGAATTGAAAAACGTAACACCCCGAGCTTAGCTAATGAGTCCACGTAATACTGAGCCAAATTTTTTATCGATTTCATTCACTGCTCCGTCAGATAATCCGCCATCAGTCTAGCCTTTTTGCTTGGTAAAGGTTAGCTATGCGATCTCACTTGTCTTCAATCTGCGATCTCAAAGCCGTGCGCGATAGTCAAAAGGCGTGCCGAGTAGCGAACCTTGCCCGCCATCAATCGCCAGTGTTTGACCAATCGCGGTCATCGCAGCCCAACGATTCTCACACCATAAAGGTGCCAATAGAGTTGGTCGGCGTGCTGCCGAAGAGACTCGATGGTAAATAATATGCGGCGGCGTCGAACGGATCATCGCACAAGCAATCGCTACATATTCCTCTTGTTCAAGCACCGATAACCGCCCAGCTCGCCACGCTTTGGCCATAGTACTGCCTTCGACGATATGTAAACCATGTAACTTGATACCATCGCTACCCACCTCAAGCACTTGCTGTAACGTTGCCAGATTATCATCACGATGCTCACCCGGCAGACCAACAATTAAGTGAGTACACACTTTGATACCGAGCGCCCTTGCCTTGGTAGCGACCTCTGCATAACAGGCGAAATCATGGCCACGATTAATCCGCTTTAACGTGTGGTTATGCGCAGTTTGTAATCCAAGCTCTAACCACACTTCATACCCTTGCTGCACATACCCGGCCAGCAACTGTAACACCACATCTGGCACACAATCTGGTCGCGTCCCGACACATAAACCGACAATATCCGCCGCTTCAAGTGCTTGTTCATACATAGCTTTCAACACTTGCACTTCAGCATAAGTGCTGGTGTAAGCCTGAAAATAAGCGAGATATTTATTGGCGCGTTTGATTTCGCCGGCCCGATCTTGCAACTGCTGCTGAATGGTTTGCTGCTGAGTGGCTTCATTGGCAAAGGAGGCCACATTACAGAAAGTGCAGCCACCACGGCCAATGGTTCCATCGCGATTAGGGCAACTAAACCCACCATGTAACGTCAGTTTATGAACTTTTTCACCATAACGACGCTGTAAATCTTGTCCGATGGTATTGACTAATAGATGTAGATGCATGTCCAACACTCACAATAAATATTCACGATATTTCATGTAATTAAATTACATTCCGCATCATTTAGGCGGCGAATTTTAATCTTTTGAGTTGAATTTCGAATCGATTCAAATCAAGAAATCGGCACAAATCAAACCACATTCACCCCTTACCGCTAAGCAGTTAAACAAAACGTTCATCTTCCGGTAAAAAAATAAACCCAAGCACAGAGTTTTCGTTGGAATTTGCCCCAGCAAAATTGTAGGATACTTTCAGTTTTCCGTGCTTTTTTGCTCATGAAATAGCAAGCAACGCGGTAGACTTGTCGGTGATATTCCCCACCTACCAAAAGAATTCACTAGAAAAGTGGCTCGATAATAGGAATATCGCTAAGGATTGTCTTTCTCACAACATAATTCCTGTGAGAGACGGAAAGGACGCGGATCTGCTGCCTAAGCAGATTTCACTTAAAACCAAAAAAGGATAAGACGCAGCATCCCAGCACCAAGTCGCTCGCTAGCATGGCTTAAGGTAGCAAGGGATCACTGAAGCTCGCTTCAGTGCGGTTGCGTCCTCGATAACTGGAAGGATGTATCTATGGTAGATAAAGCGCAACGTTCGCGTGGTCTTTATACGCCTGAGTTGGAGCACGATGCTTGTGGTATCGGCTTTGTCGCCCACCTGAAAAATCGCAAATCCCATCAGGTGGTCACTCAAGCTTTGGATATGCTTGCACGCATGGAACACCGTGGCGGTCAGGGTTGTGACCCTCGCAGCGGTGATGGCGCAGGCATTTTGTTGCAAAAACCTCACGAATTTTTACTCGAAGAAGCGGTCAAGCTTGGCATCAAGCTGCCCTCATTTGAAAAATATGGCGTGGGAGTGGTGCTATTCCCGAAAGATGAGCACAAACGCGCTCAGTGTCGCGATATTCTGGAACGGAACGCGAAACGCCTTGATCTTGATGTGATTGGCTACCGTGTGATCCCCACCGATAACCGTATGCTCGGGGCAGATCCGCTCAGCACTGAGCCACAGTTTGAACATGTGTTTATTTCCGGTGGTCCCGGCATCCAACCCGATGAACTTGAACGTAAACTGTATGTACTACGTAACTACACGGTGCGCGTCTGCTTAGAAAGCGTCTCCAATATCGGTGATGATTTTTACATCAACTCGATGTCGTACAAAACCTTGGTCTATAAAGGCCAATTGACTACTGCGCAAGTACCACAATACTTCCTTGATTTGCAAAACCCAACCATGGTCACTGCACTGGCGCTGGTACACTCGCGCTTTTCGACCAACACCTTCCCGAAATGGCGACTGGCGCAACCGTTCCGCTACATCGCACATAACGGCGAAATCAACACCGTGCGCGGTAACTTGAACTGGATGAAAGCGCGTGAAGCGATTTTACAATCCAAACTGTTTACCCAAGCTGAAATCGATATGCTACTGCCGATCTGCCAAGAAGGTGCATCGGATTCGGCCAACTTTGATATGGTGCTTGAACTGCTGGTGCTGTCCGGCCGCAGCTTGCCTCATGCTCTGATGATGATGATCCCTGAAGCGTGGCAAGAGAACAAAGCGATGGAACCCAAACGCCGCGCTTTCTATCAATATCATGCCAACGTGATGGAACCTTGGGATGGCCCAGCCTCGGTGTGCTTTACCGATGGGGTACAAGTGGGTGCCACATTAGATCGTAATGGTCTGCGTCCATCACGCTATACCGTAACCAAAGATGATTTCCTGATCATGGCCTCTGAATCTGGCGTAGTGGAAATTGACCCGGCCAATGTCGAGTACCGTGGTCGTCTGCAACCCGGGCGGATCTTTGTTGCTGATCTAGAGCAAGGGCGCATCATCTCCGATGAAGAAGTCAAAGATGACATCGCCTCAGCCCAGCCTTACGAACAGTGGGTCGAAGAAAACCTACTCAGTTTGAAAAAACTGCCGGCGGCTGACAACGTACATAGCCAGCCATCGCCAGAGCGTCTGCTGCACCGCCAACAAGCGTTTGGGGTGAGCAGTGAAGAGGTCAATGACATCATTCTACCGCTTGCGCAAACCGGCTATGAGCCACTTGGCTCAATGGGAGCCGACTGGCCAGTCGCCGTATTGTCCCATCAATCGCAGCATCTGGCCAACTACTTCAAGCAACTGTTTGCTCAGGTGACCAACCCACCGATCGACCCGATCCGTGAACGCATGGTGATGTCACTCAACACTTACATTGGTCGCGATCAAAACTTGCTGGCAGAAACGCCAGCCCACTGCCGTAAAGTCGAGCTTGAATCGCCGGTCATTTCTAACACTGAGTTGGAAAAACTGCGCGCAATTGATAACGAGCACTTGCAAGCGAAAACCTTAGATAT
Organism: Vibrio sp. HDW18; assembly: GCF_011306175.1. Classification (GTDB taxonomy): domain Bacteria; phylum Pseudomonadota; class Gammaproteobacteria; order Enterobacterales; family Vibrionaceae; genus Vibrio; species Vibrio chanodichtyis. Next base: position 1,794,787 of record NZ_CP049913.1, on the reverse strand, counting down.
CGTATTTCGCGCCAGTGATGAATCGGGCAAACTTGAGCGTGCGCTCAAGCGGATCTGTCAATACGCAGAAGATGCGGTAATTGATGGCTACTCGATTATTTTGCTGACCGACCGTGCCGCCAACTCAAACCATGCTGCCATTCCGGCCATGCTGGCGGTGGGCGCGGTACACCATCACCTGATCCGCAAAGGTCTGCGCTCCAAATGTGGCATTGTTGTCGAAACCGGTGACGCGCGTGAAACCCATCACTTTGCCACTCTGCTCGGTTATGGCGCCAATGCCGTCAACCCGTATCTGGTGGTGGAAACCATTGTTGAGCTTAAACGGCAAAACAAACTCGATGCGGATATTGCGGTGGAGAAATACTTCGAAAACTACCGCAAAGGTGTCAACGGTGGCTTGCTGAAAATCTTCTCGAAAATGGGGATTTCCACCCTGCAGTCCTACCACGGTGCGCAAATTTTTGAAGCGCTTGGGATCAGCAAAGCGGTGGTGGATAAATACTTCACAGGCACCATCACCCGTATCCAAGGCTTAACTCTCGACGATATCGCCAAAGAAGTTCTGGTACGCCATCGCATTGGTTACCCAACTCGGGAAATTCCCCTGCAAGTGCTGGATGTCGGTGGGGTTTATCAGTGGAAACAGCGCGGTGAACAGCATCTGTTTAACCCTGAAACCATTTACTTGCTGCAACAATCAACTCGCCATAAAGACTACGCACAGTTCAAGCAATATGCCGCGGCGGTCGATAGCCAAGGCGATAAAGCGGTGACTCTGCGCAGCCAGCTCGATTTTGTCAAAAATCCGGCCGGCTCAATCCCGATTGAGCAAGTGGAACCGATTGAAAGCATCGTCAAACGTTTTGCGACTGGAGCGATGTCATTTGGCTCGATCTCTTACGAAGCACACTCGACACTGGCGATTGCGATGAACCGCTTAGGCGCGAAATCCAACTCTGGTGAAGGCGGCGAAGATCCGATGCGTTTTAAACTCAACGCCAATGGTGATTCAGAACGTTCAGCGATCAAACAAGTCGCCTCTGGCCGATTCGGGGTAACCTCTTACTATCTGACCAACGCGGATGAAATCCAGATCAAGATGGCGCAAGGGGCGAAACCGGGCGAAGGTGGTCAATTGCCGGGCGATAAAGTCGATGAATGGATTGGTGCCACTCGTCACTCCACACCAGGAGTAGGTTTGATCTCACCACCACCGCATCACGATATTTATTCGATCGAAGATTTAGCCCAGCTGATTTTCGATCTGAAAAACGCCAACCGCAAAGGGCGGGTGAACGTCAAACTGGTGTCTGAAGCCGGTGTCGGTACCATTGCATCCGGTGTCGCTAAAGCTAAAGCCGACGTGGTGCTGATTGCTGGCCACGATGGTGGTACCGGTGCCTCTCCGATTTCATCAATCCGTCATACGGGTCTACCGTGGGAGCTAGGCTTGGCGGAAACTCATCAGACTCTGCTTAAAAACGGACTGCGTAACCGCATCGTGGTGCAAGCCGATGGTCAAATGAAAACCCCGCGTGATATCGCAATTGCGGTACTGCTCGGCGCAGAAGAGTGGGGCGTCGCGACCGCAGCGCTAGTGGTAGAAGGTTGTATCATGATGCGTAAGTGTCACAAGAACACCTGCCCAGTCGGCATTGCAACGCAAAATAAAACGCTACGTGAGCGTTTCGAGGGACGTGCGGATGATGTGGTGACCTTCTTCCAATACATGGCGCAAGGTCTGCGTGAAATCATGGCCGAGCTGGGTTACAGAACCATTAGTGAAATGGTCGGTCAAGCGCACAAACTGACCGTGCGCGATGATATCGGCCACTGGAAATACCAGAATCTCGATCTCTCACCGATCCTGTTTATTGAACCGCCGCGTCATGAAGATGGCATTTATTGTCAAACCGAGCAAAATCACCAGCTTGATAGCGTACTGGATCGCACTTTGATCCAACTGGCCAAGCCAGCGCTTGAGCATGGTAGTGCGGTGACCGCGGAACTGCCGATCATCAACACCGATCGTAGTACTGGTACTATGCTGTCCAACGAAATCTGTAAGGTTTACCAAGACCAAGGTCTGCCACAACCGATGCAGGTAAAATTCAACGGCAGTGCCGGACAATCGTTCGGCGCATTCCTCACCAAAGGCGTTTACTTTGAAGTCGAAGGTGATGCCAATGACTACTGGGGCAAAGGGCTTTCTGGTGGCACATTGGTGCTGTACCCGAACCGTAATTCATCGATTGTACCGGAAGAGAATATTGTAGTCGGTAACGTCTGTTTCTACGGTGCGACCTCTGGCGAATCTTACATTCGCGGCCTAGCGGGTGAGCGTTTCTGTGTGCGTAACTCAGGCGCGAAAGTGGTTGTTGAAGGTATCGGTGATCACGGCTGTGAATACATGACCGGCGGTGTCGCGGTGATCCTCGGCTCAACCGGCCGTAACTTCGCAGCGGGTATGAGCGGCGGTGTGGCTTACGTTTGGGATAAATCTGGCGACTTCAAAGCTAAGCTCAATGCCGAGCTGGTCGATCTGGATCCTATCGAAGCACAAGACCAAGCCCTACTCAAAGAGATGTTAACTAAGCATGTTCAATTCACAGGTAGTGAAGTGGCCAAAGCTTTCCTTGCCAACTTTGATGCAAGCCTAGCCACTATGGTGAAGGTGATGCCGCGTGATTACAAAGCGGTATTGCACAAGCGTGCCGAGCAGGAGCAACAAGCCACATTAGCAGCGGAGGCGGTATAAATGGGTAAAGCAAGCGGATTTTTAGAATTTGGTCGTGAGCTGCCGAAAAAAATCGACCCAGCAGAGCGGATCAAAAACAACCGCGAGTTTGTTCTTAACCAAGAATTTGGTAACAAGATCAATCAGCAAGCTTCACGTTGTATGGATTGTGGTGTGCCGTTTTGTCATAACGGCTGCCCGATTGGCAACATTATTCCCGAGTTTAACGATGCGGTGTATCGCGACAGTTGGGAAGAAGCTTGGAATATTCTGAGCTCAACCAATAATTTCCCAGAGTTTACTGGCCGAGTTTGCCCAGCGCCTTGTGAAAGCGCCTGTGTGCTCGGGATTAACCAAGATCCAATTACCATCTGCAACATTGAAAAAACCATTGCTGAACGCGCTTATCAAGCGGGTTATGCCAAACCAAGAACCCCACGTTCACGCACCGGTAAAACGGTGGCGATTATCGGTTCAGGACCAGCCGGACTGGCCGCCGCCGAGCAGCTTAATGCAGCAGGCCATAGCGTGACCGTGTTTGAGCGTGATGAAAAAGTCGGTGGTTTGCTGCGCTTCGGTATTCCGGATTTCAAACTGGGCATGGATGTGATTGATCGCAAAATCAATGTGATGGAGCAAGCCGGCGTTAAGTTCGTGGTCAATGCCCATATCGGGGTCGAGATCAATGCTCAACAATTGCGCCAAGAGTTTGATGCCGTATTGCTGACCGGTGGTTCAACCGTACCCCGCGATCTGGCTATTCCGGGACGCGATCTGCAAGGCGTGTATTTCGCGATGCAGTTCCTTGCGCAAAATAACCGCCGCGCCAATAACATGGAGCTCAAAAGTGCGGAAATCCATGCTCAAGGCAAGCACGTGGTGGTGATTGGTGGTGGAGATACTGGCTCAGATTGTGTCGGTACCTCGAACCGTCATAGCGCCGCGAGCATTACTCAGGTGGAGATCATGCCGGTTCCATCCAAAATGCGCCCAGCCAATATGCCTTGGCCGCAATATCCAATGATTCTGCGCACGTCCACTTCGCATGAAGAAGGGTGTCAGCGTCATTGGAATATCCTCACCAAAGAGTTCATCGGTAACTCACAAGGTCAAGTCACCGGACTGCGCATTGCTGACATCGTGTGGCAAGATGCCGCCCCTGGTGAGCGGCCAAGCTTTAATGAAGTGGCGGGCAGTGAGCGAGTGATCCCTTGCGATATGGCATTTTTGGCGATGGGCTTCCTGCATCCAGAACCACACGGGGTGATCGCTCAGCTCGGTATCAAGCTGGATGAGCGTGGTAATGTGGCCACACAAGATTTTGCCACCAACCAAAAAGGCGTATTCGCCGCTGGCGATATGCGTACCGGCCAATCACTGGTGGTGCGCTGCATCAACGAAGGCCGTGAATGCGCACGCGCCATTGACACCTTCTTGATGGGCAATACTCACCTCGAAGCCAAAGCCGATTCACTGATGCTTTCGGCTTAAGTCAAACACAGGCGCGAGCGATACATCCTCGCTTGCGTCTTGTGAGTGAAACCTTTCCTTCCATCTTGTTTGATTTCGGCCAGCCCTCGGGCTTGGCCTTTTTTATCCAACCTTTTTATTCAGCCTAATTCACTTCACTGCCACGTTCAAGAAACACTCTTTGGGCGTAAAATCGCCAGACTCGATGATCCCACTGACCGCTGTGGCTCGATCCGTTAACTGTGCTCGTGCTACACTGCGACTCGTTTTCCTATTGATAGATAAAAGAGAGCTTCCATGAAAATCGGCATCATCGGCGCAATGCAACAAGAAGTCGCCATCCTAAAAGATCTTATTGAAGATGTGCAGCAAGTAGAGCAAGCCGGTTGCACGTTTTACAGCGGTCGAATCCAAGGTGTCGAAGTCGTGCTGCTGCAATCTGGGATCGGTAAAGTCGCGGCCGCGTTAGGCACCACTTTACTGCTCAGCCAATACGCACCCGATGTGGTGTTCAACACCGGCTCTGCCGGCGGCTTTGATGCCAGCCTAAATGTGGGTGATGTGGTGATCTCAAGCGAAGTGCGTCATCACGATGCGGATGTGACAGCTTTTGGTTATGAGATGGGCCAAATGGCAGGCCAACCAGCAGCTTTTATCGCTGATCAAGCATTAATCGCCCTCGCCGAGCAAGCACTAGCCAGCTTACCAGCCACTCATGCAGTACGCGGCTTGATCTGTACCGGTGATGCGTTTGTGTGTAGCACCGAGCAACAAAGCGTGATCCGTCAACACTTCCCACAGGTTGTCGCAGTAGAAATGGAAGCATCCGCCATCGCGCAAACCTGCCATCAATTCAAGGTGCCCTTTGTGGTGGTGCGTGCTATCTCTGATGTCGCAGATAAACAATCGCCAATGTCATTTGATGAATTTCTTCCCTTAGCCGCGCAAAGCTCTTCGGCGATGGTGTGCAAAATGATTGAATTGCTCAAATAAGTGAGCCAATAGATGGATAACGGATTTTCCCATCTGTATGCCAATGGTGCGCTGCTCGTCATGTGGGGCGCACTGCTGTTTCACTGGTTACTACCGATCCCTCATGCCGCGCACCCGCTGACTTTGTGGCACAAGTTTGCTCAGTTGTTGGCCAGCAAAGTGAATACTCCGGGCTGCTATCGGCAAACTTTGCTATCCGGCGCTTTAGCTTGGGGGTTAATGATCATCCCCACAATCGCACTGTTATTGGCGCTTAAACCACTGGTCTGGCAGCCGCAGTTGTTTGATTTAGCTCTGCTGCTGATTGCGTTAGATTGGCGACGCCAGCAAACGCTTGCCAATCAACTGGCGCAAGCGTTAGCTATAGACAATAAACCGCAAGCACGCGAGCTGTTACAACCGTTGCTCAATCGACAAACCGCGCCACTTTCAGTGCTTGGACTTGGCAAGGCGGGCGCGGAAACCTTGATCATGGGCTTTGGACGCAACGTGGTGTGTGTGCTGTTTTGGTATGGCCTACTCGGCGGCAGTGGCGCACTGCTGTATCGCTTGATGGCTGAACTGGCGCGAGCATGGTCACCCTCGCGCAGTACATACCAACCTTTTGGCCTCTCTGCGGTGCGGATTTTAGCCGTGCTCGATTGGCTACCACTGCGGCTATTTAGCTTATTGATCATGTTCGGTAAACAAGCGGGATCGATCTACCAAGCAGTGCTGGAACAAAGCCGCAGTTGGCCACTACCCGGCCCGGCTTGGCTATTGTGTGCGGTTAGCAATAAATTGCAACTCTCACTCGGTGGGCCTGCGATGTATGGAGATAAAAAAAGTGTCCGCGCGAAAATTGGTGGGCGGATTGCCCCTGCGGCAATCCATCTAGCGCAAGTACACCATTTGATCGCTTGGCGCATCTTAGTCTGGATCGCATTAGAAAGCCTACTGTTACTGTTCATCTATCGCGGAGTATAAATGCCTGTTATCCAACTGTTCATCGGCGCGTTATGGTTTATCACAACCTGCGCATTCGCCGCACCATTTGTGGCGCAGCGCGTGATTAGCCTTGCCCCACATGCCACGGAAATTGCTTACGCAGCAGGTCTCGGCGATCAATTGGTCGCCGTCAGTGAATACAGTGACTACCCACCCGCTGCACTAAAACTGGATCGTGTTGCTAATCATCAAAGCATCAATATTGAAAAAATCCTTACCCTGAAACCCGATTTGATCATCGCTTGGCCGGCTGGCAACCCACCACGGGAATTGGCCAAACTGCGCCAACTCGGCCTGACGATTTATGACTCGCAAACCAAAACGCTCGCTGAGATTGCCAATAATATTGAAGCGCTGAGCCAATATTCCGCCAACCCACAATTGGGCCAACAAGCAGCACAGCAATTTCGCCAGCGTTTACAGGCGCTGCGCGAGCAATATGCGACTAACCGGCCGGTGCGCTATTTTTATCAGCTCAGTGAAAAACCGATCATCACCCTCGCGCAGGGGCACTGGCCAAGTGAAGTGTTTAGTGTCTGCGGCGGCGAAAATATCTTTGCTGATAGTGGCGCGCCCTACCCGCAAGTGAGCATAGAACAAGTGTTGGTCAAACAACCTGAAGTGATTTTTACCTCGCCCCATGCGCTGAGCGATGATCATATGTGGCAAGCCTGGCGCAACCAATTGAGTGCGGTAAAAAACCAGCAAGTTTGGCCTTTGACCACGGACTGGTTAAATCGCCCTACCCCAAGAAGCTTAGATGCGGTGCAACAAGTGTGTGAGTACCTCAAAATTGCACAAAATCAGTAACGGTAGCCGATAAAATTTCGTAAAATCCGCCGCGATTTCTCTACCTGATACGATATACATAGTGAGACAGCCTTGGATACCTCTCTGCTTTACTTGATTGATATGTTTGGTACCGCGATATTTGCGGTTTCTGGTGTGCTGCTGGCTGGACGCTTGAAAATGGACCCATTTGGCGTAGTGGTACTCGCCAGCGTCACCGCGATTGGGGGGGGCACTATCCGCGATATGGCGCTCGGTGCAACGCCGGTCTTTTGGATCAAAGATACCCTCTATTTATGGGTGATCCTGATCACTTGTGCGCTGACCATGCTATTGGTGCGTCGCCCAAAGAGAGTCGCGTGGTGGATCCTGCCGGTGTGTGATGCAATTGGCTTAGCGGTATTTGTTGGAATTGGCGTGGAAAAAGCGCTGAGCTACCAAAGTTCAGCGCTGATTGCGGTGATCATGGGGGTGATCACTGGCTGTGGCGGCGGCATTATTCGTGATGTCTTGGCGCGAGAAATTCCGATGGTGCTGCGCAGTGAGGTGTACGCCACCGCGTGTATTATCGGTGGCATAGTCCATACCAGCGCACTGAGCATCGGTTGCAGCAGCTCAACCGCGCTGCTCTCTGGGATCTTTACCACGTTACTGATCCGGCTTGGTGCGATTCGCTGGCATCTATCGCTCCCCACTTTTGCCCTATCAAAATAAGCGAGCTTGCCTCGTGCTAAAAGCCAATCATGGATTGCAGCGCGCTGGCGTGCTGCTGCCAAAGTAGCCGAAGCGCCATCAGCATCGACATGGTGATCACCAATGGTCGGATCCAACGCTGACCTTTGCTGATCACCACTTTTGCGCCCAAACGCGCACCAATAAATCCGCCCACTGCCATGGTTAGGCCGATCGGCCAAATCGGTAAGCCTGCGATAATGAAAAAGGTTAGCGCGGCGATATTGGAAGTAAAATTGAGCACCTTAGTGCGTGCAGTGGCTTCAACTAAGCCAAGATGGCCTAATGCGACAAAACACACGGTAAAAATCGCCCCAGTACCTGGGCCAAAAAAACCATCGTAAAAACCGACCCCAAATCCTACCGTAAACGCAAAAGCACTCTCAGATAAGGGGGCTGGGCCTTGGTCGGCTTTGGTCGCGGGAGCGAGTAAGAAATAGAGTGAGATAGCGATCAACAGCCCTGGGATCAAGCTGGTCAATAAAGAGGCATCAATATACTGCACCGCCTCCGCGCCAAGCGCCGCACCGACAAAGGTACAACCAATCGCCAGTCGCATCGTTTTTAAATTCACGATACCTTTACGCACAAAATACAGCGTAGCCGAAAAGCTACCAAACGAACTTTGTAGCTTGTTGGTCGCTAACGCTTGAGTCGGTGGCACTCCTGCCGCCAGCAAGGCCGGTAAGGTCAGCAAACCGCCGCCCCCCGCCATGGCATCAATAAACCCGGCGACGCAAGCCACCATCAGTAATAGGCCTAATATTTCTAGTGAAAGTTCCATTTTTTCCCAAGCGATTCAAAGATAAAGTCCAACAGTAGCACTGCTTACTATCGGAAAACAGACCGGCGCAACGGCATAACCACCACAGCGATTGATCGAGTAAAATTCAACTATAACATCGCTTGAGATAAGCGCGTAAAAAAGCCCGCTGACGAGCGGGCAAAGAGGTTGTCAGAGAGGCTTAAAGCCTCTCTTGTTGTAATACCAATTAAGCTTGGTTCGCTTTTACACGTGCATGCAGCTCTTGTACTGAGGTGACGAAGGCTTTGGCATCCGCGGTATGCGCCATACAAGTGGCAAACGCTGCGTTTAACGTCGTGGTGTAGTTGACTTTGTGTGCCAACGCGCCACGGCGCAGTACTTTTGAGTCTTCAATTGCTTGGCGGCCAGAAGCCGTGTTCACAATGTAGGTGTACTCATGGTTTTTGATGCGATCCAGAATGTGTGGACGACCTTCATGCACTTTGTTGACCAGACGTGGGTTGATGCCCGCTTCGCCCAGAATCACCGCCGTACCGTGAGTCGCATCCAACTGGTAACCGAGTTTCACTAGCTTAGAAGCCAGATCGACCACACGCTGTTTGTCGCCTTCACGTACCGACAGTAGCGCACGACCACCTTCTGGATACACCGAGCCACTGCCCAATTCTGCTTTAGCGTAGGCTTCAGCAAACGTGGCACCCACACCCATGACTTCACCGGTTGAGCGCATTTCAGGGCCAAGCAATGGATCTACGCCTGGGAACTTGTTGAACGGTAGAACCACTTCTTTGACTGAGTAGTAAGGTGGAATGATCTCTTTAGTGAAGCCTTGTTGCTCCAGAGTTTGTCCAACCATGACTCGCGCCGCGATTTTCGCCAATGGTGCGCCAGTCGCTTTAGAAACAAACGGTACAGTCCGCGCAGCGCGTGGGTTGACTTCAATCAGGTAAACTTCGTTGTCTTTGACCGCAAACTGAATGTTCATCAGGCCACGTACGCCCAATTCAAATGCCAGTTTCTCAACTTGCTCACGCATCTTGTCTTGGATTTCTTGGCTCAGCGTATAAGCGGGCAGTGAACAGGCAGAGTCACCAGAGTGAACACCCGCTTGCTCAATATGTTCCATGATGCCGCCAATCACAACGCGTTCACCATCACAAATTGCATCAACATCGACTTCGGTCGCATCATCAAGGAAGCGATCCAGCAAGACTGGTGATTCATTCGATACGCTGACCGCTTCATTGAAGTAACGACGCAGATCTTGCTCATCGTAGACAATTTCCATTGCACGACCGCCCAGTACATAAGATGGACGAACCACGAGTGGGAAACCGATTTCACGCGATTTTTCAATCGCTTGCTCAATCGCTGTCACGGTGGCGTTTTCAGGCTGTTTGAGGCCTAAACGTTGTACCGCTTGCTGGAAGCGTTCACGGTCTTCCGCGCGGTCAATCGCATCAGGGCTAGTACCAATCACTGGTACACCGGCAGCTTCTAGCGCACGGGCTAGCTTGAGCGGCGTTTGACCACCGTACTGTACAATCACCCCTTTTGGCTTCTCAACGCGCACAATAGCCAGCACATCTTCCAAAGTGATTGGCTCAAAGTAGAGACGATCTGAAGTGTCATAGTCGGTTGATACGGTTTCTGGGTTACAGTTAACCATGATGGTTTCGTAACCATCTTCACGCAAAGCCAGCGCCGCGTGTACACAACAGTAGTCAAATTCGATGCCTTGGCCGATACGGTTTGGGCCACCGCCGATCACCATGATCTTATCTTTATCAGTTGGATTCGCTTCACACTCTTCATCATAAGTGGAGTACATGTAAGCGGTATCGGACTTAAACTCTGCCGCACAGGTATCCACACGCTTATAAACCGGATGGATATTGTATTGGTCGCGCAGACGGCGGATTTCGCCTTCACCCACTCCGAGCAGTTTTGACAAACGCGCATCGGAGAAGCCTTTACGTTTCACCTTACGCAGAACGTCTTGATTCAAACCTGCAAAACCACCGGCTTTAACTTGCGCTTCGATATTGACCAGCTCTTCGATTTGCACCAAGAACCAGCGATCAATATTGGTCAGGTTAAACACACCGTCAACTGACATACCAGCACGGAAGGCATCAGCGATATACCAAATACGCTCAGCGCCGGCTTCTTTTAGTTCATAGCGGATTTTGGTCAGCGCATCTGGCGCGTCCAGATCCACTTTTTCATCCAGACCTGCTGCGCCCACTTCTAAGCCACGCAGGGCTTTTTGCAGCGATTCTTGTTGGTTACGACCAATCGCCATCACTTCACCAACCGACTTCATTTGCGTAGTCAGGCGGTCATTGGCACCGGCGAATTTTTCGAAGTTGAAACGAGGGATCTTAGTCACCACGTAGTCGATGGTCGGCTCGAACGAGGCTGGAGTTGCACCGCCAGTGATGTCGTTCATCAACTCATCTAGCGTAAAGCCCACTGCCAATTTGGCGGCTACTTTCGCAATCGGGAAGCCCGTGGCTTTAGAAGCTAGTGCTGATGAGCGAGATACGCGTGGGTTCATCTCGATGATCACCATACGACCATCTTTCGGATTGATACCGAACTGAACGTTAGAGCCACCGGTTTCTACGCCGATTTCACGCAGTACCGCCAGCGATGCGTTACGCATCAGTTGGTACTCTTTATCGGTCAGAGTTTGTGCTGGCGCCACCGTGATCGAGTCACCGGTGTGGATACCCATTGGGTCAAAGTTTTCAATCGCACAGACGATGATGCAGTTGTCGTTTTTATCACGCACCACTTCCATCTCGTACTCTTTCCAACCGATCAGCGATTCGTCGATCAGCAGTTCATTGGTCGGAGAAAGATCCAGACCACGTTCACAGATCTCTTCAAACTCTTCGCGGTTGTATGCGATACCGCCACCACTCCCCCCCATAGTAAAGGAAGGGCGGATAATACATGGGAAGCCAACCATATCGAGGACTTTATACGCTTCTTCCATGCTTTTCGCGGTATCAGCACGTGGGCACTCAAGGCCGATCGATTTCATCGCCTTATCAAAGCGTGAACGATCTTCTGCTTTATCAATCGCATCGGCTGTCGCGCCGATCATTTCCACACCAAACTCAGCCAGTACACCATGCTTTTCCAGCGCCAATGCACAGTTGAGTGCCGTCTGGCCGCCCATGGTTGGCAAAATAGCATCAGGACGCTCTTTTTCGATGATGTTACGCACCACTTCCCACTGGATTGGCTCGATGTAAGTTGCATCGGCCATCTCTGGGTCAGTCATGATGGTTGCTGGGTTTGAGTTAACCAGAATAACGCGGTAGCCCTCTTCACGTAGCGCTTTACATGCTTGGGCACCTGAGTAGTCAAACTCACAAGCTTGACCGATAACAATTGGACCCGCACCAAGGATAAGGATGCTCTGAATGTCAGTACGTTTTGGCATTATCTACTACTCCAAATTAAGCGCGGTATTGTTTAATCAGTTCAATAAAATGGTCGAACAGCGGTGCGGCATCGTGCGGGCCAGGGCTTGCTTCTGGGTGACCTTGGAAGCTAAAAGCTGGCTTGTCAGTACGATGAATACCTTGTAATGAACCATCAAACAGCGATTTGTGAGTGGCACGCAAGTTAGCGGGTAGTGTCGCTTCATCAGCAGCAAAACCGTGGTTTTGCGAAGTGATCATCACCACGCCACGATCCAAATCTTTTACTGGGTGGTTAGCACCGTGATGACCGAACTTCATTTTTACCGTTTGCGCACCCGAAGCAAGGGCCAAAATTTGATGGCCTAGGCAGATACCAAACACTGGGATATTTTTCTCAAGGAAAACTTGAGTCGCTTCAATCGCATAAGTACATGGCGCAGGGTCGCCAGGGCCATTAGATAGGAAGACACCATCTGGATTGAGGGCTAATACTTCTTCTGCCGAGGTTTCGGCGGGTACCACAGTTAAACGACAACCACGGTCAACCAACATACGTAGAATATTGCGCTTGGCACCAAAATCATATGCCACGACATGGTAAGGCAATTCGCTGTCAACTTTAGCTTCTGGCAGGCCGCCTTCTAGCGTCCATGATCCTTGTTGCCATGAGTAGGCTTCTTTAGTCGAAACCACTTTAGCCAGATCCATACCTTTAAGACCCGGGAACTCTTTAGCTTTGGCAAGCGCTAATGCTTGATCCAGATTATCGCCCGCCATGATGCAGCCATTTTGTGCACCTTTCTCACGTAAAATGCGGGTTAGCTTACGAGTATCAATGTCTGCAATACCGACAATATTTTGCGATTTTAGATAGTCAGAGAGTGATTGTTCACTACGGAAGTTAGAAGCAATAAGAGGGAGGTCACGGATCACAAGGCCTTGGGCATGAATCGCGGTCGATTCTTCGTCTTCGGAGTTGGTTCCGGTATTGCCAATGTGAGGATAAGTAAGAGTAACAATTTGCTGAGAATAGGAAGGATCAGTGAGGATTTCTTGGTACCCCGTCATCGAGGTATTGAAAACAACTTCACCAACGGAAATACCATCTGCTCCGATGGAGACTCCGTGGAACACCGTCCCATCTTCTAGGACTAATAGTGCTGATTTACTCAAGACAACCTCCAGAATAAAAATGCATAAAAAATAAATTATTTTTCAAACCCACCCTCGTACTAGCCACTAAACTATGCATTAGGGTGCCATAGGCAAATTGGCGATATTCTAGAGATCTAAATCTAATCTGTCAATATAACCCTAAAAACTTAACTTATTTTTACAGCAGTTAGATTCAATTACAGTTCAAAAGCATCAAAAAAACACATTTACCCAGTCAATTAACCTTGCCAATCTCCCCATCGACCTGAATCAAGATTTTCCAATTTGAAATTATTGACAAAAAAACAACCAACCACAAAGCAAACGTTCACCACCAAGTTTTACGCACAAAAAACACCAGTAAAGCAAGAAAACCAAGCAAAACCAGCAAAAACACCAGCAAAGTTGCTTGCAAAAACCATTACATAGCCAAGAAGAGTTTGTTGCGATTTTGGATGATAAAAAAAACGCCAGCAAATCGCTGGCGCATAATTATGTATTTACAATTCATTCAAACCTAGCACATCCGTCATCGAATACAACCCAGCCGGCTGCTGCGCCAGCCAAATAGCGGCTTTGACCGCACCATTAGCAAAGGTCATCCGATCGGTCGCTTTATGGCTGATCTCGACTCGCTCACCAATATCAGCAAACATCGCGGTGTGCTCACCAATAATGTCGCCAGCCCGAATGGTTGCAAAGCCGATTTCATGGCGTGAACGCTCGCCAGTGATCCCTTCACGCGCATACACCGCAACATCACTCAATTGGTTACCCATCGCATGTGCAATCGCCTCACCCATACCGATCGCGGTACCCGAAGGGGCATCCACTTTATGGCGATGATGCGCTTCAATGATCTCAATATCGCAATAATCCCCCATCACTTGCGCGGCTTTCTCCAATAGCTTGAACACCAAGTTAACCCCAACACTGTAATTAGGTGCCATCACAATTGGGATCTGTTTGGCCGCTTGAGCAATGGTCGCGCGCTGTAAATCAGAAAAACCAGTCGTACCAATCACCAGCTTTTTACCATACTGCTCACACAACGCTAAATTCGCTAAGGTGCTGGCTGGAGCCGTGAAATCAATAATCACATCAAACTGCTCAACCGCTTGCTCAAGGTTATCAACCAGCACTATGCTTTGTTTACCAATCCCACACAGTTCACCAATATCGACACCAACCAATGAGGACTCAGGACGCTCTGAGCCAGTGCCCAATTCACACAGCGAATTCTGGTGAGTTGCTTTTACCAGATTACGTCCCATACGCCCTGCGGCACCCGCTATCGCAATTCTAACCATCTTGCTGTCTCCATTCTCCACTGCCTGCGCAGTTGCAATTTGTTGCGCTAAACTACCAACTATCGTCGCCGGTGACTAGTCTGCGGCGAAACTCAAACGAGCAAAAATCAATTTAAGCAAACTCTACCATTACCCGCTCAACAATCGGTTGATTGGCTTCGGGAAAGTCATAGTCAACTAAATCCGCTACCTTGACCCAACGCCCTTGTTGACCTTCACGTCCGTAAGGTTGCTGTGCAAAAGCGCTGACTAACATAAAATCAAAGCACAGTGCTTTGTCTGGGTAGTCATAATCAAAATGCTGAAAAGGGCGCTGCTCGGTAACCACAATCCCAATCTCCTCTGCTAACTCGCGCACCATAGCTTGCTCGACACTCTCGCCGGCTTCAACTTTACCACCGGGGAACTCCCAATATCCGCCTTTATGCAGATGATCAGGACGTTTGGTAATATAAATTTGGTTCTGCTCTGGGTTAAAAATGATCCCTGCAACGATATGGACACGTTTCAAACTATAGCTCCGGTTTAATCTAGCAAACTGAAAATAATCGAGGTCAAGCCGCCTCACTGGTCAATCACATTCTGTGCTAAGCATCATTCGCTGGTCAACACGCTTGAGCACTAAAGCCCAGTTGCAAAAAGAGCCGCCACAGCGACTCTTTTATTTTACTAACCAACAATCGGTTTAATTAATTTGCCCGTGGCACTGTTTGTATTTTTTGCCACTGCCACATGGACACGCTTCGTTGCGACCAACTTTGCGCTCATCACGCACCATAGGCTGGTTCGAACCCTGCTCTTGTGGTTCATCTTCAGGATTAGCATGCTGGGCTTGCGCATGACGCGCCGCTTCTGCCGCTTGAGCTTGGCGTTGAGCTTCTATGCGTTCAACTTCTTCTTGCTGCTGCACGCGCACTTTTGACAGCACCGTGATCACATCCGATTTCAGGGATTCAAGCAACTCTTCAAACAGCTCAAACGACTCACGTTTGTACTCTTGTTTTGGGTTTTTCTGTGCATAACCACGTAAATGAATACCTTGACGCAAATGATCCATCGCCGCCAAATGCTCTTTCCACAAAGTATCGAGCGTTTGTAGCATTACCGATTTTTCAAAGTTACGCATCACCGCCGGACTCACCGCTTGCTCTTTGGCTTGATACACTTCAACCGCTTGCTCGATAATGCGTTCACGCAACGCTTCTTCATACAGTTTGTTGTCAGCATCCAACCAAGATTGGATTGGCAGCAGCAGATCGAAGTCATTTTTCAGCCGCTCTTGCAAGCCGTCGATGTCCCACATATCTTCCAGAGATTGTGGCGGAATGTATTCATCGATCACTGTGTTGAGTACATCTTCACGGTTTTGCGCAATCATATCGCTGATATCATCAGCGCTCATCAGCTCATCACGCAGCTCATAAACCACTTTACGCTGGTCGTTCGCCACATCATCGTATTCCAGCAATTGTTTGCGAATATCGAAGTTGCGACCTTCCACTTTACGTTGCGCTTTTTCAATCGAACGCGACAACATTTTCGACTCAATCGCTTCGCCTTCATCCATACCGCTTTGGATCAATGCTGCCATACGGTCAGAGGTGAAAATACGCAGTAAAGTATCTTCCATTGAGAGATAGAAACGCGAAGAGCCCGCATCACCTTGACGGCCAGAACGACCGCGCAACTGATTATCGATCCGACGCGACTCATGACGCTCGGTACCAATGATGTGCAAACCGCCCGCTTGCAGAACTTGATCATGTATCGGTTTCCAATCCGCTTTGATCTGCTGGATCTGCTCTTGGCTTGGGTTGTCTAGTTTTTCCACTTTCGCTTGCCAGCTACCACCCAATACAATATCGGTACCCCGACCAGCCATGTTGGTAGCGATGGTTACTGCTCCAGGCATACCGGCTTGAGCAACAATTTCCGCTTCTTTTTCATGGAACTTAGCGTTGAGTACATTGTGCTTAATGCCGGCTTTTTGTAGCGCGTTAGACAGCAGCTCCGACTTTTCAATCGAAACCGTACCGACCAATACAGGTTGGCCTTGTTTGACCCGCAGTTTGATATCTTCAATGATCGCGGCAAACTTCTCGGCTTCCGAGCGGTACACCACATCCGGCATATCATTACGTACCATAGGTTTGTTGGTGGGGATCACCACTGTTTCCAAACCATAGATTTGTTGGAATTCAAACGCTTCGGTATCGGCGGTTCCGGTCATACCGGAGAGTTTTTCGTACAGACGGAAGTAGTTTTGGAAGGTGATCGAAGCCAAGGTTTGGTTTTCGTTCTGGATTTTCACCGCTTCTTTCGCTTCCACCGCTTGGTGCAAGCCATCGGACCAACGACGCCCTGGCATAGTACGACCGGTGTGCTCATCAACGATCACCACTTCACCATCCGGGGTTACGATGTAATCGACGTTCTTTTCAAACAAAACGTGGGCACGCAGCGCGGCGTTGACATGATGCAACAAGCTAATGTTGGCTGGCGAATACAGCGTATCGCCCTCAAGCATCATACCGTTTTTCACCAACAGCTCTTCGACAAACTCTTGGCCCGTTTCGGTTAGATGTACCTGCTTAGATTTTTCATCCACCGTAAAGTGACCGTCACCACGGTACTCTTCGGAGTCTTCTTGATCTTGTTTTTGTAGCAGTGGGATCAGCTTATTGATACGGATATACAGATCCGAGCTGTCTTCTGCTGGACCGGAAATGATCAACGGTGTACGCGCTTCGTCGATTAAGATCGAGTCCACTTCATCGACCACGGCGAAGAAACGGGCGCGTTGCACGCGATCCTCTGGGCGGAACGCCATGTTATCGCGCAGATAGTCAAAACCAAATTCATTGTTGGTGCCATAAAGAATATCCGCTTGATAAGCTTCTTTTTTAGCTGGCTGCGGCATATTCGGAATGTTGATGCCAACCGTCATACCTAAAAATTCAAACAGTGCACGGTTAGTTTCCGCATCGCGTTTCGCTAAGTAGTCATTCACGGTAACAATGTGAACACCCTTGCCTGGTAGCGCATTGAGGTAGGCCGCCAAAGTGGCGGTTAAGGTTTTCCCTTCACCAGTACGCATTTCAGCGATTTGACCACCATCAAGTACCATACCGCCAATCAACTGCACATCGAAATGACGCATACCAAATACCCGCTTGGATGCTTCACGTACGGTGGCAAAGGCCTCTGGTAACAGTTGGTCTAGATTTTCACCCTGTTCAAGACGTTGACGAAATTCGACTGTTTTGGCTTTGAGCTCTTCATCGGAGAGCGCTTCAAAGGCAGGCTCGAAGTTATTAATCTGTTTTACAATCTTGCGTAAACGGCGCAGTGTGCGGTCATTGCGACTGCCAATCACCTTTGTCAGTAGCTTAGTTATCATTTGTTATGGATCTCTCTGTGCTAAATCGCTGTCTATCGACCTTGGAATGGGTTTAGTCTCTACCTATTTTCAACTAAGGATACTGAGATAAATCATTACTGTGAGATATTGTGATGACGGCGTTTATTTTCAAGGCACGCGGTTAATTAAGTGCTGCCTAGTGTAAGGAATTTTTGTCTTAACAACCAAGTTTCTCGATGATTTGTTGAATAGCAGCTTGCGGTTTTGTGCACTAAGCCCAATGTTGATAAGGTTACGAGGCGATTTTACTCAAGCCAGTACCAGCAAAGATGTACGTTTCGGTACGTCAAGAAGCGCGCTAGAATAGCCACTACCCAAATCAAAGGAGAGTCCGATGCGTGATCATCGCCCTACCGCTACCGATGAGTTGATTCAGGCATCCAAACTCAAACAAATCCAAGATCATGCGAAAGCTATTTTGCTGATTAATCGCCAATTACAAGAAATCCTACCAAAAGGCTTAAAAAGCCAAGTGCGCGCCGCCAATGTGCGCGGCGGTAATCTAGTATTAGAAGCCGCGAGTGCCGCGATTAAGATGAAAGTGGATTACGAGCGTTTGCATTTACTCTCGCAGCTTAGGCAAAACGGATTTGGTCATTTGATCACAATTGAAATACGAGTCAACCCAGATCTATATCGGCAAACCTTAGCCAATACCAATGCGGCCCCAATAGCCGAGCCTCGGCGACAATTATCCGAACATACAGCGCACGTGCTGCTGGCGATTGCGGATCACGCTTCTGATAAGGTAAAGAAACGCCTGCAGAGCTTAGCGCAGTTAGCACAGACTAAAAACCAGTAAAGCTCGATCTTTTGCGGCTTCAAGTTTTGCTTTGCCGAGAAACAATAAAGCCAGACTTGAAGTCTGGCTTTATTAGCAATTCTATTACGACGCTTTTATTGCGAAGTAATGCTTGATGACGCGCTTAGGCAATAACCATATTGGGCTCTGCAAACGCAACCGGTGAACCCGCTTGCTCTTCGAACGTTGCCCACTCCCAAGCTTCTTGGTCAGCTAATACGGCACGTAGCAGTTGGTTGTTCAAACCGTGGCCTGATTTATAAGCACGGAATTCGCCGACAATCGCATGACCCGCCATGTACAGATCGCCAATCGCATCCAGTACTTTATGCGTGACAAACTCATTGTCGAAACGTAAGCCTTCATCGTTCAGGATCCGGTAATCATCCAACACGATCGCACAATCAAAACTACCGCCTAAACAGAGATTTTGTGATTGTAGATACTCGATATCACGCATGAAACCGAACGTCCGCGCACGGGAAATTTCTTTCACAAAACCCTGCGAAGAGAAATCAAACACAAGGCGTTGATCATCACCATCAATCGCAGGGTGATTGAATTCAATTTCGAAATCCATACGGAATCCATTGAAAGGCAAAAATTCCGCCCACTTATCACCGTCTTCAATACGTACAGGTTTCTTAATGCGAATAAAGCGTTTAGCGGCATTCAGTGTTTCAATACCGGCTTGTTGCAACAGATAAACAAACGGGCTAGCACTGCCATCCATAATAGGAATTTCAGGCGCATCGACTTCGATAATCGCGTTATCGATGCCCATGCCAGCCAGTGCAGCATTGAGGTGCTCAACCGTAGAGATGCGTACACCATGGTCATTGACCAGAGCAGTACACAGCATGGTATCGCGCACTGAAGCTGGATCAGCAGGAAAATCAACCGGTGGGTTGAGATCAGTACGGCGATAAACGATTCCGGTATTGGCAGCAGCTGGGCGAAGAGTTAGCGTAACTTTACGACCAGAGTGTAAGCCCACCCCAGTTGTTTTCACTATTTCTTTGAGAGTACGTTGTCTGATCATCTCGTTGCCTCGAATTTATTAGCCATAATGCACGGCCGGCACAACACCGACCGTCATCCTACCAGAATTTTGAACACTGTCAAATTATGCTGTTATTTTAGTCAGCCTGGCGTCTTAGGAACGCAGGGATATCAAGATATCCACTCTCTTTTTCCTGCTTTGGCGCCACACTTTGACTGGCTGAAGCGTGGGATGGCACTGCGACTGATTGAGCTTTGATTTCCACTCGTTCATGCACAGAAGCAACCACTTTTTCTTCAACACGAGTAGTGTTCGGTGCTGATACAGCAGCCACTTTGGCTTTACCACCAGCGACTAAGGTAATGTCTGGTTTTTTCTCATTACCAATACCAGTTGCAACTACGGTGACGCGGATTTCGTCTTGCATATCTGGATCTAACGAAGTACCGATCACCACAGTGGCATTGTCCGATGCAAAAGCTTTTACGGTATTACCAACCGTTTCAAACTCATCCAATCGCATATCTAAGCCTGCAGTAATGTTAACTAACACACCACGAGCGCCAGCCAGATCGATATCTTCTAGCAGCGGGCTAGAAATTGCCATTTCAGCCGCTTCTTCGGCGCGATCATCACCGCGCGCAACACCGCTGCCCATCATCGCGTGACCCATTTCCGACATCACAGTACGTACATCAGCAAAGTCGACGTTAATCATGCCTGGGCGAGTAATCAATTCCGCAATACCTTGCACGGCATTTTTCAATACGTTATTTGCACTAGCAAAAGCTTCCAGTAACGTAATACCGCGACCCAAGACTTTGAGTAGCTTTTCATTAGGAATCGTGATCAAAGAATCAACGTGCTTAGACAGCTCTTCAATCCCTTGTTCAGCAAAGGCCAAACGTTTTTTACCTTCAAAGCTAAAAGGCTTGGTGACCACCGCAACGGTTAAAATCCCCAACTCTTTAGCCACTTCAGCAATCACGGGAGCGGCACCAGTACCAGTACCACCACCCATACCCGCTGCGATAAACACCATATCGGCACCGGTGAGAAATTCTTTAATCCGCTCTTTATCTTCCAGAGCGGCATCACGTCCCACTTGTGGATTGGCACCAGCGCCAAGACCTTTGGTGATATTGCCACCAATTTGAATCACCGTACTCACACTGGTTTTACGTAACGCTTGTGCATCAGTATTGATGCTCATGAATTCCACACCTTCGATGGATTCACGCACCATGTGTTCAACCGCGTTACCGCCGCCACCACCTACTCCAACGACCTTAATTACCGCATCGTCAGACATTTCCATCATCGGTTCAAACATGTGTTATCTCCGTTTTTCCTGTCTCTCAGGTTAAAACTCTTTTTGTATCCAATTGCGCAAGTGGCTTATCCAACCGGTCATTGACGGTCGTTTCGGCTCTTGATATACAGCCTCATCATTGATTTGGCTATCTCTTGCGTAGTGAAGTAATCCAACGGCCGTAGCATGATACGGCTCTTTTACATAGTCAGTAAGGCCGCTCACTGCGAGTGGTTTACCAACCCTAACTTGATTGCGGAATACGCGCTCGGCGCATGCCACTAAACCTTCAATTTGTGCTGCGCCACCGGTCAATACAATCCCAGCGGCTAATTGGTGTTTAATGCCTTCTTTACGCAGTGATTCTTGAACGGTATCCACCGTTTGATTAACCATTCCGATCAGTTCAGTGTAGCGAGGCTCAATCACTTCCGACAAGGTTTGCCGTTGCAAACTGCGTGAAGGACGCCCACCAACGCTGGGGACATTCACTGTATCGTCTTTGCTGACCAATTCACTCAGCGCGCAGCCATATTTTACTTTGATCTCTTCGGCGTCACTGACTGGGGTACCAAAAGCAAACGCAATATCACTGGTGACCGCATTGCCCGCATAGGAAAACACTTCGGTATGACGCAGTGCGCCGCCCGTCCAAATCGCGATATCCATTGTGCCTGCGCCGATATCGACCACGCACACACCCAGTTCACGCTCATCTTCGGTGATCACCGCATTGCTGGCAGCTAAACCAGAATAGACTAATTGTTCAACTTTTAGTCCACAGCGTTCGACCGCTTTGATAATGTTTCTCGCCATATCATTATGGCATGTGATCAAGTGCACGCTAACTTCCATGCGAACCCCTGATAAACCCAGTGGGTTTTTTATTCCTTCTTGATAATCGATGGTGAACTCTTGCGGAATAACATGCAGAATGCGTTGTTCTTCACCAATTTTGATCGATTTAGCGGTATGGATGGCGCGATCCATATCCTCTTGGCAGACTTCTTCATCAGAAATCGTCCCCATACCTTTCTCAATCCGGCTGGCAATATGCCGCCCGGAGATAGACAGAAATACCTGACTAATTTTACATTCAGCCATCATTTCTGCTTGATCGATCGCTCGCTGAACCGATTTAACTACCGATTCAAGATCGTTGACCCCACCTTTATCCATTCCGCGCGATGGGCTACTTCCCGCGCCAATAATATTAATTTGACCATCAGGGAGTATTTCACCCACGAGAGCGGAGACGGTGGCAGTGCCTATGTCCAGACCAACAATAATGTTGTCATCGACAGTCTTAGTCATCGTTTTTCTCTTGTGTTAACTCTTGTTCAGGGAACCAACCCACGGCGGCTCCAGTATCATACCTGAGGTCGATATAGCTGACTTGTTCAGCTTTATTACCTAATTGTTTATAGAGCAAAAAGAAACGCGCCACTCGCTCTTCTAATGACTCTTTACCTAATTCTAGACGAATGCCATTGTCGAGAATAATTTGCCAAGCTCTGCGCTCATTTAAAACTAATGAGGAGATATTTAAACCTAACTGGGCAAATTTCGGGTTGAAATCTCGCCATGCGCTTAATACTTGTGACGCGCTGCCCTCAGGGCCATATAATTTAACGTATTCGCCTTTAACTTGGCCAATATCGCCATAAAATACTCGGCCATGTTTATCTAATAACGCATTGGCATTCCACAACGCTTCAACTTGATATTCGGTTAAATAAACTTTAATCGTATCTGGCCACTGTTTACGAATCGATGCCTGAGCTACCCATGGGATCGACTGCACGCTCTGTTGCAGAACATTAATATCTTGTGACATAAAAGTTCCAATATGATTCAAGCGCGCTAATACCCGTTGCACATCGAGCGCGGAAACATATTGTAAGTCACCCTGTAAAACCAATTTCGACAGCGGTAGGCGTTGCTCATCCCACATCCAACTGATCGTGGCATACAGCAGACTCACGATCAGCAGCAGTACCACCAAAAAAAAACTCGCCCCGCAGGCATGTTGCTGAACATGTGGTGAGCGGGTAATTCTACGGCCTTCTAAAAGTACTTGCTTGATCAAAGCCTGATGTTCCTGTTTTAACCACTGGCAATTGGATGCCCCATTTCGCTGCATCATTACAGTATAAAGCAATAACTTTAACCCACGGATTATACTGAGGTGGTCAAAAGTAGCAAATACCCAACATCAGAAATCTGGGTTTGATACCAAGTAATTCACCAATGAGACACCCATAAAGTTAGTTATATTGCTTGCATACGCGCAATATTGAGCTCTAACGCGGCTAAATGTTTGGCTACTTTCCCAACATCGCCCGCACCTTGCGTCAGTACCAAGTCACCATCTTGCAAGATGTTAGCCAACACCGAAGGCAAGGTGTGGCTATCGGCAACAAAAATCGGGTCAATTTTGCCACGACTACGAATGGTACGACATAACGAGCGACCATCCGCTCCTGCAATCGGTTTTTCGCCTGCCGAGTACACATCCAGCATGATCAAAACATCCACCTGTTCCAGTACGTTCGCAAAATCATCATACAGATCGCGAGTACGTGTATAACGGTGCGGTTGGAAAATCATCACTAAGCGTTTATCAGCCCAACCATTGCGGGCGGCTTTGATGGTGACATCCACTTCTGTCGGATGGTGACCGTAATCATCCACCAGCATCGCAACCCCATTACCGGTAGCAAATTCACCGAGATGATCAAAGCGGCGGCCAGTACCTTGGGTATTGGCCATCGCGCGTAAAATCGCCTCATCACTAATGTTATCTTCACTCGCCACCGCAATCGCTGCCGCGGCATTGAGTGCATTGTGACGGCCGGGGATATTGAGCGTGATATCCAAATTCGCTTTGCCTTTACGTACCACGGTAAATTGGCCCTGCTGACCATTCTGGCGGTAATTTTCAATGCGCACATCGGCATCATCCGAGAATCCGTAGGTGATGACTTGGCGGCTAACACGCGGAATAAGCTCACGAATCACCGGATCATCAATGCACAAAATCGCTTGCCCATAAAAAGGCAGATTGTGCAGAAAATCGATAAAGGTCTGTTTAAGGTTGTCAAAATCACCGCCGTAAGTGTCCATGTGATCTGCTTCAATATTGGTGACAATAGTCACCATCGGTTGCAGATGTAGGAAGGAAGCATCGCTTTCATCGGCTTCGGCAATCAAAATTCGGCTAGAACCTAACCGCGCGTTGGTACCCGCACTTTTGACCAATCCACCATTGACAAAGGTAGGATCCAATCCTGCTTCAGAATAAATCTGCGTGACGAGCGCGGTGGTAGTGGTTTTACCATGAGTACCAGCCACCGCGATCCCGTGACGAAAACGCATCAGCTCGGCCAACATTTCAGCCCGGCGCACAATCGGAATGCGTTTTTCACGGGCGGCTTGAATTTCTGGGTTCTGTTCATTGATCGCGGTTGAAACCACCACCACGCTGGCGTGCGCCACATTCTGCTCTGCATGACCAATAAAAATGGTCGCGCCTTTGTGCGCTAAACGTTCCGTGACAGGATTAGCCGCTAAATCAGAGCCGGAGATTTGGTAGCCTTCATTAAGCAACACCTCAGCAATCCCGCTCATCCCAGCCCCGCCAATACCGATAAAGTGAATCGCTTTCACGCGGCGCATCTCTGGCACCATAGCGCGAATTTGCGCGAGGTCTTGGGTATGTTTAATCGTCATAATTCTGTTCTCATTATTGGGTGATGGCGATGATTGCCTCAGCCACCACCTTATCTGCATCTAATTTCGCCGCGTGTCGTGCTTTGTGCGCCATGGATAATAACTGGGTGCGATCCAAATCCCGCACCGCTTGAGCCAGTTTTTCCACACTAAGATCGGGCTGCTCAATCATTTGCGCTGCACCACAAGCGACCAAATGATCAGCGTTCAGCGCTTGCTGGCGATCTTTATGCATGAAGGGAATAAAAATCGCCGCTAAACCTGCGGCCGAGACTTCCGAAACGGTCAGCGCTCCAGAGCGGCAAATCACCAAATCGGCCCAGCCATAAGCTTCGGCAACATCATCGATAAATTCGGTGACTTGCGTGTCAGCGATCCCCGCTTGTGCATAAGCAGCGGCCACTGCTGGCTGATTGTGTTTGCCCGCTTGATGGCGAATTTGGTAACCCTCACCAAGCGCGGCCATCACCGCAGGCATGGTTTGATTCAAAATGCGCGCACCTTGACTGCCACCCATCACCAAAATTCGCAGCGCGCCACTGCGCTCAGCAAAACGTTGTTCCGGCCTCGCAAGCTGGACCACATCTTGCCGCACCGGATTACCGACCACCGGCGCATCGCGAAATGCACCAGGGAACGCTTGAAAAACACGGCGAGCGATTTTCGCTAGCCACTGATTAGTCAGGCCCGCCACCGCATTTTGCTCATGCAACACCAGCGGAATACCGAGTAGCCAAGCAGCAATCCCGCCCGGACCACTGACATAACCGCCCATGCCAAGCACTGCATCGGGCTGATAAGCCTGCAAATGACGACGCGCTTGTAAAATTGCGTTAACGATTTGCACGGGAGCTTTCAGCAAACTAACCCATCCTTGGCCGCGCAACCCTTTGACCTGAATAAAATCAATGTCAATACCGTGTTTGGGCACCAAATCGGCTTCCATACGATTCGCGGTACCTAACCAGCGGATCTGCCAACCTTGTTGCTGCAACTGCTTTGCCACCGCTAAACCGGGAAATACGTGGCCACCAGTACCACCGGCCATCACCATCAATTTTTTACTGTTCATCAACTGTGCTTTCTTCTGCTGTGTGGCGCTCGGCTAAACGGCATTCATAATCGATGCGCAGTAAAATCGATACCGCCACGGACATAATAATTAAACTGGAACCACCATAACTGATCAGTGGCAACGTCAAGCCTTTGGTCGGCACCATACCCGCCGCAGCGCCGACGTTAACCAAGGTTTGAAACGCAAACCAAATCCCAATCCCAAACGCCAGATAACCACCAAATTGCTGATCGTACTGAAAGGCTTTTTTACCAATCAACATCGCTTTTAAGATCAGACTGAAAATCAACATCAGCACCAACACCACACCGACAAAACCTAGCTCTTCGGCTAACACCGCGAAGACAAAGTCGGTATGTGCCTCTGGTAGGTATTCTAGTTTTTGGATCGAATTGCCCAAACCTTGCCCAAACCATTCGCCACGGCCAAACGCCATCAACGATTGCGTCAACTGATAACCACTGCCAAACGGATCTTCCCACGGATCTAAAAACGCAGTCACTCGCCGCACTCGATAAGGCTCGATAGCAATCAGCGCGACTACTGCTAGCACTCCGGCTACCATTAGCGCCAAAAATTGCGACAGCTTAGCCCCAGCAATAAACAGCATGCCAAACAGGGTCACTAGCATCACGATCACGGTACCTAAGTCAGGCTGAAAGAGCAGTAATACCGCCAAAGCACCAAACACCATGATCGGTTTTAAAAAACCGCCAAAGAACGTCTGCCGCACTTCATCGTGCTTACGCACCAAATAGCCAGACATAAAAATAAACAGCGATAACTTAGCCACTTCAGCAGGCTGTAAATTAAAGATACCAAGTGGGATCCAGCGTGATGCACCGTTGACCGATTTCCCTGCGACCAACACCACGATCAGTAAAAAGAACGAAAAGCCGAGCAGCAGCGAGCTGTATTTCATCCAGCGCTGTAAAGGGATTTGCAACACTACACTGGAGGTGATCAGCGCCAACAGTAAGAACAGTGCATGGCGCAACATAAAATGAAATGGCTGATCGGTCAGCCGCGAGCTGATCGGAAACGAAGCCGAAGTCACCATTACCAAACCGATCAACATTAGACCAAAGGTAATCCACACCAATTGACGATCAAACAGCACCTTGGGGGAACGAGAGCTCAACCAAGTGGGCAGTGCGGTGACAGTTTGGGCTAGAGACAAGCTAAGTTACCTATCGTTATGCGTATTGCTGAGCGAGTTGAGCAAAGCGATCTCCCCGCGCCATAAAGTTTTTGAACTGATCAAAACTGGCACACGCCGGTGACAGCAGCACCATATCGCCACTTTTTAACTGTGGGCGCAGGGTATCGATGATGCTTTCCAGCGAGTCGTAAAAACGCGCAGTGGGATGCAGTGACATAAATTGCTGACCATCAACGCCAAAACAGCATAAATGCACTGGCAAAGTCGCGAGCACTGGTGCTAACGGTGTGAAATCCGCACCTTTACCGACACCACCGACCAAGAGATATAATTGACCTTGAATGTGCAGCCCAGACAACGCCGCTAAGGTACTGGCTACATTGGTCGCTTTTGAATCGTTAACCCAGCGGATCCCATGTTTGTCGGCCACCACTTGGCAGCGATGGCTCAAACCGGTGTAAGATTTAAGCGCTGGCAAAGCCAAACGGTAATCCACCCCAGCGGCATCAAGCAAAGCGAGTGCGGTCAGTACATTCGCGACATTATGTCGCCCGACCAAACTCAGCTCATCAGTCGCCAATAGCGCGTGATCACCGGCCACCAGATATTCACGATCTTGCTGCTTCGCCACACTAAATTGTGCTGGCTGCTCAACCGCAAAAGTGACCAACTTAAGGTGATCGGTCTGATCAGGCAAAGTTTGCGGATCATCGGCATTCACCACTGCGGTTTCAGCATGATCAAATATGCGCAGTTTGGCTTGGCGGTAATCGGCCATGCCTTGATAGCGATCCATATGATCTTCAGAAAGATTGAGAAAAGCGGCCGCTTTCAGTTTTAGGCTCGAGGTGGTTTCTAATTGGAAGCTTGATAGCTCAAGCACATACAGCTCCACCTCAGGGGCGAGCAGATCCAATGCCGGAACACCAATATTGCCACCAATCGCTGTTTTTACACCCGCGGCATTGGCCAGCACACCGCTTAAATCGGTCACCGTGCTTTTGCCGTTCGAGCCAGTAATCGCAATCACTGGCTTATCCACATGCCAAGCGAACAGTTCTATATCGCCGACCACAGGAATTCCAGCGGCCAGTACTCGTTGGATTTCCGCTGTCGCCAGCGCGATACCTGGATTGGTGACCACTAAATCGGCACTCAGCAACCACTCAAGATTCCAACCGCCACGATGCAGTGCAACGTCAGACGAAAGTTGCTCTTGCCCCGGTGGTGTTGCGCGAGTATCGATCACCTGCACGGTCACTGACGGATGGTATTTGCGCAGATAATTGACGACCGATAGCCCAGTAATACCGAGCCCAACCACCACCACATGCTGTATGTTTTGCCAACGATCCATGGAAATTTACATCCTTAAGCCAGTTTAGCGAACCTTGAGGGTCGCTAAGCCAATCAATACCAACACAATCGAAATGATCCAAAAACGCACGATCACGCGTGGCTCAGGCCAGCCTTTTAATTCGTAGTGATGGTGGATAGGCGCCATACGAAAGATACGCTGCCCGCGCAGTTTGTACGAACCAACCTGTAAAATCACCGAGAGGGTTTCCATAACAAACACGCCGCCCATGATCACCAGCACAAATTCTTGACGCACCAGTACCGCGATCGTGCCTAATGCACCGCCTAATGCTAATGCACCGACATCGCCCATAAACACTTGCGCCGGATAGGTGTTAAACCATAAAAAGCCTAGCCCAGCACCGACCATCGCGGTACACACTACCACCAATTCCGAACTGTGCGGGATGTAAGGGATGTGTAGATAATTAGCAAAATTGACATTACCAGTAGCCCAAGCAATCACCGCAAATCCAGCCGCCACTAATACGGTTGGCATGATCGCTAAACCATCCAAACCATCGGTCAAGTTCACCGCATTACTGGTGCCAACAATCACAAAATAGGTCAGCACAATGTACATTAAACCGAGCTGGGGCATCACCTCTTTAAAGAAGGGCACCACCAGTTGAGTGGCCGCCGTATCTTGACCATGTACATACAGCGCAAACGCCACCACTAACGCAATAGTTGATTGCCAGAAATATTTCCAGCGGGCAATTAAGCCATCAGTATTCTTACGCACCACTTTACGGTAATCATCCACAAAACCGACCGCACCGTAACCGAGCAATACTGTGAGTACTGCCCAGACATAAGGATTGGAGAGATCGGCCCACAGCAACACAGTGATCACAATCGCAGCAAGGATCATGACGCCGCCCATGGTTGGGGTACCGCGTTTACTAAAATGCGATTCTGGTCCTTCACTGCGAACCACTTGACCAATTTGCAGCAACTGCAAACGCTTAATCAGACGCGGTCCCATCCATAAAGAAATCGCCAATGAAGTTAAAATGCTGACAATCGCGCGAAATGACAGATATTCAAATAAACGAAAAAAAGAAAAATATGGCTGGAGCAGTTCAGCAAGCCAAATAATCATGCAAATTTCTCCTTAAGAGCAGCCGCAATCTTACTCATTCCGGCACTGTTGGCACCTTTAACCAACAGTACTTGAGCACGGCCCTGTTGTTGTTCTATATGTTGCTCAATAAATGCTAGTAGGTCTTGATGGGTAGCAAAGTGATGGCCTTGGCACCGATCACTGATCACTTTTGCATCCTGACCATAAGTCAGGACAAACTCAAAACCAAAGGGTGCAGCATGTTCACCGACTTGTTGGTGAAGTGCAAGGCTTTCGTCACCTAACTCCGCCATATTGCCCAAAATTAACCAGCGCACTGCCGAAAAGCTAGCGAGCAGATCAATCGCCGCTTGCATCGCCGGCACACTGGCGTTGTAGCTGTCATCAATCAAGCGAATATCGGCGCGCAATTGAGTGAGATCGACCCGACCTTTGACTTGGGCAAGCTCCGCTAAGCCTTGAGCAATTTCGGTCAAGCTCGCGCCCATCTGTTGTGCTAACGCAGCGGCGGCCAGTGCATTAGCCACATTGTGTTGACCAATAATGCCAAGCTCGACATCAACCGCACCTTGTGGCGTTACTAAACTAAAACTAGCCACTCCGTGCGCATTTAACCGCACATCACGTGGATAAAAGTCAGCGCTGTGATCGACCATAGAAAAAGTTGTCACTTGTTTATCGGCTAATACATCGTTCCAGTACTCTCCACCTTGACTATCTCGATTGACAATCGCGACCCCACCAGCAGCTAAACCTTGATAAATTTCACCTTTGGCACGTTTCACCCCATCAATAGATCCAAAACCTTGCAGGTGTGCCGCCGCGACATTATTGACTAATGCCACATCCGGCTTAACCAATCCAGTGGTGTAA
Organism: Vibrio sp. HDW18; assembly: GCF_011306175.1. GTDB lineage: Bacteria > Pseudomonadota > Gammaproteobacteria > Enterobacterales > Vibrionaceae > Vibrio > Vibrio chanodichtyis. Next base: position 1,764,579 of record NZ_CP049913.1, on the reverse strand, counting down.
GCAATTTCCCCCACATGATTGGCTCCCAGCTCAATCACCGCATAATCATCCGCTTCAGTTGAGCGCAGCAAAGTGAGCGGCACACCAATATCATTATTAAAATTACCTTGGGTATACAGCACTTGGCCTTTGGCACTTAAAATGCTCGCTACCATCTCTTTAACCGTGGTTTTGCCGCAACTGCCAGTGATCGCCACGGTAGGGGTATGACACTCGGCATGTACCCAAGAGCCAAGCTGACCTAACGCTTGTTTGGTATCCGCTACCACCAGTTGCGAGCACTCACTCGCCAGCTCACGTTCGACCAGCAAGGCAACCGCGCCACCGTTCACCGCTTGAGCGGCAAAATCGTGCGCATCAAAACGCTCGCCAACCAAAGCGACAAACAGCGCTTGAGCTGGAATATTGCGACTGTCGGTCGAGACCGCGCTGATCGCGCGATCTTCGCCAACCAGGCGCGCATTAAGGAGAGTGCAGAGCTGTGAAAGCATCACGCGGATCATAATGGTAACTCCAATAACTGTTGCGCGGTTTCCCGATCTGAATAGTGGATCGTTTGCTGAGCCAGCACCTGATAATCTTCATGGCCTTTGCCGGCGAGCAGAATAATGTCTTGCGCACTAGCTTGTTGCAGCGCATAACTCGCGGCTTGAAAGCGGTTATGTTCAATATGAGCGAGTTCAGGGTGAGCAAGTCCAGCCAGCATATCGGCCACAATCGCTTGTGGCGCTTCACTGCGTGGATTGTCATCGGTGAGGATCACCCGATCGGCAAACTGCTCTGCCATCGCCGCCATTAGTGGCCGTTTACCCCGGTCACGATCACCGCCACAGCCGACAATTGCCCACAGTTGTCCAGCACAATGTACGCGCAAAGCACGCAGCGCTTTTTCTAATGCATCCGGTGTATGGGCATAATCGACCACGATTTTGGCGCGCTGCGCACGTTGAAAAAGCTCCATGCGGCCTAATACTGGGCGCAGCTGTGGCGCGCTCGCCAGCAAAGCACTTTTGTCAAAACCTAAGCTGAGCAAGGTTGCCAATGCCAATAACAAGTTACAGGCATTGAACTCGCCAATCAGTGGCGCGTGCAGCTCGCCTTCTCCCCATGAACTGTCAAAATTGAGCGTGATACCACTTTCTGCGTATTGCACTTGGCGCGCCCAGATAGCTTGTGCGGTGGTTGGCTGCACCAGTAACGAAACCCCAATCGCATCGGGTAACTGTTTGACCGATTGCGCGCCGACCGCATCATCGACATTGATGATAGAACGTTGGCAAGCATGCTCACTAAATAGAGAGAATTTCGCTTGCGCGTAAGCCTCCATGGTGCCGTGATAATCCAAATGGTCACGGCTCAAGTTGGAAAAGACGCCAGCGACAAAATTGAGCTTTTTCACTCGCCCTTGCACTAAACCATGCGATGAAGTTTCCAGTACGCTGTACTGTGCGCCACGCTCGGCCAAATCACGTAACGTGGCTTGAATTTGCAGCGCATTACCCGTGGTATTCGCCGCTGGTTCAAGTGCATTTAAAAAACCATTGCCAGTGGTGCCCATCACCGCCGCTGGGTGGCCTAATAGCTCAAGCCACTGGGCAATCAATTGGCTAATGGTGGTTTTGCCATTGGTGCCCGTCACCGCAATCAATTGATTGTGATGACCGCCATACAGACGCCCAGCCAACTCAGACAAGTGTTGACCAAGCTCAGCCAAGTAGATCACGGCCACTTGCTGGTAATATTCAATCTGACCGTGGGCATGCTTGGCATCCGCCTCAGCCAATACCAGCGCGGCGCCTTGCGTGATCGCTTGCTGAATATAGTGCCGACCATCAACGGCATGGCCTTGAATCGCGACAAACGTATCACCCGCTGTGATCTGGCGACTATCCAGTTCTAAATGAGTGATGGGCAGTGCCGCCAAATTTGCGTCGCTCAGCTCTAACCAAGGAGCGATCAGTTCAAAGAGCGCTTTATGCGTGTTCATGTTCCCTCTCACACTATGCTTTATTCGGGCCGCGAGCTCGATGCAACGCGGCCTATTTGAGGTGTTTCTGCTTTAGGAATCTAGCCAAAAGATAATCAAACTATCTGGCTTGGAAGCGGTTTTCATCCGGCGCGACATTGAGGATTTGCAGTGCACCTTTCATAATTTCGGAAAAAACCGGCCCCGCTACCGCACCGCCATAATAAGAATCGCCCTGCGGCTCATTAACCATCACCACCAACGAAATTCTGGGATTACTCACCGGAGCGACACCAGCGGTATAGGCAAAATATTCATCGCTATATCCGCCAGCAATCGCTTTACGCGAGGTACCCGATTTGGCTGCAATCCGATAACCCGGTACGGCAGCGCGAGTGGCTGTCCCTCCCGGTTGGGTGACGGTTTCCAACATTTCCAGCACTTGCTTGACATATTTAGGCTCCACCACTTGGCGTGCAGCAGCAGGCTGCTCGCCTTTAATAATGTGGATTGGCTGATATTTGCCATGATTGCCCAACGTGGCATAGGCGTGGGCAAGTTGGATTGGAGTGATCGCCAGTCCATAACCAAACGATAAGGTGGCAATTTCAAACGGAGACCAGCGGCGGCGATTAGGGAAAATTCCCGCCGTTTCACCAACCAAATTCAAGCTGGACATTTCGCCTAACCCGACCGAACTGTACATGCCAAGCAAAGCTTCCAGCGGCATCTCTAAGGCTAATTTCGCCACGCCGATATTGCTCGATTTTTTCAAAATTAGGGTTAAGTCAGCTTTCCCCACTTTAGAAGTATCACGCACTCGACTGCCACCAATTTGCATGGTGCCATCACCGGTATCAATCACGGTATTTTTATCGGCGATGCCATTGGCTAATGCCGCCAGCACCACAAAAGGCTTAACCGTCGAGCCAGGTTCAAAAGCATCGGTGATCACCCGATTGCGCATTTTAAAACTTTGCCAGTCGTTACGATTATTCGGGTTATAGGATGGCGCATTCACCATCGCCAATACCGCGCCAGTTTTGACATCCAACATCACCGCCGATGCCGAGGTGGCACGATAATCAACCATCGCCTGCTTGACGGCACGAAAGGCAATCGCTTGTAAGCGCTGATCGATGGTCAATTGTAACGGTTTGCCCTGTTCGCGCTCTTCTAGCGCAATATTTTCCACCACCCGACCATCTTTATCTTTGCGGATCACGCTCTTGCCTGACTCGCCGGTCAAAGTGTTGTTGTAGCTGCGCTCGATCCCCTCAAGCCCCGCACCATCAATCCCTGTCACTCCAACTAGGTGAGCACTCACTTCACCGGCTGGATAATAACGCCGCGACTCTTCTTTAAGACCAATTCCGGTCAATTTCAATTCACGAATATAGTTGGCCATCGCGGGGCTGACTTGGCGCTGCAAATAAATAAAACGTCGAGTGCGGTTATCCTCGATTTTTTTGATCATCTCTTGTCGATCTAACCCGAGCACATCAGCTAAGGCATGCCACGGTTTTTTATCGACCAAGCCACCTTTTTTATAGATGTCGACCGGATCGGCCCATACCGCTTCCACCGGCACGCTCACCGCTAATGCTTCGCCATTACGATCAGAAATAATCCCGCGCGCGGAGGGTAAGGTTTTGGCGCGAATTGAGCGTAAATCCCCTTCGCGGATCAGATTATCAGGCTCGATGATCTGGATATACGCCACCCGTGCTACCAAGGCACAGAAAGCGCTCAACACAAAAAACAGTAGCAGATAAAAGCGCCAGCGGATAAAAACCGGCTCAGGCTGAGTGGAGCTCACTTTAGGCGAGACTTTGCTTGATTTGGCTCGGGCAGTTTTGTTGTTCATTTAAGATTGATCACGACTTCGGTTTCTGAGTCTGGACGCTGCATCTGCAGATCTTGTCTCGCCAATTGTTGCACTCTGCTATGTTCCGATAAGGCAGTTTCTTCCAAAATCAAATTGCGCCACTCATTATCGAGCCGTTCACGTTCCATAAACGCTTGGTCTTTAGCGCTGATCGCTTGTCTGGCCTGATGGGTCATAAATACCACCGCCATCGCGCAGCTAAAAATCAGCAGCAGCAACAATAAAGGCAGCCGACCTACGGTGAGTAGGTCGAGGGCAATTAATTTAGCCAAATTCGGCGGTAACTGACGAGGCATAGTAAGCTGCTACAGCTTTTCCGCCACGCGCAGCACAGAACTGCGTGAACGCGGGTTAAGTTCAACTTCTTGATCGGTTGGTTTGAGCGCTTTACCGACCGTTTTCATCTTGGCGCTACCGAGGGCCTGGATCTGCGCTTGAGTCAGTGGCAAACCATGGGGCACCACTGGACCTTGGCTCTCTTTACGCATAAAGCGTTTCACCATGCGATCTTCCAACGAATGGAAGCTGATCACGGACAAACGCCCTTGCGGAGCCAGAATTTCACTCGCACCACGCAGCGCGGTATCAATCTCTTCTAATTCACTGTTGATGTAGATCCGAAAAGCTTGAAAAGCGCGTGTGGCCGGATGTTTTTTCTCTTTAAAACTTTTTGGTGCCGCTTCAGAGATCAGTTTGGCTAATTGACCGGTGCGGGTTAACGGTTCATTAAGCTCGTTTTGGCGGTATTCGACAATCGCTTTGGCAATTCTGCGCGCATGTTTATCTTCGCCAAACTCGCGGATCACCCAAGTAATATCATCCAGATCCGCTTGTGCCAACCAAGCAGAAACCGGCATACCACAGGTCGGATCCATACGCATATCCAGCGGGCCATCTTTCATAAAGCTAAAACCACGCTCGGCATCATCCAACTGTGGTGAAGACACGCCTAAATCAAACAGCACACCGTCAACTTTTCCAACTAAATCATAACGCTGTGCGTATTCTGCAATCCCAGAAAAAGGACCATGGACGATGGTAAAACGCGGATCATAAATTTTCTGCGCTTCGGCAATCGCTTGTGGATCACGGTCGATACTGTACAAACGGCCTTGTGGGCCTAACTGGGCGAGAATGCTGCGGCTGTGACCACCACGGCCAAAGGTACCGTCGATGTAGATCCCATCCGGCTTGATCGCCAATCCTTCAATCGATTCATTAAGGAGTACAGAGATGTGTTGGAAAGATGCAGTCATGATTTTCTCGTTGTGCTGGGCATACCCGCCATATAGTGTACTGATTTCAGACACTACCGCTAACTATAAGCGTTACAGGACGTGACTTTGCGCTAAGTTTAATGGTTTTGCTGTTACCTGAGTCAGCAAAAAGCAAAAAACCCACCATAACACAAGGCTATGATGGGTCTGCAATAGGTGGAGTCGACGTATAAGCCGGGTTCTGTTCCGCTTGCGCGGTAGTAGCCATTCCTCTAGGCCAGCAATCACTCACTGGCTCAAGCAACCTACCCGCCTCCTAACGCGAGCAACGCTATGTGGAGGCCTATTTGGTCTTGCTCCGGGTGGAGTTTACCCTGCTACGAACTGTTGCCAGTCGCACGGTGCGCTCTTACCGCACCCTTTCACCCTTACCTGATCCTATCCCGAAGGAGAGGCCATCGGCGGTTTGCTCTCTGTTGCACTTGTCGTAGGCTTGCGCCCCCCAGGCGTTACCTGGCACCCTGCTCTCTGGAGCCCGGACTTTCCTCCCCCTTATCAGTCTCCCTGACACAAGGCCAAGGGACGTCAATAAGGCAGCGACTACCCAGTCAACTCCGCGGCGGATTGTAGCGGGAAGTGTGAGCAGAGTCCAGAAACAATCGGTCGGAGCGTCAAATCTCGCTTTAACTGCTTACTTTACCGCCAATCAGGAAACGGAGACGAAAAAAAAACCGCTGCCAGCAGCGGTTTCTTCAATCAAGCGCGGAAAATTAACCACGTAGATCAGACATTACTTTTTCTTTTTCGCTTTGGCGTTTGGTAGGTCAGTGATAGTGCCTTCAAACACTTCCGCCGCCAGGCCAACCGACTCATGTAGAGTTGGGTGAGCGTGAATGGTCAGTGCGATGTCTTCTGCATCACAGCCCATTTCGATCGCTAAACCGATTTCACCCAGCAGTTCACCACCGTTAGTACCGACGATAGCACCACCAATCACACGGTGAGTCTCTTTATCGAAGATCAGCTTAGTCATACCGTCCGCACAGTCAGAAGCGATCGCACGGCCAGAAGCCGCCCACGGGAAAGTCGCCACTTCGTAGTTAATCCCTTCTGCTTTGGCTTCTTTTTCGGTTTTACCAACCCAAGCCACTTCTGGCTCAGTGTAAGCAATCGATGGGATCACTTTTGGATCGAAGTAGTGCTTCTTACCCGAGATCACTTCGGCAGCCACGTGGCCTTCATGCACCCCTTTGTGGGCGAGCATAGGCTGACCTACGATGTCACCAATCGCGAAAATGTGCGCAACGTTGGTACGCATTTGCTTATCCACATGGATAAAGCCACGCTCGTCCACTTCCAGACCCGCTTTCTCAGCATCCAGCAGTTTACCGTTTGGCACACGACCAATCGCAACCAGAACCGCATCGTAACGCTCAGGCTGAGCTGGCGCACTCTTACCTTCCATTGACACGTAGATCCCATCTTCTTTCGCTTCTACTGCGGTAACTTTGGTTTCTAACATCAGGTTAAATTTGTCTTTGATGCGTTTGGTATAGACTTTAACCATATCTTTATCCGCCGCTGGGATAAGTTGATCAAACATCTCAACCACATCAATTTTAGAACCGAGTGAGTGGTAAACGGTCGCCATTTCTAAGCCGATGATACCACCGCCCATGATCAGCAGTTTTCCAGGAACTTCTTTCAGTTCCAGCGCATCGGTTGAATCCCAAATGCGTGGATCTTCATGCGGAATGAATGGCAATTTGATAGGACGTGAACCCGCAGCCACAATCGCGTGCTCGAAAGTCACCACAGTGGTGCCGTCTTCACCTTGCACTTCAATCGTGTTCGGGCCAGTGAATTTACCGTAACCATTGACGACATTCACTTTACGCATTTTCGCCATTCCAGCCAGACCGCCGGTCAGCTGAGTGATGACTTTCTCTTTCCACAGACGAACTTTATCGATGTCTGTTTTTGGCTCACCAAATACGATACCGTGCTCAGCCAACGCTTTGGCTTCTTCAATCACTTTGGCTACGTGCAGCAGTGCTTTAGAAGGAATACAACCAACGTTAAGACACACACCACCTAGCGTGTTGTAACGTTCGATGATGATGGTATCCAGACCTAGATCTGCACTACGAAATGCGGCTGAATATCCGGCAGGACCGGCACCTAGCACCACGACTTGGGTTTTAATTTCTTTGCTCATTGCGACCTCTTGTAGTCAATATCCCTAACAGGCTGATGGGCGTTATCTCTCGTGGTGTGATTTAACCTACCGCAACGAGGATGGCAAACCAATCATCTAACACGCTGACTTGCAGACCGTAACAGTTTAACGAGATGTTAATGGTGTGCAAAGTCAATCCATGTAGCCTGTGAGCGAAACAACAATTCAACCTAGCAAGCTTGCAGCGTCAAATTGCGAGAGAACCAATAGATCGGGTGGCTTACACCACCCGAAAACTCGCTTACAGTACCAAACGACGAATGTCGCTCAGACTCTCATTCAAGTAAGTGATAAAGCGAGCGCCTTCCGCACCGTCGATCACACGGTGATCATAAGACAGCGACAGTGGCAATTGCAGACGTGGCACAAACTCTTTGCCATTCCACACCGGCTTCATCTCCGACTTAGACACGCCAAGGATCGCTACTTCTGGTGCGTTAACGATCGGCGTAAACGCAGTCCCACCAATGCCACCGAGGCTAGAGATAGTAAAGCAGCCACCTTGCATATCCGCCGCCATCAGTTTACCGGCGCGCGCTTTCTTCGAAACTTCCGCCAGCTCTTTCGATAGCTGGTAGATGCCTTTCTTATTGACATCTTTAAACACAGGAACCACCAAGCCATTCGGAGTGTCGACCGCGATGCCGATATTGACGTATTTCTTCAGGATCAAGCTTTCGCCATCGTCAGACAAAGAAGCATTGAACGCTGGGAAAGCTTCTAACGCTTTCGCCGCCGCTTTCATGATGAACACTAATGGCGTGATCTTCATTCCGGTATCACGCTTGGCTTCCATCGCGTTTTGCTCTTGGCGGAATTTCTCTAACTCAGTGATATCCACGTTGTCCCATTGGGTTACGTGCGGGATCATCACCCAGTTACGGTGCAAGTTAGCACCCGAGATTTTCTTGATGCGCGACAGTGGTTGCACCTCGGTATCACCAAACTTGCTAAAGTCCACTTTTGGCCAAGGCAGTAAGCCAAGCGCCGAGCCGTCACCTTTACCCGCCGCTTGCGCGCCAGATTCCAAACGTTTCAGCGCTTCTTTCACGTAAAGCTGTACGTCTTCTTTTAAGATGCGGTTCTTACGGCCCGAGCCTTTCACTTGCTCAAGATTAACCCCAAACTCACGTGCTAAACGACGCACCACAGGTGAGGCATGTAAGTACTGATGGTTTTCTTTAAACTCACCACTGGCGGCCGGTGCTGCTGCAGCGACTGGTGTTGCTGCTGGCGCTGAAGCGGACTGAGTAGTAACTGGGGTTGCTGCGGCCGTTACTGGAGCCGCGACCGGTGCTGCGCCCGCCACTTCAAATACCATGATCAGCGAGCCGGTTGAGACTTTGTCGCCCGCGGCGATTTTGATCTCGCTTACCGTGCCAGCAAAAGGCGCAGGGACTTCCATGGAAGCTTTATCGCCTTCCACGGTGATCAGTGATTGCTCTTCGGCCACCACATCGCCGACTTTGACCATGATTTCCGTCACTTCAACTTCATCACCACCAATGTCTGGTACTTGCACTTCCTTGCGTGCCGTAGCAGCTGGAGCCGCGGCCACTGGAGCCACAGCAACCGGTGCCGCCGCTTGAGGAGCTGGTGCAGCCGCTGCTGCACCTTGCGCTTCAAAGACCATGATCAGCGAGCCAGTAGACACTTTGTCACCCACCACCACTTTGATCTCTTTCACGATGCCCGCTTGAGAAGCAGGCACTTCCATCGATGCTTTGTCGCCTTCCACCGTGATCAGTGATTGTTCTTCCGCCACTTGGTCGCCAACGTTGACCAGAATCTCAGTGACTTCAACCTCATCCGCACCGATGTCAGGTACATAAATTTCGATTGTCATTACGTTTCCTTCCTTCAATTAAGCGTACTGCGGGTTGGTTTTTTCAGTATCGATGTCGAATTTGTTGATGGCTGCTGCAACCACAGATTTCTCCACATCACCACGTTTAGCCAATTCATTCAGCGCTGCAACAACCACATAGCCAGCATTCACTTCGAAATGACGACGCAGATTTTCACGGCTGTCTGAGCGGCCAAAACCATCGGTTCCCAGCACTTTGTAAGACTCACCCGGAATGAATGCGCGTACTTGATCCGCGTAGTTCTTCATGTAGTCGGTCGCTGCAATCGCAGGCTCAGTCCCCATCACTTGTGCGATGTAAGGCACTTGCGCATCCACGGTAGGGTGCAGCATGTTGAAGCGCTCACACGCTTGGCCATCACGTGCCAATTCGTTAAATGAGGTCACGGAGTAAACATCCGATGCAACACCGTACTCTGCACTCAGAATTTGCGCAGCTTTACGCACTTCATTCATGATGGTGCCTGAGCTCATCAGTTGCACTTTGGCTTTGTTACCCGCCGCTCCTTGAGATGAGTAGCTTTCCAGCTTGTAGATCCCCTTACGGATCCCCTCTTCGGCACCCACTGGCATCGCAGGATGAGCGTAGCTTTCGTTCATCACCGTCAGGTAGTAGAACACGTTCTCTTGCTCACCATACATGCGGCGAATACCGTCTTGTAGGATCACCGCCACTTCATAAGCGAAGGTTGGGTCGTAAGAGATACAGTTAGGAACGGTGCCCGCCAGAATGTGCGAGTGACCATCTTCGTGCTGCAGACCTTCACCGTTCAGTGTGGTACGGCCAGCTGTCGCCCCCAGTAGGAAGCCACGCGTTTGTTGGTCGCCCGCCATCCATGCCATGTCGCCAACGCGTTGGAAACCGAACATTGAGTAGTAGATGTAGAACGGGATCATCGGCAAGTTGTTGGTGCTGTATGAGGTTGCCGCCGCAACCCAAGATGACATTGCACCCAGCTCGTTGATCCCTTCTTGCAGTACCTGACCTGAGGTTGCTTCTTTATAGTAAGAAACGATATCGCGATCTTGTGGGGTGTAGTTCTGACCGTGCGGGTTGTAGATACCGATTTGACGGAACAAACCTTCCATACCAAAGGTACGCGCTTCATCGGCGATGATCGGCACAATATTCTGACCAATGTTCTTATCTTTGAGCAGGATATTCAGCGAACGGACATAGGCCATGGTTGAAGAAATTTCACGGCTCTGCTCTTCGAGCAGCGGCTTAAACTCTTCCAGCGCTGGCACCACGAATTCGCCCGTGAAGTTAGGCAAACGCGCAGGGGTATAACCGTGCAGCGCTTTACGACGAGCGTGCAGGTACTCGTACTCTTTTGAGCCTTCATCTAGCTTCAGGTAAGGCAGATTTTTGATCTCTTCATCGGAAATCAGATCTTGCAAGCCAAGACGGTTACGCATCGCCAAAACATGGGTCATATCCATCTTCTTCACTTGGTGGGCAATGTTCTTACCTTCCGCCGCTTCACCCATGCCATAGCCTTTGACCGTTTTCGCGAGGATCACGGTTGGACGACCTTTGGTTTCTTGGGCATTTTTGTACGCTGCGTACACTTTCGATGTTTCATGACCACCGCGTTTCAGTGCGAAGATCTCATCGTCAGTCATATCGGCCACCAGCGCGGCTGTCTCTGGGTATTTACCAAAGAAGTGCTCACGCACATACGCGCCATTTTTCGATTTGAGCGTTTGGTAATCGCCATCCACCGTTTCGTTCATCAGTTGCAGCAGTTTACCTGTGGTGTCTTTGGCCAGCAGTTTGTCCCAGCCGTTACCCCAGATCACTTTAACCACATTCCAACCCGCGCCACGGAACAGACCTTCCAACTCTTGGATGATCTTACCATTACCCGTCACTGGGCCATCCAGACGTTGCAGGTTACAGTTGATCAGGAAACACAGGTTATCCAGCTTCTCACGAGCAGCGAAAGAGATCGCACCGCGTGATTCTGGCTCGTCCATTTCACCATCGCCAAGGAAAGCGTAGACACGCTGTGCGGTGGTGTCTTTTAGGCCACGGCCATTGAGATACTTCAGGAAGCGCGCTTGGTAAATCGCAGAAATTGGCCCCAAACCCATAGATACCGTCGGGAATTGCCAGAATTCAGGCATCAATTTCGGGTGTGGGTAAGAAGGAATGCCTTTGCCATCGACTTCCTGACGGAAGTTATCCAGTTGCTCTTCACTCAAGCGGCCTTCGACGAAAGCGCGAGCATAGATCCCCGGAGAAATATGACCTTGATAGTAAACCAAGTCACCACCGTCTTGCTCATTAGGCGCACGGAAGAAGTGGTTGAAACAGGTCTCATAGAACGCCGCGGAAGATTGGAAAGAAGCCATGTGGCCACCCAGTTCCAAATCTTTTTTCGAGGCACGCAGCACGATCATGATCGCGTTCCAGCGAATGATCGAACGAATACGACCTTCGAGCGTGGTATCACCTGGGTAAGCAGGCTCTTGCGCCGCTGGAATGGTGTTGATGTAGTTGGTGGTCACGCCGGTTGGCATATCAACCCCATCTAAACGCGCTTTTTCCAATACTTGCTCAAGCAGGTATTGGGCACGCTCTACGCCTTCTTCACGGACAACGGATTCAAGGGCAGCAAGCCACTCCTGAGTTTCCAGTGCATCTACGTCATGCTTCATGTCAGACATGGCGATCTATCCTTCTGTTGGTTGGATTAAGTTGAATCGCAATGGCCGCTTATTGCGGCGCATTACCTTGCTGAATTCGACGCAGAGATCGCTCTCGACGAGTCTGCTCTCGGGTCAAGTCCAACAACGTTTCTTCAATATAAGCTAAATGAGAATGGGACATTTCACGCGCCTTTTCCGGCTGACCAGAAACAATCGCATTCACAATGTTAGCTCGGTGCTTAGTTACTTTCTCTACCGCTGCTGGGCGGTGATGTAATAATGTAAAGTTTTGACGAATATTCTGCTCAAGCAGCGGGCTTAAACTGCGCACAATGTGTAATAGCACCACGTTGTGCGCCGCTTCAGTAATGGCAATTAAAAATGCCATGACACATTCCGCTTCTTGATCGACATCGTGTTGATCAACATGCTTGCCGTGTTGAGTTTCGGCAATCTTGGTCGCACAGTGTTGGATCCGAGCAAAATCTTGTTCGGTACCACGCAATGCCGCAAAATAAGCGCAGATGCCTTCCAGCGCATGGCGCGCTTCCAACAGATCTAACTGCGTTTCGGAGTGGCTAGACAATAAATTGAGCAAAGGGTCGGTAAAGCTTTGCCACATACGATCACTAACGAACGTACCACCACCTTGGCGGCGGGTGAGCAAACCTTTGGCTTCTAGGCGTTGTATCGCTTCTCTGATTGAGGGACGAGACACATCAAACTGCTTGGCCAACTCACGTTCCGGGGGCAGTTGCTGACCGGGCGCGAGTGATCCTTCCACTATCAATCTCTCCAATTCTTGTTCAATCGCATCAGAGAGTTTTGGCTGACGAATCCTTTGATAGGCCATAATTTATTGTTCTTTTACTTTTATTCTTGTTGCTGGCAATTGGTCATACCAATTTCAAGTTGCTGCAGAAATTAACATAATTAAAATATCACTGTCCAGCCAAAAGTTGACCCAAATCATGGAAGCACCTCCCAGCAAACATTTTGCTAACAATATTTAATTGAGACCATAAAATAATTGAGCGAGTCAGTTACAAAAAACACACGAATGGGGCGTTGATGGGCTAGAAAACGACAACACCGGAGGATTTATACCCAAACAACTTCGAGTTTCAGGTCGGCGGCAAGTGAGTGAGTCCCCATGAGCATAGGCAAACTATGTGATTGGGGGTGATTGGGGTGAACGAACGTCGCCAACACCGCTGCAGCTTCAAGTAGGAAGGGTATATTGCTCGCAAGAGTTCGATTTGGGGATATTGCTCGGCGCAAAATGCGTGGACAGTCAGTGCCCTCGGCAGAAAAAGAAATGGCAAAATGGGAGTATCCGCAACTCAATGATTTGGCGTTGTGGATCAGCAGCAACAGACCGCTGCCACTTCAAGTGGCAAGCGGATGACTCTATTTGGCTTCGATATGATCGATCATCAATTGCAGTGACTGATTTCCACGAAATTGATTGATATCGAGTTTGTAGGCTAAGCGAACGGTTTTGACCGAGGCATCCGGCCAGCGGCGCAGATCAACATTAAACGCAATCCCATCGATCATCACATTGCTGGCAAAGCCTTTATACAGCGGCTCTAACATCAATTTGAGATGCTTATCACCAACCAATTTTTGGTGCAATACTTTAAACTCGCCATCAAACAGTGGCTCAGGGAACGCTTGCCCCCACGGCCCGCCCGCGCGCAGTATTTCAGCGGTGTGTAGCGAAAACTGCTCGGGCGTCAGCTCACCATCACTGAGAATAATGCCTTGCAAGGCGGCATCATCCAGCTCTTGGCGTACCAGTTGATCAAACAGCTGACAAAAACGCTCAAAGTTTTGCGGCTCAATAGTTAAACCCGCCGCCATCGCATGGCCGCCAAATTTAATGATGATACCGGGATGCTGGGTGTCAATTTTATCCAGTGCATCGCGCATATGCAGCCCAGCAATTGAGCGGCAAGAGCCTTTCAGTTTGCCATCACTGCCTTGCGCAAAAGCAATCACTGGGCGGTGATATTTCTCTTTGATGCGTGAAGCGAGAATGCCGATCACCCCTTGGTGCCAATCTCGCTGAAACAGCACTAAACCGTAAGGCAGCTCGCGATCGTCACTCAGTTGCAAACGCTCACAAAACGCCACCGCCTCTTGCTTCATGCCCTCTTCAATCTCTTTGCGAGTTTGATTAAGGCCATCCAGTTCACTGGCCATGCGCCTTGCGGCGTGGATATCATTACACAGCAGCAACTCAACCCCAAACGACATATCATCCAAACGACCAGCGGCGTTGATCCGTGGCCCGAGCGCAAAACCAAAATCCGCCGCCACCAAACGCGATGCATCCCGTTTTGCGATTTCAATCAATGCTTGGATCCCCGGACGCGCAAGCCCAGCGCGAATGCGTTGCAAACCTTGATGGACCAAAATGCGGTTATTGTCATCCAGTGGCACCACATCAGCGACCGTGCCGAGCGCGACTAGATCAATCAATTCCATTAATTTAGGTTCAGCCATGCCTTGCGCGGCAAACCAACCTTGCTGACGCATATGCACGCACAGCGCCATCATCAAATAGAACGCAACCCCAACTCCGGCTAATGCCTTAGAGGGGAAAGCACACTGCTGCAAATTGGGGTTCACCATTGCATCCACCGGCGGCAACTGTTGGCCCGGTAAATGGTGATCGGTGACCAACACTTGCAAGCCTTGCTGCTTGGCGTAACTCACCCCCTCTAGCGAAGAGACCCCGTTATCAACCGTCATGATCATCTGTGCGCCACGCTGCAGGGCTTGATCCACCACTTCAGGGCTTAAGCCGTAACCATCGTCAAAGCGGTTCGGTACTAAGTAATCCACATTACGGCTGCCAAGCATGCGCAGCGCCAACACCGACAACGCCGAGCTGGTCGCGCCATCGGCATCAAAATCACCCACCACTATGATGCGTTTTTGCTCGACAATCGCGGTAAACAGCAACTCCACCGCACGCTCAATGCCGTGCAGTTGTTTAAATGAATGCAGCGCTTTGGCGGCTTTTTCCAGTTGTGCTACATCGCTTACACCACGGCTCAGGTAAAGCCGACGTAACAGTGGGTCGATGTGATCAGGTAACAGCGCAAGATCGGGCGCAGGTCGACGTTGAATTTCTATCATGTGATGACAGGCCAAAGTTACCTTCGGCCTGATCCTTTAATTAATGGTCAATGAGGATTGGAGCCGATTATTGAGTGGCCTGTAGGCGTTGCAGCAACTGTGGTGCAGGCAGATAACCGCCAACCATCTCACCATTAGGCAAGAAAATCGCCGGTGTGCCGCTAATGCCTAACTCTTGGCCAAGTCGGTAATGCTGGGCAATGGTTTGTTGGCACTGGGTGAGCGATTGACCTTTGGCCAGCGAATCTGCGCTAATGGTTTTACGATTAACTTTCGCCTCATGCAGCGCCGCTTTCGGATCGCTAGCACACCAAATCGCGGCCATTTGCTCAGCCACTTGGCCAGTCGGCCCTTGGCGAGGATAAGCCAAGTAGCGCACGGTAATACCTAAATCGTTGTACTCTTGGATTTGGCTGTGCAAACGCACACAGTAGCCACAGGAAATATCGGTAAACACACTGATCGCGTATTTTTCGTTGGCCGCTTTAAATTCCAGCATGCTCGGTTGCAGTGCCGCCAATTTTTGCGCATTGAGCGGAGCTTGACGCTGCGCCAACACATCAACATAGCCGCCATTAGCATCCAGCGCGTACAGCGTGCCCGCAATAAAATGCTGACCATCCTCGGAAGCAAACAGTACCCCACCAGACGTTTGCACTTCGAGTAAACCGGCAATATCCGCCGGTTTGACCTGCATAACTTGCAGGCCGAGTTTGGCAAAGCGCTGTTCAAGTTGCGCTGTATTTGATGGTTCAGTGCTGGCTTGCACGCCCGATGCCATGCTCAATAAAGGAAAAGCCAGCCATGTTAGTCGGCGCAGTATGCTCATCAATATCACCTTATTTTCAAGCCCTTGGATGGTGCTCGTTGTGGAGTTGTTTAAGCCGCTCGGTCGCGACATGCGTATAAATTTGGGTGGTGGATAAATCACTATGCCCAAGCAGCATCTGCACCACACGCAAATCCGCGCCATAATTGAGCAGATGAGTCGCAAACGCATGCCGCAATACGTGCGGCGAGAGTTGATCGAGTTCAATCTGCGCAATCAGCGCATAGTATTTGATGCGATGCCAGAAGGTTTGCCGGGTCATCTGTTGACCACGGCTGCTCGGAAACACAATATCTGAAGTCCGTTCACCTAATAGTAAAGACCGTCCGTGCTGTAAAAAAGTTTCAATCCATTCTACGGCATTTTCGCCCATCGGCACCAAACGCTCTTTGCCACCTTTACCGGTCACGCGCACCACCCCTTGGCGCAAGCTCATATTTTCCATGGTCAGCGAGACTAATTCAGTGACCCGCAAACCGGTGGCGTACAGCAGTTCGAGCATCGCTTTATCGCGTAGCTCAATCGGCGCTTGTGGATCTGGTGCATTCAGCAGCGCCTCAACTTGCGCCTCACTCAAATCTTTGGGCAGACGCACCGGTAATTTGGGGCTGATCAACAGTGCGCTCGGATCATCGGCACGCACTTGCTCACGGTGCAAATACTGAAACAGCCGCCGAATGGCCGATAGCATGCGCGCTTTGGAGGTCGCTTGGTAATTTTGCTCGCTTAACCAGCTCTGATACTCCAGCAGGCCAGCAAAGCTAATGAAATCTAATCGATAGCCCTGCGCAGCCATCCAATCTAATAATTTAATCAAATCATTGCGATAAGAAGCGACGGTATTTTCCGCTAAGCCGCGCTCTAACCACATCGCATCTAAAAATCGTTCAACCATCCCCAGATCTGTCGATAAAGGTTCAGCAGATAAGGGATCGATAGATAAGGCTTCGCTCACACAGTCCTCAGCTTTAGCTGTCTCTTTACAGCGTGTTTTTATTCTTAACTCAAAAATTCCCGCTCTCGTTGCCGTTAGGCGGCAAGTCGCACGGGTATAACATAAAAAAGCCCACAATGCAGGATATTGGCTGCATTGCGCCCATATTTATGGTTAGAATTTGCCATGGCTACCTCAACCGAAACAAACAACTGATGAAGATTGGTCTATTTTATGGATCTAGCACCTGCTACACCGAAATGGCAGCTGAGAAAATTCGCGCCATAATTGGAGAAGAGCTAGTGGATATCCACAATGTCAAACAGGCTCCGCTCAGCTTGATGAATGATTATGATCTGCTGTTGCTGGGCATTTCAACTTGGGATTTCGGTGAAATTCAACAAGACTGGGAGGCGGTATGGGATCACATCGCTGGCGTGTCGCTAAAAAACAAGTACGTCGCGTTATTCGGCTTAGGCGATCAAGAAGGTTATGGCGAGTGGTTTCTGGATGCGATGGGGCTGCTGCACAACCAGATCCAACAGAGCGGAGCTAACCTGCTTGGCTACTGGCCCAATCAGGGCTACCACTTTGCAGCTTCCAAGGCTTTGACTGAAGATGGCAGCCATTTTGTCGGCCTAGCGCTGGATGAGGATTCACAATATGAATTGAGCGATCAGCGCATCGCTACTTGGGTGGAACAAGTGCTGAGCGAATACCACGCTGCGCTGTAAGTCAACGCCCAATCTATGCCGCAAAGCCATACTAAGCAAAGCCATGATGCTGCCAAGCAAAACCATGCTGCTAACGATTCATGCTGCTAACGATTAAAGCGCTGTAGCCTGTAATCCTGCGCGTAAGCGTCGCCAATCAAACACTAAGCCGGGATCGGTTTTGCGCAGCGGCGCAATATATTGATGGCCAGTAATGCGCGCCGCGGTGATGTGCGGATAACGCGCCATTAGCGCTTGAGTCAAGGTGATCAACGCCTGATATTGCGCCTCGGTATACGGCACAAAATCGGTGCCTTCTAATTCAATACCAATCGAATAGTCATTGCATTTAGCGCGCCCAGCAAAAGAAGAGACACCCGCATGCCACGCGCGCAGATGAAACGGCACAAATTGCACCACTTCACCATCACGACGGATCACACAATGCGCCGACACGCGCATTGGCGCGATCACTTTAAAAAACGGGTGCTGCTCGGCATCCAATTGGCCGAGAAAAAACTGCTCAATATATGGGCCACCAAATTGATTGGGCGGCAAGCTGATGTTGTGCACCACCAGCAGTGACACATCTTCACTATCACTGCGTGCATCACAGTGTGGCGAGGGGACTTTTCTCGCCAGACGGTACCAGCCTTGTGCATCAATCATGCTCGCTCCTTGATGGGTTGACTGCTTGGGTTTGTTCACGGCTTAACTTTATTCACAACTTAGCTTTGTTCGCGACTCACGTTTATCCTCAATTGAAGTTTGTTCGCAACTGGGGATAAATTTGCCGCCAACGGCCAACGCTCAGTCGCCGGCGGATGCAGCCCATTCTAGCGTGCGGCAATTGAAATGCGAGATTAAAGGCTGAATTTCTCGCCGACAGTCAGTATCATGGCCGAGTTAGCCATTAACACGGACCCTCGACTTGCGATGAAATCGACTCACAACAGCCAAGATCGCCTAGCATACTTAACCCAACAATTGCCAGCCGATATTACCCGCAGCGTCAGCGATGCGCTCAAAGAAGACTTAGGCGGCACACTCAACCCTGCGGCCGATATTACTGCAAGCCTGATCCCCGCCGATCGCATTAGCCGCGCGACCCTTATCACTCGTGAAGCGGGGGTATTTTGCGGCCAATTATGGGCCGATGAAGTGTTTAAGCAGCTCGGTGGCCAAGTCCATATTGAGTGGCAGGTACAAGACGGTGATACGCTTACCCCTAACCAAACCTTGTGCAGCTTAACCGGGCCAGCGCGCATTTTGCTCACCGGTGAGCGCAGCGCGATGAACTTTATCCAAACCTTATCCGGCTGCGCCACGCTCACTGCGCGCTATGTGCAAGAGCTCAAAGGCACAGAGTGCCGCTTGCTCGATACCCGCAAAACCATTCCCGGTTTGCGCAGCGCCCTGAAATACGCGGTAGCGTGCGGCGGTGGTCATAATCACCGGGTTGGGGTGTTTGATGCTTACCTCATTAAAGAGAACCACATTATTGCCTGCGGTGGGATAGCTCAGGCGATCAGCACAGCGAAACAGCTTAACCCCGGCAAACCGGTTGAAGTGGAAACCGAAAGTTTGGCCGAATTGGAAGAGGCGATCCGCGCCGGAGCCGATATCATTATGCTCGATAACTTTAGCCTTGAGATGATGCGTCAAGCGGTACAGATTAACGCTGGGCGCGCGGCGCTGGAAAACTCCGGCAATATCACGCTTGATAACCTAAAACAGTGTGCTGAAACTGGGGTGGATTATATTTCGGTCGGCGCGCTAACCAAGCATGTACGGGCGCTCGATCTCTCGATGCGCTTTAGCGCCGAGCCCGCTTAACCGCGCCGCAACCACTTAACACAGCTGCCCGTCATCCAGCGCAGGCCCCCATCGGGTGCCTGTGTTTTTTTAACTGACTCGTAATTTTTTGCACCGCCGCCGCAAGCTAAGCAGGTAATTCTGTGCGTGGCTCGCAGCCTCCTATCAAGCCCATTTCTCCTGTGCATCACACTGCTTATCCTCAGCTCACGATATACGTCAATAGCAATGGAGAAAGTGATGAAAGCGTATAACAAACTGCAACAGGGCTTTACCCTAATTGAATTGATGATTGTGGTGGCGATTATTGGCATTTTGGCCGCTTTTGCGATCCCCGCTTATCAAAACTACACCAAACGAGCTCACGCCAGTGAAATGCTGAGTGCAGCATCTGCTTTTAAAACCGCCGTCGGAATTTGTTTACTAGATGGTCAAGCTGATTGTTCCGCAGCGAAAGGAGGTGTACCTGCAGCGCAAAGTTTTGCAAAAAGTACCAATGATCATTTCACTATTACGTCAAATGTTAAGCAAACAACCGTAGGTTCTGTAGATAACAATTCTGAAATCACTGCCACCGTGGTTAAAAAAGGCGCACTACCTAAAGATGGTAAAGTGGCCTTAGAACCCAAGCTAGACGCTTCCGGTGTAACGTGGGTTGTAACCTGTACTGGAGAGGGTTTTGCAGATTGGTGCCCTGTCAAGTAAATGCTCACCAATCTAATCGCGATCTTGCGCCAAGCTGAGCTAATTAGTGCGGCGCAACAGCAAGCGGTGCTCGAACACGTTAGCGCTGCCGACACTTCGGTGCCGGAGGCGCTGCTGGAGCTAAAGATTTTCCACCCTCAGCAGTTAACCGAGCAACTGAGCCATATTTTTGGCTTACCAGAAACCGAACTTAACCGCTACGACTATGCCGAGCTGTGCCAACAGCTCGGTTTACGTGAGCTGATCACCCGCTATCAAGCACTGCCGCTCGCCAAACAAGGCAATTTACTGCTGCTCGCGGTGTCCGATCCAACCTTACTGCAAGCCGAAGAAGAGTTTCGCTTCGCCTCTGGGCTACAAGTTGAGTTGGCACTGGCCGATCATCGTGCCTTGCAAGCGGCAATCCGCCGTTTGTATGGCCGCTCAATTCAAGGCGCAGCTAATCAAGGTAAAGAGATCAGTCAAGATGAGCTGGCCGATCTGGTGCAAATTGGCGCCGATGAGCTGCAAGCGATTGAAGATCTGAGCCAAGATGACTCGCCGGTCAGCCGTTTTATTAACCAAGTGCTGCTTGATGCGGTGCGCAAAGGCGCCTCGGATATTCATTTTGAGCCGTATGAAAACCAATTTCGCATTCGGCTACGCTGCGATGGGATTTTAATCGAAACCCAGCAACCGGCGAGCCAGTTAAGCCGCCGCTTAGCCGCGCGGCTAAAAATCCTCGCCAAACTCAATATTGCCGAGCGCCGCCTACCGCAAGATGGGCGGATCAAACTGCGCCTTAATGCCGATACCGCAATTGATCTGCGCGTCTCAACCTTGCCCACGTTATGGGGTGAAAAAATCGTGCTGCGGCTGCTCGACAGCAGCGCGGCCAATTTGGATATTGATAAGCTCGGTTACAACCCGCAGCAAAAACAGCTCTATCTAACCGCGCTAAAACGCCCACAAGGGATGATTTTAATGACTGGCCCAACCGGCAGCGGCAAAACCGTATCGCTGTACACAGGGCTGCGCATTCTCAATACCGCGCAAATCAATATCTCCACCGCAGAAGATCCGGTCGAAATTAACCTGACGGGTATTAACCAAGTACAAGTGCAACCGAAAATTGGTTTTGGCTTTGCCGAAGCACTGCGCTCATTTTTGCGCCAAGATCCCGATGTGGTGATGGTCGGCGAAATCCGCGATCTGGAAACCGCAGAAATCGCGGTCAAAGCGGCGCAAACTGGTCACTTAGTGCTCTCAACTTTACATACCAACTCCGCGGCAGAAACCGTGATCCGCTTAGCCAATATGGGAGTGGAGCCGTTTAACCTCGCCTCATCACTGAGTTTAATTATTGCTCAGCGCCTGGCGCGTCGCTTATGCCAACAGTGCAAAGTGGCTCATGCGCCATCGGCGATTTTGCAAAACCAGTTTGCCTTTCAAGCCGATGAAGTGTTGTACCAAGCCAATCCAGCCGGCTGCAATGAATGTACCGGTGGCTATTCTGGTCGGGTCGGCATTTATGAGGTGATGGCGTTTAACCCAGAGCTGGCAGAAGCGATTATGCAGCGCGCCACCATTCAACAAATTGAACAGCTAGCCTGCGCAAACGGCATGCAAACCCTGCAACAGTCCGGCTTAGAAAAACTGCGCCAAGGCATCACCAGTTTTACCGAGCTACAACGAGTACTGTATTTCTAAACCAAGCACGATCGACCAAACAACGAGTTCTTCTATGCAAGCGAGCAAATCTGTAGCCTTAAAACACTACCGCTGGAAAGGCATCAACAGTAACGGCAAAAAAGTCCACGGCCAGTTACTGGCACTCAGCGAATTAGAAGTGCGTGACAAGCTCAAAGAGCAGCACATTCAGATCAAAAAACTCAAAAAAGGCAGCGTCTCTTTACTGGCACGCCTTAGCCATCGAGTCAAAGGTAAAGACATCACCCTATTAACCCGCCAACTGGCTACCATGCTCACCACTGGTGTACCGATTGTGCAAGCGCTCAAGTTGGTCGGCGATAACCATCGCAAAGCGGAGATGAAATCGATTCTGGCGCAAATCACCAAAGGGGTTGAAGCGGGTACGCCACTCTCAAAATCGATGCGTACTGCCAGCTCGCATTTTGACAGCTTGTACGTTGATTTGGTGGAAACCGGTGAAATGTCCGGTAATTTGCCGGATGTGTTTGAACGCTTGGCGACTTATCGGGAAAAAAGTGAACAACTGCGCGCTAAAGTGATCAAAGCGCTGATTTACCCCAGTATGGTGGTATTAGTGGCGCTTGGCGTTTCTTACCTAATGCTGACTATGGTGATCCCCGAATTTGAAGCGATGTTTAGCGGTTTTGGGGCGGAACTACCTTGGTTTACTCAGCAAGTGCTCAAACTATCACACTGGGTACAAGCCTATAGTGGATGGGCATTACTGGCGATTGGCGTAGCACTCTTCGGGCTCAAAACGCTACGCCAAAAATCATTGGCAGTGCGTTTAGCTACCAGTCGCCTCAGCCTGAAAATGCCGGTCATCGGCTCAGTACTGGCCAAAGCCTCGATCGCCAAATTCAGCCGCACTCTCGCCACCAGCTTTGCCGCCGGTATTCCGATCCTCGCCAGTTTAAAAACCACGGCCAAAACCGCAGGTAACATCCACTTTGAACACGCCATCAATCAAGTGCACCGCGATACGGCGGCCGGGGTACCGATGTATATTGCGCTGCGCAATACTGAAGCGTTTCCGGAAATGGTGCTGCAAATGGTGATGATTGGCGAAGAGTCAGGCCAGTTGGATGATATGCTGAATAAGGTCGCCAGCATCTACGAATTTGAAGTGGATAATACCGTGGATAATCTCGGCAAAATCCTTGAGCCGCTGATCATTGTCTTTCTGGGCACTGTGGTGGGCGGCCTAGTGGTGGCGATGTACTTGCCGATCTTTAACTTGATGAGTGTCTTAGGTTAGTATGGCAATCCCCACGCACTTGGACGCTGGGACAATTAGCTTAGAGCATAAAAAATGGAACTGTTTGATTACTACCCGTGGCTATTTCCGCTATTGGTTAGCTTATTTGGCCTGATCATCGGTAGCTTTCTGAATGTGGTGATTTACCGCTTACCGAAAATAATGGAACGCGAATGGCGCGCTGAGTGTGCGGCAAGTTTTCCTGAATACGCGATTAGCCCGCCAGACGGTGTGCTCACCCTCAGTGTGCCGCGCTCCACTTGCCCACACTGCAATACCCCGATTCGAGTGATCGATAATATCCCACTGCTCAGTTGGCTGTGGCTGCGCGGTAAGTGCTCACACTGCCAAGCACCGATCAGTGCTCGTTATCCCTTGATTGAGCTATTGAGCTCGGTGGTCAGTGGCCTGATCGCCAGCCAATTTCCGTTTGGTATCTATGCCGTGGCGCTACTGTTTTTCAGCTATGTGCTGATTGCAGCAACGTTTATCGACCTCGATACCATGCTGCTGCCCGATCAACTGACCCTGCCGTTACTGTGGGGTGGTATTGCACTGGCACTGCTTGGTTTTTCTCCGGTTTCACTTCGTGATGCGGTGATCGGCGCTATGGCAGGCTATCTCTGTCTATGGTCAATTTACTGGCTGTTTAAATTACTGACCGGCAAAGAAGGCATGGGCTATGGCGATTTCAAACTGCTGGCCGCCCTCGGCGCTTGGCTTGGCTGGCAACTATTGCCAGTGATCGTGCTGCTGTCGTCACTGGTTGGCATCGTGTTTGGCTTAATCCAACTGCGCCTACAACGGCAAGGGATTGATAAAGCTTTCCCATTTGGGCCTTATTTGGCGATCGCAGGTGGCTTGGCTCTGCTGTATGGTGAGTCGATCATCGCGTGGTACTTCTCCACTTGGGTTGGGCCATTATGAGCTTATTCGTTGCACTGACTGGCGGCATCGCCAGCGGCAAAACCACGGTTGCCAATCTGTTTCATGAGCAGTTTGGCATCGACTTGGTCGATGCCGATGTGATTGCTCGTGAGGTGGTGGCTACCAACACGCTAGGGCTACAAGCGATTGCAGCCCATTTTGGGCCAAGCATTTTACAGGCCGATGGCTCACTCAACCGCGCCGCCCTACGTGAGCGCATCTTTACCGATCCGGATGAGAAAGTCTGGCTGGATCAACTGCTGCATCCGCTGATCCGTGAGCGGATGCGAGCGGCGCTCAACCAAACCCGCTCCCCTTATGCATTATTGATTGTGCCGCTCTTGGTTGAAAACCAACTGCAAAGTATGGCGGATTGGGTGCTGGTGGTAGATGTGGATGAAAAAGTACAGATTGAGCGCACTATGGCGCGCGATAGGGTGTCACGCGAGCAAGCACAAGCGATTCTCGCCGCGCAAGCCTCACGCGCTGAACGACTGGCAATTGCCAACGATGTGCTCAAAAATGATGCAGAAAACCAGAAACTTTTGCCACAAATCACACTATTGCACCAAAAGTATCTAGCCATGAGCAGGCAAAATTTGTGAGAATAAGCGCAAAGAATCCAAGGCTAGCTCAATGACCACACACCTGTTTGAACATCCTCTCAATGAAAAGACGCGCATCTACCTGCGAGTTGAAGCGCTGCTCAACCAGATGGAGCAAACATCAGACTTCAGTGATGGCATTCAGTATCCGCTATTTTTCCGTTCTCTGTTCGATATGCTGGATATTTTTGAGCAGATCCAACTGAAAAGTGAGCTGGCGAAAGATATGGAAAAGCAGCGCCTAACCTATCGTAGTTGGCTCAATGTGGAAGGGGTCGATCAGGCGATGCTGAAAACGCTACTTAGCGAGCTGGATGCGGTGCATCGTGATTTAATGAGCGCCGAGCGATTTGGTCAATCACTCAAAGAAGATCGTTTCCTGAGTGCCATTCGGCAGCGTTTTAATTTGCCCGGTGGCGCTTGCTGCTTTGATCTGCCTGCGCTGCATTATTGGCTGCATCTGCCACTGGAGCGTAAAATGCGCGATGCCAAGCAGTGGATGCAAACCTTAACCCCACTGTCAAATGCCCTTAAACTGTGGCTGAAACTGACCCGAGAGACCGGAACTTACCGTTCACGAATGGCCAATAATGGCTTCTACCAAAGTGATGCCGAGGATGCCAATATCCTACGTCTTGCGATCCCGCTCGAATATGGCGTCTATCCGATGATTTCCGGACACAAAAATCGCTTTGCGATCAAGTTTCTCGACTTCTACAGCGGACAAGCCAGCAGCCAAGATATTGGCTTTGATTTAGCGGTGTGCTGTTAAACTTCCCCCATTGTCACTGACAATCGTAATAAATTCGCTTCAATTAAGAATAGCCCGCTGCGGCTTATTCAACAGGACCGTGTTATGACCCCAAAAATCACCATCGTCAAATGCCCACAATGTCACGCTGATGTGCCATGGAGTGAGCAGAGCCCACACCGCCCATTTTGCAGCAAGCAATGCCAAATGATTGATTTTGGTGAATGGGCCGATGAAGAGAACGCGATTGCTGGCGCGCCAGATATGTCCGACAGCGATGGTTGGTCAGAAGAGGCGTATTAGTTCACAAGCTTAAGAGTAAAGAAAGAGGAGCCACATGGCTCCTCTTGTCTATGAGTGTCTATTCGTCTGGCGAACTATGGGTTGACTCTGGCTCGGCTGAGGTTTCAATCTCAATCGCGGTCACCCGCTGTAAACCACGCGGTAACAGTGCCCCACGGCGGCCACGCTCACCACGGAAGTTATCCAGATCGCTGGCTTTCAAGCCCAATTTGCGCTTACCAGCATACAGGGTAATCGACGCACCTTGTGGCAGCACCATCAAGTTCGACAACACTTCCTCACGCGTTTTGGCTTTGGCGGCAGGAATGTTGATGATCTTATTGCCTTTACCTTTGCTCAGTTGCGGCAGATCCTTGATCGGGAACAGCAACATTCGGCCTTGGTTGGTGATAGCTAAAATCTCATCGCGATCCAAATCAGCAATCACTTGCGGCGTCATCACTTCTGACTGATCAGGCAAATTGATCAGCGCCTTACCGGTGCGGTTTTTCGATAATAAATCGTCACCTTTACACACAAAGCCATAACCGGCATCCGATCCGATCAGCCACAACTGCTCTTCATCGCCCATCACCACCTGACGAATCGAGGTACCTTCCGCCATATTGAGTCGGCCAGTAATCGGCTCACCTTGGCCACGCGCAGAAGGCAGAGAGTGCGACTCTAATGAGTAACTGCGCCCATCACTGCCTAGCAGCACCGCTTGCTGGTTACTCTTACCACAGGCGTGAGTCAGATAATTATCACCCGCTTTATAGCTTAAACTGTGGCAATCCACCTCATGCCCTTTGGCATGGCGGATCCAGCCTTTTTCGGAAACCACGACAGTGATCATTTCACTTGGCATCAGATCACGCTCGGTCAACGCCTTGGCTTCTTCGCGTTCAACTAATGGAGAACGGCGAGCATCGCCAAATTTATCCGCATCAGCTTTGATCTCTTTTTTGAGCAGGCTATTGAGACGACGTTCCGAGCCAAGTAACTCTTCGAGTTTCTTGCGCTCTTTTTCTAGTTCATCCTGCTCACCGCGGATCTTGATCTCTTCCAATTTCGCCAAGTGGCGCAATTTTGTATCTAAGATCGCGTCGGCTTGAATCTCACTCAGGTCAAAGCGCGCCATCAGCACCGCTTTCGGATCCTCTTCGGTGCGGATGATTTCGATCACTTCATCAAGGTTGAGATAAGCTATTAGCAAACCTTGCAAAATATGTAAGCGCGCCAGCACCTTATCCAGGCGGTATTGCAAACGTGAGCGTACCGTTTCACGACGGAAGCGGATCCACTCGTTGAGGATTTGCACTAAGCCTTTGACCTGCGGACGATTATCCAGCCCGATCATATTCAGATTCACCCGAAAGCTTTTTTCCAAATCGGTTGAAGCGAATAAGTGGTTCATCAGCAGATCGCAATCCACGCGATTGGATCGCGGCACAATCACAATGCGGGTCGGGTTTTCATGATCCGATTCATCACGCAGATCCTCCACCATCGGCAGTTTCTTCGCGCGCATCTGCGCGGCGATCTGCTCCAGCAGTTTGGCACCAGACACTTGATGGGGCAGCGCGGTGATCACAATATCGTTACCGTCTTTGCTCCATACCGCTCGCATTCTGACGCTGCCGCGCCCTGAACGGTACATTTTTTCAAGCTCAGCGGTAGGGGTGATGATTTCCGCTTCGGTTGGAAAATCAGGGCCTTGGACATACTGCATTAAGTCGGTCAGTGACGCCTGCGGATGATCCAGCAAATGCATGGTCGCTTCAGCAACTTCACGCACGTTGTGCGGTGGAATATCGGTCGCCATCCCGACGGCAATGCCGGTGACCCCATTGAGCAAAATATGCGGCAGCCGCGCTGGCAACATTTTTGGCTCTTGCATGGTGCCATCAAAGTTCGGTTGCCACTCAACTGTGCCTTGACCTAATTCACCCAATAACACTTCCGCAAATTTAGACAATTTGGCTTCGGTATAACGCATCGCAGCAAACGATTTCGGGTCATCGGGCGCACCCCAGTTACCTTGACCATCAACCAAAGGATAGCGGTAAGAAAATGGCTGCGCCATCAATACCATGGCTTCGTAACAGGCAGAATCACCGTGTGGATGGTATTTACCGAGCACATCACCCACGGTACGCGCCGATTTTTTGTATTTGGACGAGGCGGAAAGCCCAAGCTCGGACATCGCGTAAATGATACGACGTTGCACCGGTTTTAAGCCGTCGCCAATGTATGGCAACGCGCGATCCATGATCACGTACATGGAATAATTAAGATAAGCGTCTTCGGTAAACTTGCGCAGCGGCAACTGCTCAACGCCATCAAAGCTGATTTCTGTAGACATGGGTTACACCTCTGCTATGTCGCCGTTGCTTTGCAGCCAAGCACGGCGGTCATCCGCCCGTTTTTTGCCCAGCAGCATATCCATCATTTCGTCGGTGGCTTCTGGATCATCAATCGTCAGTTGCACCAAGCGGCGAGTATTCGGATCCATCGTGGTTTCGCGCAGTTGCAGTGGATTCATCTCACCCAAACCTTTAAAGCGTTGCACATTAATTTTGGCTTTTTTCTGGCTCAGGCGCTCTAATACGCCCTCTTTTTCCTGATCATCCAACGCGTAGTACACCTCTTTACCACAGTCGATACGATAGAGTGGAGGCATAGCCACATACACATGACCGGCTTTGACTAGCGCACGGAAATGGCGGGTAAACAGCGCGCACAACAAGGTGGCAATGTGTAGACCATCGGAGTCCGCATCGGCGAGGATACACACTTTGCCATAACGCAAGGTGTCCAGATCATCACTATCGGGATCAATCCCCAGCGCAATCGAAATATTGTGCACTTCTTGTGAAGCAAGCACTTGATCGGCGGAGACTTCCCAAGTGTTGAGAATTTTGCCACGCAGCGGCATGATCGCTTGGAATTCGCGATCGCGGGCTTGTTTGGCCGAGCCGCCTGCCGAATCCCCTTCCACCAAAAACAGTTCGGTACGGTTAAGATCTTGCACGGTACAGTCGGTTAATTTGCCGGGTAATGCTGGGCCGGAAGCAATTTTCTTACGCACCACTTTTTTGCTAGCGCGCATACGCTGATGGGCGTTAGTAATACACACTTCCGCTAACTGTTCAGCTAATTGCGGTTTTTCATTCAACCACAAGCTGAAGGCATCTTTCACCACTCCAGACACAAACGCTGCCGATTGGCGGGAAGAGAGACGCTCTTTGGTTTGGCCAGCAAATTGCGGATCTTGCATCTTGATCGACAGTACATAGGCACAGCGATCAAAAATATCTTCTCCGGTCAGCTTAACTCCGCGTGGTAGCAGGTTGCGAAACTCACAGAATTCACGCATCGCATCGAGTAAACCTTGGCGCAAACCATTAACGTGAGTCCCCCCCTGCGCGGTTGGGATCAAGTTAACGTAGCTTTCACTGATCAGATCGCCGCCTTCCGGCAGCCAAATCACCGCCCAAGTCGCCGCTTCAGTTTGCGCGCTAAACTCACCGGTAAACGGCTCTTCAGGCAATAAGGTGTAACCTTTCACCCCTTCGGCCAGATAATCTTTCAAACCGTCTTGATACAGCCAACGGTGCTCATGGTTATTAACTTTATCGGTAAAGATGATCTCTAAACCTGGGCACAGCACCGCTTTAGCACGCAAATTATTAATCAGGCGGGATGCAGAAAAGTTGGCGAAATCAAAATATTTGCTGTCCGGCCAGAAATGCACGCTCGTGCCGGTATTGCGTCGACCACAGGTGCCTGTCACGCTCAACTCGGTGACTTTCTCGCCATGTTCAAAAGCAATGTCATACACTTGACCATCACGGCGTACCGTCACTTCCACCCGTTTCGACAGGGCGTTGACCACCGAAATACCAACCCCGTGCAAACCACCGGAGAATTGGTAGTTTTTATTGGAAAACTTACCGCCTGCATGCAGTTTGCATAAAATCAGTTCAACCCCAGAAATTTTCTCTTCTGGGTGAATATCTACTGGCATTCCTCGCCCGTCATCAATCACTTCTAATGATTGATCGGCATGCAGAATAACCTGAATTTTGGAGGCGTATCCGGCCAACGCTTCATCGACAGAGTTGTCGATCACTTCTTGGCCAAGATGGTTAGGCCGCGTGGTATCGGTATACATTCCCGGTCTGCGACGGACTGGTTCTAAGCCATTGAGAACCTCAATAGCGCCAGCATTATATTGTTCAGTCATAATCGGAATGCTTTATTTGCTGAATGATTAGGCGTGTACTAGACGCCAAAGTCTAAGGGCAACATAGTCTGGAAGCTGCCGATTGATGTCAAGGACAGAGCGCAAGGTTCGGTTAAATTTATGACGCTTTGCGCAGCAAAATACACAAGCTGCACCTAAATGAGCAAACTCGCCCATCAATCAAAGGGCTAGGAATTGAATGATCTGCGCTGGGTAACGTTCAAAATCGATAAAGCTGTGATCACCACCCGCTTCGAGTGTCAGCTTGGCAGCATGGTATTTTTCAACTGCTTGGCGATAATCGAGCACTTCATCCCCCATCTGCTGCAGTAACCAAAAATCACTCGGCTGCTTGAGCTGCGGGACATCTAACCCTTTGAGCTCATCAATATGACCCGCATCAAGCACGTAACGCTCATGCGTGTAAGGGTTAAGCTGCTCACCGAGAAAATCCGCTAACAGCTCATAAGGCTTGACCGCCGGGTTAATCACTACCGCGGGCAAACCCGATTGAGCATTTAGCCACGTGGCTAAATAGCCGCCCAGTGAACTGCCAACCAAACCAATTCGGTAGTGCTCACGATACGGCTCGATCAGCGCTAACAAATGCTGCGCGGCTTGCGCGGGAAAACTCGGCAACTTGGGGACCAAGACCGTGATATCTGGCCGATGTTGCTGGCAATACTGCTGCATCACCTGCGCTTTGTGTGACAACGGTGAGCTGTTAAACCCATGGATGTAAACCAGCAGTGAGGGACGCGCAGCCATATTAGTATCCATTGGAAGTAAAGTCAGGTAAGAAACGGCCGTGCTTCAAGCGTTTAACTTGACTACTGATCTGTCCATCCGCGTGCAAAGTCAGCTCACGCCAACCGGGAGAACAGTTGTCCAAAGCAAAATTTTGTGAATTGGGTTTAAACTGCACACAGGTCGATGGGGTTGCCATCACCCGCGCGCCCAAATGCATCCGATCCATCTCCTGATGCACATGGCCACACAACAGCGCGCGGACATTACGATGTTTTGCCACCACAGCCCAGAGATCTTCACTCTGTTTCAGCGCATGTTGATCCAACCACGCACTGCCGACCAATAACGGATGATGATGAAGTAAAACTAAACTGTGGCGCTGTGGATGCTGGCTCAATTGGTCATCAAGCAATTGCAGTTGTGCTGGACTGAGACAACCATGCGGAGCGCCACTGACTTGTGAATCGAGCAGCACCATCTGCCAGTGTTCACCGAGCAAAACATGCTCAATGGCTTGAATCTGCTCGCTGGGCAACACACTGTGCATACTGGGCGGATAATCGTGGTTACCAGGCAACCAGTAGCAAACTTTGGGTTGCGCTTGGGTGGTTTGTAGCGGCGCAACAGTGCGCACGAAACGCTGATAAGATTCCGGCGTATGATCTTGCGAAATATCCCCTGTCGCAACCAACGCATCAAACTCGACCTGCTCTTCTACAATGGCCGCCACCACCGCTGAAAAACTATCCGCAGTATTCACACTCAGCAAGCTACCATCCTCTGCCGCGAATAAATGGGTATCCGTGATCTGAATAAGCTTGATTGCTGACGGTTCTGATTGAGATGACACTTTCAAAATCGGTAAACCTACCTCTGTTATTTATGGTGATAGAGTGATCGGGCTGCGGCTAATGCCACATTTTAGGCAGAAGGTCAGCCAATCACCTAAAAAGCGGTTTAATTGCGCTTTTTCATCAGGTTGCACCATGTTTTGATTGGGATAATCATAACGCGGTAACACTCGCTCTCGCGGCAGCGTGGAGCACACTTCGGCCACCCGAGCATCGTGGTATAGCCTGACAGACATAGTCGGCAATGGAAACGCCGACCAGTCATCACTTTGACAAATTTCCAGCAAAGTTGTGTATTTTGTGACTTCTCGCACTTCCAGTTGATAGGCTATCTGCGCCGCTTGGTAACAGCGCCGCTCTCCCACTTCTGGTTGGACTGGCAACAGCGCATTCAATTTAGCGTAGTTGGTCTCATAGACGCGCATCAGCTCTCTAAGATCAACATGATAAGGCTTTCTTGCTCTCAATTGACTATTCACCGCTCATTATCACTCTGTATGCTGCCACTGCTGCTGTAAGCGCTGATAATTCAATGCCAACCATTGCAGGGCAATAATCGACGCACCATTCTCAATTTTGCCTTGTTCGACCAGCTGATACGCCTCGGCTCGACTCAGCACATGAACCTGAATATCTTCACCTTCACAGTCTAAACCATGAATGCCGCCTGCCTGTGAGCAGTCAACTTCGCCAACAAACACATCCAACTTTTCAGAGCAGCCACCCGAAGAGGGGTAATAAGAGAGGATTTTTTCCACTCTTGCAACCGTTAATCCGGCCTCTTCGATCGCTTCGCGACGCACCACTTGTTCTGAGCTCTCTTGGCTATCGATCACCCCAGCGACAATTTCCAATTGCCAAGGCTGCGCGCACTCAAGTGCACCGACTCGGATCTGTTCAATGATCACCACTTGGTCACGAATCGGATCGTACGGTAATAGTGCCGCCGCATGACCACGCTCAAACATTTCACGCTCGATCGGCTCACTCCATCCCCCAGCAAAACGCTGGTGTTTAAAGCGATATTTCACCATCCGAAAATAACCTTGAAACAAGGTCTGTTTATTAAGGATCTCGACATGTTGCTGATTAAAACAGAGCGGTTGTGGCTTGGCATCTTGCATAGTGATCTCCTCGCGGTCGATTTTACAGTTTACTCGCGGAATTTGCCGACTTCCAACAAGTGCTCAACTTTTTATGTAAATTTTATTTTAAATTTTAAGTGGCTCAAAATTTTTATTGCACAAGTGGATAGTTAAGTGTAAAAAAGTGCAAAGTTTCGAGTGAATTACCACCAATTTGGGTTAAACTCTTGAGGAATAAATCCTTTCACATCACGTCAGGAATAGGACCGATGAAAAAACTGATTCCATTATTTGTTAGTGCTGCGCTAGGCACACTAAGTTCTGCTGTGTGGGCAGAAAACCTGGCAGAGATTTATAACCAAGCAAAAGAGCATGACCCTCAATTACTCAGTGTCGCCGCGCAACGTGAAGCGGCATTTGAAGCGATAAACTCCAGCCGCAGCAGTCTATTACCACAGATTAACCTGACTGCTGGTTACAATATCAGCCGTAGTGATCAAGATTCACGGGAAAGTGATCTGCTCTCGGCGGGCATTGCGTTCTCACAAGAGCTGTATCAACGTTCAAGCTGGATAAATTTAGATACCGCAGAGAAAAAAGCGCGCCAAGCGGATTCACAATACGCAGCAGCTCAGCAAGGTTTGATCCTGCGTGTCGCGCAAGCCTATTTTGAAGTGCTGCTCGCTCAAGATACCCTTGAATTCGTGCAAGCCGAAAAAGCGGCAGTCGGTCGTCAATTAGAGCAAACCAAACAACGCTTTGAAGTTGGCTTGTCTGCGATTACTGACGTACACGATGCACAAGCACAATACGATAGCGTGTTAGCCGATGAAGTGCTCGCCGAAAACAATCTGATCAATAGCTATGAGACGTTGCGTGAAATCACTGGCCAAGGATATTCAAAACTGGCGGTATTAGACACCAAACGTTTTGCGGCCAGTCGTACCACAGAGTCAAGCGAAGCGCTGATTGAGCAAGCTCAGCAGAAAAACTTATCGCTGCTGAGTGCGCGCATTAGCCAAGATGTGGCGCGCGATAATATCTCGCTAGCCAGCTCTGGCCATCTGCCATCACTGACACTGGATGGTGGTTACAACTATGGTAATAATCGCAACGACAATGCATCGAATCCATCCGATTACAACGATTTCAAAATCGGGGTCAATTTATCAGTACCACTTTACACCGGTGGTAACACTACCTCACTAACCAAGCAGGCTGAATTTGCTTACGTGGCTGCCAGTCAAGATCTTGAAGCGACTTATCGTTCGGTGGTGAAAGATGTACGTGCTTACAACAATAACATTAATGCCTCAATCGGAGCCCTGCGTGCTTACGAGCAAGCGGTAATTTCGGCCAAGTCAGCCCTTGAAGCGACTGAAGCAGGTTTTGATGTGGGTACGCGTACTATTGTCGATGTGCTTGATTCAACGCGCCGTCTGTATGATGCCAACAAAAACTTGTCTAACGCACGTTATGACTACATTTTGAATGTACTACAACTGCGCCAAGCAATTGGTACGTTGAGTGAACAAGACATTATTGATGTCAATGCGGGCTTGCGGGTCGCGAAAAAATAATTCGCCGCTATCAATTGATACTAAAAATAAAGGGGCCCGTTTATTTGGCCCCTTTTGTTATTGATAAAATCCGTGCTATACCCAAACAACTTGGAGTTGCAGGTAGCCAACACCGCTGCAACTTCAAGTGGGAAGGGGGATATTTCTAACATCAGCGAACGCTTCAGCAACGCAGTCAATCACTGTCGCGCATTGGACTGGGGGGGGGGAATTAACCACGCCCGCCTTTAATCGCCGCGATAATTTCTGAGGTTGAACATCCATTTTCAAAGTTCAACACTTTCACTTCACCACCGGCCGCTATCACCTCTTGCCCACCTGCGATCTCGTGCGGTTGGTAATCACCACCTTTGACTAACAAATTAGGCAATACAGCCGCGATTAAACGCTGTGGGGTATCTTCACTAAATGGCACCACCCAATCGACCGCGCCGAGTCCAGCTAATACGGCCATGCGGCGCTCAGTGCTGTTGACTGGACGCGCAGGGCCTTTCAAACGTTTGACTGACTCATCTGTATTGACCGCCACAATCAGTCGATCGCCAAGCTCTGCCGCATGGTTAAGGTAGGAAACATGGCCTGCATGCAAAATATCGAAGCAGCCATTAGTCATCACCACTTTTTCACCGCGCGCCTTGGCTTTTTTCACCGCTTCAATCAGGGCTTGTTCGCTGATCACGCCAAAATCGGTATCTTGGCTGCCGTGTACCGCCTCCGCCAATTCAATGGTCGAAACGGTTGAGGTGCCAAGTTTGCCCACCACTACCCCAGCTGCGGCATTGGCCAGCGCACACGCTTCATCCAAATCTTTACCTGCTGCAACCGAAGCGGCCAACACTGAAATCACCGTATCCCCAGCACCGGTCACGTCATACACTTCGCGCGCTTGGGTTGGTAAATGGAATGGTGTCATTCCACGGCGTAACAGGGTCATACCATGTTCACTACGCGTCACCAATAACGCTTCTAAATCGAACTGCTCAATCAGTGCGAAGCCTTTGTCGACCAAATCTTGCTCCGATGTCACTTTACCGACCACCGCTTCAAACTCAGACATATTCGGCGTTAGCAATGATGCACCACGGTACGGTTCAAAATCACTGCCTTTTGGGTCAATAAACACCGGAACCCCAGCCCGCTTAGCTTGTTGAATAAACTGCTGCACGTGCTCTAGCGCACCTTTGGCATAATCAGACAGGATCACTGCACGCACCTTAGGTAGCGCATTTTGCATACGCGATAAGATCAAATCCGCATCAGTATTTTCAAATTTGTCTTCAAAATCGAGACGGATCAACTGCTGGCCGCGGCTCAAAACGCGCAATTTAGTGATGGTCGGATAATTAGCCAACGCCACAAAATCACAATCTACCTTCAGTGAAGTCAATTTGTCAGTCAGCACACGCGCGGGTTCATCTTGCCCAATCAGGCCAATAATGTGCGCTTGGCCGCCTAATGACGCAATGTTCATCGCCACGTTAGCCGCGCCGCCTGGCCGCTCCTCACTCTGATCTACTTTGACCACCGGCACCGGCGCTTCCGGTGAGATACGGCCAGTTGGGCCATACCAGTAACGGTCTAGCATCACATCACCGACAATTAATACCCCTGCTTTGCTGTAGTCAGGTAGGACTGGTTTCATGCTTAATCTCCAATAATCCGATTGCGGCCAAGTCTATCACAGCCACTGAAAGGGCAGAAGTCATCAAGCGAGCCACTGCTGCCAAGCTTGTATCACTTGTTGACGTTCCACGACAAATTGCGTATCGCGCACATCGGCCGATTGGTTGAGCAAATTACGGCGATGGATTTGATCCCGCATGCTGGTGTAAGCCTGAGTCAAAGCCAACGCTTGTGCTTCATCCATCACTTGATACTGCATCAACGACTCAAAAATACGCACATTATCCGACCAACGGGTCAGCTGAGGCTGTTGATGGCTAAAACATAACACCAAATATTGCGCTAAAAATTCAATATCAGTGATCCCACCTTGATCTTGCTTGAGCATAAAACGACCGGCTTTTTTGCCGCCAAGGTGATCGCGCATTTTCAAACGCATGGCAACCACCTCTTGTTTCAACTGCTCTGGCTCGCGTGGCAAGCAAAGGATCTCATGCCGCGTGGTGGCAAATGCTTGTTGCAGCGGTGCATCACCGTAAATCATCCGCGCTCGAACCAAAGCTTGATGCTCCCATGTCCACGCCTCTTGGCGTTGGTACTCATCAAACGCTTGGGTTGGGCAAACCAGTAATCCGGAAACGCCGGAGGGGCGCAGGCGGGTATCCACCTCATACAGAATTCCCGATGCGGTACGGGTGGAAAAAATGTGCATCACTCGCTGGGCTAAGCGTAAATAAAACTGTCGGCCATCAATCACTTTCTCGCCGTCGGTATACACCTCGGCTGGGCAATCGTGCATAAACACGATATCTAAATCTGAGTTGTAGCCAAGCTCCCAACCGCCGACTTTGCCATAGCCCACCACGCCAAAGCCTTTGCCATCACGCTGTTTAAGATGGGTCGGCTCGCCATATTTACTGCTCACTTGCAGCCAGGCTTGACGGATCACTGCTTCGACAATCGCTTCGGCCAGATAGGTTAAGTGATCACTCACTTTCATGATCGGCAGCGCGCCTGCAATGTCTGCCGCCGCGATGCGTAAAATTGAGATTTGCTTAAATTGGCGCAGCGCTTCCATCTGCTGCTCCATATCTTCCTCTGGAATGCGCGCCAGAAAATCGCGCAGCTCGCTTTGATAAGACTCCAGAGGGATCGGGTGATACAGATGCTGTGGATCGATCAGTTCATCGAGCAAAATTGGATAACGCGCTAACTGCTCTGAAATCATTGGGCTGGCGGTACACAGCCGTACCAGTTGCACTAACGCCGCGGGATGCTCATCCAACAATTCAAGGTAAGTGGTGCGAGTCGCAATATTGTGCAGCAGGTTAAGCACACGAGCTAAACCAAATTCGGCCTCAGGATGAGCAAACACCGCTTGGTACAGTTTCGGCATCAAGCGATTGAGTACCTCACGCCCGCGAGGGCCGATGGTACGCTTGGCAAGATCCTCTTTAAATTGGGTAATGATGCGAATCGGCTGCTCACCAGCGGCGAGGCCAAGATCATGCTGAATAATGTGCTCGATCACTTCCGGCTTATGGGCCATATCCCACAGCTCATGAAAATGACGCTCCACCGTTTGATCTTCTTCCTCATCTTCACCGATCAAGCTCGCAAAGACCTGATGCACCTGCTGCATATGCTGGTTCACTTGTTGCTGAAAACTTGACCAATCGCTCACTCCCATTGCCACCGCCAGCCGCCATTGATCTTGCTCTTTATCAGGCAACGTCTGCGTCTGTTTATCGGCGATCGCTTGCAGAAAATTTTCTACTCGGCGCAAAAAGCGATAAGCATCACGCAGATCTTGCACTTGCGCGAGTGGCAACAGGGCTAACTCAGCGATCGCATCCAGCGTTTCCAGTAGGCCGCGTTTACGTAAGCTTGGCTCGCGGCCACCTCGGATCAATTGAAACACTTGGGCGATAAATTCGATTTCGCGGATCCCGCCCGCGCCGAGCTTAATATTGTTACTTAAACCACGGCGGCGCACTTCGCTACTGATCATCGATTTCATGCGACGCAGC
The DNA here is from genome assembly GCF_011306175.1 of Vibrio sp. HDW18. Taxonomy (GTDB): domain Bacteria; phylum Pseudomonadota; class Gammaproteobacteria; order Enterobacterales; family Vibrionaceae; genus Vibrio; species Vibrio chanodichtyis. Next base: position 1,726,918 of record NZ_CP049913.1, on the reverse strand, counting down.
GACTGAATGGCACTGAAATCGATGTAACGCCGAAATACGAAAGGCCGCAACATTTGGCGCAGCTCTTGGTATTGGGGATACATTTCTCGCCCAATCACTCGCCCTTTGATCATCGCGTAGCGTTCCCAATCACGCCCCTGCTCTTGATAATAATCTTCTAACGCCGCATAGCTCATCGCCAGTGGACCACTGTCACCAAACGGGCGTAAACGCATATCGACACGATAACAGAAGCCCTCCGGCGTCGGCTGATCCAACAGTTTGATCAAGCGCTGGCCAAGCCGGGTAAAAAACTGAGCATTAGCGATTGCTCGGCGCGCACCTTGGGTTTCACCATTTTCCGGATAAGTGAAAATCAGATCGATATCAGAGGAGAAATTAAGCTCGCCACCACCCAGTTTGCCCATCCCAATGATCAGCATTGGTTGCGGCTGGCCTTGTGCATTACATGGCGTGCCCATTTCCAGACAACAGCGCTGATATAGCCATTGGTAACTTTCAAAAATTAACGCTTCCGCCAATTGTGAAAGATGAGTGAGGCTCTGCTCAATCGTCCAACTGCCACAAAAATCACACCATGCGATGTAGACCATCTCTTGATGACGAAATTTTCGCAGTATCGCTTGCCCTGCGGCTTCATCGTGACAATCCACCAAATGTTGTGCCAATTGGTGTCGATAGCCCTGCCAACGTGACGCTTGGGCAAGCCAGTTCGGCAATTGCTGGCACAACTGGCGATCCCGCTTTAAGGTTTCGGCAATAAACTCACTCAGCCCAAGCACTCGATGCAGCTCGGTTTGATAATCGGCCGGCCATTGAGCAATCTCTGGCTGCAATGCCAACAGTTGCTGATAATGTTGTTCGGCGATGGATAAAAGAGCACTAGGCAGTGGCATGCGGCATCCTTGTCTTAATCGGTTAAGCTCAGTGGTGATTACGCTGATTCGTGATACGTTATCAGTGATGAGTTATATCGCAAACTGGGGTTGAAAAAAAACGCCCACCGCAGAGTGTGAGCGTTATATTCCTCTTTTATTGAGTGGAACCGTGTTAGCGGGTTTACACTCGAAAGGCAGTGATTTTGCTATCCAACTCTTCGGCGTTAGTTTGCATGATTTCTGACGTTTCTAACAGTTCGCTCATCACGGTGACTGAGCCTTCAACCAATTCGCGGACATTATTGAGATTTTTGTTCATCTCTTCCGCCACACTGCTTTGCTGGCCGGCGGCAGAAGCAATTTGGAAGTTCATATCATTTAACTGCTGCACTTGGCTGACAATCCCATCCAGCTCAGTGCCTGCATTGGTGATCAGCTCAACTCCATCCGCTGCTTGTACTACGCTTTTTTCCATTAAATCGACCGCGCTGTTGGCACTCTGTTGCAACTGAGTGATCATCTCTTGAATTTCCACCGTCGCATTTTGGGTACGCTGCGCCAGATTACGCACTTCATCAGCCACCACCGCAAAGCCACGTCCAGCTTCACCGGCACGCGCCGCTTCAATCGCCGCATTGAGCGCCAATAAATTGGTTTGTTCTGAAATGCCACGAATGGTACCAACCACACTGCTGATCGCGACCACTCGCTCTTCAACCTGATTGACCGCGTGAGCAGAAGCGCTAATGTCTTTTGACAATTCACTCATTTTACTGATGGTGCTTTTCACAAACTGCTGACCGGTATCGGCTTGCAGTGAGGTGCTTTCGGTCAGGGATGAGGCATTTTGCGCATGTTCCGCCACAGTTTGGACGGTCGATGACATTTCACTCATCGCTGTCGCCAGTTGATCAATCTCATTGAACTCTTCCAGCGCCGAATCTTTGGTTTCCGACATGCTCATAGTCATCACTTCAGTCAATGAAGTTAATTCCTGTGAGGCGTTGATCTGCGTGCGGATCAACTCTTGCAGTTGATGACGCGTTTTCTCTAGTTCACGCGCCACATCACCATACTCATCCTTACAATCCATATTGATCGGTTGCGATAAATTACGCTGTGCCATTAACTTAATCGCATCATTCAGATACTGAGTTTGGCGCAGCATGACTCGTGCAACAAACAGCAGCAGTACCGCAAAGAAAGCAATTAATAACAAGGTTTGCCAAAAGATTTGCACCAAGTAGTTATCATAATACTGCTGGGCGACTTGCGCATTTTGGGTAGCCGAAAGCAGTGATTGGTAGAAAATACTGGCATCCCATAGCTGCTTGCCAACGATCAACACCGTGCTGAATACCATTAGTATCACCATTTTCGGCACTAAGCGAAAATCGGTAATTAAACGCTCCCACGGCTTAAAAGACATCGTTGTCATGATCCTGACTCCATATTATTGAGATTAGGTAACCAAACTGAGCGCGTAATAATGCAATCAGTTGTACGAATAATGCCGATGATAACAAACATTAAACTCAACCAATGCGCGGCATATCGCTAATTCTTTCGTTGAGTAAAATAATTTGTGAGCTTGGTCGGCTTCCCGAGCATTCTCGCCACCTTACTATCGGCTTCTACCACCAAAACTAAAGAGTTTTTACCATGGTGTAGCAAGCAAACAGGGAGGCCAAAGCCTCCCTGATCTCAATCAAACTCAGTGTTCAACAACGAAATCTTGTTACTCACACCAATAACGATGCGCTTCAACCCCCATAGTGCGGCTCTGCTCCATCGCATGCAGAATTGAATTTTCTTGACGGTTTAGCCAGCGTTTCAGTTGATCTTGCTCGTCACCTTGCAGTAAATCCACCAGCCGCTCTAACGGCTTCAAGCGCAGTAGATCATCAATGCCATGCAATAAATCGGCCCACGGCATACGAAATGCCTGACGATCTTCCGCCGCATACAAGTTGGCAAAACTGACCCCTGTGTACAAATTGCGCATTAAACGATACTGCTGATCGATGTACTCTTGCACGGTTAACACTTTACCCGGTGGGAAAGCTTCCATTAACTCAGCCCAAGCTCGATCAAGTTTTCTTACCGCAAAGATTTCCAGCGGCAGTGCCATTTTTTCACGCGCTTTGTCGTCTAAAAACGGCTGCCAGCCACGGGTCAATACCCAGCGACTGAGATCGAGCAATAGTCCGGTATAACGCGCACTACTCAACAAGCGCAGAGTATCCTCACGCTGGGGTAAACTTTCTTGCAGAGTTTTTAGCTCAGTAACCAAGAACTTACGCGCATCCAATTTACGCAGCGCATAGCCTTTATCCTCTTGCAAACTGGCAAGGTATTCAAACTGTTTTAGCCACTGCAGCTCTTGCTCTAACCATTTCAATTCTTGACGTAAAATGGCACTGGCACGGCGCGGTATCACCCCTCCGTACACTGAGAGTAATTGGCGCAAATAGCTGACCGCGTGGTGTATTTCATGTAGAGCGGCCACCTCTTCACGTTCAGTGTAAATCTGCTCGTGGTGCTGCCAATGGTCAAGGGCATGTTCCAGCGCACGGATGAAGCACGATTCAGCGGTATCATTTTTATCGACACTGACCAGTGCCAATGGCGTGATCGGCTCACCCGCGTGGTTAGCCGCTAACCGATAGCCACGCGCGGCTTTACTTAGGTTACCTAAGCGCATGCCGCCCTGTTCACACAACTGACGTGCCAAGGTAAACAGTGCATCGGTTTGCCCTGATTTAAGCTCTAATTCCACTTCACAAATCGGCTGTTGGCGCTCACCGGCCACCACCACACCTTGATCAAAAGCAACTTCCACTTGGCTACCATCAGCCATGCTAATCAGCCATTGTTCACGGGTAAAATTGGTAGAAAACAGTGGCAATAGCTCGGCTTGCAACTCGGTCAACGGTTTCGCGGCAGGCCAAATATCCATCGGGTGTAAAGAGAGATCGGGATCATTACTATGATGTTCGGCATTAAACTCTGGACGCTGATGCAGACCTGCTACCACCCGGCCAGCGGTTTTCACCGTTTGGACATACACTTCATCAAAACGACGGATGCGCAAGCCAATATCATGCTGGCGTAACCAGTTGTCAGGTGTATCAAAGTACGTGTTTCCTAGCTCGCGACAGCTGTGCTGAAGTACTTTAGTTTCAGAAAGTTTGGCGCATAAAATCGTCGAAAATTCTGGAGAAACAAAAAACTTCAGTTCTATCTCGGTTTCCATAGTTATACCTTTCGCTGCAGATGCCGACAGGATATTGCCTTATAGACATAGGAGCAAGAGAGAAATATCCGTTCAATCGTGATCTAAAACAGTTTTATTGCGCCAGTGTTTGAGTTAACATGCGCGCCTTTATAGCCAACGCTCAACATTTCACCATATTATGGTGTATGTTATTTAAAGGTTATAGCTATTAGGTTGAATGACCATGCCAGTAAATACAATTATGGGGTTATTTGCAAAGTCCCCAATTAAGCCTTTGCAACGTCATGTTGTGTGTGTGAATGAATGCTGCTCACATCTGATCAATTTCTTTGAAGTTTGTAACAAAGATGATTGGGAAACGGCCGGTGAAATTCGTGCACAAATTTCTCACCTTGAGAAAGAAGCTGACGTGTTAAAACGTGAAATCCGCCTTAAACTTCCTCGCGGTTTGTTCATGCCAGTCGATCGCAGTGACATGCTTGAACTGCTCACCCAACAGGATAAATTAGCTAACCTTGCCAAAGATATTGCCGGCCGAGTGTATGGCCGTCAGCTTATCATCCCTGAGCCTCTCCAAGAAAACTTCATCGCTTACGTCAAACGCTGTTTAGATGCAGCGAACCAAGCGCAGAAGGTGATCAGCGAGCTCGACGAGTTATTGGAAACCGGATTCAAAGGCCGTGAGGTCACCCTCGTGGCTGAAATGATCCATCAACTGGATGTGATTGAAGATGACACCGATACCATGCAGATTCGCCTGCGCCAGCAACTGATGGCCATCGAATCGAAAATGAATCCGATTGATGTCATGTTCTTGTACAAAATTCTTGAATGGGTGGGCGGCATTGCCGACCAAGCGCAGCGCGTTGGCGCTCGCTTAGAGCTGATGCTTTCTCGTTCTTAAATTTAAAGTTAACCAAATAACGAAGAGCAACCATATGATGACAACCCGCTAGGCGCTAAGTACTCACTACGCTGAAGGTTGTCATATGCATAAAAAACAAGCAAAGGTTGCTCCGCTTGTTATCAACAACTAGGTATTACGATGGAAATCCTTGCAAACTACGGCACTGTGTTGATTATTGTGGCAGCTGTCTTCGGTTTCTTGATGGCAATTGGTATTGGTGCCAATGATGTGGCCAATGCCATGGGCACTTCCGTAGGGTCAAAAGCACTCACTGTTAAACAAGCAATTATTATTGCGATGATTTTTGAATTCGCAGGCGCTTACTTAGCCGGTGGTGAAGTAACGGAAACTATCCGTAATGGGGTTATCGACACTTCACTTTTCGTAAATACGCCGGATGTGCTGATCTACGGCATGATGTCAGCTCTGCTGGCAGCTGGAACTTGGTTACTGGTCGCCTCTTATATGGGCTGGCCAGTTTCCACTACCCACTCGATTATTGGTGCGATCATCGGTTTTGCGTGTGTGTCGGTAGGCACTGAAGCGGTCGATTGGAGCTCAGTACAAGGCATCGTCGGTAGCTGGCTGATCACGCCAGTCATTTCTGGCTTATTTGCTTACCTGATCTTTGTCAGCGCCCAACGCCTGATTTTTGATACCGAAAAGCCGCTGATTAATGCTAAGCGTTTTGTGCCAGTGTACATGTTTATCACTACAATGGTGATTGCTCTGGTGACCATCAAAAAAGGCTTGAAGCACGTTGGCCTACACCTTTCAAACACCGAAGCTTGGATGTGGGCGGCGGTAGTCTCTGCGATTGTGATGGTCGGCGGCTACTTATACATTCAACACAAATTTGCCAATCGTGATGAAGACCACGGCTTTAGTGGTGTGGAGAGCATCTTTAGCGTATTAATGGTGATCACCGCCTGTGCGATGGCCTTTGCCCACGGTTCAAACGATGTAGCCAACGCGATTGGTCCATTGTCAGCGGTGGTTTCAACCGTTGAGCATATGGGTGAAGTGGCAGCGAAAAGCTCGATCGCATGGTGGATCCTACCGCTTGGTGGTTTTGGTATCGTGGTTGGCTTAGCCACACTGGGTCATAAAGTCATGGCCACTATCGGTACTGGAATTACTGAACTGACGCCAAGCCGTGGTTTCGCCGCTCAGCTTGCCACCGCCTCTACGGTAGTGCTGGCTTCTGGTACTGGTCTGCCCATTTCAACCACACAAACTTTGGTGGGTGCTGTGTTAGGGGTCGGTTTTGCACGTGGTATTGCCGCACTTAACTTAGGCGTAGTGCGTAACATCGTCGCCTCTTGGGTGGTCACCCTTCCTGCTGGTGCGCTACTGGCGGTGGTGTTCTTCTACGCTATTCAAGCAGTGTTTGCCGGCTAAGCCTAGGTAAAATCAGAGTTAGCCAACCGTCAGGATTGGCTCAAACGCACAGAAAGGGAGGCTTAGCCTCCCTTGTTAGTTGCAGCGCTTACCAAAACTGCATACTATTTGCGACACATTTGATGAGACCTATCACTAAACCTATCTTTAACCTAAGGGATTTACTGTGAAAAAACTGATCTGCATGGTGCTACTTTCCATGTTGGCTGCACCAACGTTCGCGCAAGAGCGCTACATTGCCGATAAACTCTTCACTTACATGCATTCAGGCCCAAGTAACCAATACCGTATTCTTGGCAGCATTGAAGCAGGTGAAAAAGTTAAGCTGCTCAGTGTCAATAAAGAAAATGGCTATAGCCAGATCAGCGACGAACGCGGCCGTACCGGTTGGGTAGAAAGTCGCTTGATTAGCCGTCAAGTCAGCAATGCACTGCGCCTACCCGCACTAGAGCAAGAATTGGCAGATGTGAAAAAACAGTTAGCCAATGCGCGACAAAATGCCGACAGTGAAAAAGCAGGACTGGCCGAATCCCTTGAGCTGCGCAATCAACAGATCACCGATCTGGAACGTAGTTACAGCGAGATCAGTAAACAGCTCACCCAGTCACAAACGGAAATTCGCGAACTGCGCGCCAAACTCGATACGCAAAAAGAAGATTTGCTGCTCAAATACTTCACCTATGGCGGTGGTGTAGCGGGGATCGGCTTACTATTTGGTTTGCTATTACCGCATATTGTGCCACGCCGTAAACGTAATCCTTCTGGTTGGGCCTAACTATCCAGCTTGCTTAGACAAAACGGTCACTCAGGTGACCGTTTTGTTTTAGCTCTCTTTAATCGTTGGGCAATAAGAGTTGGGCTGAACCTAACCTTTCCAGTCATACAGTGCTGGTATTTCGATCTCCTCGCCACCAAAGATAATCACGCTGCTTTGGGGTTTGATACTCTCTAGTTTCACTTCGGGTGTCAGCATCTCTCCTTCGCGATACTCTACCCCATTCACTTTTATCCAGCGTTTTTGGTCATTACTGGAAAAAGCATGCATCTGAAAATTCAGTGCTGGAAGCTGCCCTTGGTAACGATCGCTGTGTTGAGTTAATGGCACCGCCGCAGAAGTTGCTGTGGTTGGGGCGGCTGACTCACTGGATTGATCGCGCATAATCGCCTGAACACGCAATGCTAATTCAGGCGAAAGCTGAGTTAAATCGAGCTCGCCCAACGCCTGATTTGACGCACTCTGTTGACCAGAAGCTTGGATTGTCGCCGGTGGTGCCACAATGTTTCCAGCTAAGGACGTCAAATCCTCTTCTAGATAGGGTTCATCGAGTACTGATTCGACAAAGGTCGGTTGCAGATCCTCAAATTCGGGATAAGTTAAACGCTCTAATGGCGCATCAACTTGCACCGTTTTAGGCTCGGTTGGTCGATTAGCCACTTCCTGCTGCACTTGTTCATAGCGTTGGTAAGTCATCACTCCCGCTGTCACTAACCCCGGAACGAGCCACAGCATTAAATGCAACCAGCGTGATGGACTCATCGCTGTGGGTTCTTGCTCGGTATAAGCGAGATCACTGACTGGATGAGCTTGTTGATAATGGTGCTGAGATTGCTGCAAGGCATGCATTACTTTTGACATTAGCCCTCCTCCTGCAAACTTGGCGCTTGCTGCTGGGTCAATAGCTCAAGGCGGCGTAAGGTTTGTCTTCCTGCGATACCATCAACATGCATATTTTGCCAACGTTGGAATAACTCAACTTTACGCGACAAATCCTTATCAAATTGCTCACGCGGACGTTCAGGCTCACCTAACACTTGCGCCAATTTGCTCTCGAGTAACGCGACATCTCCCCCTTGCATTCCCTGTTTTAAGGTTCGGGAAAAACCACCTTGCCAAAGTAGAGCAAACTGCCCATTCCATAGCGGCTCTAGCCATTGACGTGCAACACGATAACGCTCGCCATTCACCAACAGCTCAACTTGCTCGCCCGTTAAGCGATACAGCACTGCGTAAACTGGCACTTCATCCAGCACTAAAGTCAATACTGCTGGCAAATCGTAAGTCTGCAGCGTTGACCAATCTCCGCTCTGCTCTTCGCACCAGAGCGCGGTATCCGCCTGAGTTTGGCAAAACCGCTCCATCACCGAGGCTTGATACCCCCAAACTGCATACAGGGTTTCAAAGGCATGCTCGCTACTGGTCGCATTGAGTAACGCACTGCGTAGTGCTGGTGGGAAAACCATCTGCTCGATCGGTGACACCACTTCTGCTAGCGGAAAATAGCTTTGCATCGCCCGATCAAGCTGGAGTGGTAATTGCCATGCCAATACTGCGCTCAGCACAATCCCCCCCAATGCGCTGGAAAGATAAGAGAGTTTGCGCGCGGGTGGTTTGCTTGATGTCACTTGATAAACGGAGGATTGAAAGCTCATCACTGCTTGGCAGGCAAGCTTAATTCTCGCCAAACTCAGCGTTTGCTCACCCGCTTGATAAGCTTGCTTTAGCGCCGCATCACACACCAGATTAATTAAACGCGGAATACCGTGAGTTTGCTTAGCTATCCATAGGCACCCTTTACGTGCAAACAGCGCAGGATCACCCCCAGCTTGCTCGACTCGAAAGTGAATATAATGTACACATTGCTGCTCGGTGAGCGGTAACAGATGATAGCGTCCCGTAATCCGCTGCGCGAGCTGGCGTAATTGCGGCATGCGCAGTTTATCTTGCAACTCCGGTTGACCAATCAGTAGCACTTTCAGTAGTTTATGCTGGTCGGTTTCTAGATTGGTTAGCAAACGCAACTGCTCTAACACATCCGGAGCGAGGTGCTGTGCTTCATCAATCATCAAGAGTACTTGTATGCCTTGCGCGTGCTCGGCCAACAAAAACTCATGCAGCACTTGTGTGAGCTTTTTTAACGTCGCTTGTTTCGGATAGCTAACCTCAAACTCATCGCAAATCGCTTCCAACAGCTCCAGATCGGAAAAAGTCGGATTGAGGATCATCCCGGCGCGCGTTTTGCCCGGCAAACTGGCCAAAATCGCTCGAGCGACAGTGGTTTTACCGGTTCCCACTTCACCAGTGAGCATCGCAAAACCGCCACCATCGCCCAAACCGGCTTGCAGGTGTACTATGGCTTCCTGATGACGCTGACTCAGATAGAGATAGCGCGCGTTGGGGACGATCGAAAACGGTAACTCGTCAAACCCAAAGAAGTGTAGATACATGCTGGTTAACCCTATTCATCACTGTGGGTGCAACGTATCATTGCTGACTAAGATTAGCCAATGCCATTCATGTAATTTTTTGAGACTCTATGATGCAAATTTATCTAGTCGGTGGCGCAGTGCGCGATCAATTACTGCAACTTCCTGTCTATGACCGTGATTGGGTGGTGGTCGGCAGCAGCCCACAAGCCATGTTAGCGGCGGGCTTTCAAGCCGTAGGCAAAGATTTTCCCGTATTTTTGCATCCGAAAAGCAAAGAAGAGCATGCTCTTGCTCGTACCGAACGCAAAACCGGGGTTGGTTACACTGGGTTTGCCTGCCATTACGCGCCGAATGTGAGCCTAGAAGAGGATTTGCTGCGCCGCGATCTGACCATCAATGCCATCGCGCAAGATCAAGCAGGCCAACTGATCGATCCTTATGGGGGTCAGCGCGATCTTGCCGCGAAAGTGCTGCGCCATGTCTCTCCGGCTTTTGTGGAAGATCCGCTGCGCGTACTGCGCGTAGCGCGCTTTGCGGCCAAGCTGCATCATCTCGGTTTCACGGTTGCCGAGCAGACCATGCAGTTGATGGCTGACATTGCTCAGTCAGGTGAGTTACAGTACTTAACCGCTGAGCGAGTGTGGCAAGAGTGGCATAAATCACTCTCAACCAATCATCCCGAAGTGTTTTTACAGGTGCTGCGCGATTGTGGTGCGCTCGCCATTGTCCTGCCCGAAATCGCTCGTCTGTTTGGTGTTCCACAACCCGAACAGTGGCACCCAGAAATCGATACTGGCATTCATACCTTAATGGTGGCGAAGCAAGCGGCACGACTTTCTAATTCGCTTGCGGTGCGCTTTGCGGCGCAAGTGCATGATTTAGGCAAAGGAGTGACACCGCCAGCTGAATGGCCAAGCCATAAATTACACGGCCATACTGGACTGAAAATCATTGAATCATTGTGTGAACGGATTCGAATACCGAATGAGTTTCGCGAGTTGGCGCTCGCAGTGTGTGCGCAGCATTCCAATATCCACCGTGCGGACGAATTAAAACCCGCCACCAAACTCAAGGTGCTCGGGTTGTTGGATGTGTGGCGTAAGCCTGAGCGGCTTGAGCAAGTGTTATTGTGCTGCGAAGCGGATCATTGTGGCCGTTTAGGTTTAGAGGCCGAGCCGTATCCACAACGCGACATTTTCCAGCGCGCTTATCAAGCCGCGCTCAGCGTAGAAGTACAAGCTGTGATTGCAGCAGGCTTTCAAGGTAAGCATATCAAACAAGAGTTGGATAAACGGCGCGTGGCCGCAATTAGCGACGTCTAAGCTTCATTTCCATCCACAGTAGCAAAGCAAAACGCCCTGCAATGCAGGGCGTTTGATTTATCACGCAACCGTTATGTCAACGGCTGTGCATCGGCTCGCTTAAAATTAAGCTTGGCCTTTTACTTCTTTCAGACCGTTGAAAGGAGCACGTGCACCCAGTGCTTCTTCGATACGGATCAGTTGGTTGTACTTAGCAACACGGTCAGAACGGCTCATAGAACCAGTCTTGATTTGACCTGCTGCAGTACCTACCGCTAGGTCAGCGATAGTTGCATCTTCAGTTTCGCCTGAACGGTGAGAGATAACTGCAGTGTAGCCAGCATCTTTTGCCATCTTGATCGCAGCCAGAGTTTCAGTCAGAGAACCGATTTGGTTGAACTTGATCAGGATAGAGTTTGCGATACCGTTGTCGATACCACGTTTCAGGATCTTGGTGTTAGTTACGAACAGATCGTCACCAACGATTTGGATTTTCTTACCCAGTTTCTCAGTTTGGTATGCGAAACCATCCCAATCAGACTCGTCCAGACCGTCTTCGATAGAAACGATTGGGAACTTCTCAGTCAGCTCTTCTAGGAAATCAGAGAAACCGTTAGAAGTGAAGATACGACCTTCACCTTTCAGGTTGTATTCTTTCTTCTCTGCATCGTAGAACTCAGAAGCAGCACAGTCCATCGCTAGCGTGATGTCAGTACCCAGTTTGTAACCAGCTGCTGCTACTGCTTCAGCGATGACTTCTAGCGCTTCCGCGTTAGATTTCAGGTTAGGTGCGAAACCACCTTCGTCGCCAACTGCAGTGTTGTAGCCTTTAGACTTCAGTACTTTAGCTAGGTTATGGAACACTTCTGCGCCCATACGTACTGCTTCTTTCAGAGTTTTCGCGCCAACAGGTTGGATCATGAACTCTTGGATGTCGACGTTGTTGTCAGCGTGCTCACCACCGTTGATGATGTTCATCATTGGTAGAGGCATTGAGAATACGCCTGGAGTGCCGTTCAGCTCAGCAATGTGCTCAAACAGAGGCATGCCTTTTGCTGCTGCTGCTGCTTTCGCGTTCGCCAGAGAAACCGCTAGAATCGCGTTTGCACCGAAGTTTGATTTGTTTTCAGTCGCGTCTAGGTCGATCATGATTTGGTCAATAGCTGCTTGATCTTTTGCATCTTTGCCAACCAGAGCGTCTGCGATAGGGCCATTAACCGCAGCCAGCGCTTTCAGAACGCCTTTACCTAGGAAACGAGACTTGTCACCGTCACGCAGTTCAAGCGCTTCACGAGAACCAGTAGATGCACCTGATGGTGCAGCAGCCATACCTACGAAACCACCTTCTAGGTGAACTTCAGCTTCTACTGTTGGGTTACCACGTGAGTCAATGATTTCACGACCTAGAACTTTAACGATCTTAGACATTAATGTTTCCTCTCAATTGAATTTAAATGTCAAAACTAAAAGGGTAGCCACACAGCTAAAGTGGCTACCCGTATCCTTTTACTTCAATTTACCGCGTTGGTACTGACCTGCTGCTTTGACAAAACCAGCAAACAGAGGGTGACCATCGCGTGGGGTTGAGGTGAATTCTGGGTGGAACTGCGCTGCTACAAACCATGGGTGAGCAGGGTTCTCAATCACTTCAACCAGCTTCTTATCTGCTGACAGACCAGAAACCTTCAAACCTGCTTTTTCAATCTGAGGACGCAGCAGGTTGTTCACTTCGTAACGGTGGCGATGACGCTCATGAATCGTCGCACTGCCGTACATTTCATAGGCTTTGGTGCCTTTTTCAAGGTGGCACAGCTGTAAACCAAGACGCATAGTACCGCCAAGATCCGATTTTTCGCTGCGCTCTTCAACATTACCTTCACCATCAACCCATTCAGTGATAAGGCCTACCACTGGATATTTGGTACTTTTATTAAACTCAGTGGAGTGTGCACCTTCCATACCCGCAACGTTACGCGCGTATTCAATCAGTGCCACTTGCATACCTAGGCAGATACCAAGGTAAGGAATTTTGTTTTCACGCGCAAACTGTGCAGCGCAGATTTTACCTTCAATACCACGGTCGCCAAAGCCACCCGGTACCAAAATCGCATCCAGACCATTGAGCACATCAGTGCCTTTGGTTTCAACGTCTTGTGAATCGATATACTTGATGGTCACATTCAGACGATTCTTCAGACCCGCATGTTTCAGCGCTTCGTTGACCGACTTGTAAGCATCTGGCAGTTCGGTGTACTTACCGACCATACCGATAGTCACGTCACCCGTTGGATTGGCTTCTTCGTAAATCACCTGTTCCCATTCCGACAGATCTGCTTCTGGCGCGTTGATGCCAAAGCGTGCACACACCAGATCATCCAGCCCTTGCGAGCGGATCAGTTGTGGGATCTTGTAGATAGAATCGACGTCTTTCATCGAAATAACGGCTTTTTCTGGCACGTTACAGAACAGAGCGATCTTCTTACGCTCGTTGGCTGGGATCATGCGATCGCTACGGCACACCAGAATATCCGGTTGAATACCAATCGAAAGCAGCTCTTTGACCGAGTGTTGGGTTGGTTTGGTTTTCACTTCACCGGCAGCCGCGAGATAAGGCACTAGCGTTAAGTGCATAAACATCGCATTTTCACGGCCAACTTCGATCGCCAACTGACGGATCGCTTCCATAAATGGCAGTGATTCGATATCACCGACGGTACCGCCTACTTCAACGATCGCGATATCATGGCCTGCAGAGCCTGCAATCACGCGCTCTTTGATCGCGTTAGTAATATGAGGAATAACCTGAATAGTAGCACCGAGATAATCGCCACGACGCTCTTTGCGTAGTACGTCAGCGTAAACACGACCTGCAGTAAAGTTGTTACGCTTGGTCATCTTGGTACGAATAAAACGTTCGTAGTGACCAAGATCTAGGTCGGTTTCTGCGCCATCTTCCGTAACGAACACTTCACCGTGTTGAGTTGGGCTCATGGTGCCTGGATCAACGTTGATGTAAGGGTCAAGCTTCATCATGGTCACTTTAAGACCACGAGCTTCAAGAATCGCTGCAAGGGATGCCGCTGCAATACCTTTACCTAGAGAGGATACAACCCCGCCAGTAACAAAAATATAATTTGTCGTCATGTTTAACCTGAAATTGGTTGAATGAGGGAAATGAATTTCATCTGGACGGGACAAAACTATACCAGAACCCCCCCACTGCCACAACGTGAAATCTATCACACTCAATTTTTTATTTTTTGCTTCAAATCAAACCAAATTGATGCAAAGCCACCAAAACGAATACCTGCCAACTTAGTTTTGCTGGCCCATTGGGCGGTTTTTTAGCGCCGAGTGAAGATGTTGGCAACTCGGCTAACCCAGCCCGGTTATTGGTTATTGGTTATTGGTTATTGGTTATTGGTTATTTTCCGCCTGTTTGACTTGCTGCCAAAACTGATCGAGCTCTAACAAACTGAAATCTTGCAATGACTTATGTTGCGCTCTCGCTCGCTCTTCAACCCCTTGAAAACGGCGCACAAATTTAGCGTTGGCTTTGCTCAGCGCCATCTCAGGATCATGGCCCAAATGGCGCACTAAGTTGACGGTCGCAAATAATAAATCACCCAACTCGAGTTCGACTTTTTGAGTATCCACATCCACCTGCAGCGCTTCGTGCATGACCTCTTCGACTTCTTCATATACCTTATCCACCACCGGGCCAACGCTATCCCAATCAAATCCATATTGAGCACATTTTTTCTGGATTTTATCCGCACGTGACAAGGCGGGTAACGAACGCGGCACCGCATCAAGGATGCTCTGTTGATGCTTGCCAGCCAGCGCTTTTTCTCTGGCCTTTTCCGCTTGCCAGTTGGCATCAATTTGCGCTTGATTATCAAATTGAGCATCCGCAAACACATGGGGATGGCGGCGAGTTAGCTTCTCATTTACCGTTTCGACCACATCACGAAACTCAAACAGCCCCTGCTCTTTGGCCATTTGGCTGTAGAAAATCACCTGAAACAGCAGATCGCCCAGCTCTTCACGCAAATTCGGCCAATCGCGCTGGGTGATGGCATCCACCACCTCAAACGTCTCTTCAATCGTGTACGGCGCAATCGTGTCAAAGGTTTGCTGTTTATCCCAGGGACAACCTGATTCAGGATCACGTAGACGACGCATAATTTGCTCAAGTTGTTCAATTGGATGTGACATAGCTTGCCTTATATGTGGAGATTTCATTTAACCTAAGCGTTTGACCAGCATCACATCTTTGATCTGTTCAATCCGCTTGGAAACTCGAACTAGCGCTTCCACGTTATTGACCTCAAGATCGAAATCCATAGTGATGATCTGCCGCTTATAGTCTGAGCGACTCTTCATGCTCGCCACTTTGATTTTTTCATTGGCTAGTAGGGTGGTGATATCTTTTAGTAAACCACTGCGCTCCATCGCCTCAATGCGCACCGTTAGCAAATAACTGCCAGCAAAACCACTGCCCCATACGGTATCAATGATCCGCTCTGGCGCATGATGACTCAGCTCTTCTAACTGCTCACAGTCACTACGGTGTACCGAAATCCCCCGACCTTGGGTAATGTAGCCACGGATTTCATCACCGGGGATCGGCTGACAGCAGCGTGCTAAATGCGTCATCAGGTTATCCACCCCTTCCACCACCACCGCATCTTTATGCGGCCGATTAGCGCTGAGAGGTCTGTTTTCCTGCAGTTTCTCAAGCACCAGTTTATCTTGTTGCTCTGCGGTGGGCTTGTTGACTAATGCATTGATGTGGTTAACGATTTGGTTAATGCGCAGATCGCCGCTGCCAATCCCAACATACATTTCATCGACGCTGTTGACGTTAAAACGCTTGAGTGCGTAAGCCTCGGCATGTTTCAGATTGGCACCAATTTTGGCTAATTCACTCTCGAGAATTTCACGGCCAGCGTCGAGATTTTTCTCACGGCTCTGTTTGCGAAACCAAGCGTTGATCTTAGCCCGTGCACGCCCTGAGTGGACAAACCCTAGCGATGGGTTAAGCCAGTCACGCGATGGATTAGGCTGCTTGGCGGTAATGATCTCCACCTGATCGCCCATCTGCAATTTATGGGTAAACGGCACGATACGCCCCGCTACTTTGGCACCGATACAGCGATGACCCACTTCAGAATGGATGTGGTAGGCAAAATCGAGCGGAGTGGCGCCCATGGGTAAATCCACCACCTCGCCTTTCGGAGTAAAGGCATACACCCGATCATCAAACACTTGGCTGCGCAACTCATCAAGCATCTCGCCTGAATCGGACATCTCTTCTTGCCAATCGAGCAGTTTACGCAGCCAAGTGATTTTCTCATCATAACCACTGCGGGCAGCGCTGCTGCCTTCTTTGTATTTCCAGTGCGCCGCGACCCCAAGCTCTGACTCTTCGTGCATCTGTTTGGTGCGGATCTGGATTTCGATGGTTTTGCCTTCTGGGCCTAAAATGACAGTATGGATCGATTGATAACCGTTCGGCTTAGGGTTGGCGACATAGTCGTCGAATTCGTTCGGTAGATGACGATATTTAGTATGCACGATACCGAGCGCGGCATAACAATCTTGCAGTTTTTCGGCAATAATTCGCACCGCTCGCACATCAAATAGCTCATCAAAGGCGAGACTTTTTTTCTGCATTTTGCGCCAAATGCTGTAGATGTGTTTGGGACGCCCACTGACTTCGGCATTGATCTCCGCCAGTTGCATTTCAGCACGTAAATCGTCGACAAAGTCACGAATATACTGCTCGCGCACAATCCGCCGCTCAGATAACTGTTTGGCAATCTGCTTGTACGTCTCTGGCTGCTGATAACGAAACGCGTAATCTTCCATTTCCCATTTCAGTTGCCCAATACCGAGTCGGTTGGCTAACGGCGCATAGATATTGGCACACTCTTTGGCCGCCACACGGCGCACATCATCCGGCTCATTTTTCACTTCACGCAGATTACAGATCCGTTCGGCCAGCTTGATCACGACGCTGCGAAAATCATCCACCATCGCGAGCAGCATCCGGCGCACGTTATCCACTTGAGCGGAAGCTTCACTGCCATGCAAGGTGACATTGAGCTGGCCAATCGCCGCCATCTCTTCCACACCTTGGATCAATTTCAGTACTTCTCGCCCGTAGCTCTCTTGCAGCGATTCGCTATCTAACACGCCACTGCTGGCGATCGGAAACAGCAAAGCCGCCACCAACGTTGGGCGATCCATCGACAAAGTGATCAAAATTTCGATCATTTCGCGCCCACGCCATAGCAGCAGCGGGCCTTGTGAATGGGTAGCCAGCAACTGCTCACAATCGCGATACACCTCGGTCAATTTCGCCGCGGTTTTCGCCTCTTGTGCGAGACTGGTGATCCAGGTTGCGAGTTCAAACTGTTGATCTGGGTTTAAGTGTGCGCTGCGTACCGCAACCATTGATATCATCCTAATAATTGTCTTTGTTAGCCTTCGACCGACGCCTCAATAAACCGTTTAGCGATTAGCCTTTTTTACAAACAGTGCCATCGATTCGAGATGGCTAGTATGGGGGAACATATCCAACATACCTAATTTTTCTAAACGAAATCCTTGGCTTAATAAGCTTTGACTATCACGAGCCAATGTCGCGGGATTGCACGAGACATACACCACCCGCTCAGCCCCTAGTGCCGCCAATTGTTGTACTATACCTTCCGCACCCGCTCGCGCAGGGTCGAGCAGTACTTTAGCAAATTTCTGCTGCGCCCATGAGGCGCGTGTCATATCTTGTTCCAAATTCGCCTGATAAAACACCACATTGTTAACTTGATTCAACTTGGCGTTATGGGTGGCGTGTTGCACCATCTCGGCCACCCCTTCCACGCCAACCACTTGGTGCGCCAAGTTAGCCAACGGTAAAGTGAAGTTACCTAAACCACAAAACAGATCCAGCACCTGATCTTGCGGGTTAACCTCTAACCAAGCGAGCGCCTGCGCCACCATCTGCTGATTCACGCTACGATTAACCTGAATAAAATGGCTCGGTAAGAAACTTAACCGCGCCCCGGCTTCCTCACAATAGGCGATTTCCCCTTGCACATGTTGCAGTTGTCCCGCCTCTAAGCAGAGATAAAGGCTCAATTGGTGCTGGGTAGCAAACTCGCTCAAACGGTCATGATCTTGCGCTGCTAGCACACCGAGATGGCGCAGCAGCAGTACTCGTGTATTGTCGCCGCGCACCAATTCAACATGGCCCAATAATTCAGGCTGGCTCCAATCACTCAGCAGTGATTTTAAAGGGGGGAGCAAGGCATTTAAGCTCGCCTCCAGCACTGGGCAGTCGGTAACTCCGACGATCGCTTTACTCTGCTTACGGCGAAAACCAAACTGCAATTGCTGGGCTTTTTTATCCCATTGAAGACTGAGCCGTGCCCGACGACGATAACCTTGATCATCAGAGCAAATCGGCGGCGACAGAGCAAGCGTCTGCTTAGCAAACTTGGCCATTAATTGACTTAATGCTTGCTGCTTGTGAGTCATTTGTGCCGCGCGTTCTAAATGCTGCAAATCACAACCACCGCACTGTCCGTAATGCTGACAAAATGGCGCAACCCGCTGTGTGCTTGGCTGCAACACTTTGATCAACTGACCTCTGGCGTATTTGCTTTTGCTTTCCGTGAGCTGGATCAGCACCTGTTCGCCAGGCAAAGCGCCGTCAACAAACAACGGCTTATTGTGCCAAAAGGCCAGCCCGCTGCCTTGATGATCCAACCGTTCAATACTGACCGGTTGATGCTTTTTGTCTAACGTAGTGGGTTTTTTCGGTTGAAAGAAACGTGCCATGCTTTGTGCTCAAGTGTTGAAATCGGTGTGTTTTCGCCCCAGTGTCACTATTCTGCGCTGGGAGGATTGTCGAAGCTGAGCGTGTTGATTAAGCTAGCGCTAAGCCTGCCTCACCCAATTTCGAATTAATGTGGGGTATTTTCCCATATCCACACCACAATGTTTAGACAATAATGAATCGAAGATATGGCTTGCGTGCCCGCGTAATTACCCTCACTCTGGCTCCCACCCTGATTATTGGTCTGCTGCTCAGTGCGCTGTTCTCTTTTAACCGCTATCACGACTTAGAAAACCAAGTGATCAGTTCTGGCGCGAGCATCATCGAGCCACTGGCGATCGCCAGTGAAGATGCGCTGCGTATCCAGAGCCGCGAATCGGTACGCCGCATCATCAGCTACGCACACCGCAAAAACTCCAAGTTAGTGCGCAGTATCGCGGTATTTGATCTCCATCATGAACTGTTTGTCACCTCCAACTTTCATCCCAATTTTGAACAGTTGATGTACCCCAAAGATCAGCCGATCCCATTTTTAAGTAGCTCAGTGATTGATGAAAACACGCTGATTTTGCGCACTCCGATCGTCTCCGAGCGCACCTTACTCGAAAATGGTGATGCCAATCCGGCCACGCCAGTCACTGGCTATATCGCGATTGAACTGGATCTTTCATCACTGCGCTTACAGCAATACCAAGAAATTTTCTCGGCCGGCTTAGTGCTGGTGATTGGCATTTTACTCTCTGCAGTGTTTGCGTTTCGTTTGATGCACGATGTGACCCGCCCGATCACCCATATGAAAAATATGGTCGACCGGATCCGGCGCGGACATTTGGATGTACGGATTGAAGGCAAAATGCACGGCGAATTAGATGCCCTGAAAAAAGGCATCAACGCGATGGCGGTGTCTCTGTCAGAATACCATGTCGAGATGCAGCACAGCATCGACCAAGCCACTTCCGATTTGCGCGAAACCCTTGAGCAGCTTGAAATTCAAAACGTGGAGCTTGATATCGCCAAAAAACGTGCCCAAGAAGCGGCGCGAGTTAAATCTGAATTTTTGGCCAATATGTCGCATGAGCTGCGCACCCCACTCAATGGCGTGATTGGCTTTACTCGGCAGATGCTCAAAACCCAGTTGACCAACAGCCAAACCGACTGTTTACAAACCATTGATAAATCGGCCAATAACCTACTAACCATCATTAATGACATTTTAGATTTTTCCAAACTGGAAGCGGGCAAACTGGCCCTTGAAAACATTGCCTTTGAATTTCAAGATGTGCTGGAAGAGGTGGTCAACCTACAAGCCACCAGCGCCCACGAAAAAGGGTTGGAGATCACGCTTAAAATCGATCCGAAGATCCCTCGTGGCGTGGTTGGCGATCCACTGCGTATTCAGCAAGTGCTGACTAACTTAGTCGGTAACTCGATTAAGTTTACCGAGCGCGGCAATATTGATGTCAGCATCGAAATGCGCACTCAACGTGACGATATGATCGACCTGCAATTTATGGTGCGCGACACTGGGATTGGTATTTCGGAGCGCCAACAAGCTCAGCTATTCCAAGCATTTAGTCAAGCTGATGCCAGCATTTCACGCCGTTATGGTGGTACTGGCCTTGGGCTGGTTATCACCCAGAAATTGGTCAGCCATATGGGCGGCGAAATCAGCCTCACCAGCCGTTTACACCAAGGCTCGACATTCTGGTTTACTCTGCGTTTACACACCACTGAGCTGCCAATCAATGATGGCTATGACGCCCAATTACTGGCCGATCGTCATTTACTATTGATTGAACCGAATATGCAAGCGGCCGCAATTGTGCAGCAAACCTTGCAGCAAAGTGGCTTGGAGGTGACCTATCAGTCCACGCTCCCAGAGCACGATCAAACCTATGACTACGTACTACTCAACCTCGCGCCGAATAAAGAAATCAATCCTAGCCTAGTGCAAACCTGGGTACAGCGCGCACTCACGATCAGCCAGCATGTGATTGTTGGCATGCCAACCACCGAATTAGCTCTCGCCGATCAATTGATGCAACACTACCCGATCAAATGCATCAGCAAGCCGCTGTCACGCAAAAAACTGCTGCAAACCCTAGCCGCACAGCAACCCGCTTTAACCAGTAGCAGCGCTCCTAAGCCACAAGCCGCGAAACTGCCACTGCGTGTGATGGCCGTAGATGATAACCCCGCCAATCTCAAGCTGATCACAGCCCTACTGCAAGAGCGAGTGGAGTGTGTGATCGCTTGCACCAGTGGCCAAGAAGCGCTCGAGCAAGCACAACAACGGCAATTCGATATCATTTTGATGGATATTCAGATGCCACATATGGATGGTGTCACCGCTTGTAAAGCGATTAAGCAGCTCGACGGCTATCAAGAGATTCCGGTGATTGCCGTCACTGCGCATGCGATGGCGGGTGAACGAGATCGCTTACTTAACGCTGGCATGGATGATTACCTGACCAAACCGATTGATGAGCCGGTATTGCAGCAGGTATTAATCGACTGGGATCCTCATTCGTCCAAGCAGGCTATCCGCAAACCTTTCTCCGCCGGAGAGGCAGCCTCCTCAGCAATAGCAGAGTCACATCAGCAGACAATGGTAAAGGATGATGAGAGGGTGATTGATTGGTCACTGGCGTTGCAACAAGCCGCCCATAAACAAGCTCTGGCCCAAGAGATGCTGAGCATGTTAGTCGATTTTCTACCGCAGATGGCCAATGTGGTCAATCTCGCGTTAACCGATCCGCAGTATTCGGCAAGTGATCTGCTGCACCATATCCACAAACTGCATGGCAGTTGTGCCTACAGTGGTGTACCGAAACTGCGCCGAGTGTGTGCCAATCTAGAACAAGCGCTGCGCAGTGATGTCACGATTGCAGAACTGGAGCCAGAACTGTTTGAGCTACAAGATGAGATGATCAACGTGATACAAGCCGCGGCCGATTATCTGCCGAGTGAGGATTAATTCGCCGCAGGAGGCGCCGTTTAACGCTCGAAAATAACCGTCGCCATTGCATAACGGCGTTCATCCGATAAAGAAAGATGAATCGAACGCACCTCAAGCAAGGCGGCTAATTGCGCGGCTTTACCGCTTAAACTTAGCAGCGGCTTACCCAAAGCATCATTACTGATGGTGAAGTCGTGAAAGGTCACGCCCTGGGCAATTCCAGTGCCTAACGCTTTCGAGGCCGCTTCTTTGGCCGCAAAACGCTTGGCTAAAAATCGCCCTTGCCGCTGCAAACTCTGAAACTGCTCGAACTCCGCATCGGTGAGGATACGGCGCGCAAAGTTTTCACCTGAGCGCGCCAATGCCTTTTCCACTCGTTCGATTTCAGTAATATCAGTTCCAAGACCTACAATCATCGGCTTAACGACGTGCCGCCAGCATCAAGGCTTTCATATCGGCGACCGCTTTGGCTAAACCATCAAACACGGCACGACCAATGATCGCATGGCCGATGTTAAGCTCGTAAATTTCAGGGATTGCCGCAATCGGCGCAACGTTATGGTAAGTCAGACCGTGGCCAGCGTTGACGGTGATCCCCAGATCATCAGCATAAGCCGCAGCCGCCGAAATTTTTTTCAGCTCATTTTGCTGCTCAAGCTCGCTAGATGCGTCAGCATAATGGCCGGTATGCAGCTCGATAAACGGTGCGCCACAACTTTTCGCCGCATCAATTTGCTCACGATCCGCGTCAATAAATAGCGAAACTTTAATCCCCGCCGCGGTGAGTTTTTGGGTCGCCGCTTTAACGCGCGCTAGCTGACCAACCACATCCAAGCCACCTTCGGTGGTGAGCTCTTCACGCTTTTCTGGCACTAAGCAGACATATTCTGGCTGAGTTTGCAGCGCAATCTCGACCATCTCATCGGTCACCGCCATTTCTAAGTTCATACGCGTTTGCAACGTTTCGCGCAAAATACGCACATCGCGATCGGTAATGTGACGGCGATCTTCACGCAAATGAATAGTAATGCCATCGGCACCAGCACGTTCAGCCATTTCCGCGGCATGCACCGGGTCTGGATATTGGGTGCCGCGCGCATTACGTAATGTCGCCACGTGATCGATGTTCACACCAAGATAAATCGAGCTCATTTTTCTGTACTCCGTGCTCTAGGGAGAGCTGTTTGACGAAACAACTCACGACTTTTTAAAGGTTTGCCGCCAAGATACGGCTTTAAGGCCAAACGTGTAAAGCGTTTTGCCGCTTGCAATTGAGCTTGGCTGATAAAACGCCGCTCACTGATCGCAATCAGCTCATCACCGAGAAAAGTGAGATTATCGCGACGCAGTGACGCCATAAAGCCTTTTTGCTCGCGGTAGCGGTAGGTCATCTGTGGCGCAACCGGTTCGCCACTACCAGCACAATGTAAAAAATCCACCCCATAACCCAGTGCGGTCAGTAACGCTAACTCAAAGCGCCGCAGCGCAGGCTCCGGATTGGTACTTTGCGCCAGTTCCGTCAAAGCAAACAGATAATCATGAAATAACCCAGGGCTTGCGACTTCAGGCATCAAGACTCGATCGATCAGCTCATTGATATACAGCGCAGAATACAGACAGACACCCGACAGAGGTAAACCGAGGCTGATCGGCTCAGCTTGGCGTAAGGTTTTCATCGAGCCATTGCCCGACCATTTTAGCAGGAGCGGAGTAAAAGGTTGCAGCGCACCTTTAAGATTGGAACGTTTGCCACGCGCCCCCTTGGCCATTAGGCTGACTCGGCCATACTCCTCACTAAACACATCAAGGATCAAGCTCGATTCACTGTAAGGGCGGCGATGCAGAACAAAACAGCGTTGCAGTCCGTCTGACATTTTCCTGTTCTATTATCTCGTTAAGAGCGGGGATCAAAAAAGGTGACAACAGAGTTGCCACCTTTTGTGCGGTTAAAGATCGTCGATATAGCCGAGTGAGCGCAGCGCACGCTCATCATCCGCCCAACCGGATTTCACTTTCACCCAAGTTTCTAAATACACTTTACGACCAAACAGTTGTTCCATATCCAGTCGAGCTTCACGGCCAATGGTTTTGATTTTTTCGCCATTTTTGCCAATCACCATTTTTTTCTGACCAATACGCTCAACCAAGATCAGCGCATTAATGTGAAAACCATCATTGTCCGGATTGTAATCGAAACGCTCGATTTCCACCGTAACCGAATACGGAAGCTCTTCGCCGGTAAAACGCATCAATTTTTCACGCACGATTTCCGACGCCATAAAGCGCTGTGAACGATCCGTCACATACTCTTCAGGGAAGTGGTGCAGCGCTTTCGGTAAGTGTTGACGCACATGCTTTTTCAGCACATCCACGTTTTTACCCAGCTTAGCCGCAATCGGTACGATATCGACAAATTGCATCCGCTTGGAAAGATCCAGCATGTGCAGCATCACTTCGTTACGATCTTTCACCTGATCGACCTTGTTGACGCACAGCACCACTGGGAAATTGGCTTTTTGCAGTTTGTTGAACACCATTTCATCATCGGCGGTCCAGTGGGTACCTTCGACCACAAACAACACTAAGTTAACATCGCTCAGTGAACTGCTCGCGGCACGGTTCATCAAACGGTTAATCGCACGCTTCTCTTCAATGTGCAGTCCTGGGGTGTCGACATAAATCGCCTGATAAGCACCATCAGTATCCACGCCCATAATTCGGTGGCGAGTGGTTTGAGGTTTACGCGAAGTGATGGAAATTTTCTGCCCTAATAGGTTATTAAGCAGAGTCGATTTACCCACGTTTGGACGACCAACAATCGCGACAAAGCCGCAGTGTTGATCTTCTGGGGTGGATGTTTCTACGACTTCGCCATCATGTTGCGAGGCAAAATATGCATCGATATCAAATTCTTGATCAGCCATGAGTTAGTTGCTCCAGTGCCGTTTCTGCAGCCGCTTGTTCTGCCTTGCGGCGGCTGGTGCCTTTACCGATCACAGGTGCATCCATACCTGCAACTTCACACGCAACGCTAAATTCTTGGTTGTGTGCTTCACCTTTAATATTAGTCACAGTGTAGATAGGCAGTGGTTTTCTTCTGCCTTGCAAAAACTCTTGTAAGCGAGTTTTCGGATCTTTTTGTGATACGCCCGGTTTGATCTCATCCAGTCGGCATTGATACCACTTGAGCACAATCCCACGCACGGTTTCCAGATCGCTATCGAGGTAAATCCCACCAATCAAGGCTTCTACCGCATCAGCCAGAATCGAGTCACGGCGAAAACCACCGCTTTTCAACTCACCTGGACCTAATTTTAAGTAATCTCCCAGATCGAATTCTCGACCCAGTTCCGCCAATGTGTGCCCACGCACTAAGGTGGCACGCATACGACTCATATCACCCTCATCCACTTTAGGAAAGCGGTGATACAGATCGTCAGCAATGACAAAACTTAAAATTGAATCGCCCAGAAACTCAAGACGTTCATTGTGCTTACCATTGGCGCTGCGGTGTGTCAGCGCCAGATTAAGCAGCCCGCTATCTTGAAAGGTATAGCCGAGCTTACTTGTTAATTTATTCATTAGAGGTGTCATATTCTCAATGTTATTGGCCCACTGATGCAGGCTTAATGGATCCCGCCAATACGATTCAATCGCACTCCACTTGGGATCCAAGATGGAAGTACGCTATCGGCAGCGCGTTCAAACTCGAAACTGATCCAGATCGCAACAGCTTTCCCGACCAAATTCTGCTCTGGCACAAAGCCCCAGAAACGGCTATCAGCGCTATTGTCACGGTTATCACCCATCACAAAATAGTGCCCTTGTGGTACCACCCACTCATTGACGCCACGACGCGGACGATAGTCGGCCACGTTGTCCATGCGCAGTGGATTGACCAAAATACTGTGTGCTTGTTGGCCTAACTGCTCATCAAGCTGGATAAGCGGAATATTATTCTGATAAAACTCACTCGATTGCACATTTGATAATGTCACTGCTTGGCATTGGCTTTGGCCTTGTGGCTGGATACACAGCTCTTTATCTACACTGTAGCGCACCGTATCTCCCGGCATACCGACGACGCGTTTAATATAGTCGATATTCGGACTGACCGGATATTTGAACACCACAATATCGCCACGTTCAGGTTGGCCAGTTTCAAGCAACTGAGTACGCCAAACCGGATCTTTCAAGCCGTAGGCATATTTTTCAACCAGAATAAAATCACCAACTAACAGGGTTGGCATCATCGAGCCAGATGGGATCTGAAATGGTTCATAAATGAACGAACGCAGAATTAACACCAAGGCGATCACTGGAAAAATCGACACGCTGTTCTCAATCCACCACGGCTGCACCAAGGCTTTATTGAGCGCTGAGGCCGGTAAATCTGGAGTTTGTGCTTGTAGCTCAGCCTGTTTTTGCTGACGCTGTTTTGCCCAGCGCAGTTTTTCCAGAGTCCAAACCAGACCTGTGATCAGAGTGACTAGCACCAAAATCAGTGAGAATGTGTTCGCCATTGACTTCCCTTATCTAAAAAATGCGAAAGTGAAAGAGCCGAAACCCTTTCACTCATCGGTTAAACCCATCAATCTCAACTCAGCAAAGAAATTAATCTTTACCCACATGCAAAATGGCGAGGAACGCTTCTTGCGGCAGCTCAACGTTACCGATCTGCTTCATCCGTTTCTTACCTTCTTTCTGCTTCTTGAGTAGCTTCTTCTTACGACTCACGTCACCACCGTAACACTTAGCCAGTACGTTTTTACGTAACTGCTTGACGGTAGAACGCGCGATAATGTGGTTACCAATCGCCGCTTGGATCGCAATGTCAAACATCTGGCGAGGGATAAACTCTTTCATCTTCTCCACCAATTGACGGCCGCGAGTTTGCGACTGATCACGGTGGGTGATGATGGCCAACGCATCAACTTTATCGCCATTGAGCAGCACATCGACACGCACCATGTGCGACATTTCAAAGCGTTGGAAACCGTAATCCAGAGATGCATAACCACGTGAAGTCGATTTCAAGCGGTCAAAGAAATCCAGTACAACTTCCGCCATTGGCACATCGTAAGTCAGAGCGACTTGGTTGCCGTGGTAAACCATATCAACTTGAGTACCGCGTTTTTCGATACACAAGGTGATCACGTTACCGAGATAATCGGCAGGCACCAGAATATTACAGCGCGCAATCGGCTCACGGATCTCTTCAATATCGTTGATAGCTGGCAGTTTAGCTGGGCTATCAACGTGGATGATCTCTTTATTAGTCTTCAGCACTTCATACACTACGGTCGGCGCGGTGGTGATCAGATCAAGATCGTATTCACGCTCTAGACGCTCTTGGATAATCTCCATGTGCAGCATACCAAGGAAGCCACAGCGGAAACCAAAACCAAGTGCAGCCGAAGTTTCTGGCTCATAAAACAGTGATGCATCGTTCAAGCTCAGTTTGCCCAGTGCATCACGGAAGTTTTCATAATCATCCGACGAGACCGGGAATAAGCCCGCATAAACTTGAGGTTTTACTTTTTTAAAGCCCGGCAGCGCTGTTTCGCAACCATTTTTAGCTAAGGTTAAAGTATCGCCGACCGGTGCACCCATGATATCTTTAATACCACACACTACCCAGCCAACTTCGCCAGTATTGAGTGCGTTGGTATCGACTTGTTTGGGGGTAAAAATACCTAAACGATCAACACCCCAAATTTGGCCGGTGCTCATCACTTTGATCTTGTCGTTTTTCTTCAGGCTGCCATTTTTAATCCGCACCAAAGAAACCACGCCAAGATAGTTATCAAACCAAGAGTCAATGATCAACGCTTGCAGCGGTGCTTCTGGGTCGCCTTGTGGCGCAGGGATCGCAGAAACAATCTTCTCCAACACCTCATCGACGCCTACTCCGGTTTTAGCCGAACAGCGCACAGCATCGATCGCATCAATACCAACAATGTCTTCAATCTCTTCAGCAACCCGCTCTGGTTCTGCCGCAGGCAGGTCGATTTTATTGAGGATCGGTACTACTTCCAGATCCATCTCAATCGCGGTGTAGCAGTTAGCCAAGGTCTGAGCTTCTACTCCTTGACCAGCATCCACTACCAACAGTGCGCCTTCACATGCCGCTAGCGAACGTGATACTTCGTACGCGAAGTCAACGTGTCCTGGAGTATCGATAAAGTTCAGTTGATAGGTTTGGCCATCTTTCGCTGTGTAGTCGAGTGTCACACTCTGCGCTTTAATGGTGATACCACGCTCACGTTCGAGATCCATCGAATCAAGAACTTGATCGGCCATTTCACGATCACTCAAGCCACCACAGACTTGAATTAAACGGTCAGATAGTGTTGATTTACCATGGTCAATGTGGGCGATAATCGAAAAGTTACGAATGTGCTTCATAGGCTTGGGATGACTAAACTCTTAAATAATAAGGACATAGAAAAGCCGCGCTGGCGGCCATTCATTCAAGTGGGGCGATTCTACCCAATTTCGGTTGGGTTCGCATCATAATTTAGGCCAGTGGGATCCCCAGTTTACGCAGTACGACCACTTGCTGCTCCGAGCGCCGCTCAAGCACTGCGGCATAATGTTTGGCCACCCACACGCCAAGCAGAATCGACAATAGCGAAGTGAGGATCACCACACTTTCGCCAATCGCTAACCATGGGGCGAGCCATTGAGCGCCAAACAATGCACCAAGTAGCATAAAAAATAGCGGCAACAGATACACTAACGCCGCCGATTGCAACAGGCTTTTTTCTGGCAAGCCGATTTCAACCACTTCTCCAGCCTGTAATGCTTGCTGGGTGTGTAGCTGCCATAATAGGGCTTTGCTACCCAGCGCTTTCGATACAATACCAGTGCCACAACTGCTGGATGATTGGCAGTGGTTACAACTGGTTTGTTGCTGACAGCTCAAAGTAACCAGAAAGCCTTGTTGAGTCGCGACCACTTGAGTTACGGTCGCCAACGCGGTCATCATGGTGCTGGCACTCCCGCCACATTGATCAACACGGATTGAGCGATCCGCTGCGCGGTTGCTGGTGGAATATCGCCGACTACCGAAATTTCATTGTCACCTTTGACTAAACTGTGCAAGGTTCGCCGACCTTGTCGCACCAATTGACCTTTCAATGAGTAATTATCACTGGCCGAAATATACACCGAGAAATTAAACAGGCCGTCAGAGTACATCTGGCTTTCTACTAGACGCTCAGTGATCGCCATACGATAACGATTCAGCTCCATCGCCTGAAAACCTTCTGGCACCCAGCTTACTTGCCAAAAAGTTTGTTGCATGCTGCCTTTGGGTAATTTCAACACTTCTGGCAGTTGGACCGAATTCAATCCAGCCATCAGCTCAGCTAACCGTTCACTGATCGAATAGGAAATGGTGCGATATTGCTCTAAGACTTCACCATCACGATCCAGCAAGTCTGCGCGTAACGGCAAATGGCTCTTCTCATCAACCCATAACACATAGGAATAGCGCAAGCCATCTTTCGGCACCACACGCAACACTTGGCAAGGGACACCCGCTTCGCGCGCCCGGCCAATTTTGACAAAATCGTAATACTGACTCAGTTGGGCAACATCACTATTAATCATTGGCATGGTTGGCGCGACCATCTCGCTCGACTCGATGGTAAATGGTTCGACGCCGGGCTCAATATAGCTCACTTCATCGCCGCGCCGGATCACTTCACGCACCGGACCACTTAAATACACTAGATGTGCCAATTGCTGCTGATCTTGACGCACATGACGATACAACAGTGGCTCAATGCTGTTTTTCTTAACCAAGATATATGAGAGTTCGTAATTAAGATGTTGGCTGGCTTGGTTCATCTGATACAACAACGCCTCTGCAGGCTGTTCTTCTGCAAAGGCGGTTGTTGAAGTGGCACAAAACAGCGTCAGCGCACTGATCAAAAATTTCTTCATTCCGCAACCGATTCAACTGAATGTTGGTGAGAAACGGCATTCTCACTATTTAAGCGTAATTGCAATTCATAGTCCTGCAGCAAGGCATTTACACGGCGGCGCTGCTCTTGCATAGTACTATCTGGTGCATGCTTTTCAACCGAGTCACGCGTCAAACTGACAGGCTCGGCGCTACCGGCCAATGGAATCGTTTGCAATACTGGCAACTCACCATCGATCGCCGAGCTCTGCCCGGCATACTGCTGAACACCAAACACCACCGCCAAACAAACCGAGGCAGCAATACCAAATTGACTCAATTGCGACCACCAAACCGGTAATTGACGCTTGGCCTGCTGTGGTGTGGGTTGCTCAGTAAGCTTGGCTTGCTGCAGATCAATCACATTGTGGGTATCACGTAATGAATGGTTTTTATCACGCAATAAATTGTGATCGGGTTCATTTTCCAATGCCAACGCAACGCTTTCAGCAATATTCCACTCCTTTGCTACTGGCGCATCACCGCGCAGCACATCACCAATCAGGTGGTAATTGCCCCAAGTTGCACAGGCTTGAGGATTGTGAGCCAATTGTAAAATCAGCTCATTGTCGATCATCTCGCCATCCATGAGTGCTGAAAGTTTTTGTTTGTCAGCCATTCTGTTCACCATAGTTATTACGCAATGTTATTACGGAACGTTATTACGAAATTCGCTTGCGACCGAGCTTGCATTACAAAAGCGGGCTAATTCTCTTTTCGACCGCCTCACGCGCGCGAAAAATTCGAGAGCGCACCGTTCCGACCGGACAATCCATCACTTCCGCGATTTCCTCATAACTTAAGCCTTCTAGCTCACGCAAGGTCATTGCCGTTTTCAAATCATCAGGTAATGCATCTATCGCATCGAACACTGCCTGTTTCAATTCGTTGGACAACGTAATGTTCTCTGGGTTCGATATTTCTTTTAATGCATCACCACCTTCATAAAATTCAGCGTCTTCAGCATCAACATCACTAGCTGGTGGGCGTCGATTCTGCGCCACAATGTGATTTTTCGCAGTATTCACCGCAATACGGTATAGCCAAGTGTAAAATGCACTGTCACCACGAAAAGTGGGAATGGCTCGATACGCTTTAATAAACGCTTCCTGCGCCACATCCGCTACATCGCCAGAATTGCTGATGTATCGGGAAATAAGGTTGCAGACTTTATTTTGATATTTCAAAACCAAAAGATTAAACGCTTGCTTATCCCCATTCTGAACTCGCTCAATCAATACTTGATCGGTCAGTTGCTCGTTCATGCGAGCGGTCACTCCTATTGTTATGTCCCTCTACCCTCTCAGATATGGGTACTCATTGTGCGAATTATAATATTGACATCACTGCTTATATGAGCACCTTTGAGACTCGCTATCATTGATAAAGTTCATTAGTCAGTAAAATATTTTGCTTAAAACCCCATCAATCCAGCCAGTTCATCGTCAGTATCAAGCTGACATGCCACTGCACACCACTTAAACCTACGGCGTGATCCCACAACTAGCGAGATATCTAACACGCCGGAATAGAGAGCGAGTAATATGACAATAATATTTACAAATGATTGCATTTAGCGCGATGATAATAGCAGGATTTACCCCGTGTAAACGATGCAAATTTTTCGATAATTTTTCGCCACTTACTGCTGGAGAATTTATTTTTCGCGCAACGGTTCCGGTGTTATACCCAAACAACTTGGAGTTGCAGGTAGGCGGCAAGTGAGTGAGTCCCCATCAACATAGGCAAACTATGTGATTGGGTTGAGCGAATGTAGCCAACACCGCGGCAACTTCAAGTAGGAAGGGTATATTGCTCATCCTCAGTCAAGCTTTGTTGTGAGATGAGCAAATTAAATAGATTTCGAGTTGGATAACTCACACAGTTTGGGAATTGGCAATTTTATGAACGTAGACCGAGATCATCAATGTGATGTATTAGTCATAGGAAGTGGCGCGGCAGGCTTATCGCTTGCTTTACAGGTCGCTCAATACGCAAAAGTCGTAGTATTAAGTAAAGGACCACGCAGTGAAGGCGCTACCTTTTATGCACAAGGAGGAATTGCCGCGGTATTTGATGAAACCGATAGTGTCGAATCTCACGTGCAAGATACGCTGATTGCTGGTGCTGGCATCTGTAATGAACAAACTGTGCGCTTTATCGCCGAACACGCCAAAGCGTGTGTGCAGTGGTTGATTGATGGTGGCGTACCGTTTGATCAAGCCGAAGATAGCAATACTGAACATCCTCGCTACCATCTGACCCGCGAAGGGGGTCATAGCCATCGACGCATTTTACACGCGGCGGATGCGACCGGAATGGCGATGCAAACCTCACTGCAAGATAATGCCCACCACCATCCGAATATTACCGTCCTCGAACGCCACAATGCGTTAGATCTGATCACTGAAGATAAGATTGGAGGCGATGCCAATAAAGTGGTCGGTGCTTATGTATGGAACCGTAATGCTGAACACGTAGAGACCATTCGCGCGAAATTTGTGGTGCTGGCCACCGGTGGTGCATCGAAGGTGTACCAATATACCTCAAACCCAGATGTCTCTTCCGGAGATGGGATTGCGATGGCATG
The DNA here is from genome assembly GCF_011306175.1 of Vibrio sp. HDW18. Taxonomy (GTDB): domain Bacteria; phylum Pseudomonadota; class Gammaproteobacteria; order Enterobacterales; family Vibrionaceae; genus Vibrio; species Vibrio chanodichtyis. The sequence continues at coordinate 1,694,619 of NZ_CP049913.1, read as the reverse complement.
GCGAGCAGGCTGTCGAGTCGCCAACTTAGAGTTCAACCAATTCCATCCAACCTGCTTGTATCATCCCGAAGCGCGCAACTTTCTGCTCACCGAAGCACTGCGCGGTGAAGGTGCGTATTTACGCCGTCCCGATGGCAGCCGTTTTATGCCCGATTTTGATGTGCGAGCCGAACTGGCGCCACGTGATGTGGTTGCGCGCGCTATCGACTTTGAGATGAAACGCTTAGGTGCTGACTGCATGTATCTGGATATCAGTCATCAACCGGCTGATTTTATCGAAAAACATTTCCCGACCATCTATTCACGCTTGATGGATTTAGGGATTGATATGACCAAAGAGCCGATCCCGATCGTGCCTGCCGCCCACTATACCTGTGGTGGTGTGATGGTTAATCCACAAGGCCAGACCGACCTTAAACAGCTGTATGCGATTGGTGAAGTCAGCTATACCGGTTTGCACGGTGCTAATCGCATGGCCTCAAATTCACTGCTGGAATGTGTGGTGTACGCTTGGTCAGCCTCGCGTGATATTATTGTGCAATTGCCACAGGCAACCATGCCGGATCCGCTACCACGTTGGGATGAAAGTCAAGTGACCTGCTCTGATGAAGAAGTAGTATTGCAGCATAACTGGCATGAACTACGGCTATTTATGTGGGACTATATGGGCATTGTGCGCTCAGACAAACGTTTAGAGCGGGCAATGCGCCGGATTCAGTTGTTGCAACAAGAAACCCATGAGTATTACAGCAATTTTCGCGTCTCCAATAACTTGCTAGAAATGCGTAACTTACTGCAAGTGGCCGAATTAATGGTGCGCTGTGCCATGCAGCGCAAAGAGAGCCGCGGTTTGCACTATACGCTCGATTATCCGGATCCGTTGCCGCACAGTGGCCCAACCATTTTAGTACCAGAAAAATAAGTGCCAGAAAAACTAGGCACAGTTTAATCACTTGCCACGATCCCTGAGGACACCATTTCAGGCTATCGGCCAATCATTACGGGAGCGATTAAGCTCCCGTTTTAATCGCACTAACAATTGTCGATAGGTAATGGGATCGCAGCTATCACGCCAGATCAACCAAGCTTGCCCCTCGCCTTGTAAACGGATAAACCACGGCGCGTACAGAGTATCGATCGCCTTAAAACTCAACCGCTGCTGGCCAATTTGCAACTGGCCGCTAAAGGTCAGCTCCACTTCCCCCGCTAAACTAGGTGGCATCCACACCCCGCGTCGATGACCATGCCAGATCCAAGCCGCAAAATAAGGTACCAGCAGCAAAGGTATTGCCGATGCGATGAGCACCCAGCCCATCAACATGATTAACAACAATGCGCTGAACTGAGCGTAGCGCGAAGGAATAAAGATCAGCTTAACGGTGTTTGCTGAGGTTATGAGCGACAATTTTATCCACCATCGCCGCAAGACCTAAATTCTCACAGCGGCCTTGCCCCATCACCCAACGAAAAAGATCGGGATCGTCACTTTCCAATAACGCCACAAAGTCCTGTTGTTCCGATTCTGACAACAAATCAAAACACTCTTCGAAAAAGGGCATGATGACCACATCAAGCTCTAACATCCCACGACGGCACGCCCATTTGATGCGCGCTTTTTGTTCAGCGGTGTACATTGCTTTTCCTTACCTGCTGGTTGTGTATAACACAATCGTTTGCTATGCCTTGGAGTGTAACAAGCCCCCCCACCCACCGCTAGTGACTCAATCACACTCCCTGTTCAAGCTGACAAAAAAGTTGATCCCGATTAACATAGCCACACTTTTTCCTCAGTGGTGCATAACATGGACTGGCAAAATCATTTTTCCGTGCTCAATCTCTCTTCTCACGATCCGCTCCCAGAATTGATGCTCACTCACCTCACTGGCTGGGGAGTCATCACTATGGTGGGTGCGGATAAAAAAGCCTATTTGCAAGGTCAAGTCACCTGCAATGTGGTTTCGCTAACACCACAACAAGTCACCTTTGGCGCACACTGTGATGCCAAAGGCAAAGTGTGGTCAGTATTTCGTCTATTTCATCATCATGATGGCTACGCGATGCTACAACCTCGCTCAGCAATAGCCGCCGAACTGCGTGAGCTAAAGAAATACGCCATTTTCTCTAAAGTAGAGATCACTGAATCTAGCGATATCGGCTTGGGTGTTATGGGCAGCCAAGCCGAGGCGTGGATTGATGGTTTGAGTGCATCTCGCGACGATGTTCGTAACATCGAAGGCGGTACCGCGGTACGCATTAGCCCGCTGCGCTGGTTACTTTTGCTCGATCCAGCATACGCGCAACAATATGTCGCAGCCTGGCAGGGCTTGTGTGTAGAGCAAGCCATCTGGACACAGTTGGATATCGCTGAAGCAGTGCCGGTCGTCACCGCAAGCGCGCAAAATGAGCACATTCCACAGGCGCTCAACCTACAAGCGTTAGATGGCATCAGTTTTAACAAAGGCTGTTATACCGGGCAAGAAACCGTGGCTCGCGCCAAATATCGTGGCATCAACAAACGCGCGATGTATCTGGTTAAAGGTAATTTAACCGCCCCGCTTGAGCCACACCAACCCATCACTCTCGAACGTGCAGTCGGCGAAAACTGGCGCAGTGCGGGAACATTACTGACCCATTACAGCTTTACTGACCAGATTGCGATGGGCCTCATGATCTTACCCAATGATCTGGAGCCCGACGTTGAACTGCGCTTAACTAATCAGCCAACCACACACTGGCAGATCCAGCCATTGCCTTATTCACTGCTGGATGAGTAGTAAAAAAGCTTACCACCACAGCCTGAGCCGCCAGTGTTCTGCGCGGATCAGGCCAGTTAACCACGACACCACATCACTCTCGCTTTAGCTGTAACAGCGTGCATTTCTTACATCACGCTGCGAGCCTCTTCAAATAAATTAACCGCAGGCAATGAGTTTATAGTCATAATGAAAACATAATTAGTCAAAAGACCCGCAATCATCTAGGCTATACCACGTTGATTGACATATTGAGCATCCAAGTTTGCTCTTTATTTATCAATGGAAAAGTGCATTAACTGAATATTCAAGTTAGCCACTTTTTGTGTAATGCATCTGTGACTATTTGCCCGCTTAATCGCGGGCTTTTTTTTACCATCAAATAACCACACACTTACTCAATGAAAATTTTTTAGCTTTATTCTTAAAATTGTCATAACTGGCTGGCTTAATGCTGACTGCTTATTCAGCACCGACTGCCAGACATCAGAATAAATTTCAAGTTTGATCATACAAGACTGAATATTTGACTGTAAATTTGTCTAGTTGTGCACAGATACTCTAAATCATCGATAACCACTGCGTATTTCACCAGAGATATCACAGTATTTTTATACGGATTTTTTTATACTTATTCGTGCTAGAACAATGCAAGGATCGAACTATGAGACTGTTTAAGCGCTATACACCAGGTATGATTGCTAAACATGTAAGTCGTTTATTTAAAGGTCGAATTTATATTTATGGGATAGGTAAATTTGAGTTTGATCACGGTAAATTACAACTGCCAGAACAAGCGGAGCAGCGCCACTATCAAACCGTGAAAGAAGTCAATCAAGCGATAATGAAGCTGCGCTGTGCTTATGCATAAATCAGCAAATAGTCGCAGGCGATACTGCCGTGCTAGCGGGGAAGGTAAACTCCCCCTTGTGCAACGGTGAGAAATCAGCGATGTCAAACGGAGCGCGCTGTAAACTGTCGCGCGAGAAAAATTCACATAACCGAGCTCAAAATCAACAATGCTGACTTATAGCACGAGTTTGAATTAGTAGGCACGCTCTAACCACACCTGCTTAGCCAATTCAGGTAAATCACCTTTTAAGCCCAGTGCTCGCTGCATAATTTCATGTTTTGCCCCCGGCAATTGTCCGACCAAATGCATGCCGAGCCCACGGATCAGCTTTTTGGCTGGGTTATCACCAGCAAACAAATCGCGGAAACCTTGCATCGCGGCGATCATTTTGGCCGCTTCGGCTTTGCGCCAACGTTCGTAATGGCGCAGATGACGCAGCTCTCCAATATCACGATTTTGCTGCCACACACTTAGTAGCTCTTGTGCCAAGCTGGCCGCATCCAACAAACCTAAATTGACGCCTTGCCCAGCTAATGGGTGAATGGTATGCGCTGCATCGCCAACCAGCGCCACTCGCGGGGCGACAAAATCACGGGCATAACGCATCTTCAATGGCAAAACTTGCCGCTCTCCAACCACTTCACACAATCCTAAACGCGCATCAAACTCAGCGGTCAAAGCGCGGTTAAACTGGGCCGCATTCATATTAAGCAGCGCCTCTGCCCGTGAAGGCTCGGTGGACCAAACCATCGAACTTAACTGCGGATCAGACATAGGCAGCAAAGCCAGCGGTCCTTGGGCAGTAAAGATCTGCCGTGCCACTTGCTGGTGCGCTTCACGGGTACGTACATTGGCCACCAGCGCACTGTGCCCGTAATCCCAGTGGGTTAACGGAATATTCATTTGATGACGCAACCAAGAGTGAGCGCCATCCGCCCCCACCACCAGCTTAGCACTGAAAGCTTGTCCATTACTCAAGGTGAGCCAAGCTTCGCTCTCACCAATCGCAATGCTTTGACAAGTGGCAGGCACATGCAACACAACATTGGCTTGTTGTTGTACTTGCTCTAACAGGGCTAACTGAATCACTCGGTTTTCAACAATATGGCCGAGATTAGGTTGCATCATGGCGTTGGCATTAAATTCAATGCGCGCAAAACTGTCTTGCTCCCATACCTCCATCGCCTGATAAGGTGCAGCTCGACGCGCAACAATGCCTGACCATGCATTGAGATTACGCAGCACAATTTCACTGGAGCGGCTTAGCGCTGAAACTCGTACATCAGGCAGAGGGGTTAATTGATCATCCGCTACATGGCTTTCGATCACGGCAATGCGTACGTCACTCTCTTTGAGCGCGGCCGCTAATGCCAAGCCAACCATACCGCCACCGATAATCACCACATCGACACTTTGCATCATTTTATTACCTATTAGCGGTTAACTAAGCCGAGGGTACGGCGCAATAACGGCGTTTTTAATAAGGGAAGATGATCGATCATCATCAGACCGAGGTTGCGCCCAACGCACATTGGCCACCACGGATTGGAAAAAGTATGCACCAAGCCAGTGGTAAGCTCGATGGTGGCAGCGCGGTCTGCCTGACGCAACTGAGAAAAACGCTGCAATAGTGCATACTCGCCGGCATCTTCACTATGCGCAATTTGCTCGGCTAAAGTTGCAACATCACGTATCCCAAGATTAAAGCCTTGCCCTGCAATCGGATGCAACGTTTGTGCCGCATTCCCCACCAGTGCAAAGCGATGGGAGATATTTTGCTCACGGTAACGGAGCAGCAGCGGATAGACGTTACGCTGGCCAACTTGGGTAAACTCGCCTAACCGCCAACCAAACGCTTGCTGTAAGCGGTGTAAAAATTCGCGATCCGTACAAGTGAGCCATTCATCGACTTGCTCGGGTGGCAAACACCACACCAGTGACGAGCGATCTTGACTCATCGGCAACAAAGCCAGCGGGCCATGCGGGGTAAAGCGCTCGAAAGCGCGTCCGGCATGTGGCTGAGCAGTGGTGAGATTGGCAATCAGCGCCACTTGGGCAAAATCATGCTCATGCATGGTTAAGCCTAAAGCTTGGCAGCAGCTCGACATGGCACCATCCGCGGCCACCAACAGCTTACCGCGTAAGCTTTCACCACTATCCAACTGTACGCTCACCCAATCCGCTTGACGCGTAATATGGCTCACGCGATGCGGCATAAACTGCCAAAGCGCAGAATATTGTGCCATCAGTTCAGCGTAGATACGCCCAACTTCGGCCAATTCGACCACATAGCCCAACGCCTCAATCCCCAGCGATTCTCGATCAATCTCGGTCATCCCCGCATGAAATTGATCCGACACGTGGATCTGCGCAATCGGCGTGGCGACGGGACGTAAGCTCGGCCAGAGTTGTAACTGTTGCAGAATCTGCACCGTACCATAAGAGAGCGCAATACTGCGTGCATCAAAACCAGGATGTGCCTCATGATCTGCGGCAACCGCGTCAATCAATGCAACTTTTAGCCGGCCTTGGCTGAGTTGCTGTAAGGCAAGCGCGAGCGTCGCCCCGGCCATTGCACCGCCAGCGATGATCACATCAAACATCGGCGGCAAATCACGATTGTGTGTACTGGTGTCGGTGCCTGTCATCACGCTTCCTTAGCCATACTTGATAACCATGCTCGATGATTAATGTAGCGTTGGAGTCTGATCTGAGGTCGGTTTGGCCCCAAACTCAGCGTGCAATACCCATACACAAGCTTTGAGATGCTCAATCACTTGCTCTAATAGTTCGCCCTGCTCGGCTAAATCATCCTCTTCATCAATGCCCAATTTGGACATCTCTTCCAGATCATCGAGTGCCTCTTTGGCTTGTGCTGAAGCGCGCGGCAGATCCGCGCCACTCAAGCCGAGTCCAGAGATAAAGTGGTTAATCCACTCTGCCACCGCATCCGAGAGTTCAAACAAGGCATTCTCACCTTCCTCTTCTGGCAGTAGCAAAGAGAGTTCAAGATCGGTTGCCACTAATTCGGCGTGAGTCGCGACTAGCGTTTGTTCTGCACTGGCTAAAGCACCCGTTGGCCACCCCATACCATCATTGGTATAATCAAAAAGCAGCGCTTGCCAGCTTTTATCATGCACATTTAAGCCCCCCGCCAACATGCCGGTCAGTAAACCTTGTAATTCAGCGGGACTCATCGCGAGAGAAGCACTATGCAGTTGGTCGGCTAAGGCGAGATAGGTAGGAAGTGTCGGTTTGGTCATGTAGGATCCACTCAGCGAGAAATTTCACTAATCCTATCACTTCAACGCCACAGCGAAAATGCTCAGCTGCGGTTGCTGATTAGCTTTTGCGCAAATTGTCCAAATCATGAGTTTTCAAGCGTTGATTTATCCGCTTGCGACCAGAAAGGCTTGAATCTTGTTTTGGCTTTACCTATAGTTCCACCTCAATGGTCACTAGAGCGGATTGATCTTTTCGATACGCCAAAAGAGTTCATTTATTATGAGTAATCAAGCGGTTGATATTGAAATTTTGGGCAAAGTGACCCGGGTAAATTGCCCAGCAGGTCAAGAAGCGTCTTTACTTCAAGCAGCGCAAGATCTCGACCATAGATTGAAAGAAATGGCAGAGCGGACTAAAGTCACCAATGAGGTGAAATTATTGACCATCGCGGCGCTCAACATCTGCTATGAATTACAAACCAAGCAACAAGAAAATGTAGGTGCTCAGTCACAACTGAGTCAGCGCATGGAACAGCTCACCACCTCATTAGAAGCCGCATTGCAAAATGTACAGCGGAACAAATAAGCGCAAGCATTGATTTACCCTGGGGTGTTCGTCAGTGGATTTACGTCCCCTGAGCCGATAAGCAACATAACAGGATTGGTATTGGGTAGCTATTGAGCAAGCTCGGCTTGTACCGAGAAGCCTACGGTTACTATTATTGATCCGCCTTGAACCTGCAGGTTCAAGGGCTACAATCCTCAACGGCACCCTGGGGTTCCCTTTATGACCGATCCTCGTACTCAGCTTCGCCAGCAAATGCGTCTGCGTCGACAAGCGCTATCCGCTTTACAACAACGCACTGCCAGCCTGCAACTGATTGATCGTTTTGCAACCCTGCCAGAACTCTCCACCGCGCAGCGCATAGCACTGTATCTTGCCAACGATGGTGAACTCGATACACAACCATTAATCGAGTGGCTATGGCAACAAGGTAAGCAGGTCTATCTGCCCGTATTACACCCCTTTGCCAAAGGGCATCTGCTGTTTTTGCACTACCATCCTGATACCATCATGAGCGAAAATCGTTACCGCATTCGCGAGCCAAAACTCGATCAACGCTTGATCTGCCCGGTCAAACACCTCGATATCATTGCCACACCATTGGTGGCGTTTGATCTCTATGGCCAAAGATTGGGCATGGGCGGCGGTTATTACGATCGTACTTTAGCCCCTTGCTTACATCATCAACCCGCCGTGTTACCGGTGGGTTTGGCGCATGATTGCCAGCAGGTTGAGCATCTACCCACTGCAAGTTGGGACGTTCCGTTGCGAAAAATTGTGACTCCCAGCAAGGTTTGGCAGTGGTAACCGATCAATTGCTCAGTTTGACCTGCGCCAAAGGATGACTTGCCGTTGCGGTTTGGGGTTATAATCGCGCCGCGCAAGATAAACGCTATTTTGGAGATAGGCATGACTCAAGATGAAATGAAAAAGGCCGCCGGTTGGGCTGCCCTAAAGTACGTAGAAAAAGGCAGTATTGTCGGTGTGGGCACAGGTTCGACTGTCAATCACTTCATCGATGCACTTGGTTCGGTTAAAGATCAAATCAAAGGTGCCGTGTCTAGCTCGGTTGCATCTAGCGAGAAATTAACCGCGCTCGGTATCCATGTCTATGACTGCAATGACGTTGCAGAGTTGGATATCTATGTCGATGGTGCTGATGAGATCAATCCACAGCGCGATATGATCAAAGGCGGTGGTGCTGCGCTAACTCGTGAAAAAATTGTTGCCGCAATTGCCAAAAAATTTGTGTGTATCGTCGATGGCAGTAAAGCGGTTGACGTACTTGGTGATTTCCCTCTGCCGGTCGAAGTGATCCCAATGGCACGCTCTTATGTTGCACGTGAACTGGTTAAATTGGGCGGAGATCCGGTCTATCGGACTGGCGTGATCACCGACAACGGTAATATGATCCTCGATGTACACAATATGCGCATCAGCCATCCAAAAGATTTGGAAACTAAGATCAACGGCATCGCCGGTGTCGTCACGGTCGGTCTTTTTGCCCACCGCGGAGCAGATGTGGTGATCACTGGCACGGCACAAGGCGCCAAAATCGAAGAGTAAACGAGCAGGGCATCGCCCTTTTCCGTTATTCGCTTACAAACGGCACCCATCGGTGCCGTTTTTTAGGCTTTTTTCTAAGAAAACTCTGTCTTATTCCGTAATTTTCTTACCCAAAGCCAAAAAAGTTTGTTAGTTTAATGAGCAGAAGGCGCACAAGGAAAACGTTTGCTTTTCTAGATCATGACTCAACTTTCGAACGACGGCGCCAGTTAGCCCACCTTCCCATTGTTTTAAGGACGATAAAATGGCCAAAGTTTCACTGGAAAAAGACAGAATTAAGATCCTCCTGCTTGAAGGACTTCACCCCTCTTCAGTTGAAGTACTGCAAGCGGCCGGTTACAGCAATATTGAATACCATAAAGGTTCGCTTGAAGAGGCTGAATTGATCGAAGCGATCAAAGATGTACATTTTGTGGGGATCCGTTCACGCAGTAATCTGACAGAGAAAGTGATCAATGCGGCCGAAAAACTGGTCGCGATCGGTTGTTTTTGTATTGGTACCAACCAAGTCGACCTTAATGCCGCCGCTAAACGTGGTATTCCGGTGTTTAACGCACCGTTCTCAAATACCCGTAGTGTTGCTGAACTAGTGCTCGGTGAAATTCTACTGTTACTGCGCGGCATCCCCGAGAAAAACGCCCTCGCCCATCGTGGCATTTGGCAAAAAAGTGCCGATCACGCCTATGAAGCGCGTGGCAAACGGTTAGGTATTATCGGCTATGGTCATATTGGCACTCAGCTTGGTATCATTGCCGAAAACTTAGGTATGCAGGTTTATTTCTATGATATTGAAAATAAACTCTCTTTGGGTAATGCGACTCAAGTACATACCCTCAGCGATCTGCTCAATAAATGTGATGTGATTTCGCTGCACGTGCCAGAAAATGCTGGCACCAAAAACATGATGGGTGCCGATGAATTTGCCCGCATGAAACCAGGTTCGATTTTTATCAACGCAGCTCGCGGTACCGTGGTTGATATTGCAGCACTATGTCATGCACTGGAGTCTGGTCATATTGCTGGCGCAGCGATTGATGTGTTTCCGGAAGAGCCAGCTTCAAACAAAGAACCATTCACATCGCCTTTATTGCAGTTTGACAATGTCATTCTAACCCCGCATGTCGGCGGCTCAACCCAAGAAGCACAAGAGAACATTGGTATTGAAGTTGCGGGTAAACTGGCCAAATATTCAGACAACGGTTCAACCCTATCCAGCGTCAACTTCCCTGAAGTATCACTGCCTGAGCATCGTAACTGCTCGCGTCTGCTGCATATTCACGCCAACCGTCCAGGGGTGTTAACTCAAATTAACACCATCTTCGCCGAGGAAGGGATCAACATCGCCGCCCAGTATCTGCAAACCACCGCAGAGTTTGGCTATGTGGTGATTGATGTCGAAACAGCTCGTTCTGAAGAAGCATTAACTAAGCTAAAAGCGATCGAAGGCACCATTCGCGCTCGTATTCTGCATTAATATGCTACACCTCCATCCAGCTATCACTGGATGGAGGTGATCTTGGCTGATAAAGCAAAAAAGCCAGTGCTTGAATAACGGCTGGCTTTATTACTTCCTGCGGATCGTTAAGCTCGTAGTGCACGTTCTCCACGTGCAATGCCCACTACACCACTGCGTGCAACTTCAATCACTTCGGTGACTTCGGCCATCGCATCTATAAATGCATCCAATTTTTCACTCGCACCAGCCAACTGAATGGTGTACTGCGCTGCACTAACATCCACAATTTGGCCACGGAAAATATCTGTGGTGCGTTTAACTTCAGCACGAGCAAAACCGGTGGCTTTGACTTTGACTAGCATCAGTTCACGTTCAATATGCTCACACTCCGTTACCTCTTGAACTTTTAACACATCGATTAATTTATGCAGTTGCTTCTGGATCTGCTCTAACTGCATCTCATCGGTTTTGGTAGTGATATTGAGCCGTGACAAAGTGGCATCATCGGTTGGCGATACATTGAGCGTTTCAATATTGTAGCCGCGCTGTGAAAACAGCCCAACTACACGTGATAAAGCACCCGGTTGGTTTTCCAATAGCAGTGAAATTATGTGTCTCATGTTAAGTTCGCTCCGTTTTGCTCAACCACATTTTGTCCATCCCCTCACCTTTGATCTGCATGGGGTAAACGTGCTCAGTTTCATCGACATGAATATCGACAAACACCAGACGATCTTTCATCGCTAGCGCTTTTTCCAGCCCGGCTTGCAGCTCATCAGGATGGGAGATACGGATCCCCACATGACCATACGCCTCGGCGATAGCGGCAAAATCGGGAACTGAACTCATGTAGGAGTTGGAGTGACGTCCTTGATAAATAATATCCTGCCACTGTTTGACCATTCCTAGGAAATGGTTGTTTAAATTAATAATTTTTACCGGAATATCGTATTGCAGTGCGGTTGACAGCTCTTGAATATTCATTTGAATACTGCCATCTCCGGTGACCACTAACACCTCTTGCTCAGGCAGGGCAAATTTCACCCCCATCGCTGCGGGCAAACCAAAACCCATAGTGCCTAAACCACCAGAGTTGATCCACTGCCGTGGCCTAGCAAATGGATAATAAAGCGCGGCAAACATTTGGTGCTGACCAACATCCGAGGCAATAATCGCGTTACCTTGGGTAAGGCGATATAGCGTCTCGATCACTTGCTGTGGCTTGATCCGCTCAGCGGAGGTTTGATAGGCCAAGCATTGGCGATCACGCCATACTTGGATCTCACTCCACCAACGATCTAATGCAACCGGATCATTACGTTCAGCGTTCTCTTCAAGAAGCTTGATCATGCCATCCAGCACTTGGTCGGCAGAACCCACAATCGGCAGATCGACTTTAACGTTTTTTGAAATCGATGATGGATCGATATCGATATGCATAATTTTCGCGTTCGGGCAGTACTTCTCTAAGTTGTTGGTCGTACGGTCATCAAAACGCACCCCGACCCCAAAAATCAGATCGGCATGATGCATCGCCATATTGGCTTCATACACCCCATGCATCCCGAGCATACCGAGCGAATGTTTATCGCTACCGGGAAATACGCCCAGCCCCATTAAGGTACTCACCACAGGTAAATTGAGCGCTTGTGCCAATTGGCGCACCTGCCGCTCGGCATTGGCAGTCACCGCTCCGCCACCAATATAAAGTACTGGTTTTTTCGCGTCTAATAAGGCACGTAAGCCTTTTTTGATTTGCCCTTTATGACCCGCCGTGGTCGGGTTATAAGAGCGCATTTTGATCGTATCGGGATATTGATAAGGCAATTTATGCAATGGATTCATGACATCTTTCGGAATATCGATCACCACAGGACCCGGCCGCCCGCTGGCGGCAATATAAAAGGCTTTTTTGATCGTTTCCGGTATATCTTGCGCTTTTTTAACCAAAAAACTGTGTTTCACAATGGGTCGTGATACGCCGACAATGTCGCACTCTTGAAACGCATCATTACCAATCAAGTTAGTCGCGACGTTGCCGGAGATGACGATCATCGGGATCGAGTCCATATAAGCGGTCGCAATGCCAGTCACGGTATTAGTCGCACCCGGTCCTGAGCAGACCAACACTACTCCAGGTTTACCCGTCGCACGCGCATAACCGTCGGCCATATGAGTCGCGGCTTGTTCATGACGAACTAAAACGTGTTTGATTTGATCGGTTTTTTCATGCAGGGCATCGTAGATATCGAGTACCGAGCCACCTGGATAACCGAAGATTTGCTCGACACCTTCATTGATCAGAGACTGCACTATCATCTCTGCGCCAGATAACATTTCCATATTGTCTCCTTACCAACCAACCTTATGCTCGGTCGGCACAAGGCTTGGTTTTACATAGTTTAGGGCTTATTGGTAGCCTAATTCGAAAACGCTCCGCTTTCGGCTATGTCCTGCGTCTGTCATAACAGCCATCAGGTTACGTAACAAATGTAACGCGTTATGAACAATGGGTCTAACCCAAATTTGGGTATTTTTTGAGCGCGACCAACAATCTGTGGATGATTAAGCATGCAATTTTGGCAGGTGATCGGGATTTAGATTGAATATCCAATCAGGCATCTAAAAAAAGTAGATTATTTTGTGGTTCCGCCGCATCAACCGCGTGCTGCAATAGGCGGTTGATGGCTATGAACAGCCTGTGTGATCCGATTTGCCATGTAAAAAAACACCACCGGGTCGCTAAACCAGGTGGTGTCTAATCATCCACTTATCGCTTGAAGGGACTATTTCTTCGACGGATCTTGATACATCTCTTCGATTTCATCTTGATAGCGATCACTGATCACTTTACGCCGCAATTTTTGGGTTGGGGTCAATTCACCGCTGTCCATCGAAAAGGCTTTCGGCAGTAGCTTGAATTTTTTGACCTGCTCAAACTTCGCCAACTCTTTTTGCAGTTCATTGACTCGTTTTTCAAACATTTCCAACACTTGACTGTGCTTAATCAGATCTAGCCGATTGTGATATTTAATGTTGAGCTCTTTGGCATACAATTCCAATGAATCAAAACAAGGCACAATCAAGGCGGAAACAAACTTGCGCGTATCGGCAATCACCGCGATCTGCTCGATAAAGTGGTCTTTACCAATCGCGCCTTCAATCAATTGTGGAGCAATATATTTACCACCAGAGGTTTTCATCAGCTCTTTAATGCGGTCGGTGATAAACAGGTTGCCATCTTGATCGATGTGACCCGCATCTCCGGTTTTCAGAAAACCCTGTTCATCAAAGCTATCCGCTGTTTCTTGCTCAAGCTTATAGTAGCCTCGCATCACCATCGGTCCGCGTACTAAAATTTCATTCTTAGCACCAATTTTTACTTCCGCACCCGGCATGGTAATGCCGATTGAATCAGGGTTAAAACCGTGATCATCCCAACAAGAGACTGTCGCGGTCGTTTCCGTCATGCCATAACCTAGCTTGACGTTAATCCCAATCGCATGGAAAAAACGACCAATCGTTTCATCCAACTTAGCCCCGCCACACGGCATAAAGTTGATCCGCCCGCCAAGCAGTGCACGCAGTTTACTTAATACTAATTTGTCCGCTAATTGATGACTTTGCTTTAGCAACCAAGAAGGTTGTCGTTGCTGTTGATGGCAAACAACCATTTTGGCTCCCATATTGACCGCCCAAGTAAACAACACTTTGCGGATCAATGGCGCTTTAGACACTCGTTCATGGATAGCGGAGAAGATTTTTTCGTAAAAACGCGGAACGGCACACATCACGGTTGGACGCACTTCGCTTAACGCCTCACGCACATGAGCGACATCTTGCAAATAGCAGTTCACTACACCTTTGTATAATACATAGGCGGTCCATGCGCGTTCATACACATGTGATAGCGGTAGGAAACACAGCGAGACATCTTGCTCAGTTAGATTCAGTCGTTGATCATGCCCCTCTAACTGAGCGGCAATATTACGGTAATCGAGCATCACACCTTTCGGCGTACCTGTGGTACCCGAAGTGTAAATCAAGGTAAATAGATCGTCATAGTTGGCTTGTGCCAGTAGCGTATCGAGTTGTGCGTGATCTTGGGTTTGATGTTGTGCGACAAAATCATCCCAGTACATTGCACAATCCGCTTGCTGCAGATCAATCTCTCGGCTCATCGCTACGATCAAACGTAGCTCAGCACAGCGTTCAAACTGACTGAATGCCGCATCAAATTGTGCTTGCTCGCCAACAAAAACGATTTTTACATCAGCATTTTGTAAAATGTAAGCGGCCTGATCTGGAGTGTTGGTAGGATAAATAGGAACCGTCACCGCTCGGATCTGTAATGCAGCAAAATCGGCGATAGTCCAGCGTGGCATGTTATTGGAGAAAATCGCTATTTTATCTTGAACGCCAATTCCTTGCGCTAATAGGGCGATGGACAGTTCATCCATTTGCGCACCAAATTGCTGCCAACTGATATCTTGCCATACACCGGCATTTTTATACTTGAGAGCAGCGCGTTCGCCACCTTGAGTAATGCGTTGGCGGATCCGTTTAACGATGTGAAAATCTAAGTTCGTCATATCTCTTACCTATAGCTTACACCTGTAAGCCTTTTTTCAGCGCACGAGTGTACCTTCCAGCACCGAAAACACAACTGGCCGACATCAAAATTATTGATGAATACTCATTCTGTAACAAAAAAACCTTAAGCAGCATTCACTGCCTAAGGCTTAATTCTTTGCTGATGTATTAAGCTCAGCGCCGAGCGACCACTTCTCCGCAAATCATCATCAGTTGATCGCGCAGCCAAATGTGGCCTTTATCTTTCTCACTCGACTCATGCCAGCTCAAATAACCTGCAATGTTGGCATCAGCAAAAGGGAACGCCAGGATTTGTAACTGCTCACGATTAGCCGCACTCTCCACCATCCAACGCGGAGCTACGGTCACTAATTCAGATTGGCCGACCACGTACAACACATTGCTCAGGCTAGTTCCTTCATAGTAAGACTGGCAATCAAACTCACGATACGCCAGTTCAGAGAAACTACGTTGACCATGAATTTTAGACAGTTTGGCATGCTTTTCATCCGCCAATTGCTCAGCGCTAATCGCGCCTTGAATGCGTGGATGTAATTGAGAAGCCACGACCACCAGCTCATCTTGAAAAATTTCTGTGCTTGAGAAGCCTTGCTCATCAAAGCGTGCATAATCGATAACAAAATCAATTTCTTGATAGCGCATACGCTCAGCAATTTGGCGATCAAACTCTGCATCAAGATGCAATTGTACACTGGGTGCCAACTCGTCAATCGAAGTCATGATCTGAGGTGCAAAACGCAAATCACAAGGGCTGCAGATAGCCAATTTAAATAGGCGGGTCGAGGTTTCTGGTGTGAAAACTGAGCTTGGTAATTCATTGCGGATCAACTGCAACGCCTGACGAATGGGGCCAAACAGGTGGCGAGCGCGCTGAGTAGGCTGAATGCCACGCCCTTGACGCATAAACAACTCATCATTAAACATCACTTTTAAACGCGCAACCGCATTACTGACTGCGGGCTGTGACATTCCTAAGTTATGTGCCGCACGAGTGATATTTTGCTCTTGCATGACCGCGTCAAATACGGTTAACAAATTGAGATCAACCCCTCGAAGAGTGCTTTCCATACGGTAACTTGCAATGGCACTCATTGCGTCTTTTTTATCTAACATTTGCATGCCTCACAGTGTTATCACTCGCAATAGAAATGAATACATCGCGGGTGAATAAATAAGTGCTGTTTTTAATATTTACCGGCCAGATACTTGGTGGATGGCGAGTAATATCGACTAATTATTCAAGCCTTTGCAATAGTCTTGACAAAAAGTCAGCTAATTTTAGCCATTAATTAAAAATAACCTTATTAATCAATGTGATTAATTTTTATAAAAATCCATAAAGTTTAAAACATAATGGTTTTTTATGGATTATTAATGATAGTTACATGCATTGGGTTTAATAAGTTTAATATTCACGTCAAAACCGTTTTAACGTAAGATTCATAGGGTGGATAAGTTCATCGGTAAAGATCGTATAACTCGGAAAATCGACTTGTTGCCAGAGTTGCTGGCACAGCGTCGTACTATCATGCCACTAGCCCTGCATAATCCACTCGGCTAAACTCTCGGCCACATCAGGATAGCTGACACGCTCAGCTTGCTTTTCATCCAGCCATCTACGCACACAGGTCGGGTCGAGGAACTCCATCACATTGGCTAAACCTAGTGTCTCAAGAGTTGCCGCATTACTCACTTGTTCAAATTGACCATGTAATGGTTTGATCAGTAATTTTTTCCCTAATGCTAATGCTTCCGAAGGCAGTTCAAATCCACCGCTGGTGATCACTCCCTGACATTGATGCAAATGATGCTGAAAATTGCCATGCTGCAAACAATGCAACTCAACATTCTCCGAGCATTCATGGTGTTGTACATCAGGGTGATAGCAGATAAAACGGGTGTGGGTGAAGCGATACAATAATTCGCAAATTTCATGAATATTTTCAAAGGGTAGATACACCAGAATAAAAGGCTGCTGACTGAGTAATAGCTTGGATGGATAGATAATTGGCGGCAAGATTGGCTGATCAAAATGATACCAGTGCAACCCTAAATGGTGATTAGCTGGCGCAAAATGACGTAAAATCTGCTTATCCAGCCAAGAAGCACCTTTTAGCGGTACTGAATACAAAAAAGCATTTTGATGGCTAATACTAATACAAGGTAGCTGGTGTAATTTCGCGGCCCACGCGGTCACCGGCTCAAAATCGTTTAAAATCAAATCATAACTAGAGAGATCCAGCGTTCGCACTTCTTGCCAAAACTGCCACAGACTATTATTACATAGTGTTTTGACGTAATTGACGTGACCATTTTCAGTGGCAAACGTCAGCCCGCGCCGAGTTTTAAACTCACCAAAACATTCCATCGAGAAATACTTATCCGCTGCACGCCCTGAGAACAGATAATCGACGTCCATCTGTCGTCGTTGTAGCGCTTCACACATCGCTCGTGAACGAGCAATGTGGCCATTGCCCGTACCTTGTACCCCATACAGTATTTTCAAATGGCTTTCTCCACCACGCTAATCGCATAAGTTGCACTCGCAATACCAAGCACAGCGCCAGCCAGTACATCACTTAAGAAATGCACACCAAGTAACACTCGTGCTAGCCCAATCAATCCGGCCCAGCTCACCGCCGCCACATACCACTGTGGATAGAGGTAACCAATTAAAGTCGCCATCACGAAAGCCGCAGCAGTATGCCCAGAGGGTAAACTATACCGATCACTGGGCGTGATATAAGCCGTGACCAATGTACAGAATTCTTGTGGTCGGCGGCGCTGAAAACTATTTTTCATCAGCCAATAGATCGGCAGTTCGATCGCAAAAGCCAATAGCCCCATGGTCAAAAACTGTGCGCCGCATACGCTATCTAGCAACCAAGCAAGCAACCCCATCACAATGTAGAGATGGCCATCGCCAGTGTGGGAGATTGATTTACTAAAGCGGGCAAGTGGAAGGTTATACTTGTGCTGTAAGCAAAGTAACGAAAAAGCCAAATCCAAATTAGCAATAGGTTTGATCACTCGCATCACACATCCTTTTGTCACGTAGGGTGATACTTTGAGCTTATCGAGAGCAAATGACAGTCTAGTGAAAATTGTTTGGCGAAATGGTGACAACAACGCTGACACTTTGACCGAATTGCATAAAAAATCAACTTTAGGGTTGACGTGTTGTGTCGAGTAAGGTACTAATCTGTTAACTTAATCGAGTGGATTGTTACTAATGACAATGCGTTTTTCTCTGCTACTGGGCCTACTACTGATCGTGGAAACATCACGCGGGTAGGTTGTGGCAGAAAAACACCACACAAGATAACAAACCCGCAGCCGATGCGGGTTTTTTTATCGCCGATTTTTATCCACATCTAGGAAGTGAGTAGTTAACTCTACCGTGCGAGGAAGCAAACATGAATGATC
Source organism: Vibrio sp. HDW18 (assembly GCF_011306175.1). Classification (GTDB taxonomy): domain Bacteria; phylum Pseudomonadota; class Gammaproteobacteria; order Enterobacterales; family Vibrionaceae; genus Vibrio; species Vibrio chanodichtyis. The sequence goes on along the minus strand of NZ_CP049913.1, from coordinate 1,676,162 downwards.
AGGTGATTATATTCGATACCACATTACGTGATGGTGAACAGGCGCTGTCTGCCAGCCTAACGGTAAAAGAAAAGCTACAAATCGCCTACGCACTGGAACGCTTAGGGGTGGATATCATCGAAGCGGGGTTTCCGGTTTCTTCGCCGGGTGATTTTGAATCGGTGCAAACCATTGCCCAAAACCTCAAACATAGCCGTGTGTGTGCTCTTGCGCGAGCGGTGACCAAAGACATTGATGCGGCAGCGCAAGCATTACAAGTTGCCGAAGCGTTTCGTATTCACACCTTTATTTCTACTTCAACGATTCATGTGCAAGACAAACTGCGGCGCAGCTACGACGATGTGCTAGAAATGGCGGTTAAAGCGGTCAAGCATGCTCGCCAATACACCGATGATGTCGAGTTCTCTTGTGAAGATGCCGGCCGTACACCTATCGACAACCTATGCCGCATGGTGGAAGCGGCGATCAATGCTGGTGCACGTACCATTAATATTCCCGATACTGTCGGTTACACAGTGCCAAGTGAGTTTGGCAATATTATTCACACCCTATTTAATCGGGTACCCAATATTGATAAAGCGATTATTTCGGTGCATTGTCATGATGATCTCGGGATGTCAGTTGCCAATTCGATTGCCGCAATTCAAGCCGGGGCTCGTCAAGTTGAAGGAACTATCAATGGTATTGGTGAGCGAGCTGGCAACTGCGCATTAGAAGAGATCGCCATGATCATCAAAACTCGTCAAGCACTGCTTGGTGTGACAACGGCGCTAAAACATGAAGAGATCAGCCGTACCAGTAAACTGGTTAGCCAACTGTGCAATATGCCAATCCAAAGCAACAAAGCGATTGTGGGAGCCAATGCCTTTAGCCACTCTTCAGGAATCCATCAAGATGGCATGCTCAAAAACAAAAATACCTATGAAATTATGACTCCAGAATCGATCGGCCTAAAAAACCAAGTGCTGAATCTGACTAGCCGTAGCGGTCGAGCCGCCGTGAAAAGTCATATGCAATCAATGGGCTACAACCAAGATCAATACAACTTGGATGCTCTATATGAAGACTTCTTGAAGCTGGCCGATCGCAAAGGTCAGGTATTTGATTACGATTTAGAAGCCCTAATGCATTTTTCCAATTTGCGTGAAGAAGATGATTTTTACAAACTCAACTATTTAAGTGTGCAATCGGGCAGCCTAATGGCCACCACCAGTATCAAACTGCAGTGTGGCACGGAAGAAAAATGCGAAGCCGCCGTCGGTAACGGTCCGGTCGATGCGCTGTATCAATGTATCTATCGGATTACTGGTTATGAAATTGTGCTGGATAAGTTCGATTTAACCGCCAAAGGCGAAGGCGAAGATGGCCTAGGTCAAGCAGATATTATCGCCAATTACCAAGGGCAGAAATACCATGGTACAGGCATTTCAACCGATATTATTGAAGCGTCAGGTCAAGCGTTATTGCATGTTATCAACAGCATTCATCGCGCCAATCAAATAGCGCAAATTAAACAGAAAAAAAATCTGGCTACGGTTTAGGGCAATAGCCATTTTGAGGCGGCCACCCACTCGGTGGCACCGCAAATAACCCATCATATCCAGTAGCAGTAATCCAACTTACAAATCGTTCAGAAAGGACTCACATGATAGATAAACAATACAAAATTGCCGTATTGCCCGGAGATGGCATCGGTCCGGAAGTGATGGCACAAGCCTATAAGGTATTGGATGCGATAGAAAAGAAACACGGTTTACGCTTAATCCGTGAACAGCACGATGTTGGCGGTATTGCGATTGATAACCACGGTTGTCCACTGCCAGAAAGTACTTTGCATGCTTGCGAAAATGCGGATGCCGTCTTGTTCGGCTCCGTCGGTGGTCCAAAGTGGGAACATCTGCCACCCAATCAACAGCCTGAACGCGGTGCTTTACTGCCACTGCGTAAACACTTCCAACTATTTTGTAATTTACGTCCCGCTCAGATCCACCAAGGCCTAGAAGGCTTTTCGCCACTACGTGCTGACATCTCTGCTCGCGGTTTCGATATTGTGGTAGTACGTGAACTCACTGGCGGCATTTACTTTGGTCAACCGAAAGGCCGTGAAGGTCAAGGCGATCATGAAAAGGCCTTTGATACTGAAGTCTATCACCGTTTTGAAATTGAACGTATCGCGCGCATCGCCTTTGAGTCGGCTCGCTTGCGTCGTAACAAAGTTTGCTCGATCGACAAAGCCAATGTGCTGCAAAGCTCGATCCTGTGGCGCGAAGTGGTCAGCGAGATTGCCAAGGAGTATCCCGATGTCGCGCTTTCACACATGTATATCGATAATGCCACCATGCAACTTATCAAAGATCCAGCTCAGTTCGATGTCATGCTCTGCTCGAACATTTTTGGCGACATTCTATCTGACGAATGCGCGATGATCACCGGCTCGATGGGCATGCTACCTTCGGCCAGCATTAATCAGAGCAAGTTTGGTTTATACGAGCCTGCGGGCGGCAGCGCACCGGATATCGCTGGTAAAAATATCGCCAATCCTGTGGCACAGATTTTATCAGCCGCACTGATGTTACGTTATAGCCTAGGTGAAGAAGCCGCTGCACGTGATATAGAACAGGCGGTAAGCCAAGCGCTCGCCGCTGGACAGCTCACTGCCGATTTATCTGGCAGTAAACCGGTACTCTCAACCTCTGAGATGGGTGATCAAATCGCTAATTATATTTTGAATGCATAGGATCAAAGAGGTGCAAACCTCTTTAGCTCACTGAGCGCAAGGAACAAGCAATGTCAAAAGCCAAAACTCTTTACGAAAAAATTTACGATGCCCATGTGGTCATTGCCGCAGCGGGAGAAACACCGATTTTGTACATCGACCGCCATCTAGTCCATGAAGTGACTTCTCCACAGGCCTTTGATGGCTTGCGTGAAAAAGGCCGTGCCGTTCGCCAAGTCAATAAAACCTTTGCCACCATGGATCACAACGTATCCACCACCACCAAAGACATTAATGCCTCCGGTGAAATGGCACGTATCCAAATGCAAACTCTTTCCAAAAACTGTGCAGAGTTTGGCATTACTTTGTACGACATTAATCACAAATACCAAGGCATTGTACACGTAATGGGGCCTGAACTTGGCATTACCCTACCGGGTATGACGATTGTCTGTGGTGACTCACATACCGCCACTCACGGCGCATTTGGTTCACTCGCTTTTGGTATCGGCACCTCAGAAGTAGAGCACGTATTGGCGACCCAAACTCTGAAGCAAGGGCGCGCCAAAACCATGAAAATTGAAGTGCGAGGCAAAGTGGCTCCTGGTATCACCGCCAAAGATATTGTACTGGCGATCATCGGTAAAACGACCGCAGCAGGAGGAACAGGTTATGTAGTCGAATTCTGTGGTGAAGCGATCCGCGATCTCTCCATGGAAGGACGGATGACCGTCTGTAACATGGCGATTGAACTTGGAGCTAAAGCGGGTTTGATCGCCCCCGATCAAACCACCTTCGACTACATCAAAGGCCGAAAATTTGCCCCTCAAGGTGAAGATTTGTCTGCTGCGATTGCATATTGGCAAACTTTAAGTACCGATGATGATGCGCAGTTTGATGCTGTCATCACTCTTGAAGCGCGAGACATCAAGCCACAAGTCACCTGGGGGACGAACCCTGGGCAAGTGATTGCGATTGATGAGCCGATTCCATCACCCAGCCAGTTTGGTGATCCAGTTGAGCGCAGTTCAGCAGAAAAAGCGCTGATTTATATGGGGCTAGAAGCAGGCAAAAAACTGTCCGACTATCCAGTTGATAAAGTGTTTGTCGGTTCATGCACCAACTCACGAATTGAAGATATGCGTGCCGCCGCCGCGATCGCAAGAGGTAAGAAAGTCGCTTCTCATGTGCAGGCTCTCATTGTACCGGGTTCGGAGCAAGTTAAAGCCCAAGCCGAAGCGGAAGGGTTAGATAAAATCTTTATTGAAGCAGGGTTTGAATGGCGCTTGCCAGGATGTTCAATGTGTTTAGCGATGAACAATGATCGCCTCGGGGCGGGAGAGCGCTGCGCTTCTACATCTAACCGCAACTTTGAAGGACGACAAGGGCGTGATGCTCGGACACATTTAGTCAGTCCAGCGATGGCAACAGCAGCCGCGATTGCCGGTCATTTCGTCGACATTCGTCAGTTTTAACTCAAGGAGAACCCGATGTCAGGATTTCAACAACATACCGGTTTAGTCGTGGCGCTGGATGCCGCTAATGTTGATACCGATGCGATTATTCCAAAGCAGTTTCTGCAAAAAGTAAATCGTAGCGGATTTGGCAAACACCTTTTTCACGATTGGCGCTTTTTGGATGGTGCCGGTGAACAATTAAACCCCGATTTTGTGATGAATCAGACTCGTTATCAAGGCGCGAGCATTTTACTGGCGCGCGAAAACTTTGGTTGTGGCTCATCTCGTGAACACGCCCCTTGGGCATTAGCCGACTATGGTATCAAGGTGATTATCGCGCCAAGCTTCGCTGATATTTTTTATGGCAATACGATTAACAATCAAATGGTCCCAGTTCGCTTAACCGAACAACAAGTGGAAGAGCTGTTTAACTATGTTGAACATAATCAAGGGGCGACGATCACCGTTGATTTAGAAGCGCTCAGCGTGTTGGCTAATGGCAATATCTATTCTTTTGAAATGGATGATTTTCGCCGTCATTGCCTACTAAATAATTTAGATAACATAGGTTTAACACTCCAGCATCAGGCAAAGATCACTGAGTATGAAGCAAATATCCCCAGTTTTCTAAAATAGATCGCTTTGATTAAAATCGAGCATACTCACTAGGCTGCCAATAGGTGGCCTTTTTATCGCATTATTATACCAACCAAAGAAAAAATATGATCTAATTGAGGGCATTCAACGATAGAACTTATTCACTATGGACAGCCTCAATAATATCGACTTTAAAAAGCTCGCAAGCCAGCAGAAATCTATTCAGATGAAAATGAGACTGCTGGCCCTCGACCATTTCAAAGATGGGCACTCTCGCACCCAAATCGCCAAGTTTCTTAAGGTCAGCCGAACCAGTGTTAATCGGTGGGTTCACACTTTTCTTGAGGAAGGATTAGAAGGCCTCAAGGAAAAACCAAGAACGGGACGACCACCATTCTTAACATCCAAGCAAAGAGAGCAATTGAGCCAATACATCAAAGATAAAGCCAATGATACACTAGGCGGACGACTCACAGGGGCCGACATCCACGCTTATATCGTGAAAGAATTTGGCCAGCACTACCACCCTGATTCTATCTATTACCTGCTCGAGCACATGGGGTTCTCTTGGGTAACTTCTCGCTCCAAACATCCTCGTCAATCCCAGCAAATCCAAGACGATTTTAAAAAAATTTAAAATTGAAACGATCCTGAAGATCCCAGGACATATCGCTTTAGAACGGGTTGATGTCTGGTTTCAGGATGAAGCCAGATTTGGGCAACAAAACACCACCACACGGTTATGGGCAGAAAAAGGAACACGTCCCAGAGCCGTGAAGCAACAACAATTTGAATATGCGTATCTGTTTGGTTCTGTCTGTCCCGCTAGAGGCATTGGCGAGGCGATGGTCGTTCCTTGGGTTAACAAGGACCTTATGGTTGAGCATCTTAGGCAGATCTCCGCGGTGACCGAAAAAGGTCGTCACGCAGTGGTCATTATGGATGGTGCAAGCTGGCACACAGAAGATATTGCCAATGAATTTCAGAACCTCAGTGTCATCAAACTCCCGCCCTATTCCCCTGAGTTGAATCCAATAGAACAAGTATGGAGTTGGTTAAGACAACACTATCTAGCCAACCAGTCTTTTACGGATTACGAAGACATTGTCTCCAAAGTATGTCGGGCTTGGAATAGTTTTTTGAAATGCTCGGCCAGAGTCAGACAGATGTGTTCGAGAAGGTGGATAGAGCTGACCAGTTAATTTTCCAGATTGGTATAATGAAGAAATGCATAAATCTCAAATAGCAAAAAGCCGCTGTATCACTACAGCGGCCCTGAAAGCAAACCTGGCGATGTCCTACTCTCACATGGGGAAACCCCACACTACCATCGGCGCTACTTCGTTTCACTTCTGAGTTCGGGATGGAATCAGGTGGGTCCAAAGTGCTATGGTCGCCAAGCAAATTTTATAATGTTAGCTTAATGCTACTCATTGAAATAGATGGTGCTGATACCCAGAATCGAACTGGGGACCTCATCCTTACCAAGGATGCGCTCTACCGACTGAGCCATATCAGCACACAAGTTTTTAAAGCACGTTATTTATAGCATGCTTTGTAATTAAAAGCCTGGTGATGTTCTACTCTCACATGGGGAAACCCCACACTACCATCGACGCTGTTTCGTTTCACTTCTGAGTTCGGAATGGAGTCAGGTGGGTCCAAAACGCTATGGTCGCCAAGCAAAATTTTAAAATCTGGAAAGCTGTTTTCATTCTCACACACACATTCTATGCGCTTAGCTTATTGAGTCCATCAAAACCCCTTGGGTGTTGTATGGTTAAGCCTCACGGGCAATTAGTACAGGTTAGCTCAACGCCTCACAACGCTTACACACCCTGCCTATCAACGTTCTAGTCTCGAACAACCCTTTAGGACAGTTAAACTGTCAGGGAAGACTCATCTCAGGGCTCGCTTCCCGCTTAGATGCTTTCAGCGGTTATCAATTCCGAACTTAGCTACCGGGCAATGCGTCTGGCGACACAACCCGAACACCAGAGGTTCGTCCACTCCGGTCCTCTCGTACTAGGAGCAGCCCCCTTCAATCTTCCAACGCCCACGGCAGATAGGGACCGAACTGTCTCACGACGTTCTAAACCCAGCTCGCGTACCACTTTAAATGGCGAACAGCCATACCCTTGGGACCGACTTCAGCCCCAGGATGTGATGAGCCGACATCGAGGTGCCAAACACCGCCGTCGATATGAACTCTTGGGCGGTATCAGCCTGTTATCCCCGGAGTACCTTTTATCCGTTGAGCGATGGCCCTTCCATTCAGAACCACCGGATCACTATGACCTGCTTTCGCACCTGCTCGAACCGTCATTCTCGCAGTTAAGCGGGCTTATGCCATTGCACTAACCTCACGATGTCCAACCGTGATTAGCCCACCTTCGTGCTCCTCCGTTACTCTTTGGGAGGAGACCGCCCCAGTCAAACTACCCACCAGGCACTGTCCTCAACCCCGATAAGGGGCCTAAGTTAGAACATCAAACATACAAGGGTGGTATTTCAAGGACGGCTCCACGACAACTAGCGTCATCGATTCATAGCCTCCCACCTATCCTACACATGTAGGTTCAATGTTCAGTGCCAAGCTGTAGTAAAGGTTCACGGGGTCTTTCCGTCTAGCCGCGGGTACACTGCATCTTCACAGCGATTTCAATTTCACTGAGTCTCGGGTGGAGACAGCGTGGCCATCATTACGCCATTCGTGCAGGTCGGAACTTACCCGACAAGGAATTTCGCTACCTTAGGACCGTTATAGTTACGGCCGCCGTTTACCGGGGCTTCGATCAAGAGCTTCGCTTGCGCTAACCCCATCAATTAACCTTCCGGCACCGGGCAGGCGTCACACCGTATACGTCATCTTGCGATTTTGCACAGTGCTGTGTTTTTAATAAACAGTTGCAGCCACCTGGTATCTGCGACTCTCGTCAGCTCCATCCGCTAGGGACTTCACCATCAAGAGCGTACCTTCTCCCGAAGTTACGGTACCATTTTGCCTAGTTCCTTCACCCGAGTTCTCTCAAGCGCCTTGGTATTCTCTACCCGACCACCTGTGTCGGTTTGGGGTACGATTTCTGACTATCTGAAGCTTAGAGGCTTTTCCTGGAAGCAGGGCATCAATGACTTCACTGCCGTAGCAGCTCGACGTCGTGTCTCAGCCTTACAAAGAGCCGGATTTGCCTAACTCTTAAGCCTACGCACTTGAACCAGGACAACCGTCGCCTGGCCCACCTAGCCTTCTCCGTCCCCCCATCGCAATAGTCAAAAGTACGGGAATATTAACCCGTTTCCCATCGATTACGCCTTTCGGCCTCACCTTAGGGGTCGACTCACCCTGCCCCGATTAACGTTGGACAGGAACCCTTGGTCTTCCGGCGAGGAGGTTTTTCACCCCCTTTGTCGTTACTCATGTCAGCATTCGCACTTCTGATACCTCCAGCAAACCTTACAGTTCACCTTCAACGGCTTACAGAACGCTCCCCTACCCAATATCTAAAAGATATTGCCGCAGCTTCGGTGTATTGCTTAGCCCCGTTACATCTTCCGCGCAGGCCGACTCGACTAGTGAGCTATTACGCTTTCTTTAAATGATGGCTGCTTCTAAGCCAACATCCTAGCTGTCTGAGCCTTCCCACATCGTTTCCCACTTAGCAATACTTTGGGACCTTAGCTGGCGGTCTGGGTTGTTTCCCTCTCCACGACGGACGTTAGCACCCGCCGTGTGTCTCCCGGATAGTACTTACTGGTATTCGGAGTTTGCAAAGGGTTGGTAAGTCGGGATGACCCCCTAGCCTTAACAGTGCTCTACCCCCAGTAGTATTCGTCCGAGGCGCTACCTAAATAGCTTTCGGGGAGAACCAGCTATCTCCGAGTTTGATTGGCCTTTCACCCCTAGCCACAAGTCATCCGCTAATTTTTCAACATTAGTCGGTTCGGTCCTCCAGTTGATGTTACTCAACCTTCAACCTGCCCATGGCTAGATCACCCGGTTTCGGGTCTATATCCAGAGACTGAACGCCCAGTTAAGACTCGCTTTCGCTACGGCTCCCCTATACGGTTAACCTTGCCACTGAATATAAGTCGCTGACCCATTATACAAAAGGTACGCAGTCACACCACGAAGGTGCTCCTACTGCTTGTACGTACACGGTTTCAGGTTCTATTTCACTCCCCTCACAGGGGTTCTTTTCGCCTTTCCCTCACGGTACTGGTTCACTATCGGTCAGTCAGGAGTATTTAGCCTTGGAGGATGGTCCCCCCATATTCAGACAGGATATCACGTGTCCCGCCCTACTCGATTTCACGCTCGATGAAGCGTCGGTTACGGGGCTATCACCCTGTTTCGCCAAGCTTTCCAGCTTGTTCACCTACTTCAACGAGTGCTTAAGGGCTAATCCAGGTTCGCTCGCCGCTACTACCGGAATCTCGGTTGATTTCTTCTCCTCGGGGTACTTAGATGTTTCAGTTCCCCCGGTTTGCCTCACTAGACTATGAATTCATCTAGTGATAACTGCTTATGCAGCTGGGTTTCCCCATTCGGAAATCGCAGACTCAAACGGCTCTTACTGCCTCATCTGCGCTTATCGCAAGTTAGTACGTCCTTCATCGCCTCTGACTGCCCAGGCATCCACCGTGTACGCTTAGTCACTTAACCATACAACCCGAAGGAGTTTCGGGTTGTTGTTTAAACAACCTAAGTTGTCTCGCGTTTATTTACATGAGTGCGAGACAGATTTTGCCGGACTCAAATTTTGAACAAGACCTTAGCCTTATTCGATACCAAGCACACTTGAATGTGTTGTTGGTGTTTATCTTTCGATAAACATTGAGAACTTTACAAACAACAAACGAATTTGTTGTTTTGTCAGCTTTCCAAATTGTTAAAGAGCAAGATTCATCAAGAACCATTTTTAAACATTCTCAGCGAAAACGCTTAAAGATGGTGGAGTTATGCGGGATCGAACCGCAGACCTCCTGCGTGCAAGGCAGGCGCTCTCCCAGCTGAGCTATAACCCCATCGTTAGTGGTGGGCCTGAGTGGACTCGAACCACCGACCTTACGCTTATCAGGCGTACGCTCTAACCACCTGAGCTACAGACCCACTTCATGCTCAAATCTAAACCATATCAATCTGTGTGGACACTCATCACGATAATCATCGTGTAAGGAGGTGATCCAGCGCCAGGTTCCCCTAGCGCTACCTTGTTACGACTTCACCCCAGTCATGAACCACAAAGTGGCAAGCGTCCTCCCGAAGGTTAAACTACCTGCTTCTTTTGCAGCCCACTCCCATGGTGTGACGGGCGGTGTGTACAAGGCCCGGGAACGTATTCACCGCAACATTCTGATTTGCGATTACTAGCGATTCCGACTTCATGGAGTCGAGTTGCAGACTCCAATCCGGACTACGACGTACTTTCTGAGATTCGCTCCACCTCGCGGTATCGCTGCCCTCTGTATACGCCATTGTAGCACGTGTGTAGCCCTACTCGTAAGGGCCATGATGACTTGACGTCGTCCCCACCTTCCTCCGGTTTATCACCGGCAGTCTCCCTGGAGTTCCCACCATTACGTGCTGGCAAACAAGGATAAGGGTTGCGCTCGTTGCGGGACTTAACCCAACATTTCACAACACGAGCTGACGACAGCCATGCAGCACCTGTCTCAGAGTTCCCGAAGGCACTCCAGCGTCTCCGCTAGATTCTCTGGATGTCAAGAGTAGGTAAGGTTCTTCGCGTTGCATCGAATTAAACCACATGCTCCACCGCTTGTGCGGGCCCCCGTCAATTCATTTGAGTTTTAATCTTGCGACCGTACTCCCCAGGCGGTCTACTTAACGCGTTAGCTCCGAAAGCCACGGCTCAAGGCCACAACCTCCAAGTAGACATCGTTTACGGCGTGGACTACCAGGGTATCTAATCCTGTTTGCTCCCCACGCTTTCGCATCTGAGTGTCAGTATCTGTCCAGGGGGCCGCCTTCGCCACCGGTATTCCTTCAGATCTCTACGCATTTCACCGCTACACCTGAAATTCTACCCCCCTCTACAGTACTCTAGCTTGTCAGTTTCAAATGCAACTCCTAGGTTGAGCCCAGGGCTTTCACATCTGACTTAACAAACCACCTGCATGCGCTTTACGCCCAGTAATTCCGATTAACGCTCGCACCCTCCGTATTACCGCGGCTGCTGGCACGGAGTTAGCCGGTGCTTCTTCTGTCGCTAACGTCAAATCATAACGCTATTAACGCTACAACCTTCCTCACGACTGAAAGTACTTTACAACCCGAAGGCCTTCTTCATACACGCGGCATGGCTGCATCAGGCTTGCGCCCATTGTGCAATATTCCCCACTGCTGCCTCCCGTAGGAGTCTGGACCGTGTCTCAGTTCCAGTGTGGCTGATCATCCTCTCAGACCAGCTAGGGATCGTCGCCTTGGTGAGCCATTACCTCACCAACTAGCTAATCCCACCTGGGCATATCCTGACGCGAGAGGCCTTACGGTCCCCCTCTTTGGTTATCTTCGTTTATAGAAAACAACATCATGCGGTATTAGCCATCGTTTCCAATGGTTATCCCCCACATCAGGGCAATTTCCCAGGCATTACTCACCCGTCCGCCGCTCGCCACCCAAGGAACAAGTTCCTCTGTGCTGCCGCTCGACTTGCATGTGTTAGGCCTGCCGCCAGCGTTCAATCTGAGCCATGATCAAACTCTTCAATTAAAAGTTTTTTGAAGCTTTCGCTTCGGCTCAATGAATACTGACTTTAAATTACCTTAGTAATTCAAAGCTATTATCGTTCCAACAGAACGATAATGAATTGACTGTGCTCTTGTTGGCTTTCACTTTTAAAAAAGTGAAACAAAACAGCTCAAGGCTGCTGACCAACTTGATTTGGTCACTCAGTTCATTGATTAATCTTTTTGAGATTATCATCAACGAGTGCCCACACAGATTGATTGGTTTATATTGTTAAAGAGCGTTTTGCTTCGGCTTTCTTACCGAAGAGGCTGTGCATTCTAGCGAGATAATGGTCAGTGTCAAACACTTTTTTCATCTTTTTGCATCGAAGCGTTTTGCCTAACTGACTGGCCCGAAAGCCTTGCGGCGTCTGCCGTGTCAGTGAGGGCGCATTATAGGGATGATTTTGTTTCTGGCAAGACCCTAAATGCACTTTTTTCTAAAAAACCATTCATTCGCCTACAAAACCAGCAAAACTGTTATTTATTGAACTTTTCCTTTAGTTTTGTCGCTTTTCTGCTGCGCAAATCTTAATAAAACGCCCCCTTCGTTATTCCGAACGATCAACCACGTCAGAAAGAAGAAGCGAGGTATTGCTCAAGGGGATCACGTGAATTACTGGCTACAATGGCAAGCCACTTTAATTAAAGATAATAGCTGGTAAGTTTGGCTATCAGAGGGAAAGATTTCACGTCGATGAAAAAGCAAAAAGCCGACTCAATTGAGTCGGCTTCTTTAAATCATGGTACCGATGGACGGACTTGAACCGTCACTCCCGAAGGAAACGGATTTTGAATCCGTCGTGTCTACCAATTTCACCACATCGGCATCTAGGCTATTGCCCTTTGATGGAACGCATTATACGTAAGAAGCGCAGTCACGCAATAGCAAAATATTGAAAGCTGTGTTGTTTGCTGATTATTTCACCATCGAACCATAAGCGGTGTGCCAGTGCTCTTTATTTAGCCTTCACCTCTGGCTATTCTGTTACCTTTAATGGCCAGCACTGAGCAACATGAATTACACCACCCTCCCTAGCGCAGGTTTATTACGCCGTCTAGCAGCCTGGAGCTACGATACTCTGATCGTGATAGCGATGTTAATCATTGCCGGCGGGATCGTGGTCGCAGTACTTGAAGCTTTAGTTGCCGCGCAGTTGGTGAATTACGCCCCCTATCAAGATGCCAGTGATCTGCTCAGCACACATCCGCTATGGAGTGTGGTTTATCGTGCTTATCTGGCTCTCACTTGGATCGGTTTTTTTGTCTATTTCTGGACGCGCGCGGGGCAAACTTTAGGTATGCGTGCTTGGAAGCTGTATTTGTGTAGCGAACAAGGGCAAACCATTTCTATCACTCAAGCTTTGATTCGTTTAGCGACTTCGGGCTTTGGGCTTGCCAACTTAACTGTGGTGTGTGATGCCAAACAGCGCGGATTTCATGATATCTGGGCCAAAACTCGCGTCGTGGTATTACCTTAAAAACCACGCAACTTATCGAGTTGTCCGCCGCATAACAAAAGAGCGCAAGGAAAACCTCGCGCTCTTTTATTACTCTTTATTTCCCTGGTCGCTCATCACCGCTTGCTTGGGGTTAGAGTTTTCGACCTAATAAGCCTAAGGCGATCGCGAGGAAAACCAAACCAGGGGCAAGTGCACCTAATAAAGGTGGCAGCCCATACACCAAACTTAGCGGCCCAAAAAATTCACTGGAGATATAGAAGGTAAATCCTGCGATCACGCCAGATAAAATTCGCGCGCCCATTGTCACACTACGTAATGGGCCAAAAATAAACGAGAGTGCCATCAGCATCATCACCGCAATCGAGATCGGCTGCGTGACTTTGCGCCAAAAAGCCAGTTGATAGCGGGAGGCATCTTGCTCTGAAGCTTGCAAATACTGCACATAATCATTCAAGCCACTCAGTGATAACTCTTCTGGCTTGACGGTCACAACCGCGAGCTTATCGGGTGCTAATGACGTGCGCCAACGGTATTCAGGTAAAGATTGTTTACTGATCTCAATCTCATTGTTCAAACGGGTCAACTGAACATCTTTCATCAGCCACTCATTGCTGCCGACATACTCCGCCAACTCAGCAAAAATTACCTCACTGAGTTTTTTATTCTGATCGAAACGCCATAAATTGAGCCCATAAAGCTGCTCGTTATCCACTTTGGCGATAAAAATAAAATCGTTCGCATCGCGCGCCCAAACGCCGGTGCGCACCGACATGATCGCGCCACCCGAAGTAGCAAAGGCCCGCATATCACGCGCCAGTTTCTGTGCTTGCGGAGCGCCCCACTCGCCGAGCAAAGTGATAATGATCATCAGTGGAATGGCCGTCTTAAGCACCGACAACCCAATATCGAGCTTAGAAAACCCCGCCGCCTGCATCACCACCAATTCGGAACTGGAAGCTAATGCCCCTAAGCCAATCAAAGCCCCTAATAGAGCCGCCATCGGGAAAAACATTTCAATGTCGCGTGGCATACTGAGTATTACAAACCATAACGCCTGCAGTAAATCGTAGCTGCCATCACCGACTTTACGCAGTTGCTCAACATATTTGATGATGCCAGACAGACCAACAAAGGTCACCAGCACTAAAGCTGTCGTGGCAACAATCGTACGACCGATATACCAATCTAGGATTTTAAACACGATTTAAGCCCTCGTTCTCTGTTTCCATCGGTCTTTAAAGCGGCGCATCGGTATACTATCTGTGGTATTGACAATCAAAGCCGCGATTAACAATGCCGCATTGATCGGCCACAAACCGATAATCACTGGCAACGAGCCATCCTCGATGGCAGACTTGGTCGCACTAAGCGCTAAGAAATAGGTCAAATAGATCAAGATCGCTGGCCCCATTTTGGCAAAGCGTCCTTGGCGAGGGTTAACCGCCGATAGCGGCACCACCAACATGGTCAGTAATGGGATACACACCACCAACGAGATCCGCCACTGCAATTCTGCTTGAGCTTGACGATTAGAATCGTGCAACAAACTGAAAGTCGACAAAGCTTCCCAATCACGATCCGACGACTTCACTTCACGCTGACCAATCAAGCCATCATAAGCATCAAAATTGGTGATCATATAATCAACCCGGGTAGGAATACCTTCATAGCGCGTCCCATTATATAGGGTGATGATTTGGCGGCCGTCGCTCAACTCTTTAACATCACCAGAATTGGAAAACATCACACTTGGCAGTACCGATTCACGGGGCATCAGTTGGGCGACAAACACGTTATGCAGTTTTTTATTTTCGATATTATCGATAAACACCACCGATGAACCATCGGGAGAGCGTTGAAAATGGCCTTTTTGCAACAGCTCAACGCTGTTTTCGGAGGCAAACTGCTCCATTAATTGCGCTTCTTTATCTTGGCTCCAAGGGGCAAGCCACAACACATTGAAAGCCGCCACTGAAGCGGTGATCAAAGCGAGGTATAACGCTGCGCGAATTAAAAATTTATTGCCAATTCCGGTGGCATTCATCACGGTAATTTCACTTTCCGCATATAAACGGCCAAAAGTGAGCAAAATTCCGATGTATAGACTTAATGGCAGCATTAATAGGCCCATCGCCGGCATATTGAGTCCGACAATCGATAAAATCATGCTGGTAGGAATATCACCGTCAGAGGCCTCGGCTAACACGCGGATAAATTTCTGGCTGAGAAACACTAAAAACAGCACGAAAAAGATCGCAAACTGACTTTTTATTGTTTCTCGGATCAAATATCTAACAATAATCACGCTGAAATTACCTATGCAAAACTTGTTTTTTTGATTGAATCACTATAATTTCCGGATGAACCTTTTATTTTTTGAAAATTTCGCTAACGGCTAGGTTGTGCATACAAAAGGTCGATCCTTGATAGGATCCAGCAAGTAAGAGATGCATTATCTACCATTTAGTTCTATTTGTCTTCAGGATGTAGGAGTACGCATGGAGTTCAGTGTTAAGAGTGGCAGCCCTGAGAAACAGCGCAGCGCATGTATCGTTGTCGGGGTGTTTGAGCCGCGTCGCCTTTCTCCAGTCGCAGAACAGCTCGATAAAATCAGCGATGGCTATATTAGCTCACTGCTGCGTCGTGGTGATCTCGAGGGTAAACCAGGGCAGATGCTACTGCTGCATCAAGTCCCAAATGTGTTATCTGAACGAGTTCTGCTGGTCGGTTGCGGTAAAGAACGCGAGCTGGGTGAGCGGCAGTACAAAGAGATCATTCAGAAAACTATCAATACGTTAAACGAAACTGGCTCAATGGAAGCGGTGTGCTTTTTGACTGAGCTGCACGTCAAAGGTCGTGATACCTATTGGAAAGTGCGTCAAGCAGTAGAAGCGACCAAAGATAGCCTGTACACCTTTGATCAATTCAAAAGTGTTAAGCCAGAAACTCGCCGTCCACTGCGCAAATTAGTCTTCAACGTGCCGACTCGCCGTGAATTAAATCTTGGTGAACGCGCGATTGCCCACGGCCTTGCGATCTCATCTGGGGTTAAAGCGTGCAAAGATCTTGGCAATATGCCGCCCAATATCGCCAATCCAGCTTACCTTGCTTCACAAGCTCGTCGTCTGGCCGACGATTATGAGAGCATCACCACAAAAATCATTGGTGAAGAAGAGATGGAAAAACTGGGCATGGCCGCTTACCTTGCAGTCGGTCGTGGCTCACGCAATGAATCGATGATGTCGGTCATCGAATACAAAGGCAATCCAAACCCAGAAGCCAAACCGATTGTGCTGGTCGGTAAAGGGCTAACCTTCGACTCAGGCGGTATCTCACTCAAACCGGGTGAAGGTATGGATGAGATGAAGTACGACATGTGCGGCGCGGCATCGGTTTTTGGTGCCATGAAAGCGCTTGCCAAGCTAGGTCTACCGCTTAACGTCGTTGGCATCTTGGCCGGTTGTGAAAATATGCCCGGCAGTAACGCTTACCGCCCAGGGGATATTCTGACCACCATGTCAGGCCAAACCGTTGAAGTATTAAATACTGATGCTGAAGGTCGTTTGGTGCTGTGTGACGTGCTGACATATGTTGAACGGTTTGAACCGGATTGCGTGGTCGATGTCGCGACACTGACTGGCGCGTGTGTGATCGCTTTAGGTCATCACATTAGTGGCGTGATGGCCAATCACAATCCATTAGCCCATGAGCTGGTGAATGCCTCTGAGCAATCCAGTGATCGTGCTTGGCGCTTACCACTGGCCGATGAATATCACGAACAGCTCAAGAGCCCATTTGCCGATATGGCCAACATTGGTGGTCGCCCCGGCGGCGCAATTACCGCGGGCTGTTTCTTGGCTAAATTTACCAAGAAATACAACTGGGCACACTTAGATATTGCTGGAACAGCTTGGCGCTCAGGCGCAGCCAAAGGCTCTACCGGTCGTCCGGTGTCACTCTTGGTCCAATTCCTGCTCAATCGCAGTGGCAGCCTAGACGCAGAAGAGTAAACATACTAGGGCCTACGGGCCCTTTTTAGTGAAAGGTAACCAAGATGCCAACCGCGACCTTTTATCTCATCCCCCCCAGCTCCGCGCAGGCAACTGTAACGGGTTTGCTTGAATACGTGCTGTATTTGGCGCGTCACTTTACCGCACAAGGGGCGCGAATTTACCTGCAATGCCAAGATAAACAACATGCGGAACAGCTTGCTGAGCACTTTTGGCAGCTCGAAGCTGAGCAATTTTTGGCGCACAATTTGGTCGGCGAAGGCCCCAAATACGGTACCGCGATTGAGATAGGTTATGTCGGCGTTTCCCCTTCTTGGAATCGTCAATTGGCAATAAATTTGGCGGATAATCAGACAACCTTTGCGCGTACCTTTGCCGAAGTGGTAGACTTCGTGCCCTGCGCAGAAAATGCCAAGCAGCTCGCACGCGAGCGGTATAAACTCTATCGACAAGCGGGTTATCAGCTGCAAACGGTTGAGATCCAGTATCCGTAACCGTCCATCCTTATAGTTAAACTTTCTGCTCAAAGAAAGCTCAACTATAGCGATAGATTGAATTAACCATCACAGCATCCATTAAAGAGCACTATGGAAAAGACATACAACCCAGCATCAATCGAACAAGATCTGTATCAGACTTGGGAACAGCAAGGCTACTTTAAGCCTCACGGTGACACCACTAAAGATGCCTACAGCATCATGATCCCGCCACCGAACGTTACCGGCAGCCTGCATATGGGCCACGCCTTCCAAGACACCATTATGGATACTCTGATCCGTTGTCAGCGGATGAAGGGCAAAAATACCTTGTGGCAAGTGGGAACCGACCACGCGGGTATCGCCACGCAAATGGTGGTTGAGCGTAAGATCGCGGCAGAAGAAAGCAAAACCAAGCACGATTACGGCCGTGATGCGTTCATCGACAAAATTTGGGAATGGAAAGCTGAATCTGGCGGTACCATCACCAAGCAGCTGCGTCGTCTTGGCGCCTCTGTCGATTGGGATCGTGAACGCTTTACCATGGATGATGGCTTCTACAAAGCCGTGCAAGAAGTGTTCGTGCGCCTCTATAAAGATGACCTCATCTACCGCGGCAAACGCCTAGTCAACTGGGATCCCAAACTGCACACCGCGATCTCCGATCTGGAAGTAGAAAACAAAGAGACCAAAGGTCACATGTGGCACTTCCGTTACCCGCTAGCGGATGGTGTGAAAACGGCCGATGGTAAAGATTACATCGTGGTGGCGACTACCCGTCCAGAAACCATGCTGGGTGATACTGGCGTAGCGGTTAACCCTGAAGATCCGCGTTATAAAGATCTGATTGGCAAACAACTGATCCTGCCGATCGTCGGTCGTCGCATTCCGATCCTCGGTGACGAACATGCGGATATGGAAAAAGGCACTGGCTGTGTGAAAATTACCCCAGCGCACGATTTCAACGACTATGAAGTCGGTAAGCGCCACCAGTTGCCGATGATCAATATCCTCACCTTTGATGCCAACATTCGTGATGCTGCTGAAGTGTTTAACACCAATGGCGAAACGAGTACTGCTTACGGCACCGAAATCCCTGCCCAATATCAAGGCATGGAGCGTTTTGCCGCGCGTAAAGCGATCATCGCCGAATTTGAACAGTTAGGCCTGCTGGAAGAGATCAAAGATCACGATCTCACCGTGCCTTATGGCGACCGTGGCGGCGTGGTGATTGAGCCAATGCTGACCGACCAATGGTACGTTCGTGCCGGTATTCTGGCCAAACCTGCGGTTGAAGCGGTAGAAAATGGCGATATCCAATTCGTACCAAAGCAGTATGAAAACATGTACTTCTCTTGGATGCGTGACATTCAAGACTGGTGTATCTCGCGCCAACTGTGGTGGGGCCACCGCATTCCAGCTTGGTATGACGAACAAGGCAATGTGTTTGTTGGTCGTGATGAAGCTGAAGTGCGCGCAGAAAATAACCTAGCAGCGGATGTGGTACTTCGTCAAGACAATGATGTACTCGACACTTGGTTCTCATCAGCATTGTGGACCTTCGGCACACTAGGCTGGCCAGAGAAAACTCCTGAGCTGAAAGTATTCCACCCAACCGATGTGCTGGTCACTGGCTTTGACATCATCTTCTTCTGGGTTGCGCGCATGATCATGATGACCATGCATTTTTGTAAAGATGAAGATGGCAAAGCACAAGTGCCATTTAAAACCGTGTACGTAACGGGTCTGATCCGTGACGAAAACGGCGACAAAATGTCGAAATCGAAAGGTAACGTGCTTGATCCAATCGACATGATTGACGGTATTGATCTTGAATCTCTGGTCGCCAAACGTACCGGCAACATGATGCAGCCACAACTGGCAGCGAAGATTGAGAAAAATACGCGTAAGACGTTTGAAAACGGCATCGAAGCCTACGGTACCGACTCACTGCGTTTCACCCTCGCGGCCATGGCGTCCACCGGTCGTGACATCAACTGGGATATGAAGCGTCTGGAAGGCTACCGCAATTTCTGTAATAAACTGTGGAACGCCAGCCGTTATGTGCTGATGAACGCCGAACAGCAAGATTGTGGTTTTTCCGCAGGCGCAGAGCTTGAGTACTCACTGGCCGACAAATGGATCGAATCACAATTCGAACTGGCGGCGAAAGAGTTCAATGGCCACATTGATAACTTCCGCTTGGATATGGCGGCGAATACGCTGTACGAATTCATCTGGAACCAATTCTGTGACTGGTACTTAGAACTGACTAAGCCAGTGCTGTGGAAAGGCACGGAAGCTCAGCAACGCGCAACCCGTCGCACGCTGATCACCGTACTAGAGAAAACGCTGCGTTTGGCGCATCCCGTGATCCCTTATATCACCGAAACCATCTGGCAAAGTGTTAAGCCACTGGTCGATGGCGTGCAAGGCGATACTATTATGCTGCAAGCGCTGCCTCAGTATGATGCGGCCAACTTCAACCAAGAAGCCTTGGATGACATTGAGTGGGTGAAAGCCTTTATTACTAGCATCCGTAACCTGCGTGCAGAGTACGACATCAACCCAGGTAAACCTCTGGAAGTGATACTCAAAGTGGCGAATGAGCAAGATGCGGCGCGCATTGAAGCCAACAAACCAGTGCTGGTTTCTCTAGCCAAGCTGGAAAGTATTCGTGTCTTGGCGGATGGCGAAGCGACACCTGCCTGTGCTACTGCACTGGTTGGCAAGTCTGAGCTGATGATCCCAATGGCCGGCCTAATTGATAAAGACGCAGAGCTGGATCGTCTGGCCAAAGAGATTGCTAAGACACAAGGTGAAATTGCGCGTATCGAAGGCAAGCTCGGTAACCAAGGTTTCGTGGCCAAAGCGCCAGAAGCGGTGATCAGCAAAGAGCGTGAAAAGCTCGCCGGATATCAAGAAGCGTTGGTGAAACTTGAGCAGCAAAAAGCAACCATCGCTGCACTGTAAGCGCTTGATTCAAAACATTTGATTAAAAACACAAAGGCAGCGATTTCGCTGCCTTTTTTATGGTCTTTTCTGATCGCTCAGCATTCGATGGTGGGCGAGCTCGTGCCGTTAGTCTTGCTTAAGCTTTTTATAATCGGGCAGTTTTCGCTCAGGATCAAAATGCTGCAAAATTTGCTCCTCAGCCTGCGGATAAAAATCACAAGGCACAAAGAGCGTGCGTAGCCAATGACTACGAGGATGATAGAAACACAGCTCAGCCGCATGCAGTTGCAAGCGATCGGCAAACTCAACGGCTTCTGGTGGCGCGTACAGATCATCACCGACGATCGGGTGACCAAGCGATTGCATATGCACACGCAGTTGATGCGAACGTCCAGTAATTGGGATCAGCCGCACTACAGTCGTTTTCTCTTCGCGCTGGACCACTTGATAACGGGTTAGCGAATCACGTCCCTCTTCAAAACAGACTTTCTGTTTCGGCCGATTGGGCCAATCACAGCATAGCGGCAAATTAACCTCACCTTCGTCTTGCTCCATCACTCCCCATACGCGGGCATAGTAAATTTTATGCGTGAGACGATACTGAAACTGCTTCTTCAACGCCGATTCCATATGTTTGCCCTTGGCAAATAGGATCAGGCCAGAAGTCGACATATCGAGCCGATGTACCACTTTCACCTCAGGGCAGTAATCCACCAAACGAGCCCACATACTGTCGTAGTGCTCAACGGGTCGCCCAGGAACCGATAACAAACCGGAAGGTTTGTTGGCTGCAATGATATGTTCATCCTCATAAATCACATCAATCCACGGATCCTTAGGAGGATTGTATTCGGTCATTGCCATTACTATTGTCTCGTCTCACCAAAAAACGGCGCATTATATCAGCTATTGGCTAGCCTGTTAGCCCTAAAGCTTGCGGATCCGTCAGCAAATCACCTCACTCTCGCTCAACCCTCATTTAAAATTGCCATTGAGTGTAAATATTTATTGACGATTACAACTTATGTGATATTTATACTTGTCATTGACAAATCAAAAGCACCAAAAAGAAATCCGTTTACCCTCACCATTTTAAAAGGAATCAAAATGGAAAATACTGCACCTTGTCCCTCGCAGACACGAGGTTCACTGACCCAGCTTATTCGCTCACTCGGTCCTGGGATCATGATGGCGGCCGCCGCTGTTGGAGGATCACATCTGGTGGCATCAACCCAAGCGGGAGCGATTTACGGCTGGCAACTTGCGGGGCTGATTTTGCTCGTCAATCTCTTCAAATACCCGTTTTTTAGAGCTGGGGTTCAGTACACCATGGGCACAGGCGAGAGCTTAGTTGAAGGTTACGCCAAACTTGGCCGTGCTTATTTGTGGGTATTTGTCATCCTGAGCCTATTTTCAGCCATCATCAATACTGCCGCGCTGTTGCTGTTCAGTGCCAGTTTACTTGGCTACTTTATTCCGTTTGAGCTTAGCCACCTAACCCTGTGTATGCTGGTGCTCATCACCTGCTTAATGATCTTATTCGCTGGTCACTATCGAGCTTTAGATAGCTTATCAAAACTGATCATGGCCGTCCTGACGATCGCAACCTTACTGGCCGTGGCAATCGCTGCAGTAAATTACACCCCAAGCGTACAGGTCGAGCCGATCCCCTCGCCTTGGACACTGGCTGCGATTGGTTTTATCGTGGTCACCATGGGCTGGATGCCAGCACCGATTGAAATCTCCAGCCTGACCTCGCTGTGGCTAAAAAGCCAATGCCGCCAGCAAACGGTAACGCCTCAGTCGGCCTTATTGGATTTTAATGTCGGCTATATCGGTACTGCGCTATTAGCCATGGTATTTTTGGCGCTCGGTGCCTTAGTGCTACATGGCTCTGGCGTTGAACTGGCCACCTCTGGCGTTGGCTTTTCACATCAATTAGTTGGAATGTATGCCAGCACCATCGGCGAATGGGCGCGCTACCTAACTGCGGTGATCGCTTTTTTCTGTATTTTTGGCAGCACGATTACCGTGATTGATGGTTATTCACGAGTGATCGCAGAATCGCAGCGCTTGCTGCAACGTAGAGCGCAGCAAAAACCACAAATTTTGCAAGCTTGGATGCTGATGGTCTCGCTGTTGGCGATGGCGATTATTCTGTTCTTCGCCTCCGCACTAATGCCATTACTCGACTTTGCAATGGTGATGGCGTTTATGACCACGCCATTTTTTGCGTTACTCAACTACATTCTGGTCACCAGAACCACACTACCGGCCACGCTACAAGTCGGCCCGAAACTGAAACTTCTATCACTGATTGGCCTTACTTACCTGTTTGGCTTTCTTGCCTTATTTATTTGGTGGAAATGGTTAATGTAAAATGCTTTTAAAAATATCAGTCACATAGCACAATAGTTCGACGATTTTAAGCGTAAAAGAACCATTATAACGGCAACGGTCCACCGTGATTGCTTGCCAATTATCTCGCACGCGCACGGCGCATCATTCCTGCACTATTGGTATTATGTAGTAGCTTGTTAGTCATTGGCTGGTTTTGGCTACCGAATGCCGATTACAAGACGCTGGCCGGACATGTCGGCACGGCAGTGGCATTTTTGTCTAATATTAAATTCTGGCGCGAAGCTGGCTACTTTGATGCAGCTTCCCATGATAAATGGCTACTACATACTTGGTCACTCTCCGTGGAATGGCAGTTTTATCTGCTACTACCGATCGGCTGTTTGCTGGTATGGCACTGGTTTGGCAAACGCGGGGTAAAATGGGCGCTGATTGCAGCTGGCCTGGCCTCGCTTCTGCTGTCGGTGTATGCCACTATGCGCTGGCCTGGGGCCGCATTTTATTTATTACCCACCCGCGCATGGGAAATGCTCGCAGGCGGATTGGTCTGGTGGGTAACACGCCAGCCAGCCAGCCAGCCAGCCAGCCAGCCAGCCAGCCAGCCAGCCAGCCAGCCAGCCAGCCAGCCATGGGCAGCATTCGCTGAACTACTCGGTTTTGCTCTGATTATTTTTGCTATCACGACTTTTGATGCCACGATGCAATGGCCGGGCTACTTAGCTTTAGTCCCTGTCGTGGGTGCAATGTTGGTATTAGCGGCTAACCGTCAGCATTCATGGCTTACCGCCAACCCTGTGACGCGCCGCCTTGGCGCCAGCTCTTATTCGGTTTATTTGTGGCACTGGCCACTGGTGGTATTGCTCACCTATGCTGGGGAGCACACCAATCCACAGTGGGTAATTTTAGCGATTTTCAGCTCGCTGATATTCGGTGAATTATCACTGCACTGGGTTGAAAATCCAACACGTCGTCGTCTGAACAACCAAGCAATTATGCGTCAGAGTATGGTATTAGTGGCGATGATCACATTCATTGGTTTGGTGGCAACTGGGGTTTGGGGGTTAATTAAAGTGCAATATCCGCTGGTGATGCAGCGCTTAAATCTAGAAATTCAGCGGATTGCAGACGAAACATTTAATTTTAACCCCTCCCGTAATACCTGCCATTTAGGCCTCAACAAGGGCACCGATTCCCCACTATGTGAATTTGGTCATGGCGAGGTAAAGGCGATCGTGGTCGGAGATAGTCATGCTAATAGCATTGTGAGTGCAGTACCAATTGCCAGCAATGGCAAAGCAATAGAATTAACCTATAGCTCATGCCCAACTGTTTTAGGGCTTAAAAAGACAGATCCCAAGAGTCGATGCCACGAGTTCAATAACAAGGCCATCACCATAATTAATGAAAATTATTCAAATAGTACAAAAATATTCATCATCAATAGATTAAGTCTTTATATTTATGGGTACAATGAAAACACACAATATCAAGGCATCCCCTTAAGTTATTTTGACATTCAATATGACAAACCGAGTGCCGAATTAAATCGTCAATTTAAGGCTCATCTGATAAAAACCATGTGCTCAATTGACAACCCATCTCGGGTGTACCTCGTGCGCCCAATACCTGAAATGGGTATTGATGTGCCCAAAACCATGTCCCAGGCGCTAATGTTTGGTAAGGCCGCACCGGGTATTTCTATTTCACTTGATGAGTACCATGAACGGCATAAAGTCGTGTGGGAAGCGCAAGATGCAGCGGCGGAGCAGTGTGGTGTTAAAATCCTCGACCCACTGCCTTATTTGTGTTCTGAAGGACGTTGCTGGGGCAGTAAAAATGGCCGCCCGATTTACTACGATGATGATCACTTAAGTGAATACGGTAACAAACTATTAGTGCCAATGTTTAAGCAAATATTTACCGCATCAGCAACTAACGAACTGTAATTCGACTACACGCTATGGCGATTAATTACCCGTGAGTCATTAAAAAGGCCTTCATTTGAAGGCCTTGGCTATTGAGTGCACGGCACAATGACTTAGTTATGCGCGACCACAATCAAACGCAATGAATCCAATTGATACTGCGCATTGGCAATATAACCGGTCAGGGCTTGGATTTGCTGCTCTAACGCTTCAATCTCTTGATCACGAATGTTCGGATTGACCGCTTTAAGCGCCAGCAAACGCTCTAATTCACCATGCAAACTCTGCTGCATATCACGCTGTGCTTGTTCACGGATCGCATTGACTTGTACCTCAGCGAGCGTTTCACTGGCCGTGATCAAACGATGCACATCATGCTGCACTGAGCTAACAAATTTACTGGCTAAATGGCGATTGACTGGACTTAATTGGCGGTTAAAACCTTCAAACTCCACTTGTGTCGAGAGATCATTACCGCGCGCATCGAGCAGAATACGGATCGGTGACACCGGCAAGAAGCGACTGATGCCACTGCGTTTCGGCGCTTGCACATCCACCACATACACCAATTCGAGTAAAATCGTGCCTACAGGTAGCGCTTTGTTTTTGAGCAGCGATACCGCGCATACGCCAACCGCTTCACTCATCAGCAGATCGATACCACCTTGGATCATCGGGTGCTCCCAACTGATAAAGTGCATATCTTCACGAGACAGTGCCGTTGTTCGATCAAAGGTAATGGTCGCTCCTTCATAAGGCAGCCCCGGATAACTGGGCACCATCATGTGCTCAGCCGGAGTCACCACCAAGGCATTTTCACCACGATCTTCTTGATGTAAACCAATCGCGTCAAACAAGCCGAGCGCGAAAGTAACCAAATTGGTATCACCATCGGTTTGGGCAATTTGTTCGGCAATGTGCCGCGCTTTATCTCCACCGTTGGAGTGCATTTCCAATAAGCGATCACGGCCAACTTCCAACTGTGCGTGTAAGGTTTTGTTGAGCTTGGCCGATTGCTCAATGATCTCTTCCAGCTCGTCACCACCACCGGCAGCAAGGATCGGGATCAGACGTTCGGCAAACGCATCGTATACCGCACGCCCCGTTGGGCAGGTTTGCGCAAAAGCGTTCAAACCTTCTTGATACCAACGGGCTAAAATCGCTTGTGAGGTATCGGTCAAATACGGTACGTAAATATCAATATCGCGTTGCTGACCAATCCGATCCAAACGCCCAATTCGCTGCTCAAGCAAATCCGGGTTGAACGGCAGATCAAACATCACTAGTTGGTTGGCAAATTGGAAGTTACGTCCTTCAGAACCAATTTCACTACAAATCAGCACCTGAGCACCGCCCTCTTCTTGGGCAAAGTAGGCGGCGGCTTTATCGCGTTCGATGATCGACATGCCTTCATGGAATACGGTAGCGCGAATGCCTTCGCGCTCACGTAGCGCTTGCTCCAATTGCAGCGCAGTGCTGGCACGTGAAGCAATCACCAAAATCTTGTCACTGCGTTTAGCTTTAACTTTTTCCAGCAACCAGTTGACCCGCGAATCAAATTGCCACCAGCAAGACTCATCCCCTTCAAACTCTTGGAAAATCTCTTCGGGATAGAGCATTTTCATCGCGCGCGCTTCAGGGCTGAGCTTACCGCCGAGCATACCCGCGACGCGCATCGATGTAGTGTATTGGCTCGGAATATCCAGCGGCAACAGGTGCACATTACGTACAGGGAAGCCTTTGATCGCTGACCGCGTATTGCGGAATAAAACCCGCCCGGTCCCGTGACGATCCATCAGGTTATCGATCAGCTCTTGGCGAGCCAACGCCATCTCTTCGGCACAAGCATGGGCTTCTAGCGCTTTAAACAGTGGCTCGACATCTTGCTCGGACAGCAGTTCCGCGATTTTATTTTTCGCTTCATCACTCAGTTTATCGCCGCTAAATAGCGCGGTGACCGCATCCGCGACAGGAGCGTACTGCGCCTCTTCTTCAACAAAGGCCTGATAATCATAGAAGCGATCCGCATCGAGCAGACGCAAACGAGCAAAGTGACTTTCACGCCCAAGCTGCTCAGGGGTTGCCGTCAGCAGCAATACGCCAGGCGTTTGCTCGGTCAGCGCTTCAATCACTTGATATTCACGGCTTGGTTTTTCTGGGTGCCATTCTAAGTGGTGCGCTTCATCCACCACCAATAAATCCCAGTCGGCCTCTAAGGCTTGTTCAAAACGCTGGCGACTTTTGCGCAGAAAATTCAATGAACAGAGGACGTATTGCTGAGTCTCAAACGGGTTATCCGCCTCATTCAATGCCTCGACGCAGCGCTCTTCATCAAAAATAGAAAAGTGCAAATTAAAGCGGCGCATCATCTCCACTAGCCATTGATGCTGCAGCGTTTCAGGCACCACAATCAACACCCGCTCCGCTCGGCCAGCCAAGACTTGCTGGTGAATGATCATCCCCGCTTCGATGGTTTTACCAAGCCCAACTTCATCGGCCAGCAGTACGCGTGGCGCGTGACGACGACCCACTTCATGGGCAATGTACAACTGATGAGGGATAAGGCCAGCACGCATACCGCACAAGCCACGCATCGGGCTTTTGTGCTGCTGATATTGATTGGTCAGCGCACGATAACGCAGCACAAAGTTATCCATGCGGTCAATTTGACCAGCAAACAACTTATCCTGCGGTTTATTAAAACGAATTTGGTTACTGAGGAAAATTTCACGCAGCGCAATCGCGGGCTCTTGCGTATCCACGCGAGTCCCTAAATAGGTGTATACGCCTTGCTCGTCAAGCACCTGTTCCACTTGTAACGACCAGCCTTGCTGGCTATCCACCACATCGCCGACATTGAAGATCACTCGGGTGACCGGCGCATCAGAGCGTGCATAGACACGATTTTCTTCCGATGCCGCAAACATCAAAGTTACCGTACGCGCATCAAGCGCCACTACAGTACCTAATCCGAGCTCACTTTCCGTATCGCTTATCCAGCGTTGCCCTAAAGCAAATGACATGAATGGATTACCTCATCAAATAGCGTTGCAGAGAATTTTGCACTCCCATTCAATCAGCCGTCGCTTATCGATACAGGCCGATTGGGGTGCAGAAAAAGGCCGCTAATCTTACTTGATGGCGTGATACAGGTCACGTTGATTCCCGATCACAAGCGGCTTTTTGTGACTTTTTTTTCTAAGCCAGCGGCTTGACATCAAATTGTCAACAACCAGTGGCATTGCTTAATGGTGTGATGACTATACCCAAAGAACTTGGAGTTGCAGGTAGGCGGCAAGTGAGTGAGTCCCCATGAGCATAGGCAAACTATGTGATTGGGGTGAACGAACGTCGCCAACACCGCTGCAGCTTCAAGTAGGAAGGGTATATACTTAACTGGTACCACGCGCCAATACGTATGGGTTTACCCTGATAATGTAGTGTATGCCGTAAGGAGATGCTGATGAGCGATACTGTTCGCAAACTGTTTGTCTTAGATACCAATATCCTACTGCACGAGCCCCTTGCGATTTACTCTTTCCAAGAGCACGATGTGATCATCCCGATGACCGTACTGGAAGAGCTGGATCGAATTAAAGATAGCAAACGCGATGTAGCACGTGATGCGAGGGTGGCGATTCGCGCCTTAGAACACCTGTTTCATGAAGCGACACCGGAACAAATCAGCTCTGGAATTTCACTGTCTAAACAGCATGGTGCCAGCGGCACACTGGCGATTTTGGCCGATTATGCCCTAGCGGAAACGGTCAAAGCGTTTACCGATAAAGAGGGGGATAACCGGATCCTCAATGCGGTGCTCTATTTACAAACTCAGCACGCCCCACGCCCAGTGGTATTGGTCACCAAAGACATTAATATGCGTTTGCGGGCCAAAGGTGCTGGAGTGTTACAGGTTGAAGATTATCGTACCGATCAACTGATTGATGATATTCAGTATCTGACTAAAGGCTTTCAAACTCGCGCTGGACATTTTTGGGATAGTGTCGCCGAGGTTGAAAGCTACACTTTAGCTGGCCACACCTTTCATAAGTTAGATCGCGCCCCTTTTGACCCGACCTTTCTCAATCAATATGTGATCGATGAAGATAGCGATTTCGCCGCGCGAGTCGAAAGTATTGATGACGATAAATTAACCCTACGTGATCTGAGCCGCGATCGCATGGTGCATCGTCGCGCTTGGGGCATCACACCGAAAAATATTTACCAAGCTATGGCGCTCGATGCGCTGCTCGATCCTGAGATGGATCTGGTGATCCTCACCGGAGCCGCAGGCAGTGGTAAAACCTTGCTCGCCATGGCCGCCGCCTTAGAGCAAACGCTTGAGCGTAAAATGTTTGATAAAATCATCGTCACCCGCAACACACCGGATATTGGTGAATCGATTGGATTTTTACCCGGTAGCGAAGAGGAAAAAATGCTGCCGTGGCTCGCTTCAATCACCGATACCTTAGAAGCGCTGCATAAAAATGATCACTGCACTGAAGGCTCACTCAAATACATCTGCGATAAAGCCAATATTCAGTTTAAATCGATCAACTTTATGCGTGGCCGCTCAATCCAAAATGCCTTTGTGCTGCTCGATGAGTGCCAGAATCTGACCGCTTCACAAATCAAAACCATCATTACTCGCTGTGGTGAAGGCACCAAGATTGTCTGCTCAGGTAACTTAGCCCAAATTGACTCGCACTATTTAACCCCTGTTACTTCCGGCCTCACCTACATGGTTGAGCGCTTCAAAAACTTTGCAGGCAGCGCCAACATCCATCTGAATGGCGTGGTACGCAGCCGTTTGGCTGAATTCGCTGAGCAAAATTTATAAGCCTGTCGGTGAGATGTTATCTGCATCTCACCTTATCACCTCGCTTTTATCGCGACTTTTATTTATCAACGGTAAATATTTATTCACTTTTACGGCATTTTTATGATTTACTGAGCGTAACTGGAATCGCCAAATAAGGATCAGCCAATGGCTTTCAATTTACGCAACCGCAATTTTCTCAAGCTACTCGACTTCACCACCAAAGAGATCCACTTTCTGCTGGATTTAGCTGCTGAGCTAAAACGAGCCAAATACGCTGGTACTGAGCAGAAAAAGCTGCAAGGCAAAAATATTGCGCTGATCTTTGAAAAGTCCTCGACTCGGACACGCTGTGCCTTTGAAGTTGCAGCCTTCGATCAAGGGGCGCAAGTCTCTTACATCGGCCCATCCGGCTCACAAATTGGCCATAAAGAGTCGATGAAAGATACCGCGCGCGTATTAGGTCGCATGTATGACGGCATTCAATATCGTGGTTTTGGCCAAGCGATTGTTGAAGAGCTCGGTCAATATGCTGGCGTACCTGTATGGAATGGTTTAACCGATGAGTTTCATCCAACCCAAATATTAGCCGACCTGCTCACTATGCAAGAGCATGGTGATGGTAAACCACTGCATGAAATCAAGTTCGCCTACCTAGGCGATGCACGTAACAATATGGGCAACTCCCTGATGGTCGGTGCCGCGAAAATGGGCATGGACATTCGCTTAATCGCGCCGAAAGCCTACTGGCCAAATGATGCCTTGGTGGCAACCTGCCAACAGATTGCCAAGCAAACTGGGGCCAAAATCACCTTAAGCGAAGAGGTGCAACAAGGCGTTAAAGGCTGTGATTTCCTCTACACCGATGTGTGGGTTTCAATGGGCGAAGCGGCCGAGGCGTGGGACGAACGAGTGGCGTTAATGAAGCCCTACCAAGTCAACATGGATGCCATCCAAGCGACCGGTAACCCACAGGTCAAATTTATGCACTGTTTACCGGCCTTTCATAATGATGAAACGGTGCTTGGCCAGCAAATTGCCGCTCAATATGACATGCAAGGCTTGGAAGTCACCGAAGAGGTCTTTGAATCAGCCCACTCAATTGTGTTTGATCAAGCCGAAAACCGCTTACACACTATCAAGGCGGTGATGGTGGCAACCTTAGGCTAGCTGACATAGATTGGCGACGATAAGTGACCGAATATCCCCGCACTGTGTGATGTAATCGCTTGCGCTCACAAACTTTCGGCGTATAATTTCGACCGTTTGTCTGAGGGGTATCCAATGAAATTTGCACAACGTGCAGCTCAAAATAGTGTCAATAGTAGTCAGTCGTTTGACTTACTAGCGCCGCTGTTTTTCCCCTCATTGATTTGTTAAAGCCTCCCTTATGGGGGGCTTTTTTATAGCTATTAGAACATATAGGGAAGACGATCATGGCGAATTCGCTTTACCAAAAGCACATTATCTCGATTGCTGAACTCTCGCGCGCAGAGTTGGAGTTGATTGTGAAAACCGCAGGCCAACTGAAGGCACAACCCAATCCTGAATTGATCAAGCACAAAGTGGTGGCGAGCTGTTTCTTTGAACCCTCTACCCGTACTCGCCTCTCGTTCGAAACCGCTATTCAACGTATCGGCGGCAGCGTGATTGGCTTTGATAACGGCGGTAATACCTCGCTGGCCAAAAAAGGCGAAACACTGGCCGATTCAGTACGCGTGATTTCCTCTTATGTTGATGCATTTGTGATGCGCCACCCACAAGAAGGTGCGGCACGTTTAGCTTCTGAATTTTCTAATGGCGTCCCAGTGATTAACGCGGGTGACGGCTCTAACCAGCACCCATCACAAACCTTGCTGGATCTGTACTCTATTTTTGAAACGCAAGGGCGACTCGATAATCTCAATGTAGCGTTTGTCGGCGATTTGAAATATGGCCGTACCGTACACTCGCTGGCACAAGCTCTGGCTAAATTTGATAATAACCGCTTCTTCTTTGTCGCTCCTGAAGCACTGGCGATGCCGGATTACATCTGTGAAGAACTCGATGAAGCCGGTGTGCAGTATCAAATGTTCAACGATATGGAAAGCGTAATCCCTGAGCTCGATATTCTGTACATGACCCGTGTGCAAAAAGAGCGGTTTGATGAGTCTGAGTACGTGCATATTAAATCGGCGTACGTTTTGACTGCCGCCCACCTCAATCAAGCTCGCACTAATCTCAAAGTGTTGCATCCACTGCCTCGTGTGGATGAGATCACCACCGATGTTGATAAAACCCCACACGCTTACTATTTCCAACAGGTTGAAAACGGGGTTTATGCTCGTGAAGCCCTGCTGGCTTTGGTTTTAAACGAATCGTTGTAAGGAGAACCGATCATGACAAAAGAGACCAAACTACAAGTTGAAGCGATCAACAACGGCACGGTGATTGACCATATTCCAGCACAAGTAGGGATTAAAGTACTGAAACTGTTTGATATGCACCATTCCACGCAACGTGTCACCATCGGCCTCAATCTACCGTCTTCAGCGCTGGGCAGCAAAGATCTGCTCAAAATTGAAAATGTATTCATCAGTGAAGCACAAGCCAATAAGCTTGCACTGTATGCGCCACATGCCACCGTCAATCAGATTGAAGACTATCAAGTGGTGAAAAAATTGGCGCTCCAGCTACCGACGCGGATCAATAATGTGTTTGCCTGCCCAAATAGCAACTGTATTTCACATAATGAGCCGGTAGAAAGCAGCTTTAAAATTATTGAGAAAAATCAGGATATCCGGCTTAAGTGCAAATACTGTGAAAAAGTGTTTGCCCGTGATGTCGTGACCGAAATCGAAGCCTAAGCAAGCAGAGCGCCAGTGACGTGGCGCTTTACCCATGCAGGGTTTACAGGCAAACTAAACGGCGATTTGGCAATAACCGACGGATAATCAACATGACAAAAGTTCTGCATACGCAAGCAGCCCCAGCGGCAATTGGCCCTTATATTCAGGGGATTGATCTGGGTAATATGGTGCTCACTTCTGGGCAAATCCCAGTCAATCCAACGACCGGTGACATTCCTAGCGATATCGCAGCGCAAGCTCGCCAATCACTGGATAACGTAAAAGCAGTAGTGGAAGCTTCAGGCCTTACCGTGGGTGACATTGTTAAAATGACGGTCTTTGTCAAAGATCTCAATGACTTTGCTAGCGTAAACCAAGTCTACGGTGCGTTCTTTGATGAACATAAGGTCGCCCATTACCCTGCGCGTTCTTGCGTCGAAGTGGCACGACTGCCAAAAGATGTCGGCATCGAAATTGAAGCCATCGCGGTGCGTAAGTAATCCCATTGATTGGATCTCAAATACAAAAAGGGTTGCCACTGGCAACCCTTTTTATTCGTGTCAATCAACTCTGCGACTAGGCTTTACGGTTCAGCTCCGCCACTTCGGCATCCAACTCGGCGAGTTTAGTTTGCATCTGCTGACGGCAAAGCTGGGACAGCTCGCGAATATTCTCTTTGCTGTAACCTTCAGTGCTGATCGGTGGTAACACCTCGACAATCACATGCCCGTTGTTCCAGCGATTAAAGCTAAGCTTATCGGTCGAGCTACACACAATCGGAATGATCGGCACCCCAGCACCAATCGCCGCATGAAATGCACCGGCTTTAAATGGCAATAAACCACG
Organism: Vibrio sp. HDW18; assembly: GCF_011306175.1. Taxonomy (GTDB): domain Bacteria; phylum Pseudomonadota; class Gammaproteobacteria; order Enterobacterales; family Vibrionaceae; genus Vibrio; species Vibrio chanodichtyis. The sequence continues at coordinate 1,642,965 of NZ_CP049913.1, read as the reverse complement.
TCCGCGTGAACGAGTTCCTTCAGGGAACATCCACACCGAAACATCACTGTGGCGCATCGAATCAATCACTTGATCTATAGTGCCTTTGGCTTTGGCTTTATTGCTACGATCAATCAAAATATTACCGGTTAACCAATACAGCTGGCCAAACAGCGGCATCCAAGCCAAGCTTTTTTTACCCACCGTCACCACTTTTGGAGTGACTGCTTTAGATACGGTAAAGAGATCCCAGTTATTTTGATGGTTAGCAATGTACACATGCTGACCACGCTGATCGATATCAGCAGGCGCTCGGTATTCCAGTTGGATCCCGAACACTTTTGACATCGCGGCAAATTTTTTACCAAAGGTATACACATGTTTTGGGTTGCGCGGACTAAGCAAGCAGTAGCCACAACCAAATACAAACATCACAATGGCAAATACGGCCACGGCGAAGATACGCAATACAGCAATCATGCAATCTCTCCCAAAGGGCTAGAATAAAAAGGCCGAAATCATTGGATTTCGGCCCATTTATAAATGGAAAATTTAACGCGGGTCGCGGAAACGCTCAATCTTAGCGCCCAGCGCTGAGAGTTTATCCTCGATCCGCTCATAACCACGGTCAATATGGTAGATACGATCGACAATGGTTTCGCCTTTAGCGATACAACCAGCAATCACTAAACTCGCCGAAGCGCGTAAATCAGTCGCCATCACTTGCGCGCCACTTAAGCGTTCAACATCACCACAAATCACAGTGTTACCTTCAATTTCTGCTTTCGCTCCCATGCGTTTTAACTCAGGCACATGCATAAAACGATTTTCAAAAATCGTTTCAGTGATCATGCCACTGCCTTTCGCCATCATGTTGAGCAAAGTAAATTGCGCTTGCATATCGGTGGGGAAACCAGGGTGTGGCGCAGTACGCACATTAACCGCTTTTAGCTCGCGCCCCGTCATATCAAGGCTGATCCAATCTGCACCAACCTCAATCGCCGCGCCCGCTTCTTCCAGCTTCGCCAATACCGCTTCGAGTAAATGCGCATGCGTGTTACGACAAATAATTTTGCCACTCGAGACGGCGGCGGCGACTAAAAAGGTACCGGTTTCAATCCGATCCGGCACCACAGCGTGCTTGCCGCCACCAAGGCGTTCCACCCCTTCGATGGTAATCGTATCACTACCCATCCCAGAGATTTTGGCGCCCAGTTGGTTGAGGAACATCGCCGTATCAACAATTTCCGGCTCACGGGCTGCGTTATCCAACACTGTGGTACCTTCGGCTAAGGTCGCGGCGCACATAATGGTGATCGTGGCACCCACACTGACTTTATCCATCACAATGTGCGCACCTTTTAAACGGCCATCGACATGCGCTTTGACATAACCATCTTCTAAAGTGATGGTCGCACCAAGTTGCTCTAAGCCGTGAATATGCAGATCAACCGGACGCGCACCAATCGCACAGCCTCCCGGTAAAGAGACTTGCCCCTGGCCAAAACGCGCTACCAATGGGCCTAACGCCCAAATTGAAGCGCGCATGGTTTTCACCAAATCATAAGGCGCACAATATTGATTGATTGGACCTGCGTCGACATGTACTGAACCATTACGCTCAACTTTTGCGCCCAAACGCTCAAGCAGCTCCATAGTGGTGTCGATATCACGCAGATGGGGAACATTGGCAACCTCAACCGGTTGCTCGGCCAAAATCGCGGCAAATAAAATTGGCAAGGCGGCGTTTTTAGCGCCAGAAATGGTCACTTCACCTTGAAGAGGTTGACTTGACCCAATAACTCGAAACTTTTCCATAAAAACCTTACAGGGACATCAACTTCTTATTGCGTGCCCATTCTTGTGGGGTAAACGTTTTCATTGTGACCGCATGAATCTCATTGCGCTGGATGTATCCCATCAACGGGGCATAAATCATCTGCTGTTTCTTCACGCGGCTCATATCGGCAAAGCAAGCATCAACCGCAATCACTTGATAATGACTGCCCTCACCTGTTACTTGAATCTCTTCAAGATTAAGGGCTTGCTGTAAAATTTGTTGGACTTGTGCGCTATCCACCATTCACCTCGGTTGGTCTGGCTATGTGTTGAGACATCAAATGTTCAATATTGCTCAACTGAAACAGTGTGCGCAGTTGTTCTGGCACGAAGCTGAGCATTATATGACAGTTTCTTCGTTTTGCATGCTCTATTAAGTGAATTAACAACACCATACCCGCCGAGTCGATTCTGCCAACTTGCTGCAAAGAAATCTCGATTTGCCTTGCTGGCGGCTGCCAATTTTTGAGCAAGATCCATAATTGCGGCACCGAATCACGATCCAACTCGCCGCTTAAGCCAAATTGATGGTCATTAATTGCTTGCCACTGCGGATGACTCATTGGCTTTGACTCTCAAAACGAATCGGCTGTTTAGCCAATTGTTCAAGTTCCTGCGCGGTGGCTAAAATGCCTTGCTGACGAATTTTTCCGTTCCATTCGGACTGTTTACTCGAGAGCAGACTCACGCCTTCAGCGATCAGATCAAATGCTTTCCACTCGCCCGATTTCTCTTGGCGCAGTTTAAACTCAAGTTTAATGTTGGGACGTGGCGCATCGACAATATCGACTTTGACGCTGGTAATGCGGCGATCCTCTTCCAGTGGCATTGGAGGAGCAAACTCAATGGTTTGATTGCTGTATTGAGTCAAGACCTGCGCGTAACTGGTCACCAGATAAGCGCGAAATGCTTTGACAAACTCCGCCACATCTTCACGCTTAGCACCTCTGAGATTCGGGCCCAGTAATTTAAGCGCCGCGTACTGATCGTTGACATAAGGCATCAACTCTTGCTCGACAATCACTTTCAAATATTGCGGATCTTGACGCACTTGAGGCTGTTCGTTTTTTAGACGCTCAAACGACTGCTCAGCAACGGCTTTCATCATTTGATAAGGGTTGCTGGTATCAATGGTCGCCGCTGTCGCGAGCCAAGGCATTAACATTGCACTCGCTAGGAGTAACGCTTTTTTCCACATCACTTATTCCTTTTTCTCTTTGTCTGATCCGCCGACGCTATACAGCACTTGGCCAATCAAATCTTCCAATACTAATGCAGATTTGGTGTCTTCAATTCGATCGCCCTCTTTAAGCATCGCTTCATCTTCAAACACAAAACCGGGCACTAAACTTAAATACTGCTCACCGATCAAACCTGAAGTTAAGATCTGTAAGCTGGAGTTTTCTGGAAACTGGTCATATTGACTATCAATCGCCAGCGTTACTGTTGGCAACAAACGCGTTTTGTTGAGCGCGATCGATTCCACACGCCCCACCACTACGCCACCCACTTTGACTGGCGAGCGCACCTTGAGACTGCCAATGTTGTCAAATTCTGCGGTCAGACGATAAGTATTGGTTGCGCCCAATCCTTTGACGTCGGCGACCTGAAAAATCATCACCAATATCGCGCAAATTCCAGCCAGTACAAAGCTGCCAACCCAAAATTCAATTTTTCGTGTTTGTTGCATGATCAATTCCCAAACATCAATGCGGTTAGAATAAAATCTAGCCCAAGAACGGCTAGTGATGAGTGTACTACCGTGCGAGTCGTCGCTCGGCTGATCCCTTCCGAAGTCGGAACCGCGTCATAACCATTAAACAAAGCAATCCAAGTTACCGTAAACGCAAACACCACACACTTGAGTGCGCTGTTGCCAATATCTTGTCCCAATTCAACCGAGGATTGCATCGCCGACCAGAAACTGCCGTGATCAATCCCTTTCCAATCCACACCGACTAACTGCCCGCCCCAGATACCAATCGCCATAAAAATCATCGCCAGCAGCGGCATCGAAATCACCCCCGCCCAAAAGCGTGGAGCAATCACCCGTTTGAGCGGATCAATCGCCATCATTTCTAAGCTGGAGAGCTGTTCCGTCGCTTTCATCAGACCAATTTCTGCGGTTAATGCCGAACCGGCACGCCCAGCAAACAGCAGGGCTGTCACCACAGGTCCCAGCTCACGCAGCAGTGATAACGCCACCATTTGACCTAAACTGGTTTCAGCGCCGTAATCGACCAAGATCACATAGCCTTGCAAACTCAGCACCATGCCAATAAAAAGGCCAGAAACCATGATAATCGCCAACGATTGCACCCCAATACTGTATAGCTGGCGTAGTAAGAGCGGGAAATTACGCACCGGTTGCGGCCGTCCAACCAGGGCTCCAAACAGCATTAAACTGGCACGGCCAAAGGTTTCACTGATCGCCAGAGCTCGCTGGCCGATACGGCTAACCCACTGCATCACATCATTTAGCACTAAACAGCTCCTGTTCTAGCGGCTGGGCAGGGAAACGAAATGGCACTGGGCCATCAGCATCACCGCATAAAAATTGTTGGACACGCGGATCAGGATTATCGCGCAGCGCTTGCGGAGAGCCTTGTGCAATCACTTTGCCATCAGCTAGCAGATACACCCAGTCAGCAATGCTCATCACTTCTGGCACATCGTGCGAAACCACTACCGAAGTTGCGCCCAAGGCTTGGTTAAGGTTGCGGATCAGCTCGACTAGAACGCCCATAGTGATCGGATCTTGTCCAACGAAAGGTTCATCATACATGATAAGTTCAGGATCCAGCGCGATCGCACGAGCCAAAGCCGCGCGGCGCGCCATGCCGCCAGACAGTTCGCTGGGCATTAAATTGGCCGCACCACGTAAACCCACCGCTTCTAATTTTAGCAGCACTAAGCTTTTGATCAGCGTCTCATCCAATTCGGTATGCTCACGCAGCGGATAAGCCACATTGTCGAAGACGTTGAGATCGGTAAACAGCGCGCCGGATTGAAATAACATGCTCATTTTTTTACGCGCGCGATACAGTTTACCTCGGCTGAGAGTCGGAATATTTTCACCATCAAACCAAATTTCACCGTGCTCTGGCAGCAGTTGGCCACCAATTAAACGCAGCAAGGTGGTTTTACCGATCCCAGATGGCCCCATGATCGCGGTAACTTTACCGCGCGGAACATGCAGATCAATATCATCAAAAATGACTCGACGCGAACGTGAGAAGCGTAAATTTTTGATGGTGACTAAGTCAGATTGGGACATACGAGCACTTCTTAGTTAGATCGACACGTTAGTTAAATCGATGTATCAGCTAAATCGACTTGTTAGCTAAATCGATGTGTTAGTTAAATCGACATCCGGTAAGAATGCGCATGATAATGCACAATATGGTGCAATTAAAAGCATACAGCAGTGCCAGGCACGGTTCTTGACCAAGATTTGTCACAGGCACCGTCAGCGATCGCAATCCACCAATACTTCTATAACCACCTAGGTAGCTTCTTAATTGAGCATAGACCATTGACTCAACCAACTTGGTTTCGCCAACCAGTGGCTAACATGCCGATTTAAGCACAATCCATCCAATGCGGGTTAAGCGTGTGGCATGCCGCTGTTACTGGTCATCAATCACCTGTGGATGCCCAACAACGCTCGTGCGATCAGCGCAATTAATTCGAACTTCAGCTTCCCTTTTAATGACCAACAAGTCAAAATTAGCGATCAATTCTCGGCCTAACTCGCTGCAGATGATTGAGGATGAATAATTTCATAATCAAATGGGTTAACTCACTGATTAGGATGGCATATATTGCATCTCTCACTTCAGCATCAATGGCGTTAGTATTCATTTATTATTTGGAAATCATCATGCTTGAAGCGGTGGTCTTGCTGTTTATCGGTCTCGCGATCTTAGTCTGGGGTGCAGACAAATTAGTGTTTGGTTCAGCGGCATTAGCCCGCAATATCGGGATCTCCCCTTTAGTGATCGGTATGACCATACTGGCCATGGGTTCCTCTGCGCCAGAAATGATGGTTTCAGCGACCGCCGCATTAGAAGGCAAAACCGATACGGCGGTCGGTAATGTGTTGGGCTCCAACATTGCCAATATTGCGCTGATTTTAGGTATCACCGCGATGGTTAAACCGCTCTCGATTGGCTCTGCGGTGATCCGCCGTGAACTGCCGATCATGCTTGGCGTCACGCTGATCGCTGGCATGATCTTATGGGACAACTACCTCGGTTTTTATGAAGGCATCTTACTGATCGGCCTGTTTAGTGTGTTCATCTTGGTCATGCTACTAATTAGCCGCAAAGAGCAATCCCATGGCGATACCTTACTCGATGAACAAGCATCAGATATCCCTGCAGGAGTGAATAATCGCCGTGCGCTGTTTTGGGTAATCGTGGGGCTGATCCTACTGCCGCTCGGCGCGAGTATGCTGGTGGATAACGCAGTGGTGATCGCCAAATATTTCGGAATGAGCGATCTGGTGATCGGTTTAACCATTATTGCGATTGGCACTAGCTTGCCAGAGCTGGCCGCTTCTTTAGCCGGTGCGCTCAAGGGCGAAGATGACATGGCAGTGGGTAATATTATCGGATCCAACGTGTTTAATATTTTAGCGGTCATGGGGATCCCCGGTTTACTCAACCCATCACTCCTTAGTTCACAAGCGATGGGGCGTGATTTTTGGGTGATGCTGGGCGTTTCACTGCTGTTAGTCGCGCTGGTGTTGGGTAAGCGTCGCCAAATTAACCGCTGGGAAGGTGCACTACTGCTAAGTGGCTTCATCGGTTACATTACTTATCTATTGCTAAATATTTAACGGCGCGAAAGAGGAATATTGCCGATGTCCAACTCATTTGATTACCAAGCGGTGGCGAAACAAGTACTGCAAACCGAAATTACGGCGTTGCAACAATTAGAACAATACATTAATGCCGATTTTGTTAACGCATGTCGCATGATGTTAGCCAACCAAACCGGCAAAGTGGTGGTGATGGGCATGGGCAAGTCGGGGCATATCGGTAAAAAAATTGCCGCCACCTTGGCCAGCACCGGAACATCCGCATTTTTTGTTCATCCTGGCGAAGCTTCACATGGCGATCTCGGCATGATTGAACGTGGCGACATCGTGCTGGCCATCTCAAACTCCGGAGAATCATCGGAGATTTTATTTCTGTTACCCGTGCTCAAACGCTTGAACATCCGCGTGATCAGCATGACCGGTAATCCCCATTCCAATATGGCGAAACTGGCGGATATCCATCTGCAAATCACCGTGCCACGCGAGGCGTGCCCATTAGAATTAGCGCCAACCTCAAGCACGACCGCAACCCTAGTCATGGGCGATGCCTTAGCAGTAGCGGTGATGCAAGCGCGCGGCTTTACCGCAGAAGATTTTGCTCTGTCTCATCCTGGCGGTGCACTTGGACGTAAACTATTACTTAAACTTAACGACATTATGCACAGCGGCGATGCACTGCCTAAAGTTGCACCGCACGCACTGATCCGCGATGCACTGCTGGAGATCAGCCAAAAAGGGCTCGGAATGACCGCCATCGTTGATGAACAAGATCAATTGCTCGGAATTTTTACTGATGGCGATTTACGCCGTATCCTTGATAAGCGGATTGATATTCACAGCACCACGATTGCACAAGTAATGACTTGCCATCCGACCGTTGCTCAACCCAACTTGCTAGCGGTAGAAGGACTTAATCTGATGCAAGCCAAACGGATTAACGGTTTGATGCTGGTGGAAAACCACAAATTAGTCGGCGCACTCAATATGCATGATCTCCTTAAAGCAGGAGTCATGTAATGAGCACTCGCATTGCAACCTTGTATGGCGCAGTGGAACCTTCACTGCTCGCGATTGCCAAACAGATCAAGCTGCTGATTTGTGATGTAGACGGCGTATTTTCCGATGGCTTGATCTACATGGGCAATCAAGGGGAAGAGTTGAAAACCTTCCATACCCGTGATGGTTATGGGGTCAAAGCCTTAATGAGTGCGGGGATTGAGATCGCGATCATTACTGGTCGCCGTTCACAAATTGTTGAAAATCGGATGAAAGCGTTGGGTATTTCACTGATCTATCAGGGACAGGATGATAAGGTGCAAGCCTATAATGACATTTGTCGCCGACTGGCGATCCGTCCTGAACACACGGGTTATATTGGTGATGATTTGATTGATTGGCCAGTCATGGAAAAAGTAGCGCTGCGCGTGTGCGTCGCCGACGGCCATCCATTATTGGCTCAGCGCGCCAATTACGTTACCCATATTAAAGGCGGTTACGGCGCGGTGCGTGAGGTGTGTGATTTAATCTTACAAGCACGCGATGAATTGGATGTGCATAAAGGCTTGAGCCTATGACTTTACCGCGTATTGTGTACGTATTATTGCTGTTTATCGCGACGTGGTCGCTGTATTACTTGCTTGAGCAAAACCAAGCCAACAAGATTCAGGTCGCGCCTAATCTTGAGCTGCCAATGTTCAGCGGCAAAGATTTAGAGAATATCTCGTACAGTGAACAAGGTATTCGCAGCTATGTGATCACCTCAACCAATCTGGATCACTATGCGAAAAGTGGTAATACCCTGTTTAAAGCTCCGATACTTAAAGTGTATCAGCAAGGCACGCTACAAGAATGGGAAATCACCGCCCGTCGCGGTATTCTGAGCAAAGATCAGGTACTGACTTTATATGATGATGTGGTGGCGAACAATTTACTGCCTGACTCAGGCTTTGATGCTCTGACCACCAGTGAAATGAGCATCCAACTGAAAAGTCGTGATTTTTGGGCCGACAAGCCAGTCAAACTGCACGGTCCACAATTTGAAACACATGGTCAAGCGATGAAAGGCAATTTTGCCGATCACTCGGCTGAACTGTATAACCAAGTACAAGGTAGATATGAAACGCTCACACCTTAGCCTTATTGCTTGTTTGCTCGCCTCGACTCAGGCTTATGCACTCTCTACCGACAGGGAACAGCCGGTTTACATCGACTCGGATAGTCAACAACTGGATATGAAGAGCAACCGCGTTACCTTCTTGGGCGATGTTAAACTCAAACAAGGCAGCATCACTATCAATGCCGATAAGCTGATCGTGATCCGTAACCTCGACAACGGCAAGATTGAAGAGATTGAAGGTTACGGTAATGTGGCCACGTTCTCGCAGCTAACTGATGAAGGTAAAACCCTGTACGGGGAAGCAAAAGAGCTGTACTACAAAGTGCGTGATGATGAATTAGTGATGGTCAATAAAGCCATGCTCGCACAAGATGACAGTGAAATTCGCGGCAGCAAAATTCGCTACAAAATCAGCACACAAAAGCTGGTTGCCGATAGCGATGGCAAAGGGCGCGTCTCGACCGTTCTTCAACCACAAGTCATTCAAGAGTAATCATGGCCATTTTAAAAGCACAGCACTTAGCCAAAAGCTATAAAAAACGCAAAGTGGTTTCCGATGTCAGCTTACAAGTTGAATCTGGCCAAATTGTCGGTCTCCTCGGCCCCAATGGCGCGGGTAAAACCACCTCGTTTTACATGATTGTCGGTCTAGTAGCGCGTGATGAAGGAGTGATCACCATTGATGATAACGACATCAGCATCCTACCGATGCACAGCCGCTCACGGATGGGGATTGGCTATTTACCACAAGAAGCCTCGATTTTCCGCAAACTCTCGGTCGAAGATAACATCATGGCGGTACTGCAAACCCGCGAAGAGCTGACCCATGAAGAGCGTCAAGACCGACTCGAAGATCTGCTGGAAGAGTTCCATATACAACACATTCGTAAAAGTGCTGGCATGGCCTTATCCGGAGGCGAACGTCGCCGAGTAGAGATTGCCCGCGCACTGGCGGCTAACCCACAATTTATCTTACTTGATGAGCCTTTTGCGGGGGTTGACCCCATTTCGGTCATCGATATTAAAAAGATCATTGAGCATCTGCGTGATCGTGGCTTAGGGGTTCTCATCACCGATCACAACGTGCGTGAAACGCTCGATGTGTGTGAGAAAGCCTATATTGTCAGCCAAGGCCGCCTGATTGCTGAAGGCAGCCCACAAGAGGTGCTCAATAACGAGCAAGTTAAGCAGGTTTATCTCGGCGAACAATTCCGCCTATGATTAACCAACGCGTAGAGTCCACCCCATACTAACAATAACAAGGCATCCATTACTGCATGAAACCGTCATTACAGCTCAAGCTTGGTCAACAATTAGCCATGACTCCGCAACTGCAACAGGCGATTCGTCTACTGCAGCTTTCGACGCTGGATTTGCAGCAAGAAATACAGGAAGCCTTGGAGTCTAACCCTTTGTTAGAAGTGGAAGAGCACCAAGACGACACGCCGACACCGGACAATCAAGCCTCGTCGGAAGAAACCGCTCATGATCAAGAGCACTATGACGCCGAGCCACAAGACAGCTCAGAGCTGATTGAACGCTCCGAGATCAGCGCCGAATTAGAAATGGATACCACTTGGGATGAAGTATACAGCGCCAACACTGGCAGCACAGGCCTAGCCCTTGATGATGACGCGCCGATTTACCAAGGTGAGACCACCCAAACTCTGCAAGATTACCTGCATTGGCAACTCGATTTAACCCCATTTAGTGACGTCGATCGCACCATTGCCGTAGCGCTGATCGATGCGATCGACGATTACGGTTATTTAACTGTCTCACTTGAGGAAATCCAAGAGAGCTTGCACAGTGAGGATATTGAGCTTGATGAAATCGAAGCAGTGCGCAAACGTATTCAGCAATTCGATCCATTCGGCGTCGCCTCACTCAATTTGCAAGACTGTTTACTGCTGCAGCTCACCACTTATCCAAGCGATACCCCTTGGTTAAACGAGGCGCAGCAACTACTTACACACTATATTAATGATTTAGGCAATCGCGATTACAAAACTATTCTGAAAGAGACTAAGCTCAAAGAAGAAGAATTACGCGAAATTCTGCAACTGATCCAACAACTCGACCCACGTCCAGGCAGTCGAATTGCTCAAGATCACGCAGAATATGTCATCCCAGATGTCTCTGTGTATAAAGAACAAGGGCGATGGTTGGTCACCATCAACCCAGATAGCATCCCTAAACTTAAGGTCAATCAGCAGTACGCTAGCCTAATGCGCGGCAATAATGCCGACAGCAATTACATTCGTAGCAACTTGCAGGAAGCGAAATGGCTGATCAAAAGTTTAGAAAGTAGAAACGAGACGCTGCTCAAAGTTGCCAAGTGCATCGTAGAACACCAGCACGATTTCTTCGAGTATGGTGAAGAAGCAATGAAACCTATGGTGCTTAACGATGTAGCCCTAGCGGTAGAAATGCATGAATCGACGATTTCGCGAGTCACCACGCAGAAATACATGCATACCCCACGCGGCATTTTTGAGTTGAAGTACTTCTTCTCCAGTCACGTCAGTACCGACAATGGCGGAGAGTGCTCGTCTACGGCGATCAGGGCGCTGATCAAAAAATTAGTGGCGGCGGAGACACCCGCTAAGCCACTGAGTGACAGCAAGATCGCCACCCTACTCGCAGACCAAGGCATCCAAGTGGCGCGGCGTACCATCGCTAAATACCGCGAATCACTCGGCATCGCCCCATCGAGTCAGCGTAAACGCCTACTATAGGCCTAAACTAGAGAAGGAAAGTCTATGCAAATCAATATTCAAGGCCATCACATTGATCTTACCGATTCAATGCAAGACTATGTTCACTCCAAATTTGACAAACTTGAACGTTTTTTCGACCACATTAATCACATTCAAGTTATTTTACGTGTTGAAAAACTGCGTCAGATCGCCGAAGCTACGCTCCACGTAAACCAAGCAGAAATTCACGCCCACGCGGACGATGAAAACATGTATGCCGCCATCGATAGTGTGGTGGATAAATTGGTTCGACAATTGAACAAGCATAAAGAAAAACTAAGTAGTTATTAATCATGCAATTGAGCGAAGTACTTTCATTGGACTGCACCAAAAGTGCAGTCCAATGTTCTAGTAAAAAACGAGCACTAGAAATCATCAGCGAAGTCGCTGCCCTTCACACTGGTCAAAATTCTACCGAGCTGTTTGAGTGTATGCTCAGCCGTGAAAAAATGGGCAGTACCGGAATTGGCAACGGCATCGCTATCCCCCATGCACGCATGTCCAACAGTGAACATGCGGTTGCTGTTTTACTGCAATGTGCAGAGCCGATTGAATTTGATGCGATTGATAACCGACCCGTTGACCTGCTGTTTGCGCTACTGGTCCCTGAAGAACAATGTAAAGAACATTTGAAAACTTTAGCTTGCATGGCAGAACGCCTCAACGATAAGCAGATCCTCAAACAGCTGCGCAACGCAGCAAGCGATCAGCAACTGTATGACATCATGGTTAATCAACCTGATGATTAATCAATAATAGGTCAACCTCATGCGTTTAATCGTGGTCAGCGGCCAGTCGGGTGCGGGTAAAAGTGTCGCATTACGAGTGTTAGAAGACTTAGGCTATTACTGTGTCGATAACCTACCAGTTAGCTTATTGCCCGCTTTCATTCAATCGGTACAAGGTAGCCAGCAAAACGTCGCGGTCAGTATTGATATTCGCAATTTGCCCAAAGAGCCGGGGCTAGTGCAGGATGTGCTCAATCAGCTCAAGCAGAATAACGATGTCAGCATGCTGTTTTTAGATGCCAATCCAGAAACACTACTCAAACGTTATAGCGAAACACGGCGCATTCACCCTCTATCACTCAGCCACAGTAAACCCTCTCTTGCCCAAGCCATCGAGCTGGAAAAGCAGCTGCTGGCCCCGCTCAAAGAGCAAGCCGATCTGCTACTCGATAGCAGTAATCAATCGTTGCATGATCTGAGTGAAACGGTACGCATGCGTATTGAGGGGCGTGAGCGCAAAGACTTAGTCATGGTGTTTCAATCCTTCGGCTTTAAGTACGGTTTACCGACCGATGCTGACTACGTATTTGATGTGCGTTTTTTGCCCAATCCACATTGGCAGCCCGACCTGCGCCCACTGACTGGGCTAGATGCCCCCATCCAAGCCTTTTTAGCTAGCCATAGTGAAGTGCTGGAACTCAAACAGCAGATCCAAACCTTCTTCGAATATTGGCTGCCCATGCTGGAAAAAAATAACCGTAGCTATCTGACCATTGCGATTGGTTGTACTGGCGGTAAGCATCGCTCGGTTTACCTAACCCAACAGCTTGGTGAATATTTTGCAGAGCAAGGACATCAAGTACAAATTCGCCATACTTCATTGGAAAAACAGCAATCCTAGAGGTGATTATGTCGCAGCTCTGCCAAACTGTACTGATCCAAAATCGCCTTGGCCTGCATGCCCGCGCCGCCATCAAACTGGTGCAATTGGCCCAATCATTTGATGCAATACTCACGGTGCAAAGCCAAGATGGCCGCACGGCTACCGCCGATAGCGTGATGGGACTACTGATGCTTGAATCGGCACAAGGGCAGCAGGTGGTGATCTCTGCTGAAGGCTCACAAGCCCAACCCGCGCTCAATGCGGTCTGCCAGTTGATCGAACAGAAGTTTGATGAAGATGATTAAAGCACACTAGGCTCCGCGACTAGCGCTTGCCGTCTTGTAGACTTGCCCCTAGGTAGAGAGTCAATCATCAAACCAAGCCTAAACCGAGCAAATAAATCGACCATCGGTAATAAGATCTTATTAAATAAGCGGGTAAATTAAGTTACCATGCTGACCATTATTCCAACGCCAACCTAGGGGGAAGCCATGGCCGAGCAAATCGAATTTGACCAAGCTCACCTCACCCTCCAAGAAATCACCGATGCCTTAGATAACGGCCGCTTTGTCCATGTTCGTCGCCAACTGCAAGACATGGAGCCAGAAGATATTGCTCATCTACTGGAAGCCTCACCACGTAAAGCGCGTGAGGTACTGTGGCAGCTGACGGATCCTGAAGATTACGGTGAGATTCTTGATGAGCTAAATGAAGACGTCAAGGACGCGCTGGTGTCCAAGATGGCACCGGAAAAGCTTGCCGAAGCCACCGAAGGCATGGACATCGACGATGTCGCCTATGTTTTACGTAGCTTGCCAGATGATGTGTCACGTGAAGTATTGGCACAAATGGATGCCGCCGATCGCTTGCGAGTAGAAACCGCGCTCTCCTATCCAGAAGATACCGCCGGTGGTTTGATGAACACCGATGTGATCACCATTCGCGCCGATGTCGATGTCGATGTCGTATTGCGTTATTTGCGGATGAAAGGTGAGCTACCAGAAGCAACCGATGCACTGTATGTGATTGATGATGAAAGCAAACTGATTGGTCACCTTTCACTCTCGACCCTGCTGACTACCCAACCTGATGTAGCGGTCAGTGAAGTGATGGATGATGCCGATGAAGCGATCAAAGTCGATATGAAAGACTCGGACATCGCCAATCTGTTCGAACGGCGTAACTGGGTTTCCGCGCCAGTAGTCGATGAAAATCAGCATCTGGTGGGCCGGATCACCATCGATGATGTGGTTGATATCATTCGTGAAGACGCCGAGCACTCGATGATGAGTATGGCGGGTATGAATGATGATGAAGATACCTTTGCTCCAGTGGTCAAATCGGCGCGCAAACGCAGTATTTGGCTAGGAGCCAACGTGCTGGCCGCCCTAGCCGCAGCGTCGGTTTCCAATATGTTTGAAGCCACCCTAGAACAGATGGCCGCGGTCGCCGTATTAATGACCATAGTCCCATCTATGGGTGGTGTCGCTGGCAACCAAACCGTGGCGCTAGTGATCCGTGGCTTGGCACTGGGTCATATCGGTGACAGTAACCAACGCGAATTACTGCTCAAAGAAGCGGCCATCGGCCTGCTCAACGGCATTATGTGGGCATTGATCATTGGTACGATTGTCATGGCATGGAAAGGCGACTGGATGCTCGGTGCGATCATCTCGGCGGCAATGATGACCAACCTAATTGTGGCTGGCATTGCTGGTGTTTCGATCCCGATTTTGCTCAAAAAAATGAATATAGATCCAGCTCTGGCTGGCGGAATGGCATTAACCACAGTGACCGATGTGATTGGTTTATCGGTATTTCTCGGTTTAGCCACCTTGTTGATAGTCCATTAAAGCCGCTCAACCAGCCACCAAAAAGCCGACTTAGCGTCGGCTTTTTGATGCTTAACTCAAGCCAAACAACGAATTTACTCGCCAGCGACTTTCATTGCTTCTAACAAAATCGAACCGGTTTGGATCTGTGAGCGCGTTTCAATATCACTGCCGACAGCCACGATCTGTTGCAACATCTGTTTGAGGTTGCCAGCGATGGTAATTTCAGCTACCGGATATTGAATCACCCCATTTTCAACCCAAAAACCGGACGCTCCGCGTGAATAATCACCAGTGACTACATTCACGCCTTGTCCCATCACTTCAGTAACCAGCAAGCCGGTACCGAGCTCTTTGAGCATCTGTTGGTAATTTTGCCCAGTCGATTTCACATACCAGTTATGAATACCACCCGCATGGCCGGTCGGGGTCATCTGCATTTTGCGCGCCGCGTAACTGGTCAGCAAATAGGTCGCTAACACACCATCGGTGATGATCTCCAAATCTTGGGTACGTACCCCTTCGCTATCAAATGGGCTCGAAGCTAGACCCCGTTTGACATGCGGTCGCTCGCTGATATTAAACCAAGCGGGCAGGATCGACTGACCAAGATGATCGAGTAAAAAACTCGATTTACGATATAAATTGCCACCGCTGATCGCCATCACCAAATGACCGATTAAGCCGGTTGCCACATCCGCGGCAAACATCACCGGATACTGACCCGTTTTCAGCTTGTGTGGATCAAGCCGGCTAACCGTGCTTTGTGCCGCTTGTAAACCGACGGTTTCTGGTGTCCATAAATCATCACGATGACGCGCGACACTATAGCTATAATCACGCTCCATTTCGCCATTGCGCCCTTCGCCAATCACACTACAGCTAATGCTGTGGCGGCTTGAGGCATAGCTGGCTAATAAACCGTGACTGTTACCATACACGCGCAGGCCATAATGGCTATCGTAGCTACCGCCATCACTCTGTTTAATCCGCTTGCTGTAACCTAACGCAGCCTGCTCGGCAGCAATCGCCATTTGCGCAGCGACATCCGGATCCGGCTCATCGGGATGAAATAAATCAAGATCTGGGATCTCCTGCACCATCAACTCTTGCGGTGCGGGTCCAGCATAAGGGTCTGGTGAAGTGTACTGAGCAATATCCAACGCCGCTAACACGGTTTGTCGGATCGCTTTTTCACTCAAATCCGAGGTTGAAGCACTGCCTTTGCACTGACCGCGATAGACGGTGATGCCCAATGCGCCATCACTATTGAATTCAACATTCTCAACTTCGCCCATCAGGGTCGAAACACTTAATCCGGTACTTTTGGTGATCGCTACTTCCGCCGCATCAGAACTCGCCGCCGCCAGCTCTAATGCTCTGGCCACTGCGGCTTCCAGCTCTTGGCGCTGCAGCGCAACTCGCTCTTTTACATCCATCTCTCATTCCACCATGGGTGATTAATGTGAATAGGATAACAAGAATTTCGCTTTCTCCCCACGATTCTTGCTAAAATAGCCGACATAAATAACTCATCATGATGAAAGAAGATGGCACGTAAAAATCAGAAAGCCCCTTGGGAAGAGGAAGAAGAGATCATTTGGGTCAGCAGAACCGAATTGAAAAACGACATGCTGGCATTACAAAAACTGGGCGAAGAGCTGGTTGAGCTCAAGCCATCAGCATTAGCTAAATTCCCTCTGACCGAAGAACTGGCAGAAGCAATTAAAGATGCCCAGCGCTTTAAAAATGAAGCCCGTCGCCGCCAGTTGCAATATATTGGCAAATTGATGCGCCATATTGACCCAGAACCGCTACAAACCGCATTGGATAAAGTGCGTAATAAACATTCGCAAACCACAGCTTTGCTGCATAAGTTAGAGCTGTTGCGCGATCGTATTGTGGCAGAAGGCGATAGCGCGATTGAAGCAGCGCTGGCACTCTATCCCGATGCGGATCGTCAACGTCTGCGTCTGTTAGCCCGTCAAGCCACAAAAGAAAAAGCGACCAATAAGCCGCCAAAATCATCACGCGAGATCTTCCAACTGCTAAAAGAAGCCATGTTGGCCAAACAAGAGATCGAAGAACAGAGTGAAGACGATCTGGATTCAGCGCAATAACAGCTTCGGCAACAAGCCATCGCGTGTTAAGCAAGAGGATCAAAAAAGGTTAGCGCAAGCTAACCTTTTTTATAGCCAATTCATCACGATTAAGTAAGCGCTATTACGCCTCACTCACCGCTGCCGCAATAAACTGCGCCAATTGAGGATGAGGATGCTGCACACTGAGCGCCTGACAATCGCTCACCACTTGTACCTTACCCTGACTTAAGAAAGCCACTTGGCTGGCAATCGCCCGCGCATCACTTAAATGATGGGTCACCATCACGACCGTGCGCTGGCGTTCAGCGGCCAACTGTTTAACCAGAGCTAACATCTCTTCACGCAGTAGTGGGTCAAGAGCTGAAAAAGGCTCATCAAACAGCCAAATCGGATTGGGTTGAACGAAGCAGCGCGCTAACGCCACTCGCTGCTGCTGACCGCCGGAAAGCTGATTGGGTAAACGCTCCAGATACTCGGCAATCCCCACTTGCCGCGCGGCTTGTTCTACTTGCCGCCGCTGCTCTGCGCTCAATTTAAGCCCTGGGTGCAAACCTAGGCCAATATTGTCGCGCACCGTCAGATGTTCAAACAAATTATGCTGTTGAAACAGCATAGAAAATGGCCGCTGGTAAGGCGCCAAACCAAGCAGCGACTGGTCATTAACCTTGATACTGCCGCTAGCCGGCTCAATAAAACCCGCGACTAAACTGAGCAAGGTCGATTTACCAGCACCACTGGGGCCCATCAGCGCCATAATCGTGCCAGCTGCTACCTGCAGATCAAACTCAAACCATTCGTGCTCATACTCGTAGCACACTTTTTCTAACCTTAACATGACTCTCCTCTCTGACGCTGAGTCAACAATCGTTCCAGCAGATAAAACCAGCCGACACTGATGAGCAGCATGGACAACGCCACCACTGCGGCGGTATCCATCTGATAACTGCCCAGCAATTGATAGAGATAGAGCGGCAGAGTGCGAAAATCTTGGCTACCAAATAGGGCAATCGCACTTAAATCTCCCATCGAGAGTAGGAAACCAATCGCAAACGCATGGGAGATAGGTTTACGCAGCGCGCGCCACTCCACCAAACGAAATCGACGCCAACCGGACAGACCTAAACTGGCACATAACCATTGATACTGCCGGGCCAAATGCCACATTGGCTGGCTGAGCGTTTTCACCACATATGGCAACGCCATTAAGCCATTCACCGCCACCACAATCCAAAACGCCACACTAAATACATCGGTGATATTACGCAGCAATAAAAATAGCCCAGTACTCACCACCAATCCCGGCGTCACCAAAATTAAACTGGCCACCCATTCAATACCGCCCGCGCGACGATGCGCGGCTTTTAAACGCAGTGCACGGCTGGTGAGCAACATCGCGATCCCACTCGCCAACGCTAGGCTACTGGCAAGACTCGCCACTTGCACCGAGTGCAGCAGTGCTGACCAAAACGCGCTACTGGTCAACACACTGGCCAATTTTGCATTGATCCCAGCCAGCAACACCATCAGCAGTGGCGGCAACACCAAAGCCGATACCGCAATAATCCAACCGGCATCCCACAACTTAGCGCGCCATGAATCGCGTAACCAACGATGCGCGAGTTGGCTTGATACGCGACTGAAAGGTCGAGAGGGCGCTAACCACTGCACACCAAGAGTGAATAATGTGCACAGCAACATTTGCCAAATCGCCAACAGCGCGCCGATGTGTAAATCAAAATCGAATTTGATCGCTTGATAAATCGCCAGTTCAATGGTGGTGGCTTGTGGCCCCCACCCAGCGCCATCACGGTGGTAAAACTGGTAAAGCAGAGCATAAACACTAAGCCCGCCACATGTGGCAGTTGCTGGCGCATACGCGGCCACTCGATCAACTTAAACTTCTGCCAACGACTCATGCCCAGATGAGCACACAATTTATGTTGCTCACTGGGGATCGCCTCTAAACTTTGCAGCAGCAAACGGCTGGCATAAGGCAAGTTAAACAGTACATGGGCGAGCAAAATGCCGTTGAGGCCATAAATCGAAAACGGCAGTGATAGCCCAAAGTGGTGCAGCCATTGGGCTAACCAACCGCTGTTACCGTAGATCGCCAGCAAGCCAAAAATCACCACCAGCACCGGCAACACTAAGGTCATCGCAAACAGTTTGAGTAGTAAATCTCGCCCCGAGAAACGGCGCTGGCTGAATGCATGGGCAACCGGGATCGCCAATCCGACACTGAGCAGCGTCGAGCACAGGGCTTGATAGAAACTGAATTTTGTGACATGCCAATAATAGGCATCTTGCCAGATCAGTTGCAGATTGAGTGATGGAGCTTGCCACAACAGAGCCGCTAATGCGGCACAGACAAAGGTCGCGATCCCCGCCGCGACCCACCAACCTAATTGAGGAATGTGATTCAAACTGGCACCTTACAAGCTCAGCGCTTGCTGCCATTCACGGATCCAAGCTTTACGCTGGTGTGCGACTTGCTCAGCACTGAATGACAGTGCTTGGTCTGGCTGGGCTAAGTGAGTAAATCCAGCCGGCAACTCAACGGCGGTGACCGGATACATCCAGTTACCGGTTGGGATCACGCGTTGAAACTCAGGGCTAAGCATAAATTGCAGGAATTGATCCGCCAATTCGCCATTGTGACTGGTTTTGACTTTGGCGGCGACTTCCACTTGCAAGTAGTGCCCTTCGCTAAAATGAGCGCTGGCAAAACGCGGATCATTCTCCGCAATCAAATGGTAAGCAGGTGATGTGGTGTAAGAGAGTACCAAATCCGCTTCGCCTTTCAGGAACATCGAATAGGCTTCCGACCAGCCTTTAGTAACGGTCACGGTTTTGCGCGCCAGTTGCTGCCACGCTTGTGCGGCTTGATCGCCATACACCGACTTGATCCACAGCAGCAAACCCTGCCCCGGTGTTGAAGTGCGCGGATCTTGATAAATCACTTTCAGATCATCACGTTTTTCCACCAGCTCTTTTAAGCTGGTCGGTGGGTTAGTCAGCTTCTCTTGGTTATACACAAAAGCAAAATAGCCATAGTCATAAGGTACAAACGTATCGTCACGCCAACCGTTGGGCAATGTTACCTTGCTGGTATCGACACTGTGGGTGGCCAATAAACCGGTTTGTTTGGCTTCGGCAATTAAATTGTTATCCAGCCCGAGCACCACATCCGCTTTGCTGTTACGGCCTTCTAAGCGCAGACGGTTGAGGATGGATACGCCATCTTCTAACGCGACAAATTGCACATCGCAGCCACATTGTGCTTCAAAGGCTTTTTCAATCGCCGGAGCAGGCCCCCAGTCGGCGGCAAAAGAGTCGTAAGTGTAAACAGTGAGGATTGGCGCAGCAGACGCTGCAGAGGTAACACATAGGGTTGCTAGTGCAACCTCAGTCAGTTGAAATTTCAAGGCTCGCTCTCCTTTGAGCGGCACAGGCTTGAGGGAGGCAGAGAATCATCCATTATTGCATTCTGCACACCTAACTCAATTCCTACGCCAGCATTATCTGGTTCAGGTTAAACCGCGAACATCGCGGTCATTGCGGGTCCCAAGCAGTGCTTGATCTCAGCGCCATTCGAATGAATGGGTGGCCCCCCGTGAGTGGACTGAATTGTAATGGCAAATAGGGTAATTAGCCAGTAGCGGACAATCACCACTGGCTATAAACGACTTGGAATGGCAGCCAACACCGCTGCAGCTTAAAGTAGGAAGTGGATAGTGAATTACTCACCGCGCGCGCGTTGATCATAGCCCCAACGCGGCACGAGCGCTTGCTCTACGCCAAGGTGATCGAGAATACGCGCGACCATAAAATCAACTAGATCGTCAATTGATTGCGGTTGATGATAAAAGCCCGGCGCTGCTGGCATGATAGTCACGCCGATTTGCGACAGTTTGAGCATATTTTCCAGATGCAGGGTCGAAAATGGCGTTTCACGCACCACCAATAGCAGCTGGCCGCGCTCTTTTAACACTACATCGGCAGCGCGCTCAATCAGGTTATCCGACATACCATGAGCAATCGCCGCCACACTTCCTACCGAACACGGGCAGATGACCATCTGTCGCGGCGCGGCCGAGCCGGAGGCGACGGGTGAAAACCAATCATCTTTACCGCATACCACCAACTTATCACTGGCGCAGCCGAGATACTCGACCAAAGCCGTTTGCGCCGCTTCGGGATTGGCCGATAACTGCAAGCCATGCTCGGTCGCTAGCACTACGCGGGCCGCCGATGAAATCAGCAAGTAGACTTGATAATCGGCCGCTAACAGGCATTGCAATAAACGCAGCCCATAAGGGGCACCGGAAGCCCCTGTCCAAGCCAAGGTAATGGTTCGAGGATTGTTCATGCTCACCTTAAATTATTGCGTTTGCAGCGCGCTAAGTAGTTTGCCATGAATACCGGCAAAGCCACCGTTGCTCATCACCAAAATCTGATCCCCCGCTTGAGCTTGTTGGGCAATCAACGTCACTAATTGATCGATATCGCGGCAAACTTGCGCAGGCTGTGAACATTGCTGAGCAACCTCTTCCACCGACCAGCTCAGATCCGCCGGTTGATATAGATAGACCGAATCTGCACTGTGCAGCGCAGCGGCCAAGGTTTGTTTATGCACGCCAAGTTTCATGGTCGCCGAGCGCGGTTCGAGCACCGCGATGATTTTGTTATCACCGACCTTGTTACGTAAGCCACCCAGTGTCAGTTCAATCGCGGTTGGGTGATGGGCAAAATCGTCATACACCGCCACACCATTGATTTCGCCTTTCAACTCCAAACGACGCTTAGTATTGATAAATTGCCCTAAAGCTTCACAAGCGAGATCGGCCGCAACCCCAACATGACGCGCAGCCGCTATCGCCATCAAAGCATTATTGACGTTGTGATCGCCAACTAAGTTCCAATTGACTTGGCCAACCCGCTCACCTTTGAGCAATACATGGAATTGTGAACCATCAGCGGTGATTTTTTCCGCTTGCCACTCGCCTTGTTCACCACTGAATTCAGTTTCACTCCAGCAGCCGCGCGTTAACACATCGGCTAATGCCACATCCGCTTTGGGCGCCAAAATGCGGCCAGTGCCTGGAACCGTACGTACCAAATGGTGAAATTGCCGCTTGATCGCTTCTAAATCATCGAAGATGTCTGCATGATCGAACTCTAAGTTGTTCATCACTAACGTGCGCGGATGGTAATGCACGAACTTCGAGCGTTTATCGAAAAAAGCACTGTCGTATTCGTCAGCTTCAACCACAAAAAACATGCTGTCACCTAAGCGGGCAGAAATGCCGAAATTACCCAGCACCCCACCAACTAAAAACCCCGGCTGATAACCACACTGCTCTAAGATCCAGGCGATCATGCTGGAGGTGGTGGTTTTACCGTGCGTGCCAGAAACCGCAATCACCCAGCGATCGTGCAACAGAAAATCTTGTAGCCACTGTGGGCCAGAGGTGTAGCGCAGATTGTGGTTAAGCACATATTCCACACAAGGATTACCTCGGCTCATCGCGTTACCGATCACCACCAGATCAGGTTTAGGCTCCAACTGAGCCGGATCAAAACCTTCAATAATCTCGATGCCCTGCGCTTCTAGCATGGTGCTCATTGGCGGATAAACATTGGCATCGCTGCCAGTGACTTTATGGCCGAGTTGCCGCGCCAGCATTGCGACGCCACCCATGAAAGTGCCACAGATCCCCAAGATATGAATATGCATAAAAAGCCAGCCTTGTTACGGTGCAATTGGAATCACTCCATTATCCCGATCCGCCAGGTAAAAGCGAGCCTGACTATTCCGCCAGATGTAAATTAGAAATGATTGCCGAGCAAAGTGAGATCTCGGTCGGTTAGTTCAATACCCATAAAAAGATCTGAGTTTTACAATCGATGCTCAGCAAGCGGCATAGCGTTATCGATCCCACTAGAGGATCCCTCGATCTTGCTGAGCAACTTAGCGGCGCACACTTGCGTGCAATGCTCATCTCCCCCAATACAAAAATAAAGGTCTTGCCATGCAAAAAATGCGTACTCTCGGTGAATTTATTCTCGCCAAACAACATGATTTTCCTCATGCCAGCGGTGAACTCTCCTCTCTGCTGGCTTCGATTCGTTTGGCTGCGAAAATCGTCAACCGAGAAATTAACAAAGCCGGATTAGCGGATATTATTGGCGCGTCGGGTCATGACAATATCCAAGGTGAGCAGCAACAAAAGCTCGACCTGTATGCCAATGAGACATTCAAAGCGGCCTTAGAAGCACGCGATCAAGTCTGCGGGGTGGCCAACAGTGGATTATGGAGATCACCCCGCTTGAGCTGCATCAGCGCGTGCCTTTTTTCGTTGGTTCAAAAATATGCTGCGCCAGGTCGAAACATTTTTAAAAAATTATCCGGATTAGGCCAAGCGTTCGCGCAAACTTGACTAAGCTTGCACAAGTTATCCGCCAATCATTTCAACTCTGGCCCCAATCAAGGAAACACGACATGAGCTTAAACAATGTTCCTGCTGGTCAATCATTGCCTAACGATATTTATGTGGTGATTGAAATCCCAGCCAATGCTGATCCGATCAAATATGAAGTTGATAAACAATCTGGCGCCGTGTTTGTCGATCGCTTTATGTCCGCGCCGATGTTCTACCCCTGCAACTATGGTTACATTAACCACACCTTGTCACTGGATGGCGATCCGGTTGATGTATTGGTTCCGACGCCATACCCACTGATCCCGGGTTCGGTGATCCGCTGCCGTCCGGTTGGGGTATTACAGATGAGTGATGAATCGGGTCAAGATGCCAAGGTGGTGGCGGTGCCGCACACTAAGCTGTCTAAGGAGTACGATCACATTCAAGATGTGGATGATTTACCGCTACTCCTCAAAGCCCAGATCACTCACTTCTTTGAACATTATAAAGAATTGGAATCCGGCAAGTGGGTAAAAGTGGATGGCTGGGCTGATGCCGCTGCAGCACGCACTGAGATCCTCACGGCTTATCAACGCGCACAAGATGCGTAATCACCACTTGGCACCTGCAGGATAAGCCAACCCACGATCGGCTTATCCTGCTAAGGTAAAATTTTAACTCAATGCGTTAAATCAGCTTGTTCAATTCATCCGATTAAACACGCTGACACCAATCACCCGATCCAATCAGTGAATGGCAATGATGCGCCGGTTGATAGATATAGATCCAAGCAGTACCAAACGGAGTTTCAATCGTGTCACGCCGGTACTCTACTGGCACATCCTCCAACTGATCGAGCTGGGCTAAGGTGGGCTGATCCACCAAATACACTTCACCATATACCGATTGATGGCCTTCGACTAAGCCTGGATAGGCGCCTAAATCATACAGCGCATACTCAGGTTTGGTTTCGAATTGGCCAAGCAACTGACTGTGCTGTAAATAAAAGTGGTTGCTCTCTCCTTGGCGCAAAGTGCCATACACAAAAACTAAGTGCTGCACATCTCCCTCCTTAGTTAAATTCAAACTGATAGAGCAGATCTACGGCACCATTGACCCCAGAAACCGCCTCTAAATACAGATCCTTCATCAAACGATAACGGATCGTAAACTCGCCCAGTGAATTAAAAATGCCCACCCCATATTTAACTTGCAAGCCGGGCAAAATATAGCCACTGACCGTCACTTGCGAATCATCGCCTGAGCCTGCGGTATCCAGTTGTAAATCCTGCACGCCAAAGGCTTGGCCGATCTCGCCAACCAATTTGCCACTTTGTGCCAAACTTAGCCCAATCAAGGTAGTGGTCATCGCATTACCACCCGCTTCACCATCAATATTCTGTCCACGCAATAAATAAGACAGCGCGTTAGCTTGCGGCATCGCCGGCTCGGAAAAAATCACCAAGGAAGGATTATCTGAAGGACCACTGACCCGCACCCCAGCCACCACATCATCTTGAGTGTTATTCGGGTTGCGAATGGCAGTGATCGCCAAATAGGGCAGATCGACCGGGCCATTCATCAAGATTTTACCCTCTTTGATTTGTAAATCTTGTCCAAATGAGCGGTACTGACCATCGCGAATATTCACTTCACCCAAAATAAATGGGCCTTTATCCTTCTGCGCCACATTAAGTCGTCCAACTAAATTGCCTTGTAAGCCAAACGCTTTAAGTTGGAAATCATCACCAATTTGCAGATTAATATCGGTTTCGAGACTAAATGGCAGTGAATTTGGCTCAGTCACTGGTTCAAAATTGGCATTCAGTACCACTTGATCTTTGGAAATACCAATCGCACTCGGTGGTAACTCCTCAACCACAATCCGTCCCCATGGCAAGGCAATATTGCCGGTCACTTTGGCTAATTGCGGTTGCATGGCAAGAGTGAGATCGGGCACCACTTTGACCCGCACCATAGGGGGTAACTCAACCCTCATCGATGAGGCATGCACGCGGGTAGTTAAGCGCCAGTTGTCTAATTGCTGCCAATCGGCATCACCATCAACTTCAAGCAGGCCATCGCTGGTAGCAATATCCGCATTTAAGCTTGCCTGATAACCATTAAATTTGAGTGACACTTGACCAGAAGGAATATCCACCGGAGTGATCTCACCGATCACTCGAATATCATTAGCACTAATTTCACCGTGCAATTGTGGATGCAGCATAGGACCACTAAATTGTAGCTCGGCGTTCAGATTAGATTTCGCCTCGCTGTACTCGCCAATCAAAGGTTGTAGAAAATCCAAATTAAACGTGCTGAGATTAAGCTCACCTTGCATGATTTTCTGCTCACTACGCACATCAGCAATCGAGATGGCACCAGAAAAATCCCCGTTATCGGTCGCTGCGACTAGCCAATTGGCCTGCAATTGATTACGCGCCAACTTGGCCGACAACCGTGCATGATCCCAGCCAAAAATCAGATTTTTTTCCAGTTTTTGGATAACTTGCCCTTTGCTTAAACTCAACTCGGCTTGCAGTTGCGGTGCGGTATTCGGCGCCCATTTCGCCGTTACTTGACCATCAAGCTGACCACTGAGCTTGGTTAGTTGAGGCAATAAATCCGCCAATTGGCTAAAGTCAAATTGCTTAATCGCAATACGTGCGGCACCACGTTCACCTAACTGCGCCTCCTGCTCTAAACAGATCTGAGCTGCAGCTTGGCCCCAGCAATGGGCTGCGACCTTAACCCGTTGGCTGGCTTGGTCAAATGATAATGCGGTGGCTTGCTGTAATTGCCACCGCCCTTGCGATGAGCTAAGCCACATCTGCTCTAGCTCACCTTGCCAACGCAGGCTAGGCTCTAAACGTAAGCGGCCATTTACGGCTAGGCTGGTTGACGCCAGTGCTGAAGTGAGATCCACCGTCACGTTATGTCGTTGCTGCGAGCCCTGCGCTTTAACATCGAGTGTATCGATGCGTTGATCTTGATATTGCACATCGCGCACTTGCAGCGAGAGATCGCCTTGCGGCTCCGGTAGCGCGGCCAAATTGCCTTGTAAAGTCAGATGCCCAATCGCCGCCCAATCTTGCCATCGCACCTGATCGGCATCCAACATCAATTTAACCCGTGGCTGTTTGAGATCACCACGCAGCACAATATCACCAATGACTTTGCCTTGAGCGTCAGGTAACGATTTACTTAAATCTGGCACATCCAATTCAACCGCCATACGCCACTGCTTGTTCAATTGGCCTTTGGCGGTCAATGAGTTAGGGCCATGAACGATAGAAACGCCTTGCGTGACTAAAGTAATATCGCCTAGCCCTTGTCGATCAGAGGCACTGACTTGACCGCGCAGTTGTAGTGGGTAATCTCGCAGCACTCCGTTAATTGCCAAACGAGGTAGCTCAACTTGCCAGCCGCCTTGCTGAGTTAATCCTCCGCGCGTCTCGAGTTCACCACTCAAATGACCTTCCACAGTTGGCCACTGCAAGGCCGGCTGAAGATGGTCGAGCTTTAATCGCGCCTCCCAGTCGAGCGCAGTTTTCCAGTTCAACCGAGCCGTTCCGCCCACGCTACCACCGAGTGCAGCCATCTCGAATGATGACAGCGCGATCTGATCCAAATTACCTTGACCATTAAGAGTCAGAGCGAGATCGGGCAGATCCGCGCCCTGTAATGCGGCATTTTGTAGTGTAATTTGATAGCTGGCCAATGAGCCATTGGCACGTAAATTGGGCACTTGGAGCTGATAATCCGCCTCGCCGAGCATTGGCCACTGGGCACGAACTTGCGACAGTTGTAGATCAAACGGCAGATCGGTGGCTAACAGATTCAACTGCGCCCGTAATTGTGCTTGAGCTAGCTTATCCAAACGCGCTTGTAGTTGCAGATCAGCCAAGCTGCCCTGCGCACTCAGGTTTAATGTTTGGCCGTTGAAATCAGCGAGCCGCAGTTGACTCTTTAGTTCCAACTGTAATGGATAATCGTGATTCAGTGTCACTTGACCTTGTAGCTCGGCAACCAGTTCCGGCATGTTTAACTCTAAGCTCGAAATCGACACTTGATGCTCAAATGCACGCGCCGCAAAACCGAAATGATTGATCACTATCGGGGTGGCTTGCTGCAGTTGGAAATCACGCACATCAAAACGTTCAAGCTCGATCTGCAGCGGGATCAGCACTGATGGCAATACGATAGGTGGAACATGACTGGTCGCGGAAGCTTGCGTTTCACTGCTTAGCTCAGCTTGTGACTCGGCGAGAGCGAGGCGGATCCCTTGCCACTCAGTTTGACCAATCCGCAGCCGATTACCTTGCCACGTTGCGCGGGTGGTCAACTGCTGCCAAGCCAGTTGCTGGCCGAGGATATTAAGCTGAATATCTTGCAGCGCCAGTTTACCGACCCGGATCGGAATCGGGGTAGAGAGTGATGTCAACGGCTCAGACTCCACCGCCGGCTCAAGCTCGGCAGGTGACTCTGGCAGCGAGGGTAAATCGAGTCGCAAACCTTTTAGCGTCAACTCATTAATGCAGACACTCGGCTCCAATAAACAATTAGGATTGATCGCCAAGCTGAATGTTTGCGCCGCCAGCGTCAGATTAAGATCGCGGTCGGCATAACTCACGCCTTGCAGAGTAAAGCGGGGAAATAACGCACCTTGCGCTTGCGCAACCTGCAACTGAGGCAATGCCGACTGTGCCCCCATAGCACCGCTTGTAGTCCAGCGTTAGTAAACAGCGCACCTGCCACCGCCAGCACTAACCCCATCACTAAAATCAGTAGCAACATAGACAACCATTTGGTCCACTTTAGTGCTCGTTTGATCATAATTCAGGCCCTAAGGTGAAGTGGATTTTGAACTCATCGCCAGGAGTGGCATCCAACCCCCACGCAAAATCTAACCGAATAGGCCCAACCGGAGAAATCCAACGGATCCCAGTACCAACACCCTTTTTCCAGTCGGGGTTATTATTGAAAGCATCGCCGACATCGATAAACATCGCCGCCCACCAATTGCCGGTTAAGCGATATTGATATTCCAGTGAACCGGTCGCAATATACTTCGCCCCAGTCAATGCCCCGCTGGCATCTTTAGGTGAAATGGATTCATAACCGTAACCACGCAGATTGTTATCACCACCAGCAAAAAAACGTAATGAGGGTGAAAGCTGATCAAACTGCTCAACCACGTTAGCGCCACCATCAACCCGAATTAACGCTCGATGGTTACGCGCATAAGTTCGCAACCAAGCAGAGCCAGTTTGCACCCGCAGTACCCGAGTTTCAGACAACAGTTGTGGGTCACCATACTCTAAGGTGACGGTTTGCTTATCACCCCAGGTCAGTAAACCGCTGTTGCTACGTGCACGAGTACGAGTATAAGTAACACCAGGCAACACAAATTGGCTGTTATCGTCTTGCAGACCTTGCTCATAGTTTTCCAGTAGATAACGTACAAATATCGAGCGATGCCAACCACTCTCCAGCAACCAATGCCGCTCCAGAGATAGGTTAGACTCCATACTCTGAGTATCACGCTTATCGACATGCTTCATGCCATATTGGATGCGATAATATTCGTGCAAAGCGTCATCTAAGGGGATTTTGTAGCCAGCGGTAATGGTTTGTTCCGGCGCCGAAAGCGAAAAACTACTATCAAAACTATGCCCTAGGCGATTCACCCACGGTTTTTTCCATTTTAACGAGCCACGTACGCCAACATCGGTCGATAAACCGATCCCAGTTTCTAATTGATTGCGGGCTTGTGGTGCTAAAGTGACTTTGATCGGTAACTCACGGCCTTGATCTAACTGCGATAAATCTGGCTCGACCAGCACCGAGGAGAACCAATCAGTATTGGACAGATTTTGGTTAAACTCGCCCACCTGTGACACCAGATAAGGATCGCCTTGTTTAAACGGCCGTAGTGACAGCACTCGATTTTGCTCAATCTGACTGCCTTCGATACTAGTGAGACCAAACTGATAACGCATACCACTGGCAAAATGCAGCTTAACTCGGGCTTGATTCAGCTCGGGGATCACTTCCAATCGACTGAGCTCAAAGTCACCATTGAAGTAACCTTTTTGCAGAGCAAGGTTGCGGATCCCAGATTTTAGATTGTCGTACAAGCTATGGTTAAGTCGGCGATCAACCACCACACCACTGGTTCTGATCAGGCGTTGAAAATCATTGTCGGTGTGCGCCTCACCACTGATCACTATGTCAACCTCACTAAAGCGTGTCACTTCACCGCGCGTCACCGCCACATTTAAGCGCTGATTATCGGCTGCCACGCTAAACTCAATCTGCGGATGATAATAACCCACCGCGTTCAGTGCCTCGATAATGCTCTTTTCAAGTTGGGATTGAAAACGTAAGCTAGTGGAATAGTCTGATGGGGCAATCGAGGAGAGATAAGCGTCTACGTTATCTTTGTCTGCACCACTCAATCCGGTGATCTCCAACTTCACATTGGCGTAACATAACGCAGGCAATAGGGCGGAGCAGAGCCAGAGCAGAATTAAGGCGCGAAGTGATGGTCGTCTCATGCTTGATTAAACTCGTTATACAACGGTGACATTTTTGCTACATCGGCATCATAGCGTCAATGCCGCGTGGCGTCTGTACGAAAATGGTTAAATCGCTGGCCATAACGAGCATAAGCGATCACGGCAAGCAGGCCCGCAGAATTTTTCGCTGGCAACCATTTATATGCTATATCTGCACCGGCTTAACCGAAGGAAATAACTCAATGCACAATAAAACTTTGATTGCCTTACTCTTGGCATGCTCACCAACGCTTGCGTTGGCCCACAATCTAACCCTTGGCGCAGCCGTGCCAGCCGTAACTGTCGAGCAACATGGCGAAATCCTACTCCAACAACAGCAGTTCAGCTATCAAGCGTGGAACTCACAACACATGGTTGGCAAAGTGCGCGTGATCCAAGCCATCGCTGGACGCAGTAGTGCAAAACAGCTCAATGCACCATTAATGGACGCAATCTCAGCGGCAAAATTTCCTAGCGAACGCTACCAAACCACCACCATCATCAATCAAGATGATGCGCTGTGGGGCACCGGCGCACTGGTGAAATCATCAGCGCAGGACAGCAAGCAACAATTCCCTTGGTCATCGATGGTGCTGGATAA
This sequence comes from Vibrio sp. HDW18, assembly GCF_011306175.1. Classification (GTDB taxonomy): domain Bacteria; phylum Pseudomonadota; class Gammaproteobacteria; order Enterobacterales; family Vibrionaceae; genus Vibrio; species Vibrio chanodichtyis. Next base: position 1,612,316 of record NZ_CP049913.1, on the reverse strand, counting down.
ATCCGGTGCAGTGGCTAAAGCATGGCAGCTACCCGCCGAATCTTCCACTATCATAGTGCTAGATGAGCAAGGTCAGGTGCTGTGGGTGAAAGAAGGCGCACTCAGCGAGGCCGAAATTGCCAGCGTGCTTGGATTGATTGAGCAACAGTTGTGATCAACCAAGATCGGCAGCGTTAACCACTTAACGCGTGCAGCATCGGTGAGTAAGGACTGACTTGCTCACCGAATCATCGATTGAACATCCGCGCAGTGCACTGAATCACTGCTTGCCTGATTGGTGAATTGTTATATTATAACAAACCTCATTCACTGCAGGTCTGCCATAATGCTCAAACCTATGTTGCACCGATCGCGCTTATCCATCGTCGCTCTACTGACGATGGCACTAGTGCTATGGTTTAACGTAGCGGTGATTGATCACCAATTCGATGCACATCCTGAACACCATTGGCAGCATGATTGTCAGTTATTTGCTGGGGTTAACCATGGATTGCCTAGCACACAGTGGCGACTGCCTCAGTGGCCGCAGACGCCACCGCAAAGCCAAGTAGCCCAGCCGATTCAACGCACACTGCTGCTGCACTCCTATTTTGCTCGCTCACCACCTGCGGCATAAAACAAATCAAACCGATTGTTTCTTTTTTTTGTTTTATTAGGAGTTTTTCATGCATTACCCAACAATGATTGCGCTGATGATTGGCGCGACACTTTCTGGCAACGTATTTGCCGATCATCACTCTGACCATCAACATCGTCAGCACGAAGCGCATGTACATGGCCACGTTGAACTAAACATTGCTCAAGATGGTCACGACTTACTGATTGAAATCACCGCACCAGGCGCAGATGTGCTTGGCTTTGAGCATGAGCCACAAAATGAGGCCCAGCAACACACCTTGCAGCAAGCACTCGACACACTGCACCATGCCGATCAACTGTTTATCATCAATCAGCAAGCGCGCTGCGAAAAACGTGAAGTGTTTATCCAATACTCATTGGGTGGTAAGCAATACCAAGACCGTCATGCTTATCAACCCGGTGAAAAGCACCAACACAACCATACTACCCACGATCACCACACCGCGCACGATCACGCTGAACATGAACACCACGATCATGATGGCCATGCACATGACGATCATCAGCATGACAACCATCAACACGGCTCATTCAGCGCTCAATATCAGTTCCACTGTGAAGCTGTCGATCAGCTCCAACAGATCGATACACAATGGTTCCAATATTTCCCAAGCAGCGAACAAATCCAAGCTAATGTGTTAACCGAAAAGCAGCAAAGTGCGCTACAACTGAACGCTAAGCAAGCGCTTATCAAACTGTAATTCCAGCGCTCGGGATGGGTGACTCTCACCTATCCCTTATTGGAGATGCTTTGATTTCCCTGTACACATGAGGAGCCATTATGCCTGCTCACCATTCTGATCCTACTTCATCCGTGATTGAGTTAAATGATGTGGTGTTCTGTTGGCCGGGAGCCAGCACCCCCACCTTGGATATTGCCCATTTACAGATAGCTCGGGGTGAACACCTGTTTGTCAAAGGCCCAAGTGGCTGCGGCAAGTCCACCTTACTGAGCCTTTTAACCGGCATTAACACTGCAACACAAGGTGTCGTATCTTTACTTGGCAGTGACTTAAGCCGCTTGAGTGCCAGTCAGCGCGATCGCTTCCGCGCCGACCATATAGGCTATATTTTCCAACAATTTAATCTACTGCCTTATCTGTCGGTGTTAGATAACGTGACCTTACCATGCCACTTTTCCGCTCTGCGCAGACAACAAGTCAACGGCCCTTTGGTGCACCAAGCCCAATCGCTACTCGAAAGATTGCATCTGCCAAGCGCTTTACTCAATAAGCCGGTGACAGAACTCAGTATCGGCCAGCAGCAACGCGTCGCCGCTGCGCGAGCGCTGATCGGTGAGCCACAACTCATCATCGCCGATGAACCGACATCAGCGCTGGATCACGATAATCGCGAAGCTTTTATTGCACTGCTGCGTGAAGAAGCCGAGCGCGTTGGTTCCACTTTAGTGTTTGTTAGCCATGACCCAACACTAGAAAAGCTTTTTGAGCGAAGTGTCCACTTACCCACCCTCAATCGTGCAGGAGGTTGGCAATGAAAGTTATCCTGAATTTGGCATGGAAAAGCCTACTCAACCGCAAAGCCAGCGCACTATTAACTGTATTAACCGTCTCGATCGCCGTGGTATTGCTGCTCGGGGTGGAGCGGATCCGCACTCAAGCCAAGCAGAGCTTTGCCAACACCATTGCCGGTACGGATCTCATCGTTGGCGGGCGCTCTGGTCAGGTCAATTTACTGCTCTATTCAGTATTTCGAATTGGCAATGCCACCAACAATATTGATTGGCACAGTTATCAAGAATTTAGCCAGCATCCGGCGGTAAAATGGACCATCCCGATCTCTTTGGGAGATTCACATAAAGGATTTCGCGTCCTTGGCACTAACCATAGCTATTTTGAGCACTACCGCTATGGTAGTAAGCAACCACTTACTTTCTTACAAGGCACTGAATTTAATCGCCTCTTTGAAGCCGTCATTGGTTCCGATGTAGCAAAATCGCTCGGCTATCAGATTGGCAGCCCAATGATCATCGCCCACGGGATCAGCGATGTCGGCTTTAGCCGCCACGATAACCAGCCCTTTACTGTGGTCGGCATTTTGGCACCTACGGGCACACCAGTCGATAAAACGGTGCATGTTTCCTTAGAAGCGATAGAGGCGATCCATGTCGGATGGGAATCAGGGGCCAACCTTGGTCAGCACAGCAGTGCCGAACAACTGGCGCAGCGCGATTTTACCCCGAAACAGATCACCGCTATGTTGCTAGGGGTCAAATCGAAAATCCAAATTTTTGCCTTGCAACGCCAGATCAATAGCTATCCGTACGAGCCGCTCAGCGCTATTATGCCGGGCGTCGCACTACATGAGTTGTGGGGTATGATGTCCGTCGCTGAGCAAGCACTGATGGCCGTCTCCATTTTTGTGGTGATAGCAGGGTTGCTCGGTATGCTCAGTAGCTTGCTGACCAGCTTACAAGAGCGGCGCAGAGAGATGTCGATCTTACGTACAATGGGCGCAAGGCCACAGCATGTGTTTGCTTTGCTGGTCAGCGAAGCAAGTGTACTGACACTCGTGGGCATCCTGCTTGGCGTGAGTGTGCTTTATCTGCTACTGGCGCTCGCCGCGCCACTGATTGCAAGCCAGTACGGCATTCAAATTGCGCTAGCTGGGTTAACCGCTTATGAATGGCAGTTGCTCGGCTGCGTACAACTGGCAGGTATAATGATTGGGTTTATTCCCGCACTGCGCGCTTATCGACAATCGCTCAGTGATGGCATGACCATTCGCTTATAGGAATAAAATAGGTGACTGACTCACAACGAGAAGGATCACAAGGAAGCATTCGATGAAACGTTTTATGTTGATAGCGAGCCTCATCATGGCGCCGCTGTTCTCAACGCCACTATTGGCTAATCAAGACACCACTGCCAGTGAGCAGGATGTGTTACAACTCGACTGGCTCGATCTCATTCCAGAGAATGAGCGCAACTTGTTTGATCAACAAGGTATGCCGATGCCGGATCATAACGGTAATGAACCAGCCAAGCAGCAACAGATTGGCACTGTCCGTAAGGAGCTGAACGGCAGTCGGGTCAAAATCCCCGGCTTTGTGATCCCGCTTGAAGGCGATGATAAAAAGGTCACCGAGTTTTTATTGGTGCCTTACTTTGGTGCATGTATTCACGTGCCACCACCGCCACCTAACCAGATTATTTACGTCAAGTTTCCTAAAGGCGCTCCAATCCAAGAGCTGTGGGATGTGATTTATGTGATTGGCGAATTGAAAACCGAATCACTCAGTCATGATCTGGCCGAAACCGCCTATACCCTAATTGGCACGGACATCGCCGAATACGACGATATGTAAGTATTAAGCCTCTCGGCTCAACGTTGGGAGGCTGACATCCCCGCACTCGAACCTGCCGCAGCTTTCTCCGTCACCACTTTTGCGATCAGAGCGCAAAATTATGCGCTAAATCCAAGAGTTTCACTGGCTGGCAAGCGGTGAACAGAGTAAATTTTACACTCGACGTCCACCCCGTAGCAGAGATTTTCAGGTAGCACATGGCAGACAATCCTACGCCAGTTGTGATCGAGCATGACACGCCACACAACCAAGAGCAACGCACACAATCCCAGCATCTTAAAGACAGCGCCAGTCGGATCTTAGGCATCGCCCGTCAGCATGGTTTAGATAGCCTATTACTGAGCGAAACACCGAAAACTAGCCTGTTAGAGCGGGCGATACAGCGTGAACGTCGCCATAAAGAACTGCGCCAAAAAAACTTAGAGCAGATCATTAAACTGGCTCACAGCTCTTGCCGCAATGAAAGCTCCGGCGACCCAGATCCTGACTGGCTATACCGTTTTTTTGACATGGCACAAGATATTCACAGCCGCGCAATGCAGCAGTTGTGGGCACAAGTGCTAAAACGCGAGGTCACCAACCCTGGTTTTACCTCAATGAAAGCGCTCAAAGTTCTGCAAACTATGACCCCGAAAGAGGCGCAAATTCTGCAGCGTGCCGCGAGCTTAGCCTGCAGCTTTGGCGCGAGTAGCAGCTTAAAATTGCTGATTGGCTACAAAGCCCAGCATAGCCTGCTCAGTTTCGCGAAACGCATCACCACTCAAACCATCAATATCGGTAGCCATCAGTTGCCCTACTCCAGTTTATTAGTACTGATTGAACTTGGGCTACTGCACGCGACTGAATTAGAGTCCGGTGAGATTGAAACCGATCCGCCACTCCTACTCAACTATCAAGGTAAACACCTTCAGTTACAGCCCCATAGCAAAGCGGTACGCCTGATCTATTATCGCTTCAGCCCGACGGGTAATGAACTATGTCGCTTACTCGGCAATAAGTTTAACCAGACTTACTACGATCAGTTGATCGCGTTACTGAATCAGAAATTCACGCTGCAAACAGAAGTCAGCAACTCAATGCATCATGCGGTATGACCACACATAACTGAAAAATGGCTTGCACATCAACGAACACGCCATCCTGTTTGGCGCATTCACTCAGCCAGTAACATCATTGTGGGAGATAATGCCGCGCAGGCTCAACTCGGTGAGACATTGCTCAACTAACGCTTCGATGCTTTTTTCTGCGGCCATTAGATCAATCTCAGGATCGAGTGGCGCTTGGTACTCGGAATCAATCCCAGTGAAGTGCCGAATTTCCCCAGCACGGGCTTTTTGATACAAACCTTTCGCATCGCGCGCCTCACACACTGCCAGCGGCGTATTGACATACACCTCAATAAATTCACCGCTAGGCAACAAATCACGCACCATCTGTCGCTCAGCACGATAGGGCGAAATAAACGCAGTCAGCACAATCAACCCCGCATCCGCCATCAATTTGGCCAATTCGCCAATTCGTCGGATATTCTCGCGCCGATCTTGCGCTGAAAAACCGAGATCACTGCATAAACCGTGACGAACATTATCACCATCCAACAAATAGGTGTGATAACCAAGCTCGGCTAAGCGATATTCCAAAGCCCCCGCCACGCTCGACTTCCCCGCGCCAGATAACCCAGTAAACCAAAGTACCGCTGGACGCTGCTGTTTGAGCGTGGCACGTTGCGTTTTATCCACACGATGAGAATGCCACACGATATTGGGCTGACGCTCCCATCGCTGATCACGCATATTCTCTGCTTGAACTGTCATACGATCCTCACTCACTTTGCCCTAAACGACTAACATCGATAGCTTGCCAATGCGGAAAATGTTTACGTACTAATGCATTGAGTTCGACCTCAAAGCTGGAAAATGGCGTCGCTTGCGCTGGCCGATGCTGCACGCTCTCACGCACCAAGCCCGCACCGACCGTGACATTGGTTAGGCGATCGATGATGATGAAACCGCCGGTATCGGCACAAGCCAGATAGTGATCAATCGCGACGGGTTGGGTAAACGTCCACTCACATAAACCAATCCCGTTAAGCGGTAAACTTTCAGCCGGATAAGTGGATAGATTATTAATATCGTACTGATGGTGCAGCGCTTGTAGTTGGCCGACCGTCTTTTTACCGGCAATTTTAATGTCGTAATCACGACCGATTTGCAATGCTTGTTCGGTCATCCACACCACATCGGCCAACAGATGATGGGTGCTCTCAAGCGCTGAATTTTCCTGCACCAGTAAATCGCCACGGCTGATGTCAATTTCGTCGGCTAAGGTTAGCGTGACCGCCAATCCAGCTTGGGCTTGCAACAACTCACCATCAAAGGTGACAATCCGGGTCACCTGCGAGGTTTTTCCCGATGGCAATACTTTGATCTTATCGCCAACCTTGATCACTCCAGCGGCGATAGTGCCGGAAAAACCCCGAAAATCGAGATGGGGACGATTGACATACTGCACCGGAAAGCGAAATTCCGCCCCGCTCTTGTCGCGATCTATATTCACTTGTTCCAGCAATCCCAACAGTGATGGACCTTGATACCAATCCATGACGCGGCTTGGTTCCACCACGTTATCGCCTTCTAAGGCTGAGATCGGGATGATCTGAATATCAATATCACCTTGTAGATGCTCAGCAAATTGTAGATATTCAGCGCGGATCTGCTCAAAACGCGATGCAGAGTAATCGACCAGATCCATCTTGTTCACCGCCACCACAAAATGCCGTAAACCCAGTAAATGAGCGATAAATGAATGGCGACGGGTTTGATCCAGCACCCCTTTACGCGCATCAATCAAGATCACCGCCAGATCGCAGTTGGATGCACCAGTCGCCATATTGCGCGTGTACTGCTCATGCCCCGGTGTATCGGCAATGATAAATTTGCGGCGCTCGGTTGAAAAATAGCGGTAGGCCACATCAATGGTGATGCCTTGTTCACGTTCGGCTTGTAAGCCATCCACCAGCAAGGCTAAATCTGGACGCTGACCTGTGGTGCCGACCCGTTGGCTATCGTGATGCACCGCAGCCAACTGATCTTGATAGATCTGTTTAGTGTCATGCAGCAGACGGCCGATCAGAGTGCTTTTGCCATCATCGACCGAACCACAGGTTAACAATCTCAGTAACGATTTGTGTTGATGCTGCTTGAGGTAAGCTTCAATACCAAGCTCAGCGAGCTGCTGTTTGATTGCATTATTCATACGCTTTCCTGCGATGCTTAGAAATAACCTTGCCGTTTTTTCAGTTCCATTGATCCCGACTGATCGTGGTCGATCGCGCGGCCTTGCCGTTCACTTGAGGTCGCCACCAGCATCTCTTCAATAATTTCGGTCAGGCTACTGGCGTGCGACTCAATGGCGCCGGTCAATGGATAGCAACCTAAGGTGCGAAAACGCACGCTTTTGTGCTCAATCTGCTCACCATCACGCAGGGTCATCCGCTGATCATCAACCATGATCAACATGCCATCTCGCTCGACCACAGGGCGCACTGCCGCCAGATACAGCGGTACAATCTCGATCTGTTCGAGATAGATGTATTGCCAAATATCCAGCTCGGTCCAGTTAGAGAGTGGAAACACCCGTATGCTTTCGCCTTTGTTGATCTGGCCGTTATAGGTTCGCCATAGCTCTGGACGCTGATTTTTCGGATCCCAAGTATGGTTTTTATCGCGAAATGAATAGACTCGCTCTTTCGCTCGCGATTTTTCTTCATCTCGCCGCGCACCACCAAAAGTGGCATCAAAACCATACTTGTTAAGCGCTTGCTTCAAAGCTTGGGTTTTCATAATGTCGGTATGCTTGGCCGAACCGTGCACAAACGGGTTAATCCCCGCGGCTAATCCTTGTGGATTTTTATGTACCAGCAGTTCAAAACCATATTTTTTAGCGGTCGCATCGCGAAATGTGATCATGTCGCGAAACTTCCAGTCGGTATCAACATGCAACAAAGGAAAGGGAATTTTGCCGGGATAAAACGCTTTACGCGCCAAATGCAGCATTACCGAGGAGTCCTTACCAATCGAATACATCATCACCGGATTGGCAAACTCAGCCGCCACTTCACGAATAATATGAATGCTTTCCGCTTCCAACTGTTGTAAATGGGTTAAAGCTTGTTGAACCATATTGTCTCTTCCTTGTTTGCGACTGAAACCACTTCACTACTAAGCCGATTGACCATTAAGCGAATTGCGCGGCCTCACGCGAGATTGGCGTAGCGCAAGAACCAAACCAGTGCAGCTTAGTCGCCAGCGCCACTACCTCACCGACCACAATCAGCGCGGGAGCCGCCGCACTGGCCGCCAAACTCGGCAAGTTGTGTAACGTACCAATTTGCACTTGCTGCGTAGTTTGCGTGCCACGTTCGATGATGGCGATGGGAGTGCTGGCTTGGCGACCATGCAGCTGTAATTGCTCACTAATCATGCTTGCGTTGCCAAGCCCCATGTAGATGACTAAAGTTTGCTGGCTACGCGCCAAGGTTGACCAATCCAATGCTTCGGCTTGTGCCTGTAAATGCCCAGTCACAAAGAGCGCAGACTGCGCATAATCGCGGTGCGTCAATGGAATACCGGCATACGCGGTGGCTCCGGCGGCAGCAGTAATGCCGGGCACAACTTGAAATTTGACACCAGCCTCAAACAGCACTTCGAGCTCTTCACCACCACGGCCAAACATAAAAGGATCCCCCCCTTTAAGCCGCACCACGCGATAACCTTGCCGAGAAAAATCGACCAACAATTGATTAGTTTTCGCTTGTGGCACACTGTGATGACCGGCACGTTTGCCAACGCAGACTAAAATGGTCGTACTTGGGATAAGCGCCATGATGGGTTCGGAAACTAAGTGGTCATACAGCACCACGTCCGCTTGCTGCAGATAGCTGAGTGCTTTCACGGTCAGCAGCTCAGGATCGCCCGGACCTGCGCCAACTAACGCAACTTCGCCTGCTGGCAGTTGACTACGGGCCGCACGCAGATAACTGGAGCCTTCGACTACCGAAAAACGAGGGGATTGACCAAAAGTGGCTAGCGCATCCTGCGACATAATCGAGCTCCTGCTTATTACCTGAAATCCTATGGGGTTTGTTGCAGGCATTATGCGCAGTTCTGATTATTACCTGAAATTCTATAATTTCATTCTTTATTCCAAAAACTGATATAGGAGTGTGTAAGGTTTAGCAGCGTAAGTGCATAACTGGCAAAGGTCGGAGAGGTACAGCAAGGTCGGATTGGCTAAGTGGATCACGCAGCGCTGCGATGTCACAGTGCTGCGGATTGGGATCCACATTATGGAGTCTCAGCCATAGCGATGTATGGCTGAGCAAACATCATGGGATTATTTGAGTAAACGAGCGCGGAACTGGCGTCCTTTCATCTTACCGTTGGCGATTTTGTTGAGGGCTTTGTGCACCACTTTTTTATCCACCGCCACATAAGCACGCATCGGGAAGAGGTTGATCTTGCCGATCTGCGCCGCCGTCAGCTCACCATCACTGGTCAATGCCCCGAGAATATCACCGGGACGAACTTTGTCTTTTTTACCACCATCAATCTGAATCGTGATCATGTTCGACAAATATGGACGCGCGCCAGCGGCCGGCTGTGGCAAGGTGGCCGGTTCAATCGCGATATCCATGTATTCATCAATTTGTGCTACACGATAGCTTTCGTTATCGCTAAAAAAGCTAAATGCTAAACCTTTGCTGCCAGCTCGGCCTGTACGACCGATACGGTGCACATGCACCTCAGGATCGCGTGATAAATCGTAGTTAAATACCGCATCAAGGTTATCCACATCCAAGCCACGCGCAGCCACATCGGTCGCCACCAAAATCGAGATGCTCTTATTGGCAAATTGGACTAACGCTTGGTCGCGCTCACGCTGCTCTAAGTCACCGTGCAATTCAATCACACTAAAGCCGGCTTGATGCAAGGTATCGGCGACATTTTGCACTTCTCGCTTGGTATTACAAAAAACCACCGCTGAGCTAGGTTGATGATGTAACAACAGCGTTTCAAGCGCTTGATCACGCGCCTCGCTGCCATCCACCTTATAAAAATATTGGCGAATGGTTGAGGTATCATGAGTGGCGGCGACTTGGATCATCGTTGCATTACGGGTAACATTTTGCGCAATTTTCTCAATGCTGGCAGGGAAAGTAGCGCTAAACAGCAAGGTTTGGCGATCAGTAGGTGCTGCAGCCACAATCGCTTCTAACGCTTCTTGGAAGCCCATTTCCAACATGCGATCCGCTTCATCCAGCACCAGCGTGTTGAGTTCGCTAAGATCGATACGATCTTTACTCAGGTGATCCAAAATACGCCCTGGTGTGCCAACCAAAATATGCGCGCCATGTTCCAACGAGCCAATCTGTGGCCCCATCGGCATCCCGCCGCACAAAGTCAACACTTTAATATTGTGGATGGTGCGACCTAAGGTTCGAATATCGGTCGCCACTTGATCGGCAAGTTCACGAGTTGGACACAACACTAAGGCTTGCACCCGAAAGCGTTTTACATTGAGATTAGACAATACCCCAAGACCAAAGGCAGCCGTTTTGCCCGAGCCCGTTTTACCTTGACCAATCACATCCTGTTGATTGAGGATTGCGGGAAGAGATTGCGCCTGAATCGGAGTCATTGTGGCAAACCCCATCGTTTCAAGGTTCGCGAGTAATTCAGGCTTCAGGTTCAAAGCCGCAAAAGAGTTGGTGTTCAAGGGGGATCCTTAGTGTGATGAAAAAAGAAGCGCTATTATCGTTATTTTACGCCTCAGCTCCAGTGAATCTTGATTTAAATTTTTCGCGCTATGCTTAACGCTAGAGAAAATGGCGCTGCGCAGTAATAATTACCCCCCGTTCAGCGCAGTTCAAAGCAAATCAAACCACGAGCATTAACTTTATTATCAAGGAGATAATCATGATCCACTGGCAATGTGTGCCTTTTTGCCAATTAACTACCGAACAGCTGTATCAACTCCTTAAACTCAGAGTGGACGTCTTCGTGGTAGAACAGTGCTGTGCTTATCCCGAATTGGATGACAAGGATTGCCTCAGCGGCGTGCAACATTTGCTTGGCTATCAAGGATCACAATTAGTGGCTTGCGCACGTTTACTGCCGCCTGGGGTAAGTTACTCGAATGTCAGCTTTGGCCGAGTGGCGACCAAGGCCTGCGCGCGGGGCAATGGGCTTGGACATCAATTATTGCAGACCGCACTTGAGCAGTGCCAACGCTTATGGCCACAACAAATCATCGAAATTGGCGCTCAACAGTATCTTGGTGAGTTTTATGCTCGCTATGGCTTTATCGCCACCTCCGAGCCCTATATCGAGGATGGGATTTGGCACATCGATATGATTAGGGACGGATCTGAGCGCTGCGCAGACTAAACTGCGCACTCATCTTATTTGCTGCGCCCAAAACCGCCATCAGAGAGGCGAAAGAACATCACTGATTGGCTATTGCGCTCCAGTTGCAAAATATCCAACTGGCCATTTTCCGCCAATTTAAAACGGATCAGTTGTCCTGCTTGAATTTGGCTAAGCGGCTTATCGGCGCCTTCAACCTTGACCAACCCATTGATATCACTTAATGGCAACTGATTAATCCGAAACACTTGCGATAAAGTATCACCTTGGCGAACCACGTACTCTTGCCAAGCCGATGATTTAAGTTCACTCGGCGTTGGCGAACCTTGTTCACTCAAACTCTGGGTATTGATCCCGACTTCAATCCTCTGCGCAGCCGCAGGCGCTGCATTGAGTGCGGTTGACTTATCCGGTAATGGGATCACCATCAAGCCGAGCACAACGGGGATCAGCACCATCAAACTCCGTCGATGCCGCAGCGGCAGTGCAAGCCATAACTCTTGCAACCGCTGACGATAGCGCGGCCAATCCAGTCGTTGCCAAAAATTTTGTACCAAGGCCAGATAATCAGTTTGCGGCGGCTTCTTGTGGCGGCGATTCATGTTCAAATCCTTTAATTACTAGCCTACAGTATAAAAATTCATAAGGTTAGAGTATAGAGTCGAGTCGCATGAAAGCCAAAGCTTGACACAAACTTGAAATTTTTTGCTGAACTTTCTGCGCTAAGTCACAAGCCAATGCCACGATGACGGACCATAACCCACTTACTTGGCATAGCAACCCCACATGGGATAACCGTTTCATGACTCTGCCTAACCTGTTATTCTGTCGCCTTTATTGAACGACCAAGAGTGACTTTTATGTCTGAAGTAACATTTGAAACCGTAGAACAAAAAGCCAGTTATGGCATTGGCCTACAAATGGGTCAACAACTGGCGGGTAGCGGCTTAGAAGGTCTGAATGTGGCAGCGATTGCCGCTGGTATCGCAACCGCACTGGTTGGCGAACAACCTGCAATTTCAGTAGATGAAATCAACCAAGCCCTACAAACCATGCATATGCGTGCAGAACAAGCACACCAAGAGGCCGCTAAAGTCGCGGCTGCAGAAGGCGAAGCATTCCTGCAAGATAACGCGCTGCGTTCAGAAGTCACGGTTCTTGAGTCTGGCCTGCAATACGAAGTATTGGTTGAAGGCAACGGGGCTATCCCAACTGCCGACAAATCAGTTCGTGTTCACTACCATGGCCAACTGGTCGATGGCACTGTGTTCGACAGCTCTGTCTCTCGTGGTCAACCTGCTGAATTCCCAGTCACTGGCGTGATCCGTGGTTGGGTTGATGCATTGCAACTGATGCCTGTCGGTTCAAAATGGAAACTCTATATTCCACAAGACCTAGCTTATGGTGAGCGTGGCGCAGGTGCCGCTATTCCACCATTTGCAGCACTGGTTTTCGAAGTAGAGCTGTTAGATATTCTGTAATATTGGCTTTGCGCTTACCAACAACGATAAAGAGCGATCCTAAGGGTCGCTCTTTTTTTACAGACTCAATAATGGCGCTGATGACGATGACAGTGACACCAATAGGTCACGCTTGAATAGGATTAGGCGAGAGGTCAGTTTAGCGGGACTGTGAGTCTAGATTTTGCCAGCAGTGGATCTAATAAAACACCAGTCGCAACCAAGAAGAGTCGCTCGGCGAACGGTAGCCACAATATCCAGCAAACCTATCGCGATAGAGTGCCCGTAACCTAATGCCAATCACATCACACTCCGTTTACAAGCCAAATACAGCAAAAAACAGCAATAAAAAAAGCCGGGCTAGCCCGGCTCTTTTATTGCATGACGAATTGATTACTCAGCAGCAGCTTCAACAGCAGCTTCTGGGCGATCAACCAGCTCAATGTATGCCATTGGAGCTTTGTCACCTGCACGGAAACCACACTTCAGAATACGAGTGTAGCCGCCTTGACGTGCAGCGAAACGTGGACCTAATTCGTTAAACAGTTTTGCTACCACTTCGTTATCACGAGTGCGAGCAAATGCTAGACGACGGTTAGCAACGCTGTCAGTCTTAGCTAGTGTAATCAAAGGCTCAACGACGCGACGCAGCTCTTTCGCTTTTGGCAAAGTAGTCTTGATAACTTCATGACGTACTAGAGAGCTAGCCATGTTGCTGAACATCGCTTTGCGATGACTGCTGTTGCGGTTGAGTTGACGACCACTCTTACGATGGCGCATGACCTAATCCTTCTAACTATTATCGATTAATCTTCAGCGATTGACGCTGGCGGCCAGTTTTCTAGACGCATGCCCAGAGACAGACCACGTGATGCAAGCACGTCTTTAATCTCTGTAAGAGACTTCTTACCGAGGTTTGGCGTTTTAAGAAGCTCAACCTCAGTGCGCTGTACCAGATCACCGATGTAGTGAATCGCTTCTGCTTTCAAACAGTTAGCAGAGCGAACTGTTAGTTCAAGATCGTCTACAGGACGCAGTAGGATCGGATCGAATTCTGGCTTCTCTTCCTTCTCCTCAGGTACACGCACATCACGAAGATCTACGAACGCATCCAATTGCTCAGCAAGAATAGTTGCTGCACGACGGATTGCTTCCTCAGGCTCAAGAGTACCATTCGTTTCCATATCGATAACGAGTTTATCCAAGTCAGTACGCTGCTCAACACGAGCCGCTTCAACTGAGTAGGCAATTTTGTCTACTGGGCTGAAAGTGGCATCAACAAGCAGACGACCAATTGGACGTTCGTCTTCTTCAGTATGGATACGGGCAGAAGCTGGAACATAACCACGACCACGTTCTACTTTGATACGCATAGCGATCGCAGCATTGTCAGCAGTTAGATGACAAATAACGTGTTCAGGGTTTACGATCTCTACATCACCATCATGGGTGATGTCACCTGCAACCACAGGGCCCGAGCCTGATTTGTTCAGTGTAATGAACACTTCGTCTTTGCCTTCGGCAACGCGAACAGCCAGACCTTTCAGGTTCAAGAGAATCTCAAGGATATCTTCCTGAACACCTTCTTTGGTGCTGTACTCGTGAAGAACGCCTTCAATCTCTACTTCAGTAGCAGCACAACCTGGCATTGAAGATAAAAGAATACGGCGAAGTGCATTACCCAGAGTGTGACCGAAACCACGCTCTAACGGCTCAAGAGTTACTTTTGCGTGTGTCGTGTTGATTTGTTCGATATCAACAAGACGTGGCTTAAGAAATTCTGTTACAGAACCCTGCATTGTGTCCTCTCTTTAGTTTAAACCTTACTTAGAGTAAAGCTCGACGATCAATTGTTCGTTGATGTCAGCCGACAGATCGGAACGCTCAGGCAGACGCTTGAAAGTACCTTCCATCGTGTTTACATCGACTTCAATCCAAGTTGGTTTTTCGCGTTGTTCAGCAACTTCTAGAGCTGCTTTAATGCGAGATTGCTTTTTCGCTTTCTCACGAACTGCAACAACGTCGTTTGCCGCAACATTGAAAGAAGGAACGTTTACTACTTTACCGTTCACTAGGATAGCTTTGTGGCTAACCAGCTGACGTGATTCAGCGCGAGTCGCACCGAAACCCATACGGTAAACTACGTTATCCAGACGACCTTCCAGAAGCTGAAGCAGGTTTTCACCTGTGTTGCCTTTCAGGCGCGCAGCTTCTTTGTAGTAGTTACGGAATTGTTTTTCTAAAACGCCATAAATACGACGAACTTTTTGCTTCTCACGAAGCTGAACGCCATACTCAGACAGACGACCGCGACGAGCGCCGTGTACGCCTGGTGCGTTATCAATTTTACACTTGGTATCAATCGCACGAACGCCTGACTTAAGGAATAAGTCAGTACCTTCGCGGCGGCTAAGCTTCAGCTTAGGACCCAAATATCTTGCCATGATCTTTCTCCAATCTTCCTAGAAACGTTAAACGCGACGTTTCTTCGGTGGACGACAACCGTTATGAGGGATTGGTGTAGCATCAACGATGTTCGTGATACGGAAACCAGCTGCATTCAGAGCGCGAACAGTAGATTCACGACCTGGACCAGGACCCTTAACCATAACCTCTAGGTTCTTTAGGCCGTATTCTTTAGCCATTTCAGCACAACGCTCAGCAGCAACTTGTGCAGCGAACGGAGTAGACTTACGAGAACCGCGGAAACCAGAACCACCAGCAGTAGCCCAAGCAAGAGCATTGCCTTGACGGTCTGTAATGGTAACGATTGTGTTGTTGAAAGATGCGTGGATATGCGCTACGCCATCAGCAACTTGCTTGCGTACACGCTTACGTGCGCGAGTTGGTTGTTTAGCCATTGTACTCTACCCTTCCCGATTATTTCTTGATCGGCTTACGCGGACCCTTACGGGTGCGAGCGTTGGTTTTAGTACGCTGTCCACGTAGTGGTAGACTGCGACGATGACGAAGACCACGGTAACAACCAAGATCCATTAGGCGCTTGATGTTCATGGAAACTTCACGACGTAGATCACCCTCTACAGTGTACTTAGCTACACCATCACGCAGTTGATCGATCTGCTCTTCAGTTAGTTCACTGATCTTAACACTCTCAGCAATACCCAAATCAGCTAAAATAGCTTTTGAACGGGTTTTACCGATCCCGTAGATCGCAGTTAGTGCGATTACAGCATGTTTATGATCAGGAATGTTAATGCCTGCTATACGGGCCACTATGCACTCCTAGTACTTTCATCAAAGAATTACCCGCAACAAAGCCCGTCGAGGATACGTTGCGGTATACTACTTCTTTTGCACGCAAAAGGTAGGCCGAGGAATATACTCGACACTACCTTAATTTTCAAGTAAAAAATTTCTGCTAATTAGCCTTGGCGCTGCTTGTGCTTTGGCTCACTGCAAATCACGCGAACGACACCGTTACGCTTGATAATTTTACAGTTACGGCAGATTTTTTTAACGGAAGCACGAACTTTCATTGCTAAACTCCGTAAATCTATCTGAACTGCTGCCGTATTAACGGCCATAGCCTTTCAGATTTGCTTTTTTCAACACAGACTCATACTGATGAGACATCAAATGGGTCTGTACCTGTGCCATAAAGTCCATGATCACGACAACGACAATCAGTAGTGATGTGCCGCCAAAGTAGAAACGTACGTTCCACGCAACCATCATGAACTCAGGGATCAGACAGATAAAAGTAATATACAGTGCACCCGCAAGGGTTAAACGTGTCATCACTTTATCGATATATTTCGCTGTCTGTTCACCTGGGCGGATACCGGGTACGAATGCACCAGACTTCTTCAAGTTGTCTGCTGTTTCACGTGGGTTAAACACCAACGCTGTATAGAAGAAACAGAAGAAGATAATCGCCGCTGCATAAAGCATTACATACAGAGGCTGGCCTGGGCTCAATGCTAAAGACACATCGGTTAACCAACCAAATGCGCTGCTTTCACCGTTCTGACCAAACCACTGCGCCAATGTTCCAGGGAACAAGATAATGCTTGACGCAAAGATCGCAGGGATTACACCAGCCATGTTGATTTTCAACGGCAGGTGAGTGCTTTGCGCTGCGAACACTTTACGACCTTGTTGACGCTTCGCGTAGTTAACAACGATTCGACGTTGACCACGCTCCATGAAAACAACGAAGTAAATCACAGCAAAAGCTAACACTGCAATTAACAGCAGAAGAAGTACATGCAGTTCACCTTGACGCGCTTGCTCGATTGTTTGACCGATTGCCGAAGGCAATCCAGCAACAATACCTGCAAAAATCAGTATCGAAATACCATTTCCAATTCCGCGCTCTGTAATCTGTTCACCTAACCACATTAAGAACATGGTACCGGTTACTAAGCTCACGGTCGCAATCAGGGTAAACATGGTTTGGTCGATAACAACCAGATTGTTGACCATGTTTGGTAAGCCTGTTGCAATACCAATCGCTTGGAATGTTGCAAGTACAAGCGTGCCGTAACGCGTATATTGGCTGATCTTACGACGGCCTGCTTCACCCTCTTTCTTGAGTTCGGCTAACGCGGGATGAACTACCGTTAGCAACTGGACAACAATTGACGCCGAAATATACGGCATGATGCCCAGAGCTAAAATAGATGCACGCTCAAGGGCACCACCGGAGAACATGTTAAACATTTCAACGATGGTACCTTTTTGCTGTTCGAACAATTCGGCAAGTACAGCAGCGTCAATACCAGGGATCGGCACAAAAGAGCCGGCTCGGAATACTAAAAGTGCACCAATTACAAAGAATAAGCGCGACTTTAGTTCATTTAAGCCGCTCTGAGCACTACGAAAATCTTGTCCTGGTTTTCTAGCCATCTGTACCTCAATCCTCGAGATTATTCCTCGATTTTACCGCCTGCAGCTTCGATTGCAGCTTTAGCGCCTTTAGTCACGCGCAGACCTTTTACAGTCACTGCTTTGTTAATCTCGCCAGAAAGAACAACTTTCACAAACTCAATGTTTTTAGTAACAAGGTTTGCTGCTTTCAGAGCGTTCAGATCAACTACGTCACCAGTTACTTTCGCCAGTTCAGACAGGCGAACTTCAGCAGTCACAAAGCTCTTACGAGAAGTGAAACCGAATTTTGGTAGACGCTGTTTCAGAGGCATTTGACCGCCTTCAAAACCTGGACGAACTTTGCCGCCAGAGCGTGACTTTTGACCTTTGTGACCACGGCCACCTGTTTTACCAAGGCCTGAACCAACACCACGACCTAAACGCTTAGGAGCATGTTTAGAACCCGCTGCCGGCGATAGAGTATTCAATAGCATTATGATTACTCCTCAACTTTAACCATGTAGTAAACCTTGTTGATCATGCCACGAACACATGGCGTATCTTCAAGTTCTACTGTGTGGTTGATTTTACGAAGACCTAAACCGCGCAGTGTAGCTTTATGCTTTGGCAGGCGACCAATTGAGCTTTTAGTTTGAGTTACTTTAATAGTTGCCATGTGTTCTTACTCCGAAATTGATTCAACAGTTAGACCACGCTTAGCAGCAACCATTTCTGGTGACTTCACGTCCACTAGCGCATCAATCGTTGCACGAACGATGTTGATTGGGTTAGTAGAACCGTACGCTTTAGACAAAACGTTGTGTACACCAGCAACTTCAAGTACTGCACGCATCGCACCACCTGCGATTACACCAGTACCTTCTGCAGCAGGCTGCATGTAAACTTTAGAGCCCGAATGGCGACCTTTCACTGGGTGGTGAAGAGTACCTTCGTTCAGCGCGATCGTAACCATGCTACGACGTGCTTTTTCCATTGCTTTTTGGATCGCTGCAGGTACTTCACGGGCTTTACCGTAACCGAAACCTACACGACCGTTACCGTCACCAACTACAGTCAGTGCAGTAAAGCTCATGATTCGACCACCTTTAACCGTTTTAGAAACACGGTTAACTGCGATTAATTTTTCTTGCAAATCATTCGCTTGAACTTGTTGTTCTTTAGCCATCTTCCAACCCTACCTTAGAATTTCAGACCAGCTTCGCGAGCAGAATCTGCTAGCGCTGCTACTCGACCGTGGTATTGGAAACCAGAACGATCGAACGCAACTACAGTTACGCCTTTTTCAAGAGCGCGCTCTGCAACAGCTTTACCCACTGCTTTCGCTGCATCGATGTTACCGGTATATTTCACTTGCTCACGGATCGCTTTTTCTACAGTAGAAGCGGCGGCGATAACCTCAGAGCCATTAGCTGCAATCACTTGTGCGTACACGTGACGAGGAGTACGGTGTACTACTAGGCGAGTTGCACCCAGTTCTGCAATCTTACGACGTGCACGTGTAGCACGACGGATGCGAGATGCTTTCTTATCCATAGTGTTACCTTACTTCTTCTTAGCTTCTTTACTACGCACATTTTCATCTGCGTAACGAATACCTTTGCCTTTGTATGGCTCAGGCGCGCGGTAAGAACGAATGTCAGCCGCAACTTGACCAACTACTTGCTTATCACAACCAGTCAGTACAATTTCAGTTTGGCTAGGACATTCAGCTTTAATACCCGCTGGCAGTTCATGCTCAACAGGGTGAGAGAAACCCAGAGTCAGGCCTACAGCGTTGCCTTTCATAGCAGCACGGTAACCAACACCTTTCAGTACGAGTTTCTTAGTAAAGCCTTCAGTAACACCAACAACCATGTTCTTAACTAGAGCACGTGCAGTACCTGCTTGTGCCCATGCATTGGCTACGCCTTCACGTGGACCAAAAGTCAGTTGGTTGTCTTCTTGTGCGATCACTACACCTTTGTGGAAAACGCGAGAAAGTTCGCCTTTAGCACCTTTGATAGTGATCTCTTGGCCGTTCAGTTTCACCTCTACGCCAGCTGGAATAGCGACAGGTGCTTTAGCAACACGAGACATGTTCTACTCCTTAATTATGCTACGTAGCAAATGATTTCACCGCCAAGACCTGCTTTACGAGCAGCGCGGTCTGACATCAGACCCTTGGAAGTGGAAACGACAGCAACGCCTAGACCACCCATTACAGATGGCAGCTCGTCTTTCTTCTTGTAAACACGAAGACCTGGACGAGAAACGCGTTTGATTTGCTCGATTACTGGTTTTGCTTGGAAATACTTAAGCGTGATTTCCAACTCAGCTTTTACTTCGCCTTCAACAGCGAAATCAGCGATATAACCTTCTGCTTTCAGAAGTGCAGCAATTGCAACTTTCAGCTTTGAAGAAGGCATTTTTACAGCAACTTTGTTTGCTGCCTGACCGTTACGAATGCGGGTCAGCATATCCGAAATCGGATCTTGCATGCTCATAAACTTTACTCCAAATGATTAAGTGGCAATTACCAGCTAGCCTTACGAAGTCCTGGAATCTCGCCTTTCATGCAAGCTTCACGAACTTTAATACGGCTTAGACCGAACTTACGCAGGAAACCGTGTGGGCGACCAGTTTGGTTGCAACGGTTACGCTGACGAGAACGACTTGAATCACGTGGAAGAGATTGCAGTTTAAGAACCGCGTTCCAACGATCTTCTTCAGATGCGTTTACATCGCTGATGATAGCTTTCAGAGCTGAACGCTTTTCAGCGAACTGAGCTACCAGCTTCGCACGCTTGTCTTCACGTGCTTTCATTGATTGTTTAGCCATAACAGTAACCCTTCACCTTACTTACGGAATGGGAAGTTAAAGGCAGCCAGCAGAGCACGGCCTTCCTCATCGGTACCAGCGGTAGTCGTGATAGTGATATCAAGACCGCGTACACGATCGACTTTATCGTAGTCGATTTCCGGAAAGATGATTTGCTCGCGAACGCCCATGCTGTAGTTACCACGACCGTCAAAAGACTTGCCGTTAACACCGCGGAAATCACGTACACGTGGAAGAGCGATAGAGATCAAACGCTCTAAGAAATCCCACATGCGTTCGCCACGCAAGGTTACTTTACAACCGATTGGGTAGCCTTCACGGATTTTGAAACCAGCTACAGATTTGCGCGCTTTAGTGATCAGTGGCTTTTGGCCAGAGATGATCGCCATATCAGACGCTGCATTTTCGAGTAGTTTCTTATCGTTGATTGCTTCACCAACGCCCATATTGAGGGTGATTTTCTCAATTCTAGGGACTTGCATGACGCTTGTGTAACTGAACTGTTTGGTCAGTTCAGCGACTACAGACGACTTGTAGTAATCATGCAGTTTCGCCATAGTAGAACTCCAAATTACTTCTAATTAGTTAGAAACGATTTCGTTATTAGACTTGAAGAAACGAACTTTCTTGCCATCTTCAAAACGGAAACCGATGCGGTCTGCTTTACCAGTTGCTGCGTTGAAAATCGCAATGTTAGAAACGTCGATTGCTGCTTCTTGCTCAACGATGCCGCCTTGGACACCCATTGCAGGAACAGGTTTCTGATGTTTCTTAACTAGATTGATACCTTCAACGATAACTTTACCAGTTGCCAGAACCTTCGTTACTTTACCTTTCTTGCCTTTGTCTTTACCAGCAAGAACGATTACTTCGTCATTTTGACGGATTTTAGCTGCCATTGTTGCCGCTCCTTACAGAACTTCTGGAGCCAGTGATACAATCTTCATGAATTTCGCATTACGAAGTTCACGAGTCACTGGACCAAAGATACGTGTACCGATTGGTTGCTCACTGTTGTTGTTCAACAGTACGCAAGCATTACGGTCGAAGCGAATGACAGAACCGTCTGGACGACGTACGCCTTTACGGGTGCGAACTACCACCGCCTTTAATACATCACCTTTTTTCACTTTACCGCGAGGAATTGCTTCCTTAACAGTAACTTTGATGATGTCGCCAACGTGGGCGTAACGACGATGAGAGCCACCCAGAACCTTAATACACATTACGCTGCGAGCGCCTGAGTTATCAGCTGCATCCAGGGTAGTTTGCATTTGGATCATGTTAGTGCTCCGCTAAATATTAAAAAAACTAGACCCATCTCGGGTCGGGCTGCCTCTTTAAAGGGACGCGAATTGTACCACCCTTTTTTTTGATTGGGTAGTCAAAAAACAAGCGGCTCCAAAAATAATTGGAGCCGCCTGAATTGCGAGAAAAGGAGAGATTAAATCTTCGCTTTTTCTACAATTTTCACCAAAGTCCAAGACTTAGTCTTAGACAGTGGACGACATTCACGAATTTCAACGGTGTCGCCAATGCCACACTCGTTGTTTTCGTCATGTGCGTGTACTTTAGTCGTGCGCTTAACGAATTTACCGTAGATCGGGTGCTTCACCATGCGCTCGATAGCAACAACGATAGACTTGTCCATCTTGTCGCTAACAACACGACCTAGTTGAGTACGAATTTTGTCGCTCATTATGCGCCTGCCTTCTCAGTCAAAACAGTTTTCACACGTGCGATATCACGGCGTACAGCTTTCAGAGTATGAGTTTGCTGCAGCTGACCAGTCGCAGCTTGCATACGCAAGTTGAACTGCTCTTTCAGCAAATTCAGTAGCTCAGTGTTCAGCTCTTCAACGCTCTTTTCGCGTAGATCTTGTGCTTTCATCACATCACCTGCTTAGTTACAAATGTAGTCTTGAATGGCAGTTTACGAGCCGCTAGGCGGAACGCTTCACGCGCCAATTCTTCAGGTACACCATCAACTTCGTACATAACCTTACCAGGTTGGATTTGGGCTACCCAGTACTCAACGTTACCTTTACCCTTACCTTGACGAACTTCTAGTGGTTTTTCTGTGATTGGTTTGTCTGGGAACACACGGATCCAGATTTTACCTTGACGCTTGATATGACGCGTCATAGCACGACGTGCCGCTTCGATTTGACGAGCAGTCAGACGACCACGGCCAATAGCTTTAAGACCAAAGCTACCGAAGCTGACTTCAGTGCCTTTCGCTAGACCACGGTTACGACCAGTCTGAACCTTACGGAACTTAGTACGTTTAGGTTGTAGCATCTGTCGACTCCTTACTTACGGCCTTTACGCTGCTTCTTAGGCTTGTCAGCCTTTGGCTCTGCAGCTTCAGTTGCTGCTGGCATTCCGCCTAGGATCTCACCTTTGAAGATCCAGACTTTCACGCCGATTACACCGTAGGTGGTGTGAGCCGAAGAAGTTGCGTAATCAATGTCAGCACGTAGAGTGTGTAGAGGTACGCGACCTTCACGATACCACTCTGAACGAGCAATTTCAGCGCCGCCTAAACGGCCACTTACTTCCACTTTGATACCTTTAGCGCCTAGACGCATTGCGTTTTGTACCGCGCGCTTCATCGCACGACGGAACATTACGCGACGCTCTAGTTGAGACGCGATGCTATCAGCCACAAGCTGACCATCCAGCTCTGGCTTACGTACTTCAGCGATGTTGATTTGCGCTGGTACGCCAGCAATTTTTGCTACTGCTGCACGCAGTTTTTCAACGTCTTCGCCTTTTTTACCGATAACAACACCTGGACGAGCAGTGTGAATAGTCACACGGATGCTCTTCGCTGGACGTTCGATAACGATGCGTGACAGAGACGCGTTTGCCAATTCCTTAGACAGGTATTGACGCACCTTGAAGTCGCCGTCTAGGTTGTCAGCGAAATCTTTGGTGTTAGCAAACCATGTAGCATTCCAAGGCTTAACGATGCCTAGACGAATACCATTTGGATGTACTTTCTGACCCATTGCTTACTCTCCTAGTCTCTTAGCGATCTGCGACAACCACAGTAATGTGGCTTGAACGCTTCAAGATACGATCCGCACGGCCTTTAGCACGAGGCATAATACGCTTCATGACTGGGCCCTCATCTACGAAGATTTTAGCGACACGTAGATCGTCGATGTCTGCACCTTCGTTGTGCTCTGCGTTCGCGATTGCAGATACCAGAACTTTCTTAATCAGTTCAGCCGCTTTTTTGTTGCTGAAAGTCAGAAGTTCTAGTGCTTGATCCACAGATTTACCGCGGATTTGGTCTGCAACTAAGCGAGCTTTCTGAGGAGAAATACGAGCAAAGTTATGTTTAGCGATAGCTTCCATCATTTACCCCTTATTTCTTCTTAGCTTTCTTATCCGCAGCATGACCGCGGTAAGTACGAGTAGGTGCAAATTCGCCCAATTTGTGACCGATCATTTCGTCAGTTACGAAAACTGGAACGTGTTGACGACCATTATGGACAGCGATGGTCAAACCGATCATTGTTGGAATGATCATTGAACGACGGGACCAAGTCTTAATAGGCTTTTTGTCTCCGCTTTCCACCGCTTTCTCTACCTTCTTCAGCAAGTGTAGGTCAATAAATGGACCTTTCTTGAGAGAACGTGGCATGGCTTATCCTCTTAAATAGATTACTTATTACGACGACGTACGATGTACTTGTCAGTGCGTTTGTTACTACGTGTCTTGTAGCCTTTAGTTGGTACGCCCCAAGGAGATACAGGGTGACGACCACCAGAAGTACGACCTTCACCACCACCGTGTGGGTGGTCAACCGGGTTCATTACCACACCGCGAACGGTTGGACGAATACCACGCCAGCGCGCAGCACCAGCTTTACCCAGTTCACGCAGCATGTGCTCAGAGTTGCCTACTTCACCGATCGTTGCACGACCTTCAGACAACACTTTACGCATTTCGCCAGAACGTAGACGGATAGTTACATATGAACCGTCACGAGCTACCAGTTGCGCGTACGCACCTGCAGAACGAGCCAGCTGTGCACCTTTCCCAGGAGTTAATTCAACGTTATGGATAGTTGAACCAACAGGGATGTTGCGCATTGGCATTGCGTTACCCGCTTTAATCGGCGCATCAGGGCCAGATTGGATAACGTCGCCCGCTTTCAAACCTTTTGGTGCGATGATGTAACGACGCTCACCGTCTGCGTACAGAACTAGAGCGATGTTTGCGCTACGGTTTGGATCGTATTCTAGACGCTCAACTTTCGCTGGGATACCGTCTTTAGTACGTTTGAAGTCAACCAAACGATAGTGTTGCTTGTGACCACCACCGATGTGACGTACTGTGATACGACCGTTGTTGTTACGACCACCGTTCTTAGAGTTTTTCTCTAGAAGAGGTGCGTATGGCTTACCCTTGTGCAGGTCAGCGTTAACAACTTTAACAACGTGACGACGACCAGCCGAAGTCGGCTTACATTTAACAATAGCCATTTTTCAACTACTCCTGTTATTCCGCGCCGCCAACGAAGTCAAGATCTTGACCTTCATTCAAAGTCACGTACGCTTTTTTCACGTCAGAACGACGGCCTTGGCGTACACCTTGACGCTTGGTCTTCCCCTTAAGGATCAGGGTATTTACAGACTTAACTTCAACTTCAAATAGCTTTTCTACAGCTGCTTTGATCTCTTTCTTAGTGGCATCTTTTGCTACTTTGAAAACGATAGTGTTCGCTTTCTCTGCAGACATGGTTGCTTTTTCAGAGATGTGCGGTGCACGTAGAACTTTTAGTAGACGCTCTTCACGGATCATGCCAGCATCTCCTCAACTTGCTTAACTGCAGCAGCAGTCATTAGAACCTTGTCAAATGCGATCAGGCTAACTGGGTCAATGCCCGTTACATCACGCACGTCAACTTTGTACAGGTTACGAGCAGCTAAGAACAGATTTTCGTCTACTTCGCCAGTAACGATGAGAACATCGTTCAGCTCAAGTTCTTTTAGCTTAGCTACTAGAGCTTTGGTCTTTGGAGCTTCAACTGAGAACTCTTCAACAACGATTAAACGCTCTTGACGAACTAGCTCAGACAGAATGCTCTTCATAGCACCACGGTACATTTTTTTGTTTACTTTTTGGCTGTGATCTTGTGGTTTCGCAGCAAAAGTAACACCACCTGTACGCCAGATTGGGCTACGGATTGTACCAGCACGTGCACGGCCAGTACCTTTTTGACGCCATGGCTTAGCGCCACCGCCAGAAACTTCTGAACGTGTCTTTTGAGCACGAGTACCTTGACGAGCACCTGCTGCATAAGCAACAACTACTTGGTGTACAAGAGCTTCATTGAACTCACGTCCGAAAGTAGTTTCGGAAACAGTTAGTGCGTTAGCACCTTTAACCATCAATTCCATTACTTACTCCTAGACGTTACGCTTTAACAGCTGGTTTGACGATCACGTTAGCGCCGGTTGCACCTGGGACTGCACCTTTAATCAGGAGCAGATTGCGCTCAGCGTCAACACGTACGATCTCTAGGTTTTGAGTCGTTACACGCTCAGCACCCATGTGACCTGCCATTTTCTTGCCTTTAAACACGCGACCTGGAGTCTGACATTGACCGATAGAACCAGGAGCACGGTGAGACAATGAGTTACCGTGAGTCATATCTTGGGTACGGAAATTCCAGCGCTTAACAGCACCTTGGAAACCTTTACCTTTTGATGTACCGGTAACGTCTACTTTTTTAATTTCGTTGAACAGTTCAACAGTCAGTTCAGAACCCACTGCAAACTCTTCGCCGTTTTCTAAACGGAATTCCCAAAGACCGCGACCAGCTTCTACACCCGCTTTCGCGAAGTGACCAGCTTCTGGCTTAGTAACACGGTTAGCTTTCTTAGCACCCGCAGTTACTTGGATAGCTGCGTAACCATCAGTTTCAAGTGTTTTCACTTGAGTGATACGGTTCGCTTCAACCTCAACAACTGTTACAGGGATAGAAACGCCTTCTTCAGTAAATACGCGGGTCATGCCCACTTTACGTCCGACTAGACCAATCATTCTTCTAATCTCCCTTAACCTAGGCTGATTTGAACATCAACACCAGCAGCAAGATCAAGACGCATCAGTGCATCTACAGTCTTATCAGTTGGTTCTACGATGTCGATCAGACGCTTGTGAGTACGAATTTCGTACTGGTCACGTGCATCTTTGTTTACGTGTGGAGAGATCAGAACAGTGAAACGCTCTTTACGAGTAGGCAGTGGGATTGGACCACGAACCTGTGCGCCGGTACGTTTAGCTGTTTCTACGATTTCCGCAGTAGAAGCATCGATCAGTTTGTAATCGAAAGCTTTTAGGCGGATACGGATACGTTGGTTCTGCATGAGACAGAGCTCCAATTATAAAAAAATTACACAAACAATATCGCCACTCAAACTCGTCAGAACGAGAGAATGCCGATTGATTTATGTGAAACCGTAGTGCCACAATTGGGCACATTGTCAGCTAATGTGAATAACTTAAATAAATAAGCTAATCGAATTAACTGCGAACATAAGCTGAGTATACATTACCGTACCTATCAATACGACAGGCTAGCTCCTCGCTGCTCATTGGTTCACAACTGGCTAAACCAGTGCGGGGAATTATACCGATCACAGTTTGAGTTGCAAGGGATGTTTGAAAAATAATCGGAATTAAATTGTGGCAGGTTGAAGACAAAGAAAAATGGCGGAGAAAAGGAAAATAGGCCAATCATTCACGGGCACTTGCATACCCGTGATATTGTATCGGTTCGGAAACTTATTGATTGGCCATGCGTTGACGCACAGCTTCAAACAGGCAGACACCACATGCCACCGAGACATTGAGGCTTGAAACACTACCCGCCATCGGGATTTTGATCAGATCATCGCACGTCTCACGAGTGAGACGACGCATACCATCCCCTTCGGCTCCCATCACGATGGCTAGTGGCCCACTCAATTTACTTTGGTAGATATCATGAGTGGCTTCCCCCGCCGTACCAACAAACCACACCCCTTTTTCCTGCAGAGCGCGCATGGTACGTGCCAAGTTAGTCACTCGAACCAATGGTACGGTTTCTGCAGCGCCACAAGCGACTTTACTGACCGTCGCGGTCAGTGGCGCGGATTTATCCTTGGGCACAATCACTGCGGCGACACCTGCCGCATCAGCATTCCGCAAGCAAGCCCCAAGATTATGGGGATCGGTCACGCCATCAAGCACTAACAGTAATGGCTGTTGATGTTGGGCGAGGATATCATCCAGATCATTTTCATTGAGTTGCCGCATGGCTTTCACCCGCGCAATCAAGCCTTGGTGATTGGCACCTTCCGCTTTGTCATCAAGTGCTTTACGACTCATCTCTTGAATCGAGATCCCAAGATGCGTCAATTCATTGACTACTGGTAGCAAGCGATCATCCTGACGGCCTTTTAGTACATACACTTCGATAAAGCGCATTGGATCGCGTTGTAATACTGCATTCACCGCATGGATGCCGTAAATCAATTCGTTACTCATGTTCTACCTATTTGGTTTTTTCTCGTGCCTTGCTGGTTTTCTTACCCGCTTGGTTTTTACGTTTTTTCGGCGCTTTGGTTTTTTTGGCTTTGGTAGTCGCGGGGCCATCTGGATGGCGTGTCGCTTCTAGCTTAGGTTGTGCCGCTGATTTTACTGGCGCCTTAGCCCGACCACCTTTGCTCGCGGCTTGCTTTTTACCCTGAGCTTTGGCCCTTGCCTCTTCGGCACGCTTTTTGGCGGTTTTACCTTGGCCGCGTAGCTTACGACTTGTTTCAACCAATTCAAAGTCTATTTGACGATCATCAAGATTGACGGCCAAAACTTTCACTTTCACAGCATCGCCGAGCCGATAAATAGCACCAAAACTTTCCCCAACCAAACGTTGACCGATCGGATCATAGTGGTAGTAATCGTTAGCTAACGTCGAAATATGCACTAAGCCGTCAATATGCAGATCGCTCAAGCGTACAAAGAAACCAAAACTGGTCACGTTGGCAACTACACCATCGAGCTCTTCACCCACATGGTCTTGCATATATTCACATTTGAGCCAATCAGCGACTTCACGAGTCGCATCATCAGCACGCCGCTCAGTCATCGAACACTGCTCACCATAAAAATGCATATCATCAAATGAGTAATGATAGCCGCCGGTTGGGGTCCAACGATCTTGATTACGTCCTTCTTGTTTGGCGATCAAATACTTGATTGCACGATGCAGCAGTAAGTCTGGGTAGCGACGAATCGGTGAGGTAAAGTGTGCGTAACGTTTTAAAGCCAAACCAAAGTGACCAGCATTAGCACCGTTATATACCGCTTGCTTCATCGAACGCAGTAGCATGGTTTGGATCAGTTCTTTATCTGGTCGCTCGCCGATTTGCTTCATCAAATTTGCGTAATCGGTCGGCGCGGGCTCTAATCCCCCGGCTAGATCAAGGCCTAATTCACCTAAGAAACTTCTGAATCCAGTTAAACGCTCTTCACCTGGCGGTTCATGGATACGATACAAGGCCGCTTCTTTGGCTTTCTCCACCAACGAAGCTGATGCGATATTAGCGAGGATCATGCACTCTTCAATCAGCTTATGGGCATCGTTACGCACCACAGGTTCGATGCTGTCAATTTTACGCTGTGGATTAAAGATGAATTTGGTTTCCACCGTTTCAAACTCAATCGCACCACGCTCATCACGTGCGCCTTTGAGTACCTGATACATTTTGTGCAGCTCTTGCAGATGAGGGACTAGTTCTTGATAGCGCTCACGCAGCTCTTCATCGCCTTCGAGAATTTCGTGCACTTTAGTGTAAGTCAAACGCGCATGCGAATTCATCACCGCTTCATAGTGCTTGTAACCAGACAGTTTACCTGTCTCGGAGATGGTCATTTCACACACCATACACAAGCGATCGACTTGTGGGTTGAGCGAACAAAGACCATTGGACAACACTTCCGGTAGCATAGGAACCACTTGTGATGGGAAGTAGACTGAGTTACCGCGATTAATCGCCTCTTTATCCAGTGCGCTATCTGGGCGCACGTAATAACTTACATCGGCAATCGCCACCCATAGTCGCCAGCCGCCACCTTTTTTCGCTTCACAATAGACCGCATCATCGAAATCTCGCGCATCTTCACCATCAATGGTGACCAGCGGTAAAGCACGCAGATCAACGCGGCCTTGTTTAGCTTGCTCCGGTACCTCTTCTGCCAACCCAGCCACTTGCTGTTCAACTTCGGCTGGCCACTCATGGGGAATTTGGTGGGTACGGATCGCAATCTGAATTTCCATCCCCGGAGCCATATTTTCACCGAGCACTTCGACCACTTTACCCATCATGCCGCGATTGCGAGTACCGCGATCAGTGATCTCAATCACCACTACGTTACCCATCCGCGCACCGACACGTAATTCGTCAGGGATCAAAATATCATGATGGATCCGCGAGTCATCCGGCACCACATAGGAGTAACCGTGTTCAAAAAAGAAACGCCCAACAATTTGGTCATTACGCGGCTCCAAAATGCGCACCAAGCGCCCCTCTTTACGGCCACGCTTATCGGTACCACTTGGCTGCACCAACACAAAATCACCATGGATCAGCGAACGCATCTGGTGATGTGGGAGTAAAATATCACCCTCTTTATTAAGGCTTCCTTCTGGGCGTACCCAGCCATGCCCATCTTTGTGGCCAATGACGTAACCTTTCACCATTTCTAATTTTTCAGGCAAGGCGTAACATTGACGACGAGTAAATACCAGTTGACCATCACGTTCCATTGCTCGCAAGCGACGGCGCAACCCTTCGTACTGTTCTTCGCCGGCCAGTTTTAGCGCTTCGAACAGATCGTTGCGATTCATCGGAACATTAGCTTGGGTTAAAAATTCCAGAATGAACTCACGACTTGGAATTGGATTGTCATAGTTGTCGGCTTCTCGATCCGCAAATGGATCAAGGTGTGTGGTGTCAGACATAGGCAGACCTGCTTATCGAGGGGTATAGGTTATATCCTAATGCTTTGTCACAATGAACAACTAACGACAACGCACAGAACTGACTCATCATGCTATTTAATGTGATCTGAATCAAATTTAAAATGATGAATCAGCAAGATTTATGATCGGGTTCGAGCCAATCAGCCAAGTGAGGCTGATGGATAGTAAAATAGGTGGATGCCGCTTGGCGACAGCAAGAGCTTAATCGGCTAAATCAACGATATTGCTGACTCACCAATCCGTGAGATGTATTACACCCAAATAGCTTGGAGTTGCAGGTAGGCGGCAAGTGAGTGAGTCCCCATGAGCATAGGCAAGCTATGTGATTGAGGTGAAACAACCTAGCCAACACCACTACCGCTTCAAGTCGCAAGGGGATATCACCAAAACGTTTCTCTGCGCTTAGCACGTGCGATGATATTTTCCGGCATACGCCGCTCTAAACCTTGGCGCAGTAGCGCGATCCGGTGGTGAGTACGCTGATCCGCAGTTACCGAGTTATACAGCCAACGATACGCATCTTCGTAATCTCGCGGGCTGCCGTAATCACGCAATAACAGCTCGGCCAGTTGAATACGTGCATTTAGATTACCCATTGCCGCCGCTTCGCGTAGGTAAGGAATTGCGCGCTGTTTATCTTGCTGAACTAACGTACCGCGCGAATAATAACGTCCGAGCTGCTCAAGTGCTGCGGGTAGCCCTTGATGTGCTGCATTTTCCATATAATACAGGCCAAGCTCGACATCCTGCTCGACACATACTCCCCACGCTAGCATATCGCCATACAGAAATTCATAAGCAGGCAGACTGATACGTGTCGCACGCGCAACAATATCTTCCACAATCTGGCAATGATCCGCTTTTACACGCTCAAGATGCTTATTTTGTTCAATCAGTTTGATTAGCTTAGCTTCCGAATAGATAGGCACTGGTTCTCCTAAATCCTCAGCATAAGCAGGATTGTAGCAGGAGTACCATGCAAGCAATAAGGAAGCGGCTAGCGTTCGTAGCTTCATACCCGCACTCTTACATAACACCGGCAATCGTTACGCGCAGCATTGCACGCGGACTCGGTTTGCTTTCTATATCGGCATTTTATGCGATCGCTTTAGCCCCGTTTACCGTTTTGCGGCAACTTTTTGCCACCAATGAACAGCATACCGCTGACAGTATGGCAAAAAAAAGCCGACTCAATGAGTCGGCTGCGATTTTTTTCTCTCAAGATCACACGCTAAATGGGTGAACTTTGATGATAGTTTCGTTGCGATCTGGACCAGTAGAGATGATGTCAACTGGAACACCGGTCAGCTCTTCAATGCGCTTGATGTAATCCAGCGCAGTCTGTGGCAACTCAGCCAAAGTTTTCGCACCGAAGGTCGTTTCAGACCAACCTGGCATGGTTTCGAAAATTGGCGTTACACCTTCGAATGCATCTGCAGCCATTGGTGAAACTTGCGCAATTGAACCATCTGGCATTTGATAACCAGTACAGATCTTGATTTCTTTCAGACCATCAAGAACGTCAAGTTTAGTCAGACAGAAACCTGTTACTGAGTTAATTTGAATTGCACGGCGCATCGCCACGGCATCAAACCAACCACAACGGCGCTTACGGCCCGTGGTTGCACCAAATTCATGGCCTTTAGTGCCTAGGTGGTCGCCCACTTCGTCAAACAATTCCGTTGGGAATGGACCAGCACCAACACGAGTACAGTATGCTTTGGCAATACCTAAAATATAACCCAAGTGACGAGGGCCAAAACCAGAACCAGCGGCTACACCACCAGCAGTGGTATTGGAAGAGGTGACATATGGGTAAGTACCATGGTCGATATCCAGCAGGGTGCCTTGTGCGCCTTCGAACATGATCTTATCGCCACGCTTACGCGCTGCATCCAGTTCGTCAGTCACGTCAATAACCATCGACATCAACAATTCTGCATAACCTTGCACTTGCTCCAGTACAGCTTGGTAACTGACTGGCTCTACTTTGTAGAAATGCTCCAGTTGGAAGTTATGATATGCCATCACTTCTTGCAGTTTGTCAGCAAAAGAAGCCATATCGAATAGGTCACCAACACGCAGACCACGACGAGCCACTTTGTCTTCGTACGCCGGACCGATACCACGACCCGTAGTACCAATCGCTTTCTTGCCACGAGCAACTTCGCGCGCTTGGTCAAGCGCAATGTGGTATGGCAAGATCAGGGGGCAAGCTTCAGAAATGAAAAGACGCTCACGAACAGGTACACCACGCGCTTCGAGACCAGACATCTCTTTGAGCAGCGCATCTGGTGACAGAACCACACCGTTACCGATAATGCATTTCACGTTGTTGCGAAGAATACCGGATGGAATCAAGTGAAGAACGGTTTTTTCACCGTCAATGACTAGTGTGTGACCTGCGTTATGTCCGCCTTGGTAGCGAACCACGTATTTTGCATCTTCAGTTAAAAGGTCTACGATTTTACCTTTACCTTCGTCACCCCATTGGGTGCCAAGAACGACTACGTTATTACCCATCTTTCCAAGTCTGATTGCTAGTTAAAAAAGGATTCTAGCACCGAATGTGAATCGTTGCAGTCATTTTTTAAGCATCAAAAATTCATATAAAACAGTCTTGAAAATCCATTCAGTTATTAGCGCGCAATTATTGGTCGGCGTAAATGTTGACACTCAATTGCCCATGTCGATCAATACTGGCGCAATACATTGCAGTACCGTTGATCGCAAAGTGAACGTCGCCACAGGCATTGATTGCAATTAAACCCACTTCGCTAGTAAGGCTTTTCAGCTCGCCTTGCAGCACACTTTGACACGCGGTCTGCACATCTTGCTGCAGATAACGCATGTGAGCAGCAATATCACTGGCCACCGAATAGCGCAGCAAATATTGATCCATCCCGGTACATGAAATTGCCACATTACCATTTTCGGCAATCATACCCGCCCCCATCAGCACCGCACTCCCCACTCGCCCAACCGGTTGATTAGCAACGCCGCCAGTACTGGATGCCGCGGCTAAATTCCCCCATTGATCGAGCGCAACCGCACCGACCGAGCCAGATTGTTGCGCCACGAGATGTTGCCTTGGCGAGGATGGTTCAATCGCATCGCAAAGCGCTAAATCCGTTTGTGGCTTGAGACTCTGGAGTTGCTCATAACATCGCTCAGTAAAGAAATAATCCTGCTCGGTATATTGGTGTCCTTGTTGAAAAGCAAACTGCTCAGCCCCTTCACCGCTCAAAAATACCTGCGAGCTATCACGCAGCACATCACGCGCAAGCTGGATCGGATTTTTAATATGACGCACCCTAGCAATCATTCCCACCGCTCGCTGTGCACCATGCATCACTGAGGCATCCATCTCAACCATCTCATTATGAGTCAATGCCGCCCCCTTGGCGGCATTGAACAGTGGTGAATCTTCCAATACTGTCACGGCCGCCACCGCCGCATCTAACGCATCAGCGCCTTGCACTAACAATTGATGCCCGGTACGCACAGCTTGCTCTAATGTAGTGAGAATTTCAGCACGTAACGGGGCATCGATGTGTGCAGATAACACGCTGCCAACACCACCATGAATGGCGATCGCAATAGGATGAGTCATAACCAGTTTCTCCAACGGTATACCACGCATCATGGTGGTATGGGGCTTAAGCCGTAGTCTATCGATAAAAAGCAAAAAATCAGCCACAAAAAAAGCGCTAACCGGATCGCGGTGAGCGCTTTGCCAATAGACCTGACTAGACCAATCTGTTATCAGCTAGTCGGCGGCTTTACACTTAGTGTGAACCGCAGCTACCGCCGCCACAGCAGCCTTCTTTTTTACCATGACCGTGATGGTCATGATCGTGGCCTTCGCCACCACAGCAACCGCCTTCATGATCGTGGTCATGATCATGACCACCACAGCAGCCACCTTCTTGGTGAATATGACCGTGTGCCATCTCTTCTTCAGTAGCAGCGCGCACCGCGACCACTTCAACACTGAAAGTCAGTGATTGACCAGCCAGCATGTGGTTACCATCAACCACCACTTCATCACCATCAACTTCAGTGATTTCAACAGGGATCGGGCCTTGATCGGTATCGGCCAAGAAACGCATACCCACTTCCAACTCATCAACACCTTGGAACACATCCGCAGGAACACGTTGCACTAAGTCAGCATTGTGTTCGCCATATGCATCTTCCGGTGCAATCGTTACGGTAAACTTATCGCCCGCCACTTTGCCTTCTAGCTCACGCTCAAGACCTGAAATCAGGTTATTGTGACCGTGCAGGTAATCCAGTGGTGCCTCAACCGTAGACTGATCCACTACCACGCCATCTTCGATAGTCAATTGGTAAGCAAGACTTGCTACCGTGTTTTTTTCAATTTTCATAACTGCTCCAGGGAGGTTGTCTCTCGACGGCCAAATACCCGCCAAAAGAAAAAAGTTGTCGATATTATGAAGATCACACGCAGAAACTCAATTACTCCGGCTTAAAAATTCCCATCATCGACGGATCGGCATGCTGACTCGGCGCAATCATACCCGAATCGGTATAATGATCGACTTTTATCCTTATTCCACCTACTATTCCGAGCGCAAATTCAACCGGCGATAAACGATTTTTTATGATTACCTTTTCTGATATTCAGCTACTGCGCGGCGGTAAACCCCTCCTTGAGCACGCTTCAGCCACCATTCATCCCGGCGATAAAGTCGGTTTAGTCGGTAAAAACGGCTGTGGTAAATCAACCCTGTTTGCATTGCTGAAAGATGAACTCTCAATTGATGCGGGATCGTTCAGCCAACCCGCTTACTGGGAATTAGCTTGGGTAGCACAAGAAACCCCAGCCCTAGATCGCACCGCACTGGAGTATGTGATTGATGGCGATCGCGAATATCGCGAGCTAGAAAGTCAATTAGCTGAGGCGGAAATGGCCGATAACGGCACGAAAGTGGCGGAGCTGCACGGCAAAATCGAAATGGTTGGTGGTTATAGTATTCGCGCTCGCGCCTCAGAGCTGCTGGACGGCTTGGGCTTTTCACAACCGCAGATGAGCTGGAATCTGACCCAATTTTCCGGTGGTTGGCGAATGCGTTTAAACCTGGCACAAGCACTGATTTGCCGCTCAGATTTACTGCTGCTCGATGAGCCGACCAACCACTTAGATTTGGACGCGGTAATGTGGCTCGAACGTTGGTTACAAAGCTATCCTGGTACGCTGATCCTGATTTCCCATGACCGAGACTTCCTCGACCCGATCATCAATCGGATTGTGCATATTGAGAATCAGACTTTAAACGAATACACCGGTAACTACTCATCGTTTGAGCACCAACGCGCGCAAAAAATGCTCCAACAACAAGCCGCCTATCAAAAGCAGCAAAAACAGATGGCGCACATGCAAAGCTATATTGATCGCTTTCGCTATAAAGCGTCGAAAGCTCGCCAAGCACAAAGCCGACTCAAAGCGTTAGAGCGGATGGAAACCGTGCTGCCAGCCCAATTTGATAACCCGTTCAGTTTTGAATTTCGTGAGCCAGCCGCGCTACCTAACCCGATCCTGATGATGGATCAAGTGGCGGCGGGCTACGGCGATAACTTAATTCTGGAAAAAATCCGCTTGAATTTGGTGCCCGGCAGCCGCATCGGTTTGCTTGGCCGTAACGGAGCCGGTAAATCGACCTTGATCAAACTGCTCTCTGGGGAGCTGATACCACAATCGGGTGACTGCAGCTACTCGCAAGGGGTAAAAATTGGCTACTTTGCCCAGCATCAGTTAGAAACCCTGCATCCAGAAGAGACTCCGCTGCAGCACATGATGCAAATCGCCCCCGATAAAAATGAGTTAGAGCTGCGTAACTACCTAGGCAGCTTTGGGTTTCATGGTGAAAAAGCACTCGAAAAAGTTGCGCCCTTCTCTGGCGGTGAAAAAGCCCGTTTAGTGCTGGCACTGATTGTATGGCAAAAGCCCAACCTACTGCTGCTCGACGAACCGACCAACCATCTGGATTTGGATATGCGTCAGGCGCTGACTTTAGCATTGCAAAGCTATGAAGGCGCAATGGTGATCGTCAGCCACGATCGTTACTTACTGCGCGCCACCACCGATGATCTCTATTTAGTGCATGATCACCAAGTTGCGCCATTTGATGGTGACTTAAATGACTACTACAAATGGCTGACCGATCAGCAAAAAGCCGAACGCAAAGAAACCCAAACTAGCAGTAACACCAACAGCAGCAACAGTGCAGCGGCCAAAAAAGAGCAAAAGCGCCGTGAAGCCGATTTTCGTAAGCTCACTGCGCCCATTCGCAAAAAACTGACCCAGTTGGAAAATAAACTCGACCAACTGAACCAACAGATCGGTGAGATGGAAAACCAGTTAGCGGATAGCGCACTGTACCAAGCCGAAAATAAAGCCACTCTGACTGAGGTGTTGGCCAAACAAGCGGCCGCCAAATCCGAGCTAGAGCAAGTCGAACTAGCCTGGATGAGCGAACAGGAAATCTTAGAAGAGATGGAACAGCAATTTAATGCTTAAAGCACGCTAGCGCACAAACCATCTAGCCGCGACGCTGGTTATCTCGCTCGACCACTTCACCGACAGCGAGATAACACAGATCCCCCCGATCACTCGTGCGGTGAAAGCCGAGCAATCGGTTATCAAATCAAGAGGTATTGATGATCATTCCCTGGCAACAAATTGCACCAACAACACTCAACAATTTGATCCGAGAATTTGTGCTGCGTGAAGGCACGGATTATGGCGATATAGAAGTGTCACTGGAGGAAAAAATAGCGCAAGTACGCGTTCAATTACAAACTGGGCAAGCGGCAATCGTCTATTCCGAATTGCATGAAAGCGTCGATATTAAATGCCAACCATTTTAACTCAGCAGTGACGACAACCTTGACCGTGCTATAGTCATTGAGCAACGGGAGCCAAGTGGGCACCCAATTCAAGGACTTAAGGACAAGGTTTGTCATGTCAGCGAAACACCCCATCATTGCGGTGACCGGCTCTTCCGGTGCCGGCACTACCACCACCTCAGAAGCATTTCGTAAAATGTTCAATATAATGGACATTAAACCAGCATGGGTTGAGGGAGACAGCTTTCATCGCTTCACCCGCCCTGAAATGGATAGTGAAATCCGCAAAGCCCGAGAACAAGGTCGCCATATCAGCTATTTTGGTCCACAAGCCAACGACTTCTCAGCGCTAGAAGAGTTCTTTCGTCAATATGGCAAAAGCGGTACCGGCCAAGTTCGCCGCTACTTACATTCGTTTGACGAAGCCGTGCCATATCATCAAATCCCAGGCACCTTTACCCCTTGGCAAGCGCTGCCAGAAAACTCAGATGTGCTGTTTTATGAAGGCTTACACGGTGGCGTCGTTGATGGCGCAGTCAATGTTGCACAGCACGTTGATTTTCTGATTGGCATGGTGCCGATTGTTAACCTTGAGTGGATCCAGAAATACGTGCGTGATACCCGCGATCGTGGACATTCACGTGAAGCGGTAATGGATTCGATCGTCCGTTCAATGGATGACTACCTCAACTTCATCACCCCACAATTTTCACGCACCCATATTAACTTTCAACGGGTACCGACCGTCGATACCTCCAACCCGCTCAACGCAAAAGGCATCCCAACCTTGGATGAGAGTTTTGTGGTGATCCGCTTCCGTGGCATTAAAAACGTCGATTTTCCATACCTATTGGCGATGATTGATGGCTCATTTATGTCACGCCATAACACCATCGTTGTCCCCGGCGGCAAGATGAGTTTTGCGATGGATTTAATTGTACGCCCACTGCTGCAGCAACTGATTGAAACCGGAAAAATTGGTTAGCTCCGACCAGTTATGAATGCTTACTTTTCATACCGTGATCATGTGCACATTTTTGCGTAGCAAATCAGGCCAGTGACACGATTAAAATCAAGAAATCATTTTGGAAAGACGCTACTATTCTCAATCGAAACATAAGAGAGCTTGCAGCACTAGGTAACACCTTTTATTCTAGTAAACCCAATTGAGGCTTCGCTAAAATATGGATAGCGGCAAGCGTACCCTGCAG
This sequence comes from Vibrio sp. HDW18, assembly GCF_011306175.1. Lineage (GTDB taxonomy): Bacteria > Pseudomonadota > Gammaproteobacteria > Enterobacterales > Vibrionaceae > Vibrio > Vibrio chanodichtyis. The sequence continues at coordinate 1,573,661 of NZ_CP049913.1, read as the reverse complement.
AGGAAGTGAGATAATTATGGTTCTAGGTAAACCTCAAACCGATCCAACACTAGAGTGGTTTCTTTCACATTGTCACATTCATAAGTACCCATCAAAAAGCACACTGATCCACGCGGGTGAGAAAGCGGAAACGCTGTATTACATCGTCAAAGGTTCTGTCGCGGTACTGATTAAAGATGAAGAAGGTAAAGAGATGATCCTCTCTTACCTAAACCAAGGTGATTTCATCGGTGAACTGGGCCTCTTTGAAGAAGGCCAAGAGCGTACCGCTTGGGTTCGAGCTAAAACACCTTGTGAAGTGGCTGAAATCTCATTTAAGAAATTCCGTCAATTGATCCAGGTTAACCCTGATATTTTGATGCGCCTTTCAGGTCAAATGGCTCGCCGTCTGCAAGTCACTAGCCAAAAAGTGGGTGACCTGGCGTTCTTAGACGTCACCGGTCGGATTGCCCAAACTCTGCTCAACCTAGCACGTCAACCTGATGCTATGACCCACCCTGATGGCATGCAGATCAAAATCACCCGTCAAGAGATTGGTCAAATTGTTGGCTGTTCACGTGAAACCGTTGGCCGCATCCTCAAGATGCTGGAAGAGCAAAATCTGATCTCTGCTCACGGTAAAACTATCGTGGTGTACGGTACTCGCTAACTATTGCGTGATCACCAGATCGATAAAAAGAGCCACCCGTTGCATTGGGTGGCTCTTTTTTTAGTTTAGTGTATCAGCGGATGACTAACCAACCAGCGTGGCGATAGCGCTATCTAAACGCGCCATCCCCTCGGCAATCTCTTGCTGACTAATGATTAATGACGGAGTAAAACGCACCACACTCGCTCCGGCCATCAAGACCAGCAACCCCTGCTGACCAGCAGCCAGCAAAATATCCCGTGCACGGCCTTGCCATTGTTCATTCAACACCGCCCCCAGCAATAAGCCTTTACCGCGCACTTCTTGGAATAGGTGATATTTTTGATTAATTTTTGCCAACTCCGCACGCATCCACTGCTCACGCTGCCGAACGCCAGCCAAAATATCCGGCTGGGACACAAAATCGACCACCGCTTCCGCCACTGCGCACGCTAATGGATTGCCACCGTAAGTCGAACCGTGCACACCAACCTGCATATGTTGCGCAAGTTTCGCCGTGGTCAAAATCGCACCAATCGGGAAACCACCACCGAGCGACTTGGCGGTGCTAAGAATATCCGGCGTGATCCCTAGCCCTTGATAGGCATAAAAATCACCGGTGCGACCATTGCCAGTTTGTACTTCATCAAAAATCAGCAGCGCATGGTGTTTGTCACACAATTCGCGTACCGCTTGCACAAATTCGCCGCTGGGCGCAATAATCCCGCCTTCGCCCTGCAGCGGTTCCATCATCACCGCGCAAGTGCGATCAGATATTTGTGCTTGTAACGCCGCCAGATCATTATAAGGCAGATGCACAATATCGCCCGGTTTCGGCCCAAAACCATCCGAATAGGCTGCTTGACCACCGACCGAAACGGTAAACAAAGTGCGACCATGGAACCCTTGATTAAAAGCAATGATTTCCGATTTTTCAGCGCCATATACATCCGCCGCATAACGACGCGCCAGTTTCAGGGCCGCTTCGTTGGCTTCCGCGCCTGAATTGGCAAAAAAGACCTTTTCAGCAAAACTGACTTGGGTAAGTTTTTTGGCCAGCCGTAAGGCGGGTTCATTGGTCATGATATTACTCACATGCCACAGCTTATTCGCTTGAGTGGTCAAGGCTTCAACCATCACAGGGTGGCAATGCCCCAAGCAACTCACCGCAATCCCTCCTGCAAAATCAATATACTCGCGGCCATGCTGATCCCACACTTTGCAACCAACCCCTTTGACAGGGATAAACTCCATCGGGTTGTAGCAAGGTACCATTACCTCATCAAACCAACTCCGATCGACACTCGCTTCCATCATCATTAACCACTCCTTGCAACACTGCGTCACTAATGATTACTTATGCAATAAAAACGTTTTTTTATGAAGCTTTTTTTATGAAAAATTAAAAATAGCTCAGAAAACGAAGAACTATACCCAAACAACTTGGAGTTGCAGGTAGGCGGCAAGTGAGTGAGTCCCCATGAGCATAGGTAAACTATGTGATTGGGGGTGAATGAACGTAGCCAACACCACTGCAGCCTCAAGTAGGAAGGGTATAGCGACGTAAGAAATTGGCCAACAACTGGTGACCCTGCTCGGTTTTAATCGACTCTGGATGAAACTGCACCGCTTCTAGTGCTAGGCTTTTATGTTGAAAGCCCATGATTTCATCAACACGACCATCACTGAGCTCTGTCCATGCCGTTAGCTCAAAGCACGCCGGTAGCGTCTCATTTTTCACCACCAATGAGTGATAGCGAGTCACGGTCAGTGGATTATTCAGTCCAGCAAATAAGCCTTGTCCGCTATGGCGGATCGGCGAGGTTTTACCGTGCATCACCTGACGTGCGCGCACCACTTGACCACCAAACGCTTGCGCCATCGCTTGGTGCCCTAAACAGACACCTAAAATCGGTAGCTGGCCAGCAAAATGCTCAATCGCTGCCAGCGAAATGCCCGCCTCATTTGGGGTACAAGGCCCGGGAGAGATCACCAGATGGCTCGGCGCTAACGCCTTGATACCATCGAGATCAATCTGATCATTGCGCACCACCTTGACCTTAGCCCCTAACTCACAGAAGTATTGATACAGGTTGTAGGTAAACGAATCGTAGTTATCGATCATCAGCAGCATGCATACCTCCTTGAGCGATGAAAATCGTGCGCGCTATTGTGCAACACTGGCTTTTAAAGGCAAGGTTTAAGCCAAACATACCAACTTTAGCCGCGCTTGGTGGGTGCTTTTTTACGCAATTTTGCACCCTCGGCTCTACCCAATTTCCCCGGCTCAGTTATAATTCGCCGACTTTTATACCCGTACCGATTGCCACCACACCTTGGTGATCTGGGCGGTGATCCGATAATTATCAGGTAGCACACAGAGCAATGACAGTTCAGACTTTTACGCCCAACCAAACGACAACCTTGGAAACGGCGAAAAAAACCCTCGTACAACAGAGCCAAATCGGTCAAACCACAGGCAATAAAATTGGTTTTGTTTCGTTAGGTTGCCCGAAAAACTTGGTCGATTCAGAACGCATTTTGACCCAACTGCGTACCGAGGGGTATGACATCGTCAATAGTTATCACGATGCCGACGTAGTGATTGTCAACACCTGTGGCTTTATCGATAGTGCGGTACAAGAGTCGCTTGATACGATTGGTGAGGCGCTCACAGAAAACGGCAAAGTGATTGTCACTGGCTGCCTTGGCGCGCGCGAAAATGAAATTCGCCAAGTGCATCCCAATGTATTAGCCATTACCGGCCCGCACGCTTATCAAAATGTCTTGGAGCAGGTACACCAATACGCACCGAAACCCACTCATAACCCCTTTACCAGCCTAGTGCCGGACCACGGGGTCAAACTGACTCCCAAGCATTACGCTTACCTAAAAATTTCCGAAGGATGTAATCACCGCTGTACTTTCTGCATTATTCCCTCGATGCGCGGTGACTTAGTCAGCCGTCCAGTGGGCGATATTCTTAGCGAAGCGGAACGCCTGAAAAACGCTGGGGTAAAAGAGCTACTGGTGATCAGCCAAGATACCAGCGCTTACGGGGTGGATACCAAGCACAGCCTCGGTTTTGCCAACGGTTCACCAGTGCGCCACAATATCAAAGCACTGAGTGAAGAGCTCGGCAAAATGGGGATTTGGGTACGTTTGCACTATGTCTACCCTTACCCGCATGTCGATGAGCTGATCCATTTGATGGCGCAAGGCAAAGTACTGCCTTACCTAGATATTCCGTTCCAACACGCCAGTCCACGAGTGCTGAAAATAATGAAGCGCCCAGGACAAGCGGAACGCACCTTAGAGCAGATTAAAAGATGGCGAGAGATCTGCCCAGAGCTGGTGATCCGCTCAACCTTTATCGTCGGCTTCCCAGGCGAAACGGAACAAGATTTCCAGATCCTGCTGGATTGGCTGCAACAAGCCCAACTCGATCGCGTTGGCTGCTTTAAGTATTCCCCCGTCGAAGGGGCTACGGCCAATGAAATTGCAGATCAGATCCCGGAAGAAGTGAAACAAGATCGTTTCGAGCGCTTTATGCTGGTGCAACAAGCGATCAGCGCCGCCAAACTGCAGAAGCGGATTGGCAGCACCATGCAAGTGCTGATTGATGAAGTCGATGAAGAAGGCGCGATTGGCCGTACCTACGCCGATGCTCCTGAAATTGATGGCTTAGTCTATCTCAATGGGGAAACTGGCCTACAACCGGGTGAGCGGGTCAAGGTGCTTATCGAACACGCCGATGAATATGATCTGTGGGGCAGCGTACAGCGCGACGCACAGTAAATCGAGTACAGAACCCATAAATAAAGGCTAGCGCAAGCTAGCCTTTATTTTTCCGCCGATCCAAGCAATAACGCAGTGGATATAGCTCAATCACACAAGCTTATGGGCGTGCCACAAATCCGACGGCCGCATAGACTTGTTGTAGCGTTTGCTGCGCCTTGGCTGAGGCTTTCTCTGCACCATCACTCATCACGCTGTTAAGATAGGCACGATCACTGCGAATCCGCTGGTATTGCGCCTGAATAGGCTCCAGCATCGCCACCAGCGCTTCACCAACGTCTTTCTTAAATGGGCCATACATCTCCACCCCAGCGTATTGCGCTTCAATTTGCGCAAAAGTTTGCCCGGTGGCAGCGGAATACAGTCCCATCAAGTTAGCAATTCCGGCTTTATTCTCTACATCGTAGGCGATCCGCGGCGGAGTTTCGGCATCGGTTTGCGCTTTGTTGATCTTCTTGATGATCGATTTAGGATCTTCCAGCAAGGTGATCACATTTTTGCGGTTATCGTCCGATTTCGACATTTTCTTAGTCGCATCTTGCAGACTCATCACGCGCGCATTCACGGTTGGGATATAAGGCTCTGGAATGGTAAAAATCGGCTGCTCTGGGGCATAAATATTATTGAAACGGGTCGCGATATCGCGCGCCAGTTCTAAATGCTGCTTCTGATCACTGCCGACAGGCACTTGGTGCGCACCATACAGCAGAATGTCTGCCGCCATCAACACCGGATAACCAAACAAACCGACATTCACATCATTGGCATACCGTGCGGATTTGTCCTTGAATTGAGTCATGCGGTTCAGTTCACCCATCTGGGTATAACAGTTTAACACCCAACTCAGTTGCGCATGCTCCGGCACATGGGATTGAACAAACAGCGTGCTCTTTTCGGGATCAACCCCGACTGCCAAGCAGATTGCCAGTGCATCAAGCGTTACTTCATACAGTGCTTGCGGATCTTGGCGCACGGTAATCGCATGCAGATCCACCACACAATATTGGCAATCATAATCATCTTGCATCTGTTGCCATTGACGCAGCGCACCCAAATAGTTACCGATACTTAGTTCACCTGACGGTTGAACACCACTCAATACAATGGGTTTGCTCATGGGTTTGATTTCCTTGCAACTGAAATTAAAATTACACAACACTTAAAATGACACCAATCAAAGTGACAAAACCGCACTCAGCTTGAGTGCGGTTTTAGCAGTGTACTTATTAACGAGTATTTTTCTAGTACGAATAACAGGTTTTATGCCGAAACCTGCACCACCTCAAGTAGCGTGCCAATATCATCGGCCACAAAATCAGGCTCTGCATTAGCAATCGGTTCACCATGGTTGTAACCATAGGTTAAACCAAACGAGTAACAGTTGGCATTTTTCGCCGCCAGAATGTCATTCTGCGAGTCACCGACCATCAACATCTGATCCGCACTCAGTTGGTGCTTAGCCAGTAACCAGTTGAGCGCCATCGGATCTGGCTTCTTATCTGGGAATGTATCGCCACCAATCACATCACTAAAAAAATGGGCAATGTTATGCTGCTCAAGCACTTCTGGCACAAAGCGCGATGGTTTATTGGTCACCAACGCCAAAATAAACCCAGCGTTATGTAATGCAGCCAAGGTCGATGTGACGTTGGCATACAGATGACTTAATTGATGGCCAGTTTGCGCGTAAAATTCATCAAACTTTTCGCGAGCTTGCTCTAGCAGGGCTGGGCTTAAATCGGAATTGATGGTTAAACTTTGGCTAAGCGCACGCGCAATCAATACATCGGCACCATTGCCGACATAATCACGCACTTGTGCTTCACTTACCGTGGGATAGCCGAGTAGGTGTGCAGTTTGATCCACCGCAAGCGCTAAATCCGGCACACTGTCGAGCAGCGTACCATCCAAATCAAAAGCAATTAATTTTATCGATTTCAAAACAGGATCCTAACTCAAATTAAATCTTGGCTTGTGCCAATTCAGCACGCATTTGGGCAATCACCGCTTGGTAGTCAGGCTGGCCAAAAATCGCCGAGCCGGCCACAAACATATCGGCCCCGGCCTCCGCAATTTCACGGATGTTTTCCACTTTGACTCCACCATCGATTTCCAAACGAATTTGACGACCGCTTTGCGTGATCCGCTCACGCACCGCACGCAGTTTATCTAAGGTGTGTGGAATGAAAGATTGTCCGCCAAAACCCGGGTTCACCGACATCAGCAAAATTAAATCGACTTTATCCATGATGTAATCGAGATGATGCAGAGGTGTCGCAGGGTTCAGTACCACACCCGCCTGACAACCACACTCTTTAATGAGCTGTAAAGTACGGTCAACGTGCTCAGAAGCTTCAACGTGGAAAGTGATCATGGAAGCGCCAGCTTTGGCAAAATCCGGAATGATGCGATCGACCGGTTTAACCATTAGATGCACATCGATCGGCGCGGTGATCCCATAATCGCGGAGCGCTTTGCAAATGGGTGCGCCAAATGTCAGGTTCGGTACGTAGTGATTGTCCATCACATCGAAATGCACCACATCGGCCCCAGCCGCGAGCACTTTGGCAACATCTTCACCTAAACGGGCAAAATCGGCGGAGAGAATGGATGGTGCAATGAGAAAATCTTTCATACTGACCTCATGAGGAGTGGAATGCGAGCTGGATATAATGTGCTCGCTATTCTACCTAAGCTCGCCAACAGATCCTAGCGCACCGCTCAGCGGCCAAGATCATTTTGGCGAATATCCCCTTCCTAGTTGAAGCTGCAGCGGTGTTGGCTACGTTGCTTCAGCCCAATCACCATAGTTTGCCTATGCTCATCGGGACTGATTCACTTGCCTACCTACAACGCCAAGTTGTTTGGGGATAACATCAAACTTGAGGTACTGAAAGAGGGGTAAATAAAGCAAGTAATTCATCGACTTTATTACGCCCTGCGCCATTGCGACTGATGGTGCGATTGGCTTTGACGACGTTAAGCTGCGCCCCGCGATATAAACGGCGGGTATGGGTGGTGTCATGATTAGAAATCAACACCGAAATGCCACGCTCTTTGGCGGTTTTCTCGGCAATATCCGCTAACGCGGCTTGATCGTCGAGGGTAAAACCACTACCGGCATAAGAGGTAAAATTGGCGGTCGTCGAGAGCGGTGCATAAGGTGGATCACAATAGATCACGCTATCACTTTGCGCCTGCGCAAAACTGTGGTGGTAAGAGGCGCAGATAAACGTTGCACGCTGAGCTTTCTCAGCAAAAAACTCCAGCTCTTGCTCGGGAAAATACGGTTTTTTATAAGAACCAAACGGCACATTAAAGCCGCCTTTTTTGTTGTAACGGCACAGGCCATTAAAACCAAATCGGTTCATATACAAAAAAGCCAGTGAGCGAAACAGCACATCATCACTTTGATTAAACTGCTGACGAATATCGAGATAGGCTTCTTTACGATTATTTTCCGGCACAAACCAGCGTTTGGCTTCGGTAATGTAAGCTTGTGAGTCGGTTTTGAGCAGATTATAGAAATTGATCAGATCGGGATTAATATCTGCCAGCAGATAGCGCTCAAAATCGGTATTCAAAAACACGGATCCGGCCCCAACAAAGGGCTCAATCAATTCTCGAGCTTCTGGCAGATGGCGTTGAATGTCTTCGACTAGGCTAAATTTACCGCCAGCCCATTTCAGAAAGGCACGCTGCTTTTTCATCTACTTCTCTAATCACTGGCCACAAAATAAGGCTGCGGAATGTAACATATTTTTGCTTGAAGCTCAGGTTTATTTGTTACGTTCGATTTCGCGCTGCACCTGACTGAGTGACTTAGCCCAAGGACCCAATGCTTGTAGCGCAGCAGGCAGTTGCTCGACCGCATCGCGCGCCATTTGAATGGTTGGATAATTACCCTGCGTGACAATAAACCACTCCACCTCATTACGTAAGGTCGGATAAACGTAAACTTTATTGTGCAACTGATAGCGCTCAATAAATGCCTGCACATCTGGCAGTGAATTCATCGCCGCCAGTTGCAAGGTATAACTGCGCGCCGACATCGCTTTAAGTTCATCACGCGCAAAAGAAAAACTGACCGCTGGCGGCGCAGAAACCGAGGCAGCGCTTGGCTGCAGAGTTTGGCTTTTCAGTTGCGTAACAGATTGAGTTGACTCAACAAGTTGTTCAATCGCGACGGTGTCGGTGGGATTGGCGGTGCCTTGCAGTAGCGCATCAACCACATCCGAGTTAATCACCACTCGCTTACCATCATCAGCCATGCCGACACTGGCGGTGCTCTCTACCACATCAGGTGGCAAAGCGGCCGTATCATCATAAGCGCCGAACGCCGTACCATCAGCCTCTGAAGTCGCCTCATCACCATTGGCCTTGGCATCATCAGCCAGCGCTGAGTGATTCGCAGAATCGAGGGGAGCAAGCACCGTTTGTTCCGCCGTTGCTAATTGCCGTTCTTGCGGCACCGGTTTTGAGAGTAGCCACCAATAGCCACCACCGAGCAACAGTAGCAATAACAGTATCACTAAGGTGATGTTGAATGGTGAGCCGATAATTGAGCGGATCACCACTCGCTTTTCTAATTTAGTTTCCGCCAATGCCATAATTTCCCCCGGTAACGGATGCACTTTTTTATACGCATTGCGAACTTTACGTTCAAGTTGTGGATCAACATAGCGCATCACTCGATTTTCGAATAACCGATCCGCTTCATCTTCGGACAGCATCTCAATCTCTAAATCGACAGGTTTATGCTCCTGACCGTAACTTAAACGAGCCAGCAACGCGTCCAAACCATTATCCCGAGCAAACAGCAACACATTCAGCGTCCAACGTGGATTCAGTTGTGCTTCTTGCACCAACATCCACAATTCGGAAATCAGCGACTCAGACAACAGATGGGCATCATCGACCACAATGGCGATATCGCAGGTCTGCTCTTCAAATAGGCGAGTAACACTCTCAGCGAGTGGATCTTTGGGGTTGAACGAGGACTCAGAAGCCAACTGTGACAAGATAGTCACCCGGCGCTGCTCATCATTTTGATTAGGATGACACATCAGCAGAGCTTGGTTTTTATCCGGCACCCAGCTCTCTAAAAAGCGCTGTGCCAACCAAGATTTACCTGCACCTTGCCGACCACACACATTCACTAAATGAGAACCAAAGCGAGTCAGTAGCTGTAACCGCTGCAATAATTCCGTTTGCGACTCTAAATCCAGTTCATGCGCCAAACTCATTGGGCCATCCTAATCACAATTGTCTGCTATCAATAAGGTTACACGAGCGTCCATTTTACACAGTGCGACAATACTCAATCGCCTGTGCGATCACAGCTTGAGCAACATCTTTTACTACTGCGGCACTGCCTATGCTAGTTGGTAATACGAGACGTAGCTCGCCGGCCAACACTTTTTTATCACGCAGCATATGCTGCATAAAATCGGCAAAGGTCATACTATCTGGTGGACAAACTGGTAATTGGGCTTGTTTGAGTAGCGCTACGATACGCGCAAACTGAATAGGATCAATCAAACCTTGCAGTAAGGCAGTTTTGGCCGCCATCACAGTGCCAGCCGCAACAGCTTCACCGTGTAGCCAATTACCGTAGCCCATATGTGCTTCAATCGCATGGCCAAAGGTATGGCCGAGATTGAGTAACGCACGAATACCCGTTTCGGTTTCATCTTGAGCAACGATTTCAGCTTTGATTTGGCAACAACGGGCAATCGCATAAGTTAATGCGCTTTGATCGAGAGCATATAATGCATCGATGTGCTGCTCTAACCAATCGAAAAACGCCGCATCGTAAATAATCCCGTATTTGATCACTTCGGCCATGCCTGCGGCAAACTCACGTGCTGGCAGAGTGGCTAAACAGTCAGTATCAATTAATACCGCTTGCGGCTGATAAAATGCGCCGATCATGTTTTTGCCAAGTGGATGATTGACGGCGGTTTTCCCCCCTACCGAGGAGTCTACTTGCGACAATAACGTGGTGGGAATTTGGATAAAATCCACTCCGCGCTGATAACAAGCTGCTGCGAAACCGACCAGATCACCAATCACTCCACCACCGAGGGCAATGATCACCACATCACGGTTGTAGTTGTGTTCGAGCAAAAAGCTCACCACGGTATTGAACGTCTCTAAGGTTTTATACTGTTCACCGTCAGGCAGCTCAAGCAATGCATGCTGACAGCCAAGTCGATCCAGTAATGAGACAATGACAGAGGCATAGAGCGGAGCTACCGTGTGATTAGTCACGATCACCACTTTCTGCTGGGCGGAGAGAGAAAGAAAGGCCGGATCAGCAAATAATCCGGCACCGATTGAAATTGGGTAGCTACGTTCACCTAAGTTGACCGTAATCCGCTCCATGGTTTTGCACTCCAATTCTTCGAACAAATCTTACATGATGTGTTCTTCTAGCATTTTTACGATCTGATTGGCTACCACTTTTGCACTTTGATCGTCAGTACGCACGGTGATATCCGCTATTTCTTGGTACATCGGATTACGATCTTCGGCTAATTGCTCTAACACATCACGTGGGCAATCGGTTTGTAATAACGGACGCTTTTTATCACGATTGGTGCGGGCCAATTGCTTTTCGATGGTCGTTTCGAGGTACACCACGATACCGCGAGCAGACAAGCGATTGCGATTATCTTTACTGATCACAGAGCCACCACCGGTCGCCAGTACGATACCTTGTTGCTCAGTTAGATCATTAATAACGGCCTCTTCGCGCTTGCGGAAGCCTTCCTCACCTTCAACATCAAACACCCATGCGATATCAGCTCCGGTACGTTCTTCGATAACCGTATCAGAGTCAACAAACTCCATGTGCAGTTGTTGCGCAAGGTGTCTACCAATTGTACTTTTGCCGGCGCCCATCGGGCCAACAAGGAAAATATTGCGTTTCTCAGCCATGTTTAGCAGTAATTTACAACGTTAATTCAATGACATCGCCACAAGAGTTGCTGGACATATACCAACAGTAAGTATGCTTGTGGCACCTATTCCTCACCGATATTTCGTGATAAGACCCGAAATTATCAAGGTATGGTGCCACTATTGCAACTTTAATTTTTGTTCACGGGTTTTACGCACGCTAAGTTATTGAATGACGACTTTCGGCGTGACAAAAATCAGTAGCTCACTTTTACCCATTTGCTCGTAAGTGCGGCGAAACAGAGCGCCTAACACGGGCAGATCGCCGAGCAATGGCACTTTATCCACCGTATTATTAATACTGTGTTGGAAAATGCCGCCCAGCACCACCGTTTCGCCATTATTGACCAATACCTGAGTGCCGATCCGCTGGGTATCAATTGAAACCGCTTCTCCGGTTCCGGTTTTGACCGTTTCACCACGTCGATCTTGAGTCACGCTCAAATCGAGCACCAAGCGATTGTCTGGGGTAATTTGCGGAGTCACTTTTAAACTCAATACCGCTTTTTTAAATGATACGGTTGAAGCGCCACTGGAGGAAGATTCGAGGTACGGGATCTCGGTACCTTGTTCAATATAGGCTGGCTGTTTATTGGTGGTGATCAGTCGTGGGCTAGAGATGATCTCTGCTTTTGACTCATTTTGCAGTGCCGAAAGTTCCAAATCGAGCAACGTATCTGAACCTAATTTGGCCACCTGGAAAGCAATCGAAGGTGCGTTGGCTGAAGCGCCTAAGTTAACATTTAAGAAATTATCGAGCGGAAAGTCATCATCACCGAGCAGACCTTGTTGCCAGAGATTGCTTTCAATCGAACCACCAACGGAATGGCTACCATTGGTCGACATCACTCCCCAACGCACCCCAAGCTCATCAATATTGCCTTCCTTGACGGTCACGATCCGCGCTTCAATTTGCACTTGTTTAACCGGGATATCTAGTGATTCAATGATCTCACTGATCACCGCGATATTGTCCGGCAACTCACGGATCAGCAACGAGTTAGTCCGCTCATCAATGCTGATTGAACCGCGATCCGACAGCATATTAACATTGCCCTCACCGCCGATCATCGCGGCGATATCCGACGCTTTGGCAAAGTTAATCTTGATGATTTGTGATTTTAAATCACCAAGCTCTTCGGTCAAACGCGCCTTTTCCAAAGCTTGTTTCTCACGTAAATCCAGCTCTTCTTTAGGTGCAATCAAAATCACGTTGCCATCGACCCGCTTATCCAATCCTTTGACTTGCAAAATAATATCTAACACCTGCTGCCAAGGTACCCCATCTAAGCGTAAAGTGAGGTTGCCAACCACTGAATCCGAGACCACTAAATTGAAGCTGTTATAGTCAGCAATCAGCTGTAAGACATTGCGCACCGGAATATCTTGGAAGTTAATTGAGATCAGCTTGCCCTCTTTTTCCAAGATACTTTTCGATTTTGGCTTTTCATCCACTTTGAGTTTACTGATCACCACTTCAAGGTATTTGCCTTTTAAGGAGTAATCATGCTTAAACTCACCCTCAATGCTCACAATCAACTCCGTGGTCGGCTGCTTTCTAAACACTTCAATGCTCTGCACCGGAGTGGCAAAATCTTTTACATCAAGCAGATAAAGCTTGTCATCAGCAACATCGGTTTTCAGCAGATCAATGCTTAACCCTTGCGGGATCTTTTGCACATCCACCACTACCGAAGCGGAAGCCAATTCGACAATTAACACGGCGGCCTGGGCTTTATTGACTCGAAAATCAATATTTTCCAATCGATTAGCCGAAACAGAATCAACAGCATACGCGACGGAAGAAGTGCAAACCGCCAAACCAATCCATAAGGTCAACCAAGCCTGGGCGACATAAGTTTTCAATCCATTTTTCATCGTGATATCTCTACACTTCAACCTATTATTTTAAAGCCAGCTTGACGTTACGCTGATTCCAACACCCTAAGCCATCCGGCAAGGTTTCATTAATTAACAAGTAGCGCTCATCGACCCGCATAATCTTGCCATTATTATTTCCAACATATTGCCCCGCTTTGGCTTTGACCACGTTCCCATTCGGGGTCTGGATCAAGGCTGAAATCGATCCTCCACTGCTCATCACACCCTTAAGACGTAACTGAGTGAGAGGATAACGCTCAAGGGGGCCATTTTTGGTACGCGGCGCAGGTTGCCAACAATCGGTTTGCGCGACTGGTTGATTGTTTACCAGCGCTTCTTTGGGCAGCATAAATGGCTCACGTCCTTTATGCTGTTGATATTCAACGGCGGAAAACTCCAAAATCGGCTTGAGCTTAGTCACTTCTTGGCGAGCTTCACGCTCAATTTGGGCAACATAACTGGCTAAATTGTCTTGATTGGCTTTGCAACCAACCAACATCAACAAGCTGACTAACAGTGGCCACAGCGAATTATTTTTCATCCTCTACCTCCGGCTTAAACTGATAGGTGTAGGCTCTGACTCGAAAATGCAGTGTGCTGCTTTCTTGACTGACTCGCTGCCAATCAATGTCATCAAAATGAATAATCCGTGGCAGTTGGGCAATCGCCTGAGAGAAATCACCAATATCGTGATAGTTACCGGTCAGCTCAATATTGAGTGGTAAACGATACAGAAAGGCTTGATTTTGGCGTTCACCCCAATCAATTCTGGTGAAGGTCAGTGAGTTATCTAGGCCTAATTGATTGACTGACGCCAGCATACTGGCCAGCTCTTTTTGTACCGGCAATTGACGTAATAAAAAGTCATAGCGCTGTTTTAATTCATCGAGTTGCGCCTGAATCTGTGGCAAAGCGGCCACTTTGTTGGCTTTGATCCTCAAAGTGGCTTTAACCGTTTGCTCTTCTTGTTTCAAAGCGTTGATTTGATCTTGTTGTGGCATCAGATAAAACCAGTAACCCGCCCCTTGAACTAGCAACATCAACAATAAAATCACCAATAACTGAGGCAATAATGGCCATTCGGTGATCTCATCAAGTTCCAATTCTTGCCAATTAGTCATCGGATGCCTCTCCTTGTTTTAGCTCAGAGACCGCCGGCAACAATTGGAAAGAGACTTTGAAGCTCTGAAACTGCTTACCAAAGCGTTTATTGCCCGCCACAATCTCATGCATCTCCACCTCGCTTAATTTGGTCGACTTTTCTAGGTTGTCGAGCATAGTGGCTAAACGGGCAGTCGAATCGCTAATACCGGTGATCTCTATTTGCTGACTATTCATTTTGATCTTATCGACATACACACCTTCTGGGATCAACGGCGGCATCAGATTCATAAAATCGGTGGTGGTATTGCGTTTATGCTGCAATTGCTCGACCACATGTAGGCGAGTCAGCAGCGCTTTGTGTTCTTCTTCGCTCAGTTTCAGTTGCGAGACTTGCTGATCGAGCGAAAAAATATGCTGCTTTAAATAACCAATTCGCTCTTGCTGTTGCGCTACTTGACGACTCAGGTAGTGACCCGCAGCAAACTGCATCAACACCGCGAGCAAAATGCCGAGCATGACTAAACCCAAAAAACGCCGTTTATGAGCTTCACGCCGCGCTTCTCGCCATGGCAATAAATTAATTCTATCCAGCATGCTCACCCTCCAGCCACGCTAAACCACACAAGGCCAAACCTGCCGCGGTGCTAAACCGTGCCCCATCCCTCACTGGTCGCTGACGCCTCGCTACCTCGATGGTGAACAGTGATAATGGATCCAATACCTCACAGGGTAGCCCTACACGCTGCTGCAGGGCCTCAGTCAACCCCGCCATCAGTGCGCCACCACCAGAAAGCCATAGGCCACTCAGATTCTGCGCCCCATGTACCGAGGTAAATAACTGAATTTGACGGGCCGTTTTATCGACCAACTCATCAATAAAGCGCTGTGTTGGATCTTGCAACTCTGATGGGTTGACGGCAAATTCACTCCTTGGCTCGACGTCGAGTCGTTGAGTACCGAGCGGAATATCTTTGTAAAACGGCATTTTGTCTGGCCAATCGAGACACAGGGTGCTTTGGCTATAACCAATATCAATCAACATCCAATCCGCACGCCGCTGAGCACGACTCGCGTGTTGCCATAACTTCAGCAAGCTATGCACTTGTACATCGATCAAGATCGGCTCAAAACCCGCTTTCTTACTGACTTGCCAACGACTGTCGACCACTTCAGTTCTGGTGGCATAAACTTGGAACGTTGTCGTGCTGCTGCGCGCAACAGCACTACTCGCGATCTCAACAAAATCGAAACTCAGATCTTCGACCGGAAAAGGGGATTGATGGGCGAAAGCCTGATAGATAGCAAACTCCTGCTCACGCGGTTCAAGGTCACTATCAATGGGTAATGATTTGCTGATCACCGCATTATCCGGAATTGCCAGCGCGACTTTACGACTAAATAGCGGTAACCCCTTTTTTAGTTGTTTGAGTTTCTTTACAATTTTCTGATAATCGAGCGTGTAGTTATCGGTGAAAATATCCGCGGTAACGAGCAACTCCTCATACCCCACCAGCGCGTAGGTGTCGCCCATAGGTTTGAGCACTACAGCTTTAATGCTGTGATGGCCGATATCAATACCCGTAACTAATGATTTACCCATGTGGCTAAGTTCCCATAAAGATGTCCAGCTCAAGCGACCGATTGCTCTATACTTGGCAATAAATAGGCAGATGAGATTGGATGAGCTAAGGTTCTAGCCTAGAGTACAAGGGTTTGCATTAGTGCAGCCTCAACTAAACAGGGATTCTCCGGTGAAGTTCATAAAGCGTTTATTAGTATTCTCATTGATTTGCATTATTCTTGGAGTCACTACAATCTTTGGTTTCTATTTCTATCTGAAATCAGAATTGCCAGATGTCGCGACTTTGCGTGACGTTCAGTTACAAACTCCGATGCAAGTCTTTAGTCAAGACGGTAAGTTGATCGCCCAGTTTGGCGAGAAACGCCGCATTCCCCTCAAGCTAGAAGAGATGCCCAAAGCACTCATCGACGCGGTGATTGCCACCGAAGATTCTCGCTTCTATGAACACTATGGTTTTGATCCGATTGGTATCACGCGAGCTGCGTTTGCCGTGGTCGCATCGGGCAGCGCCTCACAAGGCGCGAGTACCGTGACTCAGCAATTAGCGCGTAACTTTTTCCTCTCCAATGAGAAAAAAGTGATGCGTAAGATCAAAGAGATCTTTATTGCCATCCACATCGAAGAACTGCTCAGCAAACAAGAAATTTTAGAGCTGTATCTGAATAAAATTTATCTTGGTTACCGCTCTTATGGCGTGGGTGCGGCAGCTCAAGCTTATTTTGGCAAAGAGGTAAAAGACCTCACCTTAGGTGAAATTGCCCTGATCGCGGGTCTTCCAAAAGCGCCTTCGACCATGAACCCGATCTATTCCGTCGAGCGCGCTACCAATCGTCGTAACGTGGTGTTACTGCGCATGCTGGATGAAAAATACATCACACAAGCCGAATATGAAGCCGCTCGGCGTGAACCGGTGTTAGCCAAATATCACGGGGCAGAAATTGAGTTAAATGCACCTTATGTGGCGGAAATTGCCCGCGCTTGGATGGTCGAGCGCTATGGTGAAGAAGCGGCTTACACGTCAGGGATGAATGTTTATACCACGGTAGATGCCAAGCGACAAAAGGCGGCTAATCAAGCCGCGGTCAATAACTTGATCGCTTATGATGAGCGCCATGGCTATCGCGGTGCAGAAAAAGAGTTATGGTCAGCCAACCAACCCACTTGGAGCAGTCTGCAACTGACCCAATACCTCAGCAATGAACCTACCTATGGCGATATGTACCCTGCGGTGGTACTGAGTGTCGAGAATCAATCAGCACAGGTTTGGGTGAAAAGTTACGGTCAGCAAACCATCGCTTGGGAAAATATGAACTGGGCGCGCCGCTTTATTAACGATGATCGGCAAGGTCCATTGCCCCACAGTGCGAGCGAATTTTTAGCGGCTGGCCAGCAAGTTTGGGTTCGCCCACGTAGCCAGGATAGCCAGATCGAGGCTTGGAAACTCAGCCAAGTACCGAATGCCAATACCGCTTTTGTCGCCATGAATCCAGATAATGGCGCGGTACTCGCGTTGGTGGGCGGCTTTAACTTTGTACATAATAAATTTAACCGCGCCACTCAGTCGGTGCGTCAAGTGGGCTCGAGTATTAAGCCGTTTATTTACTCAGCTGGGTTGGATCAAGGGCTGACATTGGCCACCTTGATTAATGATGCTCCGATTAATCAATGGGATGAGAGTCAAGGTACCGCGTGGCGACCTAAAAATTCACCACCGACTTACACTGGCCCAACTCGGCTTAGAATTGGCTTAGCTCAATCGAAAAACGTCATGGCAGTGCGAGTATTGCGTGAAGTGGGTTTGGATAAAACTCGTCAATATTTAACTCGCTTTGGCTTTAGTCTTGATCAACTACCACGCTCAGAAACCATCGCGCTTGGTGCTGGTAGCTTAACGCCAGTACAAATGGCACAGGGTTTCTCTGTGTTTGTGAATAATGGCTACTTTGTTCAACCTTTCTATATTAGCCGAGTCGAAACACCATCCGGCAAACTGGAGTTCAGCGCTGAACCGAAAGTCGTCTGCCATCAACAGTGTGCAGCAACACTTAACGAGTTTGCCGAACAAGATGTCAACACCGCTTATGCACCACAGGTGATCTCCGAACAAAATGCGTTCCTGACCCGCGAAATGTTGTACAGCAATATTTGGGGGGGCGGCGAATGGAGTTCAGATACCGGTTGGAATGGTACGGGCTGGCGCGCGCAGACACTGAAGCGGCGTGATATTGGCGGCAAAACTGGCACCACCAATGATTCGAAAGATGCATGGTATAACGGTTATGGCCCGGGCATTGTCGCCGTGGCTTGGGTCGGCTTTGATGACCATAGTCGCAACTTAGGCAAAACGGCACCGAATAAAAACTTGGATGATGATGTCTCCGGAGCGGAATCCGGTGGTAAAACTGCGTTACCCGCTTGGGTTGAATTTATGTCGCTCGCACTACAAGATGTACCGACCCAACCCAAAACCGTACCCGATAATATAGTGCGGGTGCGCATTGATCGTGAGACTGGACTACTGACCAACAAATTAGATGCCAGTTCGATGTTTGAGTATTTCGAAGCCGGGACTGAACCGACTGAATACGTTGGTGAACATGTCAATGAGTCGATTTACTCATCCAGCACTGGTGAAGAGTTGTTCTAACTTACATCGATAACCAACCGAGGCGGCATTGACCGCCTCGTTTTTTTTGGCGTTAAATTGACTCTAGCTCGGCAGGCTGCAAGCACTGCTGAATCTCCGCCGCCAACTGCTCAAAGCGCTGACGTAAAGGAGAGCCTGGGCGATAAGCCAAGACTAATCGACGAGATGGAATAGGATTTACCGCTCGCAGATAACACACGCCATCTTTGTTTTTTTCTGCTGGCAGCGCCAATTGAGGCAATAAGGTGATCCCAGCCCCGGCGGCAACCATATTACGCAAGGTTTCTAAGCTAGTGGCTTTAAAGCGTTCATCATCCTTTGCGCCGGCAGCAAAACAAAAGCCTAACGCTTGATCGCGCAGGCAATGACCATCGCCCAAAGCTAACACCGTTTTATCTTTCAATTCCAACATCTCGACCGCATCGCGCTCAGCCCAAGCATGATCACTCGGCACCGCAATACTCATCACCTCATGATACAGTTCAATCTCTTTAAACGGCGCGGTCTCTTCCACCGAGGCTAATACCAAGCAATCGAGCTTGCCCTCTTCAAGTTGCCGCACCAATTGATGGGTCTGCGCTTCATGCAGGTAAAGCTCCAATTCTGGAAAACGCTGTTTCAAGGTTGGGATGATCCGCGGTAATAGATAAGGCCCTAAGGTTGGGATAAATCCGATGTGCAGCGGGCCGGTCATTGCTCCGGTTTGCTGATTTGCCATATCTTTAAAGGTTTTCACTTCGCTGAGAATTTTCTTGGCCTGATCGACCAACTGCAGCCCAGACTCAGTAAACAGCACACGCCGACTACTGCGCTCAAGCAAGGTGGTACCAATTTCATCCTCTAATTTACGGATTTGACCACTGAGCGTTGGTTGACTGACAAAACACGCCTCTGCTGCTTTACGAAAATGCTTATGGTCGGCTAACGCGACCAGATATTCAAAATCACGAATGTTCATGCTTTACCCACATAGAATGCACCTATCAAAACCATAGCATTAAACGATTAGAGCTATCAAAGCTTTTCTTGAATAATCACCACAACAAAGCAATCCATGCTATTGATTTAATTTTTTAATTTCAAAAATGAGGCAACAAATGTTTACAGCTAAAGAAGGCCAGAACGTTCCACAAGTTACCTTTCCAACTCGCCAAGGCGATGCTTGGGTTAATCTAACCAGCGACGAGCTATTCAAAGGCAAAACCGTTATCGTGTTTAGCTTGCCGGGGGCATTTACGCCAACCTGTTCATCCACTCACCTGCCGCGCTATAACGAGCTATTCCCAGTATTTAAAGAACACGGTGTGAACAGCATTTTGTGCGTATCCGTCAACGATACTTTCGTGATGAACGCTTGGAAAGATGACCAAAACGCCGACAACATCACTTTCATTCCTGATGGTAACGGTGAGTTTACCGATGGCATGGGTATGCTAGTGGATAAAAATGACCTTGGTTTCGGTAAACGTTCATGGCGTTACAGCATGCTGGTGAAAGACGGCGTGGTAGAAAAAATGTTTATCGAGCCCAATGAGCCAGGTGACCCGTTCAAAGTTTCTGATGCAGACACCATGCTCAAATACATTGCGCCGCAATACAAAGTGCAAGAGTCGGTAACCATCTTCACCAAGCCGGGCTGCCCTTACTGCGCGAAAGCCAAACAAGCCCTGATTGATGCGGGTCTGCACTATGAAGAGCTGATCTTAGGCAAAGATGCCACCACCGTGAGCCTACGTGCCGTTTCGGGCCGCAGTACAGTGCCACAAGTGTTTATCGGTGGTAAGCATATTGGCGGTAGCGACGACTTAGAAGTCTACCTAAACCAGTAATTTACTTAAACCAATAAGCTACCTAAATCAATAAGCACGATAGGCTCCGTAACGGAGCCTAATTTTTCCCCCCGACAGACCGATAACCCACCGATTGAGGAACCAGAATGAAGCAGATCCACGTTGATGTTGCCGTGATAGGCGGCGGTACCGCAGGTCTTGGCGCTTACCGTGCCGCAAAAGCCTATACGCCAAATGTGGTCATGATTGAAGGTGGCCCTTACGGCACTACCTGCGCACGAGTAGGCTGCATGCCTTCCAAATTACTGATCGCGGCGGCAGAAAGCGTGCACCAGATTGAGAAAGCCCCCGGTTTTGGCATTCACCCACAAGGTGAAATCGTGATTAATGGCCGTGAAGTGATGGATCGCGTCAAGCGCGAACGGGATCGCTTTGTTGGCTTCGTACTGGAAGGAGTCGACTCAATTCCTGAGCAAGATAAGCTGGCTGGCTATGCCAAGTTTATTGATAACCATACCCTACAAATCGATGATCATACTCGCGTTCATGCCCAACGGATTGTGATTGCCACTGGCTCACGCCCAGCTTACCCAGCCGCATGGCATGAGTTAGGCGATCGGTTAGTGATCAACGATGATGTGTTCGAATGGGATGATCTTCCTGCCGCGGTTGCGGTATTTGGTCCGGGCGTGATCGGCTTAGAGCTCGGTCAAGCACTGCATCGTTTAGGGGTGCAAGTCAAAGTGTTTGGCTTGGGCGGTCAAGTGGGGCCACTGACTGACCCTGAGATCATGGCTTACGCTAATCGTGCTTTCCAGCAAGAATTTTATCTAGATGCAGATGTCAAAATCGAAAGCATGCAGCGTATCGCGGGCGATAAAGTTGAGATCCAATTTATCAACCAGCAAGGTGAATTAGAAACTTTCGTGGTCGATTACGTGCTGGCTGCCACCGGTCGTCGTCCCAACGTTGATCAGCTCGGCTTAGATAACACCGATGTGACGCTCGATGAGCGTGGTGTCCCTAAAGCTGATCACTACACGCTACAAACTTCAGTACCTGCAATTTTTATTGCTGGCGATGCTAGCAACCAAATTCCGCTGCTGCATGAAGCAGCCGATCAAGGCCGAATTGCCGGTGACAACGCCGGGCGCTTCCCTGACATTCGCGCTGGTTTGCGCCGCTCGCCAATTTCTGCGGTGTTTTCTGACCCACAAATCGCTATGGTTGGGGAAACCTATCAGCAGTTGACTCAACGTCTGGGTAACTGTGGCTGCTTTGCGGTGGGTGAAGTGTCGTTTGAAAACCAAGGTCGTTCACGCGTGATGCTACGCAACAAAGGCTTGCTGCATGTGTATGGCGAGCAAGGCACAGGTCGTTTCCTTGGCGCGGAGATGATGGGACCTAATGCCGAGCATTTAGCCCACCTACTGGCTTGGGCGCACCAAAACCAGATGACTATTTCACAGATGCTGGATATGCCTTTCTACCATCCGGTGATTGAAGAAGGGGTGCGCACTGCACTGCGCGATCTCAACGCTAAGCTGCACTTAGGCCCAGAGATGATCCAACACTGTTTGGATTGTGGCCCGGGCTGTTAATCAGCACCTATGGTAGTCGAGGGCTCAAGCACCTCTCCCATCAGACCAAGCCCAACCAGCAAGTTGGGCTTTTTTGCGGTTGTGAAAACCGTTAGCCGCTAACTGTCACTGGCGATCAAGATCACTTAAGCCATCCCTCAATACTCGGCTATACTGGTGAACCTTAGCAATCGGAACCCGATTGTTGATGGATCACTTGCAACGAAAGGAGTAGCCATGGCTTGTGGAGAGTGCAGCGAACATTGGTTTTGGAAAAAAATCGGCCGCTGCCAGCGCTGTATCGATCAACTCACGGTGTTGTCCGTGGTGGTGTGGATCATTTGGTTTTGGGGCTTTAAACAGGAGCCCACCAGCATCGAGTCGATCAGTCTGATCTTGGCGGGTTTTGCTTTCAATGGCCTGCTATTTCTGCATCTATGGCTCAGGTATGTGATCTTGCCTTGGCGTAAACGGCAAGCCAAAAAGGATTAAATCGAGCGCATCACTCTTCTGCTGTGCAGAAAAGAAAAAAGCCCTAAATCTAGTACAGGTTTAGGGCCTTCTTAGAGTCTTCTAAGAAAAAGCAGTGGTACAGCTATAGACTGAGCTTTAGGACAAAGGTTCATTAAAAATGATCTTTTTACGATCTTTTTTAGCTCGCAAGGATCCTGCCTGACCACTCACCCAATTTATTCAGCTTTTACCCGAGCTTGCGCCTGTTGCAAGGCATAAGTTACTTGCTGGGGAGCCACTCCCCGAGAGCACAGCGCTTGTGTAAACAAGAGTCGATGGTCAAAATCGAGTAAACATCTTGCTCAATCAACGGCGAAAACTGCCGTAGTTCGCTCAGTTCAAACTCTTCCAGCGCCACGCCTTGTTTAATCGCCGCTACCACCACCACCCCAACAATATGATGCGCTTCACGAAATGGCACACCTTTTGCGACTAAATAATCAGCCAGCTCGGTTGCGTTCGAATAACCTTGCTTGGCCGCTTCGAGAGTACGCGCGGCGTTGACTTTAATCCCATCAAAACAGAGTCCAGCCATTTGCAAGCAATCAAACCAAGTATCAAGCGCATCAAACAGCCCTTCTTTGTCTTCCTGCATGTCTTTGTTGTAGGCCAGTGGCAAGGCTTTCACCGTCATCATCATCCCAGCCAACGCGCCATAGACACGGCCGGTTTTGCCACGGATCAACTCCAACGCATCCGGATTTTTCTTTTGCGGCATCAAAGATGATCCCGATGTCACCGTATCCGCCAATTCAATAAAACCTGCTTCGCCAGTGGTATAAAAGATCATATCTTCCGCCAGACGCGACAAATGCAGCATTGAAATGGATGCCACAGAGATCAGTTCCAGTACATGATCGCGATCAGAAACGGCATCCAGTGAATTACGTGTCGCACGAAGAAAACCAAGATCCGCCGCCAACACTTCCCGATCAATTGGGTAAGCGGTGCCCGCTAAGGCTCCTGAGCCAAGTGGTGAAGTATTTAGCCGCGTCAATGCGTCAGCTAAGCGTGATTCATCCCGCTCAAACATTTCTAAATAAGCTAAGCACCAGTGGGCGAAGGTGACGGGCTGTGCGCGTTGCAAATGGGTATAGCCCGGCAGCACCGTCGCTTGGTGCGCAGCCGCTACCGCAACTAACTGTTGCTGTAGTGCTTTAAGCGCCAACAGAAGATGAACGCTTTGATCGCGGCACCACAATTTAAGATCGGTTGCCACTTGATCATTACGCGAACGGCCAGTGTGCAGTTTCTTACCCAGATCACCAACTTGCTCAATCAGTTGCTGCTCGACCCAAGAGTGAATATCTTCCGCATCCGAGGCTAAAATTTGCTCAGGATCTTGCTGAACCGATTGCAGCAATTGGTTTAACGCCTGCTCTAACTGCTGTTGCTCAAGCCCGGTTAAGACATTGACTGACAGCAAAGCTTTTGACCAAGCAATCGAGCCAACAATATCTTGCTCGGCCAAGCGATAATCAAAGCGCAGTGAATCATTAAAGGTTTTAAACCGACTGTCTGCCGCTTGGGTAAATCTTCCACCCCATAATGCCATGCTACATCTCCTACTTGCCTCTGACTGCCACCACAGTTGAGGATGTGATAACTGAAAAATAAGGATCGCACAGCGATCCTTATTCTAAAAATCGATAACGCGACGGATCACTGATGGTGTTTATTCAGCGCACGGATCCGGCTCGACAACGAGTAGAGGCGAATAAAGCCGCCAGCGTGGCTTTGGTCGTACACTTCATCAGCACCAAAAGTCGCAAAATCTTCCGAGTAGAGACTATTGGCCGAACGTTTCTGGGTTGCGACCGCTTGGCCTTTGTAGAGTTTGATCACCACTTCACCGTTGACCTCTTTGGCCAGTTCATCGGCAGCGGCAAATACCGCTTGACGCAGTGGAGTAAACCAGCGGCCATCGTAAACCAGATGCGAAGCTTTAATGCCCAGCTCTTCACGAAACTCAAACGCGGTTTTATCCAGCACTAACTGCTCAACCGCACGCAGCGCTTCCATCATGATGGTGCCGCCCGGGGTTTCGTAACAGCCGCGCGATTTCATGCCGACCAGACGGTTTTCTACGATATCGATCCGACCGACCCCATGTTTTGCCCCTTTTTGATTGAGGTAGCGTAGTGCGTTATAGGGCGTCATGGCTTCGCCATCCACCGCTACCACTTCACCGTGCGCCACTTGCAGGGTGACATATTCTGCCTCATTCGGTGCTTGCTCAGGATCAACCGTCCACACCCAGCAATCTTCATTCGGTGCATTCCAAGTACTTTCTAGCACGCCACCTTCGGTCGATACGTGCCATGCGTTAGCATCACGCGAATAAATTTTGGTCAGCGAAGCGGCACAAGGAATGTTACGTGCGGCAAGGTAATCCAGACACGCTTCACGGCTACGCAGATCCCACTCACGCCACGGCGCAATCACATGCAGATCTGGTGCAAGCGCAGCAAAGGTACCTTCAAAGCGCACTTGATCATTACCTTTACCGGTACAACCATGCGCCAGAGCATCCGCTCCCACTTTACGCGCAATTTCAACTTGGGCTTTCGCAATCACCGGGCGCGCCATTGAAGTACCCAGTAGGTATTTTCCTTCGTAGTACGCGCCAGTTTTTAGGGTTGGGTAGATGTAGTGCTTAACAAACTCTTCTTTTAGATCAACGATGTAGCATTCTGAAGCACCGGAAGAAAGCGCTTTAGCTTCCACGCCTTTCAGCTCTTCATCGCCTTGACCGACATCGGCCACAAACGCCACTACCTCACAGTCATAATTCTCTTTCAACCAAGGAATGATCACCGAGGTATCCAGACCGCCGGAATAGGCCACCACCACTTTTTTAACTTGAACTTTACTCATTGATTTATCTCCATATTCCTGACTCTGCGCTAAGCGTTCAGTGCTCAGGTTGCATCAAATTAGTGACTTAATAGGTTAAGGAAGAAAACGGGTGCCAATACTTTCACCACCAAATAGCTTGGCGAGCTTCTCTGGGTAACGCCAGGTCGCCACTTCTATCGGACGCCCTAAATCTTGTGCCGCTTGCAGCGCTGCTTTAACTTTGACAATCATGCCATCGGTAATCACTTTGCCGGCGATCAGAGCATCCGCTTGTTTGCTATCTAATGTCTTGATCAAACGGCCTTTACCATCAAGCACACCACTGACATCCGACAGCAGTACCAGTTCCGCATCTAAAGCGCCGGCAACCGCCAATGCCGCTTGGTCAGCATTCACATTCATCATCTGCCCTTGTGCTGTAAGGCCAATCGAACTAATGATCGGCATCGCACCGACAGCTAAAATCGCTTGCAGTAAAGTGGAATCACCTGGGGTGGCTTTACCGACAGCGCCCAATTGAGGGTCCAATTCGTCGACCTGACACAAGCCACCATCGGCCAGCGATAGCCCTACCGCATTTATGTCATTTTTAATCGCTTGGCCTTGCAACATTTTATTGGCCGTTCCCGCTAGCGCACCAGTAATGATCGGGATTTGCTCATAGGGGGTAACACGCAAACCCTCTTTCTTAACCGATTTGAGCTGCAACTTGGCCAGCAAATCATCCACCAAATAACCGCCACCATGCACGATGACAATACCGCGCTGCGCTTGCTGCTGATATTGCGCTATCGCGGCAAACAATTTGCTCAATGTCTCGGTACAATCGAGCGCGGCACCACCTAACTTAATCACTAAAGGACTGAGCTTGAGAGTTGTCATAGTAAATCCTTATACCAATGCGGTTAATGGGTCGAAACCGTAGTGAATATTTAAACACTGCATCGCTTGACTGGATGCACCTTTCAATAAATTGTCGATCGCAGAAACCACAATGATATGACGTCCCTGCACTTTCCAACCCAAATCGCAAAATGGGGTGAATTCGACATC
This sequence comes from Vibrio sp. HDW18, assembly GCF_011306175.1. Classification (GTDB taxonomy): domain Bacteria; phylum Pseudomonadota; class Gammaproteobacteria; order Enterobacterales; family Vibrionaceae; genus Vibrio; species Vibrio chanodichtyis. Next base: position 1,547,263 of record NZ_CP049913.1, on the reverse strand, counting down.
TTGCACCCGAGGTAAACCGGTTGGGAAACGCACCAATGGTTGATCGTGATAGGCATTGGCAAAGGCTTGTGCCACTTGTTGTTCGCTCACTCCTGCCGCCAGTTTCATGGTAATGGTGGCTAAAATGCCACGCTTAAAATTGCCAAGATGTGGGGTAAAAATCACCTCACAACCAAGATGAGTGGCAATTTCTGGTTGATGGCGATGGTTAAACACCCCATAAGGCTGCAGGCTCACTTCACAAAAGCTGTTGCTCATACTGGCTTTGCGTCCAGCGCCAGAAACACCGCTCACCGCATTAATCACTGGCCATTGAGTGGTATCGAGTAAACCGGCGACGAGCAACGGTTTAATCGCTAGTTGTGATGCGGTGGGATAGCACCCCGCGACTGCAATAATTGGGCTGGTTTTGATCGCCTCTGCGTTCCACTCTGCCAAGCCGTACACCGCTTGCTCTAACCAGTCGAGATGTTGATGAGTAAAGCCATAAAAAGTCGGATAAAAATCCTCACTCTGCACCCGAAATGCACCAGAGAGATCGAAGACTTGGCAACCTTGCGCTAAAAATTGCGGCGCGAGATCGTGGCTCACTTCGTGTGCGGTGGCTAAAAAAACCACATCACTGTTGGCCGCCACAGCCGCAACATCGGTTAATGCCTGCACTGGCATATCGATAATGCCTGCCACCCGACCATGCACAGCCGCTAACGATTTTCCCGCATCAACACTGTTGGCGGAAACATATAAACCTGCTAGCGTGAGTTGTGGGTGTTTGTGCACCATCACAGCCAATTCTGCTCCGGTATAACCACTTGCGCCAATGATGGTGGTTTTTAACATCAGAAAACATCCATATTCGTGATGAAAGATAGCAGCTCATGCTGATTATTCATCTTTAAAAACTACGATTAATTGATTTTTTATTCACACAAAGTGATTTAATATGTGTTTTACCGTTTCGCTGTCCCCCTGTCAATAGTAGGAGTAAAGATAAAATGCCGTTACCCAGTTTCCTTGAGGTCTATGAAGGCCTGATTTCAACTTCTTCGATCAGTTCAACCGATACACGCTGGGATCAAGGCAATGAGCAGGTGATCGCAAAATTAGCAGAGTGGCTAAGTGCACTCGGCTTTACCATCCACATTGAGCAAGTGGCAGAGCATAAGCAGAATTTGATCGCCCAGTTAGGCAGTGGCGAAGGCGGCTTACTGTTAGCCGGACACAGTGATACGGTGCCATTTGATCAAGGGCGTTGGAATTACAACCCACATGCGCTGACTCAAGCCAATAATCGCTTTTATGGATTGGGTACCGCCGATATGAAAGGCTTTTTTGCCTTTATCTATGAAGCAGTGAAAAAAGTTGATTGGAGCAAACAGAGCAAACCACTGTATATTCTTGCCACTTGTGATGAAGAAACCACCATGCTCGGCGCACGTCACTTTACCGCCAGCACACCATTTAAGCCCGATTACTGCATTATCGGTGAGCCAACCAGCCTAGTGCCCATTCGCGCCCATAAAGGCCATGTTGCCAATGCGATCCGAGTTACCGGTAAATCTGGCCACTCATCCAATCCCGCATTAGGGGTTAATGCGATTGAAATTATGCATGAAGTGCTGTTTGCGCTGATGCAGCTACGTGACCGCTTAATCAAAACCTATCAGCATCCTGGATTTGAAATTCCTACCCCAACGCTCAACCTTGGCCATATCGACGGCGGCGATAGCCCAAACCGGATTTGTGGCTGCTGCGAATTGCATTATGACGTGCGCCCGCTACCTGGGATGAGCTTAGAGGGTTTAGATAACCTGATGCGCGAAGCTCTGGGTGAAGTGCAACAAAAATGGCCCGGGCGGATTGAGCTGGTACCCCTGCATGAACCGATCCCGGGCTATGAGTGCCCCGCGGAGCAACCCTTTATTACCAGCATGAGCGAACTGTGTGGACAAACCGCACAAACCGTCAATTACTGTACCGAAGCACCGTTCTTACAACAGGTTTGCCCAACCTTAGTGCTCGGCCCAGGCTCGATTGATCAAGCGCATCAACCCGATGAATTTTTAGCCTTTGAATTTATTGAACCGACGCTCAATATCCTGTCACGCGCAATGCTGAAATATTGTTTCTAAATCGATCACTGCTAGCGCAATCCTCAGGCTTTTTGTAAGAAGTTTTCAACAAATTAGTCCAGTTAGTTAAACAAGCGCCACACAAAAGCGCCGATTAATAAACCAAATTTTAGCCTTAATCGCTAGCTTACTGGACAAAACGGCCAAGATTGTGTAATTAACTGGACTAATACTGGATGTAATTTTTTTTCAAGGCAGGATGACAATGAACGAAAAATACGCTGCGCTTAAAAGTAACGTAAGCATGTTGGGTAGATTACTCGGCCAGACAATCCAAGCCGCCGATGGCGACGTTATTTTAGAAAAAGTGGAAACCATCCGAAAACTTTCTAAATCCGCCAGAGCAGGCAATCAAGCGGACCGTGAACTGCTGATTGAAGAGATCAAACATCTCCCCAATCATCAGTTGACTCCGGTCGCTCGTGCGTTTAACCAATTTCTGAACCTGACCAATATCGCTGAGCAGTACCACACCCTCTCTCGCCACTGCGAGAGCCATGTTAATGGACTGGATTCCCTCAGCAATTTATTCGCAAAACTGGCGCAAAAATCGGTCAGCCAGTTCGATACTGCGCAAGCCATTCGTGATCTGAATATTGAGTTGGTGTTAACCGCTCATCCGACCGAAATCACTCGCCGCACCATGATCAATAAATTGGTCAAAATCAATGAATGTTTGTCCAAGCTCGAACTGAGCGAACTCTCGTCAAAAGAGCGCCATAATACCGAACGGCGTTTGGAGCAATTGATTGCACAAAGCTGGCACTCAGATGTGATCCGCCAGCAACGCCCAACTCCACTCGATGAAGCCAAATGGGGCTTTGCGGTAGTTGAAAGCTCACTGTGGCACGCGGTACCTGAATTTTTACGTGAGCTGGATGAGCAGGTGCAATCTCATTTAGGTGAAGGCTTGCCGATTGACGCTCGTCCGGTGCATTTTTCCTCGTGGATGGGCGGCGACCGTGATGGCAACCCGTTTGTTACTCACACCATCACACGGGAAGTGCTGTTGCTATCGCGCTGGAAAGCGGCCGATTTGTATCTTACCGATATCAATGAGCTGGTCAGCGAGCTTTCAATGACCAAGTGCAATGATACGGTACGCGCTTTAGCCGGCGAGGAGCACGAACCGTACCGCGCGATTCTCAAGCACTTACGCAGCTTGCTGCAAGAAACGATCACCATCTTGGATGCCAAAGTTAACGGCCAAAAGCTGGCGGTCAAAGCGCCGCTGCAAACAGTCGATCAATTGTGGGAACCACTTTACGCTTGTTACCAATCACTGCATGAGTGTGGCATGGGCGTGATCGCCGATGGTTCACTACTTGATACCTTGCGCCGTATCAAAGCCTTCGGTGTGCACCTAGTACGCCTTGATATTCGCCAAGAAAGTTCACGCCATGCCGAAGTACTTTCCGAACTAACTCGTTACCTTGGGATTGGTGATTACGAACAGTGGAGCGAGCAAGATAAAATCGCATTTCTAACCACCGAACTCAATTCTAAACGACCACTACTGCCACGTGATTGGCAACCTTCAGCCTCAGTCAAAGAGGTGATCGACACCTGTAAGATCATTGCATTGCAATCAAAAGATGCGTTTGGTGCCTATGTGATTTCGATGGCTCGTACCGCATCCGATGTACTGGCAGTGCACCTGCTACTGCAAGAAGCCGGTTGTCCTTACCGTATGGATGTCTGTCCACTGTTTGAAACCTTAGAGGATTTAAACAATGCCGAATCGGTGATCCGTCAATTGATGAGTATCGATCTGTACCGTGGCTTTATTCAAAACCACCAAATGGTGATGATTGGTTACTCAGACTCCGCCAAAGATGCTGGGGTCATGGCCGCGGGCTGGGCGCAGTACCGTGCGATGGAAGCGCTGGTTAACGTGAGCGAAGAAGTCGGTATTGAACTTACCTTATTCCACGGTCGCGGCGGTACCATTGGTCGCGGAGGCGCGCCAGCCCATGCAGCACTCCTTTCACAGCCACCAAAAAGTCTAAAAGGCGGACTCCGCGTTACCGAACAAGGCGAGATGATCCGCTTCAAACTTGGACTACCGGAGGTTGCAGTTAACAGCTTCAACATGTATGCCAGCGCCATTTTAGAAGCCAACTTATTGCCACCACCAGAACCAAAGCAAGAGTGGCGCGATCTGATGGATGTGTTGTCAGAGGTCTCTTGTGAAGCCTATCGCCATGTCGTGCGTGGTGAGCCTGATTTTGTGCCTTACTTCCGCCAGGCAACCCCAGAATTAGAGCTGGGTAAATTGCCACTGGGCTCACGCCCATCAAAACGCAATCCGCATGGTGGAGTAGAGAGCCTGCGCGCCATTCCATGGATTTTCTCTTGGAGCCAAAACCGCTTAGTATTACCCGCTTGGCTTGGCGCTGGCGAAGCGATCCAATTTTCGATCGATAAAGGACATCAAGCACTGTTGGAAGCCATGTGTCGCGAGTGGCCGTTTTTCTCGACTCGGCTTGGCATGCTTGAAATGGTCTACACCAAGTGTAGTCCTGAAATTGCTGAATATTATGATCAACGTTTAGTCGATCCCGCACTGCGCCCACTGGGTGAAAAATTGCGCGCCCAACTGCAAAAAGATATCCAAACGGTGCTTAATGTCGAAAACAATGAGAACTTGATGCAAAGTAATCCTTGGGGACATGAATCGATTCGCCTACGTAATATCTATGTCGAGCCACTTAATATGCTGCAAGCGGAATTGCTGTACCGAACTCGCCAATCGGAGCAGCCGAGCGTAGAACTTGAAGAAGCGTTGATGGTGACCATTGCTGGTATTGCAGCAGGAATGCGCAATACCGGTTAAGAAATCACAATTCATTAATATGAACACCCCAAAAGACTGCACATTCGCAGTCTTTTGTTTTAAAATTTCACATTATTGAGAGTATTATCAGTTTTTTACTTAACCAACCACTTTCTATTCCACTTTGTGCTTATGTTTTTGGTATAATGATGGCGAAAGCAATAAACCATACGAATTCATTGTTTAATTAAAGTATGCAAAGACATACACCAAGCTAGGTGACAATCAGTTTTATAAGGTGACATAAGCAGTCGATATCTCGACTGCGTTTGTTTAAACCAATGGATATACGTGCCGCAAGAAGCACACCACGGTTTAAATGAAGCTTTATGTGGACTTAATTTTGGATTGAAGACATGTCATTACCACACGTTATCCTTACTGTTCTTAGCACACGCGATGCAACCGGTTACGATATCACTAAAGAATTTTCCGCCAGCATTGGCTATTTTTGGAAAGCGAGCCACCAGCAGGTTTATCGCGAACTCAATAAAATGGCCGAGCAAGGCTTAGTCACTTGTGTGTTACAACCGCAAGAAGGCAAACCGGACCGTAAAATCTATTCCATTACTCAAACCGGCCGCAGCGCTTTAGGTGAGTGGTTTGAGCAGCCGACCGCCCACCCAACCGTGCGCGACGAATTCAGCGCTAAACTGATGGCCTGCTCGATTCAGTCAGCAGAACCTTATCGTTTGCAACTGACTGAATTGGTGGAAGAATCACGCAGACTGGTCGCACATTATCAAGAGATCGAAGCGGCTTACTATGCGACCCCGAGACTGCTAGACAAACCGCAACGTTTAGAACGCTTAACTCTACGTCGCAATTTATTGGTTCGCCAAGCTTGGATCCAATGGGCCGATGAAGTGTTGGCGGAATTGGCTGAGCTGGCGTAAGCCGAGCAGTTTCAGCCAGTTTTAATCGAAAAAAGGATGATGTCACCATCATCCTTTTTTGTCGACAAACTCAGCCGAATTAAATCCCGTCGCCACCAATAAAGGTTTGCGTACGGCCATTAAATTGCTGATCCATATCCAGTGAGGGTTTATCGGATTGCGGATGGCCGACAATTCGGGCCGGAACCCCTGCCACAGTGGTGTGTGGTGGCACCGCTTGCAAGACGACTGAGCCAGAGCCAATTTTTGCCCCCTCACCCACTTCGATATTGCCTAAAATTTTCGCGCCAGCACCAATCATCACTCCTTCGCGAATTTTCGGATGCCGATCACCACACTCTTTACCGGTACCGCCCAAAGTAACGTCTTGGAGGATCGACACATCATTTTCAACCACCGCCGTCTCACCAATCACAATCCCAGTCGCATGATCAAGCATGATGCCACGACCAATGCGCGCCGCAGGATGAATATCGACCTGACAAGCGACCGAAATTTGATTTTGCAGATAAGTTGCGAGCGCTTTACGCCCTTGCCGCCACAACCAATTGGCGACGCGGTAGCCTTGCAGCGCGTGATAACCCTTGAGATACAACAGTGGCATCGAATACATAGACACCGCCGGATCGCGAGTCACCGTCGCACAAATATCACATGCGGCAGACTGGGTAATGCTCGGTTCAGCGGCAAATGCCTCTTCAATCACCTCTCGCACTGCCATGGCGGGCATTGAGGCGGTACTTAAGCGGTTGGCCAAAATATAACTAAGCGCCGAGCTCAAACTGTCGTGTTTAATAATCGTCGCGTGATAGAAGCTGGCCAGCATCGGCTCTTGCTCTGACTGCTCACGAGCTTCCACCACTATCGTTTGCCAAACCTTAGTATACGCACACTGTTTCATTGCTTATTTGTGTCCCAATCAAGAGAAGGCGCGAGCTCGCCATCTAATCGATATTATCTCGTCCGTTGGATTTACCCTGCTGTTTAGCAACAAATGAGAGCTTAGCGCTCCATCTTCTTATCACGGGCCAGCAAGTCCTGAGCCGCCTGTCGCGCATCTTTACCTTGATACAATACTTGATAAATTTGTTCAACAATTGGCATCTCAACGCCCATGCGTTTCGCCAGTATCCACACTTCTTTGGTGTTGCGATAGCCTTCGACTACCTGACCGATATCGCTTTGCGCGCTATCGACATCTTTCCCCTGCCCTAGCGCCAAACCAAAACGGCGGTTACGTGATTGATTGTCGGTACAGGTCAGCACTAAATCGCCAAGTCCCGCCATGCCCATAAAGGTTTCCGGTTTGGCCCCCAGTGCCACACCTAAACGGGTCATTTCGGCCAAACCACGCGTGATCAGCGCAGTACGCGCATTGGCACCAAAGCCAATTCCATCGGACATTCCCGCCCCAATCGCAATCACATTTTTCACGGCACCACCCAGTTGCATACCGATAAAATCACTATTGGCATAAACACGGCACGTTTTGCTACAGTGGATTTTCTCTTGCAGATCAACCACAAATTGTGGATCTGGCGAGGCAACTGAAATGGCCGTCGGCATCCCCATCGCCAACTCTTTGGCAAACGTTGGCCCAGACAACACCGCCAATGGATAGCTATCGCCAATCACATCGTGCGCAACCTCTTGCAATAAGCGTCCGGTTTCTGGCTCTAACCCTTTGGTAGCCCAACAAATCCGGCTATCAGCACGCAAATATGGCTTTAAGCTGTTTAGCACCAGACCAAATACATGGCTTGGCACCACCACCAATAGATCACGACACGCTTGCACCGCTTTCTGTAAATCGGTTTCCACAATCAATGAATCAGGAAACGCAATATCGGGTAAAAATTCGTGATTGGCCCGCTCGGCGGCCAAACGAGCCATATGCTCGACTTCATGTCCCCATAGGACAATATTCGCTCCATTACGGGCCAGTGAAATCGCCAGCGAAGTACCGTAAGATCCGGCACCAATCACCGTCATTTCAATCGGTTTCCCGTAGCCATTATGGTTATGTGTCTCGCTCATTATTGCGCCTATCGATAACGAAGTTGGGCTCTATTCTATACTTAAAGTCGGCAAAATTGCAGAGTCAGCATGAACACTGCACTGATTAAGCCACAATTCAGTCGCTAGAATAAAAAAATGCACATCGCAACCGCGCTGTGCATTTCATCAAAGTAAAGTGACAACCGCCTAACTTAAGCGTTAGCGGGTGTTGCACCTTCAGCTTGCTGCTGCAGATAGTTCATGAACAGCGCATCAAAGTTAACTGGCGCTAAGTTCAATTGTGGGAAAGTCCCCTTCACCACTAAGCTTGAAATCGTTTCACGTGCATATGGGAATAGGATGTTCGGGCAGAAAGCGCCTAAACAATGTGCCAATTGGCCCGCTTCCATCTGCTCAGCACCAAAAATACCCGCTTGTTGTACTTCACACAGGAAGGCGGTTTCTTCGGCATTTTTCACCGTAACGGTCAAACGCAAAACCACTTCATAAACCCCTTGGCCCAGTTCGCGGCTTTGTGTGTCGAGATCCAGTTTCACATCTGGACTCCACTCTTTTTGGAACATCACTGGTGAGTTTGGCGCTTCAAAAGAGACATCTTTCAGATAGATACGTTGAATAGCAAACTGTTGTTGCTGGGCTTGTGCTGCTTCAGCCATGATTTCATCCTTAATTCAGATAATTCGATTCAAAAGTCAAGATGTCCTGAGACTAACTGAGAGTGCGAATGATCACTAGGTGACTAAACCATTACGTGGGCAATATCACAACTCTCATCATCAAGCGCTGACATTTTCGCCAGCCCTGACCTCTTACCCTGCTATTTAGCGTTTACCACGCACTAAAGGCAGGTTTGCTTCATTCCAAGTAATCAAGCCATTTTTAAGAAGATTGACCTTCTCAAAGCCAGCCTGAGTCAGCAGTTGAGCGCTTTCACGCGCGGTCTGACCGGTTTTGCATACCACGATAATGGGGCTTGATTTATGGCTTTCAAGTGCCGCCAAGTTTCCAGCCTTAATCTCAGAGGGCAAAATGTGCAGCGCATCGGTAATGTGTCCTTGTTTGAACTCATCTTTACTGCGGATATCCAGCACAATGCCGTTTTCACGGTTAATTAAGTGCGTCGCTTGGCTCGCGGTCACTTCTTGGTAAGCGGCGGTGGCTGATTTATAAATGCTGACGATTAACGCCACCAAAATACCAATCCAAGCCAGTGAAAGGATCATATTTTGCTGAAAAAACTCAATGTACTCTTGCATATCCTGTGCTCTTGCAATGGGGTTCAAATCAGATGAGGAGTATAACGAGGTTGGCTGCGAGACGCGAGCGCTTACCTCGTTAAAACTGGGGTGAAACCAGCGACCAATGTGGCAAACTGAGAAACGGATCAGGCACGAGGAAATGGAAAGGCGGTGACGTTGTCGATATGATCCTCATCTAACGCCAACATGATCAGGCGATCAATCCCCAATGCCACGCCAGCACAGGCCGGCAAACCCGCCTCTAATGCCGCAATTAAGTGGTAGTCAATCGGCTGCGCGGGCAAGCCCATCTCACTGCGCTTAACATTATCCGCTTCAAAACGAGCCAGTTGTTCAGCCGCATTATCCAATTCATGAAATCCATTAGCTAATTCAATGCCTTTAAAATAGACTTCGAAGCGATCGGCCACTCGCCCATCCAACGGGTTGATCTTAGCTAATGCCGCTTGTGAGGCAGGAAAGTCATACACAAAAACCGACGCGGTTTGACCAATCTTCGGCTCAATGCCGATGCTAAACAACAGCTGCAATAAGGTGTCACGATCTTGCTCTGGCTCAGCGATATCACTTAAACCCAGCGTTGCCGCCACTCGTTTTAAATCCGCCATGCTTGCCGCAAGTGGACATACGCCCAGTATCGTTAAAAAGGCTTGTTGGTAAGTGATCCGCTCTGCACTTGTACCACCTAATACTAAGCGCAGTAAATCGTCCATTTCATCCATTAAATCATGATGATCAAAACCGACGCGATACCATTCCAGCATAGTAAATTCTGGGTTGTGGTAACGACCATTTTCTTCATTACGAAACGCCTTACCAAGCTGGTAAATACAACCACTGCCTGCCGCCAACAAACGTTTCATATGAAATTCAGGACTGGTCATCAAGTGCAGCCGACCTCCCTGTGCATAACCAGGCCCAACAAACTCGGTTTGAAACGTCTGGAGGTGAACATCGGTCACCGTCGCATGACTCATGGCAGGCGTTTCCACTTCCAATACGTCACGCTCGGCAAAAAATTTACGGATCTGGCGCAGCAAAGCCGCACGCTGTTTTAATTGGCGGATCGAGGCACTCGGCATCCAGTCAGCAGTGGTCATAACATCACTTAGTAAGTCAACACAGAGCAGGAATTGTACTTGCTCAGAATCAAAATCCAAACCCAATTGTGACGCCAGTCACATACAATGCAATTAATAGACTTAAGTTGGTAATTCCGCAGCAAAAACCTAGCGGAATCAATTTTTAAATTGCCAAGCTATTTTACACTATCACTACCACTTAATAGGTGGGGTAGAGCGTGATGGAAACGATAAGAAATCGCATTTGCATCCTCTCTCACTATTCCAGGCACTGGGCCTAACTTAGTCCATAAATAAAATAATCACACTGGAGGATAACTGTGCAAATTATCACCACAGATATCGCGGTCATCGGCGCTGGCGGCGCTGGTCTTCGTACTGCTATTGCAGCGGCTGAAGCAAACCCTAACTTAGAAGTCGCACTGATTTCTAAAGTTTACCCGATGCGTTCTCACACCGTCGCGGCCGAAGGGGGCTCCGCAGCAGTTATCAAGGATGAAGATAGTTTAGATAATCACTTCAACGATACCGTTGGCGGTGGTGACTGGCTATGTGAACAGGATGTTGTTGAATACTTTGTTGCCAATGCAACCCGCGAAATGGTGCAAATGGAACAATGGGGTTGTCCTTGGAGCCGTAAAGACAATGGTGAAGTCAACGTCCGTCGTTTTGGCGGTATGAAAGTTGAGCGCACTTGGTTTGCGGCCGATAAAACCGGCTTCCACATGCTACACACCCTATTCCAAACTTCAATGAAGTACCCACAAATCAAACGATTCGATGAGTACTTTGTCGTGGATTTATTGGTGGATGAAGGTCAAGTCCAAGGTTTGATCGCGATTCATATGTCGGAAGGCGAACTGGTTCTGATCAAAGCTAAATCGGTGGTATTAGCCACCGGCGGCGCAGGACGTGTTTACCACTGCAATACCAATGGCGGCATCGTAACAGGTGACGGCATGGCAATGGCGTATCGCCATGGTATCCCACTACGTGATATGGAATTTGTCCAGTATCACCCAACCGGTCTGCCAGGTACCGGCATCCTGATGACCGAAGGTTGTCGTGGTGAAGGTGGTATCATTGTTAACAAAAATGGCTACCGCTACCTGCAAGACTACGGTATGGGACCAGAAACCCCAGTGGGTCAGCCAAAGAATAAATACATGGAACTGGGTCCGCGTGACAAAGTTTCCCAAGCTTTCTGGCATGAGCAGCAAAAAGGCAACACCATCAAACACCCGCTTGGTGATGTGGTGATGCTTGATCTACGCCACTTAGGCGAAGAATATCTGCAAGAGCGTCTGCCATTTATCTGTGAACTGGCAAAAGCGTACGTTAACGTTGACCCAGCCAAAGAGCCTATTCCAATTCGCCCAACCGTGCACTACACCATGGGTGGTATTGAAACCAATGGTGAATGTGAAACGCGTATTAAAGGCCTGTTTGCCGTCGGTGAATGTGCTTCAGTGGGTCTACACGGTGCCAACCGCTTAGGTTCTAACTCGCTAGCCGAATTCGTGGTCTTTGGCCGCGTTGCCGGTGAAAAAGCAGTCGAGCGTGCCGCTGAGTTTAAAGGCTGGAACGAAGCTGCAATCGCGACTCAAGTTAAAGCGGTGGAAGATCGTATCGCTGCGCTGATGCAACAAGAAGGCGATGAAAACTGGGCGACCATCCGTACCGAAATGGGTCACACCATGGAAGCCGGTTGTGGTATCTATCGCCAAGAAGATCTGATGCAACAAACCATCGACAAACTGGCTGAGCTGCAAGAGCGTTATAAGCGCATCAGCATCAAAGACAAAGGCAAAGTGTTCAACACTGACCTGCTGTACGCGATTGAAGTCGGTTATGGTCTGGATGTGGCACAGGCGATGGCTCACTCAGCGATCCTGCGTAAAGAGTCGCGTGGTGCGCATCAACGTCTTGACGAAAATTGTACTGAGCGTGATGACGTGCAATTCCTCAAGCATTCACTGGCATTCTATCAAGCCGGTCAAACACCGAAAATTGATTACAGTCCAGTGAAAATCACCAAATCGCAGCCAAAAGCGCGTCTATATGGTGAAGCGGCAGAGAAAGCAGCGGCAGCAGAAGCGGCAGCAGCTGAAAAAGCGTAGAGGAGCAAAAATAATGTCAGCACAACGAATTCAAAAAGTGGACATTCTGCGCTACGACCCAGCAACAGACGCAGAACCCAAGATGCAACGTTTCGAAGTACCGTTTGATGAAACTATGTCAGTACTCGATGCGATTGGCTATGTGAAAGATCATCTCGATAAAGATCTTTCTTACCGCTGGTCATGCCGCATGGCGATCTGTGGATCGTGTGGCATCATGGTCAACGGCGTGCCAAAACTGGCGTGTAAGAGCTTCTTACGCGACTATCCAGAAGGTGTGAAAATTGAGCCTCTGGCCAACTTCCCGATTGAAAAAGATCTGATCGTCGATATGACGCCGTTTATCGAGCGTCTTGAAGCGATCAAACCTTACATCATCGGCAATGACCGTAAGCCAGAAGATGGTACCAACCTGCAAACACCAGAGCAAATGGCGAAGTACAAACAGTTCGCTGGTTGTATCAACTGTGGTTTGTGTTACGCAGCTTGTCCGCAATTCGGTCTCAATCCTGAGTTTTTAGGCCCAGCGGCACTTACCTTAGCCCATCGCTACAACCTCGATAGCCGTGACAACGGTAAAGCTGAGCGTATGAAGCTTATCAACGGTGATAATGGCGCTTGGGGCTGTACCTTCGTCGGTTACTGCTCAGAAGTGTGTCCAAAACACGTTGATCCAGCATCTGCGGTTAACCAAGGTAAAGTGGAGTCATCATTAGACTTCGTGATTGCAATGTTGAACCCAGACGGTTCACCGAAGAAAGTGGAGGCTTAAGGATGAGTAACCGTAAACCTTATGTGCGTGAGATGAAGCGGACTTGGTGGAAAGATCATCCTTTCTACCGCTTCTATATGGTACGTGAAGCGACCATCCTACCACTGATCCTATTTACCTTGTTCCTAACCTTTGGTTTAGGATCGCTGGTTAAAGGCCCAGAAGCTTGGCAAGCATGGTTAGATTTCATGGCCAATCCAATTGTCATTGCGATCAACATCTTAGCATTAGTCGCCAGCTTATTTCATGCGCAAACCTTCTTTAGCATGATGCCACAAGTGGTACCTATTCGCTTAGGTGGCAAACTGGTCGATAAAAAAATCATTGTGCTAGCACAGTGGGCCGCTGTGGCGTTTATCTCATTGATCGTGCTTATTGTGGTGTAAGGAGCTTATTGTGATTAATACCAACCCAAAACGTTCAGACGAACCAGTATGGTGGGGCCTGTTTGGTGCAGGTGGCACTTGGTTTGCCATGATCACCCCAATCACGATTCTGGTACTAGCAATCCTAGCACCACTCGGTGTGTTGGATGCAGAAGCGCTGAGCTATGAGCGTGTCACTAGTTTTGCCACTAGCATTATTGGTGCACTATTCATTATCGGTACCTTAGCGCTGCCAATGTGGCATGCTATGCACCGTGTTCATCACGGCATGCATGACCTGAAATTTCACACTGGTGTGGCGGGTAAAATCGCTTGCTACGGCTTTGCCAGCCTTATCAGTATCTTGGCGGTTGTGTTTATCTTTATGATCTAACCCTCGGTGATCAACAATCGATTAGCGGGCCTCAATTGAGGTCCGCTTTTTTATCGACAGCAGCATGAAGCGCCACCAGTCCGATGATCCACCACGTGCAGCCAACAAAACGCAGCAAACACAGCCCATAAAAAAACCAACCTTACGGTTGGCTTAATAGTTGGGGCGAAATCTATTACTTCACACGGCCAACGTATTCTGCTGAACGCGTGTCAACTTTGATCACTTCGCCAATCTGTACGAAGAGAGGTACACGAACTACCGCACCAGTAGAGAGCGTCGCTGGTTTACCACCTGTACCTTGCGTATCACCTTTCACACCAGGATCGGTTTCGGTCACTTCTAACTCAACGAAGTTCGGTGGCGTCACTGCGATTGGGTTACCATTCCACAGCGTCAACATACAGGTATTGTTTTCTACCAACCATTTCGCATTATCGCCCACGGCTTTAACATCCGCAGCCAACTGTTCGAAGGTGGTGTTATTCATAAAGTGGTAGAATTCGCCATCGTTGTACAGGTAATCCAGATCGATATCGATAACATCAGCCACTTCAGCGGTATCACCCGATTTGAATGTTTTTTCCAAAACTTTACCAGTAAGCAGCTTACGGATTCTCACGCGGTTGAATGCTTGACCTTTACCTGGTTTTACATACTCGTTTTCGAGAATGACACAAGGCTCGTTATCAAGCATAATTTTGAGACCGCCTTTAAACTCATTCGTGCTAACAGTAGCCATTTTTTCCTCTTACTATCTTCGAGTTAAAATCAATGCCGCACATCATAACCCGAAAAGTCGTTTCTGTTGAGCAAAACTGGCTGCAACAATTGGCAAACGCGATCTCCGATCCGCTGCAACTACTGCAGCAACTGGAGATAGATCCAACACCATGGCAAGCCGGATTGGCGGCACGCCAACTGTTTGCGCAGCGCGTACCACAAAGTTTTGTCGCACGTATGCAAAAAGGCAATCCGGCCGATCCTCTGTTACGGCAAGTTTTACCGCTGAGTGCAGAGTTTGAGACCCATCCCGGCTACTCCCATGATCCACTGGATGAACAAAATAACACGCTTCCCGGTTTGCTGCACAAGTACCAAAATCGCTGCTTGTTGATTGTCAAAGGTGGCTGTGCCATCAACTGTCGCTACTGCTTCCGTCGCCATTTTCCATATCAAGATCACCAAGGTAATAAGAAAATTTGGCAGCGCAGCCTTGACTACATTGCCGAGCATGGTGAGCTCAATGAAGTGATTTTGTCTGGTGGCGATCCTTTGATGGCCAAAGATCAAGAACTGGCTTGGCTGATCGAACGCATTGCGGCTATTCCGCATATCAAACGGCTGCGTATTCACTCGCGCTTACCAGTGGTGATCCCAGCCCGCATCACGGATGAGTTGGTGGCGTTATTGGCGCACACTCGCTTGCAAGTACTGTTGGTGACTCACATCAACCACGCCAATGAAATCAATCTCGAGCTCAGACAGCAACTGGCTCGCTTACGTGCGGTGAATGTGACGTTACTGAACCAAAGTGTGCTACTTAAAGCGGTGAATGACACGGTTGAGGCGCAAGTCGCGCTCAGTGAAGCCTTGTTCGATACGGGTATTTTGCCGTATTACTTGCATGTACTGGATAAAGTACAAGGAGCGGCACACTTTTACGTCAGTGATGATGACGCGCGCAAGATTATGGCCGGTTTGATCGAACAGGTTTCTGGATATCTAGTGCCCAAACTCACCCGAGAAGTCGGTGGCAGGCCAAGCAAAACCCCACTCGATTTGCAGCTTGAATGAATACAGCGCTGCCTAGGCAACGCTGTAGCTTCAAATGAGAAGGAGATTTATCGCATTACTTAGCAAAGTTAATGATTGGGAAGCACTTGAAGAAACCGTTATCAGCACAGTTGATCAAGCCAATCTGCACCCCTTCAATTTTGTCGGTTTTGTTGAACAGGCCAAACTGTACTGTCGAAGTACTTGAGAAATTAGCCGCACCGAGATCAACCAACGTATTACCTTGTGAGTAGTTCACAAAGCTCAAGTTTGCCCCATGCACATCATTGGTCAAGTTAACCAAGCCGAGGTTAGCACCGTAAGTATGGCCCGTATTCCAGTTAAGCAGACCGAGCGATGCGCCAGTCATCTCTTGGTTCACTTTGCTGGCACCAAACAAGAAGCCAAAGTTTACACCAGTGGTTTTGTTGGTTTCCGACAGACCAAGAATGGAAAAATCCACCCCTTTCACTTCCGCCACTTTACCATGCAGCGCTGAAACGCGTAGACCTGCCACTTGGTTGGCATCAGGCGTGTTGAAATTATTGATCGAAGAAAACATCACCGGCGTCGCTGCCAATGCAGCAGGAGCAGCCAGCGCAGCAGTCAGAGCCATCAAAGCAAACGGCTTATTCATAAAAATAACCTCTAAATCAAAATAAATACGGGAAAACTCAGCAATCTTAGCCACAAGCGTGGCGAGAATTTGTGCACATTCTCTCAGTTTTTCGGTTCCAGCGATGCATTACCCTAGCATCTTTTTTCGATCAACTGAGCGGATCTGCTTCGCTGAGTGGGCTGTCGCGATAAAAAACCGGAGACTAAGCTCCGGTTTATCAACGAGTAAGATCAGGGATTACATCATTCCCATGCCACCCATGCCGCCCATATCAGGCATTGCAGGGGTATCTTTCTTCGGCAGTTCGGTGATCATCGCTTCGGTAGTGATCATCAAACCGGCAACCGAGGCCGCGAATTGCAGCGCTGAACGAGTAACTTTGGTTGGATCCAAAATACCCATTTCAATCATATCGCCATATACACCCGTCGCCGCGTTGTAACCGTAGTTACCTTCGCCAGCACGAACATTGTTAGCCACCACTGACTCTTCGTCACCAGCGTTTTTCACGATTTGGCGCAGTGGGGCTTCCATTGCACGTAGTGCAACACGGATCCCGACATTTTGCTCTTCGTTATCGCCCTGCAGCTCCGTCAGCTTAGATGCGGCACGGATCAGGGCTACACCGCCACCCGCAACCACGCCTTCTTCTACCGCGGCACGTGTCGCGTGCAGCGCATCTTCAACGCGATCTTTCTTCTCTTTCATTTCCACTTCAGTCGCTGCGCCAACTTTGATCACCGCTACGCCGCCAGCCAATTTAGCCACACGCTCTTGCAGTTTCTCTTTGTCGTAGTCAGAAGTCGCTTCTTCGATTTGTTGACGGATCTGCGCAACACGACTTTGGATCGCCGCTTGATCGCCAGCACCATCAATGATGGTTGAGTTTTCTTTGGTGATTGAGACACGCTTCGCTTGGCCCAAATCTTCCAAAGTCACTTTTTCCAGCTCTAAGCCAATCTCTTCTGAGATCACCACACCGCCAGTCAAAATCGCGATATCTTGCAGCATCGCTTTACGGCGATCACCAAAACCAGGCGCTTTAACTGCCGCCACTTTCACGATGCCACGCATGTTGTTCACTACCAAAGTAGCCAACGCTTCGCCTTCAACATCTTCCGCCACGATCAGCAGTGGACGCGATGCTTTCGCTACCCCTTCCAGAGCCGGTAACAGTTCACGGATGTTAGAAATTTTCTTATCCACCAACAGGATAAATGGACTGTCTAGCTCTACGCTGCCCGCTTCTTGATTGTTGATGAAGTAAGGTGACAGGTAACCACGGTCAAACTGCATGCCTTCTACCACATCCAGCTCATCTTGCAGACCTTGGCCTTCTTCAACCGTGATCACACCATCGCGGCCCACTTTTTCCATCGCTTCCGCAATGATGTTGCCCACGCTAGTGTCTGAGTTAGCAGAAATCGTACCCACTTGAGCAATCGCTTTAGTATCTGCACAAGTCACTGACAGTGCTTTCAGCTCTTCAACTGCAGCAATCACCGCTTTGTCGATGCCGCGCTTAAGATCCATTGGGTTCATACCCGCTGCAACCGCCTTAAGACCTTCATTGACAATCGATTGAGCCAGTACCGTCGCCGTTGTGGTTCCGTCTCCCGCCGCATCATTCGCTTGTGAAGCGACTTCTTTAACCATTTGTGCGCCCATGTTCTGGAATTTATCTTCCAGTTCAATTTCACGCGCAACCGATACCCCGTCTTTAGTAATAACAGGGGCACCAAAAGATTTGTCTAGCACCACATTACGGCCTTTCGGACCTAAGGTGACTTTTACCGCATCAGCCAGAATATTTACGCCTTCCAGCATTTTTACACGAGCGTCATTACCAAAACGTACGTCTTTAGCAGCCATTTTTCATTTCCTTTCTAAATTCAGTTGTTGATTTTGGTTGGGATTCAGAATCAATTATTCAACGATTGCCAAAATGTCATGTTCAGACAAGATCAACACTTCTTTACCATCGATCTTCTCAGTTTTCGTAGCATAGCCTTCTGCAAAAATTACGGTATCGCCAACTTTCACATCTAAAGCTTGCACTGAACCGTTCTCCAGAACGCGGCCTTTACCAACAGCCAACACTTTACCGCGAGTTGATTTTTCCGCCGCAGAACCAGTTAGAACAATCCCACCAGCAGATTTTGATTCAACTTCTTGGCGTTCAACGATCACTCGGTCATGTAATGGACGAATATTCATCGGTCGTCTCTCCTGATTTAATTTTCCGTATGGTTGATAAAACGCTGATCATCAGCATATGTCACTTATGTGGGGTAGCTTGCTTAATATCCCAAGGGGCAAAGCATAAAAAAACGTGATTAAATTAACGTTTTTGTATAGTAATTCACCAAAACTGTCGTTGATGGTTGGCTTGGCTTGCTCCGCACGCCACCAAGCTCGACCCCATCAAACAGCGCTCAAATAGCGCCAATGCTGGCGGCAAAGCGGCAGCTTAAACCGCCGATAAATAGTAAATGGTTTGCTTTAGATAATAAGCATTCCATAATATGCGCGACGCCTAAACACAGCGACTAAGCAGAGATAGCCAGATCCGGTTAACGACAAGGATAAAAACAATGAAAACGGTTGAGCGCATTTTGCACACCATTAAACGTGAAGGCAGCGTCACCGCCAAACAATTAGCCGCCGATCTCGATATGACCACCATGGGCGCGCGCCAACATCTGCAAAGCTTAGAGCAGGCTGGAGTACTGTGCTTTGATGATGTAAAAGTCAAAGTCGGCCGCCCCACTCGTCACTGGCGTTTGACCGCTAAAGGGCACTATCAATTTGCCGATCGGCATGGCGAACTGACGATTCAGGTGCTTGATGCCGTTGAGCATCTTTTCGGGGCACAAGGGGTGGCGAAAGTCGCGCAGCAGCGTGAAGCGCAGACTTTCGCAGCCTATCACAGCGCCTTAGCTGGCTATCATGAGTTAGCCGATAAACTTGCAGCGCTGGTTGCTCTGCGCGAACAAGAAGGCTACATGGCCGAATTACAGCCGGTTGCAGATGGATTTGTGTTGATTGAAAATCACTGTCCGATTTGCAAGGCCGCTACTCGCTGCCCAAACCTCTGCCAATCCGAGTTGAATGTATTTCGTCGCCTACTGGGTGAGGCTTATCAAATCGACCGCCAAGAGCATATTGTCGCCGGCCAACGGCGCTGCAGTTATTGGATCCGACTACGCTAACGGTTCTCCCCTCACATCTCATTTATAAGACAATTGCCATTTGTCGCGTCCAGCCCGTTAAAAATTGCTTACGCTGTTAGTGTTGCAGAAAGCTCTGCTTAGCCTCATAAGGAGCGACTTATGTCCCGCTCACCACAACAGCCACTATCAGCTCGCCATACATTGCCGCCTTTTGATGAGCTGGTGGCACTCGCCAAAAATCATCCTGATGCTTTTGAACAGGTCAAAAAAGAGCTGTGCGAAGAGATGATTTTGTCTGCTTCGCGGGTGATGCAACAAAGATTATGGGCACAACAGAGTCACATAGAGCGCATGATCAGTCGCGGGAAAAATCCCGATCATATCAATGTGCTATTGATGCGTGAATTGTGCACGCAGATGGCCAAATTTAGAGATGCGCTTGAGGGGGATCTCCATCAAGAGCGCTGCGCTCAACTGATTGCTTTTCCGACAACATCGGCGCGTGATAATGGTCAGTACTAACTGACCACGCTGCCAAATCGATTCTCGTACTCTGATCCTGCCAAAAAACCACACTCAACCAAAATCCAAGCGCCGCACAACAGAGCGGCCAGTGAAATCAGTGTTCCAGGCATACCAGGTTCAGCATTGATCGCTAACTCGCCAGTCGGGATGGTCATACGTCCAATCACCAACGGTAGGTTAAGTAACAGCCACCAACTCGATTTATCACGATCATGCCAACGCTTAGCGGTAATTGCTAAATCCGGCACTAATACCAGTAATAAAAAAACCGGCAAAATTAAGTGGGCAATATTGGGCAACCATTGATTGGCCAGCACGGCAAACAGAGCGATCATGGCGTAGTAGCATACATTCCATAGCCAATAGGTCCGACGCCCGACTCGACCTTGAAAAGAGAGTAACAGTGTTTGTAACGATATGGTTTGTAAAGACAGTGTTTGTAACGACATGATTTTAACCTCAGTGATCTTATTGATTGATCACTTTTTGAAAACAGTCCGCATCCATTTCGCGGAGATTGATGGTTA
This sequence comes from Vibrio sp. HDW18, assembly GCF_011306175.1. Lineage (GTDB taxonomy): Bacteria > Pseudomonadota > Gammaproteobacteria > Enterobacterales > Vibrionaceae > Vibrio > Vibrio chanodichtyis. The sequence goes on along the minus strand of NZ_CP049913.1, from coordinate 1,526,768 downwards.
AGCTTCGGATATTACTAGCTTTATCTTGCAAAATAGCCATCAAATCATCGGCTAAAGCACGTTTTTGCTGCACGCTGCGTCCACTGAGTAGCTCAAAGCTAAGGTGAATAAAATCAACACTATCCCCCTCATCGCCGATTAACCAATGATGGCAGCGCACGGCGCGTGACTTTACCGCCGCTGTGTTAAATAACCCGGAATGGATCGCGGCTTGATGTAAATCCTCCAGCAATCCTTGCACATTGATCCGTTCATCAACTGAACTTGAATACTCCATGACCAAATTCGGCATTAGCGGCTCCTTAGTTGCGATGGTAAAAATGCTCAGCTTGTCAGGCTCACCATAGTAATAACAAGTTCAAGCCCAAAAACCGAGTTGATCAGCGACAATCTGTCACTCAGATCACTGCTTTCCTCAATCTGCGAGCGGATTTGATCCCAGAAAGTCATGATGCGAGTCATGATCTGGCGAATTTATTCTGCTATAGTCCTGCGAGTTTATTTTTTACATTGATGAGATATGGAGATATTGCTATGCGTCGTCCTGTAGTGATGGGTAACTGGAAACTGAATGGCAGCAAAGCTATGGTCACTGACCTGTTAAACGGCTTGAATGCAGAACTTGAAGGTGTGGTAGGTGTAGATGTTGCCGTTGCGCCACCAGCGATGTACTTGGATCTGGCTGAGCGCCTGATCAAACAAGGCGGTAATAAACTGATCTTGGGTGCACAAAACACGGATACTCATAACAACGGTGCTTACACTGGTGATATGTCGCCAGCGATGCTGAAAGATTTCGGTGCTTCACACATCATTATCGGCCACTCTGAGCGTCGTGATTACCACCAAGAGTCTGACCAATTCGTGGCGCAAAAATTTGCGTTCCTGAAAGAAAATGGTCTGACGCCAGTGTTCTGTATCGGTGAAACCGAAGCACAAAACGAAGCGGGCGAAACTGAAGCAGTATGTGCTCGCCAAATCAATGCCGTGATCGATGCGTGTGGCGTGGAAGCGCTGAACGGTGCGATCATCGCTTACGAACCAATCTGGGCTATCGGTACTGGTAAAGCAGCGACCGCTGATGATGCACAGCGCATCCACGCATCAATCCGCGCGCTGATCGCGGCGAAAGATGCAGCCGTGGCTGAGCAAGTGATCATTCAATACGGCGGTAGCGTAAAACCTGAAAACGCAGCCGCTTACTTCGCACAACCAGACATCGATGGTGCTCTCGTTGGCGGTGCAGCGCTAGATGCGAAAGGCTTTGCCGCGATCGCTAAAGCGGCAGCAGAAGCGAAAAAAGCGTAATTAACCGCTTAGCTCGCATGCTTCAAGGCCAGCGCTTGCTGGCCTTGTTGTTTTTCAACGCACACACTGTTTAAGCTTGGGGCACTTCAAGTCACCCACCCACTCCCCCTGCGCTAGGCGCGGTTTTTAACTTCAGGTATGCTAACCACCTGTTCCCCTCGCGCGCCCATAGTATGCAAGATAAATACGGTCTGCTTTCCGCTCCGATTGCTCACGTTTTACGGCAAATGACTGTGCCGCTGGTGTTTGGCTTAGTGGCGGTCTTGATGTTTAACTTGGTCGACACGTTTTTTATCTCCCTGCTCGGCACTCAAGCTTTGGCGGCGATCAGCTACACGTTCCCAGTCACCTTTGCGGTCAACTGTATCACGATGGGCATTGGGGTTGGCTTGGCAACCAGCATCGGCCGTTTACTCGGCCAAGGTAACAGTCAATTGGCCGCCCGAGTTGCCAGCCATGGATTGCTGCTCGCATTACTGCTGATCATTTGCGCCAGCACACTGGGCTTACTGACACTCAATCCGCTGTTTTTACTGCTGGGAGCCAGTCGTGATCTGCTGCCGCTGATCGCTCAATATATGCAGGTATGGTATCTCACCATTCCGCTGCTTGTGCTACCGATGGCCGGTAACAGCGTGATCCGCGCAACGGGCGATACCAAAACTCCGGCGAAAATTATGCTACTGGCCGGTGCAATTAACGGTGTGCTCGATCCACTGCTAATTTTTGGCTATGGCCCATTCCCCGCGCTCGGCATACAAGGCGCAGCGATTGCCAGCGCTTGGTCTTGGCTTGGCGCTTTGTTAGGCTCACTCTATTTATTGATCAAACGTGATAAATTGTTAGCGATGCCCTCATGGTCACAACTTGCGCACGACTGGCGCCAGATCCTCAAGATTGGAACTCCGGCAACCCTATCGACAGCAATGAATCCGCTAGCGGGAGCACTGCTGATGATGATGCTGTCAAGCCACGGTACCAGCGCAGTGGCAGCCTATGGTGCTGCGCTACGAATTGAATCGATATTAATCTTGGTGTTGATGTCACTCACCTCGGCGTTAACCTCCTTCATGGCGCAAAATTTCGGCGCAAAAAATCCAGCCCGTAGCTTTGCTGGGCTGTTTATTAGCCTGCGCTTCGCACTGCTATTTCAGTTGATGGTGTTTATTATGATGGTGCCGCTCAGCGTTCCGCTAGCCGCGCTGTTTTCTCAAGAGCCGGTGGTGCGCGATCTGCTATGGCATTATCTGCTGGTGGTGCCGATCAGCTACGGTTTTCAAGGCGTGGTGATGATGTTGATTTCCGCGCTCAATGCGTTGCATCAACCCTTACAGGCATTTCAATGGAGCTTTATGCGGCTGTTTGTTTTTACTCTGCCGGCGGCTTGGATTGGTAGTGTTTACTATCACACTGAAGGACTTTTTATCGGTATTGCGCTGGGAAACGTACTGGGTGGACTGTTAGCTTATCTCTATGCATTAAGATTGCGTCATCAAAACCTTATGTCCGATTTAGGGTGAGCCAGTGAATACCAAATAGGACATAAATAAAAAAGCCGATGCCCACCACATCGGCTGTTTCATGCTTAGAGGGAGTGAGTTCGCTTACACCAACTCATCATCCTCTTCACTTAAATCGCTGCTGAGCGGCTGCTGTGAAATGATGATGCCGGTATTGTCAGCATACAAATAATCTTCCGGCAGGAAAGTCACCCCGCCAAAGTTAACTGGAATATCCACTTCACCGATCCCTTGTGCGTTAGCACCAACAGGAATCGCTGCGATGGCTTGAATGCCAATATTCATCTCTTCCAGCTCATCCACTTCGCGGACACTGCCATACACCACAATGCCTTCCCACTCATTTTCTTCCGCTAAGGCTGCCAGCTCGGCATCAATCAATGCACGACGCAGCGAACCACCACCATCGATCAGCAAAATACGCCCTAGCCCATCTTGCTCCAGTGTTTCACGGATCAAGCCACTATCTTCGTAGCATTTAATCGTGGTGATTTGACCGGCAAAAGAAGCGCTGCCACCAAAATTACTGAACATTGGCTCTACGACATCGACTTGGTCGAGATAGATATCACATAGCGCAGAAGTATTGTATTCCATAGCTTGGTTCTCTTAGCGAAAGTCTTCCAACGAGTATATAGAGTGATAGGGTCATTGCAATGCCAGAGTGCAAATTAACTGCTCAGAGTTTGGGCAATGATCACTCCGACAAACAAAAGGTTGGTGATCACTGAGGTTTTGACAATCACAGGCATCATCGGTGCAATTTGGGCTGGCTGTTCGGTAAACCACACCTCACGACCATGGCGCGTCACTAATGATAAACAGAGTAAAAATGGCAAACTGATCCACAGTGGTTTGTCTTGTAGCACTAAATAACCAGCAAATGCCACCACCGCACCAAACAACAACGCAAAATGGTAGTGCTTAGCACGCACTTGGCCTAAACGCACCGCAACGGTACGCTTACCGCATAACGCATCATTTTCAATATCACGCATATTGTTGATATTGAGCACCGCCACCGCTAATAAACCACAGCCCAATGATGGCAGCAGTAAACTCCATTCAACAACGCCAGTGTGCAAGAAAAAGCTACCCGAAACGCCAAGCAGACCAAAAAACAGAAACACCGATAAATCGCCAAGCCCAACATAACCATAAGGCCGCTGACCAACGGTATAGGCAATCGCAGCCAAAATAGCCAACACGCCAAGGCCAATAAAGATCAAAATATTTTGCAGATTATCGAAGGCATATAGCACTAGAGCCAAACCAGAGAAAATGGTCAGCAGTACATTAATCGCCATCGCGCGCTGCATATCACGCAAGCTGACCGCACCCGATTGAATCGCGCGCATCGGCCCGAGCCGAGCGTGGTTATCGGTACCTTGTACCGCATCACCATAATCATTGGCTAAGTTCGATAAAATTTGCAGCAAGGTGGCGGTGAGCAGTGCTAACAGCCCGATCACCCCATCGAAATGTCCAGCCGAAAAAGCTAATGCGCTACCGGTTAGAATTGAGATCAGTGCCAGCGGCAAGGTTTTTGGACGCGCGGCATCCAACCAAATTTGCACAGAGTTATTCATGATAATGAGACGACAATCAACATGGGCAGAGTATACCCGCAAATCACCGCGATGAAAAAGCCCACCGCAATGCGATGGGCCATCAAGCATTACAGAATGAAGCGACTCAAATCTTCATCTTCCACTAGCGCTCCAAGACGCGCTTTCACATAGCAGGCATCAATCACCAAACTCTGGCCAGATTTTTCCGTAGCATCAAAAGAGATCTCATCCATCAAGCGTTCAAGCACGGTATGCAGACGACGCGCACCGATATTTTCGGTCGTCTCATTGACTCGCCAAGCCGCATCGGCAATCTGTTTGATGCCATCTTGGCTAAACTGAACATCGACTTGCTCGGTCTTCATCAGCGCAACATATTGCTCAGTGAGCGAGGCTTTCGGCTCAGTCAGAATACGTCTGAAATCGTCACTCGATAGCGCTTCAAGTTCAACCCGAATCGGCAAGCGACCTTGCAGCTCTGGGATCAAATCGGATGGCTTAGCCACTTGGAAAGCGCCAGAGGTAATAAACAGAATGTGATCGGTGCGCACCATACCATGCTTGGTGGATACGGTACTGCCTTCAATTAAAGGCAGCAGATCGCGCTGCACCCCTTCACGCGATACGTCTGGGCCTGACACTTCACCGCGTTTACAGATTTTGTCGATCTCATCAATAAACACGATGCCGTGGTTTTCTACGTTAAAAATCGCCTGCTCTTTCAACTCTTCTGGATTGACCAACTTGGCCGCTTCTTCCTCAACCAAGGCTTTCAACGCTTCTTTGATCTTCATTTTGCGCTTTTTCTTGGTATCACCCGCCAGATTTTGAAACAAACCCTGCAGCTGATTGGTCATCTCCTCCATGCCTGGAGGCGCCATGATCTCAACCCCCATTTGTGGCACTGCGACATTGATCTCAATCTCTTTGTCGTTCAGTTGCCCTTCACGCAGCTTTTTACGAAATACTTGGCGAGTGCTGGAGTTATCTTCTTTCTGCTCCGCTTGTCCCCACGCATCACGCGCTGGCGGCAACAACGCATCCAATACACGCTCTTCCGCCTGCTCTTCGGCGCGGAATTTCACTTTTTCCATCGCTTGTTGATGCGTCAATTTCACCGCAACATCGGTCAGATCGCGGATAATCGATTCCACTTCCTTACCCACATAACCCACTTCGGTAAATTTGGTCGCTTCCACTTTGATAAATGGCGCATTGGCCAGTTTAGCCAAGCGACGGGCAATTTCGGTTTTACCCACCCCAGTTGGGCCGATCATCAGAATATTTTTCGGGGTAACTTCAGCGCGCAAGCTCTCTTCAAGCTGCATACGACGCCAGCGGTTACGCAGCGCAATCGCCACGGCACGCTTCGCTTGATCTTGACCGATAATGTGGCGATTAAGCTCGCTGACTATTTCGCGGGGAGTCATTTCAGACATAATTCAAATCCTTCACTCAGCTTAATTGGGCGCTATCTTGCGGCGCTTGACCGTCTGGCAACATTGGCGAGGTCGCGTCGAGTTCTTCAATAGTGTGATGATGATTGGTAAACACACAGATGTCACCGGCGATATTGAGCGCCTTTTCGGCGATGGTGCGCGCATCCAACTCGGTGTTTTCTAATAGGGCAATCGCCGCCGCTTGCGCATAATTACCTCCAGAGCCAATCGCAATCAAATCGTGCTCAGGCTGCACCACATCACCATTACCGGTAATGATCAGCGATGCGCTTTCATCGGCGACCGCTAAAATCGCTTCTAAACGGCGTAATGCGCGATCGCTACGCCAATCTTTGGCCAGCTCGACCGCAGCTTTGGTCAGATGGCCTTGGTGCATCTGCAACTTGCTTTCAAAACGTTCAAACAGGGTAAAAGCATCGGCGGTTCCACCGGCAAATCCCGCTAGCACTTTGTTGTGGTAAAGGCGGCGAACCTTACGCGCATTGCCTTTCATCACGGTATTGCCTAGCGATACCTGCCCGTCACCAGCGATAACAACTTTATTATTTCGACGCACGGATACGATAGTAGTCACAAGCGGCCTCTTTATGTTCACATGACAATTAGTGGCTATATGTGGCTAGTGAGGGGTAATTTCAAGCGGCTGAACAAAATTCCATCTCTGCTTTTCATTTTTATTCACTGTCTTCATTTATCTCTCAGCAATAAAATCTTGTGGTCATAAACAAAAATATCTTACCCCTAACTTATTGATTGAGATGATGTTGCACTCAATATTTATTGGAAAATTATAATGAAAAAACAACTGCTTATTTTATCCGTTATCAGCCCATCTCCAGCACTAGCACAAATTACCGATTCATCACAATTGTACTTTGGCTCTAAACAACCCACTCAAAGTTGTGGGGTGCAAGGACGCCTAGCGACAGTGGCAGAGATTGAAGCACTTAAACTTAACGCAAACTTATGTAGCCATGTCGCATCACCATGGGCAATCTGGAAGGTTCAGGATGAAGATGGCACCCTCTGGTCATTCATGGGATACAACTATGCCTGTGAAACGAAAGCTGGATCGAATGAATGGAATGAGTCGGTATGTGTCATGGATGAGGCATTAGCCAATACCGCACAAATGTTTCCGCAAGCAAATTATCATGGCGCCTACCCTTGGGATGGCCGTGCCGCCATTTCTACCGTGGGTGATGAAGTTTCTAACACCAATATTCAGTCATTTAAATTAGGGAGCGATGTTCAACTTACTGCATTTTCCGATACCAACTACACTGGGCAAACAGAAACCTTTACTGAATCAGCCACAACAACACCATTCGAGATTAAATCCTATAAATTAAAGTTTATTGATAGCCCATACGAATACAGCTTTAGTTTTCAATCTTCAAAAGATTACAAGACTTGCCTTAAATTACAAACTAGCAGCGGCATCACGACAGAAATTTGTTCAGATTCAACCAATTCGGAATTAAGCCTAGGTAACACTCCGACACAAGGGCAAATCACTATTGCTGCTTATCTAAACTCATATGAAAACTCGACACCTACGCCATCTATTGGCCAAATCGTTTTAAGCGTCAATGATGAAAATCAAACCCTTTCTATTCAGCATGAAAGTCTTCCCGAAGGTTTACAGCTAAATTTGGATGATCGTAATATGGCATTTATTTATAATTAAAATCCATCAATAATAAATTAAATTAGGTATATACCTAAACAATTTGGAGTTGCAGGTAGGCGGCATGAGAATGAGTCCCCATGAGCATAGACAAACTATGTGGTTAGGGTAAGCTAAGGTAGCCAACACCACTGTAACTTCAAATAGGAAGGGAATATAAAAATCAGGAGATAATCATCTTGTCATTCATAAATTCAACATTTTTACGAACACACCTTAATCTAAACTTATCCTCTAATGAAATAAATAACTTAAGCAAAAAAAACACTTTAACAAATAAGGACATTTTTAGGTTAAATAAAACCTTAGATACATCAAATAATAAAATAAAAAATAAAACCGCAATGGAAATGTTATCAAAACATAATAAAACCATTGAGTTTCCTGATATGAAAAGAACCATGGAGGAAAAGTATAATGACGAAAGAAATCATAACTTTATAAATTCTTGGGACACTTCAAATTTCACATTAACAAGTTCTATATCGGATGAAATGGGAGTTAGAGGGCATAATTCCAAAAAAGAGTTTCAATTTATAGTTCACACTGCAAGTATAGAACAACTCATTAATAAAGATGGAATTTTTAGCCACAACGGTGAATCAGAATTAAATAACTGGGATGTTCTTTGCGCAAGCATTGTTAATGAAAAGAAAACTTTTACTTATGGCTCTATTGGTGTGATTTTAGATGTTCCAAAACAGAACATGTTAGCAGCAAGTCCAGATGATTTGATGTCTGAAACAAACATAGGGGCAACCCACCGGGTGGATTACCTAGTAAACATCTCGAATAAAGAAGATCAAGTTGAAAAATACAAACAAATGCCAAACCATGAAAGAACTGGATTATTAAAAAAAGAAATTTCCAGACATGCTAGACATAAAAATACACCATATGAAGTTTTGAAAAAAACCTATAACATGAGAAATGAGTTACTAATATGTACTCGCAGTGATGTAAATGTCCATAAAAATGAAGAATGCACTAAAAATATTAAAATTGCCGGGATATTTTTAAATGATTGTGACATTACCCCTGAACAAAAACATTTAGCTGAATTTACAGGCGATAAAATTTTATCAAAAGATGAAAAATATGAAATATTTATACAACATGCCAAACCGTTAGCAGAAAAGCTAGGCATACCAATCATTTATTTTAATGGTCAATCTGATACTGCAGAAAAAATCATTGACTAGTATTTTATAAGTTACATGTTCTTTTTTCACAAAAGAACAATCCACTTCATCTGACATTCCTCAAGCGATAAGAATTCTATTAATTTCTTATCGCTTAGTAGATAGCTGGAGTGTAACTATTCACCCACGAGCTATTGACGTCGGATTATGCTAAAAACGCTGGTGTCTGATAATCCACTTTGAGCATATGATACTCGACGATTTCACGCAGCCAGTTATAAGCTGATTGCTGTTGAAGTTTAGCGGTCTCGATAAGTGAGAACATCCGTTCACGGAACAGGTATCCTCGATATGAACGAGTTACGTAACAGCACTTTCTCATCAATATGTAATTACGAAGAACTCGTTCCGCTGCGTTGTTCGTTAGCGGACATTTGGAGTCATCCATAAAGCGCCAGACCATAGCATCGATATACTCTCGATGGGATCTAATGTCTGGTTTACCAGTTCGCCTTCCGTCGCTTTCCTCGACAGTATTGGGGGAAGTACAAATAATGGCGTCATTCATGAAAATGGAACAAGTGGACCTTCTGGTGACTTCTATAAGTTTAACTGGATTAATGCTCAATCATTGTGTGATACATATAATCATCGTCAGATTCTTGGCTTATCTAACTGGCAGCTACCCACACAAGAAGAATTATTAAATAACTTATTTACTCAACATGGCAATATGTTTACCTCACGAGAGTGGCCGACCTCCACGCGCTATTGGTCATCAACAACAGATGGTGATTATATAAGTAATATCGATCTCAGCCTAGGCTATAGTAATTTGAATCTACAAGATTCTCAATACTATGCATCGTGTATTTCTAAGCCTTAAAATTAATTTTAACCGCCAAAATTCCTTACCTGACTCCTCAAATAAACAGGTAAGGAATTAAAAACTCTTATATTATGCCAAGCATCTAGTTGTTTAGCATATCAATGATATTCATCACTTAATTTCATTACTCATCGATTAGTTTAGTTGGCATTATTACTATACCCAAACCACTTGGAGTTGCAGGTGGGCAATAATTAACATATTGAAGTGGTTATTGAAGAGGATTTATGACAATCATTAACGCCAGTGCTCCAGCTGCATTTCATGTCAGTGCAACAGAAAGCACTCCAAGTACATCTGCAGTAACTCGCCATATTTTTAACACAAAGCAAAGTAGAGATGAACTAAAATGTGCCAAGCTGATCGGTAAAATTGAAGCTAAACAAGATGCACTTGCTAAACTTGAAGCTTCGGCAACTCGCTGCAAGGCGATACAAAACAAACGAATTGCGTATATTCAAGCGCATCTTCATTGCCATGAGGTTAAACTCGATAAGCTACTGAATCAGCAAGAACATAGTTTAATGACCAAGATATTGGCACCAACCGATCACAATACAAAAAAAGAGATTCAGTGCAGTGCCATGTTGGCAAGTTTTGCATATCACCAAGATCTTGATCGCTTGCATAGTGCGACAGATCAACAGTGGAGCTTGGATAAACCTCTAATTACTGAACTAGCCAAGGAAGTGGGGCTTAAAGTTTATCCAGCAAAAGGAATGATTATTGACTCGCAAAGCGGTCTGGTTGGATTTGTTTTTCATAACCATCAAGCCAAAGAACTGCGGCTAGTTTTTGGCGGTACCAGCAGTGGCAAAGCAACCGGTTCATTGATGTACAGAAGTATCAGTAACTTTAAAGTAACCATGCATCAATGGGGGGCCAATGCCAAAAATGCCATTACCGGAAAAACCCCAGATAGCTATGCACAAGCACAGCTTATCGCCGAAACACTGACTCGAATGATAAGTAGTGGAGATTATAAGGATTATCGCTTATCGCTTTCTGGCCACTCAAAAGGAGCGGGTGAGGCAGCTTATGCTGCAGCAATGATTTCTACACCTGAAAATCCAGTGAAAGCCGAGTGTTTTTGCAGTGCTGAACTTGGCTCATCCATGCTGCAAGATATTCATGCAAGATTTGCGGATCCAAAGCAAGCCAAACAAGCGGTATCTGAAATTCAACACTATAAAATACAGGGAGACCCAGTGCCTAATGTTCATAGGGTAAAACATGATTTAGAGCATGTAGGTAAAATTATGACCTTACCTCATACTGAGGTGGAGGGAGCCAATAATATGCTTGCCTACCATGATAAATTTGATCGACAAATTGCAGCCTGGTTAAGCAACACGCCATAATTTGATAGTAAGCGATAAATCCGTACCAAAATCAATGCCATTCCCTTTAGATATTTAATTAGGATAACAAAACATTTATTAACTTTAGCAAATAGACTGGATGTGTATAACAATGAAATATTGTAAATAAAACCCGACAAACGATCAAGAAGATATTGAAATAGCTTAAGTGCCTCAACCATAATCGTCACATAACCCATTGAAATAAATTAATTTTCATAAAAACCTTAATCATTAACTACAACACAACCGATCAAAGTGGCTGATTTCGGGATTATCATAGACATAATGCATATCATTTGAACAAAAAAATGTGAAATGTAGTTAAATCGTTTGGCGGTTCTTTGACAAAGTAATTCACTTGAATTAACGTGTAAACATATTAAATTAATTATCAATTTGAGGTTCATCTATGTTAGGCATTAATCATTTTAGAGCCCATGTACTTCGGCATTCATCCGCTGCATTAGCCATTAACAAGCCAGAATTAGCAAAAGCTATTATCAGCGTAAAACAAAATAGATTACAAAACGCACCGTATCTTAAAAAAGATCTCGATAGCCGAGCTATAGCTCAAAAAGAAAGAAAATACGAGAGCGTTCTTAAGCAATGTGAAACACAAATTAAAGTAAATACTTTAGTAAAAGAAATGAAAAATGGTCCCCTCACCTCTGAGACAGCCAGTGAAGTATTAGTTGTGTTATTAGAAAAACTACAAAATAATGAAGAGTTCACAAAATCAGAAGGGATATTTCGTCTTTCACCATCAAGCTCAGAATTTAAAAAAACCTCATTAACTGATGTTTTAGCTAAAACTGATGATTTAATTAGCAAAAACAATGGTGCAGATCTAATTGCGAGTAAAATAAAGAAAGAAGTACTCCCTGCTATCCTTGATAAAACAGCATGTGCCACCTTAGCTCAGTTTAGTGTTCAATTTAGCACTCAACAACAGAAGCCAAGTTCAGATGAATTACCAGATGCACTAAATGCATTACTAGCATTTTTTAAAGAATCGATCATTGTAAATCACGCTCATAATAAAATGGATGCAGAAGCATGTGCTAGTATACTTGCTATGGTGACGAGCCAAAATCTAGACATGCCCCCACAAGCCATTCAAGCCATGGTATTAAACATGTCAAAAATGTATGAAGCGTTGTTGCGTGATTAATTAACAACATGACATTTTCATGTGCATTATAATAAAAAGCATCAACTTTGGTAAAAATAGACCCAAAGTTGATGTTCAACATCGATCACATATAAATAACAACACTAAATCTATCTTTACTTTTATAAGTAACACTATAAAAACCAAAAATATCATACAGTTTCGAATTGGTCATAACATTAAACAACTTAAAGATAGAGACAAACCATGAATGTTTCAAGTAGTCATCAAACCCATGCGATCAATAATAATTTAAATCCAAAAGATACGTTTGATAAATTCGAATTCGCAAAGCAGATAAAAGCCGTTAAAAATATTATCGTCACTTCTGAGCAAGCAAGCGATTGTTTAAAAATAATGGACCAACATCATGATCAAGGAAATTTCAGACTAGATGATGGGCGTAGCTATGAAATTAAACATGGTCAAGTCACTCGAACCAATAGAGGTAACCTGCTAGTTAGAATGAAAGAGGGTTTCGTTAAAAAATCACAAGGCCTATCTACCTCATCATCAGATGCAAGTAAATTTACTGAAGCATTGCAAGAAGATTTATTTACACCATCACAGCAACAATTGATACAACAGGCAAAAGAAAAAAGTATTAAATCACTGATTCCTAGAAATTGTAAGTTTCAATATCCACTCTACCTTAGAGACAATGAAAGATTTATAAATCCAGCTTATGAAAATCTTGATCAAGAACTTAATTGTCCTTTACCTGTAGGTGAACATCGAATATTTGTTTTAACTGTATCAATGATGCTCAATACTGGAATGAAGAACCATTATAATAAAGACTTAATTAATTCATTTTCGAACTCTCAGTATATTGATTGGAGCGAACGATATAGTCATCCATCCATAGCAAATGGAGAGCCAGTATACTATGCTGGATATCTTCACCAGAGAGAAGAGCACCTTGAAGTTATCCGTATATCTGGTCACTATGAACAGAGCTTAAATGAAAAACAAGCATTTTTACTTGAATTATATTTATCATTAAAGTTTTCTGAAGCTTATGGAATGCAAGAGGTAAAATTCTATGAGCCTTACGATAAAGAGACTAATGAATTAGCTACAGACGTAACTATCCATGCTTTAGAAAAGTCGCCTGATTGGGAAAGCGTAAAAAACAAGTTAATCTGCAGAGTTTTCAATGAAGATAAAGTTAAATATTTAAACTATGAGTTAAATGATCAACAGCGATAACGCTTAATCATTTAATATAGAGACAATTATAAACATCTACTTACATAAAATATTTCACACACCGACATTCTTACCATTTAGTATTGAAAAAAGTTCAATTTCAAACACTCACACAATGACTCAATATACTTCAACTTGGTTAGCCAAAGAAATAAAAAACATTGCTAACACCTCTACAGCTCCATATATTAACACCATTCAAAAAAAAGCAAATCAAATAATCACCACCGTATCAAACAATAAGTATACAACACGGAGCATAGCATATGTACACCCTGACAAAACATTATCAGGCGAACGATTTTCATGTAACCCTATTGTTATGAGCCTTATATCTGCTAATTTTTTAAAATACTCTTCACAAATTAAGGCAGAGCTTTCTAGTAAAGTAAGAGAAATACAAATATTTACAGCCACAACAATAAAAACCTTCAATAATACATGTTCAGCACTGAAAATTGTTGATACCTATGCTGGAGATATTCCAGATAAAAACAAATCAATAATGGCTTATTGGGTGCCTCAAGGAGGCTATGTTGACATACCTATTAAACCTGATTTATCAATACATCCTATTTATGTGTTTACTCCAGCCTTTAGTGGTTGTACATTCGTTATAGATAAAATATATCCAGATACATTGAGAGTTCGCCATGTAGAAGGCGGTAAAGAGCAAGAGCAGTACAATGATAAAAATATTGAACATGGGGAAGGAATATACTCATTAATTGAATTCAATGACTATGGCTACTATAAAGATAAAGAGTCTAAAAAAGTAATACAAAACACATATGGCTTTGCTTTTTTAAAGTTTGATGAACACTTAGATGGCTGGAATATACATTTACAAAAGCAAATAGCAACACCAGTTATTACTTCCATTGAAAAAAAAGGTTTATTAAATAGAGACACTGCCACAATATATATATCTGAAAAATCTTCAGTTCAAGGCACAAAAACCATCAATCCAATATAATAAAAACAATAATCAATCAAGCTGAATCATTAACATATCTAAGCATTGTTAAATTTATCATCAAATATAACATAAGCAACAAAATCAACCTATTGATTGAAAATTAATCATATAATCGATTTTGAAGTTCACTTTAATTCACTTTGTGGCAATCAAATTATGGGGTATAATTTATTATTTTAAAAACAGCGTGCAACTTAAAATTCTTCACATTATTAAATAAATTCAAGTAAAAAACATTTACCTAATAATCCCACTGTAACAATATTATTGAACACACTAAAATATGAGGTGTTTTTTGAACGTAAGTAGTAAAGTAAGTAGCCTAACAGCGCTATTTGAATCTAAAGCGGCAGAAAGTAAAAATACGCCAACGCGTTTGCCGGTCAGGGGAGCTCGTAATCACCATGCCTTATTTAATGGTGGCTCAAACGAACCTAGTACAATGAGCACCCCAAGACCACAAGTTGAGACAGGCGCACGATCAACGCCTGAACAACAAAAAAGTAGGGCAGAATTTAAAAGACTCTTAAATGAAAAATTAGGAGCTGGTCCCGTTGCACCAAAGAAAAAAGTGCAACCTCAACCTGTTGTAGCAGCGCAAGCTAAACCACAGGCCGAGTCTAACTCTCAACCATCCACTCCTACGGTAACGTCGACTACCACCGCTCCGCTAGCACCACCACCACCACCACCACCACCACCACTACCTCCATCACTTTCAAGCCCTCAGGTAAAGGTGTGGGCAACAATTGATGGTAAAGCGCTTGATCAAGCCAATAAGGCACAATCTCAAGAAAAAGCAGCAAGCAAAGTTAAAGCCTCTACTTTCGCAGCCAGTCAAGCAGAAAAAATGGGGTCAAAAGATATGATGGCAGAGCTAAGAGCGAAACTTTTGGCACGCCAAGAGAGTGCATCCCAGTAACTCATCGTGCGTAACGGATGGGTTATACCCTTCCGACTTAAAGTTGCCACGGTGTTGGCGGCCCATATCGATAAATTAATATGGGGGTCGCCAACACCTCATTTAGAGTAAATATCAATATAAGCTAACTTATGGAATGCTGCTTTTAATTTTACCACCAATAGGTAGGAAAATGACTACAGCGCCAGAGTATAAATATAATTAAATAAATAGCCACAGCAAAAAAAACATATGGATTTATTTAAAAATTAACTAACGCCTCACACTTCATATCCTCAATCTAAAACGCATCAAAAAATAAAGTCAGTTTGATCATCTCAGCTATATCTAGCTTTTGGGATTATGCTAATATCAATATCGCGCATCTTTTTATGAATGGAATTTGCTATACCCAAACCACTTGGCGTTGCAGGTAGGCAGTAAGTGAGTGACTCCCCATGAATATAGATAAACTATGTGATTGGGGTGAACAAGCGTAGCCAACACTGCTGCAGCTTCAATTAGGAAGAGGATAATAGAGATCACGCAAGACAATGTTGATTTTTATGGTGGCTTACTGAGAGGAAACAGGGAAATTAAACTCCAGTAAGATAGTTTATATACCCAAACAACTTGGAGTTGCAGGTAGGCGGCAAGCGAGTGAGTCCCCATGAGCATAGACAAACTATGTGATTGGGATGAACGAACGTAGCTAACACCGCTGCAGCTTCAAGTAGGAAGGGTATAGAGTGCAATACTTAACTTACTGGATCACTTATGTTCAAAAAAATGACTATCGGTCACAAACTTATCGCTACATTTTTAGCACTGACATTACTTATCATCGGATTATCTTGGTTTAATAGTGCTCAACAAGCGAACCTTAATCAAGCCTTTGGTGAAGTCACCAATAACGTTGTTCCTTCCATTCGATCGTCAAGCCAAATGCATGTCGCGCTATTAGATGCACGCCGAGCTCAGCTACGTATGGTACTGGATGCAATGAGTAATGATCTGGAGTCTCTCACTCAAAGTACCAAAAATTTTGAGCAAGCACGGCATCAATATGAAACTGCAGAGCGTAATTATAAAACGCTACCATTTTCATCAGAACAAGAACATAAGATTTTTTTAGAACTGAGCTCAGCCGCTAATAATTATTTTTCAATTCAAAATTCAATCAATAATGAAATTAAAAATAATAATATCGACCAAGTCATATCACTAATTAAACATCAGTCTATGCAAGCGTTAGAGAAAGCGGGAACGGATAGCTTTACACTACGCCACGAAAATGATTCTTTTGCGAACCAATTGGCCAAACAAATTGCAGACTCTTATCAAACCAATAAAATTCTTGGTATGACAATTAGCGGTTTTGCAATTATTTTTGTAGTGGTGGTTGCTTGGTTATTAATTGGTCAAATTCGCAACCCGATCATGTTGTTATTGAAACAAATTCATCAAGTAGCCGCTGGTAATCTAACTCACAAACTGGATATGCAGCTTTTTTCAGAGGATGAATTGGGTAAGCTCGCGCAAGGCGTTAATGAGATGCAAGTCAGCTTGCAGGTATTGGTTAATGAAGTTTTAGGATCGGTTTCTCAGTTAAGTGCCGCAGCAGAAGAGATTAGTGCGGTTGCTGAGCAGTCAGCGCAAAATATGAACTCTCAGCAGCATGAGCTCAATCAACTGGCTACAGCAATGAATGAAATGCAAGCCACAGTACAAGAAGTGGCTCGTAATACCAGTGATGCCGCTAACTCTGCGGCTTCAGCCAGTTCAACCTCTGTTGACGGTGGAAACATCGTGAATGATTCCATTGTAAAAATTGAAAAGGTTGCGACAACGGTTGAGGAAACAGCCTCCGTCATCAATCAATTAAGTAGTGATAGCCGTAATATTGGCCTCGTTCTTGAAGTTATTCAAGGCATTGCTGAGCAAACCAACTTACTTGCTCTTAATGCAGCAATTGAAGCAGCCCGAGCAGGTGAGCAAGGCCGTGGTTTTGCCGTTGTTGCGGATGAAGTAAGAACTCTGGCGAAGCGAACACAAGACTCAACGACACAGATCCATGGGATTATTTCTGAGTTGCAACTGCGAGCTAACGAAGCTGAATCCACCATGCAACAAAGTCAAGAAATGATGTCCGAAACCGTCAATACCGCTAAAGCCGCAGGCTCTGCGATTGCTGAGATTAGTGATTCTGTTAACAGTATCTCCCATATGACGATTCAGATTGCAACTGCAACTGAAGAACAGGGCGTTGTGAGTGAAGAACTCAATCGTAACGTAATTAATATTACAAATGCTTCAGAAGAGGTCACCTCAGGCGCGAAACAAATGGCCGAAGCTTGCAACGAGCTGAATTCTTTAGCCGCTCAGCTACATAGTGTGGTCAGTAAGTTTCAAGTTTGATGATGGTTATTAAGGGAGCAAAAAACCATTAAAGTTCCCCCCCCTGCTAACCGGTAAATCATTTCAACACATTATATAATGTCTTAATTTATAGAGAGCCTTGCTCATCCAAGGCTCTCTTAATCCAGCACAAAACCAGTTTAAGAACCTAACTCAATACAATGTCCACGATATAAAATCAGACTGTGTGGATCATTATTGATCGTGACCAATAACTCTGAACTGTTTTTAAGTGCTTGCCATTCGCTAGGAGAGAGATAACGCGCTTGGTTGAGATTTTGCAAGCTATCAATCAATTGTAGTTCACCCGTATTTTTATCTCTCATCCATACCATTTCTTGTGCAAGCGAAATAGGTTCAACGCTAAGATTACGCTGCATATGTAGACTGGATTGCCCAGGTTTATCACCTTGATAAGCGACTAATGCAAAGGCATCACGCTGATTTTCGGATGACATCATTGCGAAGTAAGCGATAGGCTGTATCTGAGTAGCTTCGATCACTGTTGGAATTGACAACATGATATTTTGCCCCCATATCCCAACCAACAATGACATGCTCATTCCGACCGGTAGCCACCACCAACGCAAACGAGGTGAAGGTTTAGATAACAATTGAGTGCGCTCACAAATACGCTTCCAAACTCGCTTCGGTGGTGGTTTAAAATAGCTCGCCGAAACCTGAACATGAGTAGCAGGATTAAAATCAGATAAATATTGTTGCCACTGCTCGATATGCTCCCACCACGTTGGATCCGAATGGAACAAACTTTCCATACGGCATTTAACTAAATTAGTTTGTGTACCTAATACATATTCTGCTGCCAATCTATCGCGTAATAGGGCATTCAAATAACGGCCGCTTTTTAATGACTCAGACATTGTTTCAACTCCTGCAGGCCGCGGCGGATCCATGATTTTACGGTTCCTAACGGTGTATTAGCATGCTTTACGATTTCTTGGTGGCTCATCCCATATTGATATGCTAAAACTATCGCACTTCGCTTTTCCTCTGTAAGAGTCAGCAAACATCGGCTCAAGTGCTGATCGGATAAGCTTTCTGCTGTATGAGATCCTCGCTCTATCAAATTCTCCAGTGACTCTTCACTACGACGTCCTCGTTTCCGAATTTCATCAATCGCAAGATTTCTCATACACTGGCAAAGCCAAGCCCATGGGTAGTCTACGGGATGTAAGTAATTACTAACCCAAAGCTTAACGAACCCTTCTTGCAAAATATCTGCTGCAAGGTGTTCATCTCCGACAATAGGCAAAATTACGTTATAGAGCCTTGAACTGGTTAACTGATAGAGCGCTTCGAAAGCCTTTCGGTCTCGAAGCGCTACTTGGGAGAGCAGTAAACCTATCGCATGTTTATCTATGCTCACACTTTCCTCATTGAGTAATTAGATGCCAAACATTGTTGACCCCATCACCTTTCGTTTCGCCCGGCTGTGATTCCTTTCGGGTTGCCTTTAGGCACGGCGATAACCGCTCTACGCAAATAGATGGGTTCAATGTTTTGATGATTAATAAAGGGATACGTTTCAGCAAAAGCACTCATCGATTGCTCTGATGAGCCAAAGAGCAAATCTGCATTTTTCTGTGCTTCTAGGCTCCATTTGGATTCTGGTCCAGCAATAATATTAACGGGCACCCCGCTTTGCTCAGTAAAAGCTTGGGCAGCATGACGTAATGCAGTATCTGGACCACCAGGGCCGTAGACATTAATCACCCCATCTTTAGGTTGATGAGTAACATTTAAATCCATTGGTACTGCAGCCACTGCAGATGTACTAGCGGCCAATAGTAGTAGGTTGGTTATCACACGATAGCGGTTCATTCGTTCTCCTTAATGGGAGGGAAAGTTCGTGAAATGAGACGCTAGAAACGTATCCGCCCCATGATCCCACGGGGCGTTCGAGTTTTAATGTGAGAAGTTCCAAGGAAGCAGTGAGTCGATATCAGGCTCTGACTTTGCCAACTCTTTCATACATTTCACCATGTAATCGTAGAGTATTAGCCCGTTAGCTTTTGCTGTCTCGATGATGCTGTATAGTAACGCACTGGCATCTGCACCATTGGGATTGTTGGCGAACAACCAGTTTTTTCTCCCAATAACCAATGACTTAATTGCGCGTTCCGCTCGGTTGTTGTCGATAGATAAATGCCCATCTTCAACATAGCGTATCAGCTTAGGCCACTGACCCAGGGTGTACTTGATGGCTTTTCCAAGAGGACTCGATTCGATGACTTTTTGCGTGGTTAACCAGTCATAGAGGTCATCTAGCATGGGTTTAGCATTGGATTGTCTCTCAGACCAACGTTCTTCGACCGAAGCGAGTTTTAATCGGGATTCAAGTGCATACAGCTTTTGGATTTTTGCTAACGCCACATCCGCTTTACCTGATTTTCCTTTGCCTTGAAGCTTCTTCGCATCCATGAACTTACGACGTGCGTGAGCGAAGCAGCCGACATTGGTAACTTTGGTTAATCCGTCATAAGCACCGTAGCCATCACTTTGCAGATAACCTGAGTAGTCGCCCAGGAAGCCCACGGGACAAGCTCTCGCACGACTGTTTTGATAGTCGAACAAGACGATGTTTTTCATGTCAGGGAGTGTAGCTTCGGGCGAGTCAGCCCCCGAGCAGTATAGCCACATGTAACATTGCTTGTCTTCCTTGAGCACATTGAGCGGTGTCTCATCAGCATGAACCGCCACTTGCTCAAGTAAGTGTGCTTTTAATGCTTGATAAAGCGGTTTGAACTTTTCACTCACCTGGATTACCCATCTTGCCATCGTGGTTCTCGATAACTCGATACCCGACTGGGTGAACAGGGTTTCCTGGCGGTACAGCGGTAGCGCATACTGATATTTACCGAGGATAATGTTGGCAAGCAGGCTTTCAGTGGCGAAGCTTTTGGGGATGATGCTCTTTGGAGCAGGCTGTTGGTGAATACGGCTCGTCTCTGCTTTTTGTTCGCACTGACGACAAGCGTATTTAGGGCGGACAACCTCCAACACTTTTAACACCGCTGGCGTGAACTCCAGCTTTTCACTGCGGTCTTCACCGACTTTATGGAGAGTGTGCTGACAGCAAGGACATTGCTTATCATGCTCATCAAGGTCAAGTACGAGGATTTCACGCGGTAAGTCTTTAGGCAGTGGTTGACGTTTACCACGGCGTTTTGTGGTCGTCGTTGTCGTGACAACTTCCTCTTCAGCTTTAGCGGCTTCGCATTCCGCTTCATTGAAGAGGTCACCCTGTGCTTCATTATAAGGTTTTAACGCTTCTGAGCGTTTGGCGAACTGGCGGTCAAGAGCGAGCTTAAATTGCTCAATTAAGGATTGGCGCTCTTGTTGCCACTCCTTTTTCTCCGACATCAACGCTTTCACCATAGCTTGAAGCTCGGCGATGTCTTGGCTTTCTGGGTTAATATCGGGCGTCTTTTTCATGGCATTTATTATACTAAAAACGCCACTCTAAGGCTTGGTGTAACTGACTTTTATCGAGATTAACTCATTGTAATATTGTCTATTTTTATCGGTTTATGGCCGATTATCGTGAAGCCCGATAACAGTCTGTCTAAGTCAAATTGAGTCAGGGTGTATACCTGTTTTTTCTCTTGAGTGGGCCATTTGAATTTGGCTTTTTCCAATCTTTTATACCACAGAGCGAAGCCCGTTTTATCCCAATACAAGACTTTGATTTTGTCGCGTTGTTTATTGATAAACAGGAACAGCGCACCGCTTCCTAATGGTAAGTCGGTTTCAGATTCAATAATCGCCGCCAGACCATTGATGGACTTTCTAAAATCCACAAACTCCCGATACAGGTAAACATTCGGAGCACTCAGCATTCGTTTCATGACAGTGCTCCGATTAACTCTGCCAGATACGAGGCAGGTGTTCCCTGGGGGATGCTGAGTTCAACGTCATTAATAAATAATGTCATGTTGGCAATCGGTGTTTGAGTCATCTGGTAGCGTGTCGTTTTTTCAACGACTTCCGCTTTGATAAAGCCACCTGCTTGAGATTGCCCAGAGCAATGCAATTGTTGACGCTTTGCGTAGAAGGTCGAAAGACTCAGATCATGGCGCTCGCAGAACACACGCTGAGAGAGTTGACTGGATTCGTATTGCTCGAACAGGGTTTGCCATTCTTGGTCGGTACGCCGCTTTGCCATTTCAGATCTCCTTGTAGTTTGAGGTTTGATCTTAGGGCGTACCGAGATTGATTAGAATGTGGGGTTTATGACGCGTTTACCTAGAAACAATCGATTGGATGCAGAAAAAAGAAATTTTTAATGTAATTAAAATCTACAGCTCAACAAGAGAAGTATTCTTAATACTTTTAGCGCTGGGTGATAATGCGGTATATGCAGCAGTAGTGTGCTCAGCCTTGATTTGAGTAGCGTGCAATCACACGCCACTCGTTGATAAACATTTTAAATGTGCAAATCAAAGCTCAGAAACACAAGATGCAAAATGAGTATAATAATCCATTGGTGGAAGATCTTGGGAACTTCCATCCTTGAGATCGAAGAGATAATAGCTAGATCCGTTAGCTGTTGTAGTCCACTGCATCGATCCTATCGGCCAACCACGTGTAACAAACATATTAGGAGAATTATTGGTATATAATGTTGATAATTCAGCAAGCGTTGCTAAGCGCCAATTACTACGACCAGCAAGGTTTTTATTGTTATATGTGGTACATAATTGATTTGCTTGTTGCCACGTAAATAAAAGCATAACTCCATCTGGACCAGATGTACTAGTCTGTAGAAATAAATCAGTATATGGACTGCCACCAATACTCTCCAAATAAGGTAAACTTGGTGAATTGGTAAATAAAACTCCACCACCGGTATCGAAAATATCCAAACATGATCCAGCTAAATCATCGCAGATATTGATATTGATTTCATTACTGGTTACTTCTTGTTTAAAAGCCATCACCTTCGTCTGCCCAGCCTGAACTCCTGATAGCAAACCTGATGGATCAACAACAGCAACTGAGGTGTTCAAAGCATCCCAAGCCGATGAACTCGTTATATCGGAGGAACTTGCATCACTATAGGTTGCGGTTGCTACTAGTTGCTGAGTTTTACCTTTAACCATGCTAATAGAAGCTGGCAAAATCGTAATGTCAGTAATAATCGCAGGAGATACCTCAACATCAATTAAAGCACTGGTAACACCATCCATAGAGGCGCTTACCAATGTATTACCGATGTTACTTCCAGATAACAACCCTGTATTGGTTACTGTGGTAATCGCTGAATCAAAGGAAAACCAAGTAGCCGTATTGGTTATATCCAAAGAGCTGGCATCAGTGTAATTTGCCATTGCCACTAACTGTTGATCTTGCCCTTTAGCAAGGGTAACACTTGCAGGACTCACCACAATATCAGTAATAATTGCTGCAGTAATTTCTATATTAACCGTATTACTGATAATCCCATTTTGGGAAGCGGTTATTGTTGTATGACCAACCGCTTGACCAACTAATTTTCCATCAGGAGTAACCGTAGCAATTGCAGGATTTAATGGGATCCAACTAACTGTATCAGTAATGTCTGATGATGTATGATCATTGTAGGCTGCAGTTGCAGTTAACTGCTGAGGTTGACCTTTGGGTACAGTAATAGAAGGAGGTGTTATAGTAATGCTAGTAATTGTTGCATCCGTTACATCAACATGAATTGAATTACTAACAACACTATCTTTAATAGCAATAACTATTGTATTACCAACCTCTTGTCCTGTTAGTAGCCCGTTATTTGTTACTGTAGTAATTGCAGGCTTTAAAGGCATCCAATTAACTGAATTAGTAATATCAGATGAAGTTTTATCACTATAAATTGCTGTAGCGACTAACTGTTGCTTTTGACCTTTAGTGATCGTGACTAATGGTGGAGTTATTGTAATACTCGTAATAACAGCTGCAGTCACATCAACATTAACGGAATTACTCATCATTCCATCCTTAGATGCAATCAGCACTGAAGTACCAATATCCTCCCCTGCTAGTATACCAGCAGGGGTTATTGTAGCGACACTTAGATCAGAAGACTCCCAAACCACACTATCAGTTATATTTGATGAGGTTGCATCACTATAAATAGCCGTTGCTACCAGTTGTTGCTCTTGACCTTTAGCAATTGCTACTGATGATGGTGTTAGCGTAATGCTGGTAATGATTGCCGGTGTAACATTGACATCAAGTGCATTACTTACAATTCCATCTTTAGAAGCAGTAACAGTAGCAAGGCCAATATCAGTACCTAATAGAAATCCAGTTTCACTAAAAACAGCAACACTATTATCACTAGAATGCCAATTACTCACATTTAAATCTGTGAGTTTTTTTGAGGTTCCATCAGAAAAATAACCGATAGCAACAAACCCTTGCTTGACTCCAACTGGAATGGTTAAATCACTAGTACCATTCGTAACAATTGGTGAGGCCATGATATCGATTCTAACCAATTGTAAATCAGGTTCAGAAAATGCCCCTTCTGAATTACAACCAAACAAAAAAGCTAATACTAGCAGAGAATAAAATAATTTAATTGTTTTCATAAAACCTACTTATAATAATCAAAACTTTGGATAGTGATCTCAACACGTCGATTTTTAGATCTTCCTTCAACGGTTTTATTATCATAGAAGGGTTTATGTTCTCCCTCACCGAAAGTTTTTATTTGTATAGGATTAACACCTAATTTTAACAGTTTATTTTCTACAGCTTCTGCTCTTCGCTCTGAAACAATTTGATTATTCTTACTAGAACCAATAGAGTCTGAATGACCAACAATTACAACTCTAGCTTGTTCATATGAGTTTAATAAAGATGAAATTTCCGTCAAATCGATAAATTCATTTAATTCTGATGAGTTATAATCAAAAAATATTTCATCAATAATAGATGGTTGAGTGAAAAGAATAGGAAGAGTCTCTATGTCATAAGCATCGTCATCAGAGTGAGAAAGCACATACTCTGTAGTTGATTTTCCTTCCCCACCAAAATGATATCTCAAGCCAATCAAAATTGACTGACTATCATATTTACCAACTGAAGAATCGCCGATGCTATTAATATATTGATAGCCAGCAGATAAACTAAGATTTTCAATGAGATGATAAGATATACCTAACTCACCGAAAGGAGAGAAGCCATCAGCTCTCATCTTTGGAAGAGCACTTTGCTCTTTATCCAGATCCCAATAAACTAATCCAAGACGGCTATATAGACTAAAATTATTTTTCAGATACCAATCATTGCGTATCGCACTTTCAAATAGCTGAGTCTTAATATTAATCGATGAATTATTTGCTATTAACTGTTCATGACTTTGATAGCCAAGCTCAAAACTCCAGCCAGGAGAAAACTGCCATCCTAACTCCCCCCCCCAAATATTATCATTGGGCATTGAACCTGTATATTTGTCATCCATAGCCCACTGATAGCCACCTTTCAATCTAAAAGAAAATGGATTAACATCCTCAGCAAGCAATGTAGGTGAAATAAACACCGTAGGTAATAACGACAATAAATAAATTTTATCTTTTGAAAGGCTCATAATATAATTATCACTTTGAAGGCCAACTAACTTATTAAAAATAAAAACCGAATAAAATCAATCAAGTTTTAGTACATATATTTTAACCATCCCATCTAACATCTCACATTTTATTCTCATAGTGTCTATATTCGATAATTTGATTAAAGATGGTTTTACTACACTATGGAAATACCTTATCGCAGTTGAATCAGCTTTACATCCAACACCTAATAAATTTAACAGTCTAACCAAAGAAATAGAAAAACAAAAAGAATATGAACTCATTACATAAATAATCTCCAATAAACGAAGCTGTAATATAGATAGTGAATTAATTGTTGATGCTTTAAATTTAAACAGCAATGGATCACTCATCGAGAAGGATTGATCAAACGTAACTACATAGCCATCCTCAATTTTACTGTAATCGAGTAGCTCTCTTTGCTTCATTCTTTTTAATAATGTTCTAAGGTTATTCCTTCCACTAATATCAGGGAAGTCACGAAAATTCATATACTGTTGATAAGTAAAATAAAATTTATTATCAAGAGCTCGACTAGCCCAAAAATATATAAACAATCTTTCTTGAAAAGTAAAAGATCTATGATCAATAAGTATCGACCTCGGAATATATACATCTTCAGAAATCTTTATCTTACCACCATACTCCAACATCGTATTCATCATAATACTCTTTTTTATATTCAATATTTTCCAACCAATGCAGAAGATAAAGAACCTTAATTAAATTATCATCTATAATTAATGAATATCTTTCATTTTTAGCGTATACAGCTCTAGTTAAATCTTTATTTCTTATAATCGGAATTTGATTTAACTTAGCCACTTCAAATACTTGCTTTGCCTTATTCTCTATACATTTAATAGAAACAAAAGGTATCGGGGAGTGCTCCTGATTAAAATAGACACCAATAGCTATATGTGTTGGGTTAGCTAAAATGACACTAGATCTCTTTATATCAGAAATATCCTGCTCAGAAAGTAACTCTCTATGAAGCTCCATCCGCTTACCTTTGATTTCAGGCGAGCCATTTTGTTCTTTTTGTTCACGTTTGACTTCCTGTTTAGTCATCTTTAAATCACTGATAAAGTTTCTGTATTCAAAATAAGCAAATGGCAGTACAAACAAGAATATAACTAACATGGCAAGGATAGCAAAAATAACAATGCTATCAAAAAGGTATGATATTATTTCACTTTTTTTCAGAAAAATACTTCGAAAAACATCTGGTCCTAATGAAAAAAAATAAAATATAACAAAAGACACACCAACAATATGAACAACAATTGACTTAATCAACTCAATTATTGTCTTCACTGAAAAAATATTTTTAAATCCAGAGATTGGATTCAGCTTAGAAACATCAAACTTTAATGATTTAAATGCTAGTGTAAATTTTGTTTGAAACATACTAGAAATTAAAACTGAAATAATAGACATTATAATAGGCAAAAAAAACGCCAGAAATATTTCATATTTAGCATTTTCAAAATAAGCCTTCAAAAAGTTCAGATTAAGATCACTGGTTAAAGTCAAATCAATTAAAGACTTTATATTAATAAAATACAAACAAGCAATGACAGACAGAAAATTAACCACATATATTAATTCTTTAAATTTAAAAGATTGTCCCTCCTCAAGAGAATCTTTTAGTTTTTTTTCTGTGGGTTGTTCTGTTTTTTCTTCTGTAGTTTCTGACACCTCAACGATCTCTCTTTAATAAATGAAAGATATCTTCTATATTTCTTAAACCATCCTCTATTTCATTCACAGATATAGATATATCAAAAGAAGATTCAATATCACATATTAAATTTATATAAGATATTGAATCAAAATTCAAATCAATAAAAAAATCATCTTTACTATTAACAAAAGTAAGATCATTACTATTTTCAATAACCAGGTCTGATATTTGCTTTAGTAATACTTCATCTTGTAATGTTTCTTTCATAATTTTCTCTAAGTATTGGATATCGATAAAGATTGTATCTACTATAAAATAAAATTGATAACAATGGTCGTTTCAGAAGAAACTCAGGATCACATCTTAATATATTCTCCAAAATAAAGTTTGGATGATATGCTGCTAACTTCAATGCAATTAAATGTATTTTTATATCATTAGGATCATTGTTTTTTATCAAAATATCATAAAGTTTATTGCAGAAATCAAGTGAAAAATCCAAGACCACAGTATCAATGTTTTCGATATCTAATAATTTACTATCAACAAGTTCAATAGATAAATTATCAAAAATTTCTAAAACAAGTGATTTATACCAATCATCCTGGATAGATAATGATGTTAACATAATTAATCCTCATCTATTTCAGAATCAGTATTGCTAAAAATAAATTCTTTAAAAGCCTCAAAACTTGCACTTGTCGTCGAACTCATCATCCAAGCAGCTTTAATGACCTCCTCTCCATCTGGATATTCTCTTAATAAACTCTCATATATTTCTGAAAATTCTCTAATGTTTTTATTTTCTTCATAGACTAAATTATGCAGCTCTACTGGAGTAAGGCTATTATTAATATTCATTTAAAATAAACTCCATTATATAACTTTCAAAATTGATTGAAAAATACAGAAATAGTGTTCCAATACCAATAAAACTTTTCACTGTCAAAGAAAGTGAGAATGTATTCATCTGGGGAGAGTATCTAGAAAGTACGCCTAAAAACAATTCACTTAAAAACATTGATGACAACACAGGTAAAACAAAAATAAAGCCAGATAATAAACTAAGATCTATTACCGATATGATATTTTTTAAAGTTTCTAAGTCAAGTGAAAAATCCCCACCAATAGGTATTGATGTATAACTTTTACTTATAGATAAAATTAATATCATAATTCCTGGTGAGAATAAGTATATAACATTAGTCATATAGATAAAGAAACTAGATAATGGTGAAGTTTCAACACCAACAGAGGGATCTATTGTATTACTAATTGTTGCCCCTCGTTGGTTATCAATTATCTCACCAATTGTATTGGCAACCCAAAATGGTAATGCAGCAGGTATTGCTATTGACAAACCAATTATTAACTCTTGTAAAAAAAATGAAAATACATTTTTATCAACAAGATCTTCCACATTCACTACATTTATAAATGGTAAGCAAAATATAAAAACAAAGGCGCTGCGAACATATTTATTAGAAATTGTCGATGATGAGAATACTGGTAAAAATAAGAAAACAGGTAAAACACGAAGTAAAATAATCGCAATCGCTTGAAATATTGAGAAAAAGTCCATTTATACACCAAGAATCATCATCAATATTTCATTGTAGAAAATTATTATTTTACTGGCCATCCAATTAGACATTAACAACAAACATAACGATGTAGCGATAAGCTTTACTCCAAACGGAAGTGTTTGTTCTTGAATCTGAGTAACGGTTTGAATTAAGGCAACAAACAAACCAACAATAGTAGCAACTAATATTGGATAAAGTGATATTAGTAATACTAAATAGATTGATTTATTTGAAAAATATGTTAGTTCATTCATTGGAAATATTGCAATATTAGCCCTTGTGAAACTCTAGACCATCCATCAATAGCAACAAACAAAATAAGCTTTATCGGTAATGATATTGTCACCGGACTCATCATCATCATACCTAAAGCTAACAATATATTTGAAACAATAAGATCAATTATGACAAATGGAAGATAGAGATAAAAACCAATTTCGAAAGCAGATTTTATTTCTGTTAATGCATAAGCAGGAAGATAACTAATAAATGAAAAGTTTTCATCAGTGGTTTCTTGCCGATTAGCATTTAAATTAGAAAAAAAACTAACTAGTTCTTTATCGGAATATTTTATTAAATAATTTTTATAACTAGCCAATCCATTTACAAGAAATCCATCAACAGACTTAGAGTCATCTAATATGACCTCATTATCTTTTATATAGGTAAATACATTATCATAAACTGGATACATAACAAAAAGTGTCATCATTAATGCAATGGCATTTGTAGTTAAGTTCGTTGGTATTTGTTGAATACCAATGGCATTTTTTAAAAGGGAAAACACCACTGTAAACTTAATAAAACATGTCCCTCCAGCAATAAGAAAAGGAACCATTCCAAGAATAAATAACTTTATAATTAAAAGTAGTTCACTACTTTCTGAACCAAAAGCTATCATTTCAATAGACTTCCTTTAACTCAATAAATAATTTTCCATTCTCGTTGACCACTAACTCACCTAAAGCTATTACATTTGAATTATTCATCACTTTAACTTCAGCCACAGAAAGTTTAGATATGTCTAAAAATGATCCAACATATAGTTGCTCTAACTCAGAAAACTTCATCGAAATATCTCCTAATGAAATTGAAAACTTCGCTTCAACTTCTGATAAATCACTGAGTAAAACATCACCAACTGTATGTGATAAATTATCACTATTTTTATTTACTAACATTATTTCTCTCTTTCCTAAATGAAATGAACAGACATGCTCATGCTCAATTAATACATTAAAGTCTTTGAAAAAATCAATAACTCTATTTTTTTGTAATTTTAAACAGGAATAAAAAAATCCAAGCTCTAATTTAAAGTCAATATAGATTAAATTTTTCAGCCTATCTTTATCAGAGATAGATTTATTTTTCTTTTCAAAAAAGAATTGACAAACATCAATTGACAATGATTCAAAGAAAATATTACAATTTCCTTGACTTACTATATAACCTGTAAATGAATTTACACGAGATACAATTAACTCTGCTTTGGAAAAATTTTCAGGAATACATTGATTAATATATTCAATTAAAAGTTCATGTATTTCTAATCTTAGCTCTTCAAGATTTTGTGATATGTTAAAATGATTTACTAATATTGAGTAATCGACAAGAATCTCTAATCCATTTGATAATGACAATTTTAAAAAATCACCATCAAATAGATCATAGCTAGGAATTTCATAATCAATTGAAAATGAATTAACCTTTTTTAAATCAAGTTTTTTAAAATTATTTAAATTCAATTATTATAGTTCCTTTTCATCAGATTCATCTTGATGGTTGTTTTGCTTATTATCCTTTGATCCTTTATTGTCACTAAAACTTAAGTATTCTTTAGCACTACTTATGAAGTCATCATGTCCATTCACAAACAAAGACTCTCCCTTTATTCCAAGAGTTCCACTCCTAGTGGAGACAGTGACACTTTCATTTTCAATTTTAATATCTGCTGATAAAATCACTTTATCATTAACTAATTGAGAATTAAAATTCTGAATTTTACTGGATGCTTCTACTGTAGTGAATTCCAATGTGGTTTTATTTATAAAGCTAACATCTACACCATCTTTATTTAAGATATTTGCATCAGTACTTAAAGTAGTCACATTAACACTTACTGGATTAGAAATGATTTTACTTGATTGGTCTATAGATGATTCACTATTTTGCTTTCTTATTACTTCAACATCTTGATCATTTGTAGCTGAATCCTTCAAATCTACCGGTAAAGAATCTATTTCAGTCATCACATTAAGTGTATTAGCTGATTTCGATACTAGTTCATTCTTTGATACCAAGGATAGATTGTTAAGTACTTCGGCAAAGTCACCGTTTCCTAATTTCCAATTTTTCTTCATCTCTGACACAATCAAATTAACAAAATCAGCATCCTCTATTGAGCTATTATAACTCTCAAGTTCTGATGGTTCCTGTTCCTTTTCTTGTATCAAGATATCAGTCTTTGACATATCTACATTAGCAGAAAACATACTTTTATTATCAATATAATTCATCAAGTACCGCCTTCATTTTATATTCTTTTTTCTTTACAATCTTTATTTGATTTTCCATTTCAAGTAATTCTTGTTTATGTTTTTTTATCTCAGATTCCAACCCTATGATATCAACATCAATCAACTGCTTTTTTTTTAACCAAAATGAAATGTCGGATCTCATTTTATAATATTGATTTATATCTTTAACCTTACTAACTAAGTCAGACACATTCAAATTAGCAATTTCTTCCCGATCCTTTTTTTTAAAATTAAATTATACTCTCTTTGGTTAAGAACATTGATCTTATTAAAAATATCTTGTTGCAAGCTATCTATTCTTACGCTATACAGATTGATTATTTTATGTAAGTTTTGATGTAATGATTTGCATTTTTTCATTTAATTCATTCTCACTAAAAAACTCATCATTAGCCTGAG
This sequence comes from Vibrio sp. HDW18, assembly GCF_011306175.1. Taxonomy (GTDB): domain Bacteria; phylum Pseudomonadota; class Gammaproteobacteria; order Enterobacterales; family Vibrionaceae; genus Vibrio; species Vibrio chanodichtyis. The sequence continues at coordinate 1,495,342 of NZ_CP049913.1, read as the reverse complement.
TTAAAAACGAATTTATTTCATCTATATTTTCAACAATCTTGTCATTTTTTCTGTTTACACCTGCTTTATATTCACCAATATCAATTAAAAACTCTAGTTCTTGATACTTAGATAAAGCATTTCTGATTAAAGATGCATCTCTTTTAAAATCATCTGAAACAAGACTTTCGAATAATCTGCTTTTACTAGACAACACATCTATTGCAGGATAATGATTTTTTGACGATAACTTATTAGTTAAATAAAAATGCCCATCTATAATAGATTTCACTTCATTACCTAATGGATCATCGTCATCTTCAGATTCTAGTAGAATTGTATAGAAAGCAGTTATTGAACCATTTTTTGTTTTTCCAGCTCTTTCTAGAATTTTCGGTATATTCGAATATACCGATGATGGATATTTATCATTTGAGTGCTCTCCACCATCTAAAGCTATTTCACGTAGAGCCCTAGCATATCGTGTAATAGAGTCAAAAAGAACTAATACATTAAAACCAGCATCTCTAAAATATTCAGATATCGTCATGCCAATTAATGCAGCATTTCTTCTTAAGATAGAAGACTGATCTGATGTTGAGTAAACCACAATACATTTATTCTTAATTTCATTTGGAATTAGAGAATAGATAAATTCATTGACTTCTCTTCCTCGCTCCCCAACCAATATCAATATATATATATCTGATTCTATACCATTTAGTAAAGAAACTAGTAGTGTTGTCTTACCAGTACCCGCAGGGGCAAAAATACCTATTCTTTGTCCAATACCAACAGTAAGTAAGCTATCAATTGCTTTAATTCCAGTAATACACTTTTTATCAATAATAGATCGTATTAAAGGAGAGACTCCATCAGATGAAACCTCTCGATAACTTTGTGAAGTATTTATAAATAATTGCTCGGAAGATCCAAACCTAGTAATGATGTTAAAGTTAGCATCAATAACACTACCTAGTATAGATGGAGTAATATCAATGCTTCTTACCTTACCCGTTAGTGCAACTTTAGTTGAACTAGAGATACCTTTACCATCATCTAATAAACATATCGAAGCTAGGTTATTTTTAAATGAAATAACCTCACCAGATATCTTTTTATTTTTATTAATTCTAATTACACAAAACTCACCAACAAAAGCTTCATCTGTTTCAATGACAATCACATTATTTGTCATTTCAACAACATTATACCAGCGCTGGAGGACACTACTACTCATTCACAAAGCTCTTCTAACATTTTCGCATCATTAAAAAATGTTTCTAATAATATAGAAAAGTTATCACCATCCATAAGTGCATCTTTGGAAGCTAGTGCTTTCAGTTCAAAGATATCATCATAGTGTCCAACACTATATTGGCCACCAATAACGAAGCTTTTAAATTCACTAATAATTTTTAATATTTCAAATGCATAGTTTTCAAAATGATATGTTGACATAAAGTTCAACTTTGACCAAATCCAAACATTATCATCTACTTCTGAAATAAAAATTGAGAATTTAGTATTTAGCTCTAACTCTACTGTCGAATGCAGATCAAAGTCCTCAATTAACTGTTCGTTAACGCCCATTTTAATTAGTGTCTGTTTTAGTAACTCTTTACTTAACATTATACAACTCCTATTGTATTCAGTTTAATTGATTCATATATTTCATCAACAGATAAAACCTCCAATCTTGGATATCGGCTACCTATTGCACTCTTGATATATCGTCTAATATCAGCTGAAGAAAGTAAGACAACATCTGAAGACACATGTGTTGTTTGTTCTAAAACAACATCTAATTTTTCAAAAATCATTTGCTTTTGCTCATGACTTAATAACAACTTCGGTCCTGAGTTCGTTTGTTTTATTGAACTCTGAACAAGCTCTTCTAGCTGTGGTGTAATTAATATTACATTTATTATATTATCCACACTGTATTTATCGCTAATATATCTTGACAAAGAACCTCGAATATACTCACATAACAATAGGTTATCTTTTTCTTTTTGCCCTAGTTGAGCAACCGTTTCAAGAACTACCTTTATATTTCGTATTGATATATTTTCAATAATTAACCGTTGTAATATTTCAGTCAATCGTGGTATTGGTGCTGCACGATAAACCTCCTTCGTTAGTTCAGGATAATGGGCTTCTACTTTATCAATTAAATTTTTAACCTCTTGAATACCAAAGTATTCCTTTACATTCTTTAATAAATCAGAAGAAAGTGAAATATAAACATGCTCTTCAGCTGAAATAAGATGCTTAACAAGTCCTAGGTTTAAAAGCGTTTCTTTATTACTATTTTCACACCAAACCTCATCCTCACCATTATTATAAATTTTCGTTAAGCTATCATTTAAACTATCTAGATTAGAACCGGTTACAACTCGACTAAACTCAGGTAAATATGTAACCTTAGATACTTCAACTTCGTTAACATATAAATGTACAATGTTTTTATCACTTAATTCTATAAATTTATAATGAATTTTAGGTAAAGTTAAACCGTTTTGGTAGAAAAAGTGCAACTTGAATTTATTATGAAAATCCAGATCTAATAATCTATTCTTATGAGAGATATCCATCAATAGCATAATTACAACCATTTCTGGCAGTGCATTATCAACATCAAACACATCCGTTGAGATTGCATTATCATCGACAGTAAAATCTACGTCATCAAAATTATCATTCATTTTTAAAGATTGATTGTCTTTTTTATTCAAAAAGAGAAACATAGTCATACTTAATACTGAAAAAATAGAAAAAATGACAACCGGCATTCCAGGGATAAAACAAAGTAGAAAGGTAAATATTGATATATAGATATATACTTTCTTATCAGAGACAATCTGTGAAAAAATGTCTTGTCCTAAGTTGTCATTTTGGCTATCAGCTTTGGTAACAATAAAGCCTGCAGATATTGCGATTAAAAGTGCAGGAATCTGGGCAACAAGACCATCACCAATAGTTAATATTGTATATTTTTCACTTGCAGCAGCAAAACTCATATTATAGTTAATCATTCCCATTGCAATACCGCCAATTATGTTAACTAAAATAATAATAATACCTGCAATTGCATCGCCTTTGACAAACTTCAACGCACCATCCATCGAACCGAAAAGATGAGTTTCTTTTCCAAGAATAGACCGTTTAGTAAATGCCTCTTCTGCTGTAATATTACCCGCTCTTACATCAGCATCAATGCTCATCTGTTTGCCAGGAAGCCCATCAAGAGAAAATCTAGCTGAAACCTCGGCAACACGTTCACTACCCTTAGTAATAACAATAAATTGGACAATGGTTATAATACTAAATACAATAATCCCAACAACAATATTTCCGGCGATAACAAAATCACCAAAAGTTTCAATAATATCACCGGCATAACCATCAACTAAGATGGCACGAGTGGTACTTATAGACAATGAAAGTCGAAATAATGCCGTTATCAATAAGATTGCAGGAAAAGTAGATAGACTTAGAACATCTTTCATGAAGATAGATGAAAGAAATAGCATTAAAGCCAATGTTATATTTAATGCGATTAGCATGTCTAAAAGATATTGGGGTAACGGAACTAATAGCATTGATATGATCAGAAACATCAATATGACTATAGCTATATCACCTTTGATTTTAATAAAATTCAACTCTAATCACCTTTATTGAAATCTGATAAACTATACCCAGAAAGAGAGTCTATCGTAAAACATTTATAATATGAATTATTTATATATAAGCTAACACTTGGCAATGCACTACAAGAGAAATTACTTATAATTATATATGCATAGTCATTCTTATATATAAAAACTCCATCAATCTCGATTATCTCCCCATCATCCATCAGTATGTCATCTAATTCCACGATCAAGAAATCCTCTGGTTACCTTATCTATAAAAAATGCAATCACTAAATCCTTATCAGTCTGGCTATAAAACAACCCGCTGGGGATCTTTGAAAAGTAATTACTTATCTTTATCAGTTCATTGGTATCACAAACATCAACTATTTTTTCAAGCTCTAGATTACTTAATATCTTATATACAAAATCAGAAACTGAAATATTATTTGTGTTAATAGTAAACTTACCTGTTAGCAAATCATCATATACACTAGATATTTGTTGAATATCTCTCCTTTTAGCATTTAAAAAAATATAATTTTCCATTTCATTTTTATAGCTTTCTGAAAAAATCTCATAGCCAATCAAACGAAATAATTCCTTCATCAAGGTATTGTATTCATGATAATTTTTTGACAGTTCATAAGTAAAGTCACTAACATGTCCATCATACTCTAGATAACTGATAAAAACCTCAGCCAACATTAAACCATTAATACCATCAAGCTTTCCATCAGTAATAGCATCGTCTAATCTATCTAGAGAGCTAATTTTTTTTCTTTTTTTCTTGAGTTCATTAAGCTTTTTATTAATTAAGATTATTATGTCAGCACTTAAGTTATCCAGTGTTAGTAGATGTCTTAATATTTGATATTTCCCAATTTCAGAACTGATTTTATTATACGCAACCTCGATATCCTCCCACTTTATATTCTCTATTTTTTTTATTTTAGATACGATATCTTTTAATTCTTGATTACTTTCAATAAAACTACTTAATCCTTTATTCTTAAGGTCTTTATCCTTTTTATCAAATAAAGTTCTTGACATGGATAACTCTTCTAGAGCATCCGTCAAGTTTTGCATTACAGTTTTGTTGCTAGCTTGAGAACTTGGTTGCTTTTCGTTAACAGACTGAAGCATTGAAAGTCTAGATATTGGTGATAACATTTATTATTACCTATTTAATGATTTATATGTCTGACTAATCAGAGCTTCAATATCAATAAACTCTTGTCTATCACTAACTATCTTAGGCTCAATAAGAAACAATCTCATAACATTAGATTCGTTTTTAACTTTATAAGAAAAAATATATTTAATGATAGGAATATCTTTTAAAAATGGAATACCTTGTATATTTTCACTATTTTCAGATCTGATAAAACCACCTAATAATAATGATTCATTATTTTTAATCCTACCTATAGTAGATATAACACTTCTACGAATGTTGGGGATTCCATCGATATCAATACCAGTCTGATTACCATCTTCAATGTCAACCATCATTTCAATTTCAGAGCTATTTTCACTATAGTTACTCTTAATCCTTGGGCTTACACTCAAGATAGTCCCATATGTGATTGCTTGCAATGAAACTTCATTTTCACCTAATAGTCTTACATAAACCGTCTCATTTGTGTCTATCACTGCCGGTGTGTTGTTTTGTGTCAATAAAACTGGTTTCGACAAGATTTTAGCTTTTTTATTCTCCTCAAGAGCTGCAATAGAAGCAACAAACTTAAAGCTATTTTCTTGGGTTAAAATTATATTCGATGTAGCATTTAAGCTCGCATCAAGAAAATCACTATTGAATTGTCCAGCCAATTTTGTTCCTAGCTGATTAACTTGGTTTGAATCCACGTCAATAATCCATAATGATATTTGAATTTGTTCTCTTGCTATATCAACATTTTTAATAATATCATCTAGATCGACTAGATCTTTAGCTAACCCTTTGGCATATAAGGTGTTGTTTAAGTAATCTTCAACAATCTCAACCTTAGCCGAAAATTTTCCTGAGTCATAAATTTCTCTGATTACACTCGCAACACCCTTTATAACTTTCTCATTTCCTCTTACAATATATTTCATATCGCTAACAAAACGATTGTTAAGACGAAACGACTTAACAACAAAAGCATCAGGACTAACCTTTTTATCTTTTAAGCTATTATAATAAGCTAAAATTGTGTCTCGAACGATCGATACATAGCTAGGAGGTCCAGATATAAAAACCGCACCTTGAGTATATCTAAGCTCATATTTATCATCAAATAACCCGGTCATGACCAAATGTTTCTTTATTTGATTAAAATCATCCAATGACTCTATAGAATAAAATTCATTTTTTATTTCACTAGATGAATAGATATATATAGCATAGCCATTATCATACCATATAAAGTTCAACTTATTTGCAACATCATTGATTGCACTTAAAGGATTACTTATATCGATATCGCCTGACAATTTAAACCCTTCAGACTTATTACTTAGAATAACTGGACGACCAATTTCAATAGAAACTGCATCAAAAAAATTACTGACCTTACTATCTCGTAGACTTATAACGGCAGACGAAACGTTAAAACTCAATAAACACAAAATTAACGCAGCATTCTTACTTATCTTACGTAGCATATGTTAACCGTCAAATCCATTATAAATTCAGACATTAAGTTCAAATCTCCAGAAACTTCTAGCGAAATTTCATCTTCACTTCGATAAATATCAATCAGAAGACCTCCAGAATACTTTAAATATAATCCTAGTGTGGTTTTTTCATTTTGACATGTTCTAGGGTAGCTAAATTTTTTTGTTTGCAAACCCTTAACTCCCTAACTATATCATTTTCAAGACATTCGATGTCTATTGTTTTATTTATGCCTCGAAACGAAATATCAAATACTCGATCATCAATAGTTTCATCATAAATTACATTTAGTTTTTTACCAATAATTTCTAAAATGTTTTTTGAACTTGTTCGACAAACTATATCACTGATGGATGCTCCGGTATCGATATCTTTCATCAAAAGGCTTTTAATAAATTCGGCATTACATTCAAAATCAACCGTGATATCTCTCAATGACTCTTCAATTTTAATACAAGTTTCATTGACAATCTCACATACTAATTTTTTTGAAAGTTCATTATAAAAATTTATTATAAAGTCTCTTTCCGAATCAAGCTGTGCCCTTTCTTTTTTTAATAGAGCATTCAATCCCATATCGACAACTTTAATATAAGATTTATACAATTCGATAGTTACTTTGTCACTTTCAAAGTCTTGATCAGATATAGTCTTTAACATAGTTTTCTAAACCTTTAGTTAATATAATTTCATTAAGGCAATCAATTTCTATCGTCTTATCAAAATTAAAATTACTATTGCTAACTAATCTATTCGCTTCAAGTTCCGAGATCAGCTGATGTTGATAACACCATATAATTATTTGATTATATGAAACAGCGACATCAAGTTTAAGCGTTCGTTTAGCTAGCATTTGTGAATATAATGCTAAAACCTTTCTTCGATCAAACATTGGAATTTCATTCATTAGGTATGAACAATTACCACCCGTCGTATTAATTATTGCAATTAAACATATGATTTGATATAGAACTCGATACTCTATACATGAATAATTATCTATCGATAAATTATCCTCATAATTAATCACAGCAAACTTATCTAATAGCCCATTTTCCAATAGAAATTCATTATATTCAGAATTATATAATTTATAATTTTCTGGATTTTGCATGAACTCGATAATCTTTAATCTTCGAGATAATAAATTTTCCATTGCTGAATAAAACACCCAAAAGAATAGTTAAAAATAAAGCAAAAACATAATAAATCCAATTGCTATCCTTTTGACTTAAAAGGACTGGATTAAAGGATTTTTTGTAAAAACTTACCGAAACATTAGCAAAATCAACATCGCCGAACCCATTAACAATCATAGACCTAATGCTTTCTTTAAAATCTTCGCTTACCTCTAGAGACTCTTGATGAACAACTATTACAGATGCCTTTTTATCTTTACTATCGTAGGATAAATCAACACTAGCGGTGATTACTCCAGGAATAGTCTCAATAGAACTTTTTAACTGGCTACTAACACCAAATAAGAGCCTATTTTTTTCAGAAAAAGGGCTTGCAACCAATTCACCAACTGGAAAAAGATCATTCATTGTTACATTTGATTCACTTGGCATGCGATAAAATGAAAGTAAATTGATTGCTCGCAATCTATCTTCACTACTAACACTTATTGTAAAGCCATCTTTATTTTTGTTTGATTTTGGAATAATCCCATTATCTATTAACATTGACTCAATTCTTATGGATTCCTGTGCTGACACATTAAAAACAATATCATTTTGTTTACAGCCAAACAAAAAAAACATAAAAATAACAACGAGTATATTTTTCACGATTTCACCAATGTATCGACCGCCTTAATTCCACTTTGCGCTATTTTTTCAAATAAAGAGATATTGAGGCTATAATCTGCCATCATCGCTTGTACTTTCGCAAGAGAGGCAGGATCAGAGATCAAAGTTGGATCACTTAATGCATTATTGATGCTTAATTTTACATCTTGCATTACCGATACCTTATTAGATACAGCTTCGATAAATAAAGAGTCTATTGAACCTATATCATTTGTATCCACTTTACTGATAATTAATGGTTCTTTATAAACCTCAACTCCTTGAATTGATTTAACCATTAGCCAATATTCCTTACTATACTTTGGTCCAAGTCTCGATAAGACTTTACTAGGTTAGAAACAAATTGTTTAAACGTCGTATAGTCAGCTTGTGCTGCTTGAAAACGAGCAAGAGCACCAGGATCAGAGGGATTAGCACTAATATCAGCCAAAGCTTTATCTAATGCCTCTTGAAGATTAACAAGCTCTTGATCATAACCCAAAACTACATCATGCAAAGTTCCATGATCACCCGGTAATTCTGATGGAGTAGTCGCAAAATTTGTTGTTATTGAAAATGTACTGATTGACATAACGCTCTCTTTATATTTGGTAACCACTTAGGGTTTTAATTACAAATCCATTGTTGTTTTTAAGTATAAACTCAAATGGTACAACTTTTTCATCTTCTAGGATAACATTAAAATCAATATATCGATTACCCCAGCGTTGAAAAAAAACCCTAACATCGTTATTTATTGAATCAAATTTAATATTATTAGACTTCAAATTAATCTGGATTAAACTAAAGGTTAGAAGTTTACTATCAATCTTATCCAATCCATATTTATCTGCTATTCTATTATAATCAGAATACATGTTATCAATATTTTTAACTTGAACATCAATTGAATCGATCCATCGATTGAATTTATTTAAAATAACCTCTTCATATTGGTATTGTTCAATTTCAAAAACATAAATTCTTAAAGTTACCTTACCTTTTTTCTCATTATGGATGATATCAAAATTAATAAAATTCAAGTTTGCTTGATTCAAAAATTCTGTTATTTCATGTCTTAATCTTGTTTCTACGATAAAATCACCATCTGCTAATTTACTTACATCATGCTTCATTAAGTGAAATTCATTAACAAACCATAAATTATGATTTTTTTCACTCATAACTTTAAATAGCGCTAGTGAAATAAGACTAATCAGCATTACAAACAACAGAATAGAGATAAACATTTTTTTAGTTATTTTCTGTCCAAATGATAAATTTTCAATCACTTGAAGGTCTTCAACACTATTGACTGCCATTGAAAATGGAATAGATGAAAAACTTAGCTTCTTTACATTATAAAGAGAAAAATCCATACTTCCTTGAATAGGAATCGTTTCAATTTTTCCATCTTCAAAGAAGAAAACAGCATTTATATCATCTTCAGTATTAAGATTTATTAGCTCTTTTTCTTTATTAACTGTTAATATAAATTCCACATCACTTCTAATTAAAAAGTCAGTAGTTTCGTACTCTTCTACTTTCTGTTCTTTATAAAAGATAAATCTAACTTGATCTTCTACATAAATTGTTTCATGTTTAAGTGGACCGTCCAGTAGATGTACGTAACACGTCTTCATAACTATATACTCTTACTTTTTTAAAGTTTTTATTAAGCATCGAATTAGAACCAAATCGACTTTTATTAAAAGTATATGGCTCAACAGTTAACTTGTAACCAAATCTTGGCACTGTGCTGATGATATCTTTTTTCTTATCTTTTAATGCATTCCTTAGGTTCTTTATCGTTTGATTGATTGTTTCATCAAATACATAGGTACCAGCCCATACTTCTTCAGCAATTTCTTTTCTAGAAACATTATTGGGATACCTTTTAATCAAAAGCATTAAGAGGCTTGATTCTTTATATCGTAATTTTATTTCATTTCCACTTGAGTCTGTAATACTATTACAACTTTCATCTATAGTTAACTTTTCATTAACAACATTTAAAACATACATAATCATTACATGTAACTCCATGGATCGATATAGCTTAGATCTTATTCACCACTTCAGAGACTGACTTTTAATGCTTTATTACTAGAAACACTATTGAAATTATTCTAGCCAGATTAGCACAAAAAAAAAGTGAAATAGAGTGATTTGCCTCTTTTTGTAAAAAAACACCCTACAACTGTACAAAATACAATCAGATCAAAAAACAACCAATAGAAACAACACAACCTTTACTACCAATCAATTAACATGGCCAAATCCGTAAGAATCATCCTACATGAATTGCTAGCGTACTGTATCACACCACCACAATATTCATATACACACATAATAACGAATTCTGCTTACTCATTACAAATAGCAACTTAAGATAGGTATCTGTTCCCAAATTACTTGGAGTTACAGGTGGTGAAAATCAGTCCTATGAGTATAGACAAACCATGTGACTGCAGTGAACAAGCGTAGCCAACACCGCCGCAGTTTTAAGTAGGTAGGTTATAAGCAATGAGGTAATAAATAAAATATTATGAAAGCCTCTATTTTTTAGACGATATTCAATTTATGTTCGATGAGATTTTATATAATGAGTTAATACCATATCAATAAACAGGACATATAATATGCCACATTATAAATCATATAGGATAGATAGTACTAATAGATTGAATCAAGGTAATTTAAGTAATAAAAGAAAAGATACTCTTACAACAACAAGGGTATCGAATACTAATGATAGAATAACCACACTAGGAGGTAATGAAAATATTATTGATAGCACACCATTACCTATTGTCCTAGGTAATGAAGATGGTAATATTTTAACACATGATTTATCTGTAGTTATAAGCAGACTTAATCAACATCTAAATAATTCAATTAAAATAAAAAAAATTGATGCTACATTAAGTAGAATGAATACATTACTGAATAGTAGTAGTGATGAAAAAATAAATCCGCATGACTTAGGATTATTATCGTTATATATGAATAAACTCTCAGGATTATTACCTAAAGGAGAGCTAAAAGAACTCGTAAAACTCATTAACATTCAGTTAGAAGCTAGCTGGGTAAAAATGAAAAGCGATCAGCATCTTATAAAAAGAATGACTGAATTGCAATTTATGAAACAAGCAGATGCAGCATTTAAAAGCACCACTAAACTGGGTGTAAATATTGGCTGTGGTTCAGGTGCCAAAGTTAATTCGACAGGTCTAAACACCAGTATTAGCGCAGGATTAGAGACTGAAATCACCCACAATACATTTATTGATGATGATAAAACTATATTTTCACAACATATCTCGTCAAGTTCAATCAATGGCGGTGCTGACTTTGATTTTACAGCAGCAAATTTGAATGCCAAAGCAAAAGTAAAATATGAAAAGATAATACAACAGGAGTTTTCATCTCTCGAACATTTGGCAAAAAATGAAAAGGTTAAATTTTCATTATCTAAAATGAAACACTCTTTCATCGACAAGCTATCACTAAAATCCCGAAAAACTTTGCATCAGGCTCAGCAAGAGGCTTACAGCACATCGCTGAGATTAAATGACTTAATGCAATCTGTCCTTGGTTTAAATTCGGATGTTTTTTGTATAAAACCCGTCCATATGCTCACTAACATCGCGAATTTAGACGCCACTTCGATCGATCTAGGAGCTAAAACAAATGCCGGACTAAAAGATCTTGAAGCTGCGGTAGAAGTTTCAGCCAACCAATCTATAACTCTGCTAGGAATCAAAGCCGAGGGGTATCAACATTTTATACAAGACCTGAATCGAATCAGTCAGCTGCCTCGTGAGTTTTACATTAAAATGAAAGGTGAAATTGACTCTGATAATAGTCGAAAAAATTTATTACATCTGCTGAGTGTGTTAGAGAGAGATGTACTCAATTATAATAGTGTTGTAAAAAGATACGATGGTGAAAAATTAAACTTAAATGCTAATTCACATTTGAAACAAGCTTTAAAAGCCGAAAAGCATAGCATAGAAGATCGATGGTCTGCGATCGGCCGACATCAATTTTTGCAGCATGCTGCAGCCAGCCATGCATACATCGTACAAAATTTAAACCAACCAGAAATTGAAGATACCGATATCATCGATCGTTGTGAGGCATTAATATACAATCCAGACTTCTCATACTCAGCTCAAAAGTTAAGAAAATTAACAACATTACCTAATGTTCTCAATTTAAAATTAATTGACAATAAATCTAGCTTTGGTTTATCTGTCGGACCTTTCTCAGGAAAATTAGAAATTAATCATCGTGACTTTAAACATTGTAGCCGAGTCAAAGATGGCAAGTTTATACAAGTTGTTATAACCGGTCAGGCATCAGGAGCCTTAAGTATGTTAAATTTTGAGCAACTTAAAACCAAAATAACTGAGACATTAACCAGTCAAGGGCTGGGAGAGCTTGTAGGTTCATTGACTTTTACTCCTGATATGTTCGGCAATATAGCGGTATCCCATACAACTCGCTGGTTTAAACCTAATTATAGCCAACATGATAGTTTTCCTGGTAGTAAAGGCTGGAGAAAACAATTTACTCGGAGTGCTCTTACCCAAACGCTAGGCGGAGAGATTAGTGCTTCTGGTGGTGTAGGGGTTGTTTTAGGTGCCAATCTAGGTTTAAGTAAAAGTAAAACCAATATTATTAGTGAGAATATTGGAACGAATGATTTAACATGTAGCATGATGCGTTTTAACCATGCTTATACTAGCCATGGATCAACAATCCACAACCCTGAGTGGGATGAGTTCTTTGAACAAAACAAGCATAACTATATTGAATTATTTAAAAACATCTCCGAACAACAAGGTTTATTAGCCAAGGAAGTTGATTACTTTTTTACTGAACTAATCGATCGGGCTAACGATACAGACAAAGCCGAAATTATAGCTTTAAAAGAAAATTTCTTCTCATCGATGAAAAAAGTCAATGAACAGCCCTTTAATCAAACTGTCTTTAATGAGGCGAGAGAGCATTTCGAAACCTTTTTAGAAAAACAAGTTTCTCCTTGGCTTGACATTATCACTGAAAAGTGGTGGAAACCAGATGTTTATAAACAAAACACTCTCAGTGCTAATAAACTGGGAACCAAAGTATTAAGAGTCCTTAATTTGCATCCAAGGGATAAAGATAATCAAGAGAAAGACAAACCATTAGTTGAAGTTTCTCGATTATAAACAAATCATTAATTTAATATTGATAGAACAATAACTTTCTGTTTAATTAGTTTATCGAAGATACCAAGGATGGCTCTCAGTAGAGAGCTATCCTAAGGTAATGTGACTTGTATTATTTACTCATCACTAACTAGTTTTATATCCTTTAGCACTCTCCACTAGTAAATGACTTAATTGTTTCGATACATTTTTTGCTTCACCGATCAATGAGGTTTTCACTGCTTGTGCTCCAATATTGAGTGAACCATATTGTTGAATAAGCTCCTTACTCGTTAACTCATTGAGATTTAGTGTTTTCTCTAAGGCCGCACTAGCTGCATTTAATTTCGCATTCGTTGAACGATCAGGCTTTAATGAAGCATCCTCAACACCCGTTTGAGTCACTTTTACAGCCTTTTTCGTTACGACAGAATGCGGCTTTACATCAGTGGCCTCAATAAATCCATCTTGATCAAGCTTAAAGGAAACTTCTACCGATCCAGACTGGGTAACTTTTAAGGCCTGTTTTGCCACTGAATGCAACTTAACATCCGCTGTTTCAATAAATTGATTGGCATCAACTAGAGATGACTCTTGCTGAGTTGTTTGGCTTGCCGCATCTGTTGCATCACTACCAGTCGCCTGGCTAGACGGCATAACTAAAGTCGCGACTGAAGGCCTAGCTAGCGAGACATTCAATGTTGAAACAAATTGTGGAACTTTAATTTTAGTTACCGGTTTTTGCTCGGCAGCAACAGCACCAGAGACTACTGATGCTGATAGTTGAGCTGCCTTTAACAAATCGGTTAGAGAAGTTGCAACTTTCTTAATTACACTCAGCAAAGACGCTGGTAAAGATTGACTAGAATCAGCAGTATTCAATAATCCAACTAAACGACCATTGATCTGCTCAAGTCGATTAAGCTGAACAATATCACTGTTTGTTAGATAATCTTCCGCTTCCGCAGTTAAGCGTTTCAATTCAAAACGCATAGGACCTGATGACGTAACCGCTTGGTGTGCTTGTAATCCATCAACTAAGCTTGCTAAAACGGCTTTCGCTTGCACATTCAGGGCTGCTAATGCTTTTACTGGTGTGCCGAGATCAATTGATTGCTCAGTGGCCACATTTACTGTTTGATCAGTCGATAGTGCAGGCTGATGCACGACTGTACTGCTCACAATAGATTGTGGCGTTTGCTCACGCACGGTTCTGCTCGCCACCGATGCCACTTGCGCTGCGGATGTTGTAGATTGGCTCGCTGTTAACGTGTTTAGTAATGCACCAGAAACACGCTTCACTCCAGCAATCAGATCACTCGCTTCTGCGCTAGAGTCTGGCTCTAGCTCCTTGGTTAGTTTAGCTGACGCTTGAGCTAATCTCATTTTGGAAGAAGCCGACTGAGCAAGCTCTTCACTGCTGGCTAAAAATGTAGAAACATGCCCTGGCACGACTTTAGCAGCCACTGCAATTGTTGATTGAGCCGCTTGCAGTGCATCAAATAAGGTTCCTGAAACACGCTTAGCTCCCTCAACCAAAGTCTGCGAGCTTGTCTGAGAAATATTCAACACACCAGTTAAGTTAGCCGTTGCCTTCGCTAATCTAATCTTGGCAGAATCTGGCTGAGGCAATGCTTCATTACTCGCTGAAAGTGTTGAAACTTGTGTTGGTGTTACTTTAGCGGCCACAGCTTGAACATCAGCAGTTGTTCCAGTTGTTCCAGTTGTTCCAGCAATAGATTGAGCCACTTGTAATGCCGTAACTAATTTTTCTGAAACTACTTTCGCCTTCGCAGCCAAAGGATTTATGCCTGTCTCGCTGGTATCTAACACACCAGCTAAGTTAGCTGCAGCCTCAGCTAATCGAGCGCTGGATGGCATAGTTTGCACCACCTCTTCACTACTCGCTAAGAATGTTGGCTCCTGTGCAGTAATGAGTTTAGCCGTCGTTGAATCATCATCTGGTGAAGCTGAAGATACTGCATCATTTAATGATTGCGTCACGCCCTCTTCCACAGCTGGTGTTTGAGGAGAGGCTTGCTGAGCCGATTGGTTATAATACTGACCTTGATTATTAGAAGTTGGAGTAAATACAGGATTAAAAACCGGATTAAATGTTGGATTAAAAGTAAAGCTCGGCATCTCAGGAACGCTTGGAGTGCTTGCCTGAGAGCCATAGTGATAATGGGTATGATAATGGGTATGTTTAGCGCCGTAATCTTTTAGAGCCTTTTGAATCGGTTCACTTGATGAGCGTCTTGGTAATCCATCTACCTCATCACTACTTGGTGGCGGTAAATCTGTCGCTTGAGCCAATAGTAGAGGAAGTCTTCTCAGCAGATCTAGGTATTCGACGTAGCCATTGAATCCCGTTGATGTTGCATTGATAAATGCATCAATCGATGACTCCACTAAACCAGGATCAAGATCGGTAATTTTCGCACATAATTGGCTGGTAATTTCAACCGCAACACTTTCAAAGTGATGCCTTGCTTCCTGTCCCTCAGGAATTTTAAGAAACAGCTCAAGAACCTCTTCACCTAGCTGACTGACTTGCGCTTGGAAAGAGACTTTATGTGATGATTTGGTATCGTTAATCGCCTTTGTGATTAAACGCTCAAATTTTTCCATCACGCTGTTTAATTGACGCTCTGTAAATAGTCCTTGGCCTGTTTCGCTTTCACTACAACTGATAAGTTGACCAAGCAAACTATTAATCGTACTTAATTCTCGAATATTTTCCGCAAGTTCAGGAGCCGCCGATATAGCCATATCGCGCAAATCTTCAACTGTCATAGAAGCACGTAAATTAGCAACTAATTGATCTATTTTTTGATTAAATGGTCCTTTATCTAATTCAGCACCAATATCACGCTTAGCTTGTTGTAATAACCCTTCACTTTTCGCTTGATTTAATGTGCTGCTTGCAAAAGCAGCATCAGTGACATCAACACTAATATTATGAATGCTGGCAGATAATTCTTGTCTTTTTTGGTCGGTTTTATTTATAATTTGATTTCTTAAAGTGCCTGTACTAGACACTCGTATATTGTTGCTAATTGGCATAGACACTCCATAATAAAAATAAATGCCATACTAAGATGGCATTATTATCTTAAAACTAACGAATACTGCTGGATACTGAACTATATAACTGTGATTGAGCATTAGTTAATGCCACAGCTGAACGCAACGCTTCTTGCAATGCTTCCCGCATTTGATTAGCTAAATCTTCATTCTTTTCCTGAGTTTCAGTCAACGTTTGCATGGATGTTTCAGTTAAGTTCTCTGCGGCTTGGTTCTGCGCATTCATAGCTTGAGTTGAGCCATCAATCACACCACTAACCGTCTGACCTGCACCCTGAATTGCCATACCTTTGACTTGATTTAAATCCGTTTTACTTCTTGCGATATCATATCGCGAATTATCACTCGCAATATCCTGCTCAAGATTAGCAATGGATTTTTTCATTTCTAATCGAGTATTAACATCCGATGCCGGCATAGCATCGAGTGTCGATTTATTCATATCTAAAGTGAGCTTTTTCTGTGGTAGAGTGTTACCTAAATCCACCATGTCTTTTTTGGCAGCATTAGTATTTTTAACTAATGATGCTGTACCAATACCACTAACGGTAGCCCCTAAGACAGCTGAAGAGATCCCCATCGCCATCGCTTCGCGACCTTTAGTAACGATATTATCTCGGTGAGCCACACTCACTTTTTCACGTAGGCTAACCAAAGATCCAGTTAAACTTTTTAGATTATCCCGCATTTGTTCAAATACTTCTTGCAGCATTAGAAACAAAGAAAAACCACGATCAAATAAATTCATTACAAACGCTGGAGATTGATTATGTGCCATTTCCATCGCTGTGTTAAATTGCTCAGACCCAAGATAAGCACTAGCTTGTTCAAAATCAGCTTTATGCTGCGATACCACCTCAGGTGTAGTGCTCACAGTTGATTTAACCTGCTGCTTCAAAATTTCTGCACTAAGATTAGATTGATCAACTAATTTTTCACCGTTAATTCTGGCCGATGTAAGAGTGTTAACCTCTTCGCTCATTGCTTTAGCTGAGCTTTCCATATTATCTGCAAGAACAAGACTAGCTAATTTTGTAGTATCACTAATATTTAAAGTTGGATTCATTTTAATTACACTCCTTTACTTGACATATTTAAAATATGCTGTGCAGTTTGTTGTTCTTGGGCCTGTGCGTTTAAAGCAAACTCCATCATATCATTCGAGCGTTCAATCATATTTGATAAGCTGGATTGTGATGATTTTAACAGATCACCATTACTATTCATTTGGGCAAACATCGCTTGTAATTTTTCGTGTGCAAGAGTGGCATTATAACTAAAGGTTGAACTAGCCACACTGGCACTGCTGCCCACGGCAGAGCCACCCAAAGCCACCGATTGCTGAACAATACCGATTTTGGCGGAAGCAATTTTCTGTGCCGCGGCTAAGGTTTCATCAGCCATCCGCTCAGCCTTTTTTAAAGCCTCAGCAACGGTATCTCCACCATCAATTGCTGTTTTAAAGGTTGTCGAAAAGCTGCGGTTAACTTGGCCTAAATTAACTTTACGCATTAATGAAACGGTAGCTTCATCCAAACTTGATGTAATATTTTTGCCAAACGCCTTAACCACACCTGGGGTCATTTTTGATAAAGCGTTAAACATACTATCACTCATTTTGGATAAGAACTGTTTAATCATGGTGGCGTTCTTTGCAATCAATACACTGGCAATGACCGCTGCAACAATGGTGACTAAAGCTAATACAGTACCAGCAATATTTGCTGCTGCCTCGTCAGCACCAAGCGCTTGAAGAAAATCACTAATAATACCGCCTAAGCCTTCAATCATAGGCATAATCACATTATCCATTAGTGGAGAGAGGATCCTATCGGTTAATGATTTCTCACCCGCCGCTTGTAATGCAGAATCGACCACCAATAACGCCACACCAATGCCCGCCATTAAAATAGCGCTCGCGCCACCGGTCACGACAGCTAGTGCCACACTGATTACGGTTACCAAAACCGATACAATTTGCATCACACATGAAGCCGCCTTTTGCGCTTCTTCCGCTTTGGCTTGCTGCTCAGTAAATTCAACTTCATTTTTTTGAATTGACTGCATGTTCAGTTCTGAAGTGCGTAATTGATGCTCACGGTTAGATTCAACTTGGCGAATCGCATCTTCAGTAATTAAAGCCGACATTGCACTCATAATACCGGTTAAAATTGAGTGGTGATCTTTAGTGGAAACCAAAGAACTTAACGCAAAACCCGGTGGAATATCTTGTGGTCTTGGTGGAGTTGGTGGGTCTAATGGTTTAGAAGGATCTGTCTCTTCCAAATCTGCACCACCCGTTTCTGAACTAGAACCATCGCCAGATTTCATTAATGGTGAGTTAGATTCATTATTTTTCTTATTAATTTTCTTTGTTTCTTCCGTACTAACCTCACTCGATGCACTATTAGATAGAGTAGTAACATCTTGTGGTACACCATGTTTTTGAGCTAACAACAGCTCTGCTTTTTGGCTCATAAGAGCCATCGTTTTCTGGTGTTGTTCCGTTCCAACTTTAGATGCTTTTTCAATCGCAAGTGATTTAATTTTAGCATCAACCCCAGTAAGACGATTTTCTAAAGATCGTGCTACTGAATTACTGCTTAGACTACTGGATTCAATCATTATATTTTCCCCTCATTCATAGAGTCGATAAACATTTCCGCCATCGTGGTTAAATCTTTTGAATGATTATCTTTAATCACCACTTCAAAACAATGTCTGGCTTTAGCATATTTTCGATCAAAAAAATTACATTGCCCCGCATAAAACATGGGGCGAGAATCATTTTTCTGTACCATATGGCCAGCAGCATAAATATCTACGGCCTTACTGTAGAGTTTCTTCTTTTGTAAAACTGCGCCAAGGCCCAAGATATAATCAATATTGGTACTATCTAATAAGCACAGATGCTGAAAAAACTGCTCTGCTTCGTTTAATTTGCCTTTATCATAAAAATCACAGGCTATGGCATGTAAATTATTAACGTCATCATCTGAGATCCCAGCTTGTTCTTTGATTGACTTACCATTAAACAGCGGAACAAGATTTTCAAAGTTTGCAAAAATTTCTGATATATTTTCCATATTTAATTTCACTATTTATTGTATCTATGCTAGAAAGCCCTTATTAGCATCAGCATTAGCTTGCATAAAAGTACTTAATAATTTGGTAAAGTTATCTTGCTGTGAAATCGTTCGTTGATACTTCTGAGCACCGGTTTGCATATTATTAGCATACTGCTCACCGATCGATTTAAATGCGGTATCAAAAGATTGCAGTTGATAAGTTGTTACTTCCGCATTCTTTGATAGAGCAAAAACTGCTTCATTTAAATTATTGATTAAATCCAAGTCGACAAATAGATAAAAGCCACCGCTACCATCCTCTTTATTAACTAAGATTAACCCGGTACCTTCGATTAATTCTCGAGCTTTCGCTTCATCCGCAGCTGAAAATTGAATATTTTTCAATCGAATCGCAATGCTATCTCGTGAATTAGGATAACCAGGATTAGTCTCGGTAAATGTTCTTACTAAATTATCGACGGCTGTTTTTAACTCTGTCATGTCCAGAGTCATTGCCGAGCCATCTTTATTTGGCACACCATTACTGATCATTTTCGTAACCACGGTATTCAACTCAGAAAATGCAGCATACATATCAGCCAAGATTTCTGCCACTTCCTGATAAGGGGTCACATAGGAAGATTCTACATTTGCGATTAAATCAAAGATTTTATTATAAATTTCATCATCCGGTTGAACTTTCTGACCATTTTCCTGCTCGCTGTAATTTACAAGTAGCTCATCGACCACCTCTCTTAATTGAGTGCTATCAATTGAATCGACGTGTACGTTCACTCGCTGCCCAGCCACCTTAGATTGCTGGACAATACGCTGAATATCAGTACCTTCAATAAAGCCTACTCCATCCATTTCCATGGCATGTAAATCACTGACCGCATAAGCAATACTGACTAATTCTTCAGCACGTTTCATCCTTTGTTCGCGAAGATCTTGTTTCGCATTTAGCTGCTCAATCAATTGATATAATTGGCTGGTTAACGCCACACTTTTGGTTTGTGCATCAAAACGGTGAGCCGCAGCAGTACTTTCGAGTACAGCGGTATTGGGATCGAATGTTAGGTTCATCAAGCATCTCCTTTTTAGCCATATTCTATGCAAATCAAGCCAGATTGCACACAAAATAAAGCTATATTAATCAATGCGTTAAACAAAAAAACAACCAACAACACCCGTTTCACATTTATTCATAAATTTGACTAAATGAATAGCATTTAATCGAGCTAGCTAACGTAATTTGGCGGATTAAGGCCAGTCACTTAAAGAAGTTTGGTGATTAGCATTGTTGATAAAAAATCTTTAGCGTGTAGGGAAATACATCGAGATAGGTAACTGAGGTCAATGGATGAAGATCAGAAAAATCATTGATAAAGAGAGATATTTTTATAAAAGCACTTACAGCAACCAAATTAGTTCTGATGGCTGTAAGTGTTTGTGTACTAATGATGTATTAACTACATCTTATTCATCACCAAAATGTACTCGATTTAATTTTGGTAAACTTTTCGATGTCACCAAGATCGACTTCAGTCCATTTCCATCCACTTTATCTACATCAGGCATACTGCTATATAATGGATTGTGGACTACTTCATGTCGCTTTGATGGTGGTAATTGTGCTACATCTGGAGATTGATTAGGCTCATAATTATCCACTGGTGGTCTTGGAGGCGGTTCTGTTGGCGCAGGAGGAACGATTTGGCCATTAACCATAAGTGGTGATTGTGCTGGACCAGAAGATGGAGGCGGGATTCTCTCACCTCTAAAAATGATCGTATTTAATTGTTCTGGCTTTGCTGCCTTAATAACCATTCTATTGTCGGCACCACTTCTTTGATCTGTATTTTTAACACTGGTAATATTAACTGAGCCAGAACGTGAATGAAGATGAATAATAGATCGTAAGGAAACGCTAGAAATAGTTGGTGCTTTCATAAATATCACTATAAATTATATGATAAAAATAAAACCAACCCCTTAATTAGAATAATGGATTGGTTTTAATATGACTAATCAATACAAGATAAATATCTAAATAGTAGATTTAGATTATTTTTTGCTTTCCATTTGTAGTTGCGTTTGTTGCTGCATGGCAAGCGTGGTTTGATCTTGTTCTTTAACACCATAAGCAGCTGTACTTAAACCCATTATGGAAACTAGATTGCCAGCTATAGTGAGCGCTTTACTATCCATCATGGTTCCAACTGCAGAAACACCTACACCTGCGGCTGCAATCATTAACCCATCAAATGTCTTCTGTCCGGAATAAGTCATTGGGCGTTGTTCTGATGATTGACAAACATTTACAATAGCATCAGCAATTTTATGACCGCTATCACTATCATTTGAGCGTTGCACTGACGATAGTTGTGATGCTGTTGACGTTGAACTTACATTAGTAATTGGCATTTTTTAAACCTTAATTGATATTGTGTAATATTTATAACCCAAGCTTGTTCTTGGCTGTAGTGAAGTAATGTGATATTTGGTTAATTTACATTCAAGTAAAACATAGGCATGAGATGCAAACGATTGCTCGATGATTAAATAAAAATTTATCCATGATAAAATATTAGCATTATCAGTTATCGCGATTCAGCAAGATGATGTTCAATGAGTGGGGGGCTTATTACTAGGCCACAAAAAATCCCAATAAGAACTGGGCAACAATGCGATTGGGATAAATAAAGATTTTGAATGTTAAATTTAAAGTCGAATAGGCATTAAATGACTCATCCTACTAACTAATGTTCAAATACTCTAAGTATACATTATACGATACAATCATCAGGATCACTGGAATTCCATTTGCAGTTGGTTACCGGTTTAGTCTGACTCATTTTAGATGGGCAATTTTTCTGTGATTTTTCACACTGCCCAGGATTTTTTTTGCATCCAACATAGGTGACCATTTTGGAAATATTTATTTTTTCTGGTAATTTAAACTCATGGTTAGGCATTAGGTTCACATTCAGATCAAGCACCACACTATGAACACCAGTAAAATTAATCACAAACTCTGATCTGAGTGCTTCAGAGTCTTTTTTTTCGGGAAAAAAAACCTCCCGAGTTAAATCATTAAAAAAAATACTCAACGACCACCTCTGCTTAACATTGACACAAATAGATAGAGTCAGACATTAGGTTGCTATTATGATGATTTTTCTGCTCGGTCAAAAATCAAACCAAGCAATTGATGTTTAAATAGAGAATCTACCTACAGCAATATAAGTTATGTGTTAGAAATAAATATCAATCACTGAATATCATGCCTTATTATTTCAAACTAGAAATTATACTGATCTCTAAATCATACACCCTGAAAATTGTTACAGAATTATGACATATAACTTTTTTTTACACTTATAAAATATTATGAAACACATGACCTATTACTCGGCTTAAATTTATTAAATTTCACATTTAAGTCTTAACATTACGATGCTTATGAGACTTTTTTGAACAAATCCATAAAGCATAGAATTGGTTAAAAAAAAGTAGGCATGAGATCAATGGTTGTGATCTCAATACCTACTCTTTGGTATCATTATCATGTTTAAACTGATTTAAGATCATTTAAAATGGGGCACTAAACTCCACCACACTCAATTTTCTCGCTGCTGACTGTTGGCTTTTTCTTTCAGCATAATGAATGGCATTATTGACAATCATTTGTAAATTCAACTGACTAGCAGAGCCATCTTTCATGGGGAAAAGCTGATTAGCTTGACAATAAGCAAAGAGCTGTTGATTAAGCACGTGATACATCTGATCTTCCGTCTCAGCTAAAAACTCACTCCTCATTTCTTTAGTAAGGAATGAAAACATATCTTTTTTATCTAAATTTACTTTGACAGCAGAAAGTAAAGCACTAGCTCCAGCAGAATTAGGCAAGCAATTAAAATAACTTTCTGCACGTTGTTTGGCATCTTTGGCCAACTGATGTATTTGCTGTGTTGTTTGCTCATTAACTAAACCACGATGAATTAAATCTTGTACTTTTGCATGACAGTGCTCATCAATACAGCGTGCTACATAACAGATAAAATGCTGAGAGACTTCAACATCTTTGGGCTTAACCTGATTAATCACCGCTGCACAAGCTTGTTCAATGGAAACGGTACTATTTTTAAAGCAAGCGATATCTTCAACTCTTTCTAGCTGTTTAGAAATCAAGCTAGAGATTTGTTTTTCAACAAATGTTGATTTAACAAAGCCTAAATAATCTCGTGCAGTGGCTAACGTTGCCATACGCTGATCATATGGACTATTTTTAACTGAGCTAAGTATGTCACTCATTTTTTGGATAGTTTTCTCTGATAAGCTTTTATTATCAGCCTTAGCAAGTATTGCACCTTCTAAGGTCTGTGTACTGACATTTATTTTCACGGGAAGCAAAGTAAACTCCTTATTATTATATTTTATTAGATATTGTAAGTCGTTATTTATGATGAATTATATGATTAATCACATTACTACAACAACCAAGTACAATATCATGGGATGATTAATGTTCTTGGTTAATGACATAGCGTAATTTAATATTTAGCTTAATTAATTGGTTGATAAAACCACTTTATCAACCAATTAATTTATCGCTAGTCTAAATTAAGTACGAATAAACAGACGGTGTTTATGGTCTTTATCCTTTGCATCTTGTCGCATTAGTTTTGGACGTTCATCACTAGAAGTTGCATCATCTTCCTTTTTAACACCAACTTCCATAGTAGCTCCAAAACCTAGCACTTCAACACCTACAGCTACAGTTACCTCTTTCCCATCTTTATTAATGTCAATTTTTCCTTTACCACCAGGAGTCAAGATCTCAAGATTAAATTTTCTAAATTTAATTCGACCATCAACACTATCAAATCCCGGCTGTTCACTAGATGCAGCGACACTAACGACACTGGCACCTAAACTGGGGGCAGAATGTGAGCGCACTAACGTTGGATGCTTAACTGCGGTTAAATCTGGTAATGATGAAGAGCGTGAAATAGTAGGTAACATCGTCTGATTCCTATATTAATTTTTATTGGAAGCAGAATATAATATTACTCGGTGGATTTGGGTTGTGAATTGTTATGATTTTTAACGGGTTATGCAAGGCAAGCAAGCACTGGAGCAGGATCCACGTGTAGGGGTAGCACACTCAGAGAAGCCAAAAAAGCATGATAGCTGAGTGCCAAGTTTCATCCATCCAGCCTAGTTCGATTAACGTCAAAATTAAGCTGGATGGGTAGGGATTATTGTGCCTCAGTCCAGATCGCACATGGCTCAATTTTGGCACGCTGTAATTTGTGCTTATCTCGCTCGGCATCACGTTTAAATTTGTAAGGCCCTAGAACCACACGATACCAACTGCTGTCGGCTTTTTTACGAATTTGGCTACTAATGCCTTGAAAAGCGATATCCAGTTTACGTGCTTCGGCTTGTGCCGCAGTTTTATACGCACCACACTGCATTACGTAAGGCACCTTAGAGACTGGTTGCGGTTTGGGTACTACCGCAATCTCTCGGTTGGGCAGGGAATCGACGTAATCCCATTTCTCCAGCGGGGGCAGCGGTAACGGTTTGCTCACATTAGATTGGTGATTGGGGGGGGGTTAGTGGTTTGGGATTGGCTGGGAGCGGCTGATGGCTTAGCTGCAGGTTGTGGATCATTACTGAGCTGATACAACCCATAACCAAATCCCACCACTAGCACTAACGCCACCAAACCACTACGCCAAGGTTTACCGCGCGGTGGTGCTTTCTTGCGGGTCGCAGCTTTAGTGCTCCGACCGCCTCTTACATAATCTCGATTAGCCACGTCATTATTCAAATTTCACAAAATTTACCGACATATTAATGTAGATCGTGACCAGATAATAGCGTTATAGCGCAACAACTTATGGTGGAGTGCCAACGCTCGAGCCGCGACTGCCACACCGTCAGCACCTAGCTACATGACTACTTCATTTGCCTTAATCGCTATTTTTTATTGGGCGGAGCCGCACTCTCACGCACCACCAGCTTAGTATCCAATAAACGAGAACCAGCGCGCACATCATGGCCACGCAACAGTTCCAGCATCATCAACATCGCTTGACGACCAATTTCATAACGCGGTTGAGAAATCGTGGTCAGGGGGGATCACAATATTGCGAAAATTGAATATCGTCAAAACCGACCACCGACAAATCTTGTGGTACCCGCCAACCTAAGCGTTTCGCTTCTTGCATCGCACCAATCGCCATGGTGTCGTTGTGACAGAAAATCGCGGTCGGCTGCTCTGGCAATGCCAGTAATTGACGTACCGCTTTAACCCCGGCTTCAAACGTGAAATCGCCAAACGTGCTGTAATTGGGCATCATCGGGATACCAGCGCGGCGCAATGCCTGTTGATAACCTTGCTGACGAAATTGGCATAACACCGCATGGGGCGGGCCTGAAATTTGTGCAATGCGTTTGTGTCCAAGTTGAGTTAAATAGTTCACCGCTTCAAAGGCTGAGGTGAGGTTATCAATATGCACGGTTGGCAACTCAAGTTCTGGGGCAAATTCACACGCCATCACCATCGGCGGCAGGTTTTTCTGCTCTGGCTTACTGACATCAAACGGCAGATCGGTCCCCAGTAGCACCATGCCATCCGCTTGTTTGGTCAATACCAAATTGACAAACGAGCTTTCCCGACGTTTCTGCTGACCACTGTCACCCAATAACACCAGATACCCTTGCTCCATCGCCGCATCTTCAATGCCACGAATAATCTCTGAAAAATAGGGATCACAGATATCAGGCACGATCGCCACAATGGTTTTTGACTCGTTACGGCGCAGATTACGCGCTAAAGAATTTGGTGAATAACCCGCTTCCAGCACCGCCTCTTCCACTCGCTTACGCGTCGAAGATGAGACTTTTTCAGGATTCATCAACGCACGCGATACGGTGGCGGTCGACACTCCGGCAAGCTGGGCAACATCCTTCATTGTCGCCATTTGTTTTACACCTCTTTGATTAAGTTGAATTAAGGGGTTACATCACACCGTTTACTGCCGGAGGGATGAGTTGAGTGTTATCTCACTCTAGTGTGCAACAATCTGGCGACACAAAATGTGCCGCGCCCTCGATAGCGGAAAAATCAGTCATTTGGGCCGCACGAAAACGATTCACTGGTGGATTTTACCGATAGTCTAAGCAATTCAGAACAGAAAGTTACGGCTGGATTAACATTTTTTGCATCGATGGCGTGATATGCATCACGACAATAAGCATTAATTTGCTGACAAAATTAACAATATTTATTCCCAATCGTGCTATTTTCGCCTAGCTCAAATCTTGTGGATCAAGATCAATCGACCAGCGCACTTTATTGGCCAACGGTAATTGCTGCACAGCCGGACGAGCACTGTGCAAAAT
The DNA here is from genome assembly GCF_011306175.1 of Vibrio sp. HDW18. Classification (GTDB taxonomy): domain Bacteria; phylum Pseudomonadota; class Gammaproteobacteria; order Enterobacterales; family Vibrionaceae; genus Vibrio; species Vibrio chanodichtyis. The sequence goes on along the minus strand of NZ_CP049913.1, from coordinate 1,468,498 downwards.
TTTCTGCATCAGCGCACGATTAGGGGTTTGCAGCAACAGTTGCCAGCGGTACTTGCCGGCTCGTTTAGCCAATGGTGCAGGCGTTGGCCCAAGCAACATACACTCCTCATTAAACCAAGGGTTGCAGCGCAAAGTTTCTCGAACTTGCCGTAGAAAATCTTCAACTTGTACCGCTTGATTCGCCTCAGCTCGAAATAAACAGAGATAAGCATAAGGCGGTAATTGCGCCAGCTTACGTTCTTGCAAAGCGGTTAACGCAAAATGGTGATAATCCTTATGCAGCAGCGCTTGCAACAAACTGTGCTCTGGGTGATGAGTCTGCAGCACCACCTCACCCGGTTTGCTGGCGCGCCCCGCCCTTCCGGCAACTTGAATCAATAACTGTGCTAAACGCTCAGCGGCGCGAAAATCACTGCTGTACAGTGAACCATCGACATCAAGCAGTGCCACTAAAGTCACATCAGGAAAATGGTGACCTTTGGCCAGCATCTGGGTACCAATCAAAATTTGATATTCACCAGCACGGATCGCGCTCAATGCCGCTTCTAAGCTGCCTTTACGCCGAGTGCTATCACGATCAATGCGTATCGAGCGATATTCGGGGAATAAGTGCTGTAGTTGCGCTTCCAACTGCTCAGTGCCGACGCCAACCGTGACCAGCTGAGTTGAACCACAACCTTGGCATTGATGGATGACTGGCCGCTGCGATCCACAATGGTGGCAGCGCACTTCATCACTGTGTTGATGGTAGGTGTAATACGCATCGCAGCGCTGACATTCGGCGATCCAACCACACTCGTGACACATCAAGGCGGGCGAGAAACCACGCCGATTTAAAAACAACATCACTTGATTGCCCACGCTCAGATGTTGGCGCATTTGGGCAATTAATGGCGCAGACAAGCCGCTTTCCAAATATAAGCCTTTAACATCCAACACATGATTGCGGGTTGGCAGCGCATTACCTGCCCGCTGAGTGAGTTGCAGGTGATGATATTTGCCACTCAGTGCATTGTGCAGGGTTTCTAAGGCGGGAGTCGCCGAACCCAATACAATCGGGATCTGCTCAAGATGAGCACGCATCACCGCCACGTCGCGTGCGTGGTAGCGCAAACTATCTTGCTGCTTGTAAGAGCCGTCATGCTCTTCATCAACAATAATAATGCCCAATTTGGCGAACGGGGTCAGTAATGCCGAGCGAGTACCAATCACGATCCCTGCCACTTTATCGCGCGCCGCCAACCAAGCGTTGAGGCGTTCGCTATCATTCAACGCCGAGTGCATCACTTCAACCGGCACATTAAAGCGCTGGCGAAAACGGTTGATGGTTTGTGGGGTTAAACCGATTTCCGGTACCAACACCAAGGCTTGCTCACCGCGCGCCAGAACTGGCGCGATCAAATTAAGATACACCTCAGTTTTACCAGAGCCGGTCACCCCTTCCAGCAAAAAGCAGCCAAAACCTTGCAAGCTATTGACCGCAGCAATCACAATCGCCTGCTCTTGATTGAGCTTAGGTTTATCGACTTGAGCTTCCAGCTCTAATGGCCAAGGGCGTACGATCGGCTGACACTCCTCACACTCGATCCAGCCTTTTTCAACTAAAGTTTTGAGGGTTGTGCTACTCACCTCTTGATCCAGCAAGGCTTGGTGAGATAAAGCACCATGCTGCAACAGATGCAGCAGTTGCGCTTGCTTAACCGCACTGCGTTTCACACCTTGCATCAGTTGCTGTTGACCTTGCGCCGTCAAACGCCACTCTTTATGGCTGGTCAATTGTGCTGCCTTGCCCTTACGCAGCGCGCCGGGTAACGCATTGGCGTAAGTTTCACCGAGCGGATAGTGGTAAAACTGGCTACACCAATGCAGCAAGGTTTGCAGCTTTTCCGGCCACACCGGTGCAACATCCAATACCGCTTGCAGTGATTTGAGCTGTTCAATCGGAAAATCAGACTGATGGGTCAGCGATTGGACAATACCGACTAAGGTTTGCCGCCCAAAAGGCACTTGCACCCGTCCACCCAGTATCGGAAACAGATGGGCAGGGATCAGATAATCAAAAGATTTATCTAACGGAACAGGCAGACAAACTCGGGCAATGATTGGGCGCATTGGGGTCCAAAACAGCGAAAAATCAAACGGATCACAGTCTACTGGAAGCTTGGCAAAAATTCGACCCAGCCTTTTGGCGAAATAATCAGCGAGAGCGGTTGATCCTAACTGCGAGATTCATTACTATATCGCGCCTTACGGCATCCTAGAGGGTTAGCCTCTCTGGATATGCAAACTGGTTATTTTTAACACTACGTGTGGTGTCCGCCGATCATGATGCGGATGGCGACACGGCCTAAATTGAGGTTATCCCATGAAAGCTGGTATCCACCCAGAATACAAAGCAGTAAACGCAACTTGCTCTTGCGGCAATTCTTTCGTTTTCAACTCTACGCTGACCAAAGAATCTATGCACTTAGACGTATGTGACAAGTGCCACCCATTCTACACTGGTAAGCAACGTATCGTTGACACCGGTGGTCGTGTTGAGCGCTTCAACAAGCGTTTCGGCGCACTGTCTGCGAAGAAGTAATCACTGCTTACGCACGATTTTAAAAAGGACGCTACGGCGTCCTTTTTTCATCACTAACTCTGGTTCTACCATCCCGATTGCGACTGATAAGCCACAACAACATCCAATCGATTGGCAATTTTTTCTCCGCAATTCACATTTTGCTCAGTCTTATCAGCAAGATCGTGACTTTTTTTGTACGCTGTGCTTGGTTTCCAACCGAGGCAGGTTACAATCTCGCAGGTTATAATCTCTGCCTTACCTATTGTGATCTTTTCCATAAAATAAGAGAACAGCCCTATGTCCGATGACCATCACCTCACTGCAACGCCTGAACAACTGTTTCGCCAACGCGCGCTAAATTACCACGCTTACCCTACGGCAGGTAAAATTGGTATTGCGCTCACTAAACCGGCTGACTCCGCCGACGATCTCGCGCTGGCTTACAGCCCTGGAGTGGCCGAGCCAGTACGTGAAATTGCGCAAAATGTTGAAAATGTCTACAAATACACGGCGAAAGGCAACACGGTAGCCGTGATCTCAAACGGTACGGCAATTTTAGGCTTAGGCAATTTAGGGCCGATGGCCTCTAAACCGGTGATGGAAGGCAAAGCGCTGCTATTTAAACGCTTTGCTGGGTTAGATTCGATTGATATCCAAGTCAAACACCGCACTATCGACGAATTTGTCGACACGGTGGCCAACATTGCCGACACTTTCGGTGGCATCAACTTAGAAGATATCAAAGCACCAGATTGCTTTGAGATTGAACGCCGCCTCATTGAGCGCTGTGATGTGCCCGTCTTTCACGATGATCAGCACGGTACTGCGATTGTCACCGCCGCCGGTATGCTCAACGCGTTAGAGCTGCAAGGTAAGCAATTGAAAGAGTGTATCATTGTTTGCTTGGGTGCCGGAGCGGCAGCCGTGGCCTGTATGGAATTGCTGATCAAATGCGGTGCGATGCGTGAGAAAATCTACATGCTGGATCGCAAAGGGGTGATCCACACTCGACGGGACGATCTCAACCAATATAAAGCGCTGTTTGCCAATAATACCGACAAACGAACTCTGGAAGATGTGATTGCCGGTGCTGATCTCTTCTTAGGCGTATCCGGCCCGAACCTGCTACCGGCTGAAGCGCTAAAATTGATGGCCGACAAACCGGTGGTGTTTGCCTGTTCAAACCCCGATCCGGAAATCAAACCCGAGATCGCGCATCAAGTGCGCAATGATATGATCATGGGTACCGGACGCAGTGACTATCCCAACCAAGTCAACAACGTACTCTGCTTCCCGTTTATTTTCCGTGGCGCATTAGATGTGCGCGCCAGTGAAATTAACGTACAGATGAAATTGGCCGCCGTCGATGCGATTCGTCAACTGGCCAAAGAGCCAGTGCCAGCTGAAGTGCTGGTCGCCGCTGGAGTGGATAAGCTCAGTTTTGGTATTGATTACATTATTCCAAAACCGATGGATCCTCGTTTACTGCCACGCGTAGCCCGGGCAGTGGCGAAAGCGGCGGTGGATTCTGGGGTGGCGCGGATTGCTATGCCTAAAGATTATATGTTGGATTAAATCAGCCATCGCTGACTTATCCAGCAGCGCAGCAAAGGTAAAGCCCCTCAAGCGAGGGGCTTTTTGATCACGACTATCGTGCGCTTACGCGTATTCAGTGGCCGATCGATCACTCATCATAAGATTCGAACGCGATGCCCATTTCGGTCATCAAGCGCTTCGCTTCACTCGGAATATCATCCGGACGATCTTTACGCAGATCTTCATCGGTCGGCAGCGGCTGGCCAGTGTAGGCGTGCAAGAAAGCTTCACACAGCAGTTCACTGTTGGTTGCATGACGTAAGTTATTCACTTGACGGCGTGTTCTCTCATCAGTAAGCACTTTAAGAACTTTGAGCGGAATGGATACCGTGATTTTTTTTACCAACTCGCTTTTTTTCCCATGCTCTGCATAGGGGCTGATGTATTCGCCATCCCAGTCTGCCATTGCGCACCTTCGTTGTTTTGGTTCGAATCGAAATTTCAAAGGCCTCAATTTTAGCGGCATTTACTGCCATAAGCAAAGACATATAGACATCTAGATGTGTTGACGTCTCAAATTAAGAGCAGTAAAGTAGCGCATAATAAATCGCCGGTCATCAAACCGAAACTCAGCGGGGTGGTACTTTCACCATTCCGCTGCCGCTTTCTGCGTCGAGGCGGTATGATAAGGCTCTCTAGGACAGAATAGTCAGCAAGGAAATGCTATGACCACACGCAAACCTGCCACGATTGCGGTGCGTACCGGAATCGAATCAGATACTCAATATCATGCGGTTGTGCCACCGATCTATCTTTCCACTAACTACGGTTTCCCCGCCTTTGGTGAAGTACCACAATACGATTACACCCGTTCTGGCAATCCGAACCGTAGTTTACTGGAACAAACCTTATCCGAGCTCGAAGGTGGCTCGGGTGCGGTTGTCACCAACTGTGGTACTTCAGCCATTAATTTATGGGTAAGCGCTTTCCTCGGCCCACAAGATCTGATCATCGCCCCTCACGACTGCTATGGCGGCACTTATCGCTTACTGAATACCCGTGCCAAAAAAGGCGATTTCCAAGTGCAATTTGTCGATCAAACCGACCAAGCCGCATTCACCCAAGCATTAGCCCGTCAGCCTAAATTACTGTTGATTGAAACGCCTTCCAACCCACTGCTGCGGGTAGTGGATATTGCCCATCTGTGCCAACAGGCCACAGCGCAAGGCACTTTGGTGGCGGTAGATAACACCTTTTTGACCCCCATATTGCAAAAACCACTTGCCTTAGGCGCTGATTTTGTCCTGCACTCCACCACCAAATACATCAATGGTCACTCGGATGTGATTGGCGGAGTGTTGATCTGCAAAAATCCGCAGCACGCCACCGAGTTGGCTTGGTGGGGTAATTGTTTAGGTGCGACAGGCACCCCCTTTGATAGCTACATGACCCTACGTGGTCTGCGTACTCTAGGCGCGCGGATGCGCCAACATGAAGAGAATGCCCAGCGCATTTTAGCCTATCTACACAGCCAACCCTTGGTGGGCAAACTTTACCACCCTAGCCTAGCGAGCCACGCTGGCCATTCAATAGCCAAACAGCAGCAGTCTGGATTTGGCGCCATGCTCAGTTTTGAGTTTGCCGGCAGCTTGGCACAATTAAAGTGCTTTGTCGGTCAATTGACACTGTTTTCACTCGCGGAATCACTGGGCGGGGTCGAAAGTTTGATCTGCCACCCTGCCTCGATGACTCACCGGGCAATGGGCGAGGTTGCCCTAGTGGAAGCGGGCATTTCTCAGCAACTGCTGCGCCTTTCGATCGGCCTAGAAGAGAGCGGCGATTTGATCGCCGATCTTGATCAAGCCTTTCAGCAAGCTAATTCCATCACTTAAGGAGATCCGCGTATGACTCACGCCCGTCAGTTGCATAAATTTGGAGGCAGTAGCCTTGCCGACCCAGAGTGTTATCTGCGCGTCGCCAGCATTCTGAAAAGTTACTCAAAAAGTGAAGATTTGGTGGTCGTATCGGCCGCCGGCAAAACCACCAACCGTTTGATCAATTTTGTGCAGGCACTGAGTAAAGATGGTCGAGTTGCCCACGAAACCCTACAAGGTTTGCGCCACTATCAAGCGGAGTTGATCACCAAACTGCTTGCCGCGCCAACGGCGGAGCAGCTATTAAGCCAATTACGCCAAGAGATCAGCGTGCTCGGAGAGCTGCGTGCACCACTCACCAGCGCCCAATACGCTTGGGTGCTCGGCCACGGAGAGCTGTGGTCAGCACGTTTACTGGCCACCTTACTCGATCAGCAAGCGCTACCAGCGGTGGCGCAAGATGCGCGTGCCTTTTTACGTGCTGAAGCAGGCACCCAACCAGAAGTTGATCGCGCGCGCTCTTACCCTCTGCTCAAAGCGGTATTGGCGCAACATACCCAGCGGCGAATTGTGATCACTGGTTTTATGGCCCAAAACGATCAGGGGGAAACCGTACTGCTCGGCCGCAATGGTTCCGATTACTCGGCCACGGTGATTGGTGCTTTAGTCGAGGTTTCACGAGTCACCATCTGGAGTGATGTCGCAGGTGTATACAGTGCCGACCCACGCATAGTGAGTGACGCCTGCTTACTGCCGCTGCTCAGGCTCGATGAAGCCAATGAGCTAGCGCGCTTGGCCGCGCCGGTACTGCATAGCCGTACCTTACAACCTGTCGCACACAGCACCATGGAGCTGCATCTACGCTGTAGCCATCAAGCCGAATCCGGCTCGACCCGCATTGAGCGGGTGCTGGCCTCAGGACGCGGCGCAAAAATCGTCACCTCATTGGATGATGTGTTACTGCTTGAACTCAGTTTTACTCATCAACATGATGTACAACGTCTACAAGAAGAGGTGCTGCAACATTTACAACGCATCCAACTACAACCGCTCACTTATGAGGCGCAGCCCGATCAACACCGCTTACGCTTAGCTTACACCGCCGAGATTGCTCCCGGTGTGGTTGCGGCACTGCAATCAGCTAATTACCCAGCCGAACTGACCCTCAAAGCCGGCTACCATTTAGTCGCGGCAGTCGGGGCTGGCGTAACCAAAAACCCCAACCATTGTTACGGTTTCTATCAACAACTGAGCGCATTACCGGTTGAGTTTATCAGCGCATCGGAATCCAACCTCAGCTTAGTCGCCGTGCTGCGCCAAACCCCACTGAATCCGTTGGTCAATGGCCTGCATAATCAACTATTCCAAGCACAAAAACGGGTCGCGATTGCGCTGTGCGGTAAAGGCAATATCGGCTCAAGCTGGCTTAAACTGTTTGCCGAACAGAAACAGAAACTGGAACAGCGCCACGGCATGAGTTTTGAACTGGTCGCGGTGGTCGATAGCCAAACCTACTGGTTTAACCAACAAGGCATCGATCCCAGCCAAGTCGCCAACCGCTTTCAAGACGAAGCGCAGCCAAATCTGGCCGCAAACTGGCTCAGCCAACTGGGTAAATTAACAGGTTACGATGAAGCGGTGGTCATTGATGTCACTGCCAGCGCAGAATTGGCCCAGCACTATTTAGCCATCGCTGAGCAAGGCTGGCACCTGATTTCCGCCAATAAAATGGCAGGCTCAGCTCCCGGTAATTACTACTATCAAGTGAAAGATGCGTTTCACAAAATCGGTCGCCACTGGCTGTATAACGCTACAGTGGGTGCCGGTTTACCGATTAACCATACCGTGCGCGATTTGCGTGAAAGTGGCGATGAAATCATGGCGCTGTCGGGGATTTTCTCCGGCACCCTCTCTTGGCTGTTTCAACAATACGATGGCAGTTTACCGTTTAGCGAATTGGTCGATTTGGCTTGGCAACAAGGCTTAACCGAACCGGATCCGCGCCGCGATCTGGATGGCTCGGATGTGATGCGCAAACTGGTGATTCTCGCCCGTGAATCTGGCTTAGAAATTGAGCCGCACAGTGTCAAAGTTGAATCCTTAGTGCCAGAGGAGCTGCGCTCAGTGTCGCTGGATGATTTTTTCGATCACGGCCAATTACTCAATCAACAGCTCGCAGAGCGCCTCGCCCGCGCCCAGAAACAGGGCCGGGTGCTGCGTTATGTCGCCAGATTGGAAAAAAATGGCAAAGCCAGCGTTAGCGTCGAAGCGCTTGAGCAAGATCATCCGTTAGCCAACTTGCTACCGTGCGACAATATTTTCGCCATTGAAAGTAAATGGTATCGCGATAATCCACTGGTGATCCGCGGTCCTGGCGCTGGGCGGGAAGTGACCGCAGGTGCGATTCAATCTGATCTCAATCTACTCGCCAGCTTGCTGTAGCCACATATAAAGCTCGTCGCTTTGGCGAGCTTTAACTTTTAGCGCTAGGTTTGGCCACTCGCTTCTGATGGTGAAGCGCGCCGCTCGCATTCCACATCGCCCAACCAAATAGCGACCACTTAATCACCAACTTGAATCCAATTCAGCTACAACATGAATAATATTCATACTGCTAGCGTTGACATCCAGCCTCATTCACGACAAGCTACAGCCATATGGACGTCTAAACGTAAATTTGAATTCAGGCAGTGACAGGTTCGTCACAGGGAGTACAAGATGGGATATACACACGCCAGCCATATCGATGCCTTAAACCGGAACGTTGCTGAACTGTCCGATATCAATGTCTCATTTGAGTTTTTTCCCCCAAGTTCAGCACAAATGGAACAAACACTGTGGGATTCAGTACAGCGCCTAAAAACTCTCCAGCCCAAATTTGTCTCGGTCACTTATGGCGCGAATTCCGGCGAGCGGGATCGTACCCATTCGATCATCAAAGCCATCAAAGATCAAACCGGTTTAATTGCCGCCCCCCATCTCACCTGCATTGACGCGACACGCGATGAACTGATCCAAATTGCGGATGATTATTGGCATAACGGTATTCAAAATATTGTTGCCCTGCGCGGTGATATTCCAGCTAATGGTGGCCAGCCGGATATGTACGCCGCCGATCTAGTGGCGCTGCTCAAATCTCGCCACGATTTCGATATTTCAGTGGCCGCTTTTCCTGAAGTGCATCCTGAAGCAAAAAGTGCGCAGGCGGATCTACTCAATTTGAAACGCAAAGTAGATGCAGGAGCTAACCGCGCCATCACCCAATTTTTCTTTGATGTGGAAAGCTACTTGCGTTTTCGGGATCGCAGCGTTGCAGCGGGTATTGAGGTCGAAATTATCCCCGGTATTCTACCGGTGTCTAATTTTAAGCAAGCGGCACGCTTTGCGGCACAAAACCACGTCAAAGTGCCCAACTGGATGGTAAAACAGTTTGCCGGATTGGAAGAAGATCCTGTCACTCGTCAGTTGGTTGGTGTGAGTCAAGCGATTGATATGATACGCGTACTATCGCGTGAAGGGGTGAAAGATTTCCATTTCTACACTTTAAACCGCGCCGAAATGACTTACGCGCTCTGCCACACTTTAGGGGTCAGACCGCCAGCGTCAAGCTGTGCCCTGTAATTAAAGCGCTACTCAGTAATTAAAGCTATACCCAGTCACTAAGCCGATGCTCCGTGACAAGATCGAATACGCCGACCCAGTGGTCGGCGTATTCGATTTTATGCGATAACGGTAGAGTTACTCTACGTCTTCCATTTTGCCAAGCAGGCTACGGATACGCTCTTGCCACGCCGTATGCTCTTGCTCAACTTGCTGAGCACGCTGCTCTAACTCATCACGAATATCACGCAATTGCTGAGCTTCAGTTTGGAGTTGTTGCTTGGCATCTTTCAGCTCTTCAACTTCCATTTGCAGCAGCGCGATAGTGTCGACTGCAGTTTGAATTTTTGCTTCGAGTTTTTCTAATACTTCAAAAGACATGGTGTTTTACCTTTGTTGATCCGGTTAAGGTGAAGTCAACTTCACTGATTGAGATCATTCTACTCAGCCCTGTGCTTAGAAACACCTCCTAAGTGGGATCTTTTTACTATTTGGTTAAAAAAAACGCGCAATTTGACCTTCTCTTAACTTAATCGCGTACTCACGCTCGGCTAGCTGCACGAACTTGAGCCTATGATGACTTTTTTAGTCGGTTTTTGATCAAAGGCAAAGGCTGACCACCGCAAAAAGCAAACGATTACTTTAGACTATGGTAGAATCCGGCGCAGATTTTCTCTCTTGAGTTTGGAGCAAACATGAAACGCGATTTGGCAATGGCTTTTTCCCGCGTCACCGAAGGTGCCGCACTAGCAGGCTATAAATGGTTAGGACGTGGTGATAAAAACGCGGCCGATGGTGCAGCGGTAGAAGTGATGCGTATTTTGCTCAATCAAACCGAGATCAGCGGTGAAATCGTGATTGGTGAAGGCGAAATTGATGAAGCGCCGATGCTTTATATTGGTGAGCAAGTGGGAATTGGCGGTGATGCGGTGGATATCGCCGTCGATCCGATTGAAGGTACCCGCATGACCGCGATGGGGCAATCCAATGCACTGGCTGTCTTAGCCGCAGGCGAAAAAGGTAGCTTCCTCAAAGCACCTGATATGTACATGGAAAAATTGGTGGTTGGCCCGGGCGCGAAAGGCTGTATTGATCTTAATTTGCCCCTGCAAGAGAACTTGCACCAAGTTGCTCACGCGCTGAATAAACCGCTGAGCGAATTGGTGGTGATTACCTTAGCCAAACCGCGCCACGATAACGTGATCGCCGAAATGCAGCAGATGGGCGTACGTGTATTTGCCGTGCCAGATGGTGATGTCGCGGCGTCGATTCTTACCTGTATGCCAGACAGCGAAGTAGACATGATGTACTGCATTGGTGGCGCACCGGAAGGGGTTGTGTCAGCGGCGGTGATCCGCGCACTAGATGGCGACATGCAAGGTCGCTTACTGCCACGTCACCAAGTTAAAGGTGATACAGAAGATAACCGCATTTGGGGCGCACAAGAGCTTGAACGCTGCCAACAAATGGGCGTACAAGCAGGTAAAGTGCTCAAAATGGAAGATATGGCACGCAGTGATAACGTCATTTTCGCTGCAACCGGGATCACCAAAGGTGATCTGCTGGATGGCATCAGCCGCCAAGGCAACATTGCCACCACCGAAACCCTGTTGATCCGTGGTCGCTGCCGCACTATTCGCCGCATTCGCTCGACCCATTATCTGGAGCGGAAAGATCCTCAAGTGCGCGACATTATTTTGTAACGCCAAACGCGTGTCATAAACGCACATAAAAAAAGACCGCACTGCGGTCTTTTTTATCTATCCGTGGAGTTTGTTACTCAGCCAGTGCAGCTTAGAACAACTCTTCAGCGACTTTGAAGAGATCAGAACGTACTGGACGCTTCATGTTTTCAATCGCATCGATGATATCGTGATGCACCAGTTGCTCTTTTTGGATACCAACACAGCGGCCGCCGTGGCCTTCCATCAATAGATGCACTGCATAGTTACCCATGCGCGATGCCAATACTCGGTCAAACGCGGTTGGTTTACCACCACGTTGGATATGACCCAGTACGGTAGCACGGGTTTCACGACCGGTCGCCGCTTCAATTTCTTTTGCCAGCTTGCCCGCATCCATCATCAACTCAGTCAGGGCGATGATCGCATGCTTTTTACCTTTAGCGATACCATCTTGGATATTGCTGATCAGCTGTTCCATGTTCAAGCCGGTCTCTGGAGTGATGATGTATTCACAGCCACCCGCGATTGCTGAAGTCAGTGTCAGATCACCACAGTGACGACCCATGATTTCAACAATAGAAATACGCTGATGTGAAGAAGATGTATCACGCAGACGGTCAATCGCTTCAATTACAGTATCGAGCGCAGTCAGATAACCGATGGTGTAATCAGTACCTGCGATGTCGTTATCGATCGTGCCTGGCAGACCAATACATGGGAAACCCATTTCAGTCAGTTTCTTCGCCCCCATGTAAGAGCCGTCACCACCGATCACCACTAACGCTTCAATGCCGTGTTTTTTCAGGTTCTCAATCGCTTTTTCACGCACTTCCACTTCACGAAATTGTGGGAAACGCGCCGAACCCAAGAAAGTACCACCACGGTTGATCACATCAGACACACTTGAGCGGTCTAATGGCTTAATACGATCTTCGTACAAACCCAGATAACCGTCGTAAATGCCATACACTTCTAGACCTGCGCCCAATGCGGTACGGACTACGCCACGAATAGCTGCGTTCATGCCAGGGGCATCGCCACCACTGGTCAACACACCGATTTTTTTAATCATGCTCACCCTCGAACTTTGCAAATCGAATATCAATTTCTACTCTGTTTGGCTGCTGGCAACCAAACCGAAAAATCCAAAAAAAACTGTCGGTAATGTTACCTTTCCCGATTAGGATTACTACTGTTATTTGCACTAAATTGTGTAAGTAATCTACGAATGTAAGAGTATTACAGTTTTGTGCGCTCACGTGTTGATTCATGTCAGGATTGACGTTGGTTGCCAATCTGAGCAAAATATAGTCAAACCTCAACCGTTTGTCGTGCTATTGGGCCATTTTTTGTCGGAGTTCCGCTTCAATCACCACCGAATGCGGATCTTGGTGAATCAATACATCGGCCCCGCTAAATTCGGCACGCAATTTATCCTCAACCTGATCGGAAATATGATGAGCTTCGAGTAACGAAATATTGTCATCCAATTCCAAATGCAGTTGGATAAATCGGATAGGGCCCGACATCCGAGTTCGCAACTGATGCATACCAATCACCCCCGCCACGCTTAAACAGATCGCGTTGATCTGCTTCAGTTCTTGATCCGGTAATTTACGATCCAGCAGTGTTTGTACTGCATCATGTACCATCTTAAACGCACTGCCTAAAATATACAGACCGATGCCAATCGCAAAAATCGCATCCGCTCGACCAAAGCCCCACCAACTCAAACCGAGCGCCACCATAATCGCCGCATTCATTAATAAATCAGATTGATAGTGCAACGAATCCGCCGCAATCGCTTGGCTACCGGTTTTTTTCACCACATAACGCTGAAATAGCACTAAACCTAAGGTGACCAGCATTGCAATGGCACTGACATAAATCCCTAACTCAGGGGCATTTAATTCATGGGGGCGGAAAAAGCGCTCAACGCCATTGAGGATCAAAAAACAGGCAGAGCCGGAAATAAACATCGCTTGCGCCAACGCGGCTAACGATTCGGCTTTACCATGCCCAAATGCATGTTCATGATCGGCCGGTTGCAAGGCAAAACGCAATGCGATGAGATTAACCACCGAAGCGGCGATATCGAGCAGTGAATCGATCAACGAGGCCAATAAGCTAACCGAACCGGTGATCCACCATGCGCCAACTTTGACCACTAATAACAAGGTTGCGATCGTCGTTGCCATCCATGCCGCCATCGTGACCAAACGGGCATAATCCTTGTTCATCACCAGTTTCCTTTCAGGTTCATTTTAATGCTCAGATGGGCGATTATATAACCGAGCAATCAAACACCACAAGGCAGCCCTGAGGCTACCTAGTCGTTAAAAACAGCGGTTAAAAATACACGGGAATCAGATCACGCTACTCGGGCGATTAGTCAGCCTTGCGTTTATGATTGCCCTGTTGCAGACACTGTTGCATCTGATCTTGCTGCAATGTCTGCCATTTGGCTTTCTGCTCTGCGGTCAACACATTCATCATTTGCTGACGGTGTTGCAGCATGTTAACTCGCTGAGCCACTTGTTGCTCGACCATCTGTTGCGCTAGGTTTTGAGCGGCGGCTTGATCAAAATCAGCCGCTAGCACTAAAGCGCGTTCCTGCTCATGCAGCGCTTTCATCGCAGCACGCTTATCATCACGAGTATTACGCATCTCATCACGATGAGTGTCACGCAACTTTTGCAGTTGAGCTTGCTGCTCACTCGTCAGATCAAGCTGTTTCCACAGCCGCGCTTCGCCACGCCCACATGGGCCATCACCTTTATGATTGGCGGGACCACCGTAAGCAAATGCAGCACTGGTACCAAAAACGAGCGGGAATACCGCCGCAGCTAACAGGATTTTTTTGGCAAGTTTCATTGTTGATTCCTCTACATCATATTTAAGATTAGCAGGCTGCTCGGCAGCGCATGAACATAGCATAAAACCTGCAAGGTCAAGTGATGTATAGCCAGCGTAAAGAATCGTAAATCGCAGACCGCGCACTGACGAGGCCAGTTATTTCAAGATAAACTGTCGCCAATCAACCGAATACACCGCACCAGTGATCCACGAGGCAAACATGGCACATATCCTTCTGATCGATGATGATAGCGAACTGACCAGTCTATTAACTGAAGTGTTGCAGTACGAAGGCTTTAGTGTCTCGGAAGCCAATGACGGCGAAGCCGGATTAGCGGCAGTCAGCCATGAGACCGATCTGATCCTGCTCGATGTGATGATGCCTAAACTCAATGGTATGGAGACCCTCAAACGACTACGAGAAAACTGGGCGACTCCAGTGTTAATGCTGACCGCCAAAGGGGAAGAGATTGATCGGGTGATCGGCCTAGAACTCGGAGCCGATGATTATTTGCCAAAACCGTTTAGCGATCGCGAGTTACTGGCGCGTATCCGAGCGATTTTACGCCGAACCCAACCTGCGCTAACCGCAAAATCGACTGACGTCATCGAGTGTCAGGATATTCAGGTTTATCCTGGCAAACAAGAAGCCTATTGCCAAGGACAACTGCTTGATTTGACCACTACCGAGTTTGCTTTGCTGGCTCATTTTGTCCAAGCACCGGGGGCCACGCTAACCAAAGAGATGCTCAGCATTGAAGTGTTAGGTAAACGCTTGGCGGCATTTGATCGGGCGATTGATATGCACGTTTCCAATTTACGCAAAAAATTACCAGAGCGCCCGGATGGTAAAGCGCGGATCAAAACGCTGCGTGGACGAGGCTATTTGATGGTACTGGAGGAATGATGCGTCGACCATTACCGCTACCCAAGCTCAACAATTTGTATGGGCGGATCTTCGCCATTTTTTGGTTCACTATGTTGCTGGTGCTATTTGCGGTATTGACGTTGCCGCATCTTGATCCGCGTAAACCTCGCGATCTGTCGCCGGTGGTTTTACAACGCTTAATCGAAAGCAAAACCCGCTTTGAGTTGGAGTACCAGAACAGTAGCGATCTCAGTAAGATTCTGTTTCAGCTCGAAGGGCGAGGCAGCTTGCAACGTGAGCACGATGGCCGGCCGCGTTTCTTCGTTACCGATTTAGAGGGCAATGTCCTCACCACCGCCAAACACGCCGATTTTCGGCTTAAAGCACTGCAAAATTTCTCGTACAGCATTGAATCGATCAACAAACCTCAGCAGCAACTGTATGGTCGCTATATGTTGGCCGGTCCGGTGCCAATCCGACTAGCCAAACAAGAGCTACTGCTTTACGCGGGTATGCGCTCAGATGAGCCACCACCGTTTTTATTACGCTTATTTGATAAACCGATCCAACTGCTGTTAGTGGTGATGTTAGTCAGCACACCGCTGCTCCTATGGCTCGCTTGGGCGCTGAGTAAACCGGCACAAAATTTGGCTCAAGCGGCACAACGGGTCGCACGTGGCGAATTTGTGCATGATCCGAAACTCGAACGTGGTACCGCTGAATTTCAGCAGGCAGGACGCAGCTTTAACCAAATGGTTGATGCGGTCAATCAGATGGTATCTGGCCAGCAACGGCTATTGTCTGATATTTCCCATGAATTGCGCTCGCCACTCACCCGACTACGAATGGCCAATGCACTCGCAATGCGTAAACTTGGCACCAGCAATGAGTTAGAGCGCATTGATACCGAGGCGCAACGTTTAGAGCAGATGATTGGCGACTTGCTTGCCTTATCGCGCATGCAAACCAACGGCCATTTACTACGAGAAGTGCAGCCGCTGAGCAGTTTGTGGGAAGAGCTACTCAAAGATGCGCAATTTGAAGCAGAACAAATGCACAAAACCCTCACCTTTGATGCGATCCCGCAACGCACGATTAATGGCACGCCTAAGCTACTGATGAGTGCACTGGAAAACGTAGTGCGCAATGCGATTCACTATGGCCAGCAACAAATCCACGTCGCATTTCACACCCAAGATAACCAACTGACGGTTTGCGTCGATGATGATGGCGCTGGCGTTCCCGAACAAGAGTTGGTAGATATTTTCCGCCCCTTTTATCGAGTATCGACCGCGCGCGATCGACACAGCGGTGGCACTGGGCTAGGGCTCGCCATCACCGAAAGTGCTATTCGCCAACACAGCGGTACGATCTGCGCCGTCCGCAGCCAGTTGGGTGGTTTGCAAGTGTGCTTTAGTTTGCCACTCGCAATATAAATCATGCAGCAACTCATGCTGCAGCTAGTAATACAGCAGATAATAATACAGCCGAGAGTAATCCGGCACATCGGTAGGGTTTACGTATATACTCGCCGCTTCTTTACATTCACGGATCATTGTTATGTTTGATATTGCTCTGTATGAGCCAGAAATCGCGCCCAATACTGGGAACATCATTCGCTTATGTGCCAATTGTGGTGCTAACTTACACCTTATCGAACCACTTGGATTTGATCTGGAAGAAAAAAAAGTGCGCCGCGCCGGCCTTGATTATCATGATTTAGCTCGCGTCACGCGCCATCAAAATTACTCGGCCTTCATTGAATATTTACAGCGTGAATGTGCTACTTATCGGCTATTTGCTTGCACTACCAAGACCACTCAACCTCATGTGGATGCCACATTCCAACAAGGTGATATTCTGTTATTTGGACCAGAAACCCGCGGCCTACCGGCTGAAATCATCGCCAGCTTACCGGCTGAGCAACGGATCCGTATTCCGATGATGCCAGAAGCGCGCAGCCTCAATCTTTCCAATGCAGTGGCGATTATTGCCTTTGAAGCATGGCGACAGATGGACTTTGCTGGCGCAATCTAATCCGCCAATGCTACAGAGCCTTACTTCAAACGTGGTGGCTGTTGATCCTCTTTGCGTTCAAATTCACCATCATAGGTTGTGCCGTGAGTTTGATCGGCAAATGGGTTAGGCTGCTGAAAACCGGGCTGACCGCTGTGCATCTGACCGATCACCATACGGCTCATCACTGACTGAGCCAACCAAGCGCGGGGCGCGGGCAGCAAAATCAGCAGGCCGATCATATCGGTGAAAAAGCCCGGCACCAGCAGTAACATACCAGCCAGTGCCAACATCATCCCTTCTAAAATCTGCTGCGCGGGCAGTTGCCCTTGCGCCAAACGCTGCTGCACGGTCAATAAGGTTTGCAAGCCTTGGCTGCGCACCAGTGATGCCCCCACCACGGCGCTCAACAACACTAAGCCGATAGTTGGCCATAGCCCAAGCCAATCACCGACTTGGATAAATAGCGCAATCTCAAGCACCGGAATCGCAATAAAGAATAACAGTAAGATCGGGAACACAATGCCTCCTTGGTTTGCTGCCAGTGTATGCCTTACCACCCTAACCACCAACGGAGAGGGTGTAAAAAAGTGTGTGCTTTACTATGCCAAAACGCAATATTGTCACCTACAATGTTTAGTACAAGCTTTGTATCACTCTGGCTGGATAAAAGCCAAAATAGTGATCTAGTTACTATTTTTTATATGTGGTTACAGTATTATGTGCCACATAAGTCAGGACGGATTTCCAGGCAAAAACTCTGACGAATGGATTCTTAAGTTACAGAAATAGCTATTAATTTTGCTTTTTCACTAGATAAATTATCTAAGGATCCTCTATGTCTACCCAATCTGAAGCGCTCAACAGCGCAACATCAGCCACCCGTATTGAAGAAGATCTGCTTGGTCAACGTCATGTTCCAGCGGAAGCTTATTACGGTATTCATACCCTGCGCGCGGTAGAAAACTTCAACATTTCTAATGTCACCATTTCAGATGTTCCTGAGTTTGTGCGCGGCATGGTAATGACCAAAAAAGCGGCCACTCTTGCTAACAAAGAGCTGGGCGTGATCCCAAAAGATGTCGCTAACTACATTCTGCAAGCGTGTGATGTGATCCTCGAAACCGGTAAGTGCATGGATCAATTCCCGTCAGACGTCTTCCAAGGTGGTGCGGGCACATCGGTCAACATGAACACCAATGAAGTGATCGCCAACGTAGCATTGGAATTAATGGGCAAGCAAAAGGGTCAATACGAATTTATTAACCCCAATGACCATGTTAACAAGAGCCAATCAACCAACTGTGCTTATCCGACCGGTTTCCGGATCGCGGTTTACAACAGCATCCTGAAAGTGATTGATGCGGTTGAATACCTGAAAAGCGCGTTTGATTTGAAAGCAATTGAGAACAAAAACATCCTGAAAATGGGTCGTACTCAGCTACAAGACGCAGTGCCGATGACCGTTGGCCAAGAGTTCCACGCATGGTCAGTCACGCTGAATGAAGAGATCCGCGCGCTACAATACACTTCTAAGCTACTGCTGGAAGTAAACTTGGGCGCAACCGCCATCGGTACTGGTCTCAACGCAGCACCTGGCTATCAAGAGCTCGCGGTAAAATATTTGGCGCAAGTGACAGGTCTTGAAACTGTACCTGCGGAAGATTTGATTGAAGCGACCTCAGACTGCGGCGCTTACGTGATGACCCACGGTGCACTGAAACGTTTAGCCATGAAACTTTCGAAGATCTGTAACGATTTACGTCTGCTTTCTTCTGGCCCACGAGCTGGCTTCAATGAAATCAACTTGCCAGAAATGCAAGCAGGTTCTTCAATCATGCCAGCTAAAGTTAACCCAGTGATCCCAGAAGTGGTCAACCAAGTTTGCTTCAAAGTCTTTGGCAACGACATCACCATCACTTTTGCTGCAGAAGCCGGTCAACTACAGTTGAACGTAATGGAGCCAGTGATTGCGCAAGCGATGTTTGAATCTATCTCTCTACTGACCAACGCGTGTATCAATCTACGCGATAAGTGTGTCGATGGCATCACCATCAACCAAGAGATTTGTGAAAACTTCGTGTTTAACTCAATTGGCATCGTGACTTATCTCAACCCATACATTGGCCACCATGAAGGTGACATTGTGGGTAAAATCTGTGCCGAAACCGGTAAGAGCGTACGTGAAGTGGTTCTGGAGCGCGGTTTGCTTACCGCAGAACAATTGGATGACATTTTCTCAGTTGAGAACCTGATGCATCCTCAGTACAAAGCAAAACGTTACGAATAATCGCCGTGTTAAGCCCCCTTATTTGGGGGCTTTTTCACATGTCACTCCACCAATACCAACGACTAAGGTTGCAGGTTAACGGCAAGTGAGTGAGGCCCATCATATAAATATGACATGGGTCAGCCAAAGCCGCTAACACCGCGGCAACTTCAGTGGATGGTTAACATGATGAAAAGATTATTTGAACGCTCGTAGTGTGAGTGTTGAGCTAATTTTTTCATCTTTACATGAGGTAATCATTATGATCTGGGTCGAACTACTCGTTGTTCTCCTCTTCATTTTCCTGGGCGCACGGATTGGCGGTATCGGCATTGGTTTTGCCGGTGGTGCCGGTGTGATCGCCTTGTCATTAATCCTAGGTGTTCCAACTAAACAAGCCTTTATTCCTGTCGACGTGATCCTGATCATCATGTCAGTGATCACGGCGATCGCCGCCATGCAAGTGGCCGGCGGTATGGATTGGCTGGTTCAACTGGCAGAAAACTTCCTGCGCAAACATCCGGAAAGAATCACTTTCTATGCCCCGATTGTGACCTTCCTGATGACCCTGATGGCAGGTACTGGTCACACTGCATTTTCTACCTTGCCGGTGATTGCTGAAGTCGCCAAAGGTCAAGGGGTGCGTCCTTCTCGCCCATTGTCAATTGCGGTGGTGGCTTCACAAATTGCCATTACTGCTTCACCGATCTCAGCCGCAGTGGTTGCGTTTGCGGCCATGCTGGTGCCATTTGGTGTTGATTATTTAACCCTGCTGGCCATCTGTATCCCAACCACTTTTGCTGCCTGTATGGTCGGTGCATTCGTGTCTAACTTTATGGGTAGCGAGCTGAAAGAAGATCCTATCTATCAAGAACGTCTGACCCAAGGTCTGATCAAGCTTGCCGGTACTCAACAGCGTGAAATTTTGCCAACAGCCAAAACCGCCACTTACATCTTCATCACCGCGATCATTCTGGTGGTGTGCTACGCGGCGGCGATTTCAAACTCGATTGGCTTAATCGAAAACCCAGCACTGGGCCGTAACGAAGCGATCATGACCTTCATGCTAGCCGCCGCGGCCGGTATTGTGCTGTTTACAAAAATTGATGCCGCAAAAATTCCAGCAGCTGCGACTTTCCGCTCGGGCATGACCGCTTGTGTCTGTGTACTCGGTGTGGCTTGGTTGGGTTCAACCTTTGTTAACGCACACGTTGATGGCATCAAGGAAGTGGCAGGCACTCTACTGGCTGACTACCCATGGATGCTGGCTATGGTGCTGTTCTTTGCTTCAATGCTGTTGTACTCACAAGGTGCAACCACAGTGGCATTGATGCCAGCCGCTCTGGCGATCGGTGTTGCGCCACTGACTGCAGTCGCTTCTTTTGCGGCGGTGAGTGCGCTGTTCGTACTGCCTACTTACCCAACGCTATTGGCTGCGGTAGAAATGGATGACACAGGCTCAACGCGCATTGGTAAATATGTGTTTAACCACCCATTCTTCATCCCAGGTGTGGTCACCATTGCCAGCGCCGTGGCGTTTGGCTTTGCCTTTGGTAGCCTATTTATCTAACCTCTACTGATAGGTTAAGTGCAAAATCATGGGAGCTACGGCTCCCTTTTTTGATTAACCAGCCCATTTCGTCACATACTGCTTAAGCTTTATTCACATAAAAAATCATTTAATGGATAAATATAAGCCGGTTCACACTATTGATTGCTGATATACAGTATCGACAATGGTTAACTAGCGAGCCTGCCTACACTTTTGCTCAAATTATCTATATTTCAGCCTACAATCCGTGCTCTGCTTCACTTGCTCTCATTCCACCATCCGTGACCCATTACCCCTACCATGCTTTTTTACTCCTCTAAAAAATCTTTATTGACCCCCCTCACAATCGGTATCCCTGAGCTTTCCTTACCCTTTTTGTTGTGTTGCACAACCCTACTTATAATTCTAAGGAGCCCAAAACGTGAACCGTCCTATATTTAAACTTTCACGCGTCAATCAAGCTTTGCTGCCGATCTTGGCAAGCTCATTGCTGATCGGCTGTAATAATGACAGCGATACATCCACGCCACCCACCACGCAGGCCAATCAAGTCAAGGTGTACTATCAAGCAAACTCTGCACTACGTAGCAGTGGCGGTGCGGATTACAGCAAAGCTTCGCTGTATGTGTGGAACAACCAACAATGTGCGGCCTATGCTGATAATAATCCAGATGCCGGTGCTTGGGATAAAGGATTACCCCCCACTGGAGTTGACGATTCAGGCGTATATTGGCAATTGTCTTACCATGCAAATGATGCCACTCAATGTATCAATTTTATCCCGCGGATTGATGGTGAGAAACCACTTGGTGATTATGATGCGAAGATCGATTTAACTCAGCTAGGGGCTGACAATGCAGTTTACACTCAGCAAGGTATCGCTGCAGTCTATCCTGAGCTGATTCCTATTTTACCCACCAATACCGCACGCCTTTATCTTAATACCCAAGATGGCGATGCCGACAGCTTTACCCTGCATGTTTGGAATGAAGGTGAGTGCCAAAACTATGCAGCGAGTAATTCAGCTTGGCCGGGCATCGCTCCCACTGGACGCAGTCAAACCTATGGCCCTTACTGGGATTTGCCGATGAATGGCAGTGATAATTGCATCAATGTCATCCCCAACAACAAATCTAGCGGAGATTATCAAACCGCGAATCTGAAACTCGAATTTAGTAAGACTGGCGTAATTGGTCCGATTGGTTTTGTATTTAAAGGCACGGACAAAGTTTATTATCAACCGTTAGCTCAGTTGCCTCAAAATCAGGTCGAGCTCAGTGGTGCCAGCGCTATTTTTGCCGATGAGCAGACGTTACTGGTCGGCAATCTAGATGCCACATCAGTCACGCTATATTACTCAAAAGCAGGCAAGCTCAGTTTTGATAATACGAGTAAAACGGTACTTAATGCCGATCATCAGATCTCCTCACAGGACACAAGTGGAACTGCGTGGCAAACGCAAAAACCACATTTAACCTCAGCATTTCGTGGCTTTGAGTTTGATTTCGCGACCGCAGGTTTAGATCTCAAAACCTTACTGCAAGGGCAACTGATACTGGTCGCCAATGATGCGACTGGCGTTCTGTTAGCAACCGAGGTTCAACCCGCCAGTGCGCTAGATGCACTGTATGCTGATGCGGCGAGTGGTTTAGAATATGGGGCAATCATCAATTCCGATAACACAACCACCTTCCGCTTATGGGCTCCCACCGCCCAAACCGTGTCACTAATCCCTTACGGAACAGATAAGCAAGCCCAAACTCCGATTGCGATGAACTTTGATGACCAATCTGGCAGTTGGAGTGTCACGACGACCGAACTAGGTCATGGTGATTACTATCGTTATCAAGTGACGGTTTACCATCCAACAACAGACAAAGTCGAAAGCTATCAAGTGACCGATCCTTACTCACTAAGCTTAGCGACCAATTCGCTCTACAGTCAGGTGGTCGATCTTAATCATGCCGATCTTAAACCTGCTGGCTGGGATACATTAACCGCACCGCATCCACAGACCAATCGCGCTGACTTTATTTTATATGAAGCACATGTGCGTGATTTTTCAGCACTTGATAACACCGTAGACAAAACATCTCGCGGTAAATTTGCCGCGTTTAGTGATTTCGATAGCCAACCTGTGCAGCACCTAAAACAGTTAGCCGACTCTGGTGTGACTCACCTGCATTTACTGCCCGTGTTTGATATTGCAACGATTAATGAAAATCCCGATCAAGTGGTTAACCTGGAGGCATCATTCAGCCGTTTATGTGACCTCAATTCAACGATCAAAAATGACGATGATTTGGCCAGCTATTGCGCCACAAGCAACACATTGCAAAGTGTGTTTGAGGATTTACAACAGCAAGACCGCCAAGATAACGCGATTGTGCAGCGCTTAAATAGCTATGTTCGCGATGTGGATGGCTTCAACTGGGGTTATGATCCACTCCACTACACGGTGCCGGAAGGCTCTTATGCGACCAATCCTGACGGAGTTAGCCGGATTAAAGAATTTCGCGAGATGGTACAGGCGATTAAGCAAGATATTGGCATGAATGTAGTGATGGACGTGGTGTACAACCATACCAACGAAGCGGGAGTTTCGGATAAATCGGTACTCGATCGCATCGTGCCTTGGTATTACCAACGTTTAAATGAGTGGAGTGGGCAGGTAGAAAACTCGACTTGCTGCTCAAACACCGCTCCAGAAAATCGTATGTTTGCTAAGCTGATCGATGATTCGATCCGGACTTGGGTTGAACAATATAAAATCGATGCTTTCCGTTGGGATTTGATGGGCCACCATCCATTAGATCAGATGATCAACACCTTAAACGCAGCTCGTGAAATCAATCCGGATGTTTACTTCTACGGCGAAGGTTGGAATTTTGGCGAGGTGGAAAATGATCGCCAATTCAAACAGGCCAGTCAGGCTAATTTAGCCGAAAGCGGGATTGGCTCATTCTCCGATCGTCTGCGTGATGCGGTACGCGGTGGTGGACCATTTGATGGCGAAGCAAGCCTACGCAGCAATCAAGGCTTTGGTAATGGTATTTACGTACAAGCCAATGATTTGAGCAGCCAAACGCTTAGCGATGCACTGCACGCGGCTGATTTAACCCGCCTTGGCATGGCGGGCAATTTAAAAGCGTTCACCTTTACTGACCAAACGGACAAGACCATTAAAGGCTCGGAGCTGGACTACAACGGCCAAGCGGCTGGTTATGCCAATGATGCTTGGGAAATCCAGAACTATGTCTCAAAGCATGATAACCAAACCCTATGGGATATTCAGCAGTACAAAATTGACTACGCGGTGCCACTAGAAACTAGGGTGCGTATGCAAGCGGTCAGTTTAGCCACTGCAGTGCTCGGGCAAGGTGTACCATTTATTCATATGGGTAGTGAATTACTGCGCTCTAAATCGATGGAACGTGACTCCTACGATTCGGGTGATTGGTATAACCGGGTGGATTTCAGCAAACAGAGCAATAACTGGAATGTCGGACTACCACGTCAAGACAAAGATGGCAGCAACTGGTCGATGATTGAAACCGTGATTGCGCAAGCCGGAGCCAAGGCCGAGCCTCAAATAACTGAAATTAGCGCCATGAACAATTATTTTAATGAACTGGTGCAACTGCGCAGCTCTTCAGGATTGTTCAGCTTAGGTAAAGGCGATGAGATCATTAAGCGGGTCCAGTTCCATAACACTGGCAGTAAGCAGATCCCAGGCGTGATCGTGATGAGTATTGATGGTCAAGACCAGCCAACCATTGACCCTGCGCGTTCAGGTTTAGTAGTGGTGATCAATGCTAGCCCGACACCACTGGCAAAATTTGCACACTTTGATGCCACTGGTTATCAATTACATACCATTCAAGCAACACTAGGCAATCGCTCAATAGCCGATGATGGCACCCCAGCACAAGTGATTGATAACCTACTCTCAGTACCTGCATGGTCAGTGGCCGTGTTTGAAAAACTCCATCAATAATGGATCAAAACGTAAAAATACACCGCTAAACCACAAGGGAAGTCACCGACTTCCCTTGTTCGCATTCAAGATATGGAAACTTATTGACACAACCTACGGTCTGATTAAGTTACTATCCGTTGCCAATGATTAATCACGATTTTGCCCATGCGCACACTGTTACTCTGTTTTTCGCTGCTATTTGCCCTACTCACTCAGCCGGCTTGGGCACTGTTTAGCAATAATGCCGCCAACAATACTGCCGGTTTTACGGCGAGCCCCAACCGTTTCGTCGCGGTCGATGAGGCCTTTCCGTTAAATACTGTCCAGCAAGGTTCGACCCTCTTTATTGATTGGCAGATCAAAGCGGGCTACTACCTGTATCAAGATCGGATCACTATTCATGGTGAAAATATTCAGCTTGGTGAGTACTCACTGACTGAAGGTGAACCTTACCATGATGAATTTTTTGGTGATGTGCAGATCTACACCACGCCGTTATCTGTGCCGCTGCCGTTGGCCGCTTATCAAAGTGGAGCCAAAGTGATCATCCAGTATCAAGGTTGTGCTCAAGCAGGTTTCTGTTATCCACCAGAAACACGAGTGATCGACATTACGCCATTTAAGACAGAGTCGACCCGCATTATCGAGCCCAATACCAACACCTCAACGCAAGCAGCACCACCACAAACCGATAACACAGCCACCTCTGCCCAAGATTCGCTGGCCACTCAGCTCGCAAAAAATTGGTGGACACCACTGCTGTTTTTAGCCTTCGGCATCGGCCTGGCCTTTACCCCTTGCGTGCTGCCGATGTACCCGATTTTGACCAGCATTGTGCTTGGAGGCACACGACTCACTCAACGTCGCGCATTGCTATTAAGTGTGGTTTACGTGCAAGGGATGGCACTCACTTACACCTTACTCGGGTTAGTGGTGGCTTCGGCGGGGCTGCAATTCCAAGCCGCACTGCAGCATCCTTATGTGCTGATCGGG
Source organism: Vibrio sp. HDW18 (assembly GCF_011306175.1). GTDB lineage: Bacteria > Pseudomonadota > Gammaproteobacteria > Enterobacterales > Vibrionaceae > Vibrio > Vibrio chanodichtyis. Next base: position 1,442,704 of record NZ_CP049913.1, on the reverse strand, counting down.
CTCAGCTTACTGTTTGTGGCATTAGCGGCATCAATGTTTGGTTGGTACCACTTACAACTGCCCAGCGCGCTACAAACACGACTCAATGCGCTGAGTAATGCTCAGCAAGGCGGCCGTCTGCTCGGCGTGTTCAGCATGGGGGCAATTTCTGGTTTAGTCTGCTCGCCCTGTACCACCGCGCCACTCTCTGGAGCGCTGTTATATGTGGCACAAAGTAGTGATTGGTTGACTGGAGCGGTAACCCTCTACGCTCTCGCGATTGGCATGGGTATTCCGCTGATTTTGGTTGCGGTATTTGGCCAGCAACTGCTGCCTAAATCGGGCGATTGGATGGGGCGTGTGAAAACCTTATTCGGTTTCGTGCTGCTCGCGGCACCACTCTTGCTGCTAGAGCGGATTTTGCCGGAGTGGTGGGCTAGCCTACTCTGGTCTGCGCTTGGCGTTGCCACATTTGGCTGGTTATATCATGTTAAAAACAGCCTAGCATTGGGCAGTTGGAAGCAGAGCCTAATAGGAATCGTGGCAATTTTAGGGCTAGTGCTGGCGGCGCAGCCGGTGTTACATCGCTGGTGGATGCCAGCACAACCGACTCAAGCGGTGAACACCATTCAGTTTCAGCGGATCGCCAATCTACACCAGCTAGAAACCGCTTTAGCCAGTGCTAAAGCTCAGGGTAAGCCAGTGATGCTCGATTTCTATGCCGATTGGTGCGTCGCCTGCAAAGAGTTTGAAAAATACACGTTCCACGCCGCCTCCGTTTCACGTCAACTGGATGATTTTGTCTTACTGCAAGCGGATGTGACCCAAAATCAGCCGGCCGATATTGAACTGCTGAGCGCATTAAACGTGCTCGGATTGCCAACCATTGAGTTCTGGAATCAACGAGGAGAACCGATGCCAAATGCGCGCATTACCGGCTTTTTGGCGGCGGAGCCTTTTATCAACCACCTCACTCAGCACGGGTTAATCTCGCCAGTTAACCGATAATCGAAACCTGCGACTGAGCGAAGCGATGATTCGCTCAGTCGTTGAACCTATTTTGCTATTGCTCTGCGTTTTCAATCAACTGCTGCTCGGCCGGTAAACGTAGACCAACCTTAGTCACCTTCCAATCAACCACATCCGCGACCACCCATTGCAGACCATGCCACTCGAAGTGATCGCCCAATACTGGCGTTTCGCCTAAATGCTCCAGCACCAGATCGCTCAGTTGCGCATCGGCGGTTAACTCACCTAAATCTAAGCCATACAGCAGTGCCACATCTTGCAACTTTGCTTCAATATCCAGGAAAAAGTCACCAAAAAAGCGCGCCAGCGAAGCTTTTTCCGGCGCCTCACTGAACAGCTGGCTCAACGCTTCCAAATCACGCTCTTGCGCCATCACACACAGCGTATCGCCTTCACACAACTCGGTACTACCGGAGGGGTGCAGCAGCTGATTATCGCGAAACACCGCGGCAATCCGCGTCCCTTGCGGCATAAACAGATTACGCAGTGGCTCACCAATACACCATTTATCCGCTTTCAGTTGATAGATAAACAGCTCCCATTCGCTGGTCGGATAGATTTCTACCCCAGTGCGTGAAATCGGCTCAGGCTTAGGAGGCAGCTCGACTTTGGCTAACGCCATCGCTTTGGTTAGCGTGCCACCTTGCACCACTAAAGAGACCATCACCACGAAGAAAGCGAGGTTAAAATAGAGCTGAGCATTAGGCAGCCCCGCCATCATCGGAAATACCGCTAAGATGATCGGCACCGCGCCACGTAATCCGACCCAAGACACAAACCATTTTTCACGCGCGGTAAAACTTTTAAACGGTGCCAAACCAATCCACACCGCAATCGGACGCGCCAACACGATCATCCCAACCGCTAACGCTAAACCAGGCAGCGCAATCTCCAGCAGTTCTGACGGTGTAACCAGTAGCCCCAGCACCAAAAACATGCCAATTTGCGCCAGCCAAGTCATGCCATCAAGCACGTTGAGGATGGAGTGGCGACTACGGGTTGGCCGATTCCCTAGCAGCAACCCCGCAAGATAGATCGAGAGGATACCACTGCCGCCCAGCGCATTAGACAGGGCAAAAATCATTAAGCCACCACTCACCGCCAGAATTGAGTACAAACCTTCTGGCAACTGATTACGGTTGATCAGCCACCACAAAATCCAACCGCCAGCCAAACCAAGTAGCGCACCGACTCCAAATTGCTGTAGGAAATTAAGCAATAAAAAACCAGCACTTAAGTTGGCTTCGCTGCTGCCAAGCACCGCGATTAGAGTCACGGTCAAAAATACCGCCATCGGATCGTTGGTTCCGGACTCAATTTCCAAGGTTGCACCAACCCGCTGATTGAGGCTGCGGCCTTTAAGCAGTGAAAATACCGCGGCCGCATCGGTCGATCCGACAATCGCGCCGACTAACACACCTTGCAGTAAGCTCAGATCAAATAACCACATCGCAAGCAACCCAGTCAGCAAGGTGGTGATCGCCACACCTAAGGTTGCCAGTGAGACCGAAGGCCAAAACGCGACCCGAAAACTGGCCACCCGAGTGCGCATGCCACCATCAAGTAAGATGATTGCCAAAGCGAGGTTACTGACCAGATAAGCGACCGGATAATTATCAAAACCGATTTGGCCGATGCCATCTTCGCCGGCCAACATACCCACCGCCAAAAACACCAATAAAATCGGGATCCCCAATTTTGATGACACAGGGCTGAGTAGTACGCTGATACCGATTAGTAAGGCACCTATCATGAAAAAACTGTTAATCGTAACCGCGTCCACTCTTCCTCCCAGTCAACTATTAACCCATTACTGGGTTGTACTTATTATATGGCTCAACTCATGCTGCCCTGACCAAAATTAGCCGGCCGCAGGTCTGATTTCATCCCGTATCTTGTGCCACCATTGTGCACTAATTGATGACAGGCTAAGAAAAGTTTATGCAAACAAATCACTTTCGCGCGAGCTTTTTATACCCAAACAACTTGGAGTAGCAGGTAGGCGGCAAGTGAGTGAGCCCCCATGAGCATAGGCAAACTATGTGATTGGGGTGAAGGGGATATTCATAAGGTGAATAAACGGGTTCCACTAAGATTCAACCAGCATAAAAACCCGAGAGATTGAATTCTCCCGGGTTTAATCTTTTCCTCGCTCTGCCGCTTATGTTTAAGCCTTAGCGCTAAGAGGCTGAATTATGCGGCTTTGACACTTGCTGCGGTAAAGTGCTGATTGATCATGGTCAGCTTTTTGATCAGGTAGTTCAGCAGCACGCCATAAATAGGCACAAATAAACCTAAACTAATGATCAATTTGAAGCTGTAATCAACCAAGGCAATCTCCATCCAATGCTCCGCCATAAACGGGTCGCTGCTTTGGTAAAAAGCAATCGCGAAGAAAGCCAAGGTATCAAGCGCATTACCAAGCAGAGTGGAACAGGTCGGCGCAATCCACCACTGCGGCATTTGCCGTAGGCGGTTAAACACCTGCACATCCATGATCTGTCCAAGCAGGTAAGCCATAAAGCTGGCCATCGCGATACGCGCCACAAACAGATTAAACTCACTGAGTGGGGCAAAGCCTTGATATTGACCTTCAAAGAACACCACTGACAGTAAATAAGAGACGCTCAACGCAGGCAGCATCACCCAAAAAATGATCCTACGCGCTAATCCGGCACCAAAAATTCGCACCGTTAAATCGGTGGCTAAAAAGATAAATGGAAAAGTAAACGCGCCCCACGTAGTGTGGAAACCGAAAATGGTAAACGGGATTTGCACCAGATAATTGCTAGAAGCAATGATCACGATGTGAAATAGAACAAGATAGCCAAGGGCTTTGCGCAATTGCGCAGGGGTAAAGTGATTCATACTATACCTTTTTAGTTTGGTTTGGGGGCGAGGGAACCCAAATTGGAAGCACGCTTCCGACTCAAATTTTACGTGATTGACCTGAGGCCAGCTCACAAGGGCGGCGATTATATCTCAAACGTTATTCGGTGCAAGGGTATTTTTTGCACAAAAATCCCGCCACTTCTTCACGCCTCCTTAATTAGATAGCTTAACAAAGTTTAAGTCGCAAATGCGGCCAATGCTTGAGAAGATCCCGCACATCGTGCTACTCTTCGCCTCCATTTTTCTGGCTGAAAAATCATCCAATTCGGATAACAGCTGGTGCTATCTTTAACTGGTTGCTGATTAAGGCAAACAGACAATCCAAACCTAAGTGGAACCGAATCGATGGGCAAAGGCACTCTTTATATCGTTTCTGCACCGAGTGGCGCAGGTAAATCGAGCTTAATTGCCGCGCTGTTGGAGCAAAATCCAACCTATGCAATGAAAGTCTCGGTATCCCATACCACTCGTGGTATGCGCCCTGGCGAACAAGATGGCGTGCATTACCATTTTGTTGAAAAAGAGCACTTTATTGAGCTGATTGACCAAGGTGAATTCCTCGAATACGCCGAAGTGTTCGGTAATTATTACGGCACTTCACAGGTATGGATTGAAAACACACTCAACAAAGGGATTGATGTTTTTCTTGATATCGATTGGCAAGGCGCGCGCCAAATTCGCCGCCAAATGCCAAACGCGAAAAGCATCTTTATCCTACCGCCGAGCAAAGAAGAGCTTGAGCGCCGCTTAAATACGCGCGGCCAAGACAGTGAAGCGGTGATCGCAAAACGCATGAGTGAAGCTAAATCAGAAATTTCGCATTACAGCGAATATGATTATGTGATCATTAATGATGATTTTGATGTCGCATTAATGGATTTCAGAGCCATCATTCGTGCAGAAAGATTGAAGCAAGACAAGCAAGCTGCTAAATATAGCTCAATGCTTTCTGCGCTGTTGGCAGAATAAACCGCCAACTTAGGTTCCCAGCCCTGCCCGTTGCTAGAATCTCAACCGGTTAGGCTGTATACTTTCTCGTCATTCACTATATCCGTTAACTAAATTTTGGAGTTCTCATGGCACGCGTAACAGTTCAAGACGCTGTTGAAAAAATTGGCAACCGTTTCGACTTAGTTCTGGTTGCGGCTCGCCGCGCTCGTCAAATGCAATCTGGCGGTAAAGATGCATTGGTGCCGGAAGAGAACGATAAGCCAACGGTTATCGCACTGCGCGAAATCGAAGAAGGGCTGATCACGAAAGAATTGCTCGATGCGCGTGAGCGTCAAGAGCAGCAAGAGCAAGAAGCGGCTGAGCTGGCTGCAGTTAGCAGCATCATGCACAACCGTTAATTATCGCGACTTAACCCGCTGGGCCTGAAATTTGTATCTATTCGATAGTCTAAAAGACGTTGCCCAAGAATACCTCACAGAGCCTCAAATCGAGGCTCTGCGCCGATCTTATGTGGTAGCCAGAGATGCCCATGAAGGGCAAACCCGCTCAAGCGGCGAACCTTACATCATCCATCCGGTGGCGGTAGCGCGGATCTTGGCCGAAATGCATCTCGACTTAGAAACGCTACAAGCGGCGCTACTGCATGATGTGATTGAAGATTGTGAGGTCACCAAGCAAGACCTCGATGCCCTGTTTGGCAACTCAGTCGCCGAATTGGTGGATGGCGTCTCAAAACTCGATAAACTTAAATTTCGCGACCGCAAAGAAGCGCAAGCGGAAAACTTTCGCAAAATGGTGCTGGCCATGGTGCAGGATATTCGGGTTATCCTGATCAAACTGGCCGACCGCACTCACAATATGCGTACCCTTGGTGCGCTGCGCCCAGATAAAAAACGCCGCATTGCCCGCGAAACCTTAGAAATCTACGCACCGCTGGCCCATCGTTTGGGGATCCATAACATCAAAACCGAACTCGAAGAGCTGGGTTTTGAAGCGCTCTACCCTAACCGTTATCGAGTGCTCAGAGAAGTAGTCAAAGCGGCGCGTGGTAATCGCAAAGAGATGATCCTGCGCATTCACAGTGAAATCGAAGGTCGCCTCAAAGAAGTCGGCTTACCTGCCCGAGTGGTAGGGCGAGAGAAAAACCTGTTCTCAATCTATAACAAGATGAAAACCAAAGAGCAGCGTTTTCACACCATTATGGATATCTATGCGTTTCGGATCGTGGTGGATAGCGCAGATACCTGTTATCGGGTATTGGGCCAAGTCCACAGCTTATACAAACCACGTCCGGCGCGCATGAAAGATTATATCGCCGTCCCAAAAGCCAATGGCTACCAATCGCTGCATACCTCGATGGTTGGCCCACACGGCGTGCCTGTCGAAGTGCAGATCCGTACCGAAGATATGGATCAAATGGCCGATAAAGGGGTGGCAGCCCATTGGTCATACAAAGCCAATAGCGAACGTGGTGGCACGACGGCACAAATCAAAGCACAGCGCTGGATGCAAAGCTTGCTCGAATTGCAGCAAAGTGCGGGTAACTCGTTTGAATTTATCGAAAACGTCAAATCAGACCTGTTCCCTGATGAGATTTACGTATTCACACCTAAAGGGCGCATCGTTGAATTACCGGTCGGCGCGACCGCGGTGGACTTTGCTTATGCGGTCCATACTGACATCGGTAATACCTGTGTCGGTGCACGTGTCGATCGTACACCTTACCCGCTCAGCCAATCGCTGAAAAGTGGCCAAACGGTGGAAATCATCAGTGCACCGGGCGCACGCCCAAATGCAGCATGGCTTAACTATGTAGTGACTTCACGCGCACGCACTAAAATTCGCCAAGTGTTGAAAACCATGCGGCGCGAAGATTCAATTATCCTTGGCCGCCGCTTGCTCAATCACGCACTGGGTGGGCAGCCAATCAGCGAAATTGCCACACAAAATATCAGCAAGGTATTGAGCGACCTAAAAATCGCCTCGATGGATGATCTGCTGGCGGCGATTGGCCTAGGTGAACTGATGAGCATTGTGATTGCCCGTCGGTTATTGGGTAATGCCGATGAGCTAAGCGAACCAAACCAGCCAGCAAACAATAAACACAAACTACCGATCCGCGGAGCCGAAGGCATTCTGCTCACCTTTGCCAATTGCTGTCACCCGATCCCAGATGATCACATCATCGCCCATGTTTCACCGGGACGAGGTTTAGTGGTACACCGCGAAACGTGTCCGAATGTGCGTGGCTACCAAAAAGAGCCGGATAAGTACATGGCGGTTGAATGGACCAAAGATTACGATCAAGAGTTCATTACTGAGCTGAAAGTCGATATCCACAATCGTCAAGGTGCACTGGCAGAGCTCACCAACGTGATCTCTAATACCGGTTCCAATATTCACGGGATCTCCACCGAAGAGCGCGATGGTCGCTTGTATACGGTGACGCTACTCCTGACCACCAAAGATCGGGTCAACTTAGCCGACATTATGCGCAAGATCCGCAGCATGCCACATACGCTCAAAGTACGGCGGCGCAAAAACTGATCGCACGCTAAGACTTAAGCGACCAGCCCAAGCCGATCAGTAACCGCAAGAGGTATCCGTTAAGCTCACCTCTTGCGGTTAATTTTTCCTGTACAAAAACACAGCTCAGTGTTTGAATAGCCTTTCTGTCAAATAGTTAGAACCGATGCGCATGTCACAACTCCTGTCCAGCGTTGCCCTTACCGAGCTCTCCGGTGTCGGAGCCAAAGTTGCCGAAAAACTGGCGAAAATCGGTTTGCACAGCGTGCAAGATCTGCTGTTTCATCTGCCACTGCGTTATGAAAATCGCAGCAAGGTTTATCCGCTGGTGCAACTGCACCACGGTTTATGGGCGGCAGTGCAAGGTAAGATGATGGCCGCTGATACCCTATTTGGCAAACGCAAAATGCTCAGCGTGAAAATCAGCGATGGTAACGGCAGCCTGACGCTGCGCTTTTTTAACTTCACGGCGGCGATGAAAAACAATTTTTCTGAAGGCAAGTGGGTACATGCCTATGGTGAAGTCAAACGTGGCCCGCACGGTTTAGAGATCATTCATCCCGATTATCACTTTGTAGTCGCAAGCCAAACCACGCAAGCCGAAGCCAATCTGACACCGGTTTATCCCACTACCGAAGGGTTACGCCAGCTCACCTTACGTCATTTGACCGATCAAGCATTAGCGCTACTGGAAAAATCGGCAGTGCAAGAGCTACTACCCTCAGGACTGTACGATCAGCAGATGACCTTGGCTCAAGCGCTGAACATCATTCATCGCCCTTCGGCGGATATCGATTTAGGCCAGTTTGAGCAAGGACGACATCCCGCGCAAGTGCGACTGATCATGGAAGAGTTACTGGCGCAAAATCTTTCGATGCTGGCGATTCGCAGCCAAGGCCAGCAAGATACCGCCTTACCACTGACTCCTGTCCACCAGCTCAAGCAGCAACTGTTGGCACAACTGCCGTTTTCACCAACCCAGGCGCAGCAACGGGTAGTAGCGGAAATTGAAGCAGATCTCAGCCAAGCGCAGCCAATGATGCGTTTGGTGCAAGGTGATGTCGGCTCAGGCAAAACCTTAGTCGCGGCGCTCGCCGCGGTACGCGCGATTGAGCATGGCTATCAAGTGGCTTTAATGGCTCCCACTGAACTGCTCGCCGAGCAGCATGCACTCAATTTTGCCCAGTGGCTAGAACCGATGGGCATTCAAGTTGGCTGGCTGGCAGGTAAGATCAAAGGTAAAGCGCGCGAAAACGAGCTAACCCGAATCGCAACCGGTGAGGCCAAAATGGTGGTCGGTACCCATGCACTGTTTCAACAGCAGGTTACATTTGACCACCTTGCTCTCGTGATCATCGATGAGCAGCACCGCTTTGGCGTCCATCAACGCTTAGAGTTACGCGAGAAAGGTGCAAAACAAGGCGCTTATCCACATCAACTGATCATGACCGCCACGCCAATTCCACGCACGTTAGCGATGACCGCTTACGCGGATTTAGAAACCTCAGTGATTGATGAGTTGCCTCCCGGGCGCACTCCAATTCAAACCGTGGCGATCCCCGATACCAAACGCGATGAGATTGTCGAGCGCATTCGCCATGCCTGCCTTAACCAAGGCAAACAAGCGTATTGGGTGTGTACTTTAATTGATGAATCCGAACTGCTCGAAGCGCAAGCCGCGGCAGAAACAATGCAAGATCTGCAACGCAAGCTGCCGGATCTGCGCATCGGTTTAGTGCACGGGCGGATGAAATCGGCCGAAAAACAGGCAGTAATGCAAGCATTTAAAGCCAACCAACTGCATCTGCTGGTGGCGACCACAGTGATTGAAGTGGGGGTGGATGTGCCGAATGCCAGTTTGATGATCATCGAAAACCCTGAGCGTTTAGGGCTCGCTCAGTTGCATCAGTTACGCGGACGGGTCGGCCGAGGCACCATTGCCAGCCACTGTGTACTGCTGTTTCACGCCCCACTCTCGAAAACGGCGCAAAAACGTTTAGCGGTACTGCGCGACAGCAATGATGGTTTTGTGATCGCCGAGCGCGATCTAGAAATCCGTGGCCCCGGCGAACTGTTGGGCACCAAACAGACTGGGCTGGCTGATTTCAAAATTGCCGATCTGGTGCGTGATCAAGCATTAGTGCCGCAAGTACAGCGTATCGCCAGACACCTCCATCAGCGTTATCCGCAGCAGGCACAAGCCATCATCCAGCGTTGGCTCGGCCAGCGCGATATTTACGCCAAAGCATAACCGTTCATCTGCCCCTATCAGCGAAAAAGCCCAAAGCAACCGTTTGCTTTCTTGGTGAAAACCTCTATAATCGCCGCCATTTTACGGTCGACGCAAACGTTTACCTTCTATCCCGACTTCGATTTGTTGCAGCAAACAGCACAACAGAGACGATGAGCTGGGGAGATTTCTGAGCAGAGTCTGATTATACCCAAACTACTTGGAGTTGCAGGTAGGCGGCAAGTGAGTTCATCCCCATGAGCATAGACAAACTATGTGATTGGGGTGAACGAACGTAGCCAACACCGCTGTAGCTTCAAGTAGGAAGGGGATAACAGCAATCACAGAGGCGGCTTCTGCTCCACCTTAACCACCCATTCAGCGTGTGCAAGGTGTTATTTATCATCAGGAAAATCGCTATGACACAATCAACTTCGCGCCAAGCCGATCTGGTCTATCAACTCAATGATCGTCCACCCTTGCCACAAACGTTATTTGCCGCCCTGCAGCATTTACTGGCGATGTTTGTCGCGGTGATCACGCCATCGCTGATCATCTGTCAATCGCTTGGCGTACCGGCCGATCAAACCAACACCATCATCAGCATGTCGCTGTTTGCTTCTGGTGTCTCCTCGTTTATTCAGATACGCACCTTTGGTCCGATTGGATCTGGCTTACTATCGATTCAAGGTACCAGCTTTAACTTTTTAGGGCCAATTATTGGTGCTGGCCTTGCGCTCAAAGCGGGCGGAGCCAATATCGAAACCATGATGGCGGCCATTTTCGGCACCATTTTAGTCGCTTCATGCGCAGAGATTTTACTGTCACGCGTGCTGCAATTTGCCCAGCGCATCATCACTCCGCTAGTGTCTGGGATTGTGGTAACGTTGATCGGCCTTACCTTAGTTCAGGTCGGATTGGTTTCGATGGGCGGTGGCTATGCGGCAATGGCCGATGGCACCTTTGGTAGCCTAGACAAACTGGCACTGGCCGGTACCGTGTTAGCGATCATTGTGCTGCTTAACCGAGCGCACAATCCTTACGTGCGTATCGCTTCGATTGTGATTGCGATGCTAGTCGGCTATGTGATGGCTTATCTGATGGGAATGGTCAATACCGATAACTTAGCAGAGACCCAACTGATTGCGCTGCCAATCCCGATGCAATTCGGCTTAGGCTTTGATTGGTCACTATTTATCCCGCTAGTACTGATTTTCCTGATCACGGCGCTAGAAGCGATTGGTGATATCACCGCTACCTCTGAAGTGTCTGGTGAACCGGTCAAAGGACCAGTGTATATGAAGCGCATCAAAGGTGGCGTACTGGCGGACGGTCTGAACTCGGCAATTGCGGCGCTGTTTAACAGCTTCCCGAACTCAACTTTCAGCCAAAACAATGGCGTGATCTTATTGACCGGTGTCGCCAGCCGTTATGTTGGCTATTTTATCGCAGGCATGTTGGTGCTGCTTGGCCTATTCCCAGGTGTCGCGAGCTTTGTACAGTTGATCCCTGAGCCAGTATTGGGCGGTGCAACCATTGTAATGTTTGGTACCATTGCCGCAGCTGGGGTGCGAATCATTTCACGGGTGGATTTGGATCGCCGAGCGATTCTGATCATGGCACTGTCGTTCTCAATGGGACTCGGCATCGCGCAAAAACCAGAAATTCTGCAGTTTATGCCCGATTTTATTAAGAATCTGTTCTCTTCTGGTGTAGCCGCCGGTGGGATCACCGCGATTGTGCTGAACTTGCTGCTGCCAGAGGTACGCCGCGATGAAAAAGCCGCTCCAGTAGTGAAAACCGAAGCGGCGTAATCATCAAACTAGGCAAGACTATCAAACTGACGGTTGAGATAGGGCTAATTTCGGTTAGCCCTGTTTTTTTTACTGTTGCGGTCTTATTTGGTGGGAAAACTGATTTGGGCGCGTAAGCCGCCTTGGCTTCGGTTACTCACCGCCACCGCACCGTGATGTTGACTGACGATCCGTTTAACAATCGCCAATCCCAAACCCGTCCCTTCACTGCCACGAGCCGTATCGCCACGGGTAAAAGGTTCAAACACCTTATTCACTTGGCTAGGCTCAATGCCGGGGCCATTGTCTTCGACACACAGCCAAACCAGCTGTTTATCCGCCGTCATACCGCTACTCACCTTAACCCAGCCATTACCATAGCGCAGGGCGTTAACCACCAGATTACTCAGCGCACGCTTAATCGCAATTGGATTACCAAAGGCGGGAACCACCTCAACTTGCAGATCGGTTTCAATCTGCACTTCATAGCCCCCTTCCGAACTGGCCACATCATTGGCAATCTCATTAATATCCACCGCCTCAAAAGCTTGCCGATTGACCGGTTTTAGGTAATCCATAAACTGGCTGATAATTTGATTACACTCTTCGGTATCACTGATCATACTCTCTGCTAGATAACTATCTTGCGGCGACATCATCTCCGTCGCTAAGCGGATACGCGTGAGTGGAGTTCGTAAATCATGGCTGATCCCAGCCATCAGCAAGGCGCGATCATCTTCTAGCGCTTGAATGCCTTTCGACATGCGATTAAATGCCCGTGTCACGGCCCGAATTTCCAACGTACCTTGCTCTGGTAAATGGGGAGGAATCTCACCACGGCCAACCATGTGCGCGGCTTTTTCTAGCGCAATCAATGGCCGATTTTGCAAACGGATAAACAGCCAGCCCCCCAGCACAATCAGCAGCGCCATAATGATGCTGTTACGAAACAGTGGCGCAAAATCTTCTTCTTGTAGCTCAGAAAGTGGGATGCGCAATAATTGGCCGGGCAGCGAGTCAATCTTCATCCACAAGATATAGCTCTCCTCGCCAAGAGCCATGCGCACCTCGGTCGGCGAGCCAAGTTCGCCACTCATCTCTTCGCTCATCAAATCGATACTCAGCGCATGCTGAAAATCAGCCGCAGCAGAGCTGTCGTCACTGTGAATGGTCACTCCCAATTGCTCAAGCACCCGCCGTTTGAGTAGCGCGTCCATCTCTGAACTCATCGCCGATTGACTGGTGTCATCCAGCATCAAGCTAATTTCATGAGCAAGAATTTTATTGAACTGCTGCAAACTTGGCAGCAAGGCGTAGTTAAACACCGCGTAGTAAGAGTAAATTTGACTGGCAATCAGCAGAGAAAAAAACAGCAGGATCGATTGAGTAAATGAGCTGCGAATTCGCATAAGGCACCTGAATGTAGCAAGGGCACGCTCGGAGCGAGGACGCCCTTGCCCGGCGTGCCTAGGAGAAGTTAGTTGGCGGCTTTACCATCGGGTACAAAGACGTAACCCAGACCCCAAACGGTTTGAATATAGCGCGGTTTGCTTGGATCCACTTCCAACATGCGACGCAGACGAGAAATCTGTACGTCAATCGAGCGCTCCATCGCTGAATATTCACGGCCACGTGCCATGTTCATCAGCTTATCACGCGACAGAGGTTCACGCGCATTGGTCACAAGTGCTTTCAACACCGCAAATTCACCGGAGGTAAGTGGCATCGCCTCTTCGCCGCGGAACATCTCACGCGTGCCAAGATTGAGGCGAAATTCACCAAATTCGATGATGGTCTCTTCCGCGCTCGGCGCTCCCGGCGCTTCAATCACTTGGCGACGCAGCACTGCTTTGATGCGAGCCAGCAGTTCACGCGGGTTAAATGGCTTGGGAAGATAATCATCCGCCCCCACTTCTAGGCCGACAATCCGGTCAATCTCATCGCCCTTGGCGGTCAACATCAAGATCGGGATCATATTGTTGGTATTACGCAGACGACGGCAGATCGACAGTCCATCTTCTCCCGGCAACATTAAATCCAGCACCATCAGATGAAAGTTTTCGCGAGTCAGCAGACGATCCATCTGCTCGCCATTGGCTACGCTGCGAACTTGAAACCCCTGCTCTGACAGGTAACGCTCAAGCAGCGCACGCAAGCGCGCATCATCATCTACCACTAAAACTTTATGATTTTCCACCATGATCCCACCTGATTATTCTTCGCATCTCGATCGATTCAATTCCCGCTGCTGCGGAAGAGTAAAATGTAACATCGTTACCCCTATCCGATCGCAAAGAATTGTTACTTTTTATGTCCTTATAACGGATATGCTTTTTATATTCAATCCTAGTTTGCATTTACGAAAAAAAATAAACTTACAAAAAATAGATATTCGGTCACGATTCATTATGCTTATAATCATACTGTCATAAAAATAACATTTTTGTGGCCGAATACACTCTATTTATCAATCGATAAAAAATGAGTAATATTTCATTTAAAAAACTAAAAAATAATTATATTTTTAATAAGGTTCAAAATGAATTCAAATTTCTTGGTTACCTTCACAGCTCTTATAACAACATCAGCTATAGCAAATGTTGATGACAATATTATTCACTCACAAAGAATAGCTTTAGACCAAAATACTATTGGTCTTGGATTTGGACCACAATCCCCAAGAGATATAGATAATCTCACTGGGAAAAATAGCCGTAATTTTTCAATTGCACCTGAATATCATAAAATGAATTTATGTAATATTCACTTCCATAAAAATGCTGAGCACAAAGGTGGAGAATTTACAGAATATGCGGGTAATGGAAATGGGAAAGGATACAATACTGGTTATAAATACAATGGAAACTTAACTGCAACAGAATTAAAGCCCTTCAAGAATAATTTTGGTATACAATCAGGCGATACAATAGAAGTTCATTATGTTCACTCAACGGCTCAAGTAGAACCAGGTGCAACTTTAAACTCCTGCCTATCTCCTTCTATAGCGAATCCACAACTTCGTGTTGAAGCCCAAGTTTATGTACTAGTCAATGATAAAAAGGCATCAAACTTTGTGCAGTTAAATGAGGTTGAAATTAAAAATGGTTATTATCAAGCATTAAATATTCCTGATACAACAGGGACTCCGATTATTTATGCAGGCTCAACAACTGGCCCTAGCTATAATGAACAAGGTTCACCATTACAGGTGACATGGAGTGTCAGGCCTAATGTAATAAAAGTTAATATTGAATCGGTAGAAAAATGGCTTAAAAATAATCCATTTGATGAAGATCATGCTCATGGAGTAAGAAATCTTGTGACCAATCCAGAACTACTTTCATCAGCTCACTAATAGTGAAAAAGGGGAGTCACTCCCCTTTTTTATACTCAATCGAATTGATAAACCACTCTTTGATACCGGTTGGGGTACGCACTTGCAACTCTTCATCGACTTGCTTTTTGAGTAGTGCGCGCGCCATCGGCGAATCAATTGAAATGTAATCTTTGGCATCGCCATAGATTTCATCTGGGCCAACGATACGAAACTTCTTCACTTCTCCAGCTTGGTTTTCAATTTCCACCCATGCCCCGAAGAACACTTTGCCTTCTTGCTGCGGCGCGTAATCCACAATCTTCAGCTCAGGCAGCAGGTTACTGAGGTAGCGTACCCGGCGATCGATCTGGCGCAGCAGACGCTTGTTGTAAGTATAATCCGCATTTTCGGAGCGATCGCCAAGACTCGCCGCCCATGACACTTTTTGCGTGATCTCTGGGCGCTGCTCTTTCCATAGATAATCCAGCTCTTGTTTGAGCTTATTGTAGCCAGCTCGGGTGATCAGTTTGGTTTTCACACGGGGTCCTCAACAAAATCAGCTTGCGCGCAAAGTACCGATTTTTTGTGCGCTTGACCAGTCACAGCAAAAGATTTGACGAAAAGCGCTCAAAAGCTCGCTGCAGTCGTGGTATTAATAGCCGCCTATGATTGATGCCCTCTAAAGTCGGCAGAGCGTGATCCTGCGCTCAAACTGCGCTTTGCTACCAGCCTTGTGCTAGAGTCCAACGCAATTGCCCCCATATAACATACAAATATCAACAAGAGACCACCACGGATGAGCCAAGCTATCTGTCACCAGATTGCTCAAGAACTGCATGTTCGCGCTGAGCAAGTTATCGCTGCCGTCACCCTAATCGACGATGGCAATACCGTTCCTTTTATCGCCCGCTACCGTAAAGAAGTGACGGGAGGATTAGACGATACCCAACTGCGCCACTTAGATAGTCGTCTAGCCTATCTGCGTGAGATGGATGATCGCCGCCAAACCATCCTCAAATCGATTCAAGACCAAGGCAAACTGACCCTAGAGCTGGAGCAGGCCATTTTAGACGCCGACAGCAAAAACCGCCTTGAAGATCTCTATCTGCCTTACAAGCCTAAGCGGCGCACCAAAGGTCAAATCGCGATTGAAGCGGGTCTTGAGCCACTGGCCGAGACGCTGTGGACGCAGCCTAACACTGACCCTGAAAGCGAAGCAGCAAAATACATTAATACTGAGAAAGGGGTCGCCGACAGCAAAGCCGCACTGGATGGCGCACGCGCAATCGTGATGGAGCGCATCGCAGAAGATGCCAATCTGCTGGAGAAAATCCGTCAGCACCTTAATCGCAACGCACAGATTGTCGCGCGAGTGGTAGAAGGTAAACAGCAAGCCGGTGAGAAATTTAAAGATTACTTTGAGCACAGCGAGCCGATCAGCAAAGCCCCTTCCCATCGTGCTTTGGCAATGCTGCGTGGCCGTAACGAAGGCTTCTTAACTCTGACGCTGAATGCCGATCCTGAATTGGAAGAGAGTGCTCGCCAATCCTACTGCGAAACTCTGATTGCCGAGCATTACGGCATTCATTTGAGCCAAGCGACGACCGATGCGTGGCGCAAGCAGGTGATCAGCTGGGCATGGAAGATCAAAATCTCGCTGCACATGGAAACCGAATTGATGAGCGCAATGAAAGAGCGCGCTGAAATCGAAGCGATTGAAGTGTTTGCCAGCAATTTAAAAGATCTGCTGATGGCCGCCCCTGCCGGCCCTCGTGCTACGCTCGGCCTCGATCCTGGCCTGCGTACTGGCTGTAAAGTCGCGGTAGTCGACGCCACCGGTAAAGTGCTGGCCACCGACACCATTTACCCTCATGCGCCACAGCATCAATACGATCGCGCTATGCAGTCCATCGCGCTGCTGGTGAAAAAATTCAACGTCGATCTGATTGCGATTGGTAATGGCACCGCCTCGCGCGAAACCGATGCCTTTGCCGCCGATCTGATCAAGCGCGGCAGCCTCAAAGTGCAAAAAATCATGGTCAGCGAAGCGGGAGCTTCGGTTTATTCCGCTTCTGAACTGGCGGCCAAAGAGTTCCCCAATCTGGATGTTTCACTGCGCGGCGCGGTTTCTATCGCACGTCGTCTGCAAGATCCACTCGCTGAACTAGTGAAAATCGATCCGAAATCAATCGGGGTTGGCCAATATCAGCATGACGTCAGTCAGAGCCTACTCGCCAAACGTCTGGATGCGATTGTGGAAGATTGTGTGAATGCGGTCGGTGTCGATGTGAATACCGCTTCGGCAGCCTTGTTAACTCGCGTGGCCGGACTGTCCACCACCCTCGCGCAAAACATCGTCGCTTATCGCGATGACAATGGTCGATTTGAGTCACGCAGCGCCCTGAAAAAAGTGCCACGCTTGGGGCCTAAGGCGTTTGAACAGTGTGCGGGCTTCCTACGCATTATGGATGGTAAAAATCCGCTTGATGCCTCAGCAGTCCACCCAGAAGCGTATCCGGTGGTGAAAACCATTGCCGAGAAAAACAGTAAAGATCTCAAAGCGCTGATTGGTAATACTGAGTTCCTGCGCACCCTGCACGCGGTCGATTACACTGATGAGCATTTTGGCGTGCCAACAATCAGTGACATCATCAAAGAGCTGGATAAACCGGGGCGCGATCCGCGTCCAGAGTTCAAAACTGCCACGTTTGCCGATGGCATTCATCAAGTGTCGGATCTGGAAGTGGGGATGATTTTGGAAGGCGTGGTCTCCAACGTGGCCAACTTTGGCGCATTTGTCGATATCGGCGTCCATCAAGATGGCTTAGTGCACATTTCGGCGCTGACCGATCGCTTTATCGCCGATCCGCGTGATGTGGTGAAAGCGGGAGACATCGTCAAAGTCAAAGTGATGGAAGTGGATGTCGCGCGTAAGCGGATTGCACTCTCGATGCGTTTAAACGATGAGCCGGGCCAAGATCATCGCAGCCAACGCAGCGCCGCACCACGCGCAGGACAAGAGCGTCGTGCGCCACGCAGGGCTGAGTCAACAGGCAATCCACAAAGTGGGGCAATCGGTAGTGCGATGGGTGGTGCATTTGCTGCCGCGTTCGCCAAAGCCAAGAAATAGTCATCAGGCATACCTTGGATGGCAATCCTCAAGTGAGATAAAAAAGTCCCCATGACCATGGGGACTTTTGTTTTGCGCGGACGACCCACCTACAAAACGGCAATCACGTCTGATGGTGTGTTGGGTGCCACTGCGTGACCATAATGATATTTGATCACGACACGCCGGCGCGCCATTTTGCCTTGTGTTATCGCGGCATCAAGAATGTGCTTCGGTAAGCGAAAGCGCATCACATAACCTTTACCTTGCTGTTCGCTGTACGAGGCGAGCGCCAGCAGTTCAAACAATCGCTCTAGCTCGCTTTTCGATTCATGGTGATGAAAACTACGCTCTTGTGCTTCACCATCCACATCGTAGCTGGGATGCTCAGCAGGATCCCATGCGGGCTGTTTGCGGCGTTTATCATCATCTTTAATCTTACGTTCAGCATTCGATCCGGCCAAGGCTACAGTAGGCGTAACGGGCGCACGCACGCGGTTATCACGTGCGACCTGCTCAGTTGGCACATTCACTGATGGGGCGATAAGCGGCACACTGACATTGGTCGGTGACACTAGCATAGCCGAAACCTCCTCAGCTTCGCCCTCCCCCAACTTGCGCTGTGGGTTAGACTATTTATCGACCAACATCGCTAATCATTGAGTCAATTTTTAGTCAGCACGCCAAAATTTATTCTATCCACTTAAATCGCGGTAAAAGTGATCAGTTGCTGCTCAAATAGCTCTGCCTCAGTGATAAACGGCGCATGAGCCGATTGATGGAAAATCACTGCCGTGCTGTGTGGTAGCAATAAGTCCACATCATGGGCGATATTGACTGGCACTAAACCATCCAATCGGCCGTACAAACGCAGTACTGGCTGGGTCAGTTGAGCTAATTCAGCGCGCAAATCCAGCTCAGCCAGCATAGTGAGTCCTGCCATCAAGGCTAAGGGATTGGGCATCGGCCGCGACAACACCGCTTGTTTAAGCTGTTTAACATCCTGCCGAGCCGTTGGGCTCCCCATCGCTTGCAGCGCCATAAAACGCTCAATCGTCGATGGAAAATCGCTGATCAATTGCTGACTAAACGCTTGTAATACCGCCGGTTGAATACCACGCCAATCCTGATGTGCCGCAAATTTGGGCGAGGAAGCCACAGTGACCAATTGGCGCACATACGCTGGGTGATGCAACGCGATATACGTCGCGACTAACCCACCCAGTGACCAACCAACCCAAATCGCATCACGCGGAGCCTCTAACAATAACGCTGCAGCGATTTGATCGATATTCTCGGCATGCTGTGCGGCACTGTGACCATAACCGGGCAGATCGACCACATGCACTCGAAAGTGGCAACTTAATGCTTGTACGGTTGATTGCCACACCGCACCATTCATCCCCCAGCCATGTACCAGCACCAGATCTTGCCCTTGTCCACTCACTTGCCAATACAACGCCATGGTCACATTTTCTCCGTCTATTTCCATCGTTATCACTTTTGCCAGTCGGCAAGATAAGTGCAATTCCCAAAATTATGGAGCAATGATGTTAATCGATTGGCTGAGAAAAACCACTGCGCTACAGCTGATGGCACAATGCTCACTGTGTCGCTTGGCGCTCGATACTCCTAATCCAGCGGGTATTTGCACCGCTTGCCAAGCATGGTTGGCACATGGTGCACGCTGTCAGCGCTGCGGCTTACCCTGTTTAATCGCGGTCGAACAGTGTGGACAATGCCTACGCCAGCCGCCAGCGTGGCACACACTGATCTGCGTGGGAGATTATCGTTTTCCGCTGAGTGATGCGGTACAGCAACTCAAATATCAGCGCCAATTTTGGCAAGCGCCGCGCCTCGCTCAGTTGCTGGCCGCTCAGATAGAGCAACCAGCACCATTATTGTGCAGCGTACCACTGCATTGGCGACGACGCTGGCAGCGCGGCTTTAATCAAAGTGATCTGCTGGCGCGAGCCTTAGCCCGCGCTTTAGCCACCGACTATGACCACCAACTGTTTAGCCGCCGCCGAGCCACACCGCAACAGCAAGGGCTTAGCAAAACTGAGCGCCTCAATAATCTGCAAGATGCATTTCAGCTTAATCATCTGCCACGCGCAGCTCATGTGGCAATTGTCGATGATGTGGTGACCACCGGCAGTACCCTTCGCCATTTATGTGCGTTACTGCTTGATGCTGGGGTGCAACGGATTGATATTTACTGCCTATGCCGCACTCCCGAGCCAAAAGAGCGTCAACCTTAACGTTTTTTATGCAAAAGGGCTGGATCATCGCTAACTCAGGAGTAAAATGGTCAGCAATAACCTATTCTTTTACTCGGGTATTCGTCGTGTCAAATCCAATTACTATTACTGAATCAGCTCAATCTCACTTCGCGAAATTGCTCGCTCAGCAGCCTGAAGGGACTAATATTCGCGTGTTTGTGGTTAACCCTGGAACACAAAATGCCGAATGTGGTGTTTCTTACTGCCCACCGGAAGCGGTAGAAGCTACCGATACCGAGCTGACCTTCACCAACTTCTCCGCTTATGTTGATGAGCTAAGCCTACCGTTTTTGGAAGACGCGGTGATTGACTTTGTGACCGACAAAATCGGCTCACAACTGACCCTAAAAGCACCGAATGCGAAAATGCGCAAAGTGGCTGACGATGCCTCACTGATCGAGCGGGTTGAATATGCACTACAAACTCAGGTTAACCCACAATTGGCGGGCCACGGTGGCCACGTCAGCTTGATCAGCATCTCTGATGATGGCGTTGCACTGGTACAATTTGGCGGTGGCTGTAATGGCTGCTCAATGGTCGATGTCACACTCAAAGATGGGATTGAAAAAGAGCTGCTGGCTCAATTTGCAGGGGAACTGACGGCAGTTCGCGACTCCACCGAACATGATCGCGGTGAGCACTCTTACTACTAGCCCCTCTTAGTGAGCTCAGCACCAAGCACCTCAAGCTGATGGTTCGCCATCGGCTTTTCGGCCAATGATTGGCAGCCATCGTCACCACCGATCGTGACTAAACCTTTTACAGCGGAGCCTTGGTATGCCATCCAAATCTTTACCCGCGATACTGGAATGCACCACCATCGCCCAGTCGCGACTGTTTACTATTGAAGCGGTGGATCTGCGTTTTGAAAATGGCGCACAGCGTACCTATGAGCGAATGAAACCCAGTGGACGAGAGGCGGTCATGATGGTGCCGATCACGGCTCAAGGTGATCTGTTGTTGGTGCGCGAATACGCTGCCGGAACCGAGCGTTATGAATTGGGTTTTCCAAAAGGGTTAATCGATGCCGGCGAAAGTGCCGAACAAGCGGCCAATCGCGAATTGAAAGAAGAGATTGGCTTTGGCGCGCACCAATTAATTCCACTTAAAAGCGTCGTGCTTGCCCCATCCTACTTCTCAAGCCGTATGCAGTTATTTATCGCGCAAGATCTCTATCCTGAATCATTAATCGGTGATGAACCTGAACCTTTAGAGATCATTCGCTGGCCATTAGCTCAAGCCGAAGAGCTGCTGACCCATCTCGATTTTTGTGAAGCGCGCAGTATCACCGCATTACTGCTCGCTCTACGCTTGATACAAGCCGATACCCAAACCACTTGAAGATATTCCGGTAGACGACCAAGGAACAAAACCTCTGAGCATAGATAAAGATGTGATGAAGTTTGTGAGTACCCGTCAATACCGCGGCAACTTCAAGTAGAACGGGGATAAATCACCAACCTTTGGAGTGATTATGTCAACCAGCCACGATTTCTCATCCTTACTGCCCAAAGTGATTGCTATCGCCCAAGCGGCAGGGCAACTGATTTTAGATATTTACCAACACCAATCCTATCAAGCATTCACTAAAAGTGATGCCACGCCAGTGACCAGTGCCGACTTGGCGGCACATCAATTGCTGTGCCAACAGTTACAGCAGTTAACCCCAGACATTCCAATCCTCTCCGAAGAGGATGCCGAGATTTCACTGGCTACCCGTGCTGCTTGGCCGCGTTACTGGCTGGTTGATCCATTGGATGGCACTCAAGAGTTCATCGACCGTAGTGGCGAATTTGCGACCATTATTGCACTAGTGGAGCATAATCAGCCGGTGATGGGAGTAGTGTATGCCCCAGTATCCGGCGTGACTTACTACGCCTATGCCGGTAAAGGAGCATGGAAAATTACCGATAAGGCGCAGAGTGTGCCAATGCAAACTTACCAACGCGAATCGGTTGATCATTCACTGAGCATCGCGATCAGTCGTCGCCAAGACATCAATCAAATCACCCACCGCCTCAATAGCACATGGCATTACAATCTGCTACCACTGGGCTCTGCGGCATTGAAAGCCTGTTTAGTGGCTGAAGGCGCGGCCGATTGTTATCTCCGTTTGGGTCCAACCGGTGAATGGGATACCGCCGCCACCCAATGCATTGTCGAACAAGCCGGTGGCCGCATTGTGAGCACCGAGTTAAGCCCACTCTCGTACAATCAGCGCGAAAGTTTACAAAACCCAGATTTCATTGTGCTCGGCGATACCAATTTACCTTGGTCTGCCATCCTGAATCTGCCGAGCGATAAAATCATCTAACCGTGCGAGACCGTAATCTTGCTCAAGGCTATAACTTAACGTGATTGCTAAAAGTGATTGAACAAGGTTATTGCTCAAAGTTGCCCTTGCGGATTAAACCGATAACGGCCTTGTGCATCAGGAGCGGGTAACCAGTTCAACGACGGCTTTAAACCATCAGGAAAGGCGTCTTGCGGTTGAAACCATGCTTGTACTTGGTAACGATGATCTGCCTGTAGCGTCAGGTTAAACTGACTGCTGACCTGCTCAGTTTGCTGGCCACCTTGCGCAGTGATGACACTGTCTTGGCAACGGAAATCCGCCAGCACACTCCCGAGATCCAGCGGCGCCAGCGGCGATGTAACTTGCGCTGCTGACCAAGCCAAACTGCCCTGTGCTTGCTGGCAATAATGCTGAGCGAAGCGGTAGTGTTGCAACGTTAATTCCAACTGCCCCTGCACCGTTAAGGGAAACGGCAAACTAAGCCATGGCAACGCTTGCTCGGCGGGTAACGACAGCAGCAGATGATCAGCATAAGGCCCAGTTAAGCCAACACCAACCACGCCTTTACCACGCAATTGGTTGGCGCTACCCCGCCCAAAGCGCACATCGGCTTGCAGCCGTGCCAGCAGTAAACGGCTCAATTGCAGATCCCAGTTCAGATCGCCAAGATTGGTTTGTTGCCACTGTACTTGGGCTATTTTGCCCTGCCACAATGTGCCTTCAATCCCATTGAGCTGTAAACCCTCTGGCAACGGTAGCGGTTTGAATGCGACCTGCGCTGGCAGATGCGCCAGCACACTGACCAACACGACCGCCGAAAATAACCCACTATAAGCTATCGTACGCCGCATCTTAAGCGCCTCGCTTTAACTGTAAGCGTTTGACTTCAACCAGCCCGCTCTCTTTACCGCGGTCGATATCGATCACATCCACACTCACCCCTTGTCGCTGTTGTAAATCGGCAATCCAAGCCACCAACTGGGTAAACGGCAGTGGTTGGATCCACACTTGCATCATTTCTCCGCGCGGTTGTACCCGGATCAACTCAATCTTGAACTGACGAGTCGATTGAGTGATCACCTGATTGAGTGACTGATTAGTCGCCGCTTGCCCACCACTACCTTGCCCAGCTTGACCACGTAAAGTCACAATCCGGTTGGCATTATCACTCACCCAACTCAGCAGCTGTTTTTCACTCTGCAAACGCGCTTGTGCCTGAGCGGTACGCTGCTCTAGCGGTTGCCACACGCCCCAGTAGCTGATCGCGATGAGGGCTAACGCGCCACTCACCAACAGCATTTTTTGCTCGCGCGACGTCACACTGCGCCACCAAGCCTGTATCGAAGCTAATAACGGTTTCATCCTTTCGCCTTACTTTGGCTTAACCAGCAACACACCAAACACTTGCTCACCATTTTTGTTCACTTGGCCTTGTTCGACCACAAAATGCTGCTCAAGCTGGGTACGTGCTTGCTCAAAACTTTGGAAATCACGACTGGTCGCCTCTAGGCGGACTTCATTGCGATTACCATCAAATTTAATGCTTTGCAGTTGCAGATTAATTCCACTCAATGCGCTCGGTAACGGAGTCAGCCAGTGTAATAGGCTGCTTGCACTGGAAGTGCCAGATAAGCGCGCCAGCTCATCGCTGATCTGCCGTCTTAAATAGGTCACGGTTGGAATACGCTGCCGATCAGTAAAAATAGTCCGAAAAATTTGCTCACTTTGCGCACGGTAGGCATCGGCTTGTAACTGATACTGATGGGCTTGCAACACACTATGGCCGATCGTTACTGCGACCAATAACCCAGCGGCGATGCCAACTTTGCGCCAAATTCGCCAATGGGGCAGCCAAGACGATTGTGGCTTAAATCGACCGCTGAGCAGGTTAAATTTGCTACTCAATGCTTCTTGGGTCAGCAGTTGCATGACTAAACTACTTGGCTGATCTTGCCACACTTGCTGCTCAGCCAAGGCTAACGAGGGTAATGGCGTGAAAGCGTGGAGTGGCAGGTACTGCTCATCTTGCTTTACCCAAGCATCGGTGGCGAGCAAACTTAACCACTGAGTATCGAGTGCCATGCCTTGGGTCTCGCTTTTACGCACCAACCACTCATCACCCAATTGCAATGCGCTTAAACCGGCGTCAACACGAGGAACCGCCAGCACATCGGGCAGCACGCGTTTCACTGACAAGCCACATTCGCTCAGCCGCTCCAAACAAGCAGCGAACCAGCGGCGGTCCACACCGAGCACATCGGCACTGTCACGCCCTTTACTGAGCACACAAAAATGCAACTCTTCAACATCTTGTGCGATCTCATCTTCCAGCAAATAGGGCAACATACTCTCTAGCTGCCGCGCCGCACCGGGCGGGATCGCCACTCGGCTTAAGATCAGATCACTGGCCGCCAGCAGCACTAATACGCTACGCTCGGCCGCATAGCTTTCCAGCTCATGTAAAGCTTGCCAGCCAGCCACTTCACCGCTAGCAATCACTTGCTGCAGTTCGCTAGACCATACTAACCAAGGGATTTCGGCCTCGGTTTGACTACTCAGTCGAACGGTCAGAAACTCGCTCACTGATCCCTCCAAAGCGACGGCTAACCACCGTCGCAGTTTTTTTATCGTTACTGTAAAACAGGCTGCGGATCCGCACACGCGAAGCATCGACCAACACCTGAGCATCTAATTCAAAGTAATGGCTATCGACACTGAGGTATTTTTTCGCCTCCTCACGTGTCGCTTGCTCGACGCCATTGAGCGCCGACTCAGCCAGAAAATCTTCCACACTTGCCCAACCATCAAAGGGGCGCCCTTCCAACAAGGTTTTGGCGCTCGAACGACTCAAAGCAGGACTAAACATCGCCGCCAACAGCGCCGCTTGTTCAGCAGGCAAGGTATTAACATTTAAACGCCACTGATCGGTCGGTAGCGCACACAGATAAGGCAGCGCTTGCTGCATTAACTCACCACTCACTTGCTGCACCGCACGCCATTCGCTGGCATCGGCTAACCAAGCATCCGCCGCTAGATAAGCTGGGTGCATCGATTGATAGTAACTGTCTTCAACCCCATAGGCGGTGCGCACTGAGTCATCACCATCAATAAATTCCAGCGTCGAGTCAGCGATGGTTTCCGCCAGATACCCCTCCACTTGCCACTCTTCGCTTAGCGCTTGTAAAACCCGTAACAAATATGGCTTTTGTACGCTATCGGCACTGATCTTGACCTGCGCCAACGCGTTAAGGTTAAAGCAAGCTTGCATATCGCGAATTTTACCGCTCACCTGACCGTAATCGAGTGGGTAGGTTTGCTGCTGGGTCGCCCACGGCTGACTCAAATTGATCGTCTGGCTATCTTGATAGCTCTGCTCGATGCCTTTTTTGACCAAAGCTTCGACACCGAGACTATACCAATAGGCTTGCTGGTAATTGAGTTGATGGGTGGCGCGCTGAAACTGGCTAAATAGGCGCTCAGCCATCGTAGCCGCAATCGACACCATCACCGCCAGCAGCAGCAACACCACAATCAGCGCTACGCCGCGCTGCTTAACGACCATTATGCTTAACTACCATTATTGCTACTCTCAGCCTGATTGAGGGTCGCGCCGCCAGTCAAATAAATCCGCTCCAACTGACCATAATCTTGCAACTGCAGCATCACTTTAACTGCCTCAGGCAGCGCATGCTTGGTTGACCATTCCGTGCGCCACTCACCTTGTTGATAAAACTGCACCTGCCAATCTTCGACACCGGTTAATAACGGCGTCACCAAGCCGAGCTGCCCCACCGGAGTATCGGGATAGTGCCACCATATACGCTCTAAACGCTGCTCATAAATTCGGTAGCCGACTTTCGCCACCTCGCCGCGTGGAAACTGCTGCTGTGGGTTATGCCAACCCAGACGGGTAAACAGCAAGCCATGTTGATCCGAATCGAGCAAAGATGCTTGCCATTGCAACAGCAGCTCGCTCGGCGCTTGTCCATCGGTGCGAGATTGGCGCAGCGCCATCTGGCGAAAATCGGCATCCATGATCACCAGCGCGCGTTGTAACTCGGTCAAGCGCGCGCTGCGTTCGGCCGAAATTTGATTACTGCGCTGCACTTGGTTAAGCACCTGATAAGCGCCAATGCTCAAACTGGCAAAGATCGCTATCGCCACCAACACTTCAATTAAGGTGAATCCGGCACTTTGCAGGCCCGCTAACTTAACGTTCGCAGACCGCGATAGCGTGTGCCGTGGTTTAATTGGCAACATAGCTACGCACCGTCACGACCGGGGTCGCCCCTTTTTCGGTTGCCACACTCACATCAAAGGCTTTGAGCAGATTGTCGGCGGTTGGCACTCGGCTAAGTTTCCAATACCAGGTTCGGCCGGCCATCTGCTCACTGCCCTCACGCGCCGTCAGCGCTCGCGGATTAAGCATCACTTGCGCCATCTGGTTATCCACCACCATCGCCGCAAACAGTTTCTCTTCCAAATAATTGACCGTATTGATGTGCTGACTGACCGAACGGATGACACTGATCGCCGCCGTCGCAAAAATCGCCAGCGCCACCAGCACCTCCAACAAAGTGAAACCGCGTCTATTCTTCATCACTTTCTCCCGGTGCCAGCAGGTGCAGAGTGCCATTTTCTTGCGCGCTGACTCGCCACTGCTCATCGCGTGGTTGTCCTTTAGGGAAAATGCGCAGCGTAAATGGCGTCACTTCGCCACTCGATAGCACAAATAGTTGCGGCGGGCGCTCCTGCTTAGTCGCTTGCTGCTCGGTAAACATCTCTTCATCAAACAGCGTACCGGGATTAAACAGTCGCTCATCATTTTGCCAACGGCTGCCGCCCAGTTGTAGCTCAAGCTGCAAGTTGCCATCGAGCGTGGTTTGATTGGTCATTTTATTGCTTTGCCACTTCTGCCAACCTTGATCCGCACTCAATTGTAAAAAAGTCAGCCGCCGCGCCTCAACATCGACTCGCACCCCAAAATCTTGCCCACTTAGAATCGCTTCTTCGTTAAGCAAAAGTAAGCGCTGATAGAGACTCTGGGCACTGATTTTGGCTTCATCGTTGACTGAGCCGGGCAAGGTGGCGATCACCGCCACCGCACTGACCGCCACCAACACCAGCACCAGCAACACTTCCAGTAATGTAAAACCGCGCGTCGCTGTCATGGATTGGATCGATACCTTATTGTTCAAGTTTATTGAAAATCTTGAATGTTCCAGTTACCGACATCGGCATTCGGGCCTTCACCACCCTCTTGGCCATCCGCACCTAAGGTGAAAATATCCAATGCGCCTTTATCACCAGGACTCAAATATTGATACTCATTGCCCCAGGGATCTCTTGGCAGACGGCGAATATAACCCCCATCACGATAGTTGCGTGGCTCAGGGTTGCTTGGCTTACTCACCAGCGCTTCTAAGCCTTGATCTGTGGTTGGGTAGACGCTGTTATCCAGCTTGTACATATCGAGGGCATTTTCCAGCGCCACAATATCGGTCACCGCTTTTTGTTGGTCGGCTTTCTCTTTATTACCCAACAAATTTGGCACCACAAAGCTGGCTAAAATGCCTAGGATCACCACCACCACCATCACTTCGAGCAAGGTAAAACCCGCTTGCTTACCGATCGGTTTCCGAATTGCTTTACGCATTGTTTTCATAGTTACTCCACACTATTTCGTCGCCATCGCACGTGACGACTTAACGACTCATTAAATTATTCATTTCCAAAATCGGCATCAGGGTTGCCATGACAATAAACAGCACCATGCCCGCCATTAATGCAATCAAGGCGGGGGTAAAAATCCCCAACGCGATATTGACCGTTGATTCAAAACTCTGATCTTGGTTATCCGCCGCGCGCGTCAGCATGCTTTCCAATTCGCCACTTTGCTCACCACTGGCGATCATATGCAGCATCATCGGCGGAAACAATTTGGTCTGCTCAAGCGCCTTGCGTAGGCTCGAGCCTTCACGAACATTTTCCGCCGCGGCTAACACCTGCTGTTTGACAAATTGATTGGTCATTACATCCACCGCAACCCGCATGCCATCCAAAATCGGGATCGCACTGGAGCTACAAATCGACAGCGTGCGCGCAAAGCGTGCGGTGTTAAGACCGCGCGCAATTTTGCCAATCATCGGCAGGCGGATCACGCGCCGATCCCAAGCCAAACGCAGATCCGGCTTAGTCAGCGCATAGCGCAGCAGGTAGATCAACACGAGCAAGCCAATCAGTAGCCACACGCCCCAATGCTGTAAAAAGTCACTGGCATCGAGCAAAAACTGGGTCGAAGCCGGCAAGGCTTGCCCCATTTGCACAAACTGCCCGACAATTTTAGGCACCACCGCCGCCAACAAAAAAGCCACGATGCCGACCGCAAACACCACCAACACCACCGGGTAGATCATCGCTTGTTGCAGCTTGGAGCGCATTTTCTGCCGATTTTCCGCATAGTCTGCCAAACGCTCTAATACCGAATCGAGATGACCGGATTTTTCGCCAGCCGCAACCATCGAGCGAAACAGCTCATCAAACACTTGCGGGTAATCGGCTAAGCTATCGGACAAGGTATAACCTTCGGTCACTTTGGCGCGCACCGCCACCAACATGCTGCGAATACGTGGCTTTTCCGACTGCTCGGCCACCGCACGCAAACACTCTTCCAGCGGCATCCCTGATTGGACTAGCGTCGATAGCTGACGGGTGATCAGCGCCAAATCTGGAGTGCTAATCCCGCGCTTAAAGCCTAAACCTTGGCGGCTACGCGCCGCTTTTGCTTGGGTTTCCAGCACTTCAATCGGCACTAAGCCTTGCTCTTTGAGGCGCTGCCGCACTTGACGCGCATTATCGCCTTCAATGATGCCTTTTTTATGACGCCCTTTGTTATCTAACGCTTTGTATTCAAACGCCGCCATCAGGACTCCTTGGTCACCCGCATCACTTCTTCCAGCGAAGTAATACCTTGGCGAACTTTGTCTAGACCATCATCACGAATGCTTGGCGTAGTCGCACGGATCTGTTTTTCCATCGCCTGTTCACCCGCTTCGCTATGGATCAGCTCTTGCAACGCATCATCGACCAGCAGCAGCTCGTGGATACCGGTTCGGCCACGATAGCCTTTATGGTTACACTTAGGACAGCCTGCCGCTCGATACAAAATCAGTGGCTCTTTTTTCTTGCTATCAAATAGTTTGCGCTGCTCTTTATCCGCTTCATACGGCTGTTT
This sequence comes from Vibrio sp. HDW18, assembly GCF_011306175.1. Classification (GTDB taxonomy): domain Bacteria; phylum Pseudomonadota; class Gammaproteobacteria; order Enterobacterales; family Vibrionaceae; genus Vibrio; species Vibrio chanodichtyis. Next base: position 1,413,067 of record NZ_CP049913.1, on the reverse strand, counting down.
GCAATCGGCGCACAGCGTGCGCACCAAGCGCTGCGCCAGTACGCCAAGCAGTGATGAGGAGATCAAAAACGGCTCAATCCCCATATCACGCAGACGGGTGACCGCACCCACCGCGGTATTGGTGTGCAACGTCGACATCACTAAGTGACCGGTCAGCGAGGCTTGCACAGCAATTTGCGCAGTTTCCAAGTCGCGAATTTCCCCAACCATTACCACATCGGGATCTTGACGCAAAATGGCGCGTAAACCGCGGGCAAAGGTCATATCCACCCGTGGATTGACTTGGGTTTGGCCGATGCCATCAATATCAAATTCAATCGGATCTTCGACGGTGAGGATATTGCGCTCGCTGCTGTTAAGCTCTTGCAAACCGGCGTACAAGGTGGTCGATTTACCTGAACCGGTCGGTCCGGTGACCAAAATGATCCCGTGAGGACGCGCGATCAAGCGGCGGAAATTGTCATGGTTTTGCGCAGTCATGCCCAAGCTGTGCAGATCAAGCCGCGTGGCATTTTTATCGAGCAAGCGCATCACGACTCGCTCGCCGTGGGACGAAGGCATGGTCGACACCCGCACATCCACCGCTCGGCCACCAATGCGCAGTGAAATGCGCCCATCTTGCGGAACCCGTTTTTCAGCGATATCTAGCTTGGCCATCACTTTCACCCGCGACACCAGCAGTGATGAGAGTTTGCGACTCGGCGCTAACACTTCACGCAGCACCCCATCGACCCGAAAGCGGATCGACAAGGTTTTTTCAAAGGTTTCGATATGAATATCCGATGCCCCTTCTTTGATCGCTTCGCTCAGCATCGCGTTGATCAGTTTAATGATCGGCGCATCATCTTCACTTTCCAGCAAATCTTCATTTTGTGGCAGCTCTTCAGCCAGCGAGAAGAAATCATCATTGTCGGCCCCAATATCTTCCATCAACTGCCGCGCCTCCGATGAGTCGCGTTGATAGACTTGGGTCAGTTTGAGTTCAAACTCATTCTGCGCCAACGCTTGCAGTTGAAACGCATGTTTAACCACGCGTTTGGTTTCGACCAGCGCCTCAATCGACAATGGCGCTAAATAGTAGATGGTGGCCTGAGAAAAATCTTCATTCCAATCGAGCAGTAACTTAAACCGATTGGCGAAGCTAAACGGCAGGCGACGGATCAACGGTTGCTGTACTGGAGAGATCACCATTTCAGTCATTATTTAAGGTCCATCTGTTCAATAAAGGCTTGAATTTCTGGTGGATGAAGCTGATCCGCGCCAAATTTTGGCAGCACAGGCACACTGGCATCATCCAGCAAGCGCAAGCCTTTTTCCGCGCGGAACAGTTGCTCGGCCCGAATGTAATTGTATTTACGCTGAGTGATGCCATCTGCGGTCATACCATCACGAATAATGGTTGGCTTGATAAACACCATCAGATTTTTCTTTTCCAACTGGGAACTGGTCGAGCGGAACAGCTGACCAAGCAGCGGAATATCGCCGAGCAGTGGCACTTTGGATTCACTCTCTAGCGCTCTTTCATCAATCAAACCACCGAGCACCAGCATCTGACCATCTTGTACCATCACCGAGGTGTTGAGCTGACGTTTAGCAAAACGCACGTCAACCGCGCCATTGGCCCCCAACACATTGGACACCTCTTGCTCAATGTTGAGCTGCACTGAGTCACCTTCGTTGATTTGCGGCACCACTTTAAGCTTAATCCCGACCTCTTTACGCTCTACGGTTTGGAATGGGTTGGTATTGCTTGAGCTTGCGGTTGAGCCTGTGATCACCGGCACTTCTTCACCGACGATAAATGAGGCTTCGCCGTTATCCATCACAGTGATACTGGGTGACGACAGAATATTTGAGGTGGAATCATTCGATACCGCATTGATTAACGCGGTCCAGTCGCCCAAGGCCAGACTGACCGCAGCACCTTGCATTCCCGACAACGCGGAGGCTAGCGTCGAATAGTCACCTTTGGTGGTGGTCTCTTCGTAATATAAAATCTGATCGGAATCACTCTTACGAACTGGCTTCTTCTCGGTCGTGTCTTTGGCTTCTTCAAGACCAATCATCACATTTCCAATCGAAGCACCCGTGTTGCCATATTGGATCACCGAGCCGCTTTCCAGCGAGCCCCACTGCACACCAAGGTTAATGCCATCGCCCTCGGACATTTCGACAATCAGCGCTTCAATCAACACTTGCGCGCGACGAATGTCTAATTGGCCAATCACCTCCAGCATCGCATTCATAATATCTTGCGGAGCCGTCAGCACTAGCGAGTTGGTATCCACATGCGCGGCAATCATCACTTCGTTACGCTTGGAATTGTTTGACTGGCCGCTGCCTTTCTCCGCTTGCAGATTGTCGGATACGCCCTTTAACACTTCGACCATATCGTTGGCTTTGGCGTATTTAAGGTACACCACACGGTTATTGCCTTTGGTTGCCATTTCGACATCCAGCTGTTTAATCAACCGTTTGAGTCGATCACGCACTTTCGGATCACCGGAAATCAAAATCGAGTTAGTACGCTCATCAGCGACAAACTTGGGTTTTAAGAATTCTGGGGTATTTTGCGCATCGGTGGTTTTGCTGAGCGCCTCAACTATCCGTACCATTTCCGCTGCCGACGCGTTATTGAGTTCAACCACTTCAATCTCTTTATCGCCCGCCTGATCGACACGGCGAATGATTTCTGCTAAGCGATTGACGACTGCAGCTCGGCCAGTGATCAAAATAATATTGGCCGGATCGTAATGCACCACGTTGCCAGCCCCGGCGTTATCAATCAGTTGACGCAGCAGAGGCGACAGTTCACGTACCGATACATTTTTTACCGCCACCACTTGAGTGATCACCGTATCGCCATTGGCACGCTCATCACCACTGAGAACTGGAATGGCGGAGGTTTTGGCATCTTTCGATTTGATCACCTTGAGCACGCCGTTATCCATTTCGACCACGGCAAAACCATACACTTCCAGCACACTCAAAAAGAAGCTGTAGTATTGCGCTTCATTTAAGGTATCAAAACTGCGCACATCGACTTTGCCGCGCACGGAAGGGTCAACAATGATGGTTTTTTCCAGATTACGCCCAACAATATTGATAAACTCTTGAATATCAGTGCCTTTAAAGCTGGCACTGTACTGGTTTGCCACCGCGACCAACGGCATCGACAGTAAACTGCCGGCCAATAACCATGAACTTTTTTTCAGCCACACTTTCACTGGGAACTCCCTTGCCTCACTAAGCTCGCGCTAAGCTGAGTGTTAAAATTGAATATAAACATCATATTGTTGACCATCGCGCTCAACCGTTAGACTGATTTCGGTCAGCTCGTTGATTGACTGAAATACGCTATTCATAATATTCGGATCACTGAGATCCATACCATTGAGCGCCACGGCCACATCGCCCGCTTGCAAGCCGACCGACTCAAACAGCGCGGCATCTTTGCCGGGACTGACACGATAACCAATCACCTTCTCATCACGCTTAACCTGAGAAAGGCGCACATATTGAAACAGTTCCTGCGGATTGCGCGCGATCGCTTCACGAATCGTATCGAGAGTCTCTTGCGAAGTTGGCTCCGCCTTGGGTTGCGTAGCGGGCGCGGAATTATTCGGCGCTGGCGCAGCCGTTGAGGCGGTATAATCTAGCCCTTCCAGCATTAAGGTTTCATCGCGTCCGGCATTACTGATGATCACGCGATCGGCCAACACGGCTTTCAGTTTAACTTGCGTGCCTTCAATCACTTCATTGAGGCCATAAGTGGCTTGCACGCCTCGATTGGCAATCACCGCCAAACTTTTTTGTGGATCATTACTGGCGACCACTCCCGAGAGTACCAAGGTTAGGCGAGTTTTTGGCGCATCAACTACCACGGGAGCCACTACGACAGGTGGTTTGGTCGGCGCGAAGATGCCAAACAGCGCGCCGCTTTGTAAACCACTGATATCGATTGATTGCTGTTCACTTTTTAGTTCGAGTGGGGTTGGCTGCCAGCTCGGCACAGGCACTGGATCTGCCAAGACTAACCACACTATTTTGCCCACCATCCACGCCGCGACCACCAACAAGAAGAGGGTCAATCCTTGACTGATCGGTTTTTGCCAACGCAGCGCTCGCTCGCCCACTAAACGCGGCCAACTCGCGAACGGCGGCAGTTGTTTAAATTCCATAAATGTCCACGTCATTTGTTGCTGTAGTTGTAACTCCCAGAGTTACCCAAATGGGGTGCTACAGCAGTTTTTCAATACGTTATGCCAACACAGCAATATATCACAAGCGAGATAACACCAAGTGTCTCAAACGTTAAATTGTCGACTTGCTTGAAAAACTGGGCAGCAAACACCATTGTTAAGCGGTCAATAGTTTAAAGCATAACCAGCTTAGAGAGGAAATATGCCAATGAGTTCCAATCCCGATGGTATAAGGCTGGATAAATGGCTGTGGGCAGCCCGATTTTACAAAACCCGAGCCATCGCGCGCAATATGGTCGAGGGCGGCAAAGTTCACTATAATGGCCAACGCACGAAACCCAGTAAATCCGTGGAGCAGGGCGCACAGCTCACCCTGCGCCAAGGTCACGATCAAAAAACCGTGATCATCGAAAAGATCACGGATCAGCGGCGTGGTGCGCCCGAAGCACAATTACTGTATCGCGAAACCGCAGAGAGCATTGAGCAACGAGAGCGCCAAGCGATAATGCGCCAGCTCAACCCGAGTTCCGATCAACGTCCTGATAAAAAACAGCGTCGAGATCTACTCAAATTTATCCATCAGTAAGTAAATAGCCGGACAATTCCTTATGACGACACATTCCATGGCGAGCAATATGCTGCATCGCTATCTTTTTGAAGACCTCTCAGTGCGTGGCGAGTTGGTTCAACTGGATGACACTTACCAGCAGATGATTGCCAGTCAACCATACCCAACCGCGGTACAACACTTGATTGGTGAACTGCTGGTCGCCACCTCACTGCTGACGGCCACCTTAAAGTTTGAAGGTTCGATTACCTTGCAACTACAAGGTGATGGTCCAGTCTCTTTAGTGGTGATTAACGGTGATAATAATCAGCAAGTCCGTGGCGTGGCGCGCTGGCAAGGTGATATTGCCGAAGATGCCACTTTGCACGATATGCTGGGTAAAGGTCACTTAGTGATCACGATTGAACCAAAGCAAGGCGAGCGTTACCAAGGCGTGGTCGGTTTAGAAGGGGCAACGCTAGCGGAAGTGCTGGAAGGCTATTTCCTGCGTTCTGAACAACTGAAAACCCATTTATGGATCCGAGTCGGCCAACAAGCGGGCAAAGCTTGCGCCGCCGGCATGCTGCTGCAAATCGTCCCCGATGGCAAAGGTTCGAGCGACGATATTGAGCACTTAGCCCAGTTGACTAACACGATTAAAAATGAAGAGTTGTTCACCTTGCCTGCCGAAGAGCTGCTGTACCGCTTGTATAACCAAGAAAAAGTGCAGTTGTTCACCCCACAAGCGGTTAACTTCCGTTGTGGCTGCTCGCGTGAGCGCAGCGGCGCAGCGATTGTCACGGTCGCACGCGACGAGATTAATGACATTCTGGCGCAAGATGGCGTGGTGTCGCTGCACTGTGATTACTGCGGTACCACCTATTCTTTCGATGCGACGCAGGTGAGCGAGTTGTATCAACCCTCATCCAGTAACGGGCAAACCTTGCATTAATCTGCCGCGATACCCAGCAACATCACTCACCAAAGCCAGTATTCACTGGCTTTTAATTTTTGCCTTCATTCAAAAAACAAATAAAATCAATGATTAACGCAAATCGCTCAGCTTAAGCCAATCACGTATTCTGATGCTCATTCGTCAAGTGGCGATTTCAGCGCAGCATGAAATATGCAATGCCAATATCTGTGACGAGCTACCTGAAACCACCGAAACTGGGTGAATAATATTTGAACTGCCTCCCTGTTTTGTCGCCTATCCGTTGTTAGCATGTTCCACAGACAACCAAAATTATTACAAAATCCCTACAAAATCCTACAAGGAGCACCTATGACCGTTATGGAACATACTAAGGCTGCACAAATCGACCTAGCCCAATATGGTATCAATGGCGTTAAAGAAATTGTTCGTAACCCGAGCTATGAGCTGTTATTTGCTGAGGAAACGCGTTCAGACCTCGAAGGTTATGAGCGCGGTATCGTCACTGAATTAGGCGCCGTCGCAGTTGATACTGGTATTTTTACTGGCCGCTCACCGAAAGATAAATTTATCGTTAAAGATGACACTACCCGTGACAACATGTGGTGGACCTCAGATAAAGCCAAAAATGATAACAAACCGATTAACCAAGCGGTGTGGAGTGATCTGAAAACACTGGTGACTAAGCAGTTATCAGGTAAACGCTTATTTGTACTCGATGGCTACTGCGGCGCGAATGCCGATACACGCCTGAGCGTTCGTTTTATTACGGAAGTAGCGTGGCAAGCGCATTTTGTGAAAAATATGTTCATTCGTCCTACCGAAGAAGAATTAATTCGCTTCAAACCCGATTTTGTGGTGATGAATGGGGCTAAATGCACCAATGCGAAATGGCAAGAGCACGGTCTGAATTCAGAAAACTTTACCGTATTTAACCTGACTGAGCGCATGCAACTGATCGGCGGTACTTGGTACGGCGGTGAAATGAAAAAAGGCATGTTCGCGATGATGAACTACTTCTTGCCGCTGCAAGGCATCGCATCAATGCACTGCTCTGCCAACATGGGTAAAGAGGGCGATGTGGCCATTTTCTTTGGCCTCTCTGGTACAGGTAAAACCACACTCTCAACCGATCCAAAACGCGCGTTAATCGGCGATGATGAGCACGGCTGGGATGATGATGGCGTGTTCAACTTTGAAGGTGGCTGCTACGCCAAAACCATCAAACTCTCCAAAGAAGCTGAGCCAGATATTTATAATGCCATCCGTCGTGATGCGCTGTTAGAAAACGTCACCGTACGCAATGATGGCTCGATTGATTTCGATGACGGTTCAAAAACGGAAAACACTCGTGTTTCCTACCCGATCTATCATATCGACAACATTGTTAAACCGGTGTCGAAAGGTGGTCATGCCAATAAAGTGATTTTCTTGTCGGCGGATGCGTTTGGCGTACTGCCTCCGGTATCCAAACTCACTCCAGAGCAAACGAAGTACCATTTCTTATCCGGTTTTACTGCCAAACTCGCCGGTACTGAGCGTGGTATTACTGAGCCAACCCCAACTTTCTCGGCCTGTTTTGGTGCGGCGTTCCTCACCCTACACCCAACCAAATATGCTGAAGTGCTGGTCAAACGAATGGAAGAGTCTGGTGCTGAAGCTTATCTGGTCAATACCGGTTGGAATGGCAGTGGAAAACGTATCTCGATTAAAGATACCCGCGGCATTATTGATGCGATTTTGGATGGTTCGATTGAACAAGCGGAAACCAAGCACATCCCAATCTTTAATCTTGAAGTGCCAACCTCACTGCCAGGGGTTGACCGAATGATCCTCGATCCTCGTGATACTTATGTCGACCCACTGCAGTGGGAAAGCAAAGCCAAAGATTTAGCCGCGCGCTTTATCAATAACTTTGACAAGTACACCGACAATGCGGAAGGTCAATCACTAGTTGCGGCTGGGCCGCAACTCGACTAAGCCGCAATCCAATCACTTTCGCTCATCTCAGCATGAGCGAAAGTAAATACCCAAATAACTTGAAGTTGCAGGTAGGCGGCAAGTGAGTGAGTCCCGCTGAGCATAGACAGACTATGTGATTGGGGTGAGCGAACGTAGCCAACACCGCTGCAGCTTCAAGTAGGAAGGGGAAAAATGATAACTCACTAGCAAGCCCCTATTTCAAGGGGCTTTTTTTGTTGCGGTTGCGCGCACTTTAATCCAAGCTTGCTAAGCAAATCCCCAGCAACATGCCAACTCGCAGTGCACAGCGTTGTCACTCGCTTATACCCAAACAACTTGGAGTTACAGGTAGGCGGCAAGTGAGTGAACCCCCATGAGCATAGACAAACTATGTGATTGGGGTAAACGAACGTAGCCAACACCGCGGTAACTTCAAGTAGGAAGGGGATAGTTAAGATTAATAACGGTAATTGCAGAGACTATGAGAAAATTTCTAGCCATAAGTGTCGCCGGCATCGCCCTACTGCTGATCATGGTTTTAGCAGGGTTTGGTATCATGCACACTCGCTACTTCACGCCATCGGCACAATGGATCGTGCAGCAGCTATGGCCAGCAACCCTGCGTTTTGAAAACATCGAATATCTCTATCCATTTAAGCTGCGCTTGCAAGGGGTACAACTGGCAACCACACCGAGCGTTGAAGTGCAGCAGATCGATTTATGGCTCAACCCGCATGGTCTGCTCAAGCAACAACTCCGTATTGATAGCGCATTACTGGATGGCATCAATCTCAGTCAAGGTTTGCCAACTTTTGCTTGGCCTACCGCAATCAAACTGCATCAGTTAGCGATCCATAATCTCAACTGGGCAGATAAAGAGGTAAGCGCGCGCGGGGTCAGCCTGCAAATCGAGCAACCACGCTGGCAAACACCACAACAGTGGTTACCCTATGGCAAGCTGCAGTTGGCCGCCGAACAAATTACCCTTGAGGGTGAAACGTTTAATCAAGTGCTGATCAATGCAGAGCATCAGGCCGAAAATAGTACCATCCACGGTTTTTCTTTCGATTGGCGCGATAGCCCCATCTCTGGGCAAGCTGAGCAATACCCAGAAGGCTGGTCACTGATCAATGTCACCCTCAACCGACTTAACCTCGACTTCGACCAAGTCCGCACCATTCCACTGTGGCAAAAAATCACCACTTACGTAAATCATATTAACAGCTTAGATCTGCTCAACAGCCAGCTCACCAACCATGGGGTGACTTGGGAGAACCTCAATCTATCACTGGAAGATTACCGCTTATCCAACACGGTCTGGCAACAGCCACAAGGCTATCTGTCACTCAATGCCGACTCCGCCCAATGGCAAGAAATTTTATGGGTCGAGCCAAGTGCCGAGCTGACTTTTACCCCGAACGGAATTGAGATCGAAGGGCATACTCAAGTCTGGCAAGGGGATGTTCAGTTGAAAGGCCGACTTAACCAACACCGCAGCGAACTGGATCAACTGACCATCAGCGGCGTGAAATGGATTGCCGAACAACCGCAAGATCTCCAGCTACTGGCTCAAGCCCTACCCGCTTGGCAACATTTGCAGATTGAGCATTTGGATATCAATAATCTGCAATTGATTCAAACCGCACAGCGCCCATTTTGGCAACTCTCCGGCCTCAATGCCGATGGCGAGCGTCTGCAATGGATCAAACAAGGCGCTTGGGGATTTTGGCAAGGTCAGTTGGCGGTCACCGCCAACAGTGCCAGCTATGCCGGCATTCTTAGCACTCAAGCGATATTAAACATGCACAGTGAACAAGATGTGTGGCAGTTGACGCGAGCCTTTTTACCGCTCGAACAAGGTTATATTGAGACACACGCTACTTGGGATCGATCAACACCCAGTGCGCCTTGGCAATTAGCGCTCGATATCGACTCGCTACCACTTGCACCGCTGCAACCGTGGCTAAAACCACCGTTTGGCCTGCAAGGTTTGGCGGATATGAGCTTAACCGCACAAGGCATGGCTGGCGATCACAATATGTTGGCTCACTCACTGAGCGGACAATTGCAGCTGAGTGTACGTCAAGGCTTGCTGTCACTGCGCAGTGCCAATACGGTGATCACCCAACCTTTTGAATTAGAACATCTGCCGGTCAACGCCGATCGAGGACGGATCACCATTACCCCAACGCCACTGCACGGACCGAACCTGCGCGGGCAGTTAAGTGGCAGTGGTGATTTATTGCAACCGCAGCAACATCAATGGCAACTGGCGATTGAGCAGCGCTGGGCTGATCAATGCCTTAACCTCAGTTGGGATTTCATTCAGACCGAATTAGTCAGCCAAGCTTGTGGCAGTAACCCAAATCCATAGTCCATTACTGCCAATCTCACCTTTAAACGGATGACTTGCTGATCAGCGCCTTATAGTTGGGGATCAACATGTAAGTCCCGACAAACTCGATGGCCGGCACATCGGCGCTAAAAATCATCACCCGCACCACAATTCGTGCTTTACGCCCTGCAGCAAGGCGATCCAAATCGCCTGAGATCCCATCCAGCGAAGTCGAGGCAAGCGGGTTTTGCAAGACAGGCTGACGATAACGAATATGGCTGTCCACCAACACAATATCCCCTTGCAGATCACGCTCGCGCATCAAAAGCCACGCCATTCCCCAACCAGTTAAGGTCGCCAAAGTAAAGGCCGAGCCAGCAAACAGCGTATTATGTGGATTAAGATTGGGGTTGAGCTGGGCGGTACACTGAAATTGGTAACCGGTATATTGCTCAATTTTGATGCCAATTTTATCGCTGATCGGAATGTATTTAGCCCAGCGCTGCTGCAGTTCACTGCACCACTCCGGTTTACGCAACACATTCAGCATCGGATCCAACGGCTTCACCATCTGCTGATGACGCACCGGGCCACGCTCATCACTCAATTCGCCTCGGCGCTCAAAGCCATGTTTGGCATAAAACCGGATTGCATCTTCCCGCGCATTACACACCAAACGCTTAGCCCCTTCTTGGCGTGCTAACGCTTCAAGCGCGACTAAGATCAACGAGCCCATCCCTTTCGAACGACGATTCGCCTTAACCGCCATAAAGCGGATCTGGCCTTCACAATCTGGGGTAATGTATAGCCGACCAATAGCGATAGGGTAGCCACGACTATCGACAATCATCCGATGATGACTCAGTGCATCATATTCATCACGCTCTGAGCCCAGCGGCATCCGCCATGGCTCTCGCAACATTTGCCAGCGGAAATGGAAATACTTATTGAGCTGATGATCGCTATTCGGTGTAATAAGTTTGAACATGACCAATCCCTGAATCACACATGAATGCTCGCTAAGCGGCAAGCTTAATTATGCCTGCAACCAAAAGGTCACAGGGCCATCATTGATCAGTGCGACTTGCATATCGGCCGCAAAACGACCACGTTCCGTTGGCAAAATTTGTGCGCAAAGATCAGCAAAATAATCATACAACCGCTCGGCTTCTTGTGGCGCTGCGCCGCGTGAAAATCCGGCTCGAGTGCCTTTTTTGGTATCCGCTGGCAGGGTAAATTGTGACACCACCAGCACACTGCCACCAACATCTTGCACACTCAAATTCATTTTGCCGGCGCTATCTTCAAATACTCGATAGCGAGTGACCCGCTCAACCAAACGCTGCGCTTTGGCTTGATCATCATCCCGCTCGACCCCCAGCAGCACCAATAGTCCCTGCTCGATTGCGCCCACAACTTCACCATCAACTCGAACGGCCGCTTCACTTACGCGCTGGATCAGTGCTATCACTCTGTAGTTCCTCTGTTTTATTCAATTGTGTTGCCGCAGAGTTTAGCATGCCTGATCGACCACTCCACTGCTCACGCTCACCTAATGCCGCGGTCACTTCTGCTCCCACCAGCACAATCAACCAGCCTAAATACACCCAAACAAATAGGATTGGAATCGCCGCAATCGCCCCATAAATCAGCTGATAGGAGGGAAACTGAGTGATGTAAATCGCAAAACCTTTTTTACTCAGTTCAAATAACACTGCGGCCAGTAAAGCCCCAGTAACGGCATGATGAAAATAAACTTTTTTGTTAGGCACTAGCAGGTATAAACCACCAAAAGCACACAATGACAACCCAAAGGGCAACCAACGCAAAAATAGTTTATACGCGCCAGACAGCGCCCGATGATCGAGAATGGTCAATGAGGTGATGTATGAACTGACCGCGATGCTCGCGCCAACTAAAATTGGCCCGAGAGTCAAAATCATCCAATACATTGAGAATGAAAAGACCGCGCGGCGTTTTTGCTGCACTCGCCAGATATAATTGAGGTTATTATCAATATTGGAAATCAGCATGATTGCAGCGACCAGTAGAAATACGCCACCCACAGCAGTCATTTTACCGGTATTGGCAATAAATTCGTTGAGCGCACTTTTCACTACCTCACCAGCCGCGGGCACAAAATTGGCGATCACAAAATCTTGCATTACCTCTCCGGCACTGGCAAAAACAGCAAATGAAGACAAGATCGAGAGTAACACGGCTAACATCGGCACGATCGATAACAAGGTGATGTAGGCAAGATAACCGGCGTTGACATTCACCCGATCATGATTCATCCGTGTCAGCAGATAGCGCCCAAAACAGACCCATAATCGGGCCTGCTGTTCAAGCGCAGAGTAAGTCAATTTCATAACTCATCCTTGTCGTTAGTGGGTCTATCCTGTCACGACTAAGCTTGCCAATGCAAAAGCCACCCGCTGCTCAATCGAAGCCATCGGCACAGTAATACAGTGATAGCCGAGTTCAGTGTAAGTATTCACCAACTGGTGATGAATGTGTAATGCTTGTTCAAAACTATAAGGGCGCACCTCATCGGCTTGGTAAGTGATGCGATTTGGTTCGCACATCAACACCTGTCGATGATAGCCCAAACTGGCTTGCCGATACTCAGCCAGCACTGGCAATTCAGCCTGCCATAGATAAGCACAGATATCACCAATTGCACGATCGACAAACACCGGCTGTGAGGTAAGCAATGCTTGTTGTTGCGCCGACTGTTGTTGCTCGTGCATCGCCTGATAGCAAAGTGCAGCAAACCCCGCTAAATCATGCCAAGGCAAAATTCCATCGGCCATGACACTTTGTTGTTCAATCAACTGACGCGGCACTTCCGGATAAGTGTGGTAGCCATGCTGCGCTAATCCTTGCAACAAGGTGGTTTTACCGGCTCCGGGTCCACCAGAAATAATCACAACGGGCATACAGTTTCCCTTTTACTCATAAAAATAAAGCCCTTAACTGCAACAGCTAAGGGCTTACATTACTTATCTAGTCACAATGCTAGAATCAGTAATTATTTCGCATCACGAGAAGCGCGCTTACGATCGTTTTCGGTCAGGAAGCGTTTACGGATACGAATGCTAACTGGGGTAACTTCTACCAACTCATCGTCATCGATAAACTCAAGCGCTTGCTCAAGAGTCATGATGATTGGTGGTGACAGCACCTGCGCATCATCAGTACCTGATGCACGCACGTTGGTTAGCTGTTTACCTTTCAGTGGGTTTACCGTCAGGTCGTTATCACGGCTATGAATACCGATCACCATACCTTCATAAACTTCCACACCGTGACCAATAAACAGGCGACCACGATCTTGTAAGTTAAACAGCGCGTTGGTCAGAGCTTTGCCCATACCATTTGAGATCAGCACTCCGTTCATACGTTGGCCGATTTCACCACCTTTGTGTGGAGCATAGTGATCAAACGTATGGTACAGCAAGCCTGAACCTGAAGTCAGGGTCATAAATTCAGTTTGGAAACCGATCAAGCCACGAGAAGGCATCACGAAATCCAAACGAACGCGGCCTTTACCATCTGGAGACATATCTTTCAGCTCGCCTTTACGCATGCCGATTTTCTCCATGATGCCGCCTTGGTGCTCTTCTTGCACATCGATAGTTACCGTTTCAAACGGTTCCATCAGCTGACCATTCTCGTGCTTAAGAATAACTTCTGGACGCGATACCGCCAGCTCAAAACCTTCACGACGCATATTTTCGATCAGGATTGATAGGTGAAGTTCACCACGGCCTGACACGCGGAATTTATCCGGGTCTTCGGTCGCTTCAACACGCAGTGCTACGTTGTGTACCAGCTCTTTTTCCAGACGCTCAAGGATGTTACGTGAAGTCACGAACTTACCTTCTTTACCAGCAAACGGTGAGGTGTTGACTTGGAAAGTCATGGTTACGGTTGGCTCATCAACGCTTAGCGGCGGCAGTGCTTCAATGGTGTTTATATCACAAATTGTGTCTGAGATTTTCAGCTCGCCAAGGCCAGTTACTGCCACGATGTCACCCGCGGTCGCTTGATCCGTTTCAGAACGTTGCAGACCAAGATAACCCAGCACAGTACCGACTTTACCGTTGCGCTTCTTACCATCCGCGCCGATCACTGTTACTTGTTGGTTTGGTTTTACTTTACCGCGCTTAATACGGCCAACCCCAATAACACCCACGTAAGAGCTGTAATCCAGTTGAGAAATTTGCATTTGCAGCGGACCATCAAGGTCAACTTGTGGCGCAGCTACGTTATCAACGATGGCTTGGAACAGCGGCTCCATGTTTTCGCCAGTTTCGCCTTCAACTAAGGTTGCCCAGCCATTCAGTGCTGAAGCGTAAACCACTTGGAAGTCGAGCTGTTCATCGGTCGCACCTAGGTTATCGAACAGGTCAAACACCTGATCCATTACCCAATCAGGACGTGCGCCAGGACGGTCAATTTTGTTAATGACAACGATTGGCTTCAAGCCGTGGGCGAACGCTTTTTGAGTTACGAAACGCGTTTGTGGCATCGGGCCATCAACGGCATCAACGATCAGTAGTACTGAATCTACCATCGACATGATACGCTCTACTTCACCACCAAAGTCGGCGTGTCCTGGGGTATCTACGATGTTGATCCGGTAGTCATTCCAGTTAATGGCGGTGTTTTTCGCCAAAATGGTGATACCACGCTCTTTTTCAATGTCGTTCGAGTCCATGACTCGCTCTTCAACATCACCGCGAGACTCTAGCGTGCCGGATTGCTGGAGCAGTTTGTCAACCAAGGTAGTTTTACCGTGGTCAACGTGCGCGATAATCGCGATGTTTCTTAATTTTTCAATTTGCGGAGTGGTCATTGGGATTACTTCACTTTTCATTGAGGCTGGCTGCCAAAACAGTCGCCGAACATGGTTCAAAAACGGCGAATAATGTACCAGATTCTAGCAAAAAACCTAGAAATATGTGATCTGTCACGCTGAAATCGGCGACTTTTTCTTCATTTTGCTGATCTACTAACGCTATATGACCGCTTTTCGGTAGCCAAATGATTGACAAGCTCAGTGATTGAGCGCGAAATAGCAAACGTTTTGCTAGAACATGGTGCAGCACAATTCATTACCGCACAATTATGGTGCAAGGTGGGATCTTTTTGGTGCGGCATAGCATTAAAAAACCAACCTATTTCTAACAAGACTATGATTTATATTGGATTTATAAAAATGGCACGGTTTTCGCTTAATTAAATACAGCAGCGCTTATGCTTGATTAAATGTCATAAGCTTGACCGATTTATTTAAGACTCGAACCCATACCGCTTATTAACACCGGAGGTTATTCAAGATGTCAGTAGAAAATGTTCTATCGCTGATCCAAGAAAACGAAGTTAAGTTTGTTGACCTACGCTTTACCGATACCAAAGGTAAAGAGCAACATATCTCAATCCCTGCTCACCAAATTGATGCTGACTTCTTCGAAGACGGTAAGATGTTCGACGGCTCATCACTCGGTGGCTGGAAAGGTATCAACGAATCTGACATGGTGATGATGCCTGATCCAGCCAGTGCCGTGCTCGATCCTTTTACTGAAGATGCAACACTGAACATTCGTTGTGACATCTTAGAACCAACCACCATGCAAGGTTACGACCGTGACCCACGCTCGATTGCTAAACGTGCTGAAGAATACCTGCGCGCCACAGGCATCGCAGACACTGTTTTGGTTGGTCCAGAGCCAGAATTCTTCCTGTTTGATGATGTGAGATTCTCAACCAATATGTCTGGTTCATTCTTCAAGATTGATGATGTTGAAGCAGCATGGAACTCAGGTACTGAATACGAAGATGGCAACAAAGGCCACCGTCCTGGCGTAAAAGGCGGTTACTTCCCAGTCGCTCCTGTTGACTCATCACAAGACATCCGCTCTGCGATGTGTTTGATCATGGAAGAGATGGGACTGGTCGTTGAAGCACATCACCATGAAGTGGCGACCGCGGGTCAAAATGAAATCGCGACCCGTTTTAACACGCTGACTCTCAAAGCGGATGAGATCCAAACTTACAAATATGTGGTACACAACGTTGCACACGCTTTTGGTAAGACCGCAACCTTTATGCCTAAGCCACTAGTGGGCGATAACGGCTCAGGTATGCACGTGCACCAATCACTAGCTAAAGATGGTGTTAACCTATTTGCTGGTGACAAGTACGGCGGCCTGTCTGAAATGGCGATTTACTACATTGGTGGTATCATCAAGCATGCTCGTGCATTAAATGCGATCACTAACCCATCGACCAACTCATACAAGCGTCTAGTGCCACACTACGAAGCACCAGTTATGCTGGCTTACTCAGCGCGTAACCGTTCTGCATCAATCCGTATTCCTGTGGTACCAAGCCCGAAAGCGCGCCGTATTGAAGTTCGCTTCCCAGATCCAGCCGCTAACCCATACCTAGCGTTTGCTGCAATGCTGATGGCGGGTCTTGATGGGATCAAGAATAAGATCCATCCAGGCGAAGCGATGGATAAGGACTTGTACGACCTACCAGCAGAAGAAGCAGCAGAAATTCCAAAAGTGGCTGAGTCGCTGAAACAAGCACTCGAGTACTTAGACAATGACCGTGAATTCCTAACCGCTGGGGGCGTATTCTCTGACGATTTCATCGATTCTTATATCGAACTGAAAACCAAAGATGTACAACGCATCAACACCGCAGTACACCCACTGGAATTTGAACTGTACTACTCAGTTTAATCCTCCAAGGCTGTAAACCGTGATTTAGGTTACATCAATAATTAGGCTCGCCTCGCAGGCGGGCCTTTTGCTTATTTAGTCCTCTCACCATTCCTTTCACATCTAGCTTACCATTACCAATATGAGCATCCGCTCATCAATCATACTGTACCAACTTACCGCTCATTGAGGTGTGCTTATGCTAGCGTCTCGTCTCTGGTGGCTACTCATCTGTTTATTGTGGGTACCGCAAATCACTGCTCAGCAGATCTACACTTGGGTTGATAGCCAAGGCGTGCTGCACTTTAGTGATAGCCCACAAAACGATCAGGCCAAGTCGATTCATTTGCCGGATTATGCGGCGCAAGCGCCTGCGCCCAGCTTTGATGCCAGCCAACCGATCGCAGAGAATCAAACCGAGACTAAATTAGTCACCACTGACGCGGCCAGAAAAGCTCAAGCGACGAAAACAGAACTCGAACCGTTAGCCATCAGCTTAATTTCTCCGAAACATGATGAGACACTGCGCAGTAATAGCGGCTCGATTCTGATCCGCAGCGAGCTCAACCGCAAGCTGGCGATTGGTGAACAGTTGCAACTAATAATGGATGGTCGGCCTTATGGTGCCCCGAGCCATCAAGCACAATGGCCATTGAAAAATATCGATCGCGGCACTCACACCTTCACCATTCAAGCCATTGAGAACGGCAAGATTATTGCATCGTCCTCAATTATTACGGTGCATCTACATCGCGCGATGGTAAAACAAGAGTAACCTGTGACCCTGCGCTCGATCGCGCAGGGAGTTTGACTATTTGTTTGCACTCCCTTGCGGCATACTTAGCACTGTAATGCACCAATATTGTGCACCGAAGTGCTAAGTAGGTAGTGAGTGAAAATGAGCGTGAGCGAAGAATTAAGTCAAACCATCATCAATCATCAAGTCACTGCGGTGTTCATACTCGATGAAACCCTGCTGATCCGCTATGCCAACCCAGCCGCAGAGCAACTGTTTTCACAAAGTGTCAAACGCTTGATGAACTACAACCTGCATCAACTGGTTCAACACTCGTCACTTGATTTACAACTACTCACCCAGCCTTTGCAAAGTGGACAGAGCATTACCGACAGCGATGTTACCTTGGTGGTGGATAATAAACCGTTGCTACTCGAAGTCACAGTCAGCCCAATCTCATGGCAAAAGGAGCTGCTGTTACTGGCTGAAATGCGCACCATTGGACAGCAGCGCAGGCTCACTCAAGAACTCAATCAACATGCTCAGCAGCAAGCTGCCAAATTATTGGTTCGCGGCTTAGCCCATGAAATTAAAAATCCACTTGGTGGCTTAAGAGGCGCCGCTCAACTGCTCGCGCGCATGCTGCCAGATCCGCATCTCACCGAATATACCCAAATTATTATTGAACAAGCGGATCGCTTACGCGGCTTAGTCGATCGCCTGCTTGGGCCACAGCGACCCGGTGAAAAAACTTGGGAAAACCTGCACCTTATTTTGGAAAAGGTACGTCAACTGGTCGTGTTAGAAGCAGGGGCCAATCTGGTCTTTGAGCGCGATTATGATCCAAGCTTGCCCAATATCTTGATGGACACCGATCAGATCGAACAAGCTTTGCTGAATATCGTTCGTAATGCCGCACAAATTTTGGCCGACCAGCCTCAAGCAACGATTACCCTGCGCACCAGAACTGTGCATCAGGCCAACATTCACGGTCAACGGCATAAACTGGTGGCCAGTATTGAGATTATTGATAATGGCCCCGGCATCCCACCAGAACTACAAGATACCCTATTTTACCCGATGGTCAGTGGCCGCGAAGGGGGAAGCGGGTTAGGCCTATCCATCTCGCAAAACTTAATCGATCAACATCAGGGAAAAATCGAGGTGCAAAGCTGGCCAGGGCGCACCATGTTTACCATTTATTTGCCAATTTAATTTGCTGTTCATTCACTTGCTGTTAAGGATTATCTATGAGTAGAGGATACGTGTGGGTTGTCGATGATGATAGCTCGATCCGTTGGGTCATGGAGAAAACGCTCTCCTCCGCCAATATTAAATGCGAAACCTTCGCAGATGCAGAAAGTGTATTAATGGCACTACGGCGTGAAACACCGGACGTATTGGTTTCTGATATTCGGATGCCGGGCATGGATGGTATTGCTCTGCTAAATCAAGTTCACCAGCAGATCCCTGAATTGCCAGTGATAATTATGACCGCTCACTCCGATTTGGATGCTGCGGTGAATGCCTACCAACAGGGTGCCTTTGAGTATCTGCCCAAACCTTTTGATGTAGATGAGACGCTCACCTTGGTTGAACGGGCGATTGCACATGGACAAGAACAGCGTAAAACCTCACCTCGCCCCAGTGAAAACTATTCAGCACCGGAGATCATCGGTGAAGCTCCAGCGATGCAAGAGGTGTTTCGAGCGATTGGCCGTTTATCGCGCTCTTCGATCTCAGTATTAATCAATGGCGAATCGGGAACCGGTAAAGAGCTGGTCGCGCATGCGCTACATCGACATAGCCCGCGAGCGCAAAAGCCGTTTATTGCGCTGAATATGGCGGCGATCCCTAAAGATTTGATCGAGTCAGAATTGTTTGGTCATGAAAAGGGCGCTTTCACCGGAGCCAATACCGTGCGCCAAGGACGCTTCGAACAAGCTAATGGCGGCACTTTATTTTTAGATGAAATTGGCGATATGCCTTTAGATATTCAAACTCGCCTACTACGCGTGTTGGCCGATGGACAGTTTTACCGCGTTGGCGGTCATAGTGCGATTAAAGTTGATGTGCGGATTGTTGCCGCTACCCATCAAAATCTGGAAAAATTAGTCCATCAAGGCAAATTTCGCGAAGACTTGTTCCATCGCCTAAACGTGATCCGGATCCATATTCCCTCGCTACGTGAGCGGCGGCAAGATATTGAAAAACTGACTAAGCATTTTCTGACCCTTGCGGCGAAAGAACTCGCCGTAGAGATGAAAACGCTCAATCCGCGCACAGTCGAGATCCTCACTAAGCTTGATTGGCCGGGTAACGTTCGCCAGTTAGAAAACATATGCCGCTGGCTAACCGTAATGGCCAGTGGCAGTGAAGTACTGCCGAGCGATCTTCCTTCCGAACTATTAAGCGAGAAAAAGGCAAACCAGTTTGAAAATGAGATCAGTTGGCAGCAACTGCTAGAAAGCTGGGCTAAATCCGCCTTAACCTCAGGTGAAACCGAATTGCTCGCCCATGCGCTGCCCGAATTTGAACGCATCCTTTTAGAGGCCGCACTTCAGCATACCAATGGACATAAGCAAGATGCAGCGAAAGTACTCGGCTGGGGTAGAAATACCCTGACCCGTAAACTCAAAGAGCTGTATTAAGCCACCAATCACTCCTCTTAAAAATAAAATTAATCCTTTTCCTGTCCAGCACTAGCTGACAGGTAATGGATTGGTTTTTATACTTAGCGGCAAAGACTAATCAGGATAACCATAATGATAACTTCATCTCTGCCTTTAACCGATTTGCATCGCCATCTTGATGGCAACATTCGTACTCAAACGATTCTTGAGCTCGGACAACAGTTTGGTATTCAACTGCCCGGTAATAGTGTTGAAACACTGACGCCCTTCGTGCAAATTGTCGAAGCTGAGCCATCACTGGTCGCTTTTTTATCCAAACTTGACTGGGGTGTTGCAGTGCTAGGCGATCTGGATGCTTGCCGCCGAGTCGCCTACGAAAATATGCAAGATGCATTAAATGCCCAGATTGACTACGCCGAGCTGCGCTTTTCTCCCTACTATATGGCAATGAAACATCATTTACCGGTAGCTGGTGTGGTGGAAGCGGTGGTCGATGGCGTGCGTGCGGGTGTGCGTGATTTTGGCATTCAAGCCAACCTTATCGGTATTATGAGCCGGACCTTTGGTAGCGATGCTTGCCAACAAGAACTCGACGCTATCCTCAGCCAGAAAAATCACATTGTGGCAGTCGATCTAGCTGGTGATGAATTGGGCCAACCTGGTGATCGTTTCATTCAACATTTTAAACAAGTGAGAGATGCAGGTTTACAGGTCACAGTGCATGCCGGAGAAGCGGCTGGCCCAGCAAGCATGTGGCAAGCGATTAAAGAGCTTGGCGCAACACGAATTGGACACGGGGTGAAAGCTATCGATGATCCACAACTGATGGATTACCTAGCACAGCATCGGATTGGTATCGAATCTTGCCTAACTTCCAACCTACAAACCAGTACGGTCAGCAGCTTAGCCAGCCACCCACTGAAGAGCTTTTTAGAACACGATATTTTAGCTTGTATTAATACCGATGATCCTGCTGTAGAAGGGATTGAACTACCGCATGAATATGCCGTTGCCGCACCACAAGCAGGCTTAACTCAGCAACAGATCCGCCAAGCGCAAATCAATGGCTTGGAATTGGCCTTCTTGTCTGATGTAGAGAAAAAAGCACTCCTAACGAAAGCAGCGCTACGTGTTTAAAACCGCTTGCAGTCTTGCCATGCTTAATCAACCGATGTCTTGTGCATCGGTTTTTTATACCAATCAAAGAAAAAATATGATCTAATTGAGGGCATTCAACGATAGAACTTATTCACTATGGACAGCCTCAATAATATCGACTTTAAAAAGCTCGCAAGCCAGCAGAAATCTATTCAGATGAAAATGAGACTGCTGGCCCTCGACCATTTCAAAGATGGGCACTCTCGCACCCAAATCGCCAAGTTTCTTAAGGTCAGCCGAACCAGTGTTAATCGGTGGGTTCACACTTTTCTTGAGGAAGGATTAGAAGGCCTCAAGGAAAAACCAAGAACGGGACGACCACCATTCTTAACGTCCAAGCAAAGAGAGCAATTGAGCCAATACATCAAAGATAAAGCCAATGATACACTAGGCGGACGACTCACAGGGGCCGACATCCACGCTTATATCGTGAAAGAATTTGGCCAGCACTACCACCCTGATTCTATCTATTACCTGCTCGAGCACATGGGGTTCTCTTGGGTAACTTCTCGCTCCAAACATCCTCGTCAATCCCAGCAAATCCAAGACGATTTTAAAAAAATTTAAAATTGAAACGATCCTGAAGATCCCAGGACATATCGCTTTAGAACGGGTTGATGTCTGGTTTCAGGATGAAGCCAGATTTGGGCAACAAAACACCACCACACGGTTATGGGCAGAAAAAGGAACACGTCCCAGAGCCGTGAAGCAACAACAATTTGAATATGCGTATCTGTTTGGTTCTGTCTGTCCCGCTAGAGGCATTGGCGAGGCGATGGTCGTTCCTTGGGTTAACAAGGACCTTATGGTTGAGCATCTTAGGCAGATCTCCGCGGTGACCGAAAAAGGTCGTCACGCAGTGGTCATACCAACCAAAGAAAAAATATGATCTAATTGAGGGCATTCAACGATAGAACTTATTCACTATGGACAGCCTCAATAATATCGACTTTAAAAAGCTCGCAAGCCAGCAGAAATCTATTCAGATGAAAATGAGACTGCTGGCCCTCGACCATTTCAAAGATGGGCACTCTCGCACCCAAATCGCCAAGTTTCTTAAGGTCAGCCGAACCAGTGTTAATCGGTGGGTTCACACTTTTCTTGAGGAAGGATTAGAAGGCCTCAAGGAAAAACCAAGAACGGGACGACCACCATTCTTAACATCCAAGCAAAGAGAGCAATTGAGCCAATACATCAAAGATAAAGCCAATGATACACTAGGCGGACGACTCACAGGGGCCGACATCCACGCTTATATCGTGAAAGAATTTGGCCAGCACTACCACCCTGATTCTATCTATTACCTGCTCGAGCACATGGGGTTCTCTTGGGTAACTTCTCGCTCCAAACATCCTCGTCAATCCCAGCAAATCCAAGACGATTTTAAAAAAATTTAAAATTGAAACGATCCTGAAGATCCCAGGACATATCGCTTTAGAACGGGTTGATGTCTGGTTTCAGGATGAAGCCAGATTTGGGCAACAAAACACCACCACACGGTTATGGGCAGAAAAAGGAACACGTCCCAGAGCCGTGAAGCAACAACAATTTGAATATGCGTATCTGTTTGGTTCTGTCTGTCCCGCTAGAGGCATTGGCGAGGCGATGGTCGTTCCTTGGGTTAACAAGGACCTTATGGTTGAGCATCTTAGGCAGATCTCCGCGGTGACCGAAAAAGGTCGTCACGCAGTGGTCATACCAACCAAAGAAAAAATATGATCTAATTGAGGGCATTCAACGATAGAACTTATTCACTATGGACAGCCTCAATAATATCGACTTTAAAAAGCTCGCAAGCCAGCAGAAATCTATTCAGATGAAAATGAGACTGCTGGCCCTCGACCATTTCAAAGATGGGCACTCTCGCACCCAAATCGCCAAGTTTCTTAAGGTCAGCCGAACCAGTGTTAATCGGTGGGTTCACACTTTTCTTGAGGAAGGATTAGAAGGCCTCAAGGAAAAACCAAGAACGGGACGACCACCATTCTTAACATCCAAGCAAAGAGAGCAATTGAGCCAATACATCAAAGATAAAGCCAATGATACACTAGGCGGACGACTCACAGGGGCCGACATCCACGCTTATATCGTGAAAGAATTTGGCCAGCACTACCACCCTGATTCTATCTATTACCTGCTCGAGCACATGGGGTTCTCTTGGGTAACTTCTCGCTCCAAACATCCTCGTCAATCCCAGCAAATCCAAGACGATTTTAAAAAAATTTAAAATTGAAACGATCCTGAAGATCCCAGGACATATCGCTTTAGAACGGGTTGATGTCTGGTTTCAGGATGAAGCCAGATTTGGGCAACAAAACACCACCACACGGTTATGGGCAGAAAAAGGAACACGTCCCAGAGCCGTGAAGCAACAACAATTTGAATATGCGTATCTGTTTGGTTCTGTCTGTCCCGCTAGAGGCATTGGCGAGGCGATGGTCGTTCCTTGGGTTAACAAGGACCTTATGGTTGAGCATCTTAGGCAGATCTCCGCGGTGACCGAAAAAGGTCGTCACGCAGTGGTCATTATGGATGGTGCAAGCTGGCACACAGAAGATATTGCCAATGAATTTCAGAACCTCAGTGTCATCAAACTCCCGCCCTATTCCCCTGAGTTGAATCCAATAGAACAAGTATGGAGTTGGTTAAGACAACACTATCTAGCCAACCAGTCTTTTACGGATTACGAAGACATTGTCTCCAAAGTATGTCGGGCTTGGAATAGTTTTTTGAAATGCTCGGCCAGAGTCAGACAGATGTGTTCGAGAAGGTGGATAGAGCTGACCAGTTAATTTTCCAGATTGGTATCATTATGGATGGTGCAAGCTGGCACACAGAAGATATTGCCAATGAATTTCAGAACCTCAGTGTCATCAAACTCCCGCCCTATTCCCCTGAGTTGAATCCAATAGAACAAGTATGGAGTTGGTTAAGACAACACTATCTAGCCAACCAGTCTTTTACGGATTACGAAGACATTGTCTCCAAAGTATGTCGGGCTTGGAATAGTTTTTTGGAATGCTCGGCCAGAGTCAGACAGATGTGTTCGAGAAGGTGGATAGATCTGACCAGTTAATTTTCCAGATTGGTATCATTATGGATGGTGCAAGCTGGCACACAGAAGATATTGCCAATGAATTTCAGAACCTCAGTGTCATCAAACTCCCGCCCTATTCCCCTGAGTTGAATCCAATAGAACAAGTATGGAGTTGGTTAAGACAACACTATCTAGCCAACCAGTCTTTTACGGATTACGAAGACATTGTCTCCAAAGTATGTCGGGCTTGGAATAGTTTTTTGGAATGCTCGGCCAGAGTCAGACAGATGTGTTCGAGAAGGTGGATAGAGCTGACCAGTTAATTTTCCAGATTGGTATAATTTTCCAGATTGGTATCAAGCGTAGAGAGCAAATAGCCAATAGCAAAAAACCCAGTCCGAAGACTGGGTTTCATAATAAGTGGCGGAGCGGACGGGACTCGAACCCGCGACCCCCGGCGTGACAGGCCGGTATTCTAACCAACTGAACTACCGCTCCGCTGTCTGGTTAGCGCTTGGTGCTAAATTAAAAGCCTGGCGATGTTCTACTCTCACATGGGGAAACCCCACACTACCATCGACGCTGTTTCGTTTCACTTCTGAGTTCGGGATGGAATCAGGTGGGTCCAAAACGCTATGGTCGCCAAGCAAAATTCTGTTTTTGATTTCACTTTTTCTTAAAAAGTGATAACCAACAATTCTGGAAAGCTGTCTTCATTCTCTCAACACATTCTTATGCGCTTAGCTTTGAGTCCACTACAAAACCCCTTGGGTGTTGTATGGTTAAGCCTCACGGGCAATTAGTACAGGTTAGCTCAACGCCTCACAACGCTTACACACCCTGCCTATCAACGTTCTAGTCTCGAACAACCCTTTAGGATACTTAAAGTATCAGGGAAGACTCATCTCAGGGCTCGCTTCGCGCTTAGATGCTTTCAGCGCTTATCAATTCCGAACTTAGCTACCGGGCAATGCGTCTGGCGACACAACCCGAACACCAGAGGTTCGTCCACTCCGGTCCTCTCGTACTAGGAGCAGCCCCCTTCAATCTTCCAACGCCCACGGCAGATAGGGACCGAACTGTCTCACGACGTTCTAAACCCAGCTCGCGTACCACTTTAAATGGCGAACAGCCATACCCTTGGGACCGACTTCAGCCCCAGGATGTGATGAGCCGACATCGAGGTGCCAAACACCGCCGTCGATATGAACTCTTGGGCGGTATCAGCCTGTTATCCCCGGAGTACCTTTTATCCGTTGAGCGATGGCCCTTCCATACAGAACCACCGGATCACTATGACCTGCTTTCGCACCTGCTCGAACCGTCATTCTCGCAGTTAAGCGGGCTTATGCCATTGCACTAACCTCACGATGTCCAACCGTGATTAGCCCACCTTCGTGCTCCTCCGTTACTCTTTGGGAGGAGACCGCCCCAGTCAAACTACCCACCAGGCACTGTCCTCACCCCAGATAATGGGGCTAAGTTAGAACATCAAACATACAAGGGTGGTATTTCAAGGACGGCTCCAACGCAACTGGCGTCACGTCTTCATAGCCTCCCACCTATCCTACACATGTAGGTTCAATGTTCAGTGCCAAGCTGTAGTAAAGGTTCACGGGGTCTTTCCGTCTAGCCGCGGGTACACTGCATCTTCACAGCGATTTCAATTTCACTGAGTCTCGGGTGGAGACAGCGTGGCCATCATTACGCCATTCGTGCAGGTCGGAACTTACCCGACAAGGAATTTCGCTACCTTAGGACCGTTATAGTTACGGCCGCCGTTTACCGGGGCTTCGATCAAGAGCTTCGCTTACGCTAACCCCATCAATTAACCTTCCGGCACCGGGCAGGCGTCACACCGTATACGTCATCTTGCGATTTTGCACAGTGCTGTGTTTTTAATAAACAGTTGCAGCCACCTGGTATCTGCGACTCTCGTCAGCTCCATCCGCGAGGGACTTCACCATCAAGAGCGTACCTTCTCCCGAAGTTACGGTACCATTTTGCCTAGTTCCTTCACCCGAGTTCTCTCAAGCGCCTTGGTATTCTCTACCCGACCACCTGTGTCGGTTTGGGGTACGATTCCTGACTATCTGAAGCTTAGAGGCTTTTCCTGGAAGCATGGCATCAATGACTTCACTGCCGTAGCAGCTCGACGTCGTGTCTCAGCCTTAGAGAGAGCCGGATTTACCTAACTCTCAAGCCTACGCACTTGAACCAGGACAACCGTCGCCTGGCCCACCTAGCCTTCTCCGTCCCCCCATCGCAATAGTCAGAAGTACGGGAATATTAACCCGTTTCCCATCGATTACGCCTTTCGGCCTCACCTTAGGGGTCGACTCACCCTGCCCCGATTAACGTTGGACAGGAACCCTTGGTCTTCCGGCGAGGAGGTTTTTCACCCCCTTTGTCGTTACTCATGTCAGCATTCGCACTTCTGATACCTCCAGCAAACCTTACAGTTCACCTTCAACGGCTTACAGAACGCTCCCCTACCCAATATCTAAAAGATATTGCCGCAGCTTCGGTGTATTGCTTAGCCCCGTTACATCTTCCGCGCAGGCCGACTCGACTAGTGAGCTATTACGCTTTCTTTAAATGATGGCTGCTTCTAAGCCAACATCCTAGCTGTCTGAGCCTTCCCACATCGTTTCCCACTTAGCAATACTTTGGGACCTTAGCTGGCGGTCTGGGTTGTTTCCCTCTCCACGACGGACGTTAGCACCCGCCGTGTGTCTCCCGGATAGTACTTACTGGTATTCGGAGTTTGCAAAGGGTTGGTAAGTCGGGATGACCCCCTAGCCTTAACAGTGCTCTACCCCCAGTAGTATTCGTCCGAGGCGCTACCTAAATAGCTTTCGGGGAGAACCAGCTATCTCCGAGTTTGATTGGCCTTTCACCCCTAGCCACAAGTCATCCGCTAATTTTTCAACATTAGTCGGTTCGGTCCTCCAGTTGATGTTACTCAACCTTCAACCTGCCCATGGCTAGATCACCCGGTTTCGGGTCTATATCCAGAGACTGAACGCCCAGTTAAGACTCGCTTTCGCTACGGCTCCCCTATACGGTTAACCTTGCCACTGAATATAAGTCGCTGACCCATTATACAAAAGGTACGCAGTCACACCACGAAGGTGCTCCTACTGCTTGTACGTACACGGTTTCAGGTTCTATTTCACTCCCCTCACAGGGGTTCTTTTCGCCTTTCCCTCACGGTACTGGTTCACTATCGGTCAGTCAGGAGTATTTAGCCTTGGAGGATGGTCCCCCCATATTCAGACAGGATATCACGTGTCCCGCCCTACTCGATTTCACGCTCGATGAAGCGTCGGTTACGGGGCTATCACCCTGTTTCGCCAAGCTTTCCAGCTTGTTCACCTACTTCAACGAGTGCTTAAGGGCTAATCCAGGTTCGCTCGCCGCTACTACCGGAATCTCGGTTGATTTCTTCTCCTCGGGGTACTTAGATGTTTCAGTTCCCCCGGTTTGCTCTGTTAACCTATGTATTCAGTTAACAGTAACTGCTTATGCAGTTGGGTTTCCCCATTCGGAAATCGCAGACTCAAACGGCTCTTACTGCCTTATCTGCGCTTATCGCAAGTTAGTACGTCCTTCATCGCCTCTGACTGCCCAGGCATCCACCGTGTACGCTTAGTCACTTAACCATACAACCCGAAGGAGTTTCGGGTTGTTGTTTAAACAACCTAAGTTGTCTCGCGTTTATTTACATGAGTGCGAGACAGATTTTGCCGGACTCAAATTTTGAACAAGACCTTAGCCTTATTCGATACCAAGCACACTTGAATGTGTTGTTGGTGTTTATCTTTCGATAAACATTGAGAACTTTACAAACAACAAACGAATTTGTTGTTTTGTCAGCTTTCCAAATTGTTAAAGAGCAAGATATTTCTTATCACTAAGAGACACTTTCTAAAGACTCTCGGCGGCAAAAAACCGAACCACACAACAATTGGTGGTTTGGAATTGCATTCCAAAAGTATTTAGAGAGTGGTGGGCGATACCGGGTTCGAACCAGTGACCCCCTGCTTGTAAGGCAGGTGCTCTCCCAACTGAGCTAATCGCCCACGTATTTTACTTCCCGTGGCGGAAGAGTTTGGTGGGTCGTGCAGGATTCGAACCTGCGACCAATTGATTAAAAGTCAACTGCTCTACCGACTGAGCTAACGACCCCTTTACTTCACAAGGAAGTGGTATCCCGTAGGGGAGTCGAACCCCTGTTACCGCCGTGAAAGGGCGGTGTCCTAGGCCTCTAGACGAACGGGACACTATGTTTGCTTCTCTAATCTAAACCATATCAATCTGTGTGGACACTCATCACGATAATCATCGTGTAAGGAGGTGATCCAGCGCCAGGTTCCCCTAGCGCTACCTTGTTACGACTTCACCCCAGTCATGAACCACAAAGTGGCAAGCGTCCTCCCGAAGGTTAAACTACCTGCTTCTTTTGCAGCCCACTCCCATGGTGTGACGGGCGGTGTGTACAAGGCCCGGGAACGTATTCACCGCAACATTCTGATTTGCGATTACTAGCGATTCCGACTTCATGGAGTCGAGTTGCAGACTCCAATCCGGACTACGACGTACTTTCTGAGATTCGCTCCACCTCGCGGTATCGCTGCCCTCTGTATACGCCATTGTAGCACGTGTGTAGCCCTACTCGTAAGGGCCATGATGACTTGACGTCGTCCCCACCTTCCTCCGGTTTATCACCGGCAGTCTCCCTGGAGTTCCCACCATTACGTGCTGGCAAACAAGGATAAGGGTTGCGCTCGTTGCGGGACTTAACCCAACATTTCACAACACGAGCTGACGACAGCCATGCAGCACCTGTCTCAGAGTTCCCGAAGGCACTCCAGCGTCTCCGCTAGATTCTCTGGATGTCAAGAGTAGGTAAGGTTCTTCGCGTTGCATCGAATTAAACCACATGCTCCACCGCTTGTGCGGGCCCCCGTCAATTCATTTGAGTTTTAATCTTGCGACCGTACTCCCCAGGCGGTCTA
The DNA here is from genome assembly GCF_011306175.1 of Vibrio sp. HDW18. GTDB lineage: Bacteria > Pseudomonadota > Gammaproteobacteria > Enterobacterales > Vibrionaceae > Vibrio > Vibrio chanodichtyis. Next base: position 1,383,765 of record NZ_CP049913.1, on the reverse strand, counting down.
CTTAACGCGTTAGCTCCGAAAGCCACGGCTCAAGGCCACAACCTCCAAGTAGACATCGTTTACGGCGTGGACTACCAGGGTATCTAATCCTGTTTGCTCCCCACGCTTTCGCATCTGAGTGTCAGTATCTGTCCAGGGGGCCGCCTTCGCCACCGGTATTCCTTCAGATCTCTACGCATTTCACCGCTACACCTGAAATTCTACCCCCCTCTACAGTACTCTAGCTTGTCAGTTTCAAATGCAACTCCTAGGTTGAGCCCAGGGCTTTCACATCTGACTTAACAAACCACCTGCATGCGCTTTACGCCCAGTAATTCCGATTAACGCTCGCACCCTCCGTATTACCGCGGCTGCTGGCACGGAGTTAGCCGGTGCTTCTTCTGTCGCTAACGTCAAATCATAACGCTATTAACGCTACAACCTTCCTCACGACTGAAAGTACTTTACAACCCGAAGGCCTTCTTCATACACGCGGCATGGCTGCATCAGGCTTGCGCCCATTGTGCAATATTCCCCACTGCTGCCTCCCGTAGGAGTCTGGACCGTGTCTCAGTTCCAGTGTGGCTGATCATCCTCTCAGACCAGCTAGGGATCGTCGCCTTGGTGAGCCATTACCTCACCAACTAGCTAATCCCACCTGGGCATATCCTGACGCGAGAGGCCTTACGGTCCCCCTCTTTGGTTATCTTCGTTTATAGAAAACAACATCATGCGGTATTAGCCATCGTTTCCAATGGTTATCCCCCACATCAGGGCAATTTCCCAGGCATTACTCACCCGTCCGCCGCTCGCCACCCAAGGAACAAGTTCCTCTGTGCTGCCGCTCGACTTGCATGTGTTAGGCCTGCCGCCAGCGTTCAATCTGAGCCATGATCAAACTCTTCAATTAAAAGTTTTTTGAAGCTTTCGCTTCGGCTCAATGAATACTGACTTTAAATTACCTTAGTAATTCAAAGCTATTATCGTTCCAACAGAACGATAATGAATTGACTGTGCAAAGACTTGCGTCTCGTTTGGTCACTCAGTTCATTGATTAATCTTTTTGAGATCATCATCAACGAGTGCCCACACAGATTGATTGGTTTATATTGTTAAAGAGCGTTTTGCTTCGGCTTTCTTACCGAAGAGGCTGTGCATTCTAGCGAGATAATTTTCAGTGTCAAACACTTTTTTTCATCTTTTAGCATCGAAGCGTTTTGCCTAGCTGACTAGCCCGAAAGCCTTGCGGCGCCTGCCGTGTCAGTGAGGGCGCATTATAGGGATGATTTTGTTTCTGGCAAGACCCTAAATGCACTTTTTTTTAAAAAAATCATTCGTTAGTCTATAAAGTCAGCAACCCGGCTATTTATTGAATAAAATTTCAACATTTGAAGGGGGTCACACCATTCGATTGGAAAAATATCAATCATATACGTAAGATCCCTGTGTCTATTTTGTTAACTCATCAATAGACAATCAATCTTCTTTCTCTCAAATGCGTAGTAACTCAATATGAAATCTGACAAATCGATGTTATGGATCGCCCTACTTGCGGTTATTGGTGCTGGAGTTTTATCACAATTGGCGCTACACCCTTCTTTGGCTTTTTTAGTTGGTGTAGTTGCAACCACTGTAATTTGCAAACTGTCTACTCAAACTTCCGTTATTAGTGATGATGAAGAGACCTCTTCTACTACCAAAACGCTTTATGTCGGCAATTTGCCCTATAAAGCCAATGAGTCTCATGTCAAAGATCTGTTTTCCGAATATGGAGAAGTGTTTGTCGTACGGCTTATGAAAGATAAACGAACCGGCAAACGGCGCGGATTTGGGTTTGTCGTGATGGCAGCCAGTCAAGCTCAAGCTGCGATTGATGCACTCAATGAAAAGGAATATATGCAGCGCACCTTAAAAGTTAGGATCGCTAATGATCCTAAATCGGATGAGGAAATAGCTGCACAGGATTAAATCCTAACTGTTCGAGCTTTACATTCAGCGCACTGGCTTGCCAAGGTGGTGCGCTGGCGTAAATTTGATGTTTCTGATGTGAAGTTTGACCTTGCTCGATGGCCAATAACTCCTGTACACGCCGCGCAATAGCTTGCCCAGAATCAATCAATTGCACTTGCTCACCGAGCACTTGTTGAATCTCTTCTTTAATCAGTGGAAAGTGTGTACAGCCTAGCACCGCCACATCAATCTTGTGTTTAAGCGGTTGCAATATGCTTTCTAGCTCTGCGAGATTAAGTGGCTGACCGCGTAATTTTTCCTCAGCCATATTCACTAATCGCGTTGAACCTAATAACTCCACCGGTTTGTCAGCAGAAAAATGGCGGATCAAATCTTGTGTATATTGGCGCTTGACCGTTGCTGGTGTCGCGATCAGGCCAATCGCTTTACTGGCAATCAAAGACGCGGGTTTGATGGCTGGCACAACCCCGACTACTGGAATACTGAGTTTGGCTCGCAGCTGCGGCAGCACGATCGTGCTCGCAGTATTACAAGCAATCACGACCAGATCGATATGTTGTTGCTCGACCATGCGCGTGACCAGCCAATCGACACGCTCAAGTAAGGTCTCTTGCGCTAACTCTCCGTAGGGATAGGCCGCATTATCGAGTAAATACACATAATTGAGTTGCGGTAAACGCGCTTTAATTTCCTGATAAACGGAAAGGCCACCAACACCAGAATCAAAAATAAGTACACGGGGGTAAGATGAACAAGGCACGAGCACCACAATCTAGCTAGAAAAAACGCCTTGATAATACTCTCTCTACTAAATTAGGCAATCTGTGCCCGATACCTTTGATAACAGAAACGCTCAGTCTGATCTTGCCCCGCAAGACGTAAATCTAAACGTCCAGCCATACACGGTGCTTGAGTGACTAAGGTATGAAACTCACCATTTTCACCACACGGATCGATACCTTGAGGCAGCGCTTGAAGAAACTCTGCGTTATACCAAAGCCCACAATAATCGGCACTCAGCTGTTCATCATCGGTGGTGACCACTAAAGTTTGAATACCGCGCGTGATAATCTCTTGTGCCAGTTGCTTGGAACACTCCCCCATCAGTGGAAATAAGCATTGCCACCCCGCTGGCTCTAAGTAACTCTGACGATACTCAGCAATACCATTACAAAACAGATCACCAAACGCTAGCGCATCAAAGGTCAAACCTGAGTTTTTCAAGCCATCGACCACACTTGATTGATAAACCAGATTACTTGGGAAGATGCTGGGTAACTCGATTTTAATCAGCGGTAAACCAACCAGTTGTGCTTGCAGCTCTAATACCTCAAGGGGTGTAGCTTGAAAAGGCACTTCATCCCCGACATAGGTGGTCACCAGACCGACCACCTCAATATCCGGTCTTTCACGTAACCGCTCCAAGGTGAGTGTCGAATCTTTACCTGACGACCAACTAATAATGACTTTCTTTTTGTTCATGGGCGACTACCAATCATGCAAAGTAAAACCGCCCGAAGGCGGTTTGAAAGATTAGAATTGATAAGCGACATTGAAATAGTAGGCACGCTCAGCAGCAGGATAACCATTAGCGGTTTCGTACTTTTTATCCAACAAATTATCAATACGAGCACTGATGGTCATTGAATCCGTCGCATAATAGCTAATTGCAGTATCAATGAGCGAATACGCTCCTAATGTAATTGTTTGCTCTGGATACGTGTTGTAATCCAAATCCGGCCGTTTGCCAACATACTGATAACTGACCGACCAATCTAACTGCTCAAACGCTACTAATGCATTCCACTTATACATACGTTCCGCACGACGCTGTAATGATTGTCCTTGACTATCATCCGCATCTTTGAGGTCAGCACTCAACTGATGTTGCACAATGCCTGTAGTAAACTCTGCAGTTAATTCAACGCCTTGAATGTGACTCTCACCCATCACATTTTGATATTTGCTCGTTACTGAGTTGTAATCGATAAGATTGTTGATCTTGTAATCGTATCCAGTGATTGACCACTTTATATCAGATACTTGACCATAGACGCCGATTTCTGCCACATCCGCTTCTTCAGGCTTTAGATCGGCATTACCATAGGTGGGATCGTACTGCTGATATAAATTCGGGGCCTTAAATGCCGTACCGTAAGATGCTTTAATCCCCAATTCAGGGATGAACTGATACCCTAATACAATGTTATGAGTCGTTTGTGAACCATACTCTTGATTATCATCAAGGCGTAAACTAGCCTCGAGCAGCCACTGTTGCCAATCTGCTGAAAGCACACCAAATACAGCAGTGTTACTACGATCGAACTCTTTATTTGCTCTCTTATCAAGGTACGATTCATCGCGCCAATCCACTCCACCAGCTAGCGTCCATACATCATTCACTAAATAGCGGTTAATCCATTGGATATTTTGCTGCTCAAGCTTGTCTGATGAACCTGTATATTTTCCTTGAGATTGAGTGTAATCCCATGATTTTTGTCTCTGGGTAGTTAGCTGCAGTTCAGACAACCAACGTTCACTTTGATACTGAGAGCCCACAGTGAAAGAAAGGTCATCTTTTTCCGCCTCTTTATAGTCACGAGCACCGTAACTGCTGTCGTACTGGTAAATATTTTCATAAGCACGAGCATTGGCAAACAAAGACCAAGATGCATCAAATTGGTGCACGTAACCCAACAAAGCATTATCTGATCCGAAACCGTGACGATCACCCTCATTCAAACCAGAAATGGGGCGAACATTGTAGCCCTTATCGCTCTCCGTACCCAAAGCTAGATTAAGTTGTCCCTTTTCACCCACTTCAATACCTAAAGCAATGCTTAACTCTTGATAATCGAGAGATCCAAGCCCAGCACTTAACGCTGTTCCTTGTTGCTGTGAACGCGCTTTAGTGATGATGTTAATCACCCCACCAATCGCCTCAGAACCATATAAAGATGCACGAGCACCACGTACGTACTCGATACGTTCAACATAAGTTAACGGAATTTGGTTAAAATCGACGGCGCCTTTCGCCGCACGAGCAAAGCGGATACCATCAACCAGCACCAAAACTTGATCTGAACTTGTACCACGAACAAACAATGAAGCTAATTGACCACGACCACCATTTTGCGTGACTTGCACACCAGTTAAGCGACGCAACAAATCAGGCAATGTTTTAGCTTGAGTTTGCTCAATATCTTGACGAGTAATCACTTCAATATCGGCCAGGGTTGAACTTACCTTTTGCTCAAAACGATTGGCCGTTACCACAACAGTTTCTTCTGATTGGGCTTCGCTGGCGTGTAAATAAGAGATAGGGGTGAGCAGCGATGCTAGAGCGATCGCTAGTGCTGATTTTTGCATATTATTATCCTAAATCGCGTTAATCCTGCTGAGTGAAAACCACGGCATCACTCAGTGGCTGGCAGGTCTTCGGACTTGAGAGCACTTTACACCTACTGGCTCGACTTCCCACTCCAAGAGCAGTGTCATTTGAGCGTTCGTTCTCTCTTACCGCTGCGCGTCAGTTCCGGATTCACACCGGATTCCCTTTTCAGCTATTTTTAGCCATCCAAGCGTCTAAATAGCACCAGCTCGCCGCAAATAGTATTGAGTGAAGCAAAAATTGTCCAGTACAGATTCCGTGCCGATCGGTTTTACACTCAATATCCAGTCAATCATGGAGCAAAACTGGACAACTGGCCGAGATTGAATAAAATCTGCGCTCTTTCTGTAATAGCCCATAAAAAGGTACTCCAATGGCGACTCTTGATGTAAACCCACCGCTCTACCAAGCTCAATTGGCCGACAAAGTTGCTCGCTTAAAAGCAATGTTTGTTGACTACTCAATGCCTGAGCTGGAAGTGTTTGAGTCGCCACAGGCGAACTACCGAATGCGCGCTGAATTTCGAGTTTGGCATCAAGGTGATGACATGTACTACATCATGTTTAACCAACAGACGCGTGAAAAATATCGGGTCGACCAATTTCCCGCCGCCAGTCGCCTGATCAATGATTTGATGCCACTACTGATCGAAGCGATGAAAGACAGCCATATTCTGCGCCATAAATTATTCCAAGTGGATTTCCTCTCCACTCTCAGCGGCGAAATTTTGGTGTCGCTGTTATACCATCGTCAGCTCAGCGAAGAGTGGGTAACAGCAGCGCAAGCTTTGAAACAGCGTTTAAATGATGAAGGGTTTAATCTCAACCTGATTGGCCGTGCGCGTAAAATGAAAATGGTATTGGATCGTGACTACGTGGTTGAAAAATTACAGGTCAACGGCAAGCCATACATTTATAAACAAGTCGAAAACAGCTTTACCCAACCGAATGCCAAAGTGGCAGAAAAGATGTTGGAATGGGCGGTCGACTGTACTCAAGACAGTCAAGGCGATCTACTTGAGCTATATTGCGGCAACGGTAATTTTTCACTTGCTCTCGCACAAAACTTTGAACGAGTGCTGGCAACCGAACTGGCCAAGCCTTCCGTTGAAGCGGCACAATTTAATATCGCCGCCAACCAGATCGACAATGTACAAATCATCCGTATGTCAGCGGAAGAATTTACTCAAGCAATGGAAAGCAAACGCGAATTTAATCGCCTCAAAGATGCTGGTGTTGATCTGGCCAGCTACCGCTGCAACACCATTTTTGTCGACCCACCACGCTCAGGTATGGATATTGACACCTGCAAAATGGTGCAAGGTTATCAGCGTATTTTGTACATCTCTTGTAACCCTGAAACGCTGCAAGAGAATCTGCAACTGCTCAGCCAAACCCATCAAGTGGTACGCTTTGCGCTATTTGATCAATTCCCCTACACCCACCACATGGAAGCTGGCGTGTTGCTAGAGCGCATTCAATGAGGATGTGAACGAATTCTGCCTGTAGCAAAAAATGCTCTGGGTACGGCGTGGGGTAATGGACAATCCGCGCCGCTAATCATTCGATTTGAGATAAAGGCCACCAGCAAAACCGGTGGCCACTTGCGATACGGAATCCCTGCTAATCACGATCAATGGCAAAGGGTGACCAAGCTTGGCGGGTTGGCATCACCTCTACTCGGTTAATATTGATATGATGTGGCAGATTGGCGATATAAAACATCTGTTCGGCAATATCTTCTGCGCTTAACGGAGTTGTGCCTCGATATAACTTATCTGAAGCTGACTGATTGCCCTTAGTTCTGACCAAAGTAAATTCGGTTTCTGCAATTCCTGGGGCTAAATCGGTCACTCTCACCCCAGTACCTTGCAAATCACAGCGTAAATTATAGCTAAACTGCTTTACGAATGCCTTACTCGCACCATAAACATGACTACCAGGATATGGCCATTGCCCCGCTATTGAGCCAACATTGATGATGGTGGCTCCAGCCCCAACTCTCATCAAGGTTGGCAGCAAAGCATGCGTCACATTGACCAGCCCAGTACAGTTAGTGTCAATCATCGTATGCCAATCGGATAAAGCAACCTGCGCAGCACCCTCTGGCGCTAGAGCCAATCCAGCATTGTTGATTAATGTTGTTACTTGAGCAAATTCGCTCGGTAGAGCCTCAACTGCGTCTTTAACCGCCTTGGCATCTCGCACATCTAACGGAATAATGTGCGTCGGTACCTCAAGCATTTCTTGCAAATCGAGTAGCCTTTCCCATCGGCGACCCGCCAACACTAGCGACCAACCTTGACTGGCAAACTTTTGGGCCGCGGCACGTCCAAATCCTGACGTTGCGCCAGTAATAAATGCGATTTTCTTCATATTCATCTTCCTGATTAAACTCACTAGTTCCGTAGCACCAAGCCGATAAGCATTAGAGCCGTAGTTTACACCTTGAGCCTTCCATGCTTTACGTCTGCTTAATCTAAGCGGATGGGCGTGAACAGCGTAGAGCCAGTTTGCGAAATTACCTAGGGCAGAGCCTCGCTGCTGACCCATGACTTTCTTGAAACTGCCACTACTCCCGACTCAGAATTCATCGCCACAATATGCTTACCGCTCACCGAGAGCCTGCGTATTGCTAGGAGAAGAAAATGGATTTGTTATCATCTGAAGTCACAAACCAAGACGTTATCGAATTAGACCAATGTGTCTTCCACTCTTGGTCGGTTCAAGAGAGTGCGACACCATTGGCGATTGCCGGTGGACAAGGTTGTACCCTGTGGGATTTTGATGGAAAAAAATATTTAGACTTTAGCAGCCAGTTGGTTAATACCAATATTGGCCATCAGCACCCTAAAGTGATTGCCGCACTCAAAGCACAAGCGGACACACTAGCGACTATCGCGCCAGCCATGGCCAATCTAGCCCGCGGTATGGCCGCGAAACGTATCTTGGCACAGGCGCCAAGCGGCTTCCAAAAAGTGTTCTTTACCAATGCGGGGGCAGATGCCAATGAGAACGCAATCCGTATGGCGCGCCAGTTTACTGGCCGCGATAAAGTGCTTTCGGCTTATCGCTCATATCATGGCAATACAGGCGCAGCCATCGCCGCTACGGGTGATTTTCGTCGAATCCCCAACGAATACAGCCGAGGACATGTGCACTTTTTCAACCCTTACCTGTATCGCACCGAATTTGACGCCAAAACAGAAAGTGAAGAGTGTACTCGCGCTCTAGCTCACCTGAAACGAGTCATCGAATGTGAAGGCCCGAACTCGATTGCAGCAATCCTACTGGAAACCATTCCAGGTACTGCGGGCTTCTTGCTACCGCCAGAGGGTTATCTACAAGGTGTACGTGAAATTGCAACCCAATATGGCATTCAGTTAATCTTAGATGAAGTGATGGTTGGCTTTGGGCGCACCGGTAAATGGTTTGCGTTTGAACACTTCAATGTGATCCCTGATCTGGTGACCTTTGCGAAAGGCGTCAACTCTGGCTATGTGCCGGCAGGTGGAGTGATCGTCAGTCAAGCGATATGTGAGTTCTTCAAGCATGAATGCTTTATGGGTGGCTTAACCTATTCGGGACATCCCCTCGCCATGTCAGCGATTGTCGCCACCATTGATGCGATGGAGGAGGAGGGCATTGTCCATTATGCCGATCAAATTGGCCATACACTGCTCGGCCCATCGTTGATTGCGCTGATGGAACACCGTAGCGTGATTGGTAATATCCGTGGCAAAGGCATGTTTTGGGCGTTGGAGCTGGTTGAAGACCGAGCGTCCAAGCAACCACTGAGTAACCAGAAAATGGCACAGATCAAGCAAAAACTAACCGAGCGTGGTCTACTGACTTTTATCGTCAATAATCGAATTCATGTCACACCACCCCTTATCATCCAGCCAAATGAGATCAAACATGGCGTAGCAATCATCGATCAAGTGTTAGCCGAATTAGATGGCTAAGCGGCAACGTGCTAGGCCTCATCGCTTGGCACGTTCCTCTTATTTTATTTACCTTTATTGCTTTACCCTTAGTGACTTGAGCCTTAATAACTTTACTCTAGCTTATTGCAAGCCATCGAATGCTCTGGCTAACTCAATGATTCCAGGCTGGATCAGCGCCTTATCAATCGAGTGAAAACCCAACCTAAAATATCGATTCGCATCATGAGGCAATAGGGATTGAGATCTCTCGGTAGACGGTGATGAGGCGATAAAATGTGAAGCGCCGGTTTCAACCAAGACTCCGTGCTGCGCGGCCTTAGAAACTAACCGCTGACAACTGACCCTATCTGGGGTCTGTAATCACAGTGCATTACTGAGCTCATGCTTAGCTAACCGTTCACAGTAAGGAATATACCTTGCGACCGCTTGATTGATGATATCCCACCGCTGCCGAGTATTTTCACGCACACGGCGTACAAAACTGTCGTAGTAACCCTGTGCAATAAAATGTGCCATTTCCATCTGTAATCGGCTCGGCGGATGGCGAAACATCAGCCGACGCAATCCTCTTAGTTCATAGATCAGCTCTTCTGGTGCCACCACAAAACCGAGGCGCAGACCCGGCGCGAGAATTTTGGAAAAGCTACTCACGTAAATAACTCGCCCTGACTTATCTAATGCTTTCAAAGCTGGGACTGGATTGAGTTCAAAGTTACTGTTCGAGTCATAATCATCTTCAATGATGATCGCATCACTTTGCTCAGCGAGCGCCAAAATCTGTTTGCGCCGCTGCTGGCTCATAGTTACTGCGGTTGGCGCTTGATGACTTGGCGTGACATAGAAGTAATCACACAGGGCAGAACATGAGTTCAACTTTAACCCTTCAGTATCCACTTGGTGTGGGTATAACTGTGCACCCGCTAGGCTAAAAATATTGTAGGCTTCTTTATATCCGGGATTTTCAACCCCTACTCGAGAATCTCGATTCATTAACAACTGAGAGAGCAGATATAAGCCATTCTGAGAGCCTATCGTGATGAGAATTTCCTCACTGCTGGCATGAATTCCACGCTGAGGCAGCACTCGCGTGCGGATCTGCTCAATCAATAGCTCCACATCTTTATCGACTTTATCACACAGCCAGCCATGATCCTGAGCGTTGGCAATCACCTTGCGTGAAGCTTCTCGCCACTGAGACAAGGGGAAATCATTTATATAGGGCTGCCCATAAATAAAGGGGTATTTATAGCAACTCCATTGGCTGGGTTTGATGATGCGCGGAAATTGATGGGTATTAATTTTTATTCTATCGGCCCAATTTGGTGCATTGATTGCACTATTTTCTGCAACCGAATTGAATGCGATAGGGCTAGCTTGATCACTGACTTGATAAGCTTCCGCCAGATAATAGCCGCTGCGCGGTCGGCTAATTAAATAGCCGTCATCGAGCAAACTTTCATACACCAAAGAGACGGTATTTCGCGATACTTTTAATTGTTGAGAGAGCTTGCGACAAGACGGCAGCGCCTGTTGCGAAGCAAATATCCCCTCTAAAATCGCTTTGACAAGGTACTCTCTGACCTGCTGCTGTAGGCTTCTCGCGGAATCAAATTCAATCACGCACTGATAATTTATCGCCACTCCATCAACCTCCGATCATCCACGACCAAAGTCAGCCGATAAACCATCGTCAGCAAAAAATAGACCACAAAAAATGTAGGTATTTTTTAGAAAAAATCCAGCTTAGAAGATCAGGCTTAAAGCACACAGCTGTCCCATCAGGATGGATAAATTGGCTCTACCCCATCACCGTCGCCAATCTCTACAGTGCAAGTATTCAAGCGGCGTTCAACAGAGTTAAAAGGATGGATATATGAAACATGGAATGAGTGTTAAGAAATGGTTTTCTACCACGGTGATTGCGCTAGCCATCGGCACCTCAGCCAGTGCACTTGGCGCCGATCTGGCTGAAATCATCAAAACAGGGGTGCTTAAAGTCGCAACGGAAGATAACTACTCACCGTTTAATTACATTGCACAAGGCAAGGCGACCGGTATCAACCAAGATCTGCTCGAAGAGCTGCGTCACTACGCCAAATTTGAAGTGAAGCAAGATATTTTGCCGTGGACAGGCTTACTCGCTTCCGTTGCCGCAGGGCAATATGACCTCGCACTGACAGGGGCGATTGTTACCGACGCGCGCCTGCAAGTTTTTGATTTTACCCCACCGATTGCCTCAGCACAGCACTATTTTATGGCATTAGAGCCAGCATTAATATTATGCGCACCTTGCCTTTTCTTATTCTCGCCTACTTGCTTTATTACGGGCTACCTCAGCTCGGGATCGCATGGACGCGATCAGCGCCGGACTGGTTGCGCTTTGTCTTTACCACAGCACCTATTTCTGTGAAATTTTTCGCGGGGTAAGAAAAGATCTGGATGAGGGCTATATTGAAGCAGCCACATCATGTGGTTTCTCAAAGGTTAAAATCTTCACCCGCGTGATCACCCCAAATATCCTGTTTAAATCTCTACCTCTGATTGCCAATCAACTGATTATCTGTCTTAAAGATACCGCGTTTTTAAGCATCATTACCGTCAGCGAAATCACCGCGGCAGCAAACAGCGTGCAATCGAGCTACTTCATTCCACTTAACGCATTTATTGTTGCAATCGGCCTGTATTGGATAGTGAGTATTGCGGTTGAACAAATCACCCAACGCGTACTGTACAAGGTGCAACAAAGAGGGCTAAGTCATGCTTAAACCATACGTTAACAGACCCGAAATCTCGGTCACATCCGCTAAAGAGAATGCAGCATTGCACGTGGTCGAGACAAACCATCAACCAGTCACACCTCGTGGATCAATGCTCGACGCGACACGACACGACAAGAGCCAAACCCGATCATCAAAATTGTCAACCTTTCCAAACAATTTGATGGCATAGAAGTGCTGCGAGATATCAACCTTACTATCCACCAAGGACAAGTGGTGAGTATTCTCGGCTCTTCCGGCTCAGGAAAGTCAACTTTATTGCGCTGTATCAATTGGTTAGAGCAGCCAGAGCGCGGTTTTATCTACCTTGGTGAGCAGCCGATTGGGGTTAACCCACACACCAATAAGCCCTGCAAATATCCAGAACTGGCAAAAATACGCCAACGGATCGGAATGGTGTTCCAAAGCTTCAATCTATGGCCGCACCTTACGGTTCAACAAAATGTGATGGAAGCCTTGATCCATGTAAAAAAGTGGTCAAAAGAGGACGCTCAAAAGATGGCGCATATCCAGCTTGAGAAAGTCGGTATGGCGCACAAGCTCAACAGCTATCCGAATATGTTATCTGGTGGACAAAAACAGCGCATCGCGATCGCTCGTGCATTAGCCATGGAGCCAGAGGTTCTGTTATTCGATGAACCAACCTCAGCACTTGATCCCGAGTTGGTTGATGAAGTGCTATCAGTCATGCAACAGCTTTCAAGAGAGGGTTACACTATGGTGATCGTCACCCATGAAATGGCGTTTGCACGCCAAGTTTCAGACCAAGTGGTGTTTTTAGAAAAAGGCATCTTGATCGAAAATAGCCCACCAGAAAAATTCTTCACTAACCCAGACTCATTGCGCGTCAGGCAATTTTTAAAGCTGGATGGCTAGTGGATGGCGGGCGATTCGGCGTTATTCTAGAGTGCCTTTGAGACGATTGCGCTCACGCTCTTTACGATACCAGAGTGCGCCTTTCGCCAACATGCGCAGTTGCAAAATCAACCGCTCAGAGAGTTCATCGCGCTCACTGCGCTCCAAATCTAAAGCTTCTGCACCCGAGCTAAAGACCAAGATCACCGACGCTTCCGCTTGAGTCATCGCTTCTTCGCGGCTCATTCCGGTGGTGACCAGATATTCGGTGAGCTCGGCGGCAAAATGCTGAATTTCACGCACCACCGCAGCGCGAAACTCGCAGGAGGTACCAGAGCGTTCACGCAGCAGTAGGCGAAACACGTTCGGGCTACTCTCAATGAATTCCATAAAGGTTTCCACTGAAGTGCGGATCACGCTGCCCTCTTTAACGATCCGCTGCCGAGCTTGGCGCATCAATTGACGCAGCAGTAAACCACCTTCATCCACCATGGTTAAACCGAGCTCATCCATATCTTTAAAATGGCGATAAAACGAGGTTGGGGCAATGCCCGCTTCACGGGCGACTTCACGTAAACTCAAGTTCGAGAAACTGCGCTCAGCGCTCAATTGACTGAATGCGGCATCAATTAAAGAGCGGCGTGTTTTTTCTTTTTGTTGTGCTCGGATCCCCAGCGATTTCATACCCAGTCTGCTCTCGGCTAAGTCAAATAATTTGCTGCATACTATAACCTGATTGATAGGCTTGTCTAAGCAACAAAATGGCTGATTATGAAATCATCGACCTATTTTTCTATCATCGGTAATTGATCACTGCTGTTTTCAAGCGCTACCCGTAATAAAAAAGGCCTGGGATTAACCAGACCTCTTATATTTGATGATCGACTCAGCCAAGTTGCGATCAGAACTCACCAACCGCTTCTTTTAGCTTACGCATCGCATTTTTTTCAAGCTGGCGGATCCGCTCGGCAGAGACGCCATACTGTTCAGCTAAATCTTGTAGCGTGGTTTTATTGTCATCATCCAACCAACGGGCGCGCACAATATGCTGGCTGCGCTCATCGAGACTGGCTAAAGCCACACTCAGGCGCTGGGTGGTATGCGCCTCCCAGTTTTCCGCTTCTAGGTTATCCGCTAGATCCGACTGTTTATCTTCGAGATACAGCACTGGCGCAGTGTAGGCCATGCCGTTGTCATCATCTTCAGCGGACATTTCAAATGCTGCATCTTGCGCCGCCAGCCGCGATTCCATTTCACGCACTTCCGCAGGCTCAACGCCTAATTCGCGAGCCACGGTTTCCACTTCACCTGCGTTAAACCAGCCGAGGCGTTTTTTGGATTTACGCAGATTGAAGAACAATTTGCGCTGAGCTTTAGTGGTCGCGACTTTGACAATACGCCAGTTACGTAGCACATATTCATGAATTTCCGCTTTAATCCAGTGTACTGCGAACGAAACCAGTCTCACGCCCATTTCTGGGTTAAAACGCTTAACCGCTTTCATCAAGCCGATATTGCCTTCTTGGACTAAATCAGCAATCGGCAGACCATAGCCGGAATAGCCACGAGCAACGTGAACAACAAATCGTAAGTGCGACAAGATCAATCCTTTCGCCGCCTCGATATCCCCTTTGTAATGTAATCGCTCAGCCAGCTCGCGCTCTTCATCTGCGCTCAGCATCGAATAACCGTTTACGGAGCGGATGTAGCTATCTAAGCTGTCTTGTGTAACAAGAGCCATTGGATACGCTTGGTTAGTCATTCAATTCCTCATCATTCTCTGATCTGGACACAGGGTTTTATCGCAGCAAGCTTGAACCGAAAATTAATCAATTTCAAGTTTGACGGGTCATTATGCATAAACAAAAGTACAACTCAAGTCAAGCACTGTGGTGGCTGTTAATCGGCCGCTATTTTATGACCATTATCACCTAAAGCGGTTCAATTTCTTTTAAATGGCGCTGAGCAGAAACTTTAGCGGCCACGCAGCCAAGCAATACACCAAGCATCAGCAGCAGTAGCGATTCATCCCAACTGAGGCCAATTAAGCGAAATCGACTGTCATACAACATAGCGAGAGTGGCGACTGCGCCATTGAGCAACACAGTTATCAATGCGGTGAGCAGCCATGCCACCACCGCACCAAGCAGTCCAAACCACATACCAGAATAGAGATAAGGCCGTAAAATATAGCTATCGGTCGCGCCGATCAATTTCATGGTTTGGATCTCTTCCTTATTGGCTTGCACATTAAAACGCAGTGTATTGCCAACAATCAAAAATACCGACATCAGCATCAAACTCGACAAGCTGATCACCACTATGGTCGCTAAGTGTCGAATCGCATCGAGGCGAGCAAACCAATCCTCATCCATCCGCACATCAGTTACCCCATCTTCGGCTCGCAAGCTATGGGCCAGAGATTGCAACTGGTCACGGCTCTCGACTTGTGGTGTCACCACTAACACGGCCGGTAACGCAGCGTTATCGAGCAGACTGATCGCCTGTTCAAATCCGGCATATTGGCTTAACTCATCCAAGCCTTGTTGAGGTGAGATGTATTCCACTAGGCTGACTTCAGCACGCCGCTCTAGCGAATCTTTCAATACGATGATTCGCGGTTCTGGGATTTCGGTTTGTAAGTAAACACTCAACTGGGAAGGTACAGCGACCGGTTCGGCCACCGAAGCAATATTTTTACTCAGCAGATACAAACTGGCAGGCAAAGCTAACGCCATTGAGATCACGGCCAGAGTGAGAATATTACCAAGCGGACGTCGCCATAACGCGGCAAACGAAGTCTTGGCTTGCTTTAAATGGATTGCGATAAAGCTATCGTTTTTGCTCCGCTGTTGAGCGCGCGTTTTACTTTGACGGGTTTTAGTCATTTTTTGCTTGCTCGGTTTAACGGCCATGATCCGCCACCTCACTTAAAAAACCCTGATTGAGTTCGAGATGACGATACTGCGGACGCGAATTAACCAGATGAATATCGTGGGTAGCCAATAAAATGGTCACCCCAGCACGGTTAAACTCTTCAAATAGCCGCAGCACCAAATTGGACAGATCAGGATCTAAATTACCCGTTGGCTCATCCGCCAACAGTAAAGTCGGGCGATTGACCACTGCCCGAGCAATTCCCACCCGCTGCTGCTCACCACCAGAAAGCTGGCTCGGTAGACAGCGCGCTTTATCCAGCAAGCCGGTTTTATCGAGCGCAGCGCAAACTCGCCGTTTGATCTCATCTTCCGCGATCGATTCAATCCGCATCGGCAATGCCACATTGTCATATAAGGTGCGGTCCATCAACAGGCGATGGTCTTGAAATACAATGCCGATATTGCGCCGCAAGAATGGAATATCTTTACTAGGAATACGCGTAATATCGTGCCCATTAAAGCTGATCTTGCCGTCGGTTGGACGCTCAATAGCACAGATCAGTTTAAGCAATGTGCTTTTCCCTGCACCGGAATGGCCACCTAAAAAAGCCATTTCCCCACGCCGTAAGTGAAAATCCACTTTCTGCAGCGCTTGTCGTCCACCTCGGTATGCTTTACTGACTTGCTGAAACCTGATCACGCCCTCTCCCCCTTGGCAAGGCTGGCACACTGGCCAGCTCAGATTTGGTGACTGGTGGTGACCAGTTACTCTTCACGACTAAATAGTGCGTCGATAAACTCTTGGGTAGCAAATGGACGTAAATCGTCAATTTTTTCACCAACCCCAATATAGCGGATCGGGATCTGGAATTGATCAGCAATCGCGAAAATCACGCCACCTTTGGCAGTACCATCAAGTTTGGTCAAGGTGATCCCGGTTAACGGTGCCACTTCACTAAATAGCTTGGCCTGACTGATGGCATTTTGTCCGGTCCCGGCATCCAAGGTCAGCATAATTTCGTGGGGCGCACTACCATCAATCTTTTTCATCACCCGCACAATTTTACGCAGCTCTTCCATTAAGTGGCTCTTGTTTTGCAAACGACCCGCGGTATCGGCAATCACCACATCAATGCCACGCGCGGTGGCCGCTTCAATCGCATCATAAATAACCGATGCGCTATCTGCGCCAGTATGCTGGGCAATCACTGGTACTTGATTACGCTCACCCCAGACTTGCAGTTGCTCAACTGCAGCGGCGCGGAAAGTATCACCGGCGGCCAACATCACTTTGTGGCCCTGAGCTTGGAACTGCTTGGCCAGCTTACCAATCGTGGTGGTTTTGCCCACGCCATTGACTCCGACCATTAAGATCACGTACGGTTTTTTATCCGCCGCAATGACCAACGGCTGCTCGACTTGAGCCAAAATTTCCGCCATCTCTTCTTTAAGTAAGCCATACAGCGCTTCACCATCACGCAGTTGCTGACGAGAGGCTTTGGCGGTCAAATTGGCAATAATTTTACTGGTGGTTTCCATCCCAACATCGGCGATCAGCAGCTGCTCTTCAAGCTCTTCAAACAGCTCATCATCAATTTTTTTGCCTTTAAACAGACCAAAAAAACCTGCGCCAATATTGGCTTTGGTGCGGCTAAGGCTGCGCTTTAAACGAGTAAAGAAACTTTCGGTTGGCTTTTCTTGCTCGCTAATCCGCGTTAGCTCACTTTCATTTATTTCTGTTTCTGTTTCTGTTTCTGTTTCTGTTTCTGTTTCTGTTTCTGTTTCTGTTAACACAGCTTCGGCGACCAGCTCGACCGTGGCAACGTCAGCTTGAGTTGAGGGCTGATCTTGCGCTGGTGTTTCGCTTGCGCTGGTTGGATTATGCTCTTCATCACCAAAGCCAAGCCATGACAACAAACCACGCTTCTTTTTTTCCGTCATCTGGAACTGTCCTGAATCACTTTATTTGAATACCCACTTTTCTTGGCGATGGGCATCTGCCAGAAAAGAAAAATGACAAAGCAGTGAAAACTTTTTGCTGCACTTGCTACACTTTGTCCAATTTTTTATGTTAACTCGGGTTGTCACGCCGGATGGCGGACAGGTGGGTTATAGTAACACTTAATTAGCGGTCAAAAAATCTATGCAAAGACGTCGCCAGCCAAACTCATCACAAAAAAACGCCCCCAGCGGGCAAGTTCGAATCATCAGCGGCCTATGGCGTGGTCGAAAACTTCCGGTGCATGATGCAGAAGGATTACGCCCCACCACCGACCGAGTCAAAGAGACACTATTCAATTGGCTCGCTCAACACGTACCGAACGCACGTTGCCTCGACTTATTTGCTGGCTCTGGTGGCTTAGGATTTGAATGCGCCTCACGCCAAGCAGAACTGGTGACCATGCTGGAGCTCAACCCTCTCGCCTTTCAACAACTCAGCCGTAATGTGCAGAGCTTAAAAGCACAAAACATTGAACTTATTCACATGGATAGCTTAGCCTTTTTGCGACAATCCGCACAACCGTATGAGCTGGTGTTTATTGACCCACCATTTCGACAAGGTTTATTGCAACAAACCACTCAATTGTTAGAGCAAAACGGTTGGCTAAGTCCTGATGCGATGATTTATATTGAATGCGAAAAAGAGCTGCCGATGACGGAATTACCCACATCGTGGCGCTTGCATCGAGAAAAAATCGCTGGGCAAGTCTGCTATCGGCTATTTATAAGGGAAGCACAATGAAAGGATTAATCTGGTTAGCAAAGACTGCGATTGGCTTGGTGTGGCTGGTGTTACTACTCAATATCGCTATGCCTTTTCCAGGCAATGCTGCGATTGCACTGTATATTATGGCCGCATTTTTACTGATGATGCATGGCTTACAGATGCTGATTTTTATTGGCGCATTTGGCGATAAGTTACCATTAACACGTTGGGACAAATGGTCGATTCTGATCTTCGGTATCTTTGCGCTACTGGATATTCGTCGTAAGTACATGATGTAAGTGACAAGCTCATGATCTCCTCAAAGCCACCAGATTAATTTGGTGGCTTTTTTATGCTCAAGCTGCACATGCGGTTGTAGCTCAAAGCGCCGTTGTATGCCCGCGAAATCACCATTCTCTCTGCATACTGATGACCACACGACTCAATCACCAGAAAAGCCAACAAAATAACAACCAATCAAAATTAAATCATCAAAACACAATAAAACAAAAGTTAAATCATAGACAAGCCACACAAAAACACTATTAAAAATCACAAAAAAAACAAACAAAACGATTTAAATTCAACGAATTACAATAAAAAATATATTTAAGTAGAATAATTAAAGCTAAAAGATAGATAACATCCATTAAGACAAATGTAAGCAAAGAAAACCACTAACCAACAAAAGCAAATGATAATTCATATCAACAATCAGCAACTATCAGCGATAAACCGTTAATTACTCGATACCGACTATCAAATCCAGCCCAAGTAACAATAACTAACGTTAGTTTAAAGTTAAACCAGCCAAGCCAAATATAAAAAATAATTAAAAACAAAAAGATAAAAAGACAACCATTCAAAAAAACAACACATCGCTCATGATTACAACAGTACAAAACCATGACCTTTCCCTGACGAAATTCCATCACAACAGCAAAACAACTGTGTTTTTTTAAACTCTCACAATCAATCTATTGATCAAGCCTAATAAATGATCTATTCTTTTCGCCAGAATGATTAAACTAAAAAGGAGCAGTGTTATGATTTCTTCATCTCAAAAACAGGGACTCGTTATGATCGCAGTAATCATTGGCCTAATGACACTGCCCATGATGTACTAAGCTTATGTTTATAAACAAAAAGGACGCATATGCGTCCTTTTTGTTTTGCTGGTTAGCCATTAATGGAAATGTTGAGCAAGCTCAGGCCAGTACCAGTAATACACCAACAGCGCACCAAGGGTAACCAACGTCAGTAAGGTGATTGCCACCCGCCACACAAATTTTCCACTTCTGGGCGTTAACGCCTTCTCACACTCCTGACATGCGCTAAAAAAAGCATTGCGTGCTTCTAGCTGATAGTGATCTTCATGGATCACTTTGTTGCGAATCGTGGCAACATAGCGCAATTTTTTGACCATATGATTAGGTAAACGCTCTTCGCAACTGGTGACGAGCTGGTGCAGCCCCTTGCCTTGTGCATGATATTGTTCGCGCAATAGTGTTTCGAGTTTGCGCGTGCGTAGCACCACTTGCTCAATGTCTGACATATTCCCTCCCGCACTCTGTTTTGCTGTCTCGCTAGTCACTCGACAAACCCTAGCTGCGATGATCCATAAAGTGTGAAGTCAGCCGAAAAATCACCGTGAATAGCGGCCAAACGTCTCTTTCTCAGTAAAAATTAGTTGGCAAAATATGCTATTCGCTAAAATGGCTGCGTATCCCCGATTGGAGGCAGACATGCCCTACACTCTATTGATCTATCTAGTATTATTAATTATTGCTGCATTTTGGTTGTTCAGCCACTTCTACCGCCGTCACCTGCAAGGTGAAAATGCGCCACAGCGTACAGCAGAAGTGACGATTCTGGATAAGCAGATTATCGACGTTGCCAACCCACTGCCCGGTCAAGAGGATCAGGAGTGCTGGATTTACGTGCAAAAAGGTCTGTTTGGCCCAAAGCGCGAGTTTCAAATTGGTATTCACTACTATCATGCACTGAATCCTGGGGATAAGGGCATACTGACTTATCAGGGCCAACGTTTTTTACATTTTGCGCTACAGCGCTGAACTGGCCAATAACCATACTATTGATATGGATTGATAGTTTTTCTCTATCAAAAAAATCAGCCAATCCCAATTTGATCCCTACCTAAACTACACTATTCTTGGTGTATCAAAATAGAATTTAACACACTGAGAGGTGGAATTATGACAACCAATTTAATTGGTCTCGATAGCACACAAAGTCAAAAACTGGCCAATACTCTCAACCACTTGCTAGCAAATTATCAAGTTTTTTATATGAATACCCGTGGTTATCACTGGAATATTCAAGGCAAAGAGTTTTTTGAACTACATGTCAAATTTGAGGAAATCTATACCGATCTGCAACTCAAGATTGATGAAGTGGCAGAGCGTATTTTGACCTTAGGCGTTCGGCCAATGCACAGTTTTAGTGGCTACCTTAAAGCAACCCAAATTAAAGAGCACACCGATTCACTCGATGGCCGTAGTAGCATGCAAGGATTGGTGGATGGTTTTAGCGTATTGCTACACCAACAGCGCGATATTCTGGAATTTGCCAGTAAAAGTGGCGATGAAGGAACCGCCGCCTTGATGGGCGATTACATCCGCGAGCAAGAGAAGTTAATGTGGATGCTCAATGCTTGGCTGAAATAATCAACCCTTGGTCACCCATCAACACATAACCCGCGCTGACAAGTCAGTGAAGCGTTCTGGTCAACTAGCCTTTATTATCCAACCCTCAACGTCAGGCTGGTTGACCGCCAACACAACCGAACAACCATCTAAACCAAACGATGAATGTCTTGACTCCAACGCTGGGCGTCAATCAATCGGGGCTGCACTTCTTCAATCTCCAATCCCAATTGATGACAGTGTTGCGCTACACCTTGCCAATCTCCCTGTTCAAAACACTGCTCAAGGTTAAGCAAAGCTCCGAGAGATCCGCTCCGGTCACGCAGCGCCAGTTTCACTTCATCGCCTAACGGCAACTGCTCAACCAGCACGGCTAAACTGGTATCTAGTAACGCATCTAACACCGAAAACATCCCGATCAGAAAAGCTTGCTGTTGATAAGCCTGAAAAAGGGGCAAGGTCGTCATTAACTGACAAAATCGCGCTCTCTGCAACGATAACGTATAGAGCTGTTGCGGCTTTTTCGATGAGATGTAAGAAGCGACCGCCAATGAGATAAAAATCCGCAATCGGTCTTGACCCAGATAGACCAAAGCTTGACGAAACGAGGTGATCGAAACTGCAATCCGATCTGACATCGTATTGACAAAACGCAGCAACTGATAGGACAGCGCAATATCTTGAGCCACCAATCGCTCCGCTCGTTCATAATCGACCTCAGGCTGACAGACCTCATGGAACAGTTGCATCGCGATCACATGCTCAGGGCTGATGTAACGCTGCTCAATCAGCTCTGGTTTACTGAAAAAATAGCCTTGGAAAAAAGTAAACCCGGCATCACGTGCTTGGTGAAAATCGGCTTCGGTTTCCACTCGCTCGGCCAAAAAGCGCCGCCGACTACCATTCGCCAATCGCTCACGCACCAAAGCACACGCTTGATCAAGCCCCATCGCCATAATGTCGAGTTTGACAATATGCACATAAGGCAAGAAACGCTCCCAAGCGGGTGAATAGACAAAATCATCTAATGCCAGCAAATATCCACGCTGACGCAACTCTTGTACGGCCACCAACAGTTCATCAGTCGGCTGGCAAGTTTCGAGGATTTCAACCACGATCTGCTCACGCGGCAAAGTAAGCGGTAACCGGCGTAGCAAGCTTTTATGGGGGAAGTTGATAAAGCAACGCGAACGGGCAATCTGCGGATTGGTACCAATCGATAAGAAGTTTTCCACAATCAAGCGATAGGTTGCCCGATCCGCATCGACGTACTCAGGAAATGCGTTATTTTCGCCATCACGAAACAGCAATTCGTAGCCTAACGTGTGTTGTTTGCCATTTAATATCGGCTGGCGAGCAACATAAGTAGTGTACATAGTTTCCTTAACCGATCTGCTGAATCGATAACCGCGATTTAAGCTTTAGCACTAGCGAGCAACACCCCACAGCCGATAAACATCGAACCAAATAGTTTATTCATTCTGGTCATGACGCGAGGTGAGCGGATATAACGACCGAGCTGAGCCGCTAAGGCGGTATAGCTGAACATCACTATCGTATCGATGATGATGGTGGTGATGCCAAGGATCAAAAATTGTGGCGCCGCGTGGCTGGCCGGATTGATAAATTGCGGAAATAACGCCACCAAAAATACGATCGATTTAGGGTTGGTCAAATTAATCAACACCGCTTTACGCAATAATGCCGACTGTGATAATTCCGCTTGCTGAGTGACCGCAGTTAACGCTGTTTGGTCACGCCATTTTTGTACCCCAAGCCATAATAGATACGCTACCCCAACCCATTTGATCACGCTAAACGCGAGTGCTGACTGAGCCACCAGCGCGCCAATCCCCACTCCCACCAACACGATGTGGCAAATCAAACCGATTTGGAGGCCGATAATCGCCCCCAATGAATGGCGTGTGCCATAACTTAAACCATTGCTGATTGAGTTAACCGTACCCGAACCCGGAGCCAAACTGAACACAGTTGCAGTAACTAAATAAGCAAGCCAAACATGGATATCCATTGCAATTCCTTATTCCTGACTTATGCTAGCTGACAGGTAAACCGCCAATCTGCACAGTCATATCATCCACTTATGAACCGTTATTACCCTTATACGCAAGAGTCTACTCTGCAACAAGCACTCAACCTTGAGATAGCTCAACTGTGGCACACTCGCACTGAAGGCATGTATCACAGTTTTGATAAAAAACAGATTTATTGGTGCAGTTTGCAGCATCCGAGTCACCAAAAAGCCATCGTGCTGGTTAATGGACGCATCGAATCAAGCGCAAAATATCAAGAGCTGTGCTATGACCTATTTCGGCAAGGGTTTGATGTGTATACCTATGATCATCGAGGCCAAGGTTTATCACAACGGCTGACCGCCGATCGACAGATCGGCTATGTTGAGCAATTCGAAGATTATGTGACGGATTTACAAGGTTTGGTCGAGTTGTTCCAGCTAGGCCGCTATACACAGCGCTTGCTATTTGGTCATTCAATGGGGGGAGCGGTTGCCACACGCTATATTCAAACTCACCCCTCTCATCCGTTTGATGCGGTTGCACTCAGCGCGCCAATGTTTGGCATCGCGATGCCGTGGTATCTACGTCCATTTGCGTTCATCTTCAGCCAAATCATGGCCACAATAACCACACAGCCGAGCTATGCAGCTGGCTATGGCCCTTACTATGCAAAACCATTTGCCAACAACCTACTTACTCATAGCCAAATTCGCTATCAATCGTTTCGCGATTTGTACCAAAAGTACCCTGAGCTACAACTGGGTGGCCCCAGTTATCATTGGGTTTGGCAAAGTTTAATCGCCTGCAAACAATGCTTGCAGTTAACCCGCCAAATCAACATTCCACTGCTGATTTTACAAGCGGGTGAAGAAGCAATTGTCTCTAACCAAGTACAAAATCGACTATTCAAAAAACTCTTACACACCCAACCACATGCCCGACTATGCCAAATTGCAGGGGCACGCCATGAGTTGCTGTTTGAGCAGGATCGTTATCGTAAGCAGGCGTTAGATCACATGCTGCGCTTTTTTGCCGACCCAACCGCACCATCCCAAAATTGAGGAAAAACGGCAGGTACAATTTACCCTCTTTTTCCGGATTTAATTCCACTACACTAAGCAAGTCGAGGGTGAACATTCACCCTACCTACAGTGAAACATGAGAGTTTTATGACCACGTTAGCCACACAACATCCGTATAAAATCGTGGCGTCGGATCTCGACGGCACCCTACTCGCCCCCAATCATCAACTGAGCGAATTTTCCAAACAAACGCTTAAGCAACTGCATGATCAAGGGTTTACTTTTATTTTCGCCACTGGTCGCCACCATGTCGATGTGGCGGGGATCCGTGAGATTGCGGGGATCCCCGCGTATATGATTACCTCGAATGGGGCGAGAGTGCATGACCAAGACGATCAGTTGATGTACAGCAAAAACGTCCCACACGAGTTAGTGCAAGCCATCATCGATCTGGTCAAACAAGATGACCAATTGTATGTTCACCTGTATCGCAATGATGGCTGGTTGCTCAATAAAGAAGATGAAGTGCTGCGCGACTTCCATGAAGATTCTGGTTTTACTTATCAGCTATTTGATGTCAATCAAGCACCAACCGATGGCATCGCCAAGATTTTCTTTACCCACCAAAATCAGGATCACGAACACCTAGTGCATTATGAAATGCTACTTAATCAACGCTTTGGCGATAAGATTAATGTCGCATTTTCCACCCCTTGGTGTTTAGAAGTGATGTGTGCTGGCGTATCCAAAGGTGATGCTCTGCAAGCAGTCGCCGAATCATTACAACTCAGCTTAACCAACTGCATCGCATTTGGTGATGGCATGAATGATGTCGAGATGCTCTCGATGGCAGGCAAAGGCTTAGTGATGAGCACGGCGCATCAAAAAGTGTTCAATGCGCTACCGAATAATACCGTGATCGGCAGTAATGCAGATGATGCTGTCGCCCACTACCTACACCAACATCTGTTTTAACCCCTATGCTCTTGGCCGCTTCGGCCACATAACTAAGATGGCAGCACCCCGGCTGCCATCTTTATTTTTGGTGCGGGTGATCCACCAAACTGGGTACTGATCCGCAAACCGATCAATCCGATGTCGGCACTTTGTCAATTGCGCTGGCCAGTGGTTCAGCTTAACTCAGGCTTTATGCGATACTTAAGTCATCTAACTGCCCGCCATATCAGCCAAAGGAATCGAACCATGCGAGTGTTGCCTCTCGGCGCCATCTTATGCGCCATCTTGTTGCAAGCGTGCTCTAGCAACCGGTTATCAGACCCACAATCAGAGTCAACCCCAATCATCATCGCTACACTCGATAAACCCGAAACGATTCAACCGACGAGTTTTATGCTGCGTGGTGAGGTGGTCATCGGTCATGAATTACAGCGCTTTACCCCATGTGGCAGTCAGCAGCAGTATTGGCTCAATTTATCAGTCGAACAGTTACGCGATGCGCTCGCGCTTAATCTTAGCCCTTATCAACCACTGTACGGCGAGATAGTTGGCACCTTATTGCCACCGAGCCAAACTGGGTATAACGGCGATTATGTCGCACGTATTGCGGTGCAAAGGATTAACCAGTTGAGTAGAGAACAGCGTGGTTGTGAACAGCCGATCCGTCCAACCCGAGCCTTTGGCAATCAACCATTTTGGTCACTGCGCTTTATCGACGATGGCTTACAATTCCAGCCGCGAGGTGGTGCGAAACAGCACTTGTCCATTACTCGCACGCAAATCAGTGCCACTCAACGCCGTTACCAATTTGAGGGTGGAGAACTCGAACTAGAACCAGCAAAGTGCCAAAATGGTACAGAGCCAACGCTTTATCAATGGCGTTCTAAACTGTCATTGCAAGGTGATCATTATCAAGGCTGTGCCAGCTTAGCCAATCTCGATCCCACGTTGGAATGGAGTGGCGTATATTTTGCCCGCTCGACGGTACAAACCGGTTTTAGTGTTACTCTCAACTTGGAGCCAGACCATAGCGCGCAAACCCGCTATGAGTATACAGATGGGCAGCCGCCAATCATCGAACAAGGTTATTGGCAGCAGCTCAATCCCAATCAAATCCAAGTGGTGATGACACGTCACCAGCAGCAATATTTACTCTCAGAGCGGATTTTCACCCGTGATGGCGATCAACTGACCACCCACCAAGAAAAAGTCGGCCCATTGATCTACCCGATCGCCAATGGTGGCTTAGTGCTCTTTCGTTCCTTAGTCGAACTGAGTGATAGCATTGCGCCACCGGCAGTGGGTCAAGCCGCACTGTTCGCGCAACAGATCACCGGACAAACAGAGCTTAAACTGTAGATTTAACCTAATCGTGTCGGTCGACCGAGGAAATAACCCTGTAAGTAGTCGACCCCCATATCTTCACTGATCCGGCAAACGGCTTGGTTGTGCACAAATTCAGCCACGGTTTTGGCATTCAGGACCTGACACAATTTGACCAACTGCTCGGCAATCCGGCGCTGCTTAATGTCTTGATCGATATTGCGGATCAAACTGCCGTCTAGCTTAATCACTTGCGGCTCGAGTTTGACGATTTCATCAATATTGGAGTAACCGCTGCCAAAATCATCAACGATGATGGTGGCCCCTAATGAACGGAAATAGTTACACACCTCGATCATCCGCCCATAATCTTTAATCCGCTCACTCTCTAATACTTCCAACCCAACCCGGGTTGGATCGGCCAGTGATTGGATCGCCGCCTCTAAGTGCAGTAGCGTGCGCTCACTCATTAAATCCTGTGGGGACAGGTTGATTGAAAATGCTTCGGATCGATGACGCATCATTGTGAAAGTGTGGCTGATCATCTGACGACTCAAACGAGTATAGAGATGAGTATCAGTAATGATCGGTAAAAAATACCCCGGCAGGAGAATCTCACCGTCATCTTCAATCCGTACCAAACACTCATACGAGGCCACAATATGGTTATGCGCCTGGCAGATTGGCTGGGCGTACGCCACCACATCATCACGCAGTACTGCGCGACTCACGCGTGATAATCCATTGAGTCGCTCTTGACGCTCATTGTCTTGCACTTTAAGCCGAGCCGCATTACAAAAATGGCGATTATTATTGAACGCATGGCGGCGAGCCTCGATGGCACGCAACAGCAGCTCATCTGGAGTATGTCCGGCAAAATCATGCTGGCTGACTAATCCTGCACACAAAGATATCGACAGATAATCAACGGTCGGCAAGCCGCCCGGTTCGAAATTAACGTGCTCTAACTGTTCAACAAATTTATAGAAATGACTATGAATACGCAGCGCATCAGCCTGAGAATAAAATACCGTCGCCCACTCACCGACACCAATCGCATATAACCAACTACGTTCGTTTAATTTCAAATCCAAATATGCTTGAAACTGAGTGCTCAAATCACGCAGCAGCTCATCGCCAACCGGATAGCCGTATTTTTCATTGATTTGATTAAAATTGGTCACTTTCAGCACCACTAAATGCTCATGCTCAGTGAATGCCAATAAACGCTCACGCAGCACGACGCGATTAGGTAACCCGGTGCGTCGGTCACGCCGATAGCTGGCGGTCAATAATGCCGTTTGTGAACGGATCTGCTGGGCTAAGTTATCGGTCATTACATCTAAATCATAAAACGCATGACGGATCAGATTAAATAGCGGCGCAGTCATTCCTTGAGAGTAGTTGGGTAAACGAGCCAGCGGCTTGTTCTGCGGCTCACCTTCACGCAGTGCCAGAAAAGTCATGCTGTGATGCCTTACTTGTTGTTGACCATGCTCATACAGCAGTTCTCCCCAACAGTAACAACCATTCGTTTGTGCCACGACTTGCAGTGGCTGCAACTCATAGTTTTCGTGCATGAAATTCAAACGTAATGCGCAGTTAAACACCCACACTTGTTGATACTGTTGAGCCTGCAATTGCTGAGCGGTGAGACACACTCGCTCTAGGGTTAAACTCGGATGGTCAAAACAAAAACGGACTTTATCTTGCAGCGCAAGTGGGCGGTTAAAACGCAGTCCACCCTCTGGGGCGATACCCAGTGGCAGATAGATATCTTGCAGCCGACACTTACCTTTCATCAACGGAAAGCTGATCAGCCCACCATTGGCAAACTCGATCTGGGTACCTAAATTGCGTTGATACACCGCCTCGATCGGCTCATGATCGAGACTAAGCAGCCGATCGCCCTCAACGCCAGTAACATGATAACTACGTCCAACCGGCTGCCATTCGGTGTAACCACCTACTTCAACGCATAAGGTATCGCTATGTAACGCCACCGCCACCGTGGCTTGTTGATAGCACTCTTCATCCAATAGTACCCAATGTCCGGCTGAGGTTTGTTTAGCTGCACCACCGGCAACAGGCACCACAACACCACGGCTATTGTGCAGCGTAAAACGCGGCGCTTGTAAGGTTTCCATCTGCCATGAAAAGCACAGTACGGCTTGTGAGAGGTCATTAAGCTCTAATTGACGTGCTAAACACTGGCCATCCGCCACATAATCGTCACTGTAGGCTACCACGGTCGCGCTAAGCGCGGTTTGTTCAAAAACCGTTATTTGCAACAAGGTAGTTTGATGGTGAATTTCACCTTGGAAAATGACTTGCTCGGCACTGCAGCCAATCAGACAAGACAATGGAAATTTAATGCGGATCTGGCGAGCCAGTTGCTGTACTTGCTCACTACTCCATGGTGAAAAAATCTGCACCAATACAGACTGTCCATGAGCAAGATCGACGGTATCGAGCACTGTGGCTGCCGATACCAAATCAGGGATAAGGCGAGAAACCGTAAACATAAAAAATGGACAGACTGGTGAAGTATTGACCCATTATGCAATGCAATCGTTACCGCAGACTATACTCAATAATTAGGCAATGTGATTTTTGTGAACAAGCATTATGCACTTAATTTAACATCATTTGAGTGAGTGGATTGATTTTGCCCCAAACCAACGATGTGCTTAGTCAGATCACCCGATCTTCAATAGATAATGCCTAATCTTTACTCTTTTTGCGCGCCCGAGGATGGGCTTGATCGTACACCTGAGCCAGATGCTGAAAATCGAGATGAGTATAGATTTGCGTAGTAGCGATATTCTCGTGACCGAGCAGCTCTTGCACAGCACGCAGATTATTGCTCGACTCCAACATATGGGTAGCAAACGAGTGACGCAGTTTATGTGGGCTGATATGACTGGCTACCGCCTGCTTTTGCCCCCATTCGGCCATGCGTTTTTGCACACTACGGTGCGAAATCCGCGTCCCCAGCTTGGAGACAAACAGCGCCGCTTCATCATTGACCGCAAACTGGCTGCGCAGCTTAAGCCACTCACCAACCCACTTCTGGGCCTGTCCAGCAAACCAAACTTTACGCTGTTTATTACCTTTACCAATCACGCGGATTTCGCCTTCGCGCAGATTGAGATGTTTGACATCAATCGACACCAATTCCGCCAAGCGCAGCCCCGAACCGTACATCAGCTCCATCATCGCGCGATCACGGATCGCCAGCGGATCATCATCGGTCACTTCCAGTAACTGCGCCATTTCATCGACATCAAGATTTTTTGGCAAGGGGCGTTGCTTGCGTGGGGCAGATACCCCTTTAGCTGGATTGGCCTGTAGCTCACCACGTAAGATCAGAAAATCGAGAAAGCTACGCAGTGAGGACAAGCGCGTGGCAATACTGCTGGCTTTCATACCTTGCCGCTTGCCAAGCACCACTAACTGACGCACCCAACCCGCATCGAGCTGTGACCAATTAACCAGCCCAAGCTTGGCCAAATACTGCGCCATGCTTTGCAACTGCTGTTTATAGTTACGCTGAGTGTAAAGGCTGAGCCCCTTTTCACTATGCAGATAAGCATAAAAACGCGCCAACGGCTCGGCTAAGGTGTTAGGAAGCGGGGTGAATTCTTCGATCTTGCTCTTGGTCATAATACTGCCATGGTAACGTCTCGATTAAATGGACTAAAACTAACGCCAAATGACGTAAAAATAAGGTGTCCATACTCGGCTGAAAGTGACCGCCATCTTCACTGGCAAAGGCCAAAATACCTAAGGCAGAGTGACGCTGCAAAGGCAATACCACGTATGATCCCATTTCGGGAGCGGGTAGATCGCCCAGTAAACTTTGCCGATCCGCCTGACGTAAACGGCCCAAATAAGCCGATTTACCGTTAAAATGATTGGTCGCAAAACGCTGCCAATCTTCACTGGCCAAGCCATATTGATCATCATCGCGAGCCAATAAACGCAAATAAGCGCGCAGATTGAGCGTCTGTGCTTTCACCTCAATCGCTTGCACCACTTCTTGCAGTGATGCGCATTTGAGGATCTGCTCTTGCAAGGCCATAAATTCATGGAAAGTGCGATCATTGTTGGCTGCCAGCGACATCAGTGAGGCGATCTGCTGCTCGAGCTCTTCAATTCGCTGCCGCTGGCGTGCCAGTTGAATATGGGTCAGTGAGACGGCAGCCGAGCCGGAAGGCAACGTGAGGCGCTCAACCAGTTCGCTATGGCGCTGAAAAAAATCACCATGCCGCTCAAGATATTCGACTACCCTCTGCTCACTCAACGCATCGGTTGTTACCTGAAACAAAATTGCACCTCAATTAGCACGAGATTTGACCATCGTAGATATGGGTCGCAGGACCAGTCATATACAGCGGTTTACCGGGGCCTTGCCAACTGATTTCCAATTCACCACCCGGCAGATGCACTCGCACTTGTTCAGCCAACAGCCCTTGTACGATGCCCACCGCCACTGCGGCACAAGCACCACTACCACAGGCTTGGGTTTCACCTGCACCACGTTCATAAACTCGCAGCTTAATCTCGTCTCGGCTCACCACTTGCATAAAACCAGCGTTGACCCGCTCAGGAAAGCGTTCGTGCGACTCAAGCAACGGCCCCAAACTGGCGACTGCCGCAGTGCTGATCTCATCAACCACAGTCACAACGTGTGGATTGCCCATACTTACCGCGCCACAAAACAGGGTTTGCTCGCCAACTCGCAAAATATAGGTTTTTTCAGTTTGTTTAGCCCGAAATGGAATTTTACTCGGTTCAAATTCTGGCACACCCATATTGACGGTGATCAAATCTTCCTCTTCCACATTGAGCACCATCTTGCCTCTTTTGGTACTGACATTGATGGTATATTTGTTGGTCAACCCTTTCATGCGCACAAAGCGAGCGAAACAGCGCGCGCCATTGCCACACTGTTCAACTTCACTGCCATCAGCATTGAAGATCCGGTAATGGAAATCAGACTCTGGATCGTAAGGGGCTTCAACCACCAACAACTGATCAAAACCAACCCCGGTATGCCGATCCGCCAAGCGACGGATCAATTCCGGAGAGAAGAAGACGTTTTGGGTAACGCAGTCCACGACCATAAAGTCGTTACCCAAGCCGTGCATTTTAGAAAAATGGAAATGCATAGAAGATAACTTTACTCTGGTAAAACCGATTCTAATGCCCACAAACTGCTGAGCGATTCACGCTGACGCACCAAATAGGCTTGCTGGCCATCAACCATCACTTCTGCTACTCGTGGGCGAGTATTGTAATTCGACGCCATGGTAAAACCATACGCGCCAGAAGAGCGCACCGCCAATAGATCGCCCTCTTGTAACACTAAGTCACGATCTTTGCCTAAAAAATCACTGGTTTCACACACGGGCCCCACCAGATCATAGGTTTGCGCGACGCCAGTACGTGGGCGCAGTGGAATGATCGCCTGCCACGCTTGATATAGCGCAGGGCGGATCAGATCATTCATCGCCGCATCAATAATCGCAAAATTTTTATGTTCCGTGTGTTTGAGATACTCAACCTTGGTCAGTAACACACCGGCATTGGCGGCAATCGCGCGGCCTGGTTCAAAAATCAGCTCTAAATCTCGATGCAGCTCAAGGCGATCGAGCAACGCTTTGGCGTATTGCGAAGGCTGCGGCGGTAATTCATCGCGATACACCACCCCAAGGCCGCCCCCCACATCTAAGTGACGAATATGAATGCCTTGGGCTTGGAGTTTATCAATCAAGGCCAGCAACCGATCGGTAGCATCAATAAACGGTGCCAGCTCAGTTAACTGCGAGCCAATGTGGCAATCAATGCCATGCACCTGCAAATTGGGCAAACTGTGCGCCAACCGGTACACTTGCTCGGCACGCTCAAAGGTGATACCAAATTTGTTATCACGTAAGCCGGTCGAAATATAAGGATGGGTTTTCGCATCCACATCGGGATTGATGCGTAGCGAAATCGGCGCGCGAACCCCTAATTCTGCCGCAACTTGATTAAGGCGGAGCAGCTCAGGCTCCGATTCTACGTTAAAGCATTTGATCTGCAATTGCAGCGCACGGCGCATTTCGGCATCGGTTTTGCCGACCCCAGAAAACACTACCTTACTCGGATCGCCCCCAGCGGCCAGCACACGCTCTAACTCGCCAATCGAAACGATATCGAAACCTGAACCTAAACGCGCGAGCACATTCAGTACCCCAAGGTTCGAGTTGGCTTTCACCGCATAGCAAATCAGGTGTGGAAAATCGCCCAACGCCTGATCAAATGCGCGCCAGTGGCGCTCTAAGGTGGCTCTTGAGTAAACGTACAGTGGCGTGCCGTACTGGGTAGCCAAATCGGCCAGAGGTACTTGTTCCGCCCACAACTGACCATCGTCCTGATAATTGAAATAATCCAAAATGTGTTCCCTTTTTTATTCGGTCGTGTGATTTACTGAACTTGCTCACTCGATTTGGCATCATCGGGCATATACAGTGGTCCGGTTTGACCGCATCCCGCCAAGGTGAGAACCGACAACAAAAACAGTGCTGTGAATGTGTTTTTCATTGGGCATATCGTGCTTATTGAATCAATGCCCCCTATAATCGCACCACGATTAGGAAAAGCAATAGGATAGAGAAGATGAACGAAACTGAATTTCATCAAATCGTCGACCGCCAACTGCAATATATCGAAACCATGATTGATGAAGCAGGTGCCGATATCGACTATGAGACGGTGGGCAATGTCATGACGCTGGAATTTGATGATCGCAGCCAAATCATCATCAACCGTCAAGAACCAATGCGTGAGATTTGGTTGGCTTCAAAATCTGGTGGCTACCATTTTAAATGGACCGCTGGCGAGTGGATCTGCTCAAAAACTGGCTTGGAATTGCTGACCTTGCTCAAACAGGAATGTGACAAACAGGCTGATCAGCCGATTGAATGGTGCTAACCGGCACAATATGTCATAGCAAAAGAGCACCGCGGTGCTCTTTTTGACTGGCGCTTACGTTAACGGTCGCTTAAGCGTTGACCACTTGAGAAAGCTTGGAATACAAGGCGCTGTCGTTACGATACGGCACCACATAAGTTTCGCCCTCTTCAGGGTGAATAATTTGGTAGTACTGCGGTAGGTTAAAGTTGATGCTTTTGGCGCCGAGTTTATTGCTGTCATCTAGGATCGAAGTATAGAAACTGTTGACGCTGGCAATCATCTCATCTTTTTCGCCATTGAACTGGTGGTAGACCTCAACCCGATTGGCTTCATCCAACACATAGATGTTGAAACCTTTCTCGGTATCTTCAAAGAAAAATTGCACTAACCCTTCACTGGCAAAGCTATCGACCACCGCGGGTAACGGATAGTCTTCATCACGGTCTAGCATCAGCAACGGCGAGCCTTTGAGTTTATTGGTAGAAATACTGCGATAAAAGTCGACCGAATTTTCCAGCCTCTGCACCGAAACGCCACGCCGCTCAAAGAATAAGCCATACATTTGATCGCCCATCCGCAGCGCCTTAAAGCGGCGACGCTTCTCTTGCTCCATCGGTTTGAGGCGTAAATCAATGCATTCCGCCAACAGTTGATAAACCAAGTTACGCATCACGCCGCGTAAGTTTCTGCTGTAACAGAACACATCCACCGATTCCGGAGGTAGCGCATCTTGATGCATTTTGCCCAGCACGGTTTTCAATGCATCAAGCATCGCGGTCTGCCCTTCAAAATGCAGGGTGCGCACTTCTTGCCATGAGTTGCGGTACACTAAATCAACACTGCCCACCAAACATTTTTGCTCAGTGCTAAAACTGAAAATATCGATATTTTTCAGATCGACTTTTAACGCCTTACCACTGAGTTCGCTGGTGGGATCATGCTCAAAATTGATGAACATCGCCAGTTGGCTAATTTCACAAGGGTTGGCCAATGCTTGCATGGTCGGACGACGCTTGCGCAGTGAAAAGGTATTACGCAGATCGCTAACCATTTGGTAGAACTTATCAATATCTAGCTCGGCGGCACGCACCACTGCATGCAAGCGGGTCGATTCCGTGATCAGGCCGTTAAAAAATGCCCAAGCCACCAATTTACTGAGATATTCATTATGCTCAAGACAAGGCTGACCAATTAAGCGCTGCGCTTGTAGCGGCTGCTTATACAGATACCAACCTGGTTTATTGCTACGCCCAGCACATACTTCAATAAAGCTGAGGTCAGGCTCGTGCAAATCAGGGGAAATTTGTGGATTGAGTAGTGTCACCTTGCCCGGTAACACTTCAAATGCCGCGTACAGTTTGCGCGCCAGAATCGAAATATCTTGCGGACTGATCGCGGAGGTAATGTCATTACGTCGCGCAAACTGGATTAAATTACGGTAGCTGAGCATCAGCGCGTCCAGCAAGGCGTGGTGCACCACTTTGACTTGCTCAACTTTCCAGTGACGACGGCTATCCAATTCGGCAATCGCCGCAGGGCTCCACTGCCATCGAGTGGTGAGTTCACGCAAGGCTTCACGCCGCCACGGCATTGAACCTAGCCCCGGCTCGCGCGACAACTTTTCATGGGTTTTCAGGTAAAAACAGCGCCGCACCAAATCTAAGCGCATGGTATCGCCAATCCGCTCTAGATAGCGGGTGACTTTTTCTAGCATCAGATAGTAGGAATCCATGCCATACAGATCGGGCTCATCGGCAAAAAAACGTCGTTTGCTGTCGAGGCTCAATAACTGAGTATGAGGGTATTCCCACGAGTACGCTTCGAGCAGGATCGCTTTGAGTACCGATTTGTAAGGTGAATCAATGCTCTTATACAGTTGCCACAAATTGGCACCAAAATACTCTTCCGCGGGGATCCGATTCAGTTTGCCGAAATCAATCCACTCATTGCAGTCCAAATAGCCGTTGCAACACAGTTGCTCAACATATTGGTCGTAACACTCTTCCATTTCGGGTGGCACGATCTGCCACAGCAGCCGTTTACCAGCCAAGCGTACCGCAGAGCGATAAAATTCATCCAACAACAATAGATGCTGCGACGAACCACAGTTTTCACCACTTAACGCTTCCGAATAGTTATCCCGAAACCGCTGTTCATCAATAATGAAGAAATTGGCTTCCACACCTTGGCTTTTGGCCCAATCGGTGATCAGCAGACATTTACTCGATAAATTGTCGCGCGCCTCACCGCTCATGCTGGCTGCCACACAGACCCAAATATCCAGATCGCTAGAGGTGCTTTGGCCAATCGATGAAGTACTACCCATGGTGTAGAGGCCGAGGATCTGAGGCGACTGCGTCACAGCTAACCGCTCACCGAGCGTTAATTCAATATCATCAATAAATTGTTGCTGAATCGCATTAGCCGTGAACAGATGCACGCCACATGGCGTATCAGCAGAAAAATAACCGGGGATTAAAGGATGATTAAACTGAAATAGGGTAGGAATAAAATGGACAACGCGTTGGCTTTGCAAATCCATAAGAGCCAGCGCACGTTCGATACGTTGCCGGTTTAGCTTATCAAGTCGATGGATTAAGGTCTGAGTATAAGACTGCAAGTTTGCTTCCCTGAATACCAGATAGACGCCGCTTTTTGGTTATCTTTCACGCGACCATGCCAACAAAACGTGATCAATCTAACACTTATTTCACCTTCGGTAAAGCGCTCTTGGCAGCATATCACACCTTACCCACGCCACAAGCTGGACAAAATTCAGGCCATAAATCTTGCCCAACGCCCGCTGGTTATGGGCATTTTTAGTTGTAAGTATTTTTGGCTGCCAGTGATAGGATTAAGCCAGTTTAGATCAATGAACAGGAATATCACCATGAGCGAGAGGCCAATTCGAATTGCCACCCGTCAAAGCCCACTGGCATTATGGCAAGCCAACTATGTTAAAGAGGCCTTAATGGCCGCGCATCCTGGGTTACAGGTCGAGTTGGTGACTATGGTAACGCGCGGAGATGTGATTTTAGATACCCCGCTCGCCAAAGTGGGCGGTAAAGGCCTGTTTGTCAAAGAGCTGGAAATTGCCATGCTCGAAGGGCGTGCCGATTTGGCGGTACATTCGATGAAAGATGTGCCAGTTGATTTCCCGCCCGGACTCGGCTTAGTCACCATTTGTGAGCGCGAAGATCCGCGTGATGCCTTGGTTTCCAACCACTACGCTAGTCTCGATGATCTGCCGATTGGCGGCATGGTCGGCACTTGCAGCCTACGTCGCCAATCCCAATTAAAAGCGGCGCGTCCCGACTTAGTGATTAAAGAGCTGCGCGGCAACGTCGGCACCCGATTAAATAAGTTAGATGCCGGAGAATACGATGCGATTATTTTAGCGGCCGCCGGCCTGAAACGGCTCCAACTCGCCAGTCGAATCCGCAGTTTTATCGAACCGGAGCAATCTCTACCGGCGGTTGGCCAGGGCGCGGTTGGGATTGAGTGTCGTTTGGATGACCAACGGGTACGCGCACTGCTAGCGCCACTTAATCACCGTGATAGCGCAGATCGAGTACTCGCTGAGCGAGCCATGAATCTAACGCTACAAGGTGGCTGTCAGGTACCGATTGGTAGCTACGCCTTGCTCGATGGCGATCAAATCTGGTTACGCGCTTTAGTCGGTGAACCTGATGGCTCACAAATCGTGCGTGGTGAAATTCGCGGTCCACGCTCCGATGCAGAACAACTGGGGATTACCTTGGCCGAGCAACTGCTTAGCCAAGGCGCCCAAGAGATCCTGCAACGCCTCTATGAGCATCAATAAGCCGCGAACATCGCTAACCAATTGAGGGTGCTATGACAGTATTGGTCACTCGTCCGGCAGAGCAAGGTGCAGAGTTGTGCCAACGGCTACACCAGCAGGGCATTGCCGCTGTGCAGCATCCTCTGATCACGCTCTCAGCTAGCCCGCAACTGGTTACCCTGACCGATCATTTCGCATCCTGTGACATCATTATCGCTGTCAGCCAACACGCGGTTCATTTTAGCCACCAGTGGCTACAACGTCTGCACCACAACTGGCCGACCCGGCCGCTTTATCTTGCCGTTGGTCAAAAAACCGCGCATGTTCTCAGCAAAGCGTGCCAGCAATCAGTAGACTATCCCTCGATTAGCGACAGTGAACATCTACTGGCACTCAATGGATTGCAGCAGGTGGCCGGCAATCACATTGTGATTTTACGCGGCAACGGTGGGCGCGAACTGATCCATTCCACCTTAACCGATCGAGGAGCCAAGGTTGACTATCAAGAGGCTTACTGCCGTGAGCAAGTGAGGTTTTGTGCCAGTGAACAGGTTGCACAATGGCAGCAGGCCCAAGTAAGCTCACTAGTGATCACCAGTGCTGAACAACTGGATTTTTTTATTGGCCAACTGGATGGATTAAGCCTGATATGGGCGCAAGCCCTCAGGCTATTTGTCCCCAGTCAACGAATTGCGGCCCACGCCGCTAAGCTAGGATTTGATCAGATTGTGATCGCCGCCAGCGCGAGCAATCAAGATTTCGTGGCGGCACTCATGCCCCAAGCAACAGGAACTCTGAGCAATGACCGACCAGCATAAACCGCAACAAGAACCTGAAACCACTAACCCTAAGCCACCCACTCCGGCCTCAAGTACCGCCAGTAGTGCGAGTGATACCGCAACCAAACCGACCAGCGCGAAAGCCGCGCCGCCAAATCCAACTAAAGTAACCCCTCCGCCAGCAAACCAATCCGGTAAAAAGCTGGCCAGTCTCGCCTTAGTGTTGGTGTTGGCTCTAGGCGCTGGCCTTGCGTATTTGCACCAGCAGCAAACCAGCAAATGGCAAAGTGAGTTACAAGCCTTACGCACAGAGCTGCAGCAAACGCGATCCGATCTCACCGCTGAACTTGAACAAACGCAGGCCCGTACAACCTCGCAAACCACAACCCTTGCTCAGCGCACCGAAACTGAGCTCAAGCAACAACAGCAAAGTCTGGCCAGCTTGCAGCTTACCTTAGCCGATATTCAGGGCCGCCGTCCCAATGATTGGTTACTCGCCGAGGCCGACTATTTGGTCAAACTGGCCGGGCGTAAACTGTTTATCGAACAGGACGTCACAAGCGCGACTCAATTAATGCAAACCGCTGACCAACGGATCGCCACCCTCAATGATCCAAGCCTCACCCCACTGCGCAAAGCGTTTGCAAATGACATTACCACGCTCAAATCAATCCCCATCATTGACCGCGATGGCTTAGTGTTACGCCTGATCAGTTTACAGCAACAAGTGGCGAGCTTACCGTTGGCCAATGCGATGTTACCCACCGAACAACCACCTCTCGCAAGCCAAGCGGTGTCAGAGGATATTACCGATTGGCAAACCAATCTGCGTCGCTCACTCACCGCGTTTGCTGGCCATTTTATTACTTTTCGTTCCCGTGATGGCAATGCGATCCCATTACTGGCCCCTAGCCAACACTTCTACTTACAAGAGAATCTAAAAGCGAAATTAGAGACCGCAATCAAAGCGGTTTACGCTCAGCAACAGGTGATTTACCACACCTCACTGACCACGGCTGCGCAATGGTCGAGCGCTTTCTTTAATGCTGAAGATCCTGCGCTACAAGCTTTCAATAGCACATTAGAACAACTGGCTAAACTGCAAGTGCAAGTCGAATACCCGATCAAACTACAAAGTCAGCAACCACTCAGCGAAGCGATCAACCAACGCCTGCGTCGTAGCGTCACGCCACTGACAACGGAGCAGCAACCATGATCCGTCTAATTTTTCTGTTTGCGGTATTGGGTCTTGGCCTGTTTGTTGGCACTCAATACACCGGTCAACAAGGCTATGTGCTGATCTCGATTGCCAATCACACACTCGAAATGAGCGTCACCACATTAGTGATTTTTATCATTGCCGCTTTAGCTGGGCTATTTGCGCTCGAATGGGCGGTGAAAAAAATTCTGCGTACCGGTTTTTATACTTGGAACTGGTTTAGCGTGCGTAAACAGCGTCATTCACGTCGCTACACCAATCAAGCCATCATTAAATTGCTGGAAGGTGACTGGGCACAAGCGGAAAAAAAAGCGACACGCTGGGCCAATTATCATGATATGCCACTGCTGTGCTATCTGACCGCAGCCGAGGCCGCTCATGGGATGGGCAATCATAGCAAACGCGATCACTATTTAGCGCTGGCGGCCAAGCAACCACATGCCACCTTGGCCGTTGAGCTAACCCGCGCTAAACAGCAAATCAGCGAGGGGGATCACGCCGCCGCCCTCAACACATTAACGCAGCTAGAGCAGAGTTACTCGCAACATCCTCTGCGCCTTCGCCTACTGCAACAATGCTATCAAGCGTTAGCGAAGTGGCAAGCACAGCTCGATCTGCTCCCCCAATTAACCAAAGCCAAGCTCATCACTAACGCCGAAGCGCAGCAACTCGAACAGACCGCACAAGCGGCAATGGTGCATGAAGTGGCCAGCCAACAAGGTCATGACGGGTTAGTACAATATTGGTCGAAAATGCCCAGTAAGCTTAAAACTGACCCCGATCTGCTCGCGAGCGTGATCCCCCTGTTCATTCAGTATCAAGCGGATGAACAAGCATTTTCAATACTCAAACCATGTTTGAATAAACACAACCTGCCAGCGCTGTATGCGCTGCTGCCACAACTCAATCTTAGCGATCGCCAGCCGCTGATCCGCTTATTGCAACAGACTCTACAGCGTGATCAGCATAATGCGCCAGCACACAGCGCACTTGGCCAGCTGTATTTGCGTGAAGCACAGTGGGCTGATGCACAGCACCATCTGGAGCAAGCGCTATCACTACGCTCCGATGTCTCCGACTACGCTTATTTGGCAGAAGCATTGGATCAACAAACGTTAACCCGCGCCGCACATGATGTGGCACGCAAGGCGCTTTCTTTGCTCAAATAGCTTAAGTTCAAGATAACGTGAGTTAAAACTATTCAGGCCACGGTATTCCGTGGCCTGAATAGTTATGAGAGATTAGTGAAGAGAATAAAGCGATGGATAGAGGGTTAAATCACCCGTGAAAACTGCTGCTGCCGTGCCCGTTCACGCAGATATTTATCAAAACACATGCAGATATTACGGATCAGTAAACGCCCGCGCAGCGTCACTTCAATCATCTGTTCATCCACCGTCACTAATTGATCGTCAATAAAGGTCTGCAACAGTGCCAAATCTTGTCGAAAATAGTGGTTGAAACGCAG
The DNA here is from genome assembly GCF_011306175.1 of Vibrio sp. HDW18. Taxonomy (GTDB): domain Bacteria; phylum Pseudomonadota; class Gammaproteobacteria; order Enterobacterales; family Vibrionaceae; genus Vibrio; species Vibrio chanodichtyis. Next base: position 1,343,028 of record NZ_CP049913.1, on the reverse strand, counting down.
ATTAAACTGACGCTCAAGCGCAGTTTTATCCAGCTTAAAGTTACAAATCAGCTGCTTAATCACTTCACGACGCAGTAAATCATCCTGATCGAGAGCCACTCCTTTCCACAGCGCGTGGCGCATTTCATCCACTTGTGCGTAGTATTTTTTCAGCTCTTTTTGGTTCTGAGCATAAACGTCACCAACCATGGAGATCGCCGAAACACCAAAACCGACTAAATCACACTCGCCTTGAGTGGTATAGCCCTGAAAATTGCGGTGCAAAATGCCATTACGCTGAGCAATGGCCAATTCATCATCTGGCAGGGCAAAATGGTCCATACCAATGAACTGATAGCCAGCATCGGTCAAAGTAGCAATCGTCTGCTGCAAAATCGCCAGCTTCTCTTGCGCTGCGGGCAAATCGATCTCTTTAATTTTACGCTGCGCCGCAAACAGTTGCGGCATATGTGCATAGTTAAAGACCGACAAACGCCCCGGGCGCATAGTCAATACTTGCTGTAGTGTCTTGGCAAAACTGGCCGCGGTTTGCAGCGGTAAGCCATAAATCAAATCCAGATTGGTCGAGTGAAAACCTAACTGTTTAGCTCGCTCGACTAAGGCAAAAATGAACTGCTCATCTTGCTCACGGTTAACCAGCTTTTGCACTTGTTTATCAAAATCTTGCACCCCAATACTGACTCGATTAAAGCCTTCTTGACGTAGGTGATCCAACACCTCTAATTCAATCTCTCGCGGATCGATTTCAATGCTGATCTCGGCCTGCTCAGCAAAATGAAATTCGCTGCGTAGCAGCGTCATCAAACGACTGATTTGCGAGTGAGTTAAGAAAGTTGGTGTACCACCACCAAAATGCAGTTGAGTCACGTTGCGATCCTGCAACAAAGAGGCGCGCTGGCGAATCTCCTGCTCCAACGCATCAAGATATTGATCCGCTTTGTGCGAATGACGGGTGATCACCTTATTGCAACCACAGTAATAGCAGAGCTGATGGCAAAACGGGATATGAATATATAACGACAATGGCCGCTCAGGGTACTGAGTACAAGCCATATCAAAATCAGCGATGGTAAAAGCTTCGTGAAACTCAACCGCCGTCGGGTATGATGTGTAGCGTGGACCGGAGTAGTTGTACTTATCCAAAATAGCCTGATCCCATACGATCTGTTGGCTGGGTACGACATACGACGACATAGTGAAACGTTCCGTTTTGCTCAATGGTTGGCCGATTATTGTGCCACACGACCTCGCTCGACGCCGGGTGACACAATAAGATTTGCTAACAAAATATCCGATTCTGCTAGCGCGATCACTCACCCTTTAGGGTTAGTTTCACACCATCTGCACCAAGATTTGTTTATTCAGCGGCTGAATGCGCTGTTTGAGAGCGCCAAGCTCTGCGATGATCGCATCCTGCAAACGACTTTCCGCCTTTTTACGCGCCAGATTGTGTTGCATCCGCTGAGGCTTGGGCAACTGCTGACGCGCTTCGCCGCGTGGCATCTCTTTGACCAAATGATACAGCTCACTCAGCGCCGGATAATCTTGTTCAACATCAACTCGCGATTCGCCTTGCACATAATTCATCATGCTGTAAATACGGATGCTGACTTCCGACAAATCACACTGACCTTGCATTCCGGCAGAGCAGAGAATAACTACACTGTCAAAAATATTGGCATTACGCTTGTCAATCGCTAGCTGTTGATGTTGGCGCTGCAAAGTTTGCTGTACCTTCACCTGCCATAGCAAATAAGCTGCGTAACTGGCGAGCGCCACCACAATTGCGCCCGCGACGCTAACCAGTAGCATTGCGTTCATCAGCGCTCCTTAGTCTTGGTATTTATCAACGTCCAGTTGTTCAAACTCGGCCAGCAGATCATCTTCCGTTTTATGCTTTTTGCTTGGTTGCACAACCGGAGCGGGCGCCGGTTCATCATCGAGCAGACCGAGTTGATCCATCAGCATTTCAATCCGATCGAGTTTCTCATCCACATATTTCTGCAAACCGGTACCCAATTTTTCGCCATTATCAAGCCGGTCGAGCAGTACGTTAAGTTGTGCATCTTTTTCTAATAATGCCAGCTCTTGCTCTGCCGCCAATTTGCGCTCTTGCTTATTGAGCTTTTTCGGCGCTTGCACAATCAATGGAATTTTTTTCTGACTGCCTAAACGTGGATCGCGCTGCTGCGCCGCTTGACGCATCTGGCTTTCACTGCCTTCAGAATGGCGGCTACCAGACTTTAAGCCTTTACGTTTTTTCATTTTTTTACGCAGGCGGCTTTCCAATTCGGATTCGCTACGTGTGCGCATTACCACCAGTTGATCGTTACTGTTGGTACCCGGTTTTCTCGATTTCTTTGAACGGCTCATTACTGGGCTTTCCTCAGTAAAATTACATCATTACCAATAAATTCAAGTTCGAGCTTATCCCGCTCGGCCAGATACTGAAACGTGGCACGACTAAAAAAGATCACATGGGTGAGATCATTTTTATAGTGCCAACCAGCAAATGCGTCTAAGTCTTTGACCATTTTCGTCATCAGACCAATCCAACCGCCTGGCTTAACTAAATTTAACCATTGCTGCCACACGCGGTGCGGATCATGCAGATGCTCAATCACCTCGGTCGCAGTCATAAAATCATATTGGCGGTGCAACACCGCCGTATCAGGATGATAGAAAATGTCGTACAGCGCGATGCGATGGCCGGCCTCTTCTAACATCAAGGATAAGGTTGGACCCGGGCCACAGCCAAAATCTAACCCTTCCGATTGGGGAGGGACTCGCTCCAGCATTGGCGCGGCAACGCGTGACAAAAAACGCCGATAACCTAAATCGGTTGGCGTATTCTGATGTAAATCATAGAAGCTTTTTTCACGATCGGCACTTAACCGCTGCGCAGGATCGACATACACCAGCGCACACTGTTGACATTGAAAATAGCGGCGCTGCGGATCGCTAAAATAAGCTTGGCTGTTTTCACTGTGACATAACGGGCATGAATGCATGCTGACCTCCTCCAACGGGATGCGCAACATACCAGAAACTGCCCATAGAGTGGAGTATAAAAGGCGATTTTCTCATCAACCTAACCAAAAAATACCGCATACACTCGCCGAATAAGTCGCTCGCGACCACTTAACCGGCAAAAGTGCCGACCTTATTTTTGACTGGCGCGACTCAATCGGCGCTAGACGCGGATCAGTGCAAGCCACCAACGTATTGCGACAGAGTATCGATATCCGCATCGGTCAGTTTATGTGCAATGTCACGCATCATCTCATTCATGTCATTACTGCGCGTGCTGGCACGAAATTTCTGTAACTGAGCCTTAATATAGTCGGCGTGTTGACCGGAAATTTTGGGAAACCCAGAGAGCTCACTACCATTGCCACGCGGACCATGGCACGCGATACAAGCCGTTAAACTGCGTGACGCATCACCGGCGCTATACAGCACTCGGCCTTGTTCAACCACCTCTGGCGGCGTGGTGTTCGATGAAATGGGTAAGGAAGAGAAATAAGCGGCTAAATCAGCGATATCTTGCTCGTTCAGTGGCATTGCCATTGCACTCATCACCGGATCGTAGCGACCTTGTTGGCCGCCACTGCTTGCCCCAAGCTTGAGATCGGTAAGTTGTTTATACAGGTATTTTTGATGCTGGCCAGCCAATTTGGGATAGTTGGTGAGTTGGCTATTACCATCACTACCATGACAGGCGGCACAGGTGATCGATTTCGCTTTACCCGCTTCGATATCCGCTTGAGCCCACACCGAGCCGCTGGCGAAAACCATTATAATGAGGGCTAATTTATTCATGACATTCCATTTATAATTATCAAGCTTCCAATACCACTCAGGGCCACCTCTCATGGTATAATCGGCGACCACATGCTAAGCACAGTTATTTTACACAATTTCACAAAAAAGTAATTAATCGACTACACAAAGTCGAGATGGAGTTAACATAGTGAGCGTAAAAATTCATTACCAAAACACGCATTTCATTACCAGTGCGCCAGATATTCGCCATCTTCCTGAAGATGAAGGTATCGAAATTGCGTTTGCAGGACGCTCGAATGCTGGTAAGTCAAGTTCCCTCAATCGCCTGACCAATCAGAAAAACTTGGCGAAAACCAGTAAAACTCCAGGTCGGACTCAGTTGATTAACCTGTTTAAAGTCACTGAAGGTTGCCATATTGTTGATTTACCGGGCTATGGTTTTGCACAAGTTCCGCTAGAGATGAAACTCAAATGGCAACGAGCGCTGGGTGAATATTTGCAAAAACGCCGCTGCCTAAAAGGCCTAGTGGTGCTGATGGATATTCGCCATCCAATGAAAGATCTCGATCAGCAACTGATCGTCTGGGCCATTGAGTGCGGTATTCCAGTACAAGTGATGCTGACCAAAGCCGATAAACTAAAAAGTGGCGCACGCAAAGCGCAAGTGCAGAAAGTGCGTGAAGATGCGGCTAAATTAGGTGGCGATGTGCAGGTCGATGCTTTCTCGTCATTAAATGGAATTGGAGTCGATGTACTGCGCGCCAAACTCGATCAATGGTACGCGCCGATGTTGGCCGCTCTAGCGCCTATGCCACAAGATGAGCCGTCTGCGCCAAGCGAGTAATAAGTGAACTGCCAACCCATGATTAACCTCGCCGTCGCGAGGTTTTTTATCTCGGCAAGATTAAATTTTGATCGCGATGGTTTTGGCAACAGACACCAGCGATAACCGCGCCATCACCCAGACTCGCAAACAAAAAATAAAGTCCCCACCAGCTTGGTGGGGCAACGGGAGAGAAAACAATCGTTATTATTATCTGCCAAGCATTCCGCAAAAATCTGCGTTTTTCAAGTCAGCATCCATCGAATTAAAACTAGCGTTCAAAAAAATAATCTTATTGATATTCAATAGAATGAATTAAAAATCCTGGATAATTATCGCGTTTTGGGGGACTTGATTTCTATTTAGAAATAATCAAAGTGTGAATGGTGTTTAATTACACAATCGACCTGAGATGATGGCCTCGCCAGCACTTACCCCAAGATTGCAGAGCACGCCAAATGCTGCCGTAAAGCCAGCCAACTAGGGGCTATAAAAGTTAAATTGCGCCCAATAAAAAACGCCCCAGTCAAATGGTGACTGGGGCGGCTGAATCAGCCTAATCCAATAACGTGAAACAAAAGGTCTGAAAGATAGAACATCTTACCTCTGTACCCTACGCGAGTTAATGTACAACAATTGATCAGGATTGAAAATATTTTTTGTAGTTAATTTTCATGAATTTTTCATTAAGCAACATAACAATCTGAACTCAGTATGATTTTTTCAGTACAAAAAAAAGCCAGCGAGCTGGCACTGGCTGAGGTAATCGCTATTTTTTGCTGATAGTTTAAGCTAGTGGGCTTGATCCCAGTTATCACCATGCCCAGCATCAGCAACGAGAGGCACATCCAGATCCGCCGCCGCTTCCATCAATTGTTGTACTTTACTTTCAATTTCGGATAAAGATGACTCTTCAACCTCAAATACCAATTCATCGTGCACTTGCATCAGTAATTTGACCCGCCCTGCGCCTTGTTGCTCAATCCACTCGGCAACTAACAGCATGGCTTTTTTAATGATGTCGGCTGCGGTGCCTTGCATCGGCGCATTGATCGCCGCACGCTCAGCCGCTTTCCGCCGCATGGCATTACGAGAAGTAATTTCTGGCAGGTGTAAACGGCGACCGAAAATGGTTTCAACATAACCCTGCTCGGCCGCGCGGCGACGTGTCTCTTCCATATACTGCATCACACCCGGATAACGTTCGAAATATTTATCCATGTACTGCTGTGCTTCACTGCGCGCAATGCCCAGCTGTTTCGCCAGCCCAAAGGCGCTCATTCCGTAAATCAAACCAAAGTTGACCGCTTTGGCGCGGCGGCGCTGTTCGCTGCTCACTTGATCAATCGGCACGCCAATGATTTCCGCTGCGGTGGCAGCATGAATATCTAGCCCAGAGCGGAAGGCGTTGAGTAACGCTTGATCGCCCGACAGATGCGCCATGATGCGCAGCTCGATTTGCGAGTAGTCGACCGCCATGATTTTCCAACCATGGGGAGCAACAAACGCTTGGCGAATGCGGCGTCCTTGCTCATTACGCACGGGAATATTCTGTAAATTGGGATCCGTCGAAGAAAGACGCCCGGTCGCGGTCACCGCTTGATGGTAGGAAGTATGCACGCGCCCAGTACTTGGGTTGATCATCTTCGGCAGCTTATCGGTATAGGTCGATTTGAGCTTGGCCAAACCGCGGTACTCAATCAGCACTTTCGGCAGTGGGTAATCGAGCGCCAACTCTTGCAGCACCTCTTCATTAGTAGAAGGGGTACCGGACGGCGTTTTTTGCAGCACAGGCAACTTCATCTGTTCAAATAAGATGGTTTGCAGTTGCTTGGGGGAGCTGAGGTTGAATGGCTGATCAGCCAGTTGATACGCTTGTTGTTCTAACTCATCGAGACGTAGCGCAATTTCTTGCGATTGAGCGCTGAGCAACATCTCATCAATCATCACCCCAGTGCGCTCAATGCGTGACAATACTGGCACCAACGGCATTTCGATTTCGCGATACACTTGGGCAAGCTTAGCGTCTTGTTCAATCAACGAGTTAATACGCTTATGCAAACGCAAAGTCACATCGGCATCTTCCGCGGCATACTGCGCAGCTTCTGGTAAAGCAATTTGATTAAAGGTGAGTTGGTTCTTGCCTTTACCCGCCACCTGTTCAAACGAGATACAGCTGTGCTGTAAAAAGCGCAGCGCTAAACTATCCATATCATGTTTGCCGCCCACGCTGTTATACACGTAGGATTGCAACATAGTATCGTGGTGAATACCGCGCAGCTCAACGCCGTAACGAGCCATCACACTCGCATCGTATTTGAGGTTTTGGCCAACTTTGGCTTTATTAGCATCTTCGAGCAACGGTTTCAGTTGGGCGATTACCCAAGCGCGATCCAACTGCTGCGGCGCATCCAGATAATCGTGCGCGACAGGTAGATAAGCCGCCTCACCTTCTGCGACCGCAAACGACATCCCGACTAAGTTAGCCACCATATAATCGAGGCTGTCGGTTTCGGTATCAAAGGCAAACAGCTCAGCTTGTTGTAACTTTGCTAGCCAATGCTGGAAATCTTGCTCATTGAGGATGGTTTGATACTGGCTACGGTCGATGTGTACCGCTGGACTTTCAACCAGCGCCGCCACACCGCTTAGCGCACTGGCACTCGCCGCTCGGTTTTGCTCATCGGCAACAACGATCCCTGTACCACCATCAAGCAGCTCACTCAACCAAGCTTTAAAGGCCATTTGTCCATAAAGAGCGATCAAGGCATCACGATCTGGCGTTTGCTTTAGCAGAGTTTGCGCAGATTCCTCAAGCTCGACATCACATTTGATGGTCGCCAGTTGATAAGAGAGCTCGGCATTGTCACGGTTTTCTTGCAGTTTTTGCGCCATGGTTTTTGAACCGCGAAAACCTAATCCGGCAATCTGATCTAAGTTGGCATACAGGGCCTCTAAACCACCAATGCCTTGTAAAAGCGCGGTCGCCGTCTTATCCCCCACCCCAGGCACACCGGGAATGTTATCGACTTTGTCGCCCATCAGTGCGAGGTAATCAATGATCAATTCTGGTGGAATGCCGAATTTTTCAATCACGCCATCACGATCCAGCACTACATTGGTCATAGTGTTGATCAGGGTGACGTTATCATCCACCAGTTGCGCCATATCTTTATCGCCAGTACTGATCAACACTGGCATCCCCGCTTGTGAGGCTTGTCGGGCTAACGTGCCGATCACATCATCAGCCTCAACACCTTCAATCGCGATCAGTGGTAAGCCCATCGCACGAATGACTTGATGCAGGGGCTCAACCTGACAACGTAGCTCATCGGGCATCGGCGGACGATTGGCCTTATATTGGTCATACAAATCATCACGAAAGGTTTTACCTTTGGCATCAAAAATCACCGCCATGCGATCAGATGCAAACTGGCGCATCATACTACGGATCATGTTTACCACCCCGTAAATGGCATTCGTTGGGATCTCACCATTACTCATGGTGCCCGGGTAAGCATGAAATGCACGATAGAGGTAAGAGGAACCGTCGATCAAAATCAGCGGATTGTCAGGTATACGAGCCATAGAAGGATTATCCAAACGTGAGTAAATGCGTCTAGGATGCCACGACTGCTGTTTGGATACCATTTTTGATTAATTCTGGGGATATTCTCGGTTGTACTCTCGCCGGACACTCTGTGGATAAGTCTGTTTATAGAATTTTTCATGTCGATTGAAAATCGCCAAAAACCGCGTGCAAATAAAATACAACTAAATGTTTTTAAACAATAAAAAAATGGATCAGCCACGCGGGAAATGATCTTTTTCAGATCATCAATTGTGGAAAAGACACTCGCTGCCCTTTTGCTCATACCATTTCACACCAATAAACTACGGTGGATGATTGTCACTCAAACACTCATTTGTCCACTTGATGCGCGAGAAATAACCGAGGTCAGTGGATAACTAAATCGGCACGATGGAATAAAGAAAAAGCGACACCGGAAGATGTCGCCTAGCAAAGATGGTTAAAGCTAAATTGTAAATCCACTTTACCAATAAGCTAAAAATTACACTGGAAGCAATGTGAGCAATGTCGTGTCAAAAAGAACAGCTGCCAATTCGGTCGTTACATCACGCCACACCGATGCCTCGATTGCGGGTAACTTAACATCCTTGTGAACTGTTGCTAGCTCCCTAAGACATGGTTAATAATAATAGTTCTCATTTGATAGTCAATAGCTAAATGATAAGAGATCTCATTTATTTTTAAGCACTTTGCCAAAATGGATCCGACTTTCTAACACTGGCGATTTTTTTTCATAATCTTCAATTAGATAGTTATTTTTAATCAATAGACGCAACATCGCCGGAAACTGGTTACGCGATTTAACGGTGATGCGTTGATAGCCTTGCTGCCCTGCCCATGCCTCTTGCGCGTCCAATAAGCGCTGTGCCACGCCACAGCCTCGTGCCGCAGGAGCAACACCACCAAACCAGCTATAAAAGGTTTCACTATCGAGCGCATAGCCAATTTTGAACCCAACTAATTGATCATGTTGTTGCGCCACCAAGACTAAACTTGGCTTATCAGCCAATCTCGCTTGTAAGCTCTGCTCATTTTCAGACTGGGCAAATTCGCTGATTTTTGCCACGATTTGCACCACCTCCGCTAAAGTCCCTACCCTTACTAACATAATGTTCTCTTATATAGTCACCGCTGACACGGCAGTTGGCCGCAGGCAGTAAAAAGGCAGACTTGTGTCAGCCTGATGATCGGTCGCTTAAAACACCTATTTTAAATCAAAATCTGCCAGCAAAAGAGTGCAATACAAAGTGTAAATCAAGCCTCTTTGCACAACCGAATTTAAGACTTTATTGTTTGATGAGAGATTGTGCTGCTTGAGCATTCTCTTCGGCTAACCACTCCGCAACCTGCTTGGCAAAATAGGTCAAAATGCCATCGGCACCAGCGCGTTTAAAGCAGAGTAACGATTCCAACACCGTTTCACGCTCTTTCAACCAACCGTTGAGGATCGCGGCTTTATGCATCGCATACTCACCGGACACTTGGTAAGCAAAAGTCGGCACTTGCAGCTCAGTTTTGACTCGGCGCACCACATCCAAATAGGGCATGCCCGGCTTAACCATCACCATATCCGCGCCTTCGCTGATATCGAGTGCAACTTCGTGCAAAGCTTCGTCCGAATTAGCCGGATCCATTTGGTAGTTTTTCTTGTTACCACCTTTTAAATTGGCCGATGAACCGACCGCATCACGGAAAGGACCATAGTAATTCGAGGCATACTTGGCCGAATACGCCATGATTTGGGTATGGATATAGCCCGCATCTTCCAAGGCCTGACGAATGCGCCCAATCCGGCCATCCATCATGTCAGAAGGCGCAATCACATCCGCCCCAGCCTGTGCATGGGACAACGCTTGTTTGATCAGCACTTCGGTGGTTTCATCATTGAGCACATAGCCTTGATCATCAATGATACCGTCTTGACCGTGGGTGGTAAAAGGATCCAACGCGACATCGGTGATCACACCGATTTGTGGTACATGCTCTTTCAAGGCACGCACCGCGCGCTGCACTAAACCCTCTGGATTATAGGCTTCTGTGGCACACAAGCTTTTCGCATCTTGATTGACCACCGGAAACAGCGCAATCGCTGGCACACCAAGATTGGCGAGGTATTGCGCTTCTTCAAGCATTAAATCAATCGACAAACGCTCAACGCCCGGCATCGAATCGATTTTCTCGCGACGATCTTTACCCATCAAAATAAACATCGGGTAAATCAGATCGCTGACCGATAACTGGTTTTCTGCCACCAGACGACGGCTAAAATCATGTTTGCGCAGACGGCGCAAACGACGTCCGGGAAATTGACCTTGCATGGATACCGACACTCGACTCTCCTTCTTATGTTATCTGAGCCTCAAAAATCAGCCACAGAGGGAAGTGTTGGGCAAAATCATATCACTCTCTCTCTCGCATGCCAGTGCTCAACCTACAAAAAGCCAAAAATGACCTTGAGCTCACACTCACGTATACTCGCCACATCGCCCAGCACTCGAAATGAAGCCATGATTGATAGCCACGCCCACATTTATGCCAGCGAATTTGATCACGATCGGGATGAAATGATCTCCCGTGCACGACAAGCGGGGTGGAAAAAATTCTAATGCCGAATATCGATCTGGCCTCACTCGCCCCAATGCTCGCCACCGAACAGGCCTACCCTGATCTTTGCTATTCGATGCTCGGTTTACACCCTTGCTATGTCGATGCCAATGTACAGCAAACTTTAGCGACCCTTTATCAGTGGTTTGCTCGCCACACTTTTATTGCGGTTGGTGAAATTGGTATTGATCTGTATTGGGATAAAACCTTCCAAGCCGAGCAAGAAATGGCATTTTTAACTCAACTCGGCTGGGCAAAAGAGTGGGATTTACCAGTAGTGATTCATACCCGTGATTCTCTAGCGCAAACCTTAGCGCTGCTCAAGCAGGCACAAGATGGTCGCTTACGCGGCGTTTTTCACTGCTTTGGCGGCAGTGTCGAGGACGCAAAAGCGATCAATGATCTGGGTTTTCATCTCGGTATTGGCGGTGTGAGCACCTTTAAAAACAGCGGCATGGATCTAGTGATCCCACAGCTCGATCTCAATTATGTAATTTTAGAAACCGACTGCCCTTATTTAGCGCCGGCTCCGCACCGTGGTAAACGTAATGAACCGATGTTTACAGGCTTAATTGCCGAGAAAATTGCCCAGCTACGCGGGCTAAGCGTAACCGAGGTCAAGCAAATAACCACCGCCAACGCAAACTTGCTCTTTAATTTAACTCGATGAAACTTAGCCACCAGTCACCGACGGCAGATGCTCAACTTGGCAATATGCTCGGTGACGAGTGGCGATGTGAATAACCCAATCCTACTTTTTCAGATCATAATAACGGCAAGCCTAAGCTTAAGCGCATGATCCCTCGATCCCTGCGCAGATGAAGATTGGGATCTTGTTGCGCAAATCATCTGTGGATAAGTCTGTGATGTATTTATTTATACCGTGTCATCAAACCGCCTATTTCAAGGCTTTGTTGGCCGAGATCGACTGGGGATACTTTTCTATTTACTCACAGAAAAATCAGGATCATCGCTATATGTTGTGGATCAAAAGCCACAAAACCACTTTATCAACGCAATCCACAGAATTACCCACAACTGCACTGATTTTAACCAGCCATCGATAACCTTACTGGTGACGAGTACTTGTTCAAGCTTGAATAGGTTACACTCAAGCCATGATTTGTATGTTTATGAGAGCACGGCTATGTCTGCATTTTTACACATTGATGTTCAAGCTGCCCAAGCGATGCTTGAGCGCGGCCAAGCCCGATTGGTCGATATTCGCGATGGGCAATCTTTCCAACGTGCGCACGCGCAAAGTGCTCTTCATCTGACCAATCAATCGGTGATCCAATTAATGGCACAAGTGGAGTTTGAACAACCGATTTTAGTGATGTGCTACCACGGCAATAGCAGCCAAGGGGCGGCACAATATCTGGTCAACCAAGGATTTGAACAAGTGTACAGCGTCGATGGTGGTTTTGAGGCTTGGCAACGCGCCAATCTCCCCACCGAAGCGAGTTAGCCAGCATGCACCTACTGATCAGCTTACATAATCCGCGCGCTGCGCAAGCGTTTATTGATTACATGGCAGCCCAGCACATCGAGATTCAGATCACGCCAGTGGCCAACGGTCTCTTGACACTATGGGTGACCCACGAGCAAGACTTTGCCGCAGCACAGGCAGAATTGCAGATCTTTTTACGCAACCCGACGGCGAAAAAATATCAAGCCGCTTCATGGCAACTTGCCAATCCACAACGCGCGCAATTTTCTTACGTGTCACCTAATTTATTCAGCCTGATTAAAGCGAAAGCTGGCGGCTTTACCTTATTGATCATGGCGCTGTGTCTGGTGATCTTTACCCTGCAAACCTTTGGCTCCGGTCAAGCAATGTTTAACGCACTGCACTTTCCAGCCCAAACCAACCAACAGTGGCAATTTTGGCGCTGGGTCAGTCATGCGGTTCTGCATTTTTCCGTGCTGCACATTGCCTTCAATTTGCTATGGTGGTGGCAATTGGGTGGTGATATTGAGCAGCGTCTTGGCAGCTTAAAGCTAATCAAACTGTTTGTGATCGCCGCCATCGTTTCCGGTGCTGGGCAATATTGGGTGGAAGGGGCCAATTTTGGTGGCCTATCTGGCGTAGTGTATGCCTTAGTCGGCTATTTGTGGGTTATTGGCCAACGTGCACCGCAACTGGGTTTATCAATACCTCGTCCACTGTTCGGCTTTATGTTGGCTTGGTTAGTGTTGGGATTTGTGCAACCTTTCCTCGCCATTGCCAATACGGCCCATTTAGCCGGATTAATCAGTGGCATCGTTGTGGCATGGTTTGAGAGTCAACACACGGCATAGGGTTAACTCTCAGCTACCCACCGCAAAGTGCTTGCGAAAAATCCAATCTAGCCAGTAAAACGGCGACTGGCTATTGGTAGATATACTTGGTAAACAGCAAATCGGCGATGATGGTACGCCCGACTTCGGGTAATAAAATATTGTTCAAACGGCCCACCAACGACTTACGGAGATCTTCACGCCCGGCCAGAGATTTAATGGTATCTTCGGTCTGTTTACCGAGCAGCTCTACCACCGCATCACGGATCAAGGGTTGATGACGATCGATAATCGGCAAATCCGCCGCATTAGCCACCATAATGTCAATCCGGACTTGGATATAACCTAATTTGTTGCCTTTAGTAAAAAAATTGGTGGTCAAATCCGGCTCTAAGGTGAAATAACCAAGTTGAGGGACGGTGTTGCTCTTCTGTTGCGCAACACTGACAAAAGACAACATGCAGCTTAAAGCCAGCATAATTTGGATTAAGTAACGTTTTGGCATCTTAGTATTTGCTCTTTATTCTGTTCGCCATACTCGAACCTGCGGAGTCTTGTTACAATAGAGCATCCATTGCGTAAATAAAATGCTTTCCGTGTTCGAACTCTTTGATTTGGAATCAAAACCTGAGCTTTATTGTATACCCAAACCGCTCAGAGTTGCAGGTAGAAATGGATTTCAGATCAAGCGTCACATTGAATAAGAATATGAATCAAATAACTTCGCTCTATTTAGCCACACTCAAACAAGCGATCTGGCAGCCACCGGATCACATTAAGTTTCCAAGTCATTTAGCCAAACAGTGGCTGCTTGAAGCCGGCTCATTATCACGTTGTATGGCCAATTCTTGTCATCAGTTGACGGTTGAAGTGCTGAATAACCAAATCATGCCGGCAACCTCACTGCAATCGGATGAACTGACATTACTGGCACACGAACAATACTTGCTGCGTCAAGTCGTGATTAGCGGTGACCAGCAACCTTGGGTATTGGGGCATAGCATCATCCCATACTCTTCGCTGCATCATCCGGAGTTTGATTTATCTCAGCAAGGTGACACGCCGCTCGGCTTAACTCTGTTTAGTGCTGAACATGTTGAACGAGATGAATTGCAAGTGGCTTGGGTCACCACGCCATCGGGGCCACTGTTAGCTCGACGTTCTCGTTTAGCAATCAATCACAAACCTATACTGGTGAGCGAAGTATTTCTCGCCAGCGCACCGATTTACGCTAAGGAGAGCGTGTTATGAACCAAGCGAAAGCCCGTGCATATTGGCAATTGATGCGAATGGATCGCCCGATTGGCTCACTATTGCTGCTGTGGCCAACCTTGTGGGCGCTATTTTTGGCGGCTGAAGGCCTACCCGATATTCGAGTGCTGGGCGTATTTGTCTGCGGGGTATTTTTAATGCGTTCTGCAGGCTGTGTGATCAATGACTACGCCGATCGTCATGTCGATGGCTATGTACAACGCACCCGCCAGCGGCCACTACCCGCAGGATTAGTCACCGCCAAGCAAGCGTTATGGCTGTTTACCTTACTGGTGGTGAGTGCTTTTGGCTTAGTTTTAACCATGAATAGCCTGACGATCCAACTCTCGTGCATCGGTCTGCTCCTAGCTTTTATCTACCCATTTATGAAACGCTATACCCATCTGCCTCAGCTAGTGCTTGGCTTAGCGTTCAGTTGGTCGATACCAATGGCGTGGGCAGCGCAAGCCAATGCCCTGCCTGCCTCGGTCTGGGCGCTGTTTACGATCAATGTACTGTGGACCATTGCTTACGATACACAATACGCGATGGTCGATAGAGAGGATGATGTCAAAATTGGCATCAAATCGACTGCGATCTTATTTGGGCGTTGGGATAAACGCATCATCGGCTTACTGCAGCTAGCCAGCTTAGGGTTACTGGTCACTTTAGGCCAAGCGCTGACACTCAGTTCTTACTATTACTGGGGAGTGCTGATCGCCGCAGGGCTGTTTGTCTATCAACAACATCTGATCCGTTACCGTGAGCGCAGCGCGTGCTTTCAAGCTTTTTTAAATAATAATTATGTGGGCATGGCGATCACGCTTGGCCTGTTACTCAGCGTCATCTATCCGTAATCCATCTACGCAATTCAAGCACGCTTGCCGCGGTCACTCAGGCAAGGCAACCAAAAAGGCATCACTAGGATGCCTTTGATTTTATTAGATAAGCAGCTTTAAGCTCGACTATTCATCCACCTGACACAAACTTTCTTGAATGGTCATGCGCACTTCTGGATAGATCAGCGCGTACAGTTGCCGTGCCAACGGTTGAGCACTGACCAACACACAGCGGCCGTGGCTATCTAAATAACCTTGCTGTTGTAGCGTGACAAACAGTGCCGCAAAAACCCCTTTATCAAAAAATTCTGGCGCATTAATGCCGTGCAAACGCCCCAAGCGCTGTGCGACTTCTTGGCTTTTCTCTTCCAGCTCAGTTTTATCTAAATGCGGGCGACTGACTAACAGATTCAGCGCAATCGCATAGCGTTCAAGTGTTTCGGCAATGGTTTGCCCTAACAGCATTAACACTTGAGTCTGAGCTTGATTATGCGTCAAGACATCGCCTTGCATACTCACCAAGCCTTGACTGACCAGCTCTTGCACATAGCGCAGCACCAGATCGTTAAGCTCATCTTGCTCAAAACGCAAAAACAGCTCTTGTTTTAAGAACGGATAAATCTGCGCCACAGTGGATTGTATTTTCTCTAATGACACACTCGGCTGACGCAGCAGCAATTGCGCAATCAGAGAAGGCAGCGCCAGCAGATGGATAATGTTATTGCGATAATAGGTCATCAGGATCGATTGATTGCGATCCAGTGAAATAATATCGCCCATGGTATCGGTTTCCACCACAAACTTATCCAACGATTCCGCATGCTCCACCAAGCGCTCTGCGCTATCGACCGGTACCGTTGAGGTTGCAGAATAAGGCACATTACGCAGCAACGATAAATAGCACTCAACCTGTTTGACCAGGTTATCCCGCGCCAAAGCTCGCTGACGAGAAGCCAGTAACGCGGTAGCACACAAGGTCATCGCATTGACGGCCGCCGCATCATTAATGTGAGTCATCATGCGCGTCGCCAATTGATTCACAGTTGGTGTCATCCACTGCGGCTTACTGGCGCCCATGGGATCAATATCTTGTGTCCACTGCGGTACTGTTTCATTCAAAAACTGGTTAAGAGGGATTGGCTCACCGAAGTTGACATAACCTTGGCCAAAATTGCGCAATTTACGCAAAGTGCGTAGCACTAAGCTGGCGTTTTCTTTCTCTTTGCGCTTACCACGCAGCTCTTTGGCATACGTCCCCACTTCCATCACATGCTCATAGCCAATGTAGACTGGCACTAAAGTGACCGGACGATTTAGGCCACGCAACATGGCTTGAATGGTCATCGCCAACATCCCAGTTTTCGCCGGTAGCAAGCGTCCGGTGCGCGAACGGCCGCCTTCACTGAAATACTCAACCGAATACCCTTTGGCAAAGAGTTCGGCTAAGTATTCACGAAACAGCGTGGAATAGAGTGGTGCGCCTTTAAAACTGCGGCGGATAAAAAAGGCCCCACCGCGGCGGAAAATCGGTCCAGCGGGGAAAAAGTTCAGGTTAATCCCCGCCGCAATATGCGGAGGCACCATACCTTCATGGTAGAGCACATACGACAGCAGCAGATAATCCATATGGCTACGATGACAAGGCACATACACAATCTCATGCCCATCCTGTGCCAAACGGCGTACGGTCGCAGCATTATTGATATTCAGGCCTTGGTAAATGCGATTCCACAACCAACCTAAAACGCGATCGCCTTTTTTCACCAGCGAATAGGAAAAATCCGCGGCAATTTCATCGAGCATGTCATGCGCGGCTTTGCGCGCTTTTTCAAGCGGGATCTGTTTTGCTTGCGCTTCATCGGCGATGGCTTTTTCAATCGCTGGCGAGTTCATCAACCGCGCGAATAACTGCGCGCGCTGCGGCAAATCCGGCCCAGAAGCCGCCAGTTTTTGGCGAGAAAAGTGAATGCGTGCCACGCGCGCCAGTTTATGCGCTATCGAGGCATCCGTACCATGAGTATCGGCCATATAACGCAAAGAGACGGCAGGGCTAAAGCGCACTAAACAGTCGCGACCAGCGGTCAGTACCGCTAGTGCTTTTTGCGCCCCATTCAAGGTTTGCAAATAAGGACGCTCTTGTCCCTCTTTACCCGGCTTACGCCCCCACAGCACAGTCGCAGGGATCACTTGCACATTCAATTCACTGTCTAATTTATGCACAGAAAGCAGATCGGAAAACAGCGTGATCGACTCATTCGGCACATGCTGATCACGACTGAGTAGCGTTGGACGCGAAGCAATAAACACATAGCGTTGATAGGCTTGACCATTGAGCACCAGTGGCTCAAGAGGATCCGGCAAACCAGCTTGTTTGGCGTGAGTTTGTAGCGTCAGCAAATCCACATTCGAGCGAAATGGTAACGCGTAAATGATCGGTTGGTGGCGATCAATCGCCAGATCATGAATTGGATCAGACGGAATTGCAGTCCCTTTCACCAGTGCCGACATCGGCAATTTCAGTAGTGAACGAGATAATAGGTGTCCTGAAGACATAGAGTTCAAAGCCTCAAGATTCTTGAAATAAGCTCGACTGTATGTGCTCTGATGCGCTTAGCGTGAGGCGATACACTCGTGCAGTCTGGTTTTTTGCGCGCCAAGAATACCAGAAACTGGTCAAACCTTTTAATTTTATTGCTTAGATTGGCAGCATTTCTGATGCACACTCGCCAACTGTCAAGACGAAGAGTGATGCATTTATGTGATTTTTCCGTGTGGTTAGCATCACTATCAGACAAAAAACCAGCAATTGGCTTGGCAATTTAACCGACACTGGATATACTCACAGTCAACTGTATAAAAAGACAGGTAACTCATGAAGCCGTTAACCCCTCGCCAACAACAAGTGTTTGATCTGATCAAAACCCAGATTGAGCAAACCGGAATGCCACCAACCCGCGCAGAAATTGCTAAAGAACTCGGTTTTCGTTCAGCGAATGCGGCTGAAGAGCACCTCAAAGCGCTAGCGCGTAAACAAGTGATTGAAATGGTGCCAGGTGCATCACGTGGGATCCGCATTCTCGTCGATCATGCCGCCAATCAAGAAGAGATTGAAAGCGGCCTGCCCTTAATCGGCCGAGTGGCGGCCGGAGAACCGATCCTCGCTCAAGAGCATGTCGAAACTCACTATCAGGTCGATCCCAACATGTTTCGCCCTCATGCCGACTTTCTACTCCGCGTACATGGTGAAAGCATGAAAAATATCGGTATTCTTGATGGTGACCTCTTAGCGGTCCACAAAACTCAAGATGTGCGTAATGGTCAAGTCGTCGTGGCTCGAGTCGAAGATGATGTCACCGTAAAACGCTTTGAGCGCAAAGGTGCCAAAGTGCGACTGCATGCTGAAAACGAAGAATTCGCGCCAATTGAGGTCGACTTAACCGCACAATCATTGACCATTGAAGGTATTGCCGTCGGTGTGATTCGCAGCAGTGACTGGATGTAACAGCGTTAGGATCCCCACCATTAAATAATAATGCCCATGTGCCATTTTCAACCATGGCGATGGGCTTTTATCTCGCGGTGTATCTCCATAAGTTAAGATCTATAACACTTCAAGTCCGCAGGCCACACCAATCACAATTGCCCCGATTAGCCACTCACCATAGCCGATCAAACAGCGCTCAGTTACACTAACCGCCAATCTAGATTGAGGTTTGGGTGTGTCATTGATCTTGCAAACTCTGCAACAAAAAAACGTCCATCGCCAAGTATTGGCGATCGCTTTACCTATGGTGTTATCAAATATTACCGTTCCACTGCTTGGTTTAGTGGACGCTGCGGTAATTGGCCACCTCGAACATGCTTGGTACTTAGGTGGCGTGGCACTGGGCAGCACTATGATTAGCGTCACCTTTTGGTTGCTCGGCTTTCTGCGCATGTCGACGACCGGCCTCTCCGCCCAAGCCCATGGCGCTCAAAACCCACATCAACTAGGGCAAGTATTACTGCAAAGCTGCGTGATCGCGCTTGGTTTAGCCGCGCTCTTTTTACTGGTGCATCGCCCCATCGCCGAGTTGATTTTTCAATTCAGCGCTGCCAGCCTGCCAGTCAAAACTCAAGCGGCAAACTATTTCTATCTTCGCGCTTGGAGCGCGCCAGCGGCACTGCTCAATTTGGTTTTGTTAGGCTGGTTACTCGGCACTCAAAATGCTCGCGCGCCAATGTGGATAGTGATCATCATTAACCTGACCAATATTGCGTTCGATCTCCTGTTGGTACTTGGCTTAGATTTAAAGGTTGAAGGCGCCGCGATGGCATCGGTGATCGCCGACTATACGGGTCTGATGTTTGGCCTGATGTTTGTCATTCGCTACTGGCGACAGCAGCAGTTACCTGCACTACTCGGCTTATTAACCACATTCAGTACGCAACTTTCACGGCTAGTCACCCTAAATCGAGACATTTTTCTGCGTTCACTTTGCCTGCAAGCCGTGTTTAGCTTTATGACCTTTCAAGGTGCGGCCCTCGGCGATCAAACCGTGGCAGCCAATGCGGTATTAATGAGTTTATTGATGATCATTTCCTACGGCATGGATGGATTTGCCTATGCGATGGAAGCGATGGTTGGCAAAGCGATAGGTGGCAAAGATAACCAGCAACTACGCGCTTCGATGATAGGTAGCACTTTTTGGGCACTGCTGATCTGTGCACTACTTAGTGCACTTTTCTTTAGCTTGGGAACGCAGATCATTCCGCTCATCACCAATATTCCCAGCGTACAAATCACTGCGGCTACCTATTTACCTTGGCTGGTGGCAATGCCGCTGATCTCCGTGTGGTGCTTTTTACTGGATGGGGTGTTTATTGGCGCGACCAAAGGGCGAGAAATGCGTAATAGCATGGCGATCGCGGCGGTGAGTTTTTTTGCGCTTTATTGGCTGAGTACCGATCTCGGCAATCATGCGCTGTGGTTTGCCATGCTCAGCTTTATGGCGCTACGCGCTATAACCTTAGGCATCACACTCTATCGCCAGTGGCGAGCAGGAACTTGGTTGTGGCAATAAAAAGTCGGGGCACATTATTTGCCCCATATTACCCATACCATAACCGCGACTCGCTAATCCTCATCTGAGGGGGGTGTGGTATTGTCTCGAGTATAAAATCTGGCAAAAAACAGCCCGACTTCAAATAACAAACACATCGGTATCGCCAGCAAAGTTTGCGAAATCATATCTGGTGGCGTCAAGAACATGCCCACGACAAACGCCCCAACGATAATGTATGGCCGTTTTTGCGACAGGCTGCTTGGCGTGGTGGCACCGGTCCAACACAGCAAAATGATCGCCACCGGCACTTCAAAGGCAATACCAAAGGCTAAAAACAGCGCCAACACAAAATCGAGATAGCTGGCAATATCGGTGGCGAACTCTACGCCACTTAAGGAAATCGCCGTGAAAAAACCGAACACTAATGGAAAAACCACAAAGTAAGCAAACGCCACCCCACAGTAAAACAACAGTGAACTTGAAACCAACAGTGGAAAAATTAACCGCCGCTCATGCTTATACAAACCCGGTGCAACAAAGGCCCAGACTTGATAAAGAATAAATGGCACCGAAATAAATACCGCGGCAATTAAGGTCAGTTTCAATGGAGTGAAAAACGGAGACGCCACATCGGTTGCGATCATCGTGGCCCCAGCCGGCAGCCTTTCCACTAACGGTTTGGAGACAAATTGGTAAATCTCATTGGAAAAATAGATCAAACCAATAAACACCACCACCACCGCCGCAACGGCTTTCAGTAGGCGATCACGCAGTTCCAATAGATGGCTGATTAAAGGTTGGGGTTGTTCAACGGAAGACATGCAAACCTCATGTAGCAGATCAAAAAAGAGTTATCGCACCGAGGATAACTCTTTGTGAAGACAGTTTAGTTTGGGAAGACAATCGAGTCAGCTCACATCGCCTAATCGGTCTTGTTAACCGGCGCTGGCGCGACACTCTCAAGATGCGGATCCGGCTCGACAGTCACATCCTTCTCACCACTCGTAGAGTCGGCTTGGGTGTCACTGGCTGATGGAGCCGCATAAGGCTGCTGTACTTGCTGCGCGGCTTGCTTGAGTGATTCGACCGATTGTTGCAGCTCTGGCGATAAATTTTGCATCCCCATCTGCTCAGCTTTGCGCAGGTTTTCTTGCAGTTCCTGCACTTTCAACTCGCGCGCCAGCTCGTCTTTAACGCTATTAGCCATGCTTTTCGCGGTGGAGACAAACTTAGCAACGCTGCGAATCGCATGCGGTAATCGTTCCGGACCGAGCACCACCAGTGCCACAATCGCGATCAACACCAGCTCCCAAAAACCGACATCAAACACGATTTAAGCCTGCTCTTTGTCTTTTTTCACTTCAGCGGTCGCATTGGTTTGCGGCTGCTCAAGGTTTTTGGTTGCAAAATCAGCATCTTTCTGTTGATTGGCGGTTGTGGGGTTTGTTTCATCTTCCGACATCGCTTTCTTAAAGCCTTTAACCGCACTACCTAAATCACCACCAATACCACGCAGTTTCTTGGTGCCAAACAGCAATACCACGATAACGGCGATGATAAGAAGTTGCCAAATACTGATACCACCCATTTTTTTTACCTCGGGTTATGTGAATAAATCTTCGAACACCACCAAGCGCCATTGCGCTACTGACGGTAAGCTCGCCAACTGAGCAGCCAACATAATGCGCCAAACGTTGCGCTACCGATAGCCAATAATTCCAACTGATTGGAGATCCATATCGCTGAGCATACGGCGAATGTTGCTCCAACACCAAATAAAAACTTCGCCGTTCCCTGCTGACGTTTTGATTGTCGATAGCCTTGATAAAAGCTCTCTAAACGCTGATTCAGATTACGACCTTGCTTTAAACTGTCATACAATAATTCTGGCAGCTCAGGCATTTTTTCAAACCATAGTGGTGCACGCTCTTTCAGCGTATGCCAAAAGGCTTGCGGCCCAACCTGATTGGCCATCCACTGTTCCAAAAATGGTTTAGCAGTTTGCCACAAGTCCAGTTGAGGATAGAGCTGACGCCCTAAACCTTCAACATACAACAGTGTTTTTTGCAGCAAAACCAACTGCGGTTGCACTTCCATATTGAAACGCCGCGCAGTGTTAAATAGGTTAAGCAGCACATGACCAAACGAAATTTCACACAACGGCTTGGCAAAAATCGGCTCGCACACCATACGGATCGCGACTTCAAACTCATCAACATTGGTATCCAGCGGAACCCAACCTGAATCGACATGCAACTGGGCCACTCGGCGATAGTCGCGATTGAAAAAAGCCAGAAAGTTTTCGGCCAGATAACGTTTATCTGCGCTATTGAGTGTACCCACGATGCCGCAATCCAAACCGATCCATTGCGGATTATCAGGATGTGCTGGATTGACGAACACATTGCCAGGATGCATATCGGCATGAAAAAAACTGTCGCGAAAAACTTGGGTGAAAAAAACCCTAACCCCGCGTTCAGCCAATAATTTCATATTGGTGCCATTGGAGTGCAATCTCGCCAAGTCAGAGACTTGGATGCCATATATTCGCTCAGAAACCATGACGGTTTGATTACAAAACTCGGTAAAGACTTCTGGTACATACAGCTCTTCACTGCCAGCAAAGTTGCGACGCAACTGAATCGCGTTAGCGGCTTCACGACGTAAATCCAACTCGGCAAGCAAAGTTTGCTCATATTCGCGTACCACTTCAACCGGTTTTAAGCGGCGCGCCTGCGGCAATGCTTTCGCCACAATACGCGCCACGCGATACATCAGTTTGAGATCCGCATCGATTTGCCGATGAATATCGGGACGGATCACTTTCAGCACCACATCGCGGCCATTACTTTTCAGCTTGGCGGTATGTACTTGGGCGATGGAAGCAGAGGCTAACGGTTTAATATCAAACTCATCGAACCAGGTTTCCAGGGCTGCACCCAGTTCTTGCTCCATCAGTTGTTTGGCTTGCAGGCCATCAAATGGGGCAACTTTGTCTTGTAGCATCGCCAATGGATCGGCGATGTGTGGCGGGAACAGATCACGCCGAGTTGACATCATTTGGCCAAATTTAATCCATACCGGACCTAGCTCTTGCAGTGCTAAACGTAAGCGCTCCCCCAACGGTAGCTCGCTATGCTGATTACGTAACCAGAATAGACATTGACGAACCAGCAGTGGCGTGCGCGTCAAATGATGGTTGGGCAACAACTCATCGAGGCCATATTCCAGTTGTACTTTGATTATGTGGTATAACCGTTTCAACTCTGCAGGTTTCATGCGGATCCCAATAACTGGCTGATGCGTGCTTCTAAGCGGGCGGTGTGACTGGTGAGCTCATCGACCTGATCACAAAAATAGGCAATTTCCAATGCGGGAGGGGCCATTCGCCACTCTTCGGTGAGTACCTGAGCCAAATGATGTTGAGATTGCGATGCTTGCCGTTTCAAAGTTTCAGCCATGCTTTTAACACTATGAACTAAGCTGTGTGCCAGCGCGTCACCCATCATGCGCGATAACCACTCTTCCATATCTGGCCGACAATCGCTGATCAGCGCTGCAAATTTTTGCGCCAGTTGCAGATCACCTTCCAATTGCAATTTATCTTGCTTAATCAGTTGGGTGATATTTTCTTGCTCGCGCAGTTGCCGCAAAATCGAGAGATCGAACGCTAAATAGCAATCTGCTTGACCTTCAAAACCGGTCATTACATCAATTTGCTGACTGAATACAAAAGTCACCGTTTGCTGCCATTCACGCAGATGCAGTGAGATCACTTTACCTTTGAGACGTTGCCGTTGGCGGATTAAACTGGAATCCTCACTGATCAGCGTGTTGAGCGTCGTTTCAAGCAGCGCAGTGAGCAGCGGTGCGAGTGGCATGGTCGCAAGCAATGACATAGCAGCCCTTAAAATTTGTAACCACGATGCAGCGCCACAATGCCGCCGGTCAGGTTGTAATAGGTAGTTTGTTCAAAGCCAGCCTGTTCCATCATGCCTTGCAGAGTATCTTGATCAGGATGCATGCGGATCGATTCGGCAAGATAGCGGTAACTGTCGGCATCGTTAGCGATCAATTGTCCCATCCTAGGCAGAATATGAAATGAGTAGGTATCGTAAAGTTTAGACAACGGCTCTAAGATCGGCTTGGAAAATTCAAGCACCAACAAACGACCACCCGGTTTCAATACACGAAACATCGAGCGGAGCGCTTTATCTTTATCGGTCACGTTACGCAGACAGAAACTGATGGTGATACAGTCAAAATAGTTGTCCGGAAACGGCAACTCTTCCGCGTTAGCCTGCACATAATGCACATTGCCAACAATGCCACTGTCGCGCAGTTTATCGCGTCCCACATTCAGCATTGAGTTATTAATATCCGCGAGGATGACATGACCTTTATCACCGACAATACGTGAAAACTTAGCGGTTAAGTCACCCGTGCCACCACCTAAATCGAGAATGCGTTGTCCAGCACGCGCTCCAGAGCAATCAATGGTAAAACGCTTCCATAAACGGTGAATACCACCAGACATCAAATCATTCATGATGTCGTACTTGGCCGCTACCGAATGAAATACTTGCGCGACTTTGTGGACTTTTTCGTCTTTAGGTACGGTAGTAAAACCAAAATGGGTGGTTTCTTGATAGTCTGGCTCAGTGTTTACGAGCACGTTGGTGTCGGTCATTGTTTTTCCTCTCTGGCCGTCATGGCGACGGCAACTGCGGGCAGTTAGTTTACTTTATCCTCAATCGGATGTCTTTCTACTAAAGGGGCATTTTCCATTTCCGCCGAGTGTTGCGCGCGGTCAATCAAAGGCTGGGCAATCGAGCGTTTGATCTCCACCCCAAGCTGCTTAAAACTTTCCGCTTGACGGATCGCGTTGCCACGCCCGGTGACCAACTTACTCATTGCTCCCTGATAGCTCTGATTGGCTTTATCTAGCGCGCCGCCCAGTGCTTGCATATCGTCAACAAATAAGCGCAATTTATCGTACAACTTGCTGGCTCGCTCTGCGATCACCTGAGCGTTTTGATTTTGCCGCTCATTGCGCCATAAATTATCAATGGTGCGCAGTGCCACCAACAGAGTGGTTGGACTGACCAAAATAATGTTCTGCTCCAGCGCGTCTTTAACTAAGCTGGGATCGGCCTGAATCGCAACTTGGAACGCTGGCTCAACCGGAATAAACATCAGCACATAATCAAGGCTCTGAATGCCTTGCAACTGATGATAATCTTTTTGGCTTAATCCACGAATATGGTTTCGCAGCGCAAGTAAGTGCTCACCTAGGGCACTATCACGCTCACTATCGGTTTGCGCATGGAAGTAGCGCTCATAAGCCACCAAGGCCATTTTTGAATCAACCACCACTTGTTTATTTTGCGGCAGGTAAACAATCACATCCGGCTGATAGCGTTTGCCTGCTTCGTTTTGTAAGCTGACTTGGGTTTGGTATTCATGTCCTTCACGTAGCCCAGATTCAGCCAGCACTCGCGCCAGCACCACCTCACCCCAGTTTCCTTGCTGCTTGTTATCGCCTTTTAATGCTTGGGTTAGGTTAAGCGCCTCTTGCGCCATCTGTTCATTGAGGCGCTGCAAGTTACGCAATTCATGCACTAAAGTATGGCGCTCTTTCGCTTCGTGATTAAAACTGTCATTGACCTGTTTTTTAAAGCCTTCTAACTGCTCTTTCAGTGGGGTCAACAAACCTTGCAAACTCTGGCGGTTTTGCTGATCAACGCTGATGGTTTTGTGCTCGAAGACTTGATTGGCTAACTGCTCAAACTGCTGCTTGAGGCGATCTTCTGCGCGCTCCAGTAACTGCAATTTTTCTTGGCTCGACACCAACTGTTGTTGATAACGCGCTTCTTGTTCGCGTAATTGACTATCGAGTTCAGCATTAGCCGCACGCAAGTGATTAAGTTGATCCGCATACTGCTGGCGCTCTTGCTTCACATCCTCGAAGTAACGCAGTTTTTCCAGCACCGCCATTAACTTGCCATGCAGCTGCTTTAGCTCAAACTCATTTTTATCACGTAGATTATCTAATTCATCTAACTCGTGCTGCGCGTTAGCCAGTTGCTGGTTAAGCTGCTGCATCTGCTGGGTATGCCAATCGTTTTGTTGTTCAAGTTGCTGGGTCAGCAGTTGTGTTTTCAATTGATAACGCTGCTTCATCCACCAACCTGCTGCCATCCCAGCCGTGCTAGCACTCACTAACCCCGACCACAATACGGTTTGATTTTCAAAAATCCATTGCATGTTGAACACTTACGGTGATTTATCTCGCTAACAAGGGTATTTCGACACTGGATAAATGTCCAGTTGGTTACAAATTTATTAACACCAAAGCAGCACAATCGACCCTAGCCTCAGCTTATCCAGTGAGCTTTAACCCGCGTTTTACTTAAACCCACTGACCCGCTACGTAGCCACTCGACCACGCCCATTGAAAGTTATAGCCACCAAGCCAACCAGCGACATCCATCACCTCACCAACAAAGAACAGTCCTTTGACGGTTTTACACTCCATGGTTTTTGAAGAGAGACAATCGGTATCAACGCCACCTAAAGTCACTTCGGCAGTGCGGTAACCTTCGGTGCCGTTTGGCACGATAGACCAGCTCTGCAAACGGCTTTGCACCACTTCCAACTCTTGCGGGGTATATTGTTTGAGTGGTTTATCGGCAAACATTTTTCGCTCAATGAACACTTCGACTAAACGCTTGGGCAGCACTTTGGAGAGGGTGTTTTTCAAGCTTTGATTTGGATGGTTTTGTTTCTCATCACCCAATAGCCGTGCTAAGTCAACTGCAGGTAACAAGTTAGTGGTAATGGCTTGACCCGGCTGCCAATAGGAGGAAATTTGTAGCACCGCAGGCCCAGACAAGCCGCGATGAGTAAACAGCAAGGCTTGTTTGAAGCTTTGACCGCCTTGCGTGCTCATTTCAACGGGGATCGCAATTCCTGATAATGGCGCGAAATCTTGTTTATCTTGCACATGTAATGTAAACGGCACTAAACCGGCACAGGTGCTGATCACGGGTAAGCCAAACTGCTCAGCAATTTTGTAACCCAATGGAGTCGCGCCCAGCGCGGGCATCGACAAACCACCGGTTGCTACGACCAGCGAACTGCATTCAATGGCTCCGAGTGTGGTTTGCAGCGCAAAACCCGATTCGATTTGGCTTATCGCACTAATCTCAACTTGATAATGCTGCTCAAGATTCGGTTGATTACATTCGCTCAGCAGCATATCAACGATCTGTTTCGCTGAATCTAAGCAAAATAACTGGCCGTGTTCACGCTCTTCATAATCAATAGCATATTTACTGACTAGCGAAATGAAATCCCAGTTGCTGTATTGGGAGAGTGCCGATTTCACAAAGTGTGGGTTTTGGCATACATAATTCGCTGCCGACACCTCATAGTTGGTAAAATTACAGCGACCACCGCCAGAAATGAGAATTTTCCGTCCCGGTTTTTTGGCATGATCGAGCAGTAACACTTGGCGGCCTCGCTGCGCTGCCTGCGCGGCACACATTAAACCAGCAGCACCAGCACCAATTATCACTACGTCAACTTTCTTGCTCATTACCGCTCTCTCATCCCATAAAAAAAGGATGTGCTGAGTGCACATCCTTACTCATTTTGGCGGTTATTGTAGCGGCAAACCACTACGATGCCAACGCGAGACCAAGTGCGGTTTAACGCGGCAGGCTAAAGCATAAAGGCAACAACCGTTGTGAGCACCAGCAAAGAACCGGATAATACAAACAGTTCACGCACTCGATCACATTTACCAATAAACAGCGGATCATGATGATGATGATACTCGCGACTTTTCAGGTAATGATACAAACGCACCTGCTTAGTCATATTGCCATGAGTAGTAAAAAAGCCGCGTCCATCGACTTGTTGATACAGTAGCGGATGCGCTTCACGCATGATGTAAAGCAACGAACGCAGCGCGGTAACATAACGCACCACATTAATTGCCGTAACACTCATAAGCGCCAATAGAATGGTATCTGCACCGATCATCTTTTCCTCCTTACACCTGGTGTTCAGCATGCCCGGAGTAAAAGATCACCACTTTAAGCTACCTCGTGGCTTATTTCACTCTGCAGGGACATCCATCACCGAAGATGGGCCTTTTTTCGCCAATGCTAAAAGATCTTTATCGATAAAGAACAGCGCCTTACCATCTTCACCGACCAGCTCTAGCTTATCTAAAATCCCTTTAAACAATTTCTCTTCCTCGTGCTGTTCAGCCACGTACCACTGCAGGAAGTTAAAGGTTGAGTAATCTTGGTTGCTAAACGCCACATGGGCCAGTTTGTTAATCTGTTGGGTGATCTTCTGTTCGTGTTGATAAGTCTCGCGAAACACCTCACCCAGTGAAGCGAAATCGTGGCGCGGTGCGGCGATGGCACCAAGAATGGGGAGCGCCCCAGTTTCGCTCACATAGGTAAACAAACGTTGCATGTGCTGCATTTCTTCCACGGCATGTGCACGCAAAAATGCAGCCGCACCGTCAAAGCCTTTGTCTTCACACCAAGCACTCATTTGTAAGTATAGATTGGATGAAAAAAATTCTAGGTTAATTTGCTGATTGAGATGCTCAACCATCGCTTGCGACAACATAAAAAGCTCCTAATTTACGCCAACTGTTTACACAAACTATAGCATAGCCACTGGCTATTGTAGTCGTTGCTCAAGCCAGCACGATCAAACTGAGATCGCTGCGACAAAAAATTACAGCCGCCAGTGCTACGCTGTATTAAGTCACCCGAACAGGAGCCTGAACAATGAGTTATCAACATCTTTTGGTCGCAGTCGATCTCTCTGAAGATAGCAAACTACTGGTTGAGAAAGCGGTGGCACTGGCCAAACCGCTTAATGCCGCCATTTCATTTATCCATATCGATGTAAACTATGCCGAGCTATATACCGGTCTAATCGATATTAATTTGGCGGAAACCCAACACCATTCAATGGAGTCATCACTCACGCAATTACAAAGTCTGGCGCAGCATGCCGATTATCCGATCAAGCATACGTTAGTCGGCAGTGGTGATTTAAGTAATGAACTGTGTGAAACCATCAATGAATTTAATGTTGACCTGCTGGTGTGTGGCCATCACCAAGATTTCTGGAGCAAACTGCTCTCTTCCACGCGTCAATTGATCAATAGCTCGCCGGTGGATATGTTGGTTGTACCACTCAACGACTGACGAACAGAAAAGACTCAGGTAGACTGCCATTTTCCATTCCTTTTATCGATGGCGTTATGGTTTATCTTTCTGCAGTCACCCTGTTATGGGCGTTTTCGTTTAGCCTGATCGGCGTTTATCTTGCTGGTCAGGTTGATGCTTGGTTTGCCGTTTGGATGCGCGTCGCGCTAGCTAGCCTAGTTTTTATTCCTTTCCTGCGTATTCAAGGCGTACCACGTGCCTTGATTGGCAAATTGATGGCGCTGGGTGGCATTCAGTTGGGCTTAATGTATTGCTTCTATTATCAATCTTTCTTGCTACTCTCCGTTCCGGAAGTACTACTGTTCACCGTATTCACACCGATTTATGTCACGCTGATTTATGATTTGCTCCATCGGCGTTTCTCACCCTGGTATCTACTAACCGCTTTGGTTGCGGTACTTGGCGCAGTGCTGATCAAATTCGCGGCAATTAGTCCGCACTTTTTCGCAGGTTTTCTGGTCGTGCAAGCCGCCAACCTTTGTTTTGCGATTGGCCAAGTCGGCTACAAATATGTGCTTGAACAGCAGCCGATCCGCCTGCCTCAACATGCCGTATTTGGCTATTTCTATCTGGGAGCTTTTGTCGTCGCCAGTGGTGCACTGTTACTGTTTGGCAATCTAAAACAACTGCCTACCACTCAACTGCAATGGGGTATTTTGCTGTATTTGGGGCTAATTGCGTCTGGACTGGGCTATTTTGCCTGGAATAAAGGCGCATGCATGGTCAATGCTGGAGCCTTAGCGATTATGAATAATGCGTTAGTACCGGCAGGTCTAGTGGTCAATATTCTGATCTGGAATCGCGATGTAGATTTGCTGCGTCTTTCACTCGGTGGTGTAGTGATCTTAGCTTCGCTGTGGCTTAATGAAACTTGGGTAAAACGTCGTGTAGAGCGCGATTATCAACGCCAATACCCTCAATAATCGGAAAAATGCACAGGGCCCAAACTCATCTCAGCCAGTGCTTCAAACCATCACCACCGCCCAAGGTGGTGGTGATGGGACGACAATAAAACATGGCGGAAATTTTACGGCTTAGTGCATACCAGCGGGTTGTGCACTTGGTTGAGTTCTCTGTGGATGGATTTTCTCAACTTTACTGGCTAACTTGTGCTGCTTTTTGATCAGCTTACGCTGTCTTTTCAACAGCTTTTCTAGTTTTTTATCAAACCTCTGCTGCTTAGTAGCGCCTTTCTTAGACACTACCACACTGGCCGCAACCGACAATTCGGTGTTAGCCACAGTGGCTAATGCTTGGCTACTGAGTGATTGTGGTTTGCACAAATACTTTTTATCCGCAGCTACGCGAGCGCAGCTACGACATAAAAATTGTGGTGATACCACCAACCGTTCAATCTCGCCCAGCGAGGTCACAAGCTCACTGCGACTCAGTTTGCATAGACGTTTAGCCACGTTAGCGCTCCAACTAAAATACGAACTATTCTCAGCTGCGGATATTACGTGGTTCACCCCAAAATACAACACCGATCCAGTAATATTGATCTCACTAAATCATGCCAGACTAAGCCAAAGTCGTTATTCACTGTCCATCGCAGCAAGTACATAAACATCAAAACGGTTTTTCTTGGTTTCAATCACCATAGTCGGTGGCTGCTGTTGCAGCCATGGTGCGTAGTCAGGTCGTTTGACCACTACCCGCTTACGAGCCAGTTGCAATGCGGGATCAAGTAAAGCATCCGCATCATTGTCCGCCCCCACCAACGATTGAAAAACTCGCATCTCTTTTTTAACCAGCGCACTTTTTTTCTTATTGTCTGGATGTGGGTACATGGGATCGAGATAAATCACATCCGGTGCCACAAAATTTGGCTCCGCCGCCAGTTGCTGTAATGCGGTATGACTTGATGCGTGCAACAGACACATACGCTCACTGACCCAAGCACCGATTTCACTGTCTTGCTTGGCGCGTTGTAAGCCATCTTCCAACAATGCCGCGACCACAGGATGGCGCTCAACCATCTGCACTCGACAACCCAAGGAGGCCAATACAAAAGCATCTCGTCCTAAACCCGCCGTCGCATCCAGTACGACAGGTGTGACTCCTTTATTGAGGCCAGCGGCTTTAGCAATCGACTGCCCTTTGCCACCACCAAATTTGCGGCGATGGGCGACCGCACCTGCAACCCAATCGACATAGATCGCCCCAAGTTTGGGTTCATCTAATTTGCGCAGTTCAAGACGCTGCTCACCCAGCACCAGAGCAAATAGACTGTCATCGCTCGCTTGCAGTTGCCAACGGCTAGCAATCTGCTCTAACTCTTGCGCGCGGTGTGGCGCTTCGCAAATCAATTGAATGAACAAAGGAACTCCGAAAACCGAGAGAAAACAGCGCTCAGTGTAGCGGATTTTGTCAGCAAACCCTACGCTTTCTCTTGTGATGATGTCACCGTTACAAGCTCTCAGCACAAGTCAGCGCAAAGCTTCCCTAACCGCACAATAATGGTAACATCAAGCCTCGCTATCGCCTGTCGGCATCACGGAGTATCAGGAACATAATGCAAACTAAACTCGATGATCTGGATCGCGCCATTTTGAAGATTTTGATGGATGACGCTCGCACGCCCTATGCCGAAATGGCTAAACAATTTAATGTGAGCCCAGCAACCATTCATGTACGAATTGAAAAGATGAAAGCGAGTGACGTCATTCAAGGCACAGAAGTGGTGGTTAACACCAAAAAGCTCGGTTACGACGTTTGCTGCTTTATTGGCATTAATTTGAATGCGGCGCGCGACTACCACTCGGCACTCGCCAAACTAAACGCACTCGATGAGGTGGTGGAAGCTTATTACACCACCGGTGCCTATAATATTTTTGTCAAATTGATGTGTCGTTCAATTGAAGAGTTACAGCATGTGTTGATTGACAAGCTACAAGCGATTGATGAAGTACAGTCCACTGAAACATTGATCTCATTACAAAATCCCATCAATCGCAACGTCAATCCCTAACGATTTAGCCGAGACAGCTATAAATCGTCTGGCTGCTTAAGTTAATAACATGAAACAAAAGATAACACTGTGGATGATGACTGCCGTTAACGTTTTTTGAGGTAATCGAGTAGTTCTTCTGCAGAAATGCCTTGTTGCACCAGTTGCTTAGCAATCGCTTCAACTTGCTCACCTTTGCGCGATTCGATGACTTGCTGGAACTGATAAATCAGATCGCGCAGCACCGTCAGAGGGACTTGTTTAGCGGCGCTGCGAATACGTTCGCTGCTTTGATTACCTAATTCATTAAGCAGTTTGCCATACATCACCTTCTCTGGAGATTCTTCTAGCTGCTCTAGAATGCGAGCCATTTCATAGGTGGTTAAAGACATGGTGTTTTGGGTTCCAAACGGTTAGTCAATAGTGAAAAGGCCCACAATATACACAGGAAGCACACTGAGTAAAATAGCGTTGGCACGCATTTTTCTGCACCATACTGCTTCATCTTTGGAAATCATGGCCAGAATGAATAAACAACCGAGAACAAACCTCTCTTATTTCAACCGATCACACCTGTTGATGTGCTGATCGAACCTTAAGTGATAGCCAGATATTTGCGCAGCATCGCTAAAAAGAGTAGCTTATTCTTTCTTGTTCACTCACAACCGATTGAATAGTTGTAAGCGATAAAACAACGGACTGTTTTGAAAAAGGATTATCTCAGATGCCAAACTGTCATGCTCAGCGCCTCGCCGATTTTCGTCTCTGGCTGCACACTCAACAACTCGATGCCTTTATCGTGCCTCATGAAGATGAGTATCTCGGTGAATATATCCCTGCGCATAATGAGCGCTTAAATTGGCTAACGGGTTTTACTGGCTCGGCGGGCGCGGCAGTCGTCACCACCCAGCATGCCGCCATTTTTGTTGATGGTCGCTATAGCGTACAAGTACGCAAACAGGTAGCTGCCGAACAGTTTGCCTATCATCACCTGATTGAAGAGCCCTACCTCACTTGGTTAATCGAGCAGCTGCCTGCTAGATCCAAGGTAGGCTATGACCCTCGAATGCATCGTGGTAGTTGGCTCACGCAAGCGCAAAAACAGCTAGCAGAGCATCAGATTACCTTATGCCCCGTAACAAGCAATCCAATTGATCAACTGTGGTATGACCGGCCAGCGCCAGCAGTATCTGAAATGCGTTTGATGCCATTGGCAAGTGTAGGACAAACTAGCTTAGACAAGCGTCAGTTGATCGCCAAAACCCTCGCTGATAAACATGCCGATTGTGTAGTGTTAACTGAGCTAGATTCGATCGCTTGGCTGCTCAACATCCGCGGTTTAGATGTATCACGCTTACCAGTTTTACTCTGTCACGCTATCGTCCACCGTGATACTAGCGTCGATTTTTTCCTCGACCCAACACGCTTAGCCGTCGGCTTTGCCTCCCATGTTGGTGGGACAGTGCGCGTACATCATCCGGCTCAATTGGAGCCACAGTTACACCAATTATCCACTCATCGAGTGATGATTGATTCTGCCACTAGCAACGCTTGGTTGACCCTTACTTTGCAAAGTAGCGGCGCGCAACTGATCAACCATAGCGATCCTTGCTTACTACCAAAAGCGGCGAAAAACAGTACCGAAGTTGCAGGTATGCAAGCTTGCCATATCCGTGATGGTGCTGCGATGGTGAATTTTCTTGCTTGGCTTGATCGTGAAGTGGCTAACGGCCAGCTACATAACGAAGCACAACTGGCCGCGCAGCTCGAAATATTCCGCCGCCAAGATCCAACTCTGGTCGATCTCAGTTTTGACACAATATCAGCTGCTGGCACTAATGCAGCAATGTGTCACTACAATCATCAAAATCAACCAGAAGCAGGGCAACTGACACTCAATAGCCTGTATTTAGTCGATTCAGGTGGCCAATACCTTGATGGCACCACAGATATCACTCGCACGATAGCAATTGGTGAAGTGAATGCGGAAATTAAGCAGCAATTTACTCTCGTGCTTAAAGGTCATATTGCTCTAGCTCGCGCACGCTTCCCCAAAGGCACCACTGGATCACAGCTTGACGTATTAGCTAGACAACATTTGTGGGCGCACGGTTATGACTATGATCACGGCACTGGACATGGTGTTGGCCACTTCTTAAGTGTGCATGAAGGTCCGCAGCGGATTTCAAAAGTAGCGAATAACATAGTTCTACTCCCAGGTATGGTGTTATCGAATGAGCCTGGTTATTACCGCACTGATGCATTTGGGATCCGCATTGAGAACTTAGAATTAGTAGCTGAATTTTCGACTCAAGGTGATTGTGCGATGCTTGGTTTTAAATCTCTCACCCGTTGTCCAATCGATAAACGAGCCATTGTAGTAGATTGGCTAACAAAGCCAGAGTTGGATTGGCTTAATCAATATCATCAAACGGTATGGCACGAAGTCAGTCCTCTGATCCACGATGAGCAGACTCGCCACTGGTTAGCTGAAGCGACGTCACCGCTCCGCCATACATAACTAATTGGTTTCAGTAATAACAGTAGATAAGGAAACCGCCAATAAGGCGGTTTTTTTGTTTATCAGCCATCGATAATAGAATACGGTTCGGAATTAAGTATATGTTTCACGTGAAACATCCTGAGTCTAACATATCGCAGCTCGAGCAAGAGACAATGCATATTCGAGCGGAAAATCTGAGACCAAAGTCAATAAAATGTAAACTAGGAGCTGCTGTTGCCGATCACTAAACATTATGAGTCCTGCAGTAGTATTTCGGCCAGCAATTTATCCTTTGACCAATAGCCGAGCACTTTTGCGAATAATATGACGCTAACAGCTGTGATGTTGGTCCGGCTACTGCCCATTCTCATATTCTTCAATTAAGTGGTGTCAGTTATCGCTTGAAAGATAAACGTCGTTGGGGAGTAATACCTGAGTGAATTGGAATAGTTTTCGGTGATCGTTGACAGATCCCAAAGAAAGCGTTTTAACTAGATGGCATGTCGATAAATGGCGACATTATAATAGCAAAGCTTATCGGTTGGCCAAGTAACATACTTGAGTCTCTGTTCAACTTTTTATTAACCAGTAAAAACCCAACCATGCAGCAGAAATACTCAATAGAACGTTCAAAAGGATATTTGCTGCCATCTTCACAAACGCACCTTGCTGCATTAAAAATACATTATCGATTGAGAAAGTAGAAAAGGTCGTCAATGCCCCAAGAAAACCAAAGCCAATGACAGCTCTCCATGGATAGGGACTTAACCATTCATTTTCAATACATGCGATAAGTAGCCCCGTAATAAATGAACCGATAACATTCACTGCTAACGTACCAATCGGGAAACCACGTCCAAACAGGGTAATACACATTTCAGAAACCAAGAAACGCGCACACGCACCTAACGCACCACCTAATGCAATAAAGCCTAATACCGATAACGACATAACAAGCATCTCCCAATCATTCTAAACACTTATTAGCATAACTTAGTCAAGGCTCTACGAAAATGCTTTCTCATTAGCAGCATATGATCCAACTGAAAATCATATTTTACTAAGTTACGAGAAATACTTAATTCACGATTATTTCTATGCATACTTTATTCTTATACCAATCAAAGAAAAAATATGATCTAATTGAGGGCATTCAACGATAGAACTTATTCACTATGGACAGCCTCAATAATATCGACTTTAAAAAGCTCGCAAGCCAGCAGAAATCTATTCAGATGAAAATGAGACTGCTGGCCCTCGACCATTTCAAAGATGGGCACTCTCGCACCCAAATCGCCAAGTTTCTTAAGGTCAGCCGAACCAGTGTTAATCGGTGGGTTCACACTTTTCTTGAGGAAGGATTAGAAGGCCTCAAGGAAAAACCAAGAACGGGACGACCACCATTCTTAACATCCAAGCAAAGAGAGCAATTGAGCCAATACATCAAAGATAAAGCCAATGATACACTAGGCGGACGACTCACTGGGGCCGACATCCACGCTTATATCGTGAAAGAATTTGGCCAGCACTACCACCCTGATTCTATCTATTACCTGCTCGAGCACATGGGGTTCTCTTGGGTAACTTCTCGCTCCAAACATCCTCGTCAATCCCAGCAAATCCAAGACGATTTTAAAAAAATT
The DNA here is from genome assembly GCF_011306175.1 of Vibrio sp. HDW18. Classification (GTDB taxonomy): domain Bacteria; phylum Pseudomonadota; class Gammaproteobacteria; order Enterobacterales; family Vibrionaceae; genus Vibrio; species Vibrio chanodichtyis. Next base: position 1,306,449 of record NZ_CP049913.1, on the reverse strand, counting down.
TAAAATTGAAACGATCCTGAAGATCCCAGGGCATATCGCTTTAGAACGGGTTGATGTCTGGTTTCAGGATGAAGCCAGATTTGGGCAACAAAACACCACCACACGGTTATGGGCAGAAAAAGGAACACGTCCCAGAGCCGTGAAGCAACAACAATTTGAATATGCGTATCTGTTTGGTTCTGTCTGTCCCGCTAGAGGCATTGGCGAGGCGATGGTCGTTCCTTGGGTTAACAAGGACCTTATGGTTGAGCATCTTAGGCAGATCTCCGCGGTGACCGAAAAAGGTCGTCACGCAGTGGTCATTATGGATGGTGCAAGCTGGCACACAGAAGATATTGCCAATGAATTTCAGAACCTCAATGTCATCAAACTCCCGCCCTATTCCCCTGAGTTGAATCCAATAGAACAAGTATGGAGTTGGTTATACCAATCAAAGAAAAAATATGATCTAATTGAGGACATTCAACGATAGAACTTATTCACTATGGACAGCCTCGATAATATCGACTTTAAAAAGCTCGCAAGCCAGCAGAAATCTATTCAGATGAAAATGAGACTGCTGGCCCTCGACCATTTCAAAGATGGGCACTCTCGCACCCAAATCGCCAAGTTTCTTAAGGTCAGCCGAACCAGTGTTAATACCAATCAAAGAAAAAATATGATCTAATTGAGGGCATTCAACGATAGAACTTATTCACTATGGACAGCCTCGATAATATCGACTTTAAAAAGCTCGCAAGCCAGCAGAAATCTATTCAGATGAAAATGAGACTGCTGGCCCTCGACCATTTCAAAGATGGGCACTCTCGCACCCAAATCGCCAAGTTTCTTAAGGTCAGCCGAACCAGTGTTAATCGGTGGGTTCACACTTTTCTTGAGGAAGGATTAGAAGGCCTCAAGGAAAAACCAAGAACGGGACGACCACCATTCTTAACATCCAAACAAAGAGAGCAATTGAGCCAATACATCAAAGATAAAGCCAATGATACACTAGGCGGACGACTCACTGGGGCCGACATCCACGCTTATATCGTGAAAGAATTTGGCCAGCACTACCACCCTGATTCTATCTATTACCTGCTCGAGCACATGGGGTTCTCTTGGGTAACTTCTCGCTCCAAACATCCTCGTCAATCCCAGCAAATCCAAGACGATTTTAAAAAAATTTAAAATTGAAACGATCCTGAAGATCCCAGGACATATCGCTTTAGAACGGGTTGATGTCTGGTTTCAGGATGAAGCCAGATTTGGGCAACAAAACACCACCACACGGTTATGGGCAGAAAAAGGAACACGTCCCAGAGCCGTGAAGCAACAACAATTTGAATATGCGTATCTGTTTGGTTCTGTCTGTCCCGCTAGAGGCATTGGCGAGGCGATGGTCGTTCCTTGGGTTAACAAGGACCTTATGGTTGAGCATCTTAGGCAGATCTCCGCGGTGACCGAAAAAGGTCGTCACGCAGTGGTCATTATGGATGGTGCAAGCTGGCACACAGAAGATATTGCCAATGAATTTCAGAACCTCAGTGTCATCAAACTCCCGCCCTATTCCCCTGAGTTGAATCCAATAGAACAAGTATGGAGTTGGTTAAGACAACACTATCTAGCCAACCAGTCTTTTACGGATTACGAAGACATTGTCTCCAAAGTATGTCGGGCTTGGAATAGTTTTTTGGAATGCTCGGCCAGAGTCAGACAGATGTGTTCGAGAAGGTGGACAGAGCTGACCAGTTAATTTTCCAGATTGGTATTAACAAGGACCTTATGGTTGAGCATCTTAGGCAGATCTCCGCGGTGACCGAAAAAGGTCGTCACGCAGTGGTCATTATGGATGGTGCAAGCTGGCACACAGAAGATATTGCCAATGAATTTCAGAACCTCAGTGTCATCAAACTCCCGCCCTATTCCCCTGAGTTGAATCCAATAGAACAAGTATGGAGTTGGTTAAGACAACACTATCTAGCCAACCAGTCTTTTACGGATTACGAAGACATTGTCTCCAAAGTATGTCGGGCTTGGAATAGTTTTTTGAAATGCTCGGCCAGAGTCAGACAGATGTGTTCGAGAAGGTGGATAGAGCTGACCAGTTAATTTTCCAGATTGGTATAAGACAACACTATCTAGCCAACCAGTCTTTTACGGATTACGAAGACATTGTCTCCAAAGTATGTCGGGCTTGGAATAGTTTTTTGAAATGCTCGGCCAGAGTCAGACAGATGTGTTCGAGAAGGTGGATAGAGCTGACCAGTTAATTTTCCAGATTGGTATTACGAAGACATTGTCTCCAAAGTATGTCGGGCTTGGAATAGTTTTTTGGAATGCTCGGCCAGAGTCAGACAGATGTGTTCGAGAAGGTGGATAGAGCTGACCAGTTAATTTTCCAGATTGGTATTATTGCTCAGTTTAATACCAATCAAAGAAAAAATATGATCTAATTGAGGGCATTCAACGATAGAACTTATTCACTATGGACAGCCTCGATAATATCGACTTTAAAAAGCTCGCAAGCCAGCAGAAATCTATTCAGATGAAAATGAGACTGCTGGCCCTCGACCATTTCAAAGATGGGCACTCTCGCACCCAAATCGCCAAGTTTCTTAAGGTCAGCCGAACCAGTGTTAATCGGTGGGTTCACACTTTTCTTGAGGAAGGATTAGAAGGCCTCAAGGAAAAACCAAGAACGGGACGACCACCATTCTTAACATCCAAGCAAAGAGAGCAATTGAGCCAATACATCAAAGATAAAGCCAATGATACACTAGGCGGACGACTCACTGGGGCCGACATCCACGCTTATATCGTGAAAGAATTTGGCCAGCACTACCACCCTGATTCTATCTATTACCTGCTCGAGCACATGGGGTTCTCTTGGGTAACTTCTCGCTCCAAACATCCTCGTCAATCCCAGCAAATCCAAGACGATTTTAAAAAAATTTAAAATTGAAACGATCCTGAAGATCCCAGGACATATCGCTTTAGAACGGGTTGATGTCTGGTTTCAGGATGAAGCCAGATTTGGGCAACAAAACACCACCACACGGTTATGGGCAGAAAAAGGAACACGTCCCAGAGCCGTGAAGCAACAACAATTTGAATATGCGTATCTGTTTGGTTCTGTCTGTCCCGCTAGAGGCATTGGCGAGGCGATGGTCGTTCCTTGGGTTAACAAGGACCTTATGGTTGAGCATCTTAGGCAGATCTCCGCGGTGACCGAAAAAGGTCGTCACGCAGTGGTCATTATGGATGGTGCAAGCTGGCACACAGAAGATATTGCCAATGAATTTCAGAACCTCAGTGTCATCAAACTCCCGCCCTATTCCCCTGAGTTGAATCCAATAGAACAAGTATGGAGTTGGTTAAGACAACACTATCTAGCCAACCAGTCTTTTACGGATTACGAAGACATTGTCTCCAAAGTATGTCGGGCTTGGAATAGTTTTTTGAAATGCTCGGCCAGAGTCAGACAGATGTGTTCGAGAAGGTGGATAGAGCTGACCAGTTAATTTTCCAGATTGGTATAATACCAATCAAAGAAAAAATATGATCTAATTGAGGGCATTCAACGATAGAACTTATTCACTATGGACAGCCTCGATAATATCGACTTTAAAAAGCTCGCAAGCCAGCAGAAATCTATTCAGATGAAAATGAGACTGCTGGCCCTCGACCATTTCAAAGATGGGCACTCTCGCACCCAAATCGCCAAGTTTCTTAAGGTCAGCCGAACCAGTGTTAATCGGTGGGTTCACACTTTTCTTGAGGAAGGATTAGAAGGCCTCAAGGAAAAACCAAGAACGGGACGACCACCATTCTTAACATCCAAGCAAAGAGAGCAATTGAGCCAATACATCAAAGATAAAGCCAATGATACACTAGGCGGACGACTCACTGGGGCCGACATCCACGCTTATATCGTGAAAGAATTTGGCCAGCACTACCACCCTGATTCTATCTATTACCTGCTCGAGCACATGGGGTTCTCTTGGGTAACTTCTCGCTCCAAACATCCTCGTCAATCCCAGCAAATCCAAGACGATTTTAAAAAAATTTAAAATTGAAACGATCCTGAAGATCCCAGGACATATCGCTTTAGAACGGGTTGATGTCTGGTTTCAGGATGAAGCCAGATTTGGGCAACAAAACACCACCACACGGTTATGGGCAGAAAAAGGAACACGTCCCAGAGCCGTGAAGCAACAACAATTTGAATATGCGTATCTGTTTGGTTCTGTCTGTCCCGCTAGAGGCATTGGCGAGGCGATGGTCGTTCCTTGGGTTAACAAGGACCTTATGGTTGAGCATCTTAGGCAGATCTCCGCGGTGACCGAAAAAGGTCGTCACGCAGTGGTCATTATGGATGGTGCAAGCTGGCACACAGAAGATATTGCCAATGAATTTCAGAACCTCAGTGTCATCAAACTCCCGCCCTATTCCCCTGAGTTGAATCCAATAGAACAAGTATGGAGTTGGTTAAGACAACACTATCTAGCCAACCAGTCTTTTACGGATTACGAAGACATTGTCTCCAAAGTATGTCGGGCTTGGAATAGTTTTTTGGAATGCTCGGCCAGAGTCAGACAGATGTGTTCGAGAAGGTGGACAGAGCTGACCAGTTAATTTTCCAGATTGGTATAATCAAATACATATGTATCACCTATTTGTATTAGGTGACATTTGATCGTCTTAAAACGAGAAAAGCCCTTGATAAATCAAGGGCTTGAATGTGGCGGAGAGATAGGGATTTGAACCCTAGGATAGCTATTAACCATCGCCGGTTTTCAAGACCGGTGCTTTCAACCACTCAGCCATCTCTCCGCAAATTTTGTGCTAACAGTATGCTTACACTACTAGCTTAGACGTTTCGTCTACTGTTTTGCCTTTAGATTTTTCTTAAAAATCTAAAAACAACAACTCAAAGCCTGGCGATGTTCTACTCTCACATGGGGAAACCCCACACTACCATCGACGCTGTTTCGTTTCACTTCTGAGTTCGGAATGGAGTCAGGTGGGTCCAAAACGCTATGGTCGCCAAGCAAATTCTTTCTCTCTATTTCTAGAGAATAATCTGGAAAGCTGTCTTCGTTCTCTCAACACATTCTTATGCGCTTAGCTTTGAGTCCACTACAAAACCCCTTGGGTGTTGTATGGTTAAGCCTCACGGGCAATTAGTACAGGTTAGCTCAACGCCTCACAACGCTTACACACCCTGCCTATCAACGTTCTAGTCTCGAACAACCCTTTAGGACAGTTAAACTGTCAGGGAAGACTCATCTCAGGGCTCGCTTCCCGCTTAGATGCTTTCAGCGGTTATCAATTCCGAACTTAGCTACCGGGCAATGCGTCTGGCGACACAACCCGAACACCAGAGGTTCGTCCACTCCGGTCCTCTCGTACTAGGAGCAGCCCCCTTCAATCTTCCAACGCCCACGGCAGATAGGGACCGAACTGTCTCACGACGTTCTAAACCCAGCTCGCGTACCACTTTAAATGGCGAACAGCCATACCCTTGGGACCGACTTCAGCCCCAGGATGTGATGAGCCGACATCGAGGTGCCAAACACCGCCGTCGATATGAACTCTTGGGCGGTATCAGCCTGTTATCCCCGGAGTACCTTTTATCCGTTGAGCGATGGCCCTTCCATTCAGAACCACCGGATCACTATGACCTGCTTTCGCACCTGCTCGAACCGTCATTCTCGCAGTTAAGCGGGCTTATGCCATTGCACTAACCTCACGATGTCCAACCGTGATTAGCCCACCTTCGTGCTCCTCCGTTACTCTTTGGGAGGAGACCGCCCCAGTCAAACTACCCACCAGGCACTGTCCTCAACCCCGATAAGGGGCCTAAGTTAGAACATCAAACATACAAGGGTGGTATTTCAAGGACGGCTCCACGACAACTAGCGTCATCGATTCATAGCCTCCCACCTATCCTACACATGTAGGTTCAATGTTCAGTGCCAAGCTGTAGTAAAGGTTCACGGGGTCTTTCCGTCTAGCCGCGGGTACACTGCATCTTCACAGCGATTTCAATTTCACTGAGTCTCGGGTGGAGACAGCGTGGCCATCATTACGCCATTCGTGCAGGTCGGAACTTACCCGACAAGGAATTTCGCTACCTTAGGACCGTTATAGTTACGGCCGCCGTTTACCGGGGCTTCGATCAAGAGCTTCGCTTGCGCTAACCCCATCAATTAACCTTCCGGCACCGGGCAGGCGTCACACCGTATACGTCATCTTGCGATTTTGCACAGTGCTGTGTTTTTAATAAACAGTTGCAGCCACCTGGTATCTGCGACTCTCGTCAGCTCCATCCGCTAGGGACTTCACCATCAAGAGCGTACCTTCTCCCGAAGTTACGGTACCATTTTGCCTAGTTCCTTCACCCGAGTTCTCTCAAGCGCCTTGGTATTCTCTACCCGACCACCTGTGTCGGTTTGGGGTACGATTTCTGACTATCTGAAGCTTAGAGGCTTTTCCTGGAAGCAGGGCATCAATGACTTCACTGCCGTAGCAGCTCGACGTCGTGTCTCAGCCTTACAAAGAGCCGGATTTGCCTAACTCTTAAGCCTACGCACTTGAACCAGGACAACCGTCGCCTGGCCCACCTAGCCTTCTCCGTCCCCCCATCGCAATAGTCAAAAGTACGGGAATATTAACCCGTTTCCCATCGATTACGCCTTTCGGCCTCACCTTAGGGGTCGACTCACCCTGCCCCGATTAACGTTGGACAGGAACCCTTGGTCTTCCGGCGAGGAGGTTTTTCACCCCCTTTGTCGTTACTCATGTCAGCATTCGCACTTCTGATACCTCCAGCAAACCTTACAGTTCACCTTCAACGGCTTACAGAACGCTCCCCTACCCAATATCTAAAAGATATTGCCGCAGCTTCGGTGTATTGCTTAGCCCCGTTACATCTTCCGCGCAGGCCGACTCGACTAGTGAGCTATTACGCTTTCTTTAAATGATGGCTGCTTCTAAGCCAACATCCTAGCTGTCTGAGCCTTCCCACATCGTTTCCCACTTAGCAATACTTTGGGACCTTAGCTGGCGGTCTGGGTTGTTTCCCTCTCCACGACGGACGTTAGCACCCGCCGTGTGTCTCCCGGATAGTACTTACTGGTATTCGGAGTTTGCAAAGGGTTGGTAAGTCGGGATGACCCCCTAGCCTTAACAGTGCTCTACCCCCAGTAGTATTCGTCCGAGGCGCTACCTAAATAGCTTTCGGGGAGAACCAGCTATCTCCGAGTTTGATTGGCCTTTCACCCCTAGCCACAAGTCATCCGCTAATTTTTCAACATTAGTCGGTTCGGTCCTCCAGTTGATGTTACTCAACCTTCAACCTGCCCATGGCTAGATCACCCGGTTTCGGGTCTATATCCAGAGACTGAACGCCCAGTTAAGACTCGCTTTCGCTACGGCTCCCCTATACGGTTAACCTTGCCACTGAATATAAGTCGCTGACCCATTATACAAAAGGTACGCAGTCACACCACGAAGGTGCTCCTACTGCTTGTACGTACACGGTTTCAGGTTCTATTTCACTCCCCTCACAGGGGTTCTTTTCGCCTTTCCCTCACGGTACTGGTTCACTATCGGTCAGTCAGGAGTATTTAGCCTTGGAGGATGGTCCCCCCATATTCAGACAGGATATCACGTGTCCCGCCCTACTCGATTTCACGCTCGATGAAGCGTCGGTTACGGGGCTATCACCCTGTTTCGCCAAGCTTTCCAGCTTGTTCACCTACTTCAACGAGTGCTTAAGGGCTAATCCAGGTTCGCTCGCCGCTACTACCGGAATCTCGGTTGATTTCTTCTCCTCGGGGTACTTAGATGTTTCAGTTCCCCCGGTTTGCCTCACTAGACTATGAATTCATCTAGTGATAACTGCTTATGCAGCTGGGTTTCCCCATTCGGAAATCGCAGACTCAAACGGCTCTTACTGCCTCATCTGCGCTTATCGCAAGTTAGTACGTCCTTCATCGCCTCTGACTGCCCAGGCATCCACCGTGTACGCTTAGTCACTTAACCATACAACCCGAAGGAGTTTCGGGTTGTTGTTTAAACAACCTAAGTTGTCTCGCGTTTATTTACATGAGTGCGAGACAGATTTTGCCGGACTCAAATTTTGAACAAGACCTTAGCCTTATTCGATACCAAGCACACTTGAATGTGTTGTTGGTGTTTATCTTTCGATAAACATTGAGAACTTTACAAACAACAAACGAATTTGTTGTTTTGTCAGCTTTCCAAATTGTTAAAGAGCAAGATTCATCAAGAACCATTTTTAAACATTCTCAGCGAAAACGCTTAAAGATGGTGGAGTTATGCGGGATCGAACCGCAGACCTCCTGCGTGCAAGGCAGGCGCTCTCCCAGCTGAGCTATAACCCCATCGTTAGTGGTGGGTCTGAGTGGACTCGAACCACCGACCTTACGCTTATCAGGCGTACGCTCTAACCACCTGAGCTACAGACCCACTTCATGCTCAAATCTAAACCATATCAATCTGTGTGGACACTCATCACGATAATCATCGTGTAAGGAGGTGATCCAGCGCCAGGTTCCCCTAGCGCTACCTTGTTACGACTTCACCCCAGTCATGAACCACAAAGTGGCAAGCGTCCTCCCGAAGGTTAAACTACCTGCTTCTTTTGCAGCCCACTCCCATGGTGTGACGGGCGGTGTGTACAAGGCCCGGGAACGTATTCACCGCAACATTCTGATTTGCGATTACTAGCGATTCCGACTTCATGGAGTCGAGTTGCAGACTCCAATCCGGACTACGACGTACTTTCTGAGATTCGCTCCACCTCGCGGTATCGCTGCCCTCTGTATACGCCATTGTAGCACGTGTGTAGCCCTACTCGTAAGGGCCATGATGACTTGACGTCGTCCCCACCTTCCTCCGGTTTATCACCGGCAGTCTCCCTGGAGTTCCCACCATTACGTGCTGGCAAACAAGGATAAGGGTTGCGCTCGTTGCGGGACTTAACCCAACATTTCACAACACGAGCTGACGACAGCCATGCAGCACCTGTCTCAGAGTTCCCGAAGGCACTCCAGCGTCTCCGCTAGATTCTCTGGATGTCAAGAGTAGGTAAGGTTCTTCGCGTTGCATCGAATTAAACCACATGCTCCACCGCTTGTGCGGGCCCCCGTCAATTCATTTGAGTTTTAATCTTGCGACCGTACTCCCCAGGCGGTCTACTTAACGCGTTAGCTCCGAAAGCCACGGCTCAAGGCCACAACCTCCAAGTAGACATCGTTTACGGCGTGGACTACCAGGGTATCTAATCCTGTTTGCTCCCCACGCTTTCGCATCTGAGTGTCAGTATCTGTCCAGGGGGCCGCCTTCGCCACCGGTATTCCTTCAGATCTCTACGCATTTCACCGCTACACCTGAAATTCTACCCCCCTCTACAGTACTCTAGCTTGTCAGTTTCAAATGCAACTCCTAGGTTGAGCCCAGGGCTTTCACATCTGACTTAACAAACCACCTGCATGCGCTTTACGCCCAGTAATTCCGATTAACGCTCGCACCCTCCGTATTACCGCGGCTGCTGGCACGGAGTTAGCCGGTGCTTCTTCTGTCGCTAACGTCAAATCATAACGCTATTAACGCTACAACCTTCCTCACGACTGAAAGTACTTTACAACCCGAAGGCCTTCTTCATACACGCGGCATGGCTGCATCAGGCTTGCGCCCATTGTGCAATATTCCCCACTGCTGCCTCCCGTAGGAGTCTGGACCGTGTCTCAGTTCCAGTGTGGCTGATCATCCTCTCAGACCAGCTAGGGATCGTCGCCTTGGTGAGCCATTACCTCACCAACTAGCTAATCCCACCTGGGCATATCCTGACGCGAGAGGCCTTACGGTCCCCCTCTTTGGTTATCTTCGTTTATAGAAAACAACATCATGCGGTATTAGCCATCGTTTCCAATGGTTATCCCCCACATCAGGGCAATTTCCCAGGTATTACTCACCCGTCCGCCGCTCGCCACCCAAGGAACAAGTTCCTCTGTGCTGCCGCTCGACTTGCATGTGTTAGGCCTGCCGCCAGCGTTCAATCTGAGCCATGATCAAACTCTTCAATTAAAAGTTTTTTGAAGCTTTCGCTTCGGCTCAATGAATACTGACTTTAAATTACCTTAGTAATTCAAAGCTATTATCGTTCCAACAGAACGATAATGAATTGACTGTGCCAAGACTTGCGTCTCGTTTGGTCACTCAGTTCATTGATTAATCTTTTTGAGATTATCATCAACGAGTGCCCACACAGATTGATTGGTTTATATTGTTAAAGAGCTTAGCTTTCAGTGCGTTAACACTTCAGCGAGGTGCGTATAATACGCTTTCCGCTTTGAAAGTCAACATAATACTCTAAATATTCTTAGAATCTTATGGTGACTCGTCTATCTCTAGACCAGTCGAACCTTTTGTCTTCACTTTTTAAAAAGTGAAAATAAATAGGAGCCTGGCGATGTTCTACTCTCACATGGGGAAACCCCACACTACCATCGACGCTGTTTCGTTTCACTTCTGAGTTCGGAATGGAGTCAGGTGGGTCCAAAACGCTATGGTCGCCAAGCAAATTCTTTCTCTCTATTTCTAGAGAATAATCTGGAAAGCTGTCTTCGTTCTCTCAACACATTCTTATGCGCTTAGCTTTGAGTCCACTACAAAACCCCTTGGGTGTTGTATGGTTAAGCCTCACGGGCAATTAGTACAGGTTAGCTCAACGCCTCACAACGCTTACACACCCTGCCTATCAACGTTCTAGTCTCGAACAACCCTTTAGGACAGTTAAACTGTCAGGGAAGACTCATCTCAGGGCTCGCTTCCCGCTTAGATGCTTTCAGCGGTTATCAATTCCGAACTTAGCTACCGGGCAATGCGTCTGGCGACACAACCCGAACACCAGAGGTTCGTCCACTCCGGTCCTCTCGTACTAGGAGCAGCCCCCTTCAATCTTCCAACGCCCACGGCAGATAGGGACCGAACTGTCTCACGACGTTCTAAACCCAGCTCGCGTACCACTTTAAATGGCGAACAGCCATACCCTTGGGACCGACTTCAGCCCCAGGATGTGATGAGCCGACATCGAGGTGCCAAACACCGCCGTCGATATGAACTCTTGGGCGGTATCAGCCTGTTATCCCCGGAGTACCTTTTATCCGTTGAGCGATGGCCCTTCCATACAGAACCACCGGATCACTATGACCTGCTTTCGCACCTGCTCGAACCGTCATTCTCGCAGTTAAGCGGGCTTATGCCATTGCACTAACCTCACGATGTCCAACCGTGATTAGCCCACCTTCGTGCTCCTCCGTTACTCTTTGGGAGGAGACCGCCCCAGTCAAACTACCCACCAGGCACTGTCCTCACCCCAGATAATGGGGCTAAGTTAGAACATCAAACATACAAGGGTGGTATTTCAAGGACGGCTCCAACGCAACTGGCGTCACGTCTTCATAGCCTCCCACCTATCCTACACATGTAGGTTCAATGTTCAGTGCCAAGCTGTAGTAAAGGTTCACGGGGTCTTTCCGTCTAGCCGCGGGTACACTGCATCTTCACAGCGATTTCAATTTCACTGAGTCTCGGGTGGAGACAGCGTGGCCATCATTACGCCATTCGTGCAGGTCGGAACTTACCCGACAAGGAATTTCGCTACCTTAGGACCGTTATAGTTACGGCCGCCGTTTACCGGGGCTTCGATCAAGAGCTTCGCTTACGCTAACCCCATCAATTAACCTTCCGGCACCGGGCAGGCGTCACACCGTATACGTCATCTTGCGATTTTGCACAGTGCTGTGTTTTTAATAAACAGTTGCAGCCACCTGGTATCTGCGACTCTCGTCAGCTCCATCCGCGAGGGACTTCACCATCAAGAGCGTACCTTCTCCCGAAGTTACGGTACCATTTTGCCTAGTTCCTTCACCCGAGTTCTCTCAAGCGCCTTGGTATTCTCTACCCGACCACCTGTGTCGGTTTGGGGTACGATTCCTGACTATCTGAAGCTTAGAGGCTTTTCCTGGAAGCATGGCATCAATGACTTCACTGCCGTAGCAGCTCGACGTCGTGTCTCAGCCTTAGAGAGAGCCGGATTTACCTAACTCTCAAGCCTACGCACTTGAACCAGGACAACCGTCGCCTGGCCCACCTAGCCTTCTCCGTCCCCCCATCGCAATAGTCAGAAGTACGGGAATATTAACCCGTTTCCCATCGATTACGCCTTTCGGCCTCACCTTAGGGGTCGACTCACCCTGCCCCGATTAACGTTGGACAGGAACCCTTGGTCTTCCGGCGAGGAGGTTTTTCACCCCCTTTGTCGTTACTCATGTCAGCATTCGCACTTCTGATACCTCCAGCAAACCTTACAGTTCACCTTCAACGGCTTACAGAACGCTCCCCTACCCAATATCTAAAAGATATTGCCGCAGCTTCGGTGTATTGCTTAGCCCCGTTACATCTTCCGCGCAGGCCGACTCGACTAGTGAGCTATTACGCTTTCTTTAAATGATGGCTGCTTCTAAGCCAACATCCTAGCTGTCTGAGCCTTCCCACATCGTTTCCCACTTAGCAATACTTTGGGACCTTAGCTGGCGGTCTGGGTTGTTTCCCTCTCCACGACGGACGTTAGCACCCGCCGTGTGTCTCCCGGATAGTACTTACTGGTATTCGGAGTTTGCAAAGGGTTGGTAAGTCGGGATGACCCCCTAGCCTTAACAGTGCTCTACCCCCAGTAGTATTCGTCCGAGGCGCTACCTAAATAGCTTTCGGGGAGAACCAGCTATCTCCGAGTTTGATTGGCCTTTCACCCCTAGCCACAAGTCATCCGCTAATTTTTCAACATTAGTCGGTTCGGTCCTCCAGTTGATGTTACTCAACCTTCAACCTGCCCATGGCTAGATCACCCGGTTTCGGGTCTATATCCAGAGACTGAACGCCCAGTTAAGACTCGCTTTCGCTACGGCTCCCCTATACGGTTAACCTTGCCACTGAATATAAGTCGCTGACCCATTATACAAAAGGTACGCAGTCACACCACGAAGGTGCTCCTACTGCTTGTACGTACACGGTTTCAGGTTCTATTTCACTCCCCTCACAGGGGTTCTTTTCGCCTTTCCCTCACGGTACTGGTTCACTATCGGTCAGTCAGGAGTATTTAGCCTTGGAGGATGGTCCCCCCATATTCAGACAGGATATCACGTGTCCCGCCCTACTCGATTTCACGCTCGATGAAGCGTCGGTTACGGGGCTATCACCCTGTTTCGCCAAGCTTTCCAGCTTGTTCACCTACTTCAACGAGTGCTTAAGGGCTAATCCAGGTTCGCTCGCCGCTACTACCGGAATCTCGGTTGATTTCTTCTCCTCGGGGTACTTAGATGTTTCAGTTCCCCCGGTTTGCTCTGTTAACCTATGTATTCAGTTAACAGTAACTGCTTATGCAGTTGGGTTTCCCCATTCGGAAATCGCAGACTCAAACGGCTCTTACTGCCTTATCTGCGCTTATCGCAAGTTAGTACGTCCTTCATCGCCTCTGACTGCCCAGGCATCCACCGTGTACGCTTAGTCACTTAACCATACAACCCGAAGGAGTTTCGGGTTGTTGTTTAAACAACCTAAGTTGTCTCGCGTTTATTTACATGAGTGCGAGACAGATTTTGCCGGACTCAAATTTTGAACAAGACCTTAGCCTTATTCGATACCAAGCACACTTGAATGTGTTGTTGGTGTTTATCTTTCGATAAACATTGAGAACTTTACAAACAACAAACGAATTTGTTGTTTTGTCAGCTTTCCAAATTGTTAAAGAGCAAGATATTTCTTATCACTAAGAGACACTTTCTAAAGACTCTCGGCGGCAAAAAACCGAACCACACAACAATTGGTGGTTTGGAATTGCATTCCAAAAGTATTTAGAGAGTGGTGGGCGATACCGGGTTCGAACCAGTGACCCCCTGCTTGTAAGGCAGGTGCTCTCCCAACTGAGCTAATCGCCCACGTATTTTACTTCCCGTGGCGGAAGAGTTTGGTGGGTCGTGCAGGATTCGAACCTGCGACCAATTGATTAAAAGTCAACTGCTCTACCGACTGAGCTAACGACCCCTTTACTTCACAAGGAAGTGGTATCCCGTAGGGGAGTCGAACCCCTGTTACCGCCGTGAAAGGGCGGTGTCCTAGGCCTCTAGACGAACGGGACACTATGTTTGCTTCTCTAATCTAAACCATATCAATCTGTGTGGACACTCATCACGATAATCATCGTGTAAGGAGGTGATCCAGCGCCAGGTTCCCCTAGCGCTACCTTGTTACGACTTCACCCCAGTCATGAACCACAAAGTGGCAAGCGTCCTCCCGAAGGTTAAACTACCTGCTTCTTTTGCAGCCCACTCCCATGGTGTGACGGGCGGTGTGTACAAGGCCCGGGAACGTATTCACCGCAACATTCTGATTTGCGATTACTAGCGATTCCGACTTCATGGAGTCGAGTTGCAGACTCCAATCCGGACTACGACGTACTTTCTGAGATTCGCTCCACCTCGCGGTATCGCTGCCCTCTGTATACGCCATTGTAGCACGTGTGTAGCCCTACTCGTAAGGGCCATGATGACTTGACGTCGTCCCCACCTTCCTCCGGTTTATCACCGGCAGTCTCCCTGGAGTTCCCACCATTACGTGCTGGCAAACAAGGATAAGGGTTGCGCTCGTTGCGGGACTTAACCCAACATTTCACAACACGAGCTGACGACAGCCATGCAGCACCTGTCTCAGAGTTCCCGAAGGCACTCCAGCGTCTCCGCTAGATTCTCTGGATGTCAAGAGTAGGTAAGGTTCTTCGCGTTGCATCGAATTAAACCACATGCTCCACCGCTTGTGCGGGCCCCCGTCAATTCATTTGAGTTTTAATCTTGCGACCGTACTCCCCAGGCGGTCTACTTAACGCGTTAGCTCCGAAAGCCACGGCTCAAGGCCACAACCTCCAAGTAGACATCGTTTACGGCGTGGACTACCAGGGTATCTAATCCTGTTTGCTCCCCACGCTTTCGCATCTGAGTGTCAGTATCTGTCCAGGGGGCCGCCTTCGCCACCGGTATTCCTTCAGATCTCTACGCATTTCACCGCTACACCTGAAATTCTACCCCCTCTACAGTACTCTAGCTTGTCAGTTTCAAATGCAACTCCTAGGTTGAGCCCAGGGCTTTCACATCTGACTTAACAAACCACCTGCATGCGCTTTACGCCCAGTAATTCCGATTAACGCTCGCACCCTCCGTATTACCGCGGCTGCTGGCACGGAGTTAGCCGGTGCTTCTTCTGTCGCTAACGTCAAATCATAACGCTATTAACGCTACAACCTTCCTCACGACTGAAAGTACTTTACAACCCGAAGGCCTTCTTCATACACGCGGCATGGCTGCATCAGGCTTGCGCCCATTGTGCAATATTCCCCACTGCTGCCTCCCGTAGGAGTCTGGACCGTGTCTCAGTTCCAGTGTGGCTGATCATCCTCTCAGACCAGCTAGGGATCGTCGCCTTGGTGAGCCATTACCTCACCAACTAGCTAATCCCACCTGGGCATATCCTGACGCGAGAGGCCTTACGGTCCCCCTCTTTGGTTATCTTCGTTTATAGAAAACAACATCATGCGGTATTAGCCATCGTTTCCAATGGTTATCCCCCACATCAGGGCAATTTCCCAGGCATTACTCACCCGTCCGCCGCTCGCCACCCAAGGAACAAGTTCCTCTGTGCTGCCGCTCGACTTGCATGTGTTAGGCCTGCCGCCAGCGTTCAATCTGAGCCATGATCAAACTCTTCAATTAAAAGTTTTTTGAAGCTTTCGCTTCGGCTCAATGAATACTGACTTTAAATTACCTTAGTAATTCAAAGCTATTATCGTTCCAACAGAACGATAATGAATTGACTGTGCCAAGACTTGCGTCTCGTTTGGTCACTCAGTTCATTGATTAATCTTTTTGAGATCATCATCAACGAGTGCCCACACAGATTGATTGGTTTATATTGTTAAAGAGCGTTTTGCTTCGGCTTTCTTACCGAAGAGAGCTGTGCATTCTAGCGAGATAATGGTCAGTGTCAAACACTTTTTTTCATCTTTTTGCATCGAAGCATTTGCCTAGCTGACTGGCCCGAAAGCCTTGCGGCGCCTGCCGTGTCAGTGAGGGCGCATTATAGAGATCTGCTTCACACTGGCAAGTGTTTTTTGTGCTTTTTTTCCTTCCTTTTGACTGTTTGATGAAAAAGCCATCAGCAAACCCCAGAAATGATGGTTTTTGCTACCAATTGCGGAATTGTTCAGCAAATTTAACGACTTTATCCCAGTTGGTATACTCGACTTCTTGACTCGTATCGGTCTCGCCGCCAGTTAAGGTCATGATCAGGCGGATCATCATTTTATCGAACCAGCGGTAACGTGGATAATAAAGCGCGCCAGCAAATACTGCGATTCGCTCTGGCTGCCAAGCCGACTTTTTCAGAAAAGTTTGGATATAGGCACTGCCCTGTGGAGTATCTTTTCCTTGCTGTTCTTTTCTAGCGGTTAAATTGACACAAAAGAAGGCGGCTTTGCGGCTGGTCAATCCCACTAGGTGATGCTCAATAAAACGGTACAAGGCGGGATTAAGTCGACCATAGCGAATTGACGCCCCAATCAGTACTTTGTCGTATTCCGCCCAGTCAATATCGATGCTTTGATGTAAGTCTTGCACCTCACAAGTATATTCTGGCATCTGTGCGGCGATACGTTGGATAATTTTACGCGTTTGCCCTTCTTGGCTTGAATACAGTAATAACGCTCTCACCCATTCCTCCTAAGCTGCTGCTATTTATAGTTATGATCAGTTACGCCAGAATGTGGGGGTGAACAAAATCAATAACGTGAAAATCTCTAGCCGACCAAACAGCATAGAAACAATCAAAATCCACTTAGCGTGGTCATTGATATCAGCAAAGTGTACTGCAACTTCACCAAGACCTGGTCCCAAGTTATTCAGCGTAGCCGCTACCGCGGAAAACGCGCTCAATTCATCCATTCCGGTCGCAATCAAGGCCAGCATGCACACCACAAACACTAATGCATAGGCCGAAAAAAATCCCCACACCGCATCAACCACGCGCTGTGAAAGTGCTAGACCACCTAATTTGATGGAGTAGATGGCTCGCGGATGCACCAAGCGTTTCATCTCCCGCGCGCCTTGCAAGGTGAGTAGCAGTATTCTAATCACTTTCATGCCGCCTCCTGTCGAGCCGGCACAGCCGCCAATAAAAGCAGAGAAGAGCAATAGCACCGGTAGGAACAGTGGCCAATCGGCAAATCCAGTGGTGGTAAATCCGGCCGTGGTCGATATTGATACCGTTTGGAATAGTGCTTGGTCAAAAGCTTGATAAAAGCTGTCATAAGTATGATGTTTAAACAGAATCAAAAAACAAACCATAAACAGTAAGATTTGAATTACCATAAAAGCGCGAAACTCAGGATCGCGCCAGTAGTATTTAGGGTGTACACCACCGGTCGCAAACGCTGCATAGTGCAGGGTAAAGTTACATGATGAAATCAGCAAAAACACCACAGTGATCAGGTTAATCGCGTAGCTGTCAAAATAGCCCATGCTGGCATCATGCGTTGAAAAGCCACCGATCGCGATGGTGGAAAAACTATGGCAAATGGCATCAAACAAGGTCATGCCGGCCATCCAAAATGCGCCAGCACATGCAATAGTTAGGCTTAAATAGATATACCAAAGCGCTTTGGCCGTTTCGGCAATGCGCGGGGTCACTTTGGTGTCTTTAACTGGGCCTGGAATTTCGGCACGATACAACTGCATGCCACCAATCCCTAAGACTGGCAAAATCGCCACCGCCAGTACAATAATCCCCATACCACCAAACCATTGCAAAAATTGGCGATAGAACAAAATCGCTTTGGGGAGTTCATCTAACCCAACAATCACGGTGGCACCAGTGGTGGTTAAAGCCGAAAAGGACTCAAAAAAAGCATCCGTCACCGAAACACCCGGATTATCGGAAAGTAGAAATGGTAATGAGCCCGCACTACCGATAACCGTCCAGAACAGGACGACAATCAAAAAACCGTCACGCGCTTTCAGTTCATGTTTATGACGTCGATTAGGAAACCAAAATAGTGCGCCACACAACAACAACACAAAAAAGGTCGAGATAAATGGTACGCCGGCACCATCGCGATAAATTAACGCCACCAGCGCGGGTGCCAACATCGAGATACTAAACAGGGCGAGCAAAAGCCCAACAATACGAATAATTGAACGAAACTGCATGACGGTGGCGATATTCCGATTTAGGGTATTTAAAGCCCAGTGATGGGCAGATTAATCATTATCTAAGTGTTCAATAATAACCTTAGCGCTGCTTTTATTGATCACCGCCTGACAAAAAGTGGCGACTTGTAACACTTCTAGCTCGACCACCCAATGTACCTGTTGGCCATAATCGCCAGCGATCTGTTGCGCAGAGAACTCCATCAACAGCGCCTGCATCAGTGGGATCATCGGGTAGTCTAACGTCAGGCTTAATTGGGTGGTGATTTTTTTCTCAATGGTTTGCAGTTGTTTCAGCGCTTGCTGCACCCCACCACCATAAGCTTTCACCAATCCACCCGTGCCCAGTAAAACACCGCCATAATAACGGGTCACCACCGCACAGATTTCACCGATCTGAGAACCGGTCAGTTGAGCCAGCATCGGTTTGCCTGCGGTACCGGAGGGCTCACCATCATCACTAAATCCCCATAACATCGAGTTTTCAGGGCGCCCAGCCACAAAAGCCCAACAATGATGACGGGCACCAATATGGCGTTGCTTAATCTGCTCAATAAAAGCTTTCGCACTGGGGCTGTCTGGCGTATGGGCTAACGTAGTGACAAACAAGCTCTTCTTAATCTCTTCTTCAAATTGTACCGAAGCGATGGGAATACGGTAAGGATCGAGCTTCATAACTTAGCGTCTCCACAAAAACTGGCTGAGTGTAACACAGGCTTGCCACAAGCTCGAATTAGCCCACGCCACTTGTTAACCGGTTGTTTGCAATCCGTGTTGAATTTGACCGATATCGTGTCCAAACTTAGGTCACCCGTCAAATCTGCATATTCAAAATATCATCGTTGTTTCAATCACTGATTGCATGTCACGGAGATAGACCATGATTTACCAAGCAAAAAATCTACAGGTAAAACCACTGGCGAATGGCCTTGCCGAGCTGTGCTTTTGCGCTCCAGCTTCAGTCAACAAGCTGGATCAGCACACCATTCAATCTCTTGATGCGGCACTCGATGCGTTGGCCGCTGATCCCAGCATCAAAGGTCTAATCTTAAGCTCTGATAAGCCAGCTTTTATCGTCGGGGCGGACATTGGCGAATTTCTCAGTATGTTTGCTAAGCCAGAAAGCGATTTAGACCAATGGTTGCAGTTTGCCAATAGCATTTTTAACAAACTGGAAGACTTACCGTTCCCAACTATTGCGGTATTAAAAGGTCACGCGCTTGGTGGTGGCTGTGAGTGTGTGCTCGCCACTGATTTTCGCATTGGCGATCACACTACCAACATCGGCTTACCGGAAACCAAACTCGGCATCATGCCTGGATTTGGTGGTTCGGTTCGTTTACCTCGTTTACTGGGCGCCGACACGGCATTAGAAATCATTACTCAAGGCAAAACCTGCCCAGCCGAGCAAGCGCTACAACTCGGATTGTTGGATGCGATTGTCGAGAGTGATCAACTGATCGCCAGTGCGATCGCAATATTGACTCAAGCATTCAGCGGAAAATTGGACTGGCAACAACGCCGCCAACAAAAAATCGCGCCACTCACCCTAAGCAGACTCGAAGCACTGATGTGTTTTACCACTGCCAAAGGGATAGTCGCTCAGGTCGCAGGCCAACATTACCCCGCTCCGATGACGGCCATCAATGCGATTGAACAAGCGGCAAGTTTATCTCGGCAAGCCGCGCTCGACATCGAGCGTAAGCACTTTATCCAGCTTGCAAAATCGAGCCAAGCCGAAGCGCTGGTCGGCATTTTTCTTAATGATCAATATATTAAAGGGCTCGCCAAACAATCCAGCACTGCGGCTAGCCAACCAACCCACCATGCTGCCGTCATCGGTGCAGGTATAATGGGGGGAGGGATTGCCTATCAGTCAGCCTTTAGCGGCGTACCCGTTTTTATTAAAGACCTCTCTCCAACCCGTTTAAAACAAGCGATGACTGAAGCAGCCAAATTACTGAATAAACAGTTAGCACATGGCAAATTAGACAGTTTCAAAGTCACGCAAATTCTCGCTGAAATTACTCCATCGTTACACTATGCCGGCATTGAACAAGCAGAGGTGGTGATTGAAGCGGTAGTAGAAAATCGCCAAGTCAAGGCGGCGCTGCTCAGTGAGGTCGAAACTTACCTCAAACACAACGCTATTTTAGCCTCTAACACCTCGACTATTCCGATTAATTGGCTGGCTAAATCATTGCAGCGGCCGGATAACTTTTGCGGTATGCACTTTTTTAACCCTGTACACCGCATGCCGTTAGTCGAAATCATTCGAGGAGAGCACACCTCACCAGATACGATCCACCGTATGGTGGCTTATGCCACCAAAATGGGGAAATCACCGATCGTGGTCAATGATGGACCAGGATTTTTCGTTAATCGCGTGCTATTTGCATACTTGGCGGGCTTTAGCCTGCTGATGCGCGATGGCGCGAGTTTTACTGCCATCGACCACGTCATGGAACAACAATTTGGCTGGCCAATGGGACCGGCCTATCTACTCGACGTGGTTGGAATTGACACCGCGCATCATGCACAAGGAGTGATGGCACAAGGCTTGCCTGCCCGAATGGCCAAACTAGCCCCCGATGTGATTGACGCTCTATACCAAGCACAGCGATTAGGCCAGAAGAGTGGCCGCGGCTTCTATCACTATACCGCCGATGATAAAGGTAAACCGACAAAAACTTTCGATACTGATGTACTTACCATTTTGGCTTCAGTGTGCGGTGCGGCACAGCACTTTGATCCACCAACCATCATTGAACGCACCATGATCCCGATGATTAACGAAGTGGTGATATGCCTTGAGCAAGAGATTATTGCCTCAGCGGCGGAAGCCGATATGGCATTAGTTTACGGACTCGGTTTCCCTGCATTTCGGGGGGGAGTATTGCGTTATCTCGATCAGTTAGGCATCGCCAATTATGTCACCATGGCACAGCAATACGCGCACCTTGGTCCGCTCTATCATGTGCCAGCACGACTTAGCGTAATGGCCAAACAGGGGGAATATTTCTATCACTCATCGCCCATCGGCACGCTATCTATACCCAAACAACTTGGAGTTGCAGGTAGGCGGCAAGTGAGTGAGTCCCCATGAGCATAGGCAAACTATGTGATTGGGGTGAACGAACATCGCCAACACTGCTGCAGCTTCAAGTAGGAAGGGGATATCGGTTTAGAACAGGAGTAACACCATGAATACGGTCGTGATTGTTGATTGTTTGCGAACTCCGATGGGGCGCTCTAAAGGTGGCGCGTTTCGCCACCAACGCGCCGAAGATCTCAGTGCCCATTTAATGCAAGGAATTCTGGCGCGCAACCCATCGGTTAACCCTATTGAAATCGAAGATATTTATTGGGGCTGTGTTCAGCAAACCCTTGAACAAGGCTTCAATGTGGCACGTAATGCCGCACTGCTGGCTGGATTACCGATTGAAATTGGCGCGGTGACCGTAAATCGTTTATGTGGATCATCAATGCAAGCGCTGCACGATGCGGCACGGGCAATTATGGTGGGTGATGCCGAAATTTGTTTAGTCGGTGGCGTCGAACATATGGGACATCTGCCGATGACTCACGGGGTAAACTTCCACCCAGCGATCGGTAAACGCATTGCAAAAGCCTCCGCCATGATGGGATTAACCGCCGAACTACTCGGAAAATTGCATGGTATCAGTCGTGAGCAGCAAGATCAGTTTGCGGCACGCTCACATGCGCGTGCTTACGCGGCCAGCATGGCTGGGCACTTTGACCACGAAATCTTACCGACCCAAGGGCACACTAGCGATGGAACGCTGTTTATGCTCGACCACGATGAGGTGATCCGCTCCGATACCACGTTGGCAAAATTAGCCGCACTTAAACCCGCATTCGATCCCGCCGCTGGCACCGTTACCGCGGGAAGTAGCTCGGCACTTTCTGATGGAGCAGCCTGTTTGTTGATCATGAGTGAGCAAAAAGCCCACGCTCTCGGCTTAACTATTCGCGCCCGGATTAAAGCCATGGCGATAGCCGGTTGCGATCCCTCGCTCATGGGTTATGGTCCTGTCCCTGCCACCCATAAAGCCCTCAAGCGGGCCGGCTTAACCATGCAACAGATTGAGGTGGTTGAGCTCAACGAAGCTTTTGCGGCTCAGGCTCTACCTTGCATCCATGATTTGGATTTGCTCGCAGATCTGGATCAAAAGGTCAATCTCAATGGAGGCGCGATCGCGCTTGGCCATCCACTCGGGTGCTCGGGTGCTCGCATCACCACCACCTTGATCAATATCATGGAAGCCAAACAGGCTAAATATGGCCTTGCGACAATGTGTATTGGTTTAGGTCAGGGGATCGCGACCATTTTTGAGCGTCCATAAGTCAATGCTGAATCTCACTCACACGAGCGCTTGGTGGCCAGTTGGTGTAGAGGCTGGCCACTAAAACAGCGCTCAATACTCGATAGAGCCAGCGCTGTTATTGGGCTTGTAGCCAATCGCGATACAGTTGTTCACTACTGCCCAAATAATTCACCATCCACTCAATCAATTTATGATGCTCATCTTTACGCCAGACCAAACAGCAGTGGCTCAATTGTGCCGGCTCGGGCAACACATGCTCAACCAACTCACCACTCGCCAACAGTGGCTGGGCCATATGTCTTGGCATATAGCCGACTCCCAAGCCATTTTTTAAACTTTCGGTTGCGCTATGCCAATTAGGCAACAGTAAACGTCGCTGCTTAGGATAGTGCTCAGTATGCCGTTTAGGTAACACGCTTGAGGTATCGTCGAGGCAGATCGCCAAAAACTGGCTAATAAATTCTTGGCTAAAATTTTGCTGTTGCACACAAGGATGCTGTGGGGACATCACAAATGCCCAATCCAGTATACCCATATCGCGTACTTCAAAATCTCCGCCGACCGGCACCGCGGCCGTTGCACCAATCACAATATCAGCACGCCCCTGTGCAATCGCTTCCCACGAGCCATTAAACACTTCCATGTTGATCTGCAACTCAGCAAAGTCAAAGGTTTGGTAAAAAGCTTCCACCATTGGCTTCATCTTATCCAGCTTGACCACATTATCGAGAGTTACTTTCAAGGTCTTACGCCAACCATGCGCAGCCCGTTTGGTTTGTGCTCGGATATCTTCCATCTGGCGCAGCAATTGTCTTGCTTCAAGCATAAATAGCTCACCTGCGGGGGTCAGCTCCACTTTACGCGGCAAGCGACGAAACAGCATCACACCAAGTTCACGCTCAATTTGGCGTACGCTATAACTGATGGCTGACGGCACTTTGTGCAGCACTTCTGCCGCAGCAGTAAAACTGCCTAAGCGTGCCACCACATCCAATAGCTCTAAAGAGGATTTAGAAAACATCACTCACCTACCTATCAAATTTTTTGCATGATAACCGAAAAAATTGCCGTTTCTCTTCATAGCCAGACAAAAATAGAATGTAAGCACAGCAAAATCCTAGCTCAGGCGAATGGATCTTGAAAAATTTATGTGTGAATAGTTTTGATGGATAAAAAAATGAACGTCTCTTTCTGGCAATTAGTGTATCTCGCCGCGCTGTCGATGCTCGGTTTTATCGCTACTGATATGTATTTACCCGCGTTTAAAGTGATGGAAGTTGCGCTAAGCACTGGACCTGAGCAAATTGCGCTCTCTTTAACCGTGTTTTTGGTCGGAATGGCATTAGGCCAACTGATGTGGGGATTGGCCAGTGATAAATTTGGCCATCGTAATACGCTATTGGCCGGTCTGTTGCTGTTTACGCTTGCCTCTACAGGTCTCGCATTCAGCACCTCAGTGTGGCAACTATTACTGCTGCGTTTTATCCAAGCGATTGGGGTGTGCGCCCCGGCGGTGATCTGGCAAGCGATGGTGATCAAGCGCTATTCTAGCTCGGTGAGCCAACAAGTGTTTGCCACGATTATGCCGTTAGTGGCGCTCTCTCCTGCTCTCGCACCACAACTTGGCGTATTGCTTAGCGATCACTTGGGTTGGCCGAGTATTTTTTTCAGCTTAGCCTTAATGGGCATAGTGTTGGTGGTCAGTACTGGCTTGCAAACCAATCAAGTTGCTGAACCGAAAACCACTTCGATCGCCCAAGATATTAAAGGCTTACTGCACAGCAAAGTCTATCTTGGCAATGTAATGATGTTTGCTTGTGCTTCTGCGGCCTTTTTCGCTTACCTAACTGGCATGCCAGAAATTATGACCCAGCTTGGTTATCAAGCGCGTGATATTGGCCTAAGCTTCGTTCCACAAACCATCGCCTTTATGACGGGAGGCTACTTAGGTAAAAAAGCGGTTAACCGATATGGTGATGGCTTGATACTCAAACTACTGATGGCTTTGTTTACCCTCTCCGCGACGATGATTTTGGTTGCATCACAATGGCAACTCAGCTCTATTTGGCCAATTCTGGCACCCTTTTGCTTGATTGCCGTCGCCAACGGTGCGCTGTATCCGATCGTAGTTAACCGCGCTCTTTCCAGTGCCAAACACAGCCCAGCTACCGCGGCAGGATTACAAAATAGCTTACAGATCAGTATCAGCAGTTTATCCAGTGCGTTAGTGGCTGCGCTGGCGAGTCAAGCGCAACCCGTCACTGGGATTGCGATTGTGCTATGCACGGCGGGATTATGGTTCGGTTATAAAATGGCTCATGGCGAGCCGACTGGGTCATTCACGGTGGAGAACCATGTGAGTCACCACTAATCCCTCTCCCTATAGCCATCGAGTGTGACTTTACCAGCTGGTAGGGATAACAATGGTGAAAAAGAGCTAGAGCCGCATTCGCGGCTCTAGCTTTATGGTGCATCCCATTCGCTGATCAAGCGAAACACTATTTTTCAGTGAGAGATTATTTTTCAGCGAGAGATTATTTTTTCAGTGGACGCTGCCAATCGGCAATTTTACGCTCAGCAGCACGAGTGATGACCAATTCACCCTCGGCCACATTTTTGGTTAGGGTAGTACCCGCACCAATGGTTGCCCCATGACCAATGGTGACCGGTGCAATCAATTGGCTATCGGAGCCAACAAACACATTATCACCAATCACAGTTTTATGTTTATTCACACCATCGTAGTTACAGGTGATCACGCCGGCACCAACATTAACCCCAGTACCAATCTCCGCATCACCAAGATAGCTCAGGTGATTGGCTTTGGAACCTTCCCCGAGGCGGGCATTTTTCATTTCGACAAAGTTGCCCACATGCGCGTTATTACGTAGCTCAGCACCCGGGCGCAGACGAGTAAAAGGCCCAACGGTGCAATCTTCGCCGACCGTAGCACCTTCAATCACACTGTATGGGCGGATCACCGTGTTATCGTCAATCTCACAATCTTTCAGCACTGAACCTGCGCCAATCAGCACATTATTACCGATCGAAACATTGCCCTCGATGATCACATTGACATCAATTTCAACATCATAGCCACATTGCAAGGTACCGCGCAGATCAAAACGAGCCGGATCACGCAGCATCACCCCTTGTTCGAGCAGTTTTTTGGCTTGGCGCGCTTGGAATGCACGCTCTAAACGAGCTAACTGGATACGATCATTAACCCCTTCCACTTCAATCGAATGTGCTGGATTAACCGCTTCCACTGCCCGACCTTCACTATGCGCGGCCGCAATCACATCAGTGAGATAGTATTCACCCTGTGCATTGTTATTGTTTAAACCAGCCAGCCAACGTTTTAAATCACGCCCAGTCGCCACCAATACCCCGGTATTGACTTCTTTGATCAATTTTTGCTCTTCACTGGCATCTTTTTGCTCAACAATCGCCACCACGGGGCCACGTTTACGCACGATACGCCCATAACCGGTTGGGTCATCCAGCACTACGGTCAGCAGCGCAATACCATCATTCGGTTGTGCTTCGAGTAAACTTTCTATAGTTTCTTCAGAAATCAGTGGTACATCGCCGTACAGGATCAGAATTTTTTCATCATCGTGAAAATGGGCCGACGCTTGATCAACTGCATGGCCGGTGCCCAATTGCTGGGCTTGCAAAACCCAGTTCACGTTTTCACTAGCCAAGGCTTGCTGCATCTGGTCACCAGCGTGGCCATACACCAAATGGATATTTTGCGCACCGAGGTTATTACATGCATCAATCACATGTTTAACCATGGGTTTACCCGCTAAGGTATGCAGCACCTTCGGCATATTCGAATGCATACGCGTTCCTTTGCCTGCTGCGAGAATTACCGTACTGAATTTCATGTGTCGTTTACCTAGTACCTAATTATTGTTCTGCGTTGTATTTTAAACAGCAAATCGAAAATAGTTAATTGGTGGCTATCTCGAAAATAAGAAGAGTGATCATTTTTATTCAGCAGTGCCTACATTAATGATCTATCACTCAATAATTCGATAGCAACCGGTTGTTATGGGTGAGATATGATTTAATCGCAACAAAAAAGCCTGACATCCGTCAGGCTTTTGATCAGCTTATCTGCATGATTAACGACGCTTTTTGGTCAATTCAATCACACGAAGCTGCGCGATGGCTTTAGCCAGTTCACTGGCCGCTTGTGCAAAGTCCATATCGCCATGCTGGTTAAGAATTCGCTCTTCCGCACGACGTTTGGCTTCTTCAGCCTTAGCTGCGTCTAGGTCTTCTCCACGAATTGCCGTGTCAGCCAACACAGTTGCTGTGCCTGGCTGAACTTCAACGATACCACCCGAGACATAAATGTACTCTTCGTGGCCGTGCATTTTCACAATACGCACCATTCCAGGCGTGATAGCGGTCAGCAGCGGTGCATGGCCGTGGAAAATACCCAGCTCACCTTCGCTACCGGTCACCTGAAACGTTTCCACTAAGCCAGAGAACAATTTTTTCTCTGCGCTTACCACGTCCAGATGAAAGGTTATTGCTGCCATATCGCCTCCTAGTCAGCCTTATAGCTTCTTCGCATTCTCAATCGCATCGTCGATAGTACCGCAGTACATAAACGCTTGCTCTGGAATGTCATCGTAGTCACCCGCCAGCAACCCTTTGAAACCACGTAAGGTTTCTTTTAGGGATACATACATACCCGGTGCACCGGTGAAGACTTCTGCTACGTGATAAGGCTGAGTTAAGAAACGCTCAATCTTACGCGCACGAGCAACAACTTGCTTGTCCGCTTCAGACAGTTCGTCCATACCCAGAATCGCGATGATGTCTTTCAGCTCTTTATAACGCTGCAGAGTGGCTTGCACGCCACGCGCTACATCGTAGTGCTCTTGACCAACCACTAATGGATCCAATTGACGTGAAGTCGAATCCAATGGGTCGATCGCTGGGTATAGACCCATAGCAGCGATGTTACGGTTCAGAACTACGGTGGCATCTAAGTGCGCAAACGTGGTGGCCGGTGATGGGTCAGTCAAGTCATCCGCAGGTACGTATACCGCTTGTACTGACGTGATCGAACCTTTATTGGTTGAGGTGATACGTTCTTGCAGCACACCCATCTCTTCCGCCAGCGTTGGCTGATAACCCACCGCGGAAGGCATACGGCCAAGCAGAGCCGAAACTTCGGTTCCCGCTAGGGTATAACGGTAGATGTTGTCAATAAACAGCAGTACGTCACGGCCTTCATCACGGAAGCGTTCTGCCATGGTCAAACCGGTCAACGCCACGCGTAGACGGTTGCCTGGTGGCTCGTTCATCTGACCATACACCATCGCTACTTTTGACAGCTCTGGTTGCTCAATGTTAACTACACCGGCTTCCTGCATTTCATGGTAGAAGTCGTTACCCTCACGAGTACGCTCACCAACCCCTGCAAATACCGACAAACCAGAGTGTTGCAGTGCGATGTTGTTGATAAGCTCCATCATGTTGACGGTTTTACCAACACCTGCACCACCAAACAGACCAATTTTACCGCCTTTCGCAAACGGACAGATCAGGTCGATAACCTTAACCCCAGTTTCCAAAAGTTCGGTAGCACTTGACTGCTCTTCATAGCTTGGCGCAGGACGGTGAATTGAATACACCTCTTCTGCACCAATCTCGCCACGTTCGTCAATCGCATCACCAAGCACGTTCATGATACGACCTAGGGTTTTAGTACCTACTGGTACTGAAATTGGAGCGCCAGTGTTTTGTACTGTCATTCCACGACGTAAACCATCCGAGCTACCCATCACGATAGCGCGAATCACGCCACCGCCTAATTGCTGTTGAACTTCCAGAACCAGACGTTCGTTGGAATCCACAACATTCAGAGCATCATAAACACTAGGTACTTCGCTCTGTGGGAACTCTACGTCGACTACTGCACCGATGATCTGTACGATCTTACCTGTAGCCATCGTTAATCCTCTAAACTGTTAGTTTTACCTAAGCTTAAACCGCAGCCGCGCCGCCTACGATTTCCGTCAATTCTTGTGTAATCGCCGCCTGACGGGCTTTGTTATACACAAGTTGTAAATCATCAATCAGGTTGCTCGCGTTATCGGTAGCAGCTTTCATTGCCACCATTCGGGCGGCTTGCTCACACGCCAGATTTTCTACTACCCCTTGATAAACCTGAGACTCAATAAAGCGCAGTAACAGCGCATCTAATAGAGGCTTAGGTTCTGGTTCGTAGATGTAATCCCACATGTGATCGCGCTGCATCTCTGCGCTGTCCGATTTTGGCAAAGGTAGCAATTGATCGATCTTGGGTTGTTGCACCATGGTGTTCACAAACTGATTGAACACCAGATAAAGGCGATCTAATTCCCCTTTATCGTATTTCTTCAGCATCACGCCGACCGAACCAATCAGATCTTCCAAACTTGGGCTATCGCCTAAGCCAGAAACCTGTGCAGCGACTTTAGCGCCACTATTGTTGAAAAAGGCAGTCGCTTTTGAGCCGATAATCGCTAGCTCAATCTCAACACCCTTTTCTTTCCAGTCTTGCATATTGGTAATGGCTTTCTTGAATAAGTTAATATTCAAGCCACCACACAAGCCACGATCTGTCGAAATAATGATGTAACCCACTCGCTTCGCTTCGCGCTCTTCTAGATACGGATGACGATACTCTAGACTTGCGCTGGCGACATGACCGATCACTTTACGTATCGTTTGCGCGTAGGGGCGTGATGACTCCATGGCGTCCTGTGAACGACGCATTTTTGAAGCAGCCACCATCTCCATCGCTTTGGTAATCTTCTGAGTGCTTTTTACACTCCCGATTTTAGTACGTATCTCTTTTGCGCCGGCCATCGTTACTCTCCATTAGTTGGTGGCAGTGCTAACACTGCCACCGACCTCATTACCAAGTTTGGGTTGCTTTGAAATCGTCAACCAGTTGCTTTAACTGAGCTTCGATGTCGTCGTTATAAGCACCTGTCTTGTCAATTTGCGCTGCCAATTCAGCGTAATGAGCACGAGCATACGATAGTAGAGCTGCTTCGAAATCGAGCACTTTATTTAGCTCAACATCGGTGAGATAGCCACGTTCAGCGGCAAAGATCACCAGCGCCTGATCAAATACAGACATTGGCGCGTACTGTTTCTGCTTCATCAGTTCAGTCACTTTCTGACCATGAGTCAGCTGACGCTTGGTCGCTTCATCCAAATCAGAAGAGAACTGAGCAAATGCCGCTAGTTCGCGATAAGCCGCCAGAGCAGTACGAATACCACCAGACAGTTTCTTAATGATCTTAGTTTGCGCTGCACCACCAACCCGCGAAACAGAGATACCAGGGTCAACCGCTGGACGTACGCCCGAGTTGAATAGCTCTGTTTGTAGGAAGATCTGACCATCGGTAATCGAAATTACGTTGGTTGGTACGAAAGCCGATACGTCACCTGCTTGAGTTTCGATAATCGGTAACGCAGTCAGCGAACCGGTCTTACCTTTCACTTCGCCATTGGTGAAACGCTCTACATAAGCTTCGTTGACACGAGCAGCACGCTCGAGTAGACGAGAGTGGAGGTAGAATACGTCGCCAGGGAAAGCTTCGCGGCCTGGTGGGCGACGCAGCAACAGTGAAATTTGACGGTAAGCGACCGCTTGTTTAGACAGGTCATCGTAGACAATCAGTGCATCTTCACCGCGATCGCGGAAATATTCACCCATCGCACAACCTGAGTAAGGTGCCAGGTATTGCAGTGCCGCGGATTCCGACGCGGAAGCCACCACGACAATGGTGTTTTTCAGTGCGCCGTGCTCTTCCAGTTTACGCACCACGTTGGCAATGGTTGATGCTTTCTGGCCGATCGCGACATAGATTGAGTAAATACCCGAATCTTTCTGGTTGATGATCGCATCAATCGCCAACGCGGTTTTACCGGTTTGGCGGTCACCGATGATCAGCTCACGCTGGCCACGGCCGATTGGGATCATCGAGTCGACGGATTTATAACCCGTCTGTACTGGTTGATCGACCGACTTACGATCGATAACACCCGGTGCGATCACTTCCACTGGTGAAGTCAAGCTGGCACCTAGTGGGCCTTTACCATCAATCGGTTCACCAAGGGTGTTCACGACTCGACCGAGCAGTTCTGGACCGACTGGCACTTCCAAAATACGGCCAGTACCCGTGACTTTCATACCTTCACGCAGATCAGCGTATGGCCCCATCACCACCGCACCAACCGAATCACGTTCAAGGTTAAGTGCCAGTGCATAACGGCTGCCTGGTAATTCAATCATTTCACCTTGCATAACATCCGCAAGGCCGTGAATACGAATGATACCATCGCTAACTGACACGATAGTACCTTCGTTACGCGCTTCACTCACAACGTGGAAAGATTCAATACGTTGTTTGATCAGATCGCTAATTTCCGTGGAATTAAGTTGCATGCTCCAATCCCCATCAAGACTGCAATGCATCGCTCAGACGCTTCAAACGTCCGCGTGCTGAGTTATCGATGACTAAGTCTCCGGCTCGAATAATAACTCCGCCAAGCAGAGTCTCATCTACACTGCAATTCAGCTGAACTTTGCGCTCTAAACGCTGCTCAAGCTTGCTGCCAATATCTGAACGCTGTTGTTCACTGAGTTCGGTGGCGGAAATCACATCCACATCCACTTGTTTCTCATATTCCTGCTTTAGCACCAAAAAATGCTCATAAAGCGCAGGAATCGCCAACAGACGTCCATTTTCTGCCATTACCTTAATCAGGTTTTGACCATGGTCATCAAGCTGTTCGCCACAAACTGCAATAAACATCTCCGCCAACTTGGTGGCCGATCCGGAACTGGTTAACAGTTCGTGCATTTGTGCGTTTTTTGCGACTTCAGCGGCGAAAGCCAGCATCTGATCCCAATGGCTCAGCTGCTGTTTTTCCACCGCAAAATCAAAGGCTGCTTTAGCGTAGGGGCGTGCGATTGTAGTCAAATCAGACATGAGCCCCCTCCATTAAAGTTTTGCAGTAATGTTGTCGAGAATATCTTGGTGCGCCTCTTTATCGATGGCACGTTCAAGAATTTTCTCCGCACCAGCAATTGCCAGAGTTGCAACCTGCTTACGCAGCTCATCACGAGCACGGTTACGCTCAGCTTCAATCTCTGCTTCAGCTTGAGTAAGGATTTTCTGGCGTTCAGCCTGAGCTTCCCCACGAGCTTCATCAATGATTTGTGCTTTACGTTTATTCGCTTGCTCAATGAGCTCAGTTGCTGTGCGTTTTGCTTCTTTTAACTGATCAGAAGCATTGGCTTGTGCTAGATCTAGATCTTTCTTTGCTCGCTCAGCGGCTTGCAGACCATCAGCAATTTTCTTCTGACGATCTTCAATCGCTTTGATGATCGGTGGCCAGACATATTTCATGCAGAACCAGACAAACATACCAAAGGCAAGAGCTTGACCTAGCAGAGTTGCGTTCATATTCACAACAGCTACCCCCTAAAATGGACTTAGTGTTAATCAACGACAAATCGAAACGATTTATCAGGACAAGGCTTGATTAACCAGCTAGCTGACCAACAAATGGGTTTGCGAATGTGAATAGCAGAGCAATTACGATACCGATCATTGGAACCGCGTCCAGCAGACCTGCGATGATAAACATCTTAACTTGCAGCATCGGAGCCATTTCAGGTTGACGCGCAGCGCCTTCCAAAAACTTTCCGCCCAATACAGCAAAGCCAATCGCAGTACCAACCGCACATAGACCAACAATAATAGCTACAGCGATTGCAGAGAAGCTCAATACAGTTTCCATCTAATTTCTCCAAAGATTCAATGGGTATTACAATTTCAATTAATGATCGTTATCTTCATGAGCCATCGACATGTACACGATGGTCAACATCATAAATACAAACGATTGGATCAAAATAACCAAGATATGGAAGATAGCCCAAGGTAGGGATCCCATCCATTGCAAGTACCATGGCAGCATAGCTGCACAAAGAATAAACACCACTTCACCGGCAAACATGTTACCAAACAGACGCATACCAAGTGATAGAGGCTTCGCTAGTAGCGAAACAACTTCAATCAGTAGGTTGAATGGGATCATGATCCAGTGATTAAACGGATGTAGTGCTAACTCTTTTGCAAACCCGCCCAAGCCTTTTACTTTGATGCTGTAGTAAATCATCAGAGCAAATACGCCTAGAGCCATAGCCATAGTGATATTCACATCAGCAGAAGGTACCACTTTTAGGTAAGGGATACCAAGCCAATGCTCTGCTGGGTAAGGTAAGAAATCGATGGGTACTAAGTCCATCAAGTTCATTAAAAATACCCAACAAAAGATAGTCAGTGCCAAAGGCGCTATCAGTGGATTGCGACCATGGAAAGTATCTTTGACGTTTTTATCAACGAACTCTACCACCATCTCAACCGCACACTGCAGCTTACCCGGAACACCCGTTGTCGCTTTTCTGGCTACTGCACGAAATATTCCAAGGAATATCAGTCCAGTCAAAACAGAGAAGAACAGGCTATCAATGTGTACATTCCAGAAACTCGACTCTTCCGCCACTAACCCAAACTTATAGGTTGAAAGGTTAGTTAGGTGGTGAGTGATATAACTGGAAGATGTGAGCGCTTCACCTGGCGCAGCCATAACTCATCCTATTTTTTGTTGTTAATGAATAGCACTGGCGCACAGATATTAATCCCTAGAGCCAGCAAATAGGTTAGCTTCAGTGGAACAAGTTCCAACTGCATATACACGTAGACAACCGAAAACAGCACTATGGTGATCAAAATTTTCAGCGCTTCGCCGGTATAAAACGAAATGGCGACCATTTTTAACGCTCGCGCTCCTGCAAACAGAAAAGCACAATACGCAAAAACGGCATTGGCAACGACAAAAATACCGCCACCCACTAACGCAGAAAGCCCCCAAGCACCATTAACAACCACTGCAAATACGATTGCCATAACCATAACTGCACTTAACTGGATCAACAACAATCGCTTTGCAAGCTCTCGTCCTTGCCTTGCTAGCACAGCTACCATGTATTCTTACCTCAAGTAATTCCCCCAGTTCAAACGACCTCTAGAACTGAGAAATCGGCGAAAATTATACGACTGCAGTAACTGCCAGCAATCAACACACCGCCAACAGTTACAATTATGCATACAATCCGACAACTTTCACGTAAACAACGGGGTTTTGCATAATTGATAAATATCAATTATCTCAACTTAATTCTGTAGCTTACTAATTAGTAACTGCAATTGATGAGGTTCATCAAAACTGATTGTCACTTTAGATTTACCGTTCACAGATCTCACTATAGAGACTTTTGCGGCTAATTTCTTACTTAAATTTTGTGACAATTGTTGTATTTCTAAATCCTCTACGCCATTTTTTACGACAACAGGATCCGCTAAACATTTTTTGACCAGCTGTTCAGTTTGACGAACACTCAACTGTTTCTTTGCCACCGCATGGGCAATTTCACCTTGTTGATCGCCACTGAGCATCAGTAGCGCACGGGCATGACCCATTTCCAATTGCTTGTTGGCCAACAACTGCTTGACCTCATCACTTAGCTGATTCAAGCGCAATAAATTGGTGACGGTAGTGCGAGATTTACCAATCACTTCCGCCACTTGTTGATGAGTCAGACTAAACTCGTGCTGTAAACGCTCTAAAGCTTGCGCCTCTTCCATCACATTGAGATCTTCGCGCTGAATATTTTCAATCAAAGCCATCGCGATCGCGGCGCGATCATCAACTTGTTTAATCAAACAAGGCACTTGTTTTAACCCTGCCTGCTTAGCCGCACGCCAACGTCGTTCACCAGCAATAATTTCATAGCCACCAGAGACTAATTGACGCACCACGATCGGTTGAATGATCCCTTGCGATTGAATCGAGGCGGCTAACTCTTCCAGTGCTTGTGGGGAAAGATCTTTACGCGGTTGGTAGACACCGGGTTGCAAATTAGCCACGGAGAGATCGGCCAACTCACCTTCATTCGACATTGACTGGCTGATTGAAGCCGTGTGCTGCTTTTCTCGCGCCAATGAACTGGTAGCCAGTAGTGCATCCAACCCTTTTCCTAAACCACGTTTCGTCATCCAAACCGATTCCTATTGTTGTGTTATGCGGGCACTTCTTCACGACGTAACATTTCACCTGCCAAAGCCAGATAAGCTTTGGCCCCCGCCGATTGCTTATCATAATACATCGCCGGTTTGCCATGGCTTGGCGCTTCAGCCAAACGAACGTTACGTGGAATAACCGTACGATAGACTTTGCTACCAAAGTGCTTTTTCAGTTGATCGGAGACTTCATTGGCGAGTCGATTACGCGGGTCGTACATAGTACGCAAGATACCTTCAATTTTGAGGTTATCGTTCACTACCGCGGCGAGTTTGCTGATGGTATCCATTAACGCGGTTAAGCCTTCCAGTGCGAAATACTCACACTGCATAGGAACCAGCACCGAATCAGCAGCTGCCATTGCGTTAATTGTAAGGAGGTTTAAAGACGGCGGACAATCAATAAAGATGAAATCATAGTTATCACGCACTGCAGAAAGTGCATTTTTTAAGCGCACCTCGCGGGCGAACACTTCCATCAACTTGATTTCAGCGGCAGTCACATCACCATTGGCGGCAATCAAATCATAATGGCCGGTGGTTTTATGACACACCACTTGCTCAAAAGGGGCATCTTCGACTAACAGCTCATAGGCCGTGGATTCAACTTGATACTTGTCAACCCCGCTGGCCATAGTGGCATTGCCTTGTGGGTCAAGATCCACCACCAACACTTTGCGTTTGGTGGCTGCCATTGACGCCGCTAGATTGATACACGTTGTCGTTTTCCCTACTCCGCCTTTTTGATTGGCGATTGCTACGATTTTACCCACGGTATGCCTCGCTGTTATTCCTTGCGCGCTAAGATTACAAGATGACGCTCACCTTCTAACTCAGGAACGTGCAAAGCTTTGATATCGATCACACAACACCACTCGGGAAGCTGGGTAATTTCATCATCCGGCCGCACTCCTTTCAACGCCAGAAACAAACCACCACCCGATTTAGGTAAATGTTGGCACCAATTAACCATATCGGTCATCGAGGCAAAAGCTCGACTTAATACTCCATCAAAGCCTTGCTCAGGATCAAACTCTTCGACTCGACTCTGCACTGGCAGCACATTGCTGATCTTTAACTCATGGATCACCTGTTTAAGAAAACGGATCCGTTTACCAAGACTATCCAGTAACACAAACTGTTTGTCTGGATGCATGATCGCCAGTGGGATCCCTGGCAATCCAGGGCCGGTACCCACGTCAATAAAACGCTCACCAACCAGATGTGGACTGACCGCCAAACTATCGAGAATATGTTTTACCAACATTTCAATCGGATCACGAACAGAAGTCAGATTATAAGCTTTATTCCATTTATCAAGCAGTTGTACGTAACCGACCAACTGTTCACGCTGCGGTTCTGTCACCAATAAATCGGTTTGGGCGATCAAAGCATCGAGTTTGATTCGTAATTGATTCATTACGCCGCGTCTCCCTTTTTCAGTAGACCATGCTTTTTCAGGTGTACCAATAAAATCGAAATCGCTGCAGGCGTAACACCGGAGATCCGCGAAGCAATTCCGATGGTTTCCGGTTTAGCCGTATTGAGTTTGAGCACCACTTCGTTCGATAACCCTTTCACTTGTTGATAATCCAAATCGACGGGCAATTTAGTGTGTTCATGGCGCTGTGATTTTTCAATTTCATCCTGCTGACGCTGGATGTAACCCTCATATTTGACTTGAATTTCAACCTGTTCTGCCGCTTCAGCATCTTGCAACGCAGGACTAAAAGCGGTCAGCGTGGTGAGCAGATCATAATTCATCTCAGGGCGGCGCAATAAATCTTCACCACTGGCTTCACGTGAGATTGGGGTTTTCAATAGCGCATTAAGCTGCTCTACGCCAACCGAAGTGGGATTGATCCAAGTTTGTTGTAAACGTTGACGTTCTTGTGCCATCTGTTCAACTTTTTGATTAAAACGCGCCCAACGTTGATCATCTACCAAGCCTAACTCACGGGCTTTTTCGGTCAAACGCAGATCGGCGTTATCTTCACGCAGCAGCAAACGATATTCGGCACGCGAAGTGAACATGCGGTACGGCTCTTTAGTGCCAATGGTCGAGAGGTCGTCAATCAATACCCCCATATAAGCTTGATCACGACGTGGGCTCCAGCCCTCTTTGTCTTGACTGTACAAACTGGCATTGAGGCCAGCCATTAAGCCTTGCGCGGCCGCTTCTTCATAACCTGTGGTGCCATTGATTTGCCCCGCAAAGAACAAACCATGAATAAATTTGCTTTCATAGGTCTGTTTTAAATCACGTGGGTCAAAGAAATCGTATTCAATTGCATAACCCGGACGCACAATGTGTGCATTCTCAAAACCTTTCATTGAGCGGACAATTTGCACTTGTACATCAAAGGGCAAGCTGGTGGAAATCCCATTCGGGTACAACTCACTGGTGCTTAATCCTTCTGGCTCAATAAAGATCTGGTGACTGTTTTTATCGGCAAAACGCATCACTTTATCTTCAATTGACGGACAGTAACGAGGACCGATCCCTTCGATGATCCCAGCGTACATTGGGCTACGATCAAGGTTGGCACGGATCACATCATGGGTGCGTTCATTGGTATGGGTGATATAACAAGGGATTTGCCGTGGGTGCTGCTCACGTTGGCCGATAAAGGAAAATACCGGCGTTGGGTTATCACCGTGTTGTGCCTCTAACACAGAAAAGTCGACACTGTTGGCATCAATTCGTGGTGGGGTGCCAGTTTTTAAACGATCGATCCGCAATGGCAGTTCGCGCAAACGATGTGCCAAAGTGATCGAGGCAGGATCCCCAGCTCGACCTCCCGCATAATTTTCAAGACCAATGTGGATCTTACCACCTAAGAAAGTTCCAACGGTTAATACCACCGCTTTGGCATGGAACTTAAGACCCATTTGCGTCACTACGCCGCGGATATGATCTTGTTCAACGATCACATCATCCACCGCTTGTTGGAATAGGGTGAGATTCGGAGTGTTTTCTAACACATTACGTACATACGCTTTATAAAGTGCGCGATCTGCTTGTGCGCGTGTTGCGCGTACCGCGGGACCTTTAGAAGCGTTTAAGGTACGAAATTGAATACCTGCGTGATCGATGGCTTGTGCCATCAAACCGCCCATCGCATCGACTTCTTTGACTAAATGTCCTTTGCCGATCCCGCCGATCGCTGGATTACAGGACATTTGGCCTAAAGTATCAATATTATGGGTCAGCAATAATGTACGTTGTCCTGTACGTGCTGCAGCGAGAGCGGCTTCCGTTCCTGCGTGACCGCCACCAACGACGATGACATCAAATGTTTCGTGATAAAGCATGAACGACCTCAGGTATTCATTGAAACTAGGGTTAGCAAAAGAGACGTATTCTAACCTCTTTCGTGTGGCTAGAAAATCGCTTTCCCATTTTTTCCAATCCTGATTGCTAATTAATATATATAAAGATCTTTATAGAGATCTTTTTATTAGATCTATTATTAAGCAAGAGGATCTTTGTGGATAAGTGAAAAATGATCAACAAGATCATTCAGATTGAAAGGATCATATCGTGTGATCAAGCATTGATCTACTCAAGGATTAGCTGGGATCAAAATGATTAGTTATGCACAGTGCCTTGGGGGTGATTAAGTTGTTATATGGATAACTATAGGAATATCACAGGATAATAATAGATTTATCCACAATATTTTTGGATGAAATATCAGCAATTCAACCATTTTTAGATTGCGCTGTTATCCACAGAACATCAATAGCAGCTAAAAAAAAGAGCGGCTTTCGCCGCTCATGATCGAATATTGATGGTTTAAAAACGATTGATCACCCGCTTGAGCCAAGCCTCAGCAGCATCTTCTGGTACTGAGTGCTGTTGAATATCGATACTAAAGCAGTTGGCTAGGGGCTTCGCACCAATGTCACTCAGTAGTTGGTAAGCATGTTTACCGGCAGCACAGAAGGTATCATAGCTGGAGTCACCAATCGCTACCACGGCATAGCGCAGGGCAGCGGTATTCGGTGGGGTATCCTGCAATGCTTGAATAAATGGCTGAATATTATCGGGGTATGCCCCGGCACCATGAGTTGAGGTTATCAGCAGCCAAGTGCCTGTGGTAGGGATATTATTCAAGCTTGGCTGATTATGAATTTGCGTTTCAAATCCCTGTTGTTGTAAAAGATCACTGAGGTGGTCACCCACATATTCCGCACCGCCTAGGGTGCTACCGGTAATGATATGAATCATAGCGTTACTCTATTTACCAATACAGAATGATGAAAAAATGCGCCCCAGTAGATCATCAGAACTGAACTCGCCGGTAATCTCATTGAGGTGCTGTTGGGTGATTCGTAGCTCTTCAGCCAGTATCTCACCCGCCATAAAGCCTTCTAATTGTTGTTGGCCAATCTCTAAATGCTCAGCGGCGCGTTCAAGAGCATCAAGATGGCGACGACGTGCCATAAAGCCGCCTTCTTGGTTACCCGCAAAGCCCATGCACTGTTTGAGGTGTTCGCGTAGCGCATCCACGCCCTGACCGGTTTTGGCGGATAGACGGATCAAGGTCGGTTGATTGACATGGCAGATCCCAAGTGGTTCACCGGTTTGATCGGCTTTATTACGGATCACGGTGATGCCAATATTCTCCGGTAGCTTATCGACAAACTCTGGCCAAATATCTTCGGGAGTACTTGCTTGTGTGGTCGTGCCATCGACCATAAACAGTACGCGATCAGCTTGTTGGATTTCTTGCCAAGCACGTTCAATACCAATTTTTTCTACCGCATCCGCCGCATCGCGTAGTCCAGCCGTGTCGATAATGTGCAGTGGCATTCCATCAATATGGATATGTTCACGCAGCACATCGCGGGTGGTTCCGGCAATATCGGTGACGATAGCGGATTCCTTACCTGACAGCGCGTTGAGTAGGCTGGATTTACCGGCATTCGGGCGACCGGCAATCACCACCTTCATGCCTTCGCGCATAATCGCCCCTTGATTTGCTTCACGACGAACAGCAGCCAAGTTATCGATGATGGTTTGTAGATCGGCGGAAACTTTACCATCGGCGAGAAAATCGATCTCTTCCTCAGGGAAGTCGATAGCGGCTTCAACATAAATTCGTAAATGGATCAGTGATTCAACCAGCTTATGGATCCGTTTGGAAAACTCACCTTGTAGCGATTGCAGCGCGGATTTTGCGGCTTGCTCTGAGCTGGCATCAATCAAGTCTGCAATCGCTTCGGCTTGGGTTAAATCCAGTTTATCGTTAAGGAAAGCGCGCTCGGAGAATTCTCCAGGTCGGGCTGGACGCACCCCATTAATCTGCAAAATCCGTCGGATCAGCATATCCATCACCACAGGTCCGCCATGACCTTGCAGTTCCAATACGTCTTCACCAGTAAACGAATGAGGGTTTGGGAAAAAGAGTGCGATGCCCTGATCGATCTGCTGAGCATGCTGATCTATAAATGGTAAGTATTCGGCGTAACGCGGGCGCAGGGTGCGCCCAGTTACGGTTTGTGCTACGTGGGCTGCCAGTGGGCCTGATACACGGATAATGCCGACCCCACCACGGCCGGGGGCCGTAGCTTGCGCGACAATGGTATCTGTTGTCATAGTGTTACCTAAACCGGAGTGAATTAGCGTTATTGTAATCAGCGCTCAACAAAAAGGCGACCTTTTGGCCGCCTCTTTATTACTTAATCAAACTTACTTGGTGTGTAAGCCTTTCTTCTCCAGCGCTTTATAAATCAGCGTTTGCTGGATCAGCGTTACGATGTTGGATACCAGCCAGTACAGTACCAGACCTGATGGGAACCACAGGAAGAAGAAGGTGAACATCACAGGCATGAAGGTCATGATCTTCTGCTGCATTGGGTCGGTGATCGTGGTTGGGCTCATTT
Organism: Vibrio sp. HDW18; assembly: GCF_011306175.1. GTDB lineage: Bacteria > Pseudomonadota > Gammaproteobacteria > Enterobacterales > Vibrionaceae > Vibrio > Vibrio chanodichtyis. Next base: position 1,265,709 of record NZ_CP049913.1, on the reverse strand, counting down.
TTTGGATAACGAACATACTTGCGCCCATCAGCAGTGGCAAGATGTAGTAAGGATCTTGCGCTGATAAGTCATGAATCCAGCCAAAGAAAGGTGAATGGCGTAGCTCAACCGATTCCATTAGTGCCCAGTATAGCGCGATGAAAATCGGCATTTGTAGAAGGATAGGTAGGCAGCCACCGAGTGGGTTAACCTTCTCTTTCTTGTACAGCTCCATCATCTCTTGGCTCATGCGTTGGCGATCATCACCAATTCGCTCACGCATCGCTTGCAGTTTAGGTTGCAGCATGCGCATTTTGGCCATGGAAGTGTATTGGGCTTTGGTCAGTGGGTACATCGCACCACGCACAATAAAGGTGAGGCAGATAATCGCCACGCCCCAGTTGCTGACAAAGCTCTGGATCACCGATAGTAACCAGTGCAGTGGTTTGGCAATAAACCACAGCCAACCGTAATCAACCACTAAGTCTAAGTTAGGCGCAACAGCGGCCATTTGGTCTTGTAGCTTTGGACCGACCCATAGACTGGCTTTGAACTCGGCCTGCTCGCCATCGGCAATGGTTTTATTTGGTGTGCGGATCCCCATGTCGCCTAAATTATTAATCACACGTGAATAAAGTTGAGCTTGTGGCTCATCACGTGGGATCCAAGCGGCAGCAAAGTAGTGCTGGATCATCGCGACCCAGTTAACCGAGACATTATTCGGTGCGCTCAGATTGCGATCTTTCATATCGTCAAAGCTGTATTTCTTATAACGCACATCGCTGGTCGAGTAGGCACCACCACGGTAAGTTGGCATCGCTAAGTTACCACCAGAATCAAGCAGATTTTGGCGCAAATGAGCATACATACCTAAACTAGCAGGGTTACCAGAGTGGTTTGCGACATCAAACACCACATCCACCGCATAACTGCCACGCTTAAGGATGAAGGTTTTGGTGTAATCAATACCATTGGCTTGATAAGTCATTGGAATGCGTAGCTCATCTTGACCTTCGGCCAAGGTAAAGCTATCGGCACTGATTTGGTAAGCAGGGCGGTTATTGCTGGTGACATCAATCCCTTGCGGGCCAACTAAACCACTCTGTGCTACAAATTGATGCCCTTGGCCGCTTTCTAGCAGCACAAAATATTCAGGCTCATCAAGCTCTTGAGTATATTGATTCAACTGTGCATTGACGATATCACCGCCAAGCGTATCAATAGACAGAGTTAGCACGTCATTGGTCACTGTAATGATCTTTGCTTGTGCCGCGACATTCTGGGTAGGCGCTGGATCTAACTCATCTGAATATGAAGGAGCAGAAGCTGCGCCAGTGGATTGAGCCTGTTGTGTCGCTTGTGGTAGCGGATTCTTCGCTGCTTGCCATTGTTGGAATAGCAGGAAAGAAACTAACGCCAGAGCGATTAACAAGATATTACGTTGAGAATCCATCGTTATTTATCTCTGTCTTGTTTTTGAACTGGAGGAACGGGGTCAAAACCCCCTTCATGCAAAGGGTGGCATTTTAATAGACGTTGAGTGGATAACCAACATCCTTTTATAAAACCGTGAGCTCGCAACGCTTCTATTGCATAGGTAGAGCAAGTCGGAGTGAATCGACAGCGTGGGCCGATAAGAGGGCTAATGAACCACTGGTAAAGTTTTACAATACCAATGGCTAACCACGAGAAGGGCGAGAGAGGCGTTGCCATAGTTTATCAAGCAAGTTAAACAGTTGTTCATTGCTCAAATCTTGCGCGCTCTTTTTCGCAATGACAACAAAATCTTTATTAGGTAGCTGATTTTGATGTAAACGAAAGCTTTCCCTACATATCCGTTTGAATCGGTTACGGCCTACAGCAGTTTTAATCTGCTTTTTCGGAACTGCAAGTCCCAAACGTGGATGAGCAAGAGAATTAGTGCGAGCGATAATCGTGAGATGAGGCGAACCAGCACTGTGAGCTTGCTGGAAGACTGTTTGATAATGTTCGGGAGTTAACAGACGTAACTCCCGATTGAATGCGTACGTACTCAAAATAATTCGGAATTATTTTGACAGGCGCTTACGGCCTTTTGCACGACGTGCATTCAGAACTTTACGACCGTTCGCAGTCGCCATGCGAGCACGGAAACCGTGGTTACGCTTGCGCTTCAGAACTGAAGGTTGAAAAGTGCGTTTAGACATGTTGTTACCTTTACTGATCAGTAGTTTTAGGTTCTTAGTTAACCCGGCGTGGGCATTATGGTCTTCACTGAAGACGCCGACGCCTCTCAACAAAGAGGCGGAATTGTAATCACTGTCACAAAAGCTGTCAATGATTGGCTTTCCCCAGTCTGAACCGACGCTATAAGCGAATTCATTCTGGTTGCCGCTTTATTTGCGGTTGGCCGATTATACGGGCAAACCACAAAATCTCAAGGATCCTTAACGGATCCAAATGTAATAAAGCGATTTAGGCTTCAGCTCACGCAATATAATAGAGGAAGAATTTCGCGATCAAACCAATAAATAGTCAGTTATTAACAACAATCGAACAGGAATAGAAAAGTGGGGATAACTCGTTAGGATCCTAAGCAATGTGGATCATTATGTGGGTAGTGCGAGTAAAATGTGTGAGGATCTCACCGATTTACCCGAAAACAATGTGAATAACTTAGATCTTATTCACTGGATCATCGATCCAGCGCTGGCGATCTGAGTTATCAACAGGTAGAATCGACCCTCTTTACCGATCGTTGATTTTTGAGTGAGGGAATCGTGTCATCTTCGCTATGGTTGCAATGTTTGCAACGGCTTCAGGAAGAGCTACCTGCCGCAGAATTTAGTATGTGGGTGCGTCCGCTCCAAGCGGAGCTCAATGACAATACTCTCACTTTATTTGCGCCTAACCGCTTTGTATTAGATTGGGTGCGCGATAAGTATCTCAATAGTATCAATCGCTTGCTGCTAGAATTTAGTGGTAACGATGTGCCTAGCCTGCGCTTTGAAGTGGGTAGTCGCCGCGTGGTAGCAGTAAAGCCTGCTCCGGTGCGCACTGCCGCCGATGTGGCTGCAGAGTCTTCAGCTCCGGCCCAGCTTGCTCAGCGTAAACCGATCCATAAAACGTGGGATGACGACAGCGCAGCGGCCGATATTACTCACCGCTCGAATGTGAACCCGAAACACAAGTTCAATAACTTCGTGGAAGGTAAATCTAACCAGCTCGGTTTAGCGGCAGCGCGTCAAGTATCCGATAACCCTGGCGCGGCTTATAACCCACTATTTTTGTACGGTGGTACGGGTTTAGGTAAAACGCACTTGCTGCACGCGGTGGGCAATGCGATTGTCGATAACAACCCGAACGCTAAAGTGGTGTACATGCACTCCGAGCGTTTCGTACAAGATATGGTAAAAGCATTGCAAAACAATGCGATTGAAGAATTCAAGCGCTACTACCGCAGTGTTGATGCCTTGCTGATCGATGATATTCAATTTTTTGCTAATAAAGAGCGCTCGCAGGAAGAGTTCTTCCACACCTTTAATGCGCTGCTGGAAGGCAACCAACAGATCATTTTGACGTCTGATCGCTATCCAAAAGAGATCAATGGTGTAGAAGATCGTCTCAAATCACGTTTTGGCTGGGGTTTAACGGTAGCGATCGAGCCTCCGGAGCTAGAAACTCGCGTCGCGATTTTGATGAAAAAGGCCGAAGATCACCAAATTCATCTGCCTGACGAAGTGGCCTTCTTTATTGCTAAACGTCTGCGCTCTAATGTGCGCGAGTTGGAAGGAGCACTCAATCGGGTGATCGCTAACGCCAATTTTACCGGTCGACCGATTACGATTGATTTTGTACGTGAAGCGTTGCGGGATTTACTCGCACTGCAAGAAAAGCTGGTCACCATTGATAATATTCAGAAAACGGTGGCCGAATACTACAAAATCAAAGTCGCCGATCTGCTCTCAAAACGTCGTTCGCGTTCCGTAGCGCGCCCGCGTCAATTAGCCATGGCACTGGCTAAAGAGTTAACTAACCACAGCTTGCCAGAAATTGGTGATGCTTTTGGTGGGCGTGACCACACCACAGTATTACACGCATGCCGTAAAATTGAACAATTGCGCGAAGAAAGCCACGATATCAAAGAAGATTACTCGAACCTGATCCGTACGCTTTCCTCTTAATTGGCGCTATGGTTTAGTGTACTTTGCTTTCACTTTCGTTGAAGAGAAGACGATGAAATTTACCATTGAACGTAGCCACTTAATTAAACCATTGCAGCAAGTATCTGGCACTTTGGGTGGCCGTGCTAGCTTGCCGATCTTGGGTAATTTGTTGCTCAAGGTGGAAGATAATCAACTATCAATGACCGCGACGGATCTGGAAGTTGAATTGCTAAGCCGCGTCACCCTAGAAGGTGAATTTGAAGCCGGTAGCATTACCGTGCCAGCCCGTAAGTTTTTAGATATTTGCCGTGGTTTGCCAGATAGCGCAGTGATTACTGTGCTGCTCGAAGGCGATCGCATTCAAGTGCGCTCAGGTCGTAGCCGTTTCTCGCTGGCCACGCTACCAGCCAGTGATTTTCCAAATATCGAAGATTGGCAAAGTGAAGTGCAAGTGTCACTCACCCAGGCCGAGCTACGTGGTCTGATTGAAAAAACCCAGTTTTCAATGGCTAATCAAGATGTACGCTATTACTTAAATGGTATGCTATTTGAGATTGAAGGATCGACTTTGCGTTCCGTAGCAACCGATGGTCATCGTATGGCGGTGGCGCAAGCTCAGCTTGGTGCGGATTTTGCGCAAAAACAGATCATTGTGCCGCGTAAAGGGGTACTCGAGCTGGTCAAATTGCTTGATGCGCCAGAGCAGCCAGTGGTACTGCAAATCGGCAATGCTAACTTGCGAGCAGAAGTGAACCACTTTGTTTTCACTTCTAAGCTGGTTGATGGCCGTTTCCCGGATTATCGCCGTGTATTACCGCAACATACCAGTAAAACGCTTGAAGCGGGGTGTGATGAATTACGCCAAGCTTTTTCGCGTGCCGCGATCCTGTCCAATGAAAAATTCCGTGGCGTGCGGGTCAATTTAGCCGATAACGAAATGCGGATTACCGCCAACAACCCAGAGCAGGAAGAAGCTGAAGAGTTGCTGGATGTGAACTTTGATGGCGATTCGATCGAGATTGGCTTTAACGTCAGCTACATTTTGGATGTGCTCAATACCTTGCGTTGCGACCAAGTGCGTGTGTCAATGTCGGACGCGAATGCCAGCGCTTTGGTGGAAAATGTCGTGGATGACAGTGCCATGTATGTGGTGATGCCGATCCGTCTTTAAAGGTGTAATCCAGTTGCCATGCCGCTTTCTCGGTTAGTGATCCAACAGTTTCGTAATATTAAAGCCTGTGATATTCGCCTATCAGCAGGCTTTAACTTTCTTATTGGGCCAAACGGCAGCGGTAAAACCAGTGTGCTTGAGGCGATTTATCTGCTTGGTCATGGCCGCTCTTTTAAAACCGCACTGACGGGGCGGATCATTCAAAACGAGTGCCGAGAACTGTTTATCCATGGTCGAATTTGTGAGCATGGTTTGAGCTCTGATCAATTTGAGCTACCGGTTGGCATTAATAAGCAGCGTGATGGCTCAACAGAGGTTAAAATAGGCGGCCAAACTGGGCAGAAGCTGGCGCAATTAGCGCAAATTTTGCCATTGCAACTGATTCATCCGGAAGGCTTTGAGCTGCTGACCGATGGACCGAAACAGCGCCGTGCTTTTATCGATTGGGGGGTGTTTCATACTGAACCCGCCTTTTATGAAGCATGGGGGCGGTTTAAGCGGCTGACCAAGCAGCGCAATGCGCTATTGAAAAGCGCGCACAGCTACCGTGAACTGAGTTATTGGGATCAAGAATTAGCCAATTTGGCGGAGCAGATTGACCAGTGGCGAGCCCATTATGTCAATCAATTGAAAAATGTGGCAGAGCAGTTATGTCGCGCATTTTTGCCAGAATTTGAGATTGATTTAAAGTACTATCGAGGTTGGGAAAAAGATCAGCCTTATCAATCAATTCTGCAAAAAAACTTCGAAAGAGATCAGCAATTAGGCTACACCTTTAGCGGCCCTAATAAAGCCGATTTGCGGATCAAGGTCAACGCAACCCCAGTCGAAGATGTGTTATCACGGGGGCAATTGAAATTAATGGTGTGTGCGTTGCGAGTTGCGCAAGGTCAGCACCTTACTGAGTTAACCGGCAAGCAATGCATTTATCTTATCGATGATTTTGCTTCCGAATTGGATAGCCTACGTCGCCAACGTTTGGCAGATAGCCTTAAAGGGACGGGGGCGCAGGTTTTTGTAAGTTCTATTACCGAAAGCCAAGTGGCGGATATGTTGGATGAGTCCAGTAAAACTTTTCATGTTGCCCATGGTGTAATAGAGCAAGGATCAATAGAGTGAGAGAGTAACTCATGTCGAACAATTACGATTCATCGAGTATTAAGGTACTGAAGGGGCTGGATGCAGTACGTAAGCGTCCGGGTATGTACATCGGCGACACGGATGATGGCACCGGTCTGCACCACATGGTTTTTGAGGTGGTGGATAACTCAATTGATGAAGCGTTGGCAGGTTACTGTAAAGACATCGTGGTGACTATCCACGAAGACAACTCAGTGTCAGTCAGCGATGACGGTCGTGGTATTCCGACTGAAATGCATCCTGAAGAGCAAGTTTCGGCGGCAGAAGTGATCATGACCGTACTGCACGCCGGCGGTAAATTTGATGATAACTCCTATAAAGTCTCCGGCGGTCTGCATGGGGTTGGGGTTTCGGTGGTTAACGCCTTGTCGGAAAAAGTCCAACTGACGATTTATCGTGGTGGCAAAATCCATTCACAAATCTATCACCATGGTGTGCCACAAGCGCCACTCGCCGCAGTCGGTGAGAGTGAGCGTACCGGTACTACGGTACGTTTCTGGCCAAGTGCTCAAACCTTTACCAATATTGAATTCCATTATGACATTCTTGCCAAGCGCTTGCGTGAGCTGTCATTCCTCAACTCTGGCGTGTCGATCAAGTTGGCCGATGAGCGTGAACAAGATAAAAAAGACCACTTTATGTATGAAGGTGGTATTCAAGCGTTTGTTTCTCACTTAAACCGCAATAAAACCCCAATCCATGAAAAGGTATTCCACTTCAATCAAGAGCGTGAAGATGGTATCAGTGTCGAAGTGGCGATGCAGTGGAACGATGGTTTCCAAGAGAACATTTACTGCTTTACCAACAATATTCCACAGCGTGATGGTGGTACCCACTTAGCCGGCTTCCGTGGAGCTTTGACCCGTACGTTGAACAACTACATGGACAAAGAAGGTTTCTCGAAGAAAGCGCAAGCCGCGACTTCCGGTGATGATGCCCGTGAAGGTTTGACGGCGGTCGTGTCGGTCAAAGTGCCAGATCCTAAATTCTCTAGCCAAACCAAAGACAAATTGGTTTCTTCTGAAGTGAAATCAGCGGTTGAATCGGCGATGAATGAGAAACTGGCGGACTTCTTGGCGGAAAACCCGAGCGAAGCGAAACACGTCTGCTCCAAGATTATTGATGCGGCGCGCGCACGTGAAGCGGCACGTAAAGCCCGTGAGATGACTCGTCGTAAAGGTGCGCTTGATTTAGCCGGCTTGCCGGGCAAATTGGCCGATTGTCAGGAAAAAGACCCAGCATTATCTGAACTGTATATTGTGGAAGGAGACTCTGCGGGTGGTTCAGCTAAGCAAGGCCGTAACCGTAAGAATCAAGCGATTCTGCCGCTGAAAGGTAAAATTCTTAACGTAGAAAAAGCGCGTTTTGACAAAATGCTCTCTTCGCAAGAGGTCGCGACACTGATCACCGCGCTGGGTTGTGGTATTGGCCGTGACGAGTACAACCCAGATAAACTGCGTTATCACAACATCATCATCATGACCGATGCGGACGTCGACGGCTCGCACATTCGTACCTTGCTGTTGACCTTCTTTTACCGCCAAATGCCAGAGCTGATTGAACGTGGTTACATTTACATCGCGCAGCCACCACTCTACAAAGTGAAAAAAGGCAAGCAAGAGCAGTACATCAAAGATGAAGATGCGATGAACCAGTACCAAGTAGCACTAGCAATGGATGGCGCAGCTTTGCACGTTAATCCGGATGCTCCTGCGTTAGCGGGTGAGCCGCTTGAGAAGCTGGTGCAGCAATACAATGCCGCGATCAAGTTGGTGGAACGTATGAGTCGCCGTTACCCGTATGCGCTATTGCATGAATTGCTGTACGTACCACGTATCAGTGCTGGGTTGTGTGTTGACCAAACGGCGGTGCAAGCTTGGACCGAGCGTCTGGTTGAGCAACTGAATGCCAAAGAAGTGGGTGCCAGCCAATACAGTGTACTGGTTGAGCACAATGCTGAGCTGAATGTGTATCTGCCAAAAATTCAGGTGCGTACTCACGGTGTGACCCATGAATACTTATTGAGTGCTGATCTGATCAACTCGAAAGAGTACGCCAAACTGGCTGATCTGTCACAAGCGTTAGATGGCCTGATTGAAGCGGGCGCATTCATTAAGCGTGGCGAGCGCGTGCAACCGATCACCAGCTTTGCTGCAGCACTGGAGTGGCTGATCAAAGAGTCACGCCGTGGCCTGTCGATCCAACGCTATAAAGGTCTGGGTGAAATGAATCCAGATCAGCTGTGGGAAACCACGATGGATCCAGATACGCGACGTATGATGCAAGTGACGATTGAAGATGCGGTGGGCGCAGATGAACTGTTCACCACTTTGATGGGCGATCAAGTTGAGCCACGCCGTGCGTTTATCGAAACCAACGCCTTGAAAGTGGCTAACCTCGACGTCTAATCCAGCGCCCGTTAAGTGCTATAAATTAAGCCCGCGAAATTCGCGGGCTTTTTGCATTGCTCAGTTTGGGTGTTTAGACGTTGGCCTGTTGATACGCTTTTTGTACTTCTTCAGCGATGATCGCGATGCCTTGTGCCATTTCGGCTTCATTTTGCACATAGTTCATGCGCAAACATTGATGGGCGTGTGGCCACTCTTGTGGTTGGCCGATAAAGAAGTATTCGCCCGGTACGATCAGCACCCCACGCGCTTTCAAACGTTGGTACAGCTCCATGGTGGTGATCGGCAGCTCATCAAACCACAGCCAGAGGAAGATCGCCCCTTCCGGTTTATGGATGCGAAAACGCGGATCATCAATCGCACTTTGCAGCAGTTCTAGCGCATGTTGCGCTTTTTGGCGATAAAACGGTTTGATCACCTGCTCGCTAAGTCTTAGCAGATCGTCTTTTTCTATCATTTGTTGTACCAGTGCAGGGCCCATACTACCCGGCGCGAGGCTAATGATACCATTCATGTTGGTCAGCGCTTGGGTGACCGCTTGATTGGCGATCACAATCCCACAGCGCAGGCCGGGTAAGCCCAGCTTGGACAAGCTCATGCACAAGATGGTGTTGTCATTCCAAAACGGTTCAACGTCTTCAAAAATGATATTGGGGAAGGGCACGCCGTAAGCATTGTCGATGATTAACGGCACACCGTATTCACGCGCTAATTGGTCGAGTTTGTGGATTTCCTCTTCGGTTAACACATTACCGGTTGGGTTGGTGGGGCGTGAGACACAGATAGCTGCGACCGACTCATCGACTTTCAGCTCAGAAAAATCCACATGGTATTTGAACAGTCCTTGATCAAGCCGCTCAATCTCTGGGCGGTAGGAGACAAAAATATTTTCATCAATGCCCGCATCTGCGTAGCCAATGTATTCGGGTGCCAGTGGTAGCAGTATTTTTTTGTGTGAACCATCGGGCTGTTTACCCGCCAGCAAGTTAAATAGGTAGAAAAAGCCGCTTTGGCTACCGTTGGTCAGGGTAATGTTTTTTTCGCTGATCTCCCAGCTATAGGTTTCGCGTAGCAGCTTAGCCAGCGATTTCACAAACACATCTTTGCCTTGTGGCCCATCATAATTGGTCATCGCATGCAGCAGTGAGCCATCGGACAACATGTCGGCACTGGTGTGGTGAAAGTAATCGAGCATGGCAGGAATCGCGGCAGGGTTACCGCCACCGAGCATGATCGCGCCAGGGGTGCGCAGACCATCATTCAAATCATCCATTAACTGGGTAATACCGGAATAGCGATTAAACTTTTCGCCAAAAGAGGAATAGTGCATTGCTCGACTACCTAATGATTGTTGTGTCTGTGAAAGATATACCGGTGGGATCTCCGCCGTTTAGAGTAGTGTTTCAACATAGCGCAATGTTTTTAACTGGCAAAGCACTATTTTTGAATCCCATTCCGACTTGAAGCTGCAGCGGTGTTGGCTACGTTCCTTCACCCCAATCACATAGCGTATCTATGCTCATGGGGATTCACTCACTTGCCGCCTACCTGCAACTCCAAGTTGTTTGGGAGCGCGATGAAAAACAAAGCCCAACTCATAGGAGTTGGGCTTAATCTTAGTCAGATCAAAGCAGGGCGAGCTTATTTTTGCAGCAGCGAAATGTCGGCAATTTGCAAGAACAGGTTACGCAGCTTGTTAAGCAGGGTGAGACGGTTCTGCTTCAGCGCTTGATCGTCGGCCATTACCATCACGTTGTCGAAGAAGGCATCAACAGGCGCGCGCAGGCTAGCGAGCTTGCTCAGCGCTTGTTGATAGTCACCGGTTGCGAACGCAGGTTCTAACGCTTCAGCCATGATTTCAACGGCTTCCGCTAAGGTTTTTTCGGCGTCTTCTTGCAGCAAAGCCAGATCGATTTCTGCGGCTAACTCACCATCGTACTTAGCCAGAATGTTGCCTACCCGCTTGTTAGCGGCGGCCAGTGCTTCGGCTTCTTCAAGTGCACGGAAGTGTGATACCGCTTTGACGCGTTGATCAAAATCCGCCGGTTTGGTTGGGTTACGCGCCAGCACCGCTTGGATGATATCGCTGCTAAAGCCGGCATCTTGGTACCAAGTTGGGAAGCGGCCGAGCATAAACTCAATCACTTGCAGCTCAACGTTGGTATTGGTCAGGCGGTCACCGAACAGAGATTTGGCTTTGGCGATCAAATCGACCAGATCCAACGGGTAGCCGTATTCAACCAGAATACGCAGCACACCGAGTGAAGCACGGCGCAGCGCAAAGGGGTCACTGCCTTTCGGCGCTTGGCCGATACCAAAAATACCAACGATAGTATCGAGTTTATCCGCCATCGCAACCGCCGCAGAAACGCCACGGCTTGGCAGTGCATCACCGGCGAAACGTGGCATGTACTGCTCGTTCAGTGCAACGGCTACTTCTTCAGCTTCACCATCGTGACGCGCATAGTGCATACCCATTACGCCTTGGGTGTCGGTAAATTCAAACACCATCGAGGTCATGAGATCGCATTTGGCCAGTAGGCCAGCGCGCTTAGATTTTTCAACGTCAGCACCGATCTGCGCGGCGATGTAGCCAGCCAGTTCAGTAATGCGGTCGGTTTTGTGTTTAATGGTGCCGAGTTGCTGTTGGAAAATCGCGTTTTCCAGCAGAGCTAAGCGATCGACCAGCGGACGCTTACGGTCGGTATTGAAGAAGAATTCCGCATCCGCTAGACGTGGACGCACCACCTTCTCGTTACCTTCGATAACGTGGCGAGGCTCTTTCGATTCGATGTTGGAAACGAAGATGAAATTCGGCAGCAGTTTCTTGTTGGCGTCATCGATCTGGTGCGAATAAACCGGAAAGTACTTTTGGTCACCTTTCATGGTGTACACCAGAGCTTCGGCCGGAACTTTGAGGAATTTTTCTTCAAATTTCGCGGTCATTACCACAGGCCATTCAACCAATGAGGTCACTTCTTCCACTAATGCATCATCCAGATCGGCGATCCCGCCCAGTTGTTGCGCTGCTTGTTGCGCGCCTTCAATGATCAGCGCTTTACGCGTTGCGTAATCGGCGATGACTTTGCCGCGCTGTTCAAGGATTGCTGGGTACTGCTCAGCCGATTCGATGGTGAACTCCGCTTCGCCCATGAAACGGTGGCCGCGTACGATGCGATCCGATTTCACGCCCAAGATTTCACCTTGGATCAACTCGCTACCAAACAAGATAGTCAGGGTTTTGACTGGACGGATAAATTGAGTCTCTTTATCGCCCCAACGCATTGGTTTGGCAATCGGCAGGTTAGCCAGCGCTTTGGCGGCCATCTCCACCACCACAGATGCGGTTTGTTGGCCTTGTACTTGCTCTTTAAACAGCAGCCATTCACCTTTATCAGTGACTAGGCGATCGGCTTGTTCTACCGTAATACCATTGCCACGAGCCCAACCTTCGGCGGCTTTGGTTGGCTTGCCATCGGCATCAAATGCCACGTTGACCGCAGGGCCACGTTTTTCTACCACGCGATCGGGTTGACTTGTAGCCAAATTGGCCACTTTGAGAGCCAAGCGGCGTGGTGTGGCAAACCAAGTCACGCCTTGGTGTGCGATGTCGGCGGCGGCTAGCTCAGCGGCAAAATTGGCCGCAAAGGCTTCAGCCAGTGTGCGCAGTTGCTTTGGTGGTAACTCTTCTGTGCCTAGCTCAATTAAAAATTCTTTTGCCATGAGTGCGGTTCCCCTTACTTCTGTTGTGACGGCTTACACATAGGGAAGCCCAGCGCTTCACGGGATGCGTAATAAGCTTCGGCGACCGATTTAGTGAGGTTGCGAATGCGCAGAATGTAGCGCTGGCGCTCAGTGACTGAGATCGCTTTGCGTGCATCGAGCAGGTTGAAGGCGTGCGCCGCTTTCAAAATCCGCTCGTAGGCTGGCAGTGGCAGTGGCTTTTCAAGCTCCAGCAGGTGTTGGCACTCTTTTTCGCACTGGTCGAAGTAAGTGAACAGGAAATCCACATCCGCATGTTCAAAGTTGTAAGTGGATTGCTCAACTTCATTTTGGTGGTAGATGTCACCGTAAGTCACTTTGCCAAGTGGGCCATCGTTCCAGGTCAGATCATAAACTGAATCGACGCCCTGAATGTACATCGCAAGACGCTCAATACCGTAAGTGATTTCACCGGTGACTGGTTTACACTCAAGGCCGCCCACTTGTTGGAAGTAAGTAAATTGAGTCACTTCCATGCCGTTCAGCCACACTTCCCAGCCCAGACCCCAAGCACCTAAGGTTGGGTTTTCCCAGTTGTCTTCCACAAAGCGGATATCGTGCACACAAGGGTCAATTCCCAGTACACGTAGTGAACCTAAGTACAGCTCTTGGATATTGTCTGGTGAGGGTTTGATGATCACCTGAAACTGGTAGTAGTGTTGCAGACGGTTTGGGTTTTCACCGTAGCGGCCGTCGGTTGGGCGGCGTGAGGGTTGAACGTACGCGGTCGCGATAGGTTCAGGGCCTAATGCTCGTAAGCAAGTCATCGGGTGAGAAGTACCTGCACCCACTTCCATGTCGAGTGGTTGCACAATAGTACAGCCTTGTTGGGCCCAATAATCCTGCAGCGCGAGGATCATACCCTGAAAGGTTTTGATGTCGTATTTTTGCATAGTCAGGTTCGCGCGATTCTTCTGTCTGAATTGATAAAAAATAACACTGGAGTATACCCAGTTATTGGCTGACAAAGTAGAGCAAATCTTGCTGATTTATTGGGCAGATTGCGCTTTTATCGCTGCATGCTGGTTATTAGCGGGTAACCAGTGTATTAAGCTGGAGACAAAAGGTTGCACTCGGAACGCGATGTGGCTAAAATCCGCCCCGTCTTTGGGGAGTAGCTGGTCGTTAAGTGGTCAACTTAGCGATTCACACATCAACATATTTGGTACTCAATGACCATGGTGTGTGAGACTTGAGCCTTCAGGTTTAGCAAGACCTTAGACAAACAACACGAACTGGGATAGGGCGTGGTTGTTTGTCTATGGTTGCATAATAATCCCTATCCCGAAGAGCATGTCATGAGCGTTTTAGCAATTTCCATCACTACTGTTGCATTAGCCGAGATTGGCGACAAAACCCAACTGTTATCCTTGTTACTGGCGAGCCGTTATCGTAAGCCGATCCCGATTATTGCCGCGATTTTTCTGGCTACGATCGCCAATCACGCCTTGGCGGCTTGGCTCGGCGTGGTGGTTGCAGACTATCTCTCGCCGGAGATCTTAAAATGGGTGTTGGTGGTCAGTTTCCTCGCGATGGCGGGGTGGGTGTTGATCCCGGATAAACTAGATGAAGAGGAGTCTATCTCCAATCGCGGTCCATTTATTGCCAGTTTTATCGCTTTCTTTGTGGCAGAAATTGGTGATAAGACCCAGATAGCTACCTCAATTCTTGGTGCACAGTATGCTGATGCTCTGAGTTTTGTCATTTTGGGCACGACGATTGGTATGTTGTTAGCTAACGTACCTGTGGTGCTGATTGGTAAGCTTTCGGCCGACAAACTGCCATTGGCATTGATCCGTAAAATTACAGCGCTGCTGTTTTTTGCTTTGGCTATCGCTGCTGGGTGCTATTAATCTGCACTGGGCAGTGCGATCTGGCTATGTCGCGTTGCACAGCGTGATCGACTGCCCATCCTAAGCCTGCATCTCGTGCTAGGGTTGTGTCGAGATCCATCTGAGAATCAACGGACACAAGGAGCAAGCCGTATGCTGACCCGCTATATGGGCATGAGTGCCAAAAGCCAAAGTTATTTATTTACCTTTGGCTTAATTTTGACCCTGCTAGGGATGACCTTAACCAATTTATGGATGCCAATGGTGATTGGTGCGCTTGTGATGACCGCCTTAGCGGTCGAAGCTTGGATCCGAGTGGCGCATATTATTCCGCTGCACGATCAAGTGCGTGAAATCAAACAGCAACTCCATCAGCTACAAGCGGAGATCCACCGCGTCGAATAGAGGTTGATTAAAACCATAACGGCAAGGTGGCCGGTTCGGTGGTCTTGCCGTTATGGGTCTATTTAAGCTTGGTTGATTCAGCGTTGATCTATTCAACTAGGCCTTTTTTAATCAAATATTGATACGGCAGAGTATCGGTGATGGCACCGAGTAATTGATGATCCATAAAGCGGCAAAAACTCGGAATATCCCGCGTGGTCGAGGGATCATCTGCCGTGACCAATAAAATCTCCCCATCTTGCATAGTGCGCATGGTTTTCCGAACCATCATCACGGGCTCTGGGCAGCGTAATCCTTCTGCTTCTAGGGTATGTGTGGCAATGTGCGGATTAAAATTCATGCTAAAACCTGCTGGGTATCACAATTAGGGCGTAGATATTACTGGTGAAGAGAAAATATTCAATCCTCAACGCACAAACTCACCGACAACTTACAGTTTGACCACTATCCGACCAGTCACTTGACCATTGGTGATAGCGGCGGCGTATTCCGCTACTTGTGCTAAGTCGATTTGGTGGCACGCTTGCTCAAAGTAACTGGCAGGAAGCAATTCGACCAGTTTTTGCCACGCCGCCACGCGTTTTTCCAATGAGCAGTTAACCGAATCTACCCCTTGTAGGCGTACGTTACGCAAAATAAAGGGCATCACTGTGGTCGGCAGATCGAAACCGCCCGCTAAACCACAGGCCGCTACCACACCGTGGTAATTCATTTGTGCCAAGATGTTAGCCAGCATCTGGCTACCAACCGTATCGATTGCTCCAGCCCACTGCTGTTTTTCCAATGCACGAGCTGGCTCGGCAAACTGGTCACGCTCAATGATACGACTCGCGCCGAGTTTAGTGAGTAGTGGACCATTCTCGGCCGCTCGCCCAGTCACGGCTACCACTTGATAGCCCAATACCGCTAGCAAGGTTACGGCTACGGAACCAACCCCGCCACTGGCTCCTGTAACTAAGATTTCGCCATCTTCAGGTTGAATGCCACCATCAAGTAGTGCTTGCACGCACAGCATGGCGGTTAAACCTGCGGTGCCAATCATCATCGCTTGTTGGCTGGTTAAGCCTTGTGGCAGCGGTACTAACCAATCGGCCTGTAAACGTGCTTTCTGTGCCATCCCGCCCCAGTGGTTTTCACCGACGCCCCAGCCGGTCAGTATGACTTGATCGCCCGCTTGGTAGCGTGCATCTTGTGATCTGAGCACTTTACCGGCTAAATCGATGCCTGGCACCATAGGAAAATTACGAATGATTTTGCCTTTACCAGTGATGGCGAGCCCATCTTTATAGTTGAGAGATGAGTAATCGACCGAGATCAGTACATTACCATCAGGTAATTGTTCCTCATCAATCGTGTTGATAGTGGCGATGGTGCGTTTATCTTGTTGGTTTAAGATTAATGCTTGAAACATGGGATTCTCCATTCATGGTCAGCGTTGGCTCTAGTCTAGTCTTGATTGGACTATGAATTAAATGAAAGTTAAGCATGATCGCTATGCTTCATGTGCATAGTTTTGTTCTAGGTATGGTTTGAGGCTGTAGAACATAACAAAAGCCCCACCATAAGGTGGGGCGGAGACTATTTCGCGAGGAAAAAACGGTAGGCAGGATTATCGGTTTCATCTTTATAACGATAACCGAGTTCAACCAAGTGTTCCGAGAAGCGGCCTAAATCTGGCGTATCCAATTCAAAACCGCACAATACCCGGCCGTAGTCGGCACCGTGGTTGCGGTAGTTGAACAAGCTGATGTTCCAGTGAGTACCGAGCATGCTTAAGAATTTGAGCAGTGCGCCGGGGTATTCGGGAAACTCAAAGCTGTATAACCGCTCAGTCAGAGGTTTGGAAGGGCGTCCACCAATCATGTAGCGAATGTGCAGTTTGGCCATTTCGTCATCGGAGAGATCTTGTACCGGATAACCGGACTGGCGTAACTCATGGATGATCGATTTCAATTCTTCCGGTCCACCGATTAAGCGCACCCCGACAAAAATATTGGCCAGTTTATCGTCACTATAGCGGTAGTTAAATTCGGTTACCGCTCGATTGCCGATAATATGACAGAATTCGAAAAAGGCCCCTTTGCGTTCCGGAATGGTCACCGCGAGTAAGCCCTCTCGCTTTTCCCCCAGCTCACAACGCTCAGAAACATAGCGTAAGCCATGGAAATTGGTATTGGCACCAGAAAGCACCGTGCCGAGCTGTTTGCCTTTCAGCTGCTGCTGTTCGGCAAATTTTTTCAATCCAGCTAGCGCCAGTGCGCCAGAAGGTTCCGCGATGGCGCGCGTATCTTCAAAAATATCTTTCACTGCGGCACAAATCTCATCACTGGAGACGGTGATGTGGCCATCGAGATATTGTTGGCACAGGCGAAAAGTTTCATCGCCAATCCGTTTCACCGCCACGCCATCAGCAAACATGCTGACTTGATCGAGCACGACCGGTTTGCCGGCATCTAAGGCGGCTTTCAGGCAGGCCGAGTCTTCCGGTTCAACCGCGATCACTTGAATTTCTGGCATCAACTGTTTGACCAATACCGCCACCCCAGCGGCTAAACCGCCGCCGCCGACCGGCACAAAAATGTAATCGAGATGACCATTTTGTTGCAGCATCTCCATACCAATTGTACCTTGGCCAGCAATCACCAACGGATGATCGAACGGCGGCACAAAGGTGTAGCCTTGCTGTTTGGCGAGGCGTTCCGCTTCGGCTTTGGCCTCATCAAAATTATTGCCATGCAGCAGCACTTCACCGCCAAAACCACGCACCGCTTCGACTTTGATGTCTGGCGTCGTGCGTGGCATGACAATGGTGGTTTTGATGCCGAGTTTGCTGCCCGATAGCGCCATGCCTTGCGCATGGTTACCGGCTGAAGCGGCGATCACGCCGGCGTCTTTTTGCGCTTGGCTTAAATGTGCCACCATGTTGTAAGCACCGCGCAGCTTAAAGGAATGCACAGGCTGGCGATCTTCCCGCTTGATTTGTACCTGGTTGGCAATCCGTGCCGAAAGGCGCGGCATGCTTTGCAAAGGGGTGATAGTGGCCACTTCATAGACTGGAGAGCGTAAGATTTGGCGCAGATAATCTGCGCCCGTTGGTTGCGTTTGTTCCATTATTTAGCCCTCAAGTTTCGACTTATCGCGTACCGCGCCTTTGTCGGCACTGGTCGCCAAACTAGCGTAAGCTTTGAGTGCCAGTGACACCGGTCGTTGGCGATCAACCGGTTTCCAGCCGAGTTGATCTTGCTCAGCGCGTCGGGTAGCCAGCTCTGCCTCACTGACTTGGAGCGTGATCGATCGGTTGGGAATGTCAATCGCGATGCTATCACCATTGCGCACTAAACCTATGCTGCCACCATTGGCGGCTTCGGGTGAAACATGCCCAATCGATAGGCCGGAGGTGCCACCCGAGAAGCGCCCATCGGTGAGCAGTGCACACTGTTTACCCAGTCCCATTGATTTGAGGTAGGTAGTTGGGTAAAGCATCTCTTGCATGCCTGGTCCACCTTTCGGGCCTTCATAACGGATCACCACCACATCACCCGCTTGCACTTGACCACCCAGAATACCGGATACCGCCTCTTCTTGGCTTTCAAACACGACCGCGCGGCCACAAAATTGCAGAATGCTGGCATCCACCCCTGCGGTTTTGACAATGCAGCCATCGAGTGCCAAATTGCCTTTTAGCACTGCCAGCCCACCATCTTGGCTGTAAGCGTGGGCTTGATCGCGGATACAACCGGTTTGGCGATCGTCATCGACCGTCTCCCAGCGGCAATCTTGTGAGAAAGCTTGGGTGGTGCGAATTCCAGCAGGGCCGGCGCGGAACAAGGCGTTGATCGCGTGATCTTCGCTCTGTTTCACATCGTATTGTGCCAACTGTTCACGTAGCGAAAGACCTAATACCGTACGGGTTTGATCGTTAAGTAAGCCTGCCCGTTGCAACTCGCCCAAAATTCCCATCACACCACCGGCGCGGTGCACGTCTTCCATATGGTATTTCTGGGTTGATGGTGCCACTTTACATAAGTGTGGTACTTGGCGAGATAGGCGATCAATATCAGCCATATCAAAGCCGATTTCGCCTTCCTGTGCTGCGGCTAACAGGTGCAATACGGTGTTGGTCGATCCACCCATGGCAATATCCAGCGCCATCGCGTTTTCAAACGCGGCTTTGCTGGCAATATTGCGTGGCAAAACTGCGGTATCATCGTGTTCGTAGTAGCGCTTGGTGAGTCCAACAATCCGTTGCCCAGCGCTTAAAAAGAGCTGTTTGCGATCGACGTGAGTGGCGAGGAGTGAGCCATTTCCCGGTTGAGAGAGGCCGAGCGCTTCGGTGAGACAGTTCATTGAGTTAGCGGTAAACATTCCTGAGCACGAGCCACACGTGGGGCAAGCCGAACGCTCGATCTGTTCACTTTGTGCATCGGAAACCTTGGGATCCGCGCCTTGCATCATCGCATCAACTAGATCGAGCTTGATGATCTGGTCAGAAAGCTGGGTTTTGCCCGCCTCCATCGGCCCGCCAGAGACGAAAATGGTCGGAATATTGAGGCGCATTGCCGCCATCAGCATTCCCGGGGTAATTTTGTCACAGTTGGAGATGCACACCATCGCATCGGCGCAGTGGGCATTGACCATATATTCAACCGAATCAGCGATCAGCTCACGAGAAGGCAGTGAATAGAGCATACCGCCATGTCCCATCGCGATACCATCATCGATCGCAATGGTATTGAACTCTTTGGCAATCCCGCCGCTGGCTTCAATTTCACGTGCGACCAGTTGACCGAGATCTTTTAAATGGACATGGCCGGGAACAAATTGGGTGAAGGAGTTGACCACTGCAATGATCGGTTTACCAAAATCTTGCTCTTTGACGCCAGTGGCACGCCATAATGCGCGTGCCCCCGCCATATTACGCCCGTGAGTGGTGGTGGCGGAACGATACTTAGGCATGGAAACTCCTTATTGCGCAGCTGGGTAAACGTAATCCAACCAGCCCCACTTATCTTCGGTGCTGCCGTTGAACAGGCCAAAATAAGCGTTTTGGATGGCTTTGGTGATCGGACCGCGTTTGCCCGCTCCGACGGTAATTTTGTCGACGCTGCGTACCGGTACCACTTCGGCGGCGGTGCCGGTCATGAAAATCTCGTCGGCCAGATACAGCGCTTCGCGGGAGATATTGGCTTCACGCACTGAGTATCCCATGTCACGAGCAAGGGTGATGATCGAATCACGGGTGATGCCCGGTAGGATCGAGCTGGTGGTTGGGGGGGTGAGTAATTCACCATTTTTGACCACGAAAATATTTTCGCCCGCACCTTCTGAAAGATAACCATCGACACTCAGGGCGATGCCTTCTGCGTAGCCGTGGCGACGTGCTTCACCACCCACCAACAGTGAAGAGAGGTAGTTACCACCGGCTTTAGCGGCGGTGGGAATAGTATTCGGCGCAGCACGGTGCCAACTAGACACCATCGCATCCACGCCATTTTCGAGCGCTTCGTCACCCAGATAAGCCCCCAAGGGAACGCGGCAATCATCAGATCCATTTCTGTGCCCGTTGGTGGACACACACCAAGACCGACGTTACCCACGTACGCCAGTGGACGAATGTAGGCGCTATCGAGTTTGTTGGCGCGCAAGGTTTCACGGGTCGCTTCCATAATGGTTTCCATCGAGTAGGGGATCGGGAAGCGATAGATTTTGGCAGAATCAAGCAGGCGCTGCGCGTGTTCGCGGTGGCGGAAGATTATTGGGCCTTTTGGCGTGTTGTAGCAGCGCACACCTTCAAACACCGAAGTGCCATAGTGCATTGCATGGGTCAGTACGTGAACGGTCGCCTTTGCCCATGGGATCATTTCACCATTGAACCAAATATAATCAGCAGTTTTTGTTGCCATGATTGCCTTCCTTATGCATAAAGTTTTTGCTGTAAATTGTTGTTGGGGAGCTCGTCATTGCGGATCACGGTGACTTCCACCGAGCGTACATCCCACAGTTTTTCAATTTGATTGGTCAAGGTTGAGATTGGACGGTCACTGTCGACAATAATCTCAACGCTGGCGATTTTGCTGGCGTGGTTTTGGGTCGCCGCGACTTGCTTGATCACAAAGCCACGATGCCGTGTTACGCGCAGTACGCGCTCCAATAACACGGGTTTATCATCGGCTTTAATATCGAGTAGATAACGTTGCATGTGGCTTCTCCCTAAGTATTCTCAAGCATGTCAGTATTGGATGCGCCCGGTGGTACCAATGGCCACACGTTCTCTTCTTCATCAATCTGTACATGCAGCAGATAAGCGGTCGGGCTGGCAAGCATTTCACGCAGCGCAGGTTCCACTTCTTGTTTGCGGCTGATGGTTTTACCTGGGATGTTGAAGGCTTTGGCCAGCATTACGAAATCTGGATTGTCATCCAAAATCGTTTCGCTGTGGCGACCATCAAAAAATAGCGATTGCCATTGACGCACCATGCCTAAACGTTGGTTATCCAGTAGCACTATTTTGACTGGGATCTGGCGTCGCTTGAGCGTGCCGAGTTCTTGCACATTCATCATAAATGAGCCGTCGCCGCTGATCAGGATCGATTGATCGTCAGGCCTTGCCACGGCTGCGCCCATCGCTGCTGGTAAGCCAAAGCCCATGGTGCCAAGGCCAGCAGATGAGATGAAGTTTTGTGGTGCGCGCGGTTGAATGTGCTGCGCAGCCCACATTTGGTGTTGGCCAACATCGGTGGAGACGATCGCGCTATCTGGCATGAGGTCGGACAGTTGCTTAAGCAGCAGTGGGGCATAGATTTTTTCGCCCGGATGATCGTAACTCCATTTTAATTCATGGCGCAGGCTGGCACTGTAATTGAGCCATGGTGCGATAGTGTGAGGCAGCTTAAGTTGCGGCAAAATCTGCTGAATATCGCCACGCAGTGCGGCGTGCGCATGGCGCAGTTTATTGAACTCGGCGGCGTCAATATCAAGGTGGATCACTTTAGCGTGGGGGGCAAAGGTATCGAGCTTTCCGGTCACTCGGTCATCGAAACGCGCGCCTACCGCGATCAATAAATCACACTCTTGCACGATCAAGTTGGCCGCTTTGGTGCCATGCATGCCGAGCATGCCGAGATAATGCGGGTCGTGCCGTTCAATCGTACCTAACCCTTTGAGAGTGCTCACCGCAGGCATTGGATTGTCGCGCAAAAATGCTCGTACTGTGTTGGTTGCATGTGCCAGTTGGACGCCGCCACCGACGTACAATACCGGACGTTCACTTTGCGCGAGCAGAGCTTGCGCGGCAGCTAATTGTGCACCATCCACTTGTGGCATCGCTGGCGGAGTAAAATTGGGTAAACGAGATACGGGAACTTGGCCAAGTTGCACATCTTTGGCGATATCAACCAGTACCGGGCCTGGTCGGCCAGTTTGCGCTACTTGAAAGGCTTCCGCCAGGGTTGGCGCAAGCTCACTTGGGTTGGTGACTAAATAGCTGTGCTTGGTGCAAGAGAGTGACATGCCGATCACATCCATCTCTTGAAAGGCATCTGTGCCGATATGTGAGCTGGCGACTTGGCCAGTAATCACCACGATAGGTATCGAATCCAACAGTGCATCGGCGAGTCCGGTCACCAAATTGGTTGCACCAGGGCCTGAGGTCGCCATACACACCGCGACTTGCTGGGTTGAACGCGCCATACCAATCGCGGCCATCGCCGCACCTTGTTCATGACGACACAGGATATGCTCGACACCACCATCGTATAGCGCATCATAAATCGGCATGATTGCGCCACCGGGGTAACCGAACACGGTTTTAATGCCCTGTTGTTGTAATGCTGCAACGACTAATTGTGCGCCAGTCATCGTGCCTCCTTGCGGCAACAATTGCTGTTGCTGCGGGTGTTGTGTTTGCACTTCATGTGCTGCTCCCATGCTTCCTGTTGATTCTGAACGCGACTCTTGCGACGGGCAGCTGAACGGCAACTGCCCGTGGTGAGAGATTATCCCTATCCTGCTTGACGCTACAGTGGTGTGAGTGAAGTGGATTCCCAATCGTATAACTTGTTTATTGCTATGTTCATGGTGATCAATTCACTTGCTGTCTATCTGCAACGCTAAGTTGTTTGGGGACACAAGGTCAGAATGTATTTTTTTGTACTGTCTAAATGGTAAAAAACCCCGGACTTTTCAGTGCGGGGGTTTTTGGATTTGTTTGGTTATCTTTCGTCCACTCGCCCCTGCGTCGTCACCAGAATGACCACGATAATTAGGTTAATTAGAGCGTTAATGCGAGTGTTCAAATTCATAGTCAATTCGTACTTTAGGTTGAACTAATATCTTACCAATCGTTTTGTGTCTCTAGTGTTAACACACATGTTCGTTACATGACAAGCAAAAACTCATTCTTTTTTCACATTATTATTCGATCTCATCAGGCTATATAACCTGTTCTGCACGGTTTATCGCCACTGTTGCTAGTGGTGCCGGCGGTTTAAATCAACCTAGAGGGATGTCATGGGACTTGCGATTATTCACAGTCGGGCCAGTATTGGTGTGCAGGCTCCTCCGGTCACGGTTGAGGTGCACATCAGTAACGGAATGCCCGGTTTCACATTAGTCGGTCTGCCAGAAACCACCGTTAAAGAATCACGCGATCGGGTGCGCAGCGCGATTATTAATTCCCGCTTTGAGTTTCCAGCCAAAAGAATAACCGTCAATTTAGCGCCAGCGGATCTGCCTAAGGAAGGAGGGCGATTTGATTTGCCGATCGCGCTGGGCATTTTGGTCGCTTCAGAGCAAATTGCACGAACTAAGCTGGAAAGTTACGAATTTATTGGTGAACTGGCGCTATCGGGGAAGATTCGTCGCGTAAAAGGGGTGTTGCCTGCCGCCTTGGCGGCCAACCAAGTGCGGCGTAGCCTAGTAGTGCCGCATGCCAATGGCGATCAAGCGGCGTTGGTTACGGGTGCAGCGCATAAATCAGCGCACAGTTTGCTTGAAGTGTGTGCCGATCTGTGTGGCCAACAGAATTTGTCGCTGTTTCAAAGTGCGCCGAGTGAGCAGCCACTGCCAAGCAGCCGTGATTTACAAGATATTATTGGTCAGCAGCAGGGAAAACGCGCGTTAGAAATTGCCGCCGCTGGCAGCCATAATTTGCTGTTTTTAGGTCCTCCCGGCACCGGAAAAACCATGTTGGCGTCACGTTTGTGTGATTTATTGCCGCCCATGAGTGATCAAGAAGCGATCGAAACCGCCTCAATTGCTTCGCTGACTCAGCAGGAGATTAACCAACACAATTGGAAATTGCGGCCGTTTCGCGCTCCCCATCACTCCAGTTCCATGGCGGCATTGGTTGGTGGCGGTACGATTCCGCGTCCTGGCGAAATATCGTTAGCGCATAACGGGCTATTATTTTTGGACGAAATGCCAGAGTTTGAACGCAAGGTGCTCGATTCGCTGCGTGAGCCATTGGAGTCGGGCGAGATTGTGATTTCTCGTGCGCAAGGTAAAACCCGTTTTCCAGCTCGTTTTCAGTTGGTTGGCGCGTTAAACCCCAGCCCAACCGGTTATTATCAAGGTAGCCAAGCGCGGGCCAATTCACAGACGATCTTGCGCTATTTAAGTCGGCTCTCTGGCCCGTTGTTGGATCGGTTTGATATGTCGATTGAGATCCCAGCGTTGCCGAAGGGAACGTTGGCTCATGGCGGCGATCGTGGTGAATCGACCGCGATGGTGCGTCAGCGTGTGATGGCGGCGCGTGAGCGAATGTTAGATCGCGCTGGCAAGGTAAACGCTTTGCTGCAAAGCCGTGAGATTGATCGTGATTGCCCATTGCTGAAGGCGGATGCTGAGTTTTTGGAGAGTGCCTTGCATCGACTTGGTTTGTCGATCCGCGCTTACCACCGGATTATCAAGGTGGCACGTACTATTGCTGATTTGCAGGGGGAAAAGCAGATCACGCGGGCTCATTTGGCAGAAGCGCTCGGTTATCGCTCGATGGATCGCTTGCTTAGGCAGCTTAGTGCGCAGAATGTGTAATTTTGGTATATCAGCGAATGATGAGCATCCAACTTAGCGAGCGCTTGGCTCGCTAAGTTTTTAGCACAGAACGCTTAGTGTTTTTGCAGCACTTAGTGTTTTTGGGTCAGTAGGTAGTTGACCAGTGCGAAATATTCATCCAGTGAGGCAACGGATTGGCCTTGTACTAAGTAGCGGTTGTTGACCACTACCGCAGGCACACCCGTTAAGCCATTATCTTGGAACAGCTTATCAAAACGACGCACCATCGAATCGACCGCAAAGCCGTTATAAGCCGCATCAAATTTTGCAGCATCGACACCTTGATCTAGGAAAATTTGACGCAGTTCTGATTCATCTTTTGGTGGCTTACGTTGGCTATGGATGCGGTTAAATAGTACTGGCACCATTTGCTCTTCGATATCGAGAGCTAGCATGGTGGCGTAAGCTTTGCTCATCACCTTACCCATGTTACCGCCCATGAAAGAGACATGATTTTTGTGTAATTTAACGCCTTCTGGTAGCTGCTGTTTTAATTGGGCGATGATCGGTTCAAAGCTACTGCAGTGTGGACAGTAGAATGAAAAAAATTCATTGACCACAGGGGTTGAGGAAACCGGAGTCTTCAGCACTTGGTAATGCTCGCCCGCTTTAAATTGAGTCGCATAGGCTGATACGCTTAACATCAGGGTTGCAACCAGTGCAAACAGCTTTTTCATGACTTTCTCCATTAAATTGATGGTGCTTAAAATAATTGTGCTTGCTTACCACTGCGACTGCAGTGATAGCGGAGGGGCTTGCAGGGCGACAATCTGCTCTTGGAAAGCGAGAATTTGACTTTCCCAGTATTTGGCATCCTTAAACCAAGGAAAGGCGACCGGAAAGGCCGGATCTTGCCAGCGTTTGGCGAGCCATGCCATATAGTGCACCATGCGTAGACCACGTAGTGGCTCGATTAGTTTCAATTGCTGCGGGTTAAAATCGCAAAACTCTTGATAGCCTTCCAGCAGAATGTCCAATTGCAGTAATTTTTCTTGGCGATCACCATGCAGTAGCATCCACAAATCCTGTACTGCAGGGCCGCTGCGCGCGTCATCCAGATCGACAAACATCGGACCATCACGCCACAGTATATTGCCGGGATGACAATCGCCGTGTAGGCGGATGTGAGACTGATTCGCTGGCCAGTGTTGCTGTATCTCATTGATTAACAAATCGAGTTGCTCAAAAAAGCCACGTTGTAAATGCGCGGGAATGCAGTGACTGTATTCCAGAATATGCCGCGGTTGATAGAGGTACTCATCCAGAGACAGAGTTGGGCGGTGATGAAATGATTTGCTCGCCCCCACCTTGTGAATCCGGCCAAGAAAGCGCCCGACCCACTCTAAATGCTGCTCATTATCCACTTCATATTGGCGTCCACCCATGCTGTTAAATAGGGCGAAACGGTAACCCTGATGGTGATGTAATGTGGCACCGTTGATCTCTAGTGGAGGGACAACGGGGATCTCTTGTTGTTGTAGCTCCAGTGCGAAATCGTGCTCTTCTTGGATCTGTTGATCGCTCCAGCGTTGTGGCCGATAAAATTTGACCACCAAGCGGCGTCGCTGTTCATCGCTAAACTGGTAGACGCGGTTTTCGTAACTGTTGAGTGGTAAAAAACCAGATTCTGCACGAATACCGATACTTTCCAGCGCGAACCAGATCAGATCGGGCGTTAAAGCATTAAAGTGAAAAGTAGCTTGGGTCATCAAATCATCAGGACTCATTACTGAGCCCTTTACCATGCGGGTGATTGTCAGAGCGGCTGAATAAACCGGCTCTCGACTTCAAGGGTAAATGGGTGGCTTATATCGTGCAGTATAAACTGAATTGTGGTTACCGCAGAGCTGAGATTTTCTGGTTCGACCCCAAGGGCCATCGGCAGATTGAGCATCTCGCCCGGCTGCACCACCACAGTTTGCTTGCCATACCATGAGACCTGATCCAGTCCGGTGACAGATAGCTGGTAAGTTTGCACTTGCTGAGTTTTATTGATCACTTTCAGCGTGTAAGTATTTTCAATTTCACCCGAGCTGTTGGTTCTAAACAGTTGGCTGCGATCTCTTAGCACGCTAAGGCCTGCTGGATCGATATTGACGATTTGCACGAACAATAGACCGAGCATCACGCACAATACACCAGCATAGCCGAGTAGTTTGGGGCGCATGATTTTGGTGGGTTTACCGCGCAGCCGATGTTCAGAGGTGTAACTGATCAACTTTGTGGCGTAGCCCATTCGCTGCATTGTATGGTCGCAGGCATCGATGCAAGCACCGCAGTTGATGCACTCATATTGTAGGCCGTTGCGAATATCGATTCCGGTTGGACAGACCTGCATGCACAGCTCACAGTCGACGCAATCACCTAAACCTTGGGCTTGGCGATCGGTGGTGCGGGTGCGTGGACCACGTGTTTCGCCACGTGCCGCATCATAGCCGACAATCAAGGTGTCTTTATCAAACATCGCGGATTGAAAGCGTGCATAAGGGCAGATGTGAATGCACATAATTGAGCGCATCCATCCCGCATTACCATAAGTGCAGACGGTAAATAACAATACCCAAAATAGCGGCCAGAACTCGGCATTGAAGGTCAGCACATCGACTGCCAATTGGCGAATCGGTACAAAATAACCGACAAAAGTCAGCCCGGTTAGCAAGGCAATCGCTAACCAAGCGCCATGTTTGATGGTTTTGCGCAGCGCAAGGGATAGGGTGAGGCGGCCGCTGTCTTGCAGACGTCTTTTATTAGCACTGCCTTCGAGTTTTTCTTCAAACCAGAGATAGACAAATGTCCAGACCGTTTGGGGACAGAGATAACCGCACCAGACTCGGCCTAACCAGGTGGTGATAAAAAAGAGAGCGAAGGCGGCGATGATCAGCAGCAGCGCGAGTAACGTCAGATCTTGTGGGTAGAGGGTGGTGCCAAACAGATTAAATTGCTGATGCGTGATATCGAGTAAAATCGCCGGCCGATCACCATAAGTGAGCCATGGCAGCAGACCAAACAGCAGCAGGAGTAAGCCACCAGCATAACGGCGCAGTTGTTGGTAGCGACCGCGACTGTGACGAACATAAATGTGATGATTGGGGTTCACGCGCGCGGGTCTGGAGTGGCGCGCTTTGCGATCCTGCTCAGGCACCGCGATCGGTTTGACATCGATTTTATCCTGACTCATGGCGCGATCCTTGTTGGCATAAGCACAATAGTTAACCACCTATTTAAAGCACTAATTTATGGTCTCACACCAACCTAAGGCAATCGCGAGTTGGCGATTAAGTATAGTGTTAATCTGCAGATCTTGGTGGTCGTGACTCATCGTGTCATCAGCACTGTTATCCCCTACGGTGACTGCACTACGGTTACCGCATTGCGGTGACTGAGTTAACCCGGTGTAAAAAAAGCGGCTGACGCCGCTGGGTAGATATTTTGAATGGTGTGACACAGGTTTAAGCGGCCAATCACCGCTGGATCATTGGCTATTGAATGATACCGCGCGCACGGAGAATCGCGGTTTTGAAATCATCCTGATAATCTTTTTTTAGCCCTGGGATAGCTTCATCTTTGGCGCTATTGCGCATTTTTAGATGGTAGATCAGCACATCATCGGTCAAATCTTGCAGATCGCCTTGATAGCCGGCTTCTTGCGCCAGTTTGAGCAGAAATTGGATCAGATTGAGCTCGGAATCTTTGTGCCATTCAGGCTCCAGCAGTTGCAGTAGTTCTTCTACGCGATGGCATTGCATGACTTTCTCCACAGTTATTATAGTGATTTGTGACTAAAGGTAGCAAAAGCGCTCGGCAATACCAATTGATCGGTAAAAAAAAGTGAATCGTTAAAAAAATTAGTGCCAAAAGCGTCTTGCACGCCAAGAGCGCGCATAAAAAAGCGCAGCTAAACTGCGCTTTTCGCTTAAGCTGCCTGACCGATTTTGGTTTCAGGAAAGGTGGTTAATACCTTTCTTTCAACCAAGGTGGGCGCGGTGGCTGTTTTTTTGCCAACCGGAGCCATGGCAAAGCCACTACGGCGACGCATTGCACTACGATTGGTATTTGAAAACCTGACGGTTGTTGGGCGCATAACATAACCTAACTGTCAGGCATATCCATTGCCGAGAGTAAACCCTGAATCATTACTCGTCGCACTTGAGTGATGAACATCATTGGGCACGACTGCTTTTGGCGCTGGCCGATCCGAATCATGAATCAGGAATAGCGATATGTGTTCATATCGCTTACAGAATAGCACTTGCAGTTTGAATGGTCGATAGTTGACCAGCTTAGTAATGAGCATAATGATTAACTTTAGCTAACGCGTGTAAGCTCAATGTGCAATACTAGCGGCCAATGGTATGATTGAGTGAAATGAAATGTTGAATCGTTATCCGTTCAGAGAGGAGATCGCCAACGCGATCAGTCACGGGCTTGGGCTGATTTTGGGGATCGTCGGTTTAGTGTTATTGCTGGTAAAAGCCAACGCCCAGCACGCAGATAGTTTGACCATCGTCAGTCTGAGTGTTTACGGCAGCAGCATGATCGTGCTGTTTTTAGCGTCGACTCTGTATCACGCTATCCCTTATCAACGGGCAAAACGCTGGTTAAAAACCTTTGATCACTGTGCGATTTATTTATTGATTGCCGGAAGTTACACCCCGTTTTTGTTGGTCAGTTTGCGCACTCCGCTGGCGGTGGGATTGATGATCGTCATTTGGTCGCTGGCTTTGATCGGCATCTTAGGCAAAATCGCTTTTATTTATCGCTTTAAAAAATTGTCGTTGCTGACTTATCTCACTATGGGGTGGTTATCCTTGTTGGTGGTGTATCAGTTAGCGATTCACCTTGCTGTCGGCGGATTAACCTTGTTGGCGGCGGGCGGAATCATCTACTCGCTGGGGGTGATTTTTTACGTGGCTAAGCGCATTCCTTACCACCATGCCATTTGGCACGCCTTTGTGCTCGTTGGCTGCACCTGCCATTTTTTAGCGATTTATTTGTACGTCGAGCCGATTGCTGCTGGCTAGTGAGCATGTTCGCATGGTGGCTAGTGACGCCAAAACGCCGGGAAAAACAGCACCAATATGGTCAGGATTTCCAAGCGTCCCATTAGCATTCCTAAACTTAATAGCCACTTGGCGGCATCCGGGAGCGAGGAAAAATTCCCCGTCGGACCAATCACGCTTCCCATCCCGGGGCCGACGTTAGCCACCGCCGTCACTGCGCCAGAAATGCTGGTGATTGAGTCTAATCCCATGGCCGATAACGCTCCCGCTAGCACCACGATAGTAATAAAGTAAGTGAGTGCAAATGCTACCACCGAGCGGATGATCTCTTCATTGACTGGGCGTTGGTTATAGCGCTGAATAAAGATGCCGGATGGATGGATAAGATTAAGCAGTTGTTTTTTGAGGAGCGCCATCGCGATTTGAAAACGGAACACTTTGATGCCGCCGGACGTTGAGCCCGAGCAGGCACCGGCCATTAATAAAAAAGCAAAAATGGTCGAAGGCAGCGCACCCCAGGCGGTGAAGTCATCCAACCCAAAGCCGGTGGTGGTCATCACTGAGACGATGTTAAACATCGCGACACGCAGTGCATCGCTTATCTGATAGCCGTTTTTTAGCCATAACCAGCTGGCAACCATTAAGCTGGAGATGAGTACCACCCAGAAAAATCCGCGCACCTGTTCATCGCTCAGTAGCGAGCGCGGGCTTTTTTTACGCAGAACTTGTACAAACAGCAGAAACGGCAGCCCGCCAAGAAACATAAATAAGGTGCCAACCCAATGTGCACCATGGGAAAAGCGATTCATAGAGCTGTCGCTAGTCGAGTAGCCCCCGGTCGAAAGGGTGGTGAAAGCGTGATTAATCGCCTCAAAGGGGGTCATGCCCGTGGCGAGATAGCTCATAAAACATAAGATGGTCAGCACCAGATAGACCGCCATAATGTTTTTGGCCACCGTTTTGGCGCGTGGGCTGCTTTTATCCGACTTATCCGATGATTCGGTTTGGAATAGCTTCATGCCGCCGACGTTGAGCATCGGCAGCACAGCAACCGCCATCACAATAAATCCGACCCCGCCCAGCCATTGCAGTATTGAGCGCCAGAGCAGGATGCTCGGTGGCATCGCATCTAAGCCACTGAGTACTGTTGAACCCGTGGTGGTGAGTCCTGACATAGTTTCAAAATAGGCATCGGTAAAACTGATGTGGTTGATCAACACAAAAGGTAGCGCAGCAAATGCACTGGCGATGGTCCAGACTAAGCTGGTGATCAAAAACATATCGCGGACATTGAGTCGAAAGTGTTGGGTACGGCCAACGCTCAAACAAGCAAATGCTACTACATGGGTAATGATCACCGCTTGGGCAAAATCGAGGAAACCGCCACTGCCGGTCACAAACGCCACTAGTGTCGGTACATACATAAATAGGGCAAGCTTAGACAGCACCAACCCAATAATAAAAGCAATCGGCCGTAAGTTGAGCATAGCGCCAACCTTTATCTATAAGAAGAATGGACTCGGCTGGAATAGGGCTTCCACGTCGGGCACGTATTTTTTATCGACCAAGAACATCACCACATGATCGCCTTGCTCAATGGCGGTGCGGTCATGGGCTATCAGCACCTCTTCACCACGTACGATCGCGCCAATCGTGGTCCCGGGTGGCAGTTTGATATCTCCAACGGCGCGTCCGACCACTTTTGAGGTGGTTTCATCGCCGTGCGCCACCGCTTCAATCGCCTCTGCCGCGCCACGGCGCAGTGAGGAAACGTTAACAATATCGGCTCGCCGCACGTGAGTCAGTAGCGCGGAAATAGTCGCTTGTTGTGGTGAAATTGCCACATCAATCACCCCGCCTTGTACTAAGTCAACATAGCCGCTGCGCTGGATCAACACCATGGCTTTTTTAGCGCCCATCCGTTTGGCGAGCATAGCCGACATAATGTTGGTTTCATCTTCATTGGTGAGGGCGATAAACACATCGACTTGATCGATGTTCTCTTCCGACAGCAACTCTTGATCGGCGGCATCACCACAAAACACGATAGTATTGGCGAGCTCTTCCGATAGCTGTTCGGCGCGTTGGTCATTACGTTCAATCAGTTTAACACTATAGCTGTGCTCTAGCCGCTTGGCTAAGCTGGCCCCAATGTTACCGCCACCCACAATCATGATCCGTCGATACGGTTTTTCTAGGCGCTGTAATTCACTCATCACCGAGCGAATGTGGTTACTGGCGGCGATGAAAAACACTTCGTCATCGGCTTCGATAATGGTCGAACCTTGCGGGCGAATTGGTCGGCCTTGACGGAAAATAGCGGCAACCCGAGTGTCGATGTGCGGCATGTGATCGCGCAGTGCAGCAAGCGCGTTGCCGACCAGTGGCCCACCATAATAGGCTTTGACCGCCACTAGACTGACCTTTTCTTCTGCAAAGCTGACCACTTGTAACGCTCCCGGATACTGGATCAAGCGTTCAATATAGCTGGTGACCAGCTGCTCTGGAGCAATCAGGTGGTCGACTGGCACCGCTCCAGATTGAAACAGGGCTTCTTTTTCGGCCAGATATTGTGGTGAACGAATACGCGCAATCCGGTTCGGCGTATTAAACAGAGTGAAGGCAACTTGGCAGGCGGCCATATTGGTTTCATCGGTATTGGTGACGGCGACCAGCATATCCGCATCTTGCGCACCCGCTTCGCGCAGCACATCCGGATGGCTGGCGTGGCCATTGACCACGCGCAAGTCATATTTATCTTGTAGATCACGCAGCCGTTCAGCACTTTTATCTACTACTGTGATGTCATTGTTTTCACCAACTAAGTTTTCGGCCAGTGTGCCGCCGACTTGTCCGGCGCCAAGAATGATGATTTTCATAACCTGTTCTCTTTGTTTACTCAGCCCAAGACAAGCAGGCTTGCCTTGGATTTGCACATCACAGTTGTTTTTTCAATACCGCGTAATAGAAGCCATCCATCGCTTGTTCACCGGGCAAAATTTGACGGCCAGGCTGGCTAGGATCGGAATCGATCAGGCTTGCATTGGGAGTGCGTTGCAAGAACGCTTTAACCTGTAAACTGTTCTCTTGTGGCGTAATCGAACAGGTCGCGTACACCAACGTACCACCGGGTTTTAATTGTTGCCACATGGCATCTAAAATTTCGCGCTGCAGCTCAGCAAGAGCAGTAATATCGTTAGCGCGACGGAGCCATTTGATGTCTGGATGGCGACGAATTACCCCGGTGGCTGAACAAGGGGCGTCGAGTAAGATGCGATCAAACTGTTCGCCTTGCCACCAATCTTGCGGATAGCGTGCATCACCACAAATCACTTGTGCCTTAAGCTGTAAACGCTGCAAGTTGTCTTGTACCCGTTTTAAGCGAGTTTGGTCACAATCAATCGCCACCACTTGGCTATTTGGGGTGCGCTCTAGGATATGTGCCGTTTTACCACCCGGTGCGGCGCAGCAATCTAAAATCAGCTCTCCGGCTTGTGGCGTGAGATAGTTGATGGCCAGTTGCGCTGCGGCATCTTGTACCGAAACCCAACCTGCGGCAAAGCCCGGCAGTTGTTGCACATCATAAGGCGTACTTAAGCAGAGTGCATCTGCTGCTTGCGAGTGCGGCTGGCTAGCAATACCCGCTTGCTCAAGCAGCGCTTGATACTCAGCACGCGTATGGTGTTGATGGTTGACCCGCAGCCACATCGGCGCTTTGCTGTTATTGGCTTCCACAATTTGTGGCCACTGCTCAGGATAGCTCTCTTTGAGCAGTTTGAGTAACCAACCAGGGTGACCGTAGCGTCCGGCATCATGGCTGGTGGCTTGTGCATCTAAGCGATCTTGATCGCGCTGGTAGTTACGCAGCACGGCGTTAATCAGACCACGTAGGCGCGGGCCTTTGAGATCTTGTGCGCCTTCGACCGTTTCACCGACGGCAGCATGGGCAGGAATGCGCATAAAACTCAATTGGTACAAGCCGACCAAAATCAGGAAGTGAAAGACCCGTTGCTTGCCTTTTAATGGTGTTTCCATCAGCGCTTGGCTGATCGATTCTAAACGGGGCAGTTGGCGTAATACG
The DNA here is from genome assembly GCF_011306175.1 of Vibrio sp. HDW18. GTDB lineage: Bacteria > Pseudomonadota > Gammaproteobacteria > Enterobacterales > Vibrionaceae > Vibrio > Vibrio chanodichtyis. The sequence continues at coordinate 1,231,733 of NZ_CP049913.1, read as the reverse complement.
CCATAGCAGATCTCTTGCAGGAGCGCATGATCGCGTGGCCGAACTTGCTGCTGAGCGATAGGCAAAGCATTGGAGAGTGATTGGCCTAAATCAACCACTTGGTACAGAGCCGACGCGGCGGCGGCGCGAATATTCATCATAAAATCGAAACCAAAAAAATAGGCCCCAGCGCTATCGGCTAGGGCGAACCATTAACTGAGCTGGCTACCGACACTAAACCAGTCGGCGCGCGCATTAAGAATATCGGTCACAGGCAAGGCTTTTTTGCCTGGGATTTGTAGGCTTTCCAGCACCAAAACTTGGTGTCCGGTTGCTATATAAATGCCACTTTTATCCGCTTGCAGGATGGTGCCCGGCGTTTGGCTTACTACTCGATCTTCAACCCGAGCTTGCCAAACTTTGACGCTGTTTTCGGCGACCTCAAAATGGCTCATCGGCCACGGATTAAAGGCGCGGATACAGCGTGCAATGTGCACAGCATCGTCACTCCAGTTGATGCGTGCCTCTTCTTTACGGAGCTTATGCGCATAATTAGCTTGTGCATCGTCTTGCGCTACCGCGACTGCGGTGCCTTGCGCGATTTCGCTTAAACAGTCGAGCAGTGCCTGTGGGCCGAGTCCAGCCAGCTTGTCATACAGGCTAGCGCTGGTATCGTGCGGCTCAATCGGCAAACGAGCAATGTTGAGCATCGCACCGGTGTCGAGTCCAACATCCATTTGCATAATGGTCACGCCGGTTTCACTATCACCGGCCCAAATCGAGCGTTGGATTGGTGCTGCACCACGCCAACGCGGCAAAATTGAGCCATGCACGTTAATGCAGCCGAGTTTTGGTGTGTCGAGCACAACTTTCGGGAGTAACAAACCGTAGGCGACCACGACCATCAGATCGGCATTGAGATCGGCAAGTTGCTGCTTGGCCTCTGGCGATTTGAAATTTTCTGGCTGATAAACCGGGATTTGATGTTCTAGCGCCAGTGTTTTCACTGGACTGGCGGTCAGTTTTTTACCGCGTCCCGCTGGGCGATCGGGTTGGGTATAGACCGCGATGATGTCGTGCCCCGAAGACAACAACGCCGCCAAATGACGGGCGGCGAAATCCGGAGTACCTGCAAACACAATACGGAGTGATTGGCTCAAGCTTACCTCACAGTAAATTATTTTTTCTGGTTGAAGCGTTTGATTTTCTCTAGCTTCTCTTTAATACGGTTACGTTTCAGCGGTGACAGATAATCGACAAACAGTTTACCGGCTAAATGGTCCAGTTCGTGCTGAACACAAATCGCTAGTAGATCGTCTGCGATGAAGCGATAGGGTTGGCCATCTCGGTCTTGCGCTTGCACTGTTACTTGTGCCGCACGTGGCACAAGTGCACGAGCCCCCGGCACGGACAGACACCCCTCTTCTATACCGTCTTCCCCTTGGCTGGCAATGATTTCTGGATTAATTAGCACCATCGGCTGATCGCGCGTTTCAGAAATATCAATCACCACAATTCGTTGATGAATATCGACCTGGGTTGCCGCCAAACCGATGCCTTGCTCGGCATACATGGTTTCCAACATGTCATCGACAATTTGTTGGATGTGCGGCGTGATGGTCGCGACCGGTTTGGCCACGGTACGCAGCCGATCATCAGGGAAGGTTAGTACTTGCAATACAGACATATACACTCGAAATGTTGAACTGTGCCGAAACAGCTTAATGCGTGTTGGTTCAATTCTAGACATTTTATGATCCAAATGACAGCATCCGGACGTGATTTCTCCACCACCCAGTTCTCTTTCGACCAAGGAAGCAAGGTCATGGCACGATTAACCCGCTATATTGCTTGCGCGTTATTACCCTTCACTTTATGCAGTGCACCGGTAATCGCCGAGCCGCAAACATCACTAACACTCAAACACAATGCGCCACAAACGTATACTGTGGTCAAAGGCGATACTCTGTGGGATATCTCGGCATTGTATCTGGATAGTCCATGGTTATGGCCGAGGCTTTGGCAGGCCAACCCAGAGATCAATAATCCGCATTTAATCTACCCTGGCGATAAATTGACCCTATTTTGGCGCGATGGGCAACCGGTGCTGAGTTTAAAGCCGATGGTAAAACTTAGTCCGCAAGTGCGAGTGGTGACAAAGCAAGCGGTACCTACGGTGCAAGAGAGTTTGGTGTTACCTTATCTGCAGTCGGATCGCTTGATGAGTCCCGCGGTTTTGCAAGATAGTGCGCGGGTGATAGGTTCCAGTGATGAGCGTAAATATCTGACCAAGCAAGAGCAGTTGTATATCACAGGTGTTCACAGCGAGAAAACGTGGGGAATTTATCGCGAAGTTGCCCAATATCTGCGGCAAGATGAGGTGATGGTGGTGCTGCGTTTGGTGGCGCTAGGTGAGTTGGTGATGACTAACACGCATTTCAGTGGTTTGACGCTGTTCGAGCAGACGCAAGAGATCCTGCGCAATGATATTGCGTTACCAGAAGTTGACCTTGCACAGCGCGCTCTTTCTACCACTTTCTATCCACAACCTGCGCCAGAGGGAAGCCAAGCCCAGATCCTTGGTTCATTAGAAGGCAGTCAGTATGCCGGGCAAAACCAAGTGGTGGTGATTGACCAAGGTCGTGATGATGGTTTGGTGCAAGGCAGCATGTTTGAGCTTTATCAGGCCGGAGCAAAAGTCAACACCAAGCAGGCTGATTCAGAGGTGCAGTTGCCGAATTTAAAGATTGGCAGTTTGATGGTGATCCGCCCTTATGCGCGTTTTAGTCTGGCGTTAATTACCCACAGTTTAGCGCCGATCAGTCAGGATATTTTGGCGCTTGCCCCTGAGGCCGCTACACCATCCTCAATCGCGGATCGAGGGGATGTGGCCACACCCATTCCCCCACTTGATGATGCGGGTTAATGAAGGATCACGATTTAGCCACTTGGCTAGCGCTGTGTTTTACCCCCAAGCTGGGGAGCAGAACACTCTCTTATCTATTGGCTACTCAATCGCCAGCTCAGCTGTCAACCTTCACGCCTCAGCAATGGTTGGCGCGTGGCCTTAAACCAGAACAGTTAGCCTTTTTAACCACTCGCGCCGCCGCGCAAGCTGAGCAGAGCTTGCTATGGCGTAGCGCTGCCGATCACCGCTACATAGTGACCCCACATTGCTCGCACTATCCTCGTCTATTGAAAGAAATTGCAGCGCCGCCTCCGGTGCTGTTTATCGAAGGTCAGTTACCCGCCTTGCACGATCCTGCACTGGCGATTGTCGGTAGCCGCAATGCCAGTATTGACGGACGACAAATTGCGCGTCAGTTTGCGGCCGAGTTGGTTCAATCCGGGTTGGTGGTAGTCAGTGGATTAGCGCTCGGGATTGATGGACATGCGCATGATGGCGCTTTGCAAGCCAAGGGGCAAACGGTGGCGGTATTGGGCTCTGGGTTAGCGCAAATCTACCCCAAACAGCATCAAGCTTTGGCGGAGCGAATTATTGCCCAAGGCGCATTGGTTTCTGAGTTTGCACCGCATGCTGCACCGCGGGCCGATCACTTTCCACGCCGCAACCGTATCATTAGTGGTTTGTCACTGGGGGTGGTGGTCGTGGAAGCGGCGGAAAAAAGTGGTTCGCTGATCACCGCCCGTTATGCTGCCGATCAAGGGCGTGAAGTTTTTGTGGTGCCCGGATCGATTTTCAACGCCGCCAGTCAGGGCAGTAATCAACTGATCCGACAAGGGGCGTGTTTAGTGCAAAGCGTGCAACAGATCTATCAGGAGCTCAAAAATCCACTCTCTTGGTTACTCTCTGAACAAGCATCGTGCCAAGCGACACTTTTTTGTGCCAGCCACAGTGATGAAGAATTGCCATTTCCCGAGCTGTTAGCTAACGTAGGGGTAGAAGCTACACCCATTGATATTCTGGCAAGCCGGACTAAAATTCCGGTGCAGGAAATCATGATGCAGCTCTTGGAGTTAGAACTCCTTGGGCATGTGGTTGCAGTACCTGGTGGCTATATTAGAAAGGGGAGAGGCTAGCTATGATGATGGATATTTTGATGTATCTGTTCGAAACCTATATCCATAGCGATGCTGAGTTGCAAGTGGATCAGGACCATCTGGAAGATGAACTGCTGCGCGCAGGTTTTCATCAGCAAGATATTTATAAAGCCCTCCATTGGTTGGAAGATTTGGCGGCGTTGCAACAAACCGATACCCAAACGGCGATCGCGAAAAGTGCCCCGACCTCAATGCGCATTTACGCTGCCGAAGAGATTGAGCGGCTTGATCTTGAGTCGCGTGGTTTCTTGCTTTTTCTTGAGCACATTAATGTGCTAACCGCAGAAACGCGAGAGATGGTAATTGATCGTGTGATGGGATTAGAAACCGAGGAGTTTGAACTAGAAGATCTCAAATGGATCATTTTAATGGTGCTGTTCAACGTTCCGGGCAATGAAAACGCCTACACCTTGATGGAAGAGTTGCTGTATAGCCAAGAGCAAGGCGTGTTGCATTAAGTGGGTGATAGATGAAGCGTAAAATTGACCCCCAACTGTTCACGGCTCACGAACAGGCGCTACCAAGCTCACCTTGTCCTCAATGTGGTGCAACCTTGCAGTTGCGTCATGGTAAACATGGGCCTTTTTTAGGCTGCAGCGCTTACCCAGAGTGTGATTACATTCAGTCGCTGCATCACAATGATGCTCAAGTTCTCAAGCCGTTAGGCGTGGCTTGCCCAGCATGTGGCCATGAATTGGTGCTACGCCAAGGCCGTTATGGCATGTTTATTGGTTGTAGCGACTATCCGCAGTGTCATCATATTGAGTCGACCGACAGCCCCCATCAACCAAGCGAGCCTGTATTAGCCATCACTTGTCCTGAATGCGCTCAAGGTCATCTGATTGAGCGCCAATCTCGCTTTGGTAAACGGTTTTATGCTTGTGATCGTTACCCTAAATGCAAATTTGCACTCAATGGGACACCACAGGCTCAAACCTGTACCCAGTGTGGTTTTTCGGTAATGATGGAGAAGAACAGCGCTGCTGGGATGCGTTTTCAGTGTGCGAATCGCAAATGTGGCCATATTCAAGCGGTTGCTACAGGGGTGAATTGATTCACCGTAGGGCTAACCCCATTCTCATTTTCAGCGTATCAACCATCAAGCCGCGTTAAACGCGGCTTGATCACCAGAGCAGATCTGGTTAATGCTCGATCTGATTAGCAGCCAGATGCAGTGCTGGAAAGGCTTCTGCATCAAGTAGCGCCGCTAGCTGGCATAGTTTACGCTGCAGCTCACCGGTGTAATCGGCGGTCACATTGATGTGACCCATCTTGCGTCCAGCGCGCTTCTCTTTGCCGTACCAATGTACATGACAACCTTCGAGAGCCAACACAGCGCTTGCCAATTGGTCTTCACCGAGAATGTTGATCATCGTGGTTTCACGGACCAATTTGGTACTGCCTAGTGGCAAACCACACACCGCGCGTAAGTGATTTTCAAACTGACAGGTTTCTGCGCCCTGTTGGGTCCAGTGGCCCGAGTTGTGTACCCGCGGCGCAATTTCGTTAACTAACAGTTGCCCCTGCACGTCGAAAAACTCCAGCGCTAATACACCAACATAGTTGAGTTGATCGGCGACAGCTTGAAACATCGCGTGCGCTTGTGCTTGTAGCTCTGGTGCGTCAATCGCAGTCGATAGGCTGAGCACGCCTTGAGTGTGCACATTTTCGGCCAAGGGATACACCACGATATCGCCGGCTAAGTTACGCGCACCAACTAGTGAAACTTCACGATCAAAGGCGACAAACTGTTCGGCAACAATCGCTTGTTGTGGGTTGGCCGCTAAGTATTGTGCTAATTGTTGCCAAATCTCTTCGATTTGTGAATGGTGCTTTAAGCGCCATTGGCCTTTACCATCGTAGCCGCCAAGGGCACTTTTTAGCACCATAGGCAGCCCAATGTCAGTCACCGCTTGTGCGAAATCAGCTTGAGTGCGGATAATCGCATAGTCTGCGTTGGCCACTTGAGCGCGATCCAATAACGCTTTTTCTAGACGGCGATCGCCACCAATTTTGATAGCTTGCGCACTTGGGTAGAGTTTTCCGCTACTCGCACACAGATCAAGAATAGGATGTGGAATATGCTCAAACTCGGCGGTGATCACATCCACTTGCTCAATCGCGTGCTGTAACCCATGTCCCAGCACCTGTTGGGTTAATGGATGGACAATTTGTTCTGAGCCGACATCAAAAGCGATGGTGGTAATATTGAGCGGAGCTCCTGCCAAAGACATCATTCGCGCGAGCTGACCTGCGCCTAGTACTAACACACGCATCGGTTACTCCTCGCGAGGGTCTGGGTTATCCAGCACCAATTGAGTTTGCTGAGCGCGGAACGCTTCAACTCGGCTCATCACTTCAGGTTGATGCACGCCGATAATTTGTGCCGCGAGTAATCCGGCATTGGCAGCACCGGCTTCGCCAATCGCTAGCGTGCCGACCGCTATACCTTTAGGCATTTGCACAATCGAGTATAACGAATCGAGTCCAGACAGTGCCCGTGACTGGACTGGTACGCCTAAAACCGGCAGGCAGGTAAATGCCGCGGCCATACCTGGTAAGTGAGCTGCACCGCCAGCACCAGCGATGATGACTTGCAGACCTCGCTGTTTGGCGCTGGAGGCATAATCAGCCAGTAGTTGAGGAGTACGGTGTGCAGAAACCACTTTGGTTTCATACGCCACACCTAAGTGGTCGAGCATTTCTGCTGCATGCTTCATGGTTGGCCAGTCTGACTTAGAACCCATGATAATACCGACGGTCATCTCAAACTCCTTCAGTGTTGTAAATTGAGCGACGAGCGCTTATTGCCGCGCATTATACGAGGATTTTTACCTCAAGCAAACGTTTGCTTTTTGTGGTTGTTCAGAAATACTGGTCAATTGCTCTGCGATTCGTACACTGAACAGAATAGAGCGATGAGGAGTTGAATAAGTGGATAATCTGCAACAAGCGGTCGATGCGCTACGCAGCGGTGGCGTGATCGCTTATCCGACAGAAGGTGTGTTTGGTTTAGGGTGTGATCCGGATAATCAAACGGCCATGCTACGTTTATTGGCGATTAAGCAGCGCCCTGTAGAAAAAGGGGTAATTTTAATTGCGGCTAACTATCAGCAACTGCAACCTTATATTGATGAAACCCAGTTAAGTGCTGAGCAGCTAGCGCAAGTCTTGGCATCTTGGCCCGCGCCTTTAACTTGGGTGATGCCAGCTAGTCGCCACACCCCAAGCTGGGTTCGTGGTCAGTTTGATACTGTGGCGGTGCGGGTTTCAGCTCATCCACTGGTACAACAACTGTGTGTCGCGTTTGGTAAACCTTTAACTTCAACCAGCGCTAATCTGAGTGGTCAGCCAGCATGTGTGACGCAACAGCAAGTCATCGCACAGCTTGGGGAGCACATCAGTGTTGTGGTGGAAGGTGAAACCAGTGGCCGGAGTGGTCCGAGTGAAATTCGTGATGCTCGCAGCCTACAAATATTAAGACAGGGATAACCCTGCGCAGGAGAGAAAGTGAAGTCTACTATTGTTCAACCGGCGATTGATAAACAGGCGGTACAACATTTTTTACGGCAGTTGCAAGATAGTATTTGTCAGCAACTGGAGGCGGCGGATGGTCAAGCGCTGTTTATTGAAGATCAGTGGCAGCGAGAGGCGGGTGAAAAATTAGCGGGAGGCGGCCGCACGAGGGTGATGCGTGATGGTGCGGTTTTTGAACAAGGTGGCGTGAATTTTTCGCACGTCTTTGGTGAGCAAATGCCCGCTTCTGCCACTGCGCACCGGCCAGAGTTAGCCGGGCGTCGCTTTGAAGCGATGGGGGTCTCGTTGGTGATGCATCCGCATAATCCACATGTTCCCACCTCCCATGCTAATGTGCGTTTTTTTATTGCCGAAAAAGAGGGTGAAGCACCTATTTGGTGGTTTGGTGGCGGTTTTGATCTAACGCCTTGCTATCCAAGACTTGAGGATTGCCAAGCTTGGCATCAAACGGCGAAAAATATCTGCGCGCCTTTTGGCGCGGATGTCTACTCTGAGCATAAAGCGTGGTGTGACCGTTATTTTTACCTGCCCCATCGTAATGAAACTCGTGGCATTGGCGGGTTATTTTTTGATGATCTCAATCAGTGGCAGTTTGAGCGTTGTTTTGAATATTTGCAAGCAGTGGGTGCTGGATATACCGAGGCGTATCTGCCTATCGTTGAACACCATAAAGCCACCCCGTTTGGTGAGCGCGAGCGTCAATTTCAGCTTTATCGTCGTGGTCGCTACGTTGAATTTAACTTGGTATTCGATCGCGGTACGTTATTTGGTTTACAAACGGGTGGGCGTACTGAGTCAATTTTGATGTCAATGCCACCTTTAGCGCGCTGGGAATATAGTTATCAACCCGAAGCAGGAACGCCTGAAGCGCTGCTGAGTGAGTTTTTAGTTGCGCGAGATTGGTGACGCGTTAGGTTTCCAGTGATAGGGTCATCTCAGTGACCCATTGATGACGTAGGCAAGGATATGGCTTCTCAAATTGATCAGTATGTCGTGTTTGGTAATCCCATCCAGCACAGTAAATCGCCCTTTATTCATACTTTATTTGCTCGGCAAACCCAGCAGTCGATGACTTATACTGCTCAATGTGTCGCGCTGGATGGATTTAGTGAGGCTGCTCGCCACTTTTTTGCACAAGGCGGGCGAGGGTGTAATGTCACCGTGCCATTTAAGGAACAGGCGTATCATTTAGCTGGGCGGCTCACTGAGCGTGCTTGTTTGGCTGGTGCGGTCAATACGCTTAAAAAACTCGACGATGGTGAAATCTTGGGCGATAACACTGATGGTGCTGGCCTAGTGCAAGATTTGCTGGCTCGATCGGTATCACTGTGTGGTGCGCGCATTTTGTTGATTGGTGCTGGCGGCGCGGCGCGTGGTGTGCTTAAGCCTCTGCTTGATCAACAGCCCGCATCAATAACCATCACCAATCGAACCCTGGCTAAGGCGGAGCAACTGGCGGCGCTGTTTTCTTTATACGGCGAAGTGGATGCACAACCTTTTGCGAAGCTAGATCAGAGCTATGATGTGATCATCAACTCAACCTCGGCCAGTTTGAGCGGTGAACTTCCGGCGATTAGCCCCACGATCTTTTCTCCTCATTCAGTATGTTATGACATGATGTATGGTCAGAGCTTGACGGTATTTAATCAATGGGCGTTGCAACATGGTTGTACTCAGGTGATGGATGGTTTAGGCATGCTGGTGGGACAAGCGGCAGAAAGTTTTATGCTTTGGCGTGGCCTGCGTCCGGGAACACAACAAATTTTGCGTGAATTGCGTAAAAATCTAGCTGGTGGGATATGAATCAATCAATCTTATTCTCTGATTTACACCATTGGGATGAAGCGAAACAAGCGGTGGTCTTTTTTGCTCAGCAAAATGGGGCATTAATTGAGTGTCTTGCTGCTCGGCAAGTTTTACAAGCCTTAGCAGCAAGGGAGTTAACTGCCCCACAAGAGATCGTCTGGGCATTTGAACAATGGCGTTTTGACCTAGAGGAGATCGCTGAACAGGCGATTGAAGAGGAAATGTTTAATCTTCTAGGCCAAATTGAGATCACTCGTGAGCCGATTTAACCTCTCTGATATAGTCATTTTTGCTCTGCACATAATTGGCCGCTGATTGGAGTAGAAAAGCGCGTTCTTGTTCAGTCAGAGATCGCGCTTGCTTTACTGGGCTGCCTAAATAGAGAAAGCCGCTGATCAGCCGCTTGCCGGGAGGGACTAAACTTCCGGCCCCGACCATCACATCACTTTCAATCACCGCTCCATCTAATACAATCGATCCCATGCCAACCAAAACGCGATCGTGTATTGTGCAGCCGTGTAGCATCACTTTATGCCCAACGGTGACATCATGGCCTATCAATAAAGGATGGCCATCAGGGTTTGCCGAATTCTTATGGGTCACATGCAATACTGACCCGTCTTGAATATTGCTGCGTTTGCCAATTCGGATATGGTTGACGTCTCCACGAGCCGCGACTAAGGGCCAAATGCTGGCATCATCATCCAGCTCAATATCGCCAACAATCACGGCGCTAATATCCACATAAACGCCAGTCCCCAATTTTGGTTCAATGCCCTTATAGCGACGAATCGAGCTCATAGTTGCTCCTTTTTATAGTCAATCTGGTGTGAATAGAGAGTTTAATCACCAATAAATGGTGAATTACGGCTAAACTATCATCACTTGGTCGAATGGTTAAAAAAAACCTCAAAAAGTCCTTGCTAATGTAATCAGCTTCCCTATAATGCGCCCTCACTGACACGGCAGACGCCGCAAGGCTTTCGGGCCAGTCAGCTAGGCAAAACGCTTCGATGCAAAAGATGAAAAAAGTGTTTGACACTGACCATTATCTCGCTAGAATGCACAGCCTCTTCGGTAAGAAAGCCGAAGCAAAACGCTCTTTAACAATATAAACCAATCAATCTGTGTGGGCACTCGTTGATGATGATCTCAAAAAGATTAATCAATGAACTGAGTGACCAAACGAGACGCAAGTCTTGGCACAGTCAATTCATTATCGTTCTGTTGGAACGATAATAGCTTTGAATTACTAAGGTAATTTAAAGTCAGTATTCATTGAGCCGAAGCGAAAGCTTCAAAAAACTTTTAATTGAAGAGTTTGATCATGGCTCAGATTGAACGCTGGCGGCAGGCCTAACACATGCAAGTCGAGCGGCAGCACAGAGGAACTTGTTCCTTGGGTGGCGAGCGGCGGACGGGTGAGTAATGCCTGGGAAATTGCCCTGATGTGGGGGATAACCATTGGAAACGATGGCTAATACCGCATGATGTCGTTTTCTATAAACGAAGATGACCAAAGAGGGGGACCGTAAGGCCTCTCGCGTCAGGATATGCCCAGGTGGGATTAGCTAGTTGGTGAGGTAATGGCTCACCAAGGCGACGATCCCTAGCTGGTCTGAGAGGATGATCAGCCACACTGGAACTGAGACACGGTCCAGACTCCTACGGGAGGCAGCAGTGGGGAATATTGCACAATGGGCGCAAGCCTGATGCAGCCATGCCGCGTGTATGAAGAAGGCCTTCGGGTTGTAAAGTACTTTCAGTCGTGAGGAAGGTTGTAGCGTTAATAGCGTTATGATTTGACGTTAGCGACAGAAGAAGCACCGGCTAACTCCGTGCCAGCAGCCGCGGTAATACGGAGGGTGCGAGCGTTAATCGGAATTACTGGGCGTAAAGCGCATGCAGGTGGTTTGTTAAGTCAGATGTGAAAGCCCTGGGCTCAACCTAGGAGTTGCATTTGAAACTGACAAGCTAGAGTACTGTAGAGGGGGGTAGAATTTCAGGTGTAGCGGTGAAATGCGTAGAGATCTGAAGGAATACCGGTGGCGAAGGCGGCCCCCTGGACAGATACTGACACTCAGATGCGAAAGCGTGGGGAGCAAACAGGATTAGATACCCTGGTAGTCCACGCCGTAAACGATGTCTACTTGGAGGTTGTGGCCTTGAGCCGTGGCTTTCGGAGCTAACGCGTTAAGTAGACCGCCTGGGGAGTACGGTCGCAAGATTAAAACTCAAATGAATTGACGGGGGCCCGCACAAGCGGTGGAGCATGTGGTTTAATTCGATGCAACGCGAAGAACCTTACCTACTCTTGACATCCAGAGAATCTAGCGGAGACGCTGGAGTGCCTTCGGGAACTCTGAGACAGGTGCTGCATGGCTGTCGTCAGCTCGTGTTGTGAAATGTTGGGTTAAGTCCCGCAACGAGCGCAACCCTTATCCTTGTTTGCCAGCACGTAATGGTGGGAACTCCAGGGAGACTGCCGGTGATAAACCGGAGGAAGGTGGGGACGACGTCAAGTCATCATGGCCCTTACGAGTAGGGCTACACACGTGCTACAATGGCGTATACAGAGGGCAGCGATACCGCGAGGTGGAGCGAATCTCAGAAAGTACGTCGTAGTCCGGATTGGAGTCTGCAACTCGACTCCATGAAGTCGGAATCGCTAGTAATCGCAAATCAGAATGTTGCGGTGAATACGTTCCCGGGCCTTGTACACACCGCCCGTCACACCATGGGAGTGGGCTGCAAAAGAAGCAGGTAGTTTAACCTTCGGGAGGACGCTTGCCACTTTGTGGTTCATGACTGGGGTGAAGTCGTAACAAGGTAGCGCTAGGGGAACCTGGCGCTGGATCACCTCCTTACACGATGATTATCGTGATGAGTGTCCACACAGATTGATATGGTTTAGATTTGAGCATGAAGTGGGTCTGTAGCTCAGGTGGTTAGAGCGTACGCCTGATAAGCGTAAGGTCGGTGGTTCGAGTCCACTCAGACCCACCACTAACGATGGGGTTATAGCTCAGCTGGGAGAGCGCCTGCCTTGCACGCAGGAGGTCTGCGGTTCGATCCCGCATAACTCCACCATCTTTAAGCGTTTTCGCTGAGAATGTTTAAAAATGGTTCTTGATGAATCTTGCTCTTTAACAATTTGGAAAGCTGACAAAACAACAAATTCGTTTGTTGTTTGTAAAGTTCTCAATGTTTATCGAAAGATAAACACCAACAACACATTCAAGTGTGCTTGGTATCGAATAAGGCTAAGGTCTTGTTCAAAATTTGAGTCCGGCAAAATCTGTCTCGCACTCATGTAAATAAACGCGAGACAACTTAGGTTGTTTAAACAACAACCCGAAACTCCTTCGGGTTGTATGGTTAAGTGACTAAGCGTACACGGTGGATGCCTGGGCAGTCAGAGGCGATGAAGGACGTACTAACTTGCGATAAGCGCAGATGAGGCAGTAAGAGCCGTTTGAGTCTGCGATTTCCGAATGGGGAAACCCAGCTGCATAAGCAGTTATCACTAGATGAATTCATAGTCTAGTGAGGCAAACCGGGGGAACTGAAACATCTAAGTACCCCGAGGAGAAGAAATCAACCGAGATTCCGGTAGTAGCGGCGAGCGAACCTGGATTAGCCCTTAAGCACTCGTTGAAGTAGGTGAACAAGCTGGAAAGCTTGGCGAAACAGGGTGATAGCCCCGTAACCGACGCTTCATCGAGCGTGAAATCGAGTAGGGCGGGACACGTGATATCCTGTCTGAATATGGGGGGACCATCCTCCAAGGCTAAATACTCCTGACTGACCGATAGTGAACCAGTACCGTGAGGGAAAGGCGAAAAGAACCCCTGTGAGGGGAGTGAAATAGAACCTGAAACCGTGTACGTACAAGCAGTAGGAGCACCTTCGTGGTGTGACTGCGTACCTTTTGTATAATGGGTCAGCGACTTATATTCAGTGGCAAGGTTAACCGTATAGGGGAGCCGTAGCGAAAGCGAGTCTTAACTGGGCGTTCAGTCTCTGGATATAGACCCGAAACCGGGTGATCTAGCCATGGGCAGGTTGAAGGTTGAGTAACATCAACTGGAGGACCGAACCGACTAATGTTGAAAAATTAGCGGATGACTTGTGGCTAGGGGTGAAAGGCCAATCAAACTCGGAGATAGCTGGTTCTCCCCGAAAGCTATTTAGGTAGCGCCTCGGACGAATACTACTGGGGGTAGAGCACTGTTAAGGCTAGGGGGTCATCCCGACTTACCAACCCTTTGCAAACTCCGAATACCAGTAAGTACTATCCGGGAGACACACGGCGGGTGCTAACGTCCGTCGTGGAGAGGGAAACAACCCAGACCGCCAGCTAAGGTCCCAAAGTATTGCTAAGTGGGAAACGATGTGGGAAGGCTCAGACAGCTAGGATGTTGGCTTAGAAGCAGCCATCATTTAAAGAAAGCGTAATAGCTCACTAGTCGAGTCGGCCTGCGCGGAAGATGTAACGGGGCTAAGCAATACACCGAAGCTGCGGCAATATCTTTTAGATATTGGGTAGGGGAGCGTTCTGTAAGCCGTTGAAGGTGAACTGTAAGGTTTGCTGGAGGTATCAGAAGTGCGAATGCTGACATGAGTAACGACAAAGGGGGTGAAAAACCTCCTCGCCGGAAGACCAAGGGTTCCTGTCCAACGTTAATCGGGGCAGGGTGAGTCGACCCCTAAGGTGAGGCCGAAAGGCGTAATCGATGGGAAACGGGTTAATATTCCCGTACTTTTGACTATTGCGATGGGGGGACGGAGAAGGCTAGGTGGGCCAGGCGACGGTTGTCCTGGTTCAAGTGCGTAGGCTTAAGAGTTAGGCAAATCCGGCTCTTTGTAAGGCTGAGACACGACGTCGAGCTGCTACGGCAGTGAAGTCATTGATGCCCTGCTTCCAGGAAAAGCCTCTAAGCTTCAGATAGTCAGAAATCGTACCCCAAACCGACACAGGTGGTCGGGTAGAGAATACCAAGGCGCTTGAGAGAACTCGGGTGAAGGAACTAGGCAAAATGGTACCGTAACTTCGGGAGAAGGTACGCTCTTGATGGTGAAGTCCCTAGCGGATGGAGCTGACGAGAGTCGCAGATACCAGGTGGCTGCAACTGTTTATTAAAAACACAGCACTGTGCAAAATCGCAAGATGACGTATACGGTGTGACGCCTGCCCGGTGCCGGAAGGTTAATTGATGGGGTTAGCGCAAGCGAAGCTCTTGATCGAAGCCCCGGTAAACGGCGGCCGTAACTATAACGGTCCTAAGGTAGCGAAATTCCTTGTCGGGTAAGTTCCGACCTGCACGAATGGCGTAATGATGGCCACGCTGTCTCCACCCGAGACTCAGTGAAATTGAAATCGCTGTGAAGATGCAGTGTACCCGCGGCTAGACGGAAAGACCCCGTGAACCTTTACTACAGCTTGGCACTGAACATTGAACCTACATGTGTAGGATAGGTGGGAGGCTATGAATCGATGACGCTAGTTGTCGTGGAGCCGTCCTTGAAATACCACCCTTGTATGTTTGATGTTCTAACTTAGGCCCCTTATCGGGGTTGAGGACAGTGCCTGGTGGGTAGTTTGACTGGGGCGGTCTCCTCCCAAAGAGTAACGGAGGAGCACGAAGGTGGGCTAATCACGGTTGGACATCGTGAGGTTAGTGCAATGGCATAAGCCCGCTTAACTGCGAGAATGACGGTTCGAGCAGGTGCGAAAGCAGGTCATAGTGATCCGGTGGTTCTGAATGGAAGGGCCATCGCTCAACGGATAAAAGGTACTCCGGGGATAACAGGCTGATACCGCCCAAGAGTTCATATCGACGGCGGTGTTTGGCACCTCGATGTCGGCTCATCACATCCTGGGGCTGAAGTCGGTCCCAAGGGTATGGCTGTTCGCCATTTAAAGTGGTACGCGAGCTGGGTTTAGAACGTCGTGAGACAGTTCGGTCCCTATCTGCCGTGGGCGTTGGAAGATTGAAGGGGGCTGCTCCTAGTACGAGAGGACCGGAGTGGACGAACCTCTGGTGTTCGGGTTGTGTCGCCAGACGCATTGCCCGGTAGCTAAGTTCGGAATTGATAACCGCTGAAAGCATCTAAGCGGGAAGCGAGCCCTGAGATGAGTCTTCCCTGACAGTTTAACTGTCCTAAAGGGTTGTTCGAGACTAGAACGTTGATAGGCAGGGTGTGTAAGCGTTGTGAGGCGTTGAGCTAACCTGTACTAATTGCCCGTGAGGCTTAACCATACAACACCCAAGGGGTTTTGATGGACTCAATAAGCTAAGCGCATAGAATGTGTGTGTGAGAATGAAAACAGCTTTCCAGATTATTCTCTAGAAATAGAGAGAAAGAATTTGCTTGGCGACCATAGCGTTTTGGACCCACCTGACTCCATTCCGAACTCAGAAGTGAAACGAAACAGCGTCGATGGTAGTGTGGGGTTTCCCCATGTGAGAGTAGAACATCGCCAGGCTTTTAATTTAGCACCAAGCGCTAACCAGACAGCGGAGCGGTAGTTCAGTTGGTTAGAATACCGGCCTGTCACGCCGGGGGTCGCGGGTTCGAGTCCCGTCCGCTCCGCCACTTATTAAAAGTTTTAGCTTGTAAAAGTTACAGGGGTGTAGCTCCAATTGGCAGAGCAGCGGATTCCAAATCCGCGTGTTGGGAGTTCGAATCTCTCCACCCCTGCCATATTTGAACCTCAGCAGAAATGCTGAGGTTTTTGTTTATACCAATCTGGAAAATTAACTGGTCAGCTCTATCCACCTTCTCGAACACATCTGTCTGACTCTGGCCGAGCATTTCAAAAAACTATTCCAAGCCCGACATACTTTGGATACAATGTCTTCGTAATCCGTAAAAGACTGGTTGGCTAGATAGTGTTGTCTTAACCAACTCCATACTTGTTCTATTGGATTCAACTCAGGGGAATAGGGCGGGAGTTTGATGACACTGAGGTTCTGAAATTCATTGGCAATATCTTCTGTGTGCCAGCTTGCACCATCCATAATGACCACTGCGTGACGACCTTTTTCGGTCACCGCGGAGATCTGCCTAAGATGCTCAACCATAAGGTCCTTGTTAACCCAAGGAACGACCATCGCCTCGCCAATGCCTCTAGCGGGACAGACAGAACCAAACAGATACGCATATTCAAATTGTTGTTGCTTCACGGCTCTGGGACGTGTTCCTTTCTCTGCCTATAACCGTGTGGTGGTGTTTTGTTGCCCAAATCTGGCTTCATCCTGAAACCAGACATCAACCCGTTCTAAAGCGATATGTCCTGGGATCTTCAGGATCGTTTCAATTTTATACCAATCTGGAAAATTAACTGGTCAGCTCTATCCACCTTCTCGAACACATCTGTCTGACTCTGGCCGAGCATTCCAAAAAACTATTCCAAGCCCGACATACTTTGGAGACAATGTCTTCGTAATCCGTAAAAGACTGGTTGGCTAGATAGTGTTGTCTTAACCAACTCCATACTTGTTCTATTGGATTCAACTCAGGGGAATAGGGCGGGAGTTTGATGACACTGAGGTTCTGAAATTCATTGGCAATATCTTCTGTGTGCCAGCTTGCACCATCCATAATGACCACTGCGTGACGACCTTTTTCGGTCACCGCGGAGATCTGCCTAAGATGCTCAACCATAAGGTCCTTGTTAACCCAAGGAACGACCATCGCCTCGCCAATGCCTCTAGCGGGACAGACAGAACCAAACAGATACGCATATTCAAATTGTTGTTGCTTCACGGCTCTGGGACGTGTTCCTTTTTCTGCCCATAACCGTGTGGTGGTGTTTTGTTGCCCAAATCTGGCTTCATCCTGAAACCAGACATCAACCCGTTCTAAAGCGATATGTCCTGGGATCTTCAGGATCGTTTCAATTTTAAATTTTTTTAAAATCGTCTTGGATTTGCTGGGATTGACGAGGATGTTTGGAGCGAGAAGTTACCCAAGAGAACCCCATGTGCTCGAGCAGGTAATAGATAGAATCAGGGTGGTAGTGCTGGCCAAATTCTTTCACGATATAAGCGTGGATGTCGGCCCCAGTGAGTCGTCCGCCTAGTGTATCATTGGCTTTATCTTTGATGTATTGGCTCAATTGCTCTCTTTGCTTGGATGTTAAGAATGGTGGTCGTCCCGTTCTTGGTTTTTCCTTGAGGCCTTCTAATCCTTCCTCAAGAAAAGTGTGAACCCACCGATTAACACTGGTTCGGCTGACCTTAAGAAACTTGGCGATTTGGGTGCGAGAGTGCCCATCTTTGAAATGGTCGAGGGCCAGCAGTCTCATTTTCATCTGAATAGATTTCTGCTGGCTTGCGAGCTTTTTAAAGTCGATATTATTGAGGCTGTCCATAGTGAATAAGTTCTATCGTTGAATGCCCTCAATTAGATCATATTTTTTCTTTGATTGGTATGAGATGCTCCCTCAGTTTTTTAATTCACAATCTTTTGATTAGTTGAAATTACCCGCCATAATGCTTGAACTAGAGGATTATCTAGTTGCGAGCGTTTGCAGCAAACTCCGAGTTTGAAGGGATTGATTGGCACAAAGTTTAAGCGCTGAATTTTATCGCGAACAGGACTGTTGTTGATCACCACATCTGGCGCGATTCCCACCCCATACCCTAAAGCAACTAAGCTGACAATCGCTTCATGGCCTGCGATTTGTGCGTAGATATTAGGTTTAATCTTCATTTGCTTAAACCAAGCATTCGCTCGCTCACGAGCTGTCCCCGATTCTGGAATCACAAATGGAATTTCATGCCAATTGGGCTGCTGTTTTTTTAATGCATCGCTAAAGCTACTGCTACCACGCGGAGCGATAATCGAGAGTGGAATTTCACCGATGGTTGCGAATTCAATTCGATTTGGCAACGATTCTGGCATTGCGGCAATCGCAATATCCGCTTCATCATGTAGGATTTTATCGATGGCTTGAGCAGGATCGCCGGTCAATAATTTAAACTCAATATAAGGGTGCTGGAGGCGAAATGCGCTGAGGAGATCCGGTAGATGGCTATAGCTTGCGGTGACAGAGCAAAAGAGTTTTATTTCGCCACGTAACTCTTGGCCACGCTCATTGAGCTGGGTGCTGAATTGTTGCCAATCGTTAATCATACGTACTGCCACGGGAAGTAACTGATGAGCGATCGGAGTCAGTTCAACGCTGCGGTTATCACGCAGAAATAGCGTATGATTTAAATCTTGTTCAAGCTTTTGGATTTGTCGACTTAAAGCTGAGGGGCTGAGATGCATTGCTGCTGCGGTATGACTGAAGTTTTTGCTGCCACACAGATGGATAAAAATCTGTAACGTTTTGATGTTCATAACACAATTCCATGTTGCATCTATTGCAATACTTGGTTGTGAATATATCACTTTATGCAATCTTGTCGCTCACTTAGTATGAGTTTATTCGGTCATATCACACCGACTTAACGGAATCACTTATTAAGGAGCATCCACATGGCAAACTATTTCAATACACTGAATCTGCGTGAACAGTTGGATCAACTGGGACGCTGCCGCTTTATGGCTCGTGAAGAGTTTGCCAGCGCAGCGGACTATCTGGTTGGTAAGAAAATTGTAATTGTGGGCTGTGGTGCGCAAGGACTGAATCAAGGTCTGAATATGCGCGATTCGGGTCTAGATGTTAGCTATGCCTTGCGCCAAGTGGCGATCGATGAGCAGCGTCAGTCATTCAAAAATGCTAAAAATAATAGCTTCAAAGTGGGCAGTTACGAACAACTGATCCCTGATGCTGATTTGGTGATTAACTTAACCCCTGATAAGCAACATACCAGTGTGGTCAATGCGGTGATGCCACTGATGAAGCAGGGGGCGGCGCTCGGATATTCACACGGTTTTAATATCGTGGAAGAGGGCATGCAGATCCGTAAAGATATTACCGTAGTGATGGTTGCGCCAAAATGTCCGGGCACAGAAGTTCGTGAAGAGTATAAACGTGGCTTCGGTGTTCCGACACTGATTGCTGTACACCCTGAAAATGATCCACAAAGTGAAGGGTGGAAAATCGCTAAAGCGTGGGCGGCTGCAACGGGCGGCCATCGTGCAGGTTGTTTGGCGTCTTCTTTTGTGGCAGAAGTGAAATCAGACTTGATGGGTGAGCAAACCATTCTGTGTGGCATGCTGCAAGCAGGTTCAATCGTTTGTTACGAGAAAATGCTGGTTGAGGGTATCGAACCTGGTTATGCCGGTAAATTGCTGCAATTTGGCTGGGAAACGATTACCGAAGCACTAAAGTTTGGTGGCATTACCCATATGATGGATCGTCTCTCTAATCCAGCCAAAATTAAAGCGTTTGAACTCTCTGAACAGCTCAAAGACTTAATGCGTCCGCTGTATAACAAGCATATGGATGACATTATTTCTGGCCACTTTTCCAGTACTATGATGGCGGATTGGGCCAATGATGATAAGGAACTGCTTGGCTGGCGTGCTGCCACCGCTGAAACTGCATTTGAGAACTACCCTGCGAGCGATGTGAAAATTACTGAGCAAGAATATTTTGATCGCGGTATTTTGATGATTGCCATGGTGCGGGCAGGGGTTGAGCTTGCGTTTGAAGCGATGACTGCCTCAGGCATTATTGATGAGTCGGCTTACTATGAATCTTTGCATGAGCTGCCATTGATTGCTAATACTGTGGCTCGCAAACGCTTATATGAAATGAACGTGGTTATCTCTGATACGGCGGAATACGGTAATTATCTGTTTGCAAACATCGCAGTACCACTATTGCGTGAGCAATTCATGCCCAATGTAGGTGTCGATGTGATTGGCAAAGGTTTGGCTAGCACATCAAATCAAGTCGATAATGCCACTCTGATTGAAGTCAACAGCGTTATTCGTAATCACCCGGTTGAGTATATTGGTGAAGAGCTGCGCGGTTATATGAAAGATATGCAGCGTATCGCGGTGGGTGATTAATCTCGTTATCGGTTTTCCGCCAGCAAACACAACAACACCATATAATAAAAACCAACAAGGCTTAGTCTACTGACTAAGCCTTTTTTGTATACGCTATCAGCTAAAATTGGAGGTGTGTTTACCGTGTTTATTTAGCGGCGAGTTTGGCTTCAAGCTCAGCCATTTTTTGTTCTAACTCGCTAAGCTTTTGGCGAGTGCGCAATAACACTTGGGTTTGCACATCAAATTCTTCTCGATTGACGACATCGAGTTTGTTGAGTTGGCCTTGGATGACTTGGCGTACTTTCTGTTCTACATCTGCGCCTAATTCTTTGACCGGTTGTGGCATCGCTTCATGAATTTGCTTGGCGATCTGCTCGAGTTTTTTCGCATCAAACATACTGATTACTCCTGTTAGGTTGGCAATATTCTATGCAATTCAGCCGACAATGTCGTTAGATTCGGCAATAAAAAAGGCCATCGAAATGGCCTTTTGTGAGTGGGTGATGAGAGATTGGATTACAGTTGACGGTGTGCCGCTTTCACTTCATCCATCCGTGCCAATTTCTCAAGATCTTTATCTTCGACAAAGATCGGCAGTGGTTTGTGTTTTTCAGCCAAGTAGCTGTAAATCACTGGCAGTACAAACAGAGTAAACAGAGTACCGATGGCCAAGCCTGAAACAATCACGATACCGATACTGAAGCGTTGAGCCGCACCAGCACCAGTGGCGTACATCAGCGGGATCAGACCGGCGATCATCGCAGCGGTGGTCATCAGAATCGGACGTAAACGTATTTTGGCTGCATGCATGACCGCATCAATACGATTCAGTTTGTTATGTAACTGCTCTTCTTTAGCGACCTCACAAATCAAGATACCGTGCTTGGTGATCAAACCAACCAGGGTGATCAAACCAACTTGCGAGTAGATATTCATGGTGGCCGTACCCCAAGCGAGTGCGATTAATGCACCACAAATCGCCAGCGGCACCGAAACCATGATCACCAGTGGATCTTTGAGAGATTCAAACTGAATCGCCAATACCAAGAAAATGATCGCCAATGCCAAGCCAAAGGTCGCATATAGCGCGCTGCCTTCTGTCACATACTGACGTGCTTCACCCATGTAATCATGGCTGTAGCCTTTCGGTAGCTTATTGCTGGCGAGATTTTCAAACCAGTCGATCGCATCGCCCATTGCAGTACCCGGTGATGGTACAGCACCGACGGTGGCTGAGTTGAGCTGGTTGAAGTGTGGTAAAGAGCGAGGTTCTGCCACCACATCAATGGTTACTAAGCTACCAAGCGGGATCACGTTGCCATCGGCTGCGCGAACATAGTAGCTGTTCATTGATTCTGGATTGAGACGCCATTTACGTTCCACTTGTGGGATCACTTCGTAAGAGCGGCCGTTGAGGTCGATACGGTTAACATAACCGTCCGCCATCATAGTGCTGAGAGTGATACCAATATCTTGCATGGTCACACCGTAAGCACCGGCTTTATCTTTATCAATGTTGATCTTCATGGTCGCCGAATCGAAGTTCAAATCAAGATCTGAATAAACAAACATTGGATTGGTTTTTACTTCGGTCAGCACATCAGTTGCGATGGTAAATAGGCTTTCAAAGTTGCTTGGTGTCGTGATCACAAATTGGATCGGTAAGCCTGAGCCTGCCCCCGGAAGTTCTGGCATCTGGAAAGCAGTGACCGCCATGCCAGGGATGTCCTGTACTAAAGTACCAACTCGGTTGGTCACTTCGGCTTGGCTGGCTTGACGTTGACTCCACGGCACCATAGAAGCGATACCTAATGCTTGGTTGGAGTTTGGAATTCCGGTAAATACCTGCGCAAACTGAACTTCAGGTTGGTTGGATAAGATATCATTGACATCCGCCATGGTATTAGCCAGATAATCTAGGTTCGCATTTGACGGGCCTGTACCCATCAGCATCAATACCCCTTTATCCTCTGCTGGCGCTAATTCACTTGGAATAAACTTAAACAGCATAGGTAGGCTAGCAAATACGATCAACGCAAAACCAATCACTACTGGGCGATGAGCCATAACCGCTTGTAACATACCTTCATAGCGTGCCGTCATGCGATCGAGCAGATGGTGTACTTTGAGTTCAAATTTGTTTGGGGCTTCATTAGCCTTGAGCATTTTTGAACACATCATCGGCGACAAAGTCAACGCGATAATACCAGAGACAAACACCGCCCCGGCCAGAGTGAGTGCGAACTCTTTAAACAGCGCACCGGTAATGCCGCCCATTAACGCAATCGGAGCATACACCGCACCTAAGGTCAGCGTCATGGCGATAACAGGGATGGCGATCTCGCGGGTACCAATGATTGCAGCACGGAAAGGTGATTCGCCTTCTTTGACATGACGGTCAACGTTCTCTAGCACCACGATCGCATCGTCAACCACCAGACCGATAGCCAACACCATCGCGAGCAGAGTCATCAAGTTCCAAGAGAAGCCCATCATCTGCATTACCATTGCCACCCCAATCAGAGAAAGTGGAATAGTGACAATCGGGATCAGTACCGCACGCAGAGAACCCAAGAACAGGGTAATCACGATTAGTACGATAATGGCAGCTTCAATGATGGTTTTGATTACTTCATGGATGGATTCGTTGATCGCAACCGTTGAGTCATACAACACGCTCATTTGGATATTACTTGGCATGTTTTTGCGTAGCTCAGGCAGGATCTCCAACACATCTTTGGCAATATTGATCGGGTTGGCACTTGGTGCCGCACTGACTGCCGCAACGACCGCTTCACGACCGTTGGCGCTGGCCCGATAAGAGTCATGGCTTTTTTCTAAGGTGACTTTCGCAATATCACCAAGACGGGTAACGTTGCCTTTTTCTGCCTTAACCACCAGATTTTCCAACTCTTCTACGTTGGAAACTTGGGTATCAACACTGCCGTTATATAGCACGAATTCACCAATCGCTTGACCCGTTGCGGATTGGTAGTTATTGGCATTAAGCACACTCATCACATCAGATGCTGACAGGCTAAGTGCTGCCATTTTGGCTGGATCTAACCAGACACGTAGTGCGTATTGCATACCGCCATACAGGTCGATACTGGAAAGACCATTCACCGCATAAAACTGTGGGTTAACCACTCGCACTAAGTAGTCAGTGATCTGGCTAGAAGATAACTCTTCACTGGTAAAACCAATGTACATTACAGCGGTGGTTGAACCGGTTGACATGGTGACCGTAGGGTCTTCTGCTTCACCAGGCAACTGCGAGCGCACTGAGTTGGTTTTGGCCAATACATCTGACAATGCAGCGTTAGGATCGGTATTGAGCTTCATCGTAACCGTAATGGTCGAGCTGCCTAACACCGACTGTGAGGTCATATAGTCAATATTATCGGCTTGTGCGACGGCTTGCTCCAATGGCTGGGTAATAAAACCTTGGATCAAATCAGCGCTGGCACCGTAATAACTGGTGCTTACCGTGATTACGGTATTGGTCATTTCAGGGTATTCACGCACCTGCATTTTGAAAATCGCTTGCAGACCAAGCAACACAATCAAAAAGCTGATCGATACCGCTAAAACAGGACGTTTTATAAAAACATCAGTAAAGCGCATGATGCCTCCGCTTACAGCATTGGGGTTTCTGTTGGTACTTTGGTCGCATCACTTTCGACAATACGAACTTTAGCACCATTACTTAGACGAACTTGACCAGTAGTGACTACTACATCGCCCGGTTTGACACCTTCCAGGATATGCGCAATTGACTCTGAACGTTCGCCGACTTTTACCACATGTTGCTGCACGCGTTGCTCACCATTTTCTTCGGCCACAAGGTAAACATTGTCACCATACAGGGTATAGGTAATGGCAGTTTGTGGCAGAGTCACTTGGTTCTCTAGTTTCGGCAGAATGATGTTGGCGCGGGCAAACATACCGCTACGTAACTTACCATCACTATTCGGGATATCCGCTTGGACTTGGATCAAGCCACTCTGCACGCTAACGGCTGGCTCAATCGCAGAGATTGAACCTTTAAATGAATCTTGTGGATAAGAATCGACGATGATATCGACCTCTTGATCCATTGAAATCCGCGAAATATCGGTTTGTGGCACAGTGAAGCGCAGGCGCATCACGCTGGTATCTTCCAGACGAACAATATCGGTACCAGGTTGTAGATATTGGCCTAAAAACACATTACGGATCCCGATCACACCCGCAAACGGTGCTTTGATTTCGCGGCGCGCAATGCTGGCTTTCAAGCCTTCAATGTCAGCGGCCAGTGCGTAGTAGTTCGCTTCCGCTTCATCGTAGGCTTCTTTAGAAATTGAGCCCTTGGCAAATAAGCCTTTGTAACGCTCATACTTCGCCTTGGCGGCTGGCAGACGAGCTTCTGAGCTTTTTAGGTTGGCTTTTTCCACCGAAGAGTCAAGTAACACCAGTGGTTGCTGGTTTGCCACCTGAGTGCCTGATTCAAATAGAATTTGGCTAATTACGCCAGAGCTTTCGCTGGTCAGAGTCACGCCTTGGTTAGGTTCAATGAAGCCAATTGCTTCAATCACTGGCACCCAATCAACCGAGTTAACTGTAGTCACTGTCACCGGAAATTCGGATTCAGGACGATTGGCCAAATACTCGGCAATTTTCTGTTGTTTAAACAGGTTGAAGCCTATCACACTGCCGAACAGCAGGGTCGCGATAAGCAACATAAAGAATGTCCACTTTTTCATTCTGGTGCGAACTCCAAATTAGTGTTGAGTAATAGCATTACAACTAGATCCAATCATAGCATCGAGAGCCAAATCATCCAGTTGATAAAACCTAAAGCATATTGACAAGCAAGAGCCAGTGATTTCAAAACTCAGCACCCAAAATGGCGGTCGAGATATTTGAAAAGTCCCTGCGGTGGTTTTCCTTGGTCAAATCACCTTCGACTTGGGCACGCATTCTCTACCCTAGTTCCCTTGTGTAGCAACAACTTATTGATAAACCGTCATACTGTACGCTATTACGCATAATGTCACACCAAGCATTAACCACCGAGAATGGTCAGCTAATTAAGACATCAGGTTTATCGGCCAGTGAACGTTTGCTTATTATAGCGGCTAACCCCCCTGTTTTGCAATACACTTGTGCAGCAAAGTTTAAGGCAGATGGTTTCTTTGTTGGTGATCTGGGGTGAGCAGATTATGATGAGCGGCTAAATAGATAGGATTGAAATCGCTATGAAGTTAAACCCAAGACAAGATGAAGCGGTCAAATATGTTTCCGGACCCTGCTTAGTCCTTGCGGGGGCTGGTTCGGGCAAAACGCGGGTTATCACCAATAAAATCGCTTATTTGGTGCAGCAATGTGGCTATAAGGCGCGCAATATTGCGGCGGTCACTTTTACCAATAAAGCGGCACGCGAAATGAAAGATCGCGTGGCACAAACGCTGGGTAAAGCGGAATCACGAGGCTTAATGGTCTCTACTTTTCATACCTTAGGTTTGAATATTATTCGTCGTGAATTCAAAGCGCTGGGCTTAAAAGCAGGATTTTCATTATTTGATGATCAAGATCAGTTGGCACTACTCAAAGAGTTGACCGAACAGCAGCTCGATGGCGATAAAGACTTGCTGCGCCAACTGCTGAGCACGATTTCTAATTGGAAAAATGACATGCTTACCCCGCAGCAGGCGATGGCGCGGGCGCAAGGCGAACAGCAGCAACTGTTTGCGCACTGTTTTGAACGTTATCAAAAACAGATGCAGGCTTATAACGCACTGGATTTTGATGATCTGATTTTACTGCCAGTATTGCTGCTGCGCAGTAGTGAAGAGGTACGTCAGCGTTGGCAAAATCGGATCCGCTATCTGTTAGTTGATGAATATCAAGATACCAATACCAGTCAGTATGAATTGGTAAAACTGTTGGTAGGAGAGCGTGGCCGTTTAACTGTGGTCGGTGATGATGATCAGTCGATTTACTCATGGCGCGGCGCCAAGCCACAAAACCTAGTGTTGCTAGGTGAAGATTTTACCAATTTAAAATTGGTAAAATTGGAGCAAAATTATCGATCAACGCGGCGTATTTTGCGTGCGGCGAATATCTTGATTGCTAATAACCCACACGTCTATCAAAAAGCACTATTTTCGGAGTTGGTGGAGGGCGAACAACTCAAAGTTATTCTCGCCAACAATGACGATCATGAAGCAGAGCGAGTGACCGCAGAGATTATCGCGCATAAGTTTCTCAACCGTACCGAATATCGGGATTACGCAATCTTGTATCGTGGTAATCATCAATCGCGCCTAATTGAAAAGTCGCTCACCCAAAACCGAGTGCCCTATAAGTTATCGGGTGGCACCTCTTTTTTTGCACGAGCGGAAATTAAAGACATCATGGCTTACCTACGTGTGCTGGTGAACCCGGATGATGACAACGCTTTTTTACGCATCGTGAATACCCCAAAGCGCGAGATTGGCCCGGCGACCTTAGAAAAACTCGGCAGCTACGCCAATATGCGCGGTAAGAGCCTGCTAGCTGCCAGCTTTGAATTGGGTTTAGAGCAGCATCTTACTGGGCGTGGACTCGATAATTTACGCCGTTTTAGCGAGTGGTTGGTGGCAGTGGCTGATAACGCACAGCGTGGCGATAGTATTGAGGCCGTGCGCGCATTGGTGCGTGATATTCATTATGAAGACTGGTTGTATGAAACCTCCGCCAGCCCTAAAGCGGCGGAAATGCGCATGAAAAACGTCTCTGATCTTTATTCATGGATTGTGGCCGACTTGTCCGGCGATAACCCGGATCAACAACCGAAAACCCTTAAAGAAGTGGTCCAGCGTTTGACCTTGCGCGACATGATGGAGCGCGGTGAAGAGAACGATGATAGCGATGCCGTACAATTGATGACGCTGCACGCATCAAAAGGGCTGGAGTTTCCTTACGTGTATCTGATGGGAGCGGAAGAGGGCATTTTGCCGCACCAAACCAGTATTGATGAGGAAAATGTCGAAGAGGAACGCCGCTTAATGTATGTCGGCATCACTCGTGCACAGCGTGAGCTGACCTTTATGGTGTGTAAAGAGCGTCGCCAGTTTGGTGAGCTGATCAAGCCGCAGCACAGCCGTTTTCTCGATGAGTTACCACAAGATGATATTGAGTGGGAACTCAAGAAAAAGCCGGTCAGTCAACAAGAGCGAATGGCCAAGGGCCAAGCACATATTGCCAATTTACGCGCGATGTTTAAGAAATAATTGCTACTGGTTATCGATTGGAAAATCCAGTAAGCGAGAGAGCCGCCACTGGCTGGGTTGTGGAGTACAGTTGATCACAACCCAGCAATCATATGTTCAATCGCTGCTACGATTTCAGCATCCGAACAATCGACACAGGTACCTTTGGCCGGCATAGCATTAAAGCCATGCAGTGCATGATTTTTTAGCACTTCTTTACCTTGTGCAATACGTGCTCCCCATTCGGCAGCGCTGCCGATTTTAGGAGCACCTGATACGCCAGTTGAGTGACAAGCAATACAAAAGGTGCCGTAGACTGTCGCACCATCGCGTGGACCCGTTGCCACGACTGGGGTCGGTTCGCTACTGGCCAGATAAACATTGCCAACCGGTTTGATCCGCTCCGCAATCGCATGTTTATCGGCATCGGTTATCGCCCATGTGCCACTTGACAGCGCTGAGCCAAGCGTTATCACTAGCAGGTTAAAGAGTGTTCGCAACATATCTAAACTCACTTTACATAATTAAGGTAAGTGTGGCTTACCCATCCTTTTTCCAGCTTAAATTTCACATTATTAATGTTAAGTAGATGTGAAAAGTAAATTGAGTATAGCGCGGTAATATGTTGCAACAAACCTGCAAATACCCTCTTCTCGTCGTGAATCACCCTCTTAACCAATAGAAGAGCAGCAAGCGCCTGATGAAAAAGGCACCAATCAGTAAAAAAACTAAAAAAAACACTAGACGCCCTTAGGTGATCTACGTATTATTCCACTCCGCCGATAGGGCATGCGCCCGTAGCTCAGCTGGATAGAGCGTTGGCCTCCGGAGCCAAAGGTCGAAGGTTCAAATCCTTTCGGGCGCGCCATGTTCGCCTGGGGAATATCGGTAAATAAATATCAGTGGTGGCTATAGCTCAGTTGGTAGAGCCCCGGATTGTGATTCCGGTTGTCGTGGGTTCGAGCCCCATTAGCCACCCCATTTATTTTGGTGATAGTTAACTATCTCCGGTCTTAAGTGTAAAGCTTAAGCAAATTAAGTCGGTGAATAGCGCAGCTTGGTAGCGCATCTGGTTTGGGACCAGAGGGTCGGGGGTTCGAATCCCTCTTCACCGACCACTTATTTAAAGATTAGGCAAATGCGTGGTCTTAAATAACGGCAGGCAAGCGGTTATTACAAGTTGCAGTGGTGGCTATAGCTCAGTTGGTAGAGCCCCGGATTGTGATTCCGGTTGTCGTGGGTTCGAGCCCCATTAGCCACCCCATTTATTTTGGTGATAGTCAATTATTTCCAGTCTTAAGTTGTAAAGCTTAAGCAAATTAAGTCGGTGAATAGCGCAGCTTGGTAGCGCATCTGGTTTGGGACCAGAGGGTCGGGGGTTCGAATCCCTCTTCACCGACCACTTTTCAAAGCCTCAGCATCTGCTGGGGTTTTTTGCATTTTATCTATCGCAAAATTTAACCCGACTTTATGCGCGGTGATTGGCTGCTATTGCTCGGCTAAACGTCATTGCCCTCCGTTGTAAATCATTCGGGTGTACCTTTCTCTTGAACCCCTCATATTGCACTTTAGCTAGAGTTGGCGTTTTTTTGCCCCAGCTTTGTTGCTTTTACGCGCAAGATTTGCCAAATTGAGAGGCTTGTAAATCGTCAGAAGATAATTCTGATTCGAATGGATGCAAATGCACATCAGTTTCGGTTATGCGCTGATGTGCTTCAGACAGGGCAAAATTGCCTCAGCGGTAGAGGTCTGATGGAATGTCACTTTTAGCAGTTAAAAATCTTAGAATTGAATACCCTTCGCGGCATGGGGTGCATGTCGCAGTCAAATCGCTCACCTTGGATATCCAAGAGGGTGAAATTGTCGGTGTGGTAGGCGAGTCGGGGGCTGGAAAATCAACGGTAGGCAATGCCGTTATTGATCTGCTTAGCCCTCCTGGCACGATTGCGGCCGGTGAAGTTTATTTAAACGGTGAGAAAATTTCCGGTTTATCGCCCCAAGCGATGCGTGAAGTGCGTGGCAGCAAAATCGGCTTTATTTTTCAAGATCCGATGACCTCACTCAATCCACTGTTTACGGTTGAACAGCAATTAACCGAAACCATTCATGCCAACATGCAGGTGAGTGATCAGCAAGCCTATCAACGCGCATTATCTTTGTTGCAGCAAGTTGGCATCCCCCAACCCGAAAACCGTCTCAAACAGTATCCGCATCAATTTTCTGGTGGTATGCGTCAACGGGTGGTGATTGCGATTGCGCTGGCGGGTGAGCCTGATTTGATCATCGCTGATGAGCCAACCACCGCGCTTGACGTATCGATTCAAGACCAAATCTTGACCCTGATCCGTGAGCTATGTAAGCAAAACAATGTCGGCTGTATGTTGGTGACGCATGATATGGGCGTGGTATCGAATGTGACCGATCGCGTCGCGGTGATGTATCGTGGTGATTTGGTCGAGTTTGGCCCCACTACCAAAGTGCTTGGCACGCCACAGCACCCTTATACTCGCAGCCTAATTTCAGCCGTGCCGCGTTCTGATCGCAAGTTGGATCGTTTTCCTCTCGTGAGTTATATCGAACAAGCGCAACAGTTGCAGCCTTTGGATGTGAAAAATCACTGGCTAGGGCAGAGTCAAGATCAGCGTCAATACCGTGGTCCGCTACTCAAAGTGGATAACGTGAGCCTACGTTTTGTGACCAAAGATTCTTTATTCGCCAGCCGCCGCGAATATGTACAAGCCTCCGATAATGTCAGTTTTGAAGTCCATGAAGGGGAAACTTTTGGCTTAGTTGGTGAATCTGGCTCAGGGAAATCAACCATTGCACGAGTGATCGCCGGTTTGTACCAACCCAATGCCGGGCGAGTGAGCTTTGAAGGGATTGATTTAACTGCGCTGAAATCGGAACACCAACGCCGCCCTTTACGGCGTCAAATGCAGATGGTATTCCAAAATCCGTATACCTCAATGAATCCGCGCATGAAAATTTTCGACATCATCGCCGAACCGATCCGTTTTCATAAACTGACGCGCAGTGAAAGTGAAACGCGGCACATCGTCAACGATCTGCTGGAGCATGTTGGTTTAGGCGCGATGGCAGGCTTGAAATACCCCCATGAATTTTCTGGCGGTCAGCGGCAGCGAATTTCGATCGCGCGCGCTTTAGCGACCCGTCCACGCCTACTGATTTGTGATGAACCGACCTCGGCGCTCGATGTCTCGGTGCAGGCGCAAATTCTGAACTTGCTCAAAGATCTGCAAGATGAGCTGAATCTGACCATGTTATTTATCAGCCACGATTTACCGGTGATCCGCCAGATGTGTGATCGCGTTGGAGTGATGCAGATGGGCACGCTGTTGGAAGTGGCACCGACTGAGCAACTGTTTACCGATCCACAGCATGAGTACAGCAAAAAATTGATTTCCTTAATGCCTGAATTTACAGGCTTACGCGAAACGACAACGGCAGCATAGCCGTTAAATTTCGCCAACCATGCCGTTTGGTTGGCGGTAGTGACAGAAGCAAACACAATCAACAAGGGATTGGATTCCCGCATAAGGAGTTATGCAATGAAAACCATAAAAAACCAACTAGCGTTGGCCTTGATCGCGGCTGGCTTGAGTTTTGGCAGCTTGGCGGCGGATATTACCGTCGCTTATGATTCCGACCCAGTCTCGATGGATCCCCATGAGCAGCTCTCTGGTGCCACATTACAGCTTTCGCACATGGTGCTCGATCCGCTGATCCGTTTCACGCAGACTATGGAGTTCGAACCACGTTTAGCACAATCTTGGCAGCGTATTGATAATGAAACCATGCGCTTTACCTTGCGCCAAGGGGTCAAGTTTCAATCCGGTAATGATTTTAGTGCCGATGATGTGGTGTGGACCTTTAACCGCTTGAAGCAGTCAGCCGATTTTAAAGGTATTTTTGAGCCGCTGGTTGCGCTGACCAAAGTCGATGACTACACGATTGAAATCAAAACCGCGGGTACTTATCCGCTGATTGAAAACGTGGCGACCTATATTTTCCCGATGGACAGTAAGTTCTATACCGGCCTGACGGCTGATGGCAAAGATAAAGCCGAAATCGTCAAGCATGGTAACTCCTTCGCCTCTGAGCATATCTCAGGCACTGGCCCATTTATGGTGAGCAGTCGTGAGCAAGGGATTAATCTGGTGCTGCAACGTAATCCTAATTACTGGGATAGCGCATCAAAAGGCAATGTCGACAAGCTAACTCTCTCGGTGATCAAAGAAGACGCGACTCGGGTTGCTGCGCTGTTGTCTGGCGGGGTGGACATGATCGCCCCCGTTGCGCCTAATGATTACCAACGCATCCAAAACGCCAAAGGCGTAGCTCTGTTTACTATGCCAGGTACGCGCGTGATCACTTTCCAAATGAACCAAAATAGCAATCCAGCCTTGAAAGATGTGCGAGTACGTCAAGCGATTGTGCACGCGATCAATACCCAAGGGATTGTCGACAAAGTGATGAAAGGTGCGGCGACAGTTGCCAACCAACAAAGTCCTATTGGTTATGCCGGTTACAATGAAAACCTCAAGCCACGCTTTGATCTGGCGAAAGCTAAGCAACTGATGAAAGAGGCTGGTTATGAACAGGGTTTTAATCTGACCATGATTGCGCCCAATAACCGCTACGTAAATGATGAGAAAATTGCCCAAGCAACCTCGGCAATGCTGGCGCGAATTGGCATCAAAGTCGATTTAAAAACCTTACCTAAAGCGCAATACTGGCCAGAGTTTGATAAGTGTGCCGCCGATATGCTGATGATAGGTTGGCATCCTGATACTGAAGATTCGGCCAACTTTACCGAGTTTTTGACTATGACGCGTGATGCCAATACCGGTAAAGGTCAGTACAACTGTGGTTATTACTCGAATGCCGAGGTGGATAAGCTGGTTGATGAAGCCAACTCCGAAACCGATCTTGCCAAACGCAGCGCGATGCTCAAGCAGGTGGAGGCGATCTTATATAACGAAGCGGCCTTCGTACCACTACACTTCCAAGATCCCTCTTGGGCAGCGAAAACCACACTTGACATCGCTCCGATCATCAATGGGATGGATTTCCCTTATTTTGGTGATCTGGTGGTGAAAGAGTAATCAGCGCTGACACATCTCGCTTAGTTGACTCTTGCGCAGTGTGTCGTCGGGTACTTTGTGGTCTTCTCGGCAGCAAAGTACCCGATGCTTGTTTGAAGCATTGGCGCGTAATCAATCGATATAAAAATGAAAGGGGCAGGGAATGTTTTCGTTTCTGGTCAAGCGCCTGTATCAGGCACTGATAGTGATGTTGGTGATCAGTTTAGTGGCCTTCGCCATTCAGGATAATCTCGGTGATCCATTGCGTGAGTTGGTGGGGCAATCGGTTTCAGAGTCTGAACGCCAAGCATTGCGTGACCACTTGGGGCTCAATGATCCGTTCATGGTTAAATACTCGCGTTTTATTAGCGCGGCAGTTCAGGGTGATTTAGGGACCTCATATTTCTTTAAGCGCCCTGCGTTGGATGTCATTTTGGATAAGTTGGTGGCCACCCTAGAATTGGTATTTGGCGCCACGCTAATCATTGTGTGTTTTTCCATCCCACTTGGCGTCTATTCAGCAATTCACCCTAAAAGCTGGATAACTAAAATCATTATGGCAGGGAGCAGTATTGGGATTTCGATCCCAGTGTTTTTAACCGCCATCCTGTTGATGTACGTCTTCTCGATTGAACTGGGTTGGTTGCCCTCTTATGGGCGCGGTGCCACGGCCAACGTTTTGGGATGGCAATCGGGCTTTTTTACGCTCGATGGCTTACGTCATTTGGTGCTGCCCTCAATCGCTTTAGCCTCAATCATGTTGCCGCTATTTATCCGGTTAGTACGCTCAGAAATGTTGGAAGTGCTTGGTTCGGAATACATTAAATTTGCCCAAGCCAAAGGTTTGCCACTCAATAAAATCTATTACCAGCATGCATTGAAAAACACCTTGCTACCGGTATTAACCGTCGGAGGGGTGCAAATTGGTACTATGGTAGCGTACACCATTTTGACCGAAACTGTCTTTCAGTGGCCGGGAACCGGTTTACTGTTTTTAGAGGCAATTAATCGAGTCGATACGCCATTGATCACCGCTTATGTGATTTTTGTCGGGCTGATCTTCGTAGTGACCAATACCATTGTTGATCTGCTGTATGGTCTGATTAACCCCACTGTCAATCTCACGGGCAAAGGAGCGTAATGATGAGTGCAGTATCTGGTGCTCCTTCGCGCTGGCAGCGTTTTCAGCAGTCGGACTTTTTGTATTATTTTATGCGCGATAAAGTCGCGATCGGTAGCTTTAGCGTATTTCTATTCTTTGTGGTGGTGGCTTTAGGTGCACCATGGCTGGCACCGACTAATCCATACGATCTATCAGCGATCGATATTATGGATGCTGAATTACCGCCAGCCTGGATGGAAGGGGGCGAAGCACATTTTCTGCTTGGCACCGATGAGCAAGGACGCGACATATTTTCGACGATTTTGTATGGCTCACGTCTATCGTTAACCATCGGTTTTTTGGCGGTCGCTTTACAACTGGCGTTAGGCATTGTGATTGGCCTGTCGGCAGGCTATTTCGGAGGTCGGATTGACAGTTTTTTGATGCGTTTTGCCGATATTCAGCTCTCATTTTCCACCATGATGGTGGCTATCATTGTCTCGGCAATTTTTAAAGCGAGCTTTGGTGGCGAATTTTTCGGTCAATATGCGGTGGTGATGTTGGTGGTGATCATCGGTATTGCCGAATGGCCGCAATACGCGCGTACTGTGCGAGCCTCGGTATTGGCCGAAAAGAAAAAGGAGTATGTTGAAGCGGCGCGCGTGATGGGCTTTAAAGCGCCACGTATCATGTTTCGGCATATTTTGCCGAACTGTTTATCGCCGATCTTAGTGATTTCAACTGTACAAGTTGCCAATGCGATTATGTCGGAAGCGGCGCTGTCTTTCCTTGGCTTAGGCTTGCCAGTCGATCAGCCTTCTCTGGGCTCGCTGATCAGCATTGGTTTTAGCTATATTTTTTCCGGCGCATGGTGGATCACCGCTTTTCCTGGGGTGGTGCTGGTGCTGCTGGTGTTGGTGATTAATCTGCTCGGTGATTGGCTACGCGATGTGTTTAACCCAAAAATTTATAAGGGCTAAGCCTGCCGAATCGATGAGCTTCACAAACTCTTGATAAACTGGCCGCCGAAGTTGAATGCTCGGCGGTTTTTTGCACTGTTTTTGCATCTGTTTTCGGTACCGATGCCCTTCAAGCTGTGCAGCGATGGCGCAGGGCAAAGGCGATGGGTGATCAATGATGAGGAATGCAGTGGATGTCGAAATGGATAGAATACCGCAAGCTAAGTTTGGTTTGGTTGTTGCTCGCTCCGCTGACCGGGTTTGCCAGTAGTGAATATTGGTGTGAAGCGCAGCAAGCTGCGGTCGATACACTGCCCGAGCTGGATACGGCTTGCCCAATTGGTGAGGGCTTGTGGGGCAAAAAACCTCAGCCCGGCGATTCACTGTTCTGGATCCAGTGTGGCATGTTAAGTCAACTGATGCCGCTTACCAGCGTAAAAACGCTTTATGAACACATCTCGACCGATATTTGGCTCAAGCCTGAGCCCAAAGGCGCACGCTGTTTGATTGGCCCCTATAGCGATTTTGCTATCGCCAGCCAGGAGCTAAAGCAGATAAAAAAACTGGCAAGTTTTGAACAAGCTTTTATACGTCAAGTGATCAAAAACACTGCGCCACAGTCCGTGCGGCAAGCTAAAGAGTTGCGCAGTGCAACGCCCACTGTAGCTCAGGCTGTGAGCCAACAAGCTCCGCTCAATCAATCGCTCAGCACGCCGCCCAATAAGCCAATCTCTGCTCTGACCGCGACGAGCACGGAGTCGCCCGCCAAACTCAACAGCATGCCTCGCCCATCGGCAAATCACGATTTTGTGTTACGCCAGTCAATCAAAGTCGGCAGTCAAACCTTTGCGCTGCCGTATACCGGCAACCCGCAAGTGCCATTTTATATGGAACACGATTTAGCGTGGAATCGGCTTGATTATGCTGCAGCACAAAGTGTGTGCCAGCAGCTTGCGATGCGTCTACCAAGCGAGCAAGAGTGGTCAGCCTTACTCAATACCCAGCAGATGCAAGCGCAGCGCTGGCCAGTGCAGCTTCCCTATTGGGGAGAAGGCCGCAAAGGGCTATTTGCGACTGGCAAAGTCAATCCACTAAACGGCTCGTCACTGCTTAATGTGCTGTGTGTGAAGTAAGATTTAGTCAGTAGGAGGGCAAGCTGTAAGATGATTATTTATTTTTTTGTGTGAATGTATAGTCTGCCTTTTGAAACAAATATTGATTTATATTGTCCATATTAAAGCAAAATGTCACGCATTTGCTGTCTACCTAAACGGAAAGAGTTGTAGGGGAAATTTATGTGGATTAAGAAGAAGTACCGCTGGGCTCTGTCTGATAATCAAGTGACTCCAGAATCTGTCTACCAAGAGCGTCGAGAAATACTCAAAAAGTTAGGGATTGCGGTTGTTGGTATGCCCATTGCTGCTAATGCTCAAGCTGGAATTTTGGATTTTTTTTCTGCAAACGAGAATCCTATTCTAGATAATAGAAGGAATCTTTTTGCTACGAAGTCAGCACAATATCAAGCTGATTTAGCGCTTACGCCGGAAAGTAAGGTTATGACATACAATAACTTTTATGAATTTGGCACCGGTAAATCTGATCCTGCTAAAAACTCATCCCAATTTATTACAGACCCTTGGAAAATTGAAATTGATGGCTTAGTCAATAATCCCTTGACACTCGATTACGAGGATATCTTTAAGAAATTTGCACTAGAAGAGCGAATTTACCGCTTACGTTGCGTTGAAGCATGGTCAATGAATATTCCATGGATTGGATTTCCTCTCGCTGACATCATTAAGATGGTGGATCCTAAAAGCAGCGCTAAATATGTCGCATTTGAAACGCTCTACGATCCAAAACAGTTCCCCGCACAAAGCGCATTCAGCAATATTGAGTATCCGTATGTTGAAGGGTTGCGCTTAGATGAAGCCATCAACCCACTGACCTTAATTTCAGTTGGTTTATATGGCAAAACACTTGCGCCACAAAATGGAGCACCCTTGAGGCTTGTTGTACCATGGAAATATGGCTTCAAAAGTATCAAGTCTATTGTTCGTATTCATTTCGTTGATCGTGAACCACCCACGACATGGAATCGTTTAGCTCCGAATGAATATGGTTTTTATGCCAATGTAAATCCCAATGTTGATCACCCTCGATGGAGCCAAGCCAGTGAACGTTTTATTGGTGAAGGAAATGTATTAAGCAGCCGTAGGCAACCGACGTTACTGTTTAATGGTTATGAGCAAGAAGTAGCACATTTATACAATGGTATAGATTTGAGGAAGTTTTATTGATGGTGTTAACACCTAAGCGGATTATTGCACTGAAAGTAGTGATTCATGCCCTCTCATTAGGTTGTTTACTCTGGCTTGTGATGGCTGTTAATACTGGTAGTTTAGGTGGTGATCCTACACCAGAGATCATTCACTACACCGGGATGAGTGCACTAAATACTCTGTTTATCACCCTATTGGTTACTCCCCTAGCCAGATGGAGTAAGCAAGGCTTGCTGTACTCGACTTGGGGCTAGATTGGCGCTTATTGGCAGTTGAATTAATTAAACGTCCTTACTTGACCATCGGAGGGATTGCATGGGGCATATTGCTATTGTTGGCGGTCACTTCTATACGACTGATACAGCGGAGTATGGGGATTCAATGGCAAAAACTACATAATTGGGTCTATCTCGCCGCCATACTAGCCCCTATCCATTATTATTGGTCGGTCAAGTCAGAAGTCACAGAGGCGATTATTTACATTTTGATTGCGATTAGCTTATTGGTAGTTCGTTGGCGAACCTTTAAATATTGGATCACAAAACCGTAAGTATTGACTAAAAAGAATATGCCCAATGCAGATTCACATTGGGCATGTTTTGACTGCTAAATAAGTGGATTATATCATGTCCAAGAGCGATCAATACAGGTTGGTTCTGACATCAATCTGAAAATATTTATATGATAAGATCTAGTTGTATTTTCTATAAAAATAGTAATTTTTAATCATTGTCCTAATTTTCCTTATTGAGACATTTTCAAAGCGTTTAGGGTAAAAATCCAGCAATCTAACACATTGCCATCATACGGTATCACATTAATTTATTTGCTTGTTATTTTTATTATCTATTATTATGTTGGTGATGAACATCACTAAGGATTTATTATCACATTCCATGATTAATATGAATAACTCCTTAAATCAAGATACTAAATCATCAACCTATAATTTGAATTGGCTAAGTTCTCTTAAATATTTAGACTAGTGATCAGCTTTACTATAAATGCATCATGGCTCATACATCTGGTAAATTTAATCAGGATACATTATTTACTTTACTCAAGTAGTTCTATCCTCACTTTTTTCGGATGAGTTCAGTATCTACATGAAGGAGTTCTCAATGGAAAATTCTGCTATAGGAAAAATTTCACTCAGTGGATTGATCGAATTAATCAGCCATTATATTCCAGATTGAAGCGATTTGCCTGTGAAGCAATCTACTTTTTAAAATTATACCCAAACAACTTGGGGTTGCTAGTAGGCGGCAAGTGAGTGAATCCCCATGAGCATAGGCAAACTATATGATTGGGATGAACAAACGTAGCCAACACCGCTGCAGTTTCAAGTAGGAAGGGTATAGAAGATATGCATGGCAAAGTTACAAAAACGTTTATCGATCGGGAGTTCTAGCGGTGATTAAATCGATCTGAGTTACGACCAAATTACGAGTTCATTTTGTCTTTATTGTGATCTTATTGTTTAGTATTCCCCCGTTTAGGTGGATCTTAGCTTCTATATTTTTATATAAAAGAGGTATATACATGCCAACAACTATTGAAACATATTCTAAAACAACCATCAGTACTCTGAATCAAGCTAGCAATCATACTGATAGTAATAATTTGTCTGGTAGTATTTATAGCGTAAAGCAATCAAATGAACAAAAATGCCATAAAGTCAGAATCAGTCCCCTACGTAAACCACTTCCATTAGAGGATGTTAATAACAAGCCAATGTCGATGTCAGGATTGGATAGCACATCTCCAAGTAAACTATTTTCATTAGATATTTCTAGTAATCGAATGCTGGAAAATAAAAGTATAGACGTTAATCAACTTGCGGTGGATAGTGCGTTAAGCGCAGTAGAAAGAGCTTTGACTTGTGACTTTTTTACCGCAGTATCATTAAAAAATAATTTTAGGCAACTTGCAACCGGTAATGGCTCTTTAAGAACAATGGCTACAGCGCTACAAAGTTTCATACAGTTTGGAAGTGATGAGATCAAAGTACTTGCAGATGAACTGTTAAATAAACAAATTATATTGGTTCCATTTTCTCAGTTTGGAACTTATTCTGGGATGGCGTCAAATCTTATAGAAGAAGCCTCAATGGATATGCTAGAAGAGATAGTTGTTCAATTAAATGATATTTATGATGTGGTATCAAAAAATATATTAGGCAAGCAAGTTTAGTAGAAAAATAAAATCAATAGAAGATGTTTTATAAAATTAACTGGTTTTTATTTTAGTCGTAAAATAAGGGCTTGGTCTTTACTAGGCCTTTATTAATTCATTTTTCATGTGGATATTAAATGTATTATCCGTTGATATTCATATTTTTGGCAAGTGCAATAATTGACTAAACGATTCTAGTAAGAAAAATGTAAACGCGTCATAAACCCCACATTCTAATCAATCTCGGTACGCCCTAAGATCAAACCTCAAACTACAAGGAGATCTGAAATGGCAAAGCGGCGTACCGACCAAGAATGGCAAACCCTGTTCGAGCAATACGAATCCAGTCAACTCTCTCAGCGTGTGTTCTGCGAGCGCCATGATCTGAGTCTTTCGACCTTCTACGCAAAGCGTCAACAATTGCATTGCTCTGGGCAATCTCAAGCAGGTGGCTTTATCAAAGCGGAAGTCGTTGAAAAAACGACACGCTACCAGATGACTCAAACACCGATTGCCAACATGACATTATTTATTAATGACGTTGAACTCAGCATCCCCCAGGGAACACCTGCCTCGTATCTGGCAGAGTTAATCGGAGCACTGTCATGAAACGAATGCTGAGTGCTCCGAATGTTTACCTGTATCGGGAGTTTGTGGATTTTAGAAAGTCCATCAATGGTCTGGCGGCGATTATTGAATCTGAAACCGACTTACCATTAGGAAGCGGTGCGCTGTTCCTGTTTATCAATAAACAACGCGACAAAATCAAAGTCTTGTATTGGGATAAAACGGGCTTCGCTCTGTGGTATAAAAGATTGGAAAAAGCCAAATTCAAATGGCCCACTCAAGAGAAAAAACAGGTATACACCCTGACTCAATTTGACTTAGACAGACTGTTATCGGGCTTCACGATAATCGGCCATAAACCGATAAAAATAGACAATATTACAATGAGTTAATCTCGATAAAAGTCAGTTACACCAAGCCTTAGAGTGGCGTTTTTAGTATAATAAATGCCATGAAAAAGACGCCCGATATTAACCCAGAAAGCCAAGACATCGCCGAGCTTCAAGCTATGGTGAAAGCGTTGATGTCGGAGAAAAAGGAGTGGCAACAAGAGCGCCAATCCTTAATTGAGCAATTTAAGCTCGCTCTTGACCGCCAGTTCGCCAAACGCTCAGAAGCGTTAAAACCTTATAATGAAGCACAGGGTGACCTCTTCAATGAAGCGGAATGCGAAGCCGCTAAAGCTGAAGAGGAAGTTGTCACGACAACGACGACCACAAAACGCCGTGGTAAACGTCAACCACTGCCTAAAGACTTACCGCGTGAAATCCTCGTACTTGACCTTGATGAGCATGATAAGCAATGTCCTTGCTGTCAGCACACTCTCCATAAAGTCGGTGAAGACCGCAGTGAAAAGCTGGAGTTCACGCCAGCGGTGTTAAAAGTGTTGGAGGTTGTCCGCCCTAAATACGCTTGTCGTCAGTGCGAACAAAAAGCAGAGACGAGCCGTATTCACCAACAGCCTGCTCCAAAGAGCATCATCCCCAAAAGCTTCGCCACTGAAAGCCTGCTTGCCAACATTATCCTCGGTAAATATCAGTATGCGCTACCGCTGTACCGCCAGGAAACCCTGTTCACCCAGTCGGGTATCGAGTTATCGAGAACCACGATGGCAAGATGGGTAATCCAGGTGAGTGAAAAGTTCAAACCGCTTTATCAAGCATTAAAAGCACACTTACTTGAGCAAGTGGCGGTTCATGCTGATGAGACACCGCTCAATGTGCTCAAGGAAGACAAGCAATGTTACATGTGGCTATACTGCTCGGGGGCTGACTCGCCCGAAGCTACACTCCCTGACATGAAAAACATCGTCTTGTTCGACTATCAAAACAGTCGTGCGAGAGCTTGTCCCGTGGGCTTCCTGGGCGACTACTCAGGTTATCTGCAAAGTGATGGCTACGGTGCTTATGACGGATTAACCAAAGTTACCAATGTCGGCTGCTTCGCTCACGCACGTCGTAAGTTCATGGATGCGAAGAAGCTTCAAGGCAAAGGAAAATCAGGTAAAGCGGATGTGGCGTTAGCAAAAATCCAAAAGCTGTATGCACTTGAATCCCGATTAAAACTCGCTTCGGTCGAAGAACGTTGGTCTGAGAGACAATCCAATGCTAAACCCATGCTAGATGACCTCTATGACTGGTTAACCACGCAAAAAGTCATCGAATCGAGTCCTCTTGGAAAAGCCATCAAGTACACCCTGGGTCAGTGGCCTAAGCTGATACGCTATGTTGAAGATGGGCATTTATCTATCGACAACAACCGAGCGGAACGCGCAATTAAGTCATTGGTTATTGGGAGAAAAAACTGGTTGTTCGCCAACAATCCCAATGGTGCAGATGCCAGTGCGTTACTATACAGCATCATCGAGACAGCAAAAGCTAACGGGCTAATACTCTACGATTACATGGTGAAATGTATGAAAGAGTTGGCAAAGTCAGAGCCTGATATCGACTCACTGCTTCCTTGGAACTTCTCACATTAAAACTCGAACGCCCCGTGGGATCATGGGGCGGATACAGAAAAA
This sequence comes from Vibrio sp. HDW18, assembly GCF_011306175.1. Classification (GTDB taxonomy): domain Bacteria; phylum Pseudomonadota; class Gammaproteobacteria; order Enterobacterales; family Vibrionaceae; genus Vibrio; species Vibrio chanodichtyis. Next base: position 1,189,942 of record NZ_CP049913.1, on the reverse strand, counting down.
TGCTCATAAAGTCAGAGAAAAACTAATATTGTCAGCGGTGTTTTGGAAATAGAATTTTCATCATCCAGTTTTAGATCCGTTTTTTGAAAGCATCGCTAGAGTGTACAAGATATGTCCTAAATTCATCCTGAAAAATATCACTGTCCACACATACAGCATGGACAGTGATTGATTGTTTTCCAGATTTATTTATGTGTAAGATGCTTTTCCTACACTAACCCCTCATGGTAGAAATTCTACTACCACACGTAATTTCTGGAATTAATCTGTAAAGCTTTGTCTGCTCTAATCTTGCGGCATTTTCCAGAAAACTTCCCGGTTGAGGCTGAATTTTAATGGATTTCTGTCACATTCAGCATTTTTCCAGAATTTTCGTTGTTAAGCCAGTGCAGAAATTCAGTGTGTTTTGTCTACATTAATGTCGGAAGCTTGCTGCAACGCAATAGTGTTGTTAGAGGACAAAATAGTTTCATCGGAAATGTGGATTTTTCATGCATTTTTTATCAATGTGAATGCTAAGGTTTGATCGTTTTTTAGGCGCATCACTAATGCCAAATCTAAGGAGATGATAATAAAGATTGACCAATTTCAAAAACCTTTCTGTACAAAAGCTTCTTAGAGTTCGTACTTAAATTGTGGTTCGTCGAATTAGTTTTAGTATGGCAAGCTAGTATGATAATTTTCTTAAAAAATCATCAAGATATCATCACCTTTGACGGCGTTCGTACAATTTACATATCTAGACATCGTGCTTGTTCAACACTTGGGATTAAGCGCAAATAACAAAAACTATCGTTAACTATCAATTGCTAAAGCTAGTGTCACTTGCAAAAGTTGAACGATTGTTTCGTTCAATTATCGACAGTCTCGGCAATAGGGTTTGCCAACGCTTACACTAAAAAAGTACAAAAACATTGTGCGTTCCTTAATAACTTTGTAGATTCAATGGGATATATGCAGTACCCCTTGAGGCAAGTCAACCTGTGAGAAAAATTAAAGAAAGTATTGAGGCGCATTTCGATTCACTGAATCTAGATCTTCGTCTTAATGGTAATGGCCGCTACTTTGACCAAAAGTGTACATTAGACGTGCTTTGCTCGGTTAGTGATGTCATTTTAGAGATGCATGAAAACGGCCAACAAACATTTACCGTGAAGAATGTCATGTATTCCGATGAGTTAAATGAAGTGATGGCAGGGCATTTCAAAAAGCCAGCAATCAGTGATCCTGGCGCTGCTCGTGAATATGATAAAGTCGCATCGATGCCAATCAAAGCTCTGACACAAGCAGGTGTACTCCAAGAAACAGGAAAATCTGGAAACGCCACCCTCTACAGAGTCGCCAATGAGGACTTTCTTAGTTACATTGCTGCCAGCGAGCGTAACACTCTAAATTTTGTCGTCAGTTACCTAACAAAAGTAATGCGTGATAGCGGTCTTTACCCTAAATTTGAGCAGTTCTTTGCTAGCCCGAACAAGGTCAACTATTCAGATCTTAAAGAGAGCTACAGCAGCTTTATCATCAACTACACCAAGATTAATGGCGTTACGGAATGTAACCGAATATTCCCTAAAGTGCTGAATCCCATCGCCTTTGCTAGATCCTCACATGGTTCAAAAGATGGGCATCTGTCATCAGGGCCAATCCCTTACCAAGATCTCATTTACAACCGTCCTAACTTTAGAGACCTAAACAAACCGAAAGACATGCCAAGGGCCACATTCCTTGAGCAAATTCCAGAGGAAACGACCACTGAGGTCTACCACGTCAACAAAGCGAAGAAGAGTGTACGTCGCTACCATGAGGGCAAGAGTGAGGTGAATCGCTTTAAGGAATTGGAGGCTAGCCATGTGCACCATATTTTCCCTCAAGCAGTCTTCCCTGAGCTTTCTGATACGCTTGAAAACCTTATATTACTCACGCCAGGGCAGCACCTAGCCTACGCACACCCCAATGGCAACACTCAGACCGTATCAAAGTCTTACCGTATCCGCCCCATGATCCCACGGGGCGTTCGAGTTTTAATGTGAGAAGTTCCAAGGAAGCAGTGAGTCGATATCAGGCTCTGACTTTGCCAACTCTTTCATACATTTCACCATGTAATCGTAGAGTATTAGCCGTATCCGCCCCATGATCCCACGGGGCGTTCGAGTTTTAATGTGAGAAGTTCCAAGGAAGCAGTGAGTCGATATCAGGCTCTGACTTTGCCAACTCTTTCATACATTTCACCATGTAATCGTAGAGTATTAGCCCGTTAGCTTTTGCTGTCTCGATGATGCTGTATAGTAACGCACTGGCATCTGCACCATTGGGATTGTTGGCGAACAACCAGTTTTTTCTCCCAATAACCAATGACTTAATTGCGCGTTCCGCTCGGTTGTTGTCGATAGATAAATGCCCATCTTCAACATAGCGTATCAGCTTAGGCCACTGACCCAGGGTGTACTTGATGGCTTTTCCAAGAGGACTCGATTCGATGACTTTTTGCGTGGTTAACCAGTCATAGAGGTCATCTAGCATGGGTTTAGCATTGGATTGTCTCTCAGACCAACGTTCTTCGACCGAAGCGAGTTTTAATCGGGATTCAAGTGCATACAGCTTTTGGATTTTTGCTAACGCCACATCCGCTTTACCTGATTTTCCTTTGCCTTGAAGCTTCTTCGCATCCATGAACTTACGACGTGCGTGAGCGAAGCAGCCGACATTGGTAACTTTGGTTAATCCGTCATAAGCACCGTAGCCATCACTTTGCAGATAACCTGAGTAGTCGCCCAGGAAGCCCACGGGACAAGCTCTCGCACGACTGTTTTGATAGTCGAACAAGACGATGTTTTTCATGTCAGGGAGTGTAGCTTCGGGCGAGTCAGCCCCCGAGCAGTATAGCCACATGTAACATTGCTTGTCTTCCTTGAGCACATTGAGCGGTGTCTCATCAGCATGAACCGCCACTTGCTCAAGTAAGTGTGCTTTTAATGCTTGATAAAGCGGTTTGAACTTTTCACTCACCTGGATTACCCATCTTGCCATCGTGGTTCTCGATAACTCGATACCCGACTGGGTGAACAGGGTTTCCTGGCGGTACAGCGGTAGCGCATACTGATATTTACCGAGGATAATGTTGGCAAGCAGGCTTTCAGTGGCGAAGCTTTTGGGGATGATGCTCTTTGGAGCAGGCTGTTGGTGAATACGGCTCGTCTCTGCTTTTTGTTCGCACTGACGACAAGCGTATTTAGGGCGGACAACCTCCAACACTTTTAACACCGCTGGCGTGAACTCCAGCTTTTCACTGCGGTCTTCACCGACTTTATGGAGAGTGTGCTGACAGCAAGGACATTGCTTATCATGCTCATCAAGGTCAAGTACGAGGATTTCACGCGGTAAGTCTTTAGGCAGTGGTTGACGTTTACCACGGCGTTTTGTGGTCGTCGTTGTCGTGACAACTTCCTCTTCAGCTTTAGCGGCTTCGCATTCCGCTTCATTGAAGAGGTCACCCTGTGCTTCATTATAAGGTTTTAACGCTTCTGAGCGTTTGGCGAACTGGCGGTCAAGAGCGAGCTTAAATTGCTCAATTAAGGATTGGCGCTCTTGTTGCCACTCCTTTTTCTCCGACATCAACGCTTTCACCATAGCTTGAAGCTCGGCGATGTCTTGGCTTTCTGGGTTAATATCGGGCGTCTTTTTCATGGCATTTATTATACTAAAAACGCCACTCTAAGGCTTGGTGTAACTGACTTTTATCGAGATTAACTCATTGTAATATTGTCTATTTTTATCGGTTTATGGCCGATTATCGTGAAGCCCGATAACAGTCTGTCTAAGTCAAATTGAGTCAGGGTGTATACCTGTTTTTTCTCTTGAGTGGGCCATTTGAATTTGGCTTTTTCCAATCTTTTATACCACAGAGCGAAGCCCGTTTTATCCCAATACAAGACTTTGATTTTGTCGCGTTGTTTATTGATAAACAGGAACAGCGCACCGCTTCCTAATGGTAAGTCGGTTTCAGATTCAATAATCGCCGCCAGACCATTGATGGACTTTCTAAAATCCACAAACTCCCGATACAGGTAAACATTCGGAGCACTCAGCATTCGTTTCATGACAGTGCTCCGATTAACTCTGCCAGATACGAGGCAGGTGTTCCCTGGGGGATGCTGAGTTCAACGTCATTAATAAATAATGTCATGTTGGCAATCGGTGTTTGAGTCATCTGGTAGCGTGTCGTTTTTTCAACGACTTCCGCTTTGATAAAGCCACCTGCTTGAGATTGCCCAGAGCAATGCAATTGTTGACGCTTTGCGTAGAAGGTCGAAAGACTCAGATCATGGCGCTCGCAGAACACACGCTGAGAGAGTTGACTGGATTCGTATTGCTCGAACAGGGTTTGCCATTCTTGGTCGGTACGCCGCTTTGCCATTTCAGATCTCCTTGTAGTTTGAGGTTTGATCTTAGGGCGTACCGAGATTGATTAGAATGTGGGGTTTATGACGCGTTTACTATTAGCCCGTTAGCTTTTGCTGTCTCGATGATGCTGTATAGTAACGCACTGGCATCTGCACCATTGGGATTGTTGGCGAACAACCAGTTTTTTCTCCCAATAACCAATGACTTAATTGCGCGTTCCGCTCGGTTGTTGTCGATAGATAAATGCCCATCTTCAACATAGCGTATCAGCTTAGGCCACTGACCCAGGGTGTACTTGATGGCTTTTCCAAGAGGACTCGATTCGATGACTTTTTGCGTGGTTAACCAGTCATAGAGGTCATCTAGCATGGGTTTAGCATTGGATTGTCTCTCAGACCAACGTTCTTCGACCGAAGCGAGTTTTAATCGGGATTCAAGTGCATACAGCTTTTGGATTTTTGCTAACGCCACATCCGCTTTACCTGATTTTCCTTTGCCTTGAAGCTTCTTCGCATCCATGAACTTACGACGTGCGTGAGCGAAGCAGCCGACATTGGTAACTTTGGTTAATCCGTCATAAGCACCGTAGCCATCACTTTGCAGATAACCTGAGTAGTCGCCCAGGAAGCCCACGGGACAAGCTCTCGCACGACTGTTTTGATAGTCGAACAAGACGATGTTTTTCATGTCAGGGAGTGTAGCTTCGGGCGAGTCAGCCCCCGAGCAGTATAGCCACATGTAACATTGCTTGTCTTCCTTGAGCACATTGAGCGGTGTCTCATCAGCATGAACCGCCACTTGCTCAAGTAAGTGTGCTTTTAATGCTTGATAAAGCGGTTTGAACTTTTCACTCACCTGGATTACCCATCTTGCCATCGTGGTTCTCGATAACTCGATACCCGACTGGGTGAACAGGGTTTCCTGGCGGTACAGCGGTAGCGCATACTGATATTTACCGAGGATAATGTTGGCAAGCAGGCTTTCAGTGGCGAAGCTTTTGGGGATGATGCTCTTTGGAGCAGGCTGTTGGTGAATACGGCTCGTCTCTGCTTTTTGTTCGCACTGACGACAAGCGTATTTAGGGCGGACAACCTCCAACACTTTTAACACCGCTGGCGTGAACTCCAGCTTTTCACTGCGGTCTTCACCGACTTTATGGAGAGTGTGCTGACAGCAAGGACATTGCTTATCATGCTCATCAAGGTCAAGTACGAGGATTTCACGCGGTAAGTCTTTAGGCAGTGGTTGACGTTTACCACGGCGTTTTGTGGTCGTCGTTGTCGTGACAACTTCCTCTTCAGCTTTAGCGGCTTCGCATTCCGCTTCATTGAAGAGGTCACCCTGTGCTTCATTATAAGGTTTTAACGCTTCTGAGCGTTTGGCGAACTGGCGGTCAAGAGCGAGCTTAAATTGCTCAATTAAGGATTGGCGCTCTTGTTGCCACTCCTTTTTCTCCGACATCAACGCTTTCACCATAGCTTGAAGCTCGGCGATGTCTTGGCTTTCTGGGTTAATATCGGGCGTCTTTTTCATGGCATTTATTATACTAAAAACGCCACTCTAAGGCTTGGTGTAACTGACTTTTATCGAGATTAACTCATTGTAATATTGTCTATTTTTATCGGTTTATGGCCGATTATCGTGAAGCCCGATAACAGTCTGTCTAAGTCAAATTGAGTCAGGGTGTATACCTGTTTTTTCTCTTGAGTGGGCCATTTGAATTTGGCTTTTTCCAATCTTTTATACCACAGAGCGAAGCCCGTTTTATCCCAATACAAGACTTTGATTTTGTCGCGTTGTTTATTGATAAACAGGAACAGCGCACCGCTTCCTAATGGTAAGTCGGTTTCAGATTCAATAATCGCCGCCAGACCATTGATGGACTTTCTAAAATCCACAAACTCCCGATACAGGTAAACATTCGGAGCACTCAGCATTCGTTTCATGACAGTGCTCCGATTAACTCTGCCAGATACGAGGCAGGTGTTCCCTGGGGGATGCTGAGTTCAACGTCATTAATAAATAATGTCATGTTGGCAATCGGTGTTTGAGTCATCTGGTAGCGTGTCGTTTTTTCAACGACTTCCGCTTTGATAAAGCCACCTGCTTGAGATTGCCCAGAGCAATGCAATTGTTGACGCTTTGCGTAGAAGGTCGAAAGACTCAGATCATGGCGCTCGCAGAACACACGCTGAGAGAGTTGACTGGATTCGTATTGCTCGAACAGGGTTTGCCATTCTTGGTCGGTACGCCGCTTTGCCATTTCAGATCTCCTTGTAGTTTGAGGTTTGATCTTAGGGCGTACCGAGATTGATTAGAATGTGGGGTTTATGACGCGTTTACGTCTTACCAACTGGTTGGCCTACTCGCGAAATTAGACAGCATTGAACGCTCGGTCTTCTCTCAATTTGATGAGTTTTATAGCTTGAATGAGTTCATCAATGTAGTGAACACAGGGTTAGATTCCGATTTGCTTACCGAGGGGATGGGCGTGGAAGAGATCAGACATAAAATTGCTGCGGCATATATCAACTAGCTTTGCCACCTAGGCGCTCAAAACTTGAGTAAAAAAATAGTAGGCGTCATACCTGCTATTTTTTTATAACAATCTTCAAGCTGCATTATTAGATTAGCGTTTCATCCCAAAGTAACTCACTGAAACACTGTCGATATTCATCGAACGTGTACCATAGTTTCTCGCGATGCGATAAAACTGATTAAACTCAGAACTTGAGAAGTAATCAATATTATCATCGGTCACCACATCATCGGTATATAAAATTGCCGCTGAACCATCAGCCACGCTGCCTTTTGGCAGGCGTGTTGCGCGTGGATTGTAGGTCAGGTTCGGCACCAGAATTACATTGGCATCGAGATACTTTTTCACTGCGAATTCTGAGATATCATCCACATAGCAATCGTAATTTTCAATGTCTTTGATGTCCCCATGGCCGATATTGCGCGACTTAATTACGCGATATTTACCCTGCTTTTTCGTGTGTTTCTTGGTGATTTGACGGTCACGAAAAACTTTAAACTTACCAAACTCTAGGGTCTGGAAAATCTCATCAAACCATTCATTACGATACAACAACCAACTATTGAAGTAGTTATGAGTCAAGTAGTCTTGCTCAAGCACAAAGTAAGCCTTGTTCAGGTAAGAGTAAACGCTCACCTGACTGTGGTTTTTAGGCTTGGAAGTTGTGTAAGTAACTGAAACAGTCTCAATTTTCACATCGAACGCTTTTTCATTGTAATCGTTGATATGCAGCAGTGTGTGCATTTCTAGCAACTTTCGCGTCTTCATATATTCCGGCGCATTTAGTAGCGCTTTTGGTACAATTAATGAAACATGCTTGCCCAACTTGCTGCATTTCTCAATAAAAAACGAGAAAATGTTATTAGTAGTTTGGTTCGCCAAGCCACGACGATACTTACTAAGCAGGCTGTTATCTTTGATTTTCATGTACGGCGGATTACCAACAACCACATCGTAGGTTTTGTTGGTTTCTAGCAGTAAGAAGTCTTCATTAAAAAAATTGATTTCTACATTATCGAGCGAGATGTATTTGTTGATCAGCAGTTTACAAAGTTCAATCGAATCTTTGTTGATGTCCACGCAATCAATGATCAGTTTTTTACCTTGATACTTTTTGACAATTTGATGCAAGAAGTTACCCACACCAACCGCCGGCTCTAGTACGCGTAAGGTGTCAGAACTAATCTCCGGCAACGGCGCTATTGCTGAAAAGCAGATTTCTTGGTCGGTGTAATATGCAGCGGTATCAAGTCGTTCTGCGTTGGCTAACTCACAGATTTTGAACATGTCTTGTGATGCATAGTCTTGCCAGTTCTTCTCAACGAACTTGTAAAGTGTTGCCATGTCTTCCAAGTGATACTCTCGGATGGTATCAGCGATCTGTTTTTCAGATAAACGAGGAGACTTCACACTTATGATCTTACGTCCTATTTCACCGAACACGGCGCTAGGCACCGCTTCACCCAAGCATTGGCGAATATTGATATCAGTCTTCTTTCTAAACTGATTTTTTACTTCATAATTAGCAGCGTTGGTTGGTACAGTACCACTTGGGAACCATTGAAAAGACTCAGGGATCGACATCATCAGCATCAATTCACGAATACTGAAAACGCGGTCATCCACCGGATGGACAGTGTTTTGGCTTGGCAAACAATCGTTGCGTGTGTGAATACAAGGCGCGACCTTATCCCAAAGCTGACGTTGATACTTATCGCCATTTTTGCTCTGGTTCACCACAATTTGTCCATCGACAACCTTGTGCGGCTTTAGCTTGTCGTCGGTATTATCAAATGCACTCTTGCCGTAAGGAGTGGCCTTAATCCAAGGCAACATTTCTTCTTTATACGGCCTGAATGAGTGGAAGAAATCATCCTCAGAAAATTCACCCATCTTTTTTAGATATGGTAAGTGACCAATAACGTCTTGCAGTGTTTTCTCGGGGCGGAAATCTGGATAAAGATCGAGCGGTGTCACGCCTTTTTGATCTCTTCTAACACCAATTACAAGTGTACGGGTGCGACTTGAGTTCGCGCCATAGTTCTTGAGGTTAAGAACTTTGCTTTCAATCTGGTAGTCTGGGCCCAAGTTGGTATGGATAGCCTCTTTGATAGGCTTATCGACACCATCGAGATCGGTACACACTGATTGAAGAAACGCGCGTACGTTTTCAAAGATAAAAAACCTTGGCTGCTGTTCTTTGACAATCTTCAAAGACTCAACCACTAGCGAGTTACGCCCAAGCTCCTCATTTTTCTTATGGTTAGCCACACTCATGCCTTGGCACGGAGGCGTCGCCACAACGAGGTCAATATCTTTAAGCTTTTTACGCTGCTTGTAGGCAGCTATTTCACAGTAAAGCCTGTCATGCGTGTCTTTTTGAGTAAGATCACCACAGATGTATCCAGAATCATACTCACACTTATTGTTGTATTTTTGGATGTTTAAACGCTTTTCTAACAGTTCAGCAGTGGCGATACATTTAAACCCAAGTTCTTTTAAACCGAAGCACCCAACTCCCGCCGAACTGAATAGGCTGACGTACGTTAGCATGATATACCCTCATTTATTGACATGCACATTCTAACACACTTAATCAAAACTCGAAGGGATAAAAAGAACCATTAAATTAACTTGTTGATTAACATGTGATTATTTTTTATTGTGGTTTTTTTTTGGGCGAGAAACATGAAAAAACCAGCAATATGCTGGCTTTTAGAGTGTAGTGGGAAAGGATGGATTGGAACCATCGAATGCAGTGCGAATAGGTTTACAGTCTACTTTCTTCGGTCACTCGGGAACCCCTTCCAAATGTGTATGCATAATAAAGAAAAATTCAGGCTGAGTACAAGAAAAGCTCTCCACTTCAGTTCAAGTGCCTAAATTTTGTATCAAGCACTGTAGCCGTCATCGAAATCGCTGTTGGCGAGCAGTTGGCACCGTAGCTTTTACTGACTGATAATCAGGTTCAGACTGGAAGCTAAAACTATGATGTAAAGTCAAATGCTCAAGATATTGGTTACAATTGATGCGACCTAAAATGTTACCAACTCCAGCACTTACGCGACCAGTATATAAAGTTTTGAACTCAAAGAGGCGATCAAAAATTTTAATACGGCATTCATGCCCCCAAGCACCTTGGTGTTGGTTGTTTTCCCAAACTAACTTGCAAGCTCGCGTTTCAATTGAACGAACTAAGAAGCCTAAAGCATAATAAAAGTGTCGCTCGTCCGAAAACACCAAGTAGGGGCTACGAGAACCAAAAGATAACTTCATAATATCTATCCTATATTTTTATATGTAGACAGAATAACAACATAATTTCGTGATTTCTGTGATGAATAAGACCTAGCAATGACTTAGGGACATTCTTTAATTAAAAAGGGTGCTACATCACTGATCAATGACAAACTGTGGTAAAAACGTAGCAAGCACCTTTCTAATTTAGCCTATTTAGACACCAAAATAGAGTCTAGTGACGTTACTGAGCTGGGATTAGATTTAGTAGGAAAAATGCACGCCCCTAAATTTTATAGAGTATTTGATCTAGCGAGTGTTGGGGCAAAAACTGTTTTAGCTTAGCTGCCCCCGACAGACTTGATATAGCCCAAAAGCGATCAATCATTTATTGTAAATGATCAGACTTTATTCGAACTGAAGAGACTTTTTTTCTTCGGCAGGTGTGATGGGCAAAAATTTTGTTACCGTGAGCAATTTTTTGCCCACGCGAGCAATTTATTGCTTGAGTGTTTGCTGGGTTTTTCTAACCACTTGATATATAGCTCTTTTTGATTTGGCATTTCTTTTGCGTAGAGAAGCATCAAACTGTGCGATGTGGTTCACATCGCTTTGATTCACTCAATAAGGATTAAGCTATGCCAACTCCATGTTATATCTCTATCGAAGGCGAAACACAGGGCCTCATCACTGCTGGCGCTCTTTTTACTGACTCTATCGGCGATGCATTCGTTGAAGGTCATGAAGACCAAATGTTGGTTCAAATGTTTGACCATACAGTGACTGTACCGACCGACCCACAATCGGGTCAGCCTTCAGGTCAACGTGTGCACAAGCCATTCAAATTCACCGTCGCGCTCAACAAAGCGGTTCCTCTGCTTTATAACGCCCTCTCTTCGGGTGAGAAGATGAAATCGGTGGAGCTAAAATGGTACCGTACCTCTATCGTAAGCGCCTAGTTAACCAGTGAGACTGTATTCAGCCTAGCTGATTCCTACATTCCATGGCATAAGATCAGTTAAATCATCGCTTGGTTGTCAACGATCACCGAAAACTGATCCACTTTTAGCTTAAAAACGATCAATCAAAATTGATCCACCCTTTTACTCAGGTATTGCTCCTGAACGTCGTTTATCTTTCAATCGATAACTATCACCACTCAACTGCAAAACATAGGAGTGGTGAAGTAGTCGATCTAACATCGCAGCCGTCAATGTCGCATCATCGGCAAATGCGCTAGGCCACTGGCCAAACGATAAATTACTGGTCAAAATAATACTGCCATACTCATAGCGCTTAGCGATCACATTAAAAAATAGGTTCGCTTCTTCCCGTCCAAACGGCAGGTAACCGATTTCATCAATGATCAATAACCTTGGGGCCATCACAGAACGAGAGAGGTATTGCTTCAGCTTGTTTTGCCGCTTAGCGGTCGATAGTTGCAGCATCAAATCAGCGGCAGTGATAAAGCGCGTTTTCTTTTTAGCTTGTACGGTTTTGAGCCCCAACCCGATGGCTAAATGCGTTTTACCGACACCACTTGGCCCGAGCAACACTACGTTTTCATTACGCTCAATGAAGGTCAGCGCACTTAACTCTTGTATCTGCTGTTTCGGAACGCCGGTGGCGAACTTAAAATCAAACGTACTTAACTCTTTATGAGCGGGAAAACCGGCCATACGATTGAAAAGCTGTCGAGTGCGTTCGTCTCGTTGTTGTTGCTCGCTTGCCAATAAAGCGCGTAGAAATTCACCATAACTCTTTTCCTGAGCAATACATTGCTCCGCCAACGATGGCCAAGAGGCAGCAACAGAGCCGAGTTTCAGTGAGTCACAGAGGTGGCCGATTTGTTCATGCAGTAGCATGGCCACCTCCTAACAGCGCTTCGTAAACCTTCATAGGATGTTGTAGATTGATGGACTCTAACGGCGGAACAATACGGATATCTAGGGCTGACTTGTGTTGACTTGCACCCTGTACCAACCTTGGCAAAGGAAGTAACTGTTTCACTTCTTCTCGCAAGCGCTCAGCAGGGACAGCTAACGTGGTGCCATGAATGCGTTGATTCGCCACACGTTGTAACCATGGGCCGACTTTTGCGTTGGCTATTGGTACATCCAGTTCGAGATTTTGCGCGCGCAATTCGGCGCGAAGTGGCACAACGAAGCTGTTTTTTAGGTAATGGTTAAAACGCTCAACTTTCCATTTAGTCTTGGCTCGATAGGGTTTACAAGCAACCAGCTTGAAGCCGTAGTCTTTCGACATCTGTAGCATCTCGTCATGCAACTTATGCTCGCCTTGTGCATAAGCATCTAGCTCAATGATGAGTGCTTTAGCGTTGTCACACAACACCTGCTCCGGTACGCCACCGAAATACTCAAACGCTTCTTTTAAACCTTGTTGCCATGCATGCGCACGCTCGTTATCAAAAAATTTTACGAAAGTGGCGCGCGAATAACCTAAGGTTGCGACAAAGGCTTTGAGCGGCCGTTTACCGCGCCGAATGGTGGTAAAGTCGATTTGCATTTGCTGCCCTGGCAGGGTTTCAAAACGGACAACCGGCTCAGGAGTGGAACAAAGCTTAAACTGACAGACAAAGCGACGGAGCTGAGCAATACCGCCTTGATAACCACGTTGAACCACCTCATCAAATAAGACCGTAGCAGGTATCCAATCGGGTTTGGCCTGCTCAATTCGTTGAACGAGATAGGGCTTAAAGGGCTCTAGTTTTGTCACGGGTTGTACTCGTTGCGCGTAAGCGGGCATCTGATGCTGCTGCAAATGATGCTTTACGGTGTTACGAGAAATACCTAATTGACGGGCAATTTTCCGGATGCTTTGGCCCTGTGCAAAGCGAACATGAATGTCCACAAATATCTCCTTGGTTAACATAAATCACCCGTACAAAAAATAAACGGATGATACCAAGTGGATCAGTTTTCGATGATCGTTAGTGGATCAGTTTTGCATGATCGGTGACACTTGGTGAACGCTTCGGTAACTCTCTGAACAGGTGCACGAAGTAGAAGTAGGGATTGATGTCGTTTGCACGGCACGGCAAGTCATGACCAGACTATAGCGGTTTGCACTGGCCTTTGCTCCGTCTACTGAAGTTGAGAACATCCAATTTTTGCGCCCCGTGGTAAACGGACGTACATCTCTCTCAGTCACGTTATTATCGATGCTGATATTACCGTCTTCAAGATACGTAAGAAGTTTTGGCCACTGGTTTATCGCATAGTTGATGGCGATCCCGAGCTTGCCTTTCGGTAGTTGTGTTTCCTTGACCCCGACCAACCATTTATGGAACTCATCGAGTATAGGCTTGGCTTTTTGTTGCCTTATCTGTCGCCGATTTTCTGGACTTAGTGCTCTAATCTCCCGTTCTATACCGTAAAGCTTACCGATATAGTTTAGCGCTTTTTCTACACGGCCAACTTTCTTGGTCGGTTGAGCTTTTTGTGCATCGGTAAACTTACGTCTTGCATGAGCCATGCAACCCGCTTGCGTGACATTTTTAAGAGTGTCATATGCAGGATACCCATCCGACAACAGATAACCAGAGTAATCACCAAGGAAGGTGTTGAGACAGTTTGCCCCGCGCCCTGGCTGATAATCATAGATAACCACTGGTAACTTATGGAACTCGCCACTGCGATAGACCCACATATAGGACTTGCTTTGCGCTGTTTTCCCTGGCTCTGACAGTACCTGTACCGTGGTTTCGTCTGCGCAGATTAAGCTTTCAGATAACAAGCGGGCTTTCATCTGGTCGATAATGACGTCAACTTTGTTCCCTAGCTGAACACACCAGTTGGCCAGCGTACCTCGGCTAATATCGATGTCGCCTCGCTTAAGAATATCAACCTGACGGTACAGCGGTAGCGCATCAACGTATTTGGCAGTAACGATGGCGGCGAAGGTTTCTGGACAACCGATACTTTTCGGGATCATGCTAGCGGGTTTGGGGGCTGTGACGATCTTGCTGCTGGTTTCGGTATGTTCACACTGACGGCAGGCATATTTGGTTCGTTCATGGCGGATCACACTGATTTTCTGAGGGATGATCTTCAGCTCTTCAGAGGTTTCTACCCCACATTTATGTAATTCGTGCCCACAACATTCGCAGTGTGAACCTGAACTTCTCGCTCCAGCTCTTCAGGTAGCGGTTTACGTCCTTTTTTATGATGAGCTGGCTCAGGTTTGTGCAGTGCATTTTGCTGCTCGGCTTCATTGAAGGTACCTTTAACCACCTTTTCACTCTGGGAAGAGAACCGTTTGGATTTACTGAGGTTGAGTTGCTCAAGCAGAAGTTCCACCCGTGTTTTAAGCTCAGCCATTTCTTCTTGCTGGGCCTGTAGTTGCTTGTCCTTCGCTTTGTTTTCTTCCTGAAGCGCTAACAGCATCGCTTTCAGTTGTTCTACGTCGTCAGGAAGGTGATTCATCAGTCAGGCTGCTCTTGGTCAGGATTATGCCGTTAGTCTGACAGGGTAAAAGGATCGTTCAAGCCCTTTATCACGATCATGGTATTGGCTCACACTTCAATGCCATATAAGGGCTGGTGAGCTTTTGGGTGTTCCAGATTAAGCCCAGAGAGTAACCATTGAAGTTGCTGTCTGGAGATAGCGATATGACCAGATGCATTGGGTTTAGGCCATTTAAAACGACCTTTCTCCAGTCGGCGGTAATAAAGCCAAAAACCATTAGTATCCCAGAACAAGATCTTAATTTTGTCTCGGCCGCGGTTGCAGAAGATAAACCAGGCTTCACTGAACGGATCCATTTCCAACACATCAGCCACAATCAATGACAAGCCATCAATAGACTTGCGCATGTCAGTTATGCCCGAGACCAGGTAAATACCCAAGTTCGGTGTTAACACGTCAGAGCCTGTAACCAGTTTTGGATTTGGTGTGCTGGCATGTTAGCGGGAAATTCAACGGTCATTCCTGTTGGTAGTGAAAGCATAACCGACTGGCGTTCCCCTATGCTTTTCGGGCTATCTTCTATCAGGACAGGATGCACCACTTGTTGCTGTTCGCCCCCGTAAAGCTTTTTGCGCCAGTAGTAAAAGGTATTTACCGTCAGTTGGTTTGCCTTGCAAAACGCGACAATGGATAACTCAGTTTGGCTCTGTTGCTCAATGATTTCTGCCCAAAACTGAGTTTTGTTCGATTGGTTCATAGTGACTCCTTGGTTGCGAAATCACTATGCCTAGAATGCTGAGTTATTGGTAGGTGGGTTTAAATAGGCGCTTACGTTTTTAGATCAAAAAACCATGAGTTGGCAACAGCAATGAATTTGCCGTGGTGATCGTACAATGTGGGTAATGGTCCAATGTTATATCCGTGTGGATGTAAAGTGATTGGGCCATTCCTACTATGAGAAATTTGTGTATCAGTAAATACGTTTGAAGATTGGATGATTGTTGCCATTTGTACTCCATAGCGATAATTAATAAAAACAGGCTGCATTGAGAGCGAATCGTCAAATGTGCAGCCTGAAGTAGATTAATTTCCAGAGTTACAAATGTGTAGCAGTAGAGTTTCTACACTAACGTGTAAGAGTAACAAACTCTTCAGAGCCCGTTGGGTGGATCGCGACTACGGAGTCGAAATCGGCTTTGGTTGCGCCCATTTTCATTGCGACTGCAAAACCTTGGATCATCTCATCCACCGCAAAGCCGATGCCGTGTAGACCGACTACGGTTTGCTCTGGTCCGGCACACACTAGCTTCATTTTGCATGGCTGACGGTGAGAGGTGACGGCGGTGTACATTGCGGTAAAGCTCGATTGATACACTTTGACGTTCTCTGCGCCGTATTGGGCAATCGCTTGTGGTTCAGTTAAACCAATCGTGCCAATCGGTGGGTGGCTAAACACCACAGTCGGTACCAACTGGTAATCCATCTTGGCGTTGAGTTTGTGATTAAACAGTCGCTCAGACAGTTGGCGTCCAGCTTTTACTGCCACAGGCGTGAGTTCAATGCCACCTTCCATAATATCACCGACGCAGTAAATGCCGGCCACGTTGGTATTTTGCCATGCATCGACTTTGATGTAGCCTTGCTCATTGGTTGCCACACCGGTAGCCGCCAAATTGATTGCATCGGTAGCCGGCTGGCGACCAATTGCCCAAATCAGGCTATCCACATTGTGCGTTTGACCATTTTCCAGATGTAGCGTCAGGCTACCATCGGCTTCTTTGACCACTTGTTTTGGCACGCTATGAGTGTGCAGTCGTGGCCCTTCCGTGTTCATCACTTCCATTAAAGTTTCGATGATCATGGGGTCGAAGCTACGCAGTGGCGACTCTTTTCGGCAGAACAGGTGAGTTTCGCTGCCGAGCGCATTCAAAACGCCGGCGATTTCTACCGCGATGTAACCTGCGCCGATCACCGCCACGCGTTTGGGCTGCTCGCGCAGCTCAAAAAAGCCGTTCGAGTCGATGCCGTATTCTGCGCCTGGAATATTTGGAATGCTTGGACGACCACCCACAGCGATCAAAATATGATCGGCGGTATAGCGCTCGCCATTGACTTCCACGGTTTTGCTATCGACAAAACGTGCAAAGCCTTTGATAACTTGAATTTTATTGTTACCCAGTACCCGATCGTAAGATTGATGAATACGACCAATGTAAGCTTGGCGGCTTTCCACCAGTTTTGCCCAGTTGAAGTTTTTCACCTCGACATCGAAGCCGTAGCCTTTGGCGTACAGATGCATCGCTTCGGCGATTTGCGCCCCATGCCACATCACCTTTTTCGGTACGCAGCCGACATTGACACAAGTGCCGCCTAAATCTTGCGCTTCAATCAGCGCAACTTTCGCTCCGTACATCGCTGCGCGGTTAGCAGAAGCGATCCCGCCGCTGCCGCCGCCAATGCACAGGTAGTCAAAATGTGTTGCCATTACTTTCTCCAATTATCTTGCGTGAAGTGGGCAAAATAGCCACTTCACTCTTTTGTTGTCTTTTTTATATCGGGTCGGCAGGGGCATAATTCACCAGCCTTGCGCAAAATAGCGGCTTATTCCGGTACGATCCAGTGCAATTTGTAATGGCCAGTAGCGGGGGCAATCGCCTGCTGGAGAAACGGCAAAATGGTCTGCATCTGGCTTTCCAGCGTCCACGGCGGGTTAATCACTATCATGCCCGAGGCGGTCATACCGCGCTCCTTGGTATCCGGTGATACGCCAAGCTCAATTTGTAAAATCTTACGGATGCCTAAGTCTTGTAAGCCTTGTAGCATGTCATCAATATCGCAGCGATTGACCACTGGATACCAAATTGCGTAAATACCGGTAGCCCAGCGTTGGTGGCTGTGTGCGATCGCCCGTACCACATCGCGATACTCTTTTGCTAGCTCATACGGTGGGTCAATCAGCACTAAACCGCGCCGTTCACGCGGTGGTAAACTGGCTTTGAGGCGGCTAAAGCCATCTTCCTTATAGATGGAGACTTGGCGATCGCGATGAAATTCTTGCTCAAGTAATGGGTAATCGCTTGGGTGCAGCTCGGTTAGCACCATGCGATCTTGTTCACGCAGATGAGCGCGCGCTACGCGTGGTGAACCCGGGTAGTAACGCAGCGTGTCACCTAGATTGAGCTGACGAATCGCATCGAGATAGTTATCGAGCTGCTCTGGAATCGTCTCTTGTTGCCACACACGGGCAATTCCTTGTTTGTATTCGCCGGTTTTTTCCGACCACTCATGGGTCAGATCGTAACGCCCCACACCAGAGTGAGTATCGTGGTAGACGAACGGTTTCTCTTTTTGCTGCAGAGAAGTCAGGATCAGGCTTTGCACAATATGCTTAAGCACATCGGCATGGTTGCCCGCATGAAAACTGTGTCGGTAACTTAACAAAATAGGCTCTCAAACCCGCTTGAGCGGTAGTGTAGTGGCGGCGTAGGCAATGGCCGCCAGCAATAGACATCACATATTGGCTCGATTATATACCGATTTATCACCGAGCGCGCAGCGGTGCGGTGCGCTTTTTATGTCGCCAAGGCGGGCTGAATCCTAGAGTGACTGGCACGCGAATCACGTTGGTGGATTGAATCGCGCTCAACAATGCAGCTCACCTATTGAAAAAGCAGGCTGCCACCTATATTTATGAAATTAACCTCGGGTCGAATTGCGGCCTGTCTTGATGCTGAACAGGAATCTATTTATGTCAAATCCACTTGTTACCTTTACGGATCTGCCGCCGTTTGCGGCGCTAAAACCGGAGCACGTAAAGCCAGCGGTTGAGCAGGCCATCGCGGATTGTCGCCACACCATTGATCAGGTGGTCGCGGATCACCCGCAGCCCAGTTGGGAAACAGTGATCGCACCGATTGAAGCGATCGATGATCGTTTGAGCCGTATTTGGTCGCCGGTCAGTCATCTCAATTCGGTACTGAACAGCGATGAATTGCGCGAAGCGTATGAAAGCTGCTTGCCGCTGTTGTCTGAATATGGCACTTGGGTTGGCCAGCACAAAAAGCTATTCGAAGCCTATAAAACCATTAAACAGAGTGCCGAGTTTGCGACGCTGAGCCGCGCTCAGCAAAAAACCATTACTGATAGTTTGCGTGATTTTGAGTTGTCGGGGATTGGTCTGCCGGTGCAACAGCAAAAACGCTATGGTGAAATCAGCAAACGGATGTCGGAATTGAGCTCTAAATTTTCCAATAACGTGCTGGATGCTACCATGGGCTGGAGCAAGCAGATTACCGAGGTCAATCAGCTCGCGGGCATGCCAGAATCGGCACTGGCGGCGGCACAAGCGGCGGCCGAGGCCAAAGGTTTAGAGGGCTATCTGCTGACGTTAGACATTCCCTCTTACCTGCCGGTGATGACCTACTGTGATAATCAAGCGCTGCGGCAAGAAGTGTATCAAGCGTATGTAACTCGCGCTTCGGATCGCGGCCCGAATGCGGGTCAGTGGGACAACAGTGAAATCATCGCCGAGCAACTAAAGCTGCGCCATGAAATTGCGCAAATGCTTGGTTTTAGCACTTACAGTGAAAAATCACTGGCGACCAAAATGGCGCAAACCACCGATCAAGTGCTCGGTTTCTTAAACGATTTAGCCAGCAAAGCCAAACCGCAAGGTGAGCGCGAAGTGGAAGAGCTGCGTCAGTTTGCGCAAAGTGAGTTTGGTGTTAACCAGCTTGAGCTGTGGGATATTGCCTACTATAGCGAAAAGCAAAAGCAGCACCTGTTTGACATCTCTGATGAAGAGCTACGCCCTTATTTCCCTGAGCAAAAAGTGGTGAATGGCCTGTTTGAAGTGCTCAAACGCTTGTTTGGTATGCAAGTTAAAGAGCGGCAAGGGGTTGATGTATGGCACGAGTCGGTGCGCTTTTTCGATATTTTTGATGGGCAAGGGACCCTGCGCGGTAGCTTTTATCTCGACCTGTATGCGCGTGAGCACAAGCGCGGTGGCGCGTGGATGGATGAGTGTCGGGTGCGCCGTCGCACCGCCAGCGGTGAGCTGCAAACGCCAGTGGCTTATTTAACCTGCAACTTTAACCGCCCAGTTGGCGATAAGCCGGCGCTGTTTACCCACGATGAAGTCACCACCTTGTTCCACGAATTTGGTCACGGCATTCACCATATGCTGACCCAAGTCGAGATCGGTGCGGTGTCCGGTATCAATGGCGTGCCGTGGGATGCCGTCGAGCTGCCAAGCCAATTTTTGGAAAACTGGTGCTGGCAAGAAGAGGCGCTGGCCTTTATCTCCGGCCATTACCAAACAGGTGAACCGCTACCGAAAGCGATGTTGGATAAAATGCTGGCTGCGAAAAACTTCCAATCGGCGATGTTTATTTTGCGTCAGTTGGAGTTTGGATTGTTTGATTTTACGCTGCACACCACCTACGACCCGGAAGTTGGGCCACAAGTGTTAGAGACTTTGGCGCAAGTGAAAAGTAAAGTTGCAGTACTGCCGAGCTTAGAGTGGAACCGTTTCTCGCACAGCTTTAGCCATATTTTTGCTGGTGGCTATAGCGCGGGTTACTACAGCTATTTATGGGCAGAAGTGCTGTCAGCGGATGCGTTCTCACGCTTTGAACAAGAAGGCATTTTCAACCCTGAGGCAGGCCACAGCTTCCTGACCCACATTCTGGAAATGGGCGGCAGTGAAGAGCCGATGGAGCTATTTAAGCGCTTCCGTGGCCGCGAGCCGCAAATTGATGCCTTGCTGCGTCATGCCGGAATCGCCGCGTAATCGATAGCACTTTCAGCCCACCTAGTGTGGGCTGAAATTTTTCCGGCCACCGCTGCGCCCATTCAAGACGTTTGGGTATCTGCGACACTTGGGGTTATAATCGCCGCCATTATGTATAAATAACCAGTGGCGCAGTCATGATCGATCCCTCTCTGTTACTCGATGGTCTCAACGATAAACAACGCGAAGCGGTGGCTGCGCCACTGGAAAATTTGCTGATCCTAGCTGGTGCTGGCAGTGGTAAAACTCGGGTATTAGTTCATCGCATCGCATGGTTGATGACGATGGAGCAAGCATCACCATTTTCGGTGATGGCGGTAACGTTCACCAATAAAGCTGCGGCCGAAATGCGTGGTCGGATTGAAGAGCTGATGCATGGCACCGCTTCTGGCATGTGGTGCGGGACTTTCCATGGCATTTGTCATCGTATTTTGCGCGCCCACTATCTCGATGCCAAGTTGGTGGAAGATTTTCAAATCATCGACAGTGACGATCAGCAGCGTCTGCTCAAACGCTTGATCAAAGCGCACAATCTGGATGATAAACAGTGGCCCGCCCGCCAAGTCGCGTGGTGGATCAACAATCAAAAAGATGAAGGATTGCGTCCGGCGCACATCAATGCGTTTGATCCGGTCACACAAACTTACCTCAAGCTGTATACCGCTTACCAAGATGCGTGCGATCGCGCCGGTTTGGTCGACTTTGCGGAAATTTTACTGCGTAGCCTAGAGCTGCTACGCGGTAATCAAGCGATTCGCCAGCACTATCAAGCACGTTTTAAACACATTTTGGTCGACGAGTTTCAAGATACTAACGCCATTCAGTACGCTTGGCTGCGTATGATGGCTGGTGCCGAGTCCCATGTGCTGATCGTCGGTGATGATGACCAATCGATTTACGGTTGGCGTGGCGCTCGAGTGGAAAATATCGAGAAATTTACCCGCGAATTCCCGAGCGTGAATACCATTCGTCTGGAGCAAAACTACCGTTCGACCAAAACCATTTTGCAGGCATCCAACGCGTTGATCGCCAACAACAGTGAGCGGATGGGTAAACAACTGTGGACCGATGGGGTAGTCGGAGAGCCGATTTCAGTGTACTCGGCGTATAACGAGCTGGATGAAGCGCGCTTTGTGGTGAGCAAAATCAAAGCGTGGTACGAGCAAGGTGGCCGCCTGACCGATTGCGCGATTTTGTATCGTAACAATGCCCAGTCGCGGGTGTTGGAAGAAGCGCTGCTGCAGGCTCGCCTGGCTTATCGGATCTACGGCGGGATGCGCTTTTTCGAGCGACAAGAGATCAAAGATGCGCTGAGTTATCTGCGCTTAATCAATAACCGCAACGACGATACCGCGTTTGAACGGGTGATCAACACTCCGCCGCGTGGCTTAGGTGACAAAACGCTGGAAACCGTGCGCTTTGCTGCGCGCGATCGCGGTTGCACCTTATGGCAAGCCAGTATTGGCTTGCTCAATGAGCAAGTGTTGACCGGTCGCGCGGCGGGCGCACTGAGTCGCTTTGTCGAACTGATTAATGCACTGGAAGATGAAGGGGTTGAGATGCCGCTGCATGTGCTGACCGACCATGCGGTGAAAACGTCGGGCTTGTTTGAGATGTATCAGCAAGAGAAAGGCGAAAAATCCAAAGCGCGGATTGAAAACTTGGAAGAGCTGGTCAGTGCGACACGCCAATTTGATAAGCCAGAAGAAGCGCAGGATATGACCATGCTGACCGCCTTTTTGACTCATGCGGCACTGGAAGCGGGCGAAGGCCAAGCGGATGAGCACAGCGATGCGGTGCAACTGATGACCTTACACAGCGCGAAAGGGCTAGAGTTCCCGTTGGTGCTGATGGTGGGGGTCGAAGAGGGCATGTTCCCCAGCCAGATGTCGGCAGAAGAGCCGGGGCGTCTCGAAGAAGAGCGTCGTCTCTGTTATGTCGGCATGACCCGTGCGATGCAAAAACTCTACATTACTTACGCAGAGATGCGTCGGCTGTATGGGCAAGATAAGTATCACAAGCCATCGCGCTTTATTCGCGAGCTGCCAGAGAGCTGCTTGGATGAAGTGCGCATGAAAGCGCAAGTCAGCCGCCCAACCAGTACCGGCCGCTTTAGCCAAACCGTGGTCAAAGAGAGCTTTAACGAAACCGGTTTTAGTTTAGGCTCGCGGGTGCGCCATCCTAAATTTGGCGAAGGCACCATTATCAACTTTGAAGGCAGCGGCCCACAAAGCCGAGTGCAAGTGGCGTTTAATGGCGAAGGCATTAAATGGTTAGTCACCGCTTACGCAAGATTAGAAAAAGTGTAAGGGGATTGGCATGGTGGTATTGATTGCCTCTTGTTTGCAGCGGGGCAATCTGTGTGCGGTTTCTCTGCCCGCGATGTAAAAGCCACCAGAGAAGAAAGCCATTAGAAGATAAAAGCCCCAAAAGAAGAAAACCCCGGGGGCAAGCCCACCGGGGTTAGAGTCTTACTCGCAGCATTCCAGCTACTAAAAAAGGTGCTCCCTGCATCAACTCCTTGATAGTAGGCTGTAATCCTTCAGCTCAATCCTTGCGTCGCCTTCCTAGCGGTGTCCTGTGTCATCCATTACCACTCACTATCCTAGTGAGCACACATCACTTGTTCCCTGAGCGGTGTCCTTGACATCATCCTGATGTTCAATCCCTGCCTCGTCCAGAGGTATCCATTTCCCATCCTGGTCGTTACCGTCCTAGTAACGATTGCGTCCGTTCAATGTCCTGTTTCGCTTTCCCTGCCGACCATTCATCCTGAATGTCCGACTCTTCTTCCTGAAGATCACCAATCCTTGGTGGTTTCCTGTTCCGTGTCAGTATCCTGCCGACAAGGTTCATCTTACTCAGCGGCGCAGGCTGAACAAGCTGATGAAATCGATTACTTTAGTGCTCAAAGATTAATCTCTGGTTTATTTTGTTTAAAAACAAAAGCTTGAAGTTTGATGGTTGGTGATTCTGGCAGAATAAACCGAATTTATCCTACCTGCTTGTAGGAGATCTCTTACAAGCAGGTGGGTAAAAGTAGGATTGAGAGTCGACTCAGCGGTTACGCTGGTGGCGCGCTGCTCGTGCGGTTTTTAAGCCATCGAAGCTAAAAATCAGCAACGCACTCCAGATAAAGGCAAACGTGAGCGCTTTATCGCTGGAAAATGCTTCACCGTAGATCAGCACCGCCAGCAAAAACATTAAACTTGGGCCGATATATTGGAAAAATCCCAGCGTTGAGAGCTTAAGGCGTGCCGCGGCACCGGTAAAACACAGTAGTGGTAAGGTGGTGACGACACCAGCGCACACCAGCAGAAGATTGAGCTGCCAAGGGTTAAGCGCCATATTGCTGGTGGTGGTGTCGGCGATCCAGAACAGATAAATCGCGGCAGCAGGCAGCATAAATAGGGTTTCCAGAAATAGTCCGGTTTGCGCATCGATTTGGATTTTTTTGCGCAGCAGGCCATAAACGCCAAACGTTGTGGCAAGGGCGATGGCGACAATCGGTACTGAGCCAAACACCACGAGCTGAATTGCTACGCCAATTGCGGCCAGCATCACTGCAAACCACTGCAATTTGCGTAGTCGCTCACCCAAAAACAGCATACCGAGCAGCACGTTGAGCAGTGGGTTAATGTAGTAGCCTAAACTGGCATCGAGCAGGTGATTAGAGTTGATCGCCCAGATAAAAATCAGCCAGTTAACCCCAACCAAGAGTGCGGTGATCAACAATAAGCCCAATTTTCTCGGCGTTTTCACCACACTTTGTACATTACCCCAACGGCGTCCCAATTGGACCAAAATCGCCAATAGGAAAAACGACCACAGCACTCGATGACTGAGAATTTCAAGGGCAGAAACTGCGCCAAGTGCTTTGAAATAGATTGGTGCTATGCCCCACATGGTGTAGGCACTAACGGCAAGTAGCATGCCTTTTCTGGCATCTTGTTGTTCGGGAGTCATGAGTCGCTTCTTTGGTTATGATGACCAGCTTGGCTGGTGAAGAAAGCAAAGTATAACCTGAGAATGCTAGCGCGTACGCATTTTGCGGTTTTATTCACCGAGTATCCCCTCTACAATAGCCGGCTGATTGACCACCTAAACGCGCCGTGCACACGATTATTATGACCGCCACCTTACTTGCTGAATCTTCGCCACTGTTAACTTCACCACAACGTGTCTTACACGAGGTGTTTGGCTACCAGCAATTTCGGGTTGGCCAGCAAGAGGTGATCGATGCGGCGTTACAAGGGCGTGATAGCTTAGTGATCATGCCAACTGGCGGCGGTAAGTCGCTGTGTTACCAGATCCCCGCACTGGTGCGAGAAGGGGTAACGCTGGTGATTTCGCCGCTGATTTCGTTGATGAAAGATCAAGTCGACCAGCTCAAAGCGAACGGTGTGGCGGCTGAATGTGTCAATTCAACATTAACTCGCGAAGAGTTGCAGGCGATTTATCAGCGGATGCACGCCGGTCAGCTTAAGTTGCTGTACGTGTCACCTGAGCGGGTGCTGTCCTCAGAATTTATTGAACGGCTCAGCCATGTATCGTTAGCGATGATTGCGGTGGATGAAGCACACTGTATTTCGCAGTGGGGCCACGATTTTCGCCCAGAATACGCAGCGCTCGGTCAACTGAAGCAGCGTTTTCCACAGGTTGCGGTGATGGCGCTGACCGCGACCGCCGATGATGCGACTCGACATGATATTATGCAGCGTCTGCAACTTAATCAGCCGCATCAGTATCTGGGTAGTTTTGATCGGCCGAATATTCGCTATATGTTGGTGGAAAAGCATAAGCCGGTTACACAAGTGATCCGCTATCTGGAAACGCAACGTGGTCAGTGTGGGATCATCTATTGCGGTAGCCGCAAAAAAGTCGAGATGCTCACCGAAAAACTGTGCAACAACCACATCCGTGCTGCCAGCTATCATGCTGGCATGGAGGCCGATCAACGCGCTTGGGTGCAAGAAGCGTTTCAGCGTGATGATGTGCAAATTGTGGTCGCGACCGTGGCATTTGGTATGGGGATCAACAAACCCAACGTGCGTTTTGTGGTGCATTTTGATATTCCGCGCAATATCGAATCTTACTATCAGGAAACCGGCCGCGCTGGGCGCGATGGTTTACCGGCCGAAGCGATGATGTTGTACGACCCAGCCGATATGAGTTGGCTGCGGCGTATGCTGGATGAAAAGCCCGATGGGGCGCAAAAGCAGGTTGAAAGCCACAAATTGACCGCGATGGGCGCATTTGCTGAAGCGCAAACCTGTCGTCGCCAAGTGTTGCTCAATTATTTTGGTGAGTACCGCGATCAGCCGTGCGCCAACTGCGATATCTGTCTTGATCCGCCGAAACACTTTGATGCCACTGAACAGGCGCGTAAAGCGCTGTCGTGTGTGTATCGAGTTAATCAAAATTTCGGGATTGGTTATGCGGTGGAAGTGCTGCGCGGCATGCAAAATATCCGCATCCGTGAACATGGCCACGATAAAATCACCACCTACGGGATTGGTCGTGATCACAGCCATGATTACTGGGTGAGTATTTTTCGTCAGTTGATCCACAAAGGCTTGCTCTATCAAAACATCACCCGCAATTCGACTTTGCAACTGACCGAAGAAGCGCGCCCTTTGCTGCGTGGCGAGATGGATTTACAACTGGCAGTGCCGCGCTTAGATACCGCGGTGCGCGCGGCAAAATCGGACAAACTGGCCAGCAAAAATTACGATAAAAAGCTGTTTGCTAAACTGCGCAAACTGCGTAAGGCGATCGCCGATGAGGATAATTTGCCACCTTATGTGGTGTTTAGCGACGCCACCTTGATTGATATGGCGGAGATCATGCCGACCTCTTATGGTGAAATGTTGGCGGTCAATGGGGTTGGCCAGCGTAAGCTGGAAAAATACGCCGATCCGTTTTTGGATCTGATCGAACAACATTTGACGGGGCATAGTTGAGTCGAGCTTTAGCCGGTATCCGCCTCTTTGGCTGGCTGTATTCGCAGCACCAGCCTAGTTCGCGGCTGGTGCTGGTTTTAGGATGATCGAAAGGAGGAGCCGATTTACTTAGCTCAAAGGCTAGGCTTCACCAATAAACCCGCCGGTTTGATGGGCCCATAATTGAGCATAAATGCCGTTGTGCGCCAATAGTGCTTGATGAGTGCCCTGCTCAACAATCTTACCTTCATCCATCACAATCAGGCGATCCATCGCGGCAATAGTCGATAAGCGGTGCGCAATCGCAATCGGCAGTACTAAGATTTTATCGGCTTCGGCAATCATCACCAGCATCGAAACCATATATACCGTGATATAGACCGACAGATCGACCAATTTCAGCACCGTTTCGCGCACGCTATTCGCATTTTGCATCACTTTGGTCGCTACCCGACCAGCAAGAGCGGCTGGCTCTGCGATTGCTGAGATTAGTGATTCTGTTAACAGTATCTCCCATATGACGATTCAGATTGCAACTGCAACTGAAGAACAGGGCGTTGTGAGTGAAGAACTCAATCGTAACGTAATTAATATTACAAATGCTTCAGAAGAGGTCACCTCAGGCGCGAAACAAATGGCCGAAGCTTGCAACGAGCTGAATTCTTTAGCCGCTCAGCTACATAGTGTGGTCAGTAAGTTTCAAGTTTGATGATGGTTATTAAGGGAGCAAAAACCATTAAAGTTCCCCCCCCTGCTAACCGGTAAATCATTTCAACACATTATATAATGTCTTAATTTATAGAGAGCCTTGCTCATCCAAGGCTCTCTTAATCCAGCACAAAACCAGTTTAAGAACCTAACTCAATACAATGTCCACGATATAAAATCAGACTGTGTGGATCATTATTGATCGTGACCAATAACTCTGAACTGTTTTTAAGTGCTTGCCATTCGCTAGGAGAGAGATAACGCGCTTGGTTGAGATTTTTCAAGCTATCAATCAGTTGTAGTTCACCCGTATTTTTATCTCTAATCCATACCATTTCTTGTGCAAGCGAAATAGGTTCAACGCTAAGATTACGCTGCATATGTAGACTGGATTGCCCAGGTTTATCACCTTGATAAGCGACTAATGCAAAGGCATCACGCTGATTTTCGGATGACATCATTGCGAAGTAAGCGATAGGCTGTATCTGAGTAGCTTCGATCACTGTTGGAATTGACAACATGATATTTTGCCCCCATATCCCAACCAACAATGACATGCTCATTCCGACCGGTAGCCACCACCAACGCAAACGAGGTGAAGGTTTAGATAACAATTGAGTGCGCTCACAAATACGCATCCAAACTCGCTTCGGTGGCGGTTTAAAATAGCTCGCCGAAACCTGAACATGAGTAGCAGGATTAAAATCAGATAAATATTGTTGCCACTGCTCGATATGCTCCCACCACGTTGGATCCGAATGGAACAAACTTTCCATACGGCATTTAACTAAATTAGTTTGTGTACCTAATACATATTCTGCTGCCAATCTATCGCGTAATAGGGCATTCAAATAACGGCCGCTTTTTAATGGCTCAGACATTGTTTCAACTCCTGCAGGCCGCGGCGGATCCATGATTTTACGGTTCCTAACGGTGTATTAGCATGCTTTACGATTTCTTGGTGGCTCATCCCATATTGATATGCTAAAACTATCGCACTTCGCTTTTCCTCTGTAAGAGTCAGCAAACATCGGCTCAAGTGCTGATCGGATAAGCTTTCTGCTGTATGAGATCCTCGCTCTATCAAATTCTCCAGTGACTCTTCACTACGACGTCCTCGTTTCCGAATTTCATCAATCGCAAGATTTCTCATACACTGGCAAAGCCAAGCCCATGGGTAGTCTACGGGATGTAAGTAATTACTAACCCAAAGCTTAACGAACCCTTCTTGCAAAATATCTGCTGCAAGGTGTTCATCTCCGACAATAGGCAAAATTACGTTATAGAGCCTTGAACTGGTTAACTGATAGAGCGCTTCGAAAGCCTTTCGGTCTCGAAGCGCTACTTGGGAGAGCAGTAAACCTATCGCATGTTTATCTATGCTCACACTTTCCTCATTGAGTAATTAGATGCCAAACATTGTTGACCCCATCACCTTTCGTTTCGCCCGGCTGTGTATCTTCAAACCAACGATAGAGCGGCTGACCTTTATAGCTCCATTGATAAGTGCCATCATTACGCTGGATCACACCAAAACCTCCGGTTAGTCTTAGGTTTTCAATGCCCTTGCGAATAAGGTCAGTTTCAACATAAGCAGGTGGCCACTTGACTGCACAATCACCATAGCATACCGACATATCCGGTTTATCTTTATCAAAGGTATAGAGTGCCAAATTATTGTTATCGACTAAATAACGATGAGTACCATTATTAAAGAGTTGTAGTGTTACATCATCAGCACGAGCCAAATGCCAAACGCCTTTTACACCAGCACCACTAATATCACCAGGTTGAGTATCTTTGATCCAGCGATAGAGAGGTTTGCCGGCTAACGTCCATTGTTGACGCCCATCATTACGGGTGATTGATTCAACAGCATTAAGCTTTGCAAACTCAGATTTAGTCTCTTCATCTACCCACATTGGTGGCCACAGTTTTTCACATTCATCGTAGCAAACGGATTTAGTAAGAGGATCTTTTGTAAAGGTATACAAGGTTTTCCCTGCCTGATCTGCATATACCTCACCCAAAGCAGTATTAACCGTCGTGGCTGCCAAGCTATAGCTAGCAGGGATTAAAAGCAAAGTTGATATTAATAGTTTTTTCATCATGATTATCCTTATTTATGGGTCCAGCCTTCGCGTAAAAAATATGTAGCACCTACATCACTCGTGATGAAGTTAATAAAGTCTCGAGTTTGAGGGTCGGCACCTTGTGCTTGAGCAAGGTTAAGATCTCGATAAATACGCCGTTCTGATTCAATTTCTACGTAATCGACTTTATCGGAATGGTTTAATGGCCAGTGAATCCAAGTAATCCAAGCATCCGCTTGTTGCTGCTGGAAAGCTTGAAAACTAGCACCACTACCTTTTGCGTAGGCAATGATTTTACTACGAAAATTTTTCACATCAGCTAATGAACCTGTACGACCGGCAATATCCTCCCAAACACCTGTGCCTGAAGTGTTGTAAACGCCTAATCCTTCAGTCACCACTATTTTTGCTGGCTTATCAAGTAGATCTTGGACTCCTCGGATTCCTTTCGGGTTGCCTTTAGGCACGGCGATAACCGCTCTACGCAAATAGATGGGTTCAATATTTTGATGATTAATAAAGGGATACGTTTCAGCAAAAGCACTCATCGATTGCTCTGATGAGCCAAAGAGCAAATCTGCATTTTTCTGTGCTTCTAGGCTCCATTTGGATTCTGGTCCAGCAATAATATTAACGGGCACCCCGCTTTGCTCAGTAAACGCTTGGGCAGCATGACGTAATGCAGTATCTGGACCACCAGGGCCGTAGACATTAATCACCCCATCTTTAGGTTGATGAGTAACATTTAAATCCGTTGGTACTGCAGCCACTGCAGATGTACTAGCGGCCAATAGTAGTAGGTTGGTTATCACACGATAGCGATTCATCCGTTCTCCTTAATTGAGGGGAAAGTTCGTGAAATGAGACGCTAGAAACAATCGATTGGATGCAGAAAAAAGAAATTTTAAATGTAATTAAAATCTACAGCTCAACAAGTGCGCGGCGGCGCGTGGTTTAGCGGTACTGCCCGCATTTTTGCTATTGATGGCTGGTATTTGGTTGGTAGCGGCCTCAATCACCGCGGTTTGAGTGATCGGTTTTATCGGATTTTTGTCCCCCAATATTGCCCGTGCCTTCGGCGCGCGTACCCCGAAAATTGAGCTGTACAGCAGCGCGCTGCTGCTCAGCTTGGCGGTTGTGGGCTGGTGGCACTCAGTTGGTCGCGTTGGCTCACGTTACTCTCGATTGGACGTGATTTTGCCGCCACTCGCGGCTTAAGCCCACGTCGGGCGAGCTTATTGCTGCTAAGCCAACGCGCCCGTTAATCGATGAGCGCAGCGGCGCAATAGTTGCTGTAGCGAATAGTAAATAAGCAATAGCTAGATTGAAAAAAGAAAAACCGCAGCCAGTGATCATCAAAAGCCCCGGCAAAGCGGGGCAATCATAAAGTCACTAAGTTTCAAGTAACGCCAAAATGCTATTCGATGTTTTGGATCTGCTCGCGCATCTGTTCGATCAGCACTTTTAGCTCAACACCGGAAGCGGTGATATCGGTGGCGATGGATTTGGAGGCCAGCGTGTTTGATTCACGGTTGAACTCTTGCATCATGAAATCCAGTTTACGACCACAAGAGCCGCCTTTTTTCAGTACTTCGCGCGCTTCTTTGACGTGAGAATCGAGACGATCCAGCTCTTCGGCGACATCAGATTTCTGTGCGAGCAGGATCAGCTCTTGCTCGACGCGGCTTGCATCCAGCTCAATCTTCGCTTCTGAAAATTTGCCGAGCAGACGCTCGCGTTGCCACTCGAGAATTTCTGGCATCCGTGCGCGCACTTTCACCACTTCGGCGCTGATCGCTTGTAAACGTTGCTCAATCAGCGCTTTCATATTGTCGCCTTCACGACCACGCGCAGTGATAAATTCATTTACCGCGTCATCAAAGCCACTCAGAAGGGCTTGATTGATCGCATCCATATCCTGTTCTGGCGTTTCCATCACCCCCGGCCACTGCATCACTTGGAATGGGTTGATGCGGCTCAGTTCGCCAGTCATGTGCATGATTTGGCTGGCAGCATTAATCACTTGTTGAGCAAGGGCTTGATTGATGGTTAGCTCGCTGCGCGCCGCAGGATTGGCTTCAAAGCGTAAATGACACTCGATTTTGCCGCGCGATAGGCGCTGACGAAAACGCTCACGCAGCAGAGGTTCTAACCCGCGTAACTGCTCAGGCAGGCGGAAATAGGTTTCGAGATAACGTTGGTTCACCGAGCGAATTTCCCACACGGCGCTGCCCCAATCGCCTTTGACTTCTTTGCGTGCGTACGCAGTCATGCTGTAAATCATTACGGTATCCTTTAATTGTCGTTCGGCTCTTAATGCCCTGAATCATACGGCAAACCAAGGGGAGATCCTAGGACCGCAGCGCTTATCTGCGCTAGGATCTTGCCGTCACTTCCAGTATAATTGCGCCCCAATTCTATTTCCCCTTTCGCACAAGGCTTTTAACTATGCGCCCAGATAACCGCGCTGCGGATCAAGTTCGCCCAATCAAAATAACCCGTCACTATACTGCGTATGCAGAAGGCTCAGTGTTGGTGGAGTTTGGCAACACCAAAGTGCTGTGTAATGCCAGTGTAGAACAAGGTGTGCCACGTTGGTTAAAAGGCCAAGGAAAAGGTTGGGTGACGGCGGAATATGGCATGCTGCCACGCGCTACCCATTCACGCACTCGTCGTGAAGCGGCCAATGGTAAGCAGGGTGGCCGCACGATGGAAATCCAGCGCCTGATCGCTCGCAGCCTGCGTGCAGTGGTGGATTTGGAAGCGATGGGCGAAATGATGATCACGGTCGATTGTGATGTGATCCAAGCCGATGGCGGCACACGTACCGCATCGATTACCGGTGCGAGTGTGGCGCTGGCCGATGCCTTTGCCCATTTGATCGCCAAAGGTCAACTGAAGAAAAACCCAATGAAAGGGCATGTCGCGGCAGTTTCGGTTGGCTTGCTCGGTGATGAAGTGCGCTGCGATCTGGAGTATGTGGAAGATTCTGCCGCCGATACCGATATGAATGTGGTAATGACTGAAGAAGGTAAGATGATTGAAATTCAAGGCACCGCCGAAGGTGAACCGTTCAGTCATCAGCAGTTATTGGCTTTATTAGCGGTCGCCGAAAAAGGCATTGCTGATATTGTTGCGGTGCAGAAGGCATCGTTATTAGATTGATCAGGTAGCTCCCAATTGGGGGCTATTTTTTTATGCCGTGCTAGAAGCTAGAAGCTAGAAGCTAGAAGCTAGAAGCTAGAAGCTAGAAGCTAGAAGCTAGAAGCTAGAAGCTAGAAGCTAGAAGCTAGAAGCTAGAAGCTAGAAGCTAGAAGCTAGAAGCTAGAAGCTAGAACCTAGAACCTAACCCCATTGAGAGAAGATGTAATGAAAGCGTACCAGCGTGAATTTATTGAGTTTGCCCTAGAAAAACAGGTGCTGAAGTTTGGCGAATTTACTTTGAAATCAGGCCGTAAAAGTCCTTATTTCTTTAACGCTGGTCTGTTTAATACTGGCCGTGATTTAGCGCGCTTGGGCCGTTTTTATGCGGCAGCGTTAGTCGATTCTGGTATTGAGTTTGATGTGCTGTTTGGTCCTGCTTACAAAGGCATTCCGATTGCTACCACCACAGCAGTAGCATTGGCTGATCACCACGATGTGGATACGCCTTACTGCTTTAACCGCAAAGAGGCCAAAGATCATGGCGAAGGCGGTAATCTGGTGGGCAGCCAATTAGCAGGGCGGATTATGTTGGTGGATGATGTGATCACCGCTGGCACGGCGATCCGGGAATCGATGGAGCTTATCCAAGCCAACAAGGCTGATTTAGCCGGCGTGCTAGTGGCGATCGATCGCCAAGAGAAAGGCAAGGGCGAGCTCTCAGCGATTCAAGAAGTCGAGCGTGATTTTGGCTGCGCGGTCATTTCGATTATTAGCCTGAGCGATCTGATCACTTATCTTGAGCAGCAAGGCGGTAATGCTGAGCATTTAGAAGCGGTCAAAGCGTACCGCGCGCAGTACGGCATTTAAGCGGATTGATATAACCCAAGCCTAAAACGAAAAAAACAGCCTCAATTGAGGCTGTTTTTTTTAGCACTAAGCTCAAGAACAAAACGCTTAGCTTTGATCGCCATGATGGGAGTTGTCGTAAATCTCTCGTCCATCACGCTGAGTTTTCAGCAACGACAAGTTCCACATGTACTGCTCCGGCTGTGGCGTGACCAGTGCTTCAATCGCACGGTTCATCGCCAGTGCATCGGCTTCTTCATCGCCGGTTGGGAAGTTTTGCAGCGCAGGCAAAATGTGTACTTGATAACGCCCCGATTCGCTGTCGTAACATGACATTAAAGGCACTACCTGCGCTTTACACAGTTTGGCCATTTTGCCAAATCCTTTGAGCGTGGCTTTTTCGGTAGCAAAAAACGGTACAAACACGGAGTTTTGCGGGCCGTGATCTTCATCCGGCACCCAGTAGCCAACATAGCCGGATTGAATGGAACGCAAGAAAGGTTTGATGCCCGCTTCACGAGTGAAAATTCGGCCACCATACTGCATACGTTGGACGTGCATCAGCCAATCGGCAATCGGGTTGCGCTGCGGTTTCATGATGTTGGCGACTTTGTAGCCGCGAGCCGCCAGCATAACGGCGGCGTAATCAATGGCCCAAGAGTGTGGGACTAACAAAATCACGCGCTCGCCGCTATCTAGCAGCGGCAGCAAGTTCTCTTCGCCAATCAGTTCGCCCCGTGCGTTGTTGTAGCGGGTCGAGCGCACCAACAGCTCTGAATAACCGAGCATAAACTGCGAGGCTTTCACAAACGTATCGTGCAGGATCTGCTCGCGCTCTTGCTCGCTTTTCTCTGGAAAACAGTAGGCGAGGTTAACCCGAGCGCGGCGGACTACGCGGCCATTTTTTTTGATGATGAGTGGCACCAAAGGCTTCGCCAGTCGATCACGCAAGCGCCAAGGAATAAAGGCCAACAGTGCCGCGAAAGCGATGCCAATCCAAGTCCCCCAATGTTTTGGGTGCAGAAAGCGCCACTCAAATTGCGGGTTATGTAGATGGCGTGCAATGCCGTTGTCTTGATCGCTCACAAATTCACCTTTACTGATAGCGCGAGTTGGTCAGTTCGTAGTCCGGCAAGGATTTGAAGCGTTTGTGCAGCCACATCCATTGCTCGGGGGCGCGCAGTATAATCTCTTCGACAAATTTATTCATGTAAGCCGCGGCAGCGGTTTCATCTTTTTGTGGGTAGTCCGCTTCAATTGATTTATCAGCCATGATCTCATAACGCCCTTGCGCGTTACGGAAACCTGAGCCGATCACAATTGCACAGTGGCTGGTGTAAGCCAAAATGCTGGTGCCGGTGGTGGTGCAAGCTTGCTGCACGGCAAAGAAAGGCACAAATACTGATTTGTTGTGCCCATAGTCTTGATCCGGCAAATAGAAGACCCGTTCGCCTTGGCGTAGCACCCGGATCATCTGCTTAATATCGGTTCGATTAATTAGCTTATTGCCATTGTGTGTGCGGCCACGATACTGAATAAACTCATAAGCGGGGTTGGTGTGTGGACGATAAACCCCATAGCCACCAATGCCCATAACCCCTAATGCGCGAGCGGTAATTTCCAGATTCAGAGCATGCACGCAGCAGAGTAACACCCCTTTGCCTGCCTCGATATGTTGGCGCATCGCCGCCGTATCTTTATCGATCAAAATGCGCTTAAAGCGCCACGTTGGCCAAAACCAAGTGATCCCAGTTTCAATCAACGCCATGCCAGTATTTTTGAAGTTTTCTAGCACAAAAGCATCAATTTCATTTTGACTCATGTTGGGAAACGCGAGGGCCAGATTTCGCCTAGCAATGTGCACCCGTTTTTTGCCAAAGCGCATCGAAAATTGACCTAAACCTCGGCCGATTTTGAGCAGTAGAGCATAGGGTAAGAGATTAACCAGTAATGCGATCAGTCCAAACCCTAACCAAACCCCCCAATATTTAGGGTGTAATAACGCGCTGGAGAATTGTGGTTTACGGTATTTATCTTGACTCATGGTTCTCACTTAATTTGTGCACTTAATAGCGCCCAGTATTCATCAAAATTAGCAGTGGGTAGATATTTAAAATCGGAACGCACAAAGCGATTCAGGCTGCCTTCCACCTGACCGAGTAATTGCGCGGCAAGAATATTTTCATCGACCGGGAAGGATTTTCCTTCTCGGATTTTACGCTCGCGCAGAATTTGCCGCAAAGAGGTTTCAATTCGTTCAAACAATTGATTGATCCGATCGCGGAGGCGCTCATTTTCAAACATTAGCGCATGTCCAGAGAGAATGCGTGTCAAGCCCGGGTTACGTTCGGCAAAGGCGAGCAGCAGTTGCATCACCAGCCGAATGCGACTGAGGGTATCTTTTTCCTCATCAAAGATGCGATTGATGCGCGACATCAACGACTCTTCAATAAATTCTATCAAACCTTCAAACATGCGAGCTTTACTTGGGAAATGGCGATAGAGCGCCGCTTCGGAAACGCCAACCTGTTTGGCTAATTTAGCGGTCGTAATGCGTGAAGCACCGTCATTGGACTCAAGCATTTGTGCTAGAGCTTGCAGGATTTCTTCGCGTCGGTTGTTTTTTTTATTGCCGGCCATGCACCGTTTTCCTTTTCATTATCACTGCGGATCAACCATCAATACCCTAACCTCAGCCAATACACCACTCTCAGCGCAATCAAGGTAGTGATGAAACCGATGAAGTTTAACTAAGCTCAGCGGTGGTTCGAAGCGTGTTGATAAAAATGGTTGAACTGGGTGGCGAAAATAACGCCTAGCGGTGCTGCTATCTATGGCATTAATCGATGGATTTGCTCTAGCACTGCTATAGCGAGCGCTTGCTTACTGGTTAAAGGCAAGCTTTGCTGACCCTCTCGCCAAAATAACGTCAACGCGTTGTCATTGCTGTTAAACCCTTGTCCGGGCTGTGACACATCATTAGCACAAATCAGGTCGAGCTTTTTACGCGTCAGCTTATCGCGTGCATAGGTTTCAACCTGCTGCGTTTCGGCAGCAAAACCGACGGTAAATGGGCGGTGTTCGCTCAAGGCAGCCACTGCGGCAACGATATCGGGATTTTTAACCATCTCAATGGTTAATATATCGTTGTCGCGATTCTTTTTGATCTTCTGCTCTGCCATAGTTTGTGGACGATAGTCGGCCACGGCGGCGCAGGCGATAAAGATCTGGTGCGCAGTCGCTTCAGTCATAACGGCGCTATGCATCTCTAGTGCACTTTGTACATTAATTCGTGTCACCCCCGCTGGGGTGGGTAAATGTACCGGACCGCTGACTAGCGTGACTTCGGCGCCGAGCTGTGCGGCGGCGCTGGCGAGCGCAAAGCCCATTTTGCCTGAGCTATGGTTGGTAATATAACGCACCGGATCGAGCGCTTCTTGAGTGGGGCCGGCGGTGATCAGCACCCGTTGTCCGTGCAGAATTTTGGGGGTAAAAAATTGCTCGCAGCGCGCTACCAGCTCCATCGGCTCTAACATGCGGCCTGGGCCGATATCGCCACACGCTTGTTCGCCAGCCGCCGGTCCCCAGATTGAGTAGCCGCGCTGCGCAAGGGTATCCAGATTGGCTTGGGTGGCAAGGTTGCGATACATCTGCTGATTCATCGCTGGTGCGACCATCACTGGGGCATCAGTGGCGAGAATTAACGTGCTTAATAAATCATTACCCATGCCCGCGGCGATGCGCGCAATCAGATCGGCGGTGGCAGGAGCCAGCAGCACCAAATCCGCCCATTTGGCCAGTTCAATATGTCCCATTGAGGCTTCTGCAGCTGGGTCAAGTAAACTGGTGGAAACTGGGCGACCCGATACGGCCTGCATGGTCAGCGGAGTAATAAATTCTTTGGCGGCGTGGGTCATCACCACCTGCACGCTTGCGCCGCGCTCGACCAAGCGCCGAGTTAACTCGGCACATTTGTATGCTGCGATACCACCGCTGATACCGAGTAGAATCTTTTTACCTGCCAATGTTTGCATTTCGAAACCCTCAAAAAATCTGCGCGCTATGTTAGCACAGCTAACCGAAATGTTGCAGTCACCCCAGCATGATAGCGCGGATGACAACCGGTAAAGCTCGCTTGATCGTTTGCTGAAAAGTCCGCTTAAGCGCATTTGCTTCGTTGACGGAGTGGCTAAACATTTTAAGCCTTTGTGTACAGCTCACTTACATTAGTCAGTGAGATGATTCGAAACTTAAGCCACGCGGCTTGCGAGTTGTCGGCTTCTCTGCTTTGTGTAAACGAAATCCTTGGCAGAGCCCACTATGAACCTTAAATTTTTACCGCCCGAATCGATGCCGCGCGAAAAGTTGTTGCAACGTGGCCCACACGCATTAAGTGATGCAGAATTGCTGGCGATTTTTTTACGCACCGGCACCCAAGGTATGAATGTGCTCGCTTTGGCGGATCTGCTGCTACGTGAATTTGGATCGCTGCGCGCGCTGTTTTGCGCCTCTCAAGCCGAATTTTGTCAGCATAAAGGGCTAGGGGAAGCCAAATATGTGCAATTACAAGCGGTATTAGAAATGGCGCAGCGCCATCTGGCGGAAACCCTCAAACGGGGCGATGCCTTGACTAGCCCGCAGCACACCAAACTTTATTTATCCAGCGTGCTGCGTGATCGCCAGCGTGAAGCCTTCTATATATTGTTGTTAGATAACCAACATAGGGTGATCCGCGATGAAATTTTATTTGAAGGCACGATTGATGCGGCGAGCGTTTATCCCCGTGAAGTGGTTAAGCAAGCACTGGCATATAATGCCGCCGCGGTCATCCTGGCACATAACCATCCTTCCGGGGTGGCAGAACCGAGTCAAGCAGACCGTAGGATCACCGATCGGCTGCGCGATGCCTTAAGCGTGGTTGAGATCCGGGTACTCGACCATTTTGTGGTGGGGGATGGGGAAGTGGTCTCTTTTGCTGAACGAGGCTGGATATAGCTCAACCTGATAGTTTGCGGCATTTTTAAACTTGTGACTTAGCGAGAATCTGCTAATATGCCCCGACATTTTTTAACCCTGATTCAGCTCGCACCGTAAAAAGATCAGCAAATCCTGCGAAAAGGATCTGTTCGGGTCTTGAGCAATGTGCGGCAAGTTAGTATAATGCGCGACCTTTGATAGCCTTGTATGGGTATTCCATAACGGTTTTTACCCTCAACTTCTGATTTCGGAAAGAGAGAGGTTCGGCCACCAAGGTTGATATCGAGCTGAAACGATTTGGAGAAGACATTCATGTCACGAGTATGCCAAGTAACTGGTAAGCGTCCTGCTGTTGGTAACAACCGCTCACACGCAAAAAATGCTACTAAGCGTCGTTTTCTGCCGAACCTACAAACTCATCGTTTCTGGGTAGAGAGCGAAAAACGTTTTGTTAAACTACGTCTAACTGCTAAAGGTATGCGTATCATCGACAAGAAAGGCATCGATGCTGTTCTTGTAGAGATCCGTGCACGTGGCGAAAACGTTTAAGAGGAATTGAGCAATGGCTAAAGGCATTCGCGAAAAAATCCGCCTAGTATCATCAGCTGGTACAGGTCACTTCTACACCACTGACAAGAACAAGCGTAACATGCCTGGCAAATTCGAGATCAAGAAATTTGATCCTGTAGTTCGTCAGCACGTTATGTACAAAGAAGGCAAAATCAAGTAATTGATTTTATCTCTCTCTTGTAGTGTGTGAAAAAACCCAGCCTTTGGTTGGGTTTTTTTCTATCTACAATTTTTTCTATCTGCAATTTTTGCTATCTACACTATCTACAATTAGTGTTCACGCTGTGAGGTGATGAGATTCGATCCACTAGGATCTGTTGGCGCAGTTTGCTACTCTGTCAGTGTTGGCTTATAGCAAGGAGTGATTATGCGCGTTTCTCCCGATCGACGTCGCCGTTGGAATAACATCCTGATTTTATCGGTGATTGGCTTTATTGCGATTCTCAATCTGCCAACGCTGATTAAAACCTACCTAGTACCACCGCCAACCAACCGTTTTCCAACCTTATTACGACCTGCCGCGACCTTGCAGGCGATGAACTTTCCGCAATTTTCCCTCGAAAAAAGCCGTGAAGAGTGGTTTGCTAGCCCCGAATTAACCGTGAGTGGCAAACAGTTAGTGCAACGTTGGCAAGCGCTGACCGGAACCGAAGTCGATGATGCCACTTATCGTACGTTGCAATCCTCATTACCCAGCGCACAAACCATTGAAGTGTGGTATGCCGACAGCGAAGAGCCACAGCGGATCACCTTTTACCAAACCCCACAATTTTGGCTGCTAAAAAACTGGCAAGATCACTGGATTGCCGTCTCGGTAGAAGCGAGTTATCTGTTTCCTGAGCCCTTGTAAGGAGCCGTCATGCCTGAATTACCCGAAGTGGAAGTGAGTCGGTTGGGGATATCGCCACATCTGGTTGGCGCGACTATCCAATCGATCATCTTACGAGCGCCTAAGCTGCGCTGGCCTATCCCTGCGGAGCTGAAACAGCTTGAAGGGCAGACCATTCTCGCGATCCATCGTCGCGCTAAGTATCTGATCATTGAAACCGCAGTCGGCAGTGCGATTGTGCATTTAGGCATGTCCGGTTCACTGCGGGTTTTAGATGGCGATTTTCCGGCTGGCAAACATGATCACGTCGATCTGGTGATGAGTAATGGTAAACGGCTGCGTTATCACGATCCGCGCCGCTTTGGTGCTTGGTTATGGTGTGCGCCTAACGAAAGCCATCAAGTGCTCGCGCGTTTAGGGCCAGAGCCATTGACCGAAGCTTTTAACGCTGACTATATGATGGACAAAGCGCGCAACAAACGCATTGCAGTCAAAGCGTTCATCATGGATAACGCCGCGGTGGTGGGGGTGGGCAATATCTACGCCAATGAAGCGCTGTTTCTTTCCCACATCCATCCGCTGCGCCCGGCTCATTCATTGAGCCTAACTGAATGGCAAACCTTAGTTTGCAATATTAAACAGGTGCTGCAAGGGGCGATTAAACAAGGGGGAACTACCTTGAAAGATTTTACCCAAAGTGACGGTAAGCCCGGCTATTTTGCCCAAGAATTACAAGTATATGGCAAAGCTAAGCAGCCTTGCCCAAATTGCGGCGAGCCGTTGTGTGAGCAAAAAATTGCTCAGCGCAATAGTTTTTTCTGCTTAAAGTGTCAGCATTGATATACCCAAACGACTTGGAGTTGCAGGTAGCCAACACCGCGGCAGTTGCAAGTAGGAAGGGGATTGAGGGATGCGAGATTGCATCCCTTTGAGGAACTAGATTTTTTTCTTTTGTTGCAGTGCATTAGCCACAATAGCAGGCACAAACTCATCCACATTGCCGCCATGAATGGCTACTTCACGCACTATGGTGGAAGAGATAAAAGCATGCTCTTCAGAGGGGGTTAAAAACACGCTTTCTAGTTCGGGCATCAGCCGTCGATACATATTGGTGAGACCAAATTCGTATTCAAAATCGACTGTGGTACGCAAGCCGCGGATCAATACATTCGCTTTTTCGGTTTTGGCAAAATCAACTAACAATCCGGAAAAGCCTTTCGTACTGACGTTATCCAGATGTGAGGTGACTTGGCTCGCGAACTCGACCCGCTCTTCGAGCGTAAACAAAGTCTTTTTACTCGGGCTGGCGGCCACGGCGATGATCACTTCATCAAACATTTGCGCGGCGCGCTCAATCAGATCCAGATGCCCGTTAGTGATGGGGTCAAAAGTGCCGGGGTAAATCACTCGGGAAAGACGTTTTTGGCTCACAATCCGTTACTCATCAATCAGGGAAGTGGCCTCATCCTAACAAAAAGCCTCACATTTACCTATGAAGTCGGTATGATGAGCACGCAAAATTTCACACACTCTTGAGCACAATGAAAAAGTTACTGGTTATTCGCAACGATAAAATTGGCGATTTTATGCTGGCTTGGCCAAGTTTCGCTATGCTGAAAGCTTCTCTGCCGGATTGTCATATCACCGCGCTGGTGCCGAAATACACCGCCGCACTGGCTGAGCTTTGTCCATGGATTGACGCGGTGATCATCGACCCTGGTCAACAGGCGGATAAGGTGCAGCATCAGCAGTTGGTGCAAAGCTTAAAAGCGCAGCAGTTTGATGCTTCTATTAACCTGTTTTCGACCATGTATAACGCGCTGTTAGTGTGGAAAGCGCGCATTCCTTACCGTTTAGCGCCGGCGACCAAATTGGCGCAGATTTTCTATCAGCACCGCATTAAGCAAAAGCGCTCGCAATCGGCCAAGCCGGAATACGAATACAACCTTGATTTAGTGCGTGCCTTTTTGCGTGATATCGGCCAGCCGATTATTGAACCAAATCCACCGTATCTGGCCTTTCCTGCTGAGCAGTTGGCGGCGCAGCGTAGCAAACTCGCTGATCAGCTAGAGCTTAATCCGGCTAAGGCGTGGCTTTTTGTTCACGCCGGCAGTGGCGGCTCCGCGAATAATCTCTCTTTGACGCAATACAGTGAGTTAGTGACAGGCGTGATGGATGAGCACCAACAAGTAGTGCTCACCGCAGGACCCGGTGAAGAAGAGAAAGCGGCGCAATTGCAAAGCTTACTTGCTGAGCAAGGAGTGACGGCA
The DNA here is from genome assembly GCF_011306175.1 of Vibrio sp. HDW18. Taxonomy (GTDB): domain Bacteria; phylum Pseudomonadota; class Gammaproteobacteria; order Enterobacterales; family Vibrionaceae; genus Vibrio; species Vibrio chanodichtyis. Next base: position 1,148,168 of record NZ_CP049913.1, on the reverse strand, counting down.
GCCTTGTACGCCAAAAATGACGGGCTGGTGGATTTCACTCGCTCGCTAGCGTGCGCGCAGCTTTTCATCGCTGGCTCGACAGGGCCTTTGCATATCGCAGCAGCCTTGGATGTGCCCACGGTCGGATTCTTCCCTGCCAAGCGTTCAGCAACGCCACTGCGCTGGCGACCACTCAACTCGCAAGGTAAGCACATCGCTTTTTGTCCTCCGCCTGCAGACGATAAAGTAAACCAAGAGAACATGAGTCGAATTGATATGAAGAGTGTATTGACTGAACTTGCGCCTTGGCTGCGTAGTGTGCAGCTTTAATCATTAAAAAAGGGAGCTACGGCTCCCTTTGTCTTTCTTATTTAGCTAGATAAAAATCCGCTTAGCGTTTGTAGTGCTCGTCATTATCCCGTGCCCACAAGTCAGCGTATTTCACAAAGGTGGAGTGTGCAGAGAGCAGTGCAATCAAAAATCCCTGTTTTCCATCTAAAAAACCGCGCTTGAGCAGATACATTTTCAAAAAACAGCCCACAGCATGGACGATGCCTTGAGAAAGGGAAGCCTTCTTGCCTTTCGCTTGACGTTGATCCGCCCACGCTTTGGCGTAACCCGCGGATTTCACCAGATAGTGATGCACATCGTTATAGGTGTAGTGAATGGCATCGCCCGCTAAAGTTTCGACTTTCATGCTTGGCTCAACGTGCACCTTTTCATGCACTAATGCGTCATTGTAGCGAGTCAGTTGAGTTGGATAGAGGCGCAGTACGCGATCGGGGTACCAACCGCTATGGCGGATAAAGCGACCAAACACCCAACTGAGGCGTGCAAATTGATACAAGGTATCGGGCTTATTAGCGGCAACGGCTTGCAAAATGCTCCGCTTGAGCTCCGGAGTCACTCGCTCATCGGCATCCAGCCACAGCACATAATCCGATTGGACATAAGATTGGGCCAGTTGGCGCTGCGGGCCAAAGCCCGGCCACTTTGCATTCACGTAAAATTTTTCAGTGTAACGACGCGCGACCTGCTCGGTTTCATCGTGACTGCCAGAATCGAGCACCACGATCTCATCAACCCAGTCGTGCACGGTTTGTAAGCACTCATCCAGATGACGCGCTTCATTTTTTACTATCAATGCGACAGCAAGCGTTGGTTTACTCACGAAAAATCCTCGTTACGAATAAATCTGGGTATAAAAGGTGTATCAATCGTTCACCTGTGTGGCCATGATGTCAGCAGATGCATGCTCAAACATCGCAATCACTTGCTCTGCCTTGATGCGCTGCATCGCATTGGGGTCTTTAACCCGCGTGCGCCAATCAACCTGCTGCGGCGTTTTACCGGTTTCCGCAAGTAAAGCTTCTTGGTAAGCGGAAACGACATAATGACGATAATGGTATGGACCTGTGCGTTCAGGATTATGGTGAGCGTAGAGACCAATGATTGGTGTATTCATGGCATTAGCCATATGCGCTGGGCCTGTATCGGGGGCGATCACCAAATCTGCCTTTGCGATCAGTGCGAGCATCTGTTGCAGCGTGCTTTTCCCCACCAAGTTTAAGACGGGGTGAGCGAGTGCTTGCTCCACTTGCGCGGCCAGATCGCGCTCAACTTGTGCTGGGCTTCCGGCCAAGATCACTTGCCAGCCTTGTTGTTGGGCATGTTCAATAACTGCTGCATAGCCCTCTGCCGTCCAATTCTTATAAGCTTTGCTTGCTCCGGGCACCACAACTAAGCGAGGTTGCTCGGGCTGAAACTGCGCCTCAGCCCATGTCAGATCGTCAGGTTGGCAGGTGAGTGACCACTTAGGCTCAATATCGCGAATACCTAAGTGCTCTACAAATGCCAGTAAGCCATCTAATACGTGCATTTTGTTTGGCGAGGGAACTTTGACGTTGGTAAACCAAGTTTGAAAATCTTGGCTGCGTGCAGCATCAAAACCCAGTTTATAGCGTGCTTTAATGCCTAAAGTGGCAATACTGGCGCGCAAGGCATACTGCATATGCAGCAGTGCATCAAAACGTTGTTGTTTTAATTGCCGCCATAACTGAATGTAGGCTCGCCATCCGAGTTTTTTGTCAAAGATAATTACCCGAATGTCAGGCAGAATTTTGATCAGTTCTGCCTCTAGCTTGCCTGTCACCCAAGTAATGCGTGTTTGTGGCCATTGACGTTGAATAGCTTGCACGGCAGCAATGGTATTACAGACATCACCAATCGCCGATAAGCGAAGAATACAGAGCGAGTGTGGGGCTGATTGAAACAGTGCCATAGACAAACCTATTCGATAATTGAACCAGAATTATGCAGAGCTGATCAGAAAATGTAAAATGCAGCACGCCAGATGCAGAGTAAAACTGCAAAACCGCCAGATAACGATAGGAATTGCCCTTGATACAGACGTTCAACGATGCTCAGCAGACAATTTGGTTTGATGATGCGCTTTTGCTCGAAGACCCGAGTCAATGTTGCACCCCTGAGTTTTGGCAGCAAAATGACAAAGTGATTGGTAGTGCAACGGGGCGAGGCACTACTTGGTTTGTGCAGTTGCAACAGACACAAGCTGCCTTGCGTCATTATCGCCGCGGTGGTCTGTTTGGCAAGCTAGTGACTGATTCTTATTGGTTCACCAGCTGGGAAAAAACTCGCAGCTATCAAGAGTTTATGTTGCTTAATCAATTGCGTGTAGCTGGCGTTAACGTACCGCGGCCGATTGCTGCCCGGGTACAAAAGCATGGTCTTATTTATAAAGCGGATTTATTAAGTGAAAAAATTGCTAATGCACGTGATTTAGTAAGTATTTTGCAGGAAAGTCCGATCAGTGCTGAGCTTTATCAAAAAATTGGCCGTGAAATCCGTAAAATGCATGATGCGCAAGTGAATCACACCGATCTCAATATTCATAACATCTTGATTGATGACCAAGAGAATGTATGGATTATTGATTTTGATAAGTGCTATGTTCAAAGTGGAGATGGCTGGAAACAAGATAACTTAAATAGATTAAAACGTTCGTTTGAAAAGGAATTAATCAAACGAAATATTAATTGGACCACGGATCTGTGGGAATTATTTTTGGTGAGTAACAAGTAGAATTAAATGAGCAATTTCAAATATAGAGCAGATATTGATGGCTTGAGGGCTCTCGCTGTATTAATGGTGATTTTATTTCACATGAATGCAGATTGGATTTCTGGAGGATTTATTGGTGTTGATATTTTCTTTGTTATCTCTGGTTATATCATAACATCAGCAATTTATCCTCAGATTATAAATAAAGAATTTTCTTTTAATCAGTTTTATGTAAAACGTATCAAAAGAATTTTACCGCTATTTTATCTGGTGGCGATGACAAGTCTTGTTTTTGCGTATTGGCTTTACACACCAAATGATTTTATGGGTTTTTCCGATAGCTTACGGTACGCAAGTTCATTTATTGCTAACATTTATTTTGAAAAACACTCCGGCTACTTTGCGCCAACCTCAGAAACATTGCCATTACTCCATACCTGGTCATTATCAATTGAGGAACAGTTCTACTTTGTCTGGCCGATGGTTTTGATCCTCGCTGCTCGTTACCTAAAACCACATTTTTTCTGGGTGGTAATGTTTACGAGCTTAGTTGGATTAATTGTGTATTCTGAATATATGGCGAGATTAGGAGGCAGCTCTGCTTATTATTTAATTCAAAGTAGAGCTTTTGAACTATTAATTGGTGCACTGCTAGCAATAATTATTTACATAAAAAGTCAAAACAGCAGGAAATTACCAAGAGGCTTTTATCATCTTACTGGGATTGTCGGGATGGTTAGTCTGGTTTGGCTCTCTTTCTCTTTGAATGAAAGTGATGTTTTCCCGGGTATTTATGCGCTGTTTGTGACCATCGCTTCTGCTTTAGTCATTTTCTCTGGGACGTCAAAAACCAGCACTATTTCGTACGTATTGAGTTTGCGCCCCATGGTGCTCATCGGTCGTTTGTCTTACTCATTGTATCTATGGCATTGGCCGGTATTGGCTTTTTATCGTTACTATTTCATTAGCTTTACGGTTGTCGATGCCATCATTTGTGGAGTGATCACGGTTGTTCTCTCTTTAGTCTCTTGGCTGTTGGTAGAAAACCCTTTGCGGCATGCGCAAATCGGCAAGCGATGGGTTTCCTTGTTTTATTTGATTTTGCCGATTGGGTGTTCGATCGCGATTGCTAAACAGATTGTTGCGCAAGATGGTTATCCAATACGATTTAGTGATGCAGTCCAAACAATATTTAGCCAATCCGCTTATACGTTTGATGATGATAAGAATCATCGTCCGCAGATTGCAGATTCGTATCCTTTTGAAGCTCCGATCATAGGAGACAGAGAACAACCGATTACGGCTTATATCTGGGGGGATTCACATGCTGGCCATTTTAGAAGTTTTGTTGATGTTTTAGGCAATCAAAAGGGATTCTCTGCGCTGTTCGGTGGTCTAGGTGGCTGCCCTCCTGTTCTTGGAAGTGACCTCATTAAGTATGGAAAACCAGAACAAAATTGTTCTCAACGAAATAATGAAATTGCCCTTAAGTTAGCTGAATTGAAGCCGGATGTGGTGTTTTTAGCTGGACGTTGGGCTATGTATGTAGAAACAACACGTTCTGTTGGAGAGAAAGGTAGCCGTGTCTATTTAGGTGATGAAACAGATTATAGCGAATCGATTGATAATAGCCGTAGAGCTTTCAAAGAAGGTTTAGAGCGGACAATTCAGCATTTGGTTGAAGCTGGTATCAAACCTATTTTATTTGAACAAGTGCCAGATTATGACTTCAATCCCAGCAATTGTTTAGTTAAGAAAGCTACCTATGGATGGATGAAAGATGCATCTTGTGATTTACCTTTAAGTGCAATACTTGAACGTCAGAAGATGACAAATACAATTATTGATGAGATTGCAAAAAAATATCCACAAGTTGAAGTTATACCAATCTTATCAATTATTTGTGATGAGGTTAGTTGTAAAAGTCAGCTAAATAGTACCCCCTTGTATATGGATAACAATCATCTTAATTATGAAGGTGCGAGAGTATTAGCAGAACACTGGTTAGGGAGAAATCAATGAAATTTCAGTAAGGGGCTAGCTGAGCCATCTGAACTGAGTGATACCTAAAGTAGCTTAATTCTGTATTCTTAGTGATTGATATATTAAAAACGCAATTGACTGACGATTGCGTTTTTTGTTTTATGGCCAAAACATAGGACCTGATTGGTGGGAATACATTAGGCCAGTGGCATATGTCTTGTAGGCTAAAGTACATGTCAGCTAGCTTAGATGAATTTTTTCTGGTGTATATGGCTTAAGTTTTGGGAGTTGTTGGCCAAAATAGTCACACAGCTGTGCACCTGAAAAACTCAAATCCATACCTACAAAATCTTTATAGTGATAATTCCACCATTTTAGTTCTAGGAGCTGACAGATCTCACTTTCTGAGAAGCGATATTTAATCACGTTGGCTGGAATACCACCGACAACCGCGTATGCTGGGACATCTTTGGTTACGACTGCATTGGCGGCGATCACTGCACCATCAGCAATCTTTATCCCTGCCTTTAAAGATACATTCTGTCCAATCCATACATCATTACCTATGACCAATCTTTCTGCTGTTTTGAGTGGTTTTAGTGCGAATGGCTGGCACTCACCACCCAAAAAATCATACTCATAAGTTAATGGCGATGTTGTAAAGGTGTGGAGAGGATGCTCAGTACCGATTATTTTTAAACCGCCAGAGATCGAGCAGTATCGACCAACGATTGAATTTACTGGCAATGCAGAATGGGAGTATGAAAATGCCCCCATTTGCCACAAATGATTTCTTGAGATACTAAAGTGTGTGTGTGGCTCAATTGCGAGTGGCTGAGCGATCTTATAGGCCTTCTTAAACCACTTTTTGAGCGTGATATGGGACTTTTTTAACTGAATAAGCTCATTAACAGTTAAAAAGCGTTTTTGGGTTTTCATAGTCAATTAATCTTGTTCAATCGCTTTGCTATCAATTGGAAACTCTTATTTTTCACTCGGGTTGGATGGATTTTCTTAATCATTAATCCTGTCCATTTTTTATATGCTCTATAAATACGCTTTTTATCGATTAGAGTATTTTTAGAGATCAAACCGTTAAGATACAGCCAATCTTTAAGGTCATATTCAAGCGCCAGATTACCTCGTTTATAGAAGCGCTCAGTGACATCCAATCCAATATTTTCTGGACAATCCATGAGTAAGTTATTGGCCATAAACGGTGGCCAAAAGTTTTCACCTAAGCCTGCGTGATCGCAGGTTTTACTCTCGATATGGTGCTCTTCATCGAGTAGTGCGGAGATCCAATTCAGACATAAAACTTGCTCCGTTGCTGGGTGGCGTGCTTTGTAGCCCGGCTTAAGCGTGAAGTGTAATTCTGGTATCCAGCGATCAGACCAAATAGTCAGAAGATCTTGGGTCAGTCCAAAATCAAACAGATCGCTTTTATGAAAATGCACCGGATGTCCGTAGTGGCTCGAAATAAAAAACGTACTGCTGGTGAGCACTCGCTGAGTCAAAAATTGATAATTCTGCGCTCGGGGAGATCGGCATATTGTTCATACAACTCAACAAATTGGCGACCCGTCAGCAGGTTATCGGTACGTAACTTAACCGCATAAGGCGTTTTTACCGCTTTCAGCCCCATGTGGGTGCTGTACATCTGACGGTTATTATTGAGTTTAATTGGCTGACCGTCATAAAAAACGGTATTTGAGCCGGGATCATCCAATTCCAACACTTGGTCGTAATCTAGCCCATCCAACGGCTGCCCTTTCCAAGTAGACAGAATGATGGTCGATTTAGGAAAAAAGCGCCGTATGGAGTTCAAACACTGCTCTGTGATACCCGCGATTTGCTGACGACTGGCGCTGGCTTGCACTGGTCCCTGTACAACAAAGGTGATCGCTTCATCATCAATCTTGATCATGGTTGTGGCTGCCTCAAAAAGTCAGTGTACTCATCTGGCACGCCACAAAAAATGACCTCATGGCGCGCGATCAAGTGGTAGTGAATATTTAACCCTTTTTGAATGAGTAGGTTGTAGAGTGGCGCAATGTATAGCTCGCCTCGCTCCCATTCTTGGCTAGGTCTGGCAACGTATTCGCGATACGCCTCCAAGTAATCCTCTTTACGATTAAAGTGATAAAGCCCGGTACTACAAAGATCGGAAATCGGATTTTTCTCGGCTGTCTGAATCACTTTGGTGCTGCCAGTATGCTCTGGTTTGGCGAAAGACCAGTTGTCACCGCTGCCCTGAAACACTTCTAGGTAGCCATCGCTGTGTTGGCTAATGTCAGGGAATACAAAATTCGGGCGGAATGTGTCGATGTTAAACACCGTGATCGAGCCTTGATAGTCCCCGCCTTGCTTTGCTAATTCCTCTAATCCTAAAGTCACCGTTTCTGCTTGGCCGCGAGTTTCGGTATGCAATTCAGCAATGTAAAACTGTTTAATGCCAAGCTGAGTCGCTTTTTCGCGCACAAAGGCCGCAGTGTCGTAAACATTGCGCACAATAAACAGAAACGGAGTGCTAGCAAAATAGGCGGCAAAGCTGTTGACCGAGTGTTCAAACAGAGTTTGACCATGGGCTTCAAGCATATATTTAGGCTGGGTATAGCCGGCTTTGAAGAAGCGAGAACTCATTCCCGCCATTGGGATCACAATCATTGATCAAGCCTCAGTAAAATTTGATGGAGACGAAATGCATTCGCAAATAGGGCATCTTGGCGGCGACGATCATCGGCATGCAAAGGCAACATGGAGAGGAATAGTTGAATTTGCATAGCGTAAAGATTTTTCGCTGTGAGACCGAAGGTCCGCTCAATCAGTTCGATAAAACCTTGTTGCGTCTCCTTATGATGGCTCTGTTCGGCAATCTTTAATTCGATCGCGTTATTGGCGATTTCAACATGGTAGTAACCGGCAATAATCCAGTCATATAAACCTAGAATCGAATGACTCAGCTTAGCGAGATCGTAGCGGATATCACCATACAGTGTTTTCTGTCCGTCAGGGGTCATCCCTCTAGGATCTATCGTCTTAATCTTGTTGGCTCGGAAGTCATACAAAATGTTGCTAAAGCAAAAATCACCGTGCAAGACCCCTAGCAAGGGTTTGCGATCAGGTAGATGTTTTTGGCTATCACGTAGAATTTGCGCGAGCGAAACATATTGTCCAGCAAACTGCCATTGATCTTCTAAAGTGATGTGTCGTGATGCACAGAATTCATTGAGGCGTAGAGCGGTTTTATCGGCAAATAGTATGTCGAGAGTATTGATAGGGATCTTTTGCTCGACCGCTTGCTCACGGCATAGGCTTAAAAACTCCACTGCGCTGGCTAAGATTTTCTGCCAGATTTGGCTCGGTAATCTGGAAAAAACGAATAACTCGTTTAGTGCTGTTAGGTAGAGATACTCTAAGCGATAGGATATTTTCCCCTCGCTATTTTGGCTGCCTAAATATTGTGGAATGAAACCACGCATCTCCATTGGCAGATGATCAAACCAGTAAGCTTCAGCAGCGATTTTTTGGTTTTTGATGCTCGATTTTTCAATCCATTTAGCGGTGATGGTCAGCTCATTAAAGGCGCGCTGAGTGGTGAATTCGGCTTTAGAGTGATAGTAAGTATTCACATGGCCAAAATCGAGCCAACCGATGGAATTGACCGCACTTAAGCCGACGCTTTTATGATAGCGATTGAGGCCTGCAATAAACTTCCATTCACTCTGGGTGATACAACGAACCAGTTCCCGTGGGCGGCTGAATTTGAAGTAACCATCGATAATCCGCTGACTTTCGTGACTCATGGGCGTATTGGCATCTTGTAGCCAATCGACTTCATCATTAGTTAATACCGCCCAGTTATAGCTGTCTTTTGCGGTGGAAACGCTGACTATATCATCACCAACAGGCAGTTGGTTAAATAGCGTATCACCGTAGAGGATGTGCAGCGGTGCATTGAGTGAGTGCCCACTAATATTGAGTGCTGCTACCAGTGATGCCCCTAAGCTGAGTCCATCCGGTGTCGCGATAATTGTCACCTGATGTTGTTCAAGCCATTGGCGGTCAATCTCTGAGACCTCATAAGATTCAGGCAATGAGAGGTAGACTTTTACGTCTTGTGGTGCCAAAGCGACTTGATGCTGAAACAGGCGACGATTGCCTAACGGCAGAAAACTCGGAGGAATACGCCCAAATTCAGATTCCAACTCTTGGCCAACATAGGCACCCGACATAATTAGGAACATGATTTTTCCTTCGCAAAGAGTTGGTGGATCTCTTCCAAACTCATCGAAGCAAATTCGGAAGGGCGCACAGCACGATCATCAATGTAAAAGCCATCGTGTCCACACCAAGGTTTACCCACTAAAATTTCATCATAAGGCACTTGGTGTTTATCTAGCCACTCAGTAATGATGGGAAGTGTGTGGATATTGATTTTGCCGACGTTACCTTCATAAGTGCGCATATTACGCGCCGTCGAAATCACAATCTCAAACCCTTGTTGGTGGTACTCGCGAAGCTGTTCAATCACATCAAGCCGAGGTAGCACGTTACGATAATCGGAAGTATTGGCTTGGGTGAGAGTGCCGTCGAGGTCGACGATCAATTTTTTCATTGGACGAATTCCTTACTAAAACCTAATTCGATCAAGGTGTTTTCGAGAGCTCCACGATTTTGCATCACAATCGCTAAGGCATTTTTTCCGCATTGCTGCCGTTCTTGAACATCAGTAAACCAATGGCTCACCTGTTTGGCGATGGTTTCTGGTTGGTCAGCAATCACACAGGCATGTGCGTTGATGAGTGCATGCGTGATATCAGTGAAGTTGTAAAAGCTAGGGCCTGTAATGATGGGTTTTGCCAGTGCAGCAGGTTCAAGCAAATTATGTCCGCCGACTTTTTTGCCCACTAAACTGCCACCCATAAAACACACATCAGAAGCGCCGAGTAATACCAGCATCTCGCCCATGGTATCGCCGAGATACACTTGAGTGTCCGAGGTTATGGTTTGTTGGCTGCTACGAGTTTGCACTGAAAAAAGGCTGGCTGCGAGCTTATGCACCGCCGCAAAACGTTCAGGATGGCGCGGCACTAAAATCAACAAAGCATTAGGATGTTGCTTGAGGATTTCTTGATGTGCAGCAAGCACGATTTCATCTTCACCTTGATGTGTGCTGGCGGCTATCCAGACTGGACGATGTTTACCTAAAGCCGTTCTGAGTGCTTCACCTTGAGCAATCACCTCATCGGTGATGTTGATATCAAACTTAATCGAACCGGTAATTTTGATTTTTGTCTCAGCCACACCGAGCTGAATAAAACGCTTTGCATCGTCTGCAAATTGACATAACACTAGGCTTAGAGGTTTCGCCATACTATTAAAGAACGGGCGAATACGCTGATAGCCGCGATAGGATTTTTCCGAAAGTCGTGCATTCACGAGTGTAATCGGCAAACCCGCTTTGGCAACGGTATGCAGAGTATTTGGCCACAGTTCTGTTTCCACTATGATCAATTGGCAAGGTCGGACACGACGCAAAAAGCCTCTTACTGCAAACGAAAAATCAATCGGGGTATAGCGATGTAAGGCCCAATCCGCCAACTTTTCCGCTTGTTCAGCACCCGTCGGGGTCGTGGTAGTCAGCAGAATTGGTGTATTCGGTGAACGCTGCTTAATTTGTTTTATGAGTGGCGTTACCGCTAAGGTTTCACCCACCGATGTGGCATGGATCCAGATCGGTGGGGTTGTGGCTTTTAGTGGTGGGGTAACGCCGAAATGCTCTTTCCAACGTTTTCCGACACTGGGTTTCCCCTGTCTACGGCGATAGAGGCCATACAGTAAAAACGGTGCAGCTAAAGTGAGTAAAAACGTATAAAGCGTACGGAGCAGCATTATTTTTTCACGAGATCTTCGGGGTTGATGTGTGTCCACTTGCCACGAGGTTTATCAATGTATTGGAAGTGTTCATTGGTAAAGGTGCCCTGAATACAGACGTATTTACGATCTTGAGTGTGAATCTCCGCTTTAGCTGACAAGATGTTATTGAGTACCGTTGGTCCTGTGGAGTGATACACCCCCATGGAAGGCTCGTAGTGATTCACGTTATAAACCACCTGTTCAATGGTGGCCTGTAGATCGGGATTGTTTGGTGCGGTCGCAATGAAGTAGTTAGTGATCTCGGTATTATTTTTAATGCGAATATACAGCTCTTGTGAGTCGCCGAGCAGCTTATCAAGTGGCCATACTAGCGTGGCATCAATATCCATATACACACCACCATAGGTATTGAGTACCACTAAACGCCATAAGTCAGCTTGGGCTGCACCGTTAGTGAGGCGTGAATAAGCGTCATAAACTTCTGGTGATGCATGTTCTTTTAAGAACTCACCACGCGCTTCGGTACTCACATAGCGATAGTCACAGTTGAGCGACATAAGACGGTTAAACAGATAGTTAAGGTAAACCGGTAGTGAGGCTTGATCGGTAAAGTTGGTTTGCCAAATGGTGCGTGGAATAGTGGCATTAGCGCGCATTTTTAGCTTAGCTGGTGAATAAGCGGGAATCGTAAACCGCAGCTTTGGAAACATCCAATGAAACGGGTAAGAGAGCATCTTAAACAGGTTGCCAGTCAGGCGGATAAGTCGGTTGGCAATCACTTTAGCGGTGTTGTTCATAAGTGTTTATATCTCATTAGCGAGTGCCGATTTCGCATCGGGCACGATAAATAGGTTTAGCGCTGCAATGACACGAGAAGGCAATAGAGAATTGAGGCAATCCATATGGCCTAGCGGGCATTCTCGTTTAAAGCAAGGGCGACACTCAATATCGGTATGCACCATTGCCAGTTTATCGGTCAGTGGTGGCGTGTATTTGGGGGAGCTAGAGCCGTAAATGGCGACAATATGACACCCGACTGCTGCAGAAACATGCATTAATCCTGAGTCATTGCTCACCACCGTATGACAAGCAGCAAGCAAGTCAACCGCCTCAATTAACGAGGTTTCTCCAGCAAGGTTGTTACAGTATGCTTGTTGCTCTGAGCTTAATGCTTGTTGTATTTGGGTTGTGACCGGATGATCTTTCGCTGAGCCAAACAACCACACCTGAAAACCTTTTTCAATCACATAACGAGCGACTTCGGCGTAGTAGTGATCGGGCCAGCGTTTGGCTGGGCCAAACTCTGCACCAGGACAAAGACCGATAATCGGCCGCGTCGAATCTAAGCCGAGTCGCTGGCGAGCCTTCTGCTGCGCTGTGTGGTCAACGGTGAGTTTTGGTCTTGGGCAGTGTTCCAATGAAACATCTGCTCGCATTGTCGCTTTTGGATGAGCTAATGCTACGTACCTTTCAACCATGTATTGAAAGATACGTTTGTCCGGACGTAAGTCATTAAGCAGACCATAACGAAACTCACCTTTCCAGCCGGTGCGCGCTGGAATATTGGCAAACCAAGGGATTAAAGCTGATTTCGCTGAGTTAGGTAGTACATATGCATGATCATACTGATCGCACATCAATTTACCAATAGCTCTGCGGCCAAGCAGATTCACATCACCATGGCCAAGTGGCATTTCAATTGCTTTATTCACTTCTGGCATACGTTCCAAAATTGGCTTACACCAAGCAGGTGCCAAAACATCAATCTGCGCGTTAGGGTGTAGCTGCTTTAGGCGTTGGTATAAGCTCTGTGACATCACCATATCGCCTACCCAAGAAGGGCCTACAATCAGTAACTTCATTTTTCACCGTCATTCTTATTTTGCGGTTATTCTAACACAGCACTAGTTTGATAAAACTCATATTAATGATGATAAATTCATTCTAATAATAAGTGAAATATGGTGTAATCCGCGGCATTGAATGGATTGCTGCTTGAGTGGAGCATGCAGTTACAGGTTACTGAATAACATTAGAGTTTCTATTAATGAGAATATTTGTCATTAGCCTAAAGAATAGCTTTGAGAGAAGAGCATCAATAGAACAACAAATGGCCAATCATGGCCTTAGCTTTGAGTTTTTTGATGCGATCGATGGACGAGTAAATCCCCCTCATCCACTATTTGCCAATTATGACTATACTAAGCGCCTTTGGCTGACCAGCGGGCGAATGCCGATGCGGGGAGAGCTTGGTTGTTACGCAAGCCATTATTTGTTATGGGAAAAATGTATTGAGTTAGGAGAGCCTATTGTTATCTTAGAAGATGATGCCAAAATTCTCCCTAGTTTTGTCAATTATTTCAGTACGATAAAAGTAAAAACTCAAGAGTATGGATTCCTTCGATTGGAGGAGGCTTATGAGCGTAGCCGCCTTTTCTTAAAAGAAAAGGAAAATGACTTTGAGATCTCTTTTCTTAGTAATAATTTGGGTGGTGCTAGAGCGTATTCATTGTCTCCTGAAAGTGCCGATAAATTAATAAAAGGCTCTCAGCGTTGGTCTATGCCTGTTGATAATTATATGGGGTCTTTATATCTGCACAATATGCCATCATTTCTATTTCAACCAAATGTAGTCGAAAATCCTGAATATTTTGAAACCACCTTTCAATATGATATACAGCCTTGTGCACCATTATACCGTAAGCCCACAAGAGAAATGTACTCATTATATAGAAATATTAGAATGGCTTTAGCGAACAATGTTTATAAAAAATAATTATTTTAAAGTGGTGGAAAATGTATTTTTATTATCACCACTTTTTTGCATGTTAATGTTTATATTTAACTTTTCTGAAACAAAATCCATTTTATCTAGGTTGATTCCTGTTGTTTGTATATATGTCTTGATTCGGCACGGAAAAACAATAAAAGAGAATTTTAATTCTCAACTGAAGAGTTTTTTTGTGTTTGGTTTTCTTGTTATTGCTATTTTTTCTTTCTATTCGATCTTTCGAGGCGATGAATTTAGTTTGGCAAGAACATTAATTGCAAGTTTGGCTTATTTGATTGTTGTACCATGGAAAAGAATCAATCCCCAAATGGTATATTATATCATTGCAATTGCTGCCATTGTTTGCGGTTTAAATGCATTGTATGAACGCTATGCTTTAAATATTTACAGGGTAGGTATTGCGACTAATCCGATACCGTATGCGTTATATGTCTCTTTTTTAGTTTTGTCTTGTGTTTATCTATTATTGAACTCGAAATCAAAAGTATTAAAACTGCTTGCGTCTATTGGTGGTATACTTTCTATAACTGCAATTATTATGACTGATGTCCGAGGAGTAATACTCTTTCTTCCTGCTGCCATCCTCTATTTGGTGATCACCACAATTAAACCGATATGGAAATATTATATTGCTTCGATAGTGTCGATAATATTGTTGTCAGGCGTTTTTTATACGATTTTTCAACCGGAGATTGATGCGCGTATTGCGCAGACTCAAAATGAGATTGCTTTGATAAAACAAGGTGATTTAAGTAGTTCTATAGGTGTACGCTTGGATTTGTGGATGCACGGAGTTGAGATTATTGCTCAAAATCCACTCTTTGGCGTCGGGGATAGTGGTTTACAAGCTAGCATTTCAAAAATGACGAATCCTGGTGCGGCGATACAGCCTCATCTACATAATCAATATTTAGATCTTTTAGCGCGCTATGGCATAGTGGGTACTCTGGTAATCTTTTTGTTTTGCTTAGCTTTGATTTTTAATTTAAATAATTCGGCTTTTGAATATATTGGTAATCCGCTAGTTAATAGTATGCTTATGATGCTGATATTTGCTGGCTTAACCGATGTGCCTTTGCATCACACCCATATTATTTATTTGTTGACGATCTTGTGTGCTTTGTTAATTCGTTTCCCAAGGGCAGTAGGTGATAATAGTAAGTAATCGGTGTAAATAAGATTTATTGTTTTGCTTTCTGAGTTGTTTGAATGAAATCGGCCTTTAGATAAGGCCGTTTTTAATGGATTGATTGGATGATGCGTAAACAGTTCGGTTAAAAGGTTAACTCTTCCTGCCAAGCAATAGAGTTAGCGATCACTCGAGCTGGATTGCCGGCTGCTGCTGAATTATCGGCAAAAGAATGTGTTACGGTTGAGTTAATTCCTACTATCGAACCACTTCCAATTGACACGCCTTTTAATACAGTAACATTATCCGCTAACCATACATGCGAACCGATATAAATACTTTTGGCCGGATTAATCCGTTTTCCATCACGTAGAATATCATGTCCATCACTGGTCATTAGTTTTACGTTGCGAGAAAACATACATTCGTGACCAATTACTAATTTCGTTCCGGATTCTCGGCATGATAAAAAACAATTTTCACCAATCACGCAGTTTTCACCAATTTCTAAGAGGCAATTATTGCCATTGAGCTCGATAGAGACGCCTTTTAAATTTGCACTATCATGGATAATCAGTTGGTTATTATTACCATTAACATAAATGTCGCAATAGCGGATACGAGTATTTTTACCTATTTGAATACTGTTGTTAGGTTTTACCCGAATTTTATTGCGTAGTTTTGCAATGAAACCAAAGCCAGCCATCTGCAACCTCTTATTATTTTTTGTTCATTTTTTTAAATAGGTAATTCCCTTTCACTTTTCGCCACAAGCCAAACGAATCGGTTCTTGGAAAAATGGCAATCCGACGAATCTGATAAGGATCTTGGTGCATTGCAAGTGGCCCGCTATTGGTCGCTACGGCAAATGGGTAACCCAATTCTTGAACAAGCTGTTTCGATGTCGCATCATGGTCACCATAAGGGTAAGCAAAAGAGGTCAGAGGCTCGTCAATCAATGTTTCGAGTTCGAGTTTGTTGTTCAGGATTTGATCTCGTTGTTGTGATTCACTGAGCTTGCTCAAAAAAGGGTGAGTTATAGTATGGCCGCCGATCTCTACTAATCCTGAATCATGCAAAACTTTAACCTGTTCACGTGACATCAAGGGGACCACTTTTTCAGGATTATCACTCACTTCAACATCCCAGCGATTAAAATTTTCGCCAGTAACAACGTAAACCACCGCTTTAAATTGGTATTTTTTGAGCAGCGGCAGCAACAATTCATAGTTGTCGCGATAGCCATCATCGATGGTCATTATGATAAAACGCTTACCTGGTTGTAAGCGATGAATAAATCCCTTCTCTGAGAGATCTTTGAAGGTCAGAGTTTCAAAGCCCATCTTTTTAAGCAACCGAAAATGTTTCTCAAGCTGCTGAACATGCAAATAAGTACCATGTACCCCTTTTTCGCTGTCATCACGAATAAAGCGGTGGTACATGATGATGGGGACTTCTCGTTGTAACTTGTTGACATAAACCGTTTGATAAAGGCTTTCAAGGTCATTCACAATCACTTGTAAATCATAGTTAAGCTTGATCTGTTCAGTGATCTCTTGAGCGCAGTGTGGTTGACTTAGGCCTTGCTCAATCAAAGCGGGGATCTGCTGGAAATCTATCGCCAGATCGTGTGGGCCAATATCGCCAAAATTGGTTGCCATGGCTTGGTCTAGATTATCCAGTTCGATAATTCCCACACAGCTTGCTTCACCAATCGCTAAGGTAGGCCGACCACAAAGTAGCGACTCCATTGCAACTCGACCAGCACCGATCACTAAATCAGATTGTTCCATGACCTGTTCAACGTTAGCGCTGTAGCCGGGAAATGAGACTTTATCTTGCAGTGCGCTAAAACGCTCGGTCAATGGTGTACCTGTGATCACTTGCACTTGGTAGCGGTCGAGATCTAAACACTCGGTTAGCAACCTATAGCAAAGTTCACCTTTCGGACCACTGAGTCGGCCAATGATAGAGATAACCGGCTTAGGATTATGGGGTGCAGCGCTACGTTTAAAGGTACTTGTTTCTATCCCATTACGGCCTACGTGCAGTTGGCTCGCTGGTACATCGAGATCTTTGATTAATTGCTCTCGTATCGCTTCACAAACCGGAAGCGCTTTATCTCCCATTGCATGGAATTTTTTGCGCGAAGCATGTACCGGTTGACGACCATGGACCGTGGTAACCATAGGGGTATTCGTCAAGCGGCAGGCAATATGGCAACTCCAGCTTGATGCTCGTGAGTGAGCATGGACTAACTGGATCTGATGTTTCTTGATCAGGTAAACCAGATAGGCGACATGCCAAAATCGCCGCGGTATGCTGCGTTTATTAAAGCGCAGTTTAAAAAACAAGCCATCGTGAGCTTTGGTGAGTGTATCGGAAACATAAAATATCTGATGGCCACGCTGAGTGAGTTCATTGCCGACAGTTGTTGCATAGACCTCAGCACCAGTCACTTCTAACTGAGATAATGCCATCAAAATATTCATTTAAACTCCACAATTTCCAAGTTTGAATTGGAATACAACTCTACCACTATCGGTGTTTTTCAAGATAGTTGGTGTGCTTGATTTTATTCCGCCCCCATTTTTAGAGGGCGGTTAGGTGAGGGTATTCTTGTAGGTGATTGATTATTTTTTATTAATCAACGCCATATATTCAGCCACGCCTTCTGCTACCGTCTTAAATTCAATATTACAGCCGGCTGCGCGCAGTTTGCTAAGGTCGGCCTCGGTAAACTCTTGGTACGCACCTTTGAGGTGGTCTGGGAATGGAATGGTTTCGACAATGCCGCGGCCATGGAAGGCAATCACCGCTTTCGCCACTTCATTAAATGATTCCGCTTTACCAGTGCCGCAGTTAAAAATGCCCGATACACCGCTGTCTAAAAACCACAAATTGACCGCAGCGACATCACCGACGTACACGAAATCACGTTTAAAGTTTTCGCTGCCGGCAAACAGTTTCGGATTTTCGCCGGCGTTCATTTGATTATTTAAATGAAAGGCGACCGAAGCCATCGAGCCTTTATGCTGCTCACGTGGGCCATAGACATTGAAATAACGAAAACCAGTGATTTGCGACAGGGTTTCACCATGCTGAGCTGCATCTGCCCATAGGCGGCGCACATAGTTATCAAACTGCTGCTTGGAATAACCGTACACATTCAGCGCGCCTTCGTATTGTGGCTCTTCAATAAAGGTGTCGGTATCGCCGTAAGTGGCGGCGGAAGAGGCATAAAGAAACGGAATTTCGCGCTCTAAGCAGTAGTGCAACAGCTCTTTTGAATATTCATAGTTATTGAGCATCACATACTTGCCATCCCACTCGGTGGTGGCAGAGCAAGCCCCCTCATGGAAAATCGCCTCAATTGGCCCAAAATCATCACCGGCCATAATTTGTGCCAGAAAATCATCGCGATCCATGTAGTCTGCGATTTGTAGATCAACCAAATTTTTGAATTTACGACCATTTTTTAAGTGGTCAACGACCAGAATATCGGTAATACCACGTTGATTAAGTGCTTGAATGATGTTGCTGCCAATCATGCCAGCGCCGCCAGTTACGATGATCATACCCTTTCTGCCTTATGCTAAATAAATTGGCGAAATAGTAGCAGGAAAGGCAGCGCGAGGAAAGAAAGGTCCTAGAACCTAAAAGCGAGCTCCTAGCTCTTTTATGCCATTGCTACGAAGTGGCAAAAATTAGTCAGGACGATTCTCAGATCAGTAAAAAAGCAAAGTGGGATTTGATCGTGATGGCTGCAGGTTGTGATTGACGGAAATAGCGATGATATTGTGTGGAAAACCGCGGCCTTGACCGCGGTTTTTGCGTATGGTGGCTTGGCCGTGGTCGAAAACCGTTATCATCATTGCGTGAATGGGAGTGCAAAGGAGCAAGGGTATGCAAGTGATCCATCATGGTGGTAAAGAGAGCGTGACCGGTTCATGCCATGAACTGCGTGCCGATGGGCAAGCGGTGTTGATTGATTGTGGCCTGTTTCAAGGCGCGGATGAGCGTCCGCTCAAGGTCGAATTTGCTTTGGCGCATCTTGATGCGTTAGTTCTGACTCACGCCCATATTGATCATATTGGCCGTTTACCTTGGTTACTGGCGGCAGGGTTTCAGCAGCCGATTTATTGCACGGCTGCCACCGCCGAGCTTGTTCCACTCATGTTGGAAGATGGCCTTAAGCTGCAACTTGGCATGTCGCCCAAACAAAGTGAGCGAGTGCTAACTCAAGTGCGCCGTTTGCTGCGGGTGCAAGATTATCAAAAATGGTTTGCCCTGCAACCGAAGAATAGCGATTCACTCTGGATGCGCTTTCAGCCATCGGGGCATATTTTGGGCTCAGCGTATGTGGAAATTCGCCTTGCCAATGGTGAGGTGGTGGTGTTTTCGGGCGATTTAGGGCCAAGCCATACGCCACTGCTGCCCGATCCACAGTCGCCAGAGCGCGCCGATTATCTATTGATTGAAACCACTTACGGCAATAAGCAGCATGACGATGTGCAAAGTCGTGGTGAGCGGCTGCGCGCGATCATTGAGCGCTCACTCACCGATGGCGGGGCGATTTTAATTCCGGCGTTCAGCGTCGGGCGCACCCAAGAATTATTGTTTGATATTGAGCAGCTGATTTTTGCTCAGCAAATCGATGTTAATTTGCCGATCATTCTTGATTCGCCGATGGCGCAGCGGGTGACACATTCTTATCGTCGCTTTAAGCAGTTATGGGGGCAAGAAGCCAAAGCGCGGCTGCAAATGCAGCGCCATCCGCTGGCGTTTGAGCAGTGCATTACGGTTGAGGATCACCGTACACATCAGCGTTTGGTTAACCGTTTGGCTTCAACCGGGCAAGCGGCGATTGTGGTGGCGGCTTCGGGTATGTGTCAGGGCGGGCGAATTATGGATTATTTAAAAGCGCTGCTGCCAGATAGTCGTACCGATGTGATTTTGGCTGGCTTTCAAGCCGAAGGCACGCTTGGGCGCAAGATCCAAAGCGGTGAGCCGGTGGTGAGTATTGATGGGGCGCAGATCCCGGTCAACGCGCAGATCCATACGATGTCCGGCTATTCGGCCCATGCCGATCAAGCCGATTTACTGCGTTTTATTACCGGTATTGCAGAAAAGCCCAAGCAAGTGCACCTTATTCACGGTGAAGCGGCCGCCAAGCAAGCGTTCGCGGCTGAGCTTACCTCACGCGGTTATGCGGTATGTTCGTTTGATGAAGGATAAGGCATGACGGTAATTAGACCCTAGGACCTAGGTCCTAGAACCTAGGCTCGGGAGCTTATTTTGCTTCCTGCTCTAGCCACACCCAAGTATACGGTTGGCTAGAGCTGATCTTGCTGCGCAAATAACGCGTACTGGTTTTTGACTTTGGTCACGATTTTTCGGCCGTTTTAACGGATTGGTAGCCCTATAAGACGAGTTGATTTAGACTGCGTGGCTTATTAATACTTGATGCACAGCGCAATTAGGGGCGATACCTAAGGGCGGTAGCATGCCAAAAATTCTATTTCAGGAGGAAAGTCAGTGAGTTCATTGCCAAATCAGTCCCCTATTCAATCCCCATACCCGCACTATTCTTATCCTGCTGATGATGAAATTGATTTAAAACAATTATTTCTGGCCTTATGGCAAGGCAAATGGACCATTATTATTACCACGCTCTGTTTTAGTCTCGCTGCGATTGGCTATGCTTTAACTGCACAACAGTGGTGGAGTGCCAAAGCCATAGTCGGCCAACCCCAGTTGCAAGATATTGCTAGTTATCAACAAGTAGTCAAAGGCTATCAATCATTATTTGATGTTTATCAAGAAGATGGAACTATAATTGTTAGCGATGTTTTAGATAAATTAGTTGATCCTGAGCCTATCTTTAAGCGTTTTATTCAAGAGTTTAATGCCAACGGTAATAAACGCCGTTTTATGCAAACTGATCCTGCTTTTTTGGCGCTGCAGCAGCAAATGCAAATAAATGAGGAGCCAGAAAACTTACAAGCATTTTACCAAAATTGGTTTGGGCATATTCAGGCATCCGCGACTGATAAAAAAGTCAATGACACCTTTACCCTAAGTTTTCAGTCGATAGATAAAAGTAGCAGTTTGATTTTACTTAACCAATATGTGCAGTTTATTAACCAAGTTATGAATCAGCAACTGAATAATACATTGCATAATACATTGGCGGGTAAATATAGAGAATTAAAGCTGCAAGAAAAAAATTTACTACAGCAAGCTAAATTGCGTTTAAGCGTTGAATTAGATCGCACTCAATACGCACTGAATATTGCACAAGCCGCGGGTATTCAGCACCCCGTGCAAAACTTAGGTGAGCAAGAAATTTTTGCGATTAATATTGGCAGTCGAGCCTTAGCCGCTAAGATTGATGCGTTAAAATCGATTAAAGATTTAAGTATTTTTGAGCCAAGGATTTCTATTTTACAAACTAAGCTAAGTCAATTTAATTTAGATGCGTTAAGCGCTACGCCAAAATGGTCGGCAAATGCCTTTTATTATTTAGACCAGCCAGAGCAGCCTTTAAATAGAGATAAACCCAAACGTGCCTTAATTTGTGTGCTCGGCACCTTGCTTGGCGGCATGCTGGGTGTAGCCATTGTGTTGGTCAGGTTTGCGTTTAGGAAAGAAGATATTGAGGACCTAGGAAAACCAGATCCTAGGTCCTAACAGGGAAAGCGCATGAAGGTCGTTGATATATAAGGGCTGCGGTGATGCTTAGAATTAGTTGCCAATGCTTCCTTAATCTCAGTTTTTAGATGTAACCCGATGAAATTTAAGATCACCTTGTAGATCATTTCTGTTGTTTTGTAATAGCTCCTAGACAATATAGGAGCCTAAATATGAGCGAGTTAACCAACCCATTTATGTACTTTCAAATCATTAAAGATTATCGACAGGAAAATAAAATAGCACACAAATTATCAGACATTATTTTGCTGACAATTTGTGGTGTTTTGTCGGGTCACGATGGCTGGGATGGCATTATCGATTTTGGTCATGCTCGCTTAGATTTCCTTAAACGATATGGTCACTTTGAAGCTGGTATTCCTTCTGCGGATACGCTGTCTCGTGTGATGGGCATGATTAATCCTGTCGCTTTGCAAAGAAGCTTCATTGCCTGGATGAAGGACTGCCATACACTGACGGATGGTGAAGTGATTGCCATCGACGGTAAAACATTACGCGGCTCTTATGACCGCTCAAAAGGCAAAGGAACGATCCATATGGTGAACGCTTTTGCTACAGCAAATAGAATGAGCATTGGGCAACAGAAGGTTGATTCTAAGAGTAACGAGATTACCGCGATCCCTAAGCTACTTGACTTGCTGGATGTAAAAGGCTGCTTGATTACGATTGATGCCATGGGCTGCCAAAAGAAAATAGCGCAGAAAATCCTTGATAAAGAAGCGGATTATTTATTGGCGGTCAAAGGCAATCAGGGAATGCTTGAGCAAGCTTTTGATGATTATTTTCGAATGGACATGCTTCAAGACTTCGACGGTAGTTCTTATCGTACTCAAGAAAAAAGTCACGGAAGAATAGAAACGAGAGTGGCTTTAGTGAATCGAGATTTGTCGGTTTTGGGTGATATTGAACATGAATGGCCTGGGCTTAAATCAATGGGCATCGTGGCTTCAATTCGACAAGAATCGGCAGTAGCAATAGAGCAAGATGTGAGTATTCGTTACTACATATGCTCTAAAGAATTGGAAGCTCAAACGTTACTTGAAGCGACACGTTCTCACTGGGGTGTAGAGGTCATGCATTGGTCACTTGATACTGCATTTTGTGAGGACAATTCGCGTATTAGAGCGGACGATCGAGCAGAGGCTTTTGCAAGGATCAGGCAGATATGTTTGAACCTATTAAAGAGCGAAACCACGTTTAAAGGTGGTATCAAACGTAAACGGATGAACTGCGCAATGGATGAAAAGTACCTAAGTAAGGTTCTTGAAAGCCTTACGTGACGGTGATGTTCATGCGGTTTCCGTGCTAGTGTGCTGCTTTATAACTGCTAGAGTGGCTGATGGTCTTCTAGAATTGAGCAGCGCTAACTCATTTGTTTTGATAACTTAAATTAGGTTCGACAATGCCCCCAAAAAAAGTTCTCACCGTTTTTGGCACCCGCCCCGAAGCGATTAAAATGGCACCGTTAGTTCACGCTTTGGTGGTGGATGAGCGTTTTGAAGCTAAATGCTGCGTAACTGCTCAACATCGCGAAATGCTCGATCAAGTATTAGATTTGTTCGAAATTACTCCGGACTACGATTTAAATCTGATGAAAGCTGGCCAAACACTTAATGAAGTCACGGCGCGAATTCTATTAGAACTAAAACCTGTTTTACAGGAATTTAAACCCGATGTGGTGCTTGTTCATGGAGATACCGCAACAACGTTTGCAGCCAGCCTAGCAGCCTATTATGAGCAAATTTCTGTTGGCCATGTTGAAGCGGGGCTGCGCACCGGTAACATTTATTCTCCATGGCCAGAGGAAGCTAACCGTAAGCTCACAGGGGCGTTAACCAAGTACCACTTTGCTCCAACAGAAACCTCGCAGCAAAATTTGCTGCAAGAGAATTATGCGGCAGAGAATATTTTCGTCACCGGTAATACGGTGATTGACGCGCTGCTGATGGTGAAAGAAAAAATAGAGCAAGATGCCGATCTAAAAGCAACCTTAGCCGCACAGTTTCCTTACTTAGATGAAAGCAAAAAGCTCATCTTAGTGACAGGCCATCGGCGCGAAAGCTTTGGTGGTGGTTTTGAGCGTATCTGTGAAGCCTTAGCGCAAACAGCGAAACAGCACCCTGATGTGCAAATACTTTATCCTATGCATCTAAACCCTAATGTGCGTGAACCCGTCAATCGCATTCTAGGTAGTGTTGAAAATGTGTTGTTGATTGAGCCGCAACAGTATTTGCCGTTTATCTATTTAATGGATCGTGCGCATATTATTCTTACTGATTCGGGTGGTATTCAAGAAGAAGCACCATCGCTGGGTAAACCAGTATTAGTGATGCGCGATACGACGGAACGCCCAGAAGCAGTTGTCGCAGGTACTGTTAAGCTAGTGGGGACAGATGTAGAAACTATCGTTACCAATATTAATAATTTGCTTACTGATACAAGTGCTTATCAAGCAATGAGTTTTGCTCATAACCCTTATGGCGACGGTAAGGCATGTCTGCGAATTCTCGACTCCCTGTACAAGTAATGTATTAATCTCGCCTAGAGCCTAGAGCCTAGAGCCTAGAGCCTAGAGCCTAGAACCAAATTTATAAAATATTTTAGGACTCAGAAACATGTCTTTTGAAACTATTTCAGTAATCGGCTTGGGCTATATCGGTTTACCTACTGCGGCGATGTTTGCCTCTCGTAAAAAGAAAGTGATTGGTGTCGATGTAAACCAACATGCGGTTGATACCATTAATCAAGGCAAGATTCATATTGTTGAACCTGATCTCGATATGATGGTGCATGCTGCCGTCAGCGGTGGCTACTTAAAAGCAACCACCACACCAGAAGCGGCTGATGCGTTTTTGATTGCCGTACCAACCCCGTTCTTACCTTGCGAAGAAGGTGAAGTGCCAGCACCAGATTTGTCTTACATAGAAGCAGCCAGCAAAGCGATTGCTCCTGTGCTGAAAAAAGGCGACTTGGTGATTCTAGAATCGACCTCTCCCGTTGGAGCAACCGAGCAAATGGCCGCTTGGCTCGCAGAAGCTCGCTCAGATCTTTCCTTCCCTCAAACACATGGTGAAGAAGCGGATCTGAACATTGCACATTGTCCAGAGCGCGTTTTACCTGGCCATGTGGTACGTGAGTTAGTTGAAAATGACCGCGTGATTGGTGGCTTAACCGTTAAGTGTTCAGCGCGTGCGGTGGAACTTTATAAAACTTTTGTTCAAGGTGAATGCGTAGTTACCAATGCGCGCACGGCAGAAATGGCCAAGCTAACCGAAAACAGCTCTCGTGATGTACAAATCGCCTTTGCCAACGAGCTATCTATCATTTGTGACAAGCTAGACATCAACGTATGGGAGCTAATTGCGCTTGCAAACCGCCATCCTCGTGTCAACATTCTCCAGCCTGGCCCAGGTGTAGGCGGTCACTGCATTGCCGTTGACCCTTGGTTTATTGTATCTAAAACGCCAGCAGAGGCGCGTTTAATCCATATGGCGCGTGTCGTGAATGACAGCAAGCCAGACTGGGTAATCGAAAAAGTAAAAATTGCCATTGCAGACTTTTTGCAAGCTAATCCAGATAAAACGGCTAAAGATGTGACGATTGCTTGTTACGGTTTGGCTTTTAAGCCAGATATTGATGATTTGCGTGAAAGTCCGGCGATGGTTATTACACAAAAAATTGCTGAAATGCACGCTGGTCGCGTTGTTGCAGTAGAACCAAACATTGATGCAGTTCCAGAAATGCTTAAGTATGTTGAACTAGTGGATTTTGAAATGGCGTCTAAAGAAGCTGATATTCAAGTGCTATTGGTTGATCATAAAGAGTTAAAAAAAGTATCAGTAACTGATGGTTTAATCATTGATACTAAAGGTATTTGGTAAAAATGAAGAGAAGCATTATAGACAAGTTGATAGCTTTTTTTATTCCATTACCAATATTTATTGATCCTACAAGCCCAATATTGTTGGCTCAAAGCAAGTTAGCAGAAGGTACGGTAGCATTTCCAATATCGTTATTTCTTCTTCCATTGTCTTTTATGCTTCTATTTATGACTAAGAGTGAGCGATATGTTTCTAAACTTAGTTACATTCTTCTTGTATTGATTTCTCTCTTTGTAATATATTTTTTATCTTTAGGTGTTGTATCTAGTTTTGAAAATGTAGCTGCATTAATGTATGCCATACAATGGGTGATTCCATTTTTATGGATTCCGTACTTTTATAATCTTATGCATTCTGAGAATATATCTTTGTTTATGCGCTTCTTTGAAAAGGGTACTATATTATCTATTTTGTATATATTCTTATCCGGTTTTTTGGAGATTTTAATTTACGGCGCGTTACAAGATATGGGGCGTGTTACACAGAATCTAATTCTGAAAGGTCAATATCAATTATATGTATATACCCCAACTATAATTGCATATTCCACATTGCTGTGTAATTTCATTTATGCTTCCAATGTAATTAAGAGAAATTTTTTATTTGTAGTTGCTTTTAACCTGCTTGCATTTTTATCCTTAGTTTTTTTGGGCGCCAGAGAAGCTATTGTTGTTTATATTCTTGGTATAGCGTTTTTTTTGCTTTCGTACAGAACAAAATACGTCTTGCCATATATTATTTTTTTGTTGATAGTTTCTGTTGTCATTAGCTTTCATATTGAATATATAATAAACCATTTTGATTTACAAGAATTCAGAGCATTGAATAAATTTCAAAATATGACATCTGAAGGTCAAGCTTTTGGTGCTCGAGATGTTATGATATTAAAATATCTTGAGATGCTTGCGAGTGAGCCTATGTTTGCTATGAGATCCCTGCCCCCAGAGTTGTCATTCCCAGAATTAGGTATTCATGCCCCGAGTGCTCATAATTATTATGTCGACGTATGGGCATGGGGTGGAGGGGTTTCTGCAATTCTAATGTATCTATATTTGAGTATATTACTTTTTTTATCTATTTATATTGTTTTTAAAGTTATGAAATGTGGGGGAGTTGCTTGTATTATAGGTGGTGAGGTTATCATTTTTGCGTCAGCATATTTTATTATTTCTTTTTTATTGATAAGTAATAATATAAATGTACCATTAAGACAGCCTTTAACTGGCGCTTTTTTTTCCCTAGTTTCAACTTTTGTTATTTTTAGAGGTCGAGTGGTCTTTGTTGAAGAATGAAAATCAAAAAAAATTGATGTTGATATCAGTGATTTTAAATTCTCTGTGTGCTGTTATCTTTATGCCTATTATTACAAGGTCTTATGGTGCTGACGATTTGTCTATCATTACAACGGTTATATTTATTGGTGTAATGTTTGGTATGATTGATTCTGTTAGACCTGTATATGTTCATGGATTTTCTTCGTTAAGTTTTATATCGGTCAAAGATGTGTTTTTTTATCCGTTATTTTTTAATCTGATATTGTCTTTGGCGCTGTTTTTTTTTGTTTACACATTAAACATTTTTAGTAATACAGACTGTTTTTTTATATTCATATCTGCCTTCTTATATTTAACTTCGATGCCATTTTTAGGTTTTTTAGATTCTAAAGGTATGGTCGGATTTTCTTCATTACTAAGAGCTGTTAGTGTTTTTATTATCTATTTTCAGTACTCGGTTGTTAATTACTTTAATTTTGTATCAATTCCATTAGTTGTGTCTAATGTTGTATTTTTGTTTTTTTCAATTTTTGCATGCTTTCGATTTTTAAAAAATGGTAAATCAGATTTTAATTATTCTGTTTTTAAGAGGATCATTAAAACCTTTGGGCAAAATGTCTTTAAGTTAATCATTGATTTTACAGATAGACTATTTGTGGCTAAATTTGTTGGTGGTGATTTTGTAGGTGTTTATAATGCGATTTATGAACTATCCAGCAAAAGCAATTTTATTTCTTCAGTGTATTCTAGCTATAACTATCCACAGTTATGTTTAAAAAAAATTAGAGAGGTTAGATTTGTATCAACAGGGAATTGTATTTCACTTTTTTTGTTGATTTTGTCGGTCTTATGCTGGTTTTTTGGCGATATTTTTATGTCATTTTACTTAGGGGAAGGATTCTCTAATACAGGCTCTGATGTGGCTATTATGTTATCTATATCTGCGATTTATTCATTGTCTTTCTTTTATCAATCTATATTTCGTGCTAATGACAGGTTCGGTGAATTAACAAAATTATTTTCATTTTCTGCAATTTTGGGGTTGACTTTAATTTTTCCATTGTATACTGGTCTCGGTATAAAAGGAATATATATTTCTCTTTTTATATTGAAGTCCCCAGGTGCTATATGTTCATTTTTTTATAGTGCTAGTAATGGTAATACACTTTTCAATATTAGTTCTAAGATGTTGCCTTTAATTATAACTTCTATCTTTTTTCACTTTGTGGTGTCTTATGGCTAATTTTTTTAAAATTTTAAGAAACGAATTAGTGTGTTCTGTAGAATACTTTTCTTTTTTAGTATTTCTATTACCAAGGTTGCGAATTTTCAATTTTTTTAAGTCTTCATATTTAAGATTGTTTTTCAATTCAAAAATTGGTCGGGGAGTTATCTATTATCCAGGTGTTTGGATATTTAGTGGTAGAAATCTATCCATTGGTAATGATGTAGATATTGCTAAAGGTGTTTTGCTTACCACTGACGGTGGTTTGACAATAGGCGATCGAGTTTTGATAGGCTATAACTCTCATATTCTTACCGCAAACCATTTTATACCTAAACTACCTGGGGTTATTTTTCAGTCAGGGCACGTGAAAAAAAAAGTAGTTATTGAGAATGATGTTTGGATTGGTGCTAACTGTGTAATTTTGCCTGGAACAACGATTGGCTCAGGTAGTGTGATCGCTGCAGGTAGTGTTGTAACTAAAGATGTACCCAAGAATTCTATTTGTGCAGGAGTTCCTGCAAAAGTGATTAAGGTGAGAGAATGAAACAAATATTACAAGACATGGCAAAGGGTGGCTCTAATTTAGTCGAGGCACCTGCACCTGCAGCGTCAACAGGTAATTTATTAATTGACACCAGCATTTCATTAATTTCTGCTGGCACAGAACGCATGTTGGTAGACTTTGGGAAAGCAAGTTTGTTAGATAAAGCTCGCCAGCAACCAGATAAAGTCAAAATGGTATTGGAAAAAGTTCAGACCGATGGGCTGATGACAACGCTAGAAGCTGTACAGTCTAAGTTGGCGCAGCCATTACCCTTAGGCTATTGCAATGTTGGTGTTGTCAATGCTGTAGGTAGAGGTGTTAACGGCTTTAAAGAGGGTGATCGTGTTGTTTCAAACGGCCCTCATGCTGATGTTGTTCGTGTACCAAAAAACTTATGTGCGCTTATTCCTGACAATGTATCAGATGAAGAAGCGTCATTTACTGTAGTGGCAAGTATTGGATTGCAAGGGATCCGTTTAGCAGAGCCTACACTGGGTGAAGCGTTTGTCGTGACGGGTGTTGGCTTAATTGGATTGCTGACGGTTCAATTGCTTCGCGCTCAAGGTTGCCGTGTGCTCGCCATCGATTATGATGATGCGAAACTAGAACTGGCGAAAAAATTTGGCGCAGAGGTTTGTAACCCTGGTAAAGGTGAAGATCCTGTCGCTGCAGGGATGGCATTTAGCCGTGGCAACGGAGTTGATGGCGTAATCATTACAGCTTCAACGAAATCTAATGATCCAGTAACACAAGCCGCGCGAATGAGCCGTAAGCGTGGACGTATTATTCTTGTTGGTGTGACTGGGTTAGAGCTTAATCGTGCGGATTTCTACGAGAAAGAACTAACCTTCCAAGTATCTTGTTCTTATGGCCCTGGCCGTTACGACGCAGACTACGAAGATAAGGGCAATGACTACCCTTACGCGTTTGTACGTTGGACTGAGCAGCGTAACTTCGAAGCCATCTTGGATATGATGTCTTCGGGCCAAGTAGACGTTAAGCCTCTTATTACTCACCGATTTAAGTTTGAAGATGCAGCGCAAGCATATGATCTACTCACCTCAGATAAATCTGCACTGGGTATTTTGCTCCAGTATCAGAGTGAGCCCAGTACTCGTCACCAGAAATCTGTTACGCTCAACAGTAAGGCTACTTTTGAAGCATCGAAGCCTATCGTTGGGTTTGTTGGTGCTGGAAACTACGCGTCTCGCATGTTGATCCCCGCGTTTAAAGCGGGTGGTGCCCAATTACATACTATTGCGACTTCTGGCGGTATTAATGGCGTTACACACGGTGAAAAAGCGGGTTTTGCGAAAACCACAACGGATACAAGCGCAATGATTTCAGCCCCAGAAATCAACACCGTAGTTATTGTAACCCGCCATAACAGCCATGCGCGTTTCGTGTGTGATGCACTGAATGCTGGCAAAAATGTATTTGTAGAAAAGCCTTTAGCCGTCACATTAGAAGAGCTCGCTGAAGTCGAAGCAACTTATTACTCTAAAGCATCTAATGCTTCTGGACCCAAATTGATGGTTGGTTTTAACCGCCGTTTCTCTCCTCAAGTTCAAAAAATGAAAGCACTGCTTTCGCCGGTTAAAGAGCCCAAAAGTTTCATGATGACTATGAATGCGGGAGCTATCCCAGCGGATCATTGGACACAAGATAATGAAGTCGGCGGTGGTCGAATCATTGGAGAGGCGTGCCATTTCATTGATCTAATGAGATACCTAGCTGATTCAGAGATCGTTTCTGTACAATGTCGTCGTATGGGAGATGTTTCTGGTGTTGATATTACCGAGGACAAAGCAGCTATTATTTTAGGCTTTGCAGATGGCTCTTTCGGTACAATTCATTACCTAGCCAATGGTGCGGCTAACTTCCCAAAAGAACGCGTGGAAGTTTTCGCAGCAGGGAGAGTGCTTCAATTAGACAACTTCCGTAAACTAAAAGGTTTCGGTTGGCCAGGCTTTAGCAAAATGAATTTATGGAAACAAGATAAAGGCCAAACCGATTGTGCAGCTGCTTTCCTTAGCGCTATTGAATCAGGTAAAGAGTCGCCAATTCCAGCGCGAGAGTTGTTTGAGGTAGCAAGAGTTACCATTGAAATAGCAGAGCAATTGCGTAAACAACAATGAGTCTCAAATTAAAAGCGCAAACTGCAATCGACTTAGGACTTTTAAACCTAGTTCGAGTCGCTGGCTATCAACTCGGTGTTCGAAGTGGATTAAACCCAGTTAAGCGACTCAACCAAACTTCGATATCGGGGCTTTTGTTTCGTCCTCTGTCCGCTTTAGTTCAATGTAAATCTAGTCAGCGATACCAATTCTCCCCTTTTGGTTGGAAGCCGAAACAATTAGTCAGTGAATTGAGATGGGCGGAGAGCGCATTAACTGGACAAATCTACTCCAACATGGAAAAGCCTTGGTTCAGTTTGTCTGACTTTGATTCCAACGTTGGTGATATTAAAGGGATTTGGGAAGCCTCTAGGTTCGATTGGGTATTAGGCTTAGCCAAGGATTACCTTTCTGGAAGAGAGCAAGCACTTGATGAACTGAATGTAACAACGAAAGATTGGCTAGAGCACAATCCGCCTTATTTAGGGCCGAACTGGAAGTGTGGCCAAGAAGCTTCAATAAGAGTCATGCACTTGGCTATGACGGCTAAATTGCTGAATCAAGTTGAAAGAGCAGAACCCGCACTGTTGGCATTTGTTAAAGCTCACTTAAAACGCATTGCTCCGACAATCTCCTATGCCGTTGCTCAAGATAACAACCATGGAACTTCGGAAGCGGCCGCTCTATTTATAGGTGGAAGTTGGCTTGTGTCTAATGGTGATAAAAGAGCTGTTCGCTGGCAAAAAATGGGGTGCAAGTGGTTAGAGAATAGAGCAAAGCATTTAATCGATGACGATGGAACTTTCAGCCAGTACTCCGTCAACTACCACCGAGTTATGCTAGATACATACTCAATGGCGGAGCTATGGAGGCGGGAACTCAATCTCAAGCCTTTTAGCCAGTCGCTATATACCAAAATTGGTTTGGCGACTCATTGGTTATATCAATTAACTCAAGAGATTAATGGAGATGTTCCTAATTTAGGACATAACGATGGAGCAAGGTTGTTACCTTTAAGTGACTCGGACTATCGAGATTTTCGACCAGCGGTTCAGTTGGCGTCGGTCCTGTTCTTGAAGTCATCTGCTTGGGAGAAAGCAGGTAGCTATGATGAACCACTTAAACTTTTGGGGTTAAATAAGCCAAAGCAAGCACTTAACAAACCAAGTTCATTCCATTTTGCACAAGGAGGGTATGTTGGGTTAAGAAGCCAAACGGGAGCGTTTGTACTATTCAATTACCCTATCTTCCGTTTTCGACCTGCTCAAAACGATGCTCTGCATGTGGACTTTTGGCTTGATGGCGTAAACTTGTTAAGAGATGGTGGCACCTTTAGTTACAATGCTGGTCAAGCATATATCGATTACTATGGTGGTACGCAAAGTCATAACACCGTTCAGTTTGATGAGCATGATCAAATGCCGCGCTTGAGTAGGTTTCTCTTAGGTGCTTGGCTTAAGGCTGAAAATGTCCATTGGGATGAAGCTCGACAATATTGTAGCGCTAGTTACCGTGACTATTTGGGGTGCAGTCATAAAAGAGAGGTCTCTCTTTCAAACAGTACGCTGAGAGTTGTAGATGATATCCAGGGTGTGCAGAAAAAAGCGATACTACGTTGGCGTTTAAGCCCAAGGAAATGGATTATTGAAGGTAATCGAATCACTAACCATTATCATTCTATAACGATAAATAGCAATACCGACATCAAACGGCTGGAGTTAGTCGAAGGAAAAGAGTCGCGCTATTACTACCAAGAAACTTCCATTCCCATTCTGGAAATCGAAGTCACTTCAGATGGCAAAATAACGACAGAGTATAATTACAGCTAATGAATATTCTTTATTTTCACCAGCACTTTTCAACACCGAAAGGTTCTACTGGAATACGTTCATACGAGATGGCAAAGCGCCTTATACATCATGGGCATAATGTCACTATGGTCTGTGGTACCTATGGTGGTGGGGAAACGGGGTTAGATTCGGCTTTTGTGGCTGGTAAGCGCGAAGGTATCGTCGATGGCATTCGCATTATCGAGTTTGATTTGGCTTACTCCAACTCAGATGGCTTTGTTAAAAGAAGCATGACGTTTGTTAAGTTTGCACTCAAAAGTATCGGCTTAGCTTTTACGGAAAAATACGATGTATTGTTTGCAACAACAACGCCTTTAACAGCGGGTATTCCGGGCATTTTTGCACGTTGGCTACGTGGGAAACCGTTTGTATTTGAAGTAAGAGACTTATGGCCTGAATTACCAAAAGAAATGGGGGTAATCAAAAACCCTGTCATTTTGGGTTTGATGTCTTTATTAGAATGGGCTTCTTATCGGAGTGCACATCGCTGTATTGGTCTTTCTCCTGGCATTGTGGATGGAATTAAGAAACTAGGTGTACCGGACAGCAAGATTACCATGGTACCCAATGGTTGTGATCTGTCTATATTTACCCAGCCAAGCGAACCATGGAGACCAGACGGAGTGGCTGAAGAAGACCTGATGGTTATTTTTACTGGTACGCATGGTATGGCTAATGGCCTGGATGCTGTCCTGAGCGCAGCGGCAGAGTTACAAAACCGTGGTCGTAACGATATTAAGCTCGTTTTGGTAGGACAAGGTAAGTTAAAACCGCAACTGGAAGCAAAAGCGCAAGAGTTACAACTAAAAAATGTCATCTTTCATTCCCCGGTGAATAAACAAAAGTTATCGGGTTTAATGGCAAGTGCCGATGTAGGTATGCAGGTATTGGCCAATATTCCAGCTTTTTATTACGGAACATCGCCAAATAAGTTCTTTGATTACATATCTGCGGGACTGCCCGTTATAAATAACTACCCAGGTTGGCTTGCAGGCATGATTGAAGAGTTGCAGTGTGGCTTTGCTGTTGCTCCAGAAAACCCTAAAGCCTTTGCGAACGCGCTAGAGAAGGCTGCAGACGACCGAGAAGCTCTTGCTGCTATGGGAGAAGCAGCTCGACAACTTGCTGAAAGTCAGTTTGATCGTCAGATGTTAGCCGATAAATGGGTTGAGTGGGTAGTAGCGACGGCTCAGTCAGAAGTGAAATCTTCAGAGGTAAATGATGAAAAGGCTATTTGATTTTCTGGTTTCGCTTACAGCGCTTATCCTACTCACACCGATCATTGCGCTAGTGGCGTGGAAAATCCGCAAAAATCTTGGCTCGCCAGTATTGTTTCGTCAAACTCGCCCTGGCTTAAACGGCAAGCCGTTTGAAATGGTCAAATTTCGTACTATGAAAGACGCCGTAGACAAACAAGGTAACCCATTGCCGGACTCTGAACGCATGACTCCTTTCGGAGACAAGTTGCGTAATTCAAGCCTAGATGAATTGCCAGAACTCTGGAATGTGCTTAAAGGTGAGATGGGCTTGGTTGGCCCTCGTCCATTGCTAATGCAATATTTACCTCTGTATAGCAAAGAGCAAGCTCGTCGGCATGAAGTCCGTCCTGGGGTAACCGGGTGGGCACAAATTAATGGTCGTAACGCCATAAGTTGGGAAGAAAAATTCAAACTCGACGTTTGGTATGTGGATAATCGCTCTTTTTGGCTAGATTTAAGAATTCTGCTGTTAACAGTAAAAAAGGTGTTTGTTAAAGAAGGTATTTCGGCGGATGGTCATGTCACCATTGCCCCATTTATAGGGAAAGATCAACAAGGAACAGGTAATGAACGTTAAGCCTGTGAGTAAAAACTCGTTAGGTTCTTGTGCAATTCTCGGTGCCAGCGGGCATGGCAAGGTGATTGCTGAAATGGCTGAGCTCAATGGCTATTCTGATATCCATTTTTATGATGACCGCTGGCCAAGTCTAGGACGAGTAGAGCTTTGGCAGGTGTCAGGCAATAGTGAAACCTTACTCAAGCAAGCGCGGAATTATGCTAATGTTGTTGTTGCTATAGGCAATAACGCAACTCGCTTAGAGAAGTACAATCAACTAGTTGCGTCTGGAGCTAGCTGTCTGCCTTTGGTTCATCCCTCAGCCATAGTTAGTCGATATGCCAATGTGGAAAATGGTACGGTAGTGATGGCTGGTGCGGTGATTAACCCGTTTAGCCGTATCGGGCAGGCCTGCATTATTAATACTGCCGCTACGGTAGATCACGATTGTGTCATTGAGGATGGAGTGCATCTGAGCCCTGGTGTACACCTTGCCGGCGGTGTAGAAGTCGCACAAGCTAGTTGGCTGGGAATTGGTTGTCAGATTAAGCAATTAATCAAAATTGGTTCAAATGCTGTTGTTGCAGCAGGAGCAACAGTGATAAACGATGTATTAGCGAATCAGATGGTGGTAGGTGTCCCTGCAAAACCTATTTGCCCTAAGGAATTATAACTGTGTTAAATACCCCTTTTTCTCCTTGGCCGAGTTTCACTCAAGAAGAGGCTGATGCAGTAAGTAACGTGCTGCTTTCTAACAAAGTCAATTATTGGACGGGTAACGAGTGCCGTGAGTTTGAAAATGAATTCGCGACATGGGCAGGTTGTGAATACGCTATTGCTTTGGGTAACGGCACCTTAGCGCTTGATGTAGCCTTAAAAGCGTTGGGTGTTGGTGTGGGCGATGAAGTGATCACCACCTCGCGCACTTTTTTGGCCTCTGCTTCTGCGATTGTCACTGCTGGTGCCAATCCTGTGTTTGCTGATGTTGATCTCAACAGCCAAAATATCACTGCTGAAACCATTGCGGCCGTAGTCACTGAAAAAACCAAAGCAGTAATTGTGGTTCATTTAGCTGGTATGCCTGCGGAAATGGATGCGATTATGGCGCTCGCCGCTGAGCGCGGTTTTTATGTGATTGAAGATTGCGCCCAAGCACATGGTGCGAGATACAAAGGCCGCAGTGTCGGCACCATTGGGCATATTGGTGCTTGGTCCTTCTGCCAAGATAAAATTATGACTACTGGTGGTGAAGGCGGCATGGTGACGACAAATGACCATGCGCTTTGGTCGCTGATGTGGTCCTACAAAGATCATGGTAAAAGCTATGATGCTGTATACAACCGTCAGCACCCGCCGGGCTTTCGCTGGTTACATGAAAGCTTTGGTACTAACTGGCGTATGACTGAGATCCAAGGAGTATTGGGCAGAATTCAGCTCCGGCGTATGGCTGAGTGGACAGCAAAGCGTCAATGTAATGGTAAGAAGCTTGACCAAGCTGTATCTTATTTAGCTGTCGTACGGTGTGTTCAAGTACCAGACTACATTGAGCATGCTGAATACAAACATTACATGTTCATTAATCCTGAGCATCTGAAAGCAGACTGGAGCCGTGACCGTATTATCGAAAAAATTAATATGTTAGGTGTTCCTGCTTATCAAGGTAGTTGCTCTGAGATTTATTTAGAGAAGGCGTTTGACAATACATCTTGGCGTCCAGCTCAACGACTTAATAATGCGGTTATTTTGGGGGAAACTAGCCTTATGTTTTTAGTCCATCCTACTTTGACTACCCAAGAAATAGAGAAAAGTTGTGATGTTATTAGGAGCGTTTTAACCGAAGCAATGAGATAAAATAATAATGAAATATTCAAAGGCTAATACATGGCTAGGCTAAACTTCATCTGGAATCTTTCGCGTGTAAATAAGCGCATCATCAGCGTTTTGGTGGATGCGTTTTTTATCATTTTTTCATTTTACAGTGCTTACTGGGTCCGAGTTGGGAATGTTGAGATTATTCACTCAGACTCGATACCTTATCTTCTTGCAACGGTTATCGTTGTTACAATTCTAAGTTTTACTCGACTTGGGTTGTACCGAGCTATCCTACGCTACCTCACTTTCCATGCTCTTGCTGTGGTGAGTGTTGGCACCCTAATCTCTACAGCATCTGTCGCTATTGCCGCTTTCTACTTTGATGCGCCAGTGCCGCGATCTTTACCTATCATCTACGGTACTTTTTTGTGCCTGTTATGTGGTGGATCGCGTTTGATTGTGCGTGTATTGGTTTCTGGGCTCAATGGCAAAGGTCGTAAAGTGGTGCTGATTTATGGTGCGGGCTCTGCTGGTCGTCAACTAGCGATAGCTTTGCGTAACTCAGAAAGCTACAAGGTGGCTGGGTTTATTGATAATGATAAAACCCTTGAGAACACAGTGATTATGGGTATGCAGGTACATGATGTTAGTCGTGCTGCGTACTTGGTTGATAAATACGATGTTACCCAAGTGCTACTTGCAGTACCGAGTGCTTCACGAGCCCGTAGAAAGAAAATTCTCGAATCATTAATCAATCTGTCAGCTGAGGTGCTAACTGTTCCTGATATGAAGGATATCGTTGAAGGCAAAGCCTCCATCGATCAACTGAAAGATGTAGCGATTGAAGACTTACTGGGGCGCGATTCGGTGACTCCTCAGCAATGTTTAATGGAATCGAATATCTTAGGTAAGGTCGTCATGGTG
This sequence comes from Vibrio sp. HDW18, assembly GCF_011306175.1. GTDB lineage: Bacteria > Pseudomonadota > Gammaproteobacteria > Enterobacterales > Vibrionaceae > Vibrio > Vibrio chanodichtyis. The sequence continues at coordinate 1,111,166 of NZ_CP049913.1, read as the reverse complement.
ACAGGGGCAGGCGGTTCTATCGGCTCCGAGCTCTGTCGTCAGATTGTGCGGCAAAAACCTAAAGCACTGGTGCTGTTTGAGCTTTCTGAGTTTGGGCTATACCAAATCGATAGAGAGCTCAAACAACTGATGGAAGCCGAGGGTCTGCACGTTGAAATTATCCCGCTACTGGGGTCAGTACAGAGAATCAATCGCCTTGTGGTAACGATGAAAAGCTTCAAGGTGCAAACTGTGTATCATGCTGCGGCTTATAAACATGTACCTCTTGTTGAGTACAATGTCGTTGAAGGGGTACGCAATAACGTTTTTGGCACTTACTACGCTGCGCAGGCGGCCATTGAAGCAGGTGTTGAATCGTTTGTTCTGATCTCCACTGATAAAGCGGTGCGCCCGACCAATGTCATGGGAACCACCAAGCGTATGGCCGAACTGGGTTTGCAAGCGCTTGCGGAACAAGAAAACCGTAAAGCCAAAGGGACCCGCTTTTGTATGGTGCGTTTTGGTAATGTTTTGGGCTCATCGGGTTCTGTGGTTCCGCTGTTTAAACGTCAAATTGAGGCAGGCGGCCCAATTACGGTGACGCACCCAGACATTATTCGTTATTTCATGACCATCCCTGAAGCGGCGCAACTGGTGATTCAAGCCGGAGCTATGGGTAAAGGTGGGGATGTGTTTGTGCTGGATATGGGTGAGCCGGTACTCATCACTGACCTCGCGGTTAACCTTATTCAGCTTTCTGGGCTAGAAGTGAAAGATGAGCAGCATCCTTATGGGGATATTGCTATTGAGTTCACAGGGTTAAGGCCAGGTGAGAAGCTCTATGAAGAACTGCTGATTGGCGATAATGTTCAAAAAACGGCTCATGAGCGAATCATGACAGCCAATGAACGTTATTTACCTTTAGCGGAATTTGAACAGCATCTCAACGAGCTAGACAAAGCGTGTCATGCATTTAACCATGAGCGTATCCGTGAGCTATTGCTTGAAGCGCCGACCGATTTTAACCCAACCGATGGGATTGGCGATCTGGTGTGGCAGCGCTGCCAAAGCGCGCCGTTAGCCAAGGCCAACCCGCCTTTATGCGCCAAGGCGCAGGTGCATTAGGCTTGCCGATCATGATGAGTGAACCGAAAAACCGCGGCTGACCGCGGTTTTTTTTGAAAAAATTCTACTTTCAAACCAATATGACTGACGACGCCTCTGCATTTTTGTACGCCTCGGTTCTCATTTTAACGTAGCGGTATACTTCGTAAGTGTGTTTCAATTGCTTCAATCATCGACTTGGTAAGCGGTAAATGCGCTTTTTCTTTCGCCCAAATTTCGTAGAAGCCTGCAACGGTTTGCTTGGCGGTATCTAACACCAATTTTTCTGGCAACATGGCTTTAGCCGCCAAGTGTGACAGCTCATCCAGAGTGAAATCACTGAATTTCTTGCTGCGACTCACCTTCAGAGACGCACTATCATCGGGGATATAAGGAATGGTTGAGACAAAGTCATAAGCCGGCGCAATCGATGCGGTGCGCTTGTCTTTGTAAATTACAGACCAATTTTTCAAATGCATATCGGCATTGCCAATGAGGGTATTGAACACCAATCTGCGCGTAAATTCTGCAATGTCTTCGTCTTGACCTTCGATGCCGATAACCTGAGCAATATTGCGCATACTGGCTTTTTTGTATTTATCTTGAGGATAGACGCCAAACACTTGTGCAAAGTCCTCAATATGTATCGCTTGGCCATCAATACGATCAAAGCGCTGGATCACAAACGCACTGTCACCATATTTGCCAATGCCATCTGGGATATTAGCAATCTGACTAATAGGGAGTAACTGCGTTTCTGGCACATCCATTCCCAACATTCGAGCCAGTTCCATCATCGAATATTCATTTTCTGGCACAGCTTCAAATCGAGACGATGGCAATTTCACAATCCAGGAGCCACCTTTACCTGTTGCTGGGACCGTCAAACCGCCGTTTGCCTGTTGTACGGCAGAAAACTTCAGCTGCACTCCTGCCAATGAAAAACGCATTGGCCCATCAGTTTTCGTTTCATCTTCTATTTCTTGATACACATTAGGTGGTAAGGCTTCACCCTCCGCTGGCTCAACGGTGATCGCGCCTGCTAAATCCTGTCCTAATACCCACAATAGAAAAAACTCCCGCGCTGGATTAACACCGGCACGCTCTGCCAGGTAATTTCGCATGGTGTCTTCTGGCAAAAGGTTAGAGAAAAACGGCGTTAACTGGGTTTGGGTCGGTTTGAAGTTCGTTAGCAAACCACCTAGCGAATCTTTAAAACCAAGCCCTAACACAGGCCGTGATTGGTCATAAATGTACGAATCCATAAAAGCAAAAAGCGTTCTGTCACTGCCCACGTTGGTAATCGTTGCGATGGGCTCACCGTAGAGCAACACGTTGAGCGTAGAAACATGATTAGTCATCGTCGTCTTCCTCTAACTGATATGCAGGCGACATTGTCTCACCTTCGTCGATGTTCCCTTGACTGCTTCTAATGATCGACTTAATGGCAGGTACAGATTTTTTTGGTACGACAAATAACTCTAGTTCGAGTACACGGGTAAGTGCAATCAAACTGGAGATTCTTAAATCAACGCCGCCAGACTCGATTTTCGAAATATGGCTTTGCGGCACACCCGAACGCGCGCTCAGCTCTCTTTGACTAAAACCTTTACGTACCCTAGCTTCTCGAAGACTTTTTAGTATCTGCTCTGTTACATAGCTCATTTCGATGCGCCTTAATGTATCGCTTAATGCTGATTATATACTAAAGCACATCATCTCAATATCACAAACTCAAATTTGATTTGTTTTTACATATCAAAAAATATTTTGATGCACAATTGTAGATAAACTATGTTCTTGGCCTGTAGAAAAATCAATAACCTACTGGTGAACGATTACGAATAAAGCGTCACTGGTTTACTTACCGCTTACGCATAATCCGACGTCAATAGCTCGCGGGTGAATAGTTACGCCAGACCTTAGGTGGGTGTTATATGCCAGTGATCAAAAAGTCGATAGCAGCGATAATCTCATCTCTGAAAGTACTTAAGTCTGCGACGGGCTCAACTAAGATTTTAGTTGGTACACTTGCCATCTGTTGAGTAAGAATGACAAAGTCGCCTTGTTCAATATGGATCGTTGGACACAAATGGCTTGGTGCTTTCTTTTCTAGTAAATCAAGTGGTGTAAGTGGGATCACCAATCGAGTATTTAGCGAACGGAGCAGCTCACTTTGTACGTCAACAAAATAGGGATAAGCGGTAGACGTACTTTTGTCGAGATTTTCGTAAAGGGTAAATTGAGACATCAGAATACTCGGTATGAATCAGAGAAAAGGCCATGTTTCTCAGTAAGTTCATTATAGGCTTCAATGGCTTCAGCATTTTTTTCTAGCCATTCAGCTTTCAATCTAGAGGAAACTTCTTTTTCTAAGGCTTTTTCCATCGTAGCGGATAGATTGATATTAAGGCGTTTAGCTTCGGCAAGTAACTCACTGTTTAAGCTAAGATTTGTAGCCTTTTTTGGTGCTTGTGTACTAAACGTATTTCTCATGAGGTCATTCTGTGCGTATTTTAAATGCGCATTGATTATAGTGGTAAAGGTGGCGTATAACAAACGCTTCAAGACGGATTCGCAACGCTCGGCGGTTTGGTTTGAATTGGCTTCAGTGTGTACGGTGTAGTCATTGAGAGCTGTGGTAGCGTTGCCAGACCTTAGGCGGGCGTTAGAGCTCAAATCTTCTACTTGAAGATCCGTTGATCAAAGCTGAAATCCAGTTTCTCGGCTTTGTGAAATATCTCTGGTATGAGTGGATGATTGGGATTTACGACATAGTTTCGGTCTCTTGGGGAGATCGTTGATGGGACTTGAAGTGCTGCAAATTCAGGATCCTCTACTTTTAAAAACTGATCTCCAATCTCTTGGGTTTGTTCACTAGCGGGTATTGACCTCCAGTTGTTTGGTAGATCCTCATTTTCTAGTTGCACAATAAGCTCATCAGGCATATCAATTCGATATAGGTCATATTTATGAATGAGTTCCGGGTCGTTGCTTATGTGAACAAATACTTCAAGAACACACAACGATTCTGATTCGGCAAAATAAAGCGCTTCAGTTCCTTTTGAATTCCAGCGTCCACCGAATAGCTTTGCTCCCATGGGATTAAAAGGAGTGTCTGCAAATTTCTTCTGAGTGAGCCTGTACATCTTCATTAAGAGAAGACTCCATGCTCAATACGACCGATGAGATCTTTCACGGTTTCGAAGTCGACAGTTGTTGCAATCATATCTAGTGGACGCTTTCCGTTAAGACCATAGACATTCTCACGCATCCATTCTAATGCGCGCTGTTCATTACCAAAAAGATCAGTGGCAAGTTTGATCAGCATGGCAAGGCGATACATGACATCACTTTCTTGAGTGCTGAATCGCTCTTCATTTTTAAGTCTGCGCTTTATGGTACTAATTGGAATAAGAGTGACGTTATGAAACTCATGCTGAGATAATTTGGCTTTCTCAACAATATTGCGATAGACAATCGGTTTAAAGCCTTGGTGTATCGCGGTATTCTTCGATGTGTCTTTATCCTCAATACCAAGTGTATACCAAAAGTTAGGTTGGTAAGATGGCTTCGGTTTAAAGCTTTTGAGTGTAGAATTAGCCATAACAGTGATCCTTTCGGTTCATATGGTCTGTTGATGATGGCTCAATTGGTCTTTTTGGTCAACTTTAAAAAATTTTAGTCAATTGGCTGATATGTAATGGATGTCATTTGTTCCCATTTTGAATGAGTGACTTAATATCTTGATGAAAAAAGGGTTTATGACGCGCTGACATTGCCGGCACTATCGGTAGGGAATAGAGCGCAAATCTGATAAAATCCGTGCCTTCCAGTAATCAAGTTGATAGAGCTGGGTTTACCTAACACTAGGAACTATTTTGACCAATAATGATATTTTGCGCCGTGTACGTTACACCTTTGATTTGAAAGATGAGCTAATGGCTGAGATTTTCTCTTTAGCCGATTTTGCTGTGACCAATCAACAAATCACGAGCTGGCTGACAAAAGAAGAGGATCAATCGTTTGTGAAAATGAGCGATGTCGAGCTTGCCGCCTTTCTCAATGGTTTTATCACTTTTAAACGTGGTAAGCGCGAGGGTGAACAGCCTAAGTTAGAAGAGTCTAAGTTAGAAGAGTCTAAGCCAGAGCAGCCACTTACCCATAATATGGTGTTTCAAAAGTTGCGCATTGCCTTGAACTTGAAAGCGGAAGAGATTATTGAAATTCTGCAACGGGTCGATTTTCGTTTAAGCAAGCATGAGCTGAGTGCATTTTTCCGTAAGCCGGACAATAAGCATTATCGAGAGTGCAAAGACCAAATCTTGCGCAACTTCTTGCTTGGTCTACAGCATCAGTTTCGTCCAACGAGTGACGAGTCCGCGCTATAACCAGAGACAATGGCGTCAAAATGAATGTTTGGCGCTATTGGCATCCTACCTTCCCATGGCTTTTCACTGGGTGTGATGTGGTTTTTCGGCAATAAAAAACCAGCTTTTTCAGCTGGTTTTTGCATTCATCTTATTGCGCGGCTTTGACGCGGATCTTACTTTTTGCCACGTTGGTTTGGTTCAGCGCCGCAATCGCCGCTTTGGCTTCGGCAGCTTCCGGCATTTCCACGAAAGCAAAGCCTTTTGATAAACCGGTTTCTTGATCTAACACCAGCGTGCATTCTGCGACTGAGCCATGTTCTGAGAACAGTTTACGAATTTCGTGCTCTGTTGTGCTGCGAGCAAGGTTGCGAACTAAGAGTTTCATAGTGGTCCGTTGAAGTAGGGATAATCGCAATGATTGTCTCAATAAAGCCGGTGGCGACCAAGCGATAGTTTGGCTTTGGCATAAAATATCCCCTTCCTACTTGAAGCTGCAGCGGTGTTGGCTACGCTCGTTTACCTCAATCACATCTTGTTCACCTCAATCACATAACCGCTCAAGCAGGCGAGAGCTTTGTGCGGTTAAAATGGCTTACTTAATTTGCAGTCCATGTTGGTCAATATGCGCCAGCAGCTCTGGGGATTTGATTTTGTGTTTAATCAACAAATCCACCTTAAAAGGCAGGCTTGAATACTCAAGCCGCTCCAGCATTTGAGCGAGATCGTGCAGAGTTAATCCTTCCCCCTCTAAAGCCAGATCAATATCGGAGCTATCTTTAAACGTTCCCAGTGCCCGTGAACCAAAAATCCATGCATGCTTCACTTGTGGCTGTTGTAAAATGGCGTCACAAATCAACGCATATTGGTGTGATTTCAAACCGATCTGTGCGACTGAAATAGGCTTACTGAGCACTTTTTTCCTCAAGATATTGAGTGAGTTGTGTAATGACGGGGGCAAACTGTTCAACAATCAGTTGTTGTGCTTGTTGAACATTATTTTCATCATAGGTATGAGCCAATAAATTACGTTTCATCAAGGCATCGAGTAACACCTCACATTGTTGTGATGAGAGATGCTGTGCCTCTAAAGCGGTGCGCAGTACGCTGCGCGGTGAAGCCGCATCAAACCCTTCAAACTCGAGTAAATCTTTTAGGGTTTTCCACATGAGTTCAAAAGAAAATTCAAAGGTTTGCACAAGGCCTGCCAACTCAAGATCGTTGTAACTCTTTTGCTCACAAGCTTTTTGTAGACGATGTTGCGCTTTGGACAAATTTTGCAGCCGTTGTTTCCAACGTTCAGGATTGGCAGTCATGGATTATCCTTAATCAGTGCGCGATCGTTGAAAGCGCTAGATGGGTTTTATTTGGACGATGATGACTCAGATTAGTAAAAAGTCAAAGTGGGATTAGATCAGATGGATCTGAATGCGTCACACCACAAACATCGGGATGAGGTTGGTTATTACGATCCTGCATTTTGTGCTGTATGGCGGCGTTAAGTTCCGCAAGGCTCAAATTTGGATTCATAGTCAGCATGGCTTCAACATCATCAAATATTTGGGCGTGGAGCTTGGACGGGCAGAGAGCGTTACGCGCTCAAAATGCCGGATTTAATCTTTATTGGCTGAGGGCCAATATATCGCACCACAGGTGAGAGATATTCACTAAACGTTCGTTCGAGTAAAAACAAAATATCCTTCAGCAGCACTTGCGGAATATTTTCCGCTGCGATCTTAATTTTTAATAAAAATTTTCTTCGCGAATTAAATCAATCTGTTAGGTTGTTTTGTCAATCTTGACTTAGCCAGTGTAATGATGAGTAGCACAATATAACTAATGAGCATGGGTATTTTTGTCTCACAAGTGAGATGGCGTAATGAAATCCATGCATATCATAACGAATGTAGAATTTTTCGATGGACATCTTGCGATTGATTGCTAGCATTAATTAGGAAGTGCTATTTTTGTGATGTCACTCCAAAAATTGCTAATTCAAAAATTAATTCAAAAATTAATTCAAAAGTTAATCATTATCCCAAACTATTTGATTTGCAGTATTTGAGTTGCAGGGTAGCGAGGTGGCAGTCAGTGACTTCCATCAGCACAGGTAAGTGATAGGCAAACTCTGTGCTTGGTGGGCAACCAAAGCAACCAAGCGCAACACTACAACCATGCAACAAATAGCTAGGGAATATAAATTGAAAAGGAAAATCTTATGTTGACTAAAGCTTATGTAAAAGCGCGCTTGCTGGTGGAATCTTTTGCGCAAGACCAACGTGGTGTGACCGCGATTGAATACGCGATTATCGGTGTAGCGATCTCTGCCATCGTGTTAGCAGTGTTTAGTGGTGACGGTGGATTAAAAACAGCCCTAACTACTGCGATGACAACTATTGCATCTAAAATTACCGATGCAAGCAATATTAAATAACTAGACATTGAATAGCTTAACGATATTAGTATTGTTACTGATTACTGTTAGTGATCTTCGCACTAGAAAAATCAGTAACACCGCTTTGCTGATCTTGGCGTTGTTACTGCTGTTAGGCTGGTTATCCCAGCCTAACTGGTCGGTATTACCTTATACGCTGGCCATATTACTGGTTGGCTTAGGCTTATTTAAATTCGGCATATTAGCCGCCGGTGATACTAAATTGTTAGCAGTGCTCAGTTTGGGGATTAAACCTGACTATATAGCGTTAACCTTAGTCGGGATTGCCATGCTCGGCGGCCTGCTCGCCATCGGTTATTTACTGTATGGCTTGCTTACCGATTTGCAGCCAGTGCGTCAGCGCGGTATTCCCTACGGGGTACCGATTTGCTTGGTCGGTGGTTTGGCTCTCTACGTATCGGCGCTCTAAGCTGCGCAAAGTTAATTTGGTCTAATTGATCAAATGATCAACCACAAATTATCAATTAAATAATCCGATTAAACAGCCCATTCAGTGGATCGGTTGTTTAACACTGTTAATTGAACCATTTTTGAGTGCTGGTTATCAATCGTCACTCATTGGCCTATCTTTGATTGGGGTAAACGCGGCGGCATTTCAGCTCATGATCTGTCTGGCGAGGTTTTGCACTTTAGCAAGATGGGGTTACTTTTTCTCACTTGGGACGGTGAAATGAATTCCAAGCTTTTAATTGCACTGGCGGTGATCGTGATTGGCATTGGTGGGTATGGACTGCTCACGCCGCCCGCGCCGGTTACTCCTGCCGCTCCAGCGACGCTGGAGGTGAGTCCACCCGTTAAACAGTATCAAGTTTGGCTTGCCAAACAGTCACTGCACAAAGGCCAGCTCATCACACGCGCCGAGCTTGAATTGCAGCGGATTGATGAACAGCAAGCGCTGAGCCTTGGTGTCAGCGAGGATATAGAATTGGATTTTGCGGCCGAGCAGCGCATCAAGCACGATCTCGCTGCGGGGCAAGTGCTGTGGCCAGAGCTGTTGGTTAAATCGGATCAAGCGGCCTATGTCGATCTAATTTTAAGCCCACAACGGGTGCCCTTCGCGATCCAAGTTAATCCTGAATCGGTGGTCGGCGGGGTGATCCATCCCGGCACCTTAGTGGATATTTTGGCGCTCTCTTCGTTAAAACAAAATCTCGCCACCGATGAAACGGTACGCAGCTTTGAAACCGTCTCGCTCACGCCTGTGTTGATGGGGGTCAAGGTATTGCAAGTCAATCAACCGGATCAGCCAACCAGCGTGATTGTCGAATTGACGCGTAAGCAAGTCGCAACCTTAACCATTGCGCGGCACATTGCCCAGTTAGAAATTCATCTTTCGACGGGCGATAGTGTGGCAAGCGATCTTTCCGCCAACGCCGGCGATGTATTAACCGATTATAAAGCGATTCAGGAGTTTCGTGCCGGCAACACGACAACCCGTTAAGGATAGAAAAATGATACAGCGTTATATTTATGGTGTATTGGCGGTGCTGGTCAGCGCAATCGCGCTGCCGGTGGCGGCGCAAAGGATCCTCAATTTAGCCGAAGGCGATGCACACACCTTGCGCACCGAGCAAGAGATCCAATCCGTGTTTATCTCTGACCCTAAAATTGCTGATTATCAAGTGATTGATCGGCAAACGGTGGTCATTTTCGGCAAACAAGTGGGCAACGCCAGTTTATTGATCTTTGGTGACAACAGCCAAACCTTGGCCAGTCGGCGTTTGGTGGTCAACACTAGCATGGTGCATATCCAACAGCAAATTGCCATTAAATACCCTTATGCGGAAGTCTCGATTGCCAATTTGGGTCAACAAGTGGTGCTCAGTGGTACGGTCGCGACCGAAAAAGAGCGTGACGAAATTAATATTTTGGTCGGCGAATTATTGGCGAAAAGCTCGAAAGATACCGATGTGGAGTGGGATATCGGCGATGACGAGTATCAGTTGGAGTTTATGCAACGACGCCGTTTTGAAGGCGTGGTCAATCACATTGAAGTGGCGACCACCAAGCAGATCAATGTCAAATTGTCGATTGCTGAAGTTTCCCAATCGTTTATGGAAAACTTCGGGATTCAAATGAACAGCAGTGGGCAAAGTAGCGGGATCTTCGTCAATCCACTTAGACACTTTAGCAGCAGCGATATCGTGACCTTAATTACCGCGATTGGTGATGATGGCGTGGGACAAATTCTTGCCGAGCCTAATTTGTCGGTGATCTCCGGTGAAACCGCGAGTTTTTTAGTCGGGGGGGAATTACCGGTGGTGACGATTATCGATGGCGGCACCAACGTGTTGTACAAAGAGTTCGGGGTACGCTTAGAAATCATGGCCAAAGTGCAGCGGGATGACAAAATACGCTTGGCATTAATGCCCGAAGTCAGCTCGTTAGATAGCCAATACGCCAACGCAACCTATAATTTGCCGGCGTTAAAAACTCGCCGCGCCCGTACCACGGTTGAACTGGGTGATGGGCAGAGTTTTGTGTTAGGTGGTCTGCTCAATAAAGAAGAAACCGAATCGCTGCGTAAAATTCCTTTCATTGGCGATATTCCGGTACTTGGTGCGCTATTTCGCCACACAGAAACCTCGCGCAATAAAACCGAATTGGTGATTGTGGCGACGGTCAATTTGGTGCAGCCGATTGAACCTAGCAGCGTGCAATTACCGAGTATGCAGCGCACATCAACCCTAGCGCGCTTTTTTGCCCTACCGCCGACCAACGCAAAAGTCGACCAGCAGCTCAGCCAGCAGATCCTAGCAACAGGAGGATTTAAGCAATGAAACATCCGATTTTGATCATTCTGTGCTTGAGTTTCAGCCTGCTCGGTTGCAGCTCCGGCAGGCCAGATAACGCCGGTCCAGCGATTGATATTTACCCCGTGCACAGCAGCTTAGCCTTGCGTGCCGATGGCAAAAATCATACCCAAGCACAAGCTGCGTTTGAGCAATTTTTAGCCGAGCAGCGTCATTCATTACTCACCCAAAATAGCGTGCTGTATTGGCGCACTAAATCGGGCGAAAAATTTGCGCTCAACGCGCAAAAACAGCTGCGCAAATTGGGCGTGGCCGCGGAAAGTGTGCGGCTAGAAAAAATGCCAGCCCAATTGGGCGATCGGTTTGATTTCAAAATCGAGATCATCACTCACCGAGTCGTGGTGCCGATGTGCGCGGCGGCACAAATTAGCCAGTTTGGGCAAGAGGGAAATGGCTGTGTGAGCGAGTCGCTACGCTGGCAGTCGATGGTCAGCCCGCAAAAAATGTTAAGCAACCATCCTATTGGCTCAGCCAATAGCGCAGTAGGGGAATAACGGCCATTATGTTTGATTTAGTTGATCTATTAAGTAAAAAACAAGCGACCGAGGTGATTGAGCAGCAAAAAATCACCACCGTGGTGTTTTATCAGACCGAACAGTGCCAAGAGTTAGTGATGGAGGCGTATCGCTTTGAAGGGATAGTGCCACCGGTTGCAGTAAAAAATAGCGATGAAGCGATCGCGGCTCATGTGCGTCAATCGGATATTGAAATTGTGATCATTGAACTCAATCACAGTCACAATATCAGCCAAGATGCCGAGCGCATTAGCCACCTACTGCCTAACCACGCTTCGGTGATCATTATCGGCAGTGAAGATGCGATTTCGACCATCCGTAATTTAAAAAGCATGGGCTTTTACTATGTGTTTTGGCCGGTAACCAAGCAAGAGCTGATTGATTTTGTCAAGAGTGTTTACGATAACCGTCAGCGCAGTAGCCATCGGGGGCCGGGTCAAAAACGCCGTGCCAAATACGTGAGTCTTTTGGGCAGTAAAGGTGGGGTCGGCACGAGTTTGATCAGCGCTGAAATCGCTTATCAGCTTTCGAGTGTGCGCAACACCTCTTGTTTAGTGGTCGAGCAGCATTTTCAAGGTGGCAACTTAGATATTTTGCTCGGCATTCGCAAAATGGAAAAGCGCCGCATCCAAAAAGGGGCGTTTTCTTCTTCGCTCGACAGCGCTTCAGCCCAAAGCTTGTTGTATAAGCACACTCCGATGTTGTCGATGTTGGCGCTGACGTCAGAGCACCTTGATACTCTCTCGTTGCTGGATTATAGCAACGCGGTGGTTGATCAACTGTCGGAAGAGGTCAACTTTATCCTCGAAGATTTATCCGCTTCGGTCGGTTTTGCTATCGAAGCCGATAAATTTTTATCTCAAGCGGATGTGGTGGTGCTGGTGATTGAACCGACGGTCTCCTCGGTGCGTGAAGCGGCAAGATTAAAAGAGCGCATCAGCAAAGCCAATAAGAATCCGTCACTGCGCCTGTTGACGGTGTTTAACCAATCCTTACCCGCGAAATTGCACTCCGCGACCAAGCAAGATGCGGAAAGCATTTTAAAGCAGCCCATCGATATCGATATTCCATTTTGTGACACCATCAATCAGACGGTGTTGGAAAATCAACGCTTGGTGACGTCTAAGTTAAAAGCCGCTGAGCCGCTACAAAATCTCACTGCGTTGATCTTAGGTGAAACGGTCAGCAGCAAGGTTGGGATGTTGGATGCACTGAAACAGAAGTGGGCGCGATCATGATCGGCGCCAAAGCCATCTATGTTGGCCTGCGCAAGCAAATTTTTGATGCGCTAGAGCCCGAAGCGATTGCTCAAATGAGCAAAGAGCAGCTCGCCAAGCAACTTGATGGTGCGGTGGGTCTGTTGATCGACCGCGAGCGCTTAACTGTGCCGAAAGTGATCCGCGCTGAGTTTGTTAAAAACTTGGTCGATGAACTGGTCGGCCTTGGGCCATTGCAAACCTTAATGGACGATGACTCGATCAGCGACATTATGATTAATGGTCATCAAAGTGTGTTTATTGAACGCGGTGGCTTGGTTGAAAAGGCGCAAATTGATTTTATTGATGAGCGTCAACTGCTGGATATTGCTAAACGCATCGCCTCTCGGGTTGGGCGACGGGTTGATGAATCCTCCCCGACCTGTGATGCACGTTTGCAAGATGGTAGCCGGGTGAACATTGTTATTCCGCCGATTGCGATTGATGGCACGGCGATCTCGATCCGTAAATTCAAAAAACAGAGTATTGATTTTACCAAGTTATGTGAATTTGGCGCGATGAGCCCTGAAATGGCGCAAGTGCTGATGGTGGCGGCAAGATGCCGGCTCAATATTTTGATTTCCGGTGGTACTGGCTCAGGTAAAACCACCATGCTGAATGCGTTATCGCAATTTATTGCTGAAAATGAACGGATTATCACCATTGAAGATGCGGCGGAGTTGCGCTTACAGCAGCCACACGTGGTGCGGTTGGAAACCCGCACCGCAGGGATTGAAAATACCGGCATGATTAACCAGCGTGATCTGGTGATTAACTCACTGCGGATGCGCCCAGATCGAATTATCGTCGGTGAGTGTCGTGGTGGCGAAGCGTTTGAAATGTTGCAAGCGATGAATACCGGCCACGATGGTTCAATGTCCACCTTGCACGCCAATACGCCAAGGGATGCTCTCGCGAGGGTTGAGTCGATGGTGATGATGGCAACCAGTAGTCTGCCGCTGGAAGCGATCCGCCGTACGATTGTCAGCGCGGTCGATTTGATCATTCAGATCAGCCGCTTGCATGATGGTAGCCGTAAAGTGATGAGCATTACCGAAGTGGTTGGGCTAGAAGGTTCGAGTGTCGTGCTGGAAGAGATTTTCCGTTTCCAACCTAACGCCCGTCAAAGTGAAGAGGGCAAAGTGAATGGCCATTTTATTACCTCAGGCTTAATGCAGCGTTCGGTGCTGTATGAAAAAGCGCGTTTCTTTGGCTTAGAAGATCATTTGACCAACGCATTTCGTACCCTAGAGGAGAAATCCGCATGATTTGGTTACTGTTGCTTGGGCTGGGGATGGTTTTACTGCTGGTTGGGATCCGCCAGCGCAAATATGACCGTTATGATTATTTGGCCGAAATGGCCAAAACGGTACACGTTGATTCGATGATCGCCGAACATCAAGCGATTGATATTAAATCGCTCTCTTACCGTACTTTACAGGATCGGATTGAGCAGTTCTGGAAAAATTTGAGTAAACAATTGGGTAAATTGGCACTGCTGAAAGTGGTGGGTTTTATTGTTGGGCTGATTTTATTTGGTATTGAGTTTAACCAACGTTTTGTGCGTGGCTCCGTGTTGTTAGTGGTGGCATTCTGGGTGCTGGCTGGGGTGACGTTTGCCTATTTCTGGCTGCAAAAACGTCAGCAGAACGAGTTTGAAGAGAGCTTTCCCGATGCTTTGAGTATGCTGAGCAGCGCGGTTTCTTCGGGTGAAAGTATTACTCATGCCATCATGTACGTCGGCAATTCGCTCAACAGTGAAGTGGGTAAAGAATTTAAAATTATGGGCAAGCGCTTGCAGCTTGGCGAATCGCCCGATGATGTCTTTCGCAAAGCCTGTCTGCGCTTTCCATACCCTTCTTTTCATTTTTTTGTGATCACCTTACGCGCCAATATGCAGCGTGGTGGACAATTGAAAGAAGTTATTTTGCGCCTCAATCGCTTGTTGTTTAACGCCCGTTCAATTGAGAAAAAGAAATTCGCGTTAACCTCAGAAGCGCGAACCTCAGCCAAGATTGTTGCGGCGATCCCCTTTTTCTTTTTATTTATGCTGCAATACCTTAGCCCTGAAAACTATGAGTTTGTGATGTTTGATCCGGCCGGGCGGCCGATCCTTTATTATGTCCTGATCAGCGAGGCGATCGGCATTTCGATTGTGTGGGGGTTAATGAAGAGTGTTCGCTAATTTATCATGGGCCGCGATGGCCAAGGCTGGGCCACTGTATTTTATCGCGATACTCGCGTTTGGGGTGTTGCTGCTGCTGATGTCGATGCGCCAAGAGAAGAAAAGCCAATTTTGGAAAGATTTCTATCTGCATCAAGCCAGTCAGCATAGTAGCGTCACAAAAATCACCCTGCTGGAGCGTTTATCGACCACATTGAATCGACTGTTTTCTTCCGATAAATCCCTGCAACAGCAAAAAATGTTAGCCGCGGGTTTTTACCATCCGCAATTGGCAACCTATTTTATGCCACTTAAATATACCCTGCTGGTGGTTGGGGCGATTGGCATTTATCTGCTTTCGCTACAGGTGAGTTGGTTAGCCAATCAATTATGGCTGGTGATGGCGTTATGGTTAGTGGTGAGTTTGATTTTTCCGGATGCTTATCTAGCAATGCGCGCCAAAAGTCTCAGTTATAAAATTTCCAATAAGCTGCCCTATCTACTCGATTTGATGGCGGTGTGCGTGCAAACCGGTATGACGATTGAAGCGGCGATCAGCTATCTCGCTAAAGAGATGAAAGGTTTTGATAAAGACATCAGCTACTTGTTAGTGAGAACGGATGATCGATCCCGGCTAGTCGGTTTAGAGTTGGCGCTCGATGAGCTATACGCTCGGGTGCCATCGAATGAGATGCGCAGCTTTGTGATGACCTTAAAACAAAGTTTGCAGTATGGCAGTTCGATCTACAGTGTGCTGACCACCTTATCGGCGGATATTCGTGAAGTGCAGATGCTGCACATCGAAGAGAAAATTGGCAAGTTGGCGGCGAAAATGTCTATCCCATTGATTGTGTTTATCATGGTGCCGATTGTGATTTTAATTGCCGCCCCGGGTGTGATGAGGATGATGATCAATGCGTAATGCAATGATATGTAAAGGAATGGTACGTAAAGAAATAACAGCTAACGGAATATTGCTACTCGGCGTTCTGTTGCTGACTGGGTGTAGTAGCTTGTTGCCTCTCGATAGCGCGAGCAAACCGGCGACGCAAAATTACGGCCAGCCTCTGGAGTTTGATGAAGAGCAATTACTGATCAAAACCAATAATCAAACCGGTTTGATTGAGTGGTATAAACGTCAATTGCAGCAGCAACCTAATCCCTCGATCCGCTTTAAATTGGCGCAAGCCTATTTTGATAGTGGCGATCCGGAATCCACTTTGTTTACGCTCGCTCCACTGACCAGTAGCAGCAACGCTTTGCCGCGTGACGAACTGTTTTTTTTACAAGGACGCGCACAATATCAACTCAATTTAATCGAGCCAGCGCACGATTCGTTGCTGGCTGCGTTACAAGCGAATCCCGATAGTGGCAAAGCACTCAATTTGATTGGGATCTTGTATGCCCAGCAGGGAGAGCGAGCCAAAGCGCGCGCTAGCTTTAACCGTGCGCGTGAACTGATGTTTGATGATGTCACGATCAAAAATAACTTAGCGCTGCTGGATATTTTTGAACAGGATTACCAAAGCGCAGCGGCACGTTTACTGCCTATTTATCTTAATGGTCAAGCGGATCAAACCGTCACCGCCAATCTGGCCTTAGCCATGGCCCAAATTGGCAGCTATGAGCATTTGCGCTCTTTTTATGGCCAGCAATATGGCGATCAAGAGCTGTATCAGCTGTACCTTAATTTGCGTCAAGTGCAGTTGATCAATCCCATCACGGAGGCGGCAATAAGCGAGCCGCTGAGTCGCGATGACTCGTCAAGCCATTCTTCGGCCAACTTGCAAACAGAGGAGCCAGTCGATGCGTCTTTGGTGTTCTAAAAAGCAATCCGGAGTGGCAACCATTGAGTTTGTGGGTGGTTTTTTTGCCTTTTGGTTGATGTGTATGGCTTGGGTGGAAATGAGCTTTCTCTCTTATGTCTCCAGTTTGGGGGACTTAGCGATTGCGAGCGCTGCCAGAGAAACCAAAAAAGTCGATGGTACTTATTATCAAGCCCAGTTTAAAACCATTTTAGAGCAGCAAGACAGTTTATGGTCTTATATTGTCAGTGCAGATAAATTTCAATACAGCATCCAGTATGTAAAAAAATTAGATGATTTACACAATTATGACCAAAAGTGCCTTGGCGAAGATGGTGATCAACTGAATTGTAATGATCCTAAAGATATGGCGATTGCGGTATATAGCATTACTTATGATTATCAGCCGATTTTTAATTTTTTCCTAAACGATAAAACGGTATTTGCACGGGAAGCGATTGTTATTCAGGAGTATCAGCGTGAAAAATTTACCCGTTAAATTACAACAAGGTAATTTTACCGTCGAGTTTGCTATCGTTGGCGTATTCTTTGCGATGCTGTTGGTGTTTAGCGCCGATATCGTGGTGAAACTGGCTTATAAAGGTAAACTAGAGCGGCTTTCGTATTCTGCGGTGACCATTATCAAAGAACGTACCGAAGTTTATGGAACAGATCATTTTGACTTTGACCCCAATCAACAAATTGGTTCAGAAGCCACGCAGTTATATGAGATTACCTTGTCATCATTAAAGCGCACCACCAGTAATTTTAATTCGGAAAAGTTTGGTTTTCAGATCCGCATGGTACGTGACAATAAAAATGTCCGAGCGCCTTTTAAGCAAGGTATCGATTGCAATAATACTCAATCATTGCAGGATCTCGATTTTATTACCACCTTTGGTCGCCATGCGACACTGTATGAAGTGACGCTCTGTTATGACACGCCAAGCTGGTATGGCCATTTAATTGGCCAACAATTTTCGCGCGTTAGTAGTCGCTCTGTCAGTATGGGGAGATAAATATGCACAGTTATTCTCGGTTACACCATCAATCCGGTCATGCAGCGATTCTATTTTCGCTCTTTATTCCGGTATTATTTGGTATTTTTACCCTAGGTACCGATGGCGCGCGGGCGATTCAAGATAAAGCGCGTTTATTGGAGGCGGTTGAGGTTGCCAGCCTTGCGGTGGCAGGCCAAGGTTCGGATAACGTGGATCTTGCCAAGCAATATCTTGAGTACTATTTTCCTGCGGCGACGATTCAAGATTCTGATATTCAAATTAAAAAAATCAACTGTGAAGATAATGATCGTTGTCAAGACAATGAGAGCCGATTTTTTGAATATCAAGTGACCGCCAAAATCAGTCAACCAACCTGGTTTCCGGGTAATGAAGCCATTATCGGTTTTGGTGATGCCTATGATGTTGCTAGTCGTTCAGTGACGAGAAAATATCACTCTGAAACGGTGGATGTCATTTTGGTGGCGGATTTTTCTGCCTCAATGTACAACAGGTGGAATGGTGGTTCGAAAAGGAAGTTTCTCGATCTTAAAGATATTATTGTTGTTATTGCCGATGAATTAGATAGCTTCAATGGTTATATGGCGGATAAAAGCTTAAAAAACAAGCTTGGCATTGTCGGATTTGATTATTATACCAGTAGATACAATAATAATACTCGTTATTTTTATTCACATCTGATTTGTGGAAGTAATGAAAAAGAATGTACAAAAACTAATCCTGGTGGAAGCACTAATTCTGTAAATTATTCTGCTACGGTTAGAGATATATTCAATCTAAATTCTATAGCACATACGCCTTGGCAAAAAAGAGAGGTGACCAATATTTCATCATTTGAGGATGTTCTCTTGACCGATGATATGGCCTCTTTGAAAACAAAAATAAACTCAAACTCGTTTAATATAACCAGTGGTTCTGGCAGTGGTACGGCATTTTATGCTGGGTTGATTCGAGGAGCTCAAATGATTTATCAGCAAGGCGAAAATCCAAGGCAGCTAATTATTGTTTTGTCTGATGGTGAGGAGTCAAATAAAAATACCACACAGAAACTGATTCAAGCTGGGTTGTGTAAAACCATTTTTGATAAACTCAACAGTCAACAGCAATCAAATGGTGATAATGTAAAGGCAAGAATATTTGCTGTAGGTTTTGATTATAACGTTAATAATAATCCGCAACTGGCTGATTGCGTTGGCGCGGAGAATGTTTTTCAAGCCCAGAATCGAGATGATATTAAAAACAAAATCCTTGAGTTGATCACGGAAGAAATTGGCCATCTAGCCCAATAAGAATTTACGCTTATGGTTATTAACCATTTTATTAATACGCTATACCCAAACAACTTGGAGTTGCAGGTAGGCGGCAAGTGAGTGAGTCCCCATGAGCATAGACAAACTATGTGATTGGGGTGAACGAACGTAGCTAACACCGCTGCAGCTTCAAGTATGAAGGGTATACATTTTCCCCTGTGCAAAGGAATACTAATAATGAAAACATTTCTCCGCCAACTCTCTATTGCTGTACTGCTTGTTGGCTTTAGCATGACTAATGCGTTGGCGGCTTCTAACGCGACTCAAAGCGCGTTTCATCACTACTGTAATAGCCCTGAGCTGGAGTTTGAACAGCAAGTTCAAGTCGCCTCTGGTCGTCGCGTATTGGTCAATCACGCCGCATTTCCCTACATTGAGCAAGTGGGGCCATTCCAAGCCAGTGCCGCCTTTATTGAGCAGCAAATGCTGACGGCCGGAGTGCAAGCCAATTGTGCCGAGTACTTGTTAAGTCATGCCAAATCTTGGCAAGCGGGATCGCAAGAGGTACTGGCGCGAGTCTATTTCTCGTTTGATAGCGCTGAGCTCACTTCGGCTTCGCGTTATCTGCTCGATCAACTCTTGGTAAGCTTAAAAAACAATCCGACCCTGATTGTCGAAGGGCATACTGATAATACAGGAAGTGATGCGTATAACTTTGCGCTAGGTTTGCGCCGTGCAGCCAGCGTGGAAGCTTATTTGCAGCAATCTTCGCCAACACCATTATCGTTGCAAAGCGTGTCTTACGGCGAAGCTCGCCCTATTGCGAGCAATGCGAGTGAGACTGACCGAGCACAAAACCGCCGCGTAGAAATTAAATAATTTAATCTATCACACGACCTAATTGAGTGAGGGTATTGGGGCGAAATAGTGTGCTGATCGCCTTTGCCTAATGGCTGGTAAGGGGAGTTCAACACGCGGATCACCCCTGATTCAGCAAGGTGTTTGCCCGCAGTGATGAAACTACGTTGAGCTGGAGAAGTAACAAATTGTGAGTTATTACTCATATTGCGGTTAAAAGTCCGTCATAAAAGCGAAAGTTGCGCGACAAACCTTTGCCAGAGCAGGTAGTTATGTTTTAGAGTGAGCTCGATTCGATAACCTATTGAGAAGGGAAACCTAAATGAACAAGACCCAATTGATCGACTTTATTGCAGAGAAAGCGGACCTGACCAAAGCACAAGCCAAATCAGCTCTCGAAGCGACTCTGGGTGCGGTTGAGGGTGCTCTGAAAGACGGCGACCAAGTACAACTGATTGGTTTTGGTACATTCAAAGTTAATCATCGTGCTGCGCGTACTGGCCGTAACCCAAAAACTGGTGAAGAGATCAATATTGCGGCAGCTAATGTCCCTGCATTTGTGGCAGGTAAAGCGTTGAAAGACGCGATCAAGTAATTGCTTTATACTACGCCGAGATTCACACTCTCGGCGTTTTTTTTATTTATGCAGCAGCGGTTATCTTTCCTTATTGTTCTTATTTCTGGCTTGTTGGCCGGATGTTCCTCGACCCCCAATCCTAACCTTGAGCAGATCAATCAATTTACCGGTGGTAAAGCGATGAGTGAAGCGACCAGTTTTTACTGGTATACCGAGCGTTTTCAAAAACCGAGTTCGGCGGCTGATTATGTGACTTCTGGCAATCATGGCCGTTATCAGTCCAGCTATCGCTGGGAAGAGGGGCGAGTGCGTGAAATTCGCCGTGAAGGTGAATACCTTGAAGGCAAAAAATTACAGCCATTTCGAGTACATATTCGCTTTAGCAACCAAGGTGAAGCGGTGTATCAACAATATCGGCTTGCGGGTAAGGTGCTGCCGATGAGTGATGAGCAACTGACGGACTATGTGCTGCAAGCCAAAGCGGTGGCTGAGGTGTCTAAACAGCAAGATAAGCAAGGCTTAGAGCTGCTGCAAGGCTACTGGAATGGCAAAGTGTTTGAAACCTGTAGTGGTGTTGAATACCAGCGGGTGGAGTTTAACCAGACTTTGCCTAGTTTTATGCTCAATCGTCTTGCTTCGATTGAGAGTTACGTGGCGTTCCTCGGTAAAATTCGTAACGGCACTGTGCATATTGATGAGTTGCTGCTGCTTGAGGCAGCAAGCTACGACTGTGTGAAACGTCCAGTGCTGCTCGACTAGTACACTTCTGGATAAATGTGCAGTAACACGTTAAACGCCTGTAAGAGACAATGTAAGCTGACTCGGTTTTAGTAACGGAGCGCAAATGTCGCCGATGACAGGAATCGACACTCCTTTAGGGGTGTGGTAGTTCAAGTTTCTGCTTTACTTTGGCCGCGATGTCATGAAGTGATAATGAGCATTGACCACTTCGCTCTCCTGCTTCAATTGCTAAACCCAACGCTTGTAACGTCAATCCGACCTTTGCTCTCACTGTCATGGTTTCATTTCCCCCTTTACTAGTGAACCCAATCTTCGAGTTTTAGCCCTTCTACGCGCTGAAACTCTCTCGTATTGTTAGTGACAAGCACACAACCCGCTGCAATGGCGTGACCTGCAATTGCAGTGTCGTTATCACCAATAGGGGTTCCTTTTGCCATCAAATCACGCTTTACCTTGGTTGTAGCGTCAACGGCCAACTTATCCCAAGGCATAATTTCATCTATCCGTTTAAGAAATTCAGCAACTAAAACTGCGTGTTTTTGGGATGCTTTCTTGCCAAGTAAACCGTATTGCATTTCTTGATACGTGATTGCAGAAATAACAATACGATGCTGTTTACTAACAACAGCTTGCAGTTTTTCCAATACCGTAATGGGATTCTCTCGCATGATAAAAGAACAGATACAGGTATCGAGCATATAGTTAATTTTCTTACTCAAAATTGAAACGTCCTTCATCTGGTACAACAGTTTGACGCTCAACCATAAAATCTGAATCAGCCTTTTCAAACTGTCCATATGATAACCAATCTGGACGTGCAGGACGCAATGTGATCACGTCTCCCTCTTTGTGAATTTCAAGCTCATTCACTCCGTCAAACTCAAAATCCTTTGGCAAGCGTACCGCTTGATTCTTGCCATTTTTAAAAATAGATACAGTTCTCATAACACCCTCTCGTTAGGCATATGTTTAACATATGAACAGCATAAAACATGAGGTACATATGTCAAGCATATGACAAGTTTTTACGGCGCAATTTCTGCTGCTTTTGATAACTGAGAGTGTAAAAAAAACCTGAACTCGGGATAAAAATAGGCGGGACTAAAGTGTTGTTAAATCAGTCTGGTCGTTCGTACTCTGATGAAGCAAAAAAACAGAGTCAATCAAGAGGGCGTAATGGTTACGTATATCGCCTGTGACTCTTTGGAATTGTTGATTCGCAACACGTTTGCTAGATGCGGCTTGAAAGGGGCTTCTTCGCATTCAGGTAGACGGAGCTACGGCACTAATATGAATACCTTGGGTATCGAATTGTCAGCTATACAATGCGCTCTAGGTCATTCAGAACCGTCAATGACTTTGGAGTATATCGACATTTCAGAGAACCAATTATCCCAAGCGGCTGAATTAGCATTATGGTTATATACCCTTCCTACTTGAAGCTGCAGCGGTGTTGGCGACGTTCGTTCACCCCAATCACATAGTTTGCCTATGCTCATGGGGACTCACTCACTTGCCGCCTACCTGCAACTCCAAGTTGTTTGGGTATAACAATGTACACACTGAGAGGTTAAGTTATGCGCACTCAAGTACGAAAAATTGGTAATAGTCTTGGCAATATAATTCCTGCTGCATTCATTAAGCAATTAGGGCTTGTTGAAGGTGCTGATATCGAAGTTAAGGCCGACGGTAAAAAGATCACAATCGAGCCAATTAAACGCCCAAAGAAACGCTTTCCGTTCAGCGAAAAAGAACTTCTGAACGGCTTAGATGCTCATACTGCACATGCTGATGAACTAGCGGTTGTCTTTGGTAAGGAGCTAGGCGAGTAGTGGCTCAGTACATCCCTAAACGTAATGACATTATCTGGTTAGATTTTGAACCCGTGAAAGGCAAAGAGATCGGTAAGTACCGTCCAGCTCTTGTCCTTTCAAGTAATACCAATCAAAGAAAAAATATGATCTAATTGAGGGCATTCAACGATAGAACTTATTCACTATGGACAGCCTCGATAATATCGACTTTAAAAAGCTCGCAAGCCAGCAGAAATCTATTCAGATGAAAATGAGACTGCTGGCCCTCGACCATTTCAAAGATGGGCACTCTCGCACCCAAATCGCCAAGTTTCTTAAGGTCAGCCGAACCAGTGTTAATCGGTGGGTTCACACTTTTCTTGAGGAAGGATTAGAAGGCCTCAAGGAAAAACCAAGAACGGGACGACCACCATTCTTAACATCCAAGCAAAGAGAGCAATTGAGCCAATACATCAAAGATAAAGCCAATGATACACTAGGCGGACGACTCACTGGGGCCGACATCCACGCTTATATCGTGAAAGAATTTGGCCAGCACTACCACCCTGATTCTATCTATTACCTGCTCGAGCACATGGGGTTCTCTTGGGTAACTTCTCGCTCCAAACATCCTCGTCAATCCCAGCAAATCCAAGACGATTTTAAAAAAATTTAAAATTGAAACGATCCTGAAGATCCCAGGACATATCGCTTTAGAACGGGTTGATGTCTGGTTTCAGGATGAAGCCAGATTTGGGCAACAAAACACCACCACACGGTTATGGGCAGAAAAAGGAACACGTCCCAGAGCCGTGAAGCAACAACAATTTGAATATGCGTATCTGTTTGGTTCTGTCTGTCCCGCTAGAGGCATTGGCGAGGCGATGGTCGTTCCTTGGGTTAACAAGGACCTTATGGTTGAGCATCTTAGGCAGATCTCCGCGGTGACCGAAAAAGGTCGTCACGCAGTGGTCATTATGGATGGTGCAAGCTGGCACACAGAAGATATTGCCAATGAATTTCAGAACCTCAGTGTCATCAAACTCCCGCCCTATTCCCCTGAGTTGAATCCAATAGAACAAGTATGGAGTTGGTTAAGACAACACTATCTAGCCAACCAGTCTTTTACGGATTACGAAGACATTGTCTCCAAAGTATGTCGGGCTTGGAATAGTTTTTTGGAATGCTCGGCCAGAGTCAGACAGATGTGTTCGAGAAGGTGGACAGAGCTGACCAGTTAATTTTCCAGATTGGTATAAAGAATACAATCAGCAAACGGGGCTACTTATCTGCTGCCCGATCAGTACCAGTATTCGAGGTCAAGCTACAGAGGTTCCAGTAAAGAATCTGGATAAGCCTAGTGCCGTGGCATCAAGTTTGATTCAAACACTATCTTGGAAAGACTGTAACGCGAAGAAGATAACCACCGCTGAAAACGGTGTGATGGAAGATGTTTTGCTGAGACTTATCCCGTTGATTGGGGCTGAGTCTCTATTTGAAGAATAAGCGAGGGAATTTGAGTGTAAATACCTGATTGGACACCGCCACTATGCCCGAAGTGCGGAGCGGACGAAATGTATCCTAAGTTGGTTAGCAAGCAAAACGGGTGGTATTTGTCATATATCAACAAGGTATACGCGATGATCACCGTTGAATTACCGCCCTACCTTCTGAGGGAGAGCGGTGGTTCAATCACTTGGTGAACTTATTTGGCCTGCTCGCGTGCAATTGCGCGATAGCCGATATCGCGGCGGCAGAACATGCCGGTGCAGCGAATTTGATCAGCCAGTTGATAAGCGCGTTGCTGCGCCTCTAGCACTGTGTGACCAAGTGCGGTAGCACACAGTACACGACCCCCATTAGTCACCACGTGGTCGCCTTGCATTTCAGTACCAGCGTGGAACACTTTTTGCCCCTCGCTCTCGGTTGTCGGCAGACCAGAAATTACGTCACCTTTTGCGTAATCCCCTGGGTAACCTCCCGCGGCGAGAACTACCCCAATTGCGGCGCGTGGATCCCACTTTGATTCCATTTGATCAAGTTGACCTGCAATCGCGGCCTGGCACAGTTCGACCAGATCCGATTGTAGACGCATCATGATGGGCTGAGTTTCGGGATCGCCAAAGCGGCAGTTGTACTCAATCACTTTTGGCGCGCCAGTGTGATCGATCATCAATCCTGCGTAGAGGAAGCCAGTATAAGTGTTGCCTTCCGCAGCCATGCCGCGCACGGTTGGGTAGATCACTTCTTGCATCACTCGATCGTGGATCGCTTGTGTTACGACTGGAGCCGGTGAGTAAGCGCCCATCCCGCCCGTGTTCGGGCCGCTATCGCCATCACCTACACGTTTATGATCTTGACTGGTGGCCATAGGGAGCACGTTTTCGCCATCCACCATCACGATAAAGCTGGCTTCTTCACCCTCGAGAAACTCTTCAATCACCACTCGGCTGCCGGCGGCGCCAAACGCATTACCCGCCAGCATATCGTGAATGGCGTCTTCGGCTTCTTGCAAAGTCATCGCCACGATCACGCCTTTGCCGGCGGCTAAGCCGTCAGCTTTGACCACAATCGGTGCGCCTTGTGCACGCACATAAGCCAATGCGGGTTCAATTTCAGTGAAGTTAGCGTAAGCGGCAGTTGGGATCTGGTGGCGAGCTAAGAAATCTTTGGTAAAGGCTTTTGAGCCTTCAAGCTGCGCGGCGCCCTGAGTTGGGCCAAAAATAGCCAGGCCTGCGGCACGAAATGCATCGACCACCCCAATTACCAGCGGCGCCTCTGGACCGACGATAGTGAGTTCAATCGCTTTATCTTGGGCAAAGGTAACCAGCGCTGGGATATCGGTCACTTCAATATTGACGTTGTGCACTTTGTGCTCAAGGGCGGTCCCTGCATTGCCGGGCGCGACATAAATGTTGGTCACTTGTGGGTTTTGTGCCACTTTCCACGCGAGGGCGTGTTCACGACCGCCAGAGCCGATGATGAGAACTTGCATGTTAACATCCTTACTAAATGAATTTGTGAGATCCTAGGTCCTAGAACCTATAATTAATGACGGAAATGACGCATACCGGTGAAAATCATCGCCATGCCGTGTTGGTTGGCAGCATCGATCACTTCTTGATCGCGCATTGAGCCCCCCGGTTGGATCACGCAGGTAATACCTGCCTCGGCCGCGGCATCAATCCCATCACGGAATGGGAAGAAGGCATCGGAAGCCATAACACTGCCGGCCACTTGTAACC
Organism: Vibrio sp. HDW18; assembly: GCF_011306175.1. Taxonomy (GTDB): domain Bacteria; phylum Pseudomonadota; class Gammaproteobacteria; order Enterobacterales; family Vibrionaceae; genus Vibrio; species Vibrio chanodichtyis. The sequence continues at coordinate 1,085,222 of NZ_CP049913.1, read as the reverse complement.
CTTCATCGGCGGCTTTGATCCCCGCAATTTTCGCCGAGTAGACGCGGCTCATTTGACCTGCGCCGATGCCAATCGTCATATCGCCTTTAGCGTACACAATCGCGTTGGATTTAACGTATTTGGCCACTTTCCAGCAGAACAGTGCATCGCGCAGCTCCGCTTCGCTAGGTTGACGAGTGGACACCACTTGCAGATCCGCTTGGATCACCATGCCTTGGTCACGCTCTTGCACCAGCAAACCACCGTTGACGCGTTTCAAATCAAAACCCGTGGTTTGGCCTTGCCATTCACCACATTCGAGCAAGCGCACGTTTTGTTTCGCCGCCACCGCTTCGATCGCCGCTTGAGAAACTTTCGGCGCGATGATCACTTCGACAAATTGGCGCTCGATGATCGCTTGCGCCGTTGCACCATCTAATTCGTAGTTAAACGCGATAATACCGCCAAAGGCTGACGTTGGGTCGGTTTGGTAGGCGCGGTTGTAAGCTTGCAGTAGATTGTCGCCCAGAGCCACCCCACATGGGTTAGCGTGTTTAACGATGACACACGCTGGCTCGCTGAACTCTTTAACGCACTCAAGTGCCGCGTCAGTATCGGCAATGTTGTTGTAAGACAGAGCCTTGCCTTGGATTTGACGCGCGGTTGCAACCGAGGCTTGCTGTGGCTCTGCTTCCACATAAAATGCGGCCGCTTGATGACCGTTTTCGCCATAACGCATATCTTGCTTTTTGATGAACTGTGCGTTGAACGTGCGTGGAAAGTGAGATTCAGCATCACCATCTTGGTTGTCACCATACGATGGCACTAAGGTACCAAAGTAGTTGGCGATCATGCCATCGTAGGCGGCGGTGTGTTCAAACGCAGCAATTGCCAGATCAAAACGGGTAGCGTGGGTGAGTGAGTTTTGGTTGGCATCCATTTCACCAATGACGCGCTGATAGTCTTTAGCATTAACCACAATCGTTACATCTTTATGGTTTTTCGCCGCAGAACGCACCATAGTTGGTCCACCGATATCGATGTTTTCCACCGCATCTTCGAGCGTGCAATTTGGGTTAGCCACGGTTTGTGCGAAAGGATACAGGTTAACCACCACCATATCGATCGGTTGGATGCCGTGGCTGTTCATCACAGCGTCATCTTGGCCACGGCGGCCTAGAATGCCACCATGTACTTTAGGATGCAGCGTTTTTACCCGTCCATCCATCATTTCTGGGAAACCGGTGTAATCGGAAACTTCGGTGACAGCTAGGCCTTGTTCGGCCAGTAGGCGAGCAGTACCGCCGGTGGAGAGAAGTTCCACACCACGCTCTGCAAGCGCGGTTGCGAACTCAACAATGCCGGTTTTATCTGATACGCTGAGAAGCGCACGATGAATAGGACGAGCGTTGTTCATGCTTCCATTTTCCTTTAAAAGATATTTGCCGAAAGTGATCTGTCGCGTGGTGAGGGGAGTGAAGTGCACTTCAACACTGTGCTCAGCACAATCAACAGAGCCGTTTGGGAAAATACCTTAGCCGCAGCGATTTGGATGGCGCGTATTCTAACCAATCTATTACAAAAGATCTCGCGCAATCGTTTGGCATGGGAAAAATAATCGCTAAAAAACGCTTTTTCAAGCATAAATTTTAACGAAACGGTAAATAGGAGCAGTTATGTTTCAGATTGGAGAGTTAGCCAAACGCAGTGGGGTTTCCAGCGATACGCTGCGTTTCTATGAGAAAAATGCACTACTGGTGCCTGTCGCGCGCAGTGACGCGGGCTACCGAATGTATGATCAGTCGAGCTTGGTTCAGGTGAACTTTATCTTAAAGGCCAAACAATTAGGCTTAAGCTTGGAAGAGATCAAAGAGCTGCTGGACATTCGTCTGGAAGCCACCGCACATAGCTGCGCTGAAGTCAAAGCGATCACCAGCGCTAAGCTTGCACTCATTGATCATAAAATTGCCGAGTTAACCCGCATTCGCAGCGCACTCAAGCGCATCAATGATGCTTGCTGCGGACATCTTGAAGACAACGCCAGTCACTGCTCCATTTTAGCCGCGTTGGAATAACTGGTTTAGACTGCGATCGTTCGGCATATAATGCGCGCCGTCACACTTAATTAGGTGTGCTACAAAAGTATAGTGACGGCATTATTTTTGCTATTTCGATAATTATTGGTATGGATTAATTTTATGCTCATCAGATTAAAATCTTATGAGTAAATTTATGATCACCGAACTTACTAATCTCAGTTTAATTAACGCCAACTTGAAAGCCAATAATAAACAAGAACTGTTTAATGAATTGGCGGCAATGCTATTGCAAAATAATCGAATTAGCAATCAGCAAGATTTTTTAAACGATATTGCCGCGCGTGAAGCGCTCAGCGTCACTTCAATGGATGGCATTGCTTACCCGCACGCGAAAAGTAAAGCGGTGATCCAGCCTGCGATTGCCGTAGGGGTAAAGCGTGAAGGGATTGATTATGGCGATGAAGATGGGATTAAACCTAGCGTATTTTTTATGATTGCCTCACCAGATAATGGAGCAGACCATCATATTTATGTTCTACAAGAATTATTCGGTAAATTCAGTGATGAATTTATTGATGATATTCATAACGCAACAGACGCACAGCAAATACTTAATATTTTGATTAATTCATAAGGCGTGAAATTATGAGTACCCTAACCAATCAAGCTACTAATAATAGTAGCGATTTTAAACAACGGCTCAGTACCATGAAAGGGCATCTTTTATTTGGTACCTCGCATATGCTGCCATTTATCGTAGCCGGTGGTGTATTACTGGCATTGGCGGTAATGGCTTCTGGTAAAGGCGCAGTACCGGCTGATGGCTTGTTGGCGGATATTTCCAATATCGGTATTAAAGGCCTAGTGTTATTCCCGATCATTCTTGGTGGTTTCATCGGCTATTCGATTGCCGATAAACCTGCACTGGCTCCTGCGATGATTTCATCGGGGATCATGGCCGATATGGGTGGCGGTTTCTTAGGCTGTATCGTGGCGGGTTTTATCGCCGGTGGTGTGGTGCTGCAACTGAAGAAAATCCCGCTGTCCGCCAATATGACCGCATTGGGGGCTTATTTTATCTACCCTTTGATCGGCACTTTAATTTCTGCCGGCATTGTGCTGTGGGGGATTGGTGAGCCAATTAAGATCTTTATGGCCTCGATGAATGAGTTTCTCGCGTCCATGGCTGGTGCTTCAAAAGTGGTGCTCGGAACGATTCTTGGTGGTATGACTGCATTTGATATGGGTGGGCCGATCAATAAAGTGGCCACGCTGTTTGCACAAACTCAAGTGGACACTCAACCTTGGTTGATGGGCGGGGTGGGGATCGCGATCTGTACTCCACCGCTGGGTATGGCGCTCGCGACTTTCCTGTTTAAAAACAAATTTAGTAAGCAAGAGCAAGAAGCGGGTAAAGCCGCGGCAATTATGGGCTCGATTGGGATTTCAGAAGGGGCGATCCCGTTTGCAGCTAATGACCCAATGCGCGTACTGCCTTCGATTGTCGCTGGGGGTATTGTTGGTTGTGTGTTTGGTTTTTTAACCGATGTGCTACTGCACGCCCCCTGGGGTGGCCTTATCACGGCTCCGGTTTCAAGCAATATTCCGATGTACGTTGTGGGTATCGCCCTTGGCTCACTGACTACTGCGTTGATTGTTGGGGTGTGGAAGCCAGTTGCAGAGCAAGAAGCGGAAGAAACCTCGGCCAAAGCAGTCGCTCAGCAAGTATCCGCCGCTCCTATCGCCGGTGAAGGTGAGTATGACATCGTTGCGGTGACTTGCTGTCCATCAGGTGTTGCCCATACCTTTATGGCGGCCAAAGCGCTGGAAAAAGCCGGAGCCGCGGCTGGTCTCAAAATTAAAGTGGAAACCCAAGGCCAAAACGGGATCCAAAATCGCATCACCGAGCTTGATGTGGCCAACGCTAAGTTGGTGATCCTCGCACATGATATTCAGGTCAAAGATGCACAGCGTTTTACCAATGCCAAAGTGATTCATTGTTCGACCAAGGAGGCGATGAAAAAAGCCGCCGAACTTATCCAAGCTTAACTCCCTAAGCTCCTGCCTCTAGAGCCCTTCCCCGAAGGGCTCTTGTTTTATCGGTCGATCGTGTTGGATTACGTTGTGGTAGATTGTGGTAAAAAAAATACCACAAAGTCTATTTGTGGTTTTATTATTAACATAACCTACCAAAACAGATTGAATTATGGACATTTGGCACTACCCACGAACATCTCTGGCAACCTTCATTCTTGATGGGATGGACAAAGGTCTGCTATACCCTTCCTACTTGAAGCTGCAGCGGTGTTGGCTACGTTGGTTCACCCCAATCACATAGTTTGCCTATGCTCATGGGGATTCACTCACTTGCCGCCTACCTGCAACTCCAAGTTGTTTGGGTATATGATGCCGATCGAATTGAGTCTGAAAGCCATTTTTCAATCATATGTCAGCAGCTTAAACCTATTGAATTGGCGATCCTAAAGCTTGTTGCCGTTAACGAATCAAAAGGTCTTTATACCAGTATTGGGTTAGACAAAGTGAAAGCTTTCACTGGTTACCATGACGTGAACATCACCAAATGGTCGGTAAAAAACGCGGTGATCCGATTAAAGAGGCTTGATCTGATCTACACTCCGGAGCGAGGTAAGTTGGAAATTGAGAACCCTGATTTTCGTGATTATCTCTTGGAAAACTGACTTCTCCCCGCCCGTACGGGCGAGGCTTTACGTGCAAAGTGGTAACGGCGGCTCTTAACCTCGGTGTATTGAAGGCAAATGCTGATATTGACGGTTCATTTGCACCAAGGCGGCGGCATTTAAAATCGCCTCTTTGGTGGTGATGTCGATAACCTTGATGTGCTCAAAACGCTGCGGATGTTTAATCGCGACATCGTGGGCTAAGATCACCCACTTGGCCTGTTCAACATCTTTGGCGGTGATCCGATTGAGAATGCCGTTGGCTCCTTGGGTTTCGACTTTGATTTTGACCCCCATCCGGCAAGCGGCTTTTTCCAGCGCTTTGGCGGCTAAGAAAGTATGTGCCACCCCTGATGGGCAAGCGGTGACGGCAAGGATCTCGGCTTGACCTTCTTCGCTCACCGATGAATACACGGGATGATCCTCTGGGTGATATTGCAGCTCGTTGGCGATGGTTTTTTTAAGCGCGATAGCGATCAGCGCGGTGGTACCTGCGCCGGCTAAGGTACCTAGGATGTAGCCTAGTTTGCCATCCACTACTGGCAAAATAATCCAGCCGCCCCAAGGGGCGTGGTTAAGTACTTGGAACCAAAAACCGATCACATTGCCGACGATGCCACCCGCAATAATTGCCGGTAATACCCGAGCCGGGTCGGCGACGGCAAATGGGATCGCTCCTTCGCTGATGCCAATCATGCCCATAATACCTGCCGCTTTACCGGCTTCCCGTTCCTCCCGTTTGAATTTACCTGGTGCAAGTAAGGTGGCAAGAGCCATCCCCAATGGTGGAGTACAGATCGCGATCCCCACCCCGCCCATCAACCAAGGTTGAGTATTGACTTGGGTTTGTGCAAACAACGTGGCCACTTTATTGATCGGGCCTCCCATATCAAAGGTGGTCATGGCGCCGAGTACCACGCCTAGCGCCACCTTGCCTGAATCGGCCATGGAAGCCAAAAACTGATTAAGCCACAGCATACTGCTCGCGATCGGAGAGCCGATCAGCCACATGATGGTACCGCAGGTAATAAAGGTGCCAAACAGTGGATAGATAAAGATAGAGCCGAGTGAAATCATGCTCTCTGGCAGGGGGATTTTCTTGAGCTGACACACCACAAAACCGGCAAAAAAACCGACCACCATTGCGCCAATAAAACCGGTATCGTATTGATTGACCGCAATCCAAGTGCCAATCATACCCGGAGCTAAGCCGGGTTTGTCGGCCATCGAATAAGCGATATAGCCACCGAGTACCACCGTAAAGAGGGTTAAACCCGCTAGGCCCATTTGCGCGATATCGGCCAGCCACCCTTGTTCGGGGATGGTACCATGACCTGAACTCATCACCGCCAGTGACAGAAGTACCCCACCGGCGACGATAAATGGGATCATATGCGAGGTGCCAAACAGCAGATGCAACTTGATCTGCGCTAAGCGCTGGGTGAACTGACTGAGGGGTTGCTCGTTAAAGTTTGGCTGATCGGGCATGGTGGAGAAAGGGGTGGGTAAAGGCTCGACAAACAGGGCTCGTGCTTGTTCAAGGCTGGTCGCCGCTTTAAGTTGCTGGATAAAGTCATCTTCAATCAGTTTACTGGAGATTTGTGTCAGCACTTCAATATGTTGATGGTCTTTGCCCTCCGGTGAGGCGAGCATAAAAAACACCTCAGAAAGTTGGCCATCTTCGGCACCGTAATCAATACCATGGCGGCTAATTCCTACCACGACTGCTGGTTGTGCTGCGGCGTGGCTTTTGGCGTGTGGAATGGCGATCCCTTGCTCAAAGCCAGTATTGCCAATCTCTTCTCTACGCCAGATATCGTCTAAAAACTGCTGTTTATTGGTCAGTTTTCCTGCTTTATCCAGTAAATCTACCAATTCCATCAGTACCTGAGTTTTATTGGTCGCTTGCAGATCTAGACAGATCAGCTCCGGGGTGATCAGAGACATCATATCCACGATAAGATTACCTTGTATTGTGTTAACTGGTTACCGTTGTGCCACACCGTAGAATAAACGACTTGCCGTTGGTGAGCGTAGGCTAGAGTAACCAGTCATGTGGCGGTTCAATATAGGACGAAACAGGCAATTGCTGGATTAATATAACATGCGCAGGGATCTGTGAGCTGGGTTTTCTGACGTGGCACAACATTGGCGCAGCCTTGTGCTAAGATCGTGGCAAACAGCATGATAAGAGAGTCGAATGAAAATTGTGGCAGTTACCGCTTGTCCAACAGGCATTGCACATACTTATATGGCGGCAGATGCCTTAACCAAAGCAGCGGCAAAAAATCATGTACAGATCAAAGTCGAAACCCAAGGTGCGATGGGGATTGAAAATCCACTCACTTCTTATGATATTGCTCATGCCGATAAGGTGCTGATTGTCTCGGATATCGATATTGAACAAGCGAGCCGTTTTGAAGGGGCAAAGGTCGTCACACTGTCTATTGAAGAAGTACTACTCAATGTCGATAAAGTCTTTCTCGTGCACTGTCGTTGATCTTGCCCATGATGCATGAGTACCAAGTGACGTTCTTGGTCAATGATGTCAATGCGAGTGCTTATATCGCTCAGCCGCTGGCTCGCGTAGCGCGCAAATTCAAAAGTACCTTACACATAATCAACATCACCGCCAATCGTTGTGCCGAGTTAGGCAAGTCGCTCGCGATGCTGCAAGTGGCTCTTCAGCAAGGGGATTTATGCCAAATCACCGCCATCGGTATTGATGCGGAATTGGCCTGCTTTGTGATTAAAGATATGCTCTCGGCTCACTATGTGGTGGTGGGTGCCAAGATTAATGATGAGTTTTCTAGCCATTTGGCTGAGCGTTTTCCACAAATTTGCCCGTCGAGTGCAGTGAAATGGCACTATGCCAAAGCGCACACCACTCTCACTAAGTTTCAATGTTTGAAAGGGCTGGCACAACTGATCTACCCCGCCGTGCCCGATGAGCTGATTTTAGCGTTTATCAAACGTGAAGAGCGCTCTTCCACCTGTGTTGCTCCCGGCATTGCGATCCCACATGTGATGTTTGATGGTGTTGAGCAGATCGCGGTGGCGGTGATCAAAAATGATCAGCCAATGGATTGGGCCTCTCCGATCGGCGAGGTGCATTTAGCGATTGCTTTGGTAATGCCGGGCAAGCCGAATCGAGAGCAAATCATTACCGCGACGAATCTCACCCGCAATTTGTTGTGTGAGCAAATGGTTGAGCGTTTACTGTTGACGCGCAGCGGTGTCGATTTGCAAGCACTGTTGATGTACGCCATGTCGCGTTTGTTATATTGAGGCGCGATAGTCGCTTGGAGTACGACCAGTGCGCTGTTTAAACACGCGGCAAAAATAGTTCACATCCTTAAATCCGCAGCGCAGCGCGACTTCATTGAGCTTAAAATGGTATTTTTTGAGCATAAATTTGGCGCGATCTATCCGCACCCAAGTAATGTAATCGGCCAGCGTCATATGCCCTTGTTGGCGAAATAGGCGTGATAAATGATTGGCTGAAATACTAAAACGTACTGCGATGCTTTCCCGTGTGATCGGGCGATGAAAATTTTCTTGGATATAAATGCAGATCCCTTGATAGAGATCTTGTACCCGATTATGACTTTTTTCGGTCGGGCTATTTAGCATGATTTGGGTGTAGGAGAGTAACGCTTGCAGCAGCAATTCATCGATCGGTTGTTTATGATTCTCACGCGCCAATGAGCTGAGCGCTTGTAAAATGTTATCAATCGCAAACCCAGAACGAGTTTGAATACTGTGCTTTTGAATATCGAAAAAGTGAGCTTCCCCTTTGCGTTTACTGACTAAGCTCAGCCCGAGCTGACGCCGGCCAAACAACATACTCAGTACCGAGCAATCGGTATCCCAATTGGGTTTATTCCAGCAGTTAGCTGGAATAAAAATCGCATCCCCCGCTTTGGCAACGATGTGGGTCACTTTGCGATCGTGGCTTTCCATCTCATTGATGTATTCACCGCTGAGCACCAATTCCAAGCGTGGAAAGTTGACCTGATAGCTGCATTCCGGTGGGGTATGAAAGTCGCCAGCAAACCAAATATGATGAAAAGGCTCACGTTCATTGAGTACCGATGACAGTAAATCATCAAAAATCATGCTTAAACTCCAGTGTCGTGACTCAACGATATCCCTTCCTACTTGAAGCTGCAGTGGTGTTGGCTAGGTTCGTTCACCCCAATCACATCGTTTGCCTATGCTCATGGTGACTCACTCACTTGCCGCCTACCTGCAACTCCAAGTGGTTTGGGTATAGACGGCGCAAGGTATACATGGAATGGCGGCGCGTCTCCTTGAAGCCAATCACAATCTCAGTTCATTGGTACAATAATCCAGCTATGGCCTTAATTATCTAGAACGAAAGTTTCGCTCAAATAAACCATTCGTATGCTAATTCAATGAAAAAACTAATTTTTATGCATTGTTTATTGATGGCTGATGCTATTGACTACTCAGCGATCTAAATCACACCTTATCCATATGGTTACAATCATCCAGTGTATGCTCTATTTATGCACTAATCAGATCAAGGCAAACATTCAACAATGACTCTGACATAAAAATAAAATGTACAGAGGTCTCTATGATCAACCAATTGATTAATGCCGATCTAATTCTGCTTGATCTGCAAGCCAATTCGAAACCTGCAGTCTTCGAAGAGCTGACTAATATCTTGCATGCACAAGGGCGTATCTCAGATAAGGCTCTGTTTATTAAAGATATTCAAGCGCGTGAAGCGTTAGGCAATACCGGATTTGAAGATGGCGTTGCGATCCCGCACGCCAAAAGCGCTGCGGTGATTCAACCTGCGGTGGCGATTGGAGTCAGCCGCCATGGTATCGACTATGGCGCGGAAGATGGTTTACCGTCCAAGCTGTTTTTCATGATCGCTTCACCAGAGGCAAGTGATGATCACCATATTGAAGTCTTGGCAGAGCTCTCTGCTAAATTGATTGAAGAAGGTTTTATTGACGCCTTCCTCAATGCCCAAAGTCCAGAGCAAGCGCTGGCAATGCTATTGAAGAAACCCGCATCTGTATCGACCAGCATGAGTGACGAAAGCAAGGGATTGATTATTGGTGTCACGGGTTGCCCGGCTGGTATCGCTCACACTTATTTAGCCGCTGAAGCGCTAGAAAAAGGTGCCGCGGCTCTTGGTTATCAGATCAAAGTGGAAACAAACGGTTCGATTGGGGTGAAAAATAGCCCAAGCGCCGAAGAGATCGAACGCGCAGAGGCGATTGTGGTTGCCTGTGACAAGCAAGTGGATATGGCACGCTTTGCTGGTAAACGTCTGATTAGAACCAATGTCAAAGCGCCGATCCGTAATGCTCAGCAATTAATCAACCAAGCGTTAAGCGCGCCCCATTACCAAGCGGAAAACACCGCTTCTCCATCGGTCACCAATAAAGCCTCACAAGCGCGCTCCGATCTGTACCGCTTCTTGATGAATGGTGTATCGCACATGATCCCGTTTGTGGTGACTGGTGGGCTGTTGATTGCGCTAGCGCTAGCGGTGGGTGGTGAGCCGACCGAAGCGGGAATGGCCATTCCGGTGGGAAGCATGTGGAACCAAATTCTTGAAGTGGGTGTGGTGGCCTTCACCTTGATGATCCCGATTTTGGCCGGTTATATCGCTTATGCGATTGGCGATCGTGCTGCACTGGCCCCTGGTTTAATTGGTGGCTGGATTGCCAACAATGGCTCATTTTACGGCGCGGAGGCGGGTACTGGTTTTATTGGTGCCATCATTGCTGGTCTATTGGTGGGTTACTTCGTGAAGTGGCTCACCTCGATTCACTATCACAAATTTATTCAGCCATTGGTGCCGATCATGATTGCACCAATCACGGCTTCACTGTTTATCGCCGGTTTGTTCATTTTTGTGATCGGTGCTCCGATCGCCAGCTTAATGGATAGCCTCACTGCGCTACTTACCAGTATGAGTTCGGGCAACGTCATCTTATTGGGGATTGTGCTTGGCGGTATGGCCGGTTTTGACATGGGCGGGCCGTTTAACAAAGTCGCCTTCCTGTTCTCTGTCGGCATGATTGCCAGTGGTCAAACCCAATTTATGGGCGCGATGGCATGTGCTATCCCAGTCGCGCCATTGGGTATGGGGCTAGCGACGGTGATGGGGCGCAAGCTCAACCTGTTTGAAACCTCGGAAATCGAAGCCGGCAAAGCGGCGGGCGCGATGGGATTAGTCGGGATCTCGGAAGGTGCGATTCCGTTTGCTGCGCAAGATCCGATGTCGGTGATCCCTGCCAACGTATTGGGATCCATGGTCGCCGCGGTGATGGCGTTTGCTTTCGGGATCACCAACAGCGTGGCGCATGGCGGCCCCGTGGTTGCTCTGCTAGGGGCAATGAACTTACCACTGTTAGCGCTGATTTGTATGGCGACCGGTGCGGTGGTGACGGCAATGACCTGCCTGACGCTCAAAAAAATCCGTTCTCAAAAGCGCGCGGTAGTAACCGCTTAATCCTGCCTTGTTCTGGCTTGAGCTAGCGCTCAAGCCAGCTTTTTGATGGTGACTCAAATGCCGACAATCCAAGCTGAACATTCGACCCTGCCGCAGGCAGTCTTCTTCCCAATGACCAATCCTATCCAAAACTATGCGTGGGGCAGTAAAACGGCGCTACACCAGTTATTCGCGCTCGAAAACCCAACCGGGCAGCCACAAGCGGAACTGTGGATGGGCGCGCATCCTAATGGTTGTTCGCTGATTAAGATTAATGGACAATCGGTTAAATTATCCGAGTTTATCGCGCAAAACCCAACGCTGATTTTAGGTCAACAAACGGCCAATCAATTTGGTGAACTGCCTTATCTTTTTAAGATTTTGGCGGCAGAACAGGCGCTGTCGATCCAGGTGCATCCTAATCAACAACAAGCGCAGCAAGGCTTTGCTAGAGAAGAGCAACAAGGCATTGCACTCACGGCAGCTCAGCGCAACTACAAAGATCCCAATCACAAACCTGAGCTGGTGTACGCCCTGACCGACTATCAAGCGATGAATGGTTTTCGTGCGATAGAGGAGATCCTCGCTTTATTCACATCGCTGGCCATCGCCGAACTACAACCACTGCTGGCAAGCTTTACCGCTAACCCAACGGAGCAGGGGTTAGGTGATTTTTTCTACGCTTTACTCTCTTTACAAGGGGCGGCGAAAACCCGTGCGGTTAATGCACTGCTTCGCCAAGCAAAGCAAAGTCAGCAGCCAGTGTTTGCTTTGATTGTGAAGCTAGAGCAGCAGTATCCGGATGATATTGGTTTATTTGCGCCATTGATGCTTAACCTCATTACGTTACAGCCGGGCGAAGCGATGTTTTTGCACGCCCAAACCCCTCATGCTTATTTGCACGGTACTGGGCTTGAGATCATGGCCAATTCGGATAATGTGCTGCGTGCAGGGCTGACCCCTAAACATATGGATATTGATGAATTGGTGGCTTGTACGGTGTTTAAATCGCAAGCGATTGATCAATTGCGCCTTGCCGCGCAGCCAGTTGCTGGAGGGTTACAATACCCGATCCCAGTGAGCGACTTTAAATTTGCGATTATTTTGGCGACGGATCATGAGCCGATCGATGTGCATAGTGCAGAAATCCTACTTCCCCTTGATAGCCCACTGACGGTACAGCATGCCAATGGTCAAACCTGCACTGTCGAAAAAGGGTATTCACTCTTTATTCCGGCTTATGCTAAGCACTATAGTGTGCAATGTGCTGGGCGAGTGGCTAGGGCGTATAGCGAGTGAAAAATAGCGTGTTTAGCAATTACCAATAGCATTTTGATAACTCAAAACCTATCACATATGATAAGTTCAATTGACGATGGAACATCAAGATGAGTTGGAATGTAGAGTTTTATGATGGTGTTGAACAATCCATTTTGGAGATGCCAGTTAAGATCCAAGCTCGAATGTTTAGGCTGCTGGAATTGATTGAAGAACATGGCGCGAATTTAGGTGAACCGCACACTAAATCAATCGGTGATGGGCTTTTTGAGATTCGAGCAAAAGCACAAGAAGGGATCGGGCGTGGTCTATTTTGCTATTTGGATGGTAAGAATATAAAGGTGCTTCATGCCTTTGTTAAAAAAGCCCAAAAACGCCTAAAAAGGATTTGGATCTTGCCAGAGACCGCATGAGAGAGGTTAAAAATGACAAGTAAATTGCAAGTGCTTAAAGCTAAAGCATTCGCTAATCCAGAGGTAAAGCAAGCGTATGACGAACTGGAGCCAGAATTCGAGCTTATTAACACCCTATTAAGAATGCGTAATGCCGCGGGGCTGACTCAAGATCAGGTCGCTGAACGTATGGGAACCAAAGAGGCGAACATATCCAGACTTGAGAAAGGTCGTGGCAATCCAACGCTCAAAACATTAATCAGTTACGCTAAGGCTTGTAATTGTGAGCTCAGTTTCGGATACCGGCACGCATAATTTAAGATGATTTATCACTTGGCGAGGCATTGGCGTACATCAAAGCAAAAATACCAAACAAAAAGACCAAGCTTGGCGGCTTGGTCTTTTGTCGTTATGCAAAGTGCTTATACGTTACGGACTAATTCCGCGATCGCATCCCAATTGCCTTGATCCATCAGATCGGTCGGCACCATCCAGGTACCACCACAGGCGATCACCGATTTAAGCGCCAGATAGTCTGGGGCGTTGGTCGGGTTGATACCGCCGGTTGGCATAAAGCTAATCGGGTAAACCGCACACAGCGCTTTGAGCATCGGTAGGCCACCTGAAGGTTCAGCGGGGAAGAACTTCAAGGTACGCAGACCCATTTCCATCGCTTGTTCAACTAGGCTTGGGTTGTTGACGCCTGGGATGATCGGGATGTTGCGCTGCTGACAATATTTCACTGTGGTGGGGTTAAAACCTGGGCTAACAATGAAATCGGCACCCGCGGCGATCGCTTGATCCACTTGGGCGCTGGTTAGCACGGTGCCGGCACCAATCAACAGCTCTGGATACGCATCACGCATAATGCGAATCGATTCGGCGGCGGCTGGAGTGCGGAAAGTGACTTCTGCGCAAGGCAAGCCATTTTCTACCAGCACTTTAGCCAGCGGCAGTGCGTGGGCGACATCATTAATCGCAATCACAGGGACGATTTTGATTGCTCGTAAGCGTTGTTCAATGGTCATAAGTCCATACCTCTACAGAATAAAGCTGAGTGTTGCCACAATCAGGAAGGCGATACCGCCCAATAGGGTTTCCATCACAGTCCATGTTTTCAGAGTGGTTTTTTCATCCATCTCCATCAAACGTGATACCAGCCAGAAACCAGAATCGTTAAAGTGGGAAAGCACAGTAGCACCGCCGGCAATCGAAATCACGATAAAGCACAGGTCAAACTCTGATAAACCGGTGGTCGCAGCCACCGTCGGTGCAATCAATGCTGCGGTGGTGGTTAGGGCGACCGTGGCTGAGCCTTGCGCCACTCGCAAACAGGTGGAAATCACAAACGCGGCAATCACAATCGGCATTCCGGTGTCCGACAGCACCCCCGCAAGTGCGTGACCAATGCCGCTGGCGCGCAGTACGCCACCAAACATACCGCCCGCGCCGGTGACTAAGATCACAGCACAAATGGGTGCCAATGAATCACCACACAGTTTTTCTAGACGTGCCATGCCGTAATCTTTGGCAAAGGCGGCCAAACAGACCAGTAGGGTGATCAGCAAGGCGACCGGCGTTTTACCCAGCATGCGCAGTAATTCGACCAGTGGCGTTTTACCATCAATCACACCCGCTACCGCTAAGGTGTTTAAACCGGTATCCATGAAAATCAGCAGCACGGGCAGCACCAAAATGATCATGACCGTAGCAAATTTTGGCAGTTTCGCTTCATCGATGATCGCATCGGTGTTGAAGAAGGCTTTTGAGAGCGGAATATCGAATTTTTTGCCCGCGTACAGGCCAAATAGGTAAGCGCCGAAGTACCAAGTTGGGATGGCAACCAAAATGCCGACTATCAGCAATAAACCGATGTTGGCGCCAAGCAGTTCAGCCGCGGCCACGGGGCCTGGGTGAGGAGGCACAAACGCGTGCATGACCGCAAAGGCACCCGCAGAAGGCAGTGCGTATTTGAGTGGTGAGCCACCAAAGCGTTTCGCGACACTGAAGATGATCGGCATCATCACAATCAGGCCGGCATCAAAGAAGATCGGAAAGCCAAACAGCAGTGAGGCGACACCGAGTGCAAACGGTGCGCGCTGCTCACCGAAGCGGCCAATTAAGGTGTCGGCCAGCACTTTCGCGCCGCCCGTCACTTCTAAGACTTTGCCAATCATTGCGCCAAGGCCGACTAGCAGTGCGACCGAGGCCAGCGTGCCGCCAAAGCCGCTCATCATGGTCGGAACCACTTGATCGGAGGCGACGCCGGTTGCGATGGCGGTGCCTAAACTGACTAAGGTCAGCGCAGCAAATGCGTGAATTTTAAAACGGATGATCAGCAGTAATAGAGCAATAATTGCCACTACGGCTACTGAGAGCAGGTAAGTCGGATCAGAGGTTTGTAGTAGGGGGTTCATAAGTTCACCGTCCAGATTTTATAGTTTGTGTTATAGCTCACATTTAGTAAAGTTACCGGTAACATGTTACCCATAACATGAATAAGATAAACCCATATTTTGAAGTGAATTTTAAAAATGCGATCACGCGCAAGTTTGGTATTAAGGAGTTGTTATGGCTGGTAGTAGCATCATTGTGATGGGGGTTTGTGCTTGCGGTAAAAGCACTATTGGTGAGTTATTGGCAAGACAGACCGGGCGCAAATTTATTGATGGGGATGATCTGCATCCTCGCGCCAATATTCAAAAAATGGCGTCTGGCCAGCCGTTAAACGATCACGATCGCACGCCTTGGTTAGAGCGGATCCGCGATGCTGCTTATAGTCTTGAGAGCAAAAATGAGCACGGGGTGATTGTGTGCTCGGCGCTGAAAAAGCAGTACCGTGATCAGATCCGTGAAGGTAACCAAAACGTGACCTTTCTGTTTTTAGATGGTTCTAAGGATTTGATCATGGAACGCATGCGCGCTCGTCAAGGCCATTTTATGAAAGAGAATATGGTCAATAGCCAGTTTGAAGCGTTAGAGCGTCCCGATGGTGAGCCGCAAACCCTGATCATCCCGATCGATTGCTCGGTGGAGCAAGTGGTGAGCTGTGCGATTCAAGCGCTGCAAGAGCAGGAGGGGTTATGATCCACCCGATATTAGCCAAAGTTACCGATAATTTGATTGAACGTAGCCGTGCCGCGCGCGCGGCTTTTATCGCCCGCAGCCAAGCTCAAGAGCAAGCCGGTAAAGGGCGTGCTGCGCTGTCGTGTGGCAACCTTGCCCATGCGGTTGCCGCATCGTGCACTACCGAAAAGAACACCATTTTGGATTTTACCCGCAGCAATGTGGCGATCATTACTGCGTACAACGACATGTTAAGTGCGCACCAGCCTTATCAAGCTTATCCAGATCGCATCAAAATGGTGCTGGCGCAGTTGGGTCACTCAGCTCAAGTCGCGGGTGGCGTGCCCGCGATGTGTGATGGCGTGACCCAAGGTCAGCCTGGTATGGATATGTCGCTGTTTTCACGTGATTTGATTGCGCAAGCGACCGCATTATCACTGAGCCATAATGTGTTTGATGCGACTTTGCTGCTTGGGATCTGTGACAAAATTGCCCCTGGGCAACTGATGGGCGCGCTCTCTTACGCGCATTTGCCAACCGCCTTTATGCCAGCAGGTTTAATGGCGACCGGGATCAGCAATGATGAGAAAGTCGAGGTGCGCCAGAAATATGTGGCCGGTCAAGTCGGTAAAGAGGCGCTGCTGGCGATGGAGTGTCAGGCTTACCATGCACCGGGCACCTGCACGTTTTATGGCACGGCCAACACCAACCAACTGGTGTTTGAAGCGATGGGGCTGATGCTGCCAGGCTCGGCGTTTGTGCATCCACACAGCGAGTTGCGCCAAGCACTCAACGATGATGCAACGCTTAAAATTGCCAGCATGACTCAAGGCTCGGCGAACTATCGCCCACTGTATCAAGTGGTGACCGAAAAAAGTCTGCTTAACGGGATTGTTGCGCTGCTGGCTTCGGGCGGCAGTACCAATCACTCGATCCATATGCTCGCGGTCGCGCGTGCAGCGGGGATTTTGCTCACTTGGCAAGATATTAGCGATCTGTCGGATGTGGTTCCGTTACTGGCCAAGGTCTACCCTAATGGTCCAGCGGATATGAACGCCTTCCAACAAGCCGGTGGTGTGCCAGCCTTAATGCAGCGTTTGCATGAGGCCAAACTATTGCATGCCGATGTAAGCCCAGTGTTTGGTGAGTTTAGCGATCAACTGAGCTTGCCTGAGCTGATAGATGGTGAGCTGCGTTGGGTGGCGTGCCAAGGCACGCGCGATGCGCAAGTGATTGCGGCACCGGATCAAGCTTTCCAAGCCACCGGTGGCACTAAAGTGCTGAATGGCAATTTAGGTCGCGCGGTGATCAAAGTGTCGGCGGTACAGGCGGATCAGCAAGTGATTGAAGCGCCTGCGGTGGTGTTCCAGTGTCAACACCAAGTGGAAGCGGCTTACCAACGTGGTGAACTGAACCAAGATTGCATCGTGGTGGTGACTCATAATGGTCCGGCGGCCAATGGGATGCCAGAGCTGCACAAGTTGATGCCGATTTTGGGTAATGTGCAAAAAGCGGGCTTTAAAGTCGCACTCGTGACCGATGGTCGCTTATCGGGCGCCTCGGGCAAGATCCCATCGGCTATCCATGTGTCACCGGAAGCGGTCCGTGGTGGCGCGATTGGTTTGGTTCGCACGGGTGATCGGCTGCGGCTTGATTGCACCACTGGCACGCTGGAAAACTTAACCGAAATGAGTCAACGCCAACCGCTCAGTTTAGATACCGAACGCGATCAGCAGATGTGGGGACGTGAGCTGTTTAAAGTGATGCGCCAAGCCGTCTCTTCGGCTGAGCAAGGCGCGAGCTTTATTGTCTAGCCTTATATTGTCGAAGATGGTCAGATAGCACAGATCAAAAAAAGGCGGTATCACCGCCTTTTTTTGATCTCTCTTCATCATTTAACGTCTGAACACTGAATATCGGCTCACTGAACGCTAGGCGTTACACACTGCCACCCTGCGTAAAACGATAGCCCATATCCACCACTTTATTGGCTTGGCGCTGGCCTTTAAGCGCGGCAATTAGCAGCTCGGCACTTTTTTCGCCAATCGCATAGCGGGGGGTATCCACACTGATCAGTTTGGGGCTGATGGCGCGGCCGATATCTAGCGCATTGTAACCCACGACCGCCAGTTGCTGCGGGACGCCAATCCCACGTTGCTGGGCGACCAGCAAAGTACCAATCGCGATGTCATCGTTGGTGCAAAATACCCCATCCAGATCAGGATAACGCGCTAAAGCTTCATCAAGTAACTGTGCTGCGAGTGAGAAACTGGAATGCGAGCCAGTGAGGACGTGTTTAATGCTCAAGCCCGCTTCTTGCATCGCACGATCATAGCCCTGCATACGTAGCTGGGTGCGGGTATCGAGCCGTGCACCAAAATAAGCAATCGAGCGTTTACCGCTGGTAATGATTTTTTTCACCGCTTGATAGGAGGCTTCCACGTGATCCATGCCGACCGCCATATCAATCGGTTGACTTGGCAGCTCCATGGCTTCTACCACTGGTAAGCCCGAGTTGGCGATCATCTGTAACGTGCGTGGGGTGTGATGGCTTTCGGTTAAGATCAGCCCATCAACCTGATAGGCAAGCAAAAACGCCACTTTACGCTCTTCTTCTTGCTCATCATAGCCAAAGTGGGCGAGTAGGGTCTCATAGCCATGGGCTTTGGTGACCGATTCAACCCCTTGCACAAATGAGGCAAAAATTTGGTTGGACAGCGAAGGCAGCAAGATACCAATCGTGTTGCTCGACGCTTTCGAGAGCATCGCTGGCGCGCGATTTTCGATATAGCCTAAGGCTTCCACCGCCAGCGCAATTTTCTCCTGCGTGGCAGCCGCAACCGAGGTTGGATTACGCAAATAGCGCGACACGGTCATTTTGGTTACGCCAACTTGATCGGCCACATCTTGCAAGGTTGCCCGCTGTTTTTTTGTCATAGGTGCTTGAGTATTTTATAAAATGTTATGAGTAACATTATGACCAAGTGCCTAAAGTTGCACAACCGCCACGTTGAGTTGGCTTCGCTTTCGTGCCCCTTATGCAGGGTGCTAATTTCTTAGCGCCCGAAAATCATTGCCAGTTGGTGCTTGTGATACGCACAGGCCAAATTCAGGCAGCACAGCAAAAATATGATCAAAAATATCGGACTGAATACGCTCATATTCCACCCAAATCGTGGTGTTGGTAAAACAGTATACTTCCAGTGAGATGCCATCGTGAGTGGGGGCTAACTGACGTACCATCAGCGTCATTTCTTGATGAATGTACGGATGGTTGCTCAGGTAGCGTTCTAGATAAGCGCGAAAACTACCGATATTGGTCAGGCGTCGGCCATTGATCCGACAAGCTAAATCCCACGGTTTTTGCTGATTGTAGTGGCTGATCTCTTGCTCTTTTTCGCTCAAGTAAGGTTCGAGCAGTTGGGCTTTTTTCAGCGCCTGTTTTTCCTCTTCCTGCAAAAAATGTACGCTGGTGGCATCGATCAATAGGCTACGTTTGATGCGTCGACCACCGGATTCTTGCATGCCTTTCCAGTTTTTAAACGAATCGGAAATCAATGCGTAACTTGGAATGGTGGTAATGGTTTTATCCCAGTTTTGTACTTTGACGGTAGTCAGGCTGATATCAATCACTGCGCCATCAGCGCCGTATTTGGGCATTTCTAACCAATCGCCAACCGAGAGCATTTTATTGGCCGAAAGCTGTACGCCGGCCACCAATCCCAAGATCGGATCTTTAAACACCAACATCACCACCGCGGTCATAGCGCCTAAGCCGCTGAGCAGGATCACCGGAGATTTACCAATCAAGATCGAAGTAAAAAACAGTGCGGCGATAATAAACACGATCAGTTTGATACTTTGCAAAATACCGCGGGTGGGCAGATTTTTCCCCACTTGGGTGCGGCTGATCAGGATCTCCAATACATTGAGCAAGGAATACATCGCCAGCATGCCAAACGCGACAATCCATAATGAGGTGACGGTGTGCAGCACATCGTAAGCAAAGGTATCGGGGCGCAGCCATAACTCAGTTTGGACGGCGATGACGATGCCTTGGATCAGTAGCGCAAAACGGCTAAACAGGTGCTCTTTGAATAAGGCATGGCGCCAAACACTTTGTTCATGGTGAGCAGAGCGTTTTAGCCACAGCAGAACCCCTCGGTGTAACACTAAGTGGATGGCAATCGAAATTGCAGCGATCAATCCTAGCGCTTCAGCCAGTTGGATCACGCGTTCAAGCTCAATATCGTACTGCTGTAACCATAGGGTCAATGTGTCAAGCATGGCTTACTCCTTAATCAATTCAATCTGTCGCTCATAGTATCTTAAGCGCAGATCGCTCACCACGCTAAGCCTGCGAGAGAGTTTTAATAGCCTTTGGCAAAATCAATCGCGTTGCGCAGTGGGCGTTGCTCTCGCCAGCGCTGATAATTATCGGCAAAGATATCGATCACTTGCTCAGGAAAACTGACCGCCGCAATGTGCGGTGTCACCGTGATGGCGGGATGCTGCCAAAAGGGGTGTTCAGTGGCGAGAGGCTCGTGCTCAAAAACATCCAAAAAGGCGTGGCGGATGTGCCCTGCCGCCAATAAAACGGGCAGATCTTGCTCAACTAAGGTGGCTCCTCGTCCTACGTTAAACAGCAGTGCTTGGTGACAGTGGCTTAAGTTGGCGTGATTGAGCAATCCGGCCGTCGCCAATGTATTGGGTAAGGTATTGACCAGCAAATCGGCGCGCGCGAGTGCCAATGACAGCTCGCTGATTGGGTAAGTGGCATCAAAATCGCCTTCGCGGCTAGGCACACCAGTGCGGTTGACACCAATCACGCGCAGCCCAAACAGTTTGGCCACTTTGGCTAAATGGCTACCAATTGAGCCAGTACCAAGGATCACCATGGTTTGATTGGCCAGTGATGCGTAAGGGTGCGGCTGCCAGCATCGTTGTAACTGTTGGCGATGGTAGATGGCAAAATCCCGTTGCTGCTGCAGAGCGTAACCCATCACATATTCTGCGATTAACTGGCCAAAGATGCCTTTGATATTGGTCAGTTGATAGTCTTGTCGCAGCTGCGGTTTGATTAATGTATCGACGCCGGCATAGGCCGATTGCAGCCATTGCAAGCGCGGGAAATCATCAAGGCAGCGTGCTGCGAGCGGTGGGGCGGCGAGTAAAATCGTGGCTTGAGTTCGATCATCGGTCAAAATTAGCTCAGGCAGTTGGCGCTGCTTGAGTAGCTCGTGGTAGTGTTGATCATGTTCGGTAAGAATGTAGAGATAGTGGAAATTGTTCATAGGCGTGTCTTTTTTCCCTTATGGTTATCCAGTACACTTCCGCTGTCTTTTTCCGCAACGATTTGAAGTGACTATGTTACAAAATCCTTTACAACTTCGTCTTGAGAAGTTTGAACCTTGGCAACAGATTACCTTTATGGCCTGTTTGTGTGAACGTATGTATCCTAATTTCGCGATGTTCTGTCAGCACACACAGTTTGCTGAGGCACGTATTTATCGTGACATTCTCGACAGTGTATGGGAGTTGCTGACGGTAAAAAATGCCAAAGTTAACTTTGAACATCAGCTTGAGAAGCTTGAAGAGTTGATCCCGACTTCGGATGCGTTTGATCTGTATGCGGTGTATCCGGCGATTGACGCCTGTGAAGGGTTAGCCACTTTGCTGCACGGTTTGCTTGATCGTGATGATTTAGCGCAATCGATGCTTAAAGTGAGCCAGATTTCGGTGCAAACCGTGGCTCAGCTTGAAGAGGCGCAAACCGGAGAAGCAGTCACCAACCACAACCAGAAAGATAACCAAGCGGTCTGTGCCGAGTGGGATGTCCAGTGGGCAATTTTCCGTCCGCTGCGCGAAGCGGCTGAGCGCGATATTGAACTGATTAAGGATCTGCGCAAAGAGCTGCGCGAAGAAGCAGTCAGCAATATTGGGGTCGGAGTGTAAATCACTCAGCGCGTCAGCCTCTGCTCAGCAGGGTTGCTTGGATAGAAAAAAACCGCCTCAAATCAATTGAAGCGGTTTATAAATAAGGCGTTAACTCATATAAATCAGGCATAATGACGAACAAAACCAATAATGTGACGTCGATTATTTCCAGCAAAACAACCGTGTGAGTTTGATGAGCTACCAACCATCTTACACTATCACCAATCAGATTCTTTCGCTGGTGGCACAAATCAGTGAATGCTTGGGGCGTCTGTCTGTCAACTGAGCTTCATCTCGTGAGCTGAAGCTGAGCAAGGTTAACCGAATCAGAACGATTCAAGGCTCCCTTGCTATTGAAGGGAATGCGCTATCTCACTCAAGAGCAGATCACCGCCTTGCTGAATGGCAAGCAGGTTCTCGCGCCCAAAAAACAGGTTCAAGAAGCGCTGAATGCGATCAATGTTTACCAAGAGTTGAATTCATGGTCTTCACATCGTGAAGTGGACTTGCTGCAAGCCCACGAAGTGTTAATGATCAGCTTGCAGTCTGTGATTGGTCGTTATCGTATGGATGGTGTTGGTGTTTTTAAGGACGGACAGGTATTGCACATGGCCCCACCTGCGGATCGCGTGCCAAAACTGATGAGTGAGTTATTTCAGTGGTTAGCCAATGATAATAGCCACCCGCTTATTCGCAGTTGTGTGTTTCATTATGAGTTTGAATTCATTCACCCATTCTCGGATGGAAATGGAAGAATGGGTAGGCTATGGCAAACCCTGATTTTGTCTGAATGGAATCCTCTCTTTACTCATTTACCGGTTGAAAGCTTTATCTATGAGAATCAGCAAGCCTATTATGATGCGATTAATTGCAGTACGCTGAAAGCCGATTCAGAGCCGTTCATTTCCGCTAAGTTGCCGATGGTCTTGAACGCTTTGCAAGAAACCGAAGCGACCACCCACAAGTTACCCCCCAAGTTAAACAGCTGCTGGACTTGCTTGAAGGGGAAATGCTCAGAGAAGAAATTCAAGCAATACTTGGGCTGAAAGACAGAAAGTCCTTTCGCGAGCGTTATTTAAAACCCGCGCTTGAGGCTGGTTTAATCGAAATGATCCTCCCAGATAAACCCACCAGTAAGGTGCAGCGTTATAGAAAGAAGAGCGTCTGAGGTTCATGGTTTCCAGCCATATTGGCGGCCATTTCTTTTATCCCCTTCCCACTTGAAGTTGTAGCGGTGTTGGCTACGTTCGCTCAACCCAATCACATCGTTTGCCTATGCTCATGAGAACTCACTCACTTGCCGCCTACCTGCAACGCCAAGTTGTTTCGGTATCGCAATTCTTTTTACTCAACCTATTTTTTCAATTAGTTGAAAGAGATAAATGGAAATTTAGAGTTTTGGGAAAGTGATTAGCGTCGTGTTCGGGGTGTACGCGAGGTTACATATAATAAAAAAGTCGCTCTTCATTAATGAAAAGCGACTTTAAAATCAGCTAGTTAACTAATGTTAATTAGTTCATGCCGTATTTTTTCAGTTTCTTACGAAGAGTACCGCGGTTGATACCCATCATGGTTGCTGCGCGAGTTTGGTTGCCGCGCGTGTATTGCATGATGGTGTCCAGAAGTGGTTGCTCAACTTCAGCTAGAACTAATTCATACAGTTCAGTCACTTCTTGACCATTCAGTTGTGCCAAGTAGTTTTTAAGAGACGCTTTAACAGAGTCGCGCAGTGGCTTTTGCGTGATTTGGTCTTGTGAAGTCACGGTAGTAACGGTTAAAGCTTCTGAAGTCAGATTTTGTTCGAACATATTCGGTCTAGCTCTTCTCTTAATTATGATGCAACGTTATCAAAATACCCTTCGAGCACATCAAGTTGCTGCTCTGCAGTCTCAATGGCATTGAAGGTACGGCGAAACGCACTCGCTTGTTCATGCTGTTGCAAGTACCAACTCACGTGTTTGCGTGCAATCCGTGGGCCTAAATACGCTCCATAAAATTGATGGAGTGCGTTGACATGACCAAGCATGATGTCTTTCACTTCCGTTAACGGAAGCTCTGGCATTGTGGTGCCGTGTTCCAAATAGTGTTGGATTTCCTGAAAAATCCATGGTCGTCCTTGGGCTGGACGGCCAATCATTAAAGCGTCGGCGCCGGTGTACTCCAGTACATAGCGAGCTTTTTCCGGGCTATCGATATCACCGTTCGCGATAACCGGAATGCTCACCGCCGCTTTGACCGCTTTAATGCTGTCGTATTCCGCCTCACCTTTGTACATGCAGGCACGAGTTCGCCCATGGAGCGCCAGTGCTTGGATGCCGCAGTCTTCGGCTAATTGAGCGATTGAGAGACAGTTTTTGTTGTCTGTATCCCAACCGGTGCGGGTTTTGAGTGTTACTGGAACATTCACCGCATTGACTACCGTTTTCAGGATATTTTCAATCACATCCGGAGTGCGTAGCAGTGCAGATCCCGCGAGTTTTTTATTTACTTTTTTGGCTGGGCAGCCCATGTTGATATCGATGATTTGCGCACCGTTTTCAACGCTGAACTGTGCAGCGTCAGCCATCAGCTGTGGATCGCAGCCCGCAATTTGTACAGAGCGAATGCCCGATTCGCCTTGGTGTACCATGCGGTTTTGCGATTTGGCCGTTTTCCACAGAGCCGGATTGGAGGACATCATTTCGCTGACCGCCATTCCTGCTCCGTAACGTAAACACAGCTCTCGAAATGGTCTGTCGGTGACACCCGCCATTGGGGCGACGATCAGATTGTTCTTAAGTTGATGGTTTCCGATTTTCAAAACGTCTTCACAGCTTCGTACTAGCAAGGGCGCGCATTTTACGCATTTTTTTGAAGTCTGAAAAGACTAATATTTGAGCATTGGCGATTTGTTTTGCTAAATAGCCGATTTATCAGTCAATTAGACCACAAAGTCTTATCTAGCCTAGCTTACGACCAGAAATGCGGCACCATTCGCTTTTCTCGGCGATCGGGTCAAGTTTGACATCGGCGCGATAGAATTCTGCTACGCTTTCGGCTTGGGTATCTAAGATGCCGGACATCGCCAGTTGGCCACCGGGTTTGAGTAGTCCTTTGATGATTGGTGAAAGCTCACGTAGTGGGCCGGCCAAAATGTTAGCCACTACCACATCGGCCAGTAAGCCTTCTGGTTGGTCTTTTGGTAGGTAAACTTCGATTTGATCTTCGACGCCATTACGCGCGGCGTTATCTTTCGAAGCCAGTAAGGCTTGTGGATCGATATCAATCCCGATCACTTTCGCTGCGCCAAGTTTGATCGCGGCAATCGCGAGGATGCCGGATCCACAACCAAAGTCGATCACGGTTTTGCCACTCAGATCAAGATGATCCAGCCATTCTAAGCACAATGCGGTGGTAGGGTGGGTGCCAGTACCAAATGCTAAGCCAGGATCGAGCATCACGTTGACCGCTTGAGGATCGGGTACTTCACGCCAGCTTGGACAGATCCAAAGGCGACGGCCAAATTGCATTGGGTGGAAGTTGTCCATCCATTCGCGTTCCCAGTCTTTGTCTTCTACTTGCTCGACTTTGTGAGCAAAACCTTCAGCGAGCATGTTGCTGGTTTTGATTTGTTCCAGGATCAGCGAGGTATCCATATCCGCTTCATACAGCGCGACCACATCGGTATCGCCCCATAGGCGGGTTTCGCCTGGTAACGGTTCAAAGACCGGCGTATCTTTGGCATCGAGGAAAGTGACTGACACGGCACCAGTTTGTTCCATCAGCATATCGCCAATCGCTTCGGCGTTGTCGTTGGTCGCATTGAGTTTAATTTGAATCCAAGGCATGGCTTAAGATCTCATCGGGTTTAGATTGGCGCAGAGTGTAGCAGATTTGCTGATGATGTTCAGGCCAGAAAGTGGTCAGAGATAAAACAAAAAGCCCACCGAAGTGGGCTTTGTTCCCTGCAAACTTGAAGCTGCAGCGGTGTTGGCTAGGTTCGTTCACCCCAATCACATAGTCTGCCTATGCTCATGGGGATTCACTCACTTACCGCCTACCTGCAACGCTAAGTCGTTTGGGGAGCGTTGATTGGGTTATGCGCGATGAGAATAAAAACCGCGGCTTACTTGATGCCGAGTTTTTTCTCCAGATAGTGGATATTTGTACCACCATGTTGGAAGTTTTCATCTTGCATGATCACTTGTTGCAGTGGGATATTGGTTTTGATCCCTTCCACAATCATCTCATTGAGTGCGTTACGCATGCGCGCAATCGCCACATCACGGTTTTCACCGTAAGTGATGAGTTTGCCGATCATCGAATCGTAGTGCGCCGGTACGGTGTAGCCAGAGTAAATGTGCGATTCCCAACGTACACCCATGCCACCGGCGGTGTGGAAACGCTCAATCTTACCTGGACAAGGCAGGAAACGCTCAGGATCTTCTGCGTTGATCCGACACTCAATCGCATGACCACGGATTTTAATGTCTTCTTGGGTGAACGACAGTGGCTGGCCAGCGGCAATGCGCAGCTGCTCTTTGATCAGATCAACGCCAGTGATCATTTCCGTCACTGGATGTTCAACCTGAATACGGGTGTTCATTTCAATGAAGTAGAATTCACCATTTTCGTACAGAAACTCGAAAGTACCTGCACCACGATAGCCTATTTCGATACAGGCACGAGTACAACGTTCACCGATGAATTTACGCATCTCTTCGGTGATACCCGGTGCTGGCGCTTCTTCGACCACTTTTTGGTGGCGACGCTGCATGGAGCAGTCACGCTCACCAAGATGGATTGCGTTACCTTGACCATCGGCGATCACTTGCACTTCAACGTGACGTGGGTTTTCAAGGAATTTTTCCATGTACACCATGTCGTTGTTGAAGGCGGCTTTGGCTTCGGCGCGCGTCATCTGGATCGATTTAGTCAGTTCAGCTTCGTTACGCACTACTCGCATGCCACGACCGCCACCGCCACCAGAGGCTTTGATGATCACGGGGTAGCCGATGCGTTTGGCGTGCGCTTTATTTTTGGCTTCGTCGTTATCCAGTGGGCCGTCTGAACCCGGTACACAAGGGACACCGGCTTTTTTCATTGCGGTGATGGCCGATACTTTGTCACCCATCAAGCGGATGGTTTCCGCTTTCGGACCGACAAAGATAAAACCACTACGCTCGACTTGCTCTGCAAAATCGGCATTTTCTGACAAAAAGCCGTAACCTGGGTGGATCGCGACAGCGCCCGTGACTTCCGCCGCCGAGATGATGCGTGGAATATTCAGGTAACTGTCGATGCTTTTCGCCGGACCGATACAGATCGACTCATCCGCCAGCAGGACGTGTTTTAAGTCACGGTCTGCGGTTGAGTGGACGGCAACAGTTTTGATGCCCAATTCTTTACATGCGCGCAGAATACGTAGGGCAATTTCGCCTCGGTTTGCGATGACTACTTTATCTAGCATAGAAGTGGCCTCGATTATTCGATAACAACAAGCGGTTGATCGAATTCTACTGGTTGACCATCTTCGACTAGGATCGCGGTCACGACGCCGGATTTGTCCGCTTCGATCTGGTTCATCATTTTCATCGCTTCAACGATGCACAATGGGTCACCGACTGAAACGCTTTGACCTACTTCGATGAAGGATTTCGCTTCAGGACTTGGTGAGCGGTAGAAAGTACCGACCATAGGTGAAAGTACTTGGTGACCTGCTGGCACTTTGGCTGCAGGTGCTTCGGTTACCGCCGCTGCTTGATCTACAGGCGCTGGTGCGGCAACGGGTGCAGGTGCTGCGGCATAGTGCACTTGAGCGGTTGGAGCTGGCACGCCATAACGACTGATGCGTACGGACTCTTCACCTTCAGAAATTTCCAGTTCTGCGATGCCAGACTCTTCAACCAACTCGATAAGCTTTTTGATTTTGCGGATATCCATTATTTCTTTCTCTTTCATCTTGTGAGTAAGACAGCCCCGCAGGGCTGTAGAGTTTCTTGCTTACTGAGTCTGCAATGCGCGGATCGCGGCAGACAGAGCAAATTGGTAACCTTGCGCACCTAAACCGCAAATCACCCCTTGTGCTTTATCTGACAAGTAGGAGTGATGGCGGAAGGGTTCGCGAGCATGAACATTCGATAAATGCACTTCAATAAAAGGAATGGCCACCCCAAGCAGTGCATCGCGTAGCGCAACACTGGTATGAGTGAAAGCCGCGGGATTGATGATGATGAAATCCACTTTGCCGTAGGCTTGGTGAATTGCTTCAATCAGTTCATATTCGCGGTTCGATTGTAGATGTTGTAACTCAATGCCAGCATTTTGCGCCAGATCGCGCAATTGGGCGACGATCTGCTCTAAGCTTTGCGAGCCGTAATGGGCAGGCTCACGCAAACCTAATAAATTGAGGTTTGGTCCATTTAGAACAAGAATGCGAGAGTTTGCAGTCATTGTGTAGCCATCTTCCTTTATTGTGTGGTGAATAAGCAGTTTCCCATAAATGGACTTATTCGACATAAAGTTTTTATCAAAAGTTCGCGGATTTTAGTAAATTGCCCACGATTATAGCTAATTCATAACAAATGGCAGCAATTTACTGGTCTAATCACCTAGTTTTACCATTTAATTGTGCAGTGCAGTCAACAAAATCAGCTGCCGTTGTTGATAACTGGGAAATACGCAACCGGTGAATCTTCCCTTTTTGAACGCTCCATCGACATGCATAATGTGCGTGTTTTTCTCTCCCTTTTGATTAGGCATGATCATGTTAACCCCCTCTCCTTATGGCTGGATTTCGCAGTATTTCATCGGTTTTTTCTTTGCCTATGGCGTTTATTTACCATTTTGGTCACTTTGGTTTGCGGACCAAGGTGTTTCGGCAACCGATATTGGTATGTTGGTGGGGATTGGCTTTGCTACTCGCTGTGCTGCTAATTTATTGTTGACCCCACGTTTGCATCGCGTTGAGCAGCTGATGCCAGCCTTACGTTGGCTGAGTTTTGCTGGCTTGTTATTTGTTGGCTTGCATTTTTTTACAGGTGGAAGTTTTTGGTTAATGGCGCTGGCTACGGTGTTATTTAACTTATGCTGTGGGCCGATTTTGCCGCTTTCAGATGCTTTGGCGAACTACTACTCTAAGCTAAAAATGCTGGATTATGGGCGCACTCGCCTATGGGGATCGGTGGCGTTTATTGCCGGATCTACAGTGGTCGGCTTTTTGGTCGCTCACTGGGGAAGTTCGATGATTTTATATACGGCATTAGTTGGCATGGCTGCTGCGTTGTTGCTTGGTTTTCGTAAGACCACGCCGATGCCGGTGACCGAGCAGCAAGATCACATGCAGCGCCCCAAGTTGACCCAATTGCTGGCCGAGTGGCCGATTGTTAAGTTTCTTTTGTTGATTGCACTGCTCCAAGGTAGCCATGCCGCGTATTACAGCCTAGGTTCGATCTATTGGAAGCAGGCTGGCCACTCGGAAGATATTATTGGTTATTTATGGAGTCTGGGCGTGGTCTCAGAAGTGCTGGTATTTGCATTTAGTCGGCGCTGGTTCTCGGGTTGGAGTCTGCGTTCACTATTTTTTGTGGCAGCCCTTGGGGTAATGGCTCGTTGGGGGCTGACCGCTTCGACTACGATGATTGTGGCTTTAGTCGCCATTCAACTGTTGCATGGCGTCACCTTTGCGATTGCGCATATTGCGGCGATTCAATATATCCAGCAAGTGGCACAAAATAAGATGGTGGCTTTGCAAGCGTTGTATAACGCAATTCCACTTGGCGCGGTGATTGCAGGGATGACAGCGTTGAGTGGCTGGGGTTATGAGCATTGGGGGGCTGCCGTGTTTTGGGTGATGGCGGCAATGGGGGCTTTAGCATTATTGCTGCCGATTGATAACCCGACATCGGCAGCGTCAGAAGGCGATACGGTGCATGCACAACCTGAAACGTCGCTTTAAAATGGTTGGTGATTAATTACCAGCACTCTATCGAGAGTGGCCAGCCAGTATCGGTTTGGCGATTTGCCTCAAGCTCGAGTTCGGTACGCGTGAGAGGGCTTTTAGCCAGCCAATCCCCATCAATGCTCAGTATCAAGCTATCGTCTTGAGCACTGAGTTTGATGTCCGGCTCTAGCGAGGGATTGCGACGATGACTGAGTAAGACCGCAAGGCGCAGCAGACGCAGAACACGCTTAGCGCTGGTGGCAGAGAGTGCATATTGCTCAGGCAATAGCGTTAGTGGCTCACGATAGCGGCGTACTACTTCGGCTAAATAGTGCTTTTGTGCGCGAGTGTAGCCAGGAAGATCGAGATGCTGCAGTAGATAAGCGCTGTGTTCGCCGCCTTTTTTAAAATCGATGCTGAGACCGATTTCATGCAGTTGTGCCGCTGTGCGCAGTAACATCTCAGCTTGTGGTTCGCTGACCCAGCAAGCACCGCCACATTGGGCAAGCAGTTTGCTCGCGAGTGTAGCGACTTGCTGCCCATAAGCGCGGTCAATTTGATAGCGGGTTTGCAAGCTGTGTACAGTACGCGCTCGAATATCATTTTGACGTAAACTCTGCACCATTTCATAGACTAAGCCTTCGCGCAGTGCGCCGCCAGCCAGAGTCATTGCTTCAATATTGAGCGATTCAAAAATCGCGATCAGGATTGATAAACCGCTTGGAAAAACCAGCGCACGTTCAAGGGTTAAGCCTTCGATATCCAGTTCTTCCAGATGATTGGCTTGCATGGCTTGTTTTTGTAGCCGCTTGAGTTTGGCAAGCGTGATCACCTCATCCATGCCTTGCGCTAGCATGATCTCTTGCAATGCCTGTACGGTGCCACTTGCACCCACACACACATTCCATCCGAGCTGGGTATAGTGTGCGAGGATCGGCTCCAGCATCTGTTTAGCGGCACTAATTGCGTGCTCAAAGTTGCTGGTGGTGAGTTGACGATCTTTAAAATGACGCTCTAACCAAGTGACACAGCCCATTTTTAAGCTGGTCAGCGCCTTGGCATCAAAGTCTTCACCAATGATCAACTCGGTACTTGCACCACCAATATCCACCACTAGGCGACAGCCTAAGCCACCAGAGGTATGCGCCACCCCTTTGTAGATGGTTGCCGCTTCAGTTTCACCAGAAATGATTTCGATCGGATGACCTAAAATTTGGTTAGCGGTAGTGAGAAAATCCGCTGCGTTGCTAGCCGTGCGTAGTGTTGCGGTGCCGACAATGCGGATATTATGGCTGGGAATATCTTGCAGTCGTTCAGCGAAGAGGCTGAGACAATCCCAACCTCTTTGCATTGCTTCTAAGCTCAAGACGTTATGTTCATCTAAACCTGCGGCTAGACGTACTTTGCGTTTGATTTTGGCCATCGTCTGCACACTGCCATCGATATGACGCACGACCAACATATGAAAGCTGTTGGAACCTAGATCAATCGCAGCATACAGCGGTGAAGAAACGACTTGGCTCATAGCGACATCACGCGTCCTTTTTCGGACGAGGCGCGCGCGGGCGGCGTTGCTGCGGTTTACGATTGCCGTTATTGTTGCGTGAGCCTGTTGTGTTGTTGCGTCGCTGTTGTGGCGATGAACGCAGGCTGAGTGGCGCAGGTAAATCAGTTAATAGTGCGCTTGGATCGTAATCGGACACTGGAATTGAGTGTTCAATATAGCTCTCAATTTCAGTCAAGTTAATCGCGTACTCTTCACAAGCAAAGCTGATTGAGTGGCCGCTTTCGCCAGCACGCCCAGTACGACCAATGCGGTGAACGTAGTCTTCACAATCATCTGGTAAATCGTAGTTAAATACGTGGGTCACTTGCGGAATATGCAAACCACGCGCGGCGACGTCGGTGGCGACCAAAATATCCACTTCACCTTGAGTGAATTGCTCTAAAATGCGCTCACGTTTTTTCTGAGGGACATCGCCAGTCAATAAACCAACACGATGGCTATCTGCCGCTAAATGCGCCCAAATCTGCTCACAACGATGTTTAGTATTGGCGAAGATAATTGCGCGATCTGGCCACTCTTCTTCGATCAATGTCTGTAGCAGTGCCATTTTGTGATCATTCGATGGATAGAACAGTTCTTCTTGGATGCGATGACCCGTTTTTTGTTCCGGCTCGACCACTACATGTTCAGGATTGTTCATATGCTCAAACGCCAGCTCTTGTACACGGTAAGAGAGTGTCGCAGAGAACAGCATATTGAGACGATCTTTTGGCTCAGGCATGCGGCGGAACAAAAATCGAATGTCTTTAATAAAGCCCAGATCAAACATGCGATCGGCTTCATCAAGCACAACCGCTTGAATGTGGTTGAGGTTAAACACGCGCTGTTTGTAGAAATCGATGATCCGTCCGGTGGTGCCGATCAGAATATCCACGCCACTTTGCAGCTTAGTTAACTGCTTATCATAGCTTTCGCCACCATAAGCCAGTGCAGCTTTTAGACCGGTACTTGCTAATAGTGGCTCCGCATCATTAAAGATTTGGATCGCCAGCTCGCGAGTGGGGGCCATAATAATGGCGCGCGGTTGATTTTCCGCTCGACCTTCAGCTGCTGGTGTGGTTAATAAATGGTTGAAGGTAGCAGTGAGAAACGCGAGCGTTTTACCAGTCCCTGTTTGGGCCTGGCCTGCGATGTCTTGGCCGGAGAGCAGTACCGGCAACGCCAATGCTTGGATAGGGGTGCAGTAAACAAACCCTTTTTTTTCCAGTCCATCAATGACTTGTGGTTGTAAACCAAAGTCGGCGAACTTATGCTCTGTGATATGCGTCTTTTTCATCGCTATAGAATATCAGCTTACGCTTGCAATACGGAAGTAAATACATTCCAATAGAGCATCTATTTACTGGTTGAGTTATCACCAGTGCAGAAAATTACATTGGAGTGAAAGATGAGTGACAAAATTTTGCAGCTAACCGATGACGGTTTCGAGAACGATGTAATCAAAGCTGCAGGCCCGGTTCTAGTCGACTTCTGGGCGGAGTGGTGTGGTCCTTGTAAAATGATTGCGCCTATCCTAGATGAAGTTGCGGATGAATACGCAGGCAAACTCACTATCGGCAAACTGAATATTGACCATAACGCTGGAACGCCACCGAAGTTTGGTATCCGCGGCATTCCAACCCTGTTACTGTTTAAAGATGGCAGTGTGGTAGCCACCAAAGTGGGTGCGCTATCCAAGACTCAACTGAAAGAGTTCCTTGACGCGAACCTGTAATCAGTCAAACCGCCAAACCGTACATAGCAATATGTACGGTTTTGTTTTTGGCAAAAAACAATTTCTAGACTAGGCTAATATTTAGTGCTAGTTTATCGCACGTTAATTAAACAGTTGTTCACTTCTTGGTCAATCCTAAGGCCATGTCTATCTTAATTTAACAACAATCCTTTTTGACTAAATAAGTATCCACCACAATGAATCTAACAGAACTGAAGAACACCCCTGTGTCTGATCTGGTTAAGCTGGGCGAAAGTCTGGGCCTTGAAAACCTGGCACGTCTACGCAAACAAGATATTATTTTCGCAATTCTCAAAGCACACGCAAAAAGTGGTGAAGACATTTTTGGCGATGGGGTTCTGGAAATTCTTCAAGACGGTTTTGGTTTCTTACGTAGTGCAGACTGTTCATACCTGGCAGGTCCAGACGACATCTATGTGTCACCGAGCCAAATTCGTCGCTTCAATTTACGTACCGGTGATTCAATTGCCGGAAAAATTCGCCCACCTAAAGAAGGTGAGCGTTACTTTGCGCTGCTCAAAGTCAACACGGTCAATGATGATCGCCCAGATAACGCACGCAATAAAATCCTGTTTGAAAACTTAACCCCTCTGCATGCCAATGAACGTATGGTGATGGAGCGTGGTAACGGTTCAACGGAAGATATCACCGCACGCGTTCTCGACCTTGCAGCGCCGATCGGTAAAGGTCAGCGTGGTTTGATTGTTGCTCCGCCAAAAGCGGGTAAAACTATGTTGCTGCAAAATATTGCGCAAAGTATTGCCAGCAATCACCCTGAGTGCGTATTAATGGTGCTGCTGATTGATGAGCGTCCAGAAGAAGTTACCGAGATGCAGCGCTTGGTCAAAGGCGAAGTGGTTGCTTCAACGTTTGATGAGCCAGCCTCACGTCACGTACAAGTGGCCGAAATGGTGATTGAAAAAGCCAAACGTCTGGTTGAGCATAAAAAAGATGTAGTGATCTTGCTCGATTCGATTACTCGTTTAGCGCGTGCCTACAACACGGTTGTGCCAGCATCAGGTAAAGTATTAACCGGTGGTGTGGATGCCAACGCATTACATCGTCCGAAGCGCTTCTTCGGTGCGGCACGTAATGTTGAAGAAGGCGGTAGCTTGACCATCATCGCGACCGCTCTGGTTGATACCGGTTCGAAGATGGATGAGGTCATTTACGAAGAGTTTAAAGGTACAGGTAACATGGAGCTGCACCTGAACCGTAAGATTGCCGAAAAACGCGTATTCCCAGCTATCGACTTTAACCGTTCAGGTACGCGTCGTGAAGAACTGCTCACTAAAACCGATGAGCTACAAAAAATGTGGATCCTGCGTAAAATCGTTCACCCAATGGGCGAAAGTGATGCAATGGAATTCCTGATTGATAAATTGGCGATGACCAAAACTAACGATGAGTTTTTCGATGCGATGCGTCGTCAATAGTTGTTACTGATTGATCATGCTCTCAAACACCACCCTTGCGGTGGTGTTTTTGTTTGAGCTGAAATTGATCGATCTTGGTTCAATAAAGCGCGCGGAAAAATCATGGGCTTTGTTATACTGATAGCATCGCTGTCAATGAGTATCAGACCTATGAATTTTAAGGACTTACGAGATTTTCTTGACTATTTAGAGCAATGTGGGGAATTAAAACGCATCACCGATCCGATTGATCCGCATTATGAAATGACCGAGATCAGTGATCGAACGTTGCGTGCCAAAGGGCCAGCGTTGCTGTTTGAAAATCCGTTAGGTTACGATTTTCCTGTGTTGACCAATTTGTTTGGTACCCCAGAGCGAGTGGCGATGGGCATGGGGCGACAGCAGGTGCAAGAGCTACGCGATGTTGGCCAATGGTTGGCTTATCTTAAAGAGCCAGAGCCACCTCGTGGCCTAAAAGAGCTGATCGAAAAACTGCCGATTTTTAAACAAGTTCTCAATATGCCTGTCAAGCGGCTGCGGCGTGCACCTTGCCAAGAAATTGTCTGGCAAGATGATGAGGTCGATCTCGATAAAATCCCAGTGATGAGCTGTTGGCCAGAGGATGTTGCGCCATTACTAACTTGGGGATTGACTATTACGCGTGGTCCTCATAAAAAGCGCCAAAATCTGGGGATTTATCGTCAGCAAAAAATTGCGCGCAATAAAGTGATCATGCGTTGGTTGGCGCATCGTGGTGGGGCGTTAGACTTACGTGACTGGATCGAGAAACACCCCGGAGAACGTTTTCCAGTCAGTGTCGCGTTTGGTGCCGATCCTGCCACCATTCTTGGCGCAGTGACCCCCATCCCTGATACATTATCTGAATACGCGTTTGCTGGGCTGCTACGTGGCAGCCGTACCGAAGTAGTTAAGTCGATCAGTAATGATCTCGACGTGCCAGCCAGTGCTGAAATCGTGCTCGAAGGTTATATCGATCCTAACGAATTTGCCGCTGAAGGTCCGTATGGCGATCACACCGGCTACTATAATGAGGCGGAACTCCATCATGTGTTCACCATCACTCACATGACCATGCGTCAACAGCCTATTTATCACAGCACTTATACCGGACGTCCACCGGATGAGCCTGCGGTGCTCGGTGTGGCGCTTAATGAAGTCTTCGTGCCTATCTTACAAAAGCAATTTCCTGAAATTGCCGATTTCTATCTGCCTCCTGAGGGCTGCTCGTACCGCATGGCGATTGTGACACTCAAGAAGCAGTATCCAGGGCATGCTAAGCGAGTCATGCTCGGGGTGTGGTCGTTTTTGCGCCAGTTTATGTATACCAAGTTTGTCATCGTATGTGATGAGCAAGTGAATGCACGCGATTGGTCACAAGTGGTGCAGGCGATGGTGGGCAATATGTCTCCGCAGCGCGATACGTTATTTATTGAGCATACGCCAATTGATTCGCTGGACTTTGCTTCACCAGTGGCGGGTTTAGGCTCGAAGATGGGATTAGATGCGACCCGTAAATGGGATGCCGAGCTCGCGCTGGCGACAAACGCTGAAATCCCTAGTCATACAGTGCTGAAGGTTGACCTCATCAAAGGTCTACTGGCAGATGAACCGGATATTTTGGACGTGGCGTTACCCGATGCTGGCCAAGGTCAGCTCGCACTATTGCTAATCAATAAGCGACAAGCTGGGCAGGGGCAACAGGTACTGCAGCGTGTGATCGATAAGTTAGGCGCTTATACACCGCTTAAGTTTGTTATTTTGTGTGATGACGATGTGGATATTGATGACTGGAATGATGTGATCTGGGCGATGACGACACGCATGGATCCGGCGCGAGATAGCCTGCGGGTCGCGAGTCAAGATCTGCTTGGGTTTGATGCCACCAATAAGCTACCGAGCGAGGTGACCCGTGAATGGGGCAAACCGATCCGCAAAGCTCCCGCGTTGGTCGCTAAAATTGATCATTTATGGAGTAAGCTTGGGATCGAATGATGAACAGCGTCCGCTTACTGCCTAGCGAAAAACAATTTACAATCCATCCGGATCAAACGGTGCTTGATGCTGCGCTCAACCAGCAGATAGCCTTTGCTCACCGCTGCCAAATTGGAATTTGTACGGCTTGCTTATGTAAGTTGGTTGACGGTGAGGTGGAGTATCAACTCGAACCGTTACTGACCGAACAAGAAAAAGCCACAGGTTGGATACTTGCCTGTCAAGCTTACGCGACCACTGATTTAGTGCTGACCTTTAAAGAGTAAGCCAGAGGAAGTTCAATGATAATTCAATGCCAAGTCAATTCTGTGCAACCACTCGCCACCCATACTTACCAAGTTTTATTGCAGCCAGAGCAGGCGATCGCTTATCAAGCGGGACAGTATTTAATGGTGGTAATGGATGACAACGATAAGCGACCGTTTTCGATAGCCAATAGCCCATCGCGGGCGAGTGGGGAATTAGAGCTGCATATTGGTGCCGCGGATCACAGTGCCTTTGCACACCAAGTGGTGGAGGCGTTTCAACAAGCATATCTCAATCACACGACGATTAAAATTGACATGCCACATGGCAATGCGGGGTTGCAACAGAGTGATCGCCCATTGTTGTTGATTGCGGGGGGC
Organism: Vibrio sp. HDW18; assembly: GCF_011306175.1. Classification (GTDB taxonomy): domain Bacteria; phylum Pseudomonadota; class Gammaproteobacteria; order Enterobacterales; family Vibrionaceae; genus Vibrio; species Vibrio chanodichtyis. The sequence goes on along the minus strand of NZ_CP049913.1, from coordinate 1,048,071 downwards.
ACTGGCTTTAGCTATGTGCGTTCCATTTTAGATGCTTGTCTGATGCAAGGTAAAACTCAGCCGATCCATCTTTATTGGGGCGCTCGTGATGCGGCACAGCTTTACGCACTGAATGAGTTGCAAGAGCTTGCCAAGCAATATTCTCACTTGCAGGTTGTCGCAGTGATCGAGCAAGTGCAAGATGGCTGGACAGGAAAAGTCGGCAATGTACTGCAAGCTGTTAATGGTGATTTTGTCAGTTTGGCTGATTTTGACATCTATATAGCCGGACGTTTCGACATGGCTGCGGCGGCACGTGAACAATTTACTCAAAACAAACAAGCTCGACGTGATCGAATGTTTGCCGATGCTTACGCTTTTATTTAAATACCGCGCCTAAGTATAGGGAATGAGATAGGAGCCTTACTGGAAAGGTAAGGCTCTCTGTTGTTTATTGTTGTTTAAATAACCACAGAATAATTTATCTGTGGATAACTTGTGCTTAATCTATGAGTAAAGTGGGATAAATAAGCCTTTGCGCGTAAGTTAAGCGCTTGAGCGTTATTTTTGTATTTTTTCTCAAAAAACACTTGCCAGTGTGAAGTTGATCTCTATAATGCGACCTCACTGACACGGCAGACGCCGCAAGGCTTTCGGGCCAGTCAGTTAGGCAAAACGCTTCGATGCAAAAAGATGAAAAAAAGTGTTTGACACTGACCATTATCTCGCTAGAATGCACAGCCTCTTCGGTAAGAAAGCCGAAGCAAAACGCTCTTTAACAATATAAACCAATCAATCTGTGTGGGCACTCGTTGATGATAATCTCAAAAAGATTAATCAATGAACTGAGTGACCAAACGAGACGCAAGTCTTGGCACAGTCAATTCATTATCGTTCTGTTGGAACGATAATAGCTTTGAATTACTAAGGTAATTTAAAGTCAGTATTCATTGAGCCGAAGCGAAAGCTTCAAAAAACTTTTAATTGAAGAGTTTGATCATGGCTCAGATTGAACGCTGGCGGCAGGCCTAACACATGCAAGTCGAGCGGCAGCACAGAGGAACTTGTTCCTTGGGTGGCGAGCGGCGGACGGGTGAGTAATGCCTGGGAAATTGCCCTGATGTGGGGGATAACCATTGGAAACGATGGCTAATACCGCATGATGTTGTTTTCTATAAACGAAGATAACCAAAGAGGGGGACCGTAAGGCCTCTCGCGTCAGGATATGCCCAGGTGGGATTAGCTAGTTGGTGAGGTAATGGCTCACCAAGGCGACGATCCCTAGCTGGTCTGAGAGGATGATCAGCCACACTGGAACTGAGACACGGTCCAGACTCCTACGGGAGGCAGCAGTGGGGAATATTGCACAATGGGCGCAAGCCTGATGCAGCCATGCCGCGTGTATGAAGAAGGCCTTCGGGTTGTAAAGTACTTTCAGTCGTGAGGAAGGTTGTAGCGTTAATAGCGTTATGATTTGACGTTAGCGACAGAAGAAGCACCGGCTAACTCCGTGCCAGCAGCCGCGGTAATACGGAGGGTGCGAGCGTTAATCGGAATTACTGGGCGTAAAGCGCATGCAGGTGGTTTGTTAAGTCAGATGTGAAAGCCCTGGGCTCAACCTAGGAGTTGCATTTGAAACTGACAAGCTAGAGTACTGTAGAGGGGGGTAGAATTTCAGGTGTAGCGGTGAAATGCGTAGAGATCTGAAGGAATACCGGTGGCGAAGGCGGCCCCCTGGACAGATACTGACACTCAGATGCGAAAGCGTGGGGAGCAAACAGGATTAGATACCCTGGTAGTCCACGCCGTAAACGATGTCTACTTGGAGGTTGTGGCCTTGAGCCGTGGCTTTCGGAGCTAACGCGTTAAGTAGACCGCCTGGGGAGTACGGTCGCAAGATTAAAACTCAAATGAATTGACGGGGGCCCGCACAAGCGGTGGAGCATGTGGTTTAATTCGATGCAACGCGAAGAACCTTACCTACTCTTGACATCCAGAGAATCTAGCGGAGACGCTGGAGTGCCTTCGGGAACTCTGAGACAGGTGCTGCATGGCTGTCGTCAGCTCGTGTTGTGAAATGTTGGGTTAAGTCCCGCAACGAGCGCAACCCTTATCCTTGTTTGCCAGCACGTAATGGTGGGAACTCCAGGGAGACTGCCGGTGATAAACCGGAGGAAGGTGGGGACGACGTCAAGTCATCATGGCCCTTACGAGTAGGGCTACACACGTGCTACAATGGCGTATACAGAGGGCAGCGATACCGCGAGGTGGAGCGAATCTCAGAAAGTACGTCGTAGTCCGGATTGGAGTCTGCAACTCGACTCCATGAAGTCGGAATCGCTAGTAATCGCAAATCAGAATGTTGCGGTGAATACGTTCCCGGGCCTTGTACACACCGCCCGTCACACCATGGGAGTGGGCTGCAAAAGAAGCAGGTAGTTTAACCTTCGGGAGGACGCTTGCCACTTTGTGGTTCATGACTGGGGTGAAGTCGTAACAAGGTAGCGCTAGGGGAACCTGGCGCTGGATCACCTCCTTACACGATGATTATCGTGATGAGTGTCCACACAGATTGATATGGTTTAGATTTGAGCATGAAGTGGGTCTGTAGCTCAGGTGGTTAGAGCGTACGCCTGATAAGCGTAAGGTCGGTGGTTCGAGTCCACTCAGACCCACCACTAACGATGGGGTTATAGCTCAGCTGGGAGAGCGCCTGCCTTGCACGCAGGAGGTCTGCGGTTCGATCCCGCATAACTCCACCATCTTTAAGCGTTTTCGCTGAGAATGTTTAAAAATGGTTCTTGATGAATCTTGCTCTTTAACAATTTGGAAAGCTGACAAAACAACAAATTCGTTTGTTGTTTGTAAAGTTCTCAATGTTTATCGAAAGATAAACACCAACAACACATTCAAGTGTGCTTGGTATCGAATAAGGCTAAGGTCTTGTTCAAAATTTGAGTCCGGCAAAATCTGTCTCGCACTCATGTAAATAAACGCGAGACAACTTAGGTTGTTTAAACAACAACCCGAAACTCCTTCGGGTTGTATGGTTAAGTGACTAAGCGTACACGGTGGATGCCTGGGCAGTCAGAGGCGATGAAGGACGTACTAACTTGCGATAAGCGCAGATGAGGCAGTAAGAGCCGTTTGAGTCTGCGATTTCCGAATGGGGAAACCCAGCTGCATAAGCAGTTATCACTAGATGAATTCATAGTCTAGTGAGGCAAACCGGGGGAACTGAAACATCTAAGTACCCCGAGGAGAAGAAATCAACCGAGATTCCGGTAGTAGCGGCGAGCGAACCTGGATTAGCCCTTAAGCACTCGTTGAAGTAGGTGAACAAGCTGGAAAGCTTGGCGAAACAGGGTGATAGCCCCGTAACCGACGCTTCATCGAGCGTGAAATCGAGTAGGGCGGGACACGTGATATCCTGTCTGAATATGGGGGGACCATCCTCCAAGGCTAAATACTCCTGACTGACCGATAGTGAACCAGTACCGTGAGGGAAAGGCGAAAAGAACCCCTGTGAGGGGAGTGAAATAGAACCTGAAACCGTGTACGTACAAGCAGTAGGAGCACCTTCGTGGTGTGACTGCGTACCTTTTGTATAATGGGTCAGCGACTTATATTCAGTGGCAAGGTTAACCGTATAGGGGAGCCGTAGCGAAAGCGAGTCTTAACTGGGCGTTCAGTCTCTGGATATAGACCCGAAACCGGGTGATCTAGCCATGGGCAGGTTGAAGGTTGAGTAACATCAACTGGAGGACCGAACCGACTAATGTTGAAAAATTAGCGGATGACTTGTGGCTAGGGGTGAAAGGCCAATCAAACTCGGAGATAGCTGGTTCTCCCCGAAAGCTATTTAGGTAGCGCCTCGGACGAATACTACTGGGGGTAGAGCACTGTTAAGGCTAGGGGGTCATCCCGACTTACCAACCCTTTGCAAACTCCGAATACCAGTAAGTACTATCCGGGAGACACACGGCGGGTGCTAACGTCCGTCGTGGAGAGGGAAACAACCCAGACCGCCAGCTAAGGTCCCAAAGTATTGCTAAGTGGGAAACGATGTGGGAAGGCTCAGACAGCTAGGATGTTGGCTTAGAAGCAGCCATCATTTAAAGAAAGCGTAATAGCTCACTAGTCGAGTCGGCCTGCGCGGAAGATGTAACGGGGCTAAGCAATACACCGAAGCTGCGGCAATATCTTTTAGATATTGGGTAGGGGAGCGTTCTGTAAGCCGTTGAAGGTGAACTGTAAGGTTTGCTGGAGGTATCAGAAGTGCGAATGCTGACATGAGTAACGACAAAGGGGGTGAAAAACCTCCTCGCCGGAAGACCAAGGGTTCCTGTCCAACGTTAATCGGGGCAGGGTGAGTCGACCCCTAAGGTGAGGCCGAAAGGCGTAATCGATGGGAAACGGGTTAATATTCCCGTACTTTTGACTATTGCGATGGGGGGACGGAGAAGGCTAGGTGGGCCAGGCGACGGTTGTCCTGGTTCAAGTGCGTAGGCTTAAGAGTTAGGCAAATCCGGCTCTTTGTAAGGCTGAGACACGACGTCGAGCTGCTACGGCAGTGAAGTCATTGATGCCCTGCTTCCAGGAAAAGCCTCTAAGCTTCAGATAGTCAGAAATCGTACCCCAAACCGACACAGGTGGTCGGGTAGAGAATACCAAGGCGCTTGAGAGAACTCGGGTGAAGGAACTAGGCAAAATGGTACCGTAACTTCGGGAGAAGGTACGCTCTTGATGGTGAAGTCCCTAGCGGATGGAGCTGACGAGAGTCGCAGATACCAGGTGGCTGCAACTGTTTATTAAAAACACAGCACTGTGCAAAATCGCAAGATGACGTATACGGTGTGACGCCTGCCCGGTGCCGGAAGGTTAATTGATGGGGTTAGCGCAAGCGAAGCTCTTGATCGAAGCCCCGGTAAACGGCGGCCGTAACTATAACGGTCCTAAGGTAGCGAAATTCCTTGTCGGGTAAGTTCCGACCTGCACGAATGGCGTAATGATGGCCACGCTGTCTCCACCCGAGACTCAGTGAAATTGAAATCGCTGTGAAGATGCAGTGTACCCGCGGCTAGACGGAAAGACCCCGTGAACCTTTACTACAGCTTGGCACTGAACATTGAACCTACATGTGTAGGATAGGTGGGAGGCTATGAATCGATGACGCTAGTTGTCGTGGAGCCGTCCTTGAAATACCACCCTTGTATGTTTGATGTTCTAACTTAGGCCCCTTATCGGGGTTGAGGACAGTGCCTGGTGGGTAGTTTGACTGGGGCGGTCTCCTCCCAAAGAGTAACGGAGGAGCACGAAGGTGGGCTAATCACGGTTGGACATCGTGAGGTTAGTGCAATGGCATAAGCCCGCTTAACTGCGAGAATGACGGTTCGAGCAGGTGCGAAAGCAGGTCATAGTGATCCGGTGGTTCTGAATGGAAGGGCCATCGCTCAACGGATAAAAGGTACTCCGGGGATAACAGGCTGATACCGCCCAAGAGTTCATATCGACGGCGGTGTTTGGCACCTCGATGTCGGCTCATCACATCCTGGGGCTGAAGTCGGTCCCAAGGGTATGGCTGTTCGCCATTTAAAGTGGTACGCGAGCTGGGTTTAGAACGTCGTGAGACAGTTCGGTCCCTATCTGCCGTGGGCGTTGGAAGATTGAAGGGGGCTGCTCCTAGTACGAGAGGACCGGAGTGGACGAACCTCTGGTGTTCGGGTTGTGTCGCCAGACGCATTGCCCGGTAGCTAAGTTCGGAATTGATAACCGCTGAAAGCATCTAAGCGGGAAGCGAGCCCTGAGATGAGTCTTCCCTGACAGTTTAACTGTCCTAAAGGGTTGTTCGAGACTAGAACGTTGATAGGCAGGGTGTGTAAGCGTTGTGAGGCGTTGAGCTAACCTGTACTAATTGCCCGTGAGGCTTAACCATACAACACCCAAGGGGTTTTGTAGTGGACTCAAAGCTAAGCGCATAAGAATGTGTTGAGAGAACGAAGACAGCTTTCCAGATTATTCTCTAGAAATAGAGAGAAAGAATTTGCTTGGCGACCATAGCGTTTTGGACCCACCTGACTCCATTCCGAACTCAGAAGTGAAACGAAACAGCGTCGATGGTAGTGTGGGGTTTCCCCATGTGAGAGTAGAACATCGCCAGGCTTTTAATTTAGCACCAAGCGCTAACCAGACAGCGGAGCGGTAGTTCAGTTGGTTAGAATACCGGCCTGTCACGCCGGGGGTCGCGGGTTCGAGTCCCGTCCGCTCCGCCACTTATTATGAAACCCAGTCTTCGGACTGGGTTTTTTGCTATTGGCTATTTGCTCTCTACGCTTGACACTCTGGCCGGCGATGTATTGGGCTCTCTGGCCTTATCTCCTTGTTTTACCGCTGTGCTTCCCCGACAGTCAGTGACCATCATGCGTGCCCCTTCATCCGGTGAATAAAAAACCGATGCACAAGGCATCGGTTTGGTGGTGGGATGGGTTAATCTTGAGCTGGCTAGAGTATCTGTTTAAGTAGTCTATCCGCTTTTAAGCGCATAATTCTACGTACTAAACGCTGCACTTTTTCTGGATACTGTTCGAGTTTTTCAATTTGCTTATAAGTACAGATAAACTGAGTATGGTGCAGGATATTGTCGATTTCGGCGGTAAACTTATCTGTCAGCAGATGGTGCTCATCACGGATCAAAAGCGCATTTTCCAGGTCTAACTTCCAGGCTCGAGGATTGAGGTTATTGCCAGTGATCAGCATGTGACGCTTATCGATCCAAACGCCTTTCAGATGGAAGCTATGATGCTCGTGTTTCCAGAGATGAATGGAGAGCTTACGGCTAGCGATATGCGCTTCATTGACTTTAGCAAAACGACGTAGGTTCAACTCGTATAAATAAGGTAGACCACCAATCGTTTTGAACGGCTCTTCTGGCGCGATATAGAAATCATTCGCTGTCTTATCACCGATCACAATATGCACTGTGACCCCACGGCGTAGCGCTTTTTTCACTTCCTTAGCAATGCTTGGTGGGAAATTGAAATATGGTGTACAGATGAATACTTCTTCCTTAGCGGATGCTAAAAGTTGGATTATGGTTTGATTGAGTCGGTTTCTACGGCGTCCAAGCCCGACTAATGGTGTAACTGCAACCTGCTGTTGGGTGATTTTTTGCTGCTCAAATTGGTAATTTGCTTGGGCAAGTGAGGCGCGGAACTGGCGGATATCTGATTTAATTTCTTTAGTGGTCGGCTTATGGTCACAAGCAAGATTGTTGACCGCTGGGTGAGCTAACATTTCTTGTTGGACAAATTTAACCATGCTGTCGGCAAGCGCTATGTTTTCAAAAGTATGGTAGCGATCGAAACGATAACGGTCATGATAAGCAAGATAAACGTTATTGAGACTAGCTCCGCTGTAAATCACCTGATCGTCAATGATGAAGCCTTTAAGATGTAACACGCCAAAAACTTCGCGTCCCCTTACTGGGATCCCATAAACGGGAATACTATGCTCATATTGTTGGGCAAATTCGCGATACATCGCGGCATTACCTTCTGAGGTTGCAGCTCCGATTAAGCCTCTTTGCGCGCGATGCCAGTCAACACACAACTGAATATCAAGTCCTGGGTTACGTTGTTTGGCCGCGTAAAGTTCGGTGAGAATTTCACGACCTGCATCATCATTTTCTAAATAAAGGGCAACCAGGTAGATACGTTTGCGCGCCTGACGAATCGATTCGACCAAATGAGTTCGAAATTCCGCAGCGGAGAGCAGTATGCCAAATTTGTCAGGCTCCTGCGCAATCGCTGGTAGTTGTTCGAGAGGGTTTCTTCGAGCAATCATTGGGATGCATTACCTTGTTGTGTGCAAAATTGCGAGCAGTGGATATTACCAAAACTGGTTAAGAAAAGGCTAGAAATGGCGACTATTCTTGACATAACTTGTCTTGATATTGCATCGGAATGAGATCCTTGCCGGATTGCAAGTAACGCTGATAAAGCGTTTCCAGTTCAGTTGGTAAAGCGGATGGCTCCACTGGTGTGAAACCACCGTGCTGATAAAAATCGACTAAATGGGAGTAAGCGAAGCAAAATGTTGTCTGATCAAGCCATTCGATTTGGCAATAACGGAGCAGTTGTTGGCCAATTGTTTGTTGGCGTTGCTCCGTTTTTACCGCCATTCCGGTCAGTAAACGAGATGATCCCACGGTACGAAAACGTACCACCGCGATGATTTCTGTTTTATCTAATCCGACAATGATCGACTCATCACGCTTAGGTTTCGTTGCTGGGTAATACATTTTATAAAAACGTTTGATGAGTGGAAGTTTGCTCGGATCAAATTGCTGAAACTCTAACATTGGTCTTTCGTGCTTATTGGTGATCTGGGGTAGAATGTAGCCAGTTTAAGTTATCCTAAGACGACCATGCAAATTCAACTCGGCGCGAATCTCAAACCCTATCACACCTTTGGTATTGAACAATTGACGGCTCAATTAGCCGTGGCTGAATCGATTGATGATTTACAAATGCTGTACTGCTCTGAGCAATGGGCGAATGTGCCTAAGTTGATGTTAGGCAAAGGCAGTAACATGCTGTTTACTTGTGCCTACTCGGGCATGGTGGTTCTTAATCGGCTACGTGGAATAGAGCATCGACAAGATGAACAACATCACTTATTGCATATTGCTGGCGGCGAAGATTGGCCTGAACTAGTGGCTTGGTGTGTTGATCAGGGCATTGCTGGATTGGAGAATTTGGCGTTAATCCCAGGTTGTGCCGGCTCGGCACCGATCCAAAATATCGGTGCTTATGGACTCGAATTTAAGGATGTTTGCCATTATGTGGACTACTTATGTCTAGAGAGTGGTTCAGTCAAGCGCTTGATGGTTGATCAATGCCAGTTTGGTTATCGTGACTCGATTTTTAAACATCAACTGTATCAAAAAGCGGTAGTGGTGGCGATTGGCTTAAAGTTAGCAAAAGCTTGGCAGCCGATCATCAATTATGGCCCGCTCAAAGATCTTCCACAGACAGCAACCGCTTATGATGTCTATCAGCGGGTTTGCGCCACACGGATTGAAAAATTACCCAATCCTGCGGTCATGGGTAACGCCGGCAGCTTTTTCAAAAACCCGCTGATCAGTGTGTCGGCGTTTGCTGATTTACAAGCGCAGTACCCCGGTGTAGTGGCTTATCCTACTGATCAGGGTGTCAAAATTGCCGCGGGATGGCTAATTGATCAAGCAGAGTTGAAAGGTTGGCAAATCGGAGGCGCTAAGGTTCATCCTAAGCAGGCGTTGGTGATTGTGAATACCGGATCGGCAACCGCGGCAGATGTATTACAGTTGGCGGCTTATGTGAAACAACGCATACTGGATTGCTACGGGATTGAACTTGAACATGAAGTTCGTTTTATTGGCGCGCAGCAAGAAACCAATCTTGAGCAATGGATGAGTGAGCAATAATGAAAGAGCATAGTGTCAAGCTGTCTATTCTCAATCAGTTAGCGGATGGTGAGTTTCATTCGGGAGAGGTGTTAGGCGCTCAGCTTGGGATCTCACGAGCAGCAATCAGTAAACATCTGCAAGGGATCCGCGCGTGGGGGGTCGATGTGTTTCGGGTACAAGGTAAGGGGTACCAACTTGCCCAGCCGATGCGATTATTGGATCAAGCCGTGCTGCAATCCCAAGTCACCAATCCGGTAGAGCTGCATCCGATTATTGATTCGACCAATCAATATTTGCTTGATCATGTCAACACGCTCGCATCGGGAACGGTTTGCTTGGCCGAATATCAAGCCAGTGGCCGAGGTCGACGTGGTCGACACTGGGTTTCGCCGTTTGGGGCGAATCTCTACCTTTCCATGTATTGGCGTTTAGATGCTGGTATGGCCGCCGCAATGGGACTGAGCTTGGTGGTAGGGGTGGCGATCGTCGAAGCGCTAGAAGCGATGGGGGTCAATGGCGTAAAACTTAAATGGCCGAACGATCTTTACTACCAAGATAAAAAGCTGGCCGGAATATTAGTCGAAATGTCTGGGCAAGCTGGCGCGGCAGCCCATTTAGTGATTGGAATGGGGATTAATCTGGCAATGCCGGATAAGCAAGACAATATTGATCAACCGTGGGTCAGCCTAGCCGAAGTCACAGGGTGGGAGAGCATAGATCGAAATGTCTTAGCGATTAATCTCATTAATGCGTTAGATCGTACCTTGCGTCAATATGAAGCGTCTGGCATGCAGAATTTTGTCGAGCGTTGGAATCGTTGGGATAATTTTATTGGTCGTCCGGTGAAATTGCTCATGGGATCTAATGAAATTATAGGTATTGAGCGCGGAATCGATGCGCACGGAGGCGTGTTATTAGAGACTCCAGAGGGCTTGAAAAGCTTTATTGGCGGAGAAATATCACTGCGTAAAACTGATTAATCAACGTAATAGGTTTGCCAGTGAGAGTAGGTATCCTGATCACTCGAAAGGCAAGCCTAACGGATTATTTGCGCAATAACACTTCACCCACGCTATGGTTTAGCCCTTTACGGAGAATTAATTGAGCCCGACCTCTGGTGGGCAGTATATTTTCGATCAAATTTTTGCCGTTAATGGTCTCCCAAATTGAACGTGCTTTTTGCTCGGCTTGCTGCTCTGATAGCGCGGTATAATGGCTGAAGTATGAACCTGGCTTTCTAAAAGCGCTATTACGAAATTTCATAAAACGCTCGATATACCACTTTTCGATCAGTTGGCTCTCTGCATCGACATAAATTGAGAAATCAAGAAAATCAGAAATAAATACACGATGTGGATCGTGTGGATAGTCCATCCCGCTTTGCAGAACATTCAGCCCTTCGATAATCAGCACATCTGGGCGATCAACGACATTGACCTCATCAGTAATATCATAGGTCAGGTGTGAATAAACAGGAGCAACCACATGCGGTTGACCCGCTTTAACCGCAGAGACAAATTCAACTAAACGGCGAATATCATAAGATTCGGGAAAACCTTTTTTATGCATAATCCCGCGTTCAGTTAGGATTTGATTTGGGTACAGAAAGCCATCGGTGGTGATCAGTTCAACTTTAGGATGATTCTCCCAGCGTGATAGCAATGCCTTCAATAAGCGAGCCGTCGTACTTTTACCTACCGCAACACTACCGGCAATCCCAATCACAAACGGTGGTGCAGAGCCCGCACTGCCTAAAAATTGCTGTAATACACCATTGCGGCTTTGTCGAGCTTCAATGTACAAATTGAGTAAGCGAGCAAGAGGCAGGTAGATCTCGACCGCTTCAGTCATGGTCAAATGATCATTGATCCCTTGCAATTCCTTAAGATCGCTTTCAGATAAAGTCATAGGGACTGAATTACGAAGTTCAGCCCAGTGTTGACGATCAAAGGTTAGGTAAGGAGTCATAATATCAGTTCAATCATGTGGTAAATGATAAATAAAGCGAAAATACAGTAAGGTCAAACGAAAGCAAAATAGAATGATACGTGAATTCGCGATTGAATGGCAATTTGAGCAAAAAAACAACGGAAAAAAAATCCTTTGAAAAAAGTTTTTTTAAATATAAGGCTTGCAAGGTCTAAGATCATTCACTAGAATGCGCACCACTTATGCCGACTTAGCTCAGTAGGTAGAGCAACTGACTTGTAATCAGTAGGTCACCAGTTCGATTCCGGTAGTCGGCACCATTTTCTTCATTAGCAATAAAATGGTCCAAAAATTTGGAGGGGTTCCCGAGTGGCCAAAGGGAGCAGACTGTAAATCTGCCGGCTCCGCCTTCGATGGTTCGAATCCGTCCCCCTCCACCATATTTTTAAGGAAATAGCGCTCAGAGCTACGTGTGCGGGCATCGTATAATGGCTATTACCTCAGCCTTCCAAGCTGATGATGCGGGTTCGATTCCCGCTGCCCGCTCCACTCATTTTAGAGTGCTGATATAGCTCAGATGGTAGAGCGCATCCTTGGTAAGGATGAGGTCGGCAGTTCGATTCTGCCTATCAGCACCAGATCTAAGCAAAAATTTCCTTTTGATATATACTTTACTACCGATATTTTTTGGTTGCGTGGTCATATCAATGCCACCTACATCCGTACCTAGAGGGACAACTCATGTCTAAAGAAAAATTTGAACGTACGAAACCGCACGTAAACGTTGGTACTATCGGCCACGTTGACCACGGTAAAACAACTCTAACTGCAGCTATCTGTACTGTACTGTCTAAAGTATACGGCGGTAAAGCGCGTGACTTCGCGTCAATCGACAACGCACCAGAAGAGCGTGAGCGTGGTATTACTATCAATACTTCTCACGTAGAGTACGATACACCAAACCGTCACTACGCACACGTAGACTGTCCAGGACACGCGGATTATGTTAAGAACATGATCACTGGTGCTGCACAGATGGACGGTGGTATCCTAGTAGTAGCAGCGACAGATGGCCCAATGCCACAAACTCGTGAGCACATCCTGCTGGGTCGTCAAGTAGGTATCCCTTACATCATCGTATTCATGAACAAATGTGACATGGTTGATGACGAAGAGCTACTAGAGCTGGTTGAAATGGAAGTACGTGAGCTGTTGTCAGAGTACGATTTCCCAGGTGATGACCTGCCAGTAATCCAAGGTTCAGCACTGGGCGCGCTAAACGGCGAAGAGCAGTGGGAAGCGAAGATCATTGAACTGGCAGAAGCGCTGGACACTTACATTCCAGAGCCAGAGCGTGCAGTAGACATGGCATTCCTGATGCCAATCGAAGACGTATTCTCAATCCAAGGCCGTGGTACTGTAGTAACTGGTCGTATCGAGCGCGGCATCCTGAAAGTGGGTGACGAAGTTGCGATCGTAGGTATCAAAGACACAGTAACGACTACCTGTACTGGTGTAGAAATGTTCCGTAAGCTGCTTGACGAAGGTCGTGCAGGTGAGAACGTTGGTGCCCTGCTACGTGGTACTAAGCGTGACGACGTAGAGCGTGGACAAGTACTGGCGAAGCCAGGTTCAATCACTCCACACACTAAGTTCGAGTCAGAAGTATACGTACTGTCAAAAGATGAAGGTGGCCGTCATACTCCATTCTTCAAAGGTTACCGTCCACAGTTCTACTTCCGTACAACTGACGTAACAGGCAGCATCGAGCTACCAGAAGGCGTAGAAATGGTAATGCCAGGCGACAACATCCAAATGGTAGTTGACCTGATTGCACCAATCGCGATGGACGAAGGTCTACGCTTTGCGATCCGTGAAGGCGGTCGTACAGTAGGTGCTGGTGTTGTAGCTAAGATCATCGCTTAATTATTTGACTAAGCACTATTAAAAAGGGCATCATTTGATGCCCTTTTTCTGCGCTGCACAATAATGTGTCGATTTCTTGATCAGATGCAGTCAAAGTTTTGGAGTGAGGCGTTTTTCGTCACACTTAAGTATGGAATCAGCGCATTGCGTTGACCGAATGGATTTGCCCTGCAACAGCGGGGTTGTTGTCGTCTAGAAGTCAGATTTGTGACAGGTTGGTTTATGAAAGCAAACAACGCTGAAGCTCCTGATAGCTCAAATGCAGCAGATACTCTGAAGTGGGTAATCACTTTTGTTCTGCTGGTTGCCGCTGTTGTGGGTAATTACCTGTATGGTGAACTTTCTGTGGTCGCTCGTGCCGCAGGTGTAATTGTGTTGATAGCCGCTGCACTAGGTGTGGCTGCGACAACAACAAAAGGCAAACAAGCGATCGTGTTTGCTCGCGAGTCTCGCATGGAAGTTCGCAAAGTGGTTTGGCCTACGCGCCAAGAAACTATGCAAACCACGTTGATCGTTTTAGCAGTAAGTATTGTAATGGCTCTGGCACTTTGGGGTATTGACGGGATTATGGTTCGTCTCGTCGCCTTTGTGACCGGAGTATAGTAGAGGGTTTAATACATGAGTGAAGCTCCGAAAAAACGCTGGTATGTAGTTCAAGCCTTCTCTGGATTTGAAGGCCGTGTTGCTCAGTCACTTCGTGAACATATCAAAATGCACGGTATGGAAGAGCTGTTTGGTGAAGTGTTAGTACCAACAGAAGAAGTGGTTGAAATGCGCGCAGGCCAACGCCGCAAAAGCGAGCGTAAATTCTTCCCAGGTTATGTGCTCGTACAGATGATCATGAATGATGAATCTTGGCACTTGGTGCGTAGCGTACCTCGTGTCATGGGATTCATTGGTGGTACATCAGATCGTCCAGCACCGATCACCGATAAGGAAGCGGATGCGATCCTAAACCGTCTTGAAAAAGCCAGCGAAGCGCCGCGTCCGAAAACGATGTTCGAAGCTGGTGAAGTGGTACGTGTTAATGATGGTCCATTTGCTGACTTCAACGGTACCGTTGAAGAGGTGGATTACGAGAAGAGCCGCTTGAAAGTATCGGTATCGATCTTTGGTCGCGCCACACCTGTTGAGCTCGAATTTGGTCAAGTTGAAAAGTTTGATTAAAAAAGCATCGCTTTAGGCTTGTTTGAGGCGTGGATTATGACTATAATTTCGCGCCTTTTTATAGGTTCTTTATGAAACTCGGGGAGCTGACCAATCGGTTAGCGTTTGCACCCATAATCTAGGAAATATCATGGCTAAGAAAGTTGAAGCTTATGTGAAGCTGCAAGTTGCAGCTGGCATGGCAAACCCAAGTCCACCAGTTGGTCCTGCTCTAGGTCAACGTGGTGTTAACATCATGGAATTCTGTAAAGCGTTCAACGCACGTACAGAATCTATGGAGAAAGGTCTACCAACACCAGTTGTTATTACTGTGTACAGTGACCGTTCTTTCACGTTCGAAACTAAGACTCCACCAGCAGCAGTTCTTCTGAAGAAAGCGGCAGGCATCAAGTCTGGTTCAGCGCGTCCTAACACTGCTAAAGTGGGCACAATCACTGACGCTCAAATCCAAGAAATCGCAGAAACTAAAGCTGCTGATATGACTGGTGCTGATATCGAAGCGATGAAGCGTTCTATCGCAGGAACTGCTCGTTCAATGGGCCTAGTGGTAGAGGGTTAATACAATGGCGAAACTAACTAAGCGTATGCGTACTATCCGCGCAAAAGTGGATGTAACTAAAGAGTACGACATCAACGAAGCAGTTGCACTGCTGAAAGAGCTGGCAACAGCGAAATTCGTTGAATCAGTTGACGTTGCTGTTAACCTAGGTATCGACGCTCGTAAATCTGACCAAAACGTTCGTGGCGCAACTGTGCTGCCACACGGTACTGGCCGTGACATCCGCGTAGCGGTATTCACTCAAGGTGCTAACGCTGAAGCGGCTAAAGCTGCAGGTGCGGAACTGGTTGGTATGGAAGATCTGGCTGACCAAGTGAAAAAAGGCGAAATGAACTTCGACGTAGTTATTGCTTCTCCAGATGCAATGCGCGTAGTTGGTCAACTAGGTACTATCCTAGGCCCACGTGGTCTGATGCCAAACCCGAAAGTGGGTACTGTAACTCCTAACGTTGCTGAAGCAGTTAAGAATGCTAAAGCAGGTCAGGTTCGTTACCGTAACGACAAGAACGGTATCATCCATACTACAATTGGTAAGGTAACGTTCGAAGCAGAACAACTGAAAGAGAACTTAGAAGCTCTGTTGGTTGCTCTGAAAAAAGCAAAACCATCTTCTGCGAAAGGCGTTTTCGTGAAGAAGGTAAGCATCTCTACAACTATGGGTGCTGGCGTTGCTGTCGATCAGAATACTCTGAGTGCACAAGTTTAATGCATTTGCATAGGCGCAAAATTAATGTATAATTTTGCGCCTAATATTTGTGGTTGGGGCTGAACCTTTATCCTTGAGATAATAACCCAGTCTCCGTCCAAGACCGTAGGCGTTATCTTTGGATAACTTAATAAAACCTACGTAGATGGTGCCCGAACTGACAGAAAGATTTACTTTTTAAGTTAGCTTTCTTCTGGGACTGCACCAAAAAAACTCTCACTGTTGCTGATAATAGTGAGTGGTGTAACGACAACCAGGAGTTAATCCAAGATGGCTTTAAATCTTCAAGACAAAAAAGCAATTGTTGCTGAAGTCAACGAAGCGGCCAGTGGTGCACTTTCTGCAGTTGTTGCTGACTCTCGTGGTGTTCAAGTTGCTGCGATGACTAATCTGCGTAAACAAGCTCGTGAAGCGGGCGTTTACCTGAAAGTTGTTCGTAACACACTAGCACGTCGCGCAGTAGAAGGCACAGCTTACGAATGTCTAAAAGACGTATTCGTAGGTCCTACTTTGATCGGCTTCTCTAATGAGCACCCAGGTGCTGCAGCGCGTCTTTTTAAAGAATTCGCGAAAGAGAACAAAGCATTTGAAATCAAAGCAGCTGCATATGAAGGCGTACTGACTGACCCTGAAGTACTAGCGACACTACCAACTTACGACGAAGCGATTGCACGCCTGATGATGTGCATGAAAGAAGCTTCTGCTGGCAAGCTGGTTCGTACTATCGCTGCTGTCCGCGATCAAAAAGAAGCTGCTTAAGCCTAATCGCTTTCGCCTTCTACTGGTTGCTAAATAAACTTATTGTTGACTTAAAAGAGAATTGTTATGTCTATTACTAACGAGCAAATCCTAGACGCTATTGCAGAAATGTCTGTAATGCAAGTTGTTGAACTGATCTCTGCTATGGAAGAGAAGTTCGGTGTTACTGCTGCTGCTGCAGTTGTATCTGGTCCTGCTGCTGCTGCTGTTGAAGAGCAAACTGAATTCAACGTAATTCTGACTGCTGCTGGCGCGAACAAAGTTGCTGTTATCAAAGCAGTACGTGGCGCAACTGGTCTAGGTCTGAAAGAAGCGAAAGCTCTAGTTGACGGTGCTCCAGCTGCTGTTAAAGAAGCGGTATCTAAAGACGAAGCAGAAGCACTGAAGAAAGAGCTTGAAGAAGCTGGTGCAGCTGTTGAAGTTAAGTAATTCCTACTTAATTTCTTAGCCGCAAGGCTAATGGCTGGTGGTTTAATAACCACCGGCCTTTTTGCGCTGTAGGGTATGGACGAATTTTCCCGCTGTTTAAGCGTCTCATACTCATGCAAATGAATTTATTGCAACGCAATGATTCACACTACAGTAAACAGCGATTAGTCACTGTCCCACCCCTTTTTAACCTGAAAGGCGGACAGTTTGGGTCACTTATCAGCGAGCTGAGGAACCCCATGGTTTACTCTTATACCGAGAAAAAGCGCATCCGTAAGGACTTTGGTACTCGTCCACAAGTGTTGGACATTCCATACCTGCTATCGATCCAGCTCGATTCGTTCGAAAAGTTCATCGAACAGGATCCTGAAGGACAATACGGTCTTGAAGCCGCTTTTCGTTCTGTATTTCCAATCCAGAGCTATAACGGCAATTCAGAGCTGCAATACGTTAGCTACCGTCTTGGTGAGCCAGTTTTTGACGTTAAAGAATGTCAAATCCGTGGTGTAACTTATTCAAAACCGCTACGCGTAAAACTGCGCCTAGTGATCTTTGATAAAGACGCGCCAGCAGGTACTGTCAAAGATATTAAAGAACAAGAAGTCTACATGGGTGAAATTCCGCTCATGACAGATAATGGTACCTTCGTAATTAATGGTACCGAGCGGGTTATCGTATCCCAGCTGCACCGAAGCCCAGGCGTGTTCTTCGACAGCGATAAGGGTAAGACCCACTCTTCAGGTAAAGTTCTGTATAACGCACGGATCATTCCGTACCGTGGTTCATGGCTTGATTTTGAGTTCGATCCAAAAGACAACCTGTACGTACGTATTGACCGTCGTCGTAAGCTACCTGCTTCAATCATTCTGCGTGCACTAGGTAAAACTGGCGCTGAAATTCTGGACATCTTCTTCGAAAAAGTGAATTTCGAAGTGAAAGATCAAACTCTAATGATGGAGTTGGTTCCAGAGCGTCTACGTGGTGAAACGGCAACATTTGATATCGAAGCGGATGGTAAAGTTTACGTAGAGAAAGGCCGTCGTGTGACTGCACGTCACATCCGTCAACTTGAAAAAGATGGTGTGAACTTCATTGAAGTTCCGGTTGAGTACATCGTAGGCAAAGTGTCTGCAAAAGATTACGTAAACGAAGCAACAGGCGAACTGATTATTGCCGCTAACCAGGAAATCAGCCTGGAAGCATTGGCGAATCTGTCTCAAGCCGGCTACAAGAAGCTAGAGGTTCTGTTTACCAATGATCTGGACCACGGTCCGTTCATGTCAGAAACCCTGCGCGTTGATGGCACCACCGATCGCATCTCTGCTCTGGTAGAAATCTACCGCATGATGCGCCCTGGCGAGCCGCCAACGAAAGAAGCCGCTGAAGGACTATTTGATAGTCTATTCTTCTCTGCTGAACGTTACGATTTATCAACTGTTGGCCGTATGAAGTTCAACAGCTCTATCGGTCGTGATGATGCTGGTGAGCAAGGTACGCTGGATGAGATCGACATCATCGAAGTGATGAAGAAACTGATCTCGATCCGTAACGGTAAAGGCGAAGTGGACGATATCGACCACCTTGGTAACCGTCGTATCCGTAGTGTTGGCGAAATGGCAGAAAACCAATTCCGTGTGGGTCTGGTACGTGTTGAACGCGCTGTGAAAGAACGCCTAAGCTTAGGTGATCTTGACAATGTGATGCCACAAGATCTGATCAATGCGAAACCAATTTCTGCTGCTGTAAAAGAATTCTTTGGTTCTTCTCAGCTATCTCAGTTTATGGACCAGAACAACCCGTTGTCAGAAGTGACGCACAAGCGTCGTATTTCTGCTTTGGGCCCTGGCGGTCTGACTCGTGAGCGTGCTGGTTTCGAAGTTCGTGACGTACACGTAACCCACTACGGTCGTCTGTGTCCTATCGAAACTCCGGAAGGTCCAAACATCGGTTTGATTAACTCACTGTCAGCGTTTGCTCGTTGTAATGAGTATGGTTTCCTAGAAACACCTTACCGCCGTGTGGTGAATGGTATCGTGACTGACGAAGTGGATTACCTTTCTGCGATTGAAGAAGGTCAATTCGTTATCGCTCAGGCGAACGCTAAGCTCGCGGAAGAAGGCGGTTTTGCTGATGAGTTGGTTACTGCACGTCAAAAAGGTGAGTCAGGTCTTCACCCTCGTGAACACGTTGACTACATGGACGTTGCGACCAACCAAGTCGTATCGATCGCAGCATCGCTGATCCCGTTCCTAGAACACGATGATGCTAACCGTGCCTTGATGGGTGCGAACATGCAACGTCAGGCGGTGCCAACTCTGCGTTCCGAGAAACCACTGGTTGGTACCGGTATTGAGCGTAACGTAGCGGTTGACTCTGGTGTAACGGCAGTTGCCAAACGTGGCGGTATTATCCAGTCGGTTGATGCTTCACGCATCGTAGTGAAAGTGAACGAAGAAGAGTTGATCTCCGGTGAAGCGGGTATCGATATCTACAATCTGACTAAGTACACGCGTTCGAACCAAAACACTTGTATTAACCAGCGTCCATGCGTGATGCCGGGTGAACCTGTGGCTCGCGGCGACGTACTGGCAGATGGTCCTTCGACTGACCTTGGCGAATTGGCTCTTGGCCAAAACATGCGTATCGCATTTATGCCTTGGAATGGTTACAACTTCGAAGACTCAATCTTAGTCTCTGAGCGTGTAGTACAAGATGACCGCTTTACCACGATCCACATTCAAGAGCTGTCTTGTGTGGCGCGTGATACTAAGCTCGGTTCAGAAGAGATCACGGCTGATATCCCGAATGTGGGTGAAGCTGCACTGTCTAAACTCGACGAATCAGGCATCGTGTACATTGGTGCTGAAGTGAAAGGCGGCGATATTCTGGTTGGTAAAGTAACACCAAAAGGTGAAACACAACTGACTCCAGAAGAGAAACTGCTGCGTGCAATCTTCGGTGAGAAAGCGTCTGATGTAAAAGACACTTCTCTGCGGGTACCA
Source organism: Vibrio sp. HDW18 (assembly GCF_011306175.1). Lineage (GTDB taxonomy): Bacteria > Pseudomonadota > Gammaproteobacteria > Enterobacterales > Vibrionaceae > Vibrio > Vibrio chanodichtyis. The sequence goes on along the minus strand of NZ_CP049913.1, from coordinate 1,028,167 downwards.
AACTCAGTAGCGGGTACGGTTATCGACGTACAAGTCTTCACTCGCGATGGCGTAGAAAAAGACAAACGTGCGCTTGAAATCGAACAGATGCAGCTGAAAGAAGCCAAGAAAGATCTGACAGAAGAGTTCCAAATTCTGGAAGGCGGTCTGCTGGCGCGTGTGCGTTCAGTGCTGTTGGCGGGTGGTTACACCGAAGCGAAACTGGGTTCAATCGAACGTAAGAAATGGTTAGAGCAGACACTTGAAAATGAAGAGCTGCAAAACCAACTAGAGCAACTGGCAGAACAGTACGACGAATTGAAAGCAGACTTCGATAAGAAGTTTGAAACTAAGCGTCGTAAGATCACCCAAGGTGATGATCTGGCTCCTGGCGTACTGAAGATTGTTAAAGTTTACCTCGCAGTGAAACGTCGCATCCAGCCGGGTGATAAGATGGCGGGTCGTCACGGTAACAAAGGTGTTATCTCGAAGATCAACCCTGTTGAAGACATGCCATACGATGAAAACGGCCAGCCGGTTGACATCGTACTGAACCCACTGGGCGTACCATCGCGGATGAACATCGGTCAGATCCTAGAAGTTCACTTAGGTCTGGCGGCGAAAGGTATCGGTGACAAGATCAACCAAATGATCAAGGAACAGCAAGAGCTAGCCAAGCTGCGTGAGTTCCTGCAGAAGGTGTATGATCTGGGCGATACTCGTCAACGTGTTGATATTTCAGCACTGAGCGATGAAGACGTGCGGACTCTAGCGCAAAACCTGCGTGCAGGTTTGCCAGTGGCGACGCCGGTATTCGATGGTGCTCCTGAAGCGTCGATCAAGGCGATGTTGGAACTGGCGGATCTGCCAGCTTCTGGTCAGTTGACTCTGTTTGATGGCCGTACGGGTGATGCGTTTGAGCGTCCAGTTACCGTTGGTTACATGTACATGCTCAAACTGAACCACTTGGTTGACGATAAGATGCACGCTCGTTCTACAGGCTCTTACAGTCTGGTTACTCAGCAACCTCTGGGCGGTAAAGCTCAGTTCGGTGGTCAGCGCTTCGGTGAGATGGAAGTGTGGGCACTGGAAGCATACGGTGCTGCGTATACTCTGCAAGAGATGTTGACCGTGAAATCGGACGACGTGAACGGCCGTACTAAGATGTATAAGAACATCGTAGATGGCAATCACGCGATGGAACCTGGTATGCCAGAATCGTTCAACGTACTGTTGAAAGAGATCCGCTCGCTAGGTATCAACATCGAGCTAGAAGACGAATAATAAACCCTCAGGTTTCCCCGCAAGGGGAAGCCTAGTGGTTTTCGGTAGGAAGGTGCTCGCGGCTAAGTGCAGCGAGTCCCTTTTAACTCCTTACAGGAGCTGAATGTGAAAGACTTATTAAACTTTCTAAAAGCACAGCATAAGACCGAAGAATTTGATGCGATCAAAATCGGTCTGGCTTCACCGGACATGATCCGCTCATGGTCTTTTGGTGAAGTGAAAAAACCTGAAACCATCAACTATCGTACGTTCAAACCTGAGCGCGATGGTCTGTTCTGTGCGCGTATTTTTGGCCCAGTAAAAGACTACGAATGTCTTTGTGGCAAATATAAGCGTCTGAAACACCGTGGTGTGATCTGTGAGAAATGTGGCGTTGAAGTCACCCAAACTAAAGTTCGTCGTGACCGTATGGGCCACATCGAGCTGGCTTCTCCAGTAGCACACATCTGGTTCCTGAAGTCTCTACCATCTCGTATCGGTTTGCTGATGGACATGCCTCTGCGTGACATCGAACGCGTACTGTACTTCGAAATGTACGTAGTGACTGAGCCAGGCATGACTGACCTTGAACGTGGTCAAATGCTGACGGAAGAAGAGTATCTCGACCGCTTGGAAGAGTGGGGTGATGAGTTCACTGCGAAAATGGGTGCGGAAGCGATCAAAGATCTGCTGGCATCGATGGATCTGCAAACCGAAACGGAGCAGATGCGTGAAGAGCTGGACACCACTAACTCAGAAACCAAGCGTAAGAAGCTGACTAAGCGTCTGAAATTGGTAGAAGCGTTCCTTGCCTCTGGCAATAAACCAGAATGGATGATCCTGACTGTGCTGCCAGTGCTGCCGCCAGATCTACGTCCACTGGTGCCACTGGATGGCGGTCGTTTCGCTACGTCAGATCTGAACGATCTGTACCGTCGCGTGATCAACCGTAACAACCGTTTGAAGCGTCTGCTTGAGCTGGCAGCCCCTGACATCATCGTACGTAACGAAAAACGTATGCTGCAAGAGTCTGTGGATGCGTTGCTGGATAACGGCCGTCGTGGTCGTGCGATCACCGGTTCCAACAAGCGTCCTCTGAAGTCTCTGGCTGACATGATCAAAGGTAAGCAAGGTCGTTTCCGTCAGAACTTGCTGGGTAAACGTGTTGACTATTCAGGTCGTTCGGTTATCACCGTAGGTCCATACTTGCGTCTGCATCAGTGTGGTCTGCCGAAGAAAATGGCGCTTGAGCTATTCAAACCATTCATCTACAGCAAGCTGGAAACGCGTGGCCTAGCAACGACGATCAAAGCGGCTAAGAAAATGGTTGAGCGCGAAGAAGCGGTGGTGTGGGATATCTTAGATGAAGTGATCCGCGAACACCCAGTGCTACTGAACCGTGCACCAACACTGCACCGTTTGGGTATCCAAGCGTTTGAACCAGTTCTGATCGAAGGTAAAGCGATCCAACTGCACCCATTGGTGTGTGCGGCATATAACGCGGACTTCGATGGTGACCAAATGGCGGTACACGTTCCTCTGACGCTAGAAGCGCAGTTGGAAGCACGTACCCTGATGATGTCAACCAACAACATTCTGTCGCCTGCGTCAGGTGATCCAATCATCGTACCATCGCAAGACGTGGTACTGGGTCTGTACTACATGACTCGTGAAAAGATCAATGCGAAAGGCGAAGGTATGTACCTGACTGGCCCGGCTGAGGCTGAAAAGGCATACCGCACCAAAACGGCTGAGCTACACGCTCGCGTTAAAGTGCGTATTACCGAAACCATCAAGCATGAAAACGGTAGCTTGACCACAGAAACCAAGATGATTGACACGACTGTAGGCCGTGCCATGTTGTGGCAAATCGTACCAAAAGGTCTGCCATACAGCTTGGTTAACCAGAAGCTGGGTAAGAAGCAAATTTCTAACCTGCTCAATGAAGCGTACCGTAAGCTGGGTCTGAAAGACACCGTAGTCTTCGCGGACCAAATCATGTACACCGGTTTCGCTTACGCGGCACTGTCTGGTGTATCGGTTGGTATCGACGACATGGTGGTTCCAGCGGCTAAGTACACCGAAATTGCAGAAGCGGAAGAAGAAGTTCGCGAAATTCAAGAGCAGTTCCAGTCAGGTCTGGTTACCGCTGGCGAACGCTACAACAAAGTGATCGATATTTGGGCTTCAACCAACGATCGCGTAGCGAAAGCGATGATGGAAAACCTCTCTTCTGAGCAGGTGACTAACCGTCAAGGTGAACAAGAGAAGCAAGAGTCGTTCAACAGCATCTATATGATGGCTGACTCGGGCGCTCGTGGTTCGGCCGCTCAGATCCGTCAGTTGGCGGGTATGCGTGGTCTGATGGCGCGTCCAGATGGCTCGATCATCGAAACGCCAATCACCGCAAACTTTAAAGAAGGTCTAAACGTTCTTCAGTACTTTATCTCAACGCACGGTGCTCGTAAGGGTCTGGCGGATACGGCACTGAAAACAGCGAACTCCGGTTACCTGACTCGTCGTCTGGTAGACGTAGCGCAAGACGTAGTGGTGACTGAACACGATTGTGGCACTGTCGAAGGCGTGGTGATGACACCACACATCGAAGGTGGTGACGTGAAAGTTGCACTGACCGAATTGGCTCTGGGTCGTGTGGTATCGGAAGATATCCTCAAGCCAGGTACTGACGACGTTCTGATCTCTCGTAATACGCTGCTCGATGAGAAGTGGTGTAAGGTGATCAACGACAACTCAGTTGACCAAATCAAAGTGCGTTCAGTGGTAACTTGTGAATCTGACTTCGGTTGTTGTGCACTGTGTTATGGTCGTGACCTAGCACGTGGTCACTTGGTTAACCAAGGTGAAGCGGTTGGTGTTATTGCCGCGCAGTCTATCGGTGAACCTGGTACACAGCTGACGATGCGTACGTTCCACATCGGTGGTGCGGCATCAACGGCAGCAGCAGAAAACAGCATTCAAGCCAAGAACAACGGTTCGGTGAAACTGCATAACGCGAAGTTCGTAATCAACAAAGATGGCAAGCTGGTGATCACCTCGCGTGCTTCTGAGCTGACCATCATTGACGAATTTGGTCGTACCAAAGAGAAACACAAACTGCCATACGGTTCAATGCTGAGCAAAGCCGATAGCGATGCCGTCGCCGCGGGCGAAACCGTCGCGAACTGGGAAGCGCACACCATGCCAATCATCACTGAAGTGGCCGGTCGCGTACAGTTTGTGGATATGATCGATGGCGTTACCGTTTCTCGTCAAACCGACGATTTGACGGGTCTGTCTTCAAGTGAAGTGACTGAAGCCGCAGCGCGTCCAGCCGCAGGTAAAGATATGCGTCCAGCGATTAAGCTGATTGATGCGAATGGTAAAGATGTCCTGATCCCAGGTACAGATATGCCAGCTCAATACTTCCTGCCAGGTAAAGCGATTGTGAACTTGGACGACGGTGCTGAAGTGAATGTGGGTGATACTCTAGCTCGTATTCCTCAGAAATCTGGCGGTAACAAAGACATCACCGGTGGTCTACCACGCGTTGCGGATCTGTTTGAAGCACGTAAGCCAAAAGAGCCTGCGATTTTGGCCGAGCACTCAGGTACCGTATCGTTCGGTAAAGAGACCAAAGGCAAGCGTCGTCTGATCATTACCCGTGACAGCGGTGATACTTACGAAGATATGATCCCGAAACATCGTCAATTGAACGTGTTTGAAGGTGAGCGTATCGAGCGTGGTGATGTGATTGCGGACGGCCCAGAGTCGCCACATGACATTCTGCGTCTGCGTGGTATCCATGCAGTGACCACTTACATCGCTAACGAAGTTCAGGAAGTTTACCGTCTACAAGGCGTTAAGATTAACGATAAGCACATCGAGACTATCGTTCGTCAAATGCTGCGTAAGTGTACGATCACCTTCGCGGGTGACTCAGAGTTCTTGCCTGGCGAGACACTTGAGTACTCACAAGTGAAGATCGCGAACCGTAAACTGGAAGAAGAAGGCAAAGAGCCAGCTCGTTTCGAGCGTGAGCTGCTAGGTATTACCAAAGCATCTCTGGCGACGGAATCCTTCATCTCGGCAGCATCGTTCCAAGAAACCACTCGCGTGCTAACGGAAGCGGCGGTATCTGGTAAGCGTGACGATCTGCGTGGCCTGAAAGAGAACGTGATCGTTGGTCGTCTGATCCCGGCGGGTACTGGTTTTGCCTACCACCAAGATCGTCAAGCCAAACGTGCACAACAACAGCAAGGTCCATCGGCTGAGCAAGCCTCAGACAACCTCGCTGCACTGCTCAATGCAGGTTTCTCTTCTGACGACGAGTAAGTCTCAAACCATGCAAAAAGGCACCTTCGGGTGCCTTTTTTTATACGCTGGAGAACTCTTGAATGCGGAGATGTGGAGCTTGCTGGGCGTTCAGGCTCCGGGCGGTACGGCGAGGCTATCTACGATTAACTGGATTAAACGATCTTCTAATGAAAAGCGCACTTCGAGCACTTCGCCGACTTTCGATAGATCACGATCCAATTTGAGCAATTCATCATATTCGGTCACGGTGGCGTATTGATCATTAAAATTAAGCAGCGGCTCGGTGGTGGTAATGATTTCCCGATACAGTTGATTGATCTCGTCGGTGGCTTTAAAGCCCGTCGCTTGCCATTGGTTCATTACCATGTGATAAATTTTGAAATGACCTTCAGAAATGTAATCGACTAACTCTTGGCAGAAATAGAGTAGCGCCTGCGGTGAGGGAAGTTCTGAGATGGTAGTTTTGGTCGAACAAGGTTGTAAGGCCGCCAGTTTACAATATTCCACGATGACATGCTGTCGGTTATCCAACCAATGATCAATGATATCGCTCGAACCACTCCATTGATCTTGGACGTGTTTAAATTTATTTAGCATGATCGTGTCCTCATGGTCGGAACGCTAATGGCGAACTTTTATTTTTCAGTAATATCAATTAGATATCTCCGCTCCCTTCACTACAATGCTCGACAATAATTCTTATGTTGATAAATTGTGGTGAGAATTTAGATTGCCAGTAAAATGATCGGACTGCAAGTAATCAGGAGAAGCAGAGTGGAAAAGAGTGACGGCAAGAACGCTTATTGGTGCGTTGTCTCAGGCAGCGACATTTGGTTGGTGGATGGGCAAATTCCTTACGGTACCGCACAGCAATGGCAGTTGCCATCCCGTCATGCGATCTTAGTTGATCACTACCAAAATTCCCCGGTCTATTGGTTGAACGCCGCGGATGTTGAGCAAGATCATCCGCTCAGTTCGCTGCGAGAATTGCTAAGCGTGGATCAAGCTCTATTCCTAGCGGCCAGCAAAGCGGTGCAATATGGTTACATGAGTCACACCTTACGCTTCTGCCCACAGTGTGGTGGCCGAAATTATCTTAATCATCAAGAGCTGGCAATGCAGTGCCATGATTGCCGAACCCTGCATTATCCTCGCATTTTTCCGTGCATTATTGTTGCAGTGCGTAAATCGCAGCAGATCTTACTGGCCCAGCATCCACGCCATCGTAATGGCATGTATACAGTGATAGCAGGATTTGTTGAGGTTGGTGAAACCCTTGAGCAGTGTGTCGCACGCGAAGTTTTGGAAGAAACCGGAATTGAAGTGACCAATATTCGCTACTTTGGCAGTCAGCCGTGGGCTTTTCCATCCAGTATGATGATGGCTTTTTTAGCTGATTATCACTGTGGAGAACTCAAGCCAGACTATAGTGAATTGAGTGATGCCAATTGGTTTGAACTTGATAAGCTACCACCAGTTGCACCATCAGGCACCATTGCTCGTGCTTTGATTGAGCAAACGCTAGCGGATATTCGTCACGAGATAACCGCCACCAATAAGGATAAAAAAAACCCTCCGGTGAAGGAGGGGGTAAGTAAGATGTCGTTATGAGATGTTGGGTCGTCGACCCAGTTTATGGTTATAGTTTTCGCTAGCGAACAAATTTTTAACACTGTTACGCGTTGGACGCAATTTAAGCATCCATTTAAACGTTAATAACTTGATCTCGCTTGCAAAGCCAACCGCTTTTGTCGTAAACGGTGTTAGAATAGCCATCAAACTTAAGAAGCCAAATAAGTGGAAATCAGCATGACAGAATTAAAAAACGATCGCTATCTGCGTGCGCTGCTCAAGCAGCCAGTCGATTACACCCCTGTATGGATGATGCGCCAAGCGGGTCGTTATCTTCCTGAATACCGTGCCACTCGCGCTCAAGCGGGAGATTTTATGGCGCTGTGTAAAAATGCTGAGTTGGCTTCTGAAGTCACATTACAGCCGCTACGTCGCTTTCCGCTTGATGCCGCGATTTTGTTCTCCGATATTTTGACCATTCCAGATGCGATGGGGCTTGGGCTGCATTTTGCCGCCGGTGAAGGCCCAGTGTTTGAGCGTCCGATCACCTGTAAAGCGGATGTCGATAAAATTGGCATTCCCGATCCGGAAGGCGAATTGCAGTATGTGATGAATGCGGTACGCCAAATTCGTAAAGATTTGCAAGGTGCCGTGCCACTGATTGGTTTTTCCGGCAGTCCTTGGACCTTGGCCACTTATATGGTGGAAGGCGGCAGCTCAAAAGCGTTCACTAAAATCAAAAACATGATGTACAGCTCACCTGCGCTGCTGCATACGTTATTAGACAAATTGGCCGATAGCGTGATTGATTACCTTAATGCACAAATCAAAGCCGGAGCCCAAGCGGTGATGGTGTTTGATACTTGGGGCGGAGTGTTAACCCCGCGTGACTACCAGCTATTCTCCTTGCAGTATATGCACAAAATTGTTGATGGCTTAATCCGTGAAAATGAAGGTCGCCGTGTGCCGGTGACCCTGTTTACCAAAAATGGTGGCATGTGGCTTGAGCAGATCGCGGCAACCGGTTGTGATGCGGTCGGTCTCGACTGGACCATCAATATTGCCGATGCCAAAGCTAGAGTGGGTGATAAAGTCGCTTTACAAGGTAATATGGACCCTTCGATTTTGTATGCACCAGCATCGCGAATTCGTGAAGAAGTGGCGAGTATTCTGGCTGGTTTCGGTCATGGCGCTACCGGACATGTGTTTAATTTGGGACACGGTATTCATCTTGATGTACCACCTGAGAACGCGGGTGTGTTTGTCCAAGCGGTACATGAGCTTTCCAAACCTTATCACCAAGCATAATCCAGCACAGCGTCTGCATAGCAGGTGCTTTGCTCACTTTGCGCCAGTGTGCTTTATACTTGGCGTATCTTAATCGATAGATGACCCCCATGATGATCAAAACCAAGGATCGCATCGTGCATGCTGCGCTTGAGCTGTTTAATCAGCTCGGTGAGCGCAATATCACCACTAACCACATTGCCGCTCATATGGAGATCAGCCCTGGCAATCTGTATTACTACTTTCGTAATAAGCAGGAGATAGTGCGCGATATTTTTGCGCTCTACGCCACCGAGTTGCTTGAGCGTTTTGCTCCTGACCAAGGGCAATATGAGAGCCTCGCCCTACTGAAACGATATTTAGATTCCATTTTTACCTTGATGTGGAAATACCGTTTTTTTTACGCCAATTTGCCGGAAATTTTGCAGCGTGATGAACGGTTACACGATGAGTATATTCAGGTGCAAGAGCAGTTACAGACCAATTTGATTGATATAATGCGCCATTTTGTGAGTTTGCAGCTGTTGCAATTAAGCGAAGAAGAGATGCCAAAATTAGTACGCACCTTGCATTTGATTGCCTCAAGTTGGCTTAGCTATCAAGCCGCGATGTCACACAAAACTCAAATCACCGAACAGGTGATCCATCAAGGCATGTTGCAGATGATCTCCGTGGTCAAGCCTTGCGCGACGAAAGCGGGACGCGAGCAGCTGCAATGGCTCGAAGAGGGTGTGCGTGCCATGCATGCTTGAGCATGAGTTATAACCAATCTGTCTTGGGCAAAATCCCGCTCACTTGTTAACGTCTTAGCGATTGCGCGAAGAGGCGAAGAGCATGGATTACGATGTTTTTAATGGCGATGCCGATGGCATTTTGTCACTGGTGCAGTGGCGTTTAGCTCATCCTAAATCAACTCGATTGGTGACCGGGGTGAAGCGTGATATTGCTTTACTGGATCGGCTTGATGTTACCCAAGGTGATGTGCTGGTGGTACTGGACCTCTCCATGGCCAAAAATCAGCGTGGTGTGCAGCGTGCATTGCAATCCGGTGCGAGTGTGTTTTATGCCGACCATCATCAGCCCGGTGATATTCCTCCCCATTTTGCCCTGCAAGCGCATATAGATACCGACGCCAATGTTTGTACCGCGCTGATCATCGATCGTCTACTGGCGGGACGTTTTCGGGAGTGGGCGATTGCCGCGGCGTTTGGTGATAATTTGCACCGAGTTGCGCAGGCTTTGGCCGAGCAAGTGGGATTGGATGCCGCGCAAACCGCAGCGCTCTGTGAGTTAGGAACCTTGATTAACTATAACGGCTATGGGCGTAGGGTATCTGAGCTGCATTTTGCACCAGATAGGCTGTATCAAACCTTGCTCTCTTACCAGACGCCATGGGCGGTATTGGCCGATCTCAACTCGCCTTTCTATCAATTACGCAGCGCCTATCAGCAAGATTTGGCGTTTGCGCTGGCTCAGCCGATTTATGCACAGAGCCCAAACTTAACAGTTGTGGTGTTACCAGATTGTGCTGCAGCGCAGCGAGTCAGTGGCACTTTGGCCAATTATTTGGCCAATCAGAATACACAGCGTGCGCATTTGATCGTGATTGATGCCGATGAGCAGCACTACACGCTATCGCTGCGTGCTCCATTGTGTGATCAGCGAGGCGCGGGAGATTTGTGCGCGCAGTTTGCCTCGGGGGGCGGTCGCGAATCGGCTGGTGGTATTAACCGGTTGCCACATGCGCAATTGGATGAGTTTATACGGCAGATCACGCGCTATTACGCGCGTTAGCGCACTAACCACTGAGTCGGATTTTCAGCACGGCTATTGCGGCGAATTTCAAAATAGAGTGACGCGCGAGATTGGCCACCGGTATCACCCGCCAGGGCAATGGTTTCTCCCGCGATGACTTTATCGCCCTCTTTTTTGAGCAGAGTTTGGTTGAATCCATACAGCGTCATGTCACCTTTACCATGGTCGAGTAGTACCACAAGACCATAACCACGCAGATATTCGGCAAACACTATGGTGCCGGGATACACCGCTTTGACTTCTTGGCCGTAGTTCGCTTCGATCACCAGGCCTTTCCAGTCGATTTGCCCAGTTTGGCGTTCACCAAAATGATGCAAAGCACGTCCTTTGATTGGCCAAGGTAATTTGCCTCGTTGATTGGCGATCCCATTCATCAACACTGCATTACGTTTGGCGGCTTTGGCCATTTCGGCTTTTAAACGGGTTTCATTGCGCTGCAGTTCAGCCAGATACACCTTATCACCAGAGATGCTGCTCTCGATTTTTTTCACCGTCTGCTTACGCTCATTTTGGGTTTTGGCCAACTGATCTCTTTGCTGGGTTTGCTGCGCGAGCAATTTTTCGATTTGTTCACGATCACGTTGTCTTTGCTGCTGACTGGCATTGAGTTCAGCTTGGGTTTTTTGGAGATCAGCGATGGCTTGGGTGCGTTTTTTTGCCAAGTGTTGATAGTACTGGCTGATGCGATCTTCATCCGCATTACGATGAAAAAACGGGCTACTACTGAGTGATCGCTTAGTGAGGTAATAGGTTTGCAATAGGTGCTCAAGTTGCTCGGCTTGCTGCTGTTGCTGAGTTTGCAATGCTTGGATGTTGCTGTTGATCTGAGCAATATTGCGATTGGTATGCTCAAGATCGGTTTTGGTTTTGCTGATCTGCCGTTCAATGCCATTAATGCCAAGCTCTTGCTGCTTCAACGTTTGTTGCAATTGATCCAGTGATTTTTGTTGCTGGCTGAGTGCTTGTTGTTGGCGCGAAATTTCATTTTTGACACCAGACAATTCCTGATTGGTTGCGGCGGTAAGAGATGGTGTCACGATCAATAATAGACAAGCGAGCGCTCGACGGATCAAGCAGCGAGCTTGGAAGTCACGGAAAATCGCGGGCAGCGCAGTTGGTGTCATGGAGTGAGATCTGGCATTGGTGGATTGAGATTGATGATTCAGTATACCCAAAGCTAGGCATCAGGCGAGCCTGCGATGTCAAAAGTTTGCAATTCTGCTGGTAATTTCTATCGGCTTAATATGCAAAAACGCCCTGAAGATCCAGGGCGTTGAGGATTTTTGCTATCTGCTGCTGTACTTAGCGGTACAGCACTTGGCCTGACATATCGGCCGGAATGTCCATCTCTAACAGAGACAACATGGTTGGCGCGAGATCTGACAGCTTACCGTTGTCTTTCAGGCTCAGCGTTTGATTACCCACATAGATGAGTGGGACAGGCAAGCTGGTATGCGCAGTGTGTACACCGCCGGTTTCAGGGTCGATCATCATTTCCGCGTTACCGTGGTCAGCGGTGATCAGCAGTTGACCATCCACTTCTTTGATAGCCTCAACCACACGGCCAATACACTCATCGACCGCTTCACACGCTTTCACCGCGGCATCATACACACCAGTATGGCCGACCATGTCGCCGTTTGGATAGTTACAGATGATCGCATCGTATTTACCCGATTTGATCGCCGCGACCAGTTTGTCAGTCAGCTCTTTTGAGCTCATTTCTGGTTGCAGATCATAGGTCGCCACTTTTGGTGAAGCCACCAATTGACGCTCTTCGCCTGGGAATTCGTTTTCTACGCCACCGTTGAAGAAGAAGGTGACGTGGGCATATTTCTCAGTTTCAGAGATGCGTAGCTGAGTTTTACCCGCTTTTGATAGCCATTCACCATAAGTGTTTTCCAGTGAGGCTGGGCCAAAAGCACACTTCAGTGGAATGTCTGCGGCGTATTGAGTCAGCATCACAAAATCAAGCGCTGGAAATGCCTTACGGTTAAAACCACTGAAATCAGGTACAAACGTACGCGTGATTTGACGCGCGCGGTCAGCACGGTAGTTCATAAACAGCAGCGCATCGCCATCTTGCATTACGGCGGATTCTTGACCAGCCGCACGAATTTCAGTCGCTTTCACGAATTCGTCGTTTTCTTCACGAGCGTATGCCGCTTGTAGCGCTTCAACCGCAGAGTCACAAGTCAATTCACCTTGTGCCAGAGTGAGCAGATCGTAGGCTTTTTCCACGCGATCCCAGTTGTTGTCACGGTCCATTGCGTAGTAACGACCCACGATAGAAGCAATACGGCCTTTACCCAGTTTGGCAAATAGATCTTGGAAGCGTTGCAGTGATGCTTGTGCGCTACGTGGTGGCGTGTCACGGCCATCAAGGAAGCAGTGCAGATAAATCTTTTCTGCACCGCGAGCCGCAGCCATTTCTACAGCGGCATAGATGTGATCTTCGTGCGAGTGTACGCCACCTGGAGACATCAAACCCATCAGGTGAACGGCTTTACCTGCCGCGACGGCTTTATCAATTGCAGCCACCAGAACTTCGTTTTGTTGGAATTCACCATCCATGATCGCTTTGGTGATGCGAGTTAGGTCTTGGTAAACAATACGGCCAGCACCGATGTTGGTGTGACCCACTTCTGAGTTACCCATTTGACCATCAGGCAGACCTACGTCCATACCTGAAGCAGAAATCAGAGTGTGAGGGTTGTTGGCCATTAGGCTATCCATCACAGGTGTACGCGCATTGTTGATCGCGTTATTTGCGTTGTCTTCGCGGTAACCCCAACCGTCTAGGATCACCAGAGCCATTGGCTTCTTAGCTGACATAGTTCTAACCTCGTCAAAATCAAAATAACTGAAACATAAAATTAGCGTAATTTTACTACAATTCAGGCGCTTTGCATCCCGTTAAGATCAATGATTCTCTCTATCATTGCAAGTAAATGTAGCCTATTGATCAATATGGACATTAAGTATCGACATTAGGTTACCAATAAGCCAGTACCCGCCACGGCAATGATGGCGCCTAACCAAGCATAGCGGTTTGGGCGCTGTTTGCTGTACCACCACAGTAGTGGTAGCAACATAATGGGGGTGGTGGAAGAGAGTAACGCGACCATGCCGACGTTACCCTCACGTAAGGCATACAGGATCAACGTCATGCCGACGGCCATTGCCATCAAGCCGTTGAGAGCGGTGATAAGAAAAATAGAGAAGGTGATAGGTTGGCTCGGCCGAGCGACTGACACGCCAGTGAGGTAGAGTATCGTGTGCGCCGCAAAGGCGGTGATCATGCGTATTGCTGAGGCCGCGATTGGATCAATTGCGGTTTGCATCACCGGCTTGGCAATGATCCCACCAAGGGCTTGGCATAGTGCGGCGATGAGCCCTAAGCTAATGCCAATCCAGAGAGGGCCATTAACACTATCGAGATGGGTGGCCGCTTGCCGACGGCGACCAAAGAAAATTGCCAGTAGCACCCCAGCAAATACTAGGCTTGAACCGAGCAACTCTTGTCCTGTCATGCTTTCGCTAAACAGGAAATACCCCAGTAGTGCAGAAAATACCGCATGACAGGAAAACAGCAGCCCAGATTGTCTTGGCCCCATGCGATTAAGGCAAGCGAACAGCGCGGTATCGCCGATAAAAATCCCAATCAATCCTGATAGCATCATCGCTGGGATGGCTTCGTGGGTGACTGTCGGCCAACCGCCGGAAAAGATGGCAACGATAATCAGGATGATGGAGGTGCACCCCATCCGCCAACGGCTATAAGCAAATGGACCGAGATGTTTGGCGGGAGTGATAGAAAGTAAACTGGTGAGAGCCCAAAGCGCGGCGGCAGCCAGTGCCAGCCATTCGTAACCCATGACATTATCCTTAGCGGTTTTTGGGCTCTCAATATGCCATTTGCGATCTGCAAAACAAAGTGAATTTCAGTGTTGGCGGTACAGTATGACCTCGCTGCATGAAGCGTTGCAGCAAGGTCTCAGTACCAAGGTTCTCTGTCATGCTTATCCGAGCATGAATGCCACCAAATAGACGATGCCCAGTCCGACGATGCCGAGAATTAGCCCGGTTTTGGCCATATCTTTGCTTTCGATAAGACCGGTCGAATAGGCGAGCGAATTGGGGGGCGTTGACACCGGTAAAATCATTCCAAGTGATGCGGAGAAAGCCACGACCACTAACAGCGCTTGTAGGCCGCCAATTTGCTCAAGACTGCTCATTGAAGTACCAATCGCGGCCGCGATCGGCATGATCAAGTTGGCGGTGGCGGTATTCGACATAAAATTGGCCATCAGCCAACAGACCAGAGACAGCACAATCACAATCAGCATTGGAGAGAGTGATTGGTAGTCGATCGCGTGGGCTAACGCTTGGGCAAGGCCGGTTTGTTCAAGGCCGATGCCAATTGCGATCCCACCGGCCACTAACCACAAAACATCCCAGTTGATCTGTTTCAGCTCTTCTTTGCCCATAATGCCAGTCAGAGTAAACATCGCCAGTGGAATAATCGCGACCACATAAGTATTCATGCCATGCCACGTCGTGGTCATCCACAATACGATGGTGATGGCGAAGGTGAAGTACACCAGCATTGCGCGCCAGCCGCGTTGAAATTCACCTTTCAGCTTGAGTGTCATAGTGGCTTGTGAAGAGGGGAACAGCTTTTGAAGTAGGAACCAAGCAATGGTCAGTTGTACCAACACAAACGGTAAACCCATCATCATCCAAGATAGAAAATCAATGCTATTTTCACCGGTCAAATATTGCAGCGCAATCGCGTTTGGCGGGGTACCAATCGGGGTGGCAATACCACCGGTATTGGCGGCGATCGGAATGCACAATACCAGAGCTTTGATGCCTAAATCGCCTTTCGGTGCCGAGGCGACGATCGGGCCAAGTAGCGCCAACATCATCACTGTGGTGGCGGTATTGGACATAAACATTGAAAAAACAGAAGTGATCAACATTAAGCCGAGCATGATGTATTTCGGTTGGTGGCCAAACGGTTTCAGCAGTACCCGTGCTAAGTTGTTGTCCAATTCGTATTTGGATGCGGCGATGGCTAAGGCGAATCCACCCATAAACAGAATAATGATCGGTGAGGAAAAAGCGCTGAAAATGTCGGTGTATTTCAGCAATTCACCGAGTGGATGGGTAGGATCCGCAGCGCGAAATCCATGTAACCCTTTATCGGAAATCATGATCAGTTCTAGGGCAATGATCAGAATCGAAGTGGCAAAAACAGGAACCGGTTCTAACACCCACAGCAAGGCAGCAAGCAGGAAAATGGCTAATAAACGGTGCTGCACCAAGGTTAATTCTTGGATTGGAATGGCATCAATCGGCATCAGCAATACGCCAAGCGGCAGTAAGAAACAAATCAGCAGTTTGACGAGCAGACCTCGTTGCAGTGGCGGCATTGGCATTTCCTCTTAACTTAAGTTGAATGCCTAGAGTAAGCGACGGTCATTGAGCGGTCTTAGAGGGGGGTTAAAATTTTGTCTTTTGCAGTCGACGAGAGTGCAGATGTGTGGCGAACTTCAAAAGTCCACCCTCCTATCGAGGCAGGAAGGTGGAGAGATAAGATTAAGCTTAAGCTTGTGAGGCGTAAGGCTGACCCATACGAGTCGTAACACCATGTGTCATACTTTCATCAAAGCGGATGGCTTGTTTGGCAAACAGGTTGATGACGGTTGAACCGAGTTTAAAGCGACCCATTTCTTGACCTTTGGTCAAGATCACCGCTTGATTACCCTCGGCTGGATAATCCCAACGGTAGACGCTGTTACCACGCGGTGGGGTGACCGTACCTGCCCATACCAGTTCAATGCTGCCAACAATGGTCGCGCCGACCAGTACTTGAGCCATCGGGCCAAACGCCGTATCAAAAATGCACACGACACGCTCGTTGCGCGCGAATAGATTGGGTACATTTTCTGCCGTCAGTGGATTGACAGAAAACAGCTCGCCCGGCACGTAGATCATCTGACGTAACGTGCCATCACATGGCATATGGACTCGATGATAATCACTCGGTGATAGATACAGAGTCGCAAAATCTCCATCCGCAAACTCGGCAGCCAGCGCTGCATCGCCGCCTAATAATTCTTGGGCGGAGAATGTATGACCTTTGGCTTGGATCAGTTTACCTTCTTCGATAGCGCCAAATTGGCTGACACGCGCATCGGCAGGATGGGTGATCACTTGTTCGCCTTCTGCGATTGGGCGAGCGCCTGCTTTGAGCTCACGTACAAAGAAGTCATTAAAGGTCTTAAAATGGGAGGGTTCAGAGTGTAATGCCTCATCCATATTGACGTGATACTGTTTGATGAACCAGCGGATGATGGCGGTGGTTAGGCGGCCTGCACGTGCAGATGCCAGCTTGCCGACCAAACGGGTCAGGCCATGTTGTGGGATCCAATATTGCAGTCCAACTTTTATCTTATCCATGGTTTACATTCCAATACGTGAGTGATGGGCGCAAGATGTTACTGAAAATCCGCGTGACTGTCAGTAGGTGCACTAAACTTGCTAACAATTTGCCATTACAGATCGGCTTTTTTACTGCGCGAATACTGTCGATTGGCTTTATTTTCGGTCATGCTTTGTACGATGCGGTGGTAGTTTTCGAAGCGCTGTGCACTGATTTCGCCTTTGGTTAGCGCATCACGTAGCAAGCAGCCTGGATCATCACCATGTTTACAATCACGGAATTTGCAGCCACCTAAATAGGGCCGAAATTCGACATAGGCGGTGGTGACATCTTCGGTGGCTAGGTGCCATAGGCCAAATTCACGCACGCCTGGTGAGTCAATCAAATTACCACCACTGGGGATATGGTAAAGCCGAGCCGCGGTTGTAGTATGTTGCCCTAAACCTGATGTTGCAGAGATCGCGCCTTCTTCTACATACTCTTCTAGCTCCGGCAGCAGCGCATTGACCAGACTCGATTTGCCGACCCCAGATTGACCAACAAACACATTGGTGCGATCACGCAGTGTCGCTTCAAGATCAGCGATACCTTCACCGGTGACTTTACTTACGTACAGTACCTTATAGCCAATCGCCCGATAATCATTGAGCCAACTCGAGTATTGTTGGCGCAGCTCAGGGCTGAGTAGATCGATTTTATTGAGCACAATTAATGGCGCAATGCCTAAGGTTTCGGCGGCAATTAAATAGCGATCGATAATATTCAAAGAGAGTTCGGGCAACACCGACGAGACAATCACCATCTGATCGACATTCGCAGCGACGGGTTTGAGCCCATCATAATAGTCCGGGCGTACCAAGACTGAGCTGCGCGTTTCCACCGCCTCAACCACACCAGAAATTCCGGCCAGCGTTTCTGCGCCCGGCCGCCACAGTACTTTGTCGCCAGAGACTAAGCTTTCGATCCCTCGGCGTAAATTGCAGCGGTGAATGTCCCCCGTTGCTGGATCCTCAATATCAGCATGTTGGCCAAAACGGGTGATCACTAACCCGGATTGAGCATTGCCGAGTAACGCCTCATCCCAAACGATAGACTCTTCTTGCTTGAGTTTTTTGTGTTGGTTGCTTCTAACTCGGCGGACTTGGCCTTGAGTGAGCTTTTTCTTTTTTGCCACAGTGTTCTATTTACTCTCTGCTAGATAGGGGGTATCAAATCTCAATGTGATACGTATCCTGTCGATCGGAATTTGGGTATAGTACCTCTTTTGTGAATAAACCCCTATAGGCGCACTATTATGTCTTTTAGCGATCAGAATCTGATTTGGATTGATTTAGAAATGACAGGGCTGGATCCTGACAGCCACAGAATCATTGAGATGGCGACCATTGTGACCGACAGCGAGTTAAATATCTTAGCTGAAGGCCCGGTGATCGCGATTCATCAACCAGAAGCAGAATTGGCGAAAATGGATGAATGGTGTACCAGCACGCATACCGCGAGTGGTTTAGTGGCGCGAGTAAAAGAGAGCCAAGTTAATGAACAGCAAGCGGTGGCGTTGACTATCGATTTTCTCAAGCAGTGGGTGCCGGCAGGTAAATCACCGATTTGTGGCAACAGTATTGGCCAAGATCGACGCTTCCTTTATCGCCACATGCCGGATTTAGAAGCGTATTTCCATTACCGTTATATCGATGTCAGCACCATTAAAGAACTGACTCGCCGTTGGCAGCCTGAGATCCTCAAACAGTTCAGTAAAACCGGCAGTCACCTCGCATTGGATGATATTCGCGAGTCGATCGCTGAGCTTCAGTTTTATCGTAAAACGGTATTTCAGATTTAAAACTGCGTTTTTTGCCCCTCAAGGCGCATAAAACTTCAACGCTTTGTCTGCTTTTTCGGCGCTTGAAAAAAAAAAGAGTTTTTTTGATAAGAAGCTCTTGCATCACCAGAAAATGCTCTTATAATTCGCACCCCTAAACGACGGAAAACGTTGTTGATGCGACACTAGCTCAGTTGGTAGAGCGCAACCTTGCCAAGGTTGAGGTCACGAGTTCGAACCTCGTGTGTCGCTCCAAATTTAAAGTTGTCAGCGTACTTAACGATGAATGCGCCACTCGCTCAGTTGATGAGCGCAACCTTGTCAAGGTTGAGGTCACGCCTTTTTTGTTTTAAAGCAGTGAACCTCATGTATCGCTCCAAATTAAAGCTCTCACGGTGCTTAACGGTGACACAACATGGACGCGGGATGGAGCAGCTTGGTAGCTCGTCGGGCTCATAACCCGAAGGTCGTTGGTTCAAATCCAGCTCCCGCAACCAAATTCTAGCGTAGATGCTACGGCGTCTCGATGAAATGCGACACTAGCTCAGTTGGTAGAGCGCAACCTTGCCAAGGTTGAGGTCACGAGTTCGAACCTCGTGTGTCGCTCCAAGTTTAAAGTTGTCATCGTACTTAACGATGAATGCGCCACTCGCTCAGTTGATGAGCGCAACCTTGTCAAGGTTGAGGTCACGCCTTTTTGTATTAAAGCAGTGAACCTCGTGTGTCGCTCCAAATTAAAGCTCTCACGGTGCTTAACGGTGACACAACATGGACGCGGGATGGAGCAGCTTGGTAGCTCGTCGGGCTCATAACCCGAAGGTCGTTGGTTCAAATCCAGCTCCCGCAACCAAATTCTAGCGTAGATGCTACGGCGTCTCGATGAATGCGACACTAGCTCAGTTGGTAGAGCGCAACCTTGCCAAGGTTGAGGTCACGAGTTCGAACCTCGTGTGTCGCTCCAAATCTAAAGTTGTCAGCGTACTCAACGATGAATGCGCCACTCGCTCAGTTGATGAGCGCAACCTTGTCAAGGTTGAGGTCACGCCTTTTTTGTTTTAAAGCAGTGAACCTCATGTATCGCTCCAAATTAAAGCTCTCACGGTGCTTAACGGTGACACAACATGGACGCGGGATGGAGCAGCTTGGTAGCTCGTCGGGCTCATAACCCGAAGGTCGTTGGTTCAAATCCAGCTCCCGCAACCAAATTCTAGCGTAGATGCTACGGCGTCTCGATGAAATGCGACACTAGCTCAGTTGGTAGAGCGCAACCTTGCCAAGGTTGAGGTCACGAGTTCGAACCTCGTGTGTCGCTCCAAGTTTAAAGTTGTCATCGTACTTGACGATGAATGCGCCACTCGCTCAGTTGATGAGCGCAACCTTGTCAAGGTTGAGGTCACGCCTTTTTGTATTAAAGCAGTGAACCTCATGTATCGATCCAAATAAAGCTCTCACGGTGCTTAACGGTGACACAACATGGACGCGGGATGGAGCAGCTTGGTAGCTCGTCGGGCTCATAACCCGAAGGTCGTTGGTTCAAATCCAGCTCCCGCAACCAAATTCTAGCGTAGATGCTACGGCGTCTCGATGAAATGCGACACTAGCTCAGTTGGTAGAGCGCAACCTTGCCAAGGTTGAGGTCACGCCTTTTTGTTTTAAATCGGTGAACCTCGTGTGTCGCTCCAAATTAAAGCTCTCACGGTGCTTAACGGTGACACAACATGGACGCGGGATGGAGCAGCTTGGTAGCTCGTCGGGCTCATAACCCGAAGGTCGTTGGTTCAAATCCAGCTCCCGCAACCAAATTCTAGATAAGAGACTGTGCTTTAAGCGCAGTCCTTTCTTTTTTAGGGTGTTAAGTTTTTGGCTAGCCCCCTTTTCTATAATGCTGAGAAGCATCATCTCAGATGAGGCTAATTGAACCATTGTTCAATCTAGTCACTCTCATCTCTTGAACAATTTTTTAAATTACCAGAAGTCTGTTGGATATCAGCAGATTCGACCTGCTTTACCTTATTCATTAACAGACTTATCCACAAAAATGAGATGTGGATAAAGTTGTTCATAAACTATCTATCATGGCGTTTTCAGTTGACATCCTTAAGGATCTTTGATTGTTTAGTTGAAAGTGGCTTGATGAGCATTGCTTTAATTCATTGTTTTTATTTGATTTATTGTGGATTTTGGCGATGGGTTATCAAATTTGAAGATCATTGCCGTATAAAAAGTTGATCCTAGTCATTTCCAAGAGCTGTGATTAACTTTATTTCGTGATAGAAAACGGCGTCACATTAAAAATGTTGTCCACATTACGCAAATTGGGATAGGCATCAAACAATCATGGTGTTGATTGTGTCATTCGCTCTATTTAGGCATCCCGTGGCAGGCCTTTTTCAATAATACGAATTAAACGTTGATATTGGCGTGAGGTTGATGTTTTTTGGCCCTGTTCAGCTAAAGCCCAAGGAATGTGTTCATCCAATAGTGGATTCTGTCCCTGATGTCGTTCTAATGTTTCCACAATACGTGGAGAATAAGGGGCATTGCCCATAGCAATAATTAAGTTGCGTCGCCATTGTTGATGGCCGATACGCCGGATGGCCGAACCTTCCATTTGCTTGAGAAATGTCGCTTCATCCCACTCAAATAAGTTCACCAAGTCAGGTTCAATGAGGCTTGGCCGACGATGAAAATCACTTTGCTGAGTTAATGGTGCAAAACGATTCCAAGGGCAAACTAACTGGCAATCATCACAGCCATAAATTCGGTTGCCGATCGGGCGGCGAAACTCAAGCGGAATCACACCCGAATATTCAATGGTGAGATACGAGATGCAGCGCCGTGCATCGACCACACCTTCTGCGACGATGGCGTTGGTCGGGCAACTGCTCATGCAGGCCGTGCATTTACCACACTGATTCTCGCTCGGTTGATCAACGGGTAAGGGAATATCGACTAACAGCTCACCTAGAAACGACCAAGAACCACTGTCTTTATCTAAGATGAGCGAGTGTTTGCCGCTCCAACCTAATCCAGCTTTTTGTGCCAATGGCCGTTCAAGGATGGGCGCTGAGTCAACAAAAGGGCGATAACCGAGTTGCCCTACTTCTTGTTCAATTTTTTCGCCGAGTTTTTTCAGTTGGTTGCGCATTAGCTTATGATAGTCGCGCCCGAGCGCGTAGCGGCTAATATACGCCTGAGAGGGATCGCGCAAGTTAGCAGCAAACTGTGCTTGAGGTGGCAAGTAATTGATCCGAGCGCTGATCACGCGCAGAGTACCAGGCAGTAATTCAGCTGGACGAGCGCGCAGCATGCCATGTCTGGCCATCCAATCCATCTCACCGTGATACCCCGCATCGAGCCAAGCTTGTAGCGCGGGTTCATGCTCACGCAAATCGACATCACAAATCCCAACTTTTTCAAAGCCGAGTTGGATCGCCCATTGCTTGATCTTGTCTGCCAGTTGTTGGTAGTCCATCACGGGGTCTCACGATAAGGGCCGAGGATCTTAGCGGATCTTGTCCGCTTGTTCTAGCGTTAATCTCAGGTGCTCTAACCGGTATATTTTTCGGTTTGTTAACAGAACAGATCTTGTTTCTCAATTCCAACCCAGTTTACTATTCCGGTTCTTTTGATTTCTTTATAGTCAGTCATGACCTTGTTGAGAAAAGCGTAATGAATAGCAAGATTTTTCCCCTAAACGATGAGCAAGCTACATTGGAATTAGGTCGTGCGCTGGCCGCGCTCTGTTCACAACAAACGACGCTTTATCTGCATGGTGATCTTGGTGCCGGAAAGACTACCTTTAGTCGTGGTTTTATTCGGGAATTAGGCCACCAAGGCAATGTAAAAAGCCCTACCTATACTCTGGTGGAGCCTTATCAATTAGGTGAGTGGCAGGTTTATCACTTTGATCTTTATCGCTTAGCGGATCCAGAAGAACTCGAATTTATGGGGATCCGTGATTATTTTACTGACGATGCGATTTGCTTAGTTGAATGGCCAGAGCAAGGTTACGGGCTGCTCCCTAAGGCTGATCTTGACCTTGATTTACGTTATGACGGAGAGCGGCGCATTGCCACGCTGACGGCTAATAATGAATATGGATGTGACCTTTTGAGTCAGTTGGAGTTATGTTGAACGTTCGTCGTTTGGTTTTGCTACTATGTGGATGGGTGTTATTCAGCATCGCGCCTCAAACTTGGGCTAATAGCCTAGAGGGGGTGCGAGTTTGGCCTTCGCCTGATGAAACGCGAGTAGTTTTGGATGTGACATCCGAAGCCGATTTTAGCTATTTTACTCTTAGTTCACCTGAGCGTTTGGTGATCGACCTCAAGCAGAGTTCTTCGCGTGCCAAGTTGCCTGTCAATGTGACGGACAGTGGCATTTTATCTCGGATCCGCGCCTCCACACCGCCAGAGAAAAGTTCATTTCGGTTGGTGTTTGAACTTAAGCAGAAAACCACTCCCAGTTTATTTAAATTAGCTCCAACTCCAGGTGGTCAGTATGGACATCGACTAGTGATCGATCTGCCACACGGAAAAGCCAATGAGAACCGTGTGGTTAGTACGCCGAGTACCGCTGCGGTACAAGTGAGTAAAGATGCCTCTCAGTTGCTTGGTAATGAAGATATTGTGGTAGCGATTGATGCCGGTCACGGTGGTGAAGACCCAGGTTCAATCGGTCCGACTCGTAAATATGAAAAAAATGTCAACTTAATTATCTCTAAGAAGTTGGCTGATCAATTGAATGCAGTGCCTGGCGTGAAGGCGGTTTTGACTCGTCGTGGCGACTATTCGGTGAATTTAAATAAACGCACGGAAATTGCGCGTAGCAGTAAAGCGCATATTTTGGTCTCGATTCATGCCGATGCATTCCACACCCCTCAACCTCGTGGCGGTTCAGTGTTTGTGCTCAATACACGCCGCGCTAATACGGAAATTGCGCGTTGGGTTGAAAATCATGAGCAACAGTCTGAGTTGCTTGGTGGGGCAGGAGAAGTACTATCAAAAACCAATAATGATCGCAACGTGAGTCAGACCCTGCTTGATTTGCAATTTAGCCATTCTCAGAAAGAGGGCTACAAGCTGGCGACCAGTATTCTGCGTGAAATGGGCAAGGTCGCTCATCTGCATAAAAGCGAGCCGGTGAATGCCAGCCTCGCAGTATTAAAATCACCTGACATTCCGTCGGTACTGGTTGAAACCGGATTTATCTCTAATCCGGCCGAAGAGCAGTTGCTGTTCCAGCGTAGCCATCAAGATAAATTAGCTCGCGCGTTAGCTAAAGCGATTGTGCAGTATTTTGAAGCAAATCCACCAGAAGGTACGTTGTTTGCCAACCGTGGTAAAACGCAAATCCACCAAGTGCAGCGCGGCGAATCATTAGGAGTGATCGCCAATCGATATGGTGTCACGGTAGATGCGCTCAAGCAGGCGAATAAACTTAAATCGGCAACGATTGCTGTGGGACAGAAACTGACGATCCCTGCGTCAGCCGCGGCAAAACCGATCGCTGTCCCAGTGGTGGCCAATCCGGTCGAAACGGAAACCATTATCCATGTGGTGAAAGCGGGAGATTTTCTCGGTAAGCTGGCAAGCACTTATAAAGTGTCGGTGGCGGCGATTAAAAACCAGAATAATCTCAAATCGGATACCTTGGTCCTTGGCCAGAAGTTAAATATTACCGTGAGTTTACAAGATAAGCCGCTGCGTAAGCATAAAGTCCAGCGCGGTGACAATCTGAGTAAAATCGCTGACCACTATAACGTCAGCATTGCCAGTATCCGCCAAGCCAATCAGTTACGTTCTGATCAACTGGCGGTGGGTCAGCAACTGATCATCCCGAATAAATAACTGATTATGACGATTCGTATTCTGCCCGCTCGTTTAGCCAACCAAATTGCCGCCGGTGAAGTGGTTGAAAGACCCGCTTCGGTGGTTAAAGAGCTGGTGGAAAACAGCTTAGATGCTGGCGCTACCCGGATTGAGATTGAGATTGAAAAAGGTGGTGCTAAGCTGATCCGGATCCGAGATAACGGCTCTGGAATTGATAAAGAGGAGCTTGGCCTAGCGCTAAGTCGACATGCAACCTCGAAGATCCATACCTTAGATGATCTGGAAGCGATCATGAGTCTGGGATTTCGCGGTGAAGCATTAGCCAGTATCAGCTCCGTTTCCCGCTTGACCTTAACATCGCGGACTGAGGCGCAGCAGGAAGCGTGGGCGGCATACAGTGAAGGTCGAGATATGGCAGTGAGGTTACAGCCCGCCGCTCATCCGGTCGGCACAACGGTCGAAGTGTTGGATCTGTTTTTTAATACTCCGGCTCGCCGCAAATTTTTGCGCACAGAAAAAACCGAATTTACCCATATTGATGAGCTGCTCAAACGGATTGCGTTGAGTCGATTTGATGTGAGTTTTATGTTGCGCCACAACGGAAAAGTGGTGCGTCAATACCGCGCCGCCACCACTTTAGCCCAGCAGGAAAAGCGTTTAGTGGCAGTTTGTGGTAATTCGTTTGTGCAGCATATGCTGCGTATTGAGCTTGAACATCAAGGCCTTAAGCTACACGGTTGGATCGCCAGCCCACAGGGGGCTCGCCAGCAGAGTGATTTACAATACTGCTATGTTAATGGTCGCATGATGCGCGATAAGCTGATCAATCATGCGATTCGACAAAGCTACGAGACCAGTTTACGCGCCGATCAATTTGCAGCCTATGTACTGTTTATTGAGCTGGATCCTTTGCATGTCGATGTCAACGTGCATCCCGCCAAGCATGAAGTGCGTTTCCACCAAGCGCGTCTGGTACATGATTTCATCTATCAAGCGTTAAGCAGCGCCTTAGTCCAAACCGCGCAAGTGATCGCCGCCTCGCTCAATGATGGCGCATTTCATGCACCAAGTGCAGAAAAAACATCCCTGCAGATTGGGCTCGACAGCGAAACTTCACTGACTGAAAGGGTTACTCAAGCAGTACATAATGTGCCAAGTTATCCGCGTAAAGCGGTGCCAGAAGGTGAAAATGAAAGCCGGAGTAGCGCTTATCCGTTAAAAGAGCATGCGGTAGCCAATCCTTGGGTTATTGCATCAAATACTCGCGCTACACGGTTTGAGAAAAATCGCCCGTCAGTGGTAATTCAATCCGAAGCCGCGGTGTATCAAACCTTGTTGCAAACGCCCAATTTAGCACCAGAAGCCGATTTTGCGGCAACCAATGCGACACTCACTCAGGCGGTGGTGATTGAAAAATTAGGTAAAGCGATCCAAGTGGTTGAAGGACAGTATCTGCTGATGAATAGCTCTGTTGGCTGCGTGCTGGTTTCGCTGGTTCAAGCCGAGCAACTTAAGCTGCGCGGCTTACTCAATCCACAGTATGGAGCACTCAAAGCCCAGCCGCTGCTGGTGCCATTAGCGCTTAAATTAAATGATCTTGAATGGCAAGCGGTACAAACCTATTGGCAATCATTGCAGCAATTGGGCATTGAACTTAAAACACGCGCCCACCATTCGATTATGGTGATGGCGGTTCCTCAGCCATTACGCCAGCAAAATTTACAGCAATTACTGCCGGATCTGTTATCTTACGCGGCGAGCCGTCACCACAGCGAGCCTTTGCCATATCAAGCACTTGCTGAGTGGTTGGTCCAACGTATCGTGTTAGAAAAAACAGACTACACTTTAGCTGAGGCGATCAGCTTGATCGCCGAACTGGAACAGCTATGGCAAGGTGGCTTGCCTTACCATGACCCGCATTTTATTACTTTGGTGGACTTTTCCGCCTCAATTACAGCATTACATTCATGACTCAACAGTTACCCCTCGCCCTTTTTTTAATGGGGCCAACGGCTTCAGGTAAAACGGATTTAGCCATTCGCTTACGTCAGAAATATCCGGTGGAGATCATCAGTGTCGATTCCGCTCTGGTTTATCGCGGAATGGATATTGGCACCGCTAAACCGGATGCTGCCGAGCTTGCACTGGCTCCACATCGCTTGATCGATATTCTTGATCCGAGTGAAGCCTATTCTGCGGCCGATTTTCGGCGCGATGCGCTGCAAGCCATGGCAGAGATTGTCGCACAAGGCAAAATCCCGCTATTGGTCGGGGGCACTATGCTCTATTTTAAGGCATTGATTGAAGGCTTATCGCCTTTACCTGCGGCCAACCCTGAAATCCGCCAACAGATCGAACAACAAGCCTTAACCTTAGGTTGGCCAGCATTGCATGCTCAGTTGCAACAGATCGATCCAGTCTCAGCTGAGCGAATTCATCCCAATGATCCACAAAGATTGTCGCGGGCACTGGAAGTTTATCGAATTTCGGGTAAAACTCTTACCGAGCTAACGCAAACTAAAGGGGAAGCGATTCCCTATCGAGTGCTACAGTTTGCGATTGCTCCCAAGGAAAGAGCCGAACTCCATCGGCGGATTGAACTTCGTTTTGCGAAAATGGTCCAATCAGGGTTCGAAGACGAGGTTAAAGCTCTGTATGCCAGAGATGATCTGCATCCTGATCTTCCCTCTATCCGCTGTGTGGGTTATCGGCAAATGTGGGATTATTTAGACGGTCAGGCAACGCTTGATGAGGCGATTTATCGTGGCATCTGTGCCACCCGTCAATTGGCCAAGCGACAGATCACCTGGTTACGCAGCTGGGATGATTTAACTTGGTTAGATAGCGAAAACGTAGACCAAGCCGTTGAAACGCTCTCGAATGCGATAGCGTCCAACGAAATAAGCTGTGTATAATGTGATCGCTTTTGCGTGTGTACCCCGGAAAGGATCCGCTATTGGTACTCGATTGAGCATTGATAGCAACGGGAATTTTTGATTGGTTTAGCTCAGATGCAAGGCTGCATATAATTCTGCTGCACCGCTAGCTAAATAATTACTAGAAAAGACAAAATAAGGAAAAATAAAATGGCTAAGGGGCAATCTCTACAAGACCCATTTCTGAATGCGCTACGTCGTGAACGCATTCCGGTCTCTATCTACCTTGTGAATGGCATCAAGCTGCAAGGTCAGATTGAATCGTTTGATCAATTTGTGATCCTGCTGAAAAATACCGTAAACCAAATGGTTTATAAGCATGCTATTTCGACAGTGGTTCCTGCACGTCCAGTGAGCCACCACAGTGGCGATCGTCCAGCGACAGATCGTCCAGCTGAGAAATCAGAAGAGTAATTCTTTGCACCATTATTTAAGGAGTTGATCGCTTGTTTGACCGTTATGAAGCCGGTGAGCGAGCCGTACTTGTTCATGTCAACTTCACGCAACAGGGGGAAGATCTGAGCGAATGTAAAATGCTCGTATCTTCTGCAGGGGTGACCACGCTGCAAGTGGTAACAGGCAGTCGTCAAACCCCTCACCCTAAATATTTCGTTGGTGAGGGTAAAGCCCAAGAAATCGCCGAAGCTGTCCAACTCAATGAAGCCAACGTGGTCATTTTTAACCACGCGCTTTCTCCTGCTCAAGAACGTAACCTCGAAAGATTGTGTCAGTGTCGGGTCATCGATCGTACTGGCCTGATCCTCGATATCTTTGCTCAACGTGCCCGTACCCATGAAGGTAAGCTCCAAGTCGAGTTGGCGCAGCTGCGCCATATTTCAACGCGCTTAATTCGGGGTTGGACCCACTTAGAAAGACAAAAAGGTGGGATTGGTTTGCGTGGGCCGGGGGAAACTCAACTTGAAACGGACCGACGTTTATTGCGTGAACGGATCAAAGCTATTTTGCGTCGCTTAGAGAAAGTAGCCAAACAGCGTGAACAAGGGCGTCGAGCGCGTAGCCGAGCCGAGATTCCAACCATCTCGTTGGTGGGATATACCAACGCAGGGAAATCGACCCTGTTTAATCGTATTACTGAAGCCGGTGTGTACGCTGCCGATCAACTGTTTGCCACCCTAGATCCAACCTTACGTAGAATGGATTTGGCGGACGTTGGGCCTGCGGTATTGGCTGATACAGTGGGCTTTATTCGTCATTTGCCACATGACTTAGTGGCGGCCTTTAAAGCAACGTTACAAGAGACGCAAGAAGCTGACATTTTGTTACATGTTGTTGATGCTAGTGATGAACGCTTTCGTGAGAATATCCAAGCGGTAGAGACGGTTCTACAAGAGATCGATGCGCATGACGTCCCCACGCTGTTGGTGATGAATAAAATCGATAATTTAGAACAAGCCACTCCGCGTATTGAACGGGATGATGAAGGAGTGCCCAAAGCCGTATGGATTTCTGCCATGCAGGGATCTGGCATTGAGCTACTGTTTCAAGCATTGAGTGAACGTTTAGCCAGCCAAGTGGTGGAGCATCATCTGCGTATTCCGCCACCGCATCAAGGACGTATCCGCAGTCTATTTTTCCAAATGAAGTGTATTCAACAGGAAGAGTATGATCCGGAAGGCAATTTACTGATCACTGTTCGTATGCAGCAAGTTGATTGGGCTAAACTAGAGAAACGAGAGCAAGCAGACTTAAGTGGCTTTATCGTCACAGAAAGGACTGCTAGAGTATAACGTCATATCAAATGATGGAGTTTTCTAATGGCGTGGAATGAGCCTGGTAATAATAACGGCAACAATGGCCGCGATAATGACCCATGGGGGAACAACAATCGCGGTAACAAAGGTGGCCGAGATCAAGGACCACCCGATTTAGACGAAGTGTTTAATAAAATCAGTCAAAAATTGGGCGGCAAATTTGGTGGTAAAGGCGGTAAAGGTCCTTCGCTGGCAGGTGGTAGTGCGATTGGTTTTGGTGTAATAGCGGCCATTTCTGTCACCATATGGTTCTTTTCCGGTTTTTACACCATTGGTGAAGCTGAGCGTGGCGTGGTGTCGCGACTTGGAAAATACGATCGAATTGTTGATCCTGGCTTGAACTGGCGTCCACGCTTTATTGATGAAGTGACCCCAGTTAATGTGCAAGCGATTCGTTCACTGCGAGCATCGGGTCTTATGCTGACGAAAGATGAAAACGTGGTGACGGTCTCGATGGATGTGCAGTATCGAATTGCTGATCCCTATAAGTATTTGTACAAAGTGACCAATGCGGATGATAGTTTACGTCAAGCGACTGATTCAGCGCTGCGTGCTGTGGTCGGTGATGCACTGATGGACAGTATTTTAACCAGTGGCCGTCAGCAAATTCGCCAAAGTACTCAGCAGACGCTCAATCAAATCATTGATGGCTATGATATGGGCCTGATGATTGTTGACGTTAACTTCCAATCTGCACGTCCGCCTGAGCAAGTAAAAGATGCGTTTGATGATGCGATTGCTGCGCGTGAAGATGAAGAGCGTTTTATTCGTGAAGCAGAAGCGTACAAAAACGAAATTTTACCGAAAGCGACTGGTCGTTCGGAGCGTTTGAAGAAAGAAGCGCAAGGTTATAACGAGCGTATAATCAATGAGGCCTTAGGTCAGGTTGCTCAATTTGAAAAGCTGTTACCTGAATATCTAGCGGCACCGAAAGTCACTCGTGATCGTCTGTATTTGGATACCATGGAAGAGTTGTACAGCAATACCTCGAAAGTGCTGATCGATTCTAAATCGAGCGGCAATCTGTTGTACTTACCGATTGATAAGCTTGTTGGACAAGAGGCGAATAAAGCAGAGCCACGTGCCAGTAAATCGTCATCAGCGTACGATAAAATCGAGCTTGAGTCGCCAACGACGGATACCAATACCGACACTTCGTCACGCAGCACTACACGTCAAGGGAGATACTAAGAATGCGTAAGTTATTAATCCCTAGTATCGTTCTGATCATGGCGGCATTGTTAATGTCGATGTTCGTGATCCCAGAGGGAGAGCGCGGCATTGTGATCCGTTTTGGCCGAGTGCTGAAAGACACTAATGATATGTCAAAGATTTACGAGCCGGGTCTGCATTTCAAAATGCCAATGTTTGATCGTGTGAAAACATTAGATGCACGGATTCAAACCATGGATAGTCGTACCGATCGCTTTGTTACGTCAGAGAAAAAAGATGTGATCATCGATTCGTACGTGAAATGGCGTATTGAAGATTTCGGCCAATATTACTTGGCAACCGGTGGTGGCAATGCGTTAACGGCGGAAGCGTTACTTGAGCGTAAAGTCACCGATGTATTACGTTCGGAAATTGGATCTCGTGAGATCAAACAAATTGTTTCTGGTCCGCGTAATGGGGCGATTTTACCGGAGAATCCTGATTCTTCTGAAATCACTACCGAAGCGGCACGAGAAGCTTTGGAGATTGATGGTCAGCGTGATCAAATCATGGCTAACGTACTGCAAGATACACGACAAAGTGCGATGAAAGATTTGGGTGTGTATGTGGTCGACTTTAGAATGAAGAAGATCAATCTACCTGATGAGATCAGTGAATCGATTTACCGCCGTATGCGCGCTGAACGTGAGTCAGTGGCTCGTAAACACCGTTCACAAGGTCGTGAAAAAGCCGAAGTGATCCGTGCTCAAGCCGAGCTTGAAGTGGCTACGATTCTCGCGGAAGCCGATAAAACTGCTCGTGTAACCCGTGGTACGGCAGATGCGGAAGCGGCGAAGATCTACTCGGATTCTTATAAGAAAGATCCGGAGTTTTTCAGCTTCTTACGCTCATTGCGTGCGTATGAAAAATCATTTAATAGCAAAAATGACATTCTGGTATTGGATCCAAGCAGCGAGTTCTTCCAATACATGAATAATGCGAAAGGCGCTGCTGCAAAGTAAGCATTCGCTAACTTTATTCAAGGCTCCGTAAGGGGCCTTTGTTATTTGGAGGCAATATGTCACAGACACTTTGGGTTGCACTGGGTTTAGTGCTGATTGTTGAAGGGTTAGGGCCATTATTGGCGCCGAGAGGATGGCGTCAGATGGTGGCACAATTGAGCCTACAATCCGATCATCAATTGCGCCGAATCGGCGGTTGTTTGGTGGTCGCAGGTACTGTGATTGCCTACGTTTTCGCTCGATAAGATCGGCGAATTACGTAGGCTGTAGCCGGAAGCTTATTGCATCAGTAGTGTGGTGGCGGTGTTTCTTGAGCGGGATCCGCCAAATTTGAGCTATCGATATTTTTCACTTTGCCGACCATATATTGCATCTGATCCTGCATCTTACTGATCAACAGTTGTTGTTGAGTCAGGGCATCATTTAGCATCTCAATGGTTTGATCTTGAAAGGCCAACTTGCACTCTAAATCTTCAATTTGTATTTGAAGTTGGGTTAGCGATGTCTGTTGCATTGATTAGTTCTCCACTCGCCAAGCTTGGGCGATGCCTGCTGAGCTGCCTGATACAGCACGTTGCTGGCGATCAAAACTGGCATCATACACGACAGCTTGAGCTGGTCCGCCATCTTTTTTGGCCTGTGAATTGAAGCTGGCGATTTTTTTACCATCTTGGGTATTCCATACTTCCACTTGCCCTGATGGTGTTCCCGTGATCAGTCTTTTTCCATCATCGGCAAAGCGTGCGCTAGAAAAAATCAGTTGGCGGCGCAAACTGCGCAGCGCTATTGGCTCACGCTCGGTAGAGAGGTTCCAAATTAACGCTTGGTTGCCACTATCCGAAGTGAAAGCGAACTTGCCATCGCGTTGCAAAGTTACCCGATTAACTCGTTGTTGATGTTCAAATTGCTGAATAATTTGCCCGCTTTGGGTATCCCATAAGTAAGCGTGGCGATCATTGCCACCAGAAAGCGCATAGCGTCCGTTAGCGGAAAGCGCGACGGAATTGACTTTTTCGTGGTGGGCGAGGAACTCCATGCGCCGCCCAGTGACTAAGTCCACGTAAATGGCTTTGCCATTGGTTAAACCGAGTAGCACTTGTTCGCCATTATTAGCGATGTCGACATCACGGATCTGACCATCTGTGATAGACCAAAGCCCTTTGGCTTGAGCCCAGGCAAGATCCCATATGGCGAAGTTATTTTGACTGGCCGTGATGGCATAGCGACCGTTATCCGCGATGCGGATCACAGAAACGGGATTGGCTTGTGGATCTTGTGCGCCAAGCTTGGCGAGTAGTTGTACTTGCTGCAGATCCCATAGCATCAGTTGTTGTTGTCGGGAATAAATCAGTGCGAAGCGGCCATCGCGGCTGAGGCCAAAGGCGCTGGCGCCTTCGGGGGCTAGGTTCCATTGCTGCTCGGCTTGGTTTGCAAAAAAACAACCGTTTAAGATAAGGATGATAAGTAAGGTGCCGAATGAGTGATAAATTCTTCGCATCAAGTTCGAATTATCCGTTTGTTGTGTAAAGACAATCATGCAACATATCGCTATATTGGTACAACTCTTAGTTGTACACCAGTGACTTACTGGTTTTTGTGCACAATACCAAAACGAATACCTCACAATTGGAGAACCCGATGAAATCACTTTTTAAAGTGTCACTGTTGGCTACGACCGTTATGCTCGCGGTTGGTTGTCAGAAAGAAGAAGCCGCAAAGACCGAGACGGCAGCCATCGTCAAAACGGTCGAATTAAAGTCAGAAGATGATAAAGCGGCTTATGCAATTGGTGTATCATTCGCCAATTACCTGAAAACCAGCATTGAAAAGCCGAGTGAAATTGGCATTGTACTTAACAAAGATTTGGTTCTTAAAGGTATTGAACAGGTATTTACCGGTTCACCAGAAATGACTGAAGAAGAGACTCGTGCCGCGCTTGAAGCGCTGGACAAGCGTGTCGCGGAAACCATGCAAGCCAAAGCGGCTGAGAAAGCGGCTGAAAGTAAGCAAAAAGGTGATGAGTTCCGTGCTCAATTTGAGAAAGAGTCTGGTGTGGTAAAAACCGAGTCAGGTTTGTTGTATCAAGTTCTGACTCCTGCTGAAGGTGATAAACCAAAAGATACCGATGTTGTACAAGTTCACTACAAAGGAACCTTGCCTGATGGCACTCAATTCGACAGCTCTTATGAGCGTGGTGAGCCTGCGACTTTCCCGCTTAATCGCGTGATCCCAGGATGGACTGAAGGTGTGCAGCTCATGCCTGTGGGCTCGAAGTTCAAGCTGGTCATCCCACCTGAGATGGCTTACGGTGAGCAAGATACTCCAACCATTCCTGCCAACTCGACGCTGGTGTTCGAAGTTGAACTACTGAAGATTGAAAACGGCGCTAACGCAGTACAATAAATCTCTGTGTTCTGCTCGTGAGCTCCATCTTATTAGGCCTGACCTCGCTCAGGCCTTTTATGCGCGCTTAATTTGGTGAAAATTTGTGCTAAATCACTTGTTGGTGATATTGCCGAATCGTAGTTTAAAATTTTCTGATAAACTTACAGCAATTTGTTGATTTTCCGTTCTAGGGTTTAAGCACAGTGACAATGACAGAAACCATGAATGTTGATTTATTGCTGGAGATGGAATCGGTGCACGTTAAGCCATTTAGCGAGCACGATAAAGTCATCCTGCGTTCTTATGAGGCGGTGGTCGATGGCATCGCGAGTCTGATTGGCCCATTTTGTGAAATCGTCCTGCATTCACTGGAGGATTTGAATACCTCGGCGATCAAAATTGCCAACGGTGAGAACACTGGCCGCCAAGTCGGTTCGCCGATCACTGATATGGCGTTAAAAATGTTGCGTGATATTGAAGGTTCGGAGCGCAATTTTTCGCGTTCTTATTTCACGCGCGCCAAAGGTGGCGTGTTGATGAAATCGATCACGGTTGCGATTCGTAACGGTGATAATCGCGTGATTGGTTTATTGTGCATTAACGTCAATCTCGATGCGCCTTTTTCACAAGTGTTGAAATCGTTTATGCCGACTCAAGAAGCCCAAGAAGCGGCATCGTCTGTCAATTTTGCTAGCGATGTCGAAGAGTTGGTGGATCAAACGGTCGAGCGGACTATAGAAGAAATTAATGCCGATAAATCGGTGTCGAACAATACCAAGAATCGCCAAATTGTGATGGCGCTGTTTGATAAAGGTATTTTTGATATTAAAGATGCGATTAACCGAGTTGCAGATCGGCTCAATATCTCCAAACATACGGTGTATCTGTATATTCGCCAGCGTAAAACTGAGGATGATGAGAAGTGAAACCGCTCACTTACACCTTAGTGGTCAACGGGCCACAATACGGTACTCAATCGGCACGTAACGCCTATCGATTCGCTCAAGCTCTGCTGGCGAAAGGGCATGTGTTAAAGAGCGTATTTTTTTACCAAGATGGGGTGTTGAATGGCTCGGCAACCCATGTGCCAGCGAACGATGAGTTTGATCTAGTGCAAGCCTGGCAAAGCCTTGCTGTTGATCATCAAGTGCAGTTGGAAACCTGTGTCGCTGCTGCGCTGCGTCGCGGGGTGGTGAGTGAGCAAGAAGCTTCGCAACACAGTTTAGCTAGCCATAACCTCGCCGCTCATTTCACTCAAGCAGGATTAGGTAGCTTGGCACAAGCTTTATTACAACAAGATCGAGTGGTGCAGTTTTGAATCATATCGCTTGGGTATTTCACACCGCCCCTCACGGCATTGCCGCAGGACGAGAAGGATTGGATGCTATTTTGGCGGCCTCTGCTTACAGTGAGCAGCAAGCCTTATTTTTCGTCGGTGAAGGGGTATTGCAGTTAGTTAAACATCAGCAACCGGACGCGATTTTAAGCCGCGACTATATTGCCGCGTTTAAGTTATTGGATTTGTACGACATTGAAACACGTTATGTGTGCGAGCAGAGCTTGCAGCGTTGGGGACTTAGCCCGCAAGATTTGCTGCTTGATGTGCAAGTAGTTGCGCCACAACAGTTGGCGTGTCTACTGCGTGGTTACCATCAACACCTGACTTTTTAAGGATCTGCAATGCTGCATATTATCAAGCACCTAGAAAAAATCCCCTTAGTCAGTGCGTACCTGTTACCGGGCGATGTTGTGATACTGACCGAAAACGCGGTTTACGCGGCGGCGCTGCAATCGCCTTATCGAGCCTATTTAATGCCTGAGATTCAATACTCAGCTCTGCGCGAGGATCTTGCAGCGCGTGGTTGGCAAACCAAAGTTGATGCTCATGTTGAGGTGATCACGATGAGTGATTGGGTTGATTTGACTGCAAGCCATGAAAAATCAATCACATGGTGATAACTTTATTATTTATGCTGCGCAGTTCAGTCTCACACTAGGTTGGACCGGAAAAAAGATCTGTATATTTCTTGACACCCCCCACACTACTGCATAGAATTTTGCGTCCCTATTTGTGCAATCTGTTTGTGCGGAAGGGATAGATTTTTCACAAGCTTACTTTAAGTCAATCAGGAGCTAGTTAATGGCAACTATTAACCAGTTGGTTCGTAAGCCACGTGCTAAGCAAGTTGTTAAAAGCAACGTGCCAGCACTAGCTGCGTGCCCACAAAAACGTGGTGTATGTACTCGTGTTTACACAACTACACCTAAAAAACCTAACTCAGCACTTCGTAAAGTATGTCGTGTACGTCTAACTAACGGTTTTGAAGTTACTTCATACATCGGTGGTGAAGGTCACAACCTACAAGAGCACAGTGTTGTACTGATCCGTGGTGGTCGTGTTAAAGACCTTCCAGGTGTTCGTTACCACACCGTTCGCGGCGCACTTGACTGTGCTGGCGTGAACGACCGTAAACAAGCTCGTTCTAAGTACGGTGTGAAGCGTCCTAAGTCTTAATGCCCCTCTTGTTACAAGAGAAGCTTTAAGTAAGGCCAAACACTAAAATTAAATTTTAATTTTGAAGAAACTGAAAAGTTTTGGATAACCTGAAGAATAAGACAACGGAGAATATTCCATGCCACGTCGTCGCGTCATTGGTCAGCGTAAGATCCTTCCAGATCCAAAGTTCAAATCTGAACTGCTGGCAAAATTCGTTAACATCCTTATGGTTGACGGTAAAAAATCTACTGCAGAGAAAATCGTTTACACTGCACTAGACACCATGGCTGAGAAGTCTGGTAAAGACCACTTAGCTGTATTTGAAGAAGCTCTTGAAAATGTTCGCCCAGCGGTAGAAGTTAAATCTCGCCGTGTAGGTGGTTCAACTTACCAAGTTCCAGTTGAAGTACGTCAAGTACGTCGTAATGCTCTGGCAATGCGTTGGTTGGTTGAAGCTGCGCGTAAGCGTGGTGAAAAATCTATGGCTGCTCGTCTGGCTGCTGAAATGCTGGATGCGTCAGAAAACAAAGGTTCTGCTGTTAAGAAACGTGAAGACGTTCACCGTATGGCAGAAGCGAACAAAGCGTTCGCTCATTACCGCTGGTAATACCTTCTGTGCTGCGAGGCTCTCTCGCAGCACATTTCTATTTTCTAAGGTTGACCTTAGTAAGAGGATACAATCGTGGCTCGTAAAACGCCTATTGAGCGCTACCGTAATATCGGTATTTGTGCTCACGTAGATGCAGGAAAAACAACCACTACTGAGCGTATTCTGTTCTACACTGGCCTCTCTCACAAAATTGGCGAAGTTCACGACGGCGCTGCGACTATGGACTGGATGGTCCAAGAGCAAGAGCGTGGTATTACCATTACCTCTGCCGCGACAACCACCTTCTGGCGTGGTATGGAAGCACAATTCCAAGAACATCGCATCAACATCATTGATACCCCTGGACACGTTGACTTTACGATCGAAGTAGAGCGTTCACTGCGTGTACTTGATGGTGCAGTGGTCGTATTCTGTGGCACATCTGGTGTTGAACCGCAGTCTGAAACCGTTTGGCGTCAAGCTGACAAATACGGCGTTCCACGCATGGTATTCGTCAACAAAATGGACCGTGCAGGTGCAGATTTCTTACGCGTAGTAGGCCAAATTAAACATCGTCTTGGTGCGAACCCAGTTCCAATCCAGCTTAACATTGGTGCAGAAGAAGAGTTCAAAGGTGTCATCGACCTTATCAAGATGAAAGCCATCAACTGGAATGAAGCCGATCAGGGCATGAGCTTCACTTATGAAGACATTCCGGCCGACATGCAAGAGCTTGCCCAAGAGTGGCGTAACCACCTTGTGGAAGCGGCTGCCGAAGCCAGTGAAGAGTTGATGGAAAAATACCTTGAAGATGGTGAACTCACTGAACTAGAGATCAAACAAGCTCTACGTCAGCGTACCATCAATAACGAAATTGTTCTTGCTACTTGTGGTAGTGCATTTAAGAACAAAGGCGTGCAAGCGGTACTGGATGCAGTGATTGAATATCTACCGTCACCGACCGATGTACCAGCGATCAAGGGTACTGATGATCGAGAAAATGCGGTTGAGCGTCACGCCGACGACAACGAACCATTTTCTTCACTCGCGTTTAAGATTGCTACCGATCCATTTGTTGGTTCACTGACCTTTATTCGCGTCTACTCTGGAGTGGTTAACTCGGGTGATGCGGTTTACAACTCAGTGAAGCAAAAGAAAGAGCGCTTTGGCCGTATCGTACAGATGCATGCTAATAAGCGTGATGAAATCAAAGAGATTCGTGCTGGCGACATTGCAGCCGCCATCGGCCTGAAAGATGTCACCACCGGTGATACTTTGTGTGATCCGAATCATATTGTGATTCTGGAGCGTATGGAGTTTCCAGAGCCTGTGATCCAAATCGCGGTCGAGCCTCGCTCGAAAGCGGATCAGGAGAAGATGGGTGTTGCGCTGGGTAAGCTCGCGGCAGAAGATCCCTCATTCCGAGTCGAAACTGATGGTGAAACCGGTCAGACACTGATTTCTGGTATGGGTGAACTTCACCTAGATATTATCGTCGATCGCATGAAACGTGAGTTTGGTGTGGATTGTAACGTCGGCAAACCTCAGGTGGCTTACCGTGAAACCATTCGTGGTAAATCGGAAGTGGAAGGCAAATTTGTTCGTCAGTCTGGTGGTCGTGGTCAATACGGTCACGTATGGCTGAAAATTGAACCTTCTGAGCCTGGTCAAGGTTTTGTCTTCGTTGACGCAATCGCGGGTGGGGTGATTCCTAAAGAATTTATCAACCCTGTTGCGAAAGGCATCGAGGAACAAATGAACAACGGTGTGTTAGCTGGCTATCCTGTTTTGGATGTTAAAGCGACCCTGTTTGATGGTTCATTCCACGATGTCGACTCCAGCGAAATGGCATTTAAAATCGCTGGTTCTATGGCATTCAAGAAAGGTACGCTTGAAGCGGATCCTGTTCTTCTTGAGCCGTTAATGAAAGTTGAAATCACCACGCCAGAAGATTGGATGGGTGATGTCGTTGGCGATCTAAACCGTCGTCGTGGCATCATCGAAGGTATGGATGACGGCCCTGCGGGACTGAAAATTATCCATGCTAAAGTACCACTTTCTGAAATGTTTGGTTATGCAACTGACCTGCGTTCTGCCACACAAGGCCGTGCTTCTTACTCTATGGAGTTTGCTGAGTACGCTGATGTGCCGAAAAATGTTGCCGATGCAATTATCGCAGAGCGTGGTTAACCGTTGTTTGGTTAATAACGAATCTATTGCGCTGATGTGAGTTGGCGCATAAAATAGCAATTTCTGGCGCGCCTTGGGTATGCTTACCCAAAGCGAATCATAACTAGGAAGGAACACGATCGTGTCTAAAGAAAAATTTGAACGTACGAAACCGCACGTAAACGTTGGTACTATCGGCCACGTTGACCACGGTAAAACAACTCTAACTGCAGCTATCTGTACTGTACTGTCTAAAGTATACGGCGGTAAAGCGCGTGACTTCGCGTCAATCGACAACGCACCAGAAGAGCGTGAGCGTGGTATTACTATCAATACTTCTCACGTAGAGTACGATACACCAAACCGTCACTACGCACACGTAGACTGTCCAGGACACGCGGATTATGTTAAGAACATGATCACTGGTGCTGCACAGATGGACGGTGGTATCCTAGTAGTAGCAGCGACAGATGGCCCAATGCCACAAACTCGTGAGCACATCCTGCTGGGTCGTCAAGTAGGTATCCCTTACATCATCGTATTCATGAACAAATGTGACATGGTTGATGACGAAGAGCTACTAGAGCTGGTTGAAATGGAAGTACGTGAGCTGTTGTCAGAGTACGATTTCCCAGGTGATGACCTGCCAGTAATCCAAGGTTCAGCACTGGGCGCGCTAAACGGCGAAGAGCAGTGGGAAGCGAAGATCATTGAACTGGCAGAAGCGCTGGACACTTACATTCCAGAGCCAGAGCGTGCAGTAGACATGGCATTCCTGATGCCAATCGAAGACGTATTCTCAATCCAAGGCCGTGGTACTGTAGTAACTGGTCGTATCGAGCGCGGCATCCTGAAAGTGGGTGACGAAGTTGCGATCGTAGGTATCAAAGACACAGTAACGACTACCTGTACTGGTGTAGAAATGTTCCGTAAGCTGCTTGACGAAGGTCGTGCAGGTGAGAACGTTGGTGCCCTGCTACGTGGTACTAAGCGTGACGACGTAGAGCGTGGACAAGTACTGGCGAAGCCAGGTTCAATCACTCCACACACTAAGTTCGAGTCAGAAGTATACGTACTGTCAAAAGATGAAGGTGGCCGTCATACTCCATTCTTCAAAGGTTACCGTCCACAGTTCTACTTCCGTACAACTGACGTAACAGGCAGCATCGAGCTACCAGAAGGCGTAGAAATGGTAATGCCAGGCGACAACATCCAAATGGTAGTTGACCTGATTGCACCAATCGCGATGGACGAAGGTCTACGCTTTGCGATCCGTGAAGGCGGTCGTACAGTAGGTGCTGGTGTTGTAGCGAAGATCATCGCTTAATTGCGTTAATCTTGCCGCGCAATGCTGCATCGAAAAAGGGGAGCTTCGGCTGCCCTTTTTCATTTTTTGCGGTAACCATTTTATCGTTCATCCCTCCCGAATTTACAGATTGCATCACACGATCAAAACCACACATCAATTCCCTTGCTAAAGCTGCTTTGTTTCTGTACTATTCCCGCTCCTTAATTCTCGGTCAATTATCATTAGTTCCTTGCTTCCTCTGGATGACCGGGCCAACTCTGGAAGCTGAATAATCCGTAAGGAGCAAATAATGCGTCATTACGAAATCGTATTCATGGTGCACCCAGATCAAAGCGAGCAAGTTGCTGGCATGATCGAACGTTACACTGGTTCAATCACTGAAGCGGGCGGTAAAATCCACCGTTTAGAAGATTGGGGTCGTCGTCAACTGGCTTACCCAATCAACAAACTGCACAAAGCTCACTACGTTCTGATGAACGTTGAAGCTGACCAAGCAGTGGTTGATGAACTAGAAACTGCTTTCCGTTTCAACGATGCAGTTCTACGTAACATGATCATGCGTACTAAAGCTGCTATCACTGAACCTTCAATCATGCTGAAAGCTCGTGAAGAGCGTGTAAAGCGTGACGAAGTGAAATTCGACGCAGACGTTGAGTAATGATTCGCTGACCAATCGAATCGAGTTAAGTGGCATTGTCGCAAAAGCTCCGGTTCGAAGCCAAAGCCCATCGGGTGTTAAACATTGCCATTTTTGGCTAGAGCATCGCTCTACGATGGTTGAAGCTAACCTCCCAAGACAAGTGTTTTGTCGCTTGGCGGTGGTGGTCAGTGAGGCAGGGTCAACAACATTAACTCAAAATTTAGTACAAGGCAGTAGCATTTTGGTAAGCGGTTTTTTAGCTTACCAAACCAGCCGAAATGGCGTAGGTAAATTAGTGCTGCATGCCGACAAAATTTCTCATATATAGATCAGGAGATAGCCCATGGCTCGTTTCTTCCGTCGTCGTAAATTCTGCCGTTTTACAGCAGAAGGCGTACAAGAGATTGATTACAAAGACGTAGCAACTCTCAAGAACTACATCACTGAAGCTGGTAAAATCGTTCCTAGCCGTATCACTGGCACAAGCGCTAAATATCAGCGTCAGCTAGCTCGTGCGATCAAACGTTCTCGCTACCTAGCTCTACTGCCATACACTGACAAACATCAGTAATCGGCACCGTTTATTAAGAAAGAGGATTAAGCAATGCAAGTTATTCTACTTGATAAAATCGGTAATCTAGGCAGCCTTGGCGATACTGTAAACGTTAAATCTGGTTACGCTCGTAACTTCCTTATCCCACAAGGTAAGGCAGTAATGGCAACTAAAGCTAACGTTGCAATGTTTGAAAGCCGTCGTGCAGAGTTAGAAGCAAAAGTTGCTGAGCAACTGACTGCTGCTCAAGCTCGTGCTGACCAAGTTAACGCTCTGGAAGCAGTGGTAATTGCTTCTAAAGCTGGTGACGAAGGTAAACTGTTCGGTTCTATCGGTACTCGTGATATCGCTGATGCAATCACTGCAGCTGGCGTTAAAGTATCTAAGAGCGAAGTTCGCCTGCCTGAAGGCGCTCTGCGCAATGTTGGCGAATTCGAAGTTAGCGTTCAACTTCACTCTGAAGTGTTTGCAACTGCGAAAGTTCAAGTTGTTGCTGAGTAATTTCAGTTATTGACGAATATGAAAACACCAGCTTCGGCTGGTGTTTTTTTTTGCTTAAAATTGGAAACGTAAATTAACCGAAAATACGCTGTCCTCTTTACTCAATCCCTCAGGTACGCGGTTGTGAAATTGGCGGGACTGGCGAATTTTCAATCCGATATTATCGGTGATTTTATTGGTGACACTCAGATCGCTATCGACGCTGGTGTTACTCCCTCCTGATACCATAGTTAATTCTGCCGCGAAGCATAAATTGGCTAACGCTTGCCATTCACTTTTCAAATTACCACGAAAAATCCCTTCATTGACTTGATCGGGGAACACAATATCGTTTTTATCAATCTCATCTTGGTTGGGTTTTTGGTAGCGAAAACCGGGGCCGACTTCTACCTCTAGTGTAAAATCTTCTGTATAAACAAATTGATAACCGAGACCTGCCGAGAGAGTATAGTCTTTGAAATAAGCACTATAACGCGAATCAGTGCCATAGAAGCTGGCGTATAAATAGGTTTTCGGACCCAGTTTATAGTCGCTTTGTAACGCGTAGGTGGATTGGTGCTTATTGGCTT
This sequence comes from Vibrio sp. HDW18, assembly GCF_011306175.1. Lineage (GTDB taxonomy): Bacteria > Pseudomonadota > Gammaproteobacteria > Enterobacterales > Vibrionaceae > Vibrio > Vibrio chanodichtyis. The sequence goes on along the minus strand of NZ_CP049913.1, from coordinate 985,739 downwards.
TGCCATTTTTATCCAGCTTATAAAATTTCCATTCGCCATAGGTACGATGACGACCCGAGGTGTATTCGGACTTCATACGGGAAGTGAGTGATTGTGAATCGGTGTTGCCAGTGTGGGCTTGATAGCCAAATTCGACATGATGACTCCATGGGGAAGGCACTCTGATATCGCTGTTTGATTTTGCTGGCTCGGCGAGCGCAGGAAAGCAGAGTGCGAGACTCGTCCAAGTTAACCATCTGGGGAACACGATCACCTCTTCTACGTTTAGGGTGGTGGCATAGTAAAAATTCATGGTTGAGTTTGAGTCAACTCAAGGTCAATTCTGAACACTCGATACACAAACTTTCTTTGCCTTAATTACAAATCATGGATTCTCGTTATAATGACGGACATTCAAAAGTTACTTAAAGCGAAGTCATGGCAGATCCACGTACTGATAAACGAAACCGTAAAACTTCTGATGCACAAGTCGATGCTATCAAAGTTCCTCCCCATTCGTTAGAGGCAGAGCAATCCGTCATTGGTGGTTTGCTGTTGGATAATGAGCGTTGGGATACGGTCTCTGAGCATGTGGTGACGCAGGATTTCTATAGTCGGCCACATCGTCTGATTTTTGATGGGGTGAAATCGATTCTCGAGGCAAGCAAGCCGCTGGATTTAATCACACTATCGGAATACCTAGAGCAACGCGAGCAATTAGAAGATGTCGGCGGTTTTGCTTATCTCGCCGATTTAGCCAAAAATACCCCAAGCGCTGCCAACATTAATGCTTACGCCGAGATTGTCGCTCAGCGTGCGCTGGTGCGCAATCTGATTGGGGTTGCTAATGAAATTGCCGATGCGGGTTACGATCCACAGGGACGTAACGCCGAAGATCTCCTCGATCTAGCCGAAAGTAAAGTGTTTGCGATTGCTGAAGCGCGCACCAGTGAAAATGAAGGCCCGAAAAATGTCGATAGCATTTTAGAGCGCACCTTAGAGCGGATTGAGTTGCTGTATAAAATGCCACAGGATGGTGTGACTGGGGTGAATACCGGTTTTACCGATCTGAATAAGAAAACCGCTGGTTTACAAGGCTCGGATCTGATCATTGTTGCCGCGCGTCCTTCAATGGGTAAAACCACCTTTGCGATGAACTTATGTGAAAACGCCGCGATGGAGCAAGATAAGCCAGTGCTGATCTTTTCGCTGGAGATGCCAGCGGAGCAGATCATGATGCGGATGTTGGCCTCACTGTCGCGTGTCGATCAAACCAAAATTCGTACCGGTCAGCTCGATGATGAAGATTGGGCCCGTATCTCATCGACCATGGGCATTCTCATGGAGAAGAAGAATATGTACATTGACGACAGTTCTGGTTTGACCCCCACTGAAGTGCGCTCACGTGCGCGCCGTGTTGCTCGTGAACATGGTGGTTTATCGCTGATCATGGTCGACTATTTACAATTAATGCGAGTCCCTGCGTTAACCGATAACCGGACACTGGAAATTGCCGAAATTTCTCGCTCGCTGAAGGCATTAGCGAAAGAATTGAATGTACCTGTGGTGGCACTCTCGCAGCTCAACCGTTCTTTGGAGCAACGGGCCGATAAACGTCCAGTTAACTCAGATTTACGTGAATCAGGTTCGATTGAGCAGGATGCCGATTTGATCATGTTTATCTATCGTGATGAGGTTTACCATCCTGATAGCCCATTAAAAGGCACTGCAGAAATCATTCTCGGTAAGCAGCGTAATGGCCCGATAGGCTCGGTGCGCCTTACTTTCCAAGGACAATATTCTCGCTTCGACAACTATGCTGGACCTGCATTTGACGATGAATAATTCAATGAACTACATGAAGGCGGCCACGGCCTATATCAATCTTGATGCGTTGCTGCACAATTTACAGCGTGTTAAGCAACAAGCCCCAACCAGTAAAATTATGGCGGTGGTTAAAGCCAATGGTTATGGTCATGGCTTGCGCCAGATTGCGCGATTTGCCTTAGGGGCCGATGCGTTTGGGGTTGCTCGGATTGAAGAGGCATTACAACTGCGCGCCAGTGGCGTGGTCAAACCCATCTTGCTACTGGAGGGTTTTTATTCATCTGGTGATTTACCCGTATTGGTTACTAACAATATTCAAACCGTGGTGCATTGCGAAGAGCAGCTACAAGCCTTGGAGCAAGCTCAGCTCGAAACACCGGTGATGGTGTGGCTAAAGATTGATAGTGGCATGCATCGTTTAGGGGTTCGTCCTGAGCAATATGCGGATTTTGTCGCTCGTTTGCATCAGTGCCAGAACGTCGCTAAGCCCTTACACTATATGAGCCATTTCGGTTGTGCGGATGAGTTAGATCAATCGACCACGGCCGATCAAATTGAGCTGTTTTTAGCGCTTACCAATGGTTTCCGTGGCGAGCGATCACTGGCGGCCTCAGCTGGATTGCTTGCTTGGCCACAAAGTCAACTGGAATGGGTGAGACCGGGGATCATCATGTACGGAGTGTCGCCTTTTGCTGAAAAGAGCGCAGCCGAGCTCGGTTATCAGCCAGTGATGACCTTAAAGTCACATTTGATTGCTGTTCGTGATGTCAAAGCGGGTGAAAAAGTTGGCTATGGTGGGATTTGGACCTGTCAGCATGATACCAAAATCGGAGTGATTGCGATTGGTTATGGTGATGGTTATCCACGTACCGCGCCCAATGGTACGCCGGTGGTGGTTAATGGTCGCCGAGTACCGCTTGCTGGGCGAGTGTCGATGGATATGTTAACCGTTGATTTAGGTGCGGATGCTACCGATTGTGTTGGCGATGAAGCGATACTATGGGGCAATGAGCTGCCAGTTGAAGAAGTGGCGGCACATATTGGCACCCTGGGTTATGAGTTGGTGACCAAGCTGACTTCGCGGGTAGAAATGTCTTATTTTGGTGCTGGCAGTTAGTGGCCATTTTCAGCTTAGCGAGCTAGCCGAGTGAATGCTTACCGACGGTGACTGAGTGTCTGTGAGTAAAGCGTATTGGCAAGGTATCCGTTTAAGGGTAAGGTGAGCGACGCACAGCACCAGATAAAAATGAGCCATGGTCAGTGGTTACGTGACCTATCGCAAAGTGGGTGGCGATCACTTCACTCATAATCAGGCTCAAAAATAAATGCGCTATGATTCCTAAACGAAAAACGCATTTTTAACCTATTCTTTTTTTGCTTAAATCGGAGATTCCAGCGGTAGAGTGCAACCTGCCGTTCGATGGAATAAAACCACAGAAACATCGGGATAGATGCCATGTTGAAAAATATCAATCCAACGCAAACTCAAGCTTGGAAAGCGCTGACCGCGCATTTTGAATCCGCTCAGGATATGGACCTCAAAGCACTTTTTGCGCAAGACAGTGAGCGTTTTGCCAAATATTCAGCCTGCTTTGGCAACGATATTCTGGTCGACTATTCGAAAAACCTTGTCAATGCGGAAACCATGCAACACCTGTTTGCATTGGCCAAGCAAACCGATCTGCAGTCAGCCATTACCGCGATGTTTAAAGGTGAAGCGATCAACCAAACTGAAGATCGTGCGGTATTGCACACGGCACTGCGTAATCGCAGCAACTCTCCGGTGCTGGTGAACGGTGAAGATGTGATGCCAGCCGTTAATGCGGTGTTGGCTAAGATGAAAGCGTTCTCTGAGCGTGTGATTGGTGGCGATTGGAAAGGCTTTACCGGTAAAGCGATCACTGATGTGGTGAATATCGGTATCGGTGGTTCAGATTTAGGGCCTTACATGGTGACTGAGGCACTGGTGCCTTATAAGAATCATTTGACCATGCATTTTGTGTCTAACGTTGATGGCACACACATGGCGGAAACCCTGAAAAAAGTCGATCCAGAAACCACGCTATTTTTGGTCGCGTCAAAAACGTTTACCACTCAAGAAACTATGACCAATGCGCACACCGCGCGTGACTGGTTCTTGCAAGCGGCGGGCGATCAAGCCCACGTGGCAAAACACTTTGCGGCCCTGTCGACCAATGGTAAAGCGGTGGCTGAATTTGGCATCGATACTGACAATATGTTCGAATTCTGGGATTGGGTTGGTGGCCGTTACTCACTATGGTCAGCGATTGGTTTATCGATCGTGCTATCGATTGGTTACGATAATTTCATTGAGTTGCTGACTGGCGCTCATGAGATCGATCAGCATTTTGTGAATACTCCATTCGAAAGTAACATCCCGGTTATTCTGGCCTTGATCGGCATTTGGTATAACAACTTCCACGGTGCCGAGTCAGAAGCGATTCTGCCTTACGATCAATATCTGCACCGTTTTGCTGCCTACTTCCAACAAGGCAACATGGAATCAAATGGTAAATACGTTGACCGTGATGGCAATCCAGTGACATACCAAACAGGTCCAATCATTTGGGGTGAGCCAGGTACTAATGGCCAGCACGCTTTCTACCAACTGATCCATCAAGGTACTAAGCTAATCCCATGTGATTTCATCGCACCAGCACTAAGCCATAATCCGGTGAGTGATCACCACCAAAAACTGATGTCCAATTTCTTTGCGCAAACTGAAGCGCTGGCATTTGGTAAGTCAGCACAAGCGGTACAAGCAGAACTGGAAAACAGCGGTAAATCGGCGGCTGAAATTGCGGGCTTGGTTCTGTTCAAAGTGTTTGAAGGCAACCGTCCAACTAACTCGATTCTGGTTAAACAGATCACGCCTCGCACTTTAGGTAATCTGATTGCGATGTACGAACACAAAATATTCGTACAAGGGGTGATCTTGAATATCTTCAGTTTTGATCAATGGGGTGTTGAGCTGGGTAAACAGTTGGCAAACCAGATCCTGCCAGAGCTGACCGACAATACTGCCGTCGCTTCTCATGACAGTTCTACCAACGGATTGATTAATGCGTTTAAAGCGTTTCGTGCTTAAGATCGCGAATTAAATATTGATTAATGTTAAGGCCTTAGTTCGTGACTAAGGCCTTTTTATTGGAAGTCGCGATCGTTATCTGGTGCGTACTACGTACTAAGTAATTGCTATGTTCGATAGGCTATTTTGAGTCATCCGTTCATGTTTGAATTATTCGAAACAGATCTCAATAAACGCATTACCCCAAGGTGAAGAAAAGGGCATCAGAATGATTGAACCCTCGCATTGATGGCAGATGGTATGGCCTCGGCCTGAAACCACCACCGGTGTTGCCATATCAAACTCAAAGCCGCTTTCAGCTAAAATTCGCTTGGCTCCACCCGTTACCATATTGGTGATTTCACCCACCATATCGGTCACCTCTTCATTGATACCATTCGGCCGTTCACCGAGCATATTGTGCATAATTTCCAGTGCCAGGCTTTCATCAAAGGTGATCGACATCGATCCACGGGTAGTTGGACCGATCATGCCGATCAGGCCCGAGACATCACCACGAGCAATTTCATCTTTCTTGATCCGTGGTTTTTGTGGCTTCAACTCAAGAGAGGCCATTGTTTTTAGCACGTTCATTAAAGATGCTAAAAACGGGTTTACAAATTCAGCGCGCATAACTTTCTTCTACTGTGACTGATTTTCTTTTGAGAGACAGTTTTGACAAACGCCATGTGATTCGATGACATGGTTGCTTATCTTAAAACCGTGTTTCTCTGCATTATTCGCTAGCAAGGCGACTAGAGTATCATCACGAGACTCAATCACGTTACCACACTGGTCACAAATCAATAGATGTGAAAAATGCTTATGGGCGTTACATGAACCGCAAGAAATAAAGCTATTGGTGGACTCTACTCGGTGAATAAATCCCTGGGCGAGCAAAAAATCCAATGCCCGATATACCGTTGGTGGTTTAGCTTGTGGCTCACTTTTCTTGAGATCTTCCAGTAGCTCATAGGCGCTGGATGAGCGTTTGCTGGCACAGATCAATTCAAACACGGTTTTCCGCTGTGTAGTCAAACGAACGCCTCTTGCGGCACATATTTCTTCAATTTGTTTGGTTAGCTTGTGCTCCAAAACCATCACCATTACTGTTATGCGTTAGTCATTATGTACTCGATCGAGACGAAGCATGTTGAGCGGAAAAATAGCGGTTATACAAAATAAAGCGCTCAATCAACTCATCTTGTTGAATAGGCGTAAATTACCCTATCTGGATAAAAAACGATACTGTAATCCCAGATTGATGGCGGTAAAGACAGTGTTGCTTATCGCCGATCTGGCAGTGAATGATGCAGGGCTGATTGTTTGAACAAGGCTTGGCACTTAGCCTAAGATACGATTAAAATGCCGGACTTTGATTTTTTGCCACCGTGCGGTGGTTATTTCTGACCGAAATGGGGACGTTCACCTATGACTCACTCATGCAGGCTATCAGTTGCTCCGATGCTTGATTGGACCGACCGCCACTGCCGTTATTTCCATCGTTTGCTCTCTGCGCAAACCTTGCTGTACACCGAAATGGTGACGACGGGGGCGATCATTCATGGCCGTGGCGATTTTTTGGTGTATAACCAAGAAGAACATCCGGTAGCGTTGCAGTTTGGTGGCTCGAATCCACAAGATTTGGCGCAGTGTGCCAAGCTTGCTCAACAGCGTGGTTATGATGAAATTAACCTTAATGTCGGTTGTCCGTCTGATCGAGTGCAAAATGGTCGCTTTGGTGCCTGTTTGATGGCTGATCCGGATTTAGTTGCGGAATGTGTCGCTGCGATGCGTGCGGTGGTGGATATTCCAGTCACCGTCAAAACTCGAATCGGCATTGATGAGCAAGACTCGTATGAGTTTTTAACCCAATTTATTGCGACGGTGGCTGAAAAAGGTGGCTGTGAGCAGTTTACCATTCACGCGCGCAAAGCGTGGTTAAGTGGTTTAAGCCCTAAAGAGAACCGCGAAATTCCACCATTGGATTATTCGAGAGCGTATCAAATCAAACGTGATTTCCCACATTTGACGATTGCGGTCAATGGTGGAGTAAAAACCTTAGCGGAAGCACAGCAGCATCTGCAGTATTTAGATGGCGTTATGATCGGCCGTGAGGCGTATCAAAATCCGTATATTTTAGCGGAAGTGGATCAGCAGATTTTTGGCCTGGATACGCCAGTCAAAAAACGCTCACAAGTGATCCATGAAATGATGCCTTATATTGAGCAACAATTATCCCAAGGTACTCATCTTGGCCATATGACGCGTCATATGTTAGGGCTGTTTCAAAATATGCCGGGTGCTCGTCAGTGGCGACGTCATATCAGTGAGAATGCTCATAAGCCCGGGGCTGGATTAGAGGTCGTTGAGCAAGCGTTGGCGAAAATCCCATACCAAGAATTGGGCGTATAAAACCGATTGATGGCAAACGATGTTGTTTTTTCGGCAGCTCTTTGGTTTGTGTTACCATCGCCAACCTTAACGATCTTTTAGCTTGATTATCTTTAACTGAAACATAACGGAGCATCGCTCATGAACCACACTGCATCGGTAGCGCTTGTCACTGGATTGATGATTGCGCCCATTTCGGCCTTTGCTGCTGAGTCCTTCTATAAGACTTCAGTAGGCGCAGAGATGTGGCTAACCAGTACAAAAATTGATGATATTCGCCGTGATGATGCGAACGCGCCAAGTCTGCAGATTGCGTTTGAGCATGGTTTTCCTTACTGGCCGAATGTCAGTTTACGTTATACCAACTTGGAGGCTGATTTCGTTGCTTTCGATAAGTTGGATTACACATTTTACTATCGAGTGTTAAATCGCGAGCAGATGAAGTTTGATGCGGGTATTGCGCTCAGCCAATATATCAACAGCGATTATCGCGCGCAGGATGATCATCGTTACGATTTCGATCAAGTAAGCTTTAATTGGTACGCTAATGCGCAAATCGCGATTCCGCGCACGCCACTCGCGGTGATTGGTCAATTTGATTTTGGTAATAATAGTGATCTTAAATCCGCTGATGTGATGGCTGGATTACAGTACCAAGTGCCGATTGCGGCTGGCGATTTAGCCTTCAAAGCCGGCTATCGTGTGGTTGACCTTGAGTTTGCTGAATTAGCCAAATCATCGGCCAATATGTCACAATCGTTGGTGTTTGTTGATGGTTGGTTCCTCGGTGCGCAATTCAGTTTCTAATCAACACTAGAATGATTTGCCCGCCAATCTATAGTAAATGAGCCTTTCAACGGCTCATTTTTGCTGTTTACTCTTCTTTATTTTCAACCCTTACTGCGATTTTTTAAGCCAAAAAGTTATAAAGCATTCATATCGATTCTTTCTTGTTATTAAAAACAGTGATTACTCTGTTGTCATATAATCAACAAGGAAGTGGTGACAATGACAATGTCGGTAGCTAATCTCTCTCCATACCTTAAAGGGCTCGCGAGTCCGTTAAATGATTCACAACTCAATCAACTCCAACAAAGCGTGACCCAACTGAACTCTCAGCAATTAGCGTGGGTAAGCGGTTATTTGTGGGGATTGAGCCAATCCAATCCGCTTGATACGCGACCAATTTCTGCTGCGCCGACGACTCCGGTTGCAGTAGCGGCTAAGCTGACGATCATCTTTGCTTCGCAGACGGGGAACGCAAAAGGCGTTGCTCAAGCGCTGTTGAAACAGGCGCAAGCTGCAGGTATCCAAGCTGAGTTATTTGACGCGGACGATTACAAAGGCAAAGACTTAGCCAAGGAAACCCATGTGATTGTTGTCGCCTCAACCAATGGGGAAGGCGAAGCGCCGGATAATGCACTAGCATTGCATGAGTTTCTCAAATCGAAAAAAGCGCCCAAGCTGGCTAATCTTAAATACGCTGTATTAGGACTGGGTGATTCGAGTTATCAGTTTTTTTGCCAAACCGGTAAAGATTTTGATCAGTTTTTAGCAAAACTGGGTGCACAACGTTTGGTTGCGCGCTTGGATGCGGATGTGGATTATCAGGCCGTGGCGACACAGTGGTGTACTCAAGTTCTTGCTGTTTTGCAGCAAGAAGGCGCTGCTGTGCCCGCCGAGCGATCTGGTGCTGCCACGAGCCAAGTAACCACGCATGATTACACCAAACAACATCCTTATCCGGCCAGTTTGTTGATCAGCCAAAAAATTACTGGCCGTGACTCAGGCAAAGATGTTCGCCACATCGAAATTGATTTGGCCGATTCTGGCATCACTTATCAACCGGGAGATGCGTTAGGCGTGTGGTATGAGAACCGCCCCCAACTGGTGCATGCACTGCTTGATAGCGTAGGGTTGTCTGGCCATGAACCCGTACAAGTGGACGGCGAAACGATGTCACTCCACTTAGCATTGACTCAGCATTATGAAATTACCGCTGCCAATCCGCAGTTGGTGGCGCAATATGCCGAGTTGGCGCAGAGTCCAAAGCTTCAATCTTTAACTCAAAATAAAGAGGCGCTGCGTGAATACGCGACTCGCACACAAGTGATTGATGTGTTGCGCGAAGAAAAAGTCACACTTTCTGCTACTCAGCTTCTCTCACTGCTGCGTCGTTTAACCCCACGGCTTTATTCGATTGCCTCTAGCCAAAGTGAAGTGGGTGAAGAAGTGCATCTCACCGTTGGGGTGGTTGAGTATGAGCATGGGGGAGAGCAACGCTTGGGTGGTGCATCCAGCTTCTTGGCTCATCAATTAGAAGAGGGCGCTCCGGTTAAAGTCTTTGTTGAGCACAATACCAACTTCAAATTGCCGAGTGATGATAATGCGCCGCTGATCATGGTTGGCCCAGGAACCGGAATTGCCCCTTTCCGTAGCTTCATCCAAGAGCGCGAAAACCGTGGCGCAGCAGGGAAAAACTGGTTGCTGTTTGGTGACCGCACCTTTACCCAAGATTTCCTCTACCAAGTCGAGTGGCAAAAGTACCTGAAGTCTGGCGTGTTAAATCGCTTAGATGTGGCTTTTAGTCGCGACCAGCACGAAAAGGTGTATGTGCAGCATCGCTTATTAGAACAAGCCGAGCTGGTATGGCAATGGTTACAAGAAGGCGCTTACTTCTACGTGTGTGGTGATGCATCACGCATGGCGAAAGATGTCCACCAAACGCTGATCATTATTGTTGAGCAACAAGGTGGCTTGAATCGTGAGCAAGCGGAAGAGTATGTGAGTGAACTGCGTAAAGCAAAACGTTATCAAAGGGATGTCTACTAATGAGCGCAAATCAAAACCCATCAGTACAAGAGGTGCTTGGCGAAGTGCTCGGCCCATGGTCGGATAATGAACGTCTAAAACGAGAAAGTCATTTCCTACGCGGGACGATCGAGCAAGATCTGCAAGATCGCATTACGGGCGGCTTTAGCGCGGACAACTTCCAGCTCATCCGCTTTCATGGCATGTATCAGCAAGATGATCGTGATATCCGTGCTGAGCGCAGCAAGCAAAAACTTGAGCCTTTGCACAATGTCATGCTCCGTGCGCGTATGCCGGGGGGATTATCACTCCTCACCAGTGGCTCGCGATCGATAAGTTTGCAACTGAACATACTCTGTACGGCAGTATTCGTTTAACCACACGACAAACGTTTCAGTTTCACGGTGTGCTTAAGCCGAATATCAAACTGATGCATCAAACCTTAAACCGCATTGGTATCGATTCGATTGCGACCGCAGGGGATGTCAATCGTAACGTGTTGTGTACCTCTAACCCCGTGGAATCTGAACTGCATCTGCAGGCCTACGAGTGGGCAAAAAAGATCAGTGAACACCTACTACCGAAAACACGCGCTTATGCCGAAATTTGGTTGGATGGCGAAAAAGTTGAAGGGCCGGATGAGGAGCCGATCTTAGGTGCAAATTATCTACCGCGTAAGTTTAAAACCACTGTTGTGATACCACCACACAATGATGTGGATGTGCACGCCAATGACCTGAATTTTGTGGCGATTGGTGAACAGGGTCAGTTGGTGGGCTTTAACGTGTTGGTGGGTGGTGGCCTTGCCATGACGCACGGCGATACTTCAACCTATCCTCGTCGTGCCGATGACTTTGGTTTTATTCCTCTGGAGAAAACTTTGGAGGTTGCGGCAGCGGTGGTGAGTACGCAACGCGATTGGGGTAACCGTTCTAACCGTAAGAATGCCAAAACTAAGTACACCTTAGATCGTGTTGGGGTTGAGGTATTTAAAGCCGAAGTTGAAAAACGCGCGGGAATTGCGTTTGCGCCAAGCCGGGCTTATGAGTTTACCAGCCGTGGCGATCGGATTGGTTGGGTTGAAGGCATCGATGGCAAACATCATTTAACCCTGTTTATTGAAAATGGTCGCTTATTGGATTTTCCGGGTAAGCCACTGAAAACGGGTGTCGCTGAAATTGCTAAGGTGCATCAAGGCGATTTCCGGATGACGGCTAACCAAAACCTGATTGTGGCTGGTGTGCCAGCGGATCAGAAAAAGCACATTGAGCAGCTAGCCCGATCTCATGGCTTGATTGATGATGGGGTAAGTGAGCAGCGCATCAACTCAATGGCGTGTGTGGCCTTCCCAACCTGCCCACTCGCGATGGCGGAAGCCGAGCGTTTTCTCCCTTCTTTTGTCACCGAAGTGGAAGGGATTTTGGCAAAACATGCGTTACCCAAAGAAGAGAACATCATTTTGCGTGTCACGGGCTGTTCGAATGGCTGTGGTCGTGCCATGTTGGCGGAAATTGGCCTAGTCGGTAAAGCGCCGGGTCGCTACAACCTGCATTTAGGCGGCAATCGAAATGGAACGCGCATTCCTAAGATGTATAAAGAGAACATTACCGACACGCAAATCCTTCAAGAAATTGATGAGTTGGTGGGACGCTGGGCTAGCGAGCGTCTGGAAGGAGAAGGATTTGGTGATTTCACCATCCGAGCAGGCATTATTGAAGAGGTAATCATCTCGAAGAGGGATTTCTATGCCTAACCATACCGTTCCAACACTAGAAGAGTTACTAACGTTAAATAAGGTGCAGCAAACGCTGCGCCTAACGCAAATCAATCAGCATCTCGAATCCCTCACTGCGCAACAGCGAGTCGTGTGGGCTCTAGAAAATCTGCAAGGCAATCATGCACTGTCATCGAGCTTTGGTATCCAAGCCGCAGTGATGCTTCATCTAGTGACTTCAGTGAAAAGTGACATTCCCGCTGTTTTAACCGATACCGGTTATCTGTTCCCCGAAACCTATCAGTTTATTGATGAGCTGACTGAGCGCCTCAATCTGAACCTAAAAGTTTACTCCGCGCCTGTATCAGCAGCTTGGCAAGAAGCTCGCTACGGAAAACTGTGGGAAAAAGGTGTTGAAGGAATCGAGCGCTACAACCAAATCAATAAAGTAGAGCCGATGCGTAGAGCGTTGGATGAACTGAACATCGGCACGTGGTTCTCAGGTTTACGCCGTGAGCAGTCACAATCACGAGCAAGCTTACCGATTTTATCGGTGCAAAATGGCGTGTTTAAATTCTTGCCGGTGATCGATTGGAGCAACAAAGAGGTGCACTATTATCTCAAGGATAACGATCTGCCTTACCATCCACTTTGGGAACAAGGCTATCTTTCGGTTGGCGATATACACACTACACAGAAATGGCAACCGGGGATGAGTGAAGAGCAAACTCGCTTCTTTGGTTTAAAGCGTGAATGTGGCTTACATGAAGACAGCCACGATTCAAACCTACAATAAGAGATCAGATTAAGGTCGCTAATCAATTCAGAAAGACAGCGGGGAGGTAAATCTACATTTTATCTCTCAGAAAAGCCCATGTTTGTGGATAACCTGTGTTTAATCTATGAGTAAAGTGGGATAAATAAGCCTTTGCGCGTAAGTTAAGCGCTTGAGCGTTATTTTTGTATTTTTTCTCAAAAAACACTTGCCAGTGTGAAGTTGATCTCTATAATGCGACCTCACTGACACGGCAGACGCCGCAAGGCTTTCGGGCCAGTCAGTTAGGCAAAACGCTTCGATGCAAAAAGATGAAAAAAGTGTTTGACACTGACCATTATCTCGCTAGAATGCACAGCCTCTTCGGTAAGAAAGCCGAAGCAAAACGCTCTTTAACAATATAAACCAATCAATCTGTGTGGGCACTCGTTGATGATAATCTCAAAAAGATTAATCAATGAACTGAGTGACCAAATCAAGTTGGTCAGCAGCCTTGAGCTGTTTTGTTTCACTTTTTTAAAAGTGAAAGCCAACAAGAGCACAGTCAATTCATTATCGTTCTGTTGGAACGATAATAGCTTTGAATTACTAAGGTAATTTAAAGTCAGTATTCATTGAGCCGAAGCGAAAGCTTCAAAAAACTTTTAATTGAAGAGTTTGATCATGGCTCAGATTGAACGCTGGCGGCAGGCCTAACACATGCAAGTCGAGCGGCAGCACAGAGGAACTTGTTCCTTGGGTGGCGAGCGGCGGACGGGTGAGTAATGCCTGGGAAATTGCCCTGATGTGGGGGATAACCATTGGAAACGATGGCTAATACCGCATGATGTTGTTTTCTATAAACGAAGATAACCAAAGAGGGGGACCGTAAGGCCTCTCGCGTCAGGATATGCCCAGGTGGGATTAGCTAGTTGGTGAGGTAATGGCTCACCAAGGCGACGATCCCTAGCTGGTCTGAGAGGATGATCAGCCACACTGGAACTGAGACACGGTCCAGACTCCTACGGGAGGCAGCAGTGGGGAATATTGCACAATGGGCGCAAGCCTGATGCAGCCATGCCGCGTGTATGAAGAAGGCCTTCGGGTTGTAAAGTACTTTCAGTCGTGAGGAAGGTTGTAGCGTTAATAGCGTTATGATTTGACGTTAGCGACAGAAGAAGCACCGGCTAACTCCGTGCCAGCAGCCGCGGTAATACGGAGGGTGCGAGCGTTAATCGGAATTACTGGGCGTAAAGCGCATGCAGGTGGTTTGTTAAGTCAGATGTGAAAGCCCTGGGCTCAACCTAGGAGTTGCATTTGAAACTGACAAGCTAGAGTACTGTAGAGGGGGGTAGAATTTCAGGTGTAGCGGTGAAATGCGTAGAGATCTGAAGGAATACCGGTGGCGAAGGCGGCCCCCTGGACAGATACTGACACTCAGATGCGAAAGCGTGGGGAGCAAACAGGATTAGATACCCTGGTAGTCCACGCCGTAAACGATGTCTACTTGGAGGTTGTGGCCTTGAGCCGTGGCTTTCGGAGCTAACGCGTTAAGTAGACCGCCTGGGGAGTACGGTCGCAAGATTAAAACTCAAATGAATTGACGGGGGCCCGCACAAGCGGTGGAGCATGTGGTTTAATTCGATGCAACGCGAAGAACCTTACCTACTCTTGACATCCAGAGAATCTAGCGGAGACGCTGGAGTGCCTTCGGGAACTCTGAGACAGGTGCTGCATGGCTGTCGTCAGCTCGTGTTGTGAAATGTTGGGTTAAGTCCCGCAACGAGCGCAACCCTTATCCTTGTTTGCCAGCACGTAATGGTGGGAACTCCAGGGAGACTGCCGGTGATAAACCGGAGGAAGGTGGGGACGACGTCAAGTCATCATGGCCCTTACGAGTAGGGCTACACACGTGCTACAATGGCGTATACAGAGGGCAGCGATACCGCGAGGTGGAGCGAATCTCAGAAAGTACGTCGTAGTCCGGATTGGAGTCTGCAACTCGACTCCATGAAGTCGGAATCGCTAGTAATCGCAAATCAGAATGTTGCGGTGAATACGTTCCCGGGCCTTGTACACACCGCCCGTCACACCATGGGAGTGGGCTGCAAAAGAAGCAGGTAGTTTAACCTTCGGGAGGACGCTTGCCACTTTGTGGTTCATGACTGGGGTGAAGTCGTAACAAGGTAGCGCTAGGGGAACCTGGCGCTGGATCACCTCCTTACACGATGATTATCGTGATGAGTGTCCACACAGATTGATATGGTTTAGATTTGAGCATTAAGTGGGGCTATAGCTCAGCTGGGAGAGCGCTTGCATGGCATGCAAGAGGTCTGCGGTTCGATCCCGCATAGCTCCACCATCTTTAAGCGTTTTCGCTGAGAATGTTTAAAAATGGTTCTTGATGAATCTTGCTCTTTAACAATTTGGAAAGCTGACAAAACAACAAATTCGTTTGTTGTTTGTAAAGTTCTCAATGTTTATCGAAAGATAAACACCAACAACACATTCAAGTGTGCTTGGTATCGAATAAGGCTAAGGTCTTGTTCAAAATTTGAGTCCGGCAAAATCTGTCTCGCACTCATGTAAATAAACGCGAGACAACTTAGGTTGTTTAAACAACAACCCGAAACTCCTTCGGGTTGTATGGTTAAGTGACTAAGCGTACACGGTGGATGCCTGGGCAGTCAGAGGCGATGAAGGACGTACTAACTTGCGATAAGCGCAGATGAGGCAGTAAGAGCCGTTTGAGTCTGCGATTTCCGAATGGGGAAACCCAGCTGCATAAGCAGTTATCACTAGATGAATTCATAGTTTAGTGAGGCAAACCGGGGGAACTGAAACATCTAAGTACCCCGAGGAGAAGAAATCAACCGAGATTCCGGTAGTAGCGGCGAGCGAACCTGGATTAGCCCTTAAGCACTCGTTGAAGTAGGTGAACAAGCTGGAAAGCTTGGCGAAACAGGGTGATAGCCCCGTAACCGACGCTTCATCGAGCGTGAAATCGAGTAGGGCGGGACACGTGATATCCTGTCTGAATATGGGGGGACCATCCTCCAAGGCTAAATACTCCTGACTGACCGATAGTGAACCAGTACCGTGAGGGAAAGGCGAAAAGAACCCCTGTGAGGGGAGTGAAATAGAACCTGAAACCGTGTACGTACAAGCAGTAGGAGCACCTTCGTGGTGTGACTGCGTACCTTTTGTATAATGGGTCAGCGACTTATATTCAGTGGCAAGGTTAACCGTATAGGGGAGCCGTAGCGAAAGCGAGTCTTAACTGGGCGTTCAGTCTCTGGATATAGACCCGAAACCGGGTGATCTAGCCATGGGCAGGTTGAAGGTTGAGTAACATCAACTGGAGGACCGAACCGACTAATGTTGAAAAATTAGCGGATGACTTGTGGCTAGGGGTGAAAGGCCAATCAAACTCGGAGATAGCTGGTTCTCCCCGAAAGCTATTTAGGTAGCGCCTCGGACGAATACTACTGGGGGTAGAGCACTGTTAAGGCTAGGGGGTCATCCCGACTTACCAACCCTTTGCAAACTCCGAATACCAGTAAGTACTATCCGGGAGACACACGGCGGGTGCTAACGTCCGTCGTGGAGAGGGAAACAACCCAGACCGCCAGCTAAGGTCCCAAAGTATTGCTAAGTGGGAAACGATGTGGGAAGGCTCAGACAGCTAGGATGTTGGCTTAGAAGCAGCCATCATTTAAAGAAAGCGTAATAGCTCACTAGTCGAGTCGGCCTGCGCGGAAGATGTAACGGGGCTAAGCAATACACCGAAGCTGCGGCAATATCTTTTAGATATTGGGTAGGGGAGCGTTCTGTAAGCCGTTGAAGGTGAACTGTAAGGTTTGCTGGAGGTATCAGAAGTGCGAATGCTGACATGAGTAACGACAAAGGGGGTGAAAAACCTCCTCGCCGGAAGACCAAGGGTTCCTGTCCAACGTTAATCGGGGCAGGGTGAGTCGACCCCTAAGGTGAGGCCGAAAGGCGTAATCGATGGGAAACGGGTTAATATTCCCGTACTTCTGACTATTGCGATGGGGGGACGGAGAAGGCTAGGTGGGCCAGGCGACGGTTGTCCTGGTTCAAGTGCGTAGGCTTAAGAGTTAGGCAAATCCGGCTCTTTGTAAGGCTGAGACACGACGTCGAGCTGCTACGGCAGTGAAGTCATTGATGCCCTGCTTCCAGGAAAAGCCTCTAAGCTTCAGATAGTCAGAAATCGTACCCCAAACCGACACAGGTGGTCGGGTAGAGAATACCAAGGCGCTTGAGAGAACTCGGGTGAAGGAACTAGGCAAAATGGTACCGTAACTTCGGGAGAAGGTACGCTCTTGATGGTGAAGTCCCTAGCGGATGGAGCTGACGAGAGTCGCAGATACCAGGTGGCTGCAACTGTTTATTAAAAACACAGCACTGTGCAAAATCGCAAGATGACGTATACGGTGTGACGCCTGCCCGGTGCCGGAAGGTTAATTGATGGGGTTAGCGCAAGCGAAGCTCTTGATCGAAGCCCCGGTAAACGGCGGCCGTAACTATAACGGTCCTAAGGTAGCGAAATTCCTTGTCGGGTAAGTTCCGACCTGCACGAATGGCGTAATGATGGCCACGCTGTCTCCACCCGAGACTCAGTGAAATTGAAATCGCTGTGAAGATGCAGTGTACCCGCGGCTAGACGGAAAGACCCCGTGAACCTTTACTACAGCTTGGCACTGAACATTGAACCTACATGTGTAGGATAGGTGGGAGGCTATGAATCGATGACGCTAGTTGTCGTGGAGCCGTCCTTGAAATACCACCCTTGTATGTTTGATGTTCTAACTTAGGCCCCTTATCGGGGTTGAGGACAGTGCCTGGTGGGTAGTTTGACTGGGGCGGTCTCCTCCCAAAGAGTAACGGAGGAGCACGAAGGTGGGCTAATCACGGTTGGACATCGTGAGGTTAGTGCAATGGCATAAGCCCGCTTAACTGCGAGAATGACGGTTCGAGCAGGTGCGAAAGCAGGTCATAGTGATCCGGTGGTTCTGAATGGAAGGGCCATCGCTCAACGGATAAAAGGTACTCCGGGGATAACAGGCTGATACCGCCCAAGAGTTCATATCGACGGCGGTGTTTGGCACCTCGATGTCGGCTCATCACATCCTGGGGCTGAAGTCGGTCCCAAGGGTATGGCTGTTCGCCATTTAAAGTGGTACGCGAGCTGGGTTTAGAACGTCGTGAGACAGTTCGGTCCCTATCTGCCGTGGGCGTTGGAAGATTGAAGGGGGCTGCTCCTAGTACGAGAGGACCGGAGTGGACGAACCTCTGGTGTTCGGGTTGTGTCGCCAGACGCATTGCCCGGTAGCTAAGTTCGGAATTGATAACCGCTGAAAGCATCTAAGCGGGAAGCGAGCCCTGAGATGAGTCTTCCCTGACAGTTTAACTGTCCTAAAGGGTTGTTCGAGACTAGAACGTTGATAGGCAGGGTGTGTAAGCGTTGTGAGGCGTTGAGCTAACCTGTACTAATTGCCCGTGAGGCTTAACCATACAACACCCAAGGGGTTTTGTAGTGGACTCAAAGCTAAGCGCATAAGAATGTGTTGAGAGAACGA
Organism: Vibrio sp. HDW18; assembly: GCF_011306175.1. Classification (GTDB taxonomy): domain Bacteria; phylum Pseudomonadota; class Gammaproteobacteria; order Enterobacterales; family Vibrionaceae; genus Vibrio; species Vibrio chanodichtyis. The sequence continues at coordinate 967,572 of NZ_CP049913.1, read as the reverse complement.
AGACAGCTTTCCAGATTATTCTCTAGAAATAGAGAGAAAGAATTTGCTTGGCGACCATAGCGTTTTGGACCCACCTGACTCCATTCCGAACTCAGAAGTGAAACGAAACAGCGTCGATGGTAGTGTGGGGTTTCCCCATGTGAGAGTAGAACATCGCCAGGCTTTTAATTTAGCACCAAGCGCTAACCAGACAGCGGAGCGGTAGTTCAGTTGGTTAGAATACCGGCCTGTCACGCCGGGGGTCGCGGGTTCGAGTCCCGTCCGCTCCGCCACTTATTATGAAACCCAGTCTTCGGACTGGGTTTTTTGCTATTGGCTATTTGCTCTCTACGCTTGATACCAATCTGGAAAATTATACCAATCTGGAAAATTATACCAATCTGGAAAATTAACTGGTCAGCTCTATCCACCTTCTCGAACACATCTGTCTGACTCTGGCCGAGCATTTCAAAAAACTATTCCAAGCCCGACATACTTTGGAGACAATGTCTTCGTAATCCGTAAAAGACTGGTTGGCTAGATAGTGTTGTCTTAACCAACTCCATACTTGTTCTATTGGATTCAACTCAGGGGAATAGGGCGGGAGTTTGATGACACTGAGGTTCTGAAATTCATTGGCAATATCTTCTGTGTGCCAGCTTGCACCATCCATAATGACCACTGCGTGACGACCTTTTTCGGTCACCGCGGAGATCTGCCTAATACCAATCTGGAAAATTAACTGGTCAGCTCTATCCACCTTCTCGAACACATCTGTCTGACTCTGGCCGAGCATTTCAAAAAACTATTCCAAGCCCGACATACTTTGGAGACAATGTCTTCGTAATCCGTAAAAGACTGGTTGGCTAGATAGTGTTGTCTTAACCAACTCCATACTTGTTCTATTGGATTCAACTCAGGGGAATAGGGCGGGAGTTTGATGACACTGAGGTTCTGAAATTCATTGGCAATATCTTCTGTGTGCCAGCTTGCACCATCCATAATGACCACTGCGTGACGACCTTTTTCGGTCACCGCGGAGATCTGCCTAAGATGCTCAACCATAAGGTCCTTGTTAACCCAAGGAACGACCATCGCCTCGCCAATGCCTCTAGCGGGACAGACAGAACCAAACAGATACGCATATTCAAATTGTTGTTGCTTCACGGCTCTGGGACGTGTTCCTTTTTCTGCCCATAACCGTGTGGTGGTGTTTTGTTGCCCAAATCTGGCTTCATCCTGAAACCAGACATCAACCCGTTCTAAAGCGATATGTCCTGGGATCTTCAGGATCGTTTCAATTTTAAATTTTTTTAAAATCGTCTTGGATTTGCTGGGATTGACGAGGATGTTTGGAGCGAGAAGTTACCCAAGAGAACCCCATGTGCTCGAGCAGGTAATAGATAGAATCAGGGTGGTAGTGCTGGCCAAATTCTTTCACGATATAAGCGTGGATGTCGGCCCCAGTGAGTCGTCCGCCTAGTGTATCATTGGCTTTATCTTTGATGTATTGGCTCAATTGCTCTCTTTGCTTGGATGTTAAGAATGGTGGTCGTCCCGTTCTTGGTTTTTCCTTGAGGCCTTCTAATCCTTCCTCAAGAAAAGTGTGAACCCACCGATTAACACTGGTTCGGCTAACCTTAAGAAACTTGGCGATTTGGGTGCGAGAGTGCCCATCTTTGAAATGGTCGAGGGCCAGCAGTCTCATTTTCATCTGAATAGATTTCTGCTGGCTTGCGAGCTTTTTAAAGTCGATATTATCGAGGCTGTCCATAGTGAATAAGTTCTATCGTTGAATGCCCTCAATTAGATCATATTTTTTCTTTGATTGGTATAATACCAATCTGGAAAATTAACTGGTCAGCTCTGTCCACCTTCTCGAACACATCTGTCTGACTCTGGCCGAGCATTCCAAAAAACTATTCCAAGCCCGACATACTTTGGAGACAATGTCTTCGTAATCCGTAAAAGACTGGTTGGCTAGATAGTGTTGTCTTAACCAACTCCATACTTGTTCTATTGGATTCAACTCAGGGGAATAGGGCGGGAGTTTGATGACACTGAGGTTCTGAAATTCATTGGCAATATCTTCTGTGTGCCAGCTTGCACCATCCATAATGACCACTGCGTGACGACCTTTTTCGGTCACCGCGGAGATCTGCCTAAGATGCTCAACCATAAGGTCCTTGTTAACCCAAGGAACGACCATCGCCTCGCCAATGCCTCTAGCGGGACAGACAGAACCAAACAGATACGCATATTCAAATTGTTGTTGCTTCACGGCTCTGGGACGTGTTCCTTTTTCTGCCCATAACCGTGTGGTGGTGTTTTGTTGCCCAAATCTGGCTTCATCCTGAAACCAGACATCAACCCGTTCTAAAGCGATATGTCCTGGGATCTTCAGGATCGTTTCAATTTTAAATTTTTTTAAAATCGTCTTGGATTTGCTGGGATTGACGAGGATGTTTGGAGCGAGAAGTTACCCAAGAGAACCCCATGTGCTCGAGCAGGTAATAGATAGAATCAGGGTGGTAGTGCTGGCCAAATTCTTTCACGATATAAGCGTGGATGTCGGCCCCAGTGAGTCGTCCGCCTAGTGTATCATTGGCTTTATCTTTGATGTATTGGCTCAATTGCTCTCTTTGCTTGGATGTTAAGAATGGTGGTCGTCCCGTTCTTGGTTTTTCCTTGAGGCCTTCTAATCCTTCCTCAAGAAAAGTGTGAACCCACCGATTAACACTGGTTCGGCTGACCTTAAGAAACTTGGCGATTTGGGTGCGAGAGTGCCCATCTTTGAAATGGTCGAGGGCCAGCAGTCTCATTTTCATCTGAATAGATTTCTGCTGGCTTGCGAGCTTTTTAAAGTCGATATTATCGAGGCTGTCCATAGTGAATAAGTTCTATCGTTGAATGCCCTCAATTAGATCATATTTTTTCTTTGATTGGTATAAGATGCTCAACCATAAGGTCCTTGTTAACCCAAGGAACGACCATCGCCTCGCCAATGCCTCTAGCGGGACAGACAGAACCAAACAGATACGCATATTCAAATTGTTGTTGCTTCACGGCTCTGGGACGTGTTCCTTTTTCTGCCCATAACCGTGTGGTGGTGTTTTGTTGCCCAAATCTGGCTTCATCCTGAAACCAGACATCAACCCGTTCTAAAGCGATATGTCCTGGGATCTTCAGGATCGTTTCAATTTTAAATTTTTTTAAAATCGTCTTGGATTTGCTGGGATTGACGAGGATGTTTGGAGCGAGAAGTTACCCAAGAGAACCCCATGTGCTCGAGCAGGTAATAGATAGAATCAGGGTGGTAGTGCTGGCCAAATTCTTTCACGATATAAGCGTGGATGTCGGCCCCAGTGAGTCGTCCGCCTAGTGTATCATTGGCTTTATCTTTGATGTATTGGCTCAATTGCTCTCTTTGCTTGGATGTTAAGAATGGTGGTCGTCCCGTTCTTGGTTTTTCCTTGAGGCCTTCTAATCCTTCCTCAAGAAAAGTGTGAACCCACCGATTAACACTGGTTCGGCTGACCTTAAGAAACTTGGCGATTTGGGTGCGAGAGTGCCCATCTTTGAAATGGTCGAGGGCCAGCAGTCTCATTTTCATCTGAATAGATTTCTGCTGGCTTGCGAGCTTTTTAAAGTCGATATTATCGAGGCTGTCCATAGTGAATAAGTTCTATCGTTGAATGCCCTCAATTAGATCATATTTTTTCTTTGATTGGTATTACCCAAGAGAACCCCATGTGCTCGAGCAGGTAATAGATAGAATCAGGGTGGTAGTGCTGGCCAAATTCTTTCACGATATAAGCGTGGATGTCGGCCCCAGTGAGTCGTCCGCCTAGTGTATCATTGGCTTTATCTTTGATGTATTGGCTCAATTGCTCTCTTTGCTTGGATGTTAAGAATGGTGGTCGTCCCGTTCTTGGTTTTTCCTTGAGGCCTTCTAATCCTTCCTCAAGAAAAGTGTGAACCCACCGATTAACACTGGTTCGGCTGACCTTAAGAAACTTGGCGATTTGGGTGCGAGAGTGCCCATCTTTGAAATGGTCGAGGGCCAGCAGTCTCATTTTCATCTGAATAGATTTCTGCTGGCTTGCGAGCTTTTTAAAGTCGATATTATTGAGGCTGTCCATAGTGAATAAGTTCTATCGTTGAATGCCCTCAATTAGATCATATTTTTTCTTTGATTGGTATAATCCTGAGCTGGCTAGAGTATCTGTTCAAGGATTCGCTCAGCCATGATGTTCCTGCTGAACAGATATCCGGTCATCTTCGCGATTGATTTCAGTTTGCATCGCTCGCTCTGCTTGCTTGGCTTGCTCAATCATTGGGGTAATGGTTGAACCTTGGATCAAGATTGAAAATACAACCACTGAGTAGGTCATGACCATGATTAGCTCTTTTACCTCAATCAATTTTTCGGGAATGACCAAAATACCCGATGGTATTGAAAGAGCCATTGCTAAAGCCAGTCCACCACGTAGGCCACCCCAAGTTAGAATACGCACCGACCAAGGGTTGTAGTTGCGGTAGCGTTTAAAGCCGATATAAGGCACTAATACGCTGAGATAGCGTCCACACAGTACTAATGGAATGGCAAATACCATCAAAATTAAGTCTTCTCGGTGGAATTCAAACAGCAACATTGACATACCAATCAGTAGAAATAGCAGACCATTTAGAAATTCATCAACCAGCTCCCAAAAATGGTCGAGGTGATCGACGCTCTCTTTTGAAAAGCCAATAAAGCGTGTCCAGTTACCAATCATGATCCCGGAGACCACCATCGCCAGTGGTCCTGAGACATGGATGATATCGGCGAATACATAGCCAGCAGTAGGAATGCCAATTGTGAGCAGCAGTTCCATCGAATGATCATTGGTGGCTGAGATAAGATAGTGGAATACCAATCCTAATAATGCCCCGTAAATCATCCCACCAATCGCTTCTTGCATAAACAGCAAGCTAACACTGCCGATGGTTGGCGTTTGATCGCCAAAAGCGATGGTAAAAATAGTGACGAAGATAACCAAACCAAAACCATCATTGAATAGCGATTCTCCTTCGATTTGGGTGGCTATTCGTTTGGGGGCTTTTAGCTTCTTAACAATAGCCAGCACTGCGATGGGGTCGGTGGGTGAAATGAGTGCACCAAACAAAAGGCAGTACACCAGATCTAGTGGGATGCCGATTAATCGGCAGAAGCCATATAAAGCGAAGCCAATAAAGAAGGTGGAAAATAGCGTGGCGCCGAGTGCGAGTATGGTAATTTCCCATTTTTGATCTTTAAGGTTGGGTAATTTAATACCTAAACCGCCAGCAAACAGCAGAAAGCCTAAAATGCCTTTGAGCAGAAAGTTCTCAAAGTTAATTTTGGTTACGATGTCGGTCGCGATTTGATTGAGATGAAACCAGTCGTTTTGACCGGCAATCAACAGCAGCAATGACAAAATCATCGAGCCGGCTGTGATCGCAATGGTAGTCTGCATTTTGCTGATCTTGCTATTTAAAAATGCGATCAGCATGGCGGCTGCAGAAAGGAAGCACAGGGTGTAGTAAACGGACATTTTGCTCTCAGTGTATGTAACAACTTGTAAATTAAATTGTGTTTCTGGGTTGGATAAATAGCAAATATTTTTTAACACTTAAGTTTTATCCACCGTACACGCTATCTATTTTTTCTTAAGTTTTAGCCATCTAGATTTCTGAATTGTGTGTGATAGGATGTGATCACAGCATAAGGAATAGGGCGGTATTGTGGGACAGGAAGTAAGACAACAACTCGAGCAACAATTGAAGCAGCGTATCTTGATCATCGATGGTGGTATGGGGACGATGATTCAAAGCTATCAATTACAAGAGGCAGACTATCGTGGTGAACAATTTGCAAATTGGCACTGTGATTTAAAAGGGAATAATGACCTCTTAGTGCTGACCCAGCCACAGATCATTAAAGAAATCCACGCCGCGTATCTGGCTGCGGGAGCGGATATTCTGGAAACCAACACATTTAATGCCACTACGATTGCCATGGCGGACTATGACATGCAATCTATTAGCGAAGAGATTAACTTTGCTGCGGCGCAATTAGCACGACAAGTTGCCGATGAGTGGACCGCACGACAGCCCAATAAGCCGCGTTTTGTGGCTGGTGTTCTTGGGCCAACCAATCGCACTTGTTCGATCTCCCCCGATGTGAATGATTCCGGCTTTCGTAATGTGACATTTGATCTGCTGGTTGAGGCGTATGCGCAATCTACTCGAGCGTTGATCAAAGGTGGTTGCGATCTGATTTTGATTGAAACCATTTTTGATACGCTCAACGCCAAAGCGTGTGCATTTGCCGTCGATAGTGTGTTTGAAGAGCTCGGTATCACTTTACCGGTTATGATTTCCGGTACCATCACCGACGCCTCGGGAAGAACCCTTTCTGGGCAGACGACCGAAGCTTTCTATAATGCGTTACGCCATGTGCGACCTATTTCGTTTGGTTTGAACTGTGCGTTAGGTCCAGACGAGCTGCGCCAATATGTGGATGATTTGTCGCGCATTGCCGAGTGCTATGTTTCGGCACACCCGAATGCGGGTTTGCCTAACGCGTTTGGCGAATATGATCTATCGCCAGATGAGATGGCCGAGCATATTGTTGAATGGGCGCAAGCCGGCTTTTTGAACTTAGTCGGAGGTTGTTGTGGTACCACTCCGCAGCATATTGCCGCAATGGCTAAAGCTCTAGATGGTGTGAGACCAAGAGCTTTACCAGATCTGAAAGTGGAATGTCGCCTCTCGGGTTTAGAGCCGCTCAATATTGGCCCTGAAACCTTATTTGTGAATATTGGTGAGCGTACTAATGTCACTGGTTCGGCGCGTTTTAAACGTCTGATCAAGGAAGAACAATACGATCAAGCCTTGGATGTGGCCCGTGAACAAGTGGCAAACGGCGCGCAAATTATCGACATCAATATGGATGAAGGTATGTTGGATGCGCAAGCCTGTATGGTGCGCTTCCTAAATTTGTGCGCGGCTGAGCCGGAAATTTGCAAGGTGCCGGTGATGGTTGACTCCTCGAAGTGGGAGGTGATTGAAGCTGGGCTGAAATGTATTCAAGGCAAAGGGATTGTGAACTCGATTTCGCTCAAAGAGGGCGAAGAAAAGTTTATTGCGCAAGCTAAACTGGTGCGTCGTTACGGTGCTGCGGTCATCGTGATGGCATTTGATGAAGTGGGTCAGGCCGATACTCGCGAGCGCAAATTAGCCATCTGTCGCCGTGCATATCGGATCTTAGTCGATGATGTGGGCTTTCCTGCGGAAGATATCATCTTTGACCCCAATATCTTTGCTGTTGCCACTGGGATTGATGAACACAACAACTATGCGGTGGATTTTATTGAGGCAGTTGCCGATATCAAACGTGATCTACCCTATGCGATGATTTCAGGTGGCGTATCTAACGTCTCTTTCTCTTTCCGTGGTAACAACTATGTGCGTGAAGCGATCCATGCGGTGTTTCTCTATCACTGTTTTAAACGTGGTATGGATATGGGGATTGTCAACGCCGGCCAGTTGGAAATTTACGATAACGTGCCGAGTAAACTGCGTAATGCGGTGGAAGATGTGATCCTCAATCGGCGTAACGATGCGACCGAGCGACTGCTCGAAATTGCTGAAGCGTATCGTGACAACAGTGTTGGCAAAGAGGAGGATAGTGCCGCACTGGAGTGGCGTAATTGGCCAGTGGCTAAGCGTCTTGAGCATGCGCTGGTGAAAGGGATTACCGAATTTATTGTGCAAGATACGGAAGACGCCCGTCAGCAAGCAAGTAAGCCGATCGAGGTGATCGAAGGGCCGCTGATGGACGGCATGAACGTCGTGGGTGACTTGTTCGGCGAAGGAAAAATGTTCCTTCCTCAAGTGGTCAAATCAGCCCGAGTCATGAAACAAGCGGTAGCTTACCTTGAACCCTTTATTAATGCCCAAAAAAATAGCAGTAGCTCGAACGGTAAAATCTTACTCGCCACGGTCAAGGGCGATGTGCATGACATTGGCAAAAACATCGTTGGAGTGGTTTTGCAGTGTAATAATTTCGAGATTATTGACTTAGGTGTGATGGTCTCTTGTGAGCAGATCCTCAAAGTCGCGCGTGAGCAGCAGGTCGATATTATTGGCTTATCGGGTTTGATCACTCCCTCATTAGATGAAATGGTGCATGTCGCGAAAGAGATGGAGCGACAAGGTTTTACTATTCCATTGTTAATTGGTGGCGCAACCACGTCAAAAGCTCATACTGCGGTTAAGATTGAGCAGAATTATCATGCGCCAGTGGTGTATGTGAATAACGCATCACGTGCGGTTGGGGTGTGCACTTCGCTGCTTTCTGATGATCTGCGGGCTGGATTTGTTGAACGTTTGGATCTGGATTATCAGCGCACGCGTGAGCAACATGCACGCAAAATGCCCAAATCAGCGCCAGTGACCTTAGCACAAGCAAGGGGCAATAAGGCGCAGTTAGACTGGGCAAGCTACACGCCGCCAGCTCCCGCTAAACCTGGTGTGCATGTGTTTGAAAACATTGCGTTAGCAACGCTACGTCCTTATATCGACTGGACACCTTTCTTTATGACTTGGTCGCTGATGGGCAAATACCCTGCAATTTTGGAGCATGAAGACGTCGGTGAAGAAGCGAAACGTCTGTTTCATGATGCCAATGTTCTGCTTGATAAAGTAGAGCGAGAAGGGCAATTGAAAGCCAGTGGTATGTGTGCTCTGTTTCCTGCGGCGAGTATTGGTGATGATATTGAGGTATATCATGATGAATCGCGCACCCAAGTGGCTTATCGACTGCATCACTTGCGCCAGCAAACGGAAAAGCCCAAGGGTGCGAATTACTGCTTATCGGATTACATTGCGCCTAAAGAGAGTGGTAAGCGTGATTGGATTGGCGCGTTTGCGGTAACGGGCGGCATTGGTGAGCGTGCCTTGGCGGATGCCTATAAAGCACAAGGTGATGATTATAATGCGATCATGATCCAAGCGGTGGCCGATCGTTTGGCGGAAGCGTTCGCGGAATATCTGCATGAAAAAGTGCGTAGAGAGATTTGGGGGTACGCCAGCCATGAAGATCTCTCTAATGATGAGTTGATCCGTGAGCGTTATCAGGGCATTCGCCCAGCACCGGGTTATCCCGCTTGTCCTGAGCATACCGAAAAGGGCACCTTGTGGCAGATGTTGCATGTTGAACAAACCATTGGCATGTCACTGACTTCGAGCTATGCCATGTGGCCAGGTGCTTCAGTCTCGGGATGGTATTTTTCACATCCTGATGCGCGTTATTTTGCGGTGGCGCAGATCCAGCAAGATCAGCTACACAGTTATGCTGAACGCAAAGGTTGGAGTTTACAGCAAGCTGAACAATGGTTAGCGCCTAACTTAGAGGTGTAATTAGCGAGCGGTTGAATTGTGAGAGGCCAACCGATGTGGCCTCTCATTTTTTAATGTAATTATTTTTCAAATAGCTCAGTGTGTAGTTTTTGCACCGCTTGCTTGGCGATTGCTTCAGGTAATAAGAAACACAGATTGTGTGCGCTGGCCCCGTAGCAGATCATACGCAAGTTATAATCTTCCAACACGCTGAACACTTGTTTAGCGTAGCCGCGGCTCTCTTTCATCTTGTTGCCAATCAGCGCAATTAAACACAAATTGTATTCGACTTCGACGCTGCACAACGCTTCTAGCTCTGCTCGAACGGCTTCTGGTAGTTCAGGCGCACCACCAGAGGTATCGGTTTTATCTAGGGTGAGTGACACACTGATCTCAGAGGTGGTGATCAGGTCTACCGACAGTTTATGTTTAGCCAGAATTTCAAATACCTTAGCCAGAAAGCCGTAGGCATGGAACATCTGCGCACTACGCAGCGTCACCATGGTTTGGTTGCAGCGCAGTGCTAGGGCACGATACAAGGGGGCGCTGGCTACCTGTTGCCGGATCCAAGTGCCGCCTTTTTCTGGCTCTTTCGACGAGCCTACAAATACCGGAATTCCATGCCGAACCGCGGGTAACAAGGTCGATGGGTGGAGAATTTTTGCGCCAAAATTGGCCATCTCTGACGCTTCACTAAAACTGATCTCGGCAATCGGCGCGGCTTTAGATGCAATGCGTGGATCGGTACTGTAGATCCCTGGCACATCGGTCCAAATTTCCAAGCCGCAAGCTTGCACCGCTTCCGCAATCAACGCGGCAGAGTAGTCACTGCCCCCACGGCCTAAAGTAGTGGTATTCCCTTGTGCATCGGAGCCAATAAAACCTTGTGTGATCACCACATGTTGCTGACAAAGTGGGAGCAATTTTTGTTGAGCCAACGCAGCCATTTCCGTTAACTGTGGCTCCGCTTTGCCGTAGTGACTGTCGGTGCGTAGTACTTCACGAATATCAAACCGTACCGCATTGACACCTCGTTCGCACATCAATTGGGTCAAAATATAGGTGGAGATCAATTCACCACAGGCGACCAACTGATCGGTTAACTTTTTATTGGGATGTGATGCCGCCGCCTCGGCGGCACTGGCTACCGTATCTAATACTTCTTTGACTTGTTGTTCGACCCGAGTGGGATCTGCCAGTTGGTCGATGATCACATAATGGATATCGGTCAGTTGTTGTAAAATCGCTCGACGACGATCGGCTGATGCCACGCCATTAGCCAGCTCAACCAATAAATTGGTGACCCCAGAACAGGCACTACTGACCACTAAACGGGTTTGTGGATTATTTTCAATGATGGCCGAACAACGGCTCATCGCTTCAAAGTTGGCGACACTAGTACCACCAAATTTGGCGACGTTAAATGTGCTCACGGCAATTCTCCCAGACTTCCTGAAAAACGAGTTGTTGGTAAACCCAACGTCCAATGTTGTGAAGAGAGTGTTGTTATAGAGCAAAATAGAGGGGTGACAATAGAAAGGTGTCCCTTCGAAGCTCTTCATCAGATCCGAACTGATGACAGTTGAAGGGATTCAGCCCATTCAACCGATAAACCAAAGCCGCAACTTTGATTCACCTCGGCACTACTCCCCCTGAATGTTCTGTTTTGGAGTTGAGGCTCCACAAAACATCTGCCTGGGTAGTGCTCCTCTTCTGCTAGATAGCGCATTCATTGAACGGTGTTGGTCAAATATTGTCAACGATAAATTGTGCTTCGAGCGCAAATAAACATAACATCTCAGTGACAATGATTCACCGTTTCAAGATGCTGCCAAGGTTTGCGGTGAGGTTATCACCGCAAGTTGGGATGGAGTGAAACCACTTATGGTGTTGCTTGTGATGGTGCGGCAGTCACCGTGGGTGGCTGATATTGAATGTGGCTGAAATCTTGGTTGGGAAATAGAAACTGCGCTTCCGTACGGATTTGCTCGGCACGGCTGTGATCGCCTAATCCTTGGTAGGCTAAAATTAAATTATTATAGAAGGCTGGGCGCGGTTGATGTTGGATCACTTGATGTGACCACTGCACATAAGGCTCAATCAACTGTGGTTTTTGTTCATACAAGCCAATGTGCAGATAAGTACTGTAAATATCCCAGTCCAATCGGTCTTGCCAAACTATCGGATTGGTCACCAGCTTGAGCAGCTCTGGATCTCGCGGTTGCGATTGCTCAAATTGAGTAAGTATATAATTGGTTTGCAATGCGCTAATCATATACAAGCTGGTGATAATCGGTACCACCAAGCTCAGCATACGCAGCAGTGATTGACTGATCAGACTGAAATTGGCCAGTCGATAACGGGCGACCCGCTGATCAATCCAATAGATCAAGATAATGAAAGTGATCCAGTGAATGGCCGAGTGATAAAATGGATACTCCAATTGTGCATGTAAAGTGATCGGCACCAACAATGCCAGCATCGCTAAGCGCGTACCGCGTTTGGCGGAATAAATGCGCAGCATACACGCACAGGCTGCCAATAAAATCCCCAGTACTGGCAGCATTCCTCCTTCAACGCCCCAATACAACAGTTCATTATGTGGGTGATCCATGGCGGCAAGGCCAGCTGGGTAGTGGCTATTAAGTTGATGCTGGCGAGCGGTATACAGCAGATATTGTGCTTCAAATTTTCCATAACCATAACCAGTGAAGGGTTTTTCAATGATCATATCGATGGCTTGTGGAAAGGTGTAACGGCGTGGGCTTTCGAGATCGGTTTTATTGGCGACCCAATCAGCGTTGTTTTGGCTGTGCATTGCCGTAAAGCCAGCGCACAGTCCGAGTGCAATCGCAAGTAACCAGAGAGTAAAGCGTTGGCGAGAGGCGAAGCGATATAGGTAAGCGGCGATCAAAATAATACTGATTAAACTGACAATCCAGCCGGTACGCGAGGCCAGTACGAGTAATAACGGCACCGTGAGCAGCGGTGTGACATACAACATTCCCACTTTACTGAGATGAGCGTCGTACTTCTCCGGTTGCCTTGCAAGTAGATAGCCTGAAAGCGCTAGCCCGGTAGCTAAAAAGCTCGCCATGACGTTGGGTTGTTGAAAAATACCATAAGGACGATTGGCCACACTGTCATAGCCAAATGGATTGCCGGGCGCTAAGTAAAAATATTGCACTAAGCCAATCATGGCTTCAATGAGACTGGCGAGCAGAATAAACCACAGCAGTCGCTGCTTATGTTTATTGCTGAAGCGAAATTGTTGCAGTACCACAAATAACAGCAATCCAGTCCACAACCCGATCAGGCGGTTGAGACTGTGTAATCCATCGGCATCGCTATAGGTGATCGGTAACGTCAGCAGCACACAACTGATAGTCAGGCCAATCGTCAGTTTTGAATAACGCAGTGCTTGATTATTGGCGAGTTGATATAAACCAATCGCGAGCGTAATACTGAGTGCAATCCAAGTGGTATTGTTAAAAGCGAGCGCGAGTCCAACCCCTCCTGGATTGGGCATAAAGAAATGCATTGCGACTAGATAGACTAGCGCCAAACAAAAGAGAAAGGGTTTATTGAGCGGCAGGCTAGGCGTGTGAGGCTCAAGCCGAGTGCCGCTTAACAGCAAAATTGCCATGCAGTTTACCTTAATAACAAACCAGCCCTGGATGGGCTGGTTTGGTTACTTTAGCTTTTTTTTCTAATTCAACAAAGGCTTGAGGAAGCGTGCTGTGTGTGAATTCTCGACCAAACTCACCTCTTCAGGGGTGCCTTGCGCAATAATTAGCCCTCCGCCTTGGCCTCCTTCAGGGCCTAAATCAACGATCCAGTCGGCAGTTTTGATCACATCTAGGTTGTGTTCAATCACCACGACTGTATTGCCGTGATCGCGTAAGCGATGCAGAACATTGAGCAGTTGTTGAATATCGTGGAAATGAAGACCGGTCGTTGGTTCATCGAGAATATATAAGGTTTGGCCGGTATCGCGTTTGGAAAGCTCACGAGCGAGCTTCACCCGCTGTGCTTCACCACCAGAAAGTGTGGTGGCTGATTGACCTAGCCGAATATAAGAGAGTCCGACATCGATCAAGGTTTGCAGCTTACGGGCAATCACAGGAACCGGATCAAAAAATTCCCGTGCATCTTCTACCGTCATATCCAGCACATGATCAATGGTCTTGCCTTTGTAGTGCACTTCTAGCGTTTCACGGTTATAGCGTTTGCCTTTACACACATCACAAGGGACATACACATCCGGTAGGAAGTGCATTTCAACTTTGATCACCCCATCACCCTGACACGCTTCACAGCGACCACCCCGCACGTTGAAACTAAAGCGCCCCGGTTGGTAGCCGCGCGCACGGGATTCTTGAGTACCCGCAAACAGTTCACGGATCGGGGTAAAAATCCCAGTATAGGTTGCAGGGTTAGAGCGTGGCGTTCTGCCGATTGGGCTTTGATCAATTTCGATCACTTTATCAAAATGTTCCAGCCCTTGAATCGAAGCATAAGGTGCCGGCATGGCAGTGGTTGCGCCATTGAGTGCGGTATGGGCAATCTTAAAGAAAGTGTCGTTGATCAGCGTCGATTTACCTGAGCCAGAAACGCCAGTCACACAGGTAAATAAGCCCACCGGGATCGACAGATCGATATTTTTTAAGTTATTGCCAGCCGCACCTTTTAATTCAACGGTTTTGTTGGCATCACGTGGCGTTCGCTGTGCGGGTAGCGCAATTTTTTTTGCTCCACTGAGGTACTGGCCGGTGAGTGAATTGGGATTAGCAATGATCTCATCCACCGTGCCTTCGGCCACCACATTGCCGCCATGCACCCCCGCTCCAGGGCCAATATCAATCACATGATCTGCCATGCGGATCGCATCTTCATCATGCTCAACCACTAACACCGTATTACCTAGGTTGCGTAGATGAGTTAGGGTTTGCAGTAAGCGTTCGTTATCACGCTGGTGGAGGCCAATCGAAGGTTCATCAAGCACATACATTACCCCAACCAACCCAGCTCCGATTTGGCTTGCCAAACGGATACGCTGCGCTTCACCGCCAGATAAGGTTTCGGCACTGCGTGATAGGTTTAAGTAATTGAGGCCCACGTTAACCAAAAATTGCAGACGATCATTGATCTCTTTCATCACTTTTTCGGCGATTTGCGCGCTTTGGCCTTCCAAGGAGAGTTGCTGGAAAAAATTCAGCGCATCGGCAATGCTGAACTCAACAATTTGTGGCAGCGCGGTATCATTGATAAACACATTACGTGCTTCGATTTTTAGGCGCGTACCGCCACAGCTACTGCATGGCTTATTGGCAATATATTTGGCTAAGTCTTCGCGTACCGAGTTGGATTCGGTATCACGATAACGGCGTTCTAAATTGTGCAAAATGCCTTCAAAAGGATGTTTTTTCAGGCGGAGATCACCGCGATCATTAATGTACTTAAATTCAATTTCAGTACGACCAGAGCCATCAAGAATGATCGATTGAATTTTTTTGCTCAGTTTATTGAATGGGGTATGCAGATCGAAAGCGTAGTGTTCCGCGAGTGCGCTCAACATTTGAAAGTAATAGAAGTTCTTTTGATCCCATCCACGAATGGCGCCTTGTGCCAGACTTAAATTGGCATCTTGCAGTACACGATCGGGGTCAAAATATTGCTGCACACCTAGGCCATCACATGTCGGGCAAGCTCCGGCTGGGTTATTAAAAGAGAACAGGCGCGGCTCTAGTTCGCGCATACTGTAACCACAATGTGGACAGGCAAAATTGGCAGAAAAAATCTGCTCTTCACCCTCACCTTCCATTGGCGCGATGACAACAATGCCCCCAGACAGGGTCAGTGCAGTTTCAAATGATTCGGCTAAGCGCTGCTGTAGATCACTACGCACTTTAAAGCGATCGACAATCACTTCAATGGTGTGTTTTTTGTGTAATTCCAGCGCGGGGGGATCGGTAAGATCGCAGGTTTCGCCATCAATCCGCGCACGAATAAAGCCTTGTGCGGCGAGATTTTCTAAGGTTTTTACGTGCTCGCCTTTACGCTCTTTGACTATGGTAGCGAGCAGCATCATTTTGCTGCCTTCCGGTAACTCTAACACCTTATCGACCATTTGGCTGATGGTTTGGGCTTTAAGTGGTACTTGATGCTCAGGGCAGCGTGGTTCACCGACCCGTGCATAAAGTAGACGCAAGTAGTCATAAATTTCAGTGATCGTACCGACGGTGGAGCGTGGGTTGTGTGAGGTGGACTTTTGTTCTATCGAAATTGCGGGCGATAATCCTTCAATGTGGTCAACGTCCGGTTTTTCCATCAAGGAGAGAAATTGACGAGCGTACGCGGAAAGTGATTCGACATAGCGCCGTTGGCCTTCTGCATACAGCGTATCAAACGCGAGAGATGATTTGCCTGAGCCGGAAAGGCCAGTGATCACGATTAGCTTGTCGCGAGGAATGGTCAGATTGATGTTTTTGAGATTATGGGTACGAGCGCCGCGTACTTCGATTTTGTCCATCAGGTGTGCTCTTTGCTTAACACGAAGTGCAGCAAGTATTGCATAGCGTGAACAAAGTGCAAGTGAATACTGGATAAAAAAACAGTTATGTATGTCGTAAAAAAAGCCTACTCATATTGCGGTGAGTAGGCTGACAATATTCGCGGTGTACTTGCTACAATTACTGCGCTTTTTGGGTCAGTTTTTTGGCAAGTTCAATTTTTTGTGCGTTTTGCTTATACATGTTTTCGTAGCAGAAGTTGGTGGCCTCGATATAGCCTTCAACGCTGCCGCAGTCGAAACGTCGACCCTTAAATTTATAGGCTAACACACAGCCGGATTGCGCTTGTTTGAGTAGTGCGTCAGTGATTTGGATCTCGCCGCCTTTACCGGGTTCGGTTTGTTCGATCAGATCAAAAATATCTGGAGTCAGGATGTACCGGCCGATAATTGCTAGATTACTTGGTGCGGTACCCGGTTCTGGTTTTTCGACCATATTATCGACTCGGAACAGATCATCTTTGATCATTTCGCCAGCGATCACGCCATATTTGTGGGTTTCATTCTCGGGTACTTCTTGTACCGCAACAATAGAGCAGCGGAACTGCTTGTACAGTGCAACCATCTGCATCAGTACCCCTTGCTGTTCATTGACACACAAGTCATCAGCCAGTACCACCGCAAACGGTTCGTCACCCACCAGCTCTTTACCGGTTAAAATTGCATGCCCTAAGCCTTTCATTTCACGTTGGCGAATGAAGGTAAAATTAGCACTTTCAATGATGTGACGGATATCAATTAGCAGATCTTCTTTATTGGTGCCGCGGATCTGATGCTCTAACTCATAGTTCATGTCAAAGTGATCCATGATCGATTGTTTACCTCGACCTGTCACAATACACATTCCCGTGATCCCGGCTTGAATCGCCTCATCAACCCCATATTCAATCAGCGGCTTGTTGACGATTGGCATCATCTCTTTCGGCATTGACTTAGTTGCAGGTAGAAAGCGGGTCCCGTAACCTGCCGCCGGAAATAGACACTTTTTAATCATAATTTCGATCCATGGTGTGCTAGGAAAAATAATTTCGACTCTACCATTTCTTATTCACCACTGCATTACGTTGCTGCGATAGGCGCCAAAAATGTGTGTAAAGTCTTACTGTTGCCACATATTATGCGTAGACTAACTGGTACTAAATATCAAATTATCGACTCTATCAAACTGTCCACTGTGGTTAATCCGCACATATTTGGGTATCCCTTTCCTACTTGAAGCTGCAGCGGTGTTGGCTACGTTCGTTCACTCCAATCACATAGTTTGTCTATGCTCATGGGGACTCACTCACTTGCCGCCTACCTGCAACTCCAAGTGGTTTGGGTATAGTTCTCGGCAGAGCCTCACATCCCTGATTGAATGAGATAAGTATCACAATATATTTTGGTTCACCCAAGCAATTGCTTTGACGCGGTTTTTGACATTTAACTTCTTAAATATTTGATATAAATGTGATTTAACCGTGAACTCACTGATAAATAAACTTTCAGCAATTTGCATATTGGATGCACCAGTTTGTAAGCTGCGCAGAATTTGAATTTCACGAGCGGTGAGATCGACGGTCGCTTGTGTTTGATGAGTTTGGAATGCATAACGATAGTAGTGCAATAATTGACTACTCACATGGCGCGGTAACCAATTTTGACCATTGATAATTTCACCTAGCCCATGGGCGATAAAATCAGTTTCATCACTGGCATAAAACAGCCCCTTCAAGTTACCAAAAGTTAGTAGTTCGTCAGTTTTTAAGCGCTTAGCTACGTTAAATAAAATCGTTTCAAAGTAGGGGCTGGTGAGTTTCAGTGGTCCTAGTTGCTGGCGAATTTGGCCGCTCTGCCGATGGTCAAGCAGTAGAATTTTATGCTTATCAGATTGAAAGTCTTGCAATAAACGTGGTGGCTCAATCACGGGAACGGCTAAATCTAGTTTAGTAATGGCGGCTTGAATATCCGGGTGTACATCGTTTGCTTGAGGGGTGAGTAAGTAAATAGTGCGGGCGTAATTGGCTCGTTGCATGATGAATTACCTACCTATACTGATATGAAATAGTGCCCTTAATATGACCAAAAAAAGATGCTGATGCTATGTGAACAGAGTAATTTGCGGAGCACCTCTATTACACAAGTAATCGATAGGTTTGTCAGTGAGTTGTTTTGGTGAAATGGTCTTAAGAAGCGAAATTTGTGAAACGGAGATTAATGTTGTGCTCAGCATAATCCGGGAATTCGATTGGTTCAGTCGATAAAACGGTGGTATCCTTAGCGACTACTTAAAATCAATAGATATGACCAGATTACGGAGCAAAACATGGCAAGCCGTGGCGTGAACAAAGTAATTTTGATTGGTAACTTAGGCCAAGATCCTGAAGTGCGTTATATGCCAAGTGGTGGCGCGGTAGCGAATATTACCATTGCGACTTCTGAAAGCTGGCGTGATAAAACGACCGGTGAACAGAAAGAAAAAACTGAATGGCACCGTGTGACACTGTATGGAAAACTGGCAGAAGTTGCAGGTGAATATTTGCGTAAAGGCTCTCAAGTTTATATTGAAGGTCAATTGCAAACGCGTAAATGGCAAGATCAGAATGGTCAAGATCGTTACTCTACCGATATCGTGGTGCAAGGCTATAACGGGATCATGCAGATGCTTGGTGGCCGTACACAACAAGGCGGTATGCCAGCCCAAGGTGGTATGAATCCTCCTGCGCAGCAAGGTAACTGGGGGCAACCACAGCAGCCGGTTAAACAGTCTCAGCCGATCCAACAACCTGCGCCACAACAATATGCTCAGCCGCAATATAATGAGCCCCCGATCGATTTTGATGATGACATCCCATTCTAGGGGTGTGATTGACGAAAAAAGCCGCGAATTTCGCGGCTTTTTTATATAGTTATCTCAATTGGTTGTAATGTAAACAGCTTGGGACTGGACTCTCAGTTGCAGCGCACAAGGAACATAGTACGAAATGAGGTATACACCGACATTAAAATTGAGTACTCGGCTCGTCGCGTTTGTGACCATGACAGTGATCAGCGCCATGTTTATCCTTTTTATTGGCGGGATATTATCTTTTCAGCGTCTCGGTCAGGAATATCTCAATCACTATCTGCAGGGTATTGTTGAGGTCGTCGATAAAGAGCTGGATGATCCTGATGCGCTACACGCTATGCCATATTGGATGCCGAAAATGCTGCAAGCCAGTGGTATTATTGAAATGCAACTTAGTTCTCAAACCACGGTTGTGTATCGTTTTAACGATGCAGACGCCAGTATTGACAGCACTCGTGCATCTCTAGTTACGCTGCCACTCAAACGCCACCCCGCTTATGTAGCACATTTTAAAGCGATTCCCCCCTATCTCAGTTATGCCGACTCTCCACAAGCGATGTGGTCGACTTCACTTGCCATCTTGTTGATTATATTGTTCCTACAGCGAGGGGTTAAGTGGTTAAAAGAACAACTATTCGGATCCGAGCTTTTAGAAGAGCGTGGGCGAATGATTTTAGCTGGACGGGTTGAGCAGCATGCAAAAGGTGATCCTCGAGAATGGCCTTATACCGCTAGCGAAGCTATCGATCGCTTGATTGAAGAGTTGCAGGATGCTCGTCAAGAGCGTAGCCGCTTTGATACTTTCATCCGCAGTCAAACCTTTTTAGATCAATTAACCGGTACCGCGAATCGAGTGTTGTATGACAGCAAACTGGAATCCGCTTTGCTAGAGAGTGGTGCGCATGGTGGAGTGATGATGCTGCGGCTCGACGATCTAGAGTCGGCACGCGAAGATAGTTCGAAATTGTCAGTCGATGAGCTAATCGTAGAAGTCGGTCAGTGCTTGTCTAATATCGTACAACGCTACCCAGATGCGATTTTATCTCGTTATTACGATGATGTATTCGCGCTGTTTATTCCTCATCAAGGGAGTAAAGAGGTGGCGCAGGTTGCTTCTCAAGCCGTCAAATTGATCGAGCGTCTTGTGCCACCAGAGCCGCTCAGTGAAGACAATTGGTTCCATATTGGTGTGACCATGTACCATGAAGGAGAGCGGCGTGGGCGGATCATTGATGAGATGGAGACCTCGCTTAAAAGTGCGCAATTACAGGGGGTTAATGCGTGGAGTCGTTTTCAAAAACCGCAGCAGTTACCAGAAAGCCGCGGCAGTGTGCGGTGGCGTACTCTGTTTGAGCAAGCGCTGCGTCCAGACGCGATTTTATTATATCGTCAGGCCTGTTATCTCACCGCGGCCAATGGCGAGCGTGAGTTAGTACATTATGAATTATTTGCCCGAATTCAAGATCCACAACATGGCATTCTGAAGGCTTCTCGTTTTAGTTCGGCGTTAGAAACGGTCGGTTATGAGGCGATGTTGGATCGCGCAGTTTTATGCAGCGTAGTGCATTTTATTAAGCAAACTGAGAACTGTGATCCTCTATCCATTAATTTACACGTTGTTCCATTTAGCAATAGAAGATATGCTCGCTGGATAACTAATGAACTGATGCAAATGCCATTTTCTCTGCGTTCGCGGCTCTCATTTGAGTTTGCTGAGGCGCACTTGATCAAGCATTTAGACTACATGCGCCCGATTGTACGCGTGTTAACTGGATTAGGTTGTCAGGTAGTGGTTGGGCAAGCGGGTAGAACCATTGTCAGCACACATTACATCAAAGAGTTAAAAATTAATTATCTTAAACTGCATCGCAGTTTGATTAAAAAAATAGACCAACGTTACGAAAATCAGCTATTTATACGCAGTTTGGTTGGCGTGTGTAGTGGAACACAAACGGAAGTGATCGCGGTAGGGGTTGAAACGCTACAGGAGTGGCACTCCTTGCAGATGTTGGGAGTAAACGGTGTGCAAGGACGACTATTTGATGAAGAGCGACAGATGTTGCCGCCTTTATCTCCGGGATCAGTAACTCGCTCTTTGCCTACCTCTTTAGCTCCCATCAATAAGCGTAATCGATGGCGAATAAAATAAGAGTGGCGGGACAATGAACAAGCTCAGTTGGATAACCAAATCAAGCTGGAGACAACACCTAAGCGGGATCGAAAAATGGCTTACTCCTAGCGCAGCGAGTAAGCAGTTGTATGTGGTGGTACAGCCAGAAAGTTTGTATTTCACCGCAGAAGATTTGCCTGCGATTGCGCCCCAACCTCTTAATCAGCAAAATTGGCAATCGGTGCTTGTGCAAACCTTGCAAAAGCATGCGATCCATGACGTACAAATTCACCTTGTGCTGCATTCCCAGCTTTATCAAGCTTATCAAATCGAGCAACCGAATCTACCCCGTGATGAGTGGTCTGCCGCTTTGCCATTCTTACTGAAAGAGATGCTGAGTGAAAAAGTCACCGAGGTGGTTGCGGATGCGCATCCCCTTCCCGGTAGCAGCAAAGTTCAGGCGTATGTGATCACTAAGCGGGTGATCCTTGAACTGCAAGAAATGGCACTGGCGGCCGGATTAAAACTTGGGCGGATCATTCCAGAACAAGCGATTTGGGGAGCAACAGGTGGCGAGCTGAGCCATTTCTTATTATTGCACCGTAGCTTCGGTGGTAGTTTTAAGTTAGATGCTTTTATTGAGCACCAATGCACTTTTCAGCGCACCTTACGTGGCATTAATCCCCCAGTGACGGCTGATGCGGTGAGCGCACTGCAGTTAGATAATTTAGCTCTGGAATTACAACGCTCAATTGATTACCTCTCGGCACAGTTTAAAGGCGGATCATTACAACAGCTCAAAGTGTGCTGTGATGGTGAGGATAACCAAGCACTGCTTGAGGGGCTGAATCAGCGCTTAAGCGTACGGGCCTCAGCCTTAGAGGGCGAGCATGCGTTATGCGCCGAGCAATTGGCTCGTCATGCCCCAAATGTGGCCGCGGATGCCATTAATTTTTATCAAGATCAGCTTAAACCTAAACGTGAAAAATTTCGTTTAACTTCTCTGTTATTGGTTTGGGTGGGGCTAAGTGCGGTGTTATTGCTTGGTTATGCCGGCCTTGAATATCAGAATCAATTAGCCAAACGAGAATGGCTGGCTTTGCAGAAGCAGCAGCAAACCTTCAGTCAACAAGCGGCGAGTTTACAGCAGCAAGTGGCCGCACATCGCCCTGCACCCCACAAACTGGCCGCCGTTGAGCGCTTGAAAAAGCAGATCAACGCTAAACAACAGGCACAGCAAGCGATGGATCGATTGGATGTCGCGCAGCAAATCGGCTATTCCGGTGCGCTCAATTCATTGGCGCAATTGGCACGCAACGATCTATCGCTGAACTGGATCATGTTGGATGCGGTGCAATTGAATGTGCAGGGTATCGCCCGTGATCCGGCGGCGATCCCCAATTGGATTAATCAGTTTAAACAAGAACTGCATTTGATGGGGCGCAGTTTTGAGCAATTAAAAATTGGCCGTAATGAGCAGGATATCATCACTTTTGAACTCAATTCTCGGCGAGGAGAACGTCAATGAGCTCGCGTTGGTCAACCATCGAAAATCAATTTTCAGTGCTCTCGCAGCGCGAAAAAATCTTAATTGCTTTGTGTGGCACGGTTGTACTGGTCATGCTGTTGTTGATTGGGTTGATTGAGCCAAGCTTAAAGCTTGGCCAAGATCACCAGGCTAATATCCAAAGTGTGACAGCCCATAACCAGCAACTGCAAAGCGAAATCGCCCTGCTGCAAGCCAAGTTAGCGATTGACCCTGACCGTCAAGTGGATCTGGAGTTGGCTCGATTAACCCAGCAAAGCCAAGCAATTTCATTGCGCTTAGCTGAGCAAATGGCGGCGATGGTGGCCGCATCAGACATGCCCGCTTTACTGGAAAAAGTGCTTCGCCAAAGTCAACAGCTCAAATTGGTCACATTGGAATCTTTGCCGGCGGAGCCTATCGTGCGAGCCGCCGATCCGAGTGAGAAGTCAGAATATTATCTGCATCCAGTGCGGATGGAATTGACCGGCACCTACTTTGCTATCCGTGATTATTTACAAGCGTTGGAGGCACTGCCGGTTAAATATTATTGGCGCCGCTTTCAATATCAAGTGGAACGCTATCCTCAAGCGAGAGTGATCCTTGAGGTCTATACCTTGGGGAGTCGAGAGGAGTTTATCGGTGGTTAGATTGGTGATGTTATTGGGGTTGAGTGTGATGGCAGTATGCAGCTACGCCAACCAAGATCCTACCGCGCCTTTAGATTGGCATGCGCCAAGTAAAAGCTCGGTGACGGCACCGCGTCAGCGAGTGCCGAGTTTACAAAGCATTGTGTGTGCAGAGGGGCGCAGCTGCTATGCCATTATCGAGCAAAAAATCGTCGCACAAGGTGATGTAGTCAATGGCTATCGGGTGGCAGCGATCCAATCTCAGCAAGTACAGCTCACCCGAGCAGGGAAAGCTTGGCAATTAGAGCTGTTCGCTCTTGATATAAAATAATAGGGTAAAAGTCTTATGCGCAAAATCGTACTTGCCTCTGTGATGCTGTCTTTACTGGGATGCTCAATGGGGCACCGAGATCCTGTCGAAGCGAAGCAGGCACTTAACCAAGCGATTAATGAAACCAGCAGCCGTCAGATCGAACAATTACCCGCATCAGTAGAAGCGGACTTGATGCCCAATCTTGACTCAGGCAGCGTGGCGATGCCCAATCGAGTATCTCGGTTTCGGATCCAAGCCAATGGGGTTGAAGCCAAAGCCTTTTTTACCAGCTTAGTCAAGGGCACCCAATACAGCGTGGCGATCCATCCCGAAGTCACAGGACGCATCACTCTGAACTTGAGTGAAGTGACCTTAGAAGAAGCCTTAGCGGTGGTACGTGATCTGTATGGCTTTGAGGTGGTGATGCAAGGCAAGGTGATCCAGGTGTATCCTGCAGGGCTTCGTACCGTGACCCTGCCGGTTGATTATCTGCAATTTAAACGTACTGGCCGCTCACTCACTGCGATCACGACTGGAACGATCACTAATACCGACACCAATAGTTCAGATTCCAACTCTTCGAACAGCCGTTACTCCGATAGCTATTCAAGAAACTCAAATTCAAGCCGAACCGATGCGCGTGGCGGCACTGAAATTGAAACGACTAATGAAAGTGATTTTTGGCCTCAGCTAGAGCAAGCGGTTGGTCAGTTATTGGGGCGTCAAGCCGGACAAACGGTGATCGCTAATCCACAGGCTGGGGTGATCACTTTGCGCGCTTATCCGGATGAAATTCGTCAAGTTACCGAGTTTTTAGGTATCGCTCAGCAGCGTATGCAGCGCCAAGTGATTCTAGAAGCGAAAATTTTGGAAGTCACACTTAGTGATGGTTATGAGCAGGGGATCAACTGGAGTAAAGCATTCTCTTCGAATGGCACCAATTACCAAATTGGCAGCGGTACGATTACGCAAGACAGTAATGGTAACCCGATCACTTCGGTGCTGCCCAGTTTAGATACTAT
The DNA here is from genome assembly GCF_011306175.1 of Vibrio sp. HDW18. Classification (GTDB taxonomy): domain Bacteria; phylum Pseudomonadota; class Gammaproteobacteria; order Enterobacterales; family Vibrionaceae; genus Vibrio; species Vibrio chanodichtyis. Next base: position 943,170 of record NZ_CP049913.1, on the reverse strand, counting down.
TGGCACTTTACTGGGCGGGCAGTCCAATGTGGTGGTCTCTAGTGGTAGTTTTGATGCGGTGATCAGCTTTATGGGTACCCAAGGTGATTTGAATGTACTTTCTAGCCCACGAGTGACCGCGGCAAATAACCAAAAAGCGGTGATCAAAGTCGGTACTGACGAATATTACGTGACCGACTTATCTAGCGTGGTGGGCAGTGGTGATAATTCGCAAGCCTCACCGGATATTACCCTCACACCCTTTTTCTCTGGCATTTCACTCGATGTTACCCCGCAAATTGATGATAGCGGCAATGTGTTGCTGCATGTCCATCCGGCGGTGATTGAAGTAGAACAGCAGACCAAACGTATTACCTATAACAGCCAGCAAATTGAATTGCCGTTAGCCAAAAGTTCGATCCGTGAATCGGACTCGGTGATCCGTGCGAAAGATGGTGATGTGGTAGTGATCGGTGGCTTGATGAAGTCACACACTCTAGATCGTGTTTCAAAAGTACCATTTTTCGGTGATGTGCCTGGCTTGGGTCATCTGTTTCGCAATACTGCCAAGCAGACACAAAAAACCGAATTAGTGATCTTGCTCAAACCGACTGTGGTTGGGGTCAATACTTGGCAAAAAGAGTTGGAACGTTCACGTAACTTGTTACAGGAATGGTTCCCAGAAAATCAGTAAGTTATGTATTTAGATCACTTTAAGCTGGATCGGTTTCCTTTTCATCTGTCGCCCGATACTCAATTGTTTCTGGGCTTAGCTCCGCACTTTGAAGCGATTGCCACGCTGTGTGCGGCGATCAACATGGGCGAAGGGGTAACCAAGCTGATTGGCGAAGTGGGCACAGGTAAAACGATGGTGTGTCGCATGCTGCTCACTCACTTGGGTGATGAGGTCGCGTTGATTTATCTGCCTAATCCCATGCTCGAGGGTGTCGCGCTACAACAAGCGATCGCCGCAGAATTACAGCTCGAAGTGTCTGAACCTGCGCGGATTATTGAACAAATTCAAACCCGTTTAATTGAGCTGCATCAGCAAGGCAAACGGATTGTCGCGCTGATTGATGAGGCGCAAGCCCTGTCTGATGAGGCGCTAGAAACCTTACGCTTGATGGGAAATTTGGAAACCGAACAGAACAAATTGCTACAGATAGTGTTAATTGGACAACCCGAACTGGATGTCCGCTTAGCTCAGCAGCATTTGCGTCAATTTCGCCAGCGGATCACGTTTAATGCCGAGTTACGACCGTTAACCGAAGCCGAGACTGAGGTTTACATCGATAGTCGGTTGCGCAAAGCGCAAGCACCGAGTGGCCTGTTTAGTGCTGGGCAGAAAAAAGCACTGTGGCGAGCCTCACAAGGGATCCCACGCTTGATCAATCAAATTTGCCACAAAGCGTTATTAATCGCTTGGTATGAACTTAGCCCTCAAGTCAACCAGCATCATTTATTTGCCGCTATTCATGATACCTATGACAGCTGCAAACCTAGATTTAAAACCCCAGTATTATGGGGATGGAGTCAAGCATGAGTGTGGTCAATCGAGCCTTGGCACAAGGTATCCAGCATCGTGATTTAGGGCTATCGAATCTTGAACGGGTCGAGGTGAGCCCGCGTAAAGCTCGTCCTGCTTGGCTATGGGCCATGTTCGGTTTTGGGGTTAGCCTCGCGTTGGGCGGTTGGTCGATTAGCTTACCGCCGGTGCCGACTTTGCCAGACGTTAGTGAAGCTCGCCGCATGCCCATCGCGCCATCACCGACCCAAAAAACCAGCGATCAAGCGCTGCCGCTGTACTTGGCGCCGAGTCAGCCGATTTTGCTCGCGGCGGCGCCCGCACTGCTTCCCTCTGCACCATTGGACAGTCTGAGTTTGCCTGTACCTAACCCTGTATCTAACCCTGTACCTAACACTGCGGCCGTGGCATCTGCTCGGCAAGCGGCGCCATTACGCGAGCCAGTGGCTGAGCCTGTCATGCTGGTCGAGCAAGTAGAGCTGACTTCCGAGCAATTGGCGGCGAAAGCGCGGCAAAGCGCACAAAAAGCGTTGGATAATAACGATTTTCAAGCCGCCGTGAACGGTTATACGCAGGCGCTGCGTTATACCCCAAACGATGAAACGATCAGACAAAAATTGGCTGCCCTTTATTATGGACAAGGTGATGGCCGCAAAGCCTTTGATTTGATGCAAGCGGGGATCGAGCTTAACCCTGAGGGCGAAGTACTACGTTTAGCCTTGGCTAAATTATTGGCCAAAGAGCAGCAAGAGAGTGCCGCCTTAGCTCCTTTGATCTACTTGCCCGCAGAGCCATCAAGTGAGTATTTAGCCCTGCGTGCCGGACTTGCGCACAAAACCAAGCAAGATCCGATTGCGCGCCAAAGTTATCAGCAACTGACCCTCCAAGAGCCCAATAATGCACGCTGGTGGCTTGGTTTAGCCATTCAGCAAGAGCGAGCTCTAGAGTGGTCAGCAGCGCAATATGCTTATCAGCAAGCGCTGCATAAGGTTGGGCTATCGAGTCAGTCCCATGCCTTTATTGAGCAACGATTAACCGTGCTCCGCAGTTTAGAGGAGATTTCCCGTGGCAATTAACCAACTGCGCAAACGGCTTGGTGATTTATTAGTTGAAGAAGCCATCATCACTGAGGCGCAGCTTGAGCAAGCACTGCGCGCGCAAAAAAGCACAGGGCGACGCTTAGGCGATAACTTGATTTCGCTTGGTTTTTTAAGCGAAAGCCAACTGCTGAACTTTTTGGCGCAACAACTTAACTTACCGGTGATTGATTTAAGTCGCGCGCATGTCGATAGCGAGGCCGTCGCACTATTGCCGGAAGTTCATGCGCGCCGTCTGCGTGCACTGGTGATTGGGCGCAGTGGCGACACGCTGCGGATCGCGATGAGCGATCCGGCTGATCTGTTGGCTCAAGAAGCTTTGCTTAACCAGTTGCCTGAATACGGCTTTGAGTTTGTGATCGCCCCAGAAAAGCAGCTGGTGGATGGCTTTGATCGTTATTATCGCCGTACCAAAGAGATCGTCTCATTTGCCGAACAGCTGCACGCTGAGCACCAAATCAAAGATAGCTTTGACGTTGATCTCAGTAATTCCGATAGCGATGAAGTCACCGTTGTAAAGCTGATCCATTCACTGTTTGAAGATGCGATCCAAGTGGGTGCCTCGGATATTCACATCGAGCCCGATGCTAATGTGCTGCGTTTACGCCAGCGGATTGATGGAATTTTGCATGAAACGGTGCTGCATGAAGTCAATATTGCCTCGGCGCTGGTGCTGCGGTTAAAACTGATGGCAAATCTCGATATTTCTGAAAAACGTCTGCCGCAAGATGGCCGTTTTCATATCCGGGTCAAAGGCCAAACGGTGGACATTCGGATGTCAACCATGCCGATCCAACATGGTGAATCAGTGGTGATGCGGCTACTCAACCAGTCGGCTGGCGTGCGTAAGTTAGAACACTCTGGCCTGCCTCCAGCGCTGTTGGCGCGTCTGCGCCAGCAACTTAAGCGACCACATGGCATGATTTTAGTCACCGGCCCCACCGGCTCTGGTAAAACCACCACCTTATATGGGGCGTTAACCGAGCTTAACACTGCCGGTAAGAAAATCATCACCGCCGAAGATCCGGTCGAATATCGGATTGAGCGGGTTAACCAAGTGCAAGTGAATCCGAAAATTAACCTTCAATTTTCCACGTTGCTGCGCACCTTTTTGCGTCAAGATCCCGACATCATTTTGGTCGGTGAGATGCGCGATCAAGAAACGGTGGAAATCGGGTTACGTGCTGCGCTGACCGGTCACTTAGTACTCAGTACCTTGCACACCAATGATGCGATCGACAGTGCATTGCGGCTACTCGATATGGGCGCACCCGGTTATCTGGTGGCGAGTGCGGTGCGCGCGGTGGTGGCGCAGCGTTTGGTGCGTAAAGTCTGCCCAGATTGTAGTGGCCACGATCCGCTTGATGAAGCGCGTCAGCAATGGTTGGCCACCCGTTTCCCCAATCAAGTGGCGACGGATTTTGTCCGCGGGCGTGGCTGTCAAAATTGCAACTTGACCGGTTATCGGGGTCGGATTGGGGTGTTTGAAATGCTTGAGCTTGATTTGCCGATGATGGACTGTTTGCGCGCCAATGATGCGGTGGCCTTTACCCGGGCTGCGCGCCGTCATGCTGAATATAAACCGCTACTGGTGTCGGCGATGGAGCTCGCGTTACAAGGGGTAGTCAGCCTTGATGAGGTGATGGCTCTCGGTGATGGTGATTCTGGCGGCGTTGTTGAGCCGGTATATCTCTAGGAGTAGGCATGGCGACTTTTCATTATCAGGGACGACATGCCAATGGCAGTAAAGCCTCTGGCTCGTTAGATGCCGCCAGCGAAGAGCTGGCGGCCGATATGCTGCTCAATAAAGGGATTGTGCCCACGTCAATCACCCAGCGCCGTAGTGGCAAAAGTGAGTTAGCCTTCAATTGGCAAGCTTGGTTTACTCCCAAGGTGCCGCTAGAAGTGTTGGTGATGTTTTGTCGGCAAATGTACAGCTTAACCAAAGCTGGGGTTCCGCTACTGCGTGCGATGCGTGGCCTAACCCAAAACTGCCATAATCCACAGCTCAAGCAAGCGCTGGAAGCGGTGGGTAATGAGCTGACTAACGGGCGCAATCTTTCGGCGTCGATGCAGTTGCACCCGAGCATCTTCAGTCCACTGTTTGTGTCGATGATCCAAGTGGGTGAAAACACCGGCCGGCTTGATCAGGCTTTATTGCAACTGGCCAACTATTACGATCAAGAGGTCGAAACTCGCAAGCGGATCAAAACTGCAATGCGTTATCCGGTGTTTGTGATTAGTTTTGTGGTGATCGCGATGTTTATTCTCAACACCCAAGTGATCCCACAATTTACCAGCATGTTTAGCCGCTTTGGCGTTGATCTGCCACTGGCCACGCGCATTTTGATTGCCACCTCGAATTTTTTTGTTCACTACTGGGGCTGGCTGCTCGGCTTGATGGCGGGGCTGTTTTTTGCATTTCGCGCTTGGCTCGCGACCCAGCAAGGGCGAATTAAGTGGGATTCGCTACGCCTGCGTATGCCGGTTGTCGGCGGTTTGATTAATCGTGCTCAGCTTTCGCGCTTTGCCCGTACTTTCTCGCTGATGCTCTCGGCTGGGGTGCCACTGAACCAATCCTTAGCTTTGTCGGCAGAAGCAATTGATAACAAGTTTCTTGAACTGCGCATTTTGCAGATGAAAGCCGAGATTGAATCGGGCGTTGCGGTGTCATTGAGTGCGATTAACGCACAGATTTTCACACCGCTGGTGATCCAGATGATCACCGTCGGTGAAGAGACGGGGCGAATTGATCAGCTACTGCTCGAAGTGGCGGATTTTTATGATCGCGAAGTCGATTACGATTTAAAAACCCTCACTGCGCGGATTGAGCCAATTTTGTTGGTGGTGGTCGCGGCGATGGTCCTCGTGCTCGCACTTGGGATCTTCTTGCCAATGTGGGGCATGATGGATGCCATTAAAGGTCGTTAATGCGCAGTGGAGCAAGGCGTGCGTGCTTAACGATATGGTGGTTATTAGTGTTGGTGCTGCTCAGTGCGCTGATCACCGCTTGGCGTGCACTCTCGAACGATGCTGAGCATACCGCGCTTGAGCTGGCGGGGCTGCGCATCACTGAACAGGCCAATCGCTATAAGCAGCAGTGGATTTTGCAAGATAGGCCACCGCAGCTTTACCTTGGCCAAGACTGGATTGCCGTGCAGCACGGCTGGCTGTTTCCGACTCAAGATCAGCGAGTCGATTGTCATGCGCTGTTGGCGCTGCTGAATCCACAAAGGCAGATATTAGCCCAGATGCCGAGTGTCACCAGTGTGGATTTTGCGCAGGGCTATCGCTGCACTTATCAGTATGGCGTCAGTGCTCAACTGAGTGTCGAACTCAGGGCGGGGCACTTTGCGGTTTATCTTAAACTTTAGTTGTAGGTTTTTTCCTACACAGCGGACGCTGAATATGTTAAAAAATGCCTATAAAGCCCACATAGGTTGGCTAAGTGAGTTAAATATATGAAAAAAACACAACAAGGCTTTTCGTTGGTCGAGCTGGTGATCGTGATTGTGGTGGTCGGGTTACTGGCCGTCGCGGCTTTGCCTCGTTTTCTCGATGTCACCGATGAAGCCAAAAAAGCCAGCATTGAAGGAGTCGCGGGCGGCTTTGCCACCGGCGTGCTCTCGGCACGTGCCCAGTGGGAAGCCAAAGCGCGGCCATTGGTTAACCAATGGCCCGCGATTAATTATGACGGGGTCGAGTTTTGGTTAACCAGTTCTGCAACCGATGGCTATCGTGATGGTTATCCGCTTGGGCTCAATACCGACAATGCGAGCTATTCAGCCCAAATTACCGATCAAGCCTGCATTGATTTGATGGAAAATTTGCTGCAAAACCCGCCGCAAGTTGGCACAGCAGCGCAAGTGGCGAGCAGCAGCAATTACAAATATGCGGCGAGAGCCGATACCAGTGCGGTGACTTGCACTTATCAGCAAAATGAGCGCGGCAGCCAACATCAATTTGTGTATGAAATAAAAACCGGTCGAGTGACCGTTACTTTGCAGTAAGGCGGCAGATCCGTCTGTAGATATTTAGCTTTAAGTTTTTACCTTCCATTATTTATGTATTTAAGTATTCACTTTTAAAAAGAGAGAGCGTAACAATGAAAAAACACACTGGTTTCACCTTAATTGAGTTGGTGGTGGTAATTGTCATTTTAGGTATTTTGGCCGTGACTGCCGCCCCCCGTTTCCTTAACTTGCAAAAAGATGCACGTATTGCCTCACTGCAAGGCTTAAAAGGCGCAATCGATGGCGCTGCCGGGATTGTCTATGGCAAAGCCGCGATTAATGGCGTAGAAACAGTAGATAATAGTGAAGTGGATACTATTAAAACTGCATTTGGCTACCCAACGGCAGCCGAGGATGGTATTGGTGCTGCGGTAGTGGGACTCGATTCTGACTGGACCAGTGTGCCAGACACAACAAATGAAACTCTATATGTGGTATTTAAAGTTGAGACGCCACCACAAGTAAGCGATATCCAAACTGGGAAATGTTATGTCCTGTACAGCCCAGCAACTGGAACTGCCGTCAGTGCTGCAGCTAAAGCAGCAGTTGAATCTAGCGGCTGTTAATTCAAGCCGTAAAAATAAAGTCAGCTTCGCTGACTTTATTTTTAAACGAATTGCGGTATGTCTTGCCCTATGACGCGCCATAAAGCCTTTACCTTAATTGAACTGCTGGTGGTGATTATCCTACTCGGGGTACTGTCTGCCTATGCCGCCAGCCGCTTTGTTGGGGTTGGCAGCTTTGCGGCGTTTACCGCCCAAGAGCAGGCGATCTCGATCATTCGCCAAATTCAAGTCAGCCGCATGCAATCCAATTTGGCCGATGATGCGCAGCTCGCCAATGGCCACTCTGTGTTGGCGATCCGCAGTGATTGTTTAGGCTCGGTTGCGGGCTGCAATAGCGCAAGTCACGAACCGCGCAGTGATGTGCTGCGGGCTAAGCTGCTGACCTTTACCACCCAACCTGCATTAACCGATTCCGTTTTACCGTTTGATTTGCTGGGTAATCCGCCATCTTCCGCTATACCGCTGATCATCACCATTCACGCGCCAGACAGCACGGCTACGCTGTGTATCAATCAACAAGGTTATGTGGCCAAAGGGCTGTGCCAATGAAAGCGAATAACGGCTTTACCTTAATTGAAAGCATTGTCGCAATTGTGATCATGGGCTTTGCCATGCTGGTGCTGGTGAGCTTTTTATACCCGCAGATTGAGCGCTCTGCCACGCCGCATTATCAAATGCGTGCGGCCAATTTAGGCCAAAGCGTGATGAGCCAAATTTTGGCACGCGGCTTTGATCAAAAGAGTGATTTTGATGGCGGCGCATGGCGCTGCGGCGAGCCTAAGCCCGATGCCGCGATTTTAGAGTGTTCAACCCACCTCGGTCGTGAAGGGGAAAGCTCGCCGGCGGATTTTAATGATGTCGATGATTATATCGGCTGCTGGTACGCCGATGATGCGAGCCAATGCGGCTCGCAAAACGCGTATTCACTGAGCAATATTTTGGGTGACGATATTACGGCCAATTATCGTCATTTTACCGTGTTGATCGAGGTCTCGTATGTCAACCCAGCCTTTGCACCGGTCAGCTCGGTAACCGATCTGAAACGGATTGAGCTAGAAGTCGATACTGGCCGCTATGGCCGCTATCGCTTTGTGGCTTATCGGGGGAATTACTGATGCGCATGCGCGGTTTTACTCTGATTGAGATGATCTTAACCATCATCATCGGCTCGATTTTAGTGCTCGGTATCGCCGGTTTTGTTGAGCTCGGCAGCCGAGGTTATGCCGATACGGTCGCTCGCCAGCGCATCCAAACTCAAGCCAAATTTGTGCTCGAAAAAATAGCGCGCGAAGTGCGCCATGCGGTGCCCAATAGCTTTGCCATTACCGAAAGCGGCAGCCAGCAGTGTTTGCGTTTTTATCCAATTGTCTATTCGGGTTTTTATCATTTAGAGGCTAAGGATAGTCAGCAACTGTCGTTTGTGGTGGGTAACCACACAGGCGATAGTGCAGGGCTCGATTTTACTGGGTTAAAGATGATAATTAACCCCACCCACTATAGTGAGTTTGACTCTGAGACGACGCTCACTTTGAGCGGTAGTGCAACCCACATCAATTTAGTCAAGCCACTTGCCAGTCAATCGGTCGGTCGGCGTTTTTATCTGTACCGTGATGCCGTTGAATATTGCCTTAACTTCGCAGGGGATAGGCCAGCAGCGCATACGATGACCCGCAATGGCATACAGGTCGCCGATAGTGTGGTCGCTGGCCAATTTAGCTACGCCGATCCCAGCTTGCAGCGCGGTGGGGTGGTGCATTTATCGCTTAGCCTTGCGCAAAATGGCGAGCGCAGTGATTTTGAACAAGATGTACAGGTGCTCAATGTCCCGTAATATCAAAAAACAGGCTGGTAATTTGTACCTAGTGGCAATTTTTGTGATTGTGGTGATGGGCTTTCTCGCTGCCGCCTTAAGCCGCATCGAATGGTCAAATCAGGATGCCTTATCGCGCGATGTGCTAGGCACACAGGCATGGTTTGCCGCCCATTCGTTAAATGAGCTGGCATTAACCCAATTTTACCCGCTCAATGCCTCGTCAGCCGTTCGTTCGGTGTGTGCCGATAACGCAGCCCTGCAAATGACTATTGATGGCTTGATTGCCAAGTATCCGGGGTGCTCGGCAGCAGTGAGCTGCCGATCGTTAGGCCAATTAGATGACCAAAGCCTATTTCAACTTGAAAACCGTGTCCGCTGCGGCTCAGGAGTGCATCAAGTCGAGCGGGCACAACAAGTGGTGGTGAAGGAGTGAGGATGAACGTGAGGTTATTATGGCCACTAACGGTTAGTCTATTTATCTTACCTTTATCTGTTGGTGCAGCTAATATGTGCCAATATTTCCCTGAGCCGGCTCAGAGTTGGATTTCAACTCAAGCTAGCAAGCTTGAGTTAACCAATACAACTTCTCAAATTACCGGTTGGTCAGACGGTTACCTTAGTGATCCGGCAAATATTTTCACCTATTCTCAAGGCCAGTATGGAAATGAATGGGACAACCTGAGGGTTGGGTTTGATAGTGTAAGTGATACATGGATGGCGTACCAAAACCCTAACACGATAGCTTGTGGTGAAATATCGAGCAATAAAATAAGAGGCTGCTACCCAGGTAATCGTAGTGCCAAAGTTCTGGCTCCGATCCCTTTGCCAAATAGTTCGATTTTATTTACCTCGAAAATAAATCTTAATTTACAAAATGGTTCGATAAATGATACCAATCCAAATAATTTATTAAAAGTTTGTCCTGAAGATAACTCATCACCATATTGTGTTAGTAGGGTTTTATCCGATGAGAGTAGAGAAGTCACTATAAAGTCTGATGTAAAGGAACTCATCATTATTAATAACCATGCAAGCAAAATTATTGTTAAGTTCGCTTTATCATCAGCACTATATGGGCTTAAAATTGAAAAATATGAAGTGACGAGTGGTAGCGTGCAAACACTTTTTGATAAAGATGGAGAGTTCACGTTTGGTTCTTTTAATATTGCGCCGCAGAGTTCAGAGTTAAATATTGCAGAAAAAGTAAAAATAAATATAAAAGAAAAATTTGAAATACATAATTCTGCCAGATTGGTTACCACCTATTATCCTGATGATTTTTACCTCTACGGACCAGAAGCTGAAATTATATTTAATACGGCGCAAGTAAATTTTTATGGTTTATTTGTGGCCAAGTCCATCGCTTTTAATAACCCTGTCAATATGTATGGCGCGGTAACAACCAATCACCTTACCTTGAAAAATAACGCCAAAATCATTGGCAAAAGCTCCTGCATTGGTGGAAAGGATAATTACCAATTACAGCTCACCCCAACACATGATTACAGTCTTATTTGCCAAACCCAGCGGCTTAAATTTCAAGTACAAGACAGCAAAGGTCAGTCAACCGGCAGCTTTAGCGGTACGATTAACATCACCAAGCCGGCTAACGCCAATTTAACCCTAGTGGATGGCAAAGGCACTGGCGGAAGTGGCAGTTACAAACCCAACGCCAACGGTGAGCTGTGGTTTAGTTTAAGCCTTCCTAAAGGGAGTGGCAGTCAAATTGTGCCAATCGAGGGCGTGCTTAACCCGCAAGGGAGTAGCAGTAACGTCACCGGTACTTATCACTTTGTGCCGTATAAATTTGCGGCCAAAGACCAATATGTGATTGCCAATAAACCACAAGCGGTCGAGGTGAAAGTGCTCGCCTGTAATGATGGCGGCAATGTGGTGGATGTTAACTACAATGGCACGCCGCAGGTCCGCTCGGCTTGGGTTGCGCCAAGCTCGGCCGAGGCGCAGGGAGATCTGACTTTCACTCCCCTGTTTACTCAAGGGGTTGCCAATAGTGAACTGACGATGGAAGACTCAGGCCACCAAACCGTGGCATTGGAAGATGCCAGTTTTGATTGCTCAGCGTTGGGAGATGATTGCCCCATCGACGGCAAAGCAAGCCTAAAAGGCAGTTTTTCGGTCTACTCTCGTCCGTGGACCTTTACAATCTGCTCTACTGAAAATACCGATCTTGATCGCGCGACGGGGACATCTTCTGAAGGACCAGGATTTTTAGCCGCAGGGCAGGCGTTTGATGCACAGGTCATACCGATTAAATATCAGGAGGATGGGCTTACCACAGGAGAAATACTATCGACTGGCAAGTTATGCAAGGAAGCAAAGTTCACCAGCAACTTTTTTATTAAAGACGATAGCAATGAGCAAACGAATAAGTTGGTGCAATTGTCGAGTGTGGTTGCTTCTCCCACTGAACCGCGATCGAGTGATTTGCTGATGTCCTCCGACGAAGAGGGATTAAGCAAAGATCGAGTAAATAGCAATCAAAAATATCTCTTTTCCCATCTATATTGGAGCGATGTGGGCAGCTTAAAAGTGATGGCTGCTATGGCTGGGTATGATGCTGAATGTGAAGCGCCGAGTGGCTTAGCTGCATGGTATAACTGTACCCAACTGGGTTATCGCCAGATTGGCCGTTTTTATCCGGCTTGGCTGAAAATTATCAGCAACGATTGGGATTATGCTACTGACCACAATAATTTCGTGTATATGGATCAACTCATTCCTTACCGCTTTGTTGTGGAAGCTCAGAATACAGGTGGAGAACCTACACGTAATTACAGTCAATTTGCTGATGAATTGATCGCAGATGTGAAGTTGCTGGCGGTGGATAGTGATGGAAACGAATGGGATACTCGAGTCGAGGGCTATGCCTCGCAGCTGTGGGATGGTTCTGAGACTGACGCGAGCAAGTGGTCAGAAGCGCAATTATTTGTCACCAGCCATTTTAAGTTTTTAAAATATAAAGTGGCAGATGTGCCTTATACCACCGTCGCTGATGGCCCTTACCAAAGCGGATTTGGTTTACGTGTTTCGGATAAAGTGGATGGGGTCGATTTTATCGAGCCAGATTTGGATCTCAAATCATCAGGCACGCTGATTGATACGGGCAAAAGCTTTGCAACTCAGCCCGATATTCGCTATGGACGCATGGTGATGGAGGATGTCGGCGGCACCTCAGTCAGTCAAATTGCTGTCCCGCTGCGGGTTGAATATTGGCAAGGTAGCCGATTTATCACCAATCGCGATGATTCTGGATCGGTTTACGCCACGCCTAAATACTATATTTGTCAACAAACGCTGTGGCCGTCACCCAGTAACTCTTCGAACGCCGAACTGAGCGGCTCCGATACGCCGCCATGGACTAACGTCGCGCAAGGGCAGAGTAAACAGCTCGTGGCTGAGCCTCATGCCATCCAAGATGCTCAAGGCTTACGCGAACAAATCCGTTTTTGGCTGCGTTTGGATAATGAGCAAACGAACCTCGATGATAACAAGCGTTCTCCACAGGTGGGTGACGAGGGGGTTCGCTGCGGCACGCAATACACTTCTCAACCTTGGCTACAGTACAACTGGTTTGCGCGTGGCGATGAGGATCCATCGGCAGTGGTGACCTTTGGGATCCATCGCGGCAATGATAAGATCATTTTCCGTGGTGAAACCCGGCTGAGTGGTCAGTAAGCGCGGGTTTTGGTCGCCTTAAGTATCGACTTGGTGAGAAATTGTGGGTTTCGCTCCATGTTTATACTGCAATGCCTTGCTGTGATGGCAAGGCGTTGGTACATTTAGTGCAATTTTTATCTTCTCATTTCTTGCAGGACGAACGAAGAATATGTTCAAAAAACTTCGTGGCATGTTTTCTAACGACCTATCGATCGATTTAGGCACCGCCAATACACTTATTTATGTTAAAGGACAGGGGATTGTTCTTGATGAACCTTCTGTTGTTGCTATCCGTCAAGACAAAGGCCGTGGCGGTAAAACCGTTGCTGCTGTGGGGCACGCTGCCAAGCAAATGCTTGGTCGAACCCCTGGCAATATTTCAGCCATTCGACCAATGAAAGATGGTGTGATTGCTGATTTCTATGTCACTGAAAAAATGCTGCAGCATTTTATTCGTCAGGTACATGACAACAGCGTGTTGAAACCCAGCCCACGAGTTTTAGTGTGTGTGCCTTGTGGTTCAACTCAAGTTGAGCGTCGTGCGATCCGTGAATCAGCACTCGGTGCTGGTGCGCGTGAAGTGTACTTAATTGACGAGCCAATGGCCGCAGCGATTGGTGCTGGTCTGCGTGTTTCTGAGCCAACGGGTTCAATGGTGATTGATATTGGTGGTGGTACCACTGAAGTCGCGGTGATCTCGCTCAATGGCGTGGTGTACTCATCATCAGTGCGTATCGGTGGTGATCGCTTTGATGAAGCGATCATTAATTATGTGCGCCGTAATTACGGTAGCTTAATTGGTGAAGCGACCGCTGAGAAGATCAAACACGAAATTGGCTCAGCTTACCCGGGTGATGACGTGCAAGAAATTGAAGTACGTGGCCGCAACCTCGCGGAAGGTGTACCACGTAGCTTTACCCTCAACTCCAATGAGATCCTCGAAGCCTTGCAAGAACCACTGACCGGTATCGTTTCGGCAGTCATGGTTGCCCTTGAACAGTGTCCCCCTGAGTTGGCTTCCGATATTTCTGAAAATGGCATGGTGCTGACCGGTGGTGGTGCGCTACTCAAAGATCTCGATCGTCTGCTGATGGAAGAAACTGGCATTCCCGTAGTGATTGCCGATGATCCACTGACTTGTGTGGCGCGTGGTGGTGGTAAAGCTTTAGAAATGATCGACATGCACGGTGGCGATCTGTTTAGCGAAGAATAAACCATAGTGTCGTGCCCACTGCATGGCACTTTGCTCAGCGCTAGGACGGTTATTGCATGAAGCCTATCTTTGGTCGAGGACCCTCTCTGCAGCTGCGGCTATTTTTTGCGGTTATGCTATCAGCCAGCCTTATGCTGGCTGATAGTCGTTTAGGTGCATTCTCTCATGTGCGCTTTCTGCTCAATAGTCTAGTTGCACCGATCCAGTATGCTGCGGATTTACCGCGGGTACTGTTTGATGATTTTTATGATAGTGTCAGCTCGCATCAGTTGTTACGGGAAAATAGCCAACGTTTGAAACGAGAAGTGTTGACCCTAAAAAGTGATTTGTTGCTGCTTGAGCAGTACAAAGAGGAAAACCAACGGTTACGCAAGTTGCTTGGCTCATCATTTGCGCGCGATGAAAAAAAAGTGGTGGCGGAAGTGATGGCGGTCGATACCACGCCTTATCGTTATCAAGTGGTGATTGATAAAGGTCGCGCCGATGGGGTGTATGAAGGTCAGCCGATCATCAACGAAAAAGGCATTGTCGGTCAGGTCACGTTTGTGGCCGCGCATAATAGCCGAGTCTTGTTGCTGATTGATCCGAATACCGCGATCCCTGTGCAGAATATTCGCAATGATATTCGAGTGATCGCTTCGGGTAACGGACAAATCGATCAGATCCAACTGGAGCATATTGCGACCAGTACCGATATTGAAGTTGGCGATATGCTGGTTACCTCCGGTTTGGGTGGGGTGTATCCAGAAGGGTATCCGGTAGCGATTGTCTCGCAAGTCGATAAAGATACTCGCCGCGAATTTGCTTCGATCAAAGCTAAGCCAGTGGTGGATTTTGATCGCTTACGTTATTTGCTACTCATCTGGCCAAACGAAGATCGTTTGCAGAAAGTTATGCAGGCTGATCCGCAGTTATTAGAGGAAGAGAGCCATGATCAGCAGTAATATTTTAAGCAGTAGTATTAAAGGCCGCATGGTCATCGTTATCTCATTTTTATTAGCGCTGATTTTACAAACCATACCATGGCCGGGAATGTTAGACCTATTTCGTCCGCCTTGGTTGCTACTGGTGTGCTGTTACTGGGTGCTGGCACTACCGTACCGAGTTAATGTGGGTAGTGCTTTGGTGATTGGATTACTGTGGGATCTGCTGCTCGGTTCAACATTAGGGATCCGCGGCATGATGATGGCGATCATCATCTATCTGGTGGCGATGAACTTTTTAGTGCTGCGCAATATGGCACTTTGGCAACAAGCGATCGTGATTGGCTTGCTATCGGCCGGCTTGGAAATGCTGATTTTTTGTGGCGAATATATGATCCAAGACGTGACATTCAACCCCTTGTCACTGTGGAGTGGTGTTGTCGCCTGTATACTTTGGCCGTGGATGTTTTTATTACTGCGCCGGGTTCGACGCCATTGGCATGTTAAATGATAAGTTCAAAATTAGTTCTAGCCTCGGCTTCGCCAAGGCGGCGTGAATTGTTAGCCCAGATCGGCTATCAGTTTGAGATAGTGCAGCCTGATGTCGAAGAAATACGTAGCGCAGCAGAGTCGCCAGCCCAATATGTTGAGCGGCTATCACGCGATAAGGCATTAGCCGGTGCGGCGTTGGTGGAAGCGGGAGCATTGGTGATCGGTGCTGATACGATAGTGGTTAAAGATCACCAAGTGCTGGAAAAACCACGTGATTTCTCCGATGCGCAACGTATGTTACGGTTGCTCTCGGGCAGTCAACACCAGGTATTGACCGCGGTGAGCGTAGCGCAAAATGGTGTCACCCATTCGGTGGTGGTCATCACTAATGTGTGGTTTAAAACTTTGTCAGAACCAGAAATACAAGCTTATTGGCAAAGTGGTGAGCCCTGCGATAAAGCTGGCAGTTACGGTATCCAGGGATTGGGTGGACGATTTGTTACTAGGATTGAAGGCAATTACCACGCGGTAGTGGGATTGCCACTCTACGAAACTGACCAGCTTCTGCACAAATTCTAATCATATTAATCATTGAGGTGCGCTCATGAGTGCAGAGTTGCTGTTAAACATCACCCCGAGTGAAACGCGCGTGGCGATGATTGAAGGAGGACTCCTTCAGGAAATTCATATTGAACGTGAAGCGAAACGCGGCCTGGTCGGTAATATTTACAAAGGCAAAGTCAGCCGGGTACTACCGGGTATGCAAGCGGCATTTGTTGATATTGGTCTGGATAAAGCGGCATTTTTACACGCCTCAGATATCGTTCCGCACACCGAATGTGTCGCGGAAAGTGAGAAGCAACAGTTTCAAGTACGTGATATTTCTGAGTTAGTGCGCCAAGGTCAAGATATCGTAGTCCAAGTGGTGAAAGACCCGCTCGGCACTAAAGGCGCACGTTTAACCACCGATATTACCCTACCTTCTCGTTACCTAGTGTTTATGCCGGGAGCCAGTCACGTTGGTGTTTCGCAGCGCATTGAAAGCGAAGTTGAGCGTGAACGGTTAAAGAAAATTGTTTCCCACTATTGTGATGAGCATGGTGGATTCATTATTCGTACTGCCGCTGAAGGTGCGAACGAAAAAGAGCTGACTCAGGATGCGGTGTTTCTTAAGCGTTTGTGGTCAAAAGTCATTGAACGACGTGGTAAATACAAAAACCGTTCAATGTTGTATGGCGAACTAGGCTTGGCACAACGTATTTTGCGTGATTTTGTTGGTACCGAAATCACCAAAATTTTGGTGGATTCGCGGCAAGAGTTCGAAAATCTCAAAGAGTTTACTTCGGAATACGTGCCAGAGCTGACCGCTAAGCTCGATCTTTATCATGGCGATAAGCCGATTTTTGATATGTACGATACCGAAAATGAGATCCAACGTTCCCTCGAACGTAAAGTCGAACTCAAATCTGGCGGTTATCTGATCATTGATCAAACTGAGGCGATGACCACGATTGATATTAACACCGGAGCGTTTGTTGGTCGGCGCAATTTAGAAGAGACGATTTTTAACACCAATGTCGAAGCGACTCAGGCGATTGCTCGGCAACTGCGTTTGCGCAATCTAGGTGGCATTATCATTATCGACTTTATTGATATGGCGTCGGATGAGCACCGTAAGCGAGTGCTAACTTCTTTAGAAGCCGCGCTGATCAAAGATCGGGTGAAAACCAACATCAATGGCTTTACTCAGCTTGGGTTGGTGGAGATGACTCGCAAGAGAACCCGAGAAAGTATTGAGCATGTGCTTTGTTCTGGCTGTCCAACCTGTGAAGGGCGTGGCAGTGTTAAAACAGTGGAAACGGTGTGCTTTGAGGTTCTGCGTGAAATTACCCGCGTCAACCGTGCCTACGATGCGGATCAATTTGTGGTTTATGCATCGCCGGCGGTGGCGGAAACCTTGCAAGGTGAAGAGTCACACGCATTGGCCGAATTGGAAGTGTTCATTGGTAAGGCGGTGCGGATCCAAGCCGAGCCGCTCTACAGTCAAGAACAGTTTGATGTAGTGATGATGTAGGGCATCGGGTGATTTCGACAGTAACCCGCTTTGGGCGGATTTTTATGTGGCTGCTGGTCAGCCTGCTGATTGTGCTCGCTTTGGCGGTCACTGCGCTGCGTATTTGCTTGCCGCAGATGAATCGTTTTCAAGCCGAGATTCAAGATTGGTTGAACCAAAACTCGTCAGTACAACTGGCAATTGCTGATGTACAGGGTTACTGGCGTAACACCCATCCTTCGCTATCTTTGCAAACCCTACAAGTACACTGGCCGGATAGTAATGATATTCAGCTCAATGCGAGCAGTATTGAGCTTGAATTCGATTTGTGGCAATCGCTGTGGCAGCGTCAGCCGGTGATTGCTGAACTCACTATCAATGGTATGGTGCTTGATCTGCGGGCGATTGATTGGCTTGCGTTACAGCAAAATGCCAACCCTGAACAGTCAGCACAAGGGCGTGGAATTCAGCAGTTGGATGATTTATTACTGCGCCGATTGGATGATTTCACTCTCAAAAATTCAGCGATTCTCTATCGTACCTTCGCTGGCGATTTGCGTCAGTTGGATATTGAAAAATTGCGTTGGCAAAATAGTGGCCAGCGTCATTTTGCCGAAGGTGAAGTCAGCATTGCTGGCACCAACATTAATTCTTTGTTAGTGAATGCTAATTTTATCGATCATGGTTCGCTGCGTGATATTTCCGGCGACTTTTATGCCAGTGCCGATAAAGTGCGCCTATTGCCTTGGCTAACTCGCTATCTGAAAGATCAAACTGGGATTCAAAAAGGTCAGCTTAGCTTTCATGCGTGGGCAAGTTTAGATCGCAGTCGTCCTGTCGATGGCTATCTGGAACTGAAACCTTCCGAATTAGTATGGCAAAGCGGTGAGCAGCAACATGAACTGCTGCTTGAATCAGGCATTGTGCAATTAACCCCGAGTGAATCGGGTTGGCAAGTGAATGCCCACTCACTACGCTTGCGCAGTGATGATCAACCGTGGCCAGTGATGGATATGGCGCTCGATTGGCAGCCACAGCAGTGGCGGCTCAATCTCTCGCAGCTTAATATTGAGAGCTTATTACCACTGACCAAACTGATCCCTGAATCGGCCACACTCAACCATTGGTTAGCGACGTTACAACCCAAAGGCGTGTTGGAAGATGTGCGGATTGCTAAACGCCAAACTCTAGAGTCGTTACGCTATTCCGCGACGCTTAGTGATGGTGGAATGGCACAGTGGGATTTACTGCCGCAAGTGAATTTCCTGCAAGCGCAGATCCAAGGCTCGCTGAGTGAAGCGCGGGTACAGGCCACTTTGGTCGATGATGTGTTGGCGTATGGCGAAGTTTTTCAAGCGCCACTCAATATTCGCCAAGGT
The DNA here is from genome assembly GCF_011306175.1 of Vibrio sp. HDW18. Classification (GTDB taxonomy): domain Bacteria; phylum Pseudomonadota; class Gammaproteobacteria; order Enterobacterales; family Vibrionaceae; genus Vibrio; species Vibrio chanodichtyis. The sequence continues at coordinate 924,439 of NZ_CP049913.1, read as the reverse complement.
GAGGTGGATATTGTCTGGCAGCAAGGTGAGCACGGTTGGTCGCTGTGGGCCGATAAAGTCACCGTGGCTACCCCAGATTTGCAGGCGATTGGCGAGTTTCGCCTCGATTTTCCAAACCAGGCAAGCCCATTTCTCTCTTTCTACCTTGAAGCGGATCTGTTCAATGCTGGTGAAACTTGGCGTTATCTGCCGACCTTGGCACTTGGTCAATCACTGACCGATTATCTCTCAAGTGCGATTCAAGCAGGACGCGTCAACACCGCTAAACTGGTGTGGTATGGCGCGCTCGATCAATTTCCTTATCAGAACAATAACGGTATTTTTCAGGCGTGGGTTGGTTTAAAACAGGCCAAATTTGCCTTTGATACCGCTTGGCCTGCGATCACCGATTTGCAGCTGGATTTGCTGTTTGAAAATGCGGCGATGCATTTGGACTCGCGCGCGGCGACCTTGATGGAGGTGAGCGCTGAGCGGGTCACCGGTCGGATCCCTGAGTTGGCAGAATTCGGGCACATCGAAATTGAAGCGATTGCCAGTGCCAAACAAGGTAATGCGATCCGCGATTATATGATGGCGACTCCTTTAGTGGATTCGGTGGGGGCAGCATTGACCACGATTCAGGTCAAAGGTCCGGTGCGATCGCAATTTCAGCTTAATATTCCGTTTCATAGCGGAGCTGAGCCGCGAGCTTGGGGCTTTGCTGAGTTAGCCGATAATGCGGTGGATATTGAGACTCCACCCATGAGCTTAGAAGCGGTCTCTGGAAAAATTGAATTTGATAATGACCGAGTCAGTGCTGCGGGTCTGCAAGCGCGCTTACTCAATCAGCCAGTATCGATTGATTTTAAAGGGGAAGAGGCCAAGCGCGGCTATGCGGTCAATATTGATCTGCTTGGTGATTGGGAAGTTAAACCGCTGCGCCCGTTGGTTGGCGAACAGTGGTTGAGCCGAATTAAGGGCCATGCGCCTTGGCAGGCTAGTGTCGATATTCAGCTTAATGATGTGGGCTTTACCTATCAACTGGATGGCAAAGCGGATCTGAGAGCGGTGGAAAGTCGCTACCCATTTCCACTTAACAAAGCGCTCAAGGCTAAGGGGCAAGCGTTATTGCAAGCCTCTGGTAACCAAGAAATGGTATCGGCACGGCTGCAATTACCCCAAGCAAAATATCAGGCAGAAATTGACTTGACCTCAGCTGTTCCAGAGTTAAAAGCGACCAATTTAGTGCTGGGCCAAGGGAGTTTTAAAATCAGCCCAGTGGTGGGACACCATGTTCAACTGCGCAGTCAAAGTTTTAATCTTGATAAGTGGTTAGCCATTCTCAGCGAACAATCTGTAGTGAACAAGGCACCATCTAAGCTGGCCAGCTTAAATACCCCAACCATACCGATGCCAGAACGAATTGAAGCATCGGTCAGCGATCTGACCCTTGCGGGTTTAGAGTGGCATGATGTTGATTTCAATGCGCGGCGTAAAGATCTTGGCTGGCTGCTTGAGCTCGATAGCCAAGAGATCAAAGGTCAAGCCAACTATCTTGAACCCTACGATTTAACGATTGCACTGGATCGCTTACACCTGTTTTTACCTCAATTGGAGTTCGATAAAGAGCAGCTGCTGGTGGATGCTGAACGGCAGAAGTTACCGCTGATCTCAGATTTTGATCGCCAGTTCCACCAATCGATGCCGAACTTGACCCTGACCATCAAGGATTTTTGGTTACAAGGTTATAAAATTGGCCAAGCCAGTGTCGATTTTCAACGCCAAGAGGATACGCTGCTTTGGAAGAGTATTGACTTCACCAGTGGGGCTAACCAATTGCACGTGAATGGTACTTGGACACTGACCGAAAAAACCAGTCATACGCAAATGAATTTGGATATGCAAGGGGATAACAACAGCGATCTGATGGCGCGGTTTGGCATTAACTCCGGTATCCAACGTGCTCCGTTTGAGATCAAGGCCAATACCCAATGGGATGGTGCACCGTGGTCAATGCAGATCCATACCCTACAGGGCAAAGTAGAGACTAAGCTTGGTAAAGGGGTTATTTCCGATGTCGGTGGCGCGGCAAGATTGTTGGGGTTATTTAGCCTAGATTCGATTTTACGCAAAATGCAGCTCGATTTTAGCGATGTATTTGATAAAGGGATGGCGTTTAATTCGATAACCGGCAGTGGTGACATTGCACAGGGGGTATTTGTCACCAATAACATTAAAATGGATGCCACGGCGGGAGAGATGAAGATCAAAGGCTTGGCCGATCTTAACTCTCGTACGGTAGACGCTGAAGTTAACTTCGTGCCAGATATTACCTCCGGGATCCCAGTGCTGACCGCATTTGCGGTAACACCACAAACTGCGCTGTATGTGCTGGCCATTACTACGGTGATTTCACCAGTGGTGGAAGTGTTTACTCAGGTCAATTATCAAGTACAAGGGCCGCTCGATTCACCGACCGTGAAAGAGCTTTCGCGTAGTAAAGGTGAATTTAAGTTGCCAGAAACGCTACGTAACTTGGCGAAATAGGGAAATTTATGCAACGGGTTGGTCTGGTTCAAATGACCTCAGGATCAGAGGTCAGTGATAATCTGGGTTATCTGCACCAGCAGGTTGAACGGCTGGCCAAACAAGGTGCACAGTGGATAGTGACCCCGGAAAATGCACTGCTGTTTGGTCGGCGTGAGCAATATCATCAGCAAGCCGAACCGCTAGGCGATGGCCCAATCCAGCAAGCTGTAGCCGATTTGGCTAAACAGTATGGGGTATGGCTGCTGATCGGCAGTATGCCGATTCGCCGTGCCAACGGGGTTACCACCAGTTGTCTGCTGTGGAATGCACAAGGTGAATGCGTGGCGGTTTACGACAAACTGCATATGTTTGATGTGGATGTCGCCGATGATCACCAGTGTTATCGTGAATCTGAAACCTTTACCCCAGGGCAACAAGTGATGGTCGCGCCAACGCCGTTTGGTCAACTGGGCTTATCAATTTGTTATGATGTGCGGTTTCCGCACTTGTACAACGAGTTACGTCGTCAAGGGGCGCAGGTTTTATTGGTTCCTGCGGCTTTCACCGCGGTGACGGGTCAAGCGCATTGGCAAGTGTTGCTGCGCGCCCGAGCGATTGAAAATCAATGCTGGGTGATCGCAGTGGGGCAGACCGGCCGCCACCCTTGTGGGCGAGAAACCTGGGGGCATTCGATGGTGATTAGTCCGTGGGGGGAAGTGATTGCGGATTTAGGTGCTGCGGCACACAGTAAAGTGGTAGAGTTCGATCTCGCGACACTCGATTCTGTAAGATGCGCGATGCCGATCACACAGCACACGCGTTTTACCCATCAATTAATAGAGAACACTGATGACGATCAACCAAATTGAAACGGCACTGCTCACCCCTGCTGGGCTGAGTGAACAAGATATTGCCGCTACGCTGTCCAGTATTGCGACTCGCCAGATTGATTATGCGGATATCTATTTTCAATCCAGCTGGCATGAATCGTTGGTGCTGGAAGACAGCATTATTAAAGATGGCTCATTCAATATTGATTGTGGCGTTGGGGTGCGTGCCGTCAGTGGTGAGAAAACCGGTTTTGCCTATGCGGATCAAATTCAGTTAGAAGGACTGAAGCAGAGCGCGATTGCGGCGCGCGGTATTGCTCAGCAAGGGCAGAATTTAACGGTCCAAGCGTTCAAGCGTGGGCCTAATCCGCAGTTCTATCAGGCGGAAAATCCGCTGGAAAGCTGGCATAAGCAGCAAAAAACCGAATTACTACAACAGCTTGATGCTTATATTCGCAGCAAAGAGCCGTTGATCACTGAAGTGTCGATCAGCTTAAGTGGTGTACATGAGCAGATGTTGGTTGCTGCGACCGATGGTACTTACGCTGGCGATATTCGCCCCTTGGTGCGTTTATCGATTAGTGTGTTGGCGCAAAAAGGCGAGCGCCGTGAGCGTGGTAGCGCTGGTGGTGGTGGCCGTTTTGGTTACGACTATTTCTTATCACAGCAAGCGGGGCAATCCATTGCTTTTGCCTTTGCCGATGAAGCGATCCGCCAAGCGTTAGTGAACCTTGAGGCGGTAGCCGCTCCGGCTGGCACTATGCCAGTAGTCTTAGGTTCCGGTTGGCCGGGAGTGCTGCTGCATGAAGCAGTCGGTCACGGATTAGAAGGGGATTTCAACCGTAAAGGTTCGTCGGTTTTTGCGGGCAAAGTCGGGCAAAAAGTCACCTCTGATCTGTGTACCATTGTCGATGATGGCACGCTCAAAGATCTGCGCGGCTCACTCAATGTCGATGATGAAGGGGTGAGTGGGCAATATAATGTGTTGATCAAAAACGGTATTTTGCAAGGATACCTCCAAGATAAGCTCAATGCGCGCTTGATGGGCGTTGCTCCTACGGGGAATGGTCGTCGTGAGTCTTACGCGCATTTGCCGATGCCACGTATGACCAATACTTACATGCTGCCCGGTCAGCACGCGCCAGAAGAGATCATCGCCTCGGTCAAAAAAGGCATTTATGCACCGAACTTTGGTGGTGGGCAGGTGGATATCACCTCTGGTAAGTTTGTGTTTTCGGCATCGGAAGCTTACTTGATTGAAAATGGCAAAATTACCCGTCCAATCAAAGGGGCAACGTTAATTGGTTCCGGCATTGAAGCGATGCAGCAGGTGTCGATGGTGGGTAATGATCTTGCCCTTGATCGCGGGGTTGGTGTGTGCGGCAAAGCTGGGCAAAGTGTGCCGGTCGGGGTTGGTCAACCGACGCTTAAATTGGATTCATTGACGGTGGGGGGTACCGAATAGCTTTTTCGATAACCGTTTGCCTTGAAGTGGCATTGGTGCAGGCTAGATTGGTTGGTCTTAATCCCATAGTTTATCTATAGTTATTTACTTGTTGTTCATCTGCAACTTCATGGGGTTTGTGGATAAATGCGGCTAGAAATTCGCATCAATCCATGCGATAGTGCGCCGCACAAATTTTTGATCCTTTTTACTATCTGGAGCACATTATGTCTCACCAAGATGATTATTTATCGGTAGAAGAGTTAATCGAGATTCAAAAGGAAGAGACGCGCGATATTATTCAAGCGCTGCTTGAAGATGGCAGTGATCCAGATGCCTTATATGAGATCGAGCACCATCTGTTTGCCGAAGAGTTCGATAAGCTAGAACAAGCAGCGGTAGAAGCGTTCAAAATGGGTTTCGAAGTAGTTGAAGCGGAAGAAACCGAAGATGAAGATGGCAATAAACTGCTGTGTTTTGATGCCATGATGCAAACGACGTTGGATGCGAATCTTATCGATGAACAAGTGGCCAAACTGGTTAATCTCGCCGAGAAGTTCGATATTATTTACGACGGTTGGGGCACCTACTACGAGGGTGAAGACGCTCTGTTTGGTGATGAAGACCAAGATGAAGATGATGAGAATTAAGTTTCAAATCACTGATACCAGCCGCATGGCTGGTATTTTTTTGACTGAGATAGCTTGCTGTGGGTGGTAATAGCTGTGCTACATCGGCGCGGCAATCGATTAAACTTCGGGTATAATACAAGCAAATAAACCGCAATTGGAACGCTATGCAATTCTCTCTCGCTGGCCCTTGGCAACTTTCCCCACTGACGGATCTCTCTATCCCCCAAGATGATATTACGTTTCCTGCTCCGTTAAGTCTTGTGTTACCCGCGACCTGCAGCGAGAGCGAGATCGTTCAGCAAGAGTGGCATTTGATGCATGATATTGAGGTTGATGAGGCGCTACTAAGCTTTGTGGCGATTGATTTGGTATTAGCAGGGATTGAACACTATGCCGAGGTTCGCCTGAACGGCGTTGCACTGTTTGACTGTGACGGCTCACAAGCGGTATATCGTAAAGAGATTCGTCAATGGTTACAGTTGGGGCGTAACCGATTTGAAATTTTGTTTTTACACGCCGATGATGAGTCGTTGTTGGACGAGCCGATTGCGGCGCAATGTCGTTTGGATCAGCTAGCCAGCTTTGTTGAGCATCACCCCTTAGCTCATGATCCGCGTGTTGGGATCTGGCAAGCGCCTTACTTACAAGGTTTGCGTCATTTGCGCCTAACCCATGTTTCTACTGAACAAGTTTGGCACCATGGCGGCTGTGAATTGTTGGTCAATCTGTTTTTTACCACTTATGCCTCAGGGCTGGTGGCGGCGGCGGTTAAATTTGATGGGCGCACTTATCAAGTGCCGATTGATATGCGTAGCAATCATGCCAGCGTATTATTTCAAGTCGATGCGCCGAAAATCTACGATCAAGATCAGCCTAATGCGCAAGATCTGTATTCGATCTCCGTGCAGCTCGATGGGCAAACTCAGCATTTTCAACTGGCGCTAAGTGAAGCGCATTGCGTGAGCCATTTTCCGTTATAACAACGCACGCTTGTTTGTCCATTCAGGCTATCTGCCCGATAGCCTGATATCCCCTTCCTACCTGCAACTTCAAGTTATTTGGGTATAAAACCGGTTTGTGTGATTTAATGCGAGCAGCCTAGATGCTCGGTATGTTTACTTTGCCAAACTTTTTCGTGCAAGTAATAGGCACAAGTATTGATGCTAGGCTCAATCATCGCCATCACTCCACCGACTAACCAACTGCCGGTCAATAAATAAGCCACCCCAAAAGCAACCGTAAAGTGAATGGCGGCAAAGCTGATGGTTTTGATGCGGGTATCCGCTGCAAAACGCTGTAAAGTGACCGACTTTAACCAAGCTTTTTCGTGGAAATAGAAGGCAACGGTATTGATCATCGGCTCTAACATCGCAATTAAGCTACCCAGTAGCACATCACCGGTAAGTAGATAGGCGACCGTAAATGCGATGGTAAAATGTATGGCGGCAAAACTTAAGGTCTTTTTCATAATCTCATCCACCTGATGCTAAGTGATGCAATGATTATTGATAATTATTCTCATTAATTCAAGGTGGAAAAACCAATCAATCTGATAGGTTTTGATCAATAAAAAAGGCGCATATTGCGCCTTGATTAAGCCGTGACATTTGGTGTGATTTAACCTTGTGGCTTGACGACCAACACATTGACGGGTGAGTGCTCAACCACTTTGCTCGCTACGGATCCGAGCATGACTTTATCAATTCGTGAGCGCTTGTGGCTTGGCATGACAATCAGATCTACTCCTAAACGCTCAGCGTAATCGAGAATAGTGGTGTAAGGTTTTCCTTCTGCGATATGTAGCTGGTAGATCTGTGGCGGCTCAATATGCTGTTCAGCAAACGCTTTGAGTTGGGTATACACATCATGTTTCATCTGTGCTGCGGCATCTTTGGGAAAATAGGTTGCCACCATCGACATATGAATGCCAGGTAATACGTTGAGTAAGTGCAGTTCGGCGTTAGCATGTTTGGCGTGCCAAAGAGCAAGTTGCAGCGCTTTATCGGCAAAGCCTTGTTCATTCAAATCCACTGGTACAAGAATATGTTTATACATGGCACTCTCTATGGTTTATGGCCGATCTTGGTCTCTTTGGCTGCCAAGATCGGGCTGCGCTAATGAATTAGCTGGTTAGGTGATCAGATTCAGGCATATTGCTGCTGATCCTGCCGCTTTAGCCGCCGTTTTTGATTCCATGCGAGCAGCAGTGTCAGCAATAGTGCTGGAATAAAGACCCACTCTTTCATCGGGCGATCACTGGCGACCACCACCGAGCGAATTTCCCAATCAAAGTCGATGCCCGCCGCTTCCGCGGGGCTACCAAATTCGACCATTTCCACCAGCATACGATTTCTCTGGTTAATCAGAGTTAGCCCCATTGAGGCGATCCGCTGCGGTGCACCAATGGCTCGATCATCAAATGGGAGTTGCACGGTTTTAGAACTGTATTCGCCTTTAATATTTTCACCCGCCACCACCAGACGTATCGGTTGACCCACCGGTGCTTGCTCGACAATTTGCTCTAATTTAGTACCGGCATATATCACTTGAGCTGGGTAGATCATGTCCCACCAGAAGCCGGGGCGGAAGAAACTAAAGGTTAACACCAGCAAGGCGATCACTTCCCACCATTTGGTTTTGGTTAGCCACCAGCCTTGTGTCGCGGCGGAAAACAGCAACATCGCAGTGATTGAGGAGAGAATTGTCAGTAACAAATGCCACCAACTATGGATTCCCATCAGCAGTAGTTGAGTGTTAAACACAAACATAAATGGCAGGATTGCGGTGCGAATATCGTAAGTAAAGCCTTGAATACCAGTGCGGATCGGATCAGATTTGGCTATCGCTGCTGCGGCAAAAGCCGCTAAGCCGACCGGCGGCGTATCATCGGCCAAAATCCCGAAATAGAACACAAATAGATGTACGGCGATCAGTGGAATGATCAAACCATGCTCAGCGCCTAAGGTCACAATCACTGGGGCCATCAAAGTTGAAACCACGATGTAGTTGGCGGTGGTCGGCAGGCCCATACCTAAAATCAAACTGATCACGGCGGTAAAAAGTAGCATCAATAGCAGATTGCCACCAGAGATAAATTCAACAAAATCGGTCATTACCAGTCCAATTCCGGTGAGCGTGACCACGCCAACCACGGTACCCGCCGCCGCGGTTGCCACTCCGATCCCAATCATATTACGCGCACCTGAAACCAAGCTTTCTAATAAATCGCTGATGCCTTGCTTGGCCGCGGCAGTTAGCTTACCGGTGCGGTTAAACAGTGCCATTAGTGGACGCTGGGTGAGTAGAATGAACACCATAAACATGCTAGCCCAGAATGCCGATAAGCCTGGAGAGAAGCGTTCTACCATTAAGCACCACACTAAAACCACAATCGGTAACAAGTAGTGCAGACCTGATTTGAGCGTGGGAGCGACATCGGGGACGAACTGTAAATCCTCATCAAGAGCTAAGCCTTGCTGGGCATAAGGCGCAGAGATTTTGACTAACCCGACATAGGTGACCAGCAATACGATGGCTAGCAGCGGTGTTGCCGCCGCGCCAAAGGCTTGTTTGGTCCAGCCGATACCGTAGTAAACTAAGCCGCTGATGAGGCATAAGCCGAGGATCGTGGCGCTCAATGCGAGCAGTTTTTCGGTGAGTGTGGATTGATGAAGGCGTGGTAGACCTTGCATCTGCGCTTTACATGCTTCGAGGTGCACGATGTAAATCAGCGCGATGTAGGAGATCAGCGCCGGTAGAATGGCGGCTTTGATCACTTCGACATAAGAAATACCGACATATTCCACCATTAAGAAAGCGGCAGCTCCCATGATGGGTGGGGTGAGTTGGCCATTGGTTGAGGCCGCCACTTCGACCGCTCCCGCCTTGGTGCCAGGGAATCCCACACGTTTCATCAATGGAATGGTAAAGGTGCCCGTGGTCACCACGTTGGCAATTGAAGAGCCTGATACCAAACCAGACAGGCCGGAGGCAACCACTGCTGCTTTAGCGGGGCCACCACGCATATGACCGAGCATTGAAAATGCGACTTTAATAAAATAAGCCCCAGCGCCAGCTCGTTCGAGCATGGCACCAAACAGCACAAACAGAAAAACAAACGAAGTTGAGACCCCGAGAGCGACTCCAAATACCCCTTCGGTGGTTAGCCATAAATGTGACATCGCTTTATTCAAGCTGGCTCCTTTATGCGCGACCACATCCGGCATATAAGGGCCAAAAAAGGTGTAGCATAAAAACAGGGCCGCCACCATCATCAGCGGTGGGCCTAACGCGCGGCGAGTGGCTTCCAGCAGCAGTAACATTCCGACCACCGCCGCCAGTACATCCCATGAGGTTGGTGCGCCAGAACGGCCGGCTAATTGGCTGTAAAACAAATAGATGTAAGCGGCGGAGAAACTGCCGGCTAGCGCTAACAGCCAATCGATCCACGGGATATGATCGCGCGGTGAGTGCTTCATCGCTGGGTAGGCAGTGAAAGCGAGAAACACCGCAAAAGTTAAGTGAATCGATCGCGCTTGGGTATCGTTGAGGATGCCAATATTGAAGATAAACGGCAGCGGTGACGCGTACCAAAGTTGGAACAGCGACCAACTCAGTAGTACCAACCACAGCACTTTTCCGGCGAAGCCTCGCGGAGCTCTGGCTCCGGTTTCGGCTTGTACCACCATTTGTTGCACCTCTGGTGACGGTGTTGTCGTTTGCATCATGCACCTTATCCTTATTCTTGATCTTCCATAAGCTTATGATCGGCACGGTGATATATACCCTTCCTACTTGAAGCTGCAGCGGTGTTGGCTACGTTTGTTCACCCTAATCACATAGTTTGCCTATGCTCATGGGGACTCACTCACTTGCCGCCTACCTGTAACTCCAAGTTGTTTGGGTATAGTACCGAAAAGCTGCAGCACCAAAACAAAACGTGATGCTAATGAGGAGGCGATAGCCTCCTCTTTTTTATTGAAATTATGTCGGTAAAAGGTGGTGTTCGATTACCATCGGCCACCACCGTAAAGGATTACTTAAGCAACCCAACTTCTTTGTAATACCAATCAAAGAAAAAATATGATCTAATTGAGGGCATTCAACGATAGAACTTATTCACTATGGACAGCCTCAATAATATCGACTTTAAAAAGCTCGCAAGCCAGCAGAAATCTATTCAGATGAAAATGAGACTGCTGGCCCTCGACCATTTCAAAGATGGGCACTCTCGCACCCAAATCGCCAAGTTTCTTAAGGTCAGCCGAACCAGTGTTAATCGGTGGGTTCACACTTTTCTTGAGGAAGGATTAGAAGGCCTCAAGGAAAAACCAAGAACGGGACGACCACCATTCTTAACATCCAAGCAAAGAGAGCAATTGAGCCAATACATCAAAGATAAAGCCAATGATACACTAGGCGGACGACTCACTGGGGCCGACATCCACGCTTATATCGTGAAAGAATTTGGCCAGCACTACCACCCTGATTCTATCTATTACCTGCTCGAGCACATGGGGTTCTCTTGGGTAATACCAATCAAAGAAAAAATATGATCTAATTGAGGGCATTCAACGATAGAACTTATTCACTATGGACAGCCTCGATAATATCGACTTTAAAAAGCTCGCAAGCCAGCAGAAATCTATTCAGATGAAAATGAGACTGCTGGCCCTCGACCATTTCAAAGATGGGCACTCTCGCACCCAAATCGCCAAGTTTCTTAAGGTCAGCCGAACCAGTGTTAATCGGTGGGTTCACACTTTTCTTGAGGAAGGATTAGAAGGCCTCAAGGAAAAACCAAGAACGGGACGACCACCATTCTTAACATCCAAGCAAAGAGAGCAATTGAGCCAATACATCAAAGATAAAGCCAATGATACACTAGGCGGACGACTCACTGGGGCCGACATCCACGCTTATATCGTGAAAGAATTTGGCCAGCACTACCACCCTGATTCTATCTATTACCTGCTCGAGCACATGGGGTTCTCTTGGGTAACTTCTCGCTCCAAACATCCTCGTCAATCCCAGCAAATCCAAGACGATTTTAAAAAAATTTAAAATTGAAACGATCCTGAAGATCCCAGGACATATCGCTTTAGAACGGGTTGATGTCTGGTTTCAGGATGAAGCCAGATTTGGGCAACAAAACACCACCACACGGTTATGGGCAGAAAAAGGAACACGTCCCAGAGCCGTGAAGCAACAACAATTTGAATATGCGTATCTGTTTGGTTCTGTCTGTCCCGCTAGAGGCATTGGCGAGGCGATGGTCGTTCCTTGGGTTAACAAGGACCTTATGGTTGAGCATCTTAGGCAGATCTCCGCGGTGACCGAAAAAGGTCGTCACGCAGTGGTCATTATGGATGGTGCAAGCTGGCACACAGAAGATATTGCCAATGAATTTCAGAACCTCAGTGTCATCAAACTCCCGCCCTATTCCCCTGAGTTGAATCCAATAGAACAAGTATGGAGTTGGTTAAGACAACACTATCTAGCCAACCAGTCTTTTACGGATTACGAAGACATTGTCTCCAAAGTATGTCGGGCTTGGAATAGTTTTTTGGAATGCTCGGCCAGAGTCAGACAGATGTGTTCGAGAAGGTGGACAGAGCTGACCAGTTAATTTTCCAGATTGGTATTAGGCAGATCTCCGCGGTGACCGAAAAAGGTCGTCACGCAGTGGTCATTATGGATGGTGCAAGCTGGCACACAGAAGATATTGCCAATGAATTTCAGAACCTCAGTGTCATCAAACTCCCGCCCTATTCCCCTGAGTTGAATCCAATAGAACAAGTATGGAGTTGGTTAAGACAACACTATCTAGCCAACCAGTCTTTTACGGATTACGAAGACATTGTCTCCAAAGTATGTCGGGCTTGGAATAGTTTTTTGAAATGCTCGGCCAGAGTCAGACAGATGTGTTCGAGAAGGTGGATAGAGCTGACCAGTTAATTTTCCAGATTGGTATAATATTTAATCGCACCAGGGTGGAGAGGGATCGAGTTACCCGCCGTGACCATGTCCTCTTTTTTCAGGTTGGCAAACGCTGGGTGCAGACGAATAAAGGTATCGAAGTTGTCAAATACTGCTTTGGTCACGTTGTACACTACCGCTTCAGAGACATCTTCGCTGGTGACTAAGGTAGCGGTAACCCCAAAACTTTTCACGGCTTGATCGGTACCGTTGTACATACCCGCAGGCACTTCGGTGTAAGCATAGTAAGGGTTATTCGCGACGATTTTTTCGATTTCAGGACCGGTGGCGGGCACTAATTTTGCGCCACAAGAGGTTGCGGCTTCTTTGATCGATCCATTCGGGTGACCAACCATGTAAATAAAGGCATCAATCTTATTATCACACAGTGCTTGTGAGCGCTCAGAACCTTTCAATTCCGCTGCGAGTTTAAAGCTGTTATTGGTCCATCCAAAGGCATCCATCACCACTTGCATGGTGGCGCGATCGCCAGAGCCTGGGTTACCAATATTTACTCGTTTACCGGCCAGATCTTTGACATTTTCAATGCCAGAATCCGCACGAGCAATGATATTGAACGGTTCGGTGTGCAGTGAGAATACCGCGCGTAATTTTTTGTATGGGCCTTGCTCGGAGAGTTCACTGGTACCGTTATAGCCATGATACTGCCAGTCGGATTGAACAATCCCGAAATCTAACTCACCAGAGCGAATAGTATTGACGTTGTAGATTGAACCGCCAGTCGACTCTACCGAACAACGAATGTTGTGATCTTTACGATCCTTGTTGACCAATCGACAGATCGCGCCACCCGTTGGGTAATAGACCCCAGTGACTGAACCTGTACCTATGGTAATAAAATCTTGTGCGCAGGCGATCCCTGAGCCGATAACTGTGGCAGCGATTGCGCCAAGTTTGATGATATGAGTGAGTGACATGAATTTCCCTTCCTTGATTGGTGATATATCCCCAAGTGCCGCATGGCGATAGCTTTCCTGCCTGAGAAACCTTGCGTTATGCGACCAAAATAGTGCTAATGCTCTGGCAGCATACCAAAAAAACTACCGAGAATTACATTGTTGTTAAGAATTAGCGGGCGATTAACATATTTATTGGTGAGCCAAATAGGCCATGAATTACAGTTATAATTGTTTTATTTCATGTGCTTATGGAATCTTGTCGCTAAGCGAGAATGTTCCTAAGATGTGATTTTGGTCACATGGTAAAAGGTGACCAAAATCATCGGTTCAGTAAGCAGTGCGCTAGCCTGCGTATTCGAACAGTTCACACACTGAACGGAATAACTCTTGCACCGGAACCTCAATCGTTGGGGTGATGAAAATGGTGTCATCACCAGCAACCACGCCAAGAATACCTTCTGATTTGCCTAATGAATCGAGTAAACGTGCGATCAATTGTGCAGCGCCAGGGCCAGTTCGGATCACCACTAATGCATTGTTGTAATCGACATCCAGCACCAGCTCACGCAGTGAGCTGCTCGCCGTCGGTACACCCAGTTCAGCGGGTAAGCAGTAGACCATCTCCATCTTGGCGTTGCGAGTACGTACCGCACCAAATTTGGTCAACATACGTGATACTTTGGATTGATTGATATTTTCAAAGCCTTCATTTTTCAGCGCTTCGACAATATCGCCTTGTGAGCCAAAACGTTCTTCTTTTAATAGGGCTTTGAAGGCTCGAACTAGGTTATCTTGTTTATCTACGTTACGCATGATTCTTCTTACTAGAGTTAAATGACCGATTTGTGCATATTCTCGCATATCTATGCATGATATACCAAATGATGCGCTAAATTTGCCCTCTCTGTCACTGTAAATATTTTTTATATTGGGTTAAATCAGGCGATAACTCTTTGTGTAAGTTGAACATTGACTGATAATCGCCTTCTATACTGACGCATCTTTTGGCCGTGTTGCGTGAACTCGCAAAGCTGACGTTAAGTGATTGTAATCAGATAGTGGTTACTATAGCGTTTGATGGTCAGATACCGAATTACCCTACAAACTTATAAGAGATTACTCTCAAGGAGATTTACGATGAAAGTTGCTGTTATTGGTGCCGCTGGCGGTATTGGTCAGGCTCTTGCACTGTTACTCAAAAATCGTCTTCCAGCGGGCTCTGATTTGGCGCTGTACGATATTGCGCCTGTTACGCCGGGGGTTGCAGCGGATCTGAGTCATATCCCGACGCCTGTTACGGTGCAAGGTTATGCGGGCGAAGATCCTACTCCAGCGCTCGACGGGGCTGATGTGGTTTTGGTTTCGGCTGGTGTGGCGCGTAAACCCGGGATGGATCGTGCAGATCTGTTTAATGTCAATGCCGGTATTGTCAGAGCATTAGCCGAAAAGATCGCAGTAGTGTGTCCAACCGCGTGTATTGGCATTATCACCAATCCAGTTAACACCACCGTGCCGATTGCTGCCGAAGTGCTGAAAAAAGCTGGTGTGTATGACAAGCGTAAACTGTTTGGTATTACGACCTTGGATGTGATCCGCTCAGAAACGTTTGTCGCAGTTTTGCAGAACAAAGATCCTGGCCAAGTGCGTGTCCCTGTGATTGGTGGCCACTCTGGTGTGACTATTCTGCCGCTACTGTCACAAGTCGAAGGGATGAATTTGCCTGAGCAAGAAGTGGCCGCGCTGACCAAGCGGATCCAAAATGCTGGTACCGAAGTGGTGGAAGCCAAAGCGGGTGGCGGTTCTGCAACTCTTTCGATGGGGCAGGCAGCATGCCGTTTTGGTTTGGCTTTAGTGAAAGCGTTACAAGGCGAAGCCGATGTGGTTGAGTATGCGTATGTGGAAGGCAAAGGCGAGTATGCCCCGTTCTTTGCTCAACCGATCAAGCTCGGTAAACATGGTGTAGAACAGCTGTTAGACATTGGTCCATTGAGTGCGTATGAGCAAGCCGCGCTAGATGGTATGCTGGAGACGCTCAACAGTGATATTCAAATTGGGGTTGAGTTCGTTAAGTAAATAACACTCAGTGTCGATTGAACTTACTGATTGAAAATACCGCTCGTGATGAGCGGTATTTTTTTGTGCAAGCTTAATGTAGATGGTGCTTGAGTTTGCAGTTCAGCAGCATTGAATCGCGCGTCGTCATTTCAATGTCACCGTGAGCTTATCTCCAAGAGGATGTGATAAACCACGCTTTATTTGCTGCGATTGACCGCCATATGCGCGAGGGCAATCAGCGCTTGCTTATACTCGCTGTCGGGTAACACCGCCAATTGTGCAATCGCTTTGTCCGCTTCATGCTGAGCTTTGCTGATGGTGTATTGCAAAGCGCCGGTTTGCTCCATTACCGCTAAAATTTGTTCGAGACGTGCTAGGCCATTGGCTTGTTCGATCGCTGCACGGATCATGGCCGCTTGCTCTGGCTCAGCGTGTTGCATTGCATACAGCAGTGGCAGTGTCGGTTTGCCTTCGGCCAGATCATCACCGACATTTTTACCCATCTCTTCACCGTCGGCGGTGTAATCCATCACATCATCAATTAATTGGAATGCAGTGCCGAGATACTTACCGTAATTTTGCATTGCCAGCTCTACTTGCGGTGAAGCATCACACAAAATCGCGCCAATTTGCGTTGCCGCTTCAAACAGACGGGCGGTTTTGGAGTAGATCACCTGCATATAGTTGGCTTCAGTGGTGTCTGGGTTGTTACAGTTCATCAGTTGCTGAACTTCCCCTTCCGCGATCACATTCACCGCATCACTCATCAGCTTGAGGATCTTTAACGATCCTAATTCGGTCATCATCTGAAAAGAGCGGGTATAGATAAAATCGCCGACTAACACGCTCGCGGCATTGCCAAACGCCGCATTCGCGGTCGCTTTGCCACGGCGCAGATCGGATTCGTCAACCACGTCATCATGCAACAGGGTCGCAGTATGAATAAATTCTACAAAAGCGGCGGCGGTCGTATGATGAGAGCCTTGGTAACCGAGAGCTCTGGCGGATAAGACCGCTAACAATGGACGTAATCTTTTGCCACCACCACTGATGATATAGAAACCAAGTTGGTTGATGAGGGAGACGTCAGAATTGAGTTGAGCGTGAATCGTTTCGTTCACTTTTGCCATGTCATTGGCAGTAAGCGCTTGGATAGCTTTAAAATCCATCGTAAATCCGGCTGATATAAGAGCGTATAAGGCATTTAGTCTTCTGGAATCGCTGCATAATACACTAAAAATTATTGATTAATACATGGCTTAAAGGCATGATTGCGGCACTTTTGTTTGGCGATTAGCTTTTCGCCACTTTTTTCAAAATATGGCTTGTCATAGGCACATCATTCACGTAGAATCTGCGCCCTATTGATGATTAGTTTAGCGCACACCCTTATCGCAAATATAGCATAGGCTGTGCGGAAAGAGCGGAGTAAAATATGTACGCTGTTTTCCAATCTGGTGGTAAACAACACCGTGTAAGCGAAGGTCAAACCCTTCGTTTAGAGAAATTAGACGTTGAAACTGGCGCAACTGTAGAATTTGATAAAGTTCTGCTGGTTGCTAACGGCGAAGACATTAAAGTAGGTGCTCCTCTTCTTGAGGGCGGTAAAGTAGTTGCTGAAGTGGTACAACACGGTCGTGGCGATAAAGTAAAAATCGTTAAGTTCCGTCGTCGTAAGCACTCTCGTAAGCAACAAGGTCACCGTCAGTGGTTCACAGAAGTGAAAATCACTGGTATCAACGCTTAAGTTATTAGGAGAGTTCAACAATGGCACACAAAAAAGCTGGTGGTTCTACTCGTAACGGCCGCGATTCAGAAAGCAAACGTCTAGGTGTTAAGCGTTTCGGTGGTGAATCTGTACTTGCAGGTAACATCATCGTTCGTCAACGTGGTACTAAGTTCCACGCTGGTACTAACGTAGGCATCGGTAAAGACCACACTCTATTCGCTCTATCTGATGGTAAAGTGAAGTTCGAGGTTAAAGGTTCTAAAAACCGTAAATTCGTTAGCATCGAAACAGCTGAATAAGCAACGTTTCTTGATGAATTCAAAAGCCCTGCCGTTTGGTGGGGTTTTTTATTTATCAAAAGTGTGGTCGACCCTAGACCCTAGACCCTAGACCTGAATGCAACCTGATCCAAGCAGGTGATTATTTTCTGGGATCTACGTTCTCAGGTTTACTAGACTGATTAAGATTTCCCACGACATTGAGTGGAGGAAAAATGAAATTTGTTGATGAAGCGGTAATTAAAGTCCAAGCGGGCGACGGCGGTAACGGTGTTGTTAGCTTTTGGCGTGAAAAATTTGTCACCAATGGCGGCCCTGATGGTGGCGATGGTGGTGACGGCGGCGATGTTTACATGCTGGCCGATGAAAACCTTAATACATTGATCGACTACCGTTTTCAGCGCTTCTATGAAGCAGAGCGTGGTAAAAATGGTGGTGGCGGTAACTGTACCGGCAAATGTGGTAAAGACAAAGTGCTACGCGTGCCAGTCGGTACTCGTGCGGTGGACATTCACACCAATGAAATCATTGGTGAAGTGGCTGAGCATGGCAAAAAAGTCATGATCGCGAAAGGTGGTTGGCACGGTTTGGGTAATGCCCGTTTTAAATCGTCAGTCAATCGCTCTCCACGCCAAAAAACCATGGGTACCAAAGGTGAAGTCCGCGATATTCGCTTAGAGCTGTTGCTGCTGGCGGATGTGGGTATGCTCGGTATGCCAAATGCGGGTAAATCGACCTTTATTCGTGCGGTTTCTGCTGCGAAACCTAAAGTGGCGGACTATCCGTTTACCACTTTGGTGCCAAGCTTAGGCGTCGTTAGCGTATTGCCAGAAAAGAGCTTTGTGGTGGCCGATATTCCGGGCTTGATTGAAGGCGCGGCAGAAGGGGCCGGTTTAGGTATCCGCTTCTTGAAGCACCTTGAACGCTGCCGAGTATTGCTGCATGTGATCGATATTATGCCGATTGATCAAAGTGATCCTGCGCATAATGCCTTGACCATTATTGATGAGCTCGAGCAGTACAGTGAAAAACTGGCCAGCAAACCGTGTTGGTTGGTGTTCAATAAAGTCGATCTGATACCGGAAGATCAAGCCGATCAAATCATCCAAGACATCATTGATGCTTTGGCATGGGAAGGCGAATACTTCAAGATTTCAGCGGCTAACCGTCAAGGGACCAAAGAGCTGTGCATGAAGCTGGCTGAATTTATGGATACCTTGCCAAAAGAGACATCACAGCCAAGCGAAGCCGAAAAAGTCGATTTCACGTGGGATTACCATCAAAAAGATGGTTTGGCTGGTCGTGAAGTGATCACCGAAGATGATGACGATTGGGATGATTGGGACGACGAAGAAGATGACGGCCACGTTATCTATGTACGTGACTAAATCACCGAACGTTAATGCCGCAACTTTGTTGCGGCTTTTTTGTGTCTAAATCATATTTCTCGCTCGCCGTTTCAGGCACACTAAGTGCCACTTTTGGACGTTGTTAGGTGTTTAGGAAAGGGATCATGGAAGCCAAACAGAGAGCCGTTTCTCGTTTGATAGCCCAGGCAGGGCAGATGTTATTAGCGCATGGCGCAGAAAGTACCCTAGTCGGCGATATTATGCGCCGAATTGGTCTCGCCAGTGGTATGAGTGAAGTCGAAGTGTCTCTTTCGGCCAGCTCTTTGGTGGTCACCACCGTTTATCATGAACATTGCATTACGACCACCAGACGTAGCCCAGATCGCGGCATCAACATGCGCGTGGTGACTCAGATCCAACGGATCTGCATCATGATGGAAAAGGGCGTGCTTGATTACCGTTTCGCTCAGAAAAAAATCAATCAAATTAGTCCGGCACGCTATAACCGCTGGTTAGTGGTGATGATGATCGGTTTGTCATGCGCAGCATTTAGCCGTTTAGCGGGCGGTGATTGGATGGTGTTTATGATCACTTTGATCGCATCCAGTGTTGGGATGATCGTGCGTCAAGAGATCGGACATCGTCAATTCAACCCACTGCTCAATTTTACCGCGACCGCTTTTGTCACCTCGGTGATTTCGGCGCAAGCGGTGGTTTATCAATTGGGTAATAAACCGACCATAGTGATGGCTTCGTCAGTATTGATGCTGGTGCCCGGTTTTCCTCTGATTAATGCGGTGGCTGATATGCTCAAAGGCTATATCAATATGGGCATTGCGCGCTTTGCGATGGCCAGTTTACTGACGTTAGCGACCTCACTTGGGATTGTGGCAGCAATGAGCGTGACAGGGATCTGGGGGTGGTAATGTTAAGTTGGGATCTAGGGTTGGGATTGCTCAACGATATGTTTTTTGCTGCCATTCCAGCGGTTGGCTTTGCGTTGGTGTTTAATGTGCCGCAACCGGCGTTGAAGTACTGTGCTCTTGGCGGTGCACTGGGTCATGGCTCGCGTTACTTGATGATGCAGTGTGGGATGCCGATTGAATGGGCAAGCTTTTTTGCCGCGACCCTGGTTGGTATGGTCGGGGTTTATTGGTCACGGCGCTTTCTCGCTCACCCCAAAGTCTTCACAGTAGCGGCACTGATTCCTATGGTGCCAGGGGTGTTTGCTTTTAAGGCGATGATTGCATTAGTTGAAATGAATCAGCTTGGCTTTTCGGTCCAACTGATGGAAGCATTATCGGAAAATTTTCTCAAAGCGATGTTTATCATCGTCGGTTTAGCGATTGGCCTTGCCGTGCCTGGGCTACTTTTTTATCGCCGTAAACCGATTATTTAATGGCTAGTAGATTGCTAGCGTAAAAGGTAACCCAAAAATGATGATCAGTATGATTGCCGCCATGGCAGAGCAGCGCGTGATTGGTAAAGACAATCAGATGCCGTGGCATTTACCCGCCGATTTTGCTTGGTTTAAACGTTGCACACTGGGTAAACCGGTGATCATGGGCCGCAAAACTTACCAATCGATTGGCCGACCTCTTCCGGGGCGGCACAATATTGTGATTTCGCGCGATGCGAACTTACAGATTGAGGGGGTGGATGTGGTCTCTTCAATCGACGGCGCATTAGCCAAAGCCGGAGCGGTTGACGAAATCATGATCATTGGCGGTGGCAGCTTATATGCAGCGTGCTTACCGTTAGCCGATAAATTGTATCTCACGCAAATTCATGCCGAGCTGGAGGGTGATACGCAATTTCCAGAGTGGGGCAGTGAGTGGCTAGAGTGTTATCGTGAGCACTATGCGGCCGATTTAAATAATGCTTATGCGATGGATTTTGTGATTTATCAACGCAGATCTTGAGCCAGATCAATCGCTAACAACCTGTTTATTAAGCGTTAATATTGATCGATTCAACTCCCCCCGCTGATGTTATCTATAAGATGAGGCGGGGGAAGCATTTGGCGTTAGCGCGCGGTTTGGGTAAAGTAGCGTTTATCTTCCCAGCGCAGCATGGTTAAACAGCCTCCCCATACGCAGCCAGTGTCGAGTCCGATCACCTCTTGGCTGGCATAGCCTTCCAAAGCCGCCCAATGGCCAAAAATCACTGTTTTTTCCAGCTTGATCCGTTGAGGTAATTGAAACCAAGGTAATAAGTGACCATCAGTCACTTGTGAGGGTGGGAGCTTACAGTGCATATCTAACCGACCATCAGGGTAGCAAAATCGCATCCGTGTAAATGCATTGATGATATAACGCAGGCGATCGAAGCCTTGTAAGGCTACGTGCCATGCGTCCGGCTGATCGTGATACATCTGCGTAATCAGGTTAGGCCATTGTGGGCCGCGTAACACTTGTGCGACCTCTTGTGCGGCTTGGCGTGCCGTGGCCAAATCCCATTGTGGAGAAATGCCGGCATGGCACACCACAAATTCTGCATGTTCCGCGAGTAATGGTTGTTGGCGTAGCCAATCGAGTAATAGTGGCGCATCTGGTGCAGCAAAAATCGCTTGAGTTTGATCGCGGCGTTTAGCGGGGTGATTGCCGAGTGCCACCGAAAGCAAATGCAAATCATGATTGCCGAGCACCACTTGCGCGGCCTCACCTAATTGATGGGCGAAGCGTAATGTCTCGAGTGATTTCGGCCCTCTAGCCACTAAGTCACCCGCAAACCATAGTCGATCTTGGCTTGGATCAAACTGGACTTGATCGAGTAGCAGTTGTAGCTCGTCAAAACAGCCTTGAATATCTCCGACGATGTAATTGGCCACACAAACTCCGTTAATTCAATACATGAGGAACCGCGAGGCGAAACGGTTCAATCTCGACCGTGAACGATTCACCTTGTGCATCGACCATTAAATAGTGTCCCTGCATCACTCCGATAGGCGTCTCTAATACAGTGCCACTGCTATAGGTGTATTCATCATTGGTGGCAATATAGGGCTGTTCGCCAACCACCCCTTCACCTTCCACTGCAATCTGTTTGCCATTGGCATCGGTGATCAGCCAACGACGACCTAATAGCTGCACCGTTTGCGGGCTGAGATTTTTAATTGTGATCAGATAAACAAACACAAAGCGTTGATATTCATGGTTAGACTGCTGCTCAACGTAGCGAGTCTGAACCTGAATTTTGATGCAGGGAAGCGAAACATCCATGAGCGATTCCTCGGTTGAGTAGGATCTCTACGCTGATAAAGCAAGGACGACTAATGTCGTCCTTGCTTTAATTATGCGTGAGTTGACGGCTGTGCATCAAGCCAGTTGGCGAGTGCTACAAACTGGGCCAAGGTCAAATTCTCAGGTCGCATACTCGGCTCGATACCGAGTTGTTGCAGGGTTTCTGGTTCGACTAAGCCTTTGTAGCAGTTACGCACGGTTTTACGACGTTGGTTAAAGCCTTCACGCACTACGCGATCTAGCCAAGTTAGGCTGGTCGCTGGGTGTGGTAAATCTTCATACGGCACTAAGCGCACCACCGCAGAATCAACTTTTGGTGGCGGAACAAACGCGGTGGGTGGCACTTCAAGTACTGGCACCACTTTGCAGTAGTATTGCGCCATCACTGTGAGGCGGCCATACGCTTTACTGTTTGGGCCTGCCGCTAAACGGTTGACCACCTCTTTTTGCAGCATAAAGTGCATATCTTGAATATCACGATGGAATTCAAAAAGGTGGAACATCAGTGGCGTTGAGATGTTGTATGGCAAGTTACCAAAGATACGCAGTTTATGGTTAGGTTTAACCAATTGCTTGAAGTCGAAACGCATCGCATCGCCTTCATGGATGGTCAGTTTGCTCGCCAACTCAGGGTGATTGCGTAAACGCTCTGCCAGATCGCGGTCAAGTTCGATCACAGTGAACTTATCCACTTCACGCCCTACTGGCTCTGTGATCGCTCCCAATCCTGGGCCGATCTCTACCAAGTTTTGTCCAGGCTGTGGATTAATTGCCGACACAATTCCATCAATGATGTAAGGATCATTAAGGAAGTTTTGACCAAAGCGTTTGCGCGCTTTGTGCCCTAAGTGGACATCATTTCTCATAGTGTTCTCGAAGTTATTGCGCTTTTTTATCAACTAATTCAATTGCGTAAGCTAATGCCGTCCATAAGCTTCCTGTATCAGCTTGTCCGGTGGCGGCCAGATCGAGCGCCGTACCATGGTCAACTGATGTGCGGATAAAGGGCAGGCCTAAGGTAATATTTACCGAACGACCAAACCCTTTATATTTAAGCACTGGCAGGACTTGATCGTGGTACATACCAAGGATCGCATCTGCTTGCTGTAAGTATTTTTCACTAAAAATGGTATCGGCTGGCATTGGGCCAACCAATTGCATGCCATATTGCTCACGCAAACGCTGTAGGGTTGGAGTGATAGTTTCAATCTCCTCCATGCCTAATACACCGTCTTCACCTGCGTGGGGGTTTAAACCACACACGTAAATTTTCGGCTCAGCAATGGCAAATTTCTCGACTAAATCCTTGTGGAGAATGTGAATGATCTGCTCTAGACGTTCACAGGTTATTGCTTGTGGCACTGCAGCTAACGGGAGATGAGTCGTGACTAACGCGGTACGTAAGCCTTCTGTAGCCAGCATCATCACCACTAGAGGGGTATTGGACTGTTCAGCAAAAAATTCAGTGTGACCGCTAAACGCGACCCCCGCTCGGTTGATCACCCCCTTGTGCACAGGGCCGGTGACAATAGCATCAAATTCGCCATTCATACAGCCTTTTGCCGCTCTTTGCAGCGTTTTTAATACATAGTGGCCGTTAGCGGGGTTGAGTTGGCCGGCAATGACGGGCTCAGCGAGTGGGATATGCTCAACCCATAGCGTGCCTGCTTGATGTGGTAAAGCTGGATGATCAGCTTGATAATCAACCAGTTTTACTTCAATTCCCAGCAGGGCAGCACGTTGACTGAGCAAAGCTTTGTCGGCACACACCACCAGTTGATGTGGCCAATCGTGAGTAGACAGTGCGAGCGCTAAATCTGGGCCAATTCCCGCCGGCTCACCGGCGGTCACGATAATCCGCTTACAGCTCATCCTTATCGTCCTTCAATACTTCAACAAAGGCGCTGGCACGTAGCTCTTGCAGCCATGCGCTCGCTTCTTCATTGAACTTACGATTGAACAAAATGCGGTATGCACGGTTTTTCAGCGCAGCATCGGTGCGGTCCACTTCTCGGCGATCCAGCACTTCGACAATATGCCAGCCATGTACGGTTTGAAAAGGCGCACTGATTTGACCCACAGGTAAGGTTTCGACTTGGTGTTTAAATTCAGGTACATACAGATCTGGCGTTTGATAGCCCAATTCACCTTTTTGTGCGGCTGAACCTGGGTCTTGGCTATATTGTTGCGCCAGTTCGGCAAAGGTGGCTTCGCCACTGTTAATCCGCTGGATCAATTCATTGAGCTGTTTTTGCGCCCCTTCATCACTGAGAATAATGGTCGGTTTGATTAGGATATGGCGCGCGTTCACTTCGGTGACGGCGACGGTTTCTAAGCCTTTCACATCATCAATTTTTAGAATGTGGAAGCCACCACCGCTGCGAAATGGGCCAATAATGCTGCCTTTATTTTGCAGTTTGATTTGATCGGCAAAAATGGTCGGCATCTCTTCTTTGCGCATCCAACCCCAATCACCACCTTGTAATGCCTTAGGCCCTTTCGAATAGGTGTAAGCCAACTGGGCAAAATCAGCCCCATTTTGCAGTTCGTCGACAAGTTGCTTGGCTAACGTTTCTACTTGAGCTTTTCCTTGCCCATCTTCAACGCGCAGTTGGATATGGCTGATTTTGTACTGCACCGTCGCGTCGGTTTCTTGCGCCAGCAGCTCGGCTAGGGTATCCACTTCAGCGGGCAAGATATTGATCCGACGACGAACCAGAGCGTTACGTGCTTCACTAGCTGCCATCTCGTTACGGACTTGCTCACGAAATTCCGGGTAAGCAAGGCCTTCTTGGGCGACGGCAGCAATCAGTTGTTCTTGAGTCTGCTGATTATTGCTGGCGATCTCTTTGATCGCTTCATTTAAGCGGCTGTCATCAATTTTCACCCCAATTCGGTCAGCTTCTTGCTGCTGCAAAGTATCAATGATCAGTTTTTCGAGCACCTGTTCGCGCAGCACGTTTTCTGCAGGTAATGCTTGATGGCTTTGTTTGGCATTGGCTTTTACCGTTTTTAGTGCGCCATCAACATCACTTTGTAAGATCACGCCACTATTGACGATGACCGCAACGCTATCGAGTGCTTGCGGCTCCGCGTGAGCATTGAATAAAGTCAGTGCACTGATAACGCTAATTAGTGTGGTTTTCCACAATTTCATGGGCAGTCCTATCTGAAAGTTTTTAGCCTGAGTCCGCTCAGGCGAGTAAATTAGTTGTTGAGGAAGAATGGGCGGCCATAACCAAGTGAATTGCCCGCGCTATCAACCCCAGTCATGCTTGAACCAGCACCGATACTGGTCCCAAAACCAATAATGCCGATATTGAAGCTAAAGTTGTTTTCATAGATCGGGCTCGCGTAAGGGTCGGTCACAAAGTTACCATTCCAGCTTTTCAGTTGGTTGCTGTAGGTAAAGCCCATGTACCAACAATCTGATGTATAGGTGAGGTTAGCTAGCCACTCTAACGCTTGCTGGGTGGTTAGGTCATAATAATATTGACCGCTGGCTTTCCAGCGTCGATTAATCTGATAACCCGCCAGTAGACCTGCCTGGGAAATTCCATCTTTGGTTATATCATCAATATTGGCAATGCTATCTCCAACCGTATTACGGATGTAATCTTTGGCAACATAGCGGTAGTTGCCTTGCAGGTAGCCGTCAGTAAAGCGGTACTCTAAGGTACTGTTGCCCAGTTGAATATCTTGGGTATCAATATCGTATTGGATGCCGCCATGGTAGAACAGATAATCGGCAAAGTTAAAGTCCATCTCGACCGCCCATGCCGAATAGCTCGATTCTTTATCGCCATTACTATTGGAGGGGTTGAGCTTACTGTCGAGGTAGAAAATTTGACCAAATGCGATATTGAGCCGCTCTTTATACGCGTCATCAAAAAAGCGGCTTGAGGCTCCGTAGCTAATTTGGTTGGCCGATTTAATGTGGTCGACCCCACTGTATTTACGGCTACGAAACAGTCCGTAATAGTCCGTTTGCAGCATGGTCGAATCGTAGAGACCGATATTGCTCTGATCTTGCTCGGGCACGAATAGATACTGAATTCTTGGTTCAAGCGTCTGGGTGTAGCTATCTAACAGGATAGTATCGCGCTCAAGTACAATACCCGCACCACTTCGAAATTCTGGGATTACCCGAGTAACACTCTCTTCGAGTTTGCTATCGGTGGTGTTATCCAGATCTTGTTGATAATAAGTGCCGAGCAAACGTGCTTCGGTGGTCCAGTTACCCCAAGTATTGCTGAACGGAATTTTTAAACCCGGTTCGACATGAACCCGAGTCGCTGACGGTTTACCTTTAGCATCGGTTTCAAAGCGCGAAATATGGCTGATCAAATCAAGATCCAAGTATTTCATCAGCTCTGGGGCGTAATAGTTATAGCTCAGTTGCGGCATTAACCGATAGGGTAAGTTGGTGCTGGTGGTATCATTGGTCAGCAATTGAAAATCACGCACTAGCAGTGACGAATCCCAGTTTTGGGTACGATAGGTCGCGCGCCCTTCTTGGATTAATTGACCATCTTCACGTTTACCGATCCCCGAATCTAAATCAGAGAAATAGTTGATATCGCTGACTTTCGAGTAATCAATCTCAAACTTCCATGCCTGTTGGAAAATCCCAGTGTGCTCATATTGCACCGCCCAACGATTGCCTTGCTCAGCATAGAGTTTATCGTCGGGTAAAAATTCAGCCTTAATTTGGCCACGCCCAAAATCACTCAAATAGCGGAACTGGCTATTTAATTGCGTACCGCGTTTTTGCATGTAGATGAAGGTGGTTTCTAAATCGTAATTGGGCGCTAAGTTCCAATAAATCGGCACTTCAAGCTCATAACCATTGCGAGAGCCATAAGAGGCGGTCGGGTAGAGAAAGCCGGTTTTACGGGTATCGCCAATCGGCACCGTCAAATAAGGCAGATAGAAAATCGGTACATTTTGCACTTCAAGGCGTGGATTGTAGAAAGTGGCAATCTCTTCATCTTGGTCAACATCAATGCTGGAAGCGCGCATACGCCAAGCATTATCCCCATCTGGACATGAGGTTATCGAACCATCTTCAATTTCGTACACGGTTTTACCGGTTTTAGACACAAACACCGCTTCACCTCGTCCCGGTTCGCATAAGAACTGGTAACGGGTATTTTCGAGCGTCATTTGATCGGTATTGAGATGGTTGGTGGCTCGGGTCGAGTGGGTTTTGATTTGGCCATCGCTAAACTGTACATTACCTTCAGCGACCACTAAGTTCTCTTGCTGATGCAAAGTGACATTGTCGGCGGCAATTCGCTTGTTACCTTGCACCACCACCACATTGCCCGAATAGGTTGCTTGCTGACCATTGATTGCCTCTAGCTTATCCGCTTCGACATTGATAGGCTGTTGGCCTGGATTAGTAGGCTCTGGCGGATTAATTAAGCACTGCTCACCACTGAGCTGTGGAGTGTGATGGTCATCGACACCTGCTTCTGCTTGTATCTGAGGTGCAAATAGCGCAGCGCTAATTGAGGCGGCTAAAAATGTGCGGGAGAAGCATGACATTAGGTTGTACTATCCTGTTGAGCTTAATGGCCTGTTGAACTGGATGGATTCCGAACTTAGGAGCCTGAAACATAGACGTTCCTTATCATAAAGGAAATTGACGCATCCGCCACTATCAGACCGCTTCACTCCAGAAAAATTCATAGATTGAGAGCACATAATGCATATTTTTGGAAAAATATTGGGCGCTTTTTTTGGCTTCCTATTTGGGGGACCTTTCGGTGCAATTTTTGGGATCTTCCTTGGTCATCAATTTGATAAAGCTCGCCGTTTAAATCAGGCTGGTTTTCAACCAGGTGCTGGCGCTTTTGGCGCAGGCCCCAGCCAAGCGGAGCGGCAAGAGCAATTTTTTAAAGCCGCTTTCTCGGTAATGGGGCACGTCGCCAAAGCGAAAGGGCAGGTAACCCAACAAGAAATTCAGCTCGCGACCATTATGATGGATCGCATGAACTTAACCAGCGAACAAAAACGGGCAGCACAAGAGGCTTTTCGTGAGGGGAAAGAGGCTGATTTTCCTCTCGAACAGGTGCTAGAACGGGTGAAGATTGCTAGCGCTGGGCGCTTTGACTTATTACAGTTTTTCCTTGAATTGCAAATCTCTGCTGCGTTTGCCGATGGGGATATTGATCCTAATGAGCGCAATGTATTGCACCGTATTGCGCGTGGGTTAGGTTTTTCGGCGGATCAGCTTGAGCGGCGTTTACGTATGCAAGAAGCGGCGTTTCGCTTTCAGCAAGGTGGCGGTTTTGGCGGTGCGGGTTCACAGCAGCAAAACCAGCGAGACCAGCACTGGCAAGCTTCTTCAGCGCGAGATCATCTGGCCGATGCTTATGAATTGCTTGGCGTTACCGACAGCAGTAGCGCGCAAGAGATCAAGCGGGCTTATCGTAAGCTGATGAATGAACACCATCCGGATAAATTGATGGCCAAAGGTTTACCACCGGAAATGATGAATATGGCGAAAGAAAAATCGCAGCAGATCCAATCCGCCTATGAGTTAATCCGCAAACAGCGTGACATTAAGTAATTTGCAGTTTCAACAACGGCAAAAAAGGCAAATCATTCGGTTTGCCTTTTTTTATCGGCGCAAATGATGGGTAGGAGACGAGGGCAAGTATCCGTGATCGACACACTCTTCTTACTGGAAGCTGCAGTGGTGTTGGCTAGGTTATTCACCCCAATCACATCGTTGGCCTATGCTCACTCACTGGCTCACCGTCTTCCTGCAACTGCAAGTTGTTTGGCTATAAGTTGCAGATAAAATAAAACCCAGTCAAAGACTGGGTTTTGAAAGGTGGCTCCTCCTGCTGGGCTCGAACCAGCGACCTGCGGATTAACAGTCCGTCGCTCTACCGACTGAGCTAAGGAGGAATTGTTCTTTTTATTTAATGGTGCCGACTACCGGAATCGAACTGGTGACCTACTGATTACAAGTCAGTTGCTCTACCTACTGAGCTAAGTCGGCAACTCAACTTGCAAAGCAAGCTGAAAATTGGCTCCTCCTGCTGGGCTCGAACCAGCGACCTGCGGATTAACAGTCCGTCGCTCTACCGACTGAGCTAAGGAGGAATTGTTCTTTTTATTTAATGGTGCCGACTACCGGAATCGAACTGGTGACCTACTGATTACAAGTCAGTTGCTCTACCTACTGAGCTAAGTCGGCACATTGATTATTGCTGGTAGCACCAACAAATAAAATTGTGGTGCCCGGAGGCGGAATCGAACCACCGACACGAGGATTTTCAATCCTCTGCTCTACCGACTGAGCTATCCGGGCGACGGGGTGTATTAAAAGGGTTTTCGTGGTGGCCGTCAACATGAAAATATAAAAAAAGTGTTGTTTGATGTTTTTCTATACTTAATGGCCTGTTTTTGTCCATTTAGATCGCCAGTTTGTGGTTAAATCGGCAATTAAAGTGCTCTAGGCATCGGTATTTTCTGCGTTAAAAAGCGAAGAAAATAAAAAAGCACGTAACGAGACGTGCTTATTCCACATGGTTTATTGCTAATTTTGGTGGTTAACGAGGCACGGAAAAGTGGCCTGCCCACTGTTCTAACTCATTCGCGAGCTGAGTTAAAGTTTGCGCGCTATTGTGGCTTTGGGTGACCACGCGGCTTAACTCGCAGCCACTTTCTTCAATCATATTAATCCGCTGGGCGATATCATCGCCGATTTGTTGATTTGCCTTATCAGTATGCAATGCCTGTATTACGCCGAATGGGTGGCTTGATTGGTTGATGAAATCATTTTAGGTATTGCAGTGCTACGAGCTAGCAGGAGAAATGCAGATAAAGAAAAACCCAGTCAAAGACTGGGTTTTGAAAGGTGGCTCCTCCTGCTGGGCTCGAACCAGCGACCTGCGGATTAACAGTCCGTCGCTCTACCGACTGAGCTAAGGAGGAACAATTTTTATTGTGTCTTTGGCACAACTTTTAATAGTGGTGCCTCGAGGCGGAATCGAACCACCGACACGAGGATTTTCAATCCTCTGCTCTACCGACTGAGCTATCGAGGCAAATTTTAAGTGGTGCCGGCTGCCGGAGTCGAACTGGCGACCTACTGATTACAAGTCAGTTGCTCTACCTACTGAGCTAAGCCGGCACGCGTAACCTTTGCTGTTTGTGTCTTACACCAACAATCTAAAATTCGTGGTGCCCGGAGGCGGAATCGAACCACCGACACGAGGATTTTCAATCCTCTGCTCTACCGACTGAGCTATCCGGGCAACGGAGCGCTATTAAACGTATTTTCCTTTACTTCGTCAACCTGTTTTTTGAAAAAATTCGCCAAATCAGTTTGTTTGCGGATAATTTAAACAAAACTAGGCCGGTTATTAGCCAGCATTAAATTCTTTCTTAAATTGAGTCACTTTTTCTAAGTAACGGCGCGCTTCGGCGTTGGGATGTTTTTTGGTCAGCGCCCAATAGACTTGATTTGGTTGTAAGCCATTAAGATCACGCATCGCACGCTGGCGATCTTTGCTAAACGTATTTAATACCCCGCCAGTGCCACCGTTATAAGCCGAAATCATGCTGTATTCGAGCGAGGTTGGATGGCGAACATCTTTCAAATAGCGATTTTTTAAAATGTAAAAATAGGCGGTTCCGGTATCAATATTGTTTTCTGGGTTAAACAGGTACTCAGGCGTCGGTTCTCCGGAACGATTTTTAACCAGTTTAAACACATCGCGGCCGGCGGTTTTCGGCACTACTTGCATTAAGCCATAAGCATTGGCCCAACTGACCGCATAGGGGTTGAAGCTACTTTCGGTTTTAATAATCGCATAGATTAGATCTTCCGGAATATCGTACTTTTGTGCCGCGCGGCGTACGATATTGGCGTATTTATAACCACGGATCTCCACTTGATCTTTAACCATCGGGATCTCGACGTAATAGGCTTTTTTGAAATCCACTTGTTTCACTTTCAGATGTTTGGCAATCAGATAATCGGCATAGCGCTGAGCGCGCCATGACCACTGGATCGCTTGCCCATCTTGATCGAGTACTTGTTGGTACAAAAAGGGCTGGCCTTTCAGTTGAATATCTTTCGAGGAGAATAGGTCGACATTAGCCGGATCATCTGGAGTGAGTAAGGTGGTGATGATCGCATTGCGTAAATGTGCTTTCGGATCGGTAGGGGAAACGGTTTCGACGATGATCCGCCCTTCGCTGAAATTCACTTCTGTGCGGCTGAGGTAATTATCTATGTATTTGACGTAATTGTTTTTGCCGGCGATTTTGAGCTCGCGGCGTCCCCAGCGTTTTTCAATATTGCCAGAGAAACTGTTGATCAATGCATCTAACGCGGCGGTATCTTTCTCAAACTGGCCGGGAAGTTGAGCTAAGTTCTTAGCGAAGCGGTTAGTGGGTTGGTAATCCACGTCGTAAATTTTCTCAATAAATTCACGACTACAGCCACTCAATAATAGCGTGGTGATACATAGCACTAACGTTCTCATGCGCCTCCTAAAGCGAACTTTCGCTACTCCTGATGCGAAAATGACATCATAACCAATTGGTATGATGTCATTTTTTATCGGCAGATGAAATGCGAAATTTGTTACTTGCTCGGTGGAGTATAACCTTCAATGTGGACTTCTTTACCTTCAAACAAGAAGTTGACCATCTCTTGTTCAAGCAGTTTACGGTGCTCGGCATCCATCATGTTGAGCTTTTTCTCATTGATTAACATGGTTTGTTTGCTTTGCCATTGTGCCCAAGCTTCTTGGCAAATGTTATCGAAAATTCGTTTGCCCAATTCACCGGGGTAGAGCTGGAAATCTAAGCCAGCCGCTTGTTTATTGAGTCGGGTACAAAATACGGTGCGAGCCATTCACGCTTCCTCTTTAATGTGGCGATCAATGTCGAATGGTAAGCTGTGCAGCAGTTGTTTGACTGGCGCAGCCAAACCAATCGCATCGGGTTGACTTAAGTTATACCAAAGACCTTTGCTGCCTTCCATGATGATGTCTGGTTTGCGCTTTAATTGCAGCAAGATCGGCGTAATATCCAGATGATAATGGCTAAAAGTGTGGCGAAAGGCGATCAGCGTTTGTTGGGCGCTGATGGTGTGATCATCAATCGCCCGCTGATCGAGACGGGTTTGAATATTGGCGCTGTCCGATTGTGGGAAGCAGTAGAGGCCGCCCCAAATGCCGTTTTGCGGGCGTTGTTCAAGCCACACAGCATTATCGTGATAGAGCATAACAAACCAAGTGGCTTTGACTGGCTTGTCGGCTTTCGGTTTTTTGCCCGGATAATCTTGCGGATTGCCTTGCTGTTTAGCCACACAAAACGAGGCCACTGGGCATAGGCTGCATTTAGGTTTGCTGCGGGTGCAGATCAGCGCGCCCATATCCATCATAGCTTGGTTGTATTTATCGACATCCACTTGAGGGGTATGCCTTTGTGCGTAATGCCACAACTGATTTTCAACGCTTTTCTGTCCCGGCCAACCTTCCACGGCAAAGCAGCGTGCCAAAGTGCGTTTTACATTGCCATCTAAAATGGCATGCGGTTTTTGATATACCGAAGAGAGTACCGCAGCTGCGGTGGAGCGGCCAACGCCGGGTAGCGCATTCATCTGCTCTAAATCGGTCGGAAACTCACCGCCATATTCACTCACAACCATTTGCGCCGCTTTGTGCAGGTTGCGCGCTCTGGCGTAGTAGCCAAGTCCGGTCCAAAAATGCAGCACTTCATCTTGCTCTGCCTTGGCCAACGCTTGCACGGTTGGGAAGCGCTCTAAAAATCGCGCAAAATAGGGGATCACGGTCGCAACTTGGGTCTGCTGTAACATGATTTCAGATAACCAAACGCGATACGCATTTTTGTGTTGCTGCCACGGCAGATTTTTGCGGCCGTAGGCGTCATACCAAGTAAGGATCGCTTGTGCGAAAGGGGTCACGACTTGCTCATTATGGTTGTTTAATGTTGAGGGGTAAAATTGCACCACAGATTGAGGATGAAGTACAACCGACAAATCATAAGGATATTGAGATGGGATGTTTGATGAGCGCGAATAACACTTGCACCGCTGGCGATTCTTTGGATAATTCCCGCTCTGATTTAGCAATGGGCAGGCAATACAAATGAGCGAAGTGATCACCCAGGAATTCACCGAAGATGGCAAAGTGCTGCGTCGGATCCGTAGCTTTGTGCGTCGTGAAGGTCGTTTGACCAAAGGCCAGGAAGCCGCAATGAAAGAGTGCTGGCCAGCCATGGGCATTGATTACCAGCCAGAGTTATTGGATTGGCAACAGGTGTTTGGCAACACCAATCCAGTTGTGCTGGAAATTGGTTTTGGCATGGGCGCGTCACTGGTGGAAATGGCGAAAAACGCACCGCACAAGAATTTCATCGGTATTGAAGTACACAGCCCAGGTGTGGGCGCTTGTTTGGCCTCAGCGCGTGAAGCGGGCGTGACCAATCTACGTGTTATGTGCCACGATGCGGTCGAAGTCTTTGCTCATATGATCCCAGATAATAGCCTGCATACTTTGCAACTGTTCTTCCCAGATCCTTGGCACAAAAAGCGTCACCATAAACGCCGCATTGTGCAGCTTGAATTTGCTGAAATGGTGCGTCAAAAATTGATCATCGGCAGTGGTGTCTTCCACATGGCGACCGACTGGGAAAACTACGCCGAACATATGATTGAAGTGATGGATCAAGCGCCTGGTTTTGCTAACTTGGCCAGCGAAGGCAGTTACATCCCGCGTCCTGATGAGCGTCCGCTGACCAAATTTGAGCAGCGTGGCCATCGCCTCGGCCATGGGGTGTGGGATATCAAGTACCAACGCACCGCTTAAATATCTCCTTGCTACTTGAAGCTGCAGCGCTGTTGGCGATGTTCATTCACCCCAATCACATAGTCTGTCTATGCTGATGGGGATGAACTCACTTGCCACCGACTTGTAACTTCAAGTCGTTTAGGTATGGAAATTTTGCTTAAGCCAACCTCTGATGTTGGCTTTTTTGACCCTCATCCTCCGGCTACTGATCTGCTAAGGTAGTGAGAGCTAAACCCATCTTAAAGAGCCAATCATGAAGCCAAGCGCAGAGATTTTAGCCAGCATTGTTGAAGAGGTTCGCCCCCTCACTCGCCAAGGCAAAGTGGCCGATTACATTCCCGCGCTCGGTAAAGTATCGCGCGATAAATTAGCCATTGCGGTATTCACCAATCAAGGTGAAGTGATCAGCGCGGGCGATGCGCAAGAAAGGTTTTCGATTCAGTCGATTTCCAAAGTACTGAGCCTCACCTTGGCGATGGGCTTGTATCAGCCTGATGAGCTATGGCGTCGTGTCGGTAAGGAGCCATCGGGTCAGGCGTTTAACTCTTTAATTCAGCTTGAAATGGAGCAAGGCATTCCGCGTAATCCATTTATTAACGCAGGGGCGATTGTGGTCAGCGATATGCTACACAGTCGCTTGTCGGCTCCGCGTCAGCGCTTGTTGGAGTTTGTTCGTCAACTGAGTGGCGAGCCGCAAATTGCGTATGACAAAGTAGTGGCAGCTTCGGAGATGATGCATAGCGATCGTAATGCGGCGATTGCCTATTTAATGCGTTCATTTGGTAATTTTGACAATGAGGTCATCCCCGTACTGCACAACTATTTTCATGCCTGCGCTTTGAAAATGAGCAGTGTTGAATTGGCGCAAACCTTCAGCTATCTGGCTAATAAAGGGGTTTCGGTAGTGACAGGGCAGAGTGTGATCACTGCGACGCAAAGTAAACAAATGAATGCGCTACTCGCGACCTGTGGGTTGTACGATGGTGCTGGTGAGTTTGCTTATCGAGTTGGCATGCCCGGAAAATCTGGGGTTGGCGGTGGCATTGTCGCGGTGGTACCCGGTGAGATGACCATCGCAGTATGGTCTCCAGCATTGGATCCATCGGGTAATTCGCTTGCGGGCACTCGCGCGTTAGAGCTACTCGCGCAGCGGATTGGTCGCTCAATTTTTTAAGCTATCCCCTTGCTACTTGAAGCCGCAGCGGTGTTGGCAGCATTCGCTCACCCCAATCACATAGTGTATCTATGCTCATGGGGATTATGAGAGCCATCCTTGGCTCTCACCAAAGGCCAGCCGATGGCTGTGCAAATTTGTTCCAGACAAATTTGTCACTCATTTGCCGCCAACCTGCAACTCCAAGTAGTTTGGGGATTAAAGATAAAAACCAAGAGGCGCACGCGCCTCTTTCTTATTCTTCGTCATCGGCCATAAAGGCGGCAAGCAGATCATTGAGAAACAGTTTACCCTTTTGGGTGATTTGCCAGTGCAACTCATCTTCACTGAGATAACCTTCACTGAGCGCCCACTCGATGGTGGGGCGGATCACTTCAAGCGTGAGTCCGGTTCGGGCCGTAAAATCGGCTTTAGGACACGCTTCAATCAAGCGAAAACGGTTCATAAAGAACTCAAATGGCTTGTCTTGATCGGCCACCCACTGCTCACTATCCAAATACGCTTTGGCCAAATTATTGAGCGCGGCCAAATAACCGCGCGGATGCTTAGTTTTGCTGGTGCGGAGAATGCGCCCATCCGCAAAACTTAACTTGCCATGCGCACCACAGCCAATCCCGAGATAGTCGCCAAAACGCCAATAATTGAGATTGTGCTGACACTGATAGCCCGGTTTGCTGTAACCGGAAATCTCATACTGCACATAACCGGCCTCACTCAGCTTTTGATGGCCAAGCTCGAAAATATCCCACAGTGCATCTTCATCTGGTAACTGTGGCGGCTTGGAGTAAAACAGGGTGTTGGGTTCAATCGTCAATTGATACCAAGATAGATGAGGAGGATTAAGTGCAATCGCTTGATCCAGATCGGCCAGCGCCTGCTCAGTGGTTTGATCGGGTAAACCGTGCATCAGATCTAAATTAAAGCTATTTAAGCCAATTTGGTGAGCCAATTGTGCGGCGCGAACGGCCTCTTGCTGACCGTGAATACGCCCTAAACGTGCCAATTTTTCTGGAGCAAAGCTTTGTACCCCAATCGAAATCCGTGTAACGCCTGCACGGCGATAATCGGCAAAGCGCTGCGCTTCTATGGTGCCTGGGTTGGCTTCCATGGTGATTTCGATCGCGAGATCAAAGGCAATCCGTTTGGCAACCTGTTGCAGTAATTCGGCGATCCCTTCAGCGGAGATCAGGCTCGGTGTCCCACCACCAATAAAAATGGAGTGCAGTAAGCGATCATCGGTTTTGAGCTGGTAGCGTTCAATATCACGATCCAGATCATCAAGCAGCGCCGCTAAATAGTCTTGCTCAGGGATCTCGCCTTTTTGTGCGTGCGAGTTGAAATCGCAGTATGGGCATTTTTGCACACACCACGGAATATGGATGTATAAGCTTAGCGGCGGAGGCGTTAGCATGTGTGCTGCTCTTGCAATGCGGCGAACAATTTTTGCAGCGCCTGCGCTCGGTGTGACAACTGCTTTTTACGCGCTGGCTCTAGCTCGGCAGAGGCGCAGTGTTCTTCTGGAACCCAGAAGATCGGATCGTAACCAAAGCCATTGCTGCCGTGTGGCGCAGTGAGGATTTTGCCTTCCCATTTGCCGTGACAAACGATAGGCGTTGGATCATCGGCGTGACGCATCAGCACCAACACGCAGTGAAAACGCGCACTACGCTCTGACTCTGGCACACCTTGCATCGCGGCTAACAGTTTGTTGAGGTTGTCGCGATCACTGGCATTTTCACCGGCATAGCGTGCGGAATAAATGCCGGGCGCACCGTGCAGATAATCTACTTCCAAACCTGAATCATCCGCAATCGCTGGCAAACCGGTCATTTTCGCGGCGTGACGCGCTTTGATGATCGCATTTTCGATAAAGGTCGTACCGGTTTCGGCCGCTTCGGTCAGGTTAAATTCGCTTTGTGCGATCACATCAAAGCCAAAGTCGGCCAATAAATCGGCCATTTCACGCACTTTGCCTTGATTACCGGTAGCTAAAACGATCTTTTTCATGTTGTTCTCTGTATTTAATGTTTGCTTGGCCGAGCGCGTCGGCGTGGCGTATTCGATAAAAACTCCCTCAAGGAGGGAGTCGGATTAGGCGATTAAGCTGGCAATTTCGCTCGGGATTTGACTGGGCTGCAGGATGCGTACTTGCTTATGTCGCCCCTGTTCGCCTTTTTCTATTAACACCGAACCTTTTGCTACTTTGCACTGCTTGGCGAGAAACTTGCTCAAGTGGGCATTGGCTTTACCATCAACGGGCGGAGCGGTGATTGCGATTTTTAGCTCATCACCATGCACGCCAACAATCGTGTCGCGGCTAGCTTTGGGTTGAATATAGAGCCGCAGCAGTAAGTCCTGCCCCTCTCGCCACACCGCAACCATTATAGCTGATACCAAATCGGGCCAATCAGATCGCCGATTAAGAAGTTGGCAAATTGCAGCACGATAAATAGCACCAGTACGCTGAAATCAAAACCGCCCATCGCGGGGAGAATGCGACGGATCGGCGCGAGCATCGGTTCCGTCAATTGGTGGAACACGTATTCAATCGGGCTACGGCCTTGGCTGACCCAACTGAGGATCGCGCGGATCAACAAGACCCAGAACAGCAAACCACCGGCCGCTTTAATTAAAGAGAGCAAACCGAGGTAGAGGAAATCGGCACTGAAAGAGACAGCACCGCTAGAGGCAATCAGCACCAAGGCGACGTATTTCAGTACGCACAGCAGATAGGCAAACAGCACGGTAGCCAAATCAATACTGCCGAGCGATGGGATCATACGGCGCAGGGGACCAACCACTGGCTGAGTCACCTTGACGATAAATTGTGAAAACGGATTGTAGAAATCCGCACGTGCGGCTTGCAGCCAAATACGCAAAATGACCACCATAATGTAGAGATCAAACAGCGTATTGATAAGAAAGCTCATTGAATTCATAAATTGCCCTTAGTGATTTGGCGGCCGCTCATTGCAGAGGCGAAACCGTCGGAATATTAAAACAGTTGTTCCATTTCTTGTGCACGTGTGACTGCCGCTTGCATCGCTTTGGCGACAATCTCGCTCAGTTGGTGATCGTTAAAAGTCTGGATCGCTTGTGCTGTGGTACCACCTTTTGAGGTGACTTGTTCACGCAAGGTGGCCAGTGAGAGATCCGGATTGGCTTTGACCATTGCTGCTGCTCCGAGTGCGGATTGTTGCACTAATCGGCGGGCTGTCGCTTGATCAAAGCCTTGCGCCATTGCTTCTTGTTGCATGGCTTGCATAAATAAGAAGAAATAAGCCGGAGCACTGCCCGCCGCGGCAATCACGCTGTTGATGGCGGATTCTTTTTCTACCCAGCATACTTCACCGACGCTTTGCATCAGTTGTGTGGTAAAGGCTTTATCGGCTTGGCTCACCGAATCCGGCGCGTATAAGCCGCTCATGCCAAGGTTGACCAAAGATGGGGTATTGGGCATCACGCGCACGACATTAAGCTCAGTGGCGAGCATTTGATTAAGGCGCTGCACGCTAATGCCTGCGGCGATCGAAATGACCAATTTGCCTGAAAAATCGACGCCTTGTAACGGTTTACACACCTCGGCCATTAGCTGCGGTTTGACCGCTAATACGACAACATCCGCTTGTTGCGCTGCGGCGAAGTTATCGCTGGTGGTGCGAATGGCGTATTGCGTTTCTAAAGGCTGACGGCGAGTTAATGATGGCGCGCTAGCCACAATTTGAGTTGCGGGGTAGCCGCTCGCAATTAAGCCAGCAATAATCGCGTGTGCCATGTTACCGGCACCAATAAAGGCAATACTTCTGTGTTCCATTTGATGCTCTCAATGTTTAACTGCTCACCCAGTACCATCGCCGGGCTGATTATCGCTTAAGCGCGCTGGTAATCCCGCTCGCCAAAAATGGCGGTGCCAATCCGTACCATAGTGCTACCCGCGGCAATCGCGGCAGGCATATCACCACTCATTCCCATCGATAAGGTATCGATGTGCGGATATTTTTGCGCCAGTTGCTGCTGTAACTGTGCCAATTGAGTGAATGCCGCCAATTGCGCAGGGTAATCGGTCACGTTTTCTGGAATCGACATCAATCCTCTTAAAGTGAGGTTTGGCAGACCAGAAATCAATTCAGCGAGTGTAAATAATTGCTGCGGTTCTATGCCAGATTTTGAGGCTTCACCGCTGGTATTGACCTGGATCAGCACTTGCAATGGCGGCAGATGCGCAGGGCGCTGTTGATTGAGGCGCAGGGCAATTTTGTCGCGTTCAATGCTCTGTACCCAGTCAAAATGCTCAGCCACTAAGCGGGTTTTATTGGACTGGAGTGGACCAATAAAGTGCCATTCGAGTGCCAACTGTGGATGATGTTCGGCAAAATAGCGGATTTTATCCACCCCTTCCTGTACATAGTTTTCACCAAAGCAGCGTTGACCGGCTTCGGTGGCGGCCACAATCGCCGCGACAGGTTTGGTTTTGCTTACCGCGAGAAGTTGCACAGAGCTTCGAGCGCGGCCACATTTTTGTTGCGCGCTTGCGATCTGTGCCGTGATATGTTCAATGTTTTGTTGAATACTACGCATAGCCAGACTTTATTAAGGAATTTAAATGGATATCGCCGAGTTACTGGAGTTCAGTGTAAAGCATAACGCATCCGATCTACACCTTTCCGCAGGTGTTCCACCTATGGTACGGATTGATGGCGAAGTTAGGAAGCTTGGCGTGCCGGCTTTTAGTCATTCTGAGGTGCATCGCTTGGTGTTTGAAATTATGAATGATGCCCAGCGCAGTGAGTATGAAGAGAAACTGGAAGTCGATTTCTCCTTTGAGCTGCCGAATGTGGGTCGCTTTCGGGTCAACGCATTTCATCAAGCGCGTGGCGCTTCGGCGGTATTTCGTACCATCCCAAGCGTGATCCCCACCTTAGAGCAGCTTGAGGCCCCAGAAATTTTCAGCAAAATCGCCAACTATGAAAAAGGCTTAGTCTTGGTGACTGGGCCTACTGGATCGGGCAAATCTACCACTTTGGCGGCAATGGTCGATTACGTCAATGCTCACCATAACAAGCATATTTTAACCATTGAAGATCCGATTGAGTTTGTGCACAGCAACAACAAATGTTTGATTAATCAACGTGAAGTTCATCGTGATACCCACAGTTTTAAAAATGCGCTGCGCTCAGCGCTGCGTGAAGATCCGGATGTGATTTTAGTCGGAGAGCTGCGCGATCAAGAAACCATCAGTTTGGCGCTCACCGCAGCAGAAACTGGGCACTTGGTATTTGGTACTTTGCACACCAGCTCGGCGGCCAAAACCATTGACCGGATCATTGATGTTTTCCCAGGCAGTGATAAAGATATGGTGCGCTCAATGCTCTCGGAATCGCTGCGTGCGGTCATTGCACAGAATCTGCTCAAACGAGTCGGCGGTGGGCGGATCGCTTGTCATGAGATCATGCTGGCCACCCCTGCGATCCGCAATTTGATCCGCGAAGATAAAGTGGCGCAGATGTATTCGATTATTCAAACTGGCGCGGCACATGGTATGCAAACCATGGAGCAAAATGCCAGACAACTGATCGCCCGAGGTGTGGTCGATGCTGAGCAAGCACAGCACAAAATCGAAATGGATTTAAAAGGATTTTAGGCAGGGAAACGCGATGGATTTAAATCAATATCTGGATGGTATGCTGACGCATAAAGCATCGGATCTGTACATTACCGTGGGCGCACCGATGTTATATCGGGTTGATGGCGAACTGCGCGCACAAGGTGAAGTGCTCAATGTGGCACAGGTGACCACGTTGCTGAATGCGATGATGGATGACGTGCGGCAAGCCGAATTTAAGCAGACTCGTGAAGCGAACTTTGCCGTAGTACGCGACAGTGGCCGCTTTCGAGTCAGTGCCTTTTTTCAGCGTGAGCTGCCGGGGGCGGTGATCCGCCGTATTGAAACTCAGATCCCGACTTTTGAAGAGCTTAACTTGCCGGCGGTGCTACAAAATTTGGCGATTGCCAAACGCGGTTTAGTGCTGGTGGTTGGGGCCACGGGCTCGGGTAAATCGACCACTATGGCGGCGATGACCGGTTATCGGAATCAGCATCGTACTGGGCACATTTTAACCGTGGAAGATCCGATTGAGTTTGTGCATCAGCATCAGCGCTGCATCGTCACTCAACGTGAAGTGGGGCTGGATACCGAAAGTTATGAAGTGGCGCTGAAAAACTCGCTACGCCAAGCGCCAGATATGATCTTGATTGGTGAAATCCGTAGCCGGGAGACGATGGAATACGCGATGACTTTTGCAGAAACTGGTCATTTGTGTATGGCCACTTTGCACGCCAACAATGCCAACCAAGCCTTAGAGCGCATTTTGCATTTGGTGCCTAAAGAGCAGCGCGAGCAATTTTTACTCGACTTATCGCTCAATCTCAAAGGGGTGATTGGTCAACAGTTGCTACGTGATAAGCACGGCCAAGGCCGACATGGGGTGTTTGAAATTCTGCTCAATAGTCCGCGCATTGCCGATTTAATTCGGCGTGGTGAGCTGCATGAGCTGAAAACCACTATGGCGCGCTCACAAGAAATTGGTATGCAGACCTTTGATCAAGCGCTGTATCAATTGGTGGTGGATGACAAAATCAATGAGCAAGATGCGCTACACAGCGCTGATTCGGCCAACGATCTGCGTTTGATGCTCAAAACCAAGCGTGGCACTCACTACTCAAGTGGTGCTCTGCACAATGTGCAAATTGATATGGAATAACATGATCATTGGGCTAGTCGATTCGAGTGTGATTGAGCATACTGTGCTTGGTTTATTGTCAATCAAGGTGAATGTACCGTGCAGGTGACCAATCAAGAATATCTAGCCTTAGGTGAAGCGATTGCCGCGCTGAAAACGGCGCAATTTACCTCACGCTTGGTCGCATGGTTGGCGAAAATCACCGATTTTGATTGTGCGGTGATCTTGGGTTATCGCCGTAACAAACACCCGATCTATCTGTATGATTCCTTGTCTAGCCAGCGTGAGCTGCTGTTTCAACGCTATTTGACTCACGCTTATCTCGATGATCCTTTCTATGTTGCACTTCAGCAAGGCTTGCACTCCGGCGTGTTTCATCTTACCGATCTGCAACCCCTCAATGCGCAGCAACAAGCTTATCAACATCAGTTTTATGCGCAAACTGGTTGGCAAGATGAAGTGAGTTTGCTGCTCAAGTTGGATGACGATCGTTCGATTGTGGTGTATCTCGGCTGCTTAACCCCGCGCTCTTTTCCACGCCAACAGATTGCCGCGTTGCAACAGCGATTGGCTGTGCTGGAAGCCTTATGTCAGCAGCATTGGCAGCAGCAACCGCTGTGGTTAGCGGAAAGCGCTCAACCCAGCCAAGAGTTACGCGCTTGGGTTGAGCAGGCGATCCACAGCTTCGGTGCGCAGCGTTTAAGTCGGCGTGAGCAACAAATTACCACACTGTTGATCCAAGGTTTCGATTCACAAGAGATTGCCGATCAACTCGCGATTAGCCACGGCACGGTCAAAAATCATCGCAAACGGATTTATGCTCAATTGCATGTCAGCTCGTTAAGTGAGCTATTTCAACTGTTTCTCAATCATCTGATTGGTAGCACCTCGCAGTAAGGCGAGCGGGTTATCATGGCTTGTTGCTGGCAACGCTTAATCACCCAGATTGTCCCTTTAGGGACATCGCGTTCGGCGTTTAAAGTTGGTTACTCTGTTGGTGAACACTTTCGGAGGCCAAATGAATTCAGCACAACTGTTTGATGATTTACAACAGCGCGGTTTGATCGCGCAAAGTACCCCGCTTGAGGCGCTGATTGAGCGCTTTGCCACACCGCAAGTCTTGTACTGTGGCTTT
Source organism: Vibrio sp. HDW18 (assembly GCF_011306175.1). Taxonomy (GTDB): domain Bacteria; phylum Pseudomonadota; class Gammaproteobacteria; order Enterobacterales; family Vibrionaceae; genus Vibrio; species Vibrio chanodichtyis. The sequence continues at coordinate 881,579 of NZ_CP049913.1, read as the reverse complement.
GATCCAACGGCGGGCAGTTTGCATATTGGTCATTTAGTGCCGTTGCTGATGCTTAAACGCTTTCAACAGGCAGGACACCAAACACTGGCTTTGATTGGTGGGGCAACCGGTATGATTGGCGATCCGAGTTTTAAAGCCAATGAGCGGGTACTGAATAGTGCGGCAACGGTTGAGCAGTGGGTGGACGATTTAAGTCAGCAAATTAGCCAGATCATGAGTTGTCAGCGCTCAGACCAGAACCACATGCCACTGATCACGGTCAACAATGCGGACTGGATCAGCCAGATCAATCTGATCGATTTTTTCCGCGATGTGGGTAAGCATTTTTCGGTCAATAGCATGATCAACCGCGAGTCGGTGAAACAGCGTTTAGCCCGTCCCGATCAAGGTATCTCGTTTACCGAGTTCAGTTATTCTTTGCTACAGTCCTACGACTTTGCCCATCTTAATCGTGAGTTTGCTTGTGTGTTGCAAATCGGTGGCAATGATCAATGGGGTAACATTGTCAGTGGGATTGATTTAACCCGTCGCCTCAATGGGACGGAAGTGCATGGTTTAACTCTGCCGTTGATCACCAAGTCTGATGGGACTAAATTCGGTAAAACCGAAATAGGCGCAGTGTGGCTAGAGAGCAGTAAAACCTCACCGTACCGTTTTTACCAGTTTTGGCTCAACAGTGATGATGCTGATGTGTACCGTTTCTTGGCTTATTACACTTTTTTGAGCATCGCGCAGATTGAGGACATTCGCCAAGCCGATACGCAGTGTGCTGGTAAACCGCAGGCGCAGCTGATTTTGGCTGAGCAGGTGACGCGTTTAGTGCATGGTGAACAAGGTTTGGCTGCCGCGCAGCGCATCACTCAAGCGCTGTTTAGTGGTGATTTAAGCTATCTCAGTTTAAGTGAGCTGCGCCAGTTAGAGCAAGATGGTCTACCTTGTGTGGCTGCATCACGTACCGACACGTTACTCGATTTGTTGCTCAGCTCAGGCTTAGCCAGCTCTAAGCGTCAAGCGCGCGAGTGGTTAGCGCAAGGTGCGATTCGGGTTAATGGTGAGCGAGTAGCGCAAGAGGGCGTGTTATCCGGGTTTGCGCTGTTTGATCAATATTATGTGTTGCAACGGGGTAAAAAGCAGTTTGCCTTGATCAAATTGGCAGGTTTAGCCGAGTAAAATTCATCAGCTGCTATACACATCCTACTTCAAGTTGTTTGGGTATAGAGTGGGGTATTAGCCCCACTGTTGTTCAAACCAACTTTCTAAAATGATCACCGCCGATTGGCAGTCAACATTGCTTTTGCTCAGTGCTTTGTAACCACCCATGGCGAAAAGTTCTGCGCGCGCTTCGGTGGTGGAAAGCCGCTCATCATGCAGCTCAACCGGTAAACCAAAGCGACCATGCAAACGCTGGGCAAATTTTTTAGCGCGAGGGGTGATGGTTTGCAGATCGTTGCCATGCAGATCGGTGGGTAGGCCAACAATCAGTAAATTGGGTTGCCACTCTTTGATTTGCTTGGCAATGTCATCCCAATTGGGAATGCCGTCATTAGCCTTAAAGGCTTTTAAGGGCGATGCGGTACCAGTAATTTCTTGGCCTATCGCACTGCCAATACTTTTGGTGCCGTAATCAAACGCCATAATAGTACGTGACATGGGAATTTCTCTTGCCGTCAATCTTGTTTGCTAGAAATATACCCTTCCTACTTGAAGCTGCAGCGGTGTTGGCGACGTTCGTTCATCCCAATCACATAGTTTGTCTATGCTCATGGGGACTCACTCACTTGCCGCCTACCTGCAACTCCAAGTTGTTTGGGTATAGAAGGCCACCCTTGGTGGCCATTGTCTCAGTTAGGCGTGGCCTGCATCGCTAGATAATTGCGCTGGCGAAATACCGAGTTTTTGGATCGCTTTTTGCCATTTTTGATGGATAGGCGTGTTAAAAATCAGTTCAGGATCCGCTTCGATGGTCAGCCAAGCGTTCTCTTTCAACTCCATTTCTAATTGACCGGTTGTCCAACCGGAATAACCGAGCGCCACGATGTAGTTTTCAGGTTCAGCATCAGTCCCCAGCACAGTGAGAATATCTTTCGAGGTGGTGACCACGATCTGCTCGGTCATGTTAAGGCTCGCTTCGTAATGATCGCGTGGCCGGTGCAGAATAAACCCACGATCTTCAGCGACCGGACCACCATTGAACACTGGCTGATTGAGGCTGGCTTGCTGAGAGAGCGGATAAGCAGGTTCAATCTCAACCTGCTTGAGCATACCGCCGACCGTCACATCGAGCGGTGCGTTGATCATCAGCCCCATCGCCCCCTCTTCATTGTGCTCACACAGATAAATCACGCTGCGCTTGAAGTAAGGATCCTTCATGCTCGGCATTGCGATCAGAAAATGATTGCTAAGATTCATTCTGGTTTCACCTCTCTCTGATTGCACGGCTGGGTCACATCGCGCTCGCTTTTAGGCGACGCTCGATGGCATCCATCAGTTTGCCGGTGATGGAAATGTCGTATGCCGCTTCAATTTCACGAATACAAGTGGGGCTAGTGACATTAATCTCGGTTAATTTATCGCCAATGACATCGAGGCCGACAAACAGTAGCCCTTTCTCTTTGAGGGTTGGTGCGACCGCCAGGGCAATTTTTTTATCGGTTTCACTCAGCGGGCGCGGTTCTCCACGCCCACCTGCCGCTAAGTTACCACGCGTTTCGCCTTGTGCTGGAATACGGGCTAAGCAGTATGGCATTGGCTCACCATCGACCACCAAAATGCGTTTATCCCCATTGCTGATGTCTGGCACAAAGGTCTGTGCCATGCAGTAGTTTTGACCGAGGTTGGTTAAGGTTTCAATGATCACCGAAAGGTTAGGATCGCCCTGCTTAACGCGGAAAATCGAGCTGCCACCCATACCGTCGAGCGGTTTGAGGATCACATCGCCATGTTGCTGATAAAAGGCTTTAATTTTTTCAGCTTTGCGGGTGACTAACGTTGTCGGCGTCAGTTCTGGGAACCAAGCGGTAAACAGTTTTTCATTACAATCACGCAGACTTTGTGGCTTATTGACCACGAGCACGCCATCGTCTTCGGCCCGTTCCAAAATGTAAGTTGCGTAGATGTATTCGGTATCAAATGGAGGATCTTTACGCATTAAAATCGCATCCAACTCAGACAAGGCGATGGTTTGCTCGGATTTGATCTGATACCAGCCGCTCGGATCTTCTTTTAGCTCGACGACCTTGGTATCGGCCAGCGCTACCCCTTGTTCTAAGTGGAGATCATTCATTTCCATATAATGAATTTCATAACCGCGCCGCTGAGCCTCTAGCATCATGGCAAAGCTGGAATCTTTTTTGATGTTAATGGACGCAATTGGGTCCATCACAATGCCGAGTTTAATCATGGTTTATCTCCAGTTAGCCAAGATCGCCGAAACGAACTTGTAATGCGGTAATCGCGGTGAGGGCCGCAGTTTCAGTACGTAGCACGCGTGGCCCTAACAAGGTTTCTTCAAATTGGTAGCGGCGAGTCATCTCGATTTCTTCGCTCGATAAGCCGCCTTCAGGGCCGATCAACAAACGCACTTGGTGGACTGGGGTCGGTAAGGTGTTGATCGAGTATTTAGCGCGCGGATGTAAGTTGAGTTTCAGCGCTGTGGTTGGCTCGGCGCACCATGTCTCAAGAGCCATGATCGGGCGGATTTCGGGCACCGTGTTACGGCCACACTGCTCACAGGCGCTGATGGCGATTTTCTGCCACTGCTGGAGTTTTTTCTCAAAGCGTTTTTCATCCAGTTTCACGCCACAACGTTCGGATAATAGCGGTGTGATCGTGGTGACGCCCAATTCCACCGATTTTTGGATGGTGAATTCCATCTTATCGCCGCGTGACATTACTTGGCCAAGATGCAAATCAAGCGGCGATTCAATGTTGTTCTCGACCCGCTCAGTGATCTCCACTAGCACCTGTTTTTTGCTGACTTCACTGATCACGGCTGGAAATTCAGCGCCATAGCCATCGAATAGCAGTACTTCTTGCTCTACTTGCATTCGCAACACTCGACCGATGTGTCCGGCTGCATCCTCACTCAGGGCAAGAGTGCCAAGCTGGTGGATCGGTTGTGGATGATAAATTCGAGGGGTGCGCATACGGATATTTCCTAATCATTAAGCAAGCTCATCTGGCCTTTAACATGGATGCTTGCTAGGCAAAATACAAGGGGTAAGGCGAGATTGTACCGATCAGTTTGGGCACTGCTCACGGACAAAACGGTTGGCGTTACCTTGCACTTTGGCTATGCGTCGATCGCGTTCACACTCCCACTCACTAACTGGATATTGGTTGTTCCATGCTTGCATCAACTGACTTTGTGCTTTGGAGAGCGTAAAAGCATACCGCTCGCTCATGTACAAGTAAGTGCGTGCAATCGCTCCGCGGGCGCGCTCGGGAGGCATCGCCTTACGTGCTTTAAAGTTAATTTGCATTTCACACTGGCCGTAAGTGGCACCGTCCACCCCATACCATTGACTGAAATTAAAGTTGGAACGATCGCCGTTGATCTCACCAATCGCTGGGGTCAGATTGTGCAGATCCGCTTCCATTTGGTTGAACTCAGGGCTGGTACGCGCGCAGTTTTTGCGACCACCCTGCTGCCAACATTGCAGTTGATGGCCAAACTGCCAAGCGGGTACCACATGTTCCCATTCAATACGTGCCGCACGATTCTCATTTTTACGCACTTGATAGCCGCAACTGTCTAAATCGGGGATGCCTTGTTTGCCTTGCCAGCGGATCTCACAACCACAGTAAAATGAAATCGGATGATCGCGATAAATTTTCAGTGCTTCAATTTTGGCACCACTAAACGAATTGGGAGCCGCCATCGTGAGCAGAGGTAAGCTGGCAATCCATGCTGTCAATACACGAGCAATTAGCATAAAAAAGACTTATAAAAGTAGGTTTACTACCAGTTTATCACTCATAAATTAACTCTGTCGCTGATACTTTTATTAGTTACTCGCCGCAGATGGCGCTATTGACTGGCAATGTACTGAGTTAGCCTGTGGCTGATCGGCTGGGAAGGGGGGCCGCTATGTTAGCTTGGTTGATAAATCAGCGTGTGTTGGCAGCTTTGGCAGCGATAGGTGGCTTCACCGCGTAGCACTTTATTGTGGCGGCGAATGGTCAGTGGATATTCACGGCAGGCGCAGCGGTAATTGAACATATTTCCTTGCACGGAATCCAGCGAAAAAGTGTGGGTGGTGCGCGGTGCAAGCTTAAAGAGTTGCCGCATGATTTGTTGCCACTGAGTACCATGTGGGCGCACTCGGCCATACAGTTGATAAGTAATGAGGTGGGCGATTTCGTGTGGGATCACTTGTTCAAGAAAGTCGGTGACATTTTCAGCGAACAATACCGGATTGAGGCGGATTTCCCAGCGCTGTAAGTAGGCTTTACCAGCGGCGCGGCCACGCAAACGGTAATTGAGTTGTGGGATTTTAAATGGGTGTTGCAAAGCTTCGCTGGCGGTGGCGATACATTGTTGGATTTTTTGCTCAGCTTGAGCGTGCAGCTCAAAACTTACCATTCGCGACTATTTACCATTCACTATGACTCACTTGCTGATTCGCATTGCATAAAAAAGGCCCTTTCCTCAGAAAGAGCCTCCAACGATATTGCGATTATCGCGGTAGATCAGCGATCAATGCTGAGTGATCAATCTTTACTTCAGACCGGCGAAGTCACGCAGTAGCGCAGCTTTGTCCGTCGCTTCCCAAGGAAACTCTTCACGACCAAAGTGGCCGTAAGCGGCTGTTTTCTTGTAGATAGGTTGCAGCAGATTCAGCATCTCTTGCAGGCCATATGGACGCAGATCGAAGAATTGACGCACCGCTTCGATGATGATTTCTTGCGATACTTTTTCAGTACCGAAGGTTTCTACCATGATTGACGTCGGATCCGCTACACCGATGGCGTAAGAAAGTTGGATCTCACAGCGATCAGCCATCCCCGCCGCAACGATGTTTTTCGCCACATAACGCGCTGCATAAGCTGCTGAACGGTCAACTTTCGAAGGATCCTTACCAGAGAAAGCACCACCACCGTGACGTGCTGCGCCGCCGTAGGTATCAACGATGATTTTACGTCCAGTCAGACCACAGTCACCCATCGGGCCACCGATCACAAAACGACCGGTTGGGTTGATGAAGTATTTGGTCTCTTGGCTCAGCCATTCTGCTGGCAAAACAGGCTTGATGATCTCTTCCATCACCGCTTCACGCAGATCTGTGGTCGAGATGGAGTCACAGTGCTGAGTCGACAGAACCACTGCATCGATACCGACGATCTTGCCTTGGTCATACTGGAACGTGACCTGAGATTTCGCATCTGGACGCAGCCATGGCAGCGTGCCATTTTTACGAACTTCAGCTTGGCGCTGCATCAGACGGTGAGCATAGGTGATCGGTGCTGGCATCAGCACTTCAGTTTCGTTGGTGGCATAACCAAACATGATGCCTTGGTCGCCCGCACCTTGCTCTTTAGGATCGGCTTTATCAACACCTTGGTTGATATCTGGCGATTGTTTACCGATGGTGTTCAGTACGGCACAAGAGTTGGCATCAAAGCCCATGTCTGAGTGTACGTAACCAATCTCGCTAACGGTTTGACGGGTTAATTCTTCAATGTCTACCCAAGCTGAAGTGGTGATTTCACCACCGACCATGACCATGCCGGTTTTGACGTAAGTTTCGCAAGCAACACGAGCTTTCGGGTCTTGCTCAAGAATTGCGTCTAAAACCGCATCAGAGATCTGGTCTGCAATTTTATCTGGATGGCCTTCTGATACTGATTCTGAAGTAAACAGGTGCTTAATCGCCATGATAGCTCCAATATTTGTGGTTATTCGGTAACGACCTATCTCTTGGCGACTTGCGGTTGCAAGTCGCTTGAGTATCAACGGTCGCTAGCGACCAATTTCGTACATTTTGTAGGCGTTTCTACATCTAGACGGCTATTCTAGTGGCGAGCGCTCAAATTACAAGCTCTTTTTCTGTTTCGCCGCTAGCCAAACGTTTGCTCAAAAAAGTTCGCTTTGCCACTACAAACCAACAATGTGCTAAAAACTGTGACAAAATCGGAGTAAACCACCAGTAAATCGTTTGCAGCCGCAAGGGGGCTTTGCGACAATAGCCGCCATTCAGTTTCCGCATTTTTCCATTTCGCTTACTTCCCTTTAGGAGTTGACATGTCTTCTCGCAAACAACTTGCCAATGCTATCCGCGCCCTGAGCATGGACGGCGTGCAAAAAGCTAACTCTGGCCACCCGGGAGCCCCGATGGGCATGGCGGATATCGCCGAAGTGCTGTGGCGTTCACACTTAAACCACAACCCACAAAATCCTAACTGGGCTGACCGTGACCGCTTTATTCTGTCGAACGGCCACGGCTCTATGCTGATTTATTCACTGCTGCACCTTACTGGCTATGAGCTGTCGATTGACGATTTGCAAAACTTCCGTCAACTGCACTCAAAAACTCCAGGTCACCCAGAATATGGTTACGCACCGGGCATTGAAACCACTACAGGTCCACTAGGCCAAGGCATTACCAATGCGGTGGGTATGGCGCTGGCTGAAAAAGCGTTAGCCGCACAGTTCAACAAACCGGGTCACGACATCGTTGACCACTTCACTTATGTATTCATGGGTGATGGCTGTTTGATGGAAGGCATTTCTCATGAAGCGTGTTCACTGGCGGGTACGCTGGGTCTGGGCAAACTGATTGCGTTTTGGGATGACAACGGTATTTCTATCGATGGTCACGTAGAAGGGTGGTTCTCTGACGACACACCAAAACGCTTTGAAGCCTACGGCTGGCAGGTCATTCCCGCAGTGGATGGACATGATGCAGAGGCAATTAACGCAGCGATTGAAGCGGCTAAAGCCGACACGTCTCGCCCAACCCTGATCTGTACCAAAACCATCATTGGTTTTGGCTCACCTAACAAAGCCGGCTCACACGACTGTCACGGCGCGCCGCTGGGCAATGATGAAATCAAAGCGGCACGTGAATTCTTAGGTTGGGAACATGCTCCCTTTGAAATCCCAGCGGACATCTACGCCAAGTGGGATGCCAAAGCCGCAGGCGCCAGCAAAGAAGCGGCTTGGAATGAGAAATTTGCCGCTTACGCCAAAGCTTACCCAACTGAAGCGGCTGAATATCAGCGCCGTATCGCTGGTGAGCTGCCAGCCAATTGGGAGGCTGCGACCAGCGAGATTATCGCGAATCTGCAAGCTAATCCTGCCAACATCGCATCGCGTAAAGCATCACAAAATGCGTTGGAAGCGTTCGGCAAACTGCTGCCAGAATTTATGGGCGGCTCGGCTGACCTAGCGCCATCTAACCTCACCATGTGGTCTGGCTCAAAATCACTGACCAGCGAAGATTTCTCAGGCAACTACATCCACTACGGTGTGCGTGAGTTTGGTATGACCGCTATCATCAACGGTATCGCGCTGCACGGTGGTTTTGTGCCTTACGGCGCGACTTTCCTGATGTTTATGGAATACGCGCGTAACGCGATGCGTATGGCGGCACTGATGAAAGTGCAAAACATCCAAGTCTACACCCACGACTCGATTGGTCTGGGCGAAGATGGTCCAACTCACCAACCGGTTGAGCAAATCGCTTCGCTGCGTCTGACTCCAAACATGAGCACCTGGCGTCCTTGTGATCAAGTCGAATCGGCAGTGGCGTGGAAACTGGCGATTGAGCGTAAAGAGGCGCCATCGGCGCTGATTTTCTCGCGTCAAAATCTCGCGCAGCAACCACGTAGCGCGGAGCAAGTGGCGAATATCGCCAAAGGCGGCTACATCCTCAAAGATTGCGCTGGTCAACCTGAGCTGATTTTGATTGCGACCGGCTCTGAAGTGGAACTCGCGGTGGCGGCATACGAGCAACTGAGCGCCGAAGGTAAAGCGGTGCGTGTGGTGTCTATGCCATCCACCGATGCGTTTGATAAACAAGATGCCGCGTACCGTGAAGCAGTACTGCCTGCGGCCGTGACTCAGCGTATCGCGATTGAAGCGGGGATTGCCGATTTCTGGTACAAGTATGTCGGCTTAAATGGCCGTATCATCGGCATGACCAGCTTTGGTGAATCGGCCCCTGCCGACCAACTGTTTAAACTGTTTGGCTTCACCACTGAAAATGTAGTGCAGCAAGCTAAAGAACTGCTGGCGTAAGCAAAGTAATCCCTTGCTAAACAAAATCCCGCTATGGCGGGATTTTTTGTTGGCGCGCTAAAAATCTTGTGGATTACTGATTATTGCCATTCATCAGGTATTGCTTGGCGCAATGCATCGATAAATAGGCGCAAGCGAAGCGGATGACGGCCGAGTGGATAAAAGCAATTGATTTCGGTCGGGGGAGATTGCCAACCATCAACACAGTTGATCAGGCTACCCGGATGGGCTTTTTCAAAACCACGGGCAAACCAAGTCGGCAGTAAACCAATTCCACGTCCTTTGGCAATTGCATCGGCTTGCATGGCAAGGTTGTCACTTTGTAAGCGAGTTTCGAGTGCTGGCAATGCATAGCTCCCCAATTGCGGGTGGTGCAGTTCAAGCTCAGTTTGACGATAAGCAATAAAATCAATCCACGGATGCTGGATCAGATCGCGGGGGTGACGTGGTTTATCTCGTTGGGCTAAATATTGTGGAGAGGTATACGCGGCATAGCGCCAGTAGCCAAGCCGCTCTTTGCGATAGTTGCTTGGCACTGCATGATCGATCCAAATGATTAAATCCGGTTCGAATGCTTGATCGCGATATTGAAATTGGCTGAGTAGACGGATCTTTAGCGTGGCATGCTGGCGCATAAATTCATCTAACACTTGGCTGAGCCAGCCGCGGATCAAATTCGGATGCACCACCAAAGTTAACTCGCCACTAACTTGATTGTTCAACTCTTGTAGCGCTTCTTGGCTTTTATGGGCGAGTTCGAGCAGTTGCTCGGAATAAATAGCAAACACTTCACCCGCTTTAGTGAGAGTTAAGCGATTGCCTTGACGCATTAATAAACTTTGCCCTAAATCCTCTTCTAACTGGCTTAGGCGGCGGCTAAGCGTTGATTTAGGCAGATCAAGAAATTTTGCCGTAGCTGTTAGACTTTTATGTTGACACAGTGCGTAAAACGCCCGGACGGCATTGAGATCTTGCATAAACCACTCCTAAACAGCGAATGCGACAACGGAACGATAAGATTGTTCCATTTATGGCCCCAAGTATTCCACATTTTTACCTATCCTGAAAACTCTTTGTGTGAATAATTCTCATCCAGATATTGAGAATTATTATTATTTTATTTTAAGGAAAATAACATGTCCAGATGGATCCCATCTAAAGTTGCCGTGGCGGTTACGATTGGCTTATTAACTCCGTTTTCAGTCAGTGCGCAAGATCAGTCAGAAAAAAAAACCGAAACCATGGTAGTTACCGCTTCGGGGTTCGAGCAGAGTATGAAAGAGGCTCCGGCAAGTATCAGTGTGATCAGCCGAGAAGATCTCGAAAAAGGTTCTTATACCAGTATTGTAGATGCAGTATCGAATATCCCCGGCGTTTATGTAACCGGTGGTGGGAACAGTCAAGATATCAGCATTCGAGGTATGGCGGCTTCTTATACTCTGTATATGATCGATGGGCGTCCGATTTCCGCTGGTCGTTCGGTGAATACCAATGGCCAAGATGGCGGCAAACAAATTTCTCTGCCACCTCTTTCTATGATTGAGCGTATTGAAGTGATCCGCGGCCCAATGTCATCACTGTATGGTTCGGAAGCGATGGGTGGGGTGATTAATATCATTACTCGCAAAGGTTCGGCGCAATGGGGCGGCTCTATCACCACTGAATACACTAAGAGCCTCAATGACATTAATAATGACCACCAAACGGTGAATTTATTTGCTGCAGGACCGCTGATCCCTGACCTATTGAGCATGAAAGTCAATGGTTCATGGTATGGCGCTGATGAAAGTGATTACCAAGGTGGTACTGATTTGGCAGAAAGCACCCCGGAAGTTAAACGTCGCCAGGGCGGCGTGGCCTTGGTATTAACGCCGGATGAGCATAATGAATTTACTATGAGTTATGATAATTCACGGCAGAATACTACGCATACTGAAGGTAAAAGTACCACCAGTAGCACCAGTGAATATATTTACCAAAAAGATACTTATCTGATCTCATATAATGGTCAATATGATGATCTGTTCGTTGATGCCTATGTACAACATGACATATCTGAAAATGTTCAAGATCAAACCAAACAAGAAAAAATGACCATATTGAATACGCAAGGATCTTATTTCTTGGGTGACCATGTGGTGACTGTGGGTGGGCAATATAAAAAAGAACTGTTCGTTGATGAAAGTAATGGCTTGTTAACCTCAAATATTCCTGGAGCGGTTCGTGAGGTTGATCGTTGGATTGCAGCGTTATACGCAGAGGCTGATTGGCGGGTGCTGGATGATTTATCGATTACGACTGGCCTTCGCTATGATGATGATCAATTATTTGGTGGCCACTTCTCTCCTCGTCTGTATGGGGTGTATACATTAACCTCGGAATCGACAGTTAAAGGTGGTGTTTCTACTGGTTACAGACAGCCCTCATTAGCTAATGCAACGGAAGGGTTTGGTCGTGGAAGTGGTGGTAGTGGATCTCCAGCTTCTCATCCAAGAGCATTAATTATTGGCAACTCAGATTTAAAACCTGAAAAAAGCATTAACTACGAATTAGGATTTAATTTCGATCAAAGAGCATGGGGATTAAATAGTAATATCAATCTCTTCTATACCGAATTTAAAGATAAAATTTCCGAAGAACGTTTATGTGAAAGTGCCGGAGGGGACAGAAATGATCCCAATTCATGGACTTGTGGATTTGGTGGGAATAATTATTTCTTCTTAAGTACCTATAAAAATATTGATGAAGCAGTAATGAAAGGTGTTGAGTTTTCGGTTGATTATCGCTTGACGCAAGATATTAAATTAAGCGCGAGCTATACCTATACTGACTCAGAACAAAAAACCGGCGATTTTAAAGGTGAACCACTCAATAAAGTGCCAGAACATATGTTGAATCTAGCCGCTGATTGGCAAGCTTCAGAGAATTTAAGTCTGTGGTTGAAAAATAATATCCGCAGTGAAACGTCGGATTATTTAAGTCGCACCTCGATGTATGAAGGAACACCAGGCTATGGCACGGTTGATATTGGTCTGATGTATCAATTATCCAATCGTTTAAGAGCTAAAGCTGCTATCTACAACCTTGGCAACAAAGAAATTACCGATGAGACCTATGGCGTTGTGCTGGATGGGCGCAATTTGAACCTTGGCTTAACGGTGGATTTCTAATTCAGCATTTGGCGTCCTATTGGGCGTCAAATTTTTTAATAGGATATAAAATGAAAAAATGTCTTACCTTATTTTGGATGGCTATGTTGGCCAGCATCTCATCAGCACACGCTTACCCAGTGACGATCGCTCACCAACAGGGCACATTAGAACTGAACAGCCAACCAAGCAAAGTCGTGGTGTTTGATTTAGCCTCGCTGGATTCACTTGATGCGCTAGGGGTTGAGGTTACGGCTGTGGCCAGAGGGGTATGGCCGGAGTATTTACAAAAGTACGATGGCGAACAGTACCCTAAAGTGGGTACTTTGTTTGAGCCAGACTACGAAGCAGTGCAAGCATTACAACCAGATCTGATTATTATTGCCGGTCGCTCGCGTGCGGCATACCAAAAACTCAGCCATATCGCACCAACGATTGATCTCAGCATTGATCCTGCTCAGTTCGTCGAGGGCGTAAAGCATAACTTGGATCTGTTAGGGCAAATTTTTAATCGCAGTGATAAGGCCAAGCAATTGATCACTAAGCTCGATAGTGAAGTGGCAGCCCTGCAGGTAAAAGGTAAACAAAGCAGTGGATTAGTGCTATTTACCGTGCGTGGTAACGTGATGCTCCATGCACCTGGCGATCGTTTTGGCATGTTGTATGAATTAACCGGATTGCGCTCTGTTGTCGAGCCGATGGCGGCAACCACGACAGAAGAAGCGCGGCCACAGCCGGGATCGCCGGAAGCAAAAGCCGCGGCACAAGCACGTGAGCAGCGCTTACGTGAGGCGATGGCCAAACAGCCAGATTGGCTGATCGTGTTGGATCGTGGCGCTGCAACCGGTGGAGAAGCTGAAGCGCAGAAAACACTGGCCGCGCATGGCGATATCGCGCAGTCAAGCGCGTGGCAGAAAGGCCAAGTCTATTACCTCAACCCGACGGAGTGGTATATCGTGACTGGCGGCTATCGCAGCCTGATGAAAACAATTAATCAGTTGCAGCAGCGATTGTAATTGACCTTGATACCAGATTGGGCTGGTTTTCCAGCCCTTTTTATTGCGTGAATGGATGAATCCAAACCATTTTGCCGTTACCATCGCTTGCTCAAGAAAAGGAACCAGCACAATGTTAAAAGTGGCGATTAACGGGTTTGGACGTATTGGACGTAACGTTCTGCGTGCAATTTATGAAAGCGGTAAACACCAACAAATTCAGGTTGTGGCGGTGAATGAACTGGCCAAGCCTGAAGCGATGGCGCATCTTCTGCAGTACGACACCACCCATGGTCGTTTCGCGAAAAAAATCACCCATGATCAACAGCATCTTTATGTGCATCACCAGCGTGGTGAATATGATGCGATCCGTATTTTGCATCAGGCGGAGATCCTACACTTACCGTGGCACGATTTAGAGGTTGATCTGGTGTTTGATTGCACGGGGGTTTATGGCTGTCAGCACGATGGTCAGCAGCATCTTGATGCCGGTGCTAAATTAGTGCTGTTTTCTCACCCCGGTGCCAGCGATCTGGATAATACGATTATCTATGGCGTCAATCATCATACCTTGACTGCGCAGCATAAAATTGTCTCCAGCGGCTCTTGTACCACCAACTGTATTGTGCCGATCATCAAAGTATTGGATGACGCATTTGGGATTGATTCGGGCACGATTACCACCATTCATTCTTCAATGAATGATCAGCCGGTCATCGATGCCTACCATAACGATTTGCGCCGAACTCGCGCTGCCAGCCAGTCAATTATTCCGGTCGATACCAAGCTGCATAAGGGTATTGAAAGAATATTTCCGAAATTTTCTAACAAGTTTGAAGCGATTTCGGTACGTGTCCCGACGGTAAATGTGACCGCGATGGATTTAAGTGTCACAATTAAATCAAATGTGAAAGTTAATGACGTAAATCAAACCATGATCAACGCATCTCAGTGTACATTACGGGGCATTGTTGACTATACTGAAGCGCCTTTGGTCTCCATCGATTTTAACCATGATCCACACAGTGCGATTGTGGATGGAACGCAAACAAGGGTCAGTAACGGGCATTTAGTCAAAATGCTCGTTTGGTGTGATAACGAATGGGGCTTTGCCAACCGGATGTTAGATACCGCTTTGGCAATGCAGGCCACGCAGTAACGGCCAGCAGATACTTCAAATCAGGTTTGGATATTGAAACCAGAGGAACGCATCCCCATATCGGTAAACAGCTAAGAATTTACCGGCTCGGCAGGGTCGCCGAGTTGCAGAATTTTCATTTCTTTAAATAGTTTGAGAGGACAAATCATGTCTGTAATCAAGATGATTGACCTGGATTTAGCAGGTAAACGCGTATTTATCCGTGCTGATCTGAACGTACCAGTAAAAGACGGTAAAGTGACTTCTGATGCACGTATTCTAGCGTCGCTACCAACCATTAAGCACTGCCTAGCAGCAGGCGCGAAAGTAATGGTAACTTCTCACTTAGGTCGTCCAACGGAAGGTGAATACGCTGAGGAGTTCTCTCTACTACCAGTGGTTAACTACCTAAATGAAGCGCTCGATTGCGAAGTTCGCCTAGTCAAAGATTACCTAGACGGCGTTGAGCTGAACGCAGGTGAACTGGTTGTGCTAGAAAACGTTCGCTTCAACAAAGGCGAAAAGAAAAACGAAGAAGCATTGTCTAAGAAATACGCTGCACTGTGTGACGTATTTGTGATGGATGCCTTTGGTACTGCACACCGCGCGCAAGCGTCTACTCACGGTGTAGGTATGTTCGCTTCTATCGCTTGTGCTGGTCCTCTGTTGGCGGGTGAGCTGGAAGCGCTGGGCAAAGCAATGGACAAACCTGCTCGTCCAATGGTGGCTATTGTTGGTGGTTCAAAAGTATCCACTAAACTGACGGTTCTTGAGTCACTATCAAAAATTGCTGACCAATTAGTGGTTGGTGGTGGTATCGCGAATACTTTCATCGCTGCTGCAGGCAACAATGTCGGTAAGTCTCTGTACGAAGCAGACCTGGTTGAAACCGCGAAAAAACTGATGAAAGATTGCGCGATTCCAGTTGCGACTGACGTAGCGTGTGCCAAAGCTTTCGATGAGAACGCAGAAGCTGTCATCAAACACGTGTCTGAAGTTCAAGACGACGACATGATCTTTGACTTAGGTCCAAACTCAACCGCTGAACTGGCTGAGATCCTGAAAAACGCCAAGACTATCCTGTGGAATGGTCCAGTTGGTGTATTTGAATTCAAAAACTTTGAAGCGGGTACGCGCGGTATTGCTGAAGCTATCGCGAAATCTGAAGGCTTCTCTGTGGCTGGTGGTGGCGACACTCTGGCGGCGATCGACAAGTTCGGTATTAAAGCGGATGTTTCTTACATCTCAACTGGCGGCGGCGCATTCCTTGAGTTCGTAGAAGGTAAAAAACTGCCTGCAGTAGAAATGCTGGAAGCACGCGCTAAAGCGTAATGATTAAACGAAAGCGGGAGCAATACTCCCGCTTTCTTGTTTGCTGCACAGTGAGCATTTGTTTGCTAGAATGCCGCGTTTGGTGAGCAAACGTTTGCAAGAATTGAAACTTACCGTTTTTATTTTTTAAAACGACAGAAAATAGGATTCCATCCATGTCTAAGATCTTTGATTTTGTAAAACCTGGTGTTATCTCTGGTGATGACGTACAGAAAGTATTTGAAGTAGCGAAACAAAATGGCTTCGCACTTCCAGCAGTAAACGTAGTAAACACTGACTCAATCAACGGTGTTCTGGAAGCAGCTTCTAAAGTTAAAGCGCCAGTAGTGGTACAGTTCTCTAACGGCGGTGCATCTTTCTTCGCTGGTAAAGGCGTGAAACTTGAAGGTCAAGGTGCTGCAATCTTGGGTGCTATCGCTGGTGCGAAATACGTACACGCAGTAGCTGAAGCTTACGGTGTTCCAGTGATCCTACACACTGACCATGCAGCGAAGAAACTGCTGCCATGGATCGAGGGTCTACTGGATGCGGGTGAAAAATACTTCGCTGAAACCGGTAAGCCTCTGTTCTCTTCACACATGATTGACCTGTCTGAAGAGTCTCTAGAAGAGAACATCGAAATCTGTGCTAAATACTTAGCGCGTATGGAAAAAATGGGTATGACTCTAGAGTTTGAACTCGGTTGTACTGGTGGTGAAGAAGACGGCGTAGACAACTCTCACATGGATCAGTCGGAGCTATACACTTCTCCAGAAGACGTTGCTTACGCTTACGAGAAACTGATCGCAATCAGCCATCGTTTCACTATCGCGGCTTCTTTCGGTAACGTGCACGGTGTTTACCAAGCGGGTAACGTTGTTCTAACTCCAACTATCCTACGTGATTCTCAAGTTTACTGCTCTGAGAAATTTGGTATCGCTCCAAACGCACTGAACTTCGTATTCCACGGTGGTTCTGGTTCTTCTGAAGCAGAAATCAAAGAGTCTATCAGCTACGGTGTGATCAAAATGAACATCGATACTGATACTCAGTGGGCAACTTGGGATGGTATTCGTAAATATGAAGCGAAGAACCACGATTACCTACAAGGTCAAATCGGTAACCCAACTGGCGAATCTGCACCGAACAAAAAGTTCTACGATCCACGCGTATGGCTGCGTGCCGGTCAAGCGGAAATGGTTGCACGCTTAGAAAAAGCGTTTGCTGACCTCAACGCGATTGACGTGCTGTAATTATTATTCAGCTCGTTAAGTAACATGAAGAAGCCCGCCTTGTGCGGGTTTCTTTTTTTATGCTCTGATGGTGATCAGTGGCAGAGTGATAAAATATTGTTTAACCTGTAACAGAAACACAGCAAGCTCGACATAAGCGATGGTTTGGTCATTTTTAGCCAATTTTGACTTTATCAGCATCCGCATTTGCTTTATCGTGCCGGCGATCTGACATTTAGTGGTGGTATACGAACTCACGTTGAGCTCTGAGCATTGCCACTAAATTTTCATTCATTATGAGAGGAAAACACTATGGCTGTTGAATCGATTGGTGTCGAAGCACCTATCGTTGAGAGTTTTAATCAGGTAAATACTTGGTTAACCAATAATTCAGACCTTTTAATTCAGTATGGCGTGAACATTATTTCTGCGATTCTGATCCTGTTTATCGGTAACCTAGTGGTTAAAGCGGTGGCAGGCAGTGTAGCTGGCGTATTGAAAAAGAAAGAAATGGACAAGGCGGTGGTCGATTTCATCCACGGCTTGGTGCGTTACACGCTGTTTGTGATTGTGTTAATTGCTGCTTTAAGTCGTATCGGCGTACAAACCGCGTCTGTGGTCGCTGTGATTGGTGCGGCAGGCTTAGCGATTGGTCTTGCCTTGCAAGGTTCGCTATCTAACTTTGCCGCTGGGGTGTTGATTGTGGCATTCCGTCCATTTAAATCGGGTGATTATGTCGAAATCGCTGGCGTGGCTGGCTCGGTCGAATCGATTTTAATTTTCCAAACTGTATTAAAAACCCCTGATAATAAAGTAGTTATTGTGCCAAATGCATCTGTAATTGGTGGTGCGATCACTAACTATTCACGCAATCCAACTCGCCGGGTGGATATGGTGATTGGCGTCTCTTACAAGTCTGATCTGCAAAAAACCAAGCGGGTTTTGCGTGAAACCTTGGAAAAAGATGCACGGATCCTTAAAGATCCCGACATCACTATTGGCGTGCTGACTTTAGCCGATTCGTCGATCAATTTTGTGGTGCGTCCATGGTGTAAAACCGAAGATTATTGGAAGGTTTACTACGATTCGATGCAAGCGATCAAAGAAGCGCTGGATGCCAATGGTATCGAAATTCCATTCCCACAAATGGATGTGCATCTTAATAAGATCAACTAATTGTTAGTTGAGTATCAAAGCGAGCGCTACTATTGGATTGTGGCGTGATCAGCAAAAGCGGAGTGAATACTCCGCTTTTTTATCGCTGATAGTTTGAGTTACTCAGCCCAATCGGTGAAATAACCATGATGCTAAGAGCCTATTACCGCAATCATTGAACGAGTCAAATTTGTGTGATTTTTACCCATCACAACAGACGTTGTCTGCTGCTTGGCTTATGATGTTGCTAGGTAATCACATAAGGATCGAGACAATGAAATTATTCGCACCAGTGGTTTTACTGCTTTCGCTACTCTCACACCCACTGTTGGCTCAAGAATGGGATTTTCCACATATCTCAACCACTGGATACGGTGAAGTGAGTGTGAGCCCGGATATGGCTGAATTTTCAGTCAAGGTAGTGGAATCAACCATGAATGCTGAGCAAGCTAAAGCGGCAGTTGATAAAGCGGTGAGTGAGTTTACGGCTAAACTGCTTAAATCTGGTGTTACGCAGCAGAATATTTCGAGCTCTAATTTGTATATTAATCCGCAATACCACTATCCAACCAATGGCAAACCAGAGTTGGTCGGCTATCAGGCTTCTCGCTCAATGACGGTAAGAGTAGAGGATTTGAGCAAGCTGAATCAATATCTCGATATCGCCTTAGAGTCAGGCATCAACCAAGTTAATCGGATTCAATTGAAGGTGCGTGATCAAGATAAGTATCAACAACAAGCACGTATGGCTGCGATTGAAGATGCAAAACAAAAAGCCCAATCTCTGGCTAAAGGTTTTGAACGGCGTTTAGAAGGCGTTTGGCGAGTTGAATATAATACGCCGAGCGTTGAACCGATCATGATGCGAGCGGCGAATGTGAGTGAAAAAGTCGATGTATCCGATACTTATCAGGATTCCAGTTTGCTGATCCGTGATCGAGTGGACGTGGTATATAAATTGGCCCATTAATGTTGGGTAAACATCAGCAATAAAAAATATCAGTAATAAAAAACATCAGTAATAAAAAAGGAGCCGAGAGGCTCCTTTTCAACGATATCATTCACCACTTCCGCGCCGAGTAGGCGTGGGGGAATGAATTACAGTACGTGTACTGAAGTGGTGTTAGTGGTGCCAGAGGCAACCAGTGCACCAGAAACCATTACCACGATGTCGCCTTTCTTACCTAGGCCAGATTGCAGTGCAATATCTTTACCTAAGTGGTAGAACGCGTCAGTGTTATCAATGGCATCCACAACCACTGGAGTCACACCTTTACACAGTACTAGCTGCGCTGCAGTTTTCTTGTTGGTGGTTACCGCGATGATATTCGCTGTTGGGAAGTATTTACGGATAGAACGCGCAGATTTACCTGCATCAGTCGCCACGATGATCAGTGGTGCCGCTAGTTTCTCAGCGGTGTCTACTGCACTTTTACATACTGCTTCAGTGATACGCAGACGTGGGCTATCCAGACGTGAACCCAGCTCAGCTTTCAGTACTGAATCAGTACGGTTAGCGATTTGCGCCATGATCTTCACCGCTTCCACTGGGTACTTACCTTTCGCGGTTTCGCCAGACAGCATTACTGCATCAGTACCGTCCATGATCGCGTTAGCGACGTCACCCGCTTCAGCACGAGTTGGACGTGGGTTCTTGATCATTGAATCGAGCATTTGAGTTGCAGTGATAACCATTTTACGTGCACGGTTACATTTTTCGATCATCATCTTCTGGGCGAAGATAACTTCTTCCGCAGGGATTTCAACACCTAGGTCACCACGAGCAACCATGATGCCGTCAGACAGCTCAAGGATCTCATCGAAGTTGTCCAAGCCTTCTTGGTTTTCGATTTTAGAGATGATTTGGATGTTTTGGCCGCCGTGTGCTGCCAGAACTTCACGGATTTCTTTAACGTCTGAACCTTTACGAATGAAAGAAGCAGCAACGAAATCAACGCCTTGCTCACAACCGAATTTCAGGTCATTTTTGTCTTTTTCAGACAGAGCTGGCAGATTTACAGAAACACCTGGTAGGTTAACGCCTTTGTTCTCACCCAACGCACCGTTGTTTAGAACTTTACATTTAACTTCAGTCTCTGTGGTCGCCAGAACTTCCATTTCGATTAGACCGTCGTCAACCAGGATATGGTTACCTACGTTCAGATCTTTAGCAAAGCCAGTGTAAGTCACAGCTACGCGATCTTTGTTACCAATAACGGCAGTGTCAGTGGTGAACGTGAACTCTTGGCCAGCCACTAAATCGACATCGTCACCGTTTTCCAGTTTGATAGTACGGATTTCTGGGCCTTTAGTATCCAGTAGGATTGCCAGTTGTTTACCGGTTACTTCCATTACTTTACGGAAGTTAGCGATACGAGCACCGTGCTCAACGTAGTCGCCGTGAGAGAAGTTCAGGCGCATTACGTTCATACCTGAGTTAACCAGTTCGGTTAGTTTCTCTACTGACTCAGTTTTTGGGCCAATCGTACATACGATTTTGGTCTTTTTCATGGAAGAGTTTCTCCGATAAACAAAATGATTTTGAAGTTGGTTGTGGATTCTGAAGTGTTCGCGGCGCGGGCAACTTTGCTTCATTCATTGCCAAGTCTAGCTCACCAGTTTACGGCACTCCAAAACTGAAAGTCTTTCAACAGATTTAGTCATTTTATGACTGACTGTTTGATCAAAAATGGCAGAAAAATCGCCACTTAACCCGAATATAGCGCGGATTGATGACGTATTTTTTACTCAATTCTGTAATTTTGTTTCTTTTCGAGCGCGAATTCTACCATTGAATGGCGTCAATATCACTGTTTAAGAATTGTCTTAGGACAAGGTTTTAGCGTGAAATATTAATTTTTTGGATCGAAATAAATAGACTTGTTTGTTTCGTTTTAATTATACTTTGTTTCGATTCGTAACTTTAATTGTGTTTTATAATGTCAAAACGAAATACACAGCTGAGAAGGCACACGATAGTCAAACTGGTTAACGAGCAAGGAGAGGTGAGTGTTGAGGCGCTCTCAGCTCAATTTGAAACCTCTGAGGTGACGATTCGTAAAGACCTAGCGTCACTAGAGAAAAATGGTCAACTATTGCGCCGCTATGGCGGGGCGATCGCATTACCGAAAGACGTGATGCACGATGCGCTAAATGAAAAAGTTTCAACTCGAAAGTTATCGTTGGCCAAAGCAGCGGCCAAATTGATCCGTGACCATAATCGAATTGTGATTGATAGCGGTAGTACCACGGCGGCGTTAATTCAGCAATTGAATGAGAAACGTGGCTTAGTAGTGATGACCAATTCGTTGTATGTTGCTAATGCACTCAATGAATTAGAAAGCGAGCCAACCCTGCTGATGACAGGGGGGACTTGGGATACCCATTCTGAGTCTTTCCAAGGCAAAGTGGCAGAATCGGTACTGCGCTCTTACGATTTTGATCAACTGTTTATTGGCGCAGACGGCATCGATCTTGAGCGTGGCACGACCACCTTTAATGAGTTGGTCGGGTTAAGCAATGTGATGGCAGAAGTTTCCCGTGAAGTGATTGTAATGATTGAATCGGACAAGGTTGGGCGCAAAATTCCCAACTTAGAACTCAGTTGGGACAATATTGACGTGCTAGTGACCGATCATGAATTGAGTGATGAATTCGCCAAACAGATTGAATCTCACCAAGTGCGAGTGATTCGTGCCAGTGTGAAATAAGGTATCCCTGAGCGCGATCCCTTGGGTAACCGCGCGATGACATAATAATATGGAGTAAAAACATGTGTGGAATTGTTGGTGCGGTTGCACAACGCGATGTTGCTGAAATTTTAGTACAAGGATTACGTCGTCTGGAATACCGTGGTTATGACTCAGCCGGTATTGCGGTGGTAGATAGTGATAACCAGCTCACTCGTTTGCGCCGTTTAGGTAAAGTGCAAGAGTTGGCCGATGCGGTAGAGGCGGCACCAGTGGCTGGTGGCACAGGTATTGCGCACACTCGTTGGGCAACGCATGGTGAGCCTTCAGAAATCAATGCTCATCCACACATCTCTGGCGATATTACTGTGGTGCATAATGGCATCATTGAAAATCATGAAATGCTGCGCTCGATGTTACAACAGCGTGGCTATATATTTGTTTCACAAACCGACACTGAAGTGATTGCCCACTTGGTTGAATGGGAATTGCGTAGTGCCAGCAGTTTATTAGCTGCAGTACAAGCAACAGTAAAGCAGCTGAGCGGCGCTTATGGCACAGTCGTGATGGATCGCAAAGAACCGTCTCGTTTAGTCGTGGCTCGTTCTGGTAGCCCAATAGTGATTGGTTTGGGGATTGGTGAAAACTTCCTTGCTTCCGATCAGTTGGCATTACTGAATGTGACGCGTCGCTTTATGTATCTTGAAGAGGGCGATATCGCTGAGCTAACCCGACGTGAGGTCCGAGTGTTTAATGCACAAGGTCAGCAAGTTGAGCGTGAAATCAGTGAATCGCATTTAGAGCATGATGCTGCTGACAAAGGCCGCTATCGACATTACATGCAAAAAGAGATTTTTGAGCAGCCTAACGCGCTGATCAATACTATGGAAGGGCGGATTACTCACGATAGCGTGGTAGTGGAAAGTATTGGCGTGCATGCCGCGGAGATCTTAGCCAAAGTTGAGCATGTGCAAATTGTGGCTTGTGGTACGTCCTATAATGCTGGGATGACGGCACGTTATTGGTTTGAATCCCTTGCTGGGGTGAGCTGCGATGTGGAAATTGCTTCTGAGTTTCGTTATCGCAAATTTGTCACCCGCCCAAACAGCTTACTGATCACCCTGTCTCAATCGGGGGAAACCGCCGATACACTGGCGGCGCTACGCTTAGCGAAAGAAAAAGGTTACATGGCGGCCATGACCATTTGTAACGTTGCGGGCTCTTCTTTGGTGCGTGAATCGGATTTCGCCTTTATGACTCGCGCCGGAACTGAAATTGGTGTGGCTTCGACCAAAGCGTTTACTACCCAGTTGGTGACCCTGCTGATGTTAGTCACGGCCTTAGGTAAGCAGCAACAGCATATTGGACGTGAGTTAGAAAGCGAGATTGTGCGCGCGCTACATCAATTGCCGAAGCAGATTGAAAGCGCCTTGTCGTTTGAAAAGCAAATTGAAACTTTAGCGCAAGATTTTGCGGATAAACACCATACGTTATTCTTAGGGCGTGGTGAATATTACCCCATCGCACTGGAAGCTTCGCTGAAACTCAAGGAGATCTCCTATATTCACGCGGAAGCCTATGCTGCAGGTGAGCTGAAACACGGCCCATTGGCTCTGATTGATGCTGATATGCCAGTGGTCGTGGTGGCACCAAGCAATGATTTGCTTGAAAAACTCAAATCGAATATTGAAGAAGTGCGCGCGCGTGGCGGATTACTGTATGTATTTGCTGATGAGGAAGCGGATTTTAGCGCCGATGAGACCATGAAAATTATCGCCATGCCACATGTCAGCGAAATCGTGGCACCGATTTATTACACCATTCCAATGCAGTTGCTCTCTTACCACGTTGCTTTAATCAAAGGTACTGACGTTGATCAGCCGCGCAATCTTGCCAAGGCAGTCACGGTAGAATAAAACATTAATTCTAAATTACAGGTATTGTGGTTCTGTATTGCAATCATACATGAGGCCAAGATCGGTTGATCTTGGCCTCATTGTTTAAATTTCACTGAAATATTGATGATTTATCAGGTAATCCTGTGCTTGCTGTTGCCCCATATAGCGCGCGAGTGTTTTGCTGGTGACGTTACGTAGGTCGACCACAATCAAGCCATCAAGTGCATTATTGAACGCCGGATCAACGTTAAAACTGACCAATTTACCGTTCAGGCCTAAATATTGGCGCAGTAAGACGGGAACGCCTTTACCTTCATCAATCCGCGCAATCACCCGTGACAGTAATTGTAAGTCGGCAAGTGAGGTTAATAAGCTGGCATTCCACTGTGTTGGCTCGCTGGGAGGCGGATTGCTGGCGATGACTAATTGTGCTTGTTCGCGGTCATAATAGTGCAGTGTCATGGTGTCAGCGAGTAAACGTCGCGCCTGCTCACTGTAGTCATTACTGATGCTGACCGGACCAAAGAGATGGGTATAGTGTGGATTTCGGCTAATATAGGTTCCAATCCCTTTCCAGAGCAGCAACAGTGCGGTCATACTCTTTTGGTATTGACTATCTATCACTGAGCGGCCCATCTCAATCGCATTACCCATATTATTGAGAAAACGCTGATCGTAGTGAAAAAGAGTACTGGAATAGAGGCCATTAATTCCATTATGTTGCAAAAGCTGATCAACCAAGCCTAATCGATAGGCTCCAACCAATTGCTGTTGCTCGCGATCCCAAATGAATAGATGCAGGTAATCGCGATCAAACCGATCAATATCTAATGCGTGACCGGTACCTTCTCCAACCGCTCGAAAATTCAACTCACGTACTCGGCCAATTTCATGCATCAGAGCCGGAATATTTTCGGCTTTGCTGCAATACACATCGAACTGATTATGCCGCAGCATATGGTCTGCATAAGGTAGCTGAGCAATATTTTCCAGCAAATCGCTAACGGGTAGACGCTCGGCGACCGGTAATAAGGAGTGATCACTGGCAGTTTTATTACGCTCGGGAGAGGGCTGGAGCAGATAGGTATTGAGGCGTAAGTAATTGACCAACTGTTGATCGCAAAGATGCTGTACCTCACGATGTGAAATTGCTTCACCAAGTGCGATTCCTATCGAAGTTTGTTGCTTATTGAGTAATTCACGGCCAAGCATGAGCGTACGCAGCATCGGGTGAATTTTCCCTGCTAAATAAAATCGGCTTGAGTTATGGCCATCAATATAAACCGGCACTGTCTGCGCTTGGTGTTTTTTCACTAACCGACTAACCGATTGACTCCACTCTTTATCCTCTAAGCGGCCTGGCTGGTTGTTTACCGATTGCGAAACTTCACCAGCCGGAAACATCAGCAGCACGCCACCTTGTGCAAGATGTTTGTGTGCTTGACGTAGTGCCGCTAAGTTGGCCTTCGCTGCATCATTACCTGCAAATACATCAACCCCAATAAATAATGAAGCCAGCTCAGGTACGAGTTTTAAATATTGGTTGGCTAAAATTTTCACATCAGAACGAACCGAGAGCAGCAATTTGGCTAAAATCACCCCCTCGACACAGCCTAGAGGATGGTTAGCCACCACGACGGTTGCCCCATGTTGTGGAATATTGGCGAGCTGACCGCGCACCAGTTGGTACTCAATGCCAAGCACGTCTAAAGTAAAGCGCAGAAATGCTTGCGTATCACCACCAACTGGGCGCTGGGCATAGAACTGATTAAGACGCTTTAATCCGGTAGCCCATTCTGTTAAGTGTTCACCTAAACCAAATGGCGTTTTGCGTGGTAAAACGAATGGTGAGGTAGCAAGCATAGCAATCCCTAATTTGCTGGTTTGCTAATAGGCTAGTGCTGAGATATTGCAAAATGGCGACATTCTGATGAGTTTTTTATTGCGCCGAATGGGGGACGCATAAGCTGTAATGGTTTAGATATTTTCAGAAATGAGTTTATGCGCTCACGGTTTGTACAAAAATGTGCTGAATAAAAACGTTTAATGCTATTTTATTTAAGCGGATAAAACGCAGACAATAACAACGACATTACACCTTTGTTTGGCTGTACTGGAATAAACGGGAGCGCAGGCTCCCGTTGCTTTTTGTCAGGCTTTTCGACGGCTTACCTGATCCATTGTCTGACCCAAAATCGTCAGGTACAAAAAAGGTTAGTAAACACTACGCTTACTAACCTTCTAGAATTTGGTGGCCCCTCCCAGGCTTGAACTGGGGACCAAGCGATTATGAGTCCTACCAGGTTCATTTTTATGAGTATGCAATGCTTGGTAATTTCTATTAAATTCAAATGTTTATCTGTTTGTCTTTGTTGCGTTAGTTTGCATTGATTTTCATGTCACTTTTCTCTTGTCTGACCCATTACCTGACCTAGCTTTGCTTAGGTAGGAAGTTTGTCAATATCATTTTTGGCTGCTTTTAGGTTATGCCTGTTGACCTAGAAAGTTAACTTCGCCAAAAAAGACAAGAGAAAATCAGAATGTTAACTGTTACTAAAATTCAATCCGCGACCAGTCGTAAAAATTCCTATTATCTCTGGGATCAGTCAGGTCAACGAGGTATAGGGCGTTTGGGTGTAAAAATTTTCACTAGTGGGAAAAAGCAGTTCGTGTTTCGCTACTACCAGCAACAGAAAGAAAAATTTATCTCAATCGGTTTATTCAGTACACGTGCTGGCAGTATGGCTCTTACAGAAGCTCGCGAGAAAGCCCAGGTCTTCTCACAACTGTTGCTCGGCGGAAAAGATCCTAAATTGCATCTTGAACAACAAGAGAGCGAGCAGAAAAAAATTGATGCAGAGAGTAAAAGCTTAGGAACCATTGATGAGCTATTTCATAGCTATACGGAGCGCATGAAAATAGATGGAAAGAGAACGTATGAAGACGTGCGAAATGCGCTGGTACGAGAATTCTATCCATATATAGACAGAAACACCAAAGCGTGTGATGTAACGACTGATGATATTAAATACGTTATTAGTAAGATGATCCAGCGCGGAGCTATCACCCAAAGTAACCGAGTACGTAGCTATGTGATGGCGGCGTTTAACCATGGGATGCGCTTTGATAACGATCCTCGCTATTTCTCTTTAGAGTCGAAATTTGGCATAAAATACAATCCAGTAGCACCAATTCCTAAGCAAAAAGACGGAGAGCGCATTGGTGAAAGGTTCTTAGAATGGCGAGAGTTACGGCGTCTGCTAAAAGATCTTCGTGAAAACTATGATCTTGTACCCATCGGACAAGATTTGAGGCACTTACTTCAACTGTGCATCTATCTAGGGGGGCAACGACCATATGAGGTGATTACACTTGAATGGTGGAATGTTGATTGGGAAGAGAAGTTTATCTGTATTACTAAAGAACGTTCCAAAAACAAAAAAGATCATATCGTACCGTTGAACGGATTGGCTTTTGAAATACTTCAGAAACAATATGAGCTTTCTGGTGGTGGACGATATGTTTTTCCAAATCCTAAAGATGCAGAAGAACCCATGAAAACTAGCTCAATTTGTCGTGCAGTGACTCGTTATCGCGATGCCGTGGGGTTCGATAAGTTTGTGCCTAAGGATTTGCGTCGAACGTGTAAAACTTTGATGGGGGCATGCCGAATCAGCAAAGAAGTCAGGGATCGTATTCAAAATCACGCCTTACAAGATGTAAGTACACGTCACTATGATCGCTATGACTATTTTGACGATAAGCTTGGTGGGCTTGAAACCTGGAGCAGTAAATTGAAAGAGTTGATTGGGTATGTTCCACCAGCGTTGTCAGTTGTACCCTCCGCTGAAACGTTACCTTTTCCAGACATTAAAAGTACTCAGTCGCTAAGAGCTAATCTTAAATAAAGATTGTTTTTGAAAGCCCCGTTGGGGCTTTCTAGGAAATCGATTCTTATGACATTTTCGAATGTACTTCCTAATAGTTCCTGCAATAGGAATGTTTTACCAGTTTGTCTAGCACCGTCAATCAGCAAAAGCTTCCTTGTAGGCTTGTCTTTCCAGGTGAGTAGGTTTTCAATCTAGCCACCTCAGTTAAAGTGCTTATCTGGTTGATTGTTACACAAAAATGCGCAATAAAATGCAAGTAAAAACATTTTTATGCGCTAGAAAATGAAAAAATAACACTTTTATGCGCGTAAAAGTGTTGTGGGTGTTTTTTGTGCAAATGATAGTGTTGGGATCGTGAAGGGAGGTGATGAGCCTATGCATCATTTCTGATTGGTTGCTTCACAAGGTCAATGATCGCAGTGAGAAAGCCCTAGCGGACTTTCAGATGCCGAAGTTTATTGCTGGCTAGCTCTCATAGGTAATAAGCTTTATTAGTAAGTAATCCACTGGCTAAGCGAGCTGAACCCTTGGGGTTACAAATAAATGTGGTTCTACCGTCCGCAATGACTTTCTCTACTGCATCATGTTGATGCCCTGCCACCCAATACCTAGCTCTAGAGATCAACTCATTACTCAACCCTGCATGGTAGTAAGGAGCATAAACACTGTTGGCATTTGCTTCTACGGCGAAAGCTTCTTTGGAAGGAAGATGATGTGAAACAACAAGATCAACTTTTTCTGGGAGGTTATTAACGAACGCTTTGTACTGCTCTTCAATCATTTGATGGCTGATGTACTTTGTATCATTCATCAGTTCTGAGTAGGCATCAATCAGTGCAGACGAGTATGTGTGGATAGGAAACCAAAGAGTCCCTCCATAAATGCGACATCCATCTAAATCTATTGACTCATTATCCAGAAAAAACAAGTTCGCAGTTGTATCACTATGAGACTTAAGCTTGGCTAGTACGGAACTCCTAGAATCTTGGAGAACGCCAGAGTTAGCAATAGATTTGCACTCAACGGACGTACTGTTATGGCGGTAGGATTTACTCTTATTGCTATACCATTCATGGTTTCCTGCAATCATTATTACAGCCTTAAAGTGGCGGCAAAGTACATTCTTCACATACGTCATGCATGAGAGGCCGTTCGCAGTGTCACCTGCAACGACTAAAGTGGCTTCTTTATCAAAGCTATGCCAGAAATCACGGCGTATTCCATGAATGTCGAGATGCAGGTCAGATACAACGTAAAACTTCAAACTATTATAACCTTAAGATTGATTGACCATCCGATGGTACATCGGTTATTTGGATTAGAGAAGTGAGCACACACGCTACGTATTTCTACTCAAGTTACTTGAAAGGTAACTTCTGTATAGGGAAATGACTGGATGTTTTGTTTGATTTTTCGGCACTAAGATTTAGACACTAACTTTTAGTGTCTAAATCTTAGTTACCTTTAAATATCTGAAATTATTTGTTTTTATTGTTAATGATTAAGATGTTTTGTTGAGAGAACTTCTAAGAGGCTGGCGATTACGAAATGCAAACTGCCTAATCGTGATCCGTCACAATTAAGTGTGTGTTTCTTCCAACTCTTTTTAGATCACGAAGTGCTGTCTCTTTCTTCGCAATCCGAAGGGGCCGATCTGAAGTTATGGTATTGTTGATAATGTCAATATCATCACGTTTGGTGTGCGTGAACTCGATAACGCCGTAGGGAGTTCTAAACTCCCCTTTACGCCCCGTTGTCATGATAGTAATTCTATCGGTCATTACTTGAGAAATGACACTGTATTCTGAGAGTGCCGATTCTAGAGAGATGTAATTGTACTCTCCCCGTCGCAAGCATTTAGCAATATATTCAATAGTATAACCACCTCTATGACGGCTGTATGAGAATACATAAACACCATTGCACACCCTCTCTAGTACTCCTGCTTTTACTAAACGCAGCAAGCTTTGCTGGAATGCTGTAAGTGAATCATCAAAAAATAATCTCCTGAGATCACTCTTTCGATAAACATGTATGCCTTTTCTATCAAACTTATGCAGTCGTTCTAATGCAGTCTCAATCTTCACGTCAATGCTCATAAGTAGTCACAAAAAGTAAGTATGACATATATTTTTGTCCACTTGTGATTGAAGTTAAAGCATCGGTAGTCGCTGATACCCTAGTGATTCCTGACTTATTTGTCAGAGTTAGGATCCTAACTCTGAATCTATGATGAATATGGTTCTTTGAGGAGGGGGAATAGCGTCACCAATAGTCAGAATCTGTTCTCTATTCTCGGTTAGGAACCTAACTCGGAACTTATGGGGATGAATATGGTTCTTTGAGGAGGGGGAATAGCGTCACCAATAGTCAGAAACTGTTCTTTATTCTCGGTTAGGATCCTAACTCGGAATTTATGGGGATGATTATGGTTGTTTTGAGGTAAGGAAATGGCAGCACCAATAGTCAGAAACTGTTCTTTATTCTCGGTTAGGATCCTAACTCGGAATCTATGATGATAAATATGATTCTTTGAGGAGGAGAATCGCAACACTAATAGCCCAGAGTCCGATCATTTTCATTTTTGGTAGAAGTTAAACTAATTATTGTTTCTCTAATTTAATAATTATTAAATCAAAAGGTTTTTATTTAATAATTAAATGTTAAAGTGATTTTTAAATAGTATTAAAAGGTCCTTTACAAAGAGAATATTACTTGATAAATATAATGGTCATTGAATTTATCCATATATATCAAGAGGGTTGTCGATATGTCTAAAGTTCTAGTTTATTCTAAACGTAATCGTGAAATGAGTTATCTATCCGTAAGAGAAGAACGTGAAACTAAGCTCAATAATTTTAAAGTGATCTACAATGAAATTTCAGATGAAGAAGCATTACGCAGAGCAAATTCTATTAATTTAGATGAAAAGAACAATGTTCCAAAAGTTCGTTTGAAAAGAAAAGATATTAAAGAAAAGAAAGAATGCCGAGTGCCAGGCTTATATGGCTGCAACCGCTATAAGTCAAGAAAAAATGAGGCATTAAACGTATTCTAACGCTGTTCTTTTTTTGCACAACTCTAAAGCCAGTGGACTTTTATCAGACAAATGATGAAAGCCTTAAAAATTCCGTCATCAAAGCTCGTGGCAAGAGAATTTGCCAAGACTGGCAATCAATGTGCCACTACTGGCGTTGAAAGTGCCAGTCGTGGCAGAAGAATTTCTGCAATAATTTAGACTTATTTGAGTTTAACCTTCATTTTTGTAAAAGCTAACCTTATATTAGAATTATAACTTTATAATAGTTATAACGGTTATAATAGTTATAACATGAAAAATTAAATAAATAAAGTTTAGTTTTTCATGTTGAATTTTAATGTCAAAGTGTTTTTATAATTAATTTGTTTTTAATTATATGGAAATAACTTTAGAGTCATGATTATTATCTATGGGGTTAAGTTTATTTTCTAGATTTTCTTTAGGCAAAGGTGGTTTGCCTAAATTCTTGACTTAAGTAGTCAAATTTAGCGAGATGTAAACATATTGGTAGTATCAAAAAACATCCATTTTCTGACACCAAATTGGTTAATGATATCAATTGTGACACCAAAAGGTGTGGTCAGTTGGGAGTGAGGGACGGACATTTGCTTATGGTCGTGTATCGATTAGCGAGCAAACAGTATCCAAAATAAAAGTAGATGAATGTAAGCGAGTAATAGTCAGTGACAACGCCAACTTAAAGTGAAGCCGATTCTCATCACAGAGAACAATGTTCTCTGAGTAACGAGTTGCGTAACAGGGGATTGTTAAAATGGTTATTGATACTGCGAGAACAGTGTTCTCGCTTAAACTATCAAAACCTAAAGATTGCGTATTTGATTAACAAATAAAAAATGCTTCGAGGAGAACTATGTTCTACTCAAAGCTTGTTACTTGCGATTTTGGGTAGCTGAATCAGTCTGCTTTTTCTACAACCATGCCACTTTGCTCTGCAAAGTGAATCAATCGAGTGATATTGCTGAGGCTCCACTGGTTGGTAATCGCTATCACCTCGTCGTTAGGCAACGTAATTAGCGCGTCTTCATCGCTGTGGAAACGGCGAATTCTACCTTGAGGGATTTCATGCGCTAGGATGGCAATGCGTCGTCTTACTGGTTCGTTAAATGCGTTGAGCACATCATTCAGGCTTTGCGGCTGATGCTTCTCGATCCAGTCAGTGACTAACGCTAGCGCGAGGTGACGCTTTTTATAGGTATGACCGTTATAGCGATACTCTGAGTAATCTTTTTCGCCTTTTTGAACGCTTGTGCGCTGCTCGGCACGCTTCTCGCGGAACTTCACCTGGTACTCTTCTACCTCGGGTACAGGGATGATCTGTTCGGCATTGATCAGTACATCTTCTTTGTAACGGTAGGGTGTGAGGCGCACACAACTGATATCGATGCCTTTATCACGCAGCCACAATACAGAAGTGGTGAGTTCTTTACCGAAATCTGCTGAGGCTAAAACGATTCGAACATCGTTACCAAAGTCATCCAAACTGTTTTCATCGAGATCGACAAACTCCAGAATGGCTTCGCGGGCCTCAACCTCTTGACCTTCTTTTTTTAAGTATTGGGCATAGTAGTCACACGCTTTGTCGAACGTCATGGTAGAGATCATTGCTGCATAGCGTAGCGCTTGAAGTTCCATATGCGCACCGATTTCATCCCGCTTAAGCTCGATAACGACTAAGTTGGCATTCTTGTCGATGGCTAACAGGTCAATACGACGACGGCTGTCTTCCCAGTCTGAAAACTCTTCTGATATCACCAAACAATCAGGTGCGATGGCATCAATACATCCTTTCAGCGCTTCTTGTAAATCGTGCCGTTCTTGCAGCCCTTCGGCTGCAAAGGTGGTCGGTGTCAGGGCGGTGAGGTTTTTATCGGCGATATTGTATAGGCTCATGGTTATACCACTTGATCAACAATTGAATCCGTTAGTTGTATTTGAGTTGTTTGAGAGGCCACTAGTTGGGCTTTAAGGTTTTCACAAATATTTAGTAGTTCAGTTACTTTTTCTACAATTAGTTTCTGTTCTTCTAGTGGTGGAACTGGAAATTCAAACTGTTCTAGTACTTTTTTACTCAGGCCTTCAATTGCCATCCCGACTTGCCTGCCCCAAACAAGATTTTGAATTAGAGGTGAAATAATACCAATATGAATGAACTCCTTCATTTTAGGCTCTATCAGTCTGATTATGGTTACATGCTGACTAACATTTGCTTCTGGGATTTCCTCTGGGAATATAGTAGACCTACCGAGTGATGCCCCTGTAATATTTAGTAATACATCACCAGGGTAAACTTTGGTATTTTCCATTTTGTCATGCGTTTCTTGGGGGATGTAAGCAATGTCATTTAATTTTAATTCACCATTCCAAACATTCTGTGACCGTAAAAATGGAATTCCTTCTGTTACATATGCAGACTGACCACCTCTTGGGGTGCTCCCAGAACCCATCTTCTCACATATATTTCCTAGTCGCTCATAGCTCCAACCACTCGGTAGTTCAAATGGCTTTTCATCTTCAGAAATCGGCAGTAGCGCTTTTTGCTTTTTGATTTTCTTCTCTCTGACTAACTGCGCCTTTTCTTCCGCAATTCTTTTCAGTAACTCAGCAGCAGGCTCATCGCTTGGATCTTGTGGAACTAGCTTACCCATCACTGCCAGTTGTAGGATGGTTTGTTTAAGCTGGTCGATACTCTCTTCGGTGGTGAATAAGGTATCGAAATGCTCGCTGATTCGCGCCCAGTTTTGCATCAACTCGTCTGCATCGGCAGAGTTGGTGAGTGTTTCCAACAGTGTTGTTACCAGCACTTGATGCGCTTCGATACTGGCTTCGGTTTGTTGCTCTAGCTGGTCGCAGAGCGCCATTAGCTCATCGACTTTGGCGACGATGCGGTGTTGCTCGTTTAGCGGAGGTAGAGGAATAACAAACTTAGCTAAGTCTGATGCTGACAAGTTCGGTTGAGCAGTACCATTGTCATATTTTCTGATATTTGATAGAGATAATGGCGACTCGAAAAACTTCAGGAGATACTCTGGAATAACGCTCTTTTCTGGTTTTACTATAACTAAAGAAGATGCAATAGCACCTATTCCAAAGTTCTCAACAATAGCGCATTTCCCTAGTGAACCTCTCAAGCAGAACAGAATGTCACCATCATTAAATTTACCAGCTCTAAGTAAGTCGAATCGCTCTTGAGTAATGTAAGTCATCTCAGCTTCGTTAATACGACTATTTACGAGATGCCCTGCATTTACAAATGGTATGCCTGATTCAACAAGTACTGATTTATTTGGATAGTTTTTGCTACGATCACCATTCTCCAAGGTTGACATGCACCCGATTCGAACAAGTTCCCACGATTTGGGTAATTCTTCGATTATTTCGCTTTCACTAATAGCAGGTAATTGCTTTGGCTTTTTGATCTTTTGCTCTTTCACCAACCGCGCTTTTTCAGCAGTAATACGCTCAAGCAACAATGAAGCTGGCTCGTCATTAGGATCTTGAGGAACAAGTTTGCCTCGCACAGCTAACTCTAAAATCAGCTCACGCAGCTTTTTAACGCCATAAAGCTCCAGTTTCTTGCTGCTACCACGGCCAGAGGCCGATTTGGTCTTAACTGCTGAAGTCCAAATATCAATATGCTCAGTAATCAGGTTTTCGACAGCCATTATTGCTCTCCACCTTGCTTTTTACCTTGAATGGTAGAGCTAAGCGCATCACCGAGAATGCCTTTTAGTTGGTCACGCAGTGCTTTTATGTCTTGTTGCTGCTGCTGATAGCTCGCCAGTAACTCTTCAGGATCATGGCTGACGACTTCGTCCTGATACGGATTTTTAATATCAAGGTTAAAATTGCGCTCGATAATATCTTCAATCGACACTTTCCAAGCTTGCTTGGTTTCGATGCGGCTAGCGAATCCATCGGCCTCGTTACCCCACCAATCGATCTCTTGCTGGAACTCTTCAAACTTCATCGGTTTGGTTTTGCTGTAGTTCTTCACGCCTTCTGGGTAAGGGTGCTCGTAGAACCACACTTCTTTGGTCGGTTGGCCTTTGGTAAAGAACAGAATGTTGGTCTTAATACCTGTGTATGGGTTGAACAC
Organism: Vibrio sp. HDW18; assembly: GCF_011306175.1. Taxonomy (GTDB): domain Bacteria; phylum Pseudomonadota; class Gammaproteobacteria; order Enterobacterales; family Vibrionaceae; genus Vibrio; species Vibrio chanodichtyis. The sequence continues at coordinate 846,724 of NZ_CP049913.1, read as the reverse complement.
GCCATTAGGTAAGCGAACAATCGTGTGCAGGTTACACTCTTCCGTCAGCATCTTTTTAATTTTGGTTTTTACACCTTCACCAAATAAGGTGCCATCAGGCAACACCACACCAGCGCGACCCTCTTTATCCAATACTTCGACAATCAGCTGCAAGAACAGATCGGCGGTTTCACGAGTTTGCATTTCGGCAGGAAAGTTCTTTTCAATCCCGTCCTCTTCTGTGCCGCCAAACGGTGGGTTAGTCGCAATCACATTGATATTGCTATCCCAACTTGAAAGCGGCTTATTGAGCGTGTTGCCATGCTTAATCTGCACAGGGACTTCGATGCCGTGGAGCATCATATTGGTGATACACAGCAAATGTGGCAGTTGTTTCTTCTCTACACCATGGATTTGCTTTTGCAGCGTTTGGTGGTCGGCTGCGCTTGTCACGTAGTTCTCTTTAACGTGATCGAACGAGCAAGCCAAGAAACCGCCTGTACCGCAGGCGGGATCCATAATCTGCTCACCTAGTTTAGGGTCAAGACGATTGACGATAAAACGAGTCACCGCGCGAGGGGTGTAGAACTCACCTGCATTACCTGCGCTTTGTAGGTCACGTAGGATTTGTTCGTAGATATCACCAAACAGGTGACGTTCTTTAGAGTCAGTAAAGTCGATTTCGTTGAGCTTGTTAATCACTTGGCGCAGCAGTGTGCCATTTTTCATGTAGTTGAAGGCATCACTAAAAGCTTCTTTCACCACAAAACCACGTGGGTTGGTGTCTTTCGGTGCGGTTAGGTTTTTTAACGTCGGGAATAGGTCATCATTGATAAATTCCAGCAGCTCGTCACCCGTAATGCCTTGGTTATCTGCCGCCCAGTTGCGCCATAGGTACTTGGCAGGGATTGGTTCGCGGTAATCATCTAACTCGAACTCTAGCTCTTCCTCTTGAGCATCAAACACTTTAAGGAACAAAAGCCACGACATTTGGCCTAGACGCTGCGCGTCACCATCAACACCCGCATCTTTACGCATGATGTCTTGAATAGACTTGATAACTGAACTGATTGACATGGAGTTCTACTGCTAATGGACTGAAAAAATTGGGGCTTATTATAGCAGAAATGGGTCGAAGAAAATGAACTTATCGCTATGAAACTATGTTTGTAATTGTGGTTTAATAATGAATCAGTGATATAAATTAAATAATAAAAAATATAATCAGGTTGTCTAGAAAATGAAGGTTGAGTGTCCCCATTGTCACACTGACAATGTTATTGAATATGCAGAGAATATCTCGTGTGAGAAGTGTGAAAAAAGCTTCAAAGGCTTTAAATTTAGTAAACGGAAATTGGTGTCTGCCAGTACGGCATTGGTCGTGGGCGTGGTTGGTGGTTATAAGGTGAATGGTGCTTTTGATGAAGAGCGTTACCCATTAGAAGTAGAGTATGCCATCGTTGATACCTGCATAAACTCGTCAAAAAATATGGTGTCGGTGAGTTGGTATGAGAGTAAGCGAGAAACGTGTTTATGCGCTCTTTCACAAACGGAAAAGTCTGTGCCGTATTCCGATTACAAATCTGATCAAAACTTGTTTTTGAGTAACTTCAAGCTGAATGCGAGAAGTTGTTCATAATAGAAAAATGAGGCAGCTAGACTGCCTCATTTATATCTAATGTACTTAGCGTTTAGGTGTGTTGCCACGACCTTTGCCTGAAGGCTTGCCAGTTGTGCTTGGGTAGTTTGGATTACCTTTCGGCGCAGTTTTTGGTGCAGAACTTGGTTTTGCCATGATGGTTACTCCTATTTACCTTGTTTTTGGTTGTTGGCAGCAGCGCGTTGAGCGCGAGCCGCGAATGAATCTTTAGAGACTTGTCCGCCATTTTGTTTTGCTTGATTCGCTTGAATACGAGCAGCGGCTTCAGGGGTCATTGGTGCTTTGTTTTTAGACATAGTATTTTCCTTTTCATTAATTGAATGCTTGTCTCCGCTGAGACCATTGCATAGTAACTAGTAGGGTAGGGACAAATGGGGACAACCCAAAAACAAAAGCAAATTCGAACTATGTTGGATGCGTTAGGCTGGAGCCATAAGCAACTGGCCGATGTATTATATGAAGAGCTTTATTGCTCTGAGTATGAGGAGCTTCATGATGTAGATCCCGAGGCTGTGAGCAAATTTCAACAGACGTTAAAAAAGCAACTTAAACGTCCTTCTACACCAGAAGATAGGCTAGAACAGTACGTAAAAATCGTATCAGAACACCCAGAGTTTATTGCTTTGGGATTGGGAGTTGTTGTGCCTAAATACGTAGGACACACGTGTTTAAATCAATGCCTTCTAGATGGGCTTTCCGAGATTTCCAACACACTAGATAATGAAAATGAATGCATAGATGCTTAGTATGTTAAATAATGTGCAAGTTATGAAATTGTTTTAGGTGGGGAATATTAGGGGGACGCTGTGTACAAGGGGCATTGGTATGATGTTATAGGGAAAGAGAGGACAGATCTCCGAGCAATGAGTCTCGACTTCGACTCATTAAAGTTGGCTATAGATGAAGCAATGAGCGTTTTGCCTGATACACGACTGATCGTAATGAATGAGAATTTAGATTGGGGTCTCATCTCTATCGAGGAAACCAAAAGAATGCTCATTTGTAAGGATTAGATGGTGACAAGCTAAGATGAACTTTGTTGCTTTCCTCACTGTTTGATTTATAAGCAGTTAGTATCATAAGTTGTCTATGATGCTAAAGAGGAGCTTTGCATGGCATGCCGTTGTTGTAACAAACGTTTGAACGTAGGGATGATACACAAACGAGATCCCCACACAGGCCAAAAATTTAAGTCCTGCCCTCATTGTTCCGATGCGAATGGAGGAGAGCACGTTTTTCATCCATATCCATCGTCCTTTGGTAAAACACCTGCTAGAGTGACCGCTCGAAACCCTGAAGGATATCAAAGCTACTGCATAGATTGTCGTCGCCTAGATAAAGGAGTGCAATCTCAAGCCTATATGAATGGGAAAGCATGCAGTAGTCTTGTTGAATAGAACTCTGATGAACTTATTTCAAGATGATGCTGTTACATGGTTGTCAACGCTCGATGCTGCGAGCGTTGATCTATTAATCACCGACCCTCCCTATGAGTCTTTAGAAAAACACCGAAAAATTGGGACAACGACTCGGCTTAAGGTTAGCAAGGCTTCAAGTAATCAATGGTTTGAGATTTTTCCTAACGATAGATTCGAAGCGTTACTCAGTGAGATCTATCGTGTGCTTAAGAACCACTCGCACTTTTACCTTTTCTGTGACCAAGAAACGATGTTTGTCATTAAGCCGATAGCGGAAAAAATCGGCTTCAAATTCTGGAAACCTATTGTATGGGACAAAGTGAGTATTGGTATGGGCTACCACTACCGTGCTCGACACGAATACATACTGTTTTTTGAAAAGGGTAAGAGGAAGCTCAATGATTTGAGCATACCTGACATACTGACCCATAAACGAGTCTATAGAGGGTATCCAACTGAAAAGCCAGTAAGTCTCTTGGAAGTTCTGGTCGCTCAAAGTAGCAGAGAAGGGGAGCTAGTTGTTGATCCGTTTTTTGGCTCTGGCTCGACTTTGGTTGCAGCTAAAAACTTGAATCGTCAGTTCAAAGGTAACGATATTTCCTCATCTGCCCATGAGCATATTCGTCAGCGTGCGGACTTTTGAACCTAAAGGCGAATACAGTTAACGGCTACCTGAAGGTAGCCGAGTAGCACTGTGGGGTTGTGGTGATTAGGCTGATTGATAAATCTCAGCTTCCAATTCAGAAATCGCTTCTAAGTATTGCTCTTTACCACCAAAGCACTTTTTGACGATTTCAGCAGGGCGTCCCATCTCGTCAAAAGGCTTAACTTTGAGTACATGAATATTTTCAATCTCTTGAACGCCTTCGTCTGCGTACTTGTCTAATAAGTTGTTCAACACCTGCTGAGCCGTTTCACCGTACTTAGTGAAGTAGTTGCGCTTTTTGACGTTATCAGCCCGTTCTTTTCTGGTGAGTGCTGGTTGGTCATACACGACATGACAAATCATGTCGAATGGGTCGAGATCTTTGCCGACTTCCAGCTCTAACGCTTCCCAGATGATGCCTTCCTCTGCCAGTTCATCAATGATTGCTTGCTTTTTATCGGCATTTTGCCAGCGCTTAACAAAGTCGTCCATCGAGGTGAACTGTTTTGCCATCGTCTTGCGGGTATAGTCTTTGAACGATTCGGTTACGAGTTTACCGTCGGCATCGTAGTATTGAACACGTTCGGCAATGGCTTTCACCGTTACACCGTTGATATGGAACTTTCTAACTCGATGTTCATCCTGCCAATCATCTTCGGCATTGCTAGCACCTGAAGGAGATGAACTAGAGTCGTATGAAGCTTCTGGTTCTTGGATGCTTTCAGGGTCGATATCTTCCCCTTCAAATGGATCATCTTGTTCAAGCTCATCCTCACCATCGATGATCTCATCGAGTCCTTCATCGGTTTCGAAGTCTTCTGATTTTGTCTCTTTAACTCGCTCGGGGACACCATCAAAGCGCTCATCAGCGAACAGTTCTGTCGCCTTTTTAAAGTCGAGAATGGTAAACCATAGCTTTCCGTAACGATCATCAATACGAGTACCGCGACCGATGATCTGCTTAAATTTGGTCATCGACTGAATGCCCTGGTCAAGAACAACCAGTTTACAAGTTTTTGCATCGACACCTGTTGTCATGAGTTCTGAGGTGGTCGCGATAACAGGGTAAGCCTTTTTGGGGTTGATGAAGTTATCAAGCTGAGCTTTGCCGATTTCATCATCACCTGTAATTTTCATTACGTACTTTTCATTCTTAGCAACTTGCTCAGGGTTGCAGTTGATTAGTGCTCGACGCATACGCTCTGCGTGGTCAATGTCATTACAGAACACAATGGTCTTCGCCATCGGGTCGGTGCGTTTGAGGTAGCTGGTGATGGTCTGTGCAACAAGTTCTGTTCGCTCATCAATGACCATAGTTCTGTCGAAGTCTTTCTGGTTATAGATCCTGTCTTCGATAACTTCACCATGTTTATCGACTTGTCCTTTGGTTGGTCTCCAACCTTGTAAATCTACATCGATATCCACACGCACAACTTTGTAAGGGGCTAAGAAACCGTCTTCAATACCTTGCTTTAGAGAGTAGGTGTAAAGAGCATCGCCAAAGTACTCGGTGTTAGACACGATGTCGGTTTCTTTTGGTGTCGCGGTTAGTCCTATTTGAGTCGCTGAACCGAAATACTCAAGAATCTCGCGCCATGCGCTGTCTTCAGCGGCACTGCCACGGTGACACTCGTCAACGACAATAAGATCAAAGAAATCAGGATCGACCTGTTTGTATGCTTTTTGTTGCTCTTCTGGGCCAGTCAGAGCTTGATACAGAGCTAGGTGGATTTCGTAAGCGGGATCGACGCTTCGCCCTGTGACTTTGGTCATAGCGGTGCCAAACGGCTGGAAGTCGTTGGTCTTGGTTTGATCGACCAGAATGTTTCTGTCCGCCAAAAAAAGGATGCGTTTTTTGGCTCGGGACTTCCATAGTCGCCAAATAATCTGGAAAGCAGTGTAAGTTTTTCCCGTACCCGTTGCCATAACCAAGAGTACACGGTTTTGTCCTGCTGCGACCGCTTCCACGGTTTTGTTTATCGCTTGTAGCTGATAGTAGCGCGGAGACTTTCCGCTACCGTCATCATGGTAATCTTGAGTAATGACTGGAAGGTGCTCGGTTTTGTAGCCTTTCCAAACGCAGTACTTGTCCCATAGTTGCTGAGGTGTCGGAAAATCTTCAAGTCGAATTTCAGTTTCGAGTTGAGCTGGGTTGGTTTTGTCGTGGAAGATAAAACCGTCGCCATTTGAGGCAAAGACAAAAGGGACTTCAAGTAGGCTGGCGTAATCTAGTCCTTGTTGCATACCTTTGCCGATTTCATGCTTATTCGCTTTTGCTTCGACAACTGCTAGAGGCATGCTCGGTTTATGGTAAAGGACGATGTCCGCAGACTTAATCTTTTTCCTCGCCGCTGCCTGACCACGAACAATGACCTTACCGTCACGCAGTTTAACTTCTTGACGGATTTGAGACATATCATCCCATCCCGCATCTTTGATAGCAGGAAGAATGAATTTCGTGATGATGTCGGTTTCAGATAGCTTTGATTTATTGATTGTCGATTCCATGCGATTAGCCAGCTCAGTACAAATGCATTTCATGACTATACCAAAGGATGCATAAAAGCAGAAAAGATACTGACTTATCAGTGAAGTGGGTAACGGTATGTATGAGCCTCTAAGGCTAAGACTCTGAACATGCTGCCATCAATAGGCTTATGTGTGCAGTGAGATTTTTGTGATGAGGCTAATCAGTAGAAGCTGTTGTCGAAAAGTGGCAGCCTTTGTTCGATTAGAAGAAAGAACTTTCTGAAAGTTTTCCCCAATACCACTGAGATATTATCAAAAATATACTCTTGATCTGGGATGTGGTTTAAATTAAATATTTTCTCTACCTTGAATGTAATCTATAGGAAATAAAAAACAAAAAGGTTATTTTTATTTATTAAAATAATGCACTGTATTTTTGCCTAAGTTTTTTAAGCCCAAATTGCTTGGCACATTGTTTTGCCAAGATTGGCAGCGAAACTGTCAAGGATGGCAGAGGAAATGCCACAGCGGGCAGCGAATCTGCCAATGGTGGCACTAAAATTTAGACCTAAAAATTAGAATATTCCGTTTAAGAGTCCAAAATTTAATAGATGAACGTTATATTAGAATTATAACTTTATAATAATTATAACAGTTATAATAGTTATAACATGAAAAAGTCAATAAGTAAAAACTATTTTATTGCCATAATTATCTTGGCTCTATTTAATAATTAAATTATTCGTAATTATATTTATGATTTTTATTTGATTTAATAATTAAAAATGCAAAATAAATTCGATTGTTTTTTGCACAGTTACTTTGCTGTTTAGGGGAGCAATTGATGTTTTTTAATGAGCTGGTGTATGCGTTGTCTGCTAAGCCCAAGCGTTCTGGCGATATCACTTAGGTTAGTTTTGTTATTCGTGTCTAGTTGTTTTGTTAGTAGGTCTTTGATCAACTGGTGTTGTTCTAGATTGGCTCCATATCCAACGTCTGGGCCTCGCTTAGTTTCAATGCTATTGATTCGTTCTACACATTCGAAGCGATGCAAGATCCCAATCAGTGTGGTCCAAGTATTCAACTCATTGAAAAGCGTTAGGCACTCTTTATCACTCCACGCGTTTGGTTCTTTAGTATCTAAACATCTCACTATCGCGATACACCATGATGACCATTGACCAAAATCATCTGACTTGATCTGATTTATTTTTTTATAGCTCGCTGGGTAGTTTACTTTACATGTTTGAACAATGTTCTTTGATAGCGAGAGCCAGTCTCCTGCCTTCGCGCTATCTTTACAGTGGCGCAGAAATACTCGTGGATGCGGCGCATAGCCGCTGACCAGATCATACAGTTGTCGTCCCAGATTTTTCTGTTTGTTAGGTTGTGCTAGATACTTTTCGTAAGCTGCACTGTTCTGGTTGGGCAGATATTTCAATGCAGTGATAGCTGCGTATTTTTGCTGTTTATAAAGTTTAGTGGACTTGATGGGATGGTGTTTTTCGCAGTAGTAGTGAGATCGGCTGCGTAGACGCCAGCATAAAGCGCAATACGGAAGAACACTGTTCCAGCGTATCGCTTCCTCTTGGTGCTGTGGCGTGAGTGAACGTAAATCTTTTAACCCCCACAGTACTTGATCCATATAATCGATACGTTGTTGAGTATGCAGCCCTACTCCCCGCAAGGCTAATACCGCTTCGATAAGTTTGATTGTTTTATTTAATCCACCATAAATTTCTACGATGTCCGCAAGCTTGATAGCGTTAGAGCTACGGTGCTTTTTGAGCACAGAACCATGCTGGCTGAGTAACTTGGTAAACCACGTTTCCAGAACAATGTTCCGAGCGGCATCAACAGCGTATAAATACCCAACTCGACGTCGCTGAGCAATTTTACAACCTTGAGATTCTGACTGGCTTTTTAAGTCATTAATTGCTGTTTCTAGCTGTACTCTCAATGCATTGCGCTTTTGATCTAAGTCCATTCGTTATCATGTCAATATGGTTTGTTGCTTATTCTATATTATGAGTTGGGCGATGAAAATCTAAGATGCAACTAAATAATAGAGAAATAAAGGTAATAAAATGTTTGTAAGACAAGAGCAGTTAGCGAAAGAGATCGGGGTAAGCGTAAGTACTTTGTGGCGCTGGCGTCGGGATGGAAAAATGCCACCTGTTGTTACGCTTAGTTCTAGAGTTGTTGGGTGGCAGAGAAAAGACATTGAGCGCTGGCTAGAAGAACAAAAATAGATGCAACTTGTTACTGCGAGAACAGTGTTCTCGTTTAACCTTCGTAAATATAAAGTAAGTCATTGTTTACATGATTAATAACACGAATAAAAAATGCTCTTGCAGGAACCTTGTTCCTGCTTTTGTCTATCTCATGGATCCAATTTCTTCTTAAATCTTCATCCGTTGAACGGAGAACGATGTTCTCCGAAATGACGAAAGGCAGAGTTAGGTATTATCCGAGTCGTGTTTGGGTATCTCAGGCAAGGGCTGATAGCTTTCAAACGCTACTGCGAGAACACTGTTCTCGCTCACATCATCAAAAACTAAAGTTTGGTCATTTAATTAATAAAAAATGCTCTTGCTAGAACTATGTTCTAGCTGTTTGTTCTCCCACTAAATACATGATTTAACTCTATGTATTAGGTCTGGCAATTGTGCTTTAATGCATTTTGATGCTTATTGGGAGGAGTTATGGCTCGGAAGAATGATGGAATTATTTGGCATTTGATGGATGCGCCGTGGTGGGTGAGTATCTTGTTCTCAGCAGGCATTTATGTTGGTTTATCCTTTTTACTGCCTGATTTGGCGGCTCGCAGTGATAACTTCATCTTCAATGCCATTGGGCCGAATCTCCCGAAAATGGCACCGTATTTTGCTTTTTTGTTTTTAATTCCTGCTCCCATTGCATTCTTTAAGCAGTATCAGCGAAAGCATAATTATCTTGCGACGACGTCTCAAATCAGAGCAAACAAAAACACGACTCCGCTTAATTCCCTCAGCTGGATTGAATTTGAAAGCTATATTGGCGAGTACTTTAAGCAGCAAGGCTACGACGTTAAACAATCTTTCTCAAAGCAGGCTGATGGAGGAGTAGATATTTGGTTAACTAAAGACGGTGAGTTGAGTCTTGTGCAATGTAAGCACTGGAAAGCTAGAAAAGTCGGAGTTCAAGTCCTAAGAGAAATGTATGGTGTGATGATCGACAATCGTGCTAGCAAAATGATCATCGTAACATCGGGAGATTTTACTTCTGAAGCTATCGCTTTTGCTCAAGAGAAGCGTCTGTGGTTGGTTAATGGTAGCGAGCTAGTCCACATGATTGAAGATGGACGCAGCTTTATGAATAAGCCAGTCATTGGTGAGCCTACACCCGAGCCTCATTCCAAGGTTTGCCCAAACTGCCAGTCTAGCCTTGTGATTCGTGTTGCTAGAAAAGGCCGTAATGCGGGTAAAAGTTTCTATGGTTGCTCTGCGTATCCTAAGTGTCGCTACACTTGCGACTGTTGAATATGAGTGAGGATTCAAGCAGTTTAACCTTATAGAAGGGTGTTCTCAGAACATAAAAGTTAACCTATTGAGTCTAGCTGTCAGAGAAGAATGCTACTGCGAGAACACTGTTCTCGCTCAAATCATCAAAAACTAAAGTTTGGTCATTTAATTAATAGATAAAAAATCGCTCCTGGTGCAGAAATCTTTGGTGAAAAATGTGCTACACATTATCTTCATAAGTGGGTTTGTCAGAACCAATGGGGTAATGAACGTAAGCTCTGAAACACTTTTTCCCTATCACGATTTTAAATGTGCCTAATACTTGACCACTGACTTTTATTGGTTCAGAGTAGAAGTTATAAAATGGTTAAGTTTATGATTTCAATGACTTACCCGAGGATAAGCGAGGAAGCTGGATTGAAAACTATTGAAGGACTAATAATTAATTCAGGAGCCGATTACCTGACTTGTCATGTCCAGTTATTAACCCATGAAATTAAAAATTGCATTAGGAATCATTTACAGAATATTTGCTACGGTACTGCTTTAGCTGAGAGAGGCCTTAGCGGTCAAACATATCAAAGAACATTGAAAGCGTTTCGGAGTCGATACACCTCAAAAACTGATAATATTAAGAAAGGAATGATTGGGGAGCTTCTTACTCATGTCATAATTTTTGAATTATTCGAAAACTTAGAAGTTGTCTCACCCTTTTTTAACATGGAAGAAAAAAGTCAAAGGAAAGGGTTTGACTTGATTCTAGCAGAAGCAAGTGGAAAAGATGTTTGGATAACAGAAGTAAAATCTGGTGCATTAAACCAAACAGGATGTCCAGATAATTCAACACGCGGCTTTTTAAATACAGCTAAAAGCGATTTAAACCGAAGGTTAAATGAAAGCGAAATGACCTTTTGGCAAAATGCAATTAACTCGACAAACAACTCAATTCTTGATTGCCGAGATTACAAAGATGTAATCATAAAAATTCTCGATGATGAGCTAGTTGCTGCGGCTGACGAGAAGGCGAATTCGGAAGACAATAATGTGATATTAGTTTCTATTTTGTATTCTGATATAAATAACCCTTTTAAATCAGATACTGTTATAGAAACATGCTCGAAAATAAAAGAAGAAGCCATTTTTAATAAGGTTTTCACCCTATCTATTCAGAAAAGTACATATGAGAAAGTAGCTCACTTTTTATTTGAGGAAGAGTTAGATGGCTGAAGGAAATAACCCAAAACAATTAACGTTATTAAGATTACTAAACACCTCTTTTAATGAGCTATATAATTCTTTATTATTGAATGAAAAAATAGAGCCAAGTGATTATTTGAAATTGCTTTCTATAGCTATTGTACTGACTAATCAAGATGAAGTTTCGCTAAAACGATTAGCCTATCGAATTGTTCTAAAGTATTCATTAAATACAGGGGACTATATCCCTTTGTATGACTTTTCGTTAAACAATGGACTAATTCCTGTAGCTAGAATGATTGGTCAACTTATTGACAATCCTACAGCTATCTCAAGATCTAGTTTTGTGAATGAGTTTAGTTTAAGTTTTATTGATTCATTTGAAACTAACGGTTTGTATAGAACGGAGCAACAGTATGCTTTAAGTGACTTTGTGAAAGTAAATAAGAATAAATCGTTGTATGTGGTTGCTCCTACATCCTATGGTAAGTCAGACTTGATTATAAATGAGATAAGTAGCGGAAACACAAAAACTTGTATACTTGTCCCCTCAAAGTCACTGCTTGCTCAAACTAAAAAGAGAATATTTGATGCAGGTATTAAAGGTGTCGATTTTATAATTACTCACCCTGAGATGTATGAAGAAAACCCAAATGCTAAGGTTTTTCTGTTAACACAAGAGCGATTATCTAGGCTACTTTCCCAATATAGAGATTTAGCTTTCGACACAGTTTTTGTTGATGAAGCCCATAACTTACTTAATAAAGATAGTCGAAGTCGTTTATTAGCATCAGTCATAACTATTTTGCAATTTCGAAATAGTAATACCGCTGTTAAGTATTTGACTCCATTTATAAATGAAGTTGAAAGTATAAAGCTAAAGTTTACACCTCCTTCAGATTTAAAGTTTTCAATAGATGAATATGTAAAATCAGAGTTCTATTTTATAGCTGACTTTAGATGCGAGAAAAAGGAACTTTCGTTTTACGATCAATTTACCAACAACTTTATAGAAAACAATGCTAATGTCCAAGACTATTTTGATTATCTGTTCCAGAATTCTGTAAATAAAAATATCATTTATTTCAATAAGCCCACTAGTATTGAATCTTTTGTTAAAGAAATGATTATTTCTTTACCCATTATTCAAAATGAGCAGATTAATTCAGCAATAGATGAATTATCAGAGGGATTTTCGCCTGAATATCTTATCGTGGAAAGTCTTAAAAGAGGGGTTGTATATCATCATGGCTCCATGACTGAGCCAGTTAGAAATTATGTTGAGCATCTCTTTAGGGAGTGTGCAGAGTTAAAGTATTTAGTTTCTAGTTCAACCTTGCTTGAAGGTATTAATATGCCTATAGAGCGACTATTTTTAATGTGCACAAAAAAGGGAATTGGAAATTTAACTGCTGCTCATTTTAAAAACTTAGTTGGTAGAGTAAATCGTTTTTCAGAAATATTTAATGAATCTAATTCTAACAATATCAAAAAGCTAACGCCTGAGATTCACTTAATTGGAACTGATAAATATTCGGCTGCAAAAGCTAATTTTCATAAATTTTTACAAAATAGAGTTAATGTAAGAAAAGAGCTTAAAGACAATCCAGAAAATGTGTTGTTAGAAGTTGTTGATATTGTAGATGGTAATAAAAAGGAATACAAAGATGCCATAACTAGGTTGGAAAACTTAGAGAACGGTGTTGTTAATGATTATCAATACAAATACACGAAAACAGAAGTAGGCAATTTGCTTATAGCAAATAGTGTTAGCGAAATTGAAGTTTTTGATAAAGAGCTAGAAATACATCAAACAATAGAAAGTATAGAAGATAAATCTATAACAAACACCAATCAATTAATGGATGTTATTTATAATTGTTTTGTGTGTTTTGTTGAAGAAACTGAAGGTGATGATTCGCCTTTACTTCGACTTGAAAATCAAGAAGCAAAAACCTTTTATGCAATGCTATTGGATTGGAAAATAGATAAAAAGCCATTCAAATTAATGATTCGCTTATTCATTAAATATTGGGATGATTTGATTCAACGAATGCCTAATTTTCAAATTTACGTTGGTAAGTGGGGGGATGAAGTTAAACGCTCTGGTGGACATAAAACTCACTACACTCAAATAGGTGGCAAAACTAGAGCTGAAAAAATTAATCTGGCGATTGTACGAATCAAGGAAGAAGAAGACTTTCTCGAACATGAGTTACTGAAATTTATTGAGATTCTTAATGATCTTAATAAGATTAATTTAAATTTCTATAAAAAAGTAAAATATGGCACGACCGATGATGAAACAATTAAGTTAATTAAAATCGGTTTATCGAGAGGCGTGGCTGAATTATTACTCGTTAAATACCCGCAGTTTGTTTTGGATATCCCTAATTCTCATTCAAAAAGAATTAGTTACTTAGTTATCGACGAAATGAAGAGACAAGAGGAAGGACTACTTCAACAGTTAGAAGTAAAAATGAACGTAACGAGGGGTTAATACTATTAACTACTACTTTATAGTCTGACCTTCTTCAAAAATAATTTATAAACTGCTTACTATAGCCCCTGCATTAGCCATTAAAGAAGCCCACTCATTTCTGGCACGCTGTCGGCTTGCGCTAGCAAGTATTCGCACTCTGTTTGGATGAGTGAGACACATAGTTCTATGTGTTCACGTTCTCCATCCTCGATTCCTTGAGCTTCGGTAAGGTCAATCGCTTCCTTCAGGGCATTTTTTATAGTACTGACGGTTTCTACCATTATGGAAGCCATTTTGGTGCCTGAATAACCCAGCAGAGCGCCGAATTCAGATAAATCATAGCTGGTGATAGGGCGTTTGAAGTTACCTTTCGGCGGATTTTGAAAGTCTTCACTTTCCCAATCTCCAATCGACATTGCAAAATATTGAGGGATACTGGCGGCACGACCCTCATCAGCGGACAATTTACCGCTTCGTGAGTTGCGTTTTGCTCCCTCTTGAGCGATAGCTTCTATGTTTACTAAGTCATAAAAAGGGGTTAGTTCCAGCCCTTTAGGGGTGACGAAGAAGCTAATATTTTTACCATGGGCATCGTAGTTTAGCGTTGCTAGATTAAAGAGCATCCATTGGGTGAGCTTTAGGTTGGTGATTACCGTGTCTATGGTTTTTACGCTCAGTAGGCGTGGGAAAGAAACGCCATCACGCATATATACGCCATCGCCTTCATCCCCATTCTGACGCTCGTATTTGTAACCTGGAGGTAAGTCAGTTGCCTGACAGCCATCAATCACATGTTTTCGTTGAACGACATCACGAGTCGCTATATAGGCACGATCGAACCGCTCTATTATCAGTGTCCTAGTCTTCCCAATGCGGGTTAACTCAACATTAGCGACGTCCAAACCTGCTAGCTTGGCTAAGGTCATGCAAAAGAACTCATTAACAGCAATACACGGTGCTTTACCGCTTTCAAATTTCAGAATGTAGTTCGAACTTAATTTGCCTTCACCAAACCCCCACTCATCACCGCGCTTAAGTAAGTTTAACTTGTTTTGAACACCAGCAACCGAAAGGCGAACCTTACCGTCCCAATACACTAATGGCGTTAGATTTCGCTCTAGTCGTTCTATTAGTTCATCATCAGGTACAGCTCTAAAGCTGGTTTCCCCAGGTTCTGAGTCTGGAACTCGAAAAGACAATGCGCCAGATGTTTCCGCACCAAGCTTACGAATCAGCCCGAACGTGTTGCTTTTGGATATAGTGGTGTTTTGTATCATCTCCTCAAAGGCTTCTCCTTCAGGAAGGAGATTTCTGAGGTAGTTCTCAATACTACGTGGCGAAGCCCGATCATCGAAAGGGATGTGTGGCGAAATCGGGAAACCAGTGTGTTTCCATTCATCTTCATAGATGAATGAGAACTCTGTTTCTGTTCCGACAGGAAGAATCAAACGACCAATTTTGGTATTCGTACCGATAAACACGTCTAACTGTTGTAACTTACTCATACCAACCGTCCTCATTGCTTCTCACGCTGTTTTCAGCTTGGGAGGTTATTTGGCTATGTGGACGAACAAATAGGTTTAAATCGATAAGGCGTAAAGATAGCCCTAAGATGTCCATGAGGACGAGTACATTGGCAAAGGTGACATTGGTATCGCCTTTTTCTACTTTCATGACTGTTCTACGAGATAAGTTGGCTTTTGAAGCGAGATCATCAATACGCCAGCCTCTATCGGTGCGCTTTGAGCGAATGGCGCTCCCCAGCGTTTCCATACTGAACTCGGTATTCAAATCAGGCATAGGTTGTGCTTTTACCATCTTACCTTTTTTCATAAGTGCCTTTTAATGTACTTTTGTCACTATTGGGTTCGTCTTAATATATAAGTTCACTATAACTCACTTTTGTTGTGACTGTATAAGAAATTATCTATAAGTGCAATTTAAGTTACTTATGGTTGGTTTGCGAGTTCAATCCCTCTCTTTGTTCTCTATGAGAGATATTTATCAGCCAGAAGGACACATTTGGCAACCGCGTAGTATTCGGATTAGTATTGGGAGAAGACAGAGAAGAGTGCGTGATCGGGGCTTACCTGACCCATTACCTGACCCAAAATCGTCAGGTACAAAAAAAGGTTAGTAAACACTACGCTTACTAACCTTCTAGAATATGGTGGCCCCTCCCAGGTTCGAACTGGGGACCAAGCGATTATGAGTCGCCTGCTCTAACCACTGAGCTAAGGGGCCGAATAGGTGTCAGATTATAGGGGATGGGGCTAGGTGTGTCTAGCCAAAACTCGGGCAATAATGCTTACAATTTATTCACTTAGCTGATGTGAAAAACAAAAGGTGAGCTAAAGCTCACCTTTTTAATCCATCACTTGAAATGCGCTTACTCATCTAAGAAGCTGCGCAGAACTTCTGAGCGGCTTGGATGGCGTAATTTACGTAGCGCTTTGGCTTCGATTTGACGGATCCGTTCACGGGTTACATCAAATTGTTTGCCCACTTCTTCTAGCGTGTGGTCGGTGTTCATATCGATACCAAAACGCATCCGTAGCACTTTTGCTTCACGTGGTGTTAAACCAGACAGTACATCACGGGTTGCAGCGCGAAGGCTGGTCGCTGTCGCAGAATCCAGCGGCAGTTCGAGCGTGGTATCTTCGATAAAATCACCCAAATGTGAATCTTCATCATCACCAATTGGCGTCTCCATTGAGATTGGCTCTTTGGCAATTTTCAGCACTTTGCGGATCTTATCTTCTGGCATTTGCATGCGCTCTGCCAACTCTTCTGGCAGTGGCTCACGGCCCATCTCTTGCAACATTTGACGTGAGATTCGATTCAGTTTGTTGATCGTTTCGATCATGTGTACTGGAATACGAATCGTACGTGCTTGGTCGGCAATTGAACGGGTGATCGCTTGACGGATCCACCAAGTCGCATAAGTTGAGAACTTATAACCACGGCGGTATTCAAATTTATCCACCGCTTTCATTAGACCGATGTTGCTTTCCTGGATCAGATCCAAGAATTGCAGACCACGGTTGGTGTATTTCTTGGCAATTGAAATAACCAAACGTAAGTTTGCTTCAACCATCTCTTTCTTAGCACGACGAGCTTTCGCTTCACCAATTGACATGCGACGACTGATATCTTTGATGCGTTCAACCGAGAGTGAAGTTTCTTGTTCGATCATCTTCAACTTCTGGATTGAACGACGGATATCTTCTTCTTGCTCACGGATTTTGGCGACATAAGGCTTATCCGAAGCGAGAACCGTATTCAGCCACTCTTCATTCGATTCATTGCCTGTAAATAGGGCAATAAACGATTTCTTGGGCATCTTGGCGATTTCAACTACGGCCTTCATTGCCAAACGTTCTTGAGTGCGAACGCGGTCCATTGAAGTACGCAGTGTGTTCACTAAATGATCAAACTGTTTTGGTGTCAGGCGAAATTCGCGGAAGATATCCAAAACTAGGCCTGATGCTTCTGCACTTTGCTGGCTATCGTGACCAAATTCGTTAACCGCTAATTGCAGGTTTTGGAATTTGTTGCGCAGTTCGTTAAATTTTTCACGAGCAAGTTCAGGGTCAATACCGACATCTTCTTCGCTATCGCTACTTTCACCGTCGCCGTTTTCATCTTCATCCTCTTCCTCATCTTCTACGATCGCATTGTCTTCATCGGCGAGATCGGCTTCAGTGAGTTCGGAACCGATGTGTGTTGCGGTCGGAGCTCCAGTTTCCATGTTATCTGGATCGACGAAGCCCGAGATGAGATCGGTCAGACGCAGTTCTTCGGCTTGAACGCGATCAAACTGCTCAAGAATATAAGGAATGGTGCCCGGATATTCAGCAATCGCACTTTGAACTTGGTTAATACCATCTTCAATGCGTTTGGCGATATCAATTTCACCTTCACGTGTCAAAAGCTCAACCGTACCCATTTCACGCATATACATACGGACTGGATCGGTGGTGCGGCCGATTTCACTCTCTACGCTAGAAAGTGCGGCAGCGGCTGCTTCGGCAGCGTCTTCATCAGTGATAGTTGTGTCATCACTGAGGGCAAGATCATCGGCATCAGGAGCGGTTTCCACCACCTTAATACCCATGTCATTGATCATCTGAATAATATCTTCCACTTGCTCTGAATCAACGATTTCAGCAGGTAAGTGGTCATTTACTTCGGCGTAGGTCAGATAGCCCTGTTCCTTGCCACGAAGGACAAGTTGTTTAAGCTGTGACTGCGGATTTTGATCCATAGACGGTATCCAACTTCGTATCTGGTGAAGGAATAAGTATGCGCAATGCAAACCACGTATACTAACAAATTTATTCTTTGCTGACTATCTCAACAGAGTTACGCTTTTAAGCCTTGTAAGATCAAGTCTTGTAGCTCTCTTTTCTCTTCGGTTGATAAACCGACACTTCGCCCTTTCGCCTGCAAATTTTCAATTTGTTTTTCTACGCACTGGGCAAGAATTTTGTCCAATGAGTCTAAAAAAAGTTCTTCTTGATTGTCCTCAACAAGAGGGATTTCCCAACTTGCTAGACGAGACAGAAGCTTCTCATTTTTTGTATCTCGCCAATGTTCGAGCAATTGACCTGTAGTGATATGGGGATATTGTTGACATTTTTCAAGTACTTCATTCAAGGTCTCCAGACCCGGAAGTTGTAAATGTCGCACACTGGTGAGATCCGGTACCAATTCAGCATAGCTCGGTTTTTGGATTAGCAGCGCAATAACATCACGCATCGGGGTGCGTTTTATGACTTTATGTGGCGCGGAACGCTGTTCTGGATAACGCACTTTTTTGCGCCGCAGTTGGTGATCAAACCCGGTTCGCTCATCGAGTAGTTTTTCAAGGATCTCTTGTAAAAAAGGATCCGGAATTTTATTGATGAGTGGGGTGGCGAGTGCCCGTAGTGCAGATTTGCCCTCATGGCTACCTAAGTTGATTTGGTGAAGCTCAATTAAGTTATCAAATAGGTATTGCGAAAGAGGCGTGGCATTGGCGACTTGCTGTTCAAACTGAGCTTTGCCGTATTGACGTACATAGCTATCTGGGTCTTCGCCATCGGGCAAAAAGAGGAATTTAAGAATATTGCCACTTTTAAGATAGTCTAATGCGTTTTCTAGGGCGCGCCATGCGGCATCACGTCCGGCGCGGTCACCATCGTAACAGCAGATCACTTGGTTAGTTTGACGAAATAGCAGTTGTAAATGATCGCCAGTGGTTGAGGTGCCGAGTGAGGCAACCGAATAATCCACGCCATATTGGGCCAGCGCGACGACATCCATATAGCCTTCGACGACTAAGATTTGTGGTGGTTCTCGATAGGCTTGCAGCACTTCATACAAACCGTACAACTCTTTGCCTTTATGGAAAATCGGCGTTTCTGGCGAGTTCAGATACTTTGGCGTGCCTTGTTCAGTAATCCGGCCACCAAAGCCGATCACGCGACCGCGTCGGTCACGGATTGGGAACATGACACGGCCACGAAAGCGGTCATAGCGTCGCCCATTATCATTCTCAATCAGCATGCCAGCTGTCACTAGCATCTCTTCGCTAGAGCGCTGTTGACCAAAATTGCGCCGTACCAAATCCCATTCATCGGCGACATAGCCAATGCCAAATTTTTGGACGATTTCACCCGATAAACCACGATTTTTCAGGTAATCAATCGCATGCTTATTGGTCGATACTTTGAGTTGCTGACGGTAAAATTGTGCGATGCTGGCCATCAGATCATATAGGCTGCGTTTCTCGTCACTTTTTATCGTTGCGGTTTGTTGAGCAAATGGGCTGGAAGGTGTCCGTTCTTCACGCTGAACTTCAAGACCTATGGTTGACGCGAGCTCTTCAATCGCTTCCGGAAATTCCATGCGCTCATATTCCATGACGAAATCGATGGCATTGCCATGCGCACCACAACCGAAGCAGTGGTAAAACTGTTTTTCCTGACTGACACTGAAAGAAGGGGTCTTTTCATTGTGAAAAGGGCAGCAAGCACCGTAGTTTTTGCCTTTTTTCTTGAGTTTTACGCGTACGTCAATCACGTCGACAATATCGAGTCGAGCAAGGAGATCATCAATAAAACTGCGTGGGATGTGTCCTGCCATAAATCTCTGCATGTGCCGAAAATGAGAGGGTCAAATACAAACAAGCCGTGCGTTCCAAAGGATTGCACGGCTTGTTGTAATTGGGTTGGGATTAAGCCAGTTTAGCGCGGACCAAACCGCTTACTTTACCCATATCTGCACGCCCTTGAATATGCGGTTTGAGTACAGCCATCACTTTGCCCATGTCTTGCATGCCTGAGGCGGCTGATTGGGCAATCGCACTGTTGATCAGTACGCTCACTTCATCGTCGCTCAAAGGTTGAGGCATAAAATCCTCAAGTACGGTGATCTCTGCTTTCTCCGCATCAGCCAAGTCTTGACGACCCGCTGCTTCGTATTGGCTTACAGAGTCGCGACGCTGTTTCACCATTTTGGTTAGCACGCCAACAATATCGTCATCGCTCAGAGTGATCTGCTCGTCGACTTCACGTTGTTTAATGGCGGCTAACGCTAAACGGATAGTGCCAAGGCGTAATTTATCCTTGGCTTTCATCGCTAGTTTTTGCTCTTCTTTGAGATTATCAATTAGAGCCATAACAGATTCCTTAGTTTAGGAAGTTGTTATTAGTACAGACGAACGCGACGTGCGTTTTCGCGAGCAAGCTTCTTAGCGTGACGCTTTTGAGCTGCTGCTTTAGCGCGTTTGCGAACGGTAGTTGGTTTTTCGTAGTGCTCACGACGACGCACTTCAGAAAGGATACCTGCTTTTTCGCAAGAGCGTTTGAAACGACGCAGTGCTACGTCGAACGGTTCGTTATCACGTACTTTAACTACTGGCATATGCCTTTCACCTCAGGGGTTAATTCGTTAATGCTGATATTTGATGACTTAAGCAGCAAGAATTCTTGCTCACCTAGTCGATAACCAGCTAGATCAAAATGGTGCGAAATTTTAATCTGATCACCTCCGCTTTGTAAAGCACTTTGTCGCTTACATTGTGGACAAGGTTTGTTTGTCGCGCCAAGGCAAGGTAACATGACGCCATCTTTGATTTTAGATGGCGGCGTGCTGAGAAAACTATGCGCATTATTGGTATTGAAACCTCGTGTGACGAAACGGGGATCGCGATTTACGATGACGAACAAGGACTGTTGGCGCATCAGCTTTACAGTCAGGTCAAGCTGCACGCCGATTACGGCGGAGTGGTGCCTGAATTGGCTTCGCGTGACCATGTTAAAAAGACCATTCCGCTGATTAAAGCAGCGATGGCGCAAGCCAATGTGACGCCGCAAGATATCGATGGGGTGGCATTTACGGCAGGTCCCGGTTTAGTGGGGGCACTGTTGGTCGGTGCAACGATTGGCCGCAGTTTAGCTTACGCATGGAATGTGCCTGCGGTACCGGTTCACCATATGGAAGGGCATCTGTTGGCTCCGATGTTGGAAGATAATCCACCGCCTTTTCCTTTTGTCGCGTTATTGGTTTCTGGCGGTCATACCATGCTAGTGGAAGTCAAAAATATCGGTGAATACCGAATTTTAGGCGAGTCAATTGATGATGCCGCCGGTGAAGCGTTTGATAAAACCGCTAAGCTGATGGGGCTAGATTATCCTGGCGGACCGTTATTGGCCAAGTTGGCTGAGCAAGGTACGCCTGGGCGTTTTAAATTCCCACGGCCAATGACCGATCGTCCAGGTCTGGAGATGAGTTTCTCTGGCTTAAAAACCTTTACTGCGAATACGATAGCCGCAAATGAGAATGATCCACAGACACGCGCTGACATTGCTTACGCCTTCCAAGAAGCCGTGTGTGACACTTTAGTCATTAAATGTAAACGCGCATTGGAAGAGACGGGACTTAAGCGTGTGGTGATTGCGGGGGGCGTGAGTGCCAACAAGCAGTTGCGTGCTGATTTGGAAAAACTCGCGAAAAAAATCGGTGGCGAAGTGTATTACCCACGTACTGAGTTTTGTACTGATAATGGAGCGATGATCGCTTATGCCGGCATGCAACGTTTGAAAAATGGTGATGTGTGTGAACTTGGCTTGCAAGCTCGCCCGCGTTGGCCGATTGATCAGTTAACGTCAATTCAGAAATAAGTACTACGAAATGGTATTGAAACGGTCGCACTAGCGGCCGTTTTTCTAAACAAAAGAATGAATTAGCGAAAGCTTGCTTTCTGTTCCGACTTGTCTAAGCCGCACTTCGTGTTAGAGTCAGTTTCTATTTTTAATGATGGAAGTATAACTAAAATGAATTCGTGGTTTATTGATGGCCAAAAAATGGCTTACCTTGATGTCGGGGAAGGTGAAGTGTTGCTCTTTGGGCACAGCTATTTGTGGGATCACCAAATGTGGGCTCCGCAAATTGCGAAGTTGAGCCAGCATTATCGTTGTATTGTGCCGGATTTTTGGGCGCATGGCGCTTCAGATGCCGCCCCTACTGCGATGAGCAATCTCAAAGATTACGCTCAGCATATGTTGGCGCTGATGGATCATCTGCAGATTGAGCATTTCTCTGTGATTGGCTTGTCGGTGGGGGGAATGTGGGGCGCAGAGCTGGCCTTACTTACGCCAAAGCGAGTTCAATCTCTGGTTATGATGGATACTTTCGTGGGTCTTGAACCGGAAGTGACCCACAAAAAATACTTCGCCATGCTAGATACCATTGCTCAGCTGCAGGCGGTGCCCGCTCCGATTGTAGAGGCGGTTGTTCCTATGTTTTTTGCATCTAACACATTGAAAAACGAGTTGCCTGTTGTGGCGCAATTTCGCTCGGCTCTGCAAGGTTTGAGTGGCGAGCGTGCTGTTGAAGTGGCGCGTTTAGGGCGCATGATTTTCGGGCGTCGTGATTTGATGGATGAGATCGAGCACTTAACTCTGCCTGTACTCATCATGGTTGGCAGTGAAGATACTCCTCGCCCAGCGTTAGAGTCTTACCTGATGCAAGATACGATTCGAGGCAGCCAACTTGAAGTGATTGAAGGGGCGGGACATATCAGTAGTTTGGAGCAGGCAGAGTCGGTGACACACCATCTTCAAACGTTTTTAGCAACCGTATATTGATTTTTCAGCCATTAATTAAATGGCTATCACCTATTGAGCCGCGTACGGTTACACGACGCGGCTCTCTTCATCGCTCTGCTTCTTATTCTTTTCACCGACCTTGGGCTCGGTACCCGCAAACAGGCGCTTCACGTTTTGATGATGGCGCAGCACAATCAAACAGCACAACATGGCAACCGAAAGCGTGTACTGTGGCTTAATTAGCCAAGTGTAAAGCGGCGCGAGCAACACAGTGACTAAGGCTGCAAGCGACGAGTAGCGAAACAGTACGACAACGACAAGCCACGTGACCATCACCATAGCGGTTAAATCGAGCCCAATTGGTGCGATTGCACCTAACGCGGTTGCCACGCCTTTACCACCTTTAAAGTGGAAAAAAATCGGGTACATATGCCCAAGACAAGCGGCGATGGCCACCAAACCCAACATCAGCGGATCAATATTCAGAAAGTAGCTACCCCATACGGGGATGGTGCCTTTGAGCATGTCACACAGGAGCACGGCGATCGCGGCTTTTTTTCCACCAATGCGTAGTACATTGGTGGCTCCGGGATTGTGGGACCCCACATGACGCGGATCGGCCAGCCCTAGCACACGGCAGATCAACACTGCACTGGAAATCGATCCCAGCAGATAGGCAAAAATGATCATGCACAGCGCCAATGGAGTCATAACAGCCTCAAAGTACGTATTTCGAAAACTTTGTTCGAATAACGGTTGCTATTGCCTGCTCAATAATAAAAACCTTTTAGGATTTAGCATCTTGAACAGGTTGGGTATATCATATCGTGATTAAGCGGATAGTACGATTTTTTCAGCGGTTTGGGTATCCGACCTGTGGATAGGAAATGATGAAGCATGGATAAAGTGTTTATTGAACAGTTGCAAGTGATCACCACCATTGGTGTTTACGACTGGGAACAGCAGATTAAGCAAAAGTTAGTGCTGGATCTGGAAATGGCGCACGATAATCGCCCCGCAGGTAACAGTGATGATGTTAAGGATGCGTTGGATTACGCACAAGTGAGCCAAGCGGTGATTGAACATGTTGAGCAAGGGCGTTTTTTGTTGGTTGAGCGAGTGGCAGAAGAAGTGGCACAACTGATCATGACCCGTTTCTCGGTACCTTGGATCCGGATCCGTTTGACCAAACCCGGCGCAGTACCGCAAGCTAAAGGGGTCGGCGTGGTCATTGAGCGATCGCGTGGATGATCACCGCCTATATTGGGGTTAGCTCTAATCAACAGCGTCATCAATCGATAGAAGCTGGAGTGCGTGAGCTCAGTGCGCTGGGTCATCAATTGCGCATTTCAACCATCTACCAGTCGCCATCGTTTGGGTTTGCTGGTCAGGATTTTTTTAACTTAGTGATTGAAATACAAACACCATTATCACTCTTAGAATTGCAGGCGCAATTGAAAGCGATTGAGCTGCGTCATGGCCGTTTACTCAATGCACAAAAGTATCAAGATCGAACATTGGATCTTGATATAGTGTTGTACGGTGATTGGGTGTCGGAGTGTAAGCCAATTCTACCGCGCCCCGACATCTATTGTTACCCGTTCGTGATCCAACCGTTATATGAGCTCTGTCCACAGCGAGTGATCGTTGGCGATGGCCGCACTGTCGAGCAGATCTGGCAGCAAGCGCAGGATTTAGCTTCCTTGACCCGAGTACCACTCTGGTTTTCTATTGATGAGAAGAAACAGTCATGAGTTATTTTGAGTCGTTCATTCTAGCTTTAATTCAAGGTTTTACTGAGTTTTTACCCATTTCTAGCTCCGCGCACTTGATCTTGCCCTCAGCGGTTTTCGGTTGGTCCGATCAAGGTTTGGCGTTTGATGTGGCGGTACATGTTGGCACTTTAGCCGCAGTGGTGATCTACTTTCGTAAAGAAGTGATCTGTTTATTAGCTGCCTTTTTGGCCTCGATTTTTAAAGGTGATCGCAGTAAAGAGGCTAAATTAGCTTGGTTGATTGTGCTCGCCACCATACCAGCTTGTGTGCTGGGTTTGCTAATGAAGGATATTGTTGAGCTCTATTTACGTAGTGCTTGGATTATTGCTATCACCACCATAGTGTTTGGCTTGCTGCTGTGGCATGCCGATAAACACGCCGCGTTAAGCGCCGATGAATATCAAACCAATTGGCAAAAGGCACTGTTGATTGGTTTGGCTCAAGCGGTGGCGTTGATCCCTGGTACTTCTCGTTCTGGGGCCACGATAACGGCGGCTTTATATCTTGGCTTTACTCGTGAGGCGGCGGCGCGTTTTTCATTCTTAATGTCGATTCCGATCATTGTGCTGGCCGGTAGCTATCTTGGCCTTAAGCTGTTTACCAGCGGTGAGCCGATCCACGTTGGCTTCTTACTGACCGGGATCATCACTTCATTTATTAGTGCTTACTTGTGTATTCATTTCTTTTTGAAGCTCATTTCACGCATGGGCATGACCCCGTTTGTGCTGTATCGTTTAGCGCTGGGGATTGGCTTATTGGCATTTTTATCAACCCAATAATTAGCCAGTAGGCTCATGTGCTGAGCTTTATGGTATAAATGAGCCAGAGATAACCGACGTCACGCTTGGGCGTCGGATTGAAATAATAAAGATGGATAGGTTATGCGAGTGTTTGCTTTGACCCTGAGCTTATTATTAGTTTGGCTGTGTTATACCCTGCTGTGGGGTAAAAACGGAGTGATGGATTTTCGAGCCGTCAAGGCAGAAATTGAGGTGCAACAGTTGGTCAATGCGAACCTTCATCTGCGTAATCAAGAGATGTTTGCTGAAATTGACGATCTACGCCAAGGGCTAGATGCGATTGAAGAACGTGCTCGTAACGAACTTGGCATGGTCAAACAAGGGGAAACCTTTTATCGCATTATCGGCGAGGAGTCACGTCGATGAATAAGCTGATTGCAGTTGTACCCGCAGCGGGTGTCGGCAGCCGTATGCAAGCAGATCGGCCGAAACAGTATTTGAGTCTACTAGGTAAAACGGTACTTGAGCATACGATTGACGGTTTATTAGCCCATCCACAGATCGATCAAGTCGTCGTCGCGCTCAGTGCAGACGACCCCTATTTTTCGCACTTAGCACTGGCGAGTGATCCGCGCGTGATCCGAGTTGATGGTGGTCAGCAACGCGCCGATTCAGTGTTAGCTGCGCTGGACTATGTGTGTCAGCACCAGCTCAGTCAATGGGTGTTAGTGCATGATGCGGCGCGCCCTTGTGTTACCCACGCAGATATTAGTCAACTGATCCGCTTGGCATTAACCCATCCGGTTGGTGCCATTCTTGCCGCTCCAGTGCGTGATACCATGAAGCGTAGCGATCATTTACAGCAGATTGAACATACCGTGGATCGAACCGCATTATGGCATGCACTGACGCCACAAATGTTTCGCGCCCAAGCACTGCGTGAGGCGTTACATGCCGCTTTGCAACAGCAGGTCACCATCACCGATGAAGCCTCGGCATTTGAATGGCGTGGCGAAAAGCCCGCGTTAGTGACTGGCCGAGCGGATAACCTCAAAATTACTCAACCTGAAGATCTTGCATTAGCCGAGTTCTATTTAAGGCGCAATAAGGAAACATTATGATCAGAATTGGCCACGGCTTTGATGTGCATCGTTTTGGTGGTGAAGGCCCGATTATTATTGGTGGGGTTAGTATCCCTTATGTGCAGGGTTTGATCGCCCATTCTGATGGTGATGTCGCGCTGCATGCATTATGCGACGCCTTATTAGGTGCGATTGCTGCCGGTGATATTGGTCGTCATTTCCCAGATACCGACGATAAATGGCAAGGGGCGGATAGCCGTGAGCTACTCAAAGATGTTTACCGCCGTGTACGACAACAAGGCTATGTATTGGGCAATGCCGATGTGACGATTATTGCCCAAGCGCCGAAAATGGCCCCTTATATTCAAGCGATGTGTGCGGCGATTGCCGAAGATCTGCAAACCGATGTGAGCCGCATTAATGTTAAGGCGACCACCACAGAAAAATTGGGTTTTACCGGACGTAAAGAAGGTATTGCCTGTGAAGCGGTAGTGCTGTTACAGCAAGCTTAATTTGCCGCTAATCTTATTTATTCATCGATCAGCATGCGTCGATTTATTGTGGAATTAAAATGACCGATATTCTCGCTCCTCTGGCTTATTTATGCGGCAAGCCAACCGCAAGCGCTAAACTCAAAGTATTACCTGAACATTTTCAAGTTAGCGAAGTGTTGGGTTATCCGTTAACCGGAAGTGGTGAACACTTGATGGTGCGTATTCGTAAGACGGGTGAGAACACCAGTTTTGTGGTTAACGAGCTAGCCAAAGCGTGTGGTGTACCTTCACGAGCGGTAAGTTGGGCTGGGTTAAAAGATCGCCATGCGGTGACTGAGCAGTGGCTGAGCGTGCATCTGCCCAAAGGGGAGACGCCCGATTTTTCGGCTTTTCTAGCTCAATATCCATCGATTGAAATCCTGCAAGTGACTCGCCATGATAAAAAGCTGCGCCCGGGCGATTTGCAGGGCAATGATTTTGTGATCACCTTGTCAGAGGTGAGTGATGTGGCTGCGGTGGTGAGCCGTTTGGAGAGCGTTGCCAAGTTCGGGGTGCCTAATTATTTTGGCAGTCAACGTTTTGGCCGTCATGGCAATAACCTGAGCGAAGCGCGCCGTTGGGGGCGTGATAATGTCCGTTCGCGCAATCAGAATCAGCGCAGCTTATATCTGTCTGCGGCTCGTTCGTGGATTTTCAACCAGATTGTCTCTAAGCGGATTGAGCAAGACCTATTTTCCCACTTTATGGTCGGTGATATTGCACTGGAACAGCAGCAACTGTGCCTGGTGCAAGGTGATTTAGCGCAGTGGGATCAGCGCTTACAAGCCGAGCAAGTGGCGATTTCTGCCGCGTTAGCGGGCGATAATGCGCTACCGACGACAGATCAAGCTTTACAGCTGGAGCAAGCACAACTGGATGCCGAGCCTGATTTAATGGCATTGATCCGTGCTAATCGGATGCGCCATGATCGCCGTGCCATCGCTTTGCAGGCGCAAAATTTAAGCTGGCAGGTAGAGCAAGATCAGATCACCTTGCGCTTTACGCTCGATGCTGGCAGTTTTGCCACCTCACTCGTTCGTGAATTGATCGAAGAGATCCCGGTTGAGCGTCACTATGCTCAAGCGGATCAGCCAGCTAACCACGATGCTGACAGCGAGGAATAGCGTGAAAATTCTGCTCAGTAATGATGATGGTGTGTACGCTCAAGGCTTACACACATTAGCTGATGCTCTGCGTGATTTAGCCGAAATCGTGATCGTGGCGCCGGATCGTAACCGCAGTGGCGCTTCAAATTCATTGACATTAGAGCAGCCATTACGTGTTTCACTCATCGCACCCAACACCTATTCAGTGCAGGGCACGCCGACCGATTGTGTGCATTTTGCATTGAATGAGCTAATGAAAGATGAGTTACCGGATTTGGTGCTTAGCGGCATCAATCATGGGGCGAATCTCGGTGATGATGTGCTCTATTCGGGGACGGTCGCGGCGGCGATGGAAGGTCACTTACTTGGCGTGCAAGCTATCGCTTTTTCGCTGGTCGGCAATACCCATTTTGCCACGGCGGCTCATGTTGTGCGCCAGTTGGTTGAGCAGCATTTAGCGCATCCGATCCCGACTCATCGCTTACTTAACGTCAATATTCCAGATCTGCCAGTGTCACAAATTCAAGGCGTGCAAGTCACGCGTTTAGGTGCGCGTCATCACGCAGAAAGTATGATAAAGCAGCAAGATCCGCGTGGGCATGATATTTATTGGCTTGGCCCTCCGGGTAAAGAGCAAGATGCGGGAGTGGGCACCGATTTTTATGCGATTGAACGGGGTTGGGTGTCATTGACACCGCTGCAAGTTGATTTAACCGCACACGAATCATTACTCAGTATGGATCATTGGTTACAGGAAAAGGTGAATGGCTAACCCAAAAGCCGACAGACTGATTCAATTTTTAACTGAGCAGGGGATCACTTCGCGCCCGGTTTTGGAGGCTATCCATACCCTGCCACGCGAGTGTTTCGTTGCGCCAGCTATGATGCATCAAGCTTATGACAATAACGCACTACCGATTGGCCAAGGCCAGACGATTTCTCAGCCTTATATCGTCGCAAAAATGACCGAACTGCTGGCCTTAACTCCAGAGACTAGAGTGTTGGAAATTGGTACCGGTTCCGGTTATCAGACTGCGGTGCTCGCCAAATTGGTTAACCATGTTTTTACAGTTGAGCGGATCAAAACGTTGCAGTGGGAGGCCAAACGGCGTCTCAAACAGCTCGACATCTATAACATATCCACCAAACATAGTGATGGTTGGCAGGGCTGGTCTGCACGCGCCCCGTTTGATGCCATTTTAGTGACGGCAGCGGCGGCAAAAGTACCACAGGGTTTATTAGAACAGCTTGCCGAGGGTGGGCGTATGGTGATCCCGATTGGTGAGCATGAGCAGCATTTGTACAAAATTGTCCGTCGTGGTCAGCAGTTTATCGGTGAGCGGCTAGAAGAGGTACGCTTTGTCCCTTTAGTGGCAGGAGATCTTACCTGATGCCGATTTACCCTTTGCGAACTATGGTGTTGGTAGCACTGTGCAGCTTATTATTTGGCTGCGCAGCGCATACACCAGCCCCAGTTGCTGGATTGGGTAAAAATTACAATAGTATTGAACGAGGTAGCTATCGCGGAAGTTACTATGAGGTGAAAAAAGGCGATACGCTCTATTTCATTGCTTACGTGACCGATAAAGATGTTAATGAGCTGATCCGTTTCAATAACCTCGCAGCACCTTATACGATTCATCCTGGCCAAAAGCTCAAATTGTGGCTGCCCAGTTATACCGCACCAGCTTATGGCGGAACCGGCGGTGTCGCTGTGGTAGCGGCCGCTGCCACTCGTAGCGCGCCACCCGCTCAAGCAACAGCGGTTAACCGACCTACCCAATCTGTGACCTCAAACGCAAATTCCCCAAGCACGACCAAGAAAGCAACAAATAATCAACATTTAACCGCTAAGGAGCCGGTTAAAGCGGTTGATAAAAAACAAGTAAAGGAGTATGTTAAACCAGCTGGTAAACAAGATGTTAACATTGTCGCAGCAAGTTCTAAACCTTCGAGTGATAAAATAGCCAAGTGGTTATGGCCGACGAAAGGCAGAGTGATTAGCAATTTCTCTGCTGGTGATCAAGGCAATAAAGGCATCGACATCGCAGGTCAACGTGGTCAAGCAATTATTGCCACTGCGAATGGAACGGTAGTTTATTCAGGTAATGCACTCCGTGGTTACGGTAACCTGATTATTATCAAGCACAATGAGCAGTACTTAAGTGCCTATGCGCACAATGAACAGTTGCTAGCAAAAGAAGGACAAACTGTGCAAGCCGGGCAGAAAATTGCCACTATGGGTAGCTCAGGCGCTGCCGATGTACGTTTGCATTTTGAGATCCGTTATCAAGGCAAGTCAGTGAATCCTAAACGTTACTTACCTTAACTCTATTTGCTAAGGTCATGCTGCAAAGTTTGTATCTCGCAATGACCCATTAAGTTGCCAGGGGAGGCTGCTATGAGTGTCAGTAATACTGTAACCAAAATAGAAGAGTTTGATTTTGAAGATGAAGCTCTGGAAGAGCTCACAACCGATGATGAACTCACCAATGATGAAGCATCTACCACTGCGGAAAGCTCCAGTGAGGATGTTCGTGAAGAATTTGATGCATCAACCAAAAACCTTGATGCAACACAAATGTACCTCAGCGAGATTGGTTTTTCACCACTGCTGACTGCCGAAGAAGAAGTACTGTATGCTCGTCGTGCATTACGTGGCGATGAAGCAGCACGTAACCGCATGATTGAAAGTAACTTGCGCTTAGTGGTGAAAATTTCCCGTCGTTACAGTAACCGCGGACTCGCGCTGCTCGATCTGATTGAAGAGGGAAATCTTGGCTTGATTCGTGCGGTTGAAAAATTTGACCCTGAACGTGGTTTTCGCTTTTCAACCTATGCGACTTGGTGGATCCGTCAGACTATCGAACGAGCGTTAATGAACCAGACTCGCACCATTCGTCTGCCGATCCATGTGGTTAAAGAGTTGAACATTTACCTACGTACGGCTCGTGAGTTATCGCAGCGCCTTGACCACGAACCTACGCCAGAAGATATTGCTCTCGAACTTAATAAGCCGGTCGATGATGTGACGAAAATGTTGCGTCTTAATGAGCGTATCAGCTCGGTGGATATCCCGATTGGTGGCGATGGTGACAAAGCTTTACTGGATATTTTGCCTGATTCGCATACCGCAGATCCGGAATTTTCCACACAAGATGATGATATTCGTGAATCATTGCTCAATTGGCTTGATGAGTTAAATCCAAAGCAAAAAGAGGTGTTAGCACGCCGCTTTGGTCTGCTTGGCTATGAGCCATCGACCTTGGAAGAGGTGGGACGTGAGATCAACCTAACCCGTGAGCGGGTGCGTCAAATCCAAGTGGAAGGTTTACGTCGTCTGCGGGAGATTTTGGTCAAACAAGGTCTGAATATGGAAGCGCTGTTTAATGCCGAATATGACAACTAGTCGAATAAAATAGCGTCTTTATTCGTGATGGTTTATATGCAAGGCACTCTTACGAGTGCCTTGTTACCTATTATTCTACCGCTCATCGCGGGTTAGATCAGTTTTTTCAGTTGATAGAGCAGATCGAGCGCTTGGCGTGGTGTTAATTGATCGGGATCGATGCTGGCTAATGCTTGCTCAACCGCGCTTGGTTCAGGGATTAAACTGAGTTGATTGGCAATATCAACCCGATTCGATGGGGTGCTGAGTGGCTGGTGGCTTAATTGTTCCAGTTGCTGCAGTTTGTTGCGAGCATTGCGGATCACTGCTTTGGGAACACCAGCGAGTCCGGCAACTGCCAAACCGTACGATTTACTCGCGGCACCCTCTTGCACGGCATGCATAAATGCAATGCTGTCACCATGTTCGACCGCATCTAAATGCACGTTGGCCAGATGAGGTAATACATTCGGTAGCTCGGTCAACTCAAAATAGTGAGTGGCAAACAGCGTCATGGCACCGATTTGTTTGGCTAACCACTCTGCGCTGGCCCATGCCAGTGATAAGCCATCATAGGTACTGGTACCTCGCCCGATTTCATCCATCAACACTAAGCTGTGTGGCGTGGCGTTGTGCAGAATATTGGCGGTTTCGGTCATCTCAACCATAAAGGTCGAACGGCCAGAGGCCAGGTCATCCGATGCGCCAATCCGAGTAAAAATACGATCCAGTGGGCCAATCACCGCATGTTCTGCTGGTACATAACTACCAATGTGTGCCAGTAGGGCAATTAACGCGGTTTGGCGCATATAGGTCGATTTACCACCCATATTAGGACCGGTAATGATCAGCATACGGCGTTCGGCATGCAGCTCAATCGGGTTCGCGATAAAAGGCTGATCCATCACTTGCTCAACCACGGGATGGCGACCGGCTTGAATCGAAATCCCCGCTGTCTGCACTAGGGTTGGGCGTTGATAATCTAAACTATCGGCTCGTTCTGCTAAGTTTTGCAGTACATCCAATTGAGCAATGGCGGCGGCGAGATCTTGAAACTGCTCAAGATGTGGCAGAAGTAGATCAAACAGTTGTTCCCAAAGCTGTTTTTCGACCGCTAAGGCACGTGATTTTGAGTTGAGCACTTTATCTTCATGCAATTTCAACTCTTCAATGATGTAACGCTCGGCATTTTTTAACGTTTGGCGCCGCACATAATGGGGTGGCACTAAATGGCTTTGGCCACGGCTAACCTGAATGTAGAAACCGTGGACATTGTTGTAGCCGACTTTGAGGCTATCAATGCCGTGGCGATCGCGCTCTTCGGCTTCTAAACGTTGCAAAAACTCGGTAGCACCATTGGCCAAATCACGCCATTCATCCAGCTCGGCACTATAACCATCGGCGATCACACCACCATCACGGATCACCACCGGTGGATTGGGTTTAATCGCTTTTTCTAACAGTTCACATACCTCATGCATCGGTTGAGCTTGTTTGGCTAAGCCGATCAGATGCGGTTCGGTCAGTTCCGTTAGCAGGCTGCTGAGCTGTGGCAATTGCTGCATGGCATGACGTAGTCGAGCTAAATCACGTGGCCGTGCAGAGCGTAGGGCTAAGCGGGCTAAAATGCGTTCAATATCGCCAATTTGCTGTAATACAGGGCTAACTTCAGCGAATAACAGACTCTGTTTTAACTCGCCGATCGCATCCAGTCTTTGATTCAAAATGGCAAAATCGCGCATCGGCTGGTGGATCCAGCGCTTAAGCATCCGACTGCCCATTGGCGTTGCACAATGATCCAGCACATCGGCTAAGGTGTTATCGGTGCTACCCGATAAGTTATGGGTTAATTCGAGGTTGCGGCGAGTTGCCGCATCTAAAATCACCGATTGATCTTGGCGATCCCACGTTAGGGAGCGAATATGCGGCAGCGCAGTACGTTGGGTATCTTTCACATATTGGATCAAGCAGCCAGCGGCACATAATCCGAGCTGGGCTTGTTCAACACCAAAACCAACTAAATCACGGGTACCAAATTGCTGGTTAAGCTGCTGCTTGGCGGTTTGTAATTCAAATTCCCAAATCGGACGGCGGCGATTGCCTTGGCGATTCGCCATCAAGTGTACGGGAGCAAAATCTTCTGCAAATAAGAGTTCGCGCGGTGCGGTGCGTTGCAATTCCGCCGCCATCTCTTCTTCGCTTTGTGGCTCACTGAGCTGAAAACGACCGGAGGTAATGTCCATGGTCGCGTAACCAAATCGACCATTGTGATGGTAAATTGCGGCGATCAGGTTATCAACTCGCTCACTGAGCAGCGCCTCATCGGTTACCGTACCGGGTGTAACAATGCGCACGACTTGGCGCTCGACCGGCCCTTTACTGGTCGCTGGATCGCCGATCTGTTCGCAAATCGCGACCGATTCACCCATCTGGACCAATTTGGCTAAATAGCCTTCCACCGCATGAAAGGGGACGCCCGCCATCGGGATAGGTTCACCGGCAGAAGCGCCGCGTTTGGTTAACGAGATATCCAAAAGTTCAGAGGCGCGTTTGGCATCATCGTAAAACAGCTCATAAAAGTCACCCATACGATAAAACAGTAAAATATCGGGGTTTTCCGCCTTGAGTCTTAAATATTGCTGCATCATCGGGGTGTGGTGCGAAAGAGACTCGCTCGGTGAGGCGTTTGATTTCATCATAATCTTATATCGCTGCTTATCATCATTGGCGGATACCGAGTGCGGTGTTATCACTCGCTGCATCATGGATCACTTAAAGGCTACAGAGCATAGCAAACCTTATCAGGGCGGAGCAATTAAGCTGTGGTGAGCTTGATACCAAGTCAACCCGTTATGCAGTGAAGAGTCCTGATGAGAGGTAACGATCACCGCGATCGCAGACGATAGCCACGACCACAGAGCCGGGATGTTGCTTAGCGATTTGCAACGCGACATACACCGCGCCGCCAGAGCTTACGCCTGCGCAAATCCCCTCTTCTTTGGCGAGCGATCGCGCAGTTTGTTCGGCATCGTGTTGAGTAATATCAACAATGCTATCGACCCGTGCCGCTTCAAAAATACGTGGCAAATAGGCGGCTGGCCAGCGGCGAATACCGGCAATCGCACTGCCTTCTGCCGGTTGTAAGCCGATGATCTGGATATTGGGATTTTGCTGTTTCAGATAGCGTGACACGCCCATAATGGTACCCGTGGTACCCATGCTTGAGACAAAATGGGTGATTTTACCTTGGCTTTGCTGCCAAATTTCTGGGCCGGTTGAGCGAAAATGAGCATCAGGATTATCGAAATTATTGAATTGATCGAGCACTTTACCACGGCCGGCATGTTGCATTTGCTGTGCTAAATCCCGCGCTCCTTCCATTCCCTGCTCTTTACTGACCAAAATCAACTGCGCGCCATAAGCTTGCATCGCATCTTTGCGCTCTTGGGTAGCGTTATCCGGCATGATCAAAATAATTGAATAACCTTTAATGGCGGAGGCCATCGCTAAGGCAATGCCAGTATTGCCGCTGGTGGCTTCAATAATGGTGTCACCGGGCTGCAAATATCCGCACGCTTCCGCTTGTACTATCATATTTAAAGCTGGCCGGTCTTTGACTGAACCGGCGGGATTATTGCCTTCTAATTTGACCAGCACGGTTGAACTGCCGGTGGTTAAACGTTGCAAACGTACCAGCGGAGTGTGGCCTACATAATCTTCAAGAGTGGGAAATTCAGACACCGAGCGATCCTTCTGGGTTATCTCGTAATTGTCGCAGTATAAGAATTGATGTTGAGCAGGCATACAATTTATCGCTAGCAATTATTCCAAAACGTTCTATCAACACTCTTTTTTATAAAAGAAATTCCCACTAATCTAGGTGGAACAAGGAAGCCATTTCGGCACCGTGAGTTTCGAGTCGATCACATTTTGGAGGCGATCACTATGCAGCGAATCAAATTAAGCGTTAGTGCATTATTATTGGTTAGCTCACTGCAAGCTTTAGCGGCAGAGCAAACCCTACTCAATTCCTCTTACGATATTTCACGTGAATTGTTTGCTGCCTATAACCCAGTGTTTGCCGAGCATTGGCAGCAAACTACCGGTAACACGGTCGAAATCAAGCAGTCTCACGCCGGCTCATCGGCGCAAGCGCGCTCTATTTTGCAAGGGCTAGCGGCGGATGTAGTGACGTTTAACCAAGTGACCGATGTTCAAATTTTGCATGATAAGGGGCAGTTGTTGCCTGATAACTGGCAAAGCTTATTGCCGAATGGCAGTTCACCTTACTACTCGACGACCGCTTTTTTGGTACGTAAAGGCAATCCTAAGAATATTCATGATTGGGATGATTTGGTGCGTGATGAGGTAAAAAGTGTGTTTCCGAATCCGAAAACCTCAGGTAATGCGCGTTATACCTATCTAGCCGCGCTCGGCTATGCGCAAAAAGCATTTGGTAAAGAGAACCAAATCCAGCAAGACCAGTTTTTAAAAAAATTTCTGGCCAATGTTGCGGTGTTTGATACCGGTGGCCGTGGTGCCACTACCTCTTTTGTTGAGCGTGGGATTGGCGATGTGCTGATCACCTTTGAATCGGAAGTGAATAATATCCGTCAGCAATATGGTGTGGATGATTACCAAGTGGTGGTGCCGAAAACCTCGATTTTGGCAGAGTTTCCCGTCGCTGTGGTGGAAAAAGTGGCCAAGCGTAATGGCACTTATCAGGTAGCGACCGAATACGTTACCTATCTGTACAGTGAGCCTGCACAGCGTTTATTGGCACAGTTCAACTACCGAGTGCACGATGCCAAGGTACAAGCTGAATTTGCGCAACGTTTTCCTGCGGTTGAACTACTGAGCGTTGAGCAGATCATCGGTAGTTGGGATCACGCGATGCAAAGTCAATTTGCTAATGGTGCTAAATTGGATCAATTACAACGTCGCTAATCAATATTGCCGGTGGCTCAATCAATGAGCAGCCATTATGGCTGCTTGATGGATATAAAGAGGTTTTATGGGGCATACGCTTGTATATCGTCCGCGTCAGCAACGAGTTTTACCCGGTTTTGCACTAAGTTTGGGTGTCTCTCTGTTGTTTGTCAGCTTGATCCTGCTGCTGCCCGCCACTGGGCTTATCATGCAAACCAGCAATATGACCTTGAGTGAGTATTGGCAAGTGATTGCGGATCCTCGTGTGGTGGCCAGTTATAAAGTGACGGTGATCTGCGCCTTACTCGCATCATTGTTTAACGGTGGGTTTGGTTTACTACTCGCTTGGGTGTTGGTGCGCTATCAATTCCCCGGTAAACGAATTTTAGATGCTCTGGTCGACTTGCCTTTTGCTCTGCCGACCGCGGTGGCAGGGATCACGCTAGCTACCTTGTATTCCACTAATGGTTGGCTGGGTAGTTGGCTGGCTCCGCTAGGAGTCAAGGTGGCCTATACCCCGCTTGGCATTATAGTTGCGATGGTCTTTACCAGCATTCCCTTTGTGGTGCGTACCTTACAGCCGGTGCTGGAAGAAATTTCCCATGAAGAAGAAGAGGCGGGCATGACCTTAGGTGCGTCCGATAGGGCCGTTTTCGGCCAAGTGATTTTTCCCGCGTTAAAACCGGCCTTGTTGGTTGGCATCGCGTTGTCATTTACTCGTAGCCTTGGTGAATTCGGCGCGGTGATTTTTATTGCTGGCAACATGCCTTATGTCAGTGAAATCACCTCACTGATGATTTTTGTGCGCTTACAGGAGTTTGATTTTCCTGCTGCGAGCGCGATTGCATCGGTGGTATTACTGACCTCGCTGTTACTACTACTGATGATTAATCTTTGGCAAGGCGCTTATCTGCGCCGTATTCATGGACGATAAGGAAGCAGGCAATGGCAGACTATCAGCCTTTACGTGTCGGTGATAAGCCGTGGGTCAAATGGAGTTTGATTACTCTGGCGCTGTTATTGGTGACCTTATTGTTGCTGATCCCACTACTGAGTATTTTTCAACAAGCGTTGGCAAATGGGGTGGGGGCTTATTTCGGTTATTTTAATGATCCCGATACCCGTCATGCGATGGGCTTAACACTGCTGGTAGCGCTACTCACAGTACCGATCAATTTGGTGTTTGGGGTGTTGCTCTCTTGGTTGGTGACCCGTTTTGAATTTGTTGGCCGTAAATTTTTCATCACTTTGATTGATATCCCGTTTGCCGTTTCTCCAGTAGTAGCTGGATTACTCTACCTGTTGCTTTATGGCAGTAGCGGCTGGTTAGGCGCATGGCTATATGAGCATGATTGGCAAATTATGTTTGCTTGGCCGGGGATTGTCTTGGTCACCGTTTTTGTCACTTGCCCATTTGTGGCGCGTGAATTAATTCCTTTGATGCAGCAGCAAGGACGCAGCGATGAAGAGGCCGCAGTCATTTTAGGCGCATCATGGTGGCAACTGTTTCGCCGCGTCACCTTGCCTAATATCAAATGGGCGCTGATTTATGGGGTGATCCTAACTAACGCGCGCGCGGTAGGCGAGTTCGGTGCCGTGGCGGTGGTTTCTGGCAATATTCGCGGTGAAACCAACACCTTACCTTTGCATGTGCAACTGCTGTATGAGGATTATCAGTCACAAGCGGCGTTTGCCAGCGCTTCGCTATTGGCGTTTATCGCCCTATTAACCCTATTACTGAAAGCGTTGGTCGAGTGGCGTCAAGAACGGCTGCAGATGGCCGAGCAACATCAGCAAGGAGCCCTATGAGCATTCGTCTCGATAATATTGCTAAACATTTTGGTCAGTTTCAGGCGCTAGCCCCACTTTCACTGCAGATTGAAGAGGGGGAGATGATTGGCTTATTAGGGCCATCTGGCTCAGGCAAAACCACGTTACTGCGCATTATCGCGGGTTTGGAAGGGGCTGACAGCGGCACGATCCATTTTCGAGATCGTGATGTGACCCATCTGCACGTTCGCGATCGCAGAGTCGGTTTTGTGTTTCAAAACTACGCGTTATTTCGGCATATGACGGTGGCAGATAACGTGGCGTTTGGTTTGCAAGTCATGGATCGTGCGGTGCGGCCTAATTCGAGTGAAATTCAACGACGGGTCAAACAACTGCTGGAAATCGTACAGCTTGGCCATTTGGCACAGCGTTATCCTGAGCAGTTGTCTGGTGGCCAAAAGCAGCGCATTGCACTGGCTAGAGCCTTAGCAACTAAGCCAGAAGTACTGTTGCTGGATGAGCCGTTTGGCGCATTGGATGCTAAAGTGCGTAAAGATCTGCGCCGCTGGCTGCGTAGCCTACACGATGAGTTAGGCTTTACCAGTGTATTTGTGACTCACGATCAGGATGAGGCTTTGGAGCTTTCCGATCGCGTGGTGGTGATGAGTCATGGACGGATTGAGCAGATAGACTCACCGATTGCGCTGTATGCGCAGCCCAATAGCCGTTTTGTGTTTGATTTTTTAGGTAATGTTAATCAGTTTGCCGCTGAGTGGCAGCATGGTCGCTGGGTTAACGGAGCCGCCTTTATTCAGCCGCACGCCAGTGAAGCAACATGCCAAAATGGCTTACTGTATGTGCGCAGCCATGAGTTGGCCCTTGCGGATAAACCCAATAGCCAAGCTTTGTTACCATTTGAGGTGGTTTCGATTAATCCGGTTGGAGCAGAAGTGCGAGTTGAATTGGCACCTATCGGTTGGCACAGCGCTGAGTTGTGGGAAGCCAAACTATCACATCGTGAATTAACCGAAAAAGGTTTGCATCGCGGTCAGCCAGTGTTTGCCACTCCACAAGTGGGTTACTTTTTTGCTAGTGAAGGGCAAGCTAGCCCGAGCGTGTTGCGCTGGCCGTTTTTGGCGGCGGGTAGCTTGATGTTTGAAATTTGACCGACCAAGCCAGAGTGCTCAAGGGCGCTCCTTTTGTTATCGGCGATTGCAATTCATCGGCAAGTCGGTAGGTTAGCCTTGGTTTTTACATTGGCAATCACAGATGAGGGTATCATGCAGACACTTTATGCCAGCAGTCAGCAATTGGGGCGGTTACTGGAGCAGCATCAGCACATTTTAGCGACCGCAGAGTCCTGCACGGGTGGCGGCGTCGCTTACTTAATCACGGAGGTGGCGGGTAGTTCCGCATGGTTTGATCGTAGTTTTGTCACTTACAGTAATCAGGCCAAGCAAGAGATGCTCGGCGTGCAGCCCGCGACGTTAGCTTTGCATGGCGCGGTCTCTGAGCCGACAGTGCAAGAGATGGTGCTCGGTGCGCTGCAACATTCACATGCCACCTTAGCGGTAGCAATCAGTGGGATTGCTGGGCCTGCTGGTGGTAGTCCAGAAAAGCCAGTGGGTACGGTTTGCTTTGGCTTTGCGGACCAGTTTGGTTGGCTTAGGCTAGAAACTTGCCATTTTGTTGGTGATCGCCAGCAAGTACGTCAACAAGCGATCGAGCATGTGTTTGACCAACTGATGGTGTATCTGCAGCTCGAGGATCGCGAAAACGTTAACTAAGGCAAACTTTTTTCACACAGATCTAGACACTGTACAAATCAACAGTATAATGAGCCGCAACATAACCAATCAGTGTCGAGCCGATTTCGACGCAATACCCACTCACCTGAGTGACTATCCGGAGAGAGTAATGGACGAGAATAAACAAAAGGCACTTGCGGCCGCCCTTGGTCAAATTGAAAAACAATTTGGTAAAGGTTCCATCATGCGTTTAGGTGATAACCGCACGATGGATGTAGAAACCATATCGACCGGCTCATTGTCTCTGGATATCGCCTTAGGTGCGGGTGGTTTGCCGATGGGACGTATTGTTGAGATTTTCGGCCCAGAATCTTCGGGTAAAACCACACTGACCTTGGAACTGATTGCTGCGGCCCAACGCGAAAGCAAAACCTGTGCTTTTATCGATGCTGAGCACGCTTTGGATCCGGTATATGCCAAAAAGCTGGGCGTTAATATTGATGAGTTACTGGTTTCTCAGCCAGATACTGGCGAGCAAGCGCTAGAGATTTGTGATGCCTTAGCTCGCTCTGGTGCGGTGGATGTGATTGTGGTCGACTCTGTCGCAGCCTTGACACCAAAAGCGGAAATTGAAGGAGAGATGGGCGACAGCCACATGGGTCTGCAAGCGCGAATGCTGTCACAAGCGATGCGTAAGCTAACCGGTAACCTCAAGCAGTCCAACTGTATGTGCATCTTTATCAACCAGATTCGGATGAAGATCGGGGTAATGTTTGGCAACCCAGAAACCACCACCGGTGGTAACGCGTTGAAATTTTACGCTTCGGTTCGTTTAGATATTCGTCGTACTGGTGCCATCAAAGAAGGTGATGAAGTCGTCGGTAACGAAACTCGGATCAAAGTGGTGAAGAATAAAATTGCGGCACCTTTTAAAGAAGCCCATACGCAAATCATGTATGGCCAAGGTTTTAACCGCGAAGGTGAATTAATTGATCTTGGTGTTAAGCATAAAATGGTTGAAAAATCAGGCGCTTGGTATAGCTGTAATGGTGATAAAATTGGCCAAGGTAAAGCGAACGCTTGTAAATATCTGAAAGAGAATCCAGCGATTGCTAGTGCGCTAGACAAAAAGCTGCGTGATATGCTGCTAAACCCAGAAAATATGCAATTGACCGAGGAAACCTCTGCGGCAGTTGATGAGGCAGAATTTGGTGCTGCCGAAGAGTTTTAAACTCGCGGCTAAGTGGCTGTCATTTTAGCGCTTAAGTTTTACTGAAATAAGCCCTGCATCGCAGGGCTTATTTTTTGCGGCCCCAAGTGGCAACCCGCACTATTGGAGAAAATAATGAGTTCGGCGTTATCCGCTTGTCGGCACAATGCACTACAGCTACTGAGTCGCCGCGATCATGGTCAATATGAATTGCAGCAAAAATTAGCTCTGAAAGGGCATCCAACCGATGTGATTGATCAGGTGATTAACGATTGTTTAGCGTTGGGCTATCTGGATGATGCGCGTTATGCGGCAAGCCAAGTACGGCAAACTATGAGTAAAGGTTATGGTGAGCGCCACGTGCGTCAACAACTCAAACAAAAGCGGATTGAGTCAGCGATGATTGATCAAGCTTTAGCCGATCAACAAGTCGACTGGTTTGCGCAGGCTAAATGGGTTGCTCAGAAGAAATTCCCACTTGGGGGGAGTGCCGAACGCCAACAATATGCGAAACAAGTTCGTTATCTGCAATATCGAGGTTTTGACTTTGAGCAGATCCGCTACGCACTGCAATCCAATAAGGGAGATGAATAGTTTTTACTGGGTGATTGTGCGGATTTAGGACCTAGCCAACCATTCACTTGTTACTTGCTGCTTTATTTCAATTTTCATTTCAATCTTCGATTTAGGGACCACTCTTGTTAAATTCAACTCAATAGGTTGTTAACCACAAGAAACTAGGCGAACGGTTATCCTTGCTTTACAATAGCGCAAAATTCTAACTTGAGTATTTCAGGAAGAGCTGCATGTTTATGAGCACGGATGAGGTGCGCCGCGCGTTCCTCGCATTCTTTGAAAGCAAAGGACACCAAATTGTAGAAAGTTCTTCATTGGTGCCAGCTAACGATCCGACCCTGCTGTTTACCAACGCAGGTATGAACCAATTTAAAGACTGTTTCTTGGGCTTGGAAAAGCGCGCCTACACTCGCGCGACAACCGCCCAACGTTGTGTCCGCGCCGGCGGTAAACACAATGATTTAGAAAACGTCGGTTTCACCGCACGTCACCATACCTTCTTCGAAATGCTAGGCAATTTCAGCTTTGGTGACTATTTCAAAGAAGATGCTATCCAATATGCATGGGAGTTTCTGACGGAAGTTCTGCAACTGCCCAAAGATCGTTTGTTGGTCACCGTATACCAAACCGATGACGAAGCGTTTGATATTTGGCATCAAAAAATGGGTATTCCGGCTGAGCGTATTATTCGTATCGGCGATAAACCTGGTGGTAAGAAATTCGATTCAGATAACTTCTGGCAGATGGGCGATACAGGCCCTTGTGGTCCATGTACTGAGATTTTCTATGACCATGGTGATCATATCTGGGGTGGGCCTCCCGGTTCGCCTGAAGAAGATGGCGACCGCTTCATCGAAATCTGGAATAACGTGTTCATGCAATTTAATCGTCATGCTGATGGCACGATGGAACCCCTGCCTAAACCATCGGTTGATACCGGCATGGGTATTGAGCGTATTTCTGCGATTATGCAGGGCGTGCACTCTAACTACGAAATTGATGTATTCCAAACCCTGATCAAAGCCGCTGCGGATGAGATCGGCTACCAAGATTTGACCAACCAATCTCTGCGTGTTGTGGCGGACCACATTCGTTCTTGCGCATTTTTGATTGTAGATGGGGTGATGCCGTCTAATGAAGGTCGTGGTTATGTACTACGCCGCATTATCCGTCGTGCAGTACGTCATGGTAACAAGCTTGGTGCACAAGGCGCTTTCTTCCACACTTTAGTGGGGCCTTTGGCGGAAGTGATGGGCAGCGCTGGCGTTGAACTGAAAAAACAACAAGCCTTAGTGGAAAAAGTCCTGCGTATCGAAGAAGATAACTTTGGTCGTACGCTGGATCGCGGCATGAGTATTCTTAATGGCGCTTTAGATCAACTCTCTGGCCAAGTGCTGGATGGTGAGACCGTGTTTAAATTGTACGACACTTACGGTTTCCCTGCGGATTTAACCAATGATGTGGCGCGTGAGCGTGGTTTTAGCATTGATGAAGCCGGTTTTGAGCAAGCGATGGAAGAGCAGCGTCAACGCGCTCGTGAAGCCGGTCAGTTTGGTACCGACTACAATTCACTGATCAAATCGGCAACCTCGACTGAATTTTGTGGCTACACCGAGAGTCGTGGTCAAAGTGTGGTGCAGGAAATCTTTGTGCAAGGTGCGCAGGTTGCTGCGTTGTCGGCAGGTGATAGCGCGATCATCGTATTGGATAACACGCCGTTTTATGCAGAGTCGGGTGGCCAATGTGGTGATACGGGTGTACTGAAAACCGACGCGGGTATTTTCCATGTACAAGATACGCATAAGCTAGGAAATGCGATTGCGCACCACGGCGTGCTAGCCGAAGGTGTTCTGGCGCAAGGCGATCACGTTGCTGCGATGGTTGATGAACAGCGCCGTATCGCGATTTCGCTGAACCACTCGGCAACCCACTTATTGCATGCAGCGCTACGTAACGT
Source organism: Vibrio sp. HDW18 (assembly GCF_011306175.1). Lineage (GTDB taxonomy): Bacteria > Pseudomonadota > Gammaproteobacteria > Enterobacterales > Vibrionaceae > Vibrio > Vibrio chanodichtyis. The sequence continues at coordinate 803,461 of NZ_CP049913.1, read as the reverse complement.
GCTGGGTGAACATGTGGCGCAGAAAGGCTCTCTGGTGCGTGCGGAAACACTGCGCTTTGACTTTTCACATCTTGAAGCGATGAGTGCAGCAGAGATCAAACAAGTTGAACGTCTGGTTAACCAGCAGATCCGCCGTAACCACAATATCGCAACTCAGATCATGAATATTGAGGAAGCGAAAGCCAAAGGGGCGATGGCACTGTTTGGTGAGAAATATGATGACCAAGTGCGCGTGCTGTCGATGGGCGATTTCTCCACCGAACTGTGTGGTGGTATCCATGCCAGCAATACCGGTGATATTGGCCTGTTTAAAATCATCTCAGAAGGTGGGATTGCAGCGGGTATCCGCCGGATTGAAGCGGTGACGGGTGAAGGAGCATTAGATTACCTTGAAGCGCAGCAAACGCAGCATGATGCCAAAGTGTCTGAAATGGCTGCGAAAGCCAAATTGCTTGAGAAAGATATCCAGCATTTGAAAGATAAGCTGGCAGCGCAAGAGAGCGCAGGCCTGATTAATCAAGTCAAACAAATCGCTGGGATTAATGTCTTGATTGCACAGCTTAATGGGGCGGATAACAAAGCACTGCGTGGCATGGTTGATGATCTTAAAAACCGACTGGGTAGCGGGATTATCATGCTTGGCAACGTGGCCGAAGATAAAGTGGGCCTGATTGCCGGCGTGACCAATGATTTGACCAATAAAGTCAAAGCTGGGGAGCTGGTCAACATGGTGGCACTACAAATTGGTGGAAAGGGCGGTGGCCGCCCTGACATGGCTCAAGCTGGTGGAACCGATGCGCAGGCTCTACCTGCGGCCTTAGAGTCGGTAGACGCTTGGATTACTGAGCGTCTATAACCACGACAAATAAATGACGCTCAATCGATATGTTATTGATTGGGCGTTATTTTATTAAGTCAACCAAGTGAGCTGATTGGTGTAAGTAAGACGTAGCCAATGAGGTGCTTGGTTTTATTTTAGTAACGATCAAATGAGATCTGACAATGGAATCCGATCAAATTTGATCCCAATAAGACTTTGGTCTTGGGAAGGTGAATACTGGTGAAAAAGCCCCTTATCGTGCAAAAGTTCGGTGGAACTTCGGTGGGTTCAATAGAAACAATGCAAACCGTAGCCGAACACATCATTAAGGCGAAAAATGATGGCAATCAAGTTGTCGTAGTGGTTTCTGCTATGGCAGGGGATACCAATCGACTGGTGGGTTTAGCTCAGCAAGTAGATAGTGTACCAAACGCTAGAGAACTTGATGTTTTGCTCTCTGCTGGTGAGCAGGTGTCGATGGCCTTAGTGGCCATGACACTGCACAAAATGGGCTATGCAGCCCGCTCACTAACCGGAGCTCAAGCGAATATTGTGACGGATAATCAACACAATAACGCAACGATTAAGCAGATTGATACTCGAAAGATTACAGAGCTGCTAGAACAAGATTTTATTGTAATAGTCGCTGGTTTTCAGGGTGTTAATGAAAATGGGGATATCACCACGCTCGGCCGCGGTGGTTCAGATACCAGTGCTGTGACCTTGGCGGGTGCGCTTAATGCTGATGAGTGCCAAATCTTCACTGATGTTGATGGTGTATACACTTGTGATCCACGAGTGGTACCTACGGCGCGAAAATTGGATGTGATTGATTTTCCATCCATGGAAGAAATGGCACGTAAAGGCGCGAAAGTGCTACATCTGCCCTGTGTCCAGTATGCTTGGAAAAATGCGGTACCACTACGTGTACTTTCTACCTTTGAAGATAATCAAGGCAGTTTGATTAAGGGTGATACCAGTACACATGCTATCTGTGGTATCGCAATTCAAAGAGACATGGTTTTAGTTGCGCTCAGTAATGAATCTTTGGCAGGGATTATTAAGCAGTGCCAAATGCTGGGGATTGAAGTTTGCACTATCATTGAAGAAGGTGATGATAGTGCGTTAGTGATTAAGCAAGATGCTTGTGCCAAGTTGCGATTAGTGTGCGCTGAGAAAATCCGCAATTCAGAGTCAGTGAGTCTAATCACTAAGGTTGGCCTGCAGGCTCGTGGGTTAGTGGAACATGCTCGGGCAACCTTAGCCGAACATGGTATCGCTGTGCGTTATGTCTCGGCTGAGCAACAATCATCTATGCTAATGTTGGATCCTGCGAATGTGGATCGTGCGGCAAATATTCTGCACGAGACTTATGTCGTATCAGCGATCTCTCAAGAGTTTGGGGTAAAACAAACTTTTTTAGGTTAAACCGCAACCCTTGAGAGTTTACGATGTGACAACTTTTGATGGATAATAGTTTGGTTGCAAGAAAATACAGAGATTACTCAAGGAGCTAAGAATGCTTATTTTGACTCGCCGTGTTGGCGAAACCCTGATGATCGGTGATGAAGTGACCGTGACGGTATTGGGTGTAAAAGGTAACCAAGTCCGTATCGGTGTTAATGCACCGAAAGAAGTGTCTGTGCACCGTGAAGAAATCTACATGCGCATTCAAGCAGAAAAAGGTAATGGTGGCGTTGCTTCAGGCAACTACTAATTATCACAGCAAGGTCGGCTTATCACGCCGACCTTTTTGTTTATCCGCGTGTTTTTACGGATAAAGTGTAAATTCTCAGCGCTTTGGTTAATTTACCAACGGTTGAGTGGTTTAACCCATTTTTTGCCAAGAAAGTGTTTGACATATTTTTGGTAAATCGTAATATGTGCCTCCGCAAGACGGTGAGGTGGCCGAGAGGCTGAAGGCGCTCCCCTGCTAAGGGAGTATACGGTTTATAGCCGTATCGAGGGTTCGAATCCCTCCTTCACCGCCATTCTTGCATTGCTTATTTCGATAAGCCACAGCGCGTCCGTAGCTCAGCTGGATAGAGTACCTGGCTACGAACCAGGCGGTCAGAGGTTCGAATCCTCTCGGACGCGCCATATTCTTCTGGAATATGTAAGTGGTGAGGTGGCCGAGAGGCTGAAGGCGCTCCCCTGCTAAGGGAGTATACGGTTTATAGCCGTATCGAGGGTTCGAATCCCTCCCTCACCGCCATTTATTGGCCGATGGTCAATTTTTTTGTTCCAGAGAAAACATTTGTGATATAGTTCACAACTTGCGCGCTCGTAGCTCAGCTGGATAGAGTACCTGGCTACGAACCAGGCGGTCAGAGGTTCGAATCCTCTCGAGCGCGCCATTATTTAACACTTCTGATGATTTGGGAGTGGATTGTGAAACCTGCGATTGCACAAGCAATCATGGCTTAAACAATCAAAAGCCTGCGCGTCCGTAGCTCAGCTGGATAGAGTACCTGGCTACGAACCAGGCGGTCAGAGGTTCGAATCCTCTCGGACGCGCCATTATTTTCTGTTTAAGAGCGAGTCTTATTCAGAACTAAGGGTAATTCCCTGCTAGTTAAATAGCGAATCATTACTCAATTGCGCGCTCGTAGCTCAGCTGGATAGAGTACCTGGCTACGAACCAGGCGGTCAGAGGTTCGAATCCTCTCGAGCGCGCCATTATTTAACACTTCTGATGATTTGGGAGTGGGTTGTGAAACCTGCGATTGCACAAGCAATCATAGTTTAAACAATCAAAAGCCTGCGCGTCCGTAGCTCAGCTGGATAGAGTACCTGGCTACGAACCAGGCGGTCAGAGGTTCGAATCCTCTCGGACGCGCCATTATTTTCTGTTTAAGAGCGAGTCTTATTCAGAACTAAGGGTAATTCCCTGCTAGTTAAATAGCGAATCATTACTCAATTGCGCGCTCGTAGCTCAGCTGGATAGAGTACCTGGCTACGAACCAGGCGGTCAGAGGTTCGAATCCTCTCGAGCGCGCCATATTATAAGCCCTGCATGAAAATGCAGGGCTTTTTTACATCTTTTAAATCTATATCTCTCAAACTGACATCTTGCAAAGACGGTGTCGTACTTTAAACAACAACCTCCTGTTTTGTAGAAGATATTTTTCTCTCTATTAACTTCATCGCATTATTTGCCCATTTTTCACGTTAGCTTGATTGAAATGAGGGAAAATCGATCTCTTCGCTTATTGTTTAAGCCCGTTATCCGGTTTGCTGTGCCGTGAATAGAGGATGCAGGCTACTGATTTGCTACGATTGCGATGATTTTTTGCTCTAATTTGTGGTCTAGGCAAAAGAGTGCGAGTAAGCAAATTGACAATAATGGTGCAGTCGAGATAATTCGTCCCTTCTGCTCGGCGATCACGCTGGTGAGTAGAAGAATGTCAGGATGACAAAAAGGAAGCAACATGACACATATTGGAAGTTTACTGATTGATGCCGCTACGTTAATGGCAACGGGAATGGTGGTGGTATTTCTGTTTCTTACCATCCTCGTATATTTAGTCCAACTGATGTCTCGATTGATACCTCAAGAGGTCATTGAGCCAGCTGTAACCTCCAACCACCATCAAACCGTTCAACCGATAACCGATGGCGTGAGCCCACAAGTCGTGGCGGCTATTTCTGCTGCGGTGCATCAGCACCGTGCTGCGCAACAGTAAATCAGGATTAAAAGGAGTTAATCAACATGGCTAAACCACTTGCTATCACCGATGTGGTCCTGCGTGACGCACATCAATCGCTTTTTGCTACACGGATGCGTATTGACGATATGCTGCCAATCGCGGCTGAATTGGATAAGATTGGCTACTGGTCTTTGGAAACCTGGGGCGGAGCAACCTTTGATGCGTGCATTCGTTTTTTGGGCGAAGATCCTTGGCAGCGTTTGCGCGCTTTAAAAAAAGCCATGCCCAATACGCCAATGCAGATGTTGCTGCGTGGGCAAAATCTGCTTGGCTATCGGCATTATGCCGATGATGTGGTCACCAAATTTGTTGAGCGTGCGCATGCCAATGGTATGGATGTCTTTCGTATTTTTGATGCGATGAATGATGTACGCAACTTTGAACAGGCAGTAAAAGCCACCATTGAAGTTGGCGCGCATGCTCAAGGCACTTTGTCTTACACCACCAGTCCAGTGCACAATACCGAAACTTGGGTTGATTTGGCCAAACGTTTAGAAGATCTCGGCTGTCATTCTTTGTGCATCAAAGATATGTCTGGCTTACTCAAGCCCTATGAAGCTGAAGAGCTGATCTCGCGGATCAAACAATCTTGTGCGGTGCCATTAGCATTGCATTGTCATGCCACCACTGGCTTATCTACTGCAACGGCGATCAAAGCTGTTGAAGCCGGGATTGATATTCTCGATACCTCGATTTCATCGATGAGCCAAACCTATGGCCATACTGCGACGGAAACTGTGGTGGCTATGTTACAAGGCACGGATCGTGATACTCAGTTGAAATTGGAACAATTGCAGCCGATTGCGACTTATTTTCGAACCGTGCGTAAAAAATACGCCAAATTTGAAGGCCAGCTAAAAGGGGTCGATTCGCGGATCCTGATCGCTCAAGTGCCAGGTGGTATGCTGACTAATATGGAGGGGCAGTTAAAAGAGCAAGGTGCTGCTCATCGGTTAGATGAGGTGCTTGATGAGATCCCTCGTGTACGTCAAGATCTTGGCTTTATTCCTTTAGTCACCCCTACCTCACAAATTGTCGGCACTCAAGCGGTGATCAATGTGTTGGCTGGTGAGCGCTACAAAAGTATTACCAAAGAGACGGCCGGTGTTTTGAAAGGTGAATATGGTGCCACCCCTGCTAGCGTTAATGCTGAGCTGCAAGCGCGTGTATTAGAGGGGCAAGCGGCGATCACCTGTCGACCAGCGGATCGATTACCTGATGAGTTGGATCAATTAACCAAGCAGTTAGTTAAAAAAGCGCAAGAAGAAAGCATCACCTTAGCCGATTCTCAGGTTGAGGATGTATTGATCTATGCGTTATTCCCGCAAGTTGGCCTTAAGTTTTTAAAAAATCGCCATAATCCAGCAGCGTTTGAACCTGCTCCAGATAAAAAACCAGCCCCTGCTGTTGCGCTACCTAACACCACAACTCAGGTCGAAGCTTATAGTGTCAAAGTCGATGGAGTGGTGTATGAGGTGGAAGTTGGCCCACAAGGTCAGCTCACTTCAATTGCTGCCGCTGCGCAAACTCAAACGGCGCCGCAACCTATTAGTACCAACGCCTCTCAAGCGCTAGAAACCATCACCGCTCCCTTAGCGGGCACGATTTTTAAAATCCAAGTTGAATCTGGAGCTGAAGTTGCACAAGGTGATGTGCTGATTGTGTTAGAAGCGATGAAAATGGAAACGGAAATTCGTGCGCTGCGTGACGGCGTGGTACAGCAGCTGCTGGTCAAATCTGGCGATAGCGTACAAGTGGGTACACCGTTAGTGAGTTTGGTGTAAGGGCGGATCATGGAGAGATTTATCACCTTATGGCAGCAAACTGGGCTTGCCAACTTTGCGTTTGGGCAAATCATTATGATTATGGTTGGCTGTGGTTTGCTGTTCTTAGCGATTCGCAAGGGTTTTGAGCCACTATTACTGCTACCGATTGGTTTTGGTGCGGTGTTAGCCAATATCCCTAATGCTGGGTTTACCGACCCTGGTGGTTTGCTGTATTACGTTTACTATATCGGTATTGAGTCAGGAATATTTCCGCTGCTGATTTTTATGGGCGTCGGTGCGATGACTGACTTTGGCGCTTTGATTGCCAATCCCAAAACCTTATGGTTAGGGGCTGCGGCACAGTTTGGTATTTTTGCTACCTTATTTGGTGCGATTTTGCTTAATTTTGTGCCGGGTATTGAATTTAGCTTGGCCGATGCCGCCTCGATTGCGATTATTGGTGGTGCTGATGGCCCAACCGCGATCTTTCTGTCTAGTCAGCTAGCGCCAGATTTGCTTGGCGCGATTGCGGTGGCAGCTTATAGCTATATGGCATTAGTGCCGCTGATCCAGCCGCCGATCATGAAAGCATTAACCACTCCTGAAGAGCGCAATATTACTATGGCTCAACTGCGTCATGTCGGAAAAACCGAGAAGATCGTATTCCCACTCTTGGTATTACTGATGGCGATCCTCTTTTTGCCGACTGCGACCCCTTTAATCGGCATGTTCTGTTTAGGTAATTTAATGCGCGAAGCTGGGGTGGTGGATCGCTTGTCAAAAACTGCGCAAAATGAGTTGATCAATATTGTCACCATCTTTCTTGGTCTGGGGGTTGGCTCAAAACTGCAAGCGGATAACTTTTTGAATATGCAAACCTTAGGCATTCTGCTATTAGGTGCGATCGCATTTAGTATTGGCACCGCAACTGGGGTGATCATGGCTAAGATCCTCAATAAATGCTCCCAAGAGGCGATCAATCCACTGATTGGTGCTGCTGGGGTTTCCGCTGTTCCTATGGCCGCACGAGTGGTGAATAAGGTTGGCTTAGCTGCGAATCCACAAAACTTTTTATTGATGCATGCGATGGGGCCTAATGTGGCAGGTGTGTTAGGCTCTGCGGTTGCTGCAGGTATTTTGTTAGCTTTGGCAGGTTAACTTAGAAGCAACTCTGCTAGGTTAAGTCTTGCGCTGCAGTATTAAGGTATTAAAAAATAGGTATATATTCAAAAGGATGCTTCGGCATCCTTTTTTATGGATCGGCTCGGGAGAGTGGAAATGGAAAATAAACAAATTGTCATCCCCCAATTTGGCGGTTCAGAGGTATTGGCGATGCATACCACTGCAATACCTACCCCAAAAAGTGGTGAAGTGTTAGTCAAAGTCGCTTTCGCCAGTATCAATCCTATCGATGTGAAAACACGCGCGGGTTTAGGTTGGGCGGCAGCACAGAATAAAGACCGGCTTCCTTGGACGCCGGGGTATGATATTGCAGGGCGAGTGATCGCGCTCGGTGATGGGGTTCGCCGTTTTAACTTGCGTGATAACGTGGCGGGTTTTATTGGTTTTCCACTGCGTGGAGGGGGTTACAGTCAGTATGTTTGTGTTCCGGAATCTGAACTCAGTCTCGTGCCAGATAGCGTGACGTTAGAAGCTGCTGCGGCGTTACCGTTAGCCGGACAAACCGCAGCGCAGGCACTGAGCAAGGCTCAGTTACAAGAAAGTGAGCGAGTTTTGATTTTAGCGGGAGCCGGTGGCGTTGGGCATATTGCGGTACAGATCGCGCTGGCGGCGAAAGCGCAGGTTTTTACCACCTGTAGTGAAGCGAATTTAGATTTTCTGGCCACGCTCGGCGCTCATGCCATCAACTATCAATTTGCGCCGGTGTCGCAGCGCCTACAAGATGTTGACGTGTTGATCGATTTAGTCGGCGGTGATGTCGCGTTAGATGCGCTCAAATGTTTAAACGACCATGCTCGCGTGGTCACTGTGCCAACGTTAAGTGCTGAGCTGATTTGCGAAAAAGCTAAACTGCTCGGTTTCCAAGCCAGCGGTATGCTGGTGGATCCTAATCCTGAACAGCTCGATACCATGTTGTATATGATGAGTGTCGGTTTACTGCATTTGGAAATTCAGCACATTTACCCGTTAGCGGAAGCCTGTTTGGCTCATGCACAGATTGAAACTGGCCATACCCGAGGCAAGTTACTGCTCGATATGAAATGTTAGTGTGGTTGCAAGATGTCAGCGCACCACTGACCACGCTGCTCGCTGAATCACCACTGGGTCTACTGTTTTGGAGTGGTTTTCTTAGTGCCACTTTATTACCGGGTGGCTCAGAAGCAGCGCTGCTGGCCAGTTTAGCGCTGGCTGAGCATTCAGTTTGGCTGATTGTGCTGATGACTACCGCAGGTAATACCTTAGGTGGCATGACCAACTATTGGTTAGGTTTATGCTTGCCCCATCGAACTGATTCTCAAAAACAAGGTCATAAAGCCAAGTTATGGCTACAACGTTATGGGTATTGGGCGTTATTAGCAAGTTGGTTACCGATCATTGGTGATCCACTCTGTTTAGCCGCCGGTTGGTTGCGTTTCAAGGCCATCCCTGTATGTTTGATGATTTTGATCGGTAAAGGGCTGCGCTATTCACTGCTGGCAGCCTTATATTACGGCGTATGGTAAGGATAAATGATGAGAAAAATTGGCAGCTATGGGTTATTGCTGTGGCTATTGGCTGGATGTAGTGCTTCTGAATCATGGTGGCCACGTTTTTCTTCGCTGCCGCAAGGTGTCACCCTAATTGAACAAGTGCCGGCCCAGCCGGGTAAGGTGATGATCCCGTATAGCAAATATCGCTTAGATAATGGACTAACGGTGATCTTGGCGCCGGATCACTCCGATCCTCTGGTGCACGTGGATGTGACTTATCATGTAGGCTCTGCCCGTGAAGAGATTGGTAAATCAGGTTTTGCTCATTTCTTTGAACACATGATGTTTCAAGGTTCACAGCATGTGGGCGATCAGCAACATTTTCGTTTGATCACCGAAGCCGGTGGTACTCTCAATGGCACCACTAATCGTGATCGCACCAACTATTTTGAAACGGTGCCAGCCAACCAGTTGGAAAAAGTGTTATGGCTGGAAGCGGATCGCATGGGATTTTTGCTCTCTGCGGTCTCGCAGCGCAAGTTTGAAATTCAGCGCGATACCGTCAAAAATGAGCGCGCTCAGAACTACGATAACCGTCCTTATGGCCTGATGTGGGAGAGAATGGGGGAAGCGCTGTATGCCGAAGGGCATCCTTATTCTTGGCAAACGATAGGTTATGTCAGCGATTTAGATCGGGTTGATGTTAATGATCTGAAAGCCTTTTTCTTGCGTTGGTATGGACCAAACAACGCCGTCTTAACCCTAGGTGGTGATTTAGATGTTCAACAGACCTTGGCTTGGGTGCAAAAATATTTTGGCTCGATTGAGCAAGGTCCAGAAGTCGTTGATGCGCCGAAACAGCCCGCGCGCTTAAGCGAAGATCGTTTTATTACGTTAGAAGATCGCGTGCAGCAGCCAATGCTGTTGATTGGTTGGCCAACTCAATATTTAGGCGCGGATGATCAGGTGGCACTGGATGTACTGGCGAGTGTCTTAGGCAGTGGTAATAACAGTTTGTTGTACCAAGAACTGGTGAAAACCCAAAAAGCGGTCGATGCCGGAGCATTCCAAGATTGTGCTGAATTGGCCTGCACCTTTTATGTTTATGCCATGGCACCGGCTGGTGAAGCCGGTCAATTGGCTCCGCTCTATCAACAAACCTTGCAAGTGCTGCAAAAATTTAAGCAGCAAGGTGTTACAACTCAGCGCTTAGAGCAGATCATTGGCTCACAAGAGGCCAATGCGGTATTTGCGCTAGAAAGCGTGCCAGGTAAAGTGAGCCAATTGGCCGCCAATCAAACTTTCTTCAAGCAACCGGATCGGATTGCCAGCCAGTTAGAGCAGTTGCGAGCGGTGACGCCACAAGCGGTGCAGCAGGTTTTTGGCCATTATCTTGTTGATCAACCGAAAGTGACCTTAAGTGTGGTCGCTAAAGGCAAAACCGACTTTGCGGTGCGCGCCGCTACCTTTACTACGCCTGCGCGTCAGTTGCCGGAATACCAAAAAATCGCTGAGCAGCAGTTGGCTTATCGACAAGTCAAAGATGATTTTGATCGTGCGCAAATACCAGCTGTGGCAGAGCCGGTTCAAGCACATTTACCGACTTTGTACCGGGTCGATTTTGACAATGATGTACAGTTACTCGGCACCCAAACCGATGAAACGCCGACTGTTTTGATTGAAATTCAGTTGCCTGTGGGCGAACGTCAGGTGGCGATCGGTAAAGAAGGATTAGCCAATTTAACCGCCAGCTTGCTGCAAGAGGGTAGTCAGCAGCGTAGTGCAGAGGCGATACAGGCGCAATTGGATCAACTGGGTTCGAGTGTGCAAGTGTCGGCTGGGGCTTATTCAACCAGCATTGTGGTCTCGAGTTTAAGTCATAATTTAGCGGCCACCTTACAAGTGGTGGAAGAGATGCTGCTGACCCCAGCGTTTAATCACAGCGATTTTGTGCGTCTACAGCAACAGATGCTGCAAGGTTTGGTGTATCAGCATCAGCAACCGAGTTGGCTAGCCTCGCAGGCGACACGCCAAGTGTTGTGGGGAGAGAGCTTGTTTGCTCGCTCAGGTGAGGGCAGTGAAACATCGGTTGCCGAGTTGACCTTGCAAGATGTGCAGCAGTTTTACCGTCAGCATTACACCCCTCATGGGGCACAAATTGCGGTAGTGGGAGATATCAGTGCAGCAGAGATTACACAGCAGTTGCAGTTTATCGCGAATTGGCAAGGTCAGCCTGCACCACTGATCCAGCCACAGACCATCCCTCATTTGACTTCGCAAAAAATCTATTTGGTTGATAAGCCAGGAGCGCCGCAGAGTATCATTCGTATGGTGCGCCAAGGCCTCCCGTTTGATGCCACTGGTGAACTCTATTTAACTCAGTTGGCTAACTTTAATCTGGCCGGTAACTTTAATAGCCGTATCAACCAAAACCTGCGTGAAGATAAAGGTTATACCTATGGTGCGGGAAGCTATTTTGCCAGTAATCGTGAAGTTGGGGCGATCGTATTTAATGCGCCAGTGCGAGCCGATGTTACGCTGGATGCCATCCAAGAAATGATCCACGAGATGCGTCAGTTTAGCCAAACGGGGATCAGTGAGCAGGAGATGGCCTTTTTACGTTTAGCCGTTGGGCAACAAGAGGCGTTGCTGTATGAAACGCCGGCGCAAAAAGCGCAGCTGATTTCGAATATTTTGACCTACAGTTTAGATCGGGATTATTTGCAGCAGCGTAATCAGATTGTCAAAAGTGTTGAGCGTACTGCGCTCAATCAGTTGGCGGCGCAATGGTTTAATCCAGATGATTATCAGATCATTGTCGTCGGTGATAGTCAGCGGCTTAAGCCGCAGCTACAAAAGTTAGGTATTGCCCTAGAAGAGCTTGAAATCCTCCGTTAGAGGACACATTTATTAGTCGGGCACAGTTTGCCCCTACTCGCTATGCCGCGTAATGGTTCGATATCACTGGCGGCATTCGATCATAACTACCGATATAAGTGAAGCGTATTTTGAGTACATTTGCCGAGCGACTACAAACAGTTGCAAACAAACCAGAAGTCTTTCAAAACTTTGGGCGTGGGTTAGAGCGCGAATCTTTGCGCTACACACCAGACGGCGCTCTTACGCAAACGCCACATCCTGCAGCGCTGGGCTCGGCATTAACTCATCGCTGGATCACCACCGATTTTGCTGAATCATTGTTGGAGTTTATTACTCCGGTTTCTCATGATGTGGATACACTACTGGCTCAGATGGCGGATATTCACCATTTCGCACAAAGCAAATTGGGTGAGGAAAAGCTATGGCCGCTCTCGATGCCTTGTTATGTCGGCAGTGAAGAGGGCATTGAACTGGCACAATATGGTTCATCGAATACCGGCAAAATGAAAACCTTGTACCGTGAAGGCCTTAAGCGCCGTTATGGTAGCCTGATGCAGATCATCTCTGGCGTTCATTTTAATTTTTCCTTCCCTACGAGTTTTTGGGATGCATTATTAGGCGAGCAAGATCCACAAACTCGCCAAGCCAGCCAATCGGCAGCTTATTTTGGGGTGATCCGCAATTACTACCGTTTCGGCTGGTTGATCCCTTATCTGTTTGGTGCCTCACCGGCGCTGTGCTCTTCATTTTTACAAGGGCGTAAAACCGATCTGCCGTTTGAGTCGTTGGGTAACACGTTATATCTGCCTTATGCGACTTCATTGCGCCTCAGTGATCTTGGCTATACCAACAGCGCGCAAAGTGTGCTGCAAATTGGTTTCAATAGCATAGAGCAGTATCTGCAAGGAGTGAATGAAGCGATCCGTACTCCATCGCAACAGTTTGCCAAACTTGGGGTTAAGGTTGAGGGACAATATCATCAGCTCAACAGCAATGTACTGCAAATTGAAAATGAGCTGTATGCGCCAATTCGTCCCAAACGAGTGACCCAAAGTGGTGAGCGACCTTCACAAGCGTTAGCTCGTGCTGGCGTCGAGTACATCGAAGTGCGTTCACTGGATGTCAATCCGTTTAGTCCGATTGGCATCGACGAAGATCAAGTCCGTTTTCTCGACCTATTTTTAGCTTGGAGTGCGTTATCGGACTCCGATCCGATGGGCAATTGTGAACTTGCCTGTTGGCGTGATAACTGGCGCAAAGTGGTGTTAGAAGGGCGTAAACCTGGCTTAGAGCTACAAATTGGTTGTCATGGTGAAGTGCTGACGTTGCAAACTTGGGCCAAGCGGGTGTTTGCTGATTTACGTGCTATTGCACAAACCATGGATGCTGCGCTAGGTGGGCAAGCTTACCAAGAGGTATGTGACAAGCTAGAAGGTTGGATTGATAATCCAGAGCTGACTTTATCAGCACAGATTTTGGCGCAAATTAAACAGCATGGCGGTTTGGGCAAAACCGGTTGTGCGCTCGGTAATCAATATCGCGCGGCGAATTTGCAGCATCACTACCAATATTATTCACTCGATGTGATGGAACAGGAAGTATGCCGCTCTACGCAAGCTCAAGCAGAGGTTGAAGCTAAAGATACGCTCAGTTTCGATGCTTACTTAACGCAATATTTTGCGTACTTGCAGGAGACGGTTTAAGGTTATTTGGCAAATGGTGCGTGACTAACGCGCCAATCAGGGAGCAAAGCGATGCCATTATTAGACAGTTTCACGGTTGATCATACTCGTATGCAGGCACCTGCGGTACGGGTGGCTAAAACGATGCAAACCCCAAAAGGGGATACTATTACGGTGTTTGATCTGCGGTTTACCTTGCCCAATCAGGACATTTTGTCTGAGCGGGGTATTCATACTTTAGAGCACTTGTATGCCGGATTTATGCGTCAGCATTTAAATGGCCGCGAGGTGGAAATCATCGATATTTCGCCTATGGGCTGTCGTACCGGTTTTTATATGAGCTTGATTGGTGCGCCTAGCGAGCAGCAAGTGGCGACGGCTTGGTTAGCGTCGATGCAAGATGTGCTGAAAGTCGCAAGCCAAGCGCATATCCCTGAGTTAAATCGATACCAATGTGGCACGGCAGCAATGCACTCACTGGCAGAAGCACAAGCGATTGCCCAGCAAGTGATTACCGCTGGTATTGCCGTGAACCGTAATGAAGAGTTGGCACTACCGGAAGCGATGCTTCATCAGCTAAACGTTAACTAAATTCGGCTTGAGTTTGCTTGATATATGAAAAAGCCCGAACTTCTGGTTCGGGCTTTTTGTCGTTTTCTTTCTTGCGAATCGCTACACCAAGCCAGCTTTAGTTTTCTTGGGATAGACTTTAACCAGCTTGATCCGGTTCTCTTCTAACTCCAAGATTTCCATCTTATGCTGTGCTACTTTGACACTCAGGTGACTGGCTGGGATCTCTTCAAGATGCTCCAAAATTAAGCCATTCAGTGTTCTTGGGCCGTCGGTCGGCAGTTTCCACTTTAAGCTTTTATTAATGTCACGAATGTTGGCGCTGCCCTCAATTAAGAAGCTGCCATCTCCTTGTGGGGTAATTTCATCGGCTAAACTGGGTGACATCGAGGTGGTAAATTCACCGACAATCTCTTCTAAAATATCTTCTAGCGTAGTTAAGCCAATGATTTCACCATATTCATCGACGATCAGGCCAATTCGCTCTTTGTTACGCTGAAATTTAACCAACTGGACATTAAGCGGGGTCCCTTCTGGAATAAAATAAATTTCATCCGCGGCACGTAAGAGCATCTCTTTATTAAAGTCGTTTTTCTCTAACATAAAGCGTGCTGCTTCGCGTAAACGTAGGATGCCGACCACTTCATCGATTTTGTCGCGATACAGCACGATGCGTCCATGTGGTGAGTGGCTCAACTGACGCACGATCGATTTCCAATCATCATTGATATTGATCCCGCTGATCTCATTGCGTGGGATCATGATGTCATTGACTGTGACATGTTCAAGATCGAGGATCGATAGCAACATATCTTGGTGACGACGAGGGATCAGATTGCCTGCTTCATTGACCACAGTACGCAACTCTTCCGAGCTGAGATGATCGCCTTTGCTATGCGGTGAAATACCAAGGACACGGATCAAACCATTAGTGATTACATTGACGAATACCACCAAAGGTGAGAATAGCTTCATCAGTACCGACAGTAATACGCTACTGGTGTAAGAAACCCGCTCAGGATATAGCGCAGCTAAGGTTTTTGGTGTCACTTCTGCAAAGACCAGAATCACCAAAGTCAGCGCTCCGGTGGCAATCGCAACCCCTAAATCACCGTACAGACGCATACCGATAATGGTCGCAATCGCTGAGGCGAGAATATTGACCAGGTTATTACCAATTAGGATTAAACCGATCAAACGATCTGGACGAGCCAATAGCTTTTCTACTCGCTGTGCACCTTTATGGCCACTGTTGGCTAAATGCTTCAAACGGTAGCGATTGAGGGCCATCATGCCGGTTTCAGAACTGGAGAAGTAGGCAGAAATAATAATAAGACACGCGAGTAGCGCAAATAAGATACCCGTTGATATGTCGTCCAAAACGCTAATTTTCCTTATGGTAGAGTGCTAATAAAATTAAAAATAAAACCGAATCAGATCAATGCCCGATTGATACCGCTTATTAGCGTAAAATGATTTCGCGTACAAAACGGCTACCGAAATACGCCAAAGTGAG
This sequence comes from Vibrio sp. HDW18, assembly GCF_011306175.1. Classification (GTDB taxonomy): domain Bacteria; phylum Pseudomonadota; class Gammaproteobacteria; order Enterobacterales; family Vibrionaceae; genus Vibrio; species Vibrio chanodichtyis. The sequence goes on along the minus strand of NZ_CP049913.1, from coordinate 787,866 downwards.
TAAGGTGGCTCCGGCTATCGCAAACCATGTTACTTTTTTACCTCGCCAACCTTTACGGTAGTGTCCCCAGAGCAAAACCGAATACACCATCCAAGCGACAAATGACAAAATACCTTTGTGCGCTTTACCTTGTGCAAACATGTCCTGAACAAAGATAAAGCCAGTTAATAATGTTCCGGTCAATAATAAGTTACCAATCAAAATAATCTTGAATAGTTGGCGCTCGACCATCAATAGTGGTGGCAAGTTAGGATTATTCAACAATACTTTTTTGCTCTTTAGCTTATGGTCAAGCCAAGCTAGCTGCAATGCATATAGCGCACCGATGGTTAAGGTCGAATAAGAAAACAGAGCCAAAGAAATGTGCAGTAATAATTTAGGATCACTCTCTAAGTGAGTAATAAAGCTGCTTGGTAGAAAGGTAGCGGCACAAAGATTTAGTGCCGAGAAGCTGTAGGCTACGGGCAGTAAAAACCAAAGCCGAGCCTTGAACATGGCTAAACTCATCACCAAAGAGACAATAAAACTGATCAGCGACGCGACATTGAGGATACTTAAATTTTGTCCACTACCATGCAGGATCAAATCACTGAGTAACCAGGCATGAAACAGCAGTGCAATAGCGGCACTGATAAATACGGTTTTAGCTCGGATCCCAGTTTGCTTGACCAGTCCAGGTACGATATTCGCAATCGATAAGAGATATAACATCGTCGAGACAATCGCGATTAAGTTTTCCATACCTGCCACATAGATAAAGGTTAAGTGGGTGAATTATACCTTGCTCTTAGTAAATGGGCTACTTTGGAAATGCGCTGTTTTTGATATACCCTTCCTACTTAAAGCTGCAGCGGTGTTGGCGACGTTCGTTCACCCCAATCACATAGTTTGCCTATGCTCATGGGGACTCTCTCACTTGCCGCCTACCTGTAACTTCAAGTGGTTTGGGTATAGGTGAGATAAAAGGTCGGGTAATTTACGATTCGTGAATCTCAGCCATCAGCAACGGGTATGCCTGTCCGTTTGTCTAAGGTATACTCACGCCAATTTACCGCCGCTTAGCGCAGAGAAAAAAGATGTTTGAGAATTTAACCGATCGCTTATCCAACACGCTGAAAAATATCAGCGGCAAAGGTCGTCTTACCGAAGATAATATTAAAGATACCCTGCGCGAAGTGCGCATGGCATTGTTAGAAGCTGACGTTGCGTTACCTGTGGTACGTGATTTTGTGCAGCGAGTCAAAGAAGGCGCAGTGGGTGTTGAGGTGTCTAAATCACTCACTCCGGGCCAAGAGTTCATTAAGATTGTTCGTCAGCAGCTTGAAGCTGTGATGGGGGAATCGAATCAAGCGCTGAATCTCGCGGCTCAGCCACCGGCAGTTATTTTGATGGCCGGTCTACAAGGTGCCGGTAAAACCACCTCGGTGGGTAAATTATCCAAGCTTCTTAAAGAGCGAGAAAAGAAAAAAGTGCTGGTGGTTTCCGCCGACGTTTATCGCCCCGCGGCGATCAAACAGTTGGAAACGCTAGCTAATGATTTAGGTGTTGATTTCTTCCCATCAACGCCGGATCAAAAACCGATTGATATTGCTAACGCTGCGATTGATCACGCCAAGAAAAAATTCTACGACGTATTGATTGTCGATACGGCTGGTCGTTTGGCGATTGATGAGCAGATGATGGCGGAAATCCAGGCACTGCATAAAGCTATCAACCCAGTCGAAACCCTGTTTGTGGTCGATGCGATGACCGGTCAAGATGCAGCCAATACCGCCAAGGCATTTGGTGATGCACTGCCGTTGACTGGGGTTATTCTGACCAAGGTTGATGGTGATGCCCGTGGTGGTGCTGCACTATCGGTACGTCATATCACGGGTAAGCCAATTAAATTCTTGGGGGTCGGTGAAAAAACCGATGCACTAGAACCATTCCATCCAGATCGGATTGCATCACGCATTCTCGGTATGGGTGATGTGCTGTCCTTGATTGAAGATTTGCAGCGTAATGTTGATCAGCAACAAGCGGAAAAGCTCGCGAAAAAGTTCAAAGAAAAGAAAGGCTTTGATTTAGAAGATTTCCGTGAACAGCTCGGCCAGATGAAAAATATGGGTGGCATGATGGGCATGCTCGATAAATTACCCGGTATGTCGCAATTACCAGCCGATATGAAAGATAAAGTCGATGATCGGGTCTTTAAGCAGATGGAAGCGATGATCAGCTCAATGACCATGAAAGAGCGTCAGCATCCTGAGTTGATCAAAGGTTCACGTAAAAAGCGCATTGCCGCGGGCTCTGGTACCCAAGTACAAGATGTGAATCGCCTACTTAAGCAATTTACTCAGATGCAAAAAATGATGAAAAAAATGCAGCAGGGCGGCATGAAAGGCATGATGCGTAACATGCAAGGCCTGATGGGTGGTGGTCGTGGTGGTTTGGGCGGCGGTTTCTTTGGTCGTTAATGACACTATCACCAGCGGAGTAGATGAAGCATTAACCTTTCAATCTGTTAGCTGAATCACAGTAATGGCGCGCGCTTTTTGCTGGTGAAAAAGTAGCTAAACCCCTTGCAAAGCCTCGCAATAAGAGTAGAATTCCGAGGCTTTATTTTGGCACGAGACCCCAAACTGATTTTGTGAAAATTTTTGCAAGCCGGTTTTCGGGGTTAATTTTATTTTTGAAAAGCAAAGAGGACGACATGGTAACCATTCGTTTGGCACGTCACGGCGCGAAAAAGCGTCCATTTTATCAAATCGTTGTAGCAGACAGCCGCAACTCAGCAACTGGCCGTTTCATCGAGAAAGTTGGTTTCTTTAACCCGACTGCTGCTGGCCAAGAAGAAGGCCTGCGTCTGGATCTGGATCGCGTGAACCACTGGGTTTCACAAGGCGCATCTATGTCTGACCGCGTAGCACAACTAGTTAAAACCGCTCAAAAAGCGGCTTAATTATTACAATTAAGTAATCACTAGTTTATGTCGATGAAAGGTAAAGAAACGATGAGCAAGCAACACGAAAAATTGGTTGTGGGAAAATTAGGTTCTTCTTACGGCATTCGTGGCTGGCTTAAAGCTTTTTCCTACACAGACAATCCAGAAAGTATTTTCGATTACAGCCCTTGGTTCATTGAACAAAAGGGTGAGTGGGTAGAGTACAAAGTAGAAGGCTGGAAACGCCACAACAAAGGTTGGGTAGTGAAACTTCAAGGGCTTGATGTTCGTGAAGACGCACACCTGCTGACTAACTTTGAAATCGCAATTGACCCCGCATCATTACCAGAATTGTCAGGAGATGAGTTCTACTGGCGTGAATTGTTTGGTATGCAAGTGGTGACCACCAGCGGTTATGACCTTGGCGTTGTAACTGACATGATGGAAACCGGCTCCAACGATGTTCTCGTAGTGAAAGCGAATCTGAAAGATGCTTTCGGCCAAAAGGAACGGTTGATTCCGTTTCTTGAAGAGCAAGTGATCAAAGTTATTGATCGCCAAGCTCAACGGATCGAAGTTGACTGGGATCCTGCGTTTTAACTCAAAAATCGAATAAGCGAGGAAACATGTGGGTTGGCATTGTTAGCCTATTTCCTGAAATGTTCCGCAGCGTTACCGATTTTGGAGTAACAGGTCAGGCGGTGAAAAAAGGGTTATTGTCAGTTGAGACTTGGAATCCACGTGATTTCGCTCATGACAAGCGTCGCACAGTCGATGATAAACCCTACGGTGGCGGTCCCGGCATGTTGATGATGGTGCAACCTTTGCGCGATGCCATCCATGCGGCGAAACAAGCGTCACCGGGTAAGACGAAAGTGATTTATCTCTCTCCACAAGGTCGTAAACTCGACCAACAAGGTGTGGAAGAGCTGGCGCAAAGCCAGAATTTAATTCTGATTTGCGGTCGCTATGAAGGGGTAGATGAACGGATTATTGAATCGGAGGTTGACGAAGAATGGTCAATCGGCGATTTCGTAATGACCGGCGGCGAACTGCCAGCCATGACGTTGATTGATTCAGTCTCGCGGTTTATACCGGGAGTGCTAGGGGATTTTGCGTCAGCAGAAGAAGATTCTTTTGCTAATGGTCTGTTAGATTGTCCGCACTACACGCGTCCTGAAGTATTGGATGGAAAAGAGGTACCCGCGGTACTGAAATCTGGCAATCATGAGGACATTCGTCGCTGGCGACTGAAACAGTCGTTAGGCCGAACCTGGCTAAGAAGACCGGAGCTCCTGGAAAACCTAGCTCTGACTGACGAACAGGAACAATTACTGGTTGAGTTTATTAAACAGGCTCAGCATCAGTAACCTATTAAATTTAGTATCAGTTTATTCTAGGAATTTAGACAATGAGTAACATCATCAAGGCTCTAGAACAAGAGCAAATGAAACAAAACCTGCCTCAATTTGCACCAGGTGACACTGTTGTGGTTCAAGTTAAGGTAAAAGAAGGTGACCGTGAGCGTCTACAGGCTTTCGAAGGCGTTGTAATTGCAATTCGTAACCGTGGTCTGCACTCTGCATTCACCGTTCGTAAAATTTCTAACGGCGAAGGTGTTGAGCGTACGTTCCAAACTCACTCTCCAGTAGTTGATAGCATTGAAGTTAAACGTCGCGGTGCAGTACGTCGTGCCAAACTGTACTACCTGCGTGACCTGTCTGGTAAAGCTGCTCGTATCAAAGAGAAGCTGACTAAGAAATAATGCTAGAACTTTCGTTCTCGTAGTAAAAAGCGGAGCCCAAGGGCTCCGCTTTTTTGTATTGAGTGATGATTGTTTATCGATGATGGTTGCTTGATATTCATGCTTAACCATTGAAATCTTGGCGGTGCTAAACGCGAAACTGCAAGCTATTCTCGGGCATCTTCACCAATTGTCACTGGCACCACCATTTCTTGGCCTTTGCGCAGCAAAGTCAAATCGACCACGGTGCCTGGTCTAAGATCGGTCACGGTATCGGTCACATTTTGCCGGCCATTAATTTTTTTACCATCAATTTTGAGCAGGATATCTTGCTCTAATAGGCCGGCTTTTGCTGCGGGCCCAGTGGGATCCACGCCTAAAATGATGATCCCACCCACATGTTCATTGCCCAGTAAGCGTGAGGTCATTGAATTAATATCTTGTCCATCTACCCCAATATAGCCGCGGATCACCCGTCCATCGGCAATGATTTTGGTCATAATTTTGCTGGCGAGAGCGTAAGGAATTGCAAATGAAATGCCATAGGTTTCAAAATCGGTAGCTTGTTGGAAAGAGGCGGTATTGATCCCAACTAATTCCCCTTCGGTATTCACTAAGGCTCCTCCAGAGTTGCCTTCATTGATCGCCGCATCAGTTTGGATGAATGCTTGTCGTCCATCAGCGCTGATCGATGAACGACCGGTGGCTGAAATAATCCCAAATGTGGTGGTTTGCCCCAAATTATAAGGATTACCAATTGCTAACACCACATCACCCACTTGGGGATGATAATCGGGATTGAGTGGAATGACTGGCAGCCCACTCCCTTCCACGCGCAATATTGCGATATCGGTGCGGCGATCTTTGCCAACCAGCTGTGCCGCTGCGGCTCGGCCATCTTGTAGTGCCACCACAATTTGATCGGCTTGAGCCACGACATGATAGTTGGTAATGATATAGCCCTTTTCACTGACAATTACCCCTGAGCCTAAACCTTGAATCGACAGTTTGCGGTGATCGCTTTCGCTGTATTTACGGTTATAAATATTGACGACTGCAGGGGCGGCATTGCGCACCGCTTGATTAAACGATATCTGTAATGCGCTGATATGACGCGGTTGAGAATTGACGACAGGGAGTAGTTTGGCACGTAGTGAGGGTGTTAGCCCAATGATGATGATTGCGACAAATACCCCAAGGCTGATTGAGCGAACCCAAAATTTCAGCATAGTTTCCCCAACTCAAATTTAGATAAATGACGGACGGTAAGTGGTCAAGAATAACACTGGAAGTGCATTTCGCCAAAGTGACATCGAAAACGTTTATAGTTTCGTTTTTCTGGTTGATGTTGGTGTGAAGAGTATGGACTGCGTTACCGCTAAATGAGCGGTAACGCAGGGCTGACGTTTAACGAACGACTAGATACAGGGTCCGTTCGCCACGTTGAATATTTAATGCCAGAATATTCGGCGATTTTTCCATGATGGCACGCAACTCGGCAATGTTTTTTACCCGCTTACGGTTTACACCGATAATGATGTCATCTTTTTGTAGTTGATAAGACTCAGCCGCCGAACCTTTTTGTACCTCGGTGACTTTAACCCCTTGGATTGGATCGCTGTCATCAGTGTTACTGAGCTCTGCGCCGCTTAAACCTTGGTGCAGTGATTCGGCTTTGGTTTTTGCATTTTGCTGTTCATCGAGCGTAACGGAAACACTCTGGTTTTTACCATCACGTAATATGCCAAGAGTAATGGTTTTACCGGCACCTAAGGTGGCCACTTTAGCGCGCAATTCCGAGAAGGTATCAACCGGTTTACCATTGAGTGAGGTAATGATATCGCCGGCTTTGATCCCCGCTTTATCTGCTGCACTATTGGCGACCACTTGACTGACAAATGCACCTTTAGAGGATTCATAACCGAGCGCATCGGCGAGCTCAGAGCTGATTTCGCCTCCTTGCACTCCCAGCATGCCACGTTTGACTTCACCAAATTCTAAAATTTGATCGGTGAGGTTTTTCATCATATTCGAAGGAATGGCAAAGCCGATCCCGACGTTACCGCCATTGGGGCCTAGAATCGCAGTGTTAATTCCGATCAATTCACCATTGAGATTGACCAGTGCCCCGCCTGAGTTGCCGCTATTGATGGCGGCATCCGTTTGAATGAAATTTTCAAAATTTTCGATATTTAAGCCACTGCGCCCAAGCGCGGAGATAATGCCAGAGGTGACGGTTTGCCCTAAACCAAATGGGTTGCCAATCGCTACGGCAAAGTCTCCAACCCGTAGCACATCGGAGTCGGCAATTTTAATTTCGGTGAGATTTTTTGCTTTGCTGAGTTTAAGCAACGCGACATCGGACATCGCATCGCCACCGACCAGTTCAGCATCAAACTCCCGACCATCATGCAGTTTAACGCGAATTTTTTCTGCACTATTGATGACATGATAGTTGGTGACTACATAACCTTTCTCAGCACTAATAATGACGCCTGAGCCGAGTCCACGAAATGGACGTTCTTGCAGTTGTTCGGTTGGAAAGTCAGGGCCGAAGAAAAAACGAAATTGATCCGGCAGGCGCTGTTTTGATACTTGAGTGCCTTCCACTGCAATACTGACTACCGCTGGGGTGACTTTTTCTAGCATCGGCGCAAGACTCGGTATTTGCGATCCATTGACAGAAAGGGGAAGGGCTGCGCTGGCAGGTAACGGTGAAAGTATCGTGCCCAAGCTAAGAGATAGAGCAGTTAAAATAAGCAAAGGTTTTTTCATCATAAACTCCTCAACAAATACACATTTGGCTGAAATAGAAAATAGGTCCATTTCCAGAAACATCAACCAATAATCTGTGAGTTATGACTCAAAAACCTTTGCAAAGTTCACCATGCTCTGAGGTGAATAAAATTAACTGGCTTTGCTGTTATTAACTAAGTCGGCTGAGTGAATAATCGCTTTGGTTTCACCACGCAGCAAACCACTTGCACCTAAAGCATAATCTTTCGGCGGCTGTTCTAACGTTTCAGGTTGTTTATTCTCTTGCTCTTTTTGCTGGGCGAGTCGACTAAACGGATTATCTTGCTCTGGCAAATGAGGGATTAAATCGCTGGCGGTTTTTGCCATATGCTGATAGAGCTTAGTGTAATCCTTACCTAGAGTGTCGAGCATTTCGGCTGTCTGTGCAAAATGGTCAGCCAGTTCTTGACGCTGCTGTTCTAAACTAAATTTGGCGCTATCGAGTTCTTTTTGTAGATTCTTCTGCGTTTTGTATTGAGGCGTCATTAAACGAGTGATCAGCACTCCGACTATTATCCCCACTAGCAATCCAGCAATAGTATAAATCCAAGGCATAAGAGCTCCTTATTGTTGTTGTTTAACATGTTTTTTACCTGTCGGTTACACATGTGCGAGGGACATGTTACTATGAGAGCCTAGTACGATAAAGCAAAATGCATGTGGTTGATTTTGCGTTTACCACTTTTCTTATCACTGTAGCAGAGCAATATGACAGCAAAGCCGCGCTACCCCAAATATTTACTTTAAACCTCAGCATGACATATTGAATGGCTATGGTTTTTTTTGTGATTTTATACAAAAAGAGATGATTTTTTCTGCTCCCTTCTCTATAATCCTGCGACCCACCGTTACTGCAGGTCCTTTGTGACCGAGAGTGCCACCCACTCGAAGGGGTGATGACTGGGCTCTTAGACAGTGGGAGCGAAAGCTCCTTGAAGTGTAAATTTAAATTAACGGGTTATTATTAGCATGAAAACTTTCGTTGCTAAACCAGAAACTGTAAAACGTGACTGGTACGTTGTAGACGCTGAAGGTAAAACTCTTGGCCGTCTAGCAAGTGAAATTGCATCTCGCCTACGTGGCAAACATAAAGCTGAATACACTCCACACGTTGACACTGGTGATTACATCATCGTTGTTAATGCGGAGAAAGTTACTGTTACTGGTAACAAAGCTAAGAACAAAATGTACCACCGTCACTCTGAGTTCCCAGGTGGCCTGAAATCATTCAGCTTCGAGACGCTGATTGAGCGTAAGCCAGAAATGGTACTTGAGTTAGCGGTTAAAGGTATGTTGCCAAAAGGTCCTCTAGGCCGTGCTATGTACCGTAAGCTAAAAGTTTACGCTGGCGCTGAGCACAACCATGCTGCTCAACAACCAAAAGTACTGGACATCTAATCGGGGATTTCGGAAATGGCAGAGAATCAATACTACGGCACTGGCCGTCGCAAAAGCTCAGCTGCTCGTGTTTTTATCAAACCAGGCAGCGGCAACATCGTAATCAACAAGCGTAGTCTTGAAGAGTACTTCGGTCGTCCAACTTCTTGCATGGTTGTTAAACAACCTCTTGAACTGGTTGACATGGTAGAAAAACTGGATCTGTACATCACTGTTAAAGGTGGTGGTATTTCTGGTCAAGCTGGTGCTATCCGTCACGGTATCACTCGCGCTCTGATGGAATACGATGAGTCTCTACGTCCTGTTCTACGTGCTGCTGGCTACGTTACTCGTGACGCTCGTCGCGTTGAACGTAAGAAAGTGGGTCTACGTAAAGCACGTCGTCGTCCACAGTTCTCTAAGCGTTAATTTTCCTGTTTGGAAAATACGCTCCAGTGTTACTGGATGTGGTTCAAAAACCCGGCTATTTGGCCGGGTTTTTTACATTTCAGCGATAAGCCCACGGTTTATTGCTTGGTAGCGAATTGTCGCCACTGTTTTTTTCGTACTCATCCTCTCCTCCATGCTCATCATGCTTTATCCGGCACGCGATTATTCCTTTTGTGATGCTTCCAGCGTTCTCAATTGATGCATGTTGCAAAAAGGTAGCTTCACCTTGTTAAATATTAACTGTTTATTTATGATTTGTTATCGAGGTGATTCTATAGCCCGTGTTGGTTAGCCTTACTCTTTAAATGGAATTAGCTGGATCGATTGGAAGCCAATGGGAGAATGTCTGGATGAGTAATGCACCTCTAAATCCAGGTCGTAGACGATTTCTGACCGCCACCACCGCTGTTGTTGGTGGCTTAGGAGTGGCTGCGGTCGCAGTACCTTTTATCAAATCATGGAATCCGAGTGCTAAAGCCAAAGCCGCAGGAGCTCCGGTTGAGGTTGAAATCGGCAAGCTGGAAGAAGGGCAAATGATCCGAGTCGAGTGGCGCGGCAAACCGGTTTGGATAGTTCGCCGCTCTGGCGCGATTATTGAAGATCTAAAAAATCACGCCAACCAATTGCGTGATGCCAATTCGCAGCAGTTACAACAGCCCAATTATGCTCAAAATATTTACCGCTCAATTAAGCCTGAATATTTTATTGCGGTAGGGATTTGTACTCACTTGGGTTGCTCACCTACTTATTTACCCGATTCTTTTTCTGAGCAAGTCCAAGGTGTCAAATCCGGCTTTTTTTGCCCCTGTCATGGCTCCAAATTTGATATGGCGGGCCGTGTTTTTCAAGCGGTTCCTGCGCCATTAAATCTAGTGATCCCGCCGCATATGTACCTAAGCGATACTCGGGTGGTAATTGGTCTTGATGCAACAGGAGAGGCATAATGCAAGCTCTACTGGACTGGGTAGAAAAACGTCTACCGGTTATCAATGCGTATAGAAAGCATCTGTCCGAATATCCGATGCCTAAAAACTTTAACTTTTGGTACTTGTTTGGTTCGTTGGCGATGTTGGTACTGGTTAACCAGCTTTTAACGGGGATCTGGTTAACCATGAACTACGTGCCTTCAGGCGAAGGAGCCTTTGCATCAGTCGAATACATTATGCGTGATGTGGAGTATGGTTGGTTGCTGCGTTATATGCATTCGACCGGGGCTTCCGCATTTTTTATTGTGATTTATCTGCACATGTTTCGAGGTTTGATTTATGGCTCTTATCAGCAGCCTCGTGAATTATTGTGGATCTTTGGCATGCTGATCTTCTTGGTATTGATGGCTGAAGCGTTTATGGGCTATCTGCTCCCTTGGGGACAAATGTCTTATTGGGGGGCGCAGGTTATCATCTCGCTATTTGGTGCAATTCCGATTATTGGTGATGATTTAACACTGTGGATCCGCGGTGATTATGTTATTTCTGGTGCCACGCTCAACCGTTTCTTTGCGTTACACGTGATTGGATTACCAATAGTGCTACTACTGCTGATTGGGTTGCACGTTTTGGCGCTGCATGAAGTGGGTTCCAATAATCCTGATGGAATTGAAACTAAATTGGCTAAAGGTTCGCAGGGTGAGGGTTATCAACCTCAATTCAAGTTTCATCACGACTACACCAAGAAATATGACATTGTGGACTCCATTCCCTTTCACCCTTATGGCACGGTCAAAGACTTAATCGGTGTGGCCGGTTTCTTGTTTTTGTTTTGTTATGTGCTGTTTTTCAATCCGGAAATGGGAGGGTATTTCCTTGAACCACCTAACTTTGAAGCGGCTAATCCACTGAAAACGCCAGAGCATATCGCTCCGGTGTGGTATTTCACTCCATTTTACGCCATTTTGCGTGCCGTGCCGGATAAGCTAATCGGTGTGATGGCGATGGGGGCATCGATTATCATGCTGTTTTTATTACCTTGGTTGGATCGCTGTAAGGTGCGCTCTTATCGTTATCGTAGCAAATTCCATTTATTCAATATTGCCCAGTTTACGGTCAGTTTCATTGCATTGGGCATGTTAGGTGCGTTACCTGCGACACCTACTTATACCTTGTTGGCGCAGATTTTTAGCTTGGGCTATTTCATGTTCTTTGTGTTGCTGTTTTTCTATAGCAAGAATGAAGTGACTAAGCCATTACCGACCAGAGTGACCTACTAATGAAAATATGGATTGTAGTGTGGTTGGCTTTATGGCCATCATTGGTGATGGCGGCAGGAGCTAATATTCATTTAGATAAAGCGAATAATCAATTAAGCGATCAAGCTTCGCTACAAAATGGTGCCAAGCTATTTATCAACTATTGTTTTGGTTGCCATTCGACCCAGTACCAACGTTATCAAAGAGTTGCCGATGATCTTGGCATCCCGGCTGATTTAATGAAGCAACACTTAATATTTAATCCAGCCACTAAAATTGGTGATGTGATGGAAAATGCAATTCCGGAGCCATCCGCAGCTAAGTGGTTTGGGGCGCCGCCTCCGGATTTAACCTTAGTGGCTCGAGTACGGGGCACCGATTGGCTTTACACTTATCTGCGTACTTTTTATGTTGACCCATCACGCCCATTTGGAGTTAATAACTTAGTCTTTCCCAGCGTTGGTATGCCGCATGTGCTGGAAGAGTTGCAGGGCACTCCTGAGCCGATTTATGCCAGCAAAGTTGTTGATGGGAATCCGGTTATGCATGTGGTTGGGATCAAATCGCGTGGTAATGGTGAGCTAAGTGAAGGGGAATACAATCAAGCGGTGCGAGATTTGGTCAATTTTCTCGCATACTCTAGCGAGCCTATCAAGTTAGAGCGGCAAAAACTTGGTTGGTGGGTGATGGGCTTTTTAGTACTTTTCAGCCTAGTAGTGATTGCGCTCAAGAAAGAGTATTGGCGTGATGTGCACTAATTGTGCTATTATGTCGCGCTAATTTCCGATTGTTAACTCATCAATGGAGGCTATAGCCTCCATTGTTTTTTATCCCCGCATCTGTACTGGAGGGCTCCATGGCTGTAGCTGCCAACAAACGTTCTGTGATGACTCTGTTTTCAAGTGCATCCGACATGTATAGCCATCAGGTTCGCATTGTGCTGGCTGAAAAAGGTGTCAGTTTTGAAGTTGAGTTGGTTGATGAGAATAACCTCCCAGCGGAACTGATCGAGCTGAATCCTTATAAAACCGTACCTACTTTGGTGGATCGTGAGCTGGCTCTGTATGATTCCAAAATCATCATGGAATACTTAGATGAGCGTTTTCCGCACCCACCGCTAATGCCGGTTTATCCGGTTGCACGTGGTAACAGCCGTTTGATGATCTACCGTATTGAACGCAACTGGTACTCATTGGCGGAGAAAGTAGTCAATGGTTCACCTGAAGTGGCTGAGCAAGCGCGCAATAAATTGCGTAATGACTTACTGACTTTAGGCCCAGTGTTTGCTGAGTTTGAATACTTTATGAGTGAAGAATTCAGTTTAATTGATTGCTACTTGGCTCCACTGCTGTGGCGTTTACCTGTACTGGGCATTGATTTGATTGGTCCTGGTTCTAAAGAACTAAAAGTGTACATGAACCGTGTATTTGAGCGTGATTCATTCCTCGCTTCGCTGACGGAAGCTGAACGCGAGATGCGTCTGGCTCGCTAATGGATGCCGGAATGGATAGTGATCAAATGACACCGCGTCGACCTTACTTGCTGCGTGCATTTTATGATTGGCTGCTGGAAAACGAGCTTACGCCACATTTAGTGGTGGATGCCACGTTACCAAGAGTTAAAGTGCCACTCGAATATGTGCAAGATGGGCAAATTATTCTCAATGTCGCTCCGCGTGCGGTCAGCCATTTAGATCTCAGTAACGACGAAGTTACCTTTAATGCTCGGTTTGGTGGTCGGCCTCATCGCGTGATTGTGCCAATTTATGCGGTGCAGGCGATTTATGCACGTGAAAATGGTGCAGGGACGATGTTTGAGCCTGAACCTGCTTATATCGATTCACTAGAGCTTGAAGAGCTTGACTCACCAGCCTCGTTAGCTGGGCTAGAGAGTCCATTGACTGATGACAGTGATGATCATACTCGCGATGAGAGTAGTGATGAGCCACCTCGTCCAAAAGGCAAACCAAGCTTACGTGTTGTGAAGTAAACGTATCGTGAAGTCATCAAGCGTAACATGTAAAAGGCAGCGAGAATCGCTGCCTTTTTTATCGCCATCCCAAACGGGGTGGTTATTTATCTTGCTAACCGCTTGGTCCGATGGGCTTACTGAGCGTAATCAAATGCTCTGACCACTTGTTTTACACCAATAATATTTCTTGCTACCTCTATCGCAATATCAGCATGTTCAGCGGATACGTAGCCAAACAGATACACTACTCGATCTTCGGTTACTACCTTCACTTTTATCCCGTTGAGCTCGGATTTGGTCAGTAACGCGGATTTGACTTTAGTGGTGATCCAACTGTCATTGCTGATTTCTCCGACCGACAGCTGCGCTTTGATCTGGATTTGATTATGCAACTCTTTGACATCTTTCAGTTGCCGAGCTTGCGCGATAAATTGTTCTAAGGTCGCTTCAGTGCTGGATTGACCAAGTAATACCACGGTACCGCGATAAGCCACCGCTGAGATGCGCGTCTCTTTGCGATAGGGCTCTTTATTGGCAAGTCCTGCGACTTCTAACTCTAGGTTATTATCTTGCCAGATCTCCTTAGTGCTGCGCGGATCGGTCACCATATTGGCGGTGGTTGCGGCACCTGCGATGAATAATCCAGCACAACCGGTTAAGGTGACAAGCATGCTGGCCAAGAGAACAAGTTTAATACTTTTCATAATCACTCTACATGGGCTGGGAATAATACTTGGTCAATCAGATCACATAGGCAGTGTAGCGTCACCATGTGAACCTCGTGGATGCGCGCGGTACGGTGTGAGGGAATACGAATTTCCACATCATTTTCACCGAGTAGTCCCGCCATTTCGCCGCCATCTTTACCGGTGAGCGCAATAATCGTCATATCACGAGTGACGGCCGCTTCCATTGCTTTAATGATATTTTTGCTATTACCACTGGTCGAAATGGCTAATAAAATATCGCTAGGTTGACCAAATGCCCGCACCTGTTTAGAAAAGACTTCTTGGTAGTGGTAGTCGTTAGCCACTGCGGTTAAGGTGGTATTATCCGCGGTCAGAGCCATCGCTGGTAAACTTGGGCGTTCGGTTTCAAAGCGATTGATCAGGCAAGACACAAACTGTTGCGCGTTGACAGATGAACCACCGTTACCACAACAGAGAATTTTGTGGCCATTGAGTAAGCTTGCCACCATCGCTTGCGCCGCATGCATAATTGCATCTGGTAACGCTTCGGCTGCGGCAATTTGAATTTGAATACTTTCGGTAAAACTGTCTTTAATGCTATCGAGCATTGTCTATCCTTCAGTTATCGCGTTTTTTAACCATTCGATATGTTGCCCTTGCTGATGAATCGCAACCACATCAAAACGAAAATCCGCACTGTGACTATTTATGTTATTGGCGAGCATCCACCAATTTGCTGCTTTGATCAAGCGATCACGTTTGCTGCGGGTGATGGTTTCTGCGGCATGACCGTGTTGGCGATTGGCGCGATAACGGACTTCAACAAATACCCAAGTGGCACCCTGGCGCATCACCAAATCTAATTCGCCGCAGCGATAATTGACATTTTGGCTGACCAACTTTAACCCTTGGCGGCATAGGTGCTGTGCCGCCATCTGTTCATAGTGGTTGCCTTGGGCGCGAGAGTTAGCGAACTCCATGCTCCGCCCAACTGATTTCACGTTGTACCACACACTGATCATCAATGCTCAGTACACCGGTTTGGCCATCAAGGGTATAACCTTCGACGATTTTCATTTGTGGAAGTTCCACCATCAGTTGATACGCATCCATTCCGAGTGCTTGTAAGCGGCGCTCGGCATTTGAGCTGTCCGGCCAAATTTGAGTCAGTTGCTGCTGGAGGCTTGGCGATGGATGGATCAGCAGTGGAATATCGCTGTAGGTGACACCGGATAAATCTTCATACTGACGGCCTCCGGCATTGCTGTTGGAGTTAGAAAACAGCTTTGGAGGACGAGTGTCTGGGTTGATCGCGACTTCAATGAACGGTTTGATTAAGGTGAGATCGGAGCTGTTGGCAACAATATACACCGCATCGATATCGCGGCGGCTCCGCGGCTGACTTTCTAAGCCAATACCAAGCAGAGATTCGATCTGAGCAATATTTTGCTGGCTATCTTGTAAGCCAAAAATTGAATTGATATTGCGCTGTAATTGACGCTTATCACCAAACAGATTAACTGCCACTTTATCGTTACTAAAGTGCCGCCACTCTTGATTAAAGGCTTCCACCACACGCTGCCCATAAGCATTTTGTGGCGCTAAAATCAGTGGATAGCGGTAGCCTTGGCTGAACAAATGTTTAGCGGCTTGTGCCACCTCTTGCTCTGGTGATAAAGCCAGATAACACGCACCGGCAGTGTTATCGATATTATCCGGAATATTTAACGCTAACGTTGGAATCGTTTGGCCACGGCTTTGTTGCAAGCGTTGTAATTGCTCAATATTGTCTTTAATTAATGGCCCGACCACAAAATCAATGTTCTGGTTGGTCAGGCTGGCATCCACCGATGCTAGTGATTCGGCATTGGTATCAATAATGGTTAAAGTGGCGTCCGTTGCGCGTTCAGCATCATTCATCATCGCAAACACGAAACCATCACGAATAAATTGTGCCTGTTTGGCAAATTTGCCGGTTAAAGGCAGCAGTAATGCGGTATGGGTTGGTTTGACAATATTGAGTGCCAAAATATCGCTGATGGCTTTTGGGGTATATCTTGCCGCTGGATGCTGTGGGTTTTCGGCCAGCCAGCGCTGCAAAGTGTTTTGTAGCTGTGGCAGATTGCTGCCCAGCGTTTTCATGTAGATGGTTAATTGTAACCAACCGCTCAACTGTGTTTCATTGGGGCCCACGGCAAGGCGAGTCAAATTGTTCGCCGAATAGTGATTCAAGCTAGCCCAGATTTGATCGGCTAACGCTTCTTGCTCACGGTTTGATGACATCTCATACAGCGCGATCAATTCACGAGTGGAGTCAAACGGGCGATCTAGCGCGGTAAAAATATCGGCGCGTAATTGGTAATATTGTTGCCATTGAACCTGTGGTAATGACCAGTTCGCTTGGAAATTTAATTGGCGGAGCGCTTCTTGATACTGTTCGCTATTCACCAGTAATTGTGCGCGCAGCAGTTGCCATTGTGCTTGCTGAGTTTCGGTCAAGGGTTGCTTGGCAAGGCGCATGATCAATAATTGCGCTTGCTCAGGATTGTTTTCGGCAATCGCGGCTTTGAGGGCCATCAACAACCAATCATTTTGTTGTGTACCTTGGCTGGCATCGGCACGCATTAAGTAGGTTTGTGCGGTTAACAGTGGTGGTGCGGCAATATCGACCACATCCGGTGACGAAGGTTGAGTCGAACAGGCCGATAACACGATTGATAATGCAATCGGAGTCAATATGCGTGGTACACTGCGTCGCTGATGGTGGTTCATAGCCATGATTCTTTCGTTAGTCCGTAAGTTGTCTCTATATTAATCGTTGATGTGATGGTAAACAAATGACAGATACTAAAACCGTGCCAAATGGTGCACCAACTCTTTATATTGTGCCAACCCCGATTGGTAATTTGGGTGACATCACACAACGAGCCTTAGAGGTGTTAGCCCAGGTCGATATGATTGCCGCGGAAGATACTCGCCATACGGGTAAATTATTAGCGCACTTTAATATCAGCACCAAAACTTTTGCTCTGCATGATCATAATGAGCAGCAAAAAGCCCAGTTTTTAGTCGATAAGCTGCAATCGGGCATGTCGATTGCGCTGGTATCCGATGCTGGCACACCACTGATTAGCGATCCAGGTTATCATTTGGTCAATCAATGCCGTCAAGCTGGGGTCAAAGTTGTGCCACTTCCTGGTCCTTGTGCGGTGATCACAGCGTTAAGTGCAGCTGGTCTTCCGTCCGATTGCTTTAGTTTTGAGGGTTTTTTACCTGCTAAGAGTAAAGCACGTAAAGATAAGCTACTTGAAATCGCCAAAGTCGCGCGCACTTGTATTTTTTATGAGTCACCGCATCGGATCTGCGACGCCCTGCAAGATATGCAAGAGGTACTGGGCGGTGAGCGTCAAGTGGTTTTGGCGCGCGAGTTAACCAAGACCTTTGAAACCATTCAAGGTATGCCATTGGCACAATTGATCACCTGGATTGCCGAAGACGATAACCGCAAAAAAGGTGAAATGGTGCTGTTAGTGCATGGTTATCGGGCGGCTGGTGAGCAGACTCTGCCAGATGATGCATTGCGCACCTTAACTCTACTCAGCAAAGAGCTGCCACTCAAAAAAGCGGCGGCGCTCGTCGCCGAAATTCATCAGTTGAAGAAAAATGCACTGTATAAATGGGGCCTAGAGAATTTGGGTGAATAATTTCAACTGATTGATTTTATTTAGATTAGTCCGGTGCTTAAAGCATCGGCCCTTGATTAACTGTTCAGAAAACACAAGCGTTCAGGGGGAGTCTAAACCTTGGTTTTATAGATGCATAGCATATTGAGATAGCTATCAACCAGTTTATACATTGCATCTTGCGCACCAACGCGGTTGATCTGCAGAAACAGTGAGTAAAAGATGCCATGAAATAGGCTGGTGATATGATCAACATCATGCTTTTCACATAATTCACCACGTTGCATCGCTTTGCTAAACATATTTTTGATCAGCAACTGATTCGTTCGGTTAGTGGCAACGAATAGCGGCCACACTTCCTCGCGGGTTGATGTACTCCATTCAAACAATACTTTTAGCCAGTGGCAATCGGTGATTGCCAGTTGCACCATCTGTTTGCATAAACTTTGTAGGTTGCTTTTCACATCTAAATCCAAATCGATGTGATCGGTGAGGAAATTCGAATACTGCTGAACCACAAAATTGAGCACGTCATCCACCAGATCTTCACGAGTCGGGAAGTAATTAAATACGGTTGCCACCGAGACCTGGGCAATTTCTGCAATGTCAGCATGACCTGCGCGGCCTATCCCACGCTTTGCAAACACTTCTAAGGCGATTTCCATCAGTTGCAGTTTACGTTTATGAGGGGCCAAGCGAGTTCGCTGGGGTTTTTCTATTGATGTATCCATACCAAAAGGTCCTTGCCAATGAGACGATTGATTGAGCATCTTGCTCTAATAATTATTGTGTCATTTATTAATAAATGCCTAATGAGTGTAATGGTGCATATGTGTGAGGTCAATTGTCACGGGATTGAAATGCGCAGTAATAGTGATTTTGGGTCGGTTGTAACATCGCTTGGCTTGAGTGCAATCATCAGCACGCAGAGAATAGAGTGTGAAACGATTAACAGCTTTTGAGGGAAATGCTACTATGCACGCCTGCCAATAGGCACCCGTAAAATCAGCGATGCTGATATCGCGCAACATAACGAGAATGGTATGAAACATACAGTTGAAGTCATGATTTCTGAGCAGCAAGTTGCTCAGCGCATTGTCGAGTTAGGCCAAAAGATCACCGAGCATTACCAAGGCAGTGAAGATTTAGTCTTAGTGGGCTTGCTCCGTGGTTCGTTTGTGTTTATGGCAGATCTCGCTCGTCAAATTGATCTGACTCACCAAGTGGATTTTATGACCGCTTCGAGCTACGGCAACAGTATGCACAGTTCACGTGATGTGCGGATCTTGAAAGATTTGGACGATGATATTAAAGGCAAAGATGTGCTGTTGGTGGAAGATATTATCGATACTGGCAATACGCTGAGCAAAGTTAAAGAAATTTTGGCACTGCGTGAGCCGAAGTCGATCGCGATTTGTACTTTGCTCGATAAGCCAACGCGCCGTGAAGTGGATGTAGCCGTGGATTGGGTTGGTTTTGAAATTCCCGATGAATTTGTAGTAGGCGTGGGTATCGACTACGCGCAGAAATATCGCCATCTGCCTTATATTGGTAAAGTGGTGCCAGTTGCCGAGTAATCATTGAATTTAACAGCCATAACGCCCACTCAGTCAGTGGGCGTATGAGTTAAGCCATATTGTTAATCTTTCAGCGACACAGCAAACGATGCTGTGGATTGAGAATTTTCTCTAACGCTTGGTGATAGTTGCGCTCTACTGCATCGCGTGAGTCACAAGCCACCCCTAAATACTCCAAACGGCCATCGCCAATGCCATACACGAAACCGTGTACTTCGACTGATTGTCCACGTTCCCAAGCATTTTGTAGCACAGTCGAGTTGGCCAAGTTATACACTTGCTCGGCAACGTTAATTTCGGCTAATTTATCCGAGCGATCTTCCGCTGGCATTTGCTCCAGATAGTGGCGATGTTTGAGATAGTAATCGCGAATATGCAGCAACCAGTTATTAATTAAACCGAGTTGTGGATTAACAATTGCCGCAGTCACCCCACCACAGCCATAGTGGCCACAAACAATAATATGTTTAACTTGCAATACATCCACCGCATATTGAACCACGGATAAGCAGTTGAGATCAGTATGGATCACCTGATTAGCCACATTACGGTGGACAAACAGTTCACCAGAATAGAGACCGGTGAGTCGCTCGGCAGGCACTCGGCTATCGGCACATCCGATCCACAAAAAATCCGGGTCTTGCCCTCTGGCTAGCTTGGCAAAATATTCCGGATTTTCGGCTTTGATTGACTCTGACCATTTTGAGTTATTCTCAAAAAGCTGTTTTATTTCTGGCATCTTATTTCCCTTAGATTGTTAGCCACAATATACACAATCTCCCCCATGCTAGCTCACCTAATTTGTGGATTGATTCACTGCTCTGACGTGTTTTGGTAACCTTCGCCTAAACTCAGTGTAGGCATGATACTGCCAGCAGTGAGTGTTTTTAGGCTGACGGAAGCAAGAAATGCTCCCCTTTCACAGGTTAAGGGTTGAAAAAACGCCATTCAAGCGCAACATCACGACGGTCATCAGTAAAAAGGTTGCAGTTATGTACGCACTGGAAATACAACAGCTCACAAAAACCTATGCCGGTGGCTTTGAGGCGCTCAAAGGCATCAGCTTGCAGGTTCAACAAGGGGATTTTTATGCACTACTGGGGCCTAATGGGGCGGGTAAATCGACCACCATTGGTATTATTGCATCGCTAGTGAATAAAACGTCTGGCCAGGTCTCTGTGTTTGGTTACGATCTCGATACTCAGCTTGAGCGAGCTAAGCAGCAGCTTGGCCTAGTACCACAAGAATTTAACTTTAACCCGTTTGAGACGGTTGAACAGATCGTGTTGCAGCAAGCGGGTTATTATGGTGTGCCCAAAGCGCTGGCTAAGCAACGGGCGAAAAAATATCTGACTCAGCTCGACTTGTGGGAAAAACGTAGTGAGCGGGCCCGCCATCTTTCTGGGGGTATGAAGCGCCGTTTGATGATCGCTCGTGCGTTAATGCATGAGCCGCAACTGCTGATCCTCGATGAACCGACGGCTGGGGTGGATATTGAGCTACGCCGCTCGATGTGGGAGTTTCTGCAGCAGATTAACCAGCAGGGCGTCACCATCATTCTGACCACTCATTATCTGGAAGAGGCCGAAACGCTGTGCCGCAATATTGGCATTATTCAGCGTGGTGAATTAATTGAAAACACTAGCATGAAAGATCTGCTTGGTAAGCTGGATGTGGAGACCTTTGTATTGGATATCGATGGTCAGCAGACGATTGCGCCACTGCAAGGGGTGATCAAACAGCAGCTGGTGCAAGGCTCGCTGGAAATTGAATTGGAAAAGAGCCAAGGTATTAACCATGTGTTTAGCCAGTTGACCGAGCAAGGGGTTAAGGTGCTGTCGATGCGTAACAAGGTCAATCGCCTAGAAGAGCTGTTTGTCAGTATCGTTAATAATGCGAAGCGAGGCTAACCCGTATGTATCAAATTTATTGGACCGCATTTCGCAGTTTATTAAGTAAAGAAATTCACCGTTTTATGCGGATTTGGGTGCAAACACTAGTGCCACCTGCGATCACCATGACGCTCTATTTCATCATTTTTGGTAATTTGATTGGCTCACGGATTGGCGAGATGAACGGCTTTAGCTATATGGAGTACATTGTACCCGGGCTGATTATGATGTCAGTCATCACCAACTCTTACTCCAATGTAGCAGCTTCTTTTTTCAGTGCTAAGTTTCAAAAGAACATTGAAGAGTTGTTGGTCGCTCCGGTGCCCAATTATGTGATTATTGCCGGATATGTGATGGGCGGTGTGGCGCGAGGTTTATTAGTCGGGGCGATGGTGACCGCCGTTTCGCTGCTGTTTGTTGATCTGCGGGTCGAGCATTGGGGCGTGATTTGTGCCACGGTATTTTTAACTTCGGTGGTGTTTGCGCTCGGAGGATTGATTAACGCGGTATTTGCCAAAACTTTTGATGATATCTCGATCATCCCAACCTTTGTGCTGACGCCGCTGACTTATCTGGGCGGGGTATTCTATTCCATCACACTGTTGCCGGAGTTTTGGCAAGGGGTATCGCAGATCAATCCGATCGTCTATATGGTCAATGCATTCCGTTATGGCTTTCTTGGTATGTCGGATGTCGATATTAGCACTTCGTTTGCGGTATTAGTGGCTTTTGTGCTGGTGCTGTATGTGGTAGCGCACTATTTAGTGACCAAAGGTAAAGGGCTGCGCAGCTAGGCTTCACTCTTTATTAATGCTTGTGTCGTTAGCGAAAAAGGTCAACCGAGGTTGACCTTTTTGCTACCAGGATGAGGGATTATTCTTCTTCAGCGCTGGCTTTGTTTTCGATTTGCAGGTCAAGCACTTGGTTATCGATCAAGCGTACTTTACCAAGAAAAGCCGACATCAAGATCACCGCTTGTTTACTCTCATGGCTGATCGGTAATAGTGTTTGCGCATCACGAATAAAAATTTCATCAGGTTCTAAATCAGCGGCGCGTAACTGGTCCACCGCATCTTGGATCACCGATGGATAATCGCTGCGTCCACCGCGGATCGCACTATTGATCCAACGCATAGTGCGCGCTAAGACTGGCGCGCGTTGGCGTTCATCCAGCGTCAGCAAATTATTACGTGAACTCATCGCTAGGCCATCTAATTCACGCACGGTTGCTACGCCAACAATTTCAATATCCAGACACAGATCTTCGACCATCTGGCGGATCACCGCCAATTGCTGGAAATCTTTCTCGCCAAAGCAAGCCACATCGGGTTGTATGATGTTAAACAGCTTAGTGACAATCGTTGCCACGCCACGGAAATGTCCGGGACGAGAGGCGCCTTCCAGCATATACGATAGCCCAGGCACTTCGACCAAGGTCTGCTTATCTAACCCTTGCGGATAGAGAGTTTCTGCGGTTGGGGTAAATACTAGATCAACCCCTTCACCATTGAGTTTGCTCAAATCCTCTTCCAGGGTGCGCGGGTAGTTTTTCAAATCTTCTGCACGGTCAAACTGCATTGGATTGACGAAAATGCTGACCACCACCACATCGGCTAACTCACGGGCTTTGCGCACCAGCGTTAAATGGCCTTCATGTAAATTACCCATAGTCGGCACAAACGCGACACGGCGACCTTCGCGTTTCAATTGTTTGATCTGCTCGCGAACAACAGCTAGGTCTGCAAATACTTGCATCAATGACTCCTTAGGCAATAGTGTGGGCGAGATCGGGAAATGCGCCACTGGCCACATCTTCGATATATTGGGTAACCGCTTGACGGATATCACCGGTTTCGGCCAAGAAATTTTTCGAGAATTTAGGCATGTAGTTGGCCGAAATACCAAACATGTCATGCATAACCAGAATTTGGCCATCGGTGCCATTCCCAGCGCCAATGCCAATCACTGGTACATCCAAAATTTGGGTGATCCGTTTGGCGAGATCGGCCGGTACACACTCTAACAGGATGATTTGTGCTCCGGCTTCTTGCAGCGCGATAGCATCACGCACCATACGATCCGCTTTATCTTGCTCACGGCCTTGCACTTTGTAACCACCGAAAATATTAACCGATTGTGGCGTTAAGCCTAAGTGAGCACAGACCGGGACGGCACGTTCAGTCAACATTTTTACGGTGTCGACTAACCAATCGCCGCCTTCAATTTTTACCATATTCGCCCCAGCACGAACCAGTTTCGCAGCATTATCACACGCTTGTTCAGGCGTGGTGTAGCTCATAAACGGCATATCAGCCATCAATAGGCAGTTGGGGCTACCTTTACGTACACAACGGGTGTGGTAAGCAATGTCTTCCACCGTAACAGGCAAGGTATCCGCCTCACCTTGTAACACCATGCCCAGTGAATCGCCTACTAACAAGAGTGGCATGTCTAGGCTCTCAAATAATTGAGCAAAACTCGCATCATAAGCGGTGGATGTAGCAAATTTGCGACCCTCTTGCTTCCATTTCATCAGGTCGTTTATGGTTATTTTTTTCATGTTTAGTCCTTACTCGACATTGGCGAGTGCCAAACTCTGAGTCCATTAAGCGGCACTTGTTGCAGTAACGTTTGGATCTCAGTCCCGTCAGGGAGGGTTAAATTGGGTGCAATTTCTGCGAGCGGATAGAGCACAAATTCACGCACTTTCATTCCATAGTGGGGAATGGTGAGACGCTCACTCTCTATCACTTGATTGCCATAAAGCACAATATCAAGATCGAGGGTTCTTGGCCCCCAGCGCTGATCTTTACGCACGCGTCCCTGCTGCTGCTCAATGCGTTGTGTGCTATCGAGCAATTCCAGTGGGGTTAATTCGGTTTCGATGGCCGCCACCGCATTGATGTAATCGGGCTGATTTTGCGGCCCCATTGGGGTACTGCTATAGAGCGATGAAGCCGCGATTAAGCGCGACTTGGGTAATTGAGTGAGCTGGTGGATGGCCTGTTGGGCTTGGGTGACCGGATCGCCCAAGTTACTGCCAATCGCAATGTAGGCAAGGATCATTCGCTAGATTTACTCTTTGATTTATTGCGTGATGGTTTACGACGCCGCGCGCTGGATTTGCTGCCCGGCGCATTGCCAACATCGGCCACCATCGCTTGACGCATATTACGCCCTGCATTTTGGAAAGTCGCCCACCATTCGGCCAATTGTTTGGTTTCACCGCCTTCAATTTCACCACGCATCTCTAGGAAATCAAAGCCAGCGCGGAATTTACTCAGTTCTAGCAGGCGAAATGCACGTTTACTACTGCGCCGCGGTAGGCGTTGCTGTAACTGCCAAATATCTCGGATGGTCGTGGTGTGACGGCGTGGGATGGCGATACGTTTAACCACTTCATCCAAAATGTGGTTGCTGGCTTCAGTGATCGCATCAAATTCATTGAGCTTGAGCGAGGCCATTAAGTTATTGGCCAGCTCGATCATCGGATACCACAACATTGCAGCAAACATAAAGGCTGGGTTGATGCGCAGATCTTGTTCTAGTCGAATATCGGTGGCATCCAGCACTAAATCGAGCATCTGCTCGGTTGGTGAACTGTGCTCTTCGGTAAAATATGCCGCGACCGTTGGGAACAGTTGTTGGAATAGCTGGTATTCACGCATCAAGTGGTAGGTTTCTAAGCCATGACCCGCTTGCAGCATTTTCAGCGACTCTTCATACAGACGTGCAGCTGGAATATCGCGCAGCAAAGGTGCGAGTTGCTCAATCGGCGCGGCGGTATCTTCCTCAATATCAAAATCGAGTTTAACCGCAAAACGTACTGCGCGCAGCATGCGCACTGGATCTTCACGGTAGCGAGTTTGCGGATCACCAATCAGGCGCACTAAGCGATCGTCGAGATCTTCCATGCCACCGGCATAGTCGTGGATGCTGTAGTCGGCAATATTGTAATACATCGCATTGATGGTGAAATCGCGTCGTTCCGCATCTTGATCTATCGTGCCGTAGACATTGTCACGCAGCAGCATGCCCGCTTCAGATTGTGCGGCAATCTGTTGGCTTGAATTGGACTCTTGGTGATGGCCGCGAAACGTCGCCACTTCAATAATCTCACGCCCAAACATGATATGTGCCAGGCGAAAGCGACGCCCAATTAGTCGACAGTTGCGAAACAGTTGGCGCAATTGTTCAGGGGTAGCATTGGTGGCGACATCAAAATCTTTTGGTTTGCCACCAAGCAGTAAATCACGAACTCCACCGCCGACGAGAAACGCGGCAAACCCTGCCGCATGCAGGCGATAGAGCACTTTTAGTGCATTGTCGCTGATCTGCTTACGTGAGACTGGGTGTTCCTGACGCGGAATGATAGTCAAAGCTAAGTCTGGATATGTGTGAGTGTTACTCAATTCAAAATCGTTATTATTCATGTGCTTCTGACAATGATGGCGGTGACCGCTGTAAGCGCTACGTAGCTTAACTTGACGCTCAAGCGGACGGAATTTGCTGCAATAATAGCTTAAGCCGGACCATTTGAGAATCTTGGTGTGATCTCGATCGCTGCGGGTAGCTGACTTAGCTGCCAATATTGGCAGCCCCAGGTGAGCATTTGCTCCAGATTGGCATCGCAAAAATCGGCTGGTAGTTCAAAGCCTAAAAACTGCATGGCCTGCACGAGAGTTGGCTTTGGTTGCAAAGGATCAATCGCCGGTGCGTGATTCTGTTTGGACAGTTTATTGCCGTTACTATCGATTGCCAAAGGTAAATGCAAGTAGCTGACCGGTTTTTGTTGTAAGGTGTGATACAAGCTGATTTGTCGTCCGGTTGGCTCAATCAAATCGGCACCGCGTACCACCTGAGTCACCCCTTGCTCAATATCATCAATCACTACGGCAAGGTTGTAAGCAAATAGGCCATCACGACGTTTGATGATGAAGTCTTCTTGCGCCAACGCCGAAGGTATAGTGATGGTGCCATGTTTCAAATCAATGAACTGCAGCACCGGATTATCCATGTGTAATCGAATGGCACAGTCGTGATGTTGCCGTGGTGGATGGCGTTGACAGTGGCCGTTATAAAATCCGCCCATCGCTTTAACCGCTTGGCGGGTGCACTGACAGTAATAGGCTTGACCACTGGCGAGCCATTGATCGATCTGCTGTTGGTATAGCGCGTGGCGTTGGCTTTGGTATACCACTGTTTGATCCCAATGTAGACCGTACGCCTCCAAGGTGCGCAGAATATGCGCGGCCGCACCGGGCATTTCCCGCGGTGGATCAAGATCTTCAATCCGTACCAGCCATTGACCTTGTGCGGCTTTGGCTTGGAAATAGCTCCCTAACGCGGCGATTAACGATCCAAAGTGTAATGGGCCAGAAGGCGAGGGGGCGAAGCGACCAATATAGTTCATAGGGCGATTAACCTGTCGTTTGGCAAGGATGCCAATAAACAACAAAAGGGAGCTGCGGCTCCCTTTTTCTTTTCTTGCGGCTGGATGTTAGCCAAGCATTTGCTTTTCTTTGATTTCAGCCAGTGTTTTGCAATCAATACACAGATCCGCTGTTGGGCGCGCTTCTAAACGGCGCGTACCAATTTCAACTCCGCATGATTCGCAGTAACCGAAATCCTCTTCTTTAATTTTATCGAGTGTTTTTTCGATTTTTTTGATCAAACGGCGTTCGCGATCACGGTTACGCAACTCTAAGCTGAACTCTTCTTCTTGAGAAGCGCGGTCAACAGGATCTGGAAAGTTGGCCGCTTCATCTTGCATATGGTGTACCGTGCGGTCCACTTCTTCTCTCAGTTGGTTACGCCACGCTTCTAAAATTTTTGTAAAATGCGTGATTTGCGCCGGTGACATATACTCTTCACCCGGCTGCATTTGATATGGCTCAACACCTGCAATGGCTAGGATGCCCAGCGTTTTCTTTTTAGACTCTGTCATACAGATCTCCTACTAACCCTAGTCAACTGCGCGAGCAGTTCATTTTAAGGCGGGTATCTATAGCAAAAAGAAGTGGGGGAGGCAAACAATCGAAGCTAAAGTTATCGTCAATGTGAACAGACCATCAATTTTTTACTATTTGATGGGCAAATTTAAGTTGCGACGCGATTCGAATTTGATGCTCTGAAAGTGATGCTTGGTAACATAGCACTTCCACTCCGGCTTCTTGTGCCGCTTTTAATAACTGTGAATAGTTGGGGTCTATATGGAGGGCGGGAGCGACTTTTTCAATCCCTGAATGTAAAACAGCGAAGAAAAGGATCGCACGCTGACCTTGTTTGGCCATTTGTGCCAGCTCGCGCAGATGTTTTTGACCTCGGGTCGTGACACTATCTGGAAAGTAACCTTGTCCTGGTCCGCCTTGTTCGTTATCTAACAAGGTGACGCTTTTGACTTCGATAAAGCAGTCTGGGCGGGGATCTGCACTGAGCAAAATATCGATCCGACTATTTTCATCGCCATATTTTACTTCGGTACGCAGTTGTTCATAGCCTTTCAGTTGGGCAATCTCTCCAGCCAAAATCGCCTCTACCACTAAGTGGTTTGCCCGCGCAGTATTGACGCAAATCCAATCGCCCGTTTGGGTTTCGGTTAATTCCCAGCTTTGTGGGTATTTGCGTTTAGGATTGTCGGAGGTGGAAAACCACACACTGCTGCCAGGTTCAGCACATCCGGTCATCGCTCCCGTATTGGCACCGTGAATGGTGATCTGCGAGCCGTCAGCGAGCGCGACATCGGCTAAAAAGCGTTGGTAGCGTCTGATCAAGGTCGCTTTTTGTAACGGTGGTGAAAAGTGCATGTCTCGGCTTAGATGTTTTTTTATGTACAATGGCGCGGTCATTAAAGCATACAGGAACCCACCTTGTCACAACTGCCGATTGTCGCGCTGATGCCTAAGCTGTTAGACAGCCTTAGCCAATCCGCGCAACTTATCCTAAAGGCCGCGCCGGGCGCGGGTAAATCGACCTACTTTCCGTTGCAATTGCTGCAAGCTGGCTTATTCAACGGCAAGATGATCATGCTTGAGCCAAGACGCTTGGCGGCGCGCAATATTGCGCGCTATTTAGCGCAGCAACTGGGGGAAGAGGTCGGGCAACGTGTCGGCTATCGGGTACGTGGTGAAAGCCGAGTCAGCCGCTCAACTCAGTTGGAGATTGTCACCGAAGGCATTATGACGCGGATGCTGCAAAACGATCCGGAGCTAGATGGCATCGAGGTGCTGATTTTTGATGAGTTTCATGAGCGCAGTATTCACGCAGATACGGCCTTGGCGCTCGCGCTCGAAGTGCAAGCCGCTTTGCGTGAAGATTTAAAAATTGTCGTGATGTCGGCCACCTTAGATCAAGCCGCGCTGCAAAATTTATTGCCTCAGGCGCGGTATGTGGAATCGCAAGGGCGCGGTTTTCCGATCGAGATCCGCTACCAGCCTCTGCGTAGCGATGAGCGTTTGGTTGGCGCAATGCAGCGGCATATTCGGCATTTATTGCAGCATGAAACGGGTTCACTGTTGGCCTTTTTGCCCGGAGCGGCGAGCATTCACCAACTCAGCGAGCAACTGAGTGATTTATCCACTCACATTGAGATTTGTCCACTGTATGGGCAGATGGCATTTGCCGCTCAGCAGCGTGCGATTGCGCCTGCGGCTGCCGGGCGGCGCAAAGTGGTACTGGCGACCAATATTGCTGAAACATCGCTGACCATTGAGGGGATCCGTATTGTGCTCGATAGTGGGCTTGAACGCAGTGCGCGTTTTGACCTCAAAACCGGCATCACTCGACTAGAGCAAGTGCGTATTGCTCAATCATCGGCTGAGCAGCGCGCCGGACGGGCTGGGCGTTTAGAGCCTGGGATTTGCGTGCGTTTGTACAGTGAAGCGCAGCTTAAGCAGCAGCCTTGGCTCGCCGAGCCAGAAATTCTCCACACCGATTTGGCGCCGTTAGCGTTAGAGCTGGCACAATGGGGCGCCCCCGCGACCGATTTAGCGTGGTTGGATCTGCCGCCTGAGCGTGCTTTAGAGCAAGCGCAGCAACTGCTGCAACGGCTCGGTTTATTGGATGAGCGCGCTCAATTGACTCAGACTGGAAAAGACGCGCATCAGCTAGGGGTTGAGCCTAGAATTGCGGCGATGTTACTGAGTGCGGAACGGTTAGGTGAGGCGGCTTTACAAAGCAGCTTAGCATTAGCGGTATTGCTGGAAGAGCCAGAGCGGCAAGTGGTGGATGTGCAGCACAGCTTGCATCGTTGGCAGCAAGGTCACCATCCGCAGCGTAAGCTATTGCACCAGCGTGCGCAAAGCTTGGCTGCTAAGTTGGATACGGTGTTTTCGTTGGCGATGGTCGAAGAAGCTTGGCTTGGTTTAGTGGCGTGTTTGGCTTTTCCGGATCGGATCGCCCAACAGCGAGCTCAGCAGCCGGGGCAGTTTTTACTGGCCAATGGTCATGGCGCTTGGCTGGCGGTGGAGGAAAATTTAGCAGCTGCCGACTATTTGGTTACGCTGGATCTGCTGCGTAGCCAAGGCCAAGCCAGTCAAATTTTCAGCGCGCTTAGCTTGTCGATCAATGCGCTTGAGCAGTGGTTACCACAACTGATCCGCTGTGTCGATCAAGTCGACTGGGATGAAAAAGCCGGGCGATTGAGCGCGCAACGGCAGTGGCGGATTGATCAACTCATCGTGCGCCGTGAACATCTCCCTGCACCAGATCAACAACAAATGACCGAAGCTTTACTGAACTATGTTCGGCGTAAAGGGCTCAATGTGTTAGCGTGGAACGAAGCGGCGAGTGAGTGGCTGGCGCGTGCTCGTTGTGCGGCGGCATGGCTACCAGAAGAGGATTGGCCACAATTGCACGATGAGGCACTGCTGGCACAGCTTGATGATTGGTTAGCGGCTTACCTTGTGGGTGTGACTTCGGTGCAAGCTTTACAACATGTCGCGGTATTAGAAGCCCTTAAGCATTATCTTGGTTGGTCGCTTACTCAGCAATTGGATCAATGGTTGCCAACCCATTATCAGTTGCCGACCGGTCAGCAGCAGAAAATCCGTTACCAGCTCGGTATGGATCCTATGTTGTCGGTACGCATGCAGCACGTGTTTGGTGAGCACTGCTCACCGCGAGTTGCGAAAGGGACTAAAGCGGTGGTGATGGAATTGCTATCTCCTGCTCAGCGCCCTTTGCAAGTGACGCGCGATTTGGCCAGTTTCTGGGCTGGAGCTTATCGGCAAGTACAAAAAGAGATGAAGGGTCGCTACCCGAAACATGTGTGGCCAGATGATCCGGCAAACCACGTCGCCACCACCCAAACCAAACGACATTTCAACCCATGATCAGATACCGATGACCAAAAAAAGTAGTAACTCGCCGCGTGGCCGCACTGCGCGCCGTGGCAAAAAGAGCTCCACCCCAAGACTGCGCCTGTGGCTGACTAAACTTTGGGCCATTACTTGGAAAGTCGCCTTAGCGTGCGCAGCGCTATTGCTGTTTATCGGGATCTATTTAGATTCGATGATCAAACAGCGCTTTGATGGGCAACTGTTTGATTTACCGACGGTCGTTTATGCGCGGATTTTGACCTTAGAGCCCGGCAGTGGGCTCAGCTTGCCAGAGCTGCGCAATGAACTGGATGTGCTCAATTACCGTAAAGTGGCCCAGCCGCGCTTGGCCGGTGAATACTCATCATCAGCCACGCGGATTGAGCTGATCCGTCGCCCTTTCGAATTTGCCGATGGCCCAGAGCCCGATCGCCGCGTCATGCTGACGTTTGCCGATGATGGCTTGCGCAGCATTGAGGCTTTGGAGCAAAAACGGCAACTCGGCTATTTGCGTTTAGAGCCGAAATTGATGGGCATGCTGGAAAAAAACTCACCGGAACAGCGACTTTTCTTAGCCCGAGAGCAATTTCCTGAAGTGTTAGTTGATGCTTTGCTGGTGACCGAAGATCGTGATTTTTATCAGCATGATGGTGTGTCGCCATTGGCGATTGCTCGGGCAATGCTGGTTAACCTCAAGGCTGGGCGCACGGTACAAGGTGGTAGTACGCTGACTCAGCAACTGGCGAAAAATATTTTCCTATCGAGTGATCGCACCTTGTGGCGTAAGTTGCGTGAAGCGTATATCGCGCTGATCATCGATCACCGTTATAGCAAAGATCGCATTCTGGAAGCCTATTTAAATGAAGTTTATCTAGGGCAAAGTGGCGGCGATGCTATCCACGGTTTTGGTTTAGCTTCACGACTCTACTTTGGTCAGCCGCTGCAAGAGCTGCGGATTGATCAACTGGCGCTGTTGGTGGGGATGGTTAAAGGCCCGTCATATTACAACCCACTGCGCTTTGCTCAGCGCGCGCGCGAACGGCGTGATTTAGTGCTCAAGTTGATGATGCAGAACGATATTTTGACCGTAGCACAATATCAGCAAGCGGTCACTCGTCCACTTGATGTGCAGAAAAATGCGCAAATTGCCAGCCGCCAGCCGGCTTATTTCCAACAAGTGTCGATCGAGTTAAAGCAGAAGTTAGGCGATAAGTTTAAAGCCGATTCAGGCTTGCGGGTGTTTACTTCGCTCGATCCGGTGTCGCAAAGCAAGTTAGAGCAGGCGATCCAACAGCAGATCCCGCAGTTGGCAAAAACCGCTGGCCAAGATCTGGAAGCGGCCGCGATTGCGGTTGACCGCAACAGTGGCGAGATCCGCGCCATGGTTGGTGGCAAGCGTACCGGCTATGATGGTTTTAACCGAGTATTGAATGCCAGCCGTCAAATCGGCTCGCTGGTTAAACCAGCGGTATACCTCACCGCCTTAGCGCATCCGGATCAGTACCATTTAGCCACGACACTAGAAGATAAACCGATCACTTTAAAAGGTAGCCAAGGCACTGCGTGGACGCCGCGTAACTATGATCGTCAATATCGCGGTGCCGTGCCGCTTTATCTCGCGCTAGCTCAATCGCTCAATGTGCCGACGGTGCGGTTGGGGATGCAGCTCGGTATTGAGCAAGTGGCGACCACGTTGGAAAAATTGGGGGTTAAACGGGATGAGATCCGCCCAGTCCCTTCGATGCTACTCGGCTCCTTTTCGCTGACCCCGTATCAAGTGGCACAAATGTACCAAACCTTGACCAACTCGGGGCAAAAAGCGCCACTCTCTGCACTGCGTTCGGTACTCGATGTACAAGGCAATGTGCTGTATCAATCTTTGCCGAAAGTCTCCCCAGCCGTGGATCAGCAAGCTGCATGGCTCACCACTTATGCGCTCAAGCAAGGGGTACAACAAGGAACTGGGCGCGCTTTACACGCTCAATTTGCGCACGCGGGTTTGGCTGGTAAAACCGGAACCACCAATGATAACCGTGATAGTTGGTTTGTCGGGGTGGATGGCCGCGAAGTGACTACCATTTGGTTGGGGCGTGATGATAACCAATCCACCAAATTAACCGGATCCAGCGGCGCGTTACGAGTGTATGCGCAGTATTTGCAATACCGTATCCCGCAACCACTACAGCTACCGTGGCCGCAAGGGGTCAGCACTTTTGGGTTTGCTCAGCAGGCGCAAGGTGGCCTAACCCTTGATTGTGATAACGCGTTTAAACTGCCGATTTGGGATCCGCAGCAAAAGCTCAAGCAGCAGTGCGACAATCGCCCGACGGAATGGATCAAAAATCTGTTTCAGTGGTAGTTTCTTGCTTGGCTCACTGCGCTTAATTGATGCACATCTTGCCGTTGTTTGGTGAGCGTTGGGCGTTTATCATTTGACTATTAAGGATTTCGAGGGTAATTCAGCGTGATGAGATGGGCGGCATTATTTAGCATGGTGGTGGGGATTGGGCTGACGCCTGTGCTGCTCGCACAACCGATACTCACACAACCGATGGAAGCTAAGCTCGTGTCGCGTCCCAAAATCGGCTTAGTACTGGCTGGTGGAGGTGCGAAAGGGGCTGCGCACATAGGGGTGATCAAAGCCCTGGAAGAGTTGCAGGTGCCGATCGATATCATCACTGGTACCAGCATGGGGGCTTATGTTGGTGGTCTGTATGCTACAGGCATGAGTGCACAAGAGATTGAAGCCTTGATTTACAGCGTGGATTGGAACCGCGGCTATCGCGATCGGGTTGATCGTAGTCAGCGCAGTCTGCGTGATAAAGAGTATGAAGACCGCTATCAAATTACTACCGACCTCGGTTTGCACTGGGGGAGGTGCGTGCCCCCAAAGGAGTTGTGCAAGGGCAAAATATGCTGCGTATGCTGCGCGAAACCACGGGTAATCTGCCGGCGTTTGAGTCATTCGATCAATTGGTGATCCCTTATCGTGCGGTGGCGACCGATATCATTAATCTGCAAGAAGTGGTGTTGGATAAAGGCTTTCTGGTGGATGCGATGATGGCCAGTATGTCGGTGCCTGGCGCACTGCCGCCTTATGAGATTGATGGTTTGTGGCTCGTCGATGGTGGCGTGACCAATAATATGCCGGTTGATGTAGCTCGTGCGATGGGGGTGGATATTATCATCGCGGTTGATATCAGTACCGATTATAAAAGCCAAGCTGATTTCACCAACCTGTTTACGGTAGCGGATCAACTGTCCAACTATTTAGTGCGGCGTAGCACTGAAAAACAGAGTGATCATCTGCATCCGCAAGATCTGTTATTGCGCCCATCGGTGGGCAAAATGGAGACCACCGAGTTTGCTAAAATGCCGGATGCCTTTGCCATGGGCTATCACGTGGTGCAACAGCAGCGTGAGTTCTTACAGCGTATCGCGCTCAACAGCGCACAGTATCAAGCGTATCTTGAGGCCAAACAGCAGCGGCGCAAAACCTTACGCTATGGCGATCAGATCCACATCGATCACATTGTGCTGTACAATGACAGCCACTACAGCGATCGACTGCTCCTCAATCGAATCAATTTAGCCCCCGATCAAACATTCAGCCAAGAGCAAATAGAAACCCGTATTGAAGATCTCTATGCGTTAGATCGCTTTGAATTGGTGCGCTATCAATATCAGCAGCAAGGTACCTCTCAACAATTAGCGATTGATGTACGAGAAAAATCCTGGGGGCCGAACTATGTCAACTTTCGATTTTTTCTTGAGGATGATTTCACGACCAATAGCCAATACGCACTGGGGGTTTCGACCAATTTTACCAATATCAATCCCCATGGCGCGGAATTGACCCTCAATTTGGAGATGGGCACCGACAAGCTAGTGGAAACGCAGCTGTATTCGCCTTTTTTATCGGAACAGAAAATTTTTACCACCGCAGCTTTGGCCTACAGTAACGAGACTCGCAATGCGCCATTAACCGGATTTAATGATACTTCGTTGAGCGCAACTAAAAATTATTTGCCAGTGACCTACTCAGAATGGGTGGCGGAAATGGCGTTGGGGTATCAGGTTGAATTATGGCGCGAGTTGAAAGTAGGGCTGCGTTATAGCCAAGGTGATGGTGAAGCCTCTTCTTTACCCGTTTTCGGTGACTTTGCCTTCCAACGGCGTGGGCTATTTTTTGATTACCGCCACGACACCTTGGATGATTTTATTCTGCCTCAGCAAGGGCTCTATTTTAATTTGGGATACTTAGTTTCCAAAGACAGTTTTGATGGGAGTAATCCATTGTCTGACACGATGACACCATCAGATACTGTGTCTGAGTTCTCCGCCCGCTTGGTGGCTGCACATACCGTAGCTCGCCACACCTTGGTGGCTAATTTGGATATGGGGGTGGTGAAAAGTGAGCATTCATCAACGCCAATTGATCCCAAAAGCATTGGGGGTTTTCTCAATTTATCCGGTATTCCACGTAATAGCCTGATTGGTCAGAACAAAGTTTACGGTAATGTCATTTACCGTTACCGCTGGTTTGATAATGATTTCGGGATGTTTACCTCACCAGTCTATTTAGGTGCTTCGCTAGAATATGGTGGTGTATGGTCAGACCCAGATCTGCGTTTGAAAGAGGCACCTTTGTATCGTGCCAGTTCTCTATTTGCAGGGGTCAATTCACCGATTGGGCCAATCATGTTTGGCTATGGGCGCACTGAACAAAATTATGATTCAGTGTATTTTATTATCGGAACCACGTTGAAATAAGCATATCTTGCGTGGTGGATGATCGGACGCAGCTTGCGAGCAAGCCCAGATTTGGATGATAAGTTGCTTTGATTATTCCGTTAGTTTGATTAGCCAGTGACTTTGATGAGTAAGTTGCTATGTGGGTCAAAATGGTGAGATTTTAATTGCAAGTTAAACTTGCTATTCTGCCCCCACTGTTTGGCGCTCTTGCGCACGGTTGCTCTGTCAAACGGAGTGATAGCAAGCGTAGGGAGCGTCAAATTTCCAAGGATGTTCGCGGGTATTGTGATCAACGACGCGAACCGCAATGAGAGGAAAATGTCGTGCTTGAAGCCTACCGTAAACACGTCGCAGAGCGTGCTGCTGAAGGGGTTGTTCCAAGAGCTCTAGATGCAGAACAAGTTGCTGGACTTGTTGAGTTACTCAAAAAACCGCCGCAAGGTGAAGAAGCTTTTGTGCTTGATTTACTTGAAAATAGAATTCCACCGGGCGTGGATGAGGCGGCGTATGTCAAAGCCGGATTCTTAACCGCTGTCACCCAAGGTAAGGTGAGCTCTCCTTTAATCAGCCGTGCCAAAGCGGCTGAATTACTCGGTACGATGCAAGGTGGTTACAATATCGAACCATTGATTGCATTGCTGGATGACGCCGCTCTTGCGCCGATCGCGGCCAAAGCGCTGTCACATACGCTGTTGATGTTTGACAACTTCTACGATGTACAACAAAAAGCTCAAGCGGGTAACCCGTTTGCTCAGCAGGTGCTGCAATCATGGGCGGATGCCGAGTGGTTCTTATCCAAGCCCGCGTTAGCAGAAAAAGTCACGCTAACGGTGTTTAAAGTCAGCGGCGAAACCAACACCGACGATCTCTCACCTGCACCGGATGCTTGGTCGCGTCCAGATATTCCGGTACATGCTCTCGCCATGCTCAAAAATGCGCGTGAAGGGATCGAGCCTGATGTGCCGGGCAAAGTGGGCCCGATTCAGCAAATCGAGGTGCTTAAAGCGAAAGGTCATCAATTGGTGTATGTCGGAGATGTGGTTGGTACCGGCTCATCGCGCAAATCGGCCACCAACTCGGTGCTGTGGTTTATGGGCGATGATCTGCCTAACGTGCCCAATAAGCGCACTGGTGGGTATGTGCTGGGGGGAAAATCGCGCCAATTTTCTTTAATACCATGGAAGATGCCGGAGCCTTACCGATTGAAGTCGATGTATCTAAGCTTAAGATGGGCGATGTGATTGATCTCTACCCATTGGCGGGCAAAGTCTGTGATCACCAAACCGGAGCCGTATTGGCCACCTTTAAGCTAAAAACCGAGGTGCTGATTGATGAAGTACGTGCTGGTGGTCGCATTCCGTTGATTGTTGGCCGTGGTTTAACCGATAAAGCGCGCCATGTCTTAGGTTTAGAGCCTTCAAGCGAGTTTCGTCGCCCTGTTGCGGTTGCCGATAGCGGTAAAGGCTATACGCTGGCTCAAAAAATGGTCGGTAAAGCTTGCGGCGTCGCAGGTATTCGTCCGGGCACTTATTGTGAGCCTAAAATGACCACCGTTGGCTCACAAGATACCACTGGCCC
Organism: Vibrio sp. HDW18; assembly: GCF_011306175.1. Taxonomy (GTDB): domain Bacteria; phylum Pseudomonadota; class Gammaproteobacteria; order Enterobacterales; family Vibrionaceae; genus Vibrio; species Vibrio chanodichtyis. The sequence continues at coordinate 750,926 of NZ_CP049913.1, read as the reverse complement.
CATGACGCGTGATGAACTGAAAGATTTGGCTTGTCTTGGTTTTTCGGCTGATCTGGTGATGCAGTCTTTCTGCCACACTTCGGCCTACCCAAAACCCGTGGATGTGCAAACCCACCATACGCTACCGGATTTTATTATGAACCGTGGCGGAGTCTCTTTGCGTCCCGGTGATGGCGTGATCCATTCTTGGCTGAACCGAATGTTACTGCCAGACACGGTCGGCACTGGTGGAGATTCGCATACCCGTTTCCCGCTGGGGATCTCTTTTCCTGCAGGCTCGGGCTTAGTGGCATTTGCTGCAGCAACGGGAGTCATGCCATTAGATATGCCTGAGTCGATTTTAGTGCGCTTTAAAGGCCAAATGCAGCCGGGGATCACCTTGCGTGATTTGGTGCATGCAATCCCTTATTACGGAATTCAACAAGGTCTGTTGAGCGTCGAGAAATCCGGTAAGATCAACGAGTTTTCTGGACGTATTCTTGAGATCGAAGGGGTGGAACATCTGACCGTTGAACAAGCGTTTGAACTATCAGATGCCTCGGCGGAACGTTCGGCAGCAGGTTGCACGGTAAAACTGTCACCGGCTTCGATTACCGAATATCTGCAATCCAACATTGTGATGCTGAAGTGGATGATCGCGGAAGGCTATGGCGATGTGCGTACTATTGAACGCCGGATTGAAGCGATGCAGGCTTGGTTAGCCAATCCGGTATTGATGGAAGCTGATCAGGATGCGCAATACGCTCATGTGATTGAGATTGATCTGGCCGAGATTAAACAGCCAATCTTGTGCGCCCCGAATGATCCGGATGATGCGCGGCTGCTGTCGGATTGTGCTGGCACCACCATCAATGAAGTGTTCATCGGTTCTTGTATGACCAATATTGGCCACTTCCGTGCAGCAGGCAAATTACTGGAGCAGTTCAATGGTCAATTACACACCCGACTGTGGGTCGCTCCGCCGACCAAGATGGATCGAGATCAGCTGATCGAAGAGGGCTATTACGGTATTTTTGGCCGAGCCGGTGTGCGAATTGAAACGCCGGGATGTTCGCTGTGTATGGGGAACCAAGCCCGAGTGGCGGACAACGCTACGGTGATTTCAACCTCAACGCGTAACTTCCCTAACCGATTGGGCAGTGGAGCTAACGTTTACCTTGCTTCGGCAGAATTGGCCGCAGTGGGGGCGATTTTAGGACGGATCCCAACCCTGGCTGAGTATATGCAGTATGCCAAACAGATTGATGCAACGGCGGCGGATACCTACCGCTACCTCAATTTCCATCTGATGGGGCAATACACCAGTAAAGCCAACTCGGTTATTTTGCAACAACCCGCTTAAGCGTAAACGTAAGTTTTGCTGTCAAAGCCGCGCTGGTCGCGGCTTTATTTTGCTGTACGTTTTCAAGGTATGATGAAACTCCGTCAAACCGGACTTTTCCCCTCACTCAGCGCTTTGCGATATACTTAAGCCATGATGTATCGAGCGGGAGAGCCGCATGGAATTTGAATTTATTAAGAACACCTTGTTAGGCGAATATGCGGTGCGCTGCAGTATGGAGCATCAAATTGTTGGCCGTTGGTTGCAAGAAGAGATTGGTCAAGATCAAGGCAAACTTAAACAAATTTTTGCTTTGATTGAGCAAGCGGCCGATTCACCAAGCCAAGAGTGGCTTTGGACGGGGCGTGAAATTTCTCTTATGGTGCAAGGCGATGAGATCACAGTGCAAGATAATGCCCTGGCTTACGACGCCGAGCATGAATTAGAGAGTGATTTCTTTTTGTATGACAGTGAAAGTATCGCTACTTGTGGGCGAGAAGACTTTCTTGCGTTGCTGACCCAGTGGCAGAGCTTTATTCAGTCGCGCTGATTGCAACACCAATCATTAAGGCGCCAATCATTAAATTTCCAATCATCAAAACTTTAGCCATCAAAATTGGCGACTGAGATTAAATCGTGTGCATTATTGTAGGGAAAAGGCTGCACCAAATGAGTGCGGCCTTTTGTTTTTTTAGAATGTTTGTGGTTTTTACTGATTAAAATCAATCTGTTAAAAGTTGGCACGCGGCTTGGATAATCAATAGCAAATCGACGACTGTTTCGGAGAGGAAGAGATGAAACTGATTAGCGCTATTATTAAACCATTCAAGTTGGATGATGTTCGTGAAGCATTGGCGGACGTGGGTATCGAAGGGATGACCGTGTCTGAAGTCAAAGGCTTTGGGCGGCAGAAAGGGCACACCGAGCTGTATCGTGGTGCGGAGTATCAGGTCGATTTTTTACCTAAGGTAAAAATTGAGATCGCAACCCAAAGCGACAATGTCGATCGGGTACTTGAAGCCATCATCAAAGCGGCGCACACCGGAAAAATCGGTGATGGCAAAATCTTTGTCTATGACCTGAGCCATGCGGTGCGTATTCGTACCGGTGAAATGGATTCAGAAGCCCTTTAACCTCAAGGATGAGAGATTGAATTATGGAATTATCAACCACAGTGACTGAGCTGCGTTATGCGCTCGACACGTTTTTCTTCCTGATTTCAGGAGCGTTAGTAATGTGGATGGCGGCGGGATTCGCCATGCTCGAAGCGGGGTTAGTACGCTCGAAGAATACTACTGAAATTCTGACCAAAAACTTTGTGCTGTATGCGATTGCGTGTACCACCTATTTAGTGGTCGGCTACAACATTATGTATCTTGATAATACTGAAGGTGGTTGGTTACCCTCTCTCGGCACACTGATTGGCTCACAAGCGGAGGGGGCAGATCACTCACTAGAGGCGGATTTCTTCTTCCAAGTCGTGTTTGTTGCCACATCGATGTCAGTGGTTTCTGGTGCCGTCGCGGAACGGATGAAGCTGTGGGCATTCTTGATCTTCTCGGTGATTTTGACTGCGTTCATTTATCCTATTGAAGGCTACTGGACTTGGGGGGCGGTTTCCTTGCCGAGGCTGGTTTTAGCGATTTTGCTGGTTCTGGTATCGTACATTTAGCTGGCGCTTCGGCAGCATTGGCGGGAGTGTTGTTGCTCGGGGCTCGTAAAGGTAAATACGGTAAAAATGGTGAGATTCACCCGATCCCTGGCTCGAACATGCCATTGGCAACCTTAGGTACATTTATTTTGTGGTTGGGTTGGTTTGGCTTCAATGGTGGCTCACAATTGATGCTCTCCGATTTTGAAAATGCGACGGCAGTGGGCAAGGTTTTCCTCAATACTAATGCCGCGGCAGCCGCAGGGGCGATTGCAGCACTACTAGTATGTAAAACCACTTGGGGTAAAGCCGATTTAACTATGATCCTCAATGGTACGCTGGCAGGATTGGTCGCGATCACCGCCGATCCTTTGTCGCCCTCGCCACTGTATGCCGTAGCGATTGGTGCCGTTGCTGGTGTATTGGTGGTATTTAGTATCATCGCGCTTGATAAGCTGAAAATTGATGATCCGGTGGGCGCGATTTCGGTACATGGTGTATGTGGCTTATTTGGTTTACTCGCAGTGCCAATCAGTAATGCTGAGGTGACATTGGGCGCCCAGTTACTTGGTGCGGTGGTGATTTTTGCTTGGGTATTTAGTGCCAGTCTAGTGGTGTGGTCCATTATCAAAGCAACAATCGGGATCCGTGTCTCAGAAGAAGAAGAGATGGAAGGGATGGATATGCACGATTGTGGCGTTGTTGCCTACCCAGAGTTTGTAAACAACAAATAATTCATTGATTATTCTCACTAATAAAACAAAACCTACCAAAGAGGTAGGTTTTGTTTTTCAATTGGAAATTTCCATACTATTATATTATTGATAATCATTATCAATAATAAGTCTAAGGGAAACTTTCAATGAAAAAACTGCTCAGCTTATCTGTTCTCACTCTTAGCTCATTGGCTTCTGGTGCCTTTGCTGCTCAACATGTGAATGTTTACTCTTATCGCCAATCATTCTTGGTTGAACCTATGTTTCAGGAGTTCACCAAACAAACGGGCATCAAAGTTAATGTTAAATTTGCCAAAGAAGGCATTGCCGAGAAACTTGCTCAAGAAGGTGAATATAGCCCTGCCGATGTGATCTTAACGGCTGAGTTTAGCCGTCTGTTTGAGTTAACCGAAAAAGGTCTGACTCAGCCACTTGATAGCCGAGTGATTGAACAGAATATTCCGGCTCAATACCGTGATAGTGGTGATGAGTGGTTTGCCTTGACGCAACGTACGCGTAGTGTCTACTCATCTCGTGAGCGTGTGGGTAAATTAGGTAATGATTTTGATTATTTGGATCTCGCCAAGCCCGAGTTTAAAGGAAAAATTTGTACTCGTAGTGGTAAGCACCCATACAATATTGCCCTTGTCGCCTCTATCATTGCGCACCATGGTGAAGCACAAGCCAAAACTTGGCTAGAAGGCGTTAAGGCAAACTTGGCTCGTAAACCACAAGGTAATGATCGTGACCAAATTCGTGCAATTAAAGAGGGGCTGTGTGATCTGTCGTTAGGCAACAGTTATTATTTAGGTGCAATGCTCAATGATGCGCAACAAAAATCTTGGGCAGAAGCTGTTTATATCAATTTTCCTGGTCAAAATGCACAAGGCACTCATGTGAATGTGAGTGGCATGGCAATGGCGAAATTCGCGCCAAATCGTGATTATGCGATTAAACTTATGGAATTTTTAAGTGGTGCAACAGCTCAACAAATGTATGCACAAGTCAATTATGAATACCCAGTGAAAGAGGGGGTTCAACGTTCGGCTTTAGTGGCGTCATGGGGCGAATTCAACATCGATCAGCTCGCTCTGGAAAAAATTGCAGACTACAACTCGGCGGCTATCAAGCTAATTGATGAAGTCAAGTTTGACCTGTAAGTGAAATCAGGGGTATAAGGTACCCCTATTTTATTTGCGTTATGCAGCGCGTTAATCGCTGTTCAAGTCTTGTATTGTTAGGCAATGAAAGAAAAATATTTTACTTGGAAAATGAGCAGTTTTGCATTGGCTATCCTGCTTATTTTGCCCATTCTCTCGATCTTCTATAGTGCATTTGGTAGCAGTGGTGAGGTTTTTGCTCATTTACTGGCGACGGTAATGCCAACTTATATTTTTAATACCTCAGTGTTAACGGTGGCGGTATTACTACTGACGCTATTGTTCGGGGTGCCTTGTGCTTGGCTAATTGCCATGTGTCAATTACCGGGTGAACGCTGGTTACAATCGGCGCTAGTGCTACCGTTAGCTATGCCTGCTTATATTATTGGTTATCTATTTACCGATTGGTTTGATTATGCAGGACCAGTTCAAATCGCTTTACGTGACTGGACGGGCTGGCAAGCTGGTAGCTATTGGTTTCCAAATATTCGTAGTTTAGGTGGGGCGAGTGTGGTGCTCGCTTTGGTTCTTTATCCTTACGTTTATTTACTTTGTCGGGCTGCATTCATGGAACAGAATGTCACGCTGCTTCAATCCGCCCGTTTGTTAAGGTGCACTCCGTGGCAAAGCTTCTGGCGCATATCATTACCATTAGCTCGTCCTGCTATTGCAGTAGGTTTATCTTTAGTTGCAATGGAAACGATTGGCGATTTTGGTACGGTAAGTTTATTTGCGGTCAATACGTTAACTACGGCTGTCTATGACACTTGGCTCGGTTATTCAAGTCTTAGTGCGGCAGCCAAAATTTCAGCGCTGATGTTAGTTGTGCTGTTATTGTTGCTTAGCAGTGAGCGTTACAGCCGTCGGCGACAAAAACTCTACCAAAACCAATTTAATAGTCATGATGAATATCGCTACACCTTAAAAGGTTGGCGTTTATGGGTAGCTTTAACTTGGTGCTGGGGACTGGTGGCCATCGCCTTTATTGTGCCGTTATTACAGTTGATTAGTTACAGTTGGACTTACTTTGCACAAAGTTGGACGGTGCAGTTTAGAGAATACGCTCTGAATAGTTTTATCGTTTCGATGAGTGCAGCAGTGATTGCAGTATTAGTGGCTTTGATTACCAATTTTTATGTCCGTTTACAAAATAACCGTTCCAGCGAGGTGCTGATGCGTCTTTCTTCGCTGGGCTATGCGGTGCCAGGAACTGTGTTAGCGATTGGTATTTTGGTGCCAGTCTTGGCGCTGGATCATCTGATCAATGATATTGCAAAACTGATGCAGTGGCAGCGTCCTGGGTTAATCTTCTCAGGGAGTTTGTTTGCGATTGTCTTTGCATTAGTGGTGCGCTTTTCTGCTGTTGCGATTGGTAGTATTGAAAGCAGTTTAAGTAAAATCTCTCCGTCCTTAGACATGGCGGCGCGTACCATGGGGTGTCATGCTAATCAAATGCTTATGCGAGTACATCTACCCCTGATTCGGCGTGGAGCTTTAATTGCGGGATTATTGGTTTTTATTGAGTCGATGAAGGAGTTGAATGCATCGATTCTATTGCGCCCGTTTAACTTTGAAACACTGGCAACTTATGTTTATAGCTACGCCTCCGATGAACGTTTAGAGCTGGCGGCGTTGCCAGCGATTTTGTTGGTGTTGGTGGGGCTGATCCCTCTGGTTATGGTTAACCGTTCTTTGGAGCAAAAGCACTGATGAGCTGTGCGTTATTGATTGAAAACCTGACTTGCCAATATGATTCGCAAACCGTATTGAAATCATTGTCACTACAAGTTAATCCGGGTGAAATCGTTTGTCTGCTGGGAGCGAGTGGTTGTGGCAAAACCACGTTATTAAAATCGATTGCAGGTCTTATACCTTTAGCGGCAGGACGACTGAGTCTTAATTGTGTGACGTTAGATGATGGTGAGCATTGGCTACCACCCGAACAGCGTAATATCGGGATGATTTTCCAAGATTATGCATTATTTCCTCATTTGACGGTGGCGCAAAATGTTTCTTTTGGCTTGAATAGTATGCCGGCGGTGCAAAAGCAGGCTAAAGTCAGCGAGATGCTCTCTCTGGTGCATCTGAATGATTTTGCTGAGCGCTATCCGCATCAGCTTTCGGGAGGACAGCAGCAGCGTGTCGCGATTGCTCGGGCTTTAGCCTATAAACCGGATTTATTACTGCTTGATGAGCCATTTTCAAATATTGATACTCAAGTCCGTCATGAGCTAATGATTGAAATCCGTAAAATCTTTAAACAGCAAGGGGTGACGGCCATTTTTGTCACGCACTCACGGGAAGAAGCATTTACTTTTGCTGATAAAATGGCAGTAATGAATCGCGGTGTCATTGAGCAGTTTGGTAGTGCGGTGGATCTTTACTATCAACCATCGAGTCAGTTTGTCGCTGATTTTCTTGGTGGGGGGAGCTATTTAGAGGCCAGACGGATCAGCGAAACCGAATACCAAACCCCAATTGGGATAGTTGAGGCGATAGCTCGTCAACCCATTGAGTTAGCGGCTACCTGTAAATTACTGCTGCGTCCGCAGCAGGTTCAGATCCACGCGGCACAAACTAGCCAAGTGACGGTAACTGAACTGCAATTTATGGGTGACCATTGTCGCTATCTAGTGGACGCCTATGGCACGCAATTGATCGCGACTTCATCACAAGCCTTAGGTGTCGGGCAGGCGGTCGAGGTGCATATCGATACTCAGGGAGTGCTCGCTTTCGCTTAATCTACGCTGGAAAAAAGCCCGGCCAAAAGACCGGGCAAGTGTCGTTCAGTACTGAGGGGACTTAACCTCAGCGATGAGAACCACTCAGTGATATCCACTTCCTACTTGAAGCTGTAGCGGTGTTGGCGACGTTCGTTCACCCCAATCACATCGTTTGCCTATGCTCATGGGGACTGACTCACTTGCCGCCTACCTGCAACTGCAAGTTGTTTGGGTATAGTTATAACTAGGCTTATTGGTTATAACGCCAAGAAGGCTTTCATCTGTTGAAGAACACGCTCTGCAGTGGGTTGATCGGCCATTTCGGCAAAAATACGCAGCAAAGGCTCAGTGCCAGAGAAACGGGCAATCACCCAGCCGCCATTTTTGAAATAGACTTTCGCCCCATCTTCGTAACTGACCTTGTCGATTGCAAACTCAAACTCAGGCAGTTTTTTCTCAATGTATACTTTACGATAGATCTCATCGCGCTGGGCCGGCTTAAATTTACAATCGCCTTCTGCAGTGTAGGCATAGCCGTAGCGAGCGTAGATCTCACTTAATAGCTCAGAGAGTTTTTTACCAGTGACGCTGATCATTTCAACCAATAGGCTTGAGGCAAACACGCCATCTTTCCCTTTAATATGACCACGGATGGTTAGACCGCCAGAGCTTTCACCGCCAATCAGTGAATCGTCCGCTTCCATCTGTGACGAGATGTGCTTAAAGCCGACTGGGACTTCAAAACACTGCTCACCATGATCGGCGGCGATTTTATCGAGTAAGTGCGTGGTGGCAATGTTACGGACGACCGAACCCTTCCAGCCTTTATACTCCAGTAGATAGTAGTAAAGCAGGATCAGCACTTCATTCGGATGAATAAAGTTGCCTTGCTCATCAATAATGCCTAATCGGTCAGCATCGCCATCGGTGCCAATCCCAAGATCATAACCTTCATGTTTCACCAAATGTTTTAAACGATACAAGGTGGCTGCACTGGGCGATGGCATTAGCCCTCCGAAATCGGGGTTTTTACCATCATTAATCACATCCACATCACAGCGGCCATTGATCAGTACCGTTTGCAACGCATTTTTAGCAACACCAAACATCGGGTCGATCAATACGCGCAGATTGGCTTGTTTGATCGCCTCAATATCAATCGCATTAATGATGCTATCGACGAATTCGTTCATCGGGTTGATGATCTTGATCTGCTTATCATTAACCGCTTGTTCAAAATCGATCCATTGGACATCTGGTTGGCTCATGGTCGCGATTTGCTGTTCAATCTTTTGCGTGATCACTTCATCGGCATCACGGCCACCGCGGATAAAGACTTTAATTCCATTGTAATCGGCTGGGTTATGCGAAGCGGTGATACAAGCTGAATACGCACAATCCATCTCCTTGGCTTTAAACATCACCACCGGTGTGGGCACAAATTTATCAATAAAACTCACCACAATACCGTTCGCGGCTAATACTTCGGCAAACCAGCGTCCGGCTTTATCGGATAAAAAGCGGCGGTCATAGCCAATCACGAAGCCTTGTGCTGCCACTTGTTCATGTTGAATAATGTTCGCCAAAGCTTGAGCCACCAAACGCACATTATCTTTGGTGAATTCCTCACCAATAAACGCCCGCCAGCCGCCAGTACCAAATTTAATCATTTTCTCTCCCTATTCCTTTTCCTGTTGTCATTGTCGGGGACAATGACAACGGGTTTGGATATAAAATGTTTAGGTATTAGAAAACGGGCGCTCAGCGAGTGCCCGAAAATCGGTTAACCCAGAATCACCACCACTTGATTGATGCTGCCTGCGGCTTGAACCGGCACAGCACCTTCAATCGCTTGGCCATTGAGCGTGATCGATTGCACACCTTTCGATACGCCGTGTGGGTTTTCCACTTTGATTTGGTAAGTTGCATCACGCCACTCACGAGTCACTTCAAAACCAGGCCATGAAGTTGAGATACAAGGATCAATTTCCAGTCCAGCAAAGCCCGCTTTGATACCTAACATGTAGTTGGTGACCGCGTGATACGCCCAGCCAGAAGTACCGGTTAACCACGGGTGGTTAGCGCGGCCATGATCTTGGTGATCGCGGCCCATAATGAACTGTACGTAAGAGTACGGTTCGGCAATCCGAGTCTCGATGATATCATTTTGGTTGTATGGGTTGAGTGCGTCATACAGTTCCATCGCACGATCACCACGCCCCAGTTTCGCTTCCGCTACCCACGCCCATGGGTTGGGATGCGAGAAGATCGCGCCGTTCTCTTTCACACCTTGGTAAACACGAGTCACGAAACCAATGTCATCATTTGGCGTTGCGAATGAAGGTGCATTCAGGTGTAGGCCGTATTTGGAGAACAGATATTGGTAGACCGCATCCATCGCTTTGATGCCGCGTTCATGGCTGACTGTGCCAGAGAGCACCGCCAATGAGTTAGACTCTAAGTGCACCTTACCTTCGACTTGATCAAAGGTACCGATTTTGTCGCCATTTTTGGTCAGGCCACGGATGTACCATTCACCTTGCTCATCCCATAAGTGAGTTTCACATGCATGACGCACACCGTCCGCCATTGCTTGATACTTGTCGGTGGCCGCTTGATCATTACGATAACGTGACAGCTCAAGAAACGCTTCTAATGCCCAGAAATGTAGGAACGAAACCATGGATGACTCACCGCCACCCAAGTTCAAGCAGTCATTCCAGTCCGCACGTAAGCCTTTACAAATCCCGGTTTGGCCAACGTATTCAGCCGAGAAGTCCAATGCGGCCATCATATGCTGATACACACTAGCGTTACCGCCATCGGCATAGGGGATCACTTCATCGATAAAGGCAAAATCACCGGTTTCTTTCACATAGCTGAGGATGGTCGGCACAATCCACAGGTGATCGTCAGAGCAGGTATCTTTGATGCCGTGGATCTTGTCGTCATCCGATGGGGTTGGTACCACGGTGGGGGATTTAGACGGTTTGACATCCGCTTTCGCCGGATCGAACCAATCTGGATCAAACAAGTGCAAACCGTAACCCGCTTTCACTTGACCGCGCAGTAGGTCAACCAAGCGTTTACGCGTCATGGTTGGGTTAGTGTGTGGGACAGAGATCGCATCTTGCGCGGTATCGCGGTAGCCAAGACCGGTACGGCCGCCCACCTCAATGAACGAGGCAAAGCGTGACCACACTACACAAGTTTCTGCTTGGTAGAGGGTCCAAGCGTTGATCATGGTATCCAGTCCTGGATTGGGTGATTTAACTTGGAACTTAGCACAGCGCTCATCCCAGTGGGCTTTAATACCAGCAAACGCCGCATCGACTTGGGTTAGGTCTTGGTATTTTTCACGCAGTTTCGCGCCATTACCTTTGCCGACCCCAAGGATCACCGCGAAGCGTACTTTTTCCCCCGGTTGCAGCACAAATTGCTTATGCAGTGCACCACAGTGGTTGTAGCAGGTTTGCGCGCTGTTAGAGCATCGACCTTGGGCAACCGCAATTGGGTTAGCTTCATCACGGTACATGCCAAGGAACTGGTCACGTTGACCGTCGTAGCTGTCAGCATCAAAGGTTGCGGTTAAGTAGTAGAAACCTAAGAAATCATCGGTGTTGTAATACAGATCATATTCGATCACGCCATCTTGGAACGAAGTGCCCGCAGAGTAGAGTGACATCTGGTGGTTTTGGTTATCCGATTTGATGTGGCTGAAAGAGAACTCAACGTAGTTAAACGCACTGATGGTACGCACTTCATTCGAGGTGTTTTCAATCACCACATCCCATACTTCGGCATCTTCACCTTTGGGGACGAACAGCGTTTTAGTCGCGTGGATCCCGTTGTAGTCACACTTGAATTTTGAGTATGACAAGCCGTGACGTACTTCGTATTTGGCTTGCTCAAGGCTTTTCGCCACTGGTTGCCAAGAGATTGACCAAAAATCACCGCTCGCATCATCACGCAGATACACGTAATGACCAGGGCGATCTTGGGTAAAGTTAGGGCGGAACTTCGTCACGCGATTGTACTCAGGCGAGTGGTAGAACGAATAACCTCCCGCGTTATGAGAAATCACAGTACAAAACTTTTCTGTACCGAGATAGTTAGTCCAAGGGGCGGGTACGTCAGGGCGAGTGATGACGTATTCGCGTTGTTCATTATCGAAATAACCGTATTTCATGGTGCTTTCCTTTTAAACTAGCTGCGTTGGGCAGCTAAAACCTATGCTAGTGAAAACTTATGCTGAGTAAAAATTTATGCTGAGTAAAAAAAGGGTTGATAAGCCCACGACAATTCGAGACAACTCACTGCGTCGTGGTCTTTGGTTATTCTTTCCAAGGTGCGCGATAAGTGATGTTTTGCTTATCGAGCAGCGGCAAATGCCCCTTTAGGCGCGCCAAATAATCTAACCAGTTACGTTGAGATTTTTCGGTCCAGCCCCCCTCGGCTAAAGCGGTTAAACGCGGGTAGAGCATATATTCCATCCGCTCTGGGTTATTGATCAGCTCACACCATAAAGCGCACTGGGTGCCGAGGATCCGTTTGCGTAGTGGATCATCGATTGCAACATCGGCCAGCGGTTCATAACCGTAAGCACGCTCTAGCGGTGTGACGCCAGCCCAATCCACGCCCGGCTCTTCTGGGGCGAAATCTTGGCTCATATCGAGATAAGTGAATTGCCCTGGTTGCAAGATCACATCAAAGCCAAGCTTGGCGCATTGCAAAGCGGCTTGCTCGGATAACCAAGCGTAAATGATGGTGTCTTTGCTGACTTTGTCGCCATGGTGGGCTTCTTCCCATCCGACCATGCGCTTACCCAAACTTTTCAGTTTCTGTTCGGCATAACGCAGCAGGTGGCCTTGGAGCTCTTTGGGATCGGTATAACCTTGCTGCTGCATTAACGCTTGGCATTTAGGGCTATCGAGCCACACACCGTTAGGGACTTCATCGGCACCAATGTGGATCAACGGACTTGGAAACAGCTCGGCGACTTCTTGCAACACAATATCTAAAAACTGATAAGTCCCCGGTAAAGCCGGCGAGAGCACGTTATCGGTGTAGTTTTGAATACTGCGATATTGCGAGCGATCTTCATCGTCGACCAACCATTCCGGCAGCGCTTTAATTGCGGCCCGGCAATGGCCAGGAATATCAATTTCAGGAATAACCGTGATACCGCGTTGCTCGGCATATTCGATTACTGAGCGGATCTCATCTTGGCTATAAAAACCGCCATGTCGTTCGGTCAGTAAACTGTATTGAGGTTCGAGCACTTCATTCATACCGCGCCATGCGCCGATAGCGGTTAATTGAGGCAGGCGTTTGATCTCAATGCGCCAGCCTTCATCATCAGTGAGGTGCCAGTGGAATACATTAAATTTGTAGTGTGCTAGTTGGTTGATCACTCGTTTCACTTGTTCTAACGAGTGAAAATGGCGTGCGCAATCGAGCATCATGCCGCGATATTTGAAACGTGGCGCATCGACGATTTTGACCAATGGGAAGCGTAAGTGGTCCGCTTGAGGCTGGGCCAGTTGTAATAAGGTGGCGCTGGCATGAATAAAGCCGCTATGGCTGCCTGCTTCAATGGTGATCCCTTGTGTATCAATCTGCAGTTGATAGTGACCGTCATCGAGAGTGGGATTGCTGCGATAAACAATATCACTGTGTCCAATCGCACTTAGGCCAACCCCATGTAAGTTTTGCAGTTCTTCAGCGAACCAGTGCGCGGCACGTTCAGCCAGATCGGAGTGCAAAGCGATCTGACTCGAACGGCTGATCACAAACTCGCCCTTAACCTGTTGCAGTGAGTTGGGTTTAGGGATCACGCACAGCTCGGCTGCGGTAACCGCAGGGATCTGGCTGCGCTCACGGTATGGAGAGGCGAGTACGATCGGGTTAACCACCACTTCGATGCGTTCTGCCGGTTGTCGGTCATTACGTTGTACGAAAGCGTGGGCGATACCATTGTCATAAAAATGATACGGCGCGGTTTTAATGATGAACTCACAATAAAAGTGACCATTGGCGGGCAGTACAGGCTCAGTGGGCACCAGTGAACATAAGCTGCCGACTTGGGTCAGTTGACCATGGGAGACGCTGGTTGGCTGAATATAGCGGTCAATCACAAAATGCAGTGACCAGTCATGCAGATCTTGATCGCTTAAATTGTGCAAGGTTAAGCCAAAACGACAATCTGGCTGTTGTTCGGAGAGCACCGCAAATTCAATTCGATAACTCATAAACCATCCTTATACAGGTTGTGCTCGGGTTTTCCGGCAAACATTAATCCACCTTCGATAGCATCCGCTTGGGGTGCGACTAGCCATTGTTGGACTGGTGGTGATAACCAATCATGCAGGCGTTCAGCAATGCTACCCATCAGGCAGATCTGCTCTGCACCTTTGCGATGCAGCGCGATAAGTAACATTTCGATATCCGCCGCCGTTTGCTTGAGTAGCTCGATCGCGAGCTCATCTCCGGCATACGCATGGCTGAAAATTTGTGGTGAAAACTGGGCATAATCGCAAGGTAGTGCGGTTTTGGACCAAGTGACGATCGCATCCAGATCATGTTGAAAATGGTCCATCACCACTTCACACAGTGGAGTGTGTGGGCGGATCTCATCTTGCGCGAGCAGCACCTGTTGGATGAGGCGCAGCCCCATTACAGCACCGCTGCCTTGATCTGAGATGGGAAACTCACGACCGCCGACCACATATGACTGACCATGTTTAAGCAGTAAGCCACATGATCCAGTACCTGCAATCATGATTGCTCCGTCATTGCCCAAATGTGCACCAAGGCAAGCGCCATAAGCATCCGTGTTTAGGGTCATTGACGCAAAAGGGTGGGCTTGTTGTATAAAAGCATGCCATGCGTTTTTTTGCTCTGCGCCAGCTAAGGCCAACCCAACATGCATGTTAGCGAATGCCTGCTCACTTAATCCGCCTTGTTGGGCCGCGAGGGTAATTGCATCGATCACTGCTTGCAGCGCCCGATCGACCCCTAATAAAATGTTGGCACTGCCACTTTTCGCTTCGCCGATCGATTGACCTTGCGCATCGCGGATCCTGGCTCGACAAGAGGTGCCACCACCATCAACTCCGACGTAGTAAGTCATTCGGCCACCTCCGCCGTGGTGAAGTGATCAAATTGAGACATGATTGCCAGTAAATACCAAGCACCATGCGGGATCCACTGTTCGCCCCAGCGCCAGTTTTGCAGCAGATCGTGTTTTTGCTCATAAGGGTTGAACGCAATATCGCGTGGATCATCAAATCCAGCGGTGATCCCGTTACATACCCCGCCTTTGGCATTGAAAAAGCCCAAGTGAGGCAGATAATCAGGATTATTGTGGCCATGACCATCAAGCATGCACATGTCATAAGGGTTAAGGCCAACAATCCAGTTCAGCGCATTTTGTGCCCAAACTTGCAGTGATTGGGCAACGCTCGGCGTCAAATGAGGCTGGGCGAGGTAAGCCATACTCGCCAGTGAGGCTAAGCGGGCATTTTCACCTTGCCACCAGTAACCACTCTCGTTGTCTTGTGCGATAAAAAAGCTGCTGCGTTTTGGGCTAGTCACGCCTTTCACGTACTGGCGTGGATAACCAAATGGGTTGGTCACTTGCGCGGTGATCGTCAGTTCAAATTGACAAGCTTGCTCGACTACGCGCTGCTGCTGGGCATAGTAAGCGGTATCAGTTTCGATATTGAGGTATTCACACAGGGCAATGACCGGTAGGCCCGCATCGGAAGGATGAAAATAAGGGCGAGCGCCATCACGAGTCGCCGACCAGTAGTGAGTTATTTGTTGATCACTGGTTTGACGCTGAGCCAAACGCTGTGCCCATTCACGAGCTTGCGTCAGGTATGCATGGTTGTCGGTGCTACGGTACAGCTCACAACAGGCGAGAAGTGCGCAATATTCATCAATAATGTTTTCTACTCTATCATCAAGATATTGGCTATTGTGCTGTTTAAGGTGCCAATAACCGGTTTCTGCCGCTTGTAAATATTGCGTTTGGCTAAACTCACCATGGGTGTCTAAGCGTGCTGCCGCGGCGAGCGCAGCAATCGCGATTCCGCCACCTTGACGAAATCCGGCTTGATAAGCGGCAGATTTATCGCCTTTTTGAGTCGCATAAGCGCAAATCTCTCGCTGTTTGGTGTCTTTGCTCCAGCGATCAAATACCGTCATATAGAAAAAGCCCGCCGAATCTTGCATTCGGAGCAAAAAGTCAGCGCCAAACAAGGCTTCATCGGTTAGGCGCGTGCGAGAAAATGGCGCAAAATCCGCGTGGTGTTGTAACACCGCTAGCCCTTTGAGCATGTTCCACACTACTATGGGTATTTGCTGTGGATTCAAATAGTTAGCGTAAGAAAGGTGACTGAGATACTTACTGACGTCACCGGAAGCATCGTACCAGCCGCCATGCACATCGGCAGTGGTTGATGTGCCGAGCAGCGGTACGTGCTTGTCTTGTTGATCAAACTGTCCTGAGCAGCGCTGCGACTTGAAATAGTGCAGCACATCGGAAAAGGTACGCTGCATCAGCACGCCTTGCTCAATGCTAAAGATGGCAGATTGAGTGTGCTCAAGGCGCAAATAGTAGTCGCCTGGAGTGGTAAAATCGGAAAAATCGATACGATGAAACTGTCCCTGATGCCAGCTATCCACGCTACCGTGCTGCTCGATAACAAGCGTGGCAACGGTTTGATGGCTACGAGCACAAACCAAAAGCACACAGTCATCCATTAACTGTGTTTGGCTACACAGCAAAACTGCTTGCTTGGCACCTTTGGTTTCATAGCCAATGTGGTTGGTCAGTAACTGCATTCATGTTCTCCACTGGATGGATGGAGCTGGCTCCTGGCAGGATCAGGAGCCAGCTCGGTGGTTATTTTTGAGCTTGTTATTTTTCGAACAGATAACAGCGTACAAAGTGGTTGTCAGAGAGCTGAGTTACTTCCGGTAGCGCTTCACGGCACTTCGCACTGGCGTGTAAGCAGCGTCCAGCGAAAGGACAGCCGACTGAATCTGGCGTCCAGAGCGGGATCTCACCTTTATTGCCTTCCAGTTTTTCATGGATGGATTTTTTCGGATCCGGTACGGCAGAAACCAACAGTTTGGTATAAGGATGCTGAGGATCGTGAATGATCGCATCGGTATCCCCCCATTCCACCATGTGTCCGACATACATCACCGCCAAGTCTTCCGCGATGTAACGTGCGGTGGCGATATCGTGAGTGATGTACAGCAGCGACATCTGCCGCTCAAACTTCATCTCTTCCATTAGGTTGAGAACGCCCGCTCGAATCGACACATCCAGCATTGAGGTTGGTTCGTCAGCCAGTACCACTTCTGCGCCTACCGCAATGTTACGTGCCAAGTTGACTCGCTGCCGTTGACCACCTGAGAGTTGGTGTGGGTATTTCGCTGCCGTTTCTTTTGGTGGGATAAGGCCCACTTGCTCCAGCAGTTCATAAACCCGCTCTTCTAGCTCTTTTTTATTGCCCGGTGTGACCTTTTTGTGGATCAGCAGGGGGCGAGCGATATGGTGGAAAATGGTATGGGTTGGGTTAAGCGAGCCAAATGGATCTTGCCATACCATCTGCACACCTTCGCGGTAGTGCATCAGGTCATCACGTGATGTGATGTCTTGAATGTCACGGCCTTTGTACTCAATGGTGCCCGAGGTTGGCGCGTACATCTTGGCGATCATTTTGGCAGTGGTCGATTTGCCTGAGCCTGACTCACCTACCACCGATAAACCGCGGCTTTTGTACATTTTGAATGACACGTCGTTAATCGCACGCATCATAGGTTGTTTGAGTGCGTTACTGTTGATCGGGAAATCTTTAACCAGATTTTTCCCCTCAACCAGTAATTCGCCAAATGATTTGCTCATAATTGTCTCCAGAAATTCTTTGCTACTGCTTAACCTTGCGCCTTAAGCTTTCATGGTCGCATTCGGTTGTGCGTAGAGATGGCAATTAGAAAAACGGCCATGCTCAATTTGACGCAGTGCGGTTGGTATCTTAGTGCAAGCCTCATGAACTCGGTCACAGCGAGCTTGGAAACGGCAACCTTGTGGAATTTCCAGCAGGTTGAGTGGGTTGCCAGGGATCCCTGTGAGCTTGGTTTTGGGTCCGGTTAACGGTGGGAAAGAGCTACCAAGACCTTTGGTGTAAGGATGGAAAGGGCTTTCCAGAATCTGTTTTGAAGGAGCAACTTCAATCAATTCACCTGAGTACATGATGCCGATGCGGTCAGAGAACTCGACCATCAGTGACAAGTCATGAGTAATAAATAAGATAGAGAAACCAAATTCTTCTTTTAACGCATATATTTTTTGCAGAATTTCACGCTGTACCACCACATCTAAAGCGGTGGTCGGCTCATCCATAATGATCATTTTCGGATTGAGCGCGAGAGCAATTGCAATCACCAAACGTTGTCGCATACCGCCCGAAAACTGGTGCGGATAGTCATTGAGTCGGCTGGGATGGATATCGACGATCTCTAACAGACCTTCTGCGCGCCGTTTTGCTTGTTCGCGTGTCATGTTGGTGTGACGCATGATCACATCGCAAAATTGCTCTTCCATGGTCAGCACTGGGTTGAGTGCATTCATTGCGCTTTGAAAAACCATCGACATTTCTTTCCAGCGGAAGGATTGCATCCGTTCATCGCTGTATTTGAGGATATCTTCACCGTTGAAGATCACCTCACCACCGGTGATAAATGCGGGCGGCTTATGCAGGCGCATCAGCGAGAAGGCGACGGTTGATTTACCACAGCCAGATTCACCAGCCAGACCAAACACTTCGCCTGGGGCTAAATCAAAGCTGACATTGTTACAGGCTCGTACATCACCGGCATCGGTAATGTAGTCGACGCATAAGTTGCGGATTGAGATTAATGGTGCAGTCATGATTATTGATCTCCGCTACAAAGTGCATTTTGTTGTGCTAGGTCTGGTTGACGGGCTTTTTGGTCTTGCTTAGCCAGATTTTTCCAACGCTTCATACCTTTGTGTGAACGCAATTGTGGGTTGGCAATTTCATCAACCGCAAAGTTGAGCAGTGCTAGGCCAGTGACCAGCAGGGTTAAAGAGATACAAGGAGCGAGCAGTTCCCACCAAGCGCCAATCAGCATCGACGATGAGGTTTGTACGTTGTAAAGCATGATGCCCCAACTGATGGTGTTTGGATCGCCCAGTCCTAAGAAGGAGATGGTGGCTTCCATCATGATTGCGTACATCACCGAGCCGATAAAGCTGGCGCCAACAATCGAAATTAGGTTAGGCAGAATTTCAACAAAGATAATGCGCCATGACGATTCGCCGAGTACTTCCGCGGCTTTTACGAACTCTTTCTCACGAATAGCCATGGTTTGTGATCGCACGACCCGTGCGCCCCATGCCCAGGAGGTACAGCCAATAATTAATGCAATGGTTAACGGCCCAGCCTCGCCGATAAAGGCGGCTAATACGAACAGCAGTGGGTATTGTGGGATCACCAGCATGATGTTCATTGCAGCGGTCAGGAAGTCATCGATTTTTCCGCCAAAATATCCAGCAGAAATGCCGATCACTGTGGCTAAGAAACAGACTGTGATCCCCGCACCGAAACCGACCGCGAGTGATACACGAGCCCCATAGGCGACTTGTGACCAAACATCGCGCCCCATGCGAGTGGTACCTAACACATGATCCGCTTTTTTAGATAATGCTAGCGTGCGACGATCGGTGGCTAAGTTTTCCGCCACCCAGCCATCAGGATTGGCTTGTGCAGCTTTGACCACAAATGCTGGGTACTCATGAGGATTACCGGTACGCTTATCTGGTGCATAAGAGGTGATAAGGGGTGCTGCTAACGCGATAAACAGGAACATGCTTAAAATGGTCACGCCAATCATCGCCATGCGGTTGCCGCGTAAGAGTTTCCAAAGTGCTTTCATGATTATTTACCTCCCTTGCGTAAGCGAGGGTCTAGAACAACGTATAACATGTCAGCCAGTAGGTTAAAGAACAGCATGAACAGGGTCATGATAAGTAGCTGGCCTTGTAAAACTTGATAGTCACGAGCAGTAATGGCGTTAAACAATACGGTGCCTAAGCCTGGGTAGTTAAAGATGATTTCAATAATCAACTGACCACCAATCGCCATACCGAGTGACATGGAAAGGGCGGTAACACTTGGCAGTAGCGCGTTACGTGCGGCGTAGTTGAATACCACGCGGTTTTCGCTTAAGCCCTTGCCTTTCGCCATGGTGATGTAGTCTTCCGCGAGCAGGTTAATCATGTTGTTACGCATGTTGACCAAGAAACCACCGATTTGCACGATTGAAGCACAGACCAATGGCAGTACCGCGTGATAGCCGACATCTTTAATAAATGCCCAGCTAGTCCAATCGGGTATGGTGCCTGGTGTGTAGGCGTAACCGGTCGGGAACCAGCGTAAACCTATCGCGAAGGTAAACATTGCCAGCATGGCGATAACCACTTGTGGCACGGCTTGAATAACCAAGGTACCTGGCGTGATGAAGGTGTCATAACTGCTGCCTCGTTTCCATGCGGCAAAGATACCGAGCACCGAACCGATAGAGAAAGAGATGATCACCGCCGTACCGGCGAGGAACAGCGACCAACCAAATGCACCACCCAGTAGCTCATTGACACTTAATGGGTAAAATTTGATGGAGGTACCCAGTTCCCAAGTCAAGATGCTTTTGATGTATGTCACATACTGAACATACCAAGGGCCATCAACAAAGCCTAAAAGCTGTTTCATGGCTTCGATGCGCTCAGGTGTCACTTGTGCTGTGGCATGAGCAAACATCATGGTTACCGGATCACCCGGCATGGCACGAGGAATAATAAAGTTTAATGTTGCTGCAACCAGCAACGCGGCAAAATAGAACGACAATCGTCTTAAAAAGTAACCCATAACTTACACCTTACTCACCCAGTTTTGTCCTGTCTCTGGTTTCAGGTCTCGCCCCTAGCGAATTTGAGAGCGAGAAATCCCCTGACGACGAGCGCCACATGTTTGCTTAACAACCAATTAGCTTAACAACCAAAGGGGATTTAGATAGGCGGCGCACAGCGTGCGCCGCAAGAAATGAACGTGTATTACTTAACTGGTTTCAGATCCAGTACATGCAGTAGACGCTCTGGGATACCAGCCCAAATGCTTGGACGGCCCTGTGGATTTTCTTCATTCCACCAGCCAGTAAAGCGAGTGGTGTTGTATTGGTACATCCACGCACCAGACATTACTGGTACAGTCACTTGATTTTCAGCAATGATCTTCTGAATACCATGTGCGATCGCTAGCTGCTCATTTTTGTCTGCAGTTTTGTAGAAACTGTCGAGCAAGCTGTCGAGTTTCTTATCTGCGAAGTAGTGCATCGCGAAACGAGGCATACCGTCACCAGATTGCAGAGCTGAGTTGTAGCCGCTATTCCAGTAAGTGTGTGGATCAGCACCGTGGAAGTAGTTGGTGTACGCCACATCGTAAGTACCATCCAGCATTGCTTGGTTATAAACCGCAAATTCTGGTGTACGAGCACGCGCTTTAATACCCACTTCTTGGAGCTGTTCAACGGCGAGTTGCACTGTATTGTTAAAGTCAGTCCAGCCGTTAGGTGATTGGATCAGCAGTTCGAAAGATTTGCCAGATGGAGTTTCTACGAAACCGTCACCATTGACATCTTTGAAGCCCGCTTTTGCTAACAGTTTCTTAGAGCCTTCAACGTCATAGGTGTTGAAGCCTTTGTATTTTTGGTGAATTGCTTCATCAGACCATGCTTCGAATGCATAGCCTAGACCTGATGCGAAGTCATTGACAGTACCGCTGCCGTAGAAGGCGATGTCAATGATGGTTTGACGGTCAAGCGCCATTGAGAACGCACGACGGAAGTCTACGTTAGTCAAGGCTTCTTTCTTCGCTGGATCTGGGTTTTTGAAGTTCACCATGAACGACTGAGTACCCGCTGCTGGATACCAGTAGTGGTGATTAGGATTCGCTGCCGCGTAAGTACGGTCGATATCTGGAACAAATGAAGAAGTCCAATCTAGCTCAGAGTTAACGATTTTGCCCAGTAATTGGTCGTTGTTTGCGATTTGTGGTACACGCAGACAGTCAACCTCTAGGTTAGTGTTATCCCAGTAGTTAGGGTTACGACATTGAATGTACAGTTGTGGGGTGAAGGTATCTATCACGGTGAAAGGACCAGTGCCTACTGGGTTTTCATTGGTGAAAGTGGTTGGATCTTTAACATCTTTCCATACGTGCTCAGCAACGATAGGGATTAATGAAATTTCATAAGGTACGTTAGAGTTAGCTTCAGACAGGCTAAAGCGCACTTGGTACTCGTTTACTTTCTCAACTTTAGTAACCCACTTGTTGATACCACGTTGATCCAGTTCAGGTTTTGCTTTCAACAGATTGAAAGAATACACCACATCGTCAGCGGTGAAGGCTTCACCATCAGACCACTTAACCCCTTTACGGATATCAAAGGTGACACTCATCAAGTCATCAGACATTTTTAAGTTTTCCGCTAAACGGAAGACTGGAGTGTTACCTTTCATTTCATTAAAGACCACCAGTGGCTCATAGATGAAATCTGTAGTGGTACGCAGGTTAGTCGCTAGGTACGGGTTAAAGTTACGTACCATTGTAGGGTAGAAATCTGGCACGATAGTTAGCTCACTACGAGCAAAGGCTGGAGCTGAAACACTGGTTGCTGCTGCGATTACTGCTGCGGCTAGTGCGGTTTTTTTAATATTGGCAAGCATAGCTGTTCCTTACTAGTTGCTTTCATTTCACTAATGGATGGAATGTTATCAATTGATAAACACTCTCCAAGACCTACCTCATGATGATGCCCCGTCGGAGGGAGGGGGTAAATGAGTGGCCTGTAGGCCTTTGGCAGGAGTAAGAAAACACCTTACCAAGAAATTTATCAATTCGATTTCCCGTTAAAAACGTCAAAAGCATTGCTTGTCACGTTACTAACGTCAATATGCCTTGTGGTGAGCGTTTTTTATGCAAAACTTGTTGGGTGATTCACGTCGCAAAAGCCAAATGGGTTACTGTTGTTAGTTAGTGATTACTTCCGTTGTATTCTCTTTAAATATTGGCATTTGAGTGTGTTTTTTATTAACGAGATCTTGCTCACTAGCCCGATATTCCGTTAATTTAACCGATGAAATTAATTCTGGCGAATTGTTGTGACCCCCTTCGCAATCTCAAACAAAGAGCAACACTCCCCCTTAGATGAGCGATGACTTGCGTGTTTTTTCATCGTTTTGGTGAGGGTGATGGTCGTGATTATTACGTTTTTTCGTGGTGTAAAGTAAGTTAAAAATATAGCATTTATACCCTTCCTACTTGAAGCTGCAGCGGTGTTGGCGAGGTTCGTTCACCCCAATCACATAGTTTGCCTATGCTCATGGGGACTCACTCATTTGCCGCCTACCTGCAACTCCAAGTTGTTTGGGTGTAGAGTCATTTCCAACCTTAGCCTGTTGGCCTACAGCTCGATAATTGCTGATAAAAAAACCCACCATGCGGTGGGTTGAAATGATATCGGCTAATTAATCGCTGCTGGTGAGCAGCTTTTGTAACTTATCGCGCTGCATTTCAATATGAGCCCGTTCCGGACCTGATTCTTTGCAGTGTTCTAAGATGTAATCCAGCGAGTTGAGTACGGTTCTCCAACGTGGTGTTCTTGGTAGAGTTTCGATCCGTAGGTATTTATCCAAGGTGCGAGTTTGTAAGGTACTACGGTCAAGATAGACACGCCATAAACCGCTTTGTTCAGCAAAGGTGAATTTGCTTTGCCCAGAAACTCTCTCCCAATAATTGAGCGCACTGGTCATCGCTTCGACTAATACTGCACGCATCAAATCTTGTTTCGATTGATACTCACCAGTCGCTTTGTCGGCGAGCCGAGTAAATTCGCCACCGAGCTCTTTGAGTTTTTGCAGTTTGTCTTTATCTCCCTCAAAGGCATAGCTAGACAGCGCTTCTACTGCAGTCTCTAAATTGTAGATCCGCGCGGCGTTGATACTGCCACCGACATTAAAAATGTACATCGCTTGCAGGCCGGAACCTTGTGGTAAGCGCAGCACATCGGCCGAGAGGTGTTGGCGTACATCTTCAACATAAACATCAATGTTACCGCAGTAATGCTCTTGATCAATCGAGAGGTATTTAGGGGCGATCAATTCTTCAGCATTGGAGCGTTTAAGCTGCTCTGGCGTGCGTCTAAATAGGCGTGCTGCCGCTTCATTGGCAAAACGTACTTTATGTTCTTCATTGACACATAAAATTGCTTCGGGAGCCGATTCTAGCTGTTCCAATAAGCGTCCTTGAGTTTCCAGTAAACTAGCTTCGACCATGGCTCGATGCTTGAGCTCTTGTTGTAACTGTGCATTTTCAATCCGGCGTAACTCTGCCTTACTGGCGGTCAGATGAGCCATAATTCGCGCCGCGAGCTCTTGCTTATTAAACGGTTTACATAAGTAGTCATTTGCACCAGCATCAAAGCCACGTACTCGATCATCAGGCTGGTTGAGTGCGGTGAGCATGATGATTGGCAATTCGGCATGATCGTAGTTTTGTCTTAATTTTTCACAGACTTGATAGCCACTCATCCCCGGCATCATGATGTCGAGCAATATCAGCTCTGGTTTTTCAGCTTGTACCGCCTCCAGTACTTGGTGTCCATCTTGGACAGTATGCACTCGATAACCTTCAAGACGTAAAAAACTGTCTAATACTCGTAGATTGACAGGTTCATCATCAGCGACCAGCAGCAGTGGCCCATGTTCATTTTCCGGTAATGAACTCTGCTCTGGTAGCTCTGGGTCAATCAGATCAGGGGCTTGGAAGTGCGACAGTTCTATAACATCCGCTTGTTCGATCTCAGCTTGAGTGGCTAATGGCAGGGTAAAGCTGAAAGTGGTTCCGACCATTGGTTGACTGCTAACATACAAGGTGCCATCCATTAGCTCGATCAACTGGCGGCTGATCGACAATCCTAAGCCTGCACCTTGACGGTAGCGACTGGCGTCTTGACCGGCTTGGATCAGTGGTTCGAAAATCTGCTCAAGTTGATCGGCCGGAATGCCTTGCCCGGTATCTACCACTTGTACACGTACCTTATCTTCCATACAGGTGGTCGAAATGACAATTTTGCCTTCGGAAGTGTATTTAATTGCATTACCAATCAAGTTGTACAGTACTTGCTCTAAGCGTTGGGGGTCGACTGAAACCCAGACCGGTTGATCTGGCACTTGGTTGATGATCCGTAAGGTTTTTTTGCCGAGTAAATGATGCGAGAGTTCAAGGACTAAGCGAGTGGATCTCGACAAATCGACGGCACATCGTTGAATGTCTAACGCGCCATAGCGCATTTTATGATAATCAAGCAGATCATCGACTAGGGTTGCTAAGCGCTGGCCACTACTAATGATGATATCAAGCTGATATTTATGTGCTGCCGTTAATGGGCCATTGGCACCAGACACTAACGCCTCGGCAATGCCGATCATGCCATGTAACGGGGTGCGCAACTCGTGTGAGGTGGTGGCAAGAAATTCATCTTTCAGCTTGTTAGCCAGTTGTAGCTCATCATTTTGTTTACGAATGATCAGCAGATTGCTTTCCAGCTCTTTATTTTGTGCTTTGATCAGGGTGATTTTGTCACGGATCGAACGTTGCATTCGTTCAAAACTGACCGCTAAACGACCGATTTCATCTTTACGTTCGGTGTTGATCATCGCTTCATCCAAATCGCCCGCCGAGACGCGTTCCGCCGCCCAGGTCAGTTTCAATAATGGTGAAGTAATGAAGTTTGACAGATAATGTGATGCGATAATCACTAATACAATTGCGGTCAGCATCGCTAACACAAACAATTTTTCTAGCTGGCGTATGCCAGCAAACGCTTCTTTTTCTGGCAACTCAACCACGAGTGCCCAGTGAATACTTTTCAGATTAATGGGTGTATAGGCGGCAATAACATTTGCTCCCTCGGTGTTGGTATAAGTGCCAACTGAGCGTTGTCCTGATAAGGCTAAATCGACCACTTGCTTACTTTTTTCAACCGCAATATCCGCCGTAGTCAGGGTTCGAGATCGATGATCTTGGCCGACTAAGATAGTTTGCATTGTTGGGTGGTTATTGCCGTCGGCAATCAATTTAGTAATCGCATTACTCGGTAGGCGGAACATCGCATAACTGTGCAGGTAGCCTTGCTGGATGATCGGCGCACCTAGCCAAGCGTACTGTTGACCATTTTGTGGTTCAAAATCAGAGATCACCACTGGAGTGAAATCTTCATTGGCTTGGCGCTGTTCACTGACCATTTGTTCTAGGCGTTTAAAGGTTTGGCCAAGCAGGTTGGCTTGGTCTTTTCCAGTGAGTAAATTGGTGCCAAAGTTATCGTGTTTGTAGATTGAATAGACCACGTTACCGTCAATATCGACCAACAAAATATCATCAAAATCGGAACGTTTAAGTAACTCCAAATATGCCCAGTGATAACGCTTATGCAGTAGGCGGTAACGTTCACTGCCTACATAGGCGCTCGACTGTGGTAGTACTGAGGTTTTGATCTGATCGCCAGAGCCGGAGATATAGCGCTGCTGGGCATGTTCACGCGCCCCTTCAATCGTGATGTCTAAGCGTTGAAATGCATTGACCAGACCATAAAAACGCCCGCCACTGGCATAGGCGAGCTCAGAGCGCACAAAGCCCATCACTTCCGACTCTTTCGCCAACATGTAATCAATCACTTGTTGCTGTTTAGTATCTCGTACTGAAACAAGGTAAGAGGTACTTTGCTGTTCGAGATCTTGACTGTGTGAACGCAGGAAAAACAGCGCGGTAATCGTCAGTGGAATGATGCTCAGTGTCAGAAATGCGGCCATCAGCGTATTCTGTAGGCGCTTGAATTTTTGTTTTCGATAGAACCTAAACATAATTAAGACGTTACTTCTTGGTCAAACTCAATGACGTTGGTCAGCCATGAGTGAGTGGATGATAAGAAACAATGAAAGTAACGAAATTAACGAGTTTTTTTACTTTGACAAGTAAGTCCAAGCTAAAGCGTGGGGATAGGCACAAAAAAGGCCAGAGCAAGGCCGTTTTTAGGCGAACTTTTCGTCAAAAACGGCAAAATAGGCGACGTTATTTTTTTGCGTGATAGATGGTAAATTTGCTGGTTTTGGCTGCAATATCACACTGGCCAAAGGCTTGTTCAATGATTGGTGGGTATTTTAAAAAGCTGTTGGCGACCACCCACAGTGAGCCTTGATTGGCGAGGTGATTGACCGAGTGTGCCAATAACTGTTCAGTCGCGCCATAACTGGTCTGCAAGCCGGAATGGAAAGGCGGATTGGTGACAATCGCTTGGTAATCACGGCCCGCATTAGAAAGCATATCAGAGGGATAGACCTTGCCGTGTAGCTGGTTGGCGCGCAGCGTTTCTTGACTAGAGCGAATCGCCAGTGCACTGATATCGGTCATTTCCAGCTCAATTGCTGGGTTGAGAGTGGCCATTACGCAGCCTAATACACCAGCCCCGCAGCCAACATCAATCACTTTGCCACTTAACGCCGGTAAGGTATCCAGCAACAGTCGACTACCAAGGTCAAATTCTCCATGGCTAAACACCCCTGGTAGGCTGCGAATCGTCAGCTCGTGCCCTTGATAGTGAACGGTATAAGATTTAAACCACTGGTTGAGCTCAAAAGCGGCCGGAGTATTAACGCATTGTCCCCAATAAAATGAGCAGCGACGTGCCGAATCGTATTTGTGGATCGGGCCGTAAGCGGCGAACATTTTTTCAATGCTTTTGACCCCAGAGCGATTTTCACCGACCACGATAATTTCGGTGCCGGTACCGAGTTTAGCCAGCAACATCGCCAGCAGATATTCCGCTTCTTGCTTGGCTTTCGGCCAATAGAGCAAAATTAAATCAGCCTTAACCTCATCAGTGAGCTGTTCACCAAAATAACAATCGATGGCAGCGTGCTGCTCGAGCTGTGAAAAATAGCCGTAATGCGTTGTGAACACCGCAACTGAAGCACAATGTTCACGCAGTTGGAGTGGAAACAGATCTTCTACTTCACCGGCAACCAACACATGCTTATCGGCAAAATAGTCGAGTTGACGAAGGGCAATTTCACTTGGGGCGGTATAAGGTTGCATGGCACGCTCTAGAGCAGAAAAAGGGGGCCGATTTTCGCACACTCAGCCCGCTGAATGAAGTGTTAACTTTGGATCAACTGTTGTCTTGTTGATCCAAAAAGCTGCGAAATTCTTCTTCGTAAAGATTAAACAGCACTATGGTGATGGCAAAGATCAGTGGACCATAAATCAAGCCAATCAAACCAAACAACTGGAGTCCGCCAAGCAGGGAGAAAAAGATCATCAGCGTATTCATGCCGGCACTGCCTTGCATTAACAAAGGGCGCAGCAAATTATCAATTGAACCCACTATGATCACGCACCATATGGCAAGGAAAATTCCCCAGTTAGTGTCGCCAGTTAACAACAAATACAGTGTGGCTGGGATCCAGATTAACGCAGTACCGATCACGGGAATGAAAGAGGCGAAGCCCATCATGGTACCCCAAAATAGTCCGGGGAATCCGGCGAGCCACATGCCCAATCCACCCGCTAAGCCTTGGGCGATCGCGGTTAAAAACGAGCCCATTACCGCCGATTTAGAGACATTTTCAATTTCTGTCAGTAAGCGATCTTCTTGGCTGCGTGATAGTGGCAATATATGACGGATCGCACTGATGATCTGATCGTGGTCACGCAGCAAGAAAAACAGCACAAACAGCATCAGGAAAAAACTCATGATAAAGCTGGTGGTATCCCCGACAATTTTGGCACTAATACTCACCAAATTACTACCAAATGCAGTAGCAAATTGGCCAATTCGCTGCGCGATTTGTTGCGAGCTAATCTCTTCAAAGGGCAAATATTGATTGATTAAATCGAGCCCTTTAACCACCCATGGGTGATTGAATAACTCCTGAATACCGCCATGCGAGACCCAAGTGTAAAGGTTTTGCGAAAATTTCGATCCTTGTTGTACCAGCGCGCCAAAAATAAAACCGAGCGGGATCACCACAATCACGGTCAGCACGAGACAAGATAACAGTGCGGCAAGATTGTGGTGTGAGCGCAACTTACCTTCAAACCAGCTATGGATTGGAAACATCAATAAAGAGAGGATGAACGCCATCACAATCGAATTGATATAAGGTTCAACCAGCCAGTAACAAGCGAGAGCTGCCGCCAGCAGTGCCACCACTAATACACGATGACGGGAGGTTAATGGGATTTTTTCTGACACAGAAGTTGTCCGCTTAAAGGAGTGTTAAGGCTATAATGAGGCCAATTGCGCTGCTTAGCAATCGAGAGGTGGATATGGGGTGTTGTGATAAAAATGAGTGTAGTGACAAGTCGGCAAAACGTAAGTCAATTGCGTGGCTGGCTTTGGTGATTGGTGCTTTGGTGCTGGTGAGCCTGTATTACTGGCAGTAAAGCTGGTTTACCCGTACACAAGTCGATAAAAAGGCAGCCGATCGGCTGCCTTAGTTATCTATAGTGGGTTATCTACAGTTATTTATCTATAGATTTAGCCATCGATGGTGTATGGCTTAAGCCTGCGCGGCTAGGATTGCAAAGCTGCGATCGGCCGCTTCTAGCGTAGCGGCAATTTCTCTGCTGCCATGTGCCAATGAGGTAAAGCTGGCTTCAAAGGCGGAAGGGGCGAGGTAAACGCCATGCTCTAACATCAAATGGAAGAAGCGTTTGAAACGTTCCACATCACAACGGGCCACGTCTTCATAGCAGGTTACTTGCTTCTGCTCGGTAAAGAAGAAGCCAAACATGCCGCCTACTTGATGGACTAACAGCGGAATACCGTGTTGATCAGCCAGTGATTTGAAACCATCCGCCAGTTGTTTGGTGATTTCAGCGAGGCGTTTTTCATTGCCTTCTTCACGCAGCAGATTAAGGCATGCATAACCTGCGGCCATCGCAATCGGGTTACCCGATAGAGTGCCGGCTTGGTAAACCGGGCCCGTTGGCGCAATGTACTGCATGATTTCACGTCGACCACCAAACGCACCGACGGGCATTCCACCACCAATCACTTTACCTAATGTGGTTAAGTCGGGCTTAATGTTGTAATAAGCTTGCGCACCGCCTAGTGCCACGCGAAAACCCGTCATTACTTCATCAAAAATCAGTAGTGCGCCGTGTTGGTCACAAATCTCGCGCAGCCCTTGATGGAAGCCTTCCACGGGTGGGATACAGTTCATATTACCCGCTACAGGCTCAACAATAATACAGGCGATTTCACCGGGATTGGCGGCGAAAAGCTGGCGCACAGAGTCTAAATCGTTAAAACGAGCGGTTAAAGTATGCTTAGCAAAATCTTCTGGAACACCAGGAGAGCTTGGTTGACCCAAGGTCAGCGCACCCGATCCGGCTTTGACTAATAAGCTATCGGCATGGCCGTGGTAACAACCTTCAAACTTGATGATTTTATCGCGGCCAGTGTAACCCCGTGCGAGGCGAATCGCACTCATGGTCGCTTCCGTACCGGAGTTAACCATGCGCAGTTGTTCCATCGATGGCACTAACTCAGAAACTAATTCGGCCATAGTGATTTCCATGGCGGTTGGTGCGCCAAAACTTAAACCACGCTGCGCCGCTTGCATCACCGCATCACGGATCGCAGCATGGTTATGGCCAAGGATCATCGGTCCCCATGAACCGACATAATCAATGTAGGCTTTGCCATCGGCATCAAAAATCAGCGCGCCGTCAGCTCGTTCAATGAAAATTGGCGAACCACCAACTCCGTTAAAGGCACGCACAGGGGAGTTGACCCCGCCAGGAATGGTGGTTTGTGCCTTTTGATATAACTCGGCGGATTTGGTCATGTTATTTTCCTCTTATGATCAATCGGACCAATTTGGGGGGCATTGTACGCCTATGCTCCATAGGGTGAAATATTTTCGCTACATTTTTACCGAAGTTGTCGATCAATCATCGCAAGTCTGCTTGTCATGCAGCGATTTCAGTTAGCAAATCCATTTCGATTAAGGCTAATACTTGAACGCTTAACTCAGGTATTAGATAATCGCGCCATTATTACTATGAGATGTGTAGCGCACCCTTGACAGGTTAGCGTGGCACGTTGCACGAATGAGAGGTCATCGTGAGCGAAGTTACTATTCCATTATCCTTTTCTGACGCGGCAGCAAGCCGGGTCAAAGCATTGATTGCTGAAGAAGAAAATCCATCGCTAATGCTGCGTGTTTACATTACTGGTGGCGGCTGTAGCGGTTTTCAGTACGGTTTTACTTTTGATGAAACGGTTAATGAAGGCGATACCACGATTGATAACAGTGGTGTGATTTTGGTGGTTGATCCGATGAGTTTGCAGTATTTGATTGGTGGGGTGGTTGACTATACTGAAGGGCTGGAAGGGTCGAGATTTTTCGTCAATAACCCAAATGCCACCACTACCTGTGGCTGTGGTGCATCATTTAGCGTTTAATTGTGCGCGCTATCGAGCCGCAATATGCTTAACAACGAATAGGGCCAGTTGTGTGTTTCGACTGGCCCTCTTTTTATCGATAGTTTCAATGTTACTGCTTGGCATACAGCAACTGGCTGTAGCGTTCGAGTTTGGCCATGCGCTGCTTGGCATTGGCAATAAAGGTCTCTTTGGCTTTGCCTTTCAATGATTGAGCCTGCGGTAACTCGACCGTTCTTGGGTTTTTGTGTACGCCATTGACCAAAAATTCATAATGTAAGTGCGGCCCAGTGACGCGACCAGTGCCGCCTAAAGTCCCAATCGTTTGATTTTGTTTGACTCGTTGACCGGTTTTAACCATACGTCGTTGTAAGTGCAGGTATTTGGTCAGGTAAGTGCTGTTATGCCGAATATAAACATAGTTACCGTTAAATTGGTTGTAGCTCGACTTTTCCACCACGCCATCCCCGCGGCCCAAATTGGGGTGCCAACCGGAGCCACATAGTCGGTTCCACGGTGCGCAGCTACTTGGCCAGTGACCGGATGCAAACGCCGCGGATTAAAATTCGATGAGACACGGCGAAAATCGACCGGTGAGCGCAAAAAGGCTTTTTTCATCGCACGACCATCTTGGTCGTAATAGTTACCCGTGTTGTCATCCAAAATGGTGGTAAAGGTTGTGCCTTGGTTGGTAAAGGTGGCAGCAATAATATTGCCGCGTCCAATCACGCTGCCCTCGACAATTTTTTCTTGATAGAGCAATTTGAACTGATCGCCGGCGCGAATATCGAGTGCGAAATCGATATCCCAGCCAAACAGATTGGCCAATTCCATAATTTGGTTGGCGCTTAATCCTGCCGCTACGCCCGCATTCCAGAAATTAGAGGTGATCTCTGCTTCGGCATAGTTGAGTTGGAAAAACACCTCTTTCTTATCAAATTCGGAGCTGAAACCTGAGTCTGAACGCGTCACCACAAAGCTTTCGTAAGGGCTAATGGTACGTTTGAGCTGCACCAACTGATCATTTTCATCAAAACCGAATTTCAATTCATCCTTCGGCATGAGTCTAGATAATTGACTATTAATATCACTGTTGCTTGAGGTTAGCTCATGCAGCAAACGTGACGAGAGTCCGGCACGTTGAAACAGCACAGCGGCGCTCTCGCCATTGCGGACTTGGTGCGTTTCCCAGCGCAGCATCGTGGTTGAGATCGGCGTCTCTTGCTCTAGGTTAGCAAACAGTTGGTTATCGAGTTCTATCGGGTAATGACGCCCAACTTCTAATTGACTGTTCGATTGACGTAAGCCATCCGAATTGGGTAGAAAAAACACCGCGAATACGATGATGGCGCTAAATGCGGTGATTAACACGCGGTGTAGCCAAGGCAGACGATTGAAAAGAGAAAGCATATTCAGTTCAAATTCATTTAATTATTAACAAAATCGCTGCCCGCTAGTCTAACTGGTTTCAAAAAGCATCGCTATTCAAGTAAGATGTCCCACTAGCATATTTTTGCCAAATCTGTGGGAGTGAACAAGAATGGCGAGTATTGAAGCGGCTTTGGCTGAGATTAAACGTGGTGTTGAAGAGCTGATCCCAGAAGAAGAGCTGATGGCTAAGCTCAAAGAAAATCGTCCACTACGCATTAAATTGGGCGCGGATCCAACGGCTCCGGATATTCACTTAGGTCATACGGTTATCCTCAATAAGCTGCGTACTTTCCAGGATTTAGGCCATGATGTGACATTTCTGATTGGTGATTTTACCGGCATGGTCGGTGATCCGACTGGTAAAAATACCACTCGTCCACCGCTGACCCGCGAAGATGTATTGCGCAATGCGGAAACCTATAAGCAGCAAGTGTTTAAGATCCTTGATCCAGCGAAAACCAAAATTCAATTCAATTCAGAATGGTTATCGCAGCTCGGCGCAGAAGGGATGATCCGACTCGCTTCGAATCAAACGGTAGCACGTATGCTAGAACGCGATGATTTTAAAAAGCGCTACCATAATGGCCAGCCGATTGCTATTCATGAGTTTATGTATCCTCTGCTACAAGGTTATGACTCAGTGGCGATGGAAACTGATGTCGAGCTTGGCGGTACCGATCAGAAGTTCAACCTGCTGATGGGACGCGAGCTGCAAAAATCCCATGGTCAAAAACCACAAGTGGTATTGATGATGCCGCTGCTGGTTGGGCTGGATGGCGAGAAAAAAATGTCGAAGTCCGCGCACAACTATATTGGGGTGAGCGAAGCGCCGAGCGAAATGTTTGGCAAAATCATGTCGATCTCTGATGATCTGATGTGGAGCTACTACGAACTACTCTCTTTCCGTCCGTTAGAGCAAATTGCTCAGTTCAAAGCGGATGTGACGCAAGGCACCAACCCGCGTGATATTAAGATCCTACTCGCGAAAGAGATCATTGCCCGTTTCCATAGCGAAGCGGATGCTGAAGCGGCAGAGCAAGAATTCATCAATCGTTTCCAAAAAGGCGCGATGCCAGAGGAGATGCCAGAGTTTAGTTTTGCGGCTGGGATTGCGATCTCTAATCTGTTGAAAGAGGCGGGGCTAGTGGCTTCTACCTCGGATGCGCTGCGTATGATCAAGCAAGGGGCCGTGAAGCAAGACGGTGAGAAGCTCGAAGATGCCAAATTAGTCCCTGTTTGTGGCACTGCGGTTTACCAAGTGGGTAAGCGCAAGTTTGCCCGTGTGACCATTCAGTAATATAACTATTCAGTAATATGATCATTGAGTTGTAGTCAGCTACTTGCTTACATCGAAAAAAGCGCCAATCGGCGCTTTTTTTATCGCCGCCGTTTGAGTGGCTAAGTCCATTGATTAAGCCCATTGATTAAGTTTACTGACTAAGCTAGCGCGCCTTGAGCACTGTAGTGGTCACGGTGAGTCAGCTCAGCTTTATGACGCATTGGCCTGTGAGCGATCCCACTCAATCAGTTGTTGGTAAAGCTCACTTTCAAATTGCACAATCGGCGCTTCCACTGCCACGCTGGGTTTGGCTGAGGGCGGAAAATAATCCGTGACAAATTGAACAAACAGAGCGGTTGGGCGCAGCTGTTGATCGACGATAAAGCCAGCCATGTTATAGGTGCCATACAGCGAACCACTTTTGGCTTTAATTTGACCGCTGACGAGTGGGCTGCGCATACTGCGCCGATATTGCAAGGTGCCAGATTGCCCAGCGTTAGGCAGCATAGCAATTAAGCCAAGCTCAGCATCATGCTGATAAAGATAGCGCAGAGTCTCTAGCATCACTTGTGGCCGGATCCGGTTATTGCGCGACAGACCTGAGCCATCCGCCAACGGGCTATCTTGTAAATCAATCCCAGCTCTGGAATACAAGATCTGTTTAATCGCTTGCGTGCCGTTGGCAAAACTGCCTGGTTGCAGATAAAAATGCTGGCCTAAGGTTTTGGTTAAGCTATCGGCAATCAAGTTGTCGGATTTTTGCAGCATAATGGGCAACAATTCAGCCAGTGGCGCGGATTGATGTTGCGCCACGCGTTCAAATGGTGCCAATGGCGGAGCGCCAATCTTAACTTGGCCTTTAAGCTTGATATTTAACTGCCCCAGTAGGCGATACACGATGCGCTGGGTATACAGACCCGTATCTTGCACCGCTAATTTCAAGGCTAATGGTTTATCTCGCTGTACTAAACAGCCGGCTAATTGATAGTGGTTTTCAGGGCTGGTGGTGAGCTCTAAATCGCAGTGTAGGCTCTCTTGCTGCGCTTGGCTGACACTGATCGTTTGTGACTGCACATGCACAGGATGGTGCTCCGGGACATAGACTCGGGTTTTGCCTTGTGGCTCAGTATAAATTGAGGCTTGAATGCAGTTACTGTCTAAATTGATCGCACTGACCGGCGCACTATAGCAGACGCCGAGAATGTCCCACGGCCAGCCAACTGCACGTTGATAGCCGCTAAATGCGCTATCATCCAGCCATAAATCACCGTCGATCTGCCCGCCGCTGTGCACTTTAAGCTGCTGGAGTAGTGCGTTAATATCGGCACTGGTCAGGGTTGGATCTCCGGAAAAACGGATCGCCCAATCTTGTTTCGCGCGCAGCAGTTTGGTACTAAAGCGAAACTCATCGCCCAATTCCAGCTTGGCCGCCAGTGCGGTTAATATTTTAAGGGTGCTGGCGGGCGGATAATATCCGTCGGCATTGAGCGCAAGCGTGGGTTGCGTAGCGCGAATCGGCTCAATCAGTAATGCGTAACGTGTGCCAGCCGGAAGCTTATGGATTGCACCACTCAATGGGTTTTGCGCGCGCAGCGGCGCGGCGCCAAGCAGCAAACTGAGCAGCAGTAGTCTAATTAAGATAACGCGCCAACCCATAACTCAAACTTCCACAGATAATCGAATTTGCAGTATAGCCAGATAAAAAAACGCCTGCTAGTGAGCAGGCGTTAAGCATGTGACCTTAAGTCAGCAATTAGAAGTCGTAACGTAGGCCGATGGCCAGTTCGTCTTCTGCTTGTGCTTTGGTAATGGTTGCATCTGCATCTAACAAGTTGAAGTTGTATGAGATGTAAGTGCGGAAGTTAGGCTTGAAGAAGTAAGTTGCATCGATTGCAAAATTATCAGCTTCATCGGCTTTAGTACCTGAGGTTTTAGACTCTAGGTAGTTGTATGTAGTTGAGAATACAGCTTGGCCTAGCTTGTATTTTGCAGCTAGTTCATAACCAGTCAGGTCTGTTGTTGAGTCTTTTTCGCCATCAACAAAAGCACCCGCGAAGTAGAAATCAGCGATCGCGTAAGAAGCCGCCAGCATATATTGGTTAGCTTTGTCTTGGTCGGCATAACCCGCACCGATATTGAAGCCAGTGTCACCCAATGCGTAGATTGCGGATAGAGAGTAGCCATCTTCGCCATTGTCAGTGTAATCAGTATTCCAAGTACCACCAGTTTTATCTGCTGAACGGTCTGCAAAACGATAGCTCGCTTTGACGCTTAGGTCGGCAAATTGACCTTTATACGCCAGCATATTGTCAACACGGTCAGCTACGGCAATTTTGTAGGCTGCTGAGTTACCGTGGTAAGCCATGATATCGGTAAAGTCAGTGATCACGCCCAGCGCGCCATCGTTTTTACCGTAAGTCACTTCACCGAAGGTGCCGCCGATACCGGCATAGGTATAACGGTTGTCTAGGTCGCCTTTCTTATCTTCGCCGTCGTCTGCGGTAGTGAATTCGCCTTCATAGAAACCGACACCGTACAGGCTATCGTTGATCGCCACTTTACCGAGGAAGTTTAGACGTACGCGAGTTTTGTCATTCGCTTTACCATCTTTTACAGACAGACGCGCTTCAGCACGGCCGCCCATATTCAGAGAGGTGCCATCTTGATTGTAGAGTTCGCTAGCGTTTACACCGGTCGCCACTGCAGCAGCTGAAACAGCAAGAGCAATAAGAGTCTTGTTCATATTATTAAGTCCTAATTTATTGTCCATAAATTTGATTTTTATACGACGTAAGCCACGTCACACGAAATTGACTCACCATCAAGCCGGACCAATCTGCGGTATGGGGGTACACAACCACACAGTCTAGCGAAATTGATGCTGTTGCCGATTTCGTGGTTGTTTTTTTACTCCCAAAGTTCCGCTATCGGTTAGTAAAATGATATAAATCAGGCTTATGAACGCTGTTTTATTGAGGGTAAAAATTTATCAAGATGATGTTTTTATTAAGTTTTTATTAATTTTTGTTGATCGAAAAAAATATTGTTTTAGCGATGTTTTTTATTTTTTTTTATCAGATTTGAGTAAATTGACGACAATTCAACTGTGTTGACGATCACAGATAAAATGGTGAAATCACCATTGGCGTAAATTCGCCTCGCAAATCTTGAATTTGGATGATTTCGCTCTTAACTTTGTTTACACTTTCGGGTAATCCAAATGGTTCAACCCTGACCTGACTCGCTTTAGGATGTTGGGGATGTTTTTTATTGTCCAAAGCAACACTTTGGCGCAGAGGTAGATGATGGAAAAAGTTCCAATGACATTGCGTGGCGAACAGCTGCTACGCGAAGAGCTTGATCGGCTATTAAAGCTCAGACCGAAAATTACACAAGCGATTGCAGAAGCGCGTGAGCTGGGTGATCTGAAAGAGAATGCGGAATACCATGCCGCTCGCGAAGAGCAGGGGATCTGTGAAGCGCAAATCCGCGATATCGAATATAAGCTGTCGGTAGCGCAAGTGATCGATGTGACCAAAATGGACAACAGTGGCAAAGTGATTTTTGGTGCCACGGTTACTGTGGTTGATGTCGATAGTGAAGAAGAGAAAACTTACCAAATCGTTGGTGATGATGAAGCCGATATCAAATCAGGCCGTATTTCGGTTAACTCACCGATCGCTCGTGGTTTGATTGGCAAGTTTGAAGGCGATGAAGTGGCGATTGCGACTCCAGGTGGCGATAAGCTGTTGGAAATTGATCGCGTTGAGTATCGTTAATTCGATGCCCAATAAGGGAAAAGGTCGCGATTGCGACCTTTTTTGTGGATCCTGCGGCGGATTATTTGCGCGGCAATTCGATTTTGCGTTGTTGCGATTGGCGATAAAGTACCAATACTTTACCAATCACTTGTACTTTTTCGGCACCAGTTTCGCGAACAATAGCATCAACAATCAATAGTTTAGTTTCACGATCTTCGGAAACCACTTTGATTTTAATCAGTTCGTGGTGATCAAGCGCAATTTCGATTTCCGCCAGCACAGCTTCTGTTAATCCGTTTGCGCCCATTAACACAACCGGTTTTAAGTTGTGTGCCAAGCCTTTCAGATGCTGTTTTTGTTTGTTGCTTAGGTTCATTACGCGGCCAAATTTATTTAATATTAGGGTTGAAAACCGTCATTTTAGCGCCATCTATTCGAGAAGACTATATTTTCTACCATACTTTCTCAGATCGTGGTGACTTAGTTAGGAATATAATGAGTAAACAGAAACACTCAGCCAGCTCAACTCGCTGGTTAAAAGAGCATTTTGATGACAAGTACGCTAACGAGGCGAGAAAAAAAGGTTATCGTTCACGTGCGATCTTCAAAATAGAAGAGATCCAAAACAAAGATAAACTGCTCAAACCCGGCATGACGGTGGTCGATCTAGGCGCCGCACCGGGTGGCTGGTCGCAATTTTCTGCCAAAGTGGTTGGCGAGAGTGGGCGGGTGATCGCCTGTGACCTGCTACCGATGCAGTCGATTGCTGGTGTCTCTTTTCTGCAAGGGGATTTTCGGGAAGAAGCGGTATTGAATGCCTTACTTGAGCGCATTCAGCCAGACATGGTCGATGTGGTGATGTCGGATATGGCGCCGAATATGGCTGGCAATCTATCGGTTGATCAACCGCGCGCTATGTATCTGGTTGAGCTTGCACTGGATATGTGTCGACAAGTTCTGGCTCCCGATGGTAGTTTTGTGGTGAAAGTGTTCCAAGGCGAGGGGTTTGATGACTATGTCAAGGCCGTACGCGATCTGTTTAAAGTGGTGAAAATTCGTAAACCAGATTCCTCACGAGCCCGTTCACGAGAAGTTTTTATCGTGGCGACTGGTTACAAAGGTTAACTATTTCACCCTTGGGTGTCCAAGTAGAGTCTATAGCCGCTAGTGATAAACTGTAGTACCCTATTTTTCAATTACAATTAGTTATCGAGAGGCTTACACCTTGAGTGACATGGCAAAAAATTTAATTCTGTGGCTGGTGATTGCGGTCGTTTTAATGTCGGTATTCCAGAGCTTCGGCCCGAGTGAAAACAGTGGCAGAGCGGTTGACTACACCACCTTCGTAAAAGAAGTGGGTCAAGGCCAGATTCAGGAAGCACAATTCAACAACGGTGAAATTACTTTCGTGCGTCGTGGTGGTGGTAGCCGTTATGTAACTTACATGCCGGTTTATGATCAAAAGCTGCTCGATGACTTGATTAATCAAGACGTTAAAGTACAAGGCACGCCTCCAGAAGAGCAAAGCTTACTCGGCACCATCTTTATCTCATGGTTCCCGATGATTCTGCTGATTGGGGTGTGGATCTTCTTTATGCGTCAAATGCAAGGCGGCGGCGGTAAAGGCGCCATGTCGTTTGGCAAAAGTAAAGCACGCATGATGAGTGAAGAGCAGATCAAAACCACCTTTAATGATGTGGCTGGCTGTGATGAAGCTAAAGAAGATGTGAAAGAGCTGGTCGATTACCTGCGTGATCCTAGCCGCTTCCAAAAACTCGGTGGTAAAATTCCAACAGGGGTTCTGATGGTGGGGCCTCCCGGTACTGGTAAAACACTGCTAGCCAAAGCGATTGCCGGTGAAGCGAAAGTACCGTTCTTTACTATTTCCGGCTCTGATTTCGTTGAAATGTTTGTCGGTGTCGGTGCATCGCGTGTACGTGACATGTTTGAACAAGCCAAGAAAGCCTCACCTTGTATCATCTTTATTGATGAAATCGATGCGGTCGGCCGTCAACGTGGCGCGGGTGTTGGTGGTGGTCATGATGAACGTGAACAAACCCTCAACCAAATGCTGGTTGAAATGGATGGTTTCGAAGGTAATGAAGGCATCATCGTGATTGCAGCTACCAACCGTCCAGATGTACTTGACCCTGCTCTATTGCGTCCGGGACGTTTCGACCGTCAAGTGGTGGTCGGATTGCCGGATGTGCGTGGCCGTGAACAGATCCTTAAAGTGCATATGCGTAAAGTGCCTTTGGCCGATGATGTACAGCCTGCATTGATTGCTCGTGGTACTCCTGGTTTCTCTGGTGCAGATTTGGCTAACCTCGTTAACGAAGCCGCCCTGTTTGCCGCTCGCGGTGACAAACGTAACGTGTCGATGGTTGAGTTTGAACTGGCGAAAGACAAAATCATGATGGGTGCCGAGCGCCGTTCGATGGTGATGTCGGAAGAAGTCAAAGAGTCTACCGCTTATCATGAAGCCGGTCATGCGGTGGTTGGTCGTTTAGTACCAGAACATGATCCAGTGTATAAAGTGTCGATCATTCCACGTGGCCGAGCGCTAGGGGTGACCATGTATCTGCCGGAGCAAGATCGCGTCAGCATGTCGAAGCAGCATCTGGAATCGATGATCTCTAGCCTATATGGTGGCCGTCTTGCTGAAGAGCTGATCTATGGCAAAGATAAAGTGTCAACCGGTGCTTCGAATGATATTGAACGTGCCACTGAAATTGCACGCAAAATGGTGACCCAGTGGGGCTTCTCGGAAAAACTTGGCCCGATGCTCTATGCGGAAGATGAAGGTGAAGTGTTCCTTGGTCGTAGCGTGACTCAGACTAAACATATGTCGGATGACACGGCTAAGTTGATTGATGATGAAATTCGTATTTTGATCGACCGCAACTATGAACGTGCACGTCAAATCATTAGCGATAACATGGACATCATGCATGCGATGAAAGATGCGTTGATGAAATATGAAACCATCGATGCCGGTCAAATTGATGACTTAATGGCTCGTAAAGCGGTGATCCGTGAACCTGCTGGTTGGGGCGATCACGCTAAAGCGACTACTGAAGTCAAGGCAGCACCCGCTGCGGCAAGTGATTCAGATAGCGCTGCTGCGGAAGAATCGGTCGATCCTCAACCGGATGCTAGCGCATCGAGTGATAACAAAGACGCACAATAAACGCGCTGTTAATCCTAAACCCCGACTTGTTCGGGGTTTTGTGTTTGCAAGGGAGGGAAATTTATCCATATGAAAATTAGCTATGCCAATAAGCAGCTTGATCTGCACTCTCCAGTCGTGATGGGGATTTTAAATACCACGCCAGACTCTTTTTCTGACGGCGGATGTTATGTGGATCTCGACCTCGCGCTGACTCGCGCACAGCAGATGATCAACGCGGGGGCGGCGATCATTGATATTGGCGGTGAGTCGACTCGCCCTGGTGCGCCAGAAGTCACCTTAGCTGATGAATTGCAGCGCGTGATCCCGTTGGTGCAAGCGATCCGTGCGCGAGACTCACAAGTGTGGATCTCGATTGATACCAGTAAAGCTGAAGTTATGCGCCAAGCTATTGCTGCAGGGGCGGATCTGATTAATGATATCCGTGCCTTACAGGAGCCGCAGGCGTTAGAAGTTGTGGCGCAAGCACAAGTGCCGGTGTGCATTATGCACATGCAAGGCCAGCCGCGCACCATGCAACAGGATCCGCATTATCACGATTTGATTGAAGAGGTTAGTCAATTTCTGGCTGAGCGGATTGCTATCTGTGAAGCGAGTGGTATTAAGCGTGAGAATATTATCTTAGATCCCGGTTTTGGCTTTGGAAAATCGATCCAACACAATTATCATTTGCTCGCTCACCTAGAGCAGTTTCATCGTTTCGGATTGCCGCTTTTGGCGGGAATGTCCCGTAAGTCAATGATCTTTAAAACGCTGAATAAGCAACCTGCAGAGTGTGTCGCAGGGAGCGTTGCGTGTGCGACACTTGCCGCACAGAAAGGGGCGCAAATCATTCGGGTACATGATGTTGAAGCAACAATTGACGCACTGAAAATGGTGCAGATGATGCACAGCAATCAGTAAAAATAATAAATTAAAGGGAACGCAAATGTCTGATAAAAGACGTTATTTTGGCACTGATGGGGTGCGTGGTAAAGTTGGCCAGTACCCGATTACACCTGATTTTGTACTTAAGCTTGGCTGGGCGGCTGGACGTGTTTTGGCAAAACAAGGCACCAAAAAAGTCATCATAGGTAAAGATACGCGGATTTCTGGCTATATGCTGGAGTCGGCCTTGGAAGCGGGACTGGCGGCGGCGGGGTTAAAAGCCACCTTTACCGGACCAATGCCGACCCCTGCGGTCGCGTATCTGACTCAAACTTTCCGCGCTGAAGCGGGGATCGTCATTTCGGCATCGCATAATCCTTATTATGACAATGGGATTAAATTCTTCTCT
The DNA here is from genome assembly GCF_011306175.1 of Vibrio sp. HDW18. GTDB lineage: Bacteria > Pseudomonadota > Gammaproteobacteria > Enterobacterales > Vibrionaceae > Vibrio > Vibrio chanodichtyis. The sequence continues at coordinate 708,814 of NZ_CP049913.1, read as the reverse complement.
TATCAAGGCACCAAGCTGCCGGATGAGATTGAGTTAGCAATTGAAGCTGAAATGGATAAACAGATCGAATGTGTTGAATCGGCTGAGTTGGGCAAAGCGACTCGCATGGTGGATGCCGCGGGACGCTATATCGAATTTTGTAAAAGCACCTTTCCTTCTCAGCTCAGTTTATCGGGATTGAAAGTGGTGGTTGATTGCGCGCATGGTGCCACTTACCACATTGCACCGAATGTGTTTCGCGAGCTGGGTGCCGAGGTGATTGCGATTGGTGTTGAGCCGAATGGATTAAATATCAATGATCAAGTCGGTGCCACTGATGTGCGTGCTTTGCAACAACGGGTGGTCGCAGAGCAAGCGGATCTTGGCCTTGCCTTTGATGGGGATGGAGATCGCATCATTATGGTTGACCATCTGGGTAATAAAGTCGATGGTGACCAAATTGCCTACATCATTGCGCGCGATGCATTGCGCCGTGGTGAACTCAAAGGTGGCGTGGTCGGAACCCTAATGACCAACCTTGGGATGGAAAATGGCTTAAAACAGCTCGGTATTCCGTTTGTGCGTGCTGCGGTCGGTGATCGCTACGTGATGGAAAAACTGCTCGAAAAAGGCTGGAAAATTGGCGCAGAAAATTCAGGTCATGTGATTTTACTGGATAAAGTCACCACTGGAGATGCAATTGTGGCTGGGTTGCAAGTGCTCGCTTCAGTCGTCGGCAGCGAAATGACCCTGCATGATCTCGCCAAAGGTATGACACTTTATCCACAAGTGCTGGAAAATGTTCGTTTTGCTGGTGACAATAACCCGCTGCAAACCTCTGCCGTTAAAGCGGTGGTTGCGCAAGTTGAAGCGGAACTCGGTTCGAAAGGGCGAGTGTTACTGCGTAAATCGGGCACAGAGCCGCTACTGCGCGTGATGGTAGAAGGTGAAGATGCCGAGTTGGTGCAACAATCTGCTCTGAAAATTGCCCAAGCGGTCAAGGATAACTGCTAAGCAGGATGGGTTGGTGATGATTCCTAGCCGATTGATTTTGCGCTAGGAATTATCTGAATGCTTAAAAAATCGCGCTTGTGCGAGTTTTTTAAGCGATCAAAGCGAAAAGTGATTTTTTTAGAAAATTCCGCTTGTCAGCTCCAGAACCATTGGGTAGTATTGCGTCCGCTTTCGGAGAGAAAGGTCGCTGGCTTTGTTCGAATCGTCAATGATAAGAATGGCGCTAGCTCAACAAATATGAACATAGGTGGAAGTAATGTTTACAGTTCTACTTGTGATTTACCTGTTGGCAGCGGTTGCTATTATTGGCCTAGTGTTGATTCAGCAAGGTAAAGGCGCAGATATGGGAGCCTCATTCGGTGCCGGCGCGTCAAACACTGTGTTTGGTGCTGGTGGCTCAGGTAACTTCCTAACCCGAATGACTGCAATTTTTGCAACAGTATTCTTTGTTATTAGTTTGGTGCTGGGTAATATGTCTACGCATAAAACTGAATCACAATGGGTTGACCCGTCACAAGGTCAAGTGATTCAACAAACTAGTGATACAGTGAGTGAAGCGCCTGCCAAGAGCAGTGACGAAATTCCTCACTAAGCTGTCAGTAACACGATAGCGCAAGATATGCCGAGATGGTGAAATTGGTAGACACACTAGCATGAGGTGCTAGCGCCTTAGGTGTGAGGGTTCGAGTCCCTCTCTCGGCACCATATTTACAAACTTGTAAATCACCTTGTTGAGCGTATAATGCTCGCAAGTCGGACGCGGGGTGGAGCAGCTTGGTAGCTCGTCGGGCTCATAACCCGAAGGTCGTTGGTTCAAATCCAGCCCCCGCAACCATCTCTCTTTAGCTAGAGAGACAAGTTTGGCAGTGTTAACCTCACTGCAGTTGAGAAGCGATTCTCAATTTATCAGGGTCCAGCAATAAAAAACCCCGACTTAATCGGGGTTTTTTATTATCTGAATTTCCTTTTCGGGAAGATTTGGATGTTTGCTTGGAATTTAAATTGGGCTCTCAGCCCTTTTTTTGTTTCTGGAGTGGTTTAGATGACGGGTTTAGAAAGACAACTTACTGAAATGCTTGAAGCTCCGGTAGTTGCTGCTGGTTATGAGTTGGTCGGATTAGAGTTCGTACGTGCGGGAGAACACTCCACACTGCGTCTTTTTATCGATCATGCCAACGGTATCAACGTGGATGACTGTGCGGCAGTGAGTCACCAGGTGAGTGCCGTTTTGGATGTTGAAGATCCGATTTCGGTCGTTTACTACCTCGAAGTCTCTTCACCGGGTCTGGAAAGACCACTCTTTAAAGCAGCACATTATGAGCAGTTTATTGGTCACGAGGTCAGCATCGTTTTGAAGATGGCTGTTGGCAACCGTCGCAAGTGGAAAGGTGTTATCCAATCAATTGATGGAGAGACTGTTTCTGTGCTGGTTGATGGGCAAGCGGAAGAGTTTGCTCTAAGCAACATTTCAAAAGCTAACCTGATCCCTAAATTTTAAGTCTTTGAGGCTAGAACAATGAGTAAAGAAATTTTAGCGGTAGTTGAGGCGGTTTCTAACGAGAAAGCGGTACCTCGTGAGCGTATTTTTGAAGCGCTAGAAACTGCGTTAGCGACTTCAACTAAAAAGAAGTATGAAATTGAGGTCGATGTACGTGTTGCTATCGATCGTAAAACGGGTGCCTTCGAAACTTTCCGCCGTTGGTTAGTAGTCGAAAACGTTGAGAACCCAACCAAAGAGATCTCATTTGACGCGGCAAGCTATGATGATGAATCGGTACAATTGGGTGATTACATTGAAGATGAAATTCAATCAGTAACCTTCGATCGTATTACCACTCAAACCGCTAAACAAGTGATCGTACAAAAAGTACGTGAAGCTGAGCGAGCACAGATTGTTGAGCAATTCATTGATAATGAAGGTGAGTTGGTTACCGGTGTTGTGAAAAAAGTGAACCGTGAAACGGTGATCTTGGATCTTGGTAACAATGCTGAAGCCGTGATCCTGCGTGAAGACCAACTGCCGCGTGAAAACTTCCGCGCTGGTGACCGCGTGCGTGGTTTGCTGTTTAAAGTGGCTCCAGAAGCGCGTGGTTTCCAACTGTTTATTACTCGTTCTAAGCCTGAAATGTTGACCGAGTTGTTCCGCGTTGAAGTGCCTGAAATCGGTGAAGAGCTGATTGAGCTGAAAGCGGCTGCGCGTGATCCTGGTTCGCGTGCCAAAATTGCAGTGAAAAGCAATGATAAACGTATTGACCCAGTGGGTGCTTGCGTTGGTATGCGTGGTGCGCGTGTACAAGCGGTTTCTGGTGAACTCGGCGGTGAGCGTATTGATATTGTGTTGTGGGACGATAACCCTGCGCAATTTGTCATTAATGCGATGGCACCTGCGGATGTAGCTTCAATCATTATGGATGAAGATACCCATTCAATGGATATCGCGGTGGAAGCCGATAATCTTGCACAAGCGATTGGTCGTAACGGACAAAACGTTCGTCTTGCTTCACAACTGACCGGTTGGGAACTGAACGTGATGACGGTTGCCGATCTGCAGAAGAAACACCAAGAAGAGTCAATGGCATCGATCGAAAACTTCATGAAGTATCTCGATATCGAGCAAGATTTTGCTGAGCTATTGGTTGAAGAGGGTTTCTCAACCCTAGAAGAAGTGGCTTACGTACCAATGAATGAGCTGTTAGATGTTGATGGCTTAGATGAAGATTTGGCTGAAGAGTTACGTAGCCGCGCTAAACAAGCGCTAACCACGCTTGCGCTTGCGCAAGAAGAATCGTTCGAAGGTCTTGAGCCAGCAGAAGATTTGCTAGCACTAGCAGGACTTGAGCGCGAAATGGCATTCAAACTGGCAGCGAAAGGTGTTGCGACACTAGAAGATCTCGCTGACCAAGGTGTGGATGATTTAGAAGGTATTGAAGGTCTAACTGAGCAACGTGCGGGTGAGCTGATTATGGCGGCTCGTAACATTTGTTGGTTCGGTGAAGACGCATAATTTCAGCAAGGGGAGGAAGCGGCATGACACAAATTACCGTTAAAGCACTGAGTGAAGAAATTGGTACACCAGTAGACCGCTTATTAGAGCAACTTGCTGATGCAGGAATGAACAAAGCCGTTGCCGATCGTATCTCGGAAGATGAGAAGCAGAAGTTGCTGACTCATTTACGTAAAGAGCACGGCGATGCGACCGGCAGTGAGCCAACGCGTTTGACACTGCAGCGTAAAACCCGCAGCACACTAAGCGTAAGCGCAGGTGGCGGTAAAAGTAAGGATGTTCAGATCGAAGTGCGCAAGAAACGTACCTATGTTAAGCGCAGTTCTATTGAAGATGATGCGGCTCGTGAAGCGGAAGAAGCCGCAATGCGTGTCGCGGAAGAGCAAGCTATCCGTGAAGCGGAAGAAGCTGCACAACGCGCGGCAGCAGAAAAAGCCAAACGTGATGCAGAAGAAGCCGTTAAGCGCGAAGCTGAGGCCAAACGTGTTGCTGAAGAAAAAGCGAAGCGTGAATCGCAAGCTACCGCACAACCACGTTCTGACCAAGATAAATTGAAGCAAGAAGCAGCGCGCAAAGAAGCCGAGGCGCTAAAACGCCGCCAGGAAGAAGAAGCAAGACGTAAGGCCGAAGAGGAAAGTCTCCGTCAACTTGAAAAAGTACGCGAATTGGCTGAAAAGAATGGTGAGCGCTGGTCTGCTGAAAAAGAGACTGTAGGTGATATGCAAGAAAATACCGATTACCATGTAACCACTTCGCAATATGCTCGCGAAGCGGAAGATGCGGCAGACCTTCACGAAGAAGGTGCTAGTCGTCGTTCGACAAAAGCGAACAAGAGAAAAATGTCTTCGCGTGACGATAACCAAGAACGTGATTCTCGTCCTCGTGGTGGCAAAGCGGGTCGTAAAGGCCGCATCCATAAACCAATGTCTATGCAGCACGGTTTTGATAAAACGGCTGTAGTTGCTAAAGCAGATGTTGTGGTTGGCGAAACCATCATCGTTTCTGAACTGGCACAAAAAATGTCAGTAAAAGCCACTGAAGTGATTAAAATCATGATGAAGATGGGCGCCATGGCGACCATTAACCAAGTGATCGATCAGGAAACTGCACAACTGGTTGCTGAAGAAATGGGTCACAAGGTTGTGATTCGTAAAGAAAACGAATTAGAAGAAGCGGTTCTTTTGGATCGTGACGACAAATTTGAAGAAGTTTCTCGTGCACCGGTGGTGACCATCATGGGTCACGTTGACCACGGTAAAACGTCAACTCTGGACTACATTCGTCGTACCCACGTGGCCTCTGGTGAAGCGGGTGGTATTACCCAGCACATCGGTGCTTACCACGTAGAAACCCCGAATGGCATGATCACCTTCCTCGACACTCCTGGACACGCTGCGTTTACCGCCATGCGTGCACGTGGTGCGAAAGCGACGGATATCGTTGTGCTAGTGGTTGCGGCAGACGATGGTGTAATGCCGCAGACGGTTGAAGCGATCCAACACGCGAAAGCGGCGGGTGTACCGCTGATTGTTGCAGTGAACAAGATCGATAAAGAAGCGGCGAACCCAGATAACGTAAAAACCGAACTGGCGCAGTACAATGTTATGCCTGAAGAGTGGGGCGGCGATAACATGTTCGTCCACATCTCAGCCAAACAAGGTACCAACATTGAAGGCCTACTTGAAGCTATCCTGCTACAAGCTGAAGTTTTGGAACTGAAAGCGGTTGAGCAAGGCATGGCATCGGGTGTGGTGATTGAATCACGCCTTGATAAGGGCCGTGGTCCAGTGGCGACCGTTCTGGTTCAGTCTGGTACTCTGCATAAGGGTGACATTGTTCTGTGTGGTCAAGAGTATGGCCGTGTGCGTGCAATGCGTGATGAAGTGGGCAATGAAGTTGAAAAAGCTGGCCCATCAATCCCAGTGGAGATCCTTGGCCTGTCTGGTGTGCCAGCTGCTGGTGATGAAGCGACAGTGGTACGTGATGAGCGTAAAGCACGTGAAGTGGCTAACTACCGTGCCGGTAAGTTCCGTGAAGTGAAACTGGCTCGTCAGCAGAAATCGAAGCTGGAGAACATGTTCTCCAACATGACCGCAGGTGATGTCGCTGAATTGAACATCGTTCTGAAAGCGGACGTACAAGGTTCAGTAGAAGCAATTTCGGATTCGCTGCGCAGACTCTCGACTGAAGAAGTGAAAGTGAACATCGTTGGCTCTGGTGTTGGTGGTATCACTGAAACCGACGCGGTATTAGCGGCAGCTTCAAACGCAATCGTGGTCGGCTTTAACGTACGTGCAGATGCTTCAGCGCGTCGTACCCTTGACACTGAAAATATCGATCTACGTTACTATTCAATCATTTACCAATTGATCGATGAAGTGAAACAGGCGATGAGCGGCATGCTTGCTCCTGAGTTCAAACAAGAAATCATTGGTCTGGCTGAAGTTCGTGACGTATTTAAATCACCGAAACTGGGTGCGATTGCTGGTTGTATGGTCACCGAAGGTGTCATCAAACGTAATGCGCCGATCCGCGTCCTACGTGATAACGTGGTGATTTACGAAGGTGAACTGGAATCTCTGCGTCGCTTCAAAGATGACGTGGCAGAAGTTAAGAATGGTTACGAGTGTGGTATCGGCGTTAAGAACTATAATGATGTTCGCGTGGGTGACCAAATCGAAGTCTTTGAGACTATCGAAATCAAACGTACCATTGACTAATCAACCACGGTTGCATTAATCAAACCAAGGTAGGTTGTTGAATACACCATGGGGGGCTGGTCAAAACCATCCCCCCATTCTTTCTATTAGTGAGAATAGATATGCCGAAAGAATTTAGCCGCACTCAGCGTGTGGCACAGCAATTACAAAAAGAACTGGCGATGATCCTGCAACGTGAAGTGCGCGATTCTCGTCTCGGTATGGTCACCATTTCTGATGTGGAAGTGTCACGTGATTTGGCTTATGCCAAAGTGTTTGTGACTTTCCTGTGCATCGGTGAGCAGACGCCAGAATCTTGCCTAGCCGCGCTGCGTGAGCATGAAGTTGCAGTACGTATGCTCCTTGGTAAGCAGATCCGTCTCCGCTTAACGCCAGAAATTCGTTTCTATTACGACAACACTTTGGTGGAAGGTATGCGCATGTCGAACCTTGTAACTGAAGTCGTTAATACTGACAAGCGTCGTATGCACGAAGCGGGTCGTGATGAGGACGAAGCGTAATGGCTCGTCGACGTAAAGGTCGGATTGTTCACGGGGTGATCTTGTTGGACAAGCCGACTGGGATCTCTTCTAACGACGCTTTGCAAAAAGTTAAACGTCTCTATGGGGCAGAAAAAGCCGGCCATACTGGTGCGCTCGATCCATTAGCAACCGGCATGCTGCCGATTTGCCTTGGTGAAGCGACTAAGTTTTCGCAATTTCTGCTCGATTCCGATAAGCGTTATCGGGTAATCGCAAAATTGGGCGAACGTACCGACACTTCAGATTCTGATGGTCAAGTGGTGCAAACTCGCCCGGTTAATGTCGAGCGGGATACGCTGCTCGCGAGTATCGCCAAGTTTCGTGGCGAGACGGATCAAGTGCCATCGATGTTCTCCGCCTTGAAACATCAAGGTCGTCCACTGTACGAATATGCTCGTCAGGGCATTGAAGTGCCGCGTGAAGCGCGCAACATTACCGTGTATGAGATTGAGCTGCATTGTTTTGAAGGCGATGAAGTGGAGATGGAAGTGCACTGCTCGAAAGGGACTTATATCCGCACTATCGTTGATGATCTGGGTGAAATGCTCGGCTGTGGCGCACACGTGACTATGCTACGTCGGATCGGGGTCGCGAATTATCCGTATGCCAGAATGGTGACCTTAGAGCAACTGCAAGAGTGGGTTGAGCAAGCTCAGCGTGAAGAAAAAACCGTGGCAGAGGTGCTCGATCCGCTGTTATTGCCGATGGATACTGCAGTAGAGGCATTACCGGAAGTCAATGTGATTGCTGAGCTGATTCCGTTGGTGCAACATGGCCAAGCGGTACAGGTCGCTGGCGCACCAACCGAAGGTATGGTGCGGATTACTGGCGGCGAGCATAAATTGTTTCTCGGGATTGGTGAAATTGACGGTCATGGCCGAATTGCCCCTAAACGTTTAGTAGTGTACGGCGAATAATCTCATTTGCTGTAAAGCCATAGAAATGGGTGTCGTTGTTTGAACTTAGTTTTCATGACCTGACGCTAAATCGTTCTTATAGCATTTTTATGACGATTGAAGCAGAGTTTCAATCGTCATTTTTCATTGTTAATCACATACTGTTGATATTCTTAATTATATATACCGAATCAACTTGAAGATGCTGGCGGCTTTGTTGCTGAATTCAGCTTGCGAGCGGACGCTAGCTAAATCGTTCACCTTTTAGACGATATACTGAGTTTCGGGCATACCTATCCCAGTTAACTTGTTGAGTGCTTTGATCATCGCGTAAGTCTCCCAACTTGTGCATTGTAATTGCGAAGAGTGAGTGATGCTCCAAGTAACTGTTTCACGCGATACATAGCGGTTTCAGACAATGAACGCCTGTGGTAACCATACTTCTGTTTCCACTTTTTGTTCGACCCATAGAGTTTCTGGCAGCCAACCGCCAGATTGCGTGGGTGCCCCTTTCCCAGAAGGCTGCTCCCTCACGCGGAGGGATTAAAGGTATCGCTTTCTTAACCCTAATTGCCCTATGGCATTCCCTTGTATCGTATGCGCCATCTCCCGAGATCTCCTTGATGGCTCTGCTTGTTTGCTTGAGTAGATTGGGGAGTACTTCTGCATCTGTCACGCCCGATAATGTCAGCTCAGCCGCGATAATTTCATGCGTATCGGTATCAACGGCAAGATGGAGTTTACGCCAGACTCGACGCTTACCATCGGTTCCATGTTTTTTCACTTTCCATTCGCCCTCACCGTATACCTTGAGTCCAGTTGCATCAATGGCTAGGTGCTGAATCGTGCCTCGTGAAGAGGTTTTAAAACAAACCTCGACATCCTTAGCTCGGCGACTTATGCAGGTATAGTGGGGACAAATCAATGGAACATTTGCCAATCTAAAAACTGAGTCGATAAAGCCTTGTAGCGCTCTTAAAGGTAAGGAAAAGATGCGCTTTACCATGAGAGCAGTTGTGATAGCAAGGTCACTAAACAATCGTGGTCTACCACGTCTATCCTGTTTAGTTTGTTTCCACTCAGTTATCGCTTCTTCGTCAATCCAAAACGTGAGTGAACCTCGGTTGACTAGGGAGCTATTGTACTTGTGCCAGTTAGTGGTTTTGTAGCGAGGCTTCGGCATGAAATTAAAGTCAGTGAATGAATGCTCCTGATCTGATCGTAAGATTCTGATTTAGTTCATTCGATTTATGCAACAAAGCCATTTCCTTTCGATCCGCTCATCTGATGATGAGCGGATATTTTATTTGTACAGTTAAAGTTTTCTAAAACGTGATCGGTAAAAATGTCTTATCCCCCTTTTTAGTCTCTTGTTGTCTATCTTTAATCTTCTGTTCACGGGGACTACTACCGTTGCCCTCGCATTGCGTGAGACATTCCGCTTGTGCGGCTTAAGAATCTTCCCTATAATTCGCGCTTCTCGTGTCGGCTGAATCAGAGATTGGCTGACACAAACTTAAACCTTAACTCTTTAGGAGAGAATTATGTCTCTGAATGCAGAAACTAAAGCAGCAATCGTTGCTGAATACGCACGTTGTGAAAATGACACTGGTTCACCAGAAGTACAAGTAGCTCTGCTGACTGCTTCTATCAACCACCTGCAAGGTCACTTCCAAGCACACAAAGGCGATCACCACAGCCGTCGTGGTCTGCTGCGTATGGTTTCAAGCCGTCGTAAGCTGCTGGACTACCTGAAAGGTAAAGATCTTTCTCGTTACCAAGATCTGATCAAACGTCTAGGCCTGCGTCGTTAATTCGTCGCTGTACTGCACAGTTTGTATAGAAAAGGGGCTTATGCCCCTTTTTTGCTGCCTAAATTCGCTATCTAATTAGCTATCCTTTCGCTAAGTAGTTTATACTAGCCGCCGTTCAGTCTATGTGGCTGAACAAGTTTGTGCTCACGGCATTACAGTCACCGCAGTCGACCAAAAGGTCGCGGCTATTAAAAACAGACTGCTCTCTCAAGAATATCCCTAAGTACCCAGTCTTTTTTTACTAGTCGCGATTAGTAGTGCTTTGAGTATTGATGATTTAATTTCAGGCAAGTCCTGAAGATAAGGAATACTCATGTTCGAAAAACCAGTAGTAAAAACGTTTCAGTACGGTAACCACACCGTTACTTTAGAAACGGGTGTTATGGCTCGCCAAGCCACCGCAGCCGTAATGGCGACCATGGATGACACTTCAGTGTTCGTCAGCGTGGTAGGTAAAAAAGAAGCGGTAGTCGGTCAAGACTTCTTCCCACTCACCGTAAACTACCAAGAGCGTACTTACGCGGCAGGTAAAATCCCAGGTGGTTTCTTCAAGCGTGAAGGTCGTCCATCGGAAGGTGAAACCCTGACTGCACGTCTGATTGACCGTCCAATTCGTCCTCTGTTCCCAGATGGCTTCACGAACGAAGTGCAAGTAATTGCAACCGTAGTCTCAGTGAATCCAGATGTGCAACCAGATATGGTGGCGATGATCGGTACTTCTGCTGCGCTGGCAATTTCTGGTCTGCCATTCAATGGCCCAATCGGTGCGGCACGTGTTGGTCACATTGATGGTCAATTAGTGCTTAACCCAAGTGAAAAAGAGCTGAAGCAGTCTCGTCTGGATCTGGTGGTTGCGGGTACTGAAGGCGCGGTGCTGATGGTTGAATCAGAAGCACAGATCCTGAGCGAAGAAGAGATGCTGGCGGCTGTGGTATTTGGTCATGATCAACAGCAAGCAGTGATCAACGCGATCAATGAATTTGCCGCTGAAGTTGCGACTCCTGCATGGCAATGGGCTGCACCAGCTGAAAACACTGAGCTGAAAGGCAAAGTGGCGGCTTTAGCTGAAGCGCGTCTGGTTGAAGCGTACCAGATCACTGAGAAAATGGCGCGTTATGATCGCATCCATACCATCAGTGCAGAAGTGACGGCGGCTCTGCTGGCTGAAAACGAAGCTTTAGATACTAAAGAAATTCACACCATTTTCCACGATTTGGAAAAAACCGTTGTACGTCGCAGCATCATCGCGGGTAATCCACGTATCGATGGCCGTGAAAAAGACATGGTACGTGCACTTGACGTACGTACTGGCGTATTGCCACGTACTCACGGCTCAGCGCTGTTCACCCGTGGTGAAACTCAAGCACTGGTGACCGCAACGTTGGGTACACAACGTGATGCGCAAATCATCGACGAGCTGACTGGCGAGAAGAAAGATCACTTCCTGCTGCATTACAACTTCCCTCCATACTGTGTGGGTGAAACTGGCTTTGTGGGTTCTCCTAAGCGTCGTGAAATCGGTCACGGCCGTTTGGCGAAGCGTGGTATTGCAGCGGTAATGCCATCGGCAGATGAATTCCCGTACACTGTACGTGTTGTGTCTGAAATCACTGAATCAAACGGTTCATCTTCTATGGCTTCTGTGTGTGGTTCATCGCTAGCGCTGATGGATGCCGGTGTGCCAATTAAGGCTTCTGTTGCGGGTATCGCAATGGGTCTAGTGAAAGAAGACAATGATTTCGTCGTACTGTCAGACATTCTAGGCGATGAAGATCACCTAGGTGATATGGACTTTAAAGTTGCGGGTACTGCAACGGGTGTTACTGCACTGCAGATGGACATCAAGATTGAAGGTATCACCAAAGAGATCATGCAAATTGCACTGAACCAAGCCAAAGGTGCTCGTCTGCACATTCTGTCGGTGATGGATCAAGCGATCGCAACTGCGCGTAATGATATCTCTGAATTTGCTCCACGCATCCACACCATGAAGATCAGTGTTGAGAAAATCAAAGACGTGATCGGTAAAGGTGGTGCAGTGATTCGTCAACTGACTGAAGAAACTGGCACTACGATTGAAATCGAAGATGACGGTACGATCAAGATCGCAGCAACTGACGGTGATCAAGCGAAAGAAGCGATCCGTCGTATTCAAGAGATCACCGCTGAAGTTGAAGTGGGCGTGATCTATACCGGTAAAGTGGCTCGTCTGGCTGATTTTGGTGCGTTTGTAACCATTCTGCCTGGTAAAGATGGCTTGGTACATATTTCGCAAATCGCTGATAAGCGTGTTGAAAAAGTGTCAGACTACCTAACTGAAGGTCAAGAAGTTCAAGTGAAAGTTCTTGAAATTGACCGTCAAGGCCGCGTTCGTCTGAGCATGAAAGAAGCGGTTGAAACTTCAGCCGAAGTAGTCGAGCCAGCGGCACCTGCTGCAGAATAATTTACCGTTGATGGTAAAAACAACGCGGCTTTTCTTTTCATAGCCAAAGCGTGTTATAAAGGGGAGCGTTATTCGCTCCCTTTTTTTATGCGAAATCCACAGGAGTATGATGAGTGAAATGGTTTCGATTACCGATCGCGCTACTAGGATTGGCGGTACTGTCTGGCTGTGCTGCGCAGCATAAATCGGCCACTCAGTGGCTGTATCCACCGATGGCGGTGCCACTACAAGCCTCTGTACAGCAAGAAGTGCAAATTGCTCGACTCAGCCAATTATTGTTAAGAACGGATCTTGATGCAGAACTGCGCGCTAAGATGTTGTTTGAACGTGGGAATAATTATGACAGCGTTGGCTTACGTGAATTGGCTCAGCTCGATTTTACTCAATCGTTGGCGCTCAATCCGGCGCAACCTGATGTGTTTAATCTGCTTGGGGTGTATTACACCGAAGCTGGGGAATTTGATGCTGCGTATGAAGCTTTTGATTCAACGCTAGAATTAGACCCAAGTAATGAGTATGCGGTGCGTAACCGGGCGATTGCTCTTTATTATGGTGAGCGGCCACAGTTGGCGTTGGAAGAGATCACTAAGCATTATCAACAAGATCCCAATGATCCTTTTCGTGCCCTGTGGTTATACATCATCGAAAGTGATGTCAATCCAGAGCAAGCGCGTATCGACCTACTACAACGTTATCAGCAGCATGATGAGCAGTGGGGCTGGGTGTTAGTTGGGTTAATGTTGGATCAGCTACCAGAAGAGATCGCGTTTAAAGCGATTATCGCCGGCTCTCGTGAAAATGATCTGTTAGCCCAAAGGTTAACCGAAGCCTATTTCTACCTTGGCAAGCGTTATCAAATGCAGGGCGAACTGGCGCAAGCACTATCCTTGTATAAGCTGGCCATCTCATTCAATGTGTATGAATACGTAGAGCACCGTTATGCCTTTCTTGAGCTAGGGCGTATCTTCCAGCAAGTGCGTGAAGAACGTTTAGCCACATCGAAAGCTGAGTCATCGACTCCTTAGTGTGATCTTCTGATTATAAAAAGCCGCCGAACGCGGCTTTTTTTATGCCTGCCATCTTGCTAATATAGTTAGCAATGCTAATTATGTAGTGCGCTTTATGTTAGAAACTAATCTTGAGAAAATGGAACGTTTTGCGGCTAAGGTGTGGCGCAAATATGCCAAAGAAGATCCTTTTGCCCAGCTCAGCTTCAATGAGTACGACTATTTGAAAGTGCTGCAGAATGCCCCGCAAGCGATTCGTTTAACCGATTTGGCTCAGGCATTAGAGGTGAGTAAGCCTTCGGCGTCCAATATGCTTAAAAAGCTTGAGCGGCGGGGGTTAGTCAAACGAGTTTGCTGCGCGAAAGATGCCCGTGCTCAGTTGTTTGAGCTGACAGAACAGGCCGAGCAGAATTTGGCCTATGAAGCGCGAGTCTATCAAACTTTAGCCCAGCAAGTGGCGCAGAGCTTGTCGGATGAAGAAGTGGTGATCCTCGATTTGCTACTCGGCAAAGCATTGCGCCAATCGTAAATTTTTATTAGATAAGCTAATTAAGTAAGACGTATTGTTATGATGAATCGTTCAATTTACCGACAGTTTGTTCGCTATACCATTCCTACGGTCGCGGCGATGCTGGTTAATGGTCTCTATCAAGTGGTGGACGGTATCTTTATTGGCCATTATGTCGGTGCGCAAGGGCTGGCTGGGATTAATGTCGCTTGGCCGGTGATCGGGACTATTTTGGGTATCGGCATGTTAGTGGGCGTCGGCACTGGAGCGCTGGCTTCGATCAAGCAAGGGCAAGGTGATGCGGAGAGTGCAAAACGCACGCTGGCGACGGGCTTAACCAGTTTACTGCTGCTAGCGCCTTTAGTGGCATTGATCTTATGGTGGAGGGCGGATGATTTTTTGCATTGGCAAGGCGCGCAAGGGCGGGTATTTGAATTAGGTCAACAATATTTACAAGTGTTGTTGGTCGGCTGTGTGTTTACCTTGGGCTCTATTGCGATGCCATTTCTGCTGCGTAACGATAATAGTCCCAATTTGGCGACTTTACTGATGGTGATTGGTGCGCTGAGCAATATTGCACTCGATTATCTGTTTATTGCTTGGCTTAATTGGGAGCTGACGGGGGCAGCGATTGCCACTACTTTGGCACAATCGATCGTGAGCTTGCTTGGCTTAGCGTATTTCTTCTCCAAACGTGCCAAAACCCGTTTAACCCGCCACTGTCTTAAGTTGGAGTGGCGCACGTTACCTAAGATTTTAACCATTGGCGCTTCGAGCTTTTTTATGTACGCCTATGGTTCAACCATGGTCGCGCTGCACAACACCTTGATGATTGAATATGGTGATCCGGTCATGGTAGGGGCTTACGCGGTGATGGGCTACATAGTGACGATTTATTATCTGACAGTTGAGGGGATTGCCAATGGTATGCAGCCGCTAGCCAGTTACCATTTTGGTGCGCGTAACTATGGCCATATTCGGCAATTATTACGCTTAGCGATGAGTATTGCGGTGCTGGGCGGTATGCTATTTGTCATGCTACTCAATCTGTTTCCTGAACAGGCGATTGCGATTTTTAACTCTAGCGACCGTGAGCTGATGGCCGGTGCGCAGATGGGGATAAAATTACACCTATTTGCTATGTATCTGGATGGCTTTTTAGTGGTGAGTGCGGCGTATTATCAATCGATCAATCGCGGTGGTAAGGCGATGTTTATTACGCTTGGTAATATGTCGATAATGTTGCCATTTCTACTGATTTTGCCACTGTTTTTCGGTTTGACTGGGGTGTGGATTGCACTGCCAATCTCCAATATTGTGCTGGCTACGGTGGTGGCAATCATGCTGTGGCGTGATGTGCAGCGCTTGGGTAATGCAGAGCAAGTTTGCCCAGTATAATCGTGTTCAAGCCCACTCAGCGGGCACCTGTCCGCTGAGTGGGTCGTTAAGTTTAGTTGGTAGTTTAGCCGATAGTTAAGCTTAGTCGTTTTTAATTGCCAAGCCGGCTAATTGATGCCAATAACCATTACATTGGTGCTGGGTGATCACTTGTGGTTTTTGCCCATGCTGATTAGCTTTGAACTGCTGGAGATGCTGGAAGGTTTCGACTCCAAGTGGGCTTAAACGCACCACATCGACTAATCCAGCCATGCTGGGCAAATCATTCACCAAGTTATAGCAATAACCCGATTGGGTCTGAATACCATTGAGGTTAAACACTGATTGCCCTTCTTGGCTTGCCACCTGAATCCCAGTTGGGTAGCGAATACAGCAAGTTTCACACTCATCTTTGGCGCGATTTTCTGCTCGGGCCGTGAAGCAGCGTGCGGAATAAGCCAGCGGAAGATAGCCATGACTAAACACTTCGACTTCAAACTTGCCGCTAATACCTAACTGATCACACTGTTGCAAGGTATTGACTAACCAGTCGCGTGATAATTCTACCGGCATACACCAGCGGATCATGCCTTGTTTTAAAAACAGCTTTAATGTGTGTGCGTTATAGGTGTTGATGGCGGGGCCAACGATAAAAGGAATGCCTTTTTCGTGTGCCATTTGTACTGCAGAGACATCATTGGCTTCAATCGCAAAATCACCGTTATCGATGTATTTTTTCATCAGGTTGATTTCGCTGGGGGCTTCAAGCAGGGCCATGGTGGAGAGCACTACTTGCTTACCGGCAGCCGAAAGGGATTTGGCAATTTCCAACCAGTGCTGTGGCTTGAGCTCACGCCGTTTTGAACACACCGTTTCGCCAAGATAAATGATATCAGCTTGGCTCGCTTCGGCTTGAGCATAGAAACGGTCGACGTCTTGTTTGGGCCAAAAATAGAGTAGAGGACCTAATGCATACTTCATAATCGTGTGACCTTATTGCCATTGACGGTGATAAGCACCGAGTGTGGTTTGCGTTCCTTCCGACACATTGGCCAGTGCCACATCCCACTGGGGTTCGACCTGATAATGGGCTGGATTGGCCAGATAGCGATCAATTGCGGCGCGCCATGTGCGAGTCACTTGCTCAACATACGCAGGACTGCGTTGGCGACCTTCAATTTTTACTGACGCAACATTGGCAGCAAACAGCTCAGGCAGCAAAGATAAAGTATTTAAACTGGTTGGCTCTTCTAAGGCATGGTAACACTTATTTTGCGTATCAATTTCGGCGATAAAACGCCCCTTACATAGGGTTGGATAACCGGCATTTTCTCCAGCGGCATACTTATCAATCAGGATCTCGTTTAGGCGAGATTCAAGCCCTGATTCGGTTTCTTGCCAGCGCACATATTTGGCTGGCGAGCATGCTCCGACGGTATTGGGCGACTCTCCGGTCAGATAGGATGAGAGATAGCAGCGCCCTTCGGACATGATGCACAAACTACCAAAGGCAAACACTTCCAGCTCGACACCTTGTGGAATATGACGCGAAAGCTGCTTAACCTGATGGATCGACAGCACACGCGGTAGCACAACCCGTTTGACGTTAAAATTCTGATGATAAAACTCAACCGCTTTAACGTTAGTGGCTGATGCTTGCACCGATAGATGCAGCTCAAGGTGTGGATATTTGCGCGCCGCGTACTCTAGTACGGCAATATCGGCGATGATTAAGGCATCGACGCCAAGATCGGCGGCTTGATCGACAGCGGTAGTCCAGCGTTCAAAACCATGTGGGTGAGCAAAGGTATTGAGCGCAATATGAATTTTTTTGCGGTGATCGTGCACATATTGCACTGCTTTTTCGAGTTTCTTGCCGCTAAAATTAAGACCGGCAAAATGGCGGGCATTGGTATCATCTTTAAAACCGATGTAAACCGCATCGGCACCGCAATCAATCGCTGTTTTCAGGGCCGGCAAATTTCCGGCCGGACAGAGAAGTTCCATAGCGTAAGGCTCTGAATTCAGGGAATAGTGTCTGCATTTTAGGCAGGATTAAGCGCAGCAGATTTGATATAAGGCAGGTTTCCGATAATCAAAACCAAATTACCCCCTTAGAGGGATTTGTGATGACGACGATTTTGGGCGAAGAGTTCTTCCACTTCATGCTTTGGCTGTGGACGATAAAAATGGAAGCCTTGGATCGAATGGCAGTTGAGGTTAGAAAGCAAAGTGGCTTGGTGCTGGGTTTCTACCCCTTCCGCGACTACAGTTAAACTCAGCGAGCGCCCCAAGTTGATGATGTTTTCTATCACTGTCAACTGCTTAGGCAGAGTATCGATATCACTGATGAATGCGCGGTCAATTTTTAATTCATCAATCGGGAAGCGAGCTAAGTAGGCTAGCGATGAATAACCGGTGCCAAAATCATCGATGGATAAGCTAAAGCCTAACTTTTTAATCGCATTGAGCATTTGTAACGTGTGTTCGCTATCACTCATCACTGCACTTTCGGTTAGCTCAAAAGTGATGCAGTTTGGATCTAATCCACTGGTGCGCAGCAATTTTTCTAAATAGTCAATTAACTGAGGGTTACCAAATTGCTCTGGTGAGATATTGATGGCGACTCGTCCTGGTAAAATGCCTTGCAGTTTCCAGCGTTTAACGGTGGCGAACACTTCACGCATCACCACGCGACCTAAGTGTTCAATTAAGCCCGCTTTTTCTGCCACCGGAATAAAGGAGCTTGGGCTGATATAACCCTCAATCGGGTGCTTCCAACGCACCAGTGCTTCTGCTCCATTGATACTGAAATCGCGCGCGTTGACTTTCGGTTGATACCAGACTTCTAAACCATTTTGCTGCAGTGCTTTTTGCAGTTCAATTTCCAACCACAGACGCATACGTGCTTCTTTGTTCATCTGGTCATTAAATTTGATCAAGCGATTGCGGCCACGTTCTTTGGCTTCATACATTGCGGTATCGGCATTTTGTAGCAGTAGCCGCGCATCATTGCCATCTTGCGGATAGCACACGCTACCAATTGAACAGGCTAAACGCTTACTAAAATGGTGCAGATCAAACGGCTGATTAATCAAAGAAATAATTCGCTCTGCCAACATCTCGGCGGAACGATGGTGCTCTGGATCGGGTAAAATTAGTCCAAATTCATCACCGCCCAAATGGCCCAAAATCGCTTGTTGAGGCAGCAGACGTTTTAAACGTGCGGCGACTTCTTTAATCACCTTGTCGCCAATATGATGACCGAGTGAGTCATTGATATTTTTAAAATTGTCGATATCCAGATACAGCATCACCAGCGGGGTTTCGTTGTGGATACACTGTTGTAAACGCTTAGTAAAACCGTGTCGATTATACAGACCCGTTAGGCTATCGATATGAGCATCGACCTGGGCGGTAGTTGAAAACACTTTGGAGGTATCATCAGCACTTTGTAATAAAATCAATTGTGCTTGATTACCGAGCAGTGAGGCATGCTTGGCATGCAGTTGCACTTGGTGCTCAAAACCACATCTTGGTCCGGTTAGACAGACGAGGGGCCTTTCGGTCAGTTGAGTGGCGAATTGGTTGGAGAAAACGGTTTTGGTTTTTTCATCGATAAACAGGCGCGATAGGTTTTCACCTAACAGTTTTTGCGGATCCTCAAAGCCCAGTAAGCGTGCGGCCGAGGGATTCGCTGAGAGAATGCTGTCGTTCTCCACCATCAGCAAGCCATCGGGCAATAGGCTGGTTAGTAATGCATAGTTAGTTTCAGACTCTTGCAAACTGCGTACTAAAATCTGTTTTTCTGAGCTATCAAGCGCGTGAAATACGATGTATTGCACTTGTTCGTTGACCACCAGCGGTGACAGTGAAAAGTGCAAACTGGTTTCGAGGTCTATTTCACTCAGTGTCAGCTCGGATTCGATGTGTTGATTATTAAAAGCTCGTTCATAGAAGGGTTTAAGGTGGTTGTAAAAATGTTCGCCTAACACTTGCTTATCACTCATACCGACCATCTCTTCACATGGTAGGCCAGCAATATCACCATAGCGCTGATTGACCATCACATACTGGTGTTGATCATTAAGGATGGCAAAAAAGAACGGACTATGTGACGTAATTTTTGCAAACCAGTGCTGGAGTTGGGATAGAGCTTGAACTGACATCAAGTGATTACCAACGGTCCATACGCAGTGACATTTATGTGATCCCTTCTAAATTGAGCCTGATATCGGCGGGAGTTGATACGAGCTGATGCAGATTATGCTGTTCATCATGACTTGGTTTCAACCACCGTAATTAACACTGATGATCAGAATGTTACACTCCGATCTGATAACTGAGTCACTATAACCGCGATTGCTAGCATAGAAAAGCTTCTCAGCCTCAAGTTATTTTTTTGATACATAACAGGAATCGGTATCCTGACATCCAGTATGATGTGCCTAGACAGACTAACAAGGTAACGGATAACGCTCGTGTTAAACAAGATTCGCACTCAACTGGTTCAGAACGCGGCTTCAATTTTGCGATCTCCAATCCACTTATTGCCTCAAAACGTTCAAAAAAAAGCCTTGCTTGATGCAATGAGTTTAGTATTTCGCGAGGCACTACAAGACGGAGATTTTGAGTTTTTGGAAGATAAATGGCTGAAAGTCGAAATAAAAGATCTCGATTTGCGTTGGTTTATCAGCTATCAAAACGATAAATTGGTGGTGGCGGATAGTCCTGTCGAGCAAGATGTCAGCTTTAGCGCTGAGTTAAATGATTTAGTGCTGATCGCGGGGCGTAAGGAAGATCCTGACACGCTATTTTTCCAACGCCGTCTTTCGATTGAAGGCGATACCGAACTTGGATTAGAAGTCAAAAACCTGATGGATAGCGTGGATCTGCAACAATTACCTAAACCTTTACAGATTTTACTTCACCAGTTAGCCGATTTTGTGCATAAAGGGATGTCAGTAGCGAACTCATCCCAAGAGGTTATTAATGCTTATTCGAACTGAAGCTCCCGCCGATATTCTCGTGGTCGATCAACTGCTCAAAGAGGTTTTTGCCACCGAGGCAGAAGCCGAATTGGTCATGGCACTACGTGAAAATGGGCGGCGTACCTTATCGTTAGTCGCTTGTGATGATGAGGGTGAAATTGTCGGTCATGTGCTATTTAGCCCAGTAACGGTCGCCGGTGAAGATTTGAATTGGCAAGGCTTAGCGCCTTTGGCGGTTAAGCAAGCATATCGTCGTCAAGGGATTGGTGCAGAGTTGGTTAAAGAAGGGTTAAGCTCACTCGGTGAGTTAGGCTATCCGGCTTGTGTAGTGCTTGGCGATCCAGCTTATTACGCTCGGTTAGGTTTTGAAGATGCGGCTCAATATCAGCTCTATTGTCCTTGGGAAGTGCCGCAAGGTGCATTTCGCGTGGTGGGATTGTGGGAACGAGAATTAGACGGTCGTCATGGCTTGATTGAATATTGTCCAGAATTTGCCAGCGTTTAGTCGTTTATCATCGACCTAGCCGTAGAGAAAGGAGCTTTTGAGCTCCTTTTTTGATTAGCGCTTGAGTCGGTTATCCTCGGTTTGTTAGCATGGTCACTTAAGTTAGTTGCGAGGCATGCATGTTTTCTTCTTCACACTATTTATCCGCGATGGGCATTCAACAATGGGATTTGATCCACCCTGAACGCTTGAGCGGTTTTCAAGTGACTGCGCAGCTATTGGATCCGGATTGTCGATTGTTGCTGGTGGCCAATCAGCCTCCACAAGATGCGGAAATTGTATTGTTAGAGCGCATTCTTAGTAGTTTTAAGCTTGAACTGGCAGTGGTACGTTATATTCAACCGACTCAGCTCAAACAACTGGCTTATCAAGACCTTGAGTGGATCTGGTTTGCTGGCTGTGAACCGATGGTTCACCAAGCACAAAAACAGCTACACTCACCTCGTTTGAGTGAGATTGCCGGCAATACTCAATATCGCCGCGCTCTGTGGCAACAAATTTGTCGTTATCAAGCTGCTACCACTCAAACCACTAGCACGCAAGCCAGCGCGACTCAAATACCGAACAGCCAAGGAACTCATCTATGACGCCACGGTTTAGCGCGATGCAAACTGAACATTTGCAGGCCATTTGGCACATTGAATGCTGTGCTCATTCGCATCCTTGGGCCGAATCTTTAGTGCGTGATCTCTCTAGCCGAGGAGCCTGTCATCAAGTGATGCTGGTTGAACAACAGGTGGTGGGGTATTTCTATGCCCAGAATATCGTCGGTGAAGTGACGCTACTCAATATTGCGATAGATCCCGCCGAGCAAGGTAAAGGGTATGGTAAGCAACTGTTAGAGCATTTTATTGAGCAGTGTGAGCAACAACAGGCGGAAAGCGCTTGGCTTGAAGTTCGTGAAAGCAATCAGCGCGCTTTTCAGCTGTATCAGCAGGCGGGTTTTAATGAGATTGATCGGCGGATTAACTATTACCCTGCCGCTAATGGCAAAAGTGAAGATGCAATCATCATGAGTTATCTATTTTTTTGAGCAATCCATGTTTTTTGAGCAATCCATGGTGAGCGGTAAGCGGTCGATTTGTGCATAGCTATTGCTAATAAAGCGCTGCGCGATCTCCTCTGCCCGTAGCGGTTTGTCAAATAAGTAGCCTTGAAATTGCTTGCAGCCAAGCTTTTTAAGGGCGGCAAGCTCGCAAACATCCTCGACACCTTCCGCGATGACTTCTAAGTCCAGTTTCCGTGCAATCGCCAAAATAGTATCGACGATGGCTTGATCGTTATCGTTGAGATGAAGCCGATTAACGAAAGAGCGATCGATTTTCAAAGCATCAATCGCCAAGTCTTTTAGATAACGCAGTGAAGAGTAACCCGTACCAAAATCATCAATCGAAATACTGATTTGACTCTCTTTGAGTTTGGCCATTTTTTGCAGCGCATTTTCGACGTTTTCCAGCAGTAAGCCTTCGGTGATCTCAAACTCAATCTGTTCGCCAGTGATCCCCGTTTGCTGCAGAATATGCTTCACTTGTTCGATAAACGAATCTTGTGCAAATTGTAATGGGCTAATGTTGATGGCTAAGCGGCGAAAATGCGTGGGTAGAATACCTTGTTTTTTCCATTGGGCGTATTGATAGCACGCTTGTTCGATGATCCAGTGACCAATTGACAAAATCAGCCCGGTTTCTTCGGCAATCGGCATAAATATTCCTGGTGAGAGTAAACCCCGTTTAGGATGATGCCAGCGGATCAGCGCTTCCACGCCAATCAGTTGCCCATGTTCGTCCACTTGTGGCTGATAATAAAGCTCTAATTGATGTTGTTTAAGCGCTTCATGCAGTCCTTTTTCGATCTCTAGAAAAGATTCCACCTGTGCCTGCATTTCTGGCTCATAGAAGACAAATTTATTACGGCCACTGGCTTTAGCTCGATACAGGGCTGTGTCCGCCTGACGTAACACATCAATATTACGGCATCCAAGCGCTGGGAAAATCGCGATGCCAATACTCGCGGTACAATAAAGTTGGTGATCATCAACCGTGTAAGAGTTGGAGATCAGCTTGAGCAGTTGTTTGGCGAGTTTTTCGGCTTTATTGGGGGATAAATAAGGGATCAACACCACAAACTCATCACCGCCAATCCGAGCGGATAAATAAGAATTTTTGGCCCAAATATCCATCCGTTGTGCCACGGATTTGAGCAATTGATCGCCAATCGTGTGGCCAAGTGAATCATTGATGGTTTTAAAACGATCAAGATCGAGATAAAACAACACGCCAGTGGTGTGTGAGTTTTCGGCGGTTTCAATCGCATCACTCAGCTTTTGCAGTAATAAACGGCGGTTGGCTAAGCCGGTTAAGCTATCGTAATAAGCAAGCTGGTTGAGCTTGGATTCGGCCAATTCTTTTTCTTGCCACATGGATTGAAAGGTCGAGGCTAACTCGCTCAGTTCATCATTTTGCTTGATCCGAGTTGGTAATGCTGCGCGTTGTGTATCATTGAGTGAGTTGACCCAATTGATAAGCATAGTGAGTGGCAATGAGAGCTTTTGATAGAAAAAAATCAGCAAAATCGAAGTCAGTAAGATATTTCGCAACAGATCAAACAACAAATCATGGGTGGTTCTTGCGATAAACATTCTGGCCAGTGAAAACCCATCAATATAGAAGCTCAGCTTACCCACAACCTGATCCGAGTTGGGCTGATGGAGATCCATACTAAACATCGAGACTTCAGGGGTTAGATAACCCGCCAGTACACTGACTAATCGGGTTTCTTCACAAGCATCGCGCGCGGTACTGCTCATCACATCACCAAAATCATCGACAATTTCGACTTTGGAGATGCCTGGATCAAGCATCAAGGCGGTCGCCACTTGTTCCGCCTGCAGATTATTCAAGTTATACGCAGCTTGACTGGCATTCTTATAACTTTGTGCCAGCTTAATGTTGTAGTACTCCTGTACCTTAGCTTGCTCATCGTGTAGGTCGGCTAAGGTGTGGTATAGACTAAAACCGAGCCCTAATAGCACCGAAACTAAAAACACACTTTTAGCTTGTTTAAACGCCAAAGAATGAAATTTGCGAAATTGGGTCATCGGTTGAGCTCGTGATTAGTCTCATTCTAAAGTTATGTCAATCATTCCCAAGATATGAAATAAAGCACTTACTGGTCGGATATGTTGCATCAAGTTGCACTGGTTGGGCATAGAGACGTAACAAGGATGAGGATAGGGTTAGCAATACTCAATATTGAGCATGAATGATGGTCGATTGGGCAAGCATAGATTGTGTATAACCGCAAGATCAGCGAAAATAGCCGCTAATTACGATTCCCACGATGGATTTGATCGGTGCCGTGCTCAGTGCTGGGCTAAATCGCGATCAATCTATGCACAAACCAAAAGAATTTATCCATGGCAAACCAAGAATTTCTTAATGAAATCAATAAGCGCCGCACGTTTGCGATCATTTCGCACCCTGATGCGGGTAAAACCACCATCACTGAAAAAGTGCTACTATTCGGACGTGCAATTCAAGTTGCCGGTACTGTAAAAGGTCGTGGATCCAACCAGCATGCCAAGTCAGACTGGATGGAAATGGAAAAAGAGCGGGGTATTTCGGTTACCACTTCAGTGATGCAGTTCCCGTACGGCGATTGTTTGGTTAACCTGCTAGATACCCCAGGACACGAAGACTTTTCGGAAGATACCTACCGTACTCTAACGGCTGTCGACTCATGTTTGATGGTGATTGATGCCGCGAAAGGGGTTGAAGATCGTACCCGTAAATTGATGGAAGTCACTCGCCTGCGTGATACGCCTATCGTTACTTTTATGAACAAATTAGACCGTGAGATCCGCGATCCGATGGAACTGATGGATGAAGTGGAAAATGAGCTGAAAATTGCTTGTGCCCCCATCACTTGGCCAATTGGTTGCGGCAAAGAGTTCAAAGGTGTTTACCATATCTCTCGCGATGAAACGATTTTGTACACCACTGGTCAAGGGCACACCATTCAAGATCAGCGTATTATTAAAGGGTTAGATAATCCTGAGTTAGATCAAGCGATCGGTGAAGAGTTGGCCGAGCAGTTGCGTGAAGAGTTGGAGCTGGTGGTAGGGGCTTCGCATGAGTTTGATCATGAACTGTTCTTACAAGGTGAATTGACCCCTGTGTTTTTTGGTACCGCACTGGGTAATTTTGGCGTAGATCATATGCTTGATGGCTTGACGCAATGGGCTCCGGCTCCGATGCCTCGTCAAGCGGCTGAGCGAGTAGTTGAGGCCAGCGAAGAGAAATTCAGTGGCTTTGTATTTAAAATTCAAGCCAATATGGATCCGAAACACCGTGACCGTATTGCTTTTGTGCGGATTGTGTCTGGTACTTACAAGCAAGGCATGAAAATGAACCATGTGCGCTTGGCGAAACAAGTTAATATTTCCGATGCGGTAACCTTTATGGCTGGTGACCGTGCCCGTGCTGAAGAAGCGTTTGCCGGAGATATTATTGGTTTACACAACCACGGTACTATTCAGATCGGAGATACTTTCACCCAAGGCGAAACGCTTAAATTTACCGGTATCCCTAACTTTGCACCTGAGCTATTCCGCCGCATCCGTCTGCGCGATCCGCTCAAGCAAAAGCAGTTGCTCAAAGGCTTAGTGCAACTGTCTGAAGAAGGGGCAGTACAGGTTTTCCGCCCACTGCAAAATAACGATTTGATCGTTGGTGCGGTTGGTGTGTTGCAGTTTGATGTGGTGGTGTCGCGTCTTAAATCAGAATACAACGTTGAAGCCATTTATGAAGGCGTTAACGTGGCGACTGCGCGTTGGGTAGACTGTGA
This sequence comes from Vibrio sp. HDW18, assembly GCF_011306175.1. Taxonomy (GTDB): domain Bacteria; phylum Pseudomonadota; class Gammaproteobacteria; order Enterobacterales; family Vibrionaceae; genus Vibrio; species Vibrio chanodichtyis. The sequence continues at coordinate 683,190 of NZ_CP049913.1, read as the reverse complement.
TGATGTGAAGAAGTTTGAAGAGTTCAAACGTAAAAACCAGAGTAACCTAGCGCTGGATGGCGGCGATAACCTAGCCTACATTGCACCGACTATGGTTAACCTCAACTTAGCTCAGGAACGTTCACCAGAGGTGGTGTTCCGTGCTACGCGTGAGCATTAAACCTGAGCATGATTGACTAAGGTGCACGTTGTATAATTCGTAGCTTAGTGACTAAATTGCAGTGATAAAAAAGCCGATGATGAATCATCGGCTTTTTTACTAGAGATTTTTTACTAGTGGTTTATTTATTAGTGAGTTAACGGCTCAAACGGGTGGCTATTTCTTTTTGGCCTTTTTGACTTTGCCTGTGCTTTTTTTCTTAGCAGTGCTTTTATCCGCTGGTTTCTTGCTGTCTTTTTTCTTTTTCTTGAACACGGGTTTTTTATGCTTAGGGCGTAAGCCATCAACAAAGCGCTCTTTGACTTCCTCTTTGATGTAGCGCTCAACGCGCGCCATCATCGGCTGATCATGAGCTTCAACCAGTGAAATCGCGATGCCTTTTTTGCCAGCCCGCGCGGTGCGGCCAATGCGGTGTAAGTAAACATCGGCACTGCGTGGTAGGTCAAAGTTGATCACGTGGCTGATGTCTGGCACGTCGATGCCACGAGCGGCAACATCGGTCGCGAGTAGAATGTTGATTGAACCATCACGGAAACGACTGATCGCATTGTTACGGCGATCTTGCGGCATTTCACCTTGGATCCACACGCACGGGATCTGGGCTTTTTCTAATTCTGCACGCAGTTCTGCCAGGCGTTCACGTGTTTTGAAAAAGACAATTGAACGCTCAGCTTGTTCGGTGAGGATTTTTTTCAGCAGCTCGACTTTATGTGGCATATCATCAGCACGATGATACCACTGAGAGATCTTTTTACGCTCGCGACGTGGTGGCTCGGCATCGACATGCGCTGGGTTTTTCAGCAGATCGGCAGTAAAGCCTTCGACGCCACGCCCTTCCAAAGTGGCAGAGAATAGCAGGGTCTGTTTACGCCAACGGCATTCGGTTGAAAGGCGATCCACTGTTGGACCAAAGCCCATATCCAGCATGCGATCCGCTTCATCGAGGATTAACCACTCAATGGCACGGCAATCAAAGCGTTCAGCATCAATATATTCTAAAAGACGGCCAGGTGTTGCGACCACGATATCTTGGGTTTTCGCCAAAATGTCCGCGTGCTCTTGATACTGAACACCACCGGTAATAGTGAAAATATTGAGATGGGTATTTTTCGCTAGAGTTTGGATTTGATCGGCAACTTGCATCGCCAGCTCACGGGTTGGGGTTAAAACCAAAATCCGCGCAGGGCCTGCTTTACGGCGTGGAAAATCGAGCAAATATTGCAGCGCAGGAATCGCAAAGGCTGCGGTTTTGCCAGTACCCGTTGGGGCAGAGGCTAAGACATCACGTCCATCCAGAGCTTGCGGGATCGCTTCAGCCTGAACTTGGGTTGGGCGGCTAAAGCCCATATCATCGATCGCTTCAAGCAGCACCGGATCGAGTTCGAGATCGGCAAAAGTTTTAATCACAAATAATTACTCCACAAGCGTTGAAAGGCTCTGTCTTAAAACAGGCCGCACATTATAGATGGATCACACTTTAGATCACATCTTTAATTACGTCATCTTCAGATAAAAATCGCGCGTCAGTTGGCAAAACGGCTCACTGTAAGCGCCATGCTGCTGGATCACCAGCTCGGTGGCTTGGCTGATAAAAGGTGATCGGTGCAGCTCAAACAGTAACCGATGGACCGGTTTGCTGGCAGTAGCTTGAACCTGACAATAGCGTCCCAGATAAAGTCCTGCCTGTTGGGCTAACGCGATAAATTGCTCGCCTTCGCTTTTTGGCAGAATAAAACTCGCCACGCCGTCTGAGGTTAGTAACTGAGGCAAGCGTGCAATTAATGCTGGATGACTCAAACCGAGCGTATGGCGAGCGGTGGCGCGAACCGGTTGTTGTGCGCTTGCACCACTAGTGAAATAAGGTGGATTACAAATAATCGCCGCAAAACGTGTCAGTGGTTGCCAATCGAGAATATCGGCCTGTTGGCTTGTAATGCGTGCTGCCCAAGGGCTGTTTTTGCGATTGAGTTCAGTGGCTTGATAGGCGCTAGCTTCAATATCGATGGCTGTGATGACAGCCAGAGAGAAACGCTGTGCGCACATTAAACTCAACAGTCCTGTGCCACAACCAATATCCAGAATTGTTGCCGGTGGAGTGCTAAAGGCCCAACTTCCGAGCAGCACTCCATCGGTACTGACGGGCATGCCACATTGCCCCTCTTGGATACTGAATTGTTTAAATTGAAAGCTTTTATTGATTAATTTATTGGTTTTCATCGTAAATTTGCTGCCAAACAGGAGTTAAGCGAAAAGCTCTTTCGGAAAGATGATTCATAATATTTTATTCTGTTGGTTGGTGAAAAAATAAGCGCATAAATCAGTTTGTCGTGCTGATTTTCTTGCGGCAGATAGCACATGTCACTGGGTTATTGTGCTAATTATAAATTATTGTGGCGTTTTTTGCTTTGCGGTTGCGAAATAGCAGCGCATTGGTCATTATTCGGCAACACAGGTTAGTGTTAAATTTTACTAAGCTGTGAGATGCATACACAACATTCATTACATTTATAAATAAGGGTTATCTGTGAAGCAGACGTTAAAACTAGCAGATATTTTAGCTTTGGGCTTTATGCTGTTCGCCTTCTTTCTTGGCGCAGGCAATATCATTTTTCCACCACTCGCGGGCCAATTAGCGGGTGAGCATATTACTCCAGCCATGCTTGGTTTTTTGCTGACTGCAGTGGGTTTACCGCTGATCACCATCATTGCTATTGCGGTAGCCGGAGGAAGTTGGGAGCATCTGACCAAAGATTTACCGGCTAAAGCCTCGCTGCTGATGGCGGCCTTGATCCTGATTGTGATTGGTCCTGCTTTTGCCGCACCTCGTACTGGTTTGGTGGCCTATGAAATGGCGGTAAAACCATTTTTTGTAGATAGCACTCAATCTTATTTAACCATTTTTTCGGTGCTGTTTTTTGCGGTGGCGATGTTCTTTTCATGGTCACAAGGTAAGTTGGTCGATCTGATTGGTAAGCTACTGACACCAGCACTGTTTATCGGTTTGGCGATTCTTGCGCTTGGGGTATTCACCAATCCACAAGGTGAAATGATTGCCGCACAAGGTGATTACCTGACGCAGCCGCTGACCAAAGGTTTCTTGGAAGGCTACAACACCATGGATACCTTTGCATCATTGATGTTTGGTATTTTGATTGTGGATGCTCTACGTAGCAAAGGTATCACTGAGCGTAGTGCGATTACTCGTTACTTGATCTCCTCTGCCGTGATTGCGGCGATCGGTTTAGCGCTGGTGTACGGCTCACTGTTCTATCTGGGCGCGACCAGCGCCAGTGTTGCCGCCGGTGCAAATAACGGCGGTGCGATTTTGAGCCAATATGTGCAAGCCCTGTTTGGTGCTAACGGTCAATTGGTCTTGTCCGTGATTGTGCTGTTGGCCTGTTTGACGACGGCGGTTGGCTTGATCTCAGCCTGTGCGGATTTCTTTAGCAAACACACTAAGCTTTCGTACAAGCAGTGGGTGGTGATCAATGGGATTGCGTGTGGGGTAGTGGCTAACGTAGGTTTAGCACAATTGATCACGCTATCGATTCCGGTACTGTTTGCACTATACCCAGTTGCGATTGCCTTGGTTGCTCTGACGTTTGTGCGTCACAAACTGCCGAATCCGCGTATCGCGTATCGGGTTGTGCTATCCGTTGCTCTGCTAGTGGCCTTGCTCGATGCGGCAAAAGTGGCGGGGTTTGATGTAGCGCTGTTCGATTTCTTACCTTTCTTTGAGTACGGAATGGGCTGGCTGTTACCTACTTGTGTGACGATGATCAGCATGTTTTTCGTATCGGCTCAAGCATCTCCATCGCTTGAGCAAGAGTTGGCATAAGCTGATTAAAGGTTGAATGGAGCGGAGGCAATAGCTTCCGCTTTTTTTATGTCTGGATTAGGTGCTTTCTCGCCATTCACCGGCAGAGATTGCGTATTTTTTCCTGTATCTTCATCACGTTTTTCAGTAGAATTTCGCGGTTAATTTCTATCCATAACTCATAAGCCAACATGTTTGAAATCAATCCTATTAAAAACCGCCTGCAGGATGTGTCTGAGCGCACAAATATCCTGAGGGGGTATCTTTGACTATGATGCCAAGAAAGAGCGTCTTGAAGAAGTCAATGCCGAATTAGAGCAACCGGATGTCTGGACTCAGCCTGAGCGTGCGCAAGCCCTCGGTAAAGAGCGCTCAGCACTTGAAGCGGTGGTCGAGACTATCGATCAACTGGATCGTGGTGTTGAAGATGTTGATGGTCTGCTGGAACTCGCGATTGAAGCGGAAGATCAAGAGACGTTCGATGAAATCGGTCCTGAGCTTGATGAACTAGAAGCCAAGCTCGAACAGCTAGAGTTTCGTCGTATGTTTGCCGGCGATCATGACTCCTCCGACTGCTACCTCGATTTGCAAGCTGGCTCTGGTGGTACTGAAGCGCAAGATTGGACCTCGATGCTGCTGCGTATGTATTTACGTTGGGCCGATGCCAAAGGTTTTAAAACGGAAGTGATTGAGGTTTCAGAAGGTGATGTGGCTGGTTTGAAATCGGCCACGGTGCGTATCATTGGTGATTATGCTTATGGTTGGCTGCGTACCGAAACCGGCGTACACCGTTTAGTGCGTAAATCACCATTTGACTCTGGCGGTCGCCGCCACACTTCATTTGCTTCGGCGTTTATCTACCCAGAGGTTGATGAAAATATCGATGTCGATATTAATCCAGCCGATCTGCGTATTGACGTGTATCGAGCTTCGGGCGCTGGGGGTCAGCACGTTAACACCACCGAATCAGCGGTACGGATCACCCACGTTCCAACCAACACCGTGGTACAGTGTCAAAACGATCGCTCGCAGCATAAAAACAAAGATCAAGCGATGAAGCAACTGCGCGCCAAGCTGTTTGAGCTGGAACTGCAAAAACAGAATGCGGAAAAGCAGGCCAATGAAGATGCCAAATCGGACATTGGTTGGGGTAGCCAAATTCGTTCTTACGTGCTGGATGATTCGCGGATCAAGGATTTACGTACAGGCATTGAAAACCGCAACACGCAAGCGGTACTCGATGGTGACTTAGACAAATTTATTGAAGCTAGCCTGAAATCAGGCCTATAAGCTTTTTACCGACTACACAAGGTATATGCCAATGACTGATGCTGTTCAAAATGAGATGAATCACGAACACAATGCGCAAGAAGAAAACAAACTGATTGCAGAGCGTCGTAGCAAGTTGGATCACATCCGCAAGGAGTGTAAAGCCAACGGGCACCCTAACTCGTTCCGTCGTGATAGCCTCGCGGGCGATCTGCAGAGTATGTTTGGTGACAAGACCAAAGAAGAGCTAGAAGCGTTAAATCACGTGGTGTCTATCGCTGGTCGAGTGATGGCAAAACGCGGTCCATTCTTGGTGATTCAAGAAACCTCTGGCCGAATTCAGGCTTATGCTGCCAAAGAAGTGCAACAACAGTTAAAAGACCAGTATCAAGGTCTCGACATCGGTGACATCATCGGTGTGCAAGGTGCGCTGCACAAATCAGGCAAAGGTGACTTGTATGTCAATATGGAACAATTCCAACTGCTGACTAAAGCACTGCGCCCACTGCCAGAGAAATTTCACGGTCTGACTGACCAAGAAACCCGTTATCGTCAGCGTTATGTTGATTTGATCGTCAACGAAGATTCACGCAACGCGTTTATCATTCGTTCTAAGTTGGTGTCGTCTATTCGTAACTTTATGATTTCAAAGGGTTACTTGGAAGTTGAAACGCCGATGATGCACGTGATCCCAGGTGGTGCCTCGGCACGTCCTTTTGTGACTCATCACAATGCATTAGATATGGATATGTACCTACGTATTGCCCCTGAGCTGTACCTAAAACGTCTGGTCGTGGGTGGCTTTGATCGCGTATTTGAGATCAACCGTAACTTCCGCAATGAAGGTCTGTCACCGCGTCATAATCCAGAATTCACTATGATGGAGTTCTATCAAGCCTATGCTGATTTCAATGATTTGATGGATCTGACTGAAGAGATGCTTAGCTCCGTTGCGCTGCAAGTGCTTGGTACCACTTCACTACCATACGGTGAGCATGTGGTTGAATTTGGTGGCAAATACACGCGGATGAGCATGCTGGAGGCGATCAAACACTACAATCCGAACCACGCTGAGATTCAGGCGTTGGATTACGATAAAGTGCAAGATCGTGAGCACATGGTCGCGATCGCTAAATCGGTGCGCGTCGAAGTTGAACCGTTTTGGACTTGTGGTCAACTGTTAGAAGAAATCTTCGGTGAAACCGCAGAGCCTAAACTGATGCAACCAACCTTCATTACTGGCTACCCAGCAGATATTTCACCGCTGGCGCGCCGTAACGATGATTTCCCATTTATTACTGATCGTTTTGAATTTTTCATTGGTGGCCGTGAAGTAGCGAATGGCTTCTCTGAGCTGAATGATGCGCAAGATCAAGATGCGCGCTTCAAAGCTCAAGTGGATGCGAAAGATGCCGGTGATGATGAAGCGATGTTCTATGATGCGGATTATGTACGCGCACTAGAGCACGGTTTGCCGCCAACCGCCGGTCAAGGGATCGGTATTGACCGCTTGGCGATGCTGTTTACCAATACTCACACTATCCGTGATGTGATTTTGTTCCCGGCTATGCGCCCGCAGCAATAATCGCTGATTGTGATGGATAAAGCCGCTTAATTCGCGGCTTTTTTTATACCGCTCACCAGTAATATGGCCGGGAACAGGCTTGATTTGCCGCGGTGAAGAATGCCAAATCATCCGTTTGTCATGATCGAGTTAAGTCAATTGACGAAAATATCACCCAATATCACTAATGATTTGATCTCCGATATTATGTGAACTCACACAAACGTTGACTGGAAAGTTTAGTATTTATAATTCAGTCTTATTTATGAAACAGACGGCAATCTAAAGTCTGGTTAATGTAGTCTATGTGACAAGTGGCAGATGTGGGCTGGTTGGCTTGCATTGAAATGATAAATATAAGGAATGTTGTTTCATGAGCACTCATTTCCGTATGGATTCAGTACCTGGCTCACTGATTGTGGTGGGTGGCAGTTATGAACCTTGGCTTGCTGTATTAGAAAATGTGGGTTGGCGCTGTACCCAAGTAGCGGATTTACGTAAAGCCGATACGTTGTTTGTTGAAACAGGGCCATGTATTGGGATTGTCGATTTAACCCATGATGAGTTTAGTCTGAACGGGATTGCTAATCTGGTTAGTAGCCATAAACAAGTACGTTGGCTGGCATTTATTCGTGAAGCGCAGTTAGGCTCAGATACGATTTGCCAATTTATTGTTAACTTCTGTATAGATTTTTTTACCGCGCCAATCCCGGATGCTCAATTGCTCGGTACCATCGGTCATCAGTTGGGGATGCTCAAGCTGGAAAAAAAGGTGTGGCCGCATTTTGGCTCGGTGGGCAACCTTGGTTTGATTGGCGAATCGATGCCACTCAAGCGTCTGCGTGATCAAATCAAACGGATTGGACCGACTGATGTCAGCATTTTGATCTACGGTGAAAGTGGCACGGGCAAAGAAACCGTGGCTAAAGCGATCCACAAAACCTCATCACGCGCAAAACAGCCTTTTTTTTCAGTTAACTGCAGAGCAATGTCCGAACGGCGCTTGGAAAGTGAGCTGTTTGGGATTGGCGAGCAGGATGCTGCTCAGCCGCCGATCTTGTTACAAGCTGATGGTGGGACTTTGTTGCTGAATGATGTTTTGACCCTGCCCAAAAGTCAGCAATTGAACTTACTGCGTTTTTTACAAGAAGGCACGCTAGAAACTTTGCAAGGTGTGGTTAAACTGGATGTGCGAATTTTGGCCGCCAATTCATCGGATATCGAAAAAGCGCTGATTGATGGGGATTTTAACGAGGAGTTGTATCACTACATCAATGTGCTGCGAATTAATGTCCCTAGCCTCAAGGAGCGTGCGCCAGATATTGTGTTATTGGCCAAATATTTTTTGCAGGAATATTCCAGAGAGTATAATTCCCAAGCGCGTAGTTTTTGTGAGGATGCGGTTCGTGCTTTAACTCGTTATTCCTGGCCGGGTAATGTGCGTGAACTGATGAATCATATTAAACGTGCAGTACTGATGTCTGATAGCGCGGTATTGGATGAGTCGTTGCTCGATATCCCTAAGCGCAGTGATAGTCGGTGCAGTTTAAAAACTATTCGTGAACGTTCCGAGCGAGATGCACTGTTGCTGGTGTTGGAGTCTAACTTTGGGCAAGTTTCCACGGCAGCCAAAGAGCTTGGCGTGTCGCGTGCGACTATGTATCGCTTGCTCAATAAGCATAATTTGATCACCGATGACAATCTCTCCTCACGTTGATTTAATCAGAGTTTGGCGAGGAGCTGCATAGATGCAGTGTGTTGCGATCGTCGATGTTAACCGGGGGCTGGTGTAACCGCCCCCATTGCAACACAAATATCCAAGTCCCTGTTGGCGAGGTGTGTAATAACTGGCTAGGAGTATTAATCGGTTAGGCGTAGTAACGCTGCAAAATTTGCGCGGTAAATTGAGTGCGTAAGTAGAAACCGCGTGGCAAGGTTTTAATCGGCCGTCCATTAATGCCGTAAGCCTCAGTAAGAGCTCGTCCATTGGCGGCTTTCGGACGTAGTTGCAGTACTTCACCATGTTTGGCGGTGATTTGCGCCACATTTCCTAGCACAATCAACTCCATTAACTCTTCCCAATCGGCTTTGAGCTGAGCTTCTTCATCTTGATTAGGGCTCCACAGCAGTGCTGAGCCAACACGGCGATCAGCGAGGGGGATTTCTCGCTCACCTTGCACTGGGATCCACAGGACTTTTGATAGCTTATTGCGCACGTGGCTCTGCTCCCAAGTTAAGCCATGCACCCCAGTCAGCGGTGCCACACACACAAAGGTGGTTTCGAGTGGTTTGCCTGAATGGCTGATCGGAATACTTTTTAACTCAATACCTAGGTGAGCAAAATCTTGCTCTGGGCGGCTGCCCGCGCTGGCTCCTAAATGCCATTCCAGCAGTTGACCCACCCAACCTTTATCTTTGCGTAAATCAGGTGGTACCACCATACCGGCTTCTGCGGCCAATTCTGCAAAGCTAAGTCCGGCAATTTGTTCTGCTCGCAACAGGAGTTCGGATTGAGAAGTGGGGGTTGGTTTCATACGCTGGCTTGGTTTGGGGTAATCGGCAAGATTGTACCAATTTTGTTGCGGATTGACATGGATAAACACCGTTCAAATAGCGTATTGAGTCAGGTTAGCTCACATGCTGCCTAGGCTGAGTTGAGCGCAGCAGTCTCGCTCAATCACTATGGATGTTTAGGTTATCCACAGCCTAGGTGTTGATCATCAACTATACTAACTAACTGGTTTTATACACAGTATTGTTAAGTAGGCCAATCTGAGCGTCACGCTGGATCTCTCGACTATCTGCTGTAGAGATAATCATGTTTAGCCTCGATTGATGGATCTTTAACCGCTGGTTAGGCTGTTTGATTCGGTGGTCGTGTTCTCCGTTTGTTTTCGGTGCGTAATTAAATTAACATCTTGTTTTTATGGATATTTTGTTTTTAATTGTCTGTTTTTATTGGTTGCTATTCCGTTAAAAAAATTTTTTTTTGCACAACCTCAAAGTTTTTTCACATGGTTATTCACAGAAAACGTGCATAAATGTGCGGAATGTCTCGTAAAGTTGTTGATAACTTAGTTTTTAAGCCAGATTTGGTTTTTTTCGCCGATTTACCGATAAATATCGAAGGAATCACAATAGTAAGTTTGCTCCGTTTGGGGATATGTGGAAAAATCAGCGCAATTAAACAAGTTACTAGAGGTTTGCCAGTGATCGATGGCGATGGTTACCGACTGAATGTCGGGATTGTGATCTGTAACAACCATGGTCAGGTTTTCTGGGCAAAACGATACGGGCAACACTCATGGCAGTTCCCACAAGGCGGGATTGATGATGGAGAATCTCCAGAACAGGCCATGTATCGTGAATTGTACGAAGAGGTTGGGCTGACCAAGAAAGACGTTAAAGTGATTGCGACCAGTCGTCATTGGCTGCGTTATAAGTTACCCAAGCGTTTGGTGCGTTGGGATTCGCAACCGGTCTGTATCGGACAAAAACAGAAATGGTTCTTGCTGCGTTTAGAATGTGATGAATCGAGAATCAACATGCAACGTGGTAGTTCGCCTGAGTTTGATGGTTGGCGCTGGGTAAGTTACTGGTACCCGGTTAGGCAAGTGGTATCGTTTAAGCGTGATGTGTATCGTCGCGCTATGAAAGAGTTTGTTTCATTGGCGATGCCATTTAAAGAGCGAAAAGTGAAGGGTAAACGCAACACTTATAGAGGTTAAGCCGCATGCTTTCTCAGCTAAGGGATATAGTAGAGCAAGTTTCAAAGGTCGAAGATGTCCATCAAGCCTTGGATATTTTTGTCAAGCAGACGTGTGAAGCGATGAGCACAGAATGCTGTACGGTCTACTTAGCTAACGAAGAGATGCATCGTTTAGAACTGATGGCAACTCAAGGGCTGAAGTTCAAAGGCGATAAAATTCACATTGATTTTGATGAAGGTTTGGTCGGTTTAGTGAAGCGTAGCGCTGAGCCGATTAATCTGGCTGAAGCATCAAAGCATCCTAATTTCAAATATTTTAAGCAACTCGGTGAAGAGGTGTATCACTCTTTCCTAGGGACGCCGATCATCTATCGCAAACAAGTGCTTGGTGTCTTGGTGGTGCAGCAAAAGTCACCTCGTTTGTTTAGCGAGATGGAAGTTTCTTTTTTAGTCACCCTTGCCGCCCAGCTAGCGGTGCTCGTTGCCCACGCTCAAACTCAAGGCCAGTGGCGTTTATCGAAAAAACAACCTGCAATCACTGGGGTTGCGGCTTCTTCTGGGGTCGCGATTGGTGAGTTTTGGTGGGATGATACTCAACCAGATCTGGCCGAAGTGTTACCAGCCTCAACCCTTGATATCGATCTTGAGCAGGGGCGTATCGCGTTAGCGGTTGAGAGTGCGCTGGCTGACTTTCGGCATATGCGTAAAAAACTCGATAATGACATCAACAAAGAAGCGTTGGCTATCTTTGATTTATTTACTCACCTACTCAATGATCCGATGTTGCGCAAAGATCTCAAAGCGCAGATCCAAAAAGGCGATCGCGCGGATTGGGCGCTGCGCCAAGTGGTGGAAAGTTATTCAAACCGTTTTGCGCGCATGTCCGATGTTTATCTGCGTGAACGGGCGCAAGATATTCGTGAATTAGGCCAGCGCTTACTGTTTTTCTTGCTCAATACTGAGACAAGCGAGCCAAAAATCGATAAACCCGTGATCTTGGTGGTACGTGAGCTGACCGCAACCGTTTTAGCGTTACCGAAAGACAAGTTGTTAGCGGTCGTTTCACTGGAAGGGGCTGCGAATTCCCATGCCGCGATTTTATCGCGTGCATTAGGCATCCCTGCGGTGATGGGCGTCTCGGTTAACCTGCGTGATATCAATACCAAGCAAGGTATTGTCGATGGTTATCGTGGCAAGTTATTTATTACCCCATCGAAAAGCATTCTGAATGAATATCGCACCTTGGCCAGTGAAGAGCGTGAGTTGGCACAGATGGTCAATGAGGCGATCCATGAGCCTGCTGTAACGTTAGATGGTGCAAGAATTGAGCTGTTATTAAATGCCGGACTTAACGCTGACACTAGCAGTGTGATTAATCAAGGTGTTGATGGGGTTGGGCTGTATCGCACGGAAATCTCGTTCTTATTGCAGCATCGTTTTCCTTCCGAACAAGAACAAACGCAACAATACCGCCAAGTGTTAAACATGTACCCTCATCAATCGGTGGTGATGCGTACCCTTGATATTGGTGGCGATAAACCTTTGCCCTATTTGCCGATTGAAGAGGATAATCCATTTCTTGGTTGGCGTGGCATTCGCTTCACCTTAGATCACCCTGACATTTTCATTATTCAGTTGCGTTCCATGATCAAAGCGAGCGCAGAATCTGGCAATTTATCCATTTTGCTGCCGATGATTTCGGGCGCGAAAGAGCTGGATGATGCGCTGAAGTTTATCGATCAAGCCTATCAAGAGGTTTCACAGTTGGATCCGCGCGTGGTGATGCCGAAAATTGGCATCATGCTTGAAGTGCCTTCCATGCTCTATTTATTACCGCTGATCGCTGACAAAATTGATTTTGTATCGGTTGGCAGCAATGATTTAACCCAATACTTACTGGCCGTGGATCGTAACAATGCGCGAGTCGCGGATGTGTATGAATCGATGCATCCTGCGGTGGTGATGGCGCTCAAGCAGATCCAAGTCACTTGTGCCATTCATCGTATTCCGGTGTGTGTTTGTGGTGAGTTAGCCGGCGATCCGATAGGGGCTTTACTGCTGATAGGGCTTGGTTATACCACCTTAAGTATGAATGCTTCGAATATCGCCAAGGTAAAATATTTGGTGCGTCATTCGCAATTGGCTGAACTCAAGCAACTTGCCGAACAAGCAGTAAGCCAACCCTATGGACGTACAATCTACAATATGATGGTGTCGTATATCGAACAGCAGGGATTTGCAGATTTTGTGCGTGCGGGTAAACAATAGGAACCGAATGTGAATCTTGAACTCTTAGTATTACTGTTGCTATTAGGTGCTGTGGTCGGGGTGTTGGCTGGCTTGCTCGGGATTGGCGGTGGTTTATTGGTCGTCCCCGTGCTGTTATTTTTATTGCCCTCTGCTGGTATTGCGCTGGATATGGTGATGCAAGTGGCTTTAGCTACTTCGTTAGCGACCATCATTGTCACTTCTGGCTCGGCGGCGCTCAATCATATCAAGCTGGGTAATGTTGATCTGTTTGTGGTCAAATGGTTAATGCCTGGGGTAGTGATCGGCGGCTTTGGCGGCGCGCTGCTCGCCGAATGGATCCCCAGTCAATATCTGCCCAAGGTATTTGGGGGAATCGTCTTGGTGTTGAGTTGGCAGATGTTTCGTTCGATCCGTCTCTCGCATGATTATCCAATGCCCAATGCTTTTCTGACTACGCTATGTGGCACAGGGATCGGTGTGGTTTCAAGCTTGGCAGGGATCGGTGGTGGCTCGTTATCGGTGCCGTTTTTAAATCGACATGGCATTGAGATGAAAAAAGCGGTTGGCTGTTCTTCAGTCTGTGGCTTTGCGATTGCCATCGCGGGCATGGCGGGGTTTATTTGGCAAGGTTATCAGCTCGAAAATTTGCCACCATACAGTATTGGCTATGTTTATCTGCCCGCTTTGCTGGCGATTGCGACGACCTCAATCCTGACAACGCGGATTGGTGCTAAGCTCGCCAGTCAAATACCGACGGCACAGTTGAAGAAGTTATTTGCGATTTTTTTAATGTGTGTTGCTGTGACCATGTTATTTCAATAACGCCATAAATCATGGCATTACTATTTTACAAGAGAAGGTTTGTTATGCCCGAGGGTTACCTGCAGTTTCCTAATATTGACCCAGTACTGTTTTCTATCGGCCCGCTGGCGGTGCGTTGGTATGGTTTAATGTATCTGGTCGGTTTTTTATTTGCGATGTGGTTGGCAAATCGTCGCGCGGATCGGCCAGCTAGTGGGTGGAGCCGTGAGCAAGTCTCAGATCTGTTGTTTGCTGGTTTTCTCGGCGTGGTGGTTGGTGGGCGAGTCGGTTATGTACTGTTTTACAATTTCGATCTGTTCCTTGCCGATCCAACCTATCTGTTTCAAATCTGGACCGGTGGTATGTCATTCCACGGTGGCTTACTTGGTGTGATCGCTGCGATGGCCTGGTATGCACACAAAAACCAACGCACTTTCTTTGGCGTGGCTGATTTTGTTGCGCCCTTAGTGCCATTTGGATTGGGCATGGGGCGGATTGGCAACTTTATGAACAGTGAATTGTGGGGACGGGTAACGGATGTGCCTTGGGCCTTTGTGTTCCCCAATGGGGGCCCGCTGCCACGTCATCCTTCGCAGCTTTATGAGTTTGCTTTAGAGGGTGTGGTACTGTTTTTGATCCTCAACTGGTTTATCGCCAAACCGCGTCCGCTTGGTAGTGTGTCTGGCTTGTTTTTAGCCGGTTATGGTAGTTTCCGTTTCTTAGTGGAATATGTGCGTGAGCCAGATGCGCAGTTAGGTCTGTTTGGTGGCTTCATTTCGATGGGGCAAATCCTCTCTTTACCGATGGTGATCATCGGGATGTTGATGGTGGTGTGGTCTTACAAACGTGGTCGCTATCAAGATCGTGTCGTAGCAAAATAGGGTAGTTAGGTGAAACAATATTTAGAACTTTGTCAGCGCATCGTCGATCAAGGTGTTTGGGTTGAAAATGAACGCACTGGCAAAAGGTGTTTAACCGTGATTAACGCCGATTTGACTTATGATGTTGCCAATAATCAGTTTCCACTGGTGACAACCCGTAAGAGTTTTTGGAAAGCGGCGGTCGCGGAATTACTGGGCTACATTCGTGGCTATGATAACGCCGCCGATTTTCGTCACTTAGGCACTAAAACTTGGGACGCCAATGCGAACTTGAATCAAGCTTGGTTGAGTAATCCTTATCGTAAAGGTGAGGATGATATGGGACGAGTTTATGGAGTTCAGGGTCGAGCGTGGGCTAAACCTGATGGCGGGCATATCGACCAATTACAAAAAATTGTCGATGATTTGACGCGTGGAGTGGATGACCGAGGTGAGATCCTCAATTTTTACAACCCAGGTGAGTTTCACATGGGCTGTTTGCGTCCCTGTATGTACAGCCATCACTTTTCGTTATTAGGGGATACCTTATATCTCAATAGTACTCAGCGTTCGTGTGATGTCCCGCTTGGGCTCAATTTCAACATGGTTCAAGTCTATGTGTTGTTGGCCTTAATAGCGCAGATCACCGGTAAAAAGGCAGGTACAGCCTACCATAAGATCGTCAATGCTCATATTTACGAAGATCAGTTAGAATTGATGCGTGATGTGCAGCTTAAACGCGAACCACTCGCCGCGCCTCAGTTCCATATCAATCCTGAGATCAAAACGCTGCATGATTTGGAAACTTGGGTCACTTTGGATGATTTTGAGGTGACGGGTTACCAATCCCACGACTCTATTCAATATCCGTTTTCGGTCTAAAGGCAACACAGGCTAGAACAATAAGTTGTGTTTGAGATAGCCCCAAACCAAAACCAAAAGCGCCCAAATTATGGGCGCTTTTTTTATCCATCGATACTCAATAAGGCTTAAGCGGTTAAAGCGAGGATTGCACCTGGAATGACTACAAATACACCCAGTAAGTAGGCAAGCACCACCATTTTGTTTTTACATGCCCAAGTTGAAATCAGCTCAGCCCCTTTGATCGGCAGTTCGCGCAGGAATGGAATACCATAGATCACTACAGTTGCCATCAAATTAAAGCATAAGTGCACCAGAGCAATTTGCAGTGCAAACACGGCAAACTCACCTGAAACTGCTGTTGCCGCAAGTAGTGCGGTGATACAAGTACCGATATTGGCACCCAGTGTGAATGGGTAGATTTCACGGATCTTTAATACGCCAGAGCCAACCAAAGGCACCATCAGGCTAGTTGTCGTTGACGAAGATTGTACCAGTACCGTTACTACAGTACCTGATGCAATTCCGTGCAGCGGACCACGGCCAATCGCATTTTGTAAGATTTCACGGGCACGACCTACCATCAGACTTTTCATTAGTTTACCGATCACAGTAATTGCTACGAAAATGGTCGCGATGCCGAGCACAATAAGCGCAACTCCACCTAATGGATAACCCAGAAACGCAAGTTGGCTTTCAAGAGTGCTGAGTACAGGCTTAGTGACCGGTTTAATGAAGTCTAAGCCTTTCATGCTCATATCACCGGTTGCCAGTAATGGTGATACCAACCAGTGTGACACTTTGGCTAAGATGCCAAACATCATTTCGAGAGGTAGGAAAATCACTACCGCTAACAGGTTGAAAAAATCGTGGATAGTGGCACTGGCGAACGCGCGGCGGAATTCTTCTTTGCAACGCACGTGACCTAGGCTGACCAAGGTATTGGTAACGGTAGTACCAATATTAGCGCCCATCACCATTGGAATCGCTGTCTCAACCGGTAAACCACCGGCGACTAAGCCAACAATAATCGAAGTGACGGTACTTGAGGATTGGATCAGGGCGGTGGCCACTAACCCAATCATTAATCCGGCAACTGGGTGTGAAGCAAATTCAAACAGAACTTTAGCTTGATCGCCAGTCGCCCATTTAAAACCACTGCCGACCATTGCGACAGCAAGAAGTAGTAGATACAGCATGAAAGCCAAGTTTGCCCAGCGCAGGCTCTTCGTCGTTAGCGAAATTGACGCTGTTGGGGAAGTTGCTTGGTTTATCATCATTTTCTCCGTGGACCGTTATTTAAAGGTGCGGTCGGTTATTCAATTCGAGGCTGATGGTAGAGTGGAAATATTTCACTAATATGACACTTTAGTGTAATCGGTAATTAATTAATCCAATCTTGCCGCTGACTTAAAAGCTTAGCCAATTGGATTTTTTATCTTGCTGATTTTAAAGGAATTGTAAGTGATAGTAAGGGGCGCGCTCGAATGAGGGGATCGGCAATAAAGTTGTAATAAGTCGAATAAAGCCAAGTGTTACATATTCATAATATGACGAATGGTTGATTTTTGTTGTGGTAAAATTCAGTGTTGTTTGTCGTTTTGTTCGGTTTATCCGAATTTATTGTGATAACAGAACGCATCTGTTATAAAACGGTTTGGTTTTTATTGGGTGCCACAAGCCATGTCTCATCTTAATTACAATCACCTCTATTACTTCTGGATGGTATGCAAGCAAGGCTCGGTGACTAAGGCAGCAGATGCCTTATTTTTAACGCCACAAACGGTTACCGGACAGATTAAAGCTCTCGAAGATCGTCTTGATGGCAAATTAACCAAGCGCAATGGTCGTAGCATTGAAGCCACTGAATTGGGGCAATTGGTGTTTAAATATGCTGATCGCATGTTTGGCTTGAGTTATGAAATGTTAGATATCGTCAACTACAGCCAACGTTCCAACGTATTGTTTGATATTGGGGTGGCGGATGCTTTATCAAAAAGATTGGTGAGTAAAATTTTGCTCACTTCAATGCCGAACGATAATCGGATCCACTTACGTTGTTTCGAATCGACCCACGAAATGTTGTTAGAGCAGCTGGCGCAGCATAAATTGGATATGATCTTGTCTGATTGCCCTGTTGATTCAAGCCAAAGTCCGGGTTTGTTTAGTAAAAAACTCGGTGAAAGCCGAATGAGTTTCTTTAGTTTTGGTGACGTCGACTTAGTGCCTTTTCCGGCGATCCTAGAACATAAAAAGTTACTGTTGCCTGGCAGTCGTACCGCTATGGGGCGCAAAGTAAGGCAATGGTTTGATCGACAAGGGTTACAACCGAATATCCTCGGTGAATTTGATGACTCGGCGTTAATGAAGGCATTTGCGATTTACCATAGTGATGCGGTATTTATGGCGCCATCATTTTATGTGTCCGAGGTCGATGCTGAATCGTCACTCAAGCTGATTGGTCATGTCGATGAGATCAAAGAAGAGTATTACGTGATTTTTGCCGAGCGCATGATCCAACATCCGGCGGTAAAAAATGTGTGTGATGCGGATTTTAGCAACTTGTTTTTATAGTCATCGAGAGTGATGAATTGGCTATTTTATCGACATTCGATTAGCCATGTCGTTACTATGATGGCCACTGAATAAATCACAGCAATAAAAAAACCGGCATTAAGCCGGTTTTTATTGCTGGTTTAAAACTCAATTACAGAGCTTTGATCGCAGCAGCAAAGCGAGACTTGTGACGAGCAGCTTTGTTCTTGTGAACAAGGCCTTTAGTCGCCATACGGTCTAGGATTGGTGTAACTACCGCGAATGCAGCAGTTGCAGCTTCTTTGTCGCCAGCAGCGATTGCAGCAACAGTTTTCTTCATGTAAGTGCGCATCATAGAACGACGGCTAGCATTGTGCTGGCGACGTTTCTCAGCTTGGATAGCGCGCTTCTTAGCAGATTTGTTATTTGCCAAGGGTCTAACTCCCAAAAACATAGTTCGGTGACATTTTAAGGGCGGGAAATATCCCCGATTTGCTCTTTAATGTCAAATGATTTGTGCAAAAACCCAACTGAACCAAACAAGCTTGGTATCGGAGAGTCTTCGCGGTTAAGATGGCGGGGATTCTATCAGCATTTTTTTACCAATGCTAATACTTATCTGATCTCTCGATGACATTCTTATGCTTTCGAATCAGATAATTTGGTTTTGACTGTTTGTTCGAGGTTACCGTGAGTAAACGCTTACTCAAGTCAGGCATGATTGTCAGTGCTATGACTTTGATTTCTCGTGTTTTAGGCCTAGTGCGTGATGTAGTTGTAGCGAACTTGATGGGCGCTGGTGCGAGCGCTGACGTGTTCTTTTTTGCCAACCGAATTCCCAATTTTTTACGGCGCTTATTCGCGGAAGGCGCTTTTTCTCAAGCCTTTGTGCCAGTATTGACTGAGTATCATGCCTCCGGTGATATGCATAAAACCCGCGAATTGATTGCACGGGTCTCAGGCACGTTAGGCGTGCTAGTCACTATCGTCACTTTAGTCGGAGTGCTCGGTTCTGGCGCTGTGGCAGCACTGTTTGGTGCTGGTTGGTTTATGGATTGGCTCAATGATGGCCCCGCAGCCGCAAAGTTTGAGCTGGCCAGTTTACTTTTGAAGATTACTTTCCCCTATTTATGGTTTATTACCTTTGTTGCGTTGTCAGGGGCGCTTTTAAATACCTTAGGTAAGTTTGCTGTTGCCTCTTTCACTCCCGTTTTCTTAAATGTAACCATGATACTCTGTGCTTGGTATCTATCGCCTAATTTGGCTCAACCAGAGATTGGATTGGCAATTGGTGTTTTTTTAGGTGGTTTGGTTCAGTTTTTGTTCCAATTGCCATTTTTGATCAAGGCTGGGCTGCTAGTGAAGCCGAAATGGGCGTGGCGTGATCCTGGGGTGGTGAAAATTCGCACACTAATGATCCCAGCTCTGTTTGGGGTATCGGTAAGCCAAATTAACTTATTGTTTGACTCATTTGTGGCCAGTTTTCTGCAGACCGGCTCGATCAGTTGGCTCTACTATTCGGATCGTTTATTGGAATTTCCGCTGGGCTTATTTGGGATTGCGATCGCGACAGTGATCTTACCTGCCTTATCTCGTAAACATGTCAATGCCCATAGTGCAGGATTTGCGCACACGATGGATTGGGGGATCCGTATGGTGATGTTTCTCGGTATCCCAGCCATGCTTGGTTTGATGGTATTGGCTAAGCCCATGTTGATGGTGCTGTTTATGCGCGGTGAATTTACCGCGAGTGATGTACAACAAGCCTCTTATTCACTGCAGGCTTATTCGGCGGGTTTGCTGAGTTTTATGCTGATCAAAATCTTAGCGCCTGGTTATTATTCGCGGCAGGACATCAAAACACCGGTGCGTTATGGCATTATTGCCATGCTCAGCAATATTGTACTCAACGCGATTTTTGCTTGGTTTTATGGCTATGTCGGATTAGCGATTGCGACGTCGATGTCTGCTTTACTTAATATGACCCTGCTTTATCGTGGTCTGCATCGACAAGGTGTATATCAACTTACCAGCCAAACATTGTGGTTTGTGTTGCGTTTAATTATCGCGGGGGCCGTCATGACTGGGATTATGTTATGGCAGCAAGCCAGTATGGCCACGTGGTTGAGTTGGGGAATTAGCCAGCGCGCGTTAATCCTCAGTGGGCTAATTGTGCTTGGCGCCGCGAGCTATTTGGCGGTTTTACTGTTACTAGGCATACGTCTCAAACACTTAAAAGCGGCGACAGAGTAGTGAGTTTTAGGTATAATCCGCCAGTTTCGCTCCACGAGAACTCAAATATAGGTTTTAAGCATTTCCCGATGGAATTAATACGCGGTATTCATAACATTCAATCTCACCATCATGGCTGTGTGCTGACGATTGGTAATTTTGATGGGGTTCATCTCGGCCATCAACAAGTGCTTAATCAGGTGGTACAACGAGCTAAGCAGATGGGATTACCCGCAGTGGTGATGACCTTTGAACCTCAACCTCTAGAGTTGTTTGCTAAACAGCAAGCCCCAGCGCGCCTGACTCGGCTGCGCGATAAGTTTGTACAATTGAGTAAACTTGGGGTGGATCGATTGCTGTGTGTTAATTTTAATCACCACTTCGCCG
This sequence comes from Vibrio sp. HDW18, assembly GCF_011306175.1. Taxonomy (GTDB): domain Bacteria; phylum Pseudomonadota; class Gammaproteobacteria; order Enterobacterales; family Vibrionaceae; genus Vibrio; species Vibrio chanodichtyis. Next base: position 662,745 of record NZ_CP049913.1, on the reverse strand, counting down.
AGTGGAATGCTGAGCGCTTTATTGCTGACTTGTTGGTGGCTCGTTTGGGTGTTAAGTTTCTGGTGATTGGTGATGACTTTTGCTTCGGTCAACAGCGCAAAGGTGACTTCGCACTGTTACAGCAAGCTGGGCAAACATTCGGTTTTGAAGTCGTCAGCACGCAAAGTTTCTGTTGGCAACAACAACGAGTCAGCAGCACGGCGATTCGTGAAGCGTTAGCTGCCGATCAGTTACCGCAAGCGGCAGCGATGTTGGGGCGTAATTACAGTATTAGTGGCCGTGTCTCGCATGGGCAAAAACTGGGTCGGACTATCGGTTTTCCTACGGCCAATATTCCGCTTAAGCGTTGTGTTTCACCCGTGTCTGGTGTGTATGTGGTTGAAGCGTACGGTCTAGATACGATGCCGATTGTTGGGGTGGCCAATATTGGTTCTCGGCCAACCGTGAATGGGGTGCGCCAACAGCTTGAAGTGCATTTTTTTGACTTTCACGGCAACCTATATGGCAAGCAGTTGGAAGTCGCGCTATTACATAAACTACGTGATGAGCGCAAATTCGCCTCTTTTGAGGCATTAAAACAACAAATTGAATTGGATGCTGAAGCCGCAAGGGTGTGGCTGCTGCAGCTTAAGGGTTGTTCGGTTGATTCCACCCAACAACATCATGTCTAACTTCGCCCAATATAACGGAATTAAGAATCGATGAGTGATTATAAAGATACCCTGAACCTTCCTGAAACAGGGTTTCCAATGCGCGGTGATCTGGCCAAGCGTGAGCCAGAAATGTTGCAACGTTGGTACAAAGAAGATCTGTACGGTGCGATCCGTCAGGCTAAAAAAGGCAAAAAATCTTTCGTATTGCACGATGGCCCTCCGTATGCCAACGGTGATATTCACATTGGCCACGCTCTGAACAAGATTCTTAAAGACGCGATTATTAAATCGAAAACCCTTTCTGGCTTTGATGCACCTTATATTCCGGGCTGGGATTGCCACGGTTTACCTATCGAATTGATGGTAGAGAAAAAAGTTGGCAAACCAGGGCAAAAAATCACCGCAGCTGAATTTCGTGAAAAATGTCGTGCATACGCGGCAGGTCAAGTTGAAGGTCAAAAAGAGAGCTTCAAACGGCTCGGTATTTTGGGCGAGTGGGATAAGCCTTACCGCACCATGGATTTTATCACTGAAGCCAACATTATCCGTGCATTGGGTAAAATTGCCGATAATGGTCATTTGCTCAAAGGTTTTAAACCGGTTCACTGGTGTACCGATTGTGGTTCAGCACTGGCTGAAGCGGAAGTCGAATACAAAAACAAAGTCTCACCTTCGATTGATGTGCGCTTTAAAGCCGCTGACGAGGCCGCGCTACTGGCTAAGTTTGGTCTGAAAGCGGGTCATGAAGGCAAAGGTGATGTGTCGATTGTTATTTGGACCACTACCCCTTGGACACTGCCGGCCAACCGCGCTGTGTGTCTGCGTGCAGATTTAGAATACGTATTGATCCAAGTTGAAGGTGAGCAAGCAGAGCGGATTATTGTGGCCTCTGAACTGGCCAAATCGGTGATGGATCGTGCGGGCATTGAGCATTTCCATAATCTTGGTTTCGCAAGTGGTGCCGATCTGGAATTAGTCCAGTTCCAACATCCATTCTATGCCTTTACCGTACCGGCTATTTTAGGCGATCACGTGACCACCGATTCTGGTACGGGTGTGGTACATACTGCGCCGGGTCATGGTCAAGAAGACTTTGCGGCTGGTCAACACTACGGTTTGGAAGTCGCCAACCCAGTCGGTTCAAATGGTGTCTATCTGGCCGATACTGAACTGTTTGCCGGTCAGCATGTATTTAAAGCCAATGATTCAGTGTTAGAGGTGCTCAAAGAGCGCGGTGCACTGCTGCATCATCACGCTTATGAACACAGTTATCCGCACTGTTGGCGTCACAAAACGCCGATCATCTTCCGTGCCACACCTCAATGGTTTGTCTCGATGGAGCAAGCAGGTCTGCGTGAACAAGCACTGAGCGCGATCAAAGGTGTGCAATGGATGCCGGATTGGGGTCAAAGCCGAATTGAAGGCATGGTTGCTGGTCGCCCTGAGTGGTGTATTTCACGGCAGCGTACTTGGGGCGTGCCGATTGCTCTCTTTGTTCATAAAGAAACCGCGGAACTGCATCCTAACAGCGCTGAGCTGATTGAGAAAGTTGCACAACTGGTTGAGCAAAAAGGTATTCAAGCATGGTGGGATCTAGATACTGCGGAGCTATTGGGCGCAGAAGATGCGGCCAACTATGAGAAGGTACTGGATACTCTAGACGTATGGTTTGACTCTGGTGTGACTCACTCTGCAGTGGTGGATGCGCGGAGCGAATTCAATGGCGCACAAGCGGATATGTACCTAGAAGGTTCCGATCAACACCGTGGTTGGTTCCAATCCTCACTGATCTCTTCTATCGCGATGAAAGGTCAAGCACCTTACAAAGAAGTGTTAACGCACGGCTTCGTGGTTGATGGTCACGGTCGTAAAATGTCGAAATCGGTCGGTAACGTGGTTGCGCCGCAAGATGTGACTAATAAGCTCGGTGCGGACATTCTGCGTCTGTGGGTTGCTTCCACCGATTATACTGGTGAAGTGGCGGTCTCCGACGAGATCCTTAAGCGTTCAGCGGATGCGTATCGCCGTATTCGTAACACCGCGCGTTTCTTCCTGGCAAACTTAAATGGCTTTAATCCAAGCACTGATATTGTACCGGTTGCCGAGATGGTGGCGTTAGATCGCTGGGCAGTTGGCCGTGCACTCGCTGCACAGCAAGAGATCATCCAAGCTTATCAAGATTATAACCTGCATACCGTGGTACAACGTTTGATGAACTTCTGTTCAATCGAGATGGGCTCCTTCTATCTTGATGTGATCAAAGATCGTCAATACACCGCCAAACGTGGTGGCCATGCGCAGCGCAGTTGTCAAACCGCCTTGTTCTTCATTGTTGAAGCACTGGTGCGTTGGATGGCGCCAATTATGTCGTTCACGGCGGATGAAATTTGGAATGCGATGCCAGCACAACAAGCCGATGGCAGCCAACGTGATCAGTTTGTGTTTACTAGCGAATGGTTTGATGGCTTATTTGGTTTGGCGGAAGGTGAAGAGCTTAACAACGTATTTTGGGATGAAATCCAGCAAGTGCGTGGCGCGGTGAATAAGCTGCTAGAAAATGCACGTAACGAGAAGCGGATCGGTGGTTCATTGCAAGCCGAATTGGTGTTGTTTGCCGATCAAGCGTTGGCAAGCAAGCTTGCGAAACTGGGTGATGAGCTACGCTTTGTGCTGCTGACATCACAAGCGGTGGTTAAACCATTGGCAGAGAAGAGTGATGCTGCACAGGCCACTGAAATTGATGGCTTGTGGTTGCAAGTGAACAAAACTGAAGCTGAGAAGTGTGATCGCTGCTGGCATCATACCCATGATGTAGGCACGCTAGCTGGCCATACCACTATTTGTGGCCGCTGTGTGACTAACGTTGAGGGTGAAGGTGAAGTTCGTCAATTTGCGTAACTTAGGCTGAGCATCATGTCAAATTTGCCACTGAGTGTTAAACAATCCGGATTGCGCTGGCTATGGCTAGCGCTGCTGATGTTCATTGCGGATATTACGATTAAGTGGGTCGTGATGAACAATATGGGTTATGGCTGGGGGAATCGCATTGAGATCCTCCCATTCTTTAACCTGCTGTATGTGCATAATTACGGTGCCGCATTTAGTTTTCTGAGCGATCAGCAAGGTTGGCAGCGTTGGCTGTTTACTGGCATCGCTTTTGCGGTGACTGGAATGCTCACCTACTGGATGCGTCGTCTACCGGCCAGTGATAAGTGGAATAATATCGCTTATGCGCTGATTATTGGTGGTGCACTCGGTAATGTATTCGACCGTGTTGTGCATGGTTTTGTGGTCGACTATCTCGATTTTTATTGGGCTAGCTACCATTGGCCAGCATTTAATTTAGCCGATAGTGCGATCTGTATCGGAGCGGCGATGATCATTCTCGATGGTTTTCGAGCTGATAAAAAAGCACCACAGCCTTAAGCGTACTGCCTAGTTGTCGGTCGATTACGGTGAATAACCATAAGCGCTGTCCGTTGATTCGGAGAGCGCTTTTTATTATAAAGGCTGGGATTTGATGTAGGCCTCAGCATGGCATGGAGATTTTTCTGCTAAAAGGTTTGGCCTACAATCCCTCCATAACGATGAGCAATGAGCAAGCCAATGAAAATACTGTTAGCTAACCCTCGCGGTTTCTGCGCCGGTGTCGATCGTGCGATCAGCATTGTTGAACGCGCGCTTGAACTTTATCAGCCGCCGATTTATGTACGCCATGAAGTGGTGCATAACCGTTTTGTGGTTGAAGGGTTAAAACAGCGCGGCGCTTGTTTTGTTGAGGAATTAAATGAAGTTCCTGACCATAATATCGTAATTTTTTCGGCTCATGGCGTTTCACAAGCTGTGCGCCAAGAAGCTAAAGAGCGTTCACTGACGGTATTTGATGCCACTTGCCCACTGGTGACCAAGGTGCATATGGAAGTGGCACGGGCCAGCCGTAAAAATATGGAAGTGGTATTGATTGGTCATGCAGGCCATCCAGAAGTGGAAGGTACTATGGGGCAATACATCAGTGATTCGGGTGGCATGTATCTGGTCGAAAAGCCAGAAGATGTCGTGTCACTACAAGCTAAGGTAAAAGATCCGAGTCATCTACACTACGTGAGCCAAACTACGCTATCCGTCGATGAGACGGCGGACGTGATTGACGAACTGCGCCGAGTGTTTCCTCAGATTCAAGGGCCTCGTAAGGATGACATTTGTTATGCCACCCAAAATCGCCAAGATGCAGTACGGTTATTGGCTGCACAAGTGGATGTGATGGTGGTGGTGGGTTCGAAAAACTCTTCTAACTCAACGCGTTTGAAAGAGCTGGCTGAAAAACTTGGCACACCAAGTTATTTAATTGATTGTCCCCAAGATATTGATCCGCAATGGTTTGAACAGGCGAAGATGGTCGGGGTTACCGCTGGCGCATCTGCGCCACAACAATTAGTCGATCAAATTTTGCATCGCATCAAAGCGCTCGGTGCCAACTCGGTGGAGGAGGTACTCGGGCGTGAAGAGAATATGTTTTTTGAAGTACCCAAAGAGCTACAAATTAAAGCTCTGGATTAGCCTTATTTGAGCTTAACTTGAGCACAGCATCTTTGCGTGCAACACCATGCTCTCTCTAGAGAGAGCATGGTGCACTGTTGATTGAGCATATACGGCTCCCATCTAGGGAGCCGTATGCTTCAATGCGGGTTGCTGAGGATTTAAAGCAAAGTTGCATTTGGAGTAGAAGATGGTGCTGTATCCATATCCGTGGTTGCCTCACCATCTTTCGGATCTAAATCAGGAAATCGTCCGACAATCGCCTTCAACTCTTCTTGGTTCTCACGTAACGCATTGACACAGTCACGATCTAATTTGCCTTCGCTGACCATTTTTTCAAGTTCTAACAGGGTATGAGTGATCGATTGTGCTTGTTGATAAGGCCGATGAGCGGTCAGGGCATCAAAGATATTGGCGACCGCCACAATTCGAGCTGGGATGGGGATCTGTTCACGGGTGAGACCAAAAGGATAACCGCTACCATCTAAAAATTCATGGTGGTAGGCCATAATTTCACGCAGTACCGCAAGGCACGGATGGTGAGGAGTACCCAACTTTTCAATCACATTATTGAGTAAGTCGATCCCATGTTCAATGTGGCGGTAGATCTGCAGCCGTTCACTGCTGGCCAGCGATGGATTTTTTTGCAGCAGATCGGCGGGTAACGCTAGCTTACCTAAGTCATGACAAGTGGCAAACTGGCTGATATTTTCAATTAATCCATCATCAAGCGCATATTGCTCCGCGATATCGAGCGCGATAATGCGAGCATAGCGGCGAATGCGTTCTTTGTGTTGTTTGATGTATTGCCAATGATCTGGCGAGTTGGATTTCATCTGCTCAACATTTTTGATCAGATAATGAACCAGTGCGTATTCACAGCAGACGGCTTGCTCAAGTAAATCAATATAAATTTTTAACTGTTCAACCACCTGTGAGGTGAAATAGTGTTCTTTCGAGGCATTAAAGAATAGGAAACCGACGAAAGTCTGTTGGTGAAAAATGGGTTTAACGAAAGAGGATCGGTATTGGTGTTCGAGTAGCCAGTCATTATGGCGAGTTTGGCTATGTAACTGGAGCGGCATGTCATCAATAATACGTACCGTCTGATTCTCTTTAATCTGTTGCAGTGACGGTAACTTGGCAAGCGGAAATTCATAATGCACAAAATCATGACTGACGGGAGAGCTATCCGCATAGGTTTTGATTGAGTCGTTTTTTTTATCATACAGCGAGAAGGATATTCTTTTAATATCAGTAAATTCAACCGCTATTTTCTCCAGCATATTGATGAAGTAAGTATTTAACGAACCGACTGATGGATAATAGCGCAACTGCCCAAATTTAGATTGGACTTGCATGTTAATCGCCCTCTTCTTATCTATTATCTATTTAGTTTAGACAAGGTATTTCTGGTTGACGAATCGTGGTGACACTTTTCTTTTACACTAGACGAGACTGCTAATTAAGCCAAACAGTAGAGCGCCGATGACCATGGCAAACAAAGGTACTCGTAGCGTTTTAAACAGAAAAAATCCAACCATAATGGCTGACCAGTCGAGAGGATTGTATACCGTGGTACTCCAAATCGGTTGATAAAGTGCTGCTAATAGCAAACCGACAACACAGGCATTTACGCCATGCATCGCTCCGGCAATTTTCGGGCGCTGGGCCAGATTAGACCAGTGCTTTAACACCCCTAATAGCAGTAAAAAACCGGGCAGAAATATCGCTAAGGTGGCGGTTAAAGCCGCTGTGATCGGCATATCTGGATGTAGCAGATAACCAAGATAAGTCGCCAAGGTGAACATCGGGCCGGGCACCGCTTGTGCCGCTGCATAGCCAGTGAGGAATTGATCGCTTGAGAGGGTATCTGCAAAGGTACTCTGTAGTAGAGGCAGTACGACATGCCCGCCACCGAACACCAAACTGCCCGCTTGGAAAAAATCGCTAAATAGTGTGAGCCATGACGAGCTCGCGGCGCAAATAGGTAGTCCGAACAATAATAGGGCGAAAAGGATCAAGGGTCGCCAAGCGGGAGTAAAGTTTGCGGATGATCTCAGATCAGTAGGCGCTAAATAAGCTTGGCCAACCAACGCCGCCAGTAGTAATAGTAGCAATTGACTCGGTAAACTTGGCGCTAAACTGATGGTCACTGCAGTGACAATACATAGCGCTCCAGTAACACGTTGTTGGCAAAAGTTACGGTACATGGTCAAACACGCGTCGGCCACGACGATAATCGCCAGCAGTTTTAAACCATGGGTAATGTGCGCAAATAAAGGTGTTTGCCATAGATGGCGACTCAAGCCAGCCAGTAGGAGCATGATCAATACGGAGGGCAGCGTGAAGCCGAGAAATGCCGCCCAAGCTCCAGCAATCCCGCCACGATGATAGCCAATCGCAAAGCCAACTTGACTGGAACTGGGACCTGGTAAAAATTGGCTTAAGGCGATAAATTGTGCGTATTGTTGTTCACTCAGCCAGCCTAATTTATCCACAAAAGTGTGACGAAAGTAACCAAGATGTGCCGCTGGGCCTCCAAAGCTCACCCAACCTAGTGCAAAAAAAGTTTTAAAAATAGATAACATAGGAGGAGAACCAGTATTGAATAGGTTTGCTAGCGCTAATAGAGCGGTCATCGACAAAATATCTATTCTACATTTTATCGATGACAAACAGATGACACTCAGCTAAGGCTATTTATTTTCGAAAAAACGTAGCCGACGTAGTATCAACAGTTCCAAACCGAAAATCAGCATCAGTCCGGCACAAAATAGCCCAAAGGCAAGAGGGGATTCGGTACCAGGAATTCCACCAACGTTTACCCCAAGTAAGCCAGTTAAGAAACTGGTGGGTAGAAAAATTGCAGCAATCACCGAAAATAAATAGGTGTTTTGGTTCATTTTTTCAGCATGATACTGGCGTAACTCACCTTTGATGATTTCTAGCTCACTCAAAAAGAAGTCGAGCGTTTCGTTAATTCGCGTCACGGTGTTGACACTGTGGCGTAGGCGCAAATGTTGGTTTTGTGCCAGCGTCATTTCACTGTTGAGATAATCATCTAAAGCGTATTGTTGTGGCTTGATGAAACGTTTGAGCTTGAGTAGTGATTTGTGGGTTTGCATTAAATCGCTGCTGAGTTCTAGCTCATCATCAAATTGAGTGATTTTCTCTTCAATCTGATCCAGATAGATGTCGATATTTTTGTTGATCTCATCGACCACCCGTACGATAAGCTCTGCCAAGCCGGCTGGGCCTTGGCCTTGCTCTAAAGCTTCACGTACCGTGCTGATAGCTTTAGATGCTGTTTTACGGGTTGAAATTAATACGCCGCGGTAATACAGCAAGCGAACACTGAGCATATCGGCAGGATCAGCATTGCCACTTAAATTTACTCCGCGCAAGATCAGCAAAAAGTTTTGTTCATTATATTGCTCAAACAGTGGGCGGGTATCTTCGGCTAATAAGCTCTCAACAATTGACGCTGGAATTTGTTGGCCGATTAACCATTCACGCAGTCCTGCGGCATCGCGTTGGCAGTGATACCAATCTCCTGCTTGTAGATTTTGCAATTGAGCAGGATGACGTTGTGGTACAGCACCGTTAAAACGCCAATGATCGATAATAAACTCCATAGTGACTCTCATTCTCTCTCTAAGATAGGCAAGAAAGTAGCAATCCAGTGTTGAAGAGTCAAAGCCCGGATAGTGATCCGGGCTGATTGAGTGATTGAGTGATTGAGTTGCCTAGAAACCGCGCATTTGAATGCGGCGTAAAAACTCGGTCATTACTCGGTCATAAAGCAGATCGCCTAAGAATCCATCTTCGACATGGTGGTCGATACTTGGGTTATCGTTGACTTCAATCACATAGACTTGACCATCAATCTCTTTGAGGTCAACTCCATACAGGCCACCACCAATTAGGTTGGCCGCTTTCACTGCGACATCCACTACGCTCTTTGGTACCTGCTTGAGATCGAGGGTTTCAAAACCACCGGCGGAGACTCGGCCGCTGTTGTGGTGCTGATAAATTTGCCAGTGACCGCGACTCATCATGTACTTACAGGCAAAAATAGCTTGCCGATTCATTACTCCAATGCGCCAGTCAAAATCGGTCGGCATAAACGCTTGGGCTAAGATCAGTGCACTTTTTTCAAACAGAGTCTCGGCTTCTTTTTCTAGCTCTTGCTCATTACGCACTTTCACTACCCCGCGTGAGAAAGCGCCATCTGGAATTTTTAGTACCATAGGAAAATCCAGTTGTTCCATTAAACCGGTTTTCCATTCGGGGTCAAAGCTGCGAATGATCACGCTTTTCGGGGTCGGGACCTTATTGGTTTCTAACAGCTCAGTTAAAAACACTTTATTGGTGCATTTCATGATCGATTCGGAATCATCCATCACCACTAACCCCATTTTTTCAGCGGTTTTGGCAAAGCGATAGGTGTAGTTGCTGATGTTGGTGGTGGCGCGAATAAACAGGCCGTCAAACTCACCCAGTCGAGATAAGTCATCCGGTGAAATGGTTTCTAAGTTCATGCCTAAGCGGTTGGCAGCACGATGAAAACGTTTCAGCGCCGAAGCGTCAGATGGCGGCATTTTTTCGTCAGGATCAACCAACATTGCAATGTCATAGCGGTATTTTTTCTCTTGCTTTGGTCGTCGCCAGACTTTGGTTGAGAACATTTCCAGTGATTCAATAAAGAAATCTTGCTCGGGGTCGGCCAAGTCTTGGAATGGGAAAGGTACAATTTTAATGATCTGCCATTGGCCTTGATATTTGTGCATTTCCAATTCAATCACCGGCACCATGAACTCTTCAAACAGCCGGCGTGCGAGTTTTTCCAAGCCTTTTTGTGGCGTGCGGCCAAAGTAAATTTTGGTGCTAATGATCTCTTCGTTACTACTTAGCTTGTGCATTTTGATCAGCCCTGAAGAGAGGAAAAACGGCTGATTAATATCATTGATGGCCATGACGCGTGGAATGACGCGATGTCCGCGAGCTTCTGCCATCAGTGAGACATAGTAACCACTACTCATGTAGCCGTAATCGCGGCACAGGTTGACCACCTGTACACTACGCTGATTAAATTTCCAATCGGTATCGAGATACTGATCGACACTCACCACTTGTTCAGAAGGGAAGTATTGTCGCCAGTCACTGACCTGATCGGTCACGATTAAAAGGTTAGCCATCAGTATATTCTTCCTTGCGATAGGTCTATTATTTGATTGGTAATCTGGTCAATCCACACACGATTAAGGATGTAGAATGGACATTCGTCTTGCTACTAGCGCTGATCTCAATGCGCTTAATGCGTTAGAACAACAGCTGTTTGACGGAGACCGAATCTCTCCTCGTCAAATGAAGCGTTTTTTACATTCCGACCATGCCGTGTTGTTTGTGGCGGATGCCGGCGACCAACTGGCAGGATATGCACTGCTGCTTTTTCATCAAGGGACACAGCTATCAAGATTGTATTCGATTGCCGTTAAGCCTGAGTTCAGAGGGCGGAGAATTGCGCAAAGTCTGGTTGAACAGTGCGAGCGTGCTGCTCTTGATCAAGGCTCGACTACATTACGGCTGGAAGTGCGTGAAGACAATACCGCCGCATTAAAATTATATGAAAAGATGGGCTATAAAACCTTGAAGCTGCTCATCCATTATTATGATGATTTATGCGATGGACGACGGATGCAAAAGCGGCTAACGCCCTTAGAATCGAAAGTACTACTGCCGATGCCGTTATATGTACAAACCACGCCTTTTACTTGTGGTGCAGCTTGCTTATTAATGAGCTTTTCTTGCTTGGATACGCAGTTTGAACCAACTCGTACTCAAGAAATGCAGTTATGGCGTGAATCGACCACCATTTTTATGGCCGCAGGCCACGGTGGTTGCAGTGGACAAGGTTTGGCGTTGGCGGCGACGCGACGTGGTTATCATGTGGAGTTGTGGAATCAGTCTAAATCGACCCCATTTATTGATAGTGTGCGTGATCCAAATAAAAAACAGATCATTGAGTTAGTGCATCAAGATTTTTGTCAGCAACTGACCGAGCAAGATGTGAGCATGATTGATGCTCCGCCTTCACAACAGCAGCTTGAAGCATGGGTAAGGCAGGGGGCTTGTGTGCTGCTGTTGATCAGCACCTATCGCTTTGATGGTAAGAAAGAGCCGCACTGGATTGTGCTAAGTGGCTTGAGTGATAAATTCTTCTTTTTTCATGATCCGCATGCCGAATCGGAAGATCATGCAGTGGGGTCGGGATACATCCCAGTTGGGAAAGCGGCGTTAGCACAAATCATCGGCTTTGGTAAACAAAAGCAGATTGCTTGTGTAGTGATCACCCCGCGTCAAGCGCAGGAATAGAAAAGAGCACCGTACGCGTGCCATCACCACAATGGCTTGGTAATCCAAGCCATTGTCGAGGCGGTGGCTCAATCACACTGAGCTAACAGCACATTCGTTGACATCTGATCAATCAAGCTCACCGTACCATCAGTTATTTTTGTGCAGTTCGCTGTTGAGTTCGACCGCTGATTTGTTGGCGAGACATTCAATTTGTCCAGTCAGCGAATTGCGACGGAACAGCAGGTCAGAAACACCAGCCAGATCGCGCGCTTTAATAATATCGACTTGGTTGCCCTCTTTATCCAGCATACGCACCTTGGTACCCGCCGTGACATATAGACCCGACTCAACGGTGCAGCGATCGCCGAGCGGGAAACCTAACCCTGCGTTGGCGCCGAGCAGTGAGTTTTCCCCAATCGAGATCACCACTTTGCCGCCACCAGACAGTGTACCCATAATTGATGCGCCGCCACCAATGTCTGAGCCATTACCCACCACGACACCGGCAGAGATACGACCTTCCACCATACTCACGCCTGTGGTGCCCGCATTAAAGTTGATAAAGCCTTCATGCATTACCGTGGTGCCTTCGCCAACATGAGCGCCAAGGCGTACCCGTGAAGTATCGGCGATACGGGTGCCGGTTGGGACCACGTAGTCGACCATTTTCGGGAATTTATCCACACAATCAATAGTTAACACTTGGCCTGCCAGACGCGCTTCAATTTGGCGCTCCGCTAGCTCTGGCAGATCAATCGGGCCTTGGTTGGTCCATGCGATGTTGTGCAGTAGGCCGAAAATGCCCTCCAGCACGGTACCGTGTGGCTGCACCAGACGGTGTGAGATCAGTTGTAGCTTGAGGTAACCTTCAGCCACGCTTCGTGGCTTGTCGTCACTGGCCAGAATTACCAGTACTAGAGGCTGATTGCTATTTGCCGCTTTATCGGCAAATGCAGCACTGGCCGCTTGTTGATGAGCGGCGAACACGGCGGCTAATGCCTTACTTTGTGCGGCGCTGATGTTTAGTACTTGATTGCCTACTTGGTAGTCTACGATCGCAGCCAATTCGGCCACCAAAGCATCGCTAGGCGCCAGAATCGGGGTTGGGAAGAAGGCTTCAATAATTTTTCCATCACGGTTTTTGGTCGCGGTTGCTAGACCTAAAGCAAAGTACGCCATTTGTATTCTCCATCATCAAGGGTGAGTTGAGCATCTATCCCCTTCCTACTTGAAGATGCAGCGGTGTTGGCGACGTTCGTTCACCCCAATCACATAGTTTGTCTATGCTCATGGGGACTCACTCACTTACCGACTACCTGCAACTCCAAGTTGTTTGGGTATACCGCTCAACTGATCGGTTGTTTATCATCATAAAGAGTGGATAAGCTGGATAAAAGAGCGTGCCGGTAATCCGTCTGTAAAAGGATACCTTTTGTCTTTTTAAAGAGATATTGCGTTATCCCCTTCTTACTTGAAGCTGCAGCGGTGTTGGCTACGTTCGTTCACCCCAATCATATAGTTTAATCTATGCTCATGGGGATGAACTCTCTTGCCGCCTACCTGCAACTCCAAGTAGTTTGGGGATAAAAAGAATCCCGTTCATTTTTCGCATCGTTGCGTTTATCAGCTAATCTCAGCCAATAAAAAACCGCTGGCTTAAGCAGCGGTTTTCTCGATTAGGCAGCGTCGTCAACCGACTCATCTTCATCACTGTCTGCCACCGCTTTCGGCTTTTTGTCGGTTGCTGGAGCCGGTTTACGTTTGGCTCCCAGTGCGCACAATACGTCTTCTTTGTTTTGCGCCAAGAACATCGCTAGCTCTTCTTGCTTGGTTTCATCTTCGATCAGAGCACTTTTACCGAGCAATTCGAATAGCTCGTCTGCCATATCCAGCATTTTGTCATAAGCGTCAGCTTCGGCTTTCGAGGTAAAAGTCATTTTCTCTTCTCCGTTGCGCTCTACCACGTACTTCACGATAACAGCCATGGTTAATCCTCTAGTTTGGTCGCGAAAAATAACTGGCTGTTTATACAGTTTTTGGTCATTAAAGTCCAGTGACGAGCACTAAAATGGGCGCTGAGTCATATCCCTTATTTCGTTGCTGGATCGAGTTGCAACAAGGGGCTGTGGTTGGCCCATTGTGGGCAAAATTCAATGAACTGGCGCAGTAGTGGGGTCTGGTATTTCTCTTTATGTACCAACATCCAGAACCGACGTTGCATATCAAGCGGTACATTGAGAATCACCACTCGACCATCTTGTTGCGGCGTGTTGGCCGCTAAGCGAGACAAGCAGCCTAGCCCTAAGCCGGAGCAGACACTGTTGATCAGCGCTTCGGTGGTATTGAGCTCAAACGCTTCAATCCAGTGTTCGATGCGTGGCGCGATCACGCGTAAGAAGAACTCTCGTGAGCCAGAACCCGCCTCACGCAGTACCCAGTGCGAGTGTTCAAAATCGCTCATGGCCAAACGCTGTTGCTGCGCAAGGGGATGATCCGGCGCGCAGATAATACACATCTCATCTTGGCTAAATGGCGTTGAGATCAGTTCAGGATGCAGCGTTTTACCTTCAATCAGACCGATATCGAGCTCGTAATCGACCAGCTTTTGGCACACTTGTGCCGAATTGGAAATAAATAGACTTTGTGAAGGATGCGGATGCAATTGACGAAAGGCGCTGATCAGATAAGGTGCCACTTGGTTACCTATGGTATCACTTGAACCGATGCGCAGTTTGCCAGTGAGCACCTGCTGTTCATCAAATAGGCGGTCGATATCTTTGGCACGCTGCAGCAGTTCATCGGCGATGGGGAGCAGTTTTTTCCCCTCTTGATTGAGCACCAAGCGGTTATTGACCCGATCAAACAAGGCATGGCCAAGCTGTTTTTCCAGCTCAGACAGCGCGACGCTGACCGCCGCTTTCGACAGGCACAGCACTTCTGCGGCGACAGTCAAACTTTTCTGTTGGGTAATGGTGGTGAAAACCCGCAATTGTTTGAGCGAAATATGGCTAGCCATAGTGAGCGTTTAGTTATAGTGAACATGTGTTAGTAATAATTAGATAGTTGAAAACAAAGCGCAAGCGTAAAATCAGCGTATCAATCGACAACCATCAATAGAGAGACAATATGATTCGAGCAGCCAAAGCAAAAGTAATGGGCGCGCCAACCCCAATGGCCGGCCTTGCACTAGGGATTGCGAGCTTAGGATGGTGTTGGGAAAACATGCTTGCGGCCCACGGTGTCGCACAGTGGGTGGGTGCCGCGCTGGCTTCTATTTTACTGCTGATCCTCGCTTTCAAGTTTTTATGGCATGGGCATCTACTGCGCCAAGATCTCGCACATCCTGTGGTGGGCAGTGTGGTACCGACCTTTGCGATGGCGACTATGGTGGTATCGGCGTCACTTGGTCACTTTTACCCGCTGGCGGGAGATGCGTTGTGGTTGTTTGCTGTGGGCTTACACCTTCTGTTTTTGGTGAGCTTTGTGTATCACCGCAGCCAAGCATTTGAGCTGCATCATATGGTGCCGAGTTGGTTTGTTCCTCCGGTGGGAATTATTGTGGCGGATGTAGCGTTTTCCGGTAATCCATTGCTCGCCCCAATTGCGTTCACTGCTTTACTGTTTGGCATGCTGGCTTACGCGGTGATGCTGCCGATGATGATCTATCGCTTTATTTTTACCCAAGAAATTCCAGATGCTGCGAAACCGACGTTAGCGATCATGGCAGCACCGGCTAGCCTCTCTCTCGCGGGTTATCTGACGGTAGTTACTGAACCTTCACCTGTGATTGTGGCACTGCTGTTTGGTATTGCGGTACTGATGACGGCCATTATCTATTTGGCGTTCACCCGTTTACTGCGACTCCCCTTCAGCCCTGGTTACGCTGCTTTTACCTTCCCGATGGTGATTGGCGCCACTGCGCTGTTTAAAATGGCGCATTGGATGGAAAATATCGGCGTGGCCGAGCGTTATGTGGCGCAAGTGCATGGCTTGGCGAGTTTAGAGTTGATAGTCGCTACTGTGGTGGTGAGCTATGTGGCAATCCGTTATCTGGCGTTTTATCAACCACATAAAGTGTTAGTGGGTTCTCGTTAACCATTCCCTTCCTACTTGAAGTTGCAGCGGTGTTGGCGACGTTCGTTCACCCCAATCACATAGTTTGCCTATGCTCATGGGGACTCACTCACTTGCCGCCTACCTGCAACTCCAAGTAGTTTGCGTATATATTGAGAACTCGCCCCACGCTTTTTTATCCTGCCTGACATGCACTTATGCTACTCTCCGCTGATGATGAGCCGAGCAGCATGAGTGCATTGTGTTTACTGTCTACCACTCCAACCACCTTGAAACGCTGAAAATTCTACTGGTGCATTTGATCAAGCATGAGCCTTTGTCCGATCCTTTGCAGGCGGAATGCATTTTGGTGCAAAGCCCCGGCATGTCGCAGTGGCTGAAAATGGCCCTGGCCAGTGAATTGGGCGTTGCGGCCAACTTAGAGTTTCCGCTGCCAGCGACGTTTATCTGGCAGATGTTTACTCAAGTGTTGCCCGATGTGCCGGCGCGCAGCGCGTTCAATAAAGAAGCGATGAGCTGGCGTTTGATGGAACTGTTGCCCAAGCTGCTGGACCGCATTGAATTTGAGCCGCTGCAACGCTATCTGCAAGAGGATAGTGATGATTCAAAACGCTTTCAGCTCGCGGAAAAAATTGCCGATATTTTCGATGGTTACTTGGTGTATCGCCCCGACTGGATTTTACGTTGGCAAGCGGGTGAAGAGGTGGCGGAAATCGCTGACCAACATCCATGGCAGCCGATTTTGTGGCGTGAACTCTACGCTTACACGCATAAGCAAGGGCATTCGATTTATCACCGTGCCAATCTCTATCAGCATTTTATTGAGCAGTTGGAAAGTGGCAACTTTGATCGCAGTACATGGCCTAAGCGCTTGTTCATCTTCGGTATTTCTGCGCTACCCCCGCGTTATATTGATGCGCTGCGCGCGATGGGTGAGCATATCGATGTGCATTTGATGCTGAGCAACCCTTGTCAGCACTATTGGGGCGATATTCGTGATCGCAAATATCTGGCGCGAGTGGCGGCACAAAAACGCAAACTTTTACACATTAACGGTGAGCAAGTGACCGTCGGCAGTGAAGTGTCGCCGCTCAAAGGCGATCTAGAAAGCTATTTGCACCAGTCGCTGCACCTGAGTCACGCAGTGGGCAATAGTTTGCTCGCATCAATGGGTAAAATGGGACGCGATAACCTCGCGCTACTCGCGCAGCATCAAGCATCGGAATTAGAGCTATTTATTGAGGTGGAACGCGATTCGTTGCTGCATCATATTCAAGCCGATATTTTGCATTTGCAAGAGCATCAAGACGATGCCAAGTTCGCCACTAGCCAACATAAACCGAGCATTTTGGCACAGGATGATTCCCTGCTGATTTCGCTATGCCACAGCCCGATCCGTGAAGTCGAGGTGCTACATGATCGACTGCTGGCGGAATTTGAACGCGATCCGAGCTTAAAACCGCGCGATGTGATCGTGATGGTGCCAGACATTAACGTCTACGCACCTTATATTCAGGCGGTGTTTGGTAATGCGCCCGGCGAGCGCTTTATTCCATTTTCAATTTCTGATCGCAGCGCCGATCAAGAAAGCCCGATCTTAACTGCCTTTTTGCAACTACTCGCGCTGCCACAATCGCGCTGTCTGGCTTCTGAATTACTTGAATTGCTTGAAACGCCTGCCATCATGGCACGCTTTGCGATTGATGAAGAAGAGTTCGCCACTGCCAAGCGCTGGGTGGAAGAGGCGGGCATTCGCTGGGGATTAAATAGCGCCACCGGAGCCGAGTTTGATCTGCCCGCCAGCGAACAAAATACTTGGCAGTTTGGTATCGAGCGGATGTTACTCGGTTACGCGATGCCGGCTGAAGCCGGGTTATATGAGCTGGCAGGCCAGTGGCTTGCGCCTTACAACCCAGTGCAAGGTATGAGCGCTGAGCTGGCGGGTAAGTTGGCCAACTTTATCACTACGCTCAGTGAGCTGCGTAGCCAACTGGCGCAAACTCAAACGATGGAGCAGTGGCGTTATTGGCTCAATCAACTGTTGGAGCGCTGTTTTAGTGTCGATTTGCAAGGTGAGCTGGCGCTGAAAACCATTCGTGATAGCTTGGTCAATCTAAAGCAGCAATTGGCTGATGCGGGCTACCAAGCGGCGATTTCACCTGCGATTATTCGCCAAGTGTTGAGCGATAAACTCTCCTCCACCCGGATCAGCCAGCGCTTTTTAGCCGGCCAAGTCAACTTCTGTACCTTGATGCCGATGCGCTCGATCCCATTTGCTAAAGTCTGCCTATTGGGCATGAATGATGGCGTTTATCCGCCGAATGAAATGGCCGAAGGGTTTGATCTGCGTAATATGCAGCGCCGAGTCGGCGACCGCTCACGGCGCGAAGAGTCGCGCTACCTATTTTTAGAAGCGCTGTTATCGGCCAAACAGCAGCTTTACATCAGTTATGTCGGGCGTTCAATTCAAGATAACCGCGAGTGCATGCCTTCGGTATTGGTCAGCGAATTGCTGGAATATTGCGAACAAAATTACTGTTTATCGGGCGATGAACATTTAACCAGTGATGATTCTGGCCGCCGCTTGGTGGTGCACTTAACCACTGAGGCGGCGATGGTGCCGTTTAGTCCGCAGGCGTTTATCGCTGGCAGTTTCGCCCGTGAATGGTTACCTGCCGCCCGTCGGCAAGGCCAGCGTCGGGCCGATTTTCTGACCCCACTTAGTGATTATCGCTTGGAAGTGAGCTGGCCACTTGAGCTGGAGCTGGTTGAGTTACAACGTTTTTGGCGTTTGCCGGTTGAGTATTTTTTCAAGCGCCGTTTAAAAGTGAGCTTTGAGCCGCCGCTGGCGATGCTCGACGATGATGAACCGTTTGCCCTCAATGGGCTGAGCGCCTATCAGTTGCGTGATGAGTTGGTGGAAAAATTGCTCACGTGCCGTACTGCTGCCGAGCGTGACCACTGCATCGCGCAGTTTGCTAAACAGCAGCGCGCACAAGGCAAATTGCCGGTGGCGGCGTTTGGTGAACTTGAACTAGCACAAAGTGCTGAGCAGGCGGCAGCGCTGGCCGAGAAAATCGGCTTTTTGTGTTATCAGCCATTGGAAGATGAAGAGATTGATCTGCGTTTGCAGCCGTTTGCCGATGAGCGAGAAGTCTTGCTGCGTGGCTGGCTGGTCAAGCGTTATCAATCGGGCTTAGTGCGCGCGCGCAGTGGCGCAATCCGCTCGCAAGATTTATTAGCGGCATGGATTGATCATCTCTGTTTGGCGACGAGCGGCAAAGCCGTCACAACCCATTTGATTGGGTATGAGCGCAAAGACGGGGTGCAGCACCAAATGCTGCCGCCACTCAATGATGCGCAGCAAGCTAAGGCACTGCTGAGTGAACTGGTGGCGCTGTTTTGCCAAGGCATGGATCAGCCGTTGGCCTATTTTCCAAAAACGGCGTTAGCCTGCGTGGAAGCGGGCTTTTCTCGTGGTAAATATCAGCCTGATGAAGCGAAGTCCTACAAAAAAATGGCCGACACCTTTAACGACGGCTATTACCTCAAAGGTGAAGGGGATAATCGTTACATTGTGCGCATCTGGCCGCAATGGAGTGATGAATTGGCTAGCGCACTCTATTCATTAGCGATGGGCGTGCTGCAAACTGCGCGCTTGCAAGTGCAAGATGCAGGGTAAGTTCAATCATCAAGCGCTGGAAAAGCAATTAAGGTAGGAAGTGAGTGGCCGCCAGAAAATCATTATTGGTGTAGGGCGTTCGCTGTACGGCCACGGGTCAGAGGGACCACAATTCTTGTGCAACCCATTCTCGATTAAGTAAGGGATTGGTTAACCTGCGCGCAGTGTAAAGTGCTGCTTCGGCTGGTGCCGTGAAGTGGATCCCATAAGCTCATACTCAATAACGGTTTTGGGTTGAGCGCAGAGAAATATTTGTCTTGCGTCACATCTGTGTGGAAAGGATAAGGATTAAGGCTGATGAGTGCCGATTCAAATAAGTTAGCGGTTACGCTGGATACGTTGCGTTTTCCCTTACATGGGGCACGCTTGATTGAAGCGTCGGCCGGAACTGGAAAAACTTACACCATTGCCGGACTTTATCTGCGGCTGGTACTTGGCCATGGTAGCGGCGAGACACGTCATGCGCAGCCGCTCAGCGTGGATCAAATTCTGGTGGTGACCTTTACTGCCGCTGCGACCGCCGAGCTGCGTGATCGTATCCGTCGTCGCTTGCACGATGCTCGCCTCGCTTTTGCGCGCGGTGCCAGTGACGATCCGCTGATCCACTCCTTACTTGAGGAGTTTACCGATCACAGCTTAGCGGTGTCTTTATTGCTGAATGCTGAGCGGCAGATGGATGAAGCGGCGATTTTCACCATCCACGGTTTTTGCCAACGTATGCTGACCCAAAATGCCTTTGAATCGGGCAGCCGCTTTGCAAACGAATTCATCACGGATGAAAGTCGCCTTAAAGCGCAAGTGGTGGCCGATTATTGGCGCCGACAATTTTATCCGCTGCCGATGGCTCTGGCGAGTGAAGTGCGTCGCCTATGGCCTGCGCCCTCAGCACTGTTGGCTGAGATTGCAGGTTATCTTTCTGGGCCGCCGGTCAAACTGACCACGCCATTAATGACTGGAGATTTGGCCGCACTGCAACAAGCGCAGATGGCGCGCATTGGCGAGATGAAGCAGCACTGGTTAAGTGAGTGTGATGAGATAGCCGCAGTATTAGCCAGCTCGGATCTGCATAAAAATAGCCAAAATGCGCTGCTGCGTCGGGTGCCGATTCTGGATAGTTGGGCACACAGTCAAACGCAAGATCTGCACGTGCCCTCAGAGCTTGCAGAGTTCACTCAAAGTGGGCTGCTGGCGAAATCGAAGCAAGGCAATCCGCCACAATTAGCGCTGTTTGAACGGATAGAAGCGTTTGTTGCCGAACCAGTATCACTCAAAACTCCGTTGTTGGTGCATGCGATCCACCACTGTCGCCAGTGGCTGGCACAAGCCAAATCTGCGCAACATTGGCTCTCGTTTGATGATCTACTGACCCAGCTCAGCGCGGCGTTAGATCAGGATCAGCAAGGGTTGCTCGGGGAGCGGATCCGCGCGCTTTATCCGGTGGCGATGATCGATGAATTCCAAGACACCGATCCGCTGCAATACAGCATTTTCAGCCGCTTATATCTTGAGTATCCGCACTGCGGCTGGTTGATGATTGGTGATCCGAAACAGGCGATTTACGCTTTCCGTGGCGCGGATATTTTCACTTACATCAAAGCGCGCAATCAGGTGAGTGCTCACTACACCTTGGGTACTAACTGGCGCTCCAGCGCAGCGATGGTAGCGGCGGTTAACCAAGTGTTCAGCTCGGCCAGCGATCCGTTTATTTACCGCCACGATATTCCGTTTTTACCGGTGGCGGCGAGTCCGAGTTCTGATCTGCGCCACTGGACACTGTCTGGGCAAGTGCAACCGGCTTTGACCTATTGGTGGCCACAAGATGTTGAGAAACCGCAAAGTAAAACCGACTACTACGCGCAAATGGCCGAGGCCTGTGCCGCGCAGATCCAGCATATTTTGAGCACTTCGGCGGCGGGTGAGGCAAGCTTTGATCGCGGTACTGCGATTGATGCGGGTGATTTAGCGGTATTGGTGCGCACCGGTAATGAAGCGCGTATGGTGCGCGATGCGCTTAGTCAACAAGGCATCGCTAGCGTTTATTTGTCTAACCGTGACAGCGTGTTTGCCAGTGAGGTAGCGCAAGATGTGCAACGCTTGCTGCTGGCGGTGTGGCAACCGGAAGATGAGCGTTTATTACGCGCCGCCGTTGCTTCGCATTTGTTTGCGTTAACCGCCAGCGAGCTGGATGGATTGAATAACGATGAAAACCAGTGGGAGCAGTTGATTGCCGAGTTTCGCCACTATCGCTGGTTGTGGAGTGAGCGCGGTGTGCTGCCAATGTTACGAGCAGTATTGACCCAGCGCCATATTGCCGAACGTTGGCTAGCGGAGACAGAAGGTGAACGTTGGCTGACCGATTATCTGCATCTCAGTGAATTGTTGCAGCAGGCGACGCGTGACATTGATAGCGATCAGGGCTTGCTGCGTTTTCTGGCTCAAGCGATGGCCGATGCACAGTTAGGACTTGGCGCCAGTGATGAGCAGATCCAGCGGCTTGAGTCTGAGCGCCGCTTGGTGCAGATTGTCACCATCCACAAATCAAAAGGGCTTGAATATCCGCTGGTGTTTTTGCCGTTTGCAATGAACTATCGCGAGAGTAGCGAGGGTAAATATTACGATGCCGAGTCGGCCACCACTTGGGTCGATTTAACCGGTAATCAGGAGGCGTTAGCCAAAGCCGATCAAGAACGTTTAGCGGAAGATTTACGTTTGCTGTATGTGGCGTTAACTCGTGCCGTGTATGGCTGCTTTATTGGTATCGCCCCACTGCGTAACGGGAATTCGAGCCAAGAGCCAACCTCGGCTCATCGCAGCGCGATGGGGTATCTGTTGCAAGATGGCCTGCCGGGTGGGATTGCCGATCTAGAGCAAGCTCTGCTCAAACAGTGTGAGCGTCTGCCAGATGTGGTTATGCAATCTCCGCCGCCGCGCGTTGAGCAAGCGTATCAGCCACCCCAATTGGAGGAGCGCGAACTGACTGCTCGCGAGTTAAGTCAAGCCATCGATCGTCGTTGGCGAGTCACCAGTTACTCAGGCTTGGTAATGCAAGCGAGCCATGCTCGTCATGATCCGATGCAAGAGATCCCCCTGCTTGAGGTGGGCGGTTTTGATCTCGACAGTGCGCAAGAGGATCGCGCGCAAGAGCGAGATGGCGCGGTGCTTGAATCGGTCGAACGTTCGATTTTCAATTTCCCACGTGGTGCACGCCCCGGCACTTTCTTGCATTCGCTGTTTGAAGAGGTCGATTTTCAGCAATCGGCGCACAGTGCCGCCAATACGCAAATTATTCTGGATTTAATCGAAAGTGAGCAGATTGACGCAGAGTGGCTGCCGGTGCTGCAACAGTTGATCGATACGGTATTAAGCACGCCACTCGATGGCAAAGCGCTGTGTTTACAGCAGATCACGGCGGCCCAGCGGCTAACAGAATTGGAGTTTTTACTGCCGATAGAAGGTTTAGATGCCGCCAGCCTCAATCGAATTATTCAGCGCCATGATCCGCTTTCCGCGCAAGCGGGCGATCTCAGTTTTCATACGGTGCAAGGCATGCTGAAAGGTTTTATCGATCTGGTGTTTCAATACCAAGGTCGTTATTACGTGCTGGATTGGAAATCCAACCATTTGGGTAATGATCCTGCGGCCTATCATCCACAGCGTTTGGGCAGTGCCATGGCAGAACACCGTTACGATCTGCAATACCAGATTTACGCGTTAGCCCTGCACCGATTTTTGCGCAGCCGTTTAGCCGATTACGACTACGAGCAACATTTCGGCGGTGTGTTTTATCTTTTTTTACGCGGTATGGATGGCAGCACCGAGCAAGGTGTGTTTCATACCAAGCCAAGTTTGGCTTTGTTAAATGAGTTGGATGGATTGATTGCCGGGCGCGAGCTGGCACAAAGAGCCAGTAAAGCCGGGCAGATGGAGCTTGATTTATGATGTTTTGGCTGAGTGAAATCGCGCAGCGTTTACAGGCCCAAGGCGCGCTACGTCCTTTGGATGTGCAGTTTGCCCGCTTTATCGCGAAACAAGCCGCATTGGCTGGGCACAGTGCGGCAGAAAGTGAGCTGTTGAGCGTCCTGTCTGCCGCACTGAGTGCAGAGTTAGGTCGTGGCCATATTTGTTTACCGCTGAACGATGCGCATGGCCATCACTGCGATTTAGCGGCGTTGATTGGCCTCTATGGTGAGGCGAGTTTGCAGCACCGCGAGCGCTGGTTGGCGCTGGATTGGTCAGTGCTATTGCACGCTTCCCCTCTTGTTGGGCACAAAGGCGAAGCCGTCCCTTTAATGTTTGATGGCACAAGACTGTATCTGCATCGCTACTGGCATTATGAAACCCAGTTGGCTGCGCGCCTCACTGAATTGGCGACCCCTTGCCGTTTAACCAGCAGCGAATTGGCCCGTTTACGCGCGCAGCTTGATAACTTATTTGCTCGCGACTACGTGGGCTTATGGCAGGCTTTACAAGCCTTACAAGCCTTGTCCCCAGCCACGCCACTCACTGCGGTTGAACGTATTCAATGGCTAAGTGATCGGTTAGATATTGTTGCGCCAGAATTGCTCGATTGGCCAGCGATTGAAGCCGTGCTGGCAAAGGCGCAGCGCGCCGCGGATTTACAAGCGTTAGATCAACTGGTTGCGCCTGAGCACTGCTTAAATTGGCAAAAAGTCGCTGCCGCGGTGGCACTTACTCGCCGTTTCGCGGTGATTTCTGGTGGGCCGGGCACCGGTAAAACCACTACCGTGGCTAAGTTATTGGCGGCACTGATCAGCCAAAGTCTCGCGCAAGGTAAAGCACCGGAGATTAAATTGATTGCGCCAACTGGCAAAGCGGCGGCACGTTTAACCGAATCGATGGGGAAAGCCATCAGTCAGTTGGCGATTGAGCCGGCGATCGCTGCCGCAATCCCCAGCAGTTCCAGTACCATTCACCGTTTGTTAGGGGCTATCCCTGGCAGTGCCGAGTTTCGCCATCATGCGCACAATCCACTGCATCTGGATTTACTGGTACTCGATGAAGCCTCGATGGTCGATTTACCTTTGATGGTCAAATTGTTAGAAGCGCTGCCTAAACATGCTCGCTTGATTTTGCTCGGCGATAAAGATCAGTTAGCCTCGGTTGAGGCTGGCGCTGTCTTAGGAGATATTTGCAGTTTCATCAGCCAAGGTTATAGCGCAGATCAGGGAGCGCAACTGGCGGCATTGACTGGTTTTACCACTTTGAAGCCAGCGGCGAGTCATGCCGTGAATCCACTGGCCGATTGTCTGTGCATGCTGCAAAAAAGCTACCGCTTTGATGCGCGTTCAGGGATTGGGCAATTGGCCAAAGCGATCAACAGTGGCGTGCCAGCGCGGGTTAGCGCAGTGTGGCAGCAGCAGTTTAGTGATATCGAGCATTTTGCTTTAAGCGGTACCCATTATCAGCAACTGCTGCAAACCTTAGTGCAAGCGTATCGCCCCTATTTAAGCTTGATCCAATCTCCTCATCCAAATTCAGCGGCGTTGCCAGCGAGTACTCCAGATATGCTCACGTTGGCCAAAGCCGCACTGGATGCCTTTAGTCGCTGCCGATTACTGTGCGCATTGCGCGAAGGTGATTTTGGAGTAGAAGGCTTAAATATTCGCATTGAACGCGCACTCAATGCACATAAACTGATCAAAAGCCAAGAGGAAATTTGGTATCACGGGCGACCGATCATGGTCACGCGTAACGATCATGGCTTGGGTCTCTACAATGGTGATATTGGTTTGTGTCTGCGTGATGACGGGGATGAGCAGCGTCGACTAAAAGTCTATTTTGAACTGCCCGATGGCAGTATCAAGGCGGTATTACCGAGCCGAGTTCCTCAGCATGAAACCGCTTATGCGATGACGATTCATAAATCGCAAGGCAGTGAATTTGATTTAACGTTGTTGATCTTACCGCCAGAGCATAGCCCGATTTTGACCCGTGAGCTGGTGTATACCGGCGTCACACGTGCTAAACAGCAACTGAAATTGTATTGCGAACCGTCAGTGTTACAGCGGGCGATTAAACTGAGTACCCAAAGGGCGAGTGGTTTAGTGGTGCGTTTACAGCAGTAAATGCTCCGCCAATCCGTGGCGGTAGGGCATTAAAGATTGGAGAATGCTTTGGTAAAGGTGATATTACGGATTTGGTGGCGTTGACCAGCTTCGATCAGCATCATCTTAAGGCTCTCAGCGGCGGGAAACACACAATGTACATGCACACCAGACAGAAAATCAGCGTCTGCCATATCCCAAAAACTTTGTAGTGAGTTACAAATAACAGTTTTCATTGACGATTTGCTCTTAGGTACTGAATTTAGTAGTAAAAGCAATCCATGCGTGGCGCTAACCACACGATGAGCGTGATCACATCACCCACTGCTCAAGCGCCTAATCCTAACGACTTGATTGAACGGTATTTAATCAAGTGGGCGCATTTTAGCGATCTTGCGCACAAAATAAAAGCAAAAATGCATAAAAAAACGGCAGTAATTGCCGTTTGATTATTTATGCATTTCATTGTCTTTATTGCGTCTGATGAGGGGCGGCATACTCGATTCAAAGCGCGAGCATTAAAATTTTTGAGCGACGTTGATAGTTATACAGACGCTGTTTTGCCACTGGCAGCGCTTCGACATCCACCTCATTAAAACCTTGTTCACGAAACCAGTGAGTACTGTGTGTGGTGAGTACAAACAGATCATCGATCCCCATCTGTTTAGCTTGCTGTTTACTGTGCAGCAGTAAATGCAAGCCACGATGGCCATCACGGTATTCCGGATGGATCGCCATGCACGCCATTTCCGCCATGCGCTCTTCAGGATAAGGGTAGAGCGCCGAACAGCCGATGATTAAACCATCTTTGTCAATAATGGTGAATTTATGGATCTCTTGCTCTAACTGCTCACGAGAACGGCGGACCAGAATCCCTTGCTCTTCAAGTGGGCGGATCAGATCGAAAATTCCACCAATATCGTCGATGGTGGCTTGGCGGATCTGCTCAGCACTTGCCATTACAATCTGTGTACCGATCCCGTCAAACGAAAACAGCTCTTGCAGCAATGCGCCATCTTGTTGATAACTGACTAAGTGGCTACGCGGTACACCTGCACGACAGGCTTTTAAAGCGGCACGCAAGAAGCGTAGGGTACTAAAGCAATCTTCATCATTGGCCGGGCACTCTTGCGCCATCTTTTCTACTAGCCGTTCAACATCACTGGGAAATAATTCAGCAATCGCATTGCCTTTGCTATCAATGATGCCTTGCTGTGGACAAAACCCGATCAGCTTATCGGCTTTGAGCTTAATCGCGACTTGAGTGGCCACTTCTTCGGAAAGCAGGTTAAAGCACTCGCCGGTGACTGAGCTGGCGATAGGGCCGAGCAGAACAATCGAACCTAAATCCAGCATGCGATTGATGCCTTCCACATCAATCCGGCGGATCCGCCCACTGTGGCAGTAATCGACGCCTTCATCGATCCCGAGTGGTTGCGAAATAATAAAGTTACCGCTGACCACGTTAAGCTGCGCCCCCGCCATCGGCGTATTGTTAAGATTCATTGAAAGGCGCGCGGTGATGGCGTGTTGCAGTTGTCCGGCCGCTTGCATTACTAAACTTAGCGAGGATTCATCGGTGATGCGCACGCCTTTGTGATAAGGAGTATCACGATGATTTTTTTCAAGAATTTTATTGATTTGTGGCCGAGCACCGTGCACCAATACAATTTTTACGCCAAGGCTATGCAGCAGGGCAATATCGCTAATGATATTGGCGAAATTACTATCGGCAATCGCCTCACCACCGAGCATGATCACCATGGTTTTGCCACGATGGGCATTCACATACGGCGCTGATTGACGAAATCCTTTGACGAGAGCTGTGCTACGAATTTTCACGGCTAAACATTCCATTTGTTTAAATATGCTAAAATAATGACTTTTTATTCTTCATTCGGCAAGTTTTTTATCTACTGGGCGTTAGCTCCGATTTCAGGAGTCGCCGCGTGTAGATTAATCGGAATAAAAAACAGAGAGATGACAATCGGCGATGGGTTATCGAGATACGGGTTCAATTGTTAGAAAGTGCAAAAAATCATCGTGATTGGTCTAAGGTTAATTGCACTGTTCGACTGAGTTTGTCATGCTCTTGGCAAACTCAAACTATGGATCGCTTTTGTGAGTAAACATCTTCTTTCTGTGCTGAGCTTAGGGCTGTTATTTGGTTGCGCTCAACCGAATACTGATCGTGCTCAGCAGTATCACCAAGCTCATTTCCCGCACATTTTAAATCGAGTGGATGTGGTGGAATCCAATACGCCGCGTGACTACACCGAATTCAGCAAACAGAGTGAGCAGGTGGTGCAAGGCTCTGCTTCTATGGCAAAAATCTATCAACCCTTGTATCAGCAGTTGAATGAGTGGGTATTACAAAGTGGCGATCCGACCACATTGGGGCAGTTCGGTATTCAAGCTGCGCAGTTCGGTGGTGGTGATAAGCAAGGTAATGTGTTGTTTACGGGTTATTTTTCGCCAGTCATGGAGCTGCGTCATCAAGCTGATGCGGTATTCAAATACCCAGTGTATGGATTGCCTAATTGCCAGCAAAATTGCCCAACCCGAGCCGACATTTATCAAGGTGCGTTAGAGGGGCAAGGCTTAGAGCTTGGCTATGCAGCCAACTTAATTGATCCGTTTATTATGGAAGTGCAGGGCAGTGGTTTTGTCCATTTTGAAGATGATGACACCTTGGAGTATTTTGCTTACGCCGGTAAAAACAACAAAGCTTATGTAAGCATAGGTAAAGTGCTGATTGAGCGCGGTTTAGTGGCGCGCGAGCAGATGTCGCTTAAAGCGATCAAAGATTGGGTGCTGGCCAATGATGAACAAACGGTGCGTGAACTGCTGGAACAAAATCCTTCCTTTGTTTTCTTTCAACCGCGCGCGGCGGCTCCGGTAACCGGTAGCGCCGGTATCCCACTGTTGCCGATGGCCTCGGTCGCTGGTGATCGTTCCATTTTGCCGATGGGGACGCCGATTTTGGCCGAAGTCCCGCTACTGAATGCCGATGGCACTTGGTCTGGTGCACATCAGTTACGTTTATTGATTGTGCTGGATACCGGCGGTGCGGTGAAGCAAAACCATCTCGACTTATATCATGGTATGGGGCCGCGTGCTGGCTTGGAGGCGGGGCACTATAAACATTTTGGTCGAGTGTGGAAGTTGGGGTTAGATAATTCGCCCACTCAAGCGCCATGGGCTTTGCCGCCAGAAAAGCAGCAATAGGTTCTGCCGTTAGCCGCTTAGCCTGTGGTGAGCGCGAGCAAACTGGACATTTTTATGTAGAGTGCGTATAAATCGCACTCTTTATTTTTCAGCTAGAGTGGAAATGCGTTATGCGTGAACTGGATACTGCAGCCTCCGACAATTACAACCAACGGTTTGGTGGTACGCGCCGTTTGTATGGTTATGACCAAGTTGACATTTTACGTGCTGCGCACGTGTGTGTGATTGGGATTGGTGGTGTTGGTTCATGGGCGGTTGAAGCTTTGGCGCGAACCGGAATTGGCGAGCTGACCTTGATTGATATGGATGATGTCTGCGTGACCAATATCAATCGGCAAATCCATGCCATGACGGGTACGATTGGCAAGAGCAAAATCGAAGTGATGGCAGAGCGGGTAAAACTCATCAACCCTGAGTGCAAAGTTAATTTAATTGATGATTTTATCACTCCAGATAACCAGCATCTTTATCTTAGTCAATCATTTGATTATGTGTTGGATGCGATTGATAGCTTAAAAGCCAAGGCGGCACTGCTCGCGTATTGTCGCAGTAATAAAATCAAGGTGATCACTATCGGTGGTGCGGGCGGGCAAACCGATCCTACGCAAATCACTGTGGCCGATTTGACCAAGACGATTCAAGATCCGTTGGCGAAAAAGCTTAAAGATCGGCTGCGTCAGCAGCATAATTTCCCGACCAACCCGGCACGTAAATTTGGAATTGATTGTGTGTTCTCGACCGAACAGCTCAAATACCCACAGGCAGACGGTTCGGTATGTGCAACCAAATCAAGCGCCGAAGGCCCGAAACGGATGGATTGCGCCAGCGGATTTGGCGCTGCGACGGTAGTCACGGCAACGTTTGGTTTTGTTGCAGTGGCACGTATTGTTGATAAGTTGCTGAAAAAGCATCAAGTAAAGGCGATAACGCAATGAGCCCATTTGCAGCCCATCCGTTTGGGGATGTCATCACGGCTCAAACCATCTTAGAGACTTTGCAAACTTTGCACGGTTGGGAAGACCGTTATCGGCAGATCATCCAATGGGGCAAATTGCTGCCCGTGATGCCTGCAGCGCAGAAAAGTGAGCTAGTTCTCGTCTCTGGCTGTGAAAGCGAAGTGTGGTTAGTGGCAGAGCAGCAAGGTGAGCAGTGGTTTTTCTGCGCCGATTCCGATGCGCGGATTGTGCGCGGTTTGATTGCGATTGTGCTGGCTGCGCTCAATGGCAAAACCTCAGCACAGATCCGCGCATTTTCGATGGATGACTACTTTGCCGAGCTTGGTTTGCTCGCGCATTTAAGCCCATCCCGTGGCAATGGTTTGCAAGCGATAGTCACGACCATTCAGGCCAAAGTGCTCAATTAATCGATGTAATCAAAAGAGCCTCGTGATGAGGCTCTGTGGCGATCGGTGCTTAGGTTTTTGCTCTCAGATCACAGCAGATCGACCGCTTTATGGATCGCGGCGATTAAACGATCCACCTCTTCGGTGGTGTTATACACCCCAAACGAAATTCGCACCGTGCCTTTGACGCCAAATGCATCCATTAATGGGTGAGCACAGTGGTGCCCAGCACGCACCGCAATCCCTTGTTGATCGAGCAAGGTCGCCAGATCCTGATGATGCACACCCTCCATCACTAAGCTCAGCACACTGGCGTTAGGCTGATAACCGAGTACCCGAATATCATCGATTTGCGAAAGCGCTTGGTAAGCTTGCTGTTGCAGTTGGTGTAAATGCGCTTCCACCGCGGCGCGA
Source organism: Vibrio sp. HDW18 (assembly GCF_011306175.1). Taxonomy (GTDB): domain Bacteria; phylum Pseudomonadota; class Gammaproteobacteria; order Enterobacterales; family Vibrionaceae; genus Vibrio; species Vibrio chanodichtyis. The sequence goes on along the minus strand of NZ_CP049913.1, from coordinate 632,391 downwards.
TCAAGACTTTGATACCAATTAATCGCGCTGGCAAGCGCAATCGCTCCGGCGACATTCGGCGTGCCGGCCTCAAATTTTCCGGGCAGGCCAGTAAAGGTGGTGCCAGCAAACGAGACCTTTTCAACCATCTTGCCGCCGCCGTGCCAAGGTGGCATCGCTTCTAACAGCGCTGTTTTCCCATACAGCACCCCGATGCCCGCTGGCGCATACAATTTATGGCCGGAGAATACATAGAAATCCGCATTCAGCGCTTGAACATCTACCGTTTCATGGACGATGCCTTGCGCACCATCGATCACCACCACTGCGCCTTGTTGATGCGCGGCTTGGATCACTGCTTCAATCGGCTGACGAGTTGCCGTGACATTGGTGATATGGGCGAGGGCGACGATTTTGCAGCGCGGTGACAGCAATTGTGCAAAGGCGGCAAAGCCAAATTCACCATTAGGCGTCATCGGAATTTTGACCACTTTGGCGCCGGTTTGCTCGGCGACCATCTGCCACGGCACAATATTGGCGTGGTGTTCGGTTTCACTAACCAGGATCTCATCGCCCACTTGTAATGTGCTGCGCGCATAACTTTGCGCAATCAGATTGAGCGCTTCGGTCGCTCCGCGGGTCCAGATAATATTTTTGATGCTTGGCGCACCAATAAACTGGGCGACTTGCTCACGCGCGGCTTCAAATTGGCTGGTGGCTTGCGCGGTTAAACTGTGGCTACCGCGATGTACGTTCGCATTGTGCTGGCTGTAGTAGTGGCTTATCGCATCAATCACACATTGCGGTTTTTGCGTCGTGGCCGCACTGTCAAGATAGATCAGCGGGTTACCGTTGACGATTTGTTGCAGCGCTGGAAATTGCGCGCGGATAGCATCAAGATTGAGCATCAATAAAACCTGAAAGTTCAGTCAGTTGTTGAGGGTGAAGTACCATAGGTGCGGCAACGTGTTGAGCCAGCTCAGCGCCAGCGAGGAGGACAATCATGGCGAGCGCAAACTCCAGCGCAGTACCCGGTCCTTGACTGGTGAGTAACGGTTGTGTGGCAGAGTAACAGATGCGTTGACGGCTTAACTGTGCGGCTGGGATTTGCTCAAAAAAGTTGGGGTGACAGGTCATCTTAGCGTCACGCCATTGCTGCTGTGTGGCCAGAACTAATGCCGGTGTGGCGCAAATCGCGGCAACCAGCTTGCCTTGCTGGGAAAACGCATCAATCAAGGCAAGGAGCGGCGCACTATTGGCAAAAGCTTGCGCGCCACCAAGCCCGCCAGGTAGTGCTAGCGCATCAAAATCGTCGGCTGAGCACTCGGTTAGGTGCTGAGCGGCGCTCAGCCAAACACCGCGTGAGCCTTGCACTGGTAACGTGTCACCGACCGCTGCCATGATGACCTGAAATCCTGCACGCACCAAAGTATCAATGATAATGACGGTTTCCATTTCCTCGCTGCCATTGGCAACGGGGACGAGAATTCGTTTACTCATACTTAACTCCAACTCTGTTCTACGGTTTTGATTTGCTCATACAGATGATGATTGGTTGGTGTAGGTATGCCATGTTGCTTTGCTTTGCGCACTACGTAACCGGTAATAAAGTCTATCTCAGTTGGTCGCTGGTGAAAAATATCTTGCTGCATCGAGGAGTAATTGGCTGCGGTGGCATTGATCACCTGATAAACCGATGTACGTAGTGCGGTATCGTCAAAGGCGATCGATTCCGCCCGCATCACCGCGGTGACTTCATCTAAAATCGCGGTGATAGTCGGGGTAAATTTAGCCGCCGCTAATGCACCATTTTGGCATTGATGAATGGCGGTGAGTGGATTTATTGCACAGTTGATCGCGAGTTTATGCCAGAGCGCGGGCTGAATATCGGGATTCCATGTCACTGGCGCGAGTGCGTGCTGTAAAACCTCAGCAATAAAATCGCAGCGTGCTCCGAGAGGATTATCGGCGCCGATCTGGGTTTGACCTAAACCGGTATGGTGGACTTGGCTTTCCGTCGTTTTGAGTGCGCCATGAGTTGTGGTGGCGAGCAGAATTGGGAAATCGGCGATGGAGTGATGTAAAGCTTCGACGGCCCCCATGCCATTGTGCATAAACAGTAAGATGGTTTCACGTTGGAGATGGGCTAATAATGGGGTTAAGGCCGCAGCCACTTGCCATGCTTTAACCGTGATCAGCACCAGATCGGCGTTGGCGAGAGCGTCTAGCTTTTGATTGTTAAAGGTTACGGGTTGGCCATCATCGAGTTGCAGCGTGACTTTTGCTTGAGCTTGACGGCGCCATAATGAGACTTGATGCCCCGCACCATGCAAATTCAGCGCCCATAAAGCGCCTAGCGCACCCGGGCCAAGTACCACAATATTCATCTTTATTCCCTAGCCAATATTTGATGTGCCAAGGATAGCGATGAGTGCTTGGAAAGCAATAAAAAATGGCGCGAAGTCGCGCCATTTTGCTGTTCTGCTGATTCGGTATTGAGTACCGAGTCGGTTATTTAGAACTTGTAAGTGACCGCTAGGTAGTGACCAAAGCCAGTTGACTTGAAGCCTGAAGAGTCTTTGATACCGTAAATATCTTTATAGCCTTTAAGGCCGTAACCGACTGCAAAGCGATCTGAATGCCAGTAAAGGCCGTTAAACATTGCGCCGCCATTTGATGCGTCAGAATCCATACCAAATTGGTAATCGATATAACCTTGGTAAGAGACAAATGAACCGTTTTCGAAGAAGTACACTGGTTTAAACCAGTTGGTTGAAACTTGGAAACCGTTCCAGTCTTTTTGATTTGAGTCGTAAGTCCCGTATAGGTTTACTGCAACTTTACCAAGCCATGGCACCATCACATCGGAACCCAGACCAATTTTTTGAGTGTTAACCTCAGCGTTACCGCCCCATTCCATCAAGGTTGCTACGTACAATTCTTGCACTGGGCCAAAAGAGAGATCTTTACCCGTTAAACCATCAAGTGACATGCGTGGAGCAAACTTCATAAAGATTTTTTCGCCGCCGTCTTTATCGCTGCCTTTATCGCTGGTCAGGTTAAAAACGTCAACGTAGCCGTACAGATCAAAGATGCCTGAGCGACCGCCAAATTCCATTTCCATATAGTCATGAGATGACTTACCTGGTAGTTCATCGAATGCACCCATCAGGTTAAATTGCATCCACTTGTAATCATTTTTATGGATATCGCCATCTGTGTAGTCAGCGGCGATAACTGGCGCTGAAGTCGCGGCCAATAGGCTTAAAGTAAGAAGTGATTTACGCATAAGGGAATTCTCTCTCTGTATGGTGTGTATGGCAGCCGCTTAACTGCAGCTTGTTCAACTGGCGGGCATAATAGCGATAAAAATCGCAATTAAAAGTGATAACGCATGCAAACTTAGACTCATTGAGTGATCCGTGTCTCATTTTGCTAAATTTATTTTGAACTAATTTGATTTTTCATAAGGTTTCACTTTTATTGTGATCTTGGTTTGGTTTCTGTGTGGTAATTAATTGACATTGAGAATTCGTAACTCAGCAAATTTGGCAAAAATTAGCTAGGAGATCGTTTGCGTCGCTGAAGCAACTTAACCCTAAGGAGTCGAATTCCTAGTGAACAGGGGGATTTGGGGTTATTTAGCGTGGTTTTTCTGAATGAAAAATGAAATTGAACGCTTGGTGTACAGCAAACCAGCTGTCGGGGTAAGCCACGCTGGTTTGCTTATAAATAAAATAGAAAGGCAAATAGATTAGCGGCAACGTGGGATGTTGATCATCGCTAGTGATCTGTATGCGATAGGGGACATTGTTACTTTATTTTATTCCCTTGTGTTGATGGCCGAGCACTGGGTTGCTTGGCACGCTGCAGCATTTGGTTAAAGTCATGGCGTAGTGAATAGAGCATGATCAGGCTCGGGATCACCATTACCGCGGTCAAAATAAAGAACAGTGACCAGTCATTCAGATAGTCGGCTAATTCGCCGCTTAATGACGCCAGGGTGGTTCGGCCTAAGTTGCCAAGTGAAGCGAGCAGGGCATATTGGGTGGCCGAAAATGCTTGGCCGGTCATCAGGGTGAGGAAAGAAACAAACGCCACGGTTGAGAACGCTGAGGTAAAATTGTCCACCACTAAAGTGGCGAAGAACAGCGATTCACTCGGGCCGACTTTGGCCAGCCAAGCAAACATCAAATTACTCGATGCCATGGCGATACCGCCAATCATTAAGCCACGCACGAGACCAAATTTGATGTTGACTAAACTGCCAAGCAGAGTGAAGAAAATGGTGATCCCCCAACCGAGCAATTTCGAGTAGTAACCAATCTGTTCATTGCTAAAGCCGATTTCTTTATAAAACGCAATCGACATTCGGCCTAGGAACGCTTCGCCAATTTTAAACAGGAAGACAAACAGCAGTAGGGTAAGCGCTACGCGTAAGCCATTATTGCGGAAAAAATCGATGAAGGGTTCTAATACTGTGACGCTGAGCCAGCGCAGCAGCCGATTATTGACCACCTGTTGGTGGCGCGCTTCGGCCAACTGTTGTAGGTGATCGCGATCGGTGTGCGGCTCTTGGACCAAGCAAGTAAATAACATCAGTACCCCAACCACGGCGGCCATGATCAAATACACCCCATTCCAACCAATACGATCTGCATTGGCAAAGGCGAAATAGCCGGGCAGTGAGTAGCCCGTCCACCAACCGATCACGGTCATTGCAGACGCTTGTGGCAGTTTAGTCGATTCGGCTTTGGCAAAGGTGTCGATTCGAAATGCGTCAATCGCGATATCTTGAGTCGAAGAGGCGATAGCAATAGCGAGAGCTAGCAATGAAGTCAGTATTAAATTATCGGCGGGATTTACCCCCGCGATCAGCAAGGTGCAGCTCAATACCACCAACTGGCAAAATAAAATCCAACTGCGACGCTGGCCAAGCCTGTGATGCAGGATGGGTAATTTGACCCGATCAACCAAAGGTGCCCACAAAAAATTGATCGCATATACCACAAATACGCTACCAAAATAGCCAATTGCGGTGCGGCTCAGTCCGGCATCTTTCAACCAGCCGGTCATATTGGAACCAATTAATACCCATGGGAAACCGCTGGCACAACCAAGCATGAATACCCAGAGTAAACGTCGGTCAAAATAGCTAACTACAAGTTGTTGCCAGGTAGATGAATGGGGTTGTTGAGCCATACGGCATCCTTTTATGAGTAGTGATGAGGGAAGTGGCACTCCCAAGGTGAGGGAGTGCGCGGCTTTAAGGTAAACGAGAGACTTGGTTGATCACGATAGGCGTGATCGGTACATTTTGCATCTGACCTTGAGTTTTGGTTGGCTGAGCGGCCATTAACTGAATGACATCAAAGCCTTCAATCACTTGACCAAATACCGCATAGCCCGGTGGTTGGGAAGCGTAATTGAGGAAGTCATTATCGACCAGATTGATGTAAAACTGGCGGGTAGCCGAATTGGGATTTTGCGTACGTGCCATAGCAATGGTCGCAGTATTGTTACCTAGACCATTGTTTGCTTCGTTGCTAATCGGTGCATAAGTCGGCAATGGTTTGAGATTGGCATCAAACCCGCCACCTTGTGCCATAAAGCCAGGGATCACCCGATGGAATTGGCTGCCCACATAACTGCTATCATCGACATAACGCAAGAAATTGGCCACCGAAATGGGGGCTTTTTCTTGATTAAGCTCAATAATGAAGCTACCAAGCGTGGTTTCAACCGCCACTTTAGGGCCGGCCCACACACAACTGCTCACTAACGCGGCGGCAGCCAGCAGCCATGACTTAGCCATTGAAGCGCTCCTGCATGTAGTTTTGCAGTTCGCTATCGTTAGCGATCTCTTTGAGAACCACATTGAGCACGTCGTTGAGTACGGTTTCGATCTCGTCATTGGATGCGCTTAACACGCCAGTGCGTTTGGCGGTGCCATGGTAGCTTTTGACCAGTTTACCTTTTGGCGTTTCGGCCGTCACTTCTAAGGTCACGCTACCATCCATCTGATTTTCGATGATTGAATGTTTCACCGAGACTAAAAGCTCCTGAATCTCCAGCGTGATGGTATTTTCACTGTTGACGCTCAGACGAAAACCTTGTGAGCCCAATTGTTCAGCCAAAGCATTTTCTAATGCGATGCGCACATTTTGGCGAGGATGGATCGGTTCAATGTTATTGCGACCACTATCGACCAAAGCGACATATTGTGCCGAGCGCACATCTTTGCTGACCAAAGCAAAACTGCTGTTGGTGACGATCGCGTTTTGGCTTAAGGTTGCTTGAGGAGCTAGGTTAATTTGGCTTTGCTTGGGAGCCGCGCAAGCGGTCAGTAACGCGATTGAAGCCGCAAGAACCAGTTTTTTCATGGTTAATTCCTTTCGTTTTATTATGCACACGCCACAAGGCTTAAGATTTAATCGCCTGTAAGATAACAAATTTACTGTTATTGGCGATCACTCTAACATGATTTTTACCGAACAATCTCGCCAGTTTGACATCGTAGCCAAGGTGACGATTGCCGATCACCCATAATTTACCGCCTTTTTTCAGCACATGTTGTGCATCACAGAACATTTGCCAAGCGATGTGATCGGTAATGGTCTGCTGTTGATGAAATGGTGGATTACACACAATCATCGAGCTGCTGTGGGCAGCAAAACCATCCAAACAGTTATTGGTGATGCACTGGATTGGCCTTTCGCCAAGATTTTCTCGTAGATTACTCAGCGCTGCAGCGGTCGCCATAAAGCTCTCATCGACACAGGTAATGGCGGCTTGCGGGTTGAGCTGACCAAGCCGAACCGATAGCACGCCATTGCCACAGCCCAGATCAATAAAATCTTCCAGCGTGGGATCCGCGGGCAAATGCTCAAGCATAAATCTTGCGCCGAGATCTAAGCTTTCACCCGAATAAACATTGGCTAAGTTGTTCAGTGTGATAGCGTAAGGTTCGACATGCCAACGGCAGGTTGGACTCACCTCAACCATCGGTTCGACATTTGGGTGACTAAACACTAAACGGTGTTTTTTCCACGCCAGTGAAGTGGTGGTCACACCTAAGTGTTTTTCAAATAGATTTAGGGTTGAAGTGTGGATCTCTTTGGCTTTATTGACCGCAATAATCGGGGTGTTATTCGGCAGCGCTTGGCGAAGTTGGCTTAAGATCCACATCAAGTGACGGTTACTTTTCGGCAGTTGCAATAATACCAGATCGACATCGCTGGGCGGTGTATCCATCGTGGTCAGTAACGTGATAGGCGGGCGCTGATTGTGTTGCAGATTGGCGAGAGTGGCTTGCTGAGCAATATACGAATCGCTCATCATGCTCACTCGGTGTTGTTTGGCAAACCAACAACTCAATGCGCCGAAGTGGTCGTTGATGATGAGAATATGACGATGTGCAGGCAAACCCAGTTGTTCAACGTGTTGGATCAGGTACTCATCACCCGCATCCCAAGCTTGCAGGGGGTCATTATTACGCTTGGGGTATCGATGAAGAGTGAGCGTTTGCTCAAACAAGGTAAGCTCGGTTTTCATATTGCTCGTAATTCTAGTAAATTGACCGGGTATTGTCTCAGATGATGCTAAAACCGCAAACCAAAACCTAGATTTTAGCATTCGAAAACTCCCTGTGAGATCGCTATGGTCTATTCTCTATTTGTCATGTTGTCGACACGCTCGTGCTCAACAAGGAAAGCGAAATGATTCAAGATGTTATTGAAATGAAATTGCGTAGCGAATTTCAGCCACTGTTTCTCAAAGTGATTAATGAAAGTGATATGCATAATGTGCCGCGAGGTTCTGAGAGCCATTTCAAGGTCATAGTGGTAAGTGAGCGCTTTATTGGTTTACGCCCGATTGCTCGTCATCGTCTGGTTAATCAAACCTTAGCCGATGAGTTAGCCAACCATATTCACGCTTTGGCGATTCATACTTATACTGCTGAGCAGTGGCAACAGTTGGATCAAGTGATCCCAGAAAGTCCGATGTGTTTAGGTGGGTCTAAACTGGGTGGATTAAAGAGCGATGCTTAACCAAGTGTTGCATCAGTGGATACTGTTGATGATTTTTCAAGCACGACTTTAACGTTAATCAAACAAGTGAGTAGTGCTGAGTCTTAACTCAATTAAGTAGGGCGATTAACACGGCCAATAAGCGAGTTGAAACGTTCGGATAGTCAGTTTGTGCGATGCTTCAAAATAATGGTGATTTGTTCAGCGTTCACTGAGAGATCGATGGAAATAAAACAGTGAACTAGGGGATTGGTCATGGCATCAAGTTCCCAAAAAATGCTAGACTTAAACACCTAACAAATCCCCCACATGATTTGTGACGGGGGTTTTAAAAGGATGTTGCGATTTTAATGGTCAATACCATTAAAACGGACACAAACAATGTCGTGTCTACCGAGGTAAGGATTCCGCTAGCGTTGTTCAGTTGTAAGAACAAGGCAAACGGAGTGCGCCTCGAATTTGCGCAATTAAAGAATCTTTTTCCCGATAAAAGTAGTGCAAGTGCGTATGATTACAATAAAAAAGGGATTGGACCTTCCTATCGCAGGAACTCCTTCCCAGGTGATTAGTGATGGTAAAACCATCAAAAAAGTCGCCTTGCTTGGCGAAGAGTACGTTGGCATGCGGCCTACAATGCATGTTCGCGTAGGTGATGAAGTAAAAAAAGCTCAAATTCTTTTTGAAGACAAGAAGAATGTCGGCGTGAAATTTACTTCACCAGTCAGCGGCAAAGTGGTTGAAATTAATCGTGGTGCAAAACGTGCCCTTCAGTCAGTAGTGATTGAAGTTGCGGGCGATGCCCAAGTGACATTCAACAAGTTTGAAGCCTCTCAATTGGCGAGTTTGGATCGTGATGCGATAAAAACTCAGTTAATTGATTCAGGTCTTTGGACGGCTTTTCGTACTCGTCCGTTTAGCAAGGTTCCAGCGGTTAACTCCTCTTCTGCAGCCATTTTTGTGACCGCGATGGATACCAATCCATTAGCGGCTGAACCAACAGTGGTGATTAATGAGCAATCGCAAGCTTTCATTGCTGGACTTGATATCCTTTCCGCACTGACCACTAGCAAAGTGTACGTGTGTAAAAAAGGGACGAGTTTGCCACGCAGTCAACAGTCAAACGTTGAAGAGCATGTATTTGATGGCCCACATCCAGCTGGTCTGGCTGGCACTCATATGCATTTCCTCTACCCTGTGAGTGCAAGTCATGTCGCGTGGAGCATTAACTATCAAGACGTGATTGCGATTGGCCAGTTGTTCCTGACCGGTGAGCTCTACACTCAACGTGTGGTTGCGTTGGCAGGTCCTGTGGTTAACAAACCTCGCTTGTTGCGTACAGTGATGGGTGCATCACTCGAGCAGTTGGTAGATAGTGAAATCATGCCAGGCGAAGTGCGTATCATCTCAGGCTCTGTGTTGTCCGGTACTCAAGCTAGCGGACCTCATGCTTATCTTGGTCGTTACCACCTACAAGTTTCAGTCCTGCGTGAAGGGCGTGATAAAGAGCTGTTAGGTTGGGCGATGCCGGGTAAGAATAAGTTTTCAGTGACTCGTTCTTTCCTTGGTCACCTGTTCAAGAGCCAAGTGTACAACATGACCACCACAACCAACGGTAGTGATCGTGCCATGGTGCCGATTGGTAACTACGAAAAAATCATGCCATTGGATATCGAGCCAACTTTGTTGCTGCGTGATTTGTGTGCGGGTGATAGCGACAATGCGATTCGCTTAGGCGCTTTAGAGTTAGATGAAGAGGATTTGGCACTGTGTACTTTTGTTTGCCCGGGCAAATACGAGTATGGCCAGATCTTACGTGAGTGCTTAGACAAGATCGAGAAAGAAGGGTAATTTCCATGGGCCTTAAAAAGTTTCTTGAAGATATCGAGCATCATTTTGAGCCAGGCGGCAAACACGAAAGATGGTTTGCACTGTATGAAGCAACAGCAACACTGTTGTATACACCAGGCCAGGTCACCAAGAGAAGCTCACATGTTCGTGATTGCGTTGATCTAAAACGAATCATGATCATGGTGTGGCTTGCGGTATTTCCAGCCATGTTCTGGGGTATGTATAACGCAGGCGGTCAAGCCATTGCTGCGCTGAATCATCTTTATGCAGGTGATCAACTGGCTGCGATTGTAGCTGGTAACTGGCACTACTGGTTGACAGAAATGCTCGGTGGCATGCTGTCAAGCGATGCAGGCTGGGGCAGTAAAATGCTACTCGGTGCAACCTACTTCCTACCTATCTATGCCATGGTATTTTTGGTGGGTGGATTTTGGGAAGTGCTGTTCTGCATGGTACGTAAGCATGAAGTAAACGAAGGTTTCTTCGTCACTTCCATTCTGTTTGCGCTCATCGTTCCACCTACACTGCCTTTGTGGCAAGCGGCACTCGGTATCACGTTTGGTGTCGTAGTGGCGAAAGAGGTGTTTGGTGGTACTGGTCGTAACTTCCTAAACCCAGCGTTAGCCGGGCGTGCTTTCCTATTCTTTGCTTATCCAGCACAGATTTCCGGTGATTTAGTTTGGATCGCCGCAGATGGCTTTTCTGGTGCGACAGCACTTAGCCAGTGGGCACAAGGTGGTGCGGGTGCACTGATCAATAACGCAACCGGTCAAACTATTACTTGGATGGATGCGTTCATCGGTAACATTCCTGGTTCGATTGGTGAAGTGTCAACCTTGGCACTGATGATCGGTGCAGCCTTGATCGTCTACATGGGCATTGCTTCATGGCGCATTATCGGCGGTGTGATGATCGGTATGGTCCTATTGTCGACGCTATTTAATGTGATCGGCTCGGATAGCAACCCAATGTTCAATATGCCTTGGCATTGGCACCTTGTGTTAGGTGGCTTTGCATTTGGTATGTTCTTCATGGCGACCGATCCGGTATCGGCTTCCTTTACGAATAACGGCAAATGGGCTTACGGTATTTTGATTGGCGTGATGTGTGTGCTGATCCGTGTCGTTAACCCTGCTTATCCTGAAGGTATGATGCTGGCGATCCTATTCGCGAACCTATTTGCACCACTGTTTGACCATGTGGTTGTCGAAAGAAATATCAAGCGGAGATTAGCGCGCTATGGCAAGCAATAACGATAGCATTAAAAAGACGCTGTTTGTTGTTATCGCGTTGAGCCTTGTATGCTCAATCATCGTATCGACTGCAGCAGTCGGTCTGCGCGACCAGCAAAAAGAGAACGCAGTACTGGATAAGCAGAGCAAAATTCTGCAAGTAGCTGGGATTGAAGCAAAAGGCAGCAAGCAGATCATTGAACAGTTCAATAAGAGTATTGAGCCACGTTTAGTCGATTTCAACACGGGTGACTTTGTTGAAGGTGATGCTGCAAATTACGATCAACGTAAAGCCGCGAAAGAGGCGTCAGAATCCATCAAACTGACTGCCCAACAAGATAAAGCTAAAATTCAACGTCGTGCGAATGTTGGGGTGGTTTATCTGGTTAAAGATGGCGAGCAAACCAGTAAGGTGATTTTGCCCGTACATGGTAACGGCCTATGGTCAATGATGTACGCGTTTGTAGCAGTAGAAACGGACGGTAATACCATTGCCGGTTTGACTTACTATGAACAAGGTGAAACTCCGGGATTGGGTGGCGAAATTGAAAACCCAGCTTGGCGAGCTCAATGGGTAGGCAAAAAATTGTTTGATGACAACCACAAGCCTGCAATTAAAATCGTTAAAGGTGGTGCGCCAGAAGGTTCTGAGCATGGTGTTGATGGCCTATCGGGTGCAACCCTAACCGCCAACGGCGTTCAAGGTACATTTGACTTCTGGTTGGGTGATATGGGCTTTGGTCCTTTCCTCACAAAAGTACGCGACGGAGGTCTTAACTAATGTCTAGTGCAAAAGAGCTGAAAAAGAGTGTGTTAGCGCCAGTATTCGACAATAACCCAATTGCATTGCAAGTTTTAGGGGTTTGTTCGGCATTGGCAGTGACCACTAAGCTGGAAACGGCATTTGTAATGACATTAGCGGTAATCTTTGTTACTGCATTGTCTAACTTCTCCGTTTCGCTGATCCGTAACCATATTCCTAATAGTGTGCGTATTATCGTGCAAATGGCGATCATCGCTTCTTTGGTTATTTTGGTTGACCAACTGCTTAAAGCCTATCTTTATGATATTTCTAAGCAATTGTCGGTATTTGTTGGTTTGATTATCACCAACTGTATCGTAATGGGTCGTGCCGAAGCATTTGCAATGAAGTCTGCGCCTATCCCATCGTTGATTGATGGTATTGGCAATGGTTTAGGTTATGGTTTTGTGCTGATAACGGTGGCTTTCTTCCGCGAATTACTGGGATCCGGTAAATTGTTTGGCTTAGAAGTTCTGCCTTTAATCAGTAACGGTGGTTGGTATCAACCTAACGGTATGATGCTACTCGCACCTTCAGCGTTCTTCCTGATCGGTTTTATGATTTGGGCGATTCGTACCTTCAAACCAGAACAAGTTGAAGCGAAGGAGTAAGGTTGTCATGGAACATTATATTAGTCTGCTGGTGAAAGCGATTTTCATCGAGAACATGGCACTCGCTTTCTTCTTGGGGATGTGTACTTTCCTCGCGGTTTCGAAGAAAGTTAAGACCTCATTTGGTTTAGGTATTGCGGTTATTGTGGTGCTGACGATTGCAGTACCAGTTAACAATCTCGTTTACAACTTGGTGCTCAAACCTGATGCGCTGGTTGCCGGCGTTGATCTTAGCTTCCTAAACTTTATCACCTTTATCGGTGTAATTGCTGCATTGGTACAGATTTTGGAAATGGTCCTCGATCGTTTTTTCCCACCTCTGTATAACGCACTGGGCATCTTCTTACCTTTGATCACAGTAAACTGTGCCATCTTTGGTGGTGTGTCTTTCATGGTGCAGCGTGACTACAACTTTGCTGAATCCGTGGTTTATGGTTTTGGTTCTGGGGTAGGCTGGATGCTGGCTATCGTCGCTCTTGCAGGTCTCCGTGAGAAAATGAAATATTCAGACGTTCCTCCAGGTCTGCGTGGTTTGGGTATCACCTTTATCACCACTGGTCTGATGGCACTGGGTTTTATGTCTTTCTCTGGTGTTCAACTGTAAGCCGGGTAAACCGCAGCAATAAAGGAATAGTTAATGTCTACTATTATTTTTGGTGTAGTGATGTTTACCCTGATTATACTGGCGCTGGTTTTGGTGATTTTGTTTGCCAAATCTAAGCTAGTACCAACAGGTGACATTACAATTTCGATCAATGGCGATCCTGAAAAAGCGATCGTAACCCAACCGGGTGGCAAGTTACTGACAGCACTAGCTGGTGCAGGGGTGTTTGTTTCTTCGGCTTGTGGTGGTGGTGGTTCATGTGGCCAATGCCGCGTAAAAATCAAATCGGGTGGCGGTGATATTCTGCCAACTGAGCTGGATCACATCAGCAAAGGTGAAGCCCGTGAAGGTGAGCGTCTAGCCTGTCAGGTGGCGATGAAAACCGATATGGAACTGGAATTGCCAGAAGAGATCTTTGGCGTTAAGAAGTGGGAATGTACAGTTATCTCTAACGATAACAAAGCCACTTTCATCAAAGAGCTTAAACTGCAAATTCCAGATGGCGAATCGGTACCTTTCCGTGCCGGTGGCTACATCCAAATTGAAGCTCCTGCGCACCATGTTAAGTATGCGGATTTTGATGTACCAGAGATGTATCGTGATGATTGGGACAAGTATGATCTGTTCCGCTACGAATCGATCGTCAAAGAAGACATCATTCGTGCCTACTCAATGGCGAACTACCCAGAAGAGTTTGGCATCATTCTGCTTAACGTGCGTATTGCTACACCGCCGCCAAATAATCCAGATGCACCTCCTGGTCAAATGTCCTCTTACATTTGGTCACTAAAAGAAGGTGATAAGTGTACGATTTCTGGCCCATTCGGTGAGTTTTTCGCAAAAGATACCGATGCAGAAATGGTCTTTATCGGTGGTGGTGCTGGTATGGCACCCATGCGTTCGCATATCTTTGATCAACTTAAGCGTTTGAAATCTAAGCGTAAAATGTCTTATTGGTACGGTGCGCGTTCTAAACGTGAAATGTTCTATGCAGAGGATTTTGATAGCCTAGCGGCTGAGAATGACAACTTTGTATGGCATTGTGCCCTGTCTGATCCTCTCCCTGAAGATAACTGGACAGGTTACACCGGCTTTATCCATAACGTGTTGTACGAAAACTATCTACGCGATCATGATGCGCCAGAAGATTGTGAATACTACATGTGCGGACCACCAATGATGAATGCAGCGGTAATCAACATGCTGAAAAATCTAGGTGTAGAAGAAGAAAACATCCTGTTGGATGACTTCGGCGGTTAACCAATAACTCGCGCTATACTGATGGCTGGCTCATGAGAGTCAGCCATTGTTTTTTGCAAAGTGGATATTGAAAGTGTCGATTGCGAGCCACTTAGCGATTCGAATGGCATTTCCCATATCAATCTTTAATTATCAAAGGAGTAAGCAAGTGAAAAATTGGCTTGTTGCATTCGCTGCTCTACTGTTGCTCGCGGGCTGTGAAAAGCCGATCGAGCAGGTGCATCTTAACGGTCCGACCATGGGCACTAGTTACAACATTAAATATATTGTGCAGCCGAATATCGCTGACTCCACTACTTTACAGGGTGAGATTGCCCGCTTGCTGGAACAAGTTAATCAGCAGATGTCGACTTATCGTAACGACTCTGAACTGAGCCGCTTCAATCAACATACCAGCGCTGAGCCATTTAATGTGTCGCTTGAAACTGCGACTGTGGTTAAAGAAGCGATCCGTCTTAATCGATTAACGCAAGGCGCGCTCGATGTCACGGTCGGTCCTTTGGTGAATCTTTGGGGTTTTGGTCCTGAAGCGCGGCCGGATATTGTGCCTTCTGATGAAGAGTTAAATGCACGTCGTGCCATGACAGGAATTGAGCATTTACGTGTTGAAGGTCAGACGCTGACTAAAGCTATCCCACAACTGTATGTTGATCTGTCCACCATTGCGAAAGGTTGGGGAGTGGATGTAGTGGCTGATTATATGCAAGCACAAGGCATCAACAATTATATGGTCGAAATTGGTGGTGAAATTCGTCTCAAAGGGGTCAACCGCGAGGGAAAAGCTTGGCGAATTGCGATTGAAAAACCTACGGTAGAGCAGCGCAGTGTGCAAGAGATCATCGAACCTGGTGAGTATGCGATTGCCACTTCGGGTGATTATCGTAATTATTTTGAGCAAGATGGCATTCGCTACTCGCACATTATTGATCCAATTACCGGGCGGCCGATCAACCATCGGGTGGTTTCGGTGACCGTGTTGGATAAATCCTGCATGACGGCCGATGGCTTAGCCACCGGACTGATGGTGATGGGAGAAGAGCGCGCTATGGCGCTCGCGGAAGCACAACAAATACCGACGCTGATCATTGTCAAGACCGATGATGGCTTTAAAGAGTATGTATCAACGGCGTTTAAGCCATTTTTAAATCAATAGCCTAGAGTGAGCATAAAATAATGAATACCTTTCTGATTACTTTTGGTTTTTTCCTCGCCGTGATAGCGGCGATGGCGGTCGGCTACATTTTCCAACGTAAAGTGGTGAAAGGCAGCTGTGGGGGATTAGGCGCGGTTGGGATTGAAAAAGTATGTAACTGCCCTGAGCCTTGTGACGCCCGTAAAAAACGTGAAGCGAAAGCGGCTGCTCGAGCAGAGCGTCTTGCGGCTTGGGAAAAAGATCGCATCGCATAAAGCGTATATTCCGTGCTACCCAAAGCTCGCTACGGCGAGCTTTTTTATGATTCGACTTTCCTTACTGCAGACTTGCTTTTATACTGTGTAAATATACAGCTTGGTGAGTTATGCAACCTACAATTCGCAAGATTATTCATGTCGATATGGACTGCTTTTTTGCGGCAGTTGAAATGCGCGATAACCCGGCATATCGTGATATTCCGCTTGCCGTCGGCGGGCATGAGAAGCAACGCGGTGTGATCAGCACCTGTAACTATCAAGCGCGGCAGTTTGGAGTGCGCTCTGCAATGCCCACCGCTCAGGCGCTAAAACTGTGTCCACAATTACATGTCGTGCCGGGGCGGATGTCGGTTTATAAACAGGTTTCACAACAAATTCGCACCATTTTCCAGCGTTACACGACAGTGATTGAACCGCTTTCGTTGGATGAGGCTTATCTTGATGTCAGTCATGCTACTGCCTATCAGGGTAGTGCGACCTTGATCGCAGAGGCGATCCGGCGTGATATTTGGCAAGAGCTAAATCTTACCGCTTCAGCTGGGGTTGCGCCGATCAAATTTCTGG
This sequence comes from Vibrio sp. HDW18, assembly GCF_011306175.1. Classification (GTDB taxonomy): domain Bacteria; phylum Pseudomonadota; class Gammaproteobacteria; order Enterobacterales; family Vibrionaceae; genus Vibrio; species Vibrio chanodichtyis. The sequence goes on along the minus strand of NZ_CP049913.1, from coordinate 616,051 downwards.
CCAAAGTGGCCTCTGACATCAATAAGCCCAATGGATTGTATGTGGTGACGCCGGATCAGGTGCAAGGCATGGTTGATCGGCTACCGTTAGAGAAAATCCCCGGTGTGGGTAAGGTCGCGTTAGCAAAGCTCCATCAAGCCCAGCTTTATGTTGGTGCCGATGTCAGAAACGCAGATTATCGGCAGTTGCTGCATCAATTTGGCCGTTTGGGTGCATCATTATGGAAAAAGAGCCACGGGATTGATGAGCGAGAAGTGATCACTGAGCGTGAGCGAAAATCGGTTGGAGTCGAATATACCTTTAGTCACAATATCACCACCTTGGCGGAATGTTGGCAGGTGATACAACAAAAGTTATATCCGGAACTCTGTGCTCGTCTTGAACGAGCTCATCCACAGCGAGCGATTATTAAACAAGGTATTAAAGTTAAGTTTGCGGATTTTAAGCTCACGACTATCGAACATGTGCATCCGACGTTAGATTTGGACTATTTTCATTCACTGCTTGAACAAGTGTTGCAGCGTCAACACGGGCGTAGCATTCGTTTGCTGGGGGTCAGTGTGATGCTAAAGTCGGAACTGCAGATGAAGCAGCTATTGATGTTTCCCAATCCATAACAAAGTTATCATCCATCACTGATTTATTCTGACATTGGCTTGGCGTAGGATTCATCGCCATTAATTATTATCGGCCACACATCAGCCACAGAGAACACTATGAAAAAAATCATGTTATTTTTAGCGCTATTGATCAGTCCGGCGACTTGGGCTGCACAGTGCCGAGTCGATATTCAACATGAAGTGCACGTTAATTCGCAGCGTATTGCCATTTTACGTAGCAGTCATGATCAAGCGGTGCTAGATCAGCAAAACCATCTTGCGATTCAAGGTAAGAAAATAAATCTCACTGCTGAGCAGCAAGCTGCGCTGGCAGATTACCGTGTGCAGCTAACTAGTCTGCAACCTAAAGCACAGCACTGGGCTGATCAAGCACTGGTGCAGGCTAATCAATGGGTAGATGAAATCGCGAATTCTTTAGACGCACCACAAGCATTCGACAACGTCAAACAAGCGATGGCGAGCTTGTGGGCGGAGATGCAAGCTGAGTATTTAAAAGACGGTGAGTTGGTGGTACCTGCTGCCACATTTGATGTAATGCAGCAGCGTTGGCAGCAACAGTTTGCTCAGGCTCAAGTGGCGCTTAGCCAGCAGTTGTTTGCCAGTGCGTTTACCGTGATGGCGAGCCATATGCAACAAGAGAGCGGTTTAGATCTCAATCAACTGAGCAAAAAGATGGCGGATTTAAAGGGCAAATTAGATACCGAGTTAAAGGCGAGTCACTCAAGTTTTGCCCGGAAAGCAGGTGAGTGGTGTGAAACGCTCAATCAGTTAACGTTGCAAGAGCAGCAATTGCATCAAAAGATCCCCCAATTAAAGAATTATCAAATCTTCAGTCTCTAAGCTAGCCACCCCAATCACATAGTTTTCCCATGTGATTGGGACTCACTGACTTGCCGCCTACCTGCAACTCCAAGTTGTTTGGCTATAGTTGTTTGGCTATAGTTGTTTGGCTATAAATGCGCACTGAGTGGTGGTTTTTTAAGCGAATGATACTATTAATGATTGAGTCGATGGTCACTTTGTATTAATGTACTAGTTAACTAGTGTGTTGTTATAGTGAAGCGTCGATATGACACAAACAAATTCTCGTGAGACATTCAGCTCTCGTCTTGGTTTTATTCTTGCGGCTGCAGGAGCCGCAGTGGGTTTAGGCAATATTTGGGGCTTTCCAACCCAAGCTGCCAGCAATGGTGGTGGTGCGTTCTTGTTGGTCTATTTGATTATGATCTTCGTGGTCGCCTTTCCAATGCTGGTGGTGGAAATGGCGATTGGTCGTTACGGCCAAGCCAATCCGGTTGATAGTATGCGCTCGTTAACCAGCAATCCAATCACTAAAAAAATGGGTGGCTTAGTTGGCTGGTTAGGGTTAAGTGTGCCGAGCGCGGTGCTAGCGTTTTACAGCATTGTTGGCGGCTGGATCATCTGTTTCTTGTTTGGAGCGATGGCCGATTTGCTTGGCTTGACAAGTGCGAGTGCATGGTTAAAAGGTTTTAGTGTCGAGCGTAACCTGTTTGGCACTATCCTGTTCTATATGCTGACGATTTTGATTGTACAAGGTGGCGTAAAACAGGGTATTGAACGTTGGTCAACCCGCTTGATGCCGGCTCTATTTGTACTGTTTGCTGTGCTGTTTGTGTACATCATGACTCAGCAAGGTGCGATGGAAGGTTTGCAGCACTATTTGATCCCTGATTTTGACAAAGTGTGGGATCGCAAACTGATCTTAGCCGCGATGGGACAAGGCTTCTTCTCGTTAACCATTGGTGGCTGCTCGATGTTGATCTATGGCTCTTATTTGAGTAAGCAGGAAAACCTGCCCAAAATGGCCATGAGTGTGACTCTGGTGGATACTGCGATCGCTTTTATTGCTGGTCTTGTGGTGTTACCTGCAATGTTTGTGGCGATGAATAAAGGGGTTGAAATTTACGCTGCTGACGGCTCATTACTGAGCTCTGACACCTTAGTATTTACCGTATTACCTTTGATGTTTGATAGCTTAGGTACCCTAGGTCAGATTTTTGCTATGGTGTTTTTCTTGCTGTTGACCATTGCCGCACTGACCTCTTCCATCTCAATGTTGGAGTGTCCAGTGGCTCTAGTCGGGGAGCGTTTTAATACGCACCGTACACCGACCAGTTGGGCCTTGGGTGGTTTGATTGCGCTGGTCAGTGTGGTGATCGTGTATAACTTTGGCGCACTGTTTGGATTAGTCGCGATGTTTGCCACGCAATATCTGCAACCGACTGCGGCTTTGATGTTCTGTCTATTTGGTGGCTGGGTATGGCATCGTGATAGCAAAATGCAAGAGTTACAAGCCGGCTTTCCTGAGCTGAAACAGAGCCTGTTTGGTAAGATTTGGCCTTGGTATGTGAAATTTGTCTGCCCAATTCTAGTCGCCACAGTGATTTGGGCTTCTTTTGGCTAAAGATATTGAGTGGATAAGCGTGCGGTTGGCTGGTTTGACAGGTGAGCCACTCACCGATCAAGATTGGAGTGCAGAGTGGGGAAACGTGCTTTCCCCACCATCAATTGGCGTGCTATCGGTAATTGTCGTTAGCCTCGGCCACGAGTTTTAGTACTTTTGCTGGCGGCATTTTTTTCAATGAATTCGACGATCATTCCTGCAATATCTTTGCCGGTTGCCGCTTCAATCCCTTCTAAGCCCGGTGAGGAGTTCACTTCCATCACCAGTGGTCCACGAGCTGAACGTAGTAAATCGACCCCCGCGACATTCAGCCCCATAATTTTGGCGGCATCAATCGCGGTTTTACGCTCTTGAGGGGTAATTTTGACCAATGACGCGGTGCCTCCACGATGTAGATTGGAGCGAAACTCGCCGTCAGCGCCTTGGCGTTTCATCGCGGCAATCACCTTTCCACCGATCACAAAGCAGCGAATATCGGCACCACCGGCTTCTTTGATGTACTCTTGCACCATAATATTGGCCTTGAGTCCCATAAACGCTTCAATCACGCTTTCGGCTGCAGTACGAGTTTCGGCTAACACCACACCAATGCCTTGTGTGCCTTCCAATAGTTTGATCACCACCGGTGCGCCGCCCACCATATCCAGTAAGTCTTTTACATCGTCAGGTTTGCTAGCAAAACCGGTGATCGGCATGCCAATGCCTCGGCGAGATAATAACTGCATGGAGCGTAATTTGTCGCGCGAGCGGGTGATGGCCACGGACTCATTGGCCGGATAGACCCCCATCATTTCAAATTGGCGCAGTACCGCTGTACCGTAGAAGGTGACCGAGGCACCAATGCGCGGAATAATGGCATCAAAGCCGGCTAATTCTTCGCCTCGGTAATGAATTTCCGGTTTATCCGAATTGATATTCATATAACAGCGTAAAGCGTCAATCACGCGAACTTCATGGCCCCGCTGTTGGCACGCTTCAATCAAACGCTTGGTGGAATACAGTGCAGCGTTACGTGACAGAATACCAATTTTCATTTATTCGGTTCCTCGAAAGGGATTAAAAACGATTGTGTCGGATCAACGATGATTCGATGATGCATAGCGGTGCGGCCTAACAACATCCGAAATGCCATATTTTCCCGGTTGGTTAAGGTGATCTCAATTGGCCATGTTTGGCCTCCAAAACTTACCTCGGTACGGATCACATAGCGTTGTTCTTGGTGACCGCCAGAATCGCGCACACTGCGTTGATCAATCACCTCGGCTTCACATACATTGACCAGTTCAACATTATTCTGCATTGGGTGGATCCAAAAACGCACCCATAGCATCGATCCTTTGTTGAAGCGCTCGATTTTGAACGCATGCAAGCAAGACGTTCGGGCTCCGGTATCAATTTTGGCTTTAATCCGTGCAATACCTAACCCCGGAAGGCTGAGTTCTTCACGCCATCCGACCAGCATTTTTTGTTTCATTGCAATGTCATTCGTTGGAGAAATGCAGATACTGCCAAGGACCAGCAGTAACCTCTAAACAACCTGCATTTGGCAAGTTATCGCCTTGAAGAGAGTCTGGTGAATAACTCTGGGAAATTCAAGGGGGCGAACTCTAGCAGCTAACCTTAAATTCAAGCTAATGAATTTAATTTTCCTTCTCGATAAAAAACTTTGATACAAACTCGCCGAGCGGTGGGGCTCGGCGAGTTTAGGATTAAGCTTTAAGTGGAATTTTGCTCAATAAGGCAACCATTTGTTGCCAGAAGAGATCAACGCTCGCGATATTCACTTTCTCATCCGGTGAATGTGGGAATTTGATGGTTGGACCGAACGACAGCATATCCATATCCGGATACGGTTTTTTGAATAGTCCGCATTCAAGGCCGGCGTGGATCACCATGATATTTGGCTTATGACCGTAAATGTCGTCATACATATCACGGAAAATACCCATGATTTCTGAATCTGCATCCGGTTTCCAACCTGGGTAAGCCCCAGAAAATTCCAGCTCAGCCTCGGCCAGTTGAGCAATAGAACGCAACATACTTTCCACTTGCTGGCGGCCTGAGTCGATTAACGAGCGGATCAAACAGAGCACTTTAACCGATGAGGCTTCAGTGGTGATCACTCCCAAGTTGAGAGAGGTTTCTACTACGCCGATAATCTCATCACTCATGCGGATCACCCCATTAGGGCAGGCATTGAGTGCGGCAATCAAGCGTTGCTGGGTGTGAGTGGTCAGCGCTGGCTCATGAAGTGGTTTACTTTCAAGCAAAGTGACGAGGCTGGTTTCAACCTTGCCTAATTCCGCGTTGAGTTGTTCAGTGTAGGCGCGGAACAAGGTTTCTAATTCGCTGACCCGATTTTCTGGCAGTGCAACAGTGACAAAAGCTTCACGCGGGATTGCGTTACGCAGACTACCACCACGCAATTCGACCAGACGCAGCTCTAACTGTTGCGCATATCCAGCTAAAAATCGCGCCATCAGTTTATTGGCATTACCACGCCCAGTGTGAATATCACAACCGGAATGACCGCCTTTTAACCCTTTTACGATCAGTTGGCGGCCTACATAGCCGGCAGGAATCGCTTCACGTTCAATTGAGAAAGAAAATTCGGCGTTCACACCGCCCGCACAACCCATATAGACTTCGCCCTCTTGCTCAGAATCCGTGTTGAGCAAAATATCGCCTTCTAACCAGTCGGCTTGCAAGCCAAATGCGCCGGTCATTCCCGCTTCTTCATCAATCGTTAGTAGTACTTCAATCGGGCCGTGCGCAATATCCTTTGCTGCCAATACCGCAAGGCAAGAGGCCATCCCGATACCATTATCTGCACCTAAAGTGGTGCCTTTAGCCGTGACCCATTCGCCATCAATATAAGGCTGGATCGGATCTTGGTTGAAGTCATGCTCAGTATCTTCATTTTTCTGCGGCACCATATCAATATGCGCTTGCAGCACCACGCCTTTACGATTTTCCATACCGGCGGTGGCTGGTTTTTTAATTAATACGTTACCGGTTTGATCACGCTGTACCGTTAAACCTTGCTGGGTGGCCCACTTGATAATGTATTGAGCTAACGCTTCTTCGTGTTTTGAGGGGTGGGCAATCGCACAAATAGACGCGAAAAAAGGCCAAATAGGATTGGATGATAGTTGGTCTATCTCGGTTTGAAACTCAGACATGCATGACTCCTTTATAGTAATTTCCCGAATGTTTTCTGACCCGTGTTGAGCGATGGTCGAAAATGGGCTTGCAGGTTAGAACTTTTGTGCCGCAGCATAGCACTGCACTGAACCTCGGTGTAGGTGCAAGCGGTGATAAACCCCGTGTTTACCTGTTTATGATTCATTTTTTGCAATTAACAGCAGGTTGTTTGATGGGTAACTAGTGCATCTTTATGCATTAAAATAGAGTGTTAATTTCACGAAGCTGTAATTTAATTACCTTAATGGCTTGATGGAGATCAATAATCATAGCTTTTGTGATTTTAATCCCCATTTTTATTGTAATTAAATTTCTTGGTGCTATATTTATGTACAACTTCGCTAGCGAAGAGCAAATGCTCAAAGGATGAGTCCGAGTTATCGCCTCCATGGAACCGAGAAATCAACGAGACAATTTTTGATTTTAATGGTGATAGTTATGAATAAAGGTTTATCGTCAGTAATGTTCTGGAATCAACACTCTGTATATACCAGTGACTTTGCATACCCTTGTAGTTTTGGCTATTGAGTCGTTTCGGCGACGGAGATGTGATGCTCGCATCTCGAACAGGTTTTGTTCACCCCTAAATTAGAATTTATTGGCAACCACGTTTGGTTGATATGATTCACCGCCACCTCCTCTGAGGTGGCGTTTTTTTATTCGAAAATCCCCGCTTGATGTTGATCGCACTCTTTTGTGCAGTGCTGTGATTGGCTTTATCTTTGACTTGAACTTTACCTATTTCGCTTAGAAAACCCGCGTATCATCAGAATTGTGTGTGGAATTTGTGAGTTGATAACTCTATAATCGCCGCCAATCGTTTACGCAACCGTTTACTTTTTCACCTTTTACCTTTAAAGGATTCGAACATGCTGGAGAAGCTTTTTAAACTCAGTGAATATCGCACCAACGTGCGTACTGAAGTCCTAGCTGGGGTCACCACTTTCCTGACCATGGCCTACATTATTTTTGTTAACCCAGCAATTTTGTCGGATGCCGGCATGGATCGCGGTGCGGTATTTGTCGCGACCTGTCTTGCGGCGGCAATTGGCTGTTTTATCATGGGCTTTGTGGCCAATTACCCGATCGCACAAGCCCCGGGTATGGGGCTGAATGCTTTCTTTACTTACGGTGTTGTGTTGGGTATGGGTTACACTTGGCAGGTGGCTTTGGCTGCGGTGTTCTGCTCTGGTGTGCTGTTCATCCTACTGAGCTTATTCAAAATTCGTGAGTGGATTATCAACTCGATTCCTCATTCATTGCGAACTGGTATTTCGGCCGGTATTGGTCTGTTCTTAGCATTCATTGCGTTAAAAAATGCTGGGATTGTGGTGGATAACCCAGCCACACTCGTTTCTCTAGGTGACATCACCTCATTAAATGCCGTGTTGGCTTCGATTGGCTTCTTTTTGACCATTGGACTGGTCTATCGCGGTGTAAAAGGGGCGGTCATGATCGCTATTTTAGCGATTACTGGACTTGGTTTAGTGCTCGGTGATGTGCAATGGGGTGGAGTCATGTCCACGCCACCAAGTCTTGCACCGACTTTTATGGAACTGGATTTCTCTTCTGTTTTTGAATTAGGCATGATTTCTGTTGTTTTTGCCTTCTTGTTTGTGGATCTGTTTGATACTGCAGGCACCTTGGTGGGAGTGGCAACCAAAGCCGATCTGCTTGACAAAGATGGCAAAATTCCACGTTTGAACCGTGCGCTGTTAGCGGATTCCACCGCGACATCGGTTGGGGCATTGCTTGGCACTTCGAACACCACCTCTTATGTGGAAAGTGTTTCAGGGGTTGCGGTTGGCGGTCGTACGGGGTTAACCGCCGTGGTGGTTGGTATTTTATTCTTGCTTGCATTATTCTTCTCGCCACTTGCGGGTATGATCCCTGCGTATGCCACTGCCGGGGCGCTGTTCTATGTTGCTATTCTGATGATGTCAGGCTTAGTGAGCATTGATTGGCGCGATCTGACCGAAGCGGCGCCGACCGTAGTCACCTGTTTGGTTATGCCGTTGACTTTCTCGATTGCGGAAGGTATTTCACTGGGCTTTATTGCCTATGCGGCGATCAAACTCTTCAGTGGTCAAGGGCGCAGCGTATCTCTCAGCGTATGGGTAATGGCCGCTATTTTTGTCATTAAATACATACTGGCTGTATAACAAAACGTTATAAAAATTCAATTTAGGTTTATCACATGAGCAAAAAATTCGTTATCACTTGGGATAATATGCAGCATTACTGCCGTGAACTTGCACAGCGTCAAATGCCAGCAGAACAATGGAAAGGGATCTTGGGCGTTAGCCGTGGTGGTTTGGTTCCTGCCGCTATTCTGGCTCGTGAATTGGGGATCCGCTATGTCGATACCGTGTGTATCTCTAGCTATGATCACGATCACCAGCGGGATATGACTATCCTTAAAGCTCCAGAGCATGATGGCGAAGGATTCCTCATCGTGGATGACTTGGTGGATAGCGGTGATACTGCACGTAAAATTCGTGAAATGTACCCTAAAGCCAAATTTGTCACTGTGTGTGCCAAGCCTGCCGGTAAAGATCTGGTGGATGAATACGTAGTGGATATTCCGCAAGATACTTGGATTGAGCAGCCTTGGGACATGGTGTTGTCCTATGTTGAACCAGTGAATCGTAAGCAAAAATAGTCTTTTTGTGTAGAATGCTAAAATGACCCTTTCAAGGGTCATTTTTTTTGACTAATGTTAGCCAACTTTAGCCCAACTTAGCGCAACGTCAGTATCGAGGCTTATCATGTCACCAGCGATCAGTAAAAATCTGTCAGAGACTCTGTTTCAAAACCACAAACAAGCCAAAGAGACCTCAGCTCTTACCCAGTATATGCCGAGCAGTTTAGAGCTGTTGCAGGCGCAGCGTGAGCAATCTGCTCATGCTTGGTATCGTAATTTGCGTCGCTTACAGTGGGCTTGGCAAGGGGTTGATCCGGTTGAGCAAGAACAAATTTTGGCGCGAATTGCGTCATCTCAGCATTCACGGACTCATGATGAATGGCTAGACACTGTGATGGGCTATTGCAGTGGAAACTGGACTTATGAGTGGACGCGAGTTGGCATGCAGTATCAGAAACAAGCCGCTGAGTGCCAAGGTGATGATGCAGCGGAGCGGATGTTTGCTGCTGCGCTGCATTACAGCATTGCAGGCTACCCTTATCTGCGTAATGACAATCTTGCTTTGCAAGCACAGGTGTTGGCAAACAACGCCTATCAAGCCGCGGCTGAGTTAACCAGTCATGTGGTCAAGCGTTTAGAGTTTACTTACCAAAATAAAAAAATCGCGGGCTATTTACATCTGCGCAATACTGACTCACCGAAGCCAGTTGTCTTAGTCAGTGCCGGTTTAGACAGTTTGCAAACCGATATGTGGCGTCTATTTCGAGACTATTTAGTCAAGCGCGATATGGCCATGCTAACTATTGATATGCCTTCGCTGGGCAGCAGTTCACATTGGGCGTTGACCGAAGATTCTTGCTGTTTGCACCAAGCGGTATTGAATCAATTAGCAGAATTACCTTGGATTGACCATTTCCGCGTTGGGCTGATTGGCTTTCGGTTTGGTGGTAATGCCATGGCACGTCTGGCTTTTCTAGAAGCGGAGAAGGTAAAAGCGTGTGTCACGTTTGGCGCACCAATCCACGATATCTTCACCTCGCCGAATAAATTGGCAAGCATGCCAAAAATGTATTTGGATGTCTTAGCATCGCGCTTAGGTAAAAATGTGGTTGATATACCAAGTTTGGCAGGGCAATTGATGGCGTGGTCCCTTAAAGTTCAAGGGTTTATGTCTGGACGCAGAACCAAAACGCCGATATTGGCCCTTAGTTTAGAAGGCGACCCGATATCACCTTATTCCGACAATCAATTGTTGGCACTGTTTAGCCAAGGTGGGCAAGCTAAGAAAGTAAAAACTAAAACCATTTCACAGGGATATGAGCAATCCCTCGATTTAGCAATAAACTGGCTAGAAGATCAACTTTGCCAGTGACATTTGCCGAAAATTCATCAAGAGTAAGCTTTCAATCGCGAAGATTTGTTCGTCTAATCAATCAATAAACTGGATTTTGATTGTTGCTTATGGATATCAACTATGTCTGAGATGACCCCGAAAATAACCCACTATCGCCTACGTACCGCTTTAAAGGCGATAGGTCCCTATTTGCGTGAAGGCGAGTGTAGCGAGCAGCGCTACTTATTTGATTGCTTAGCGGTCTGTGTCAATGACAAGCGGCCACCCGAAAAACGAGAGTTTTGGGGCTGGTGGATGGAGTTAACCCCTCATCAGCAGGAGATGATGGCTTGCTATCACATCGGTCGTTATACCCAAGCTGGAGAGTGGGTCGCGGAGACGCTTCCTGAAGCGGCTTGTCAGCAAGTCAATTACACTCAGGTTGAGTTCCATAAAAAGCTAGTCAAAACGTTGCACGAACGTTTTGAGCTCAGTGTCACTCTTGCGAGTGCATCAGCACAGTTCGCTTAATCTCTATGCTCGGATAGCTAATTGTTAGAAAATGCTAATCAGTAGGACAGGCGAATACACAAGTAGAAAAAGGGGCTGAGGTCCCTTTTTCTACTTGTGCATTGGCGAGCGGATTGCTAAAACATCGTCTGTTCATCTTTTTTCTCAACATAAGCAATCATGACGACAAATCAATCAAGCGTAAAGGCGCCACAAACGATGGTGGTAAAGCTGGGAACCAGTGTTTTGACTGGCGGTACTCTGGCGTTGGATCGCGCTCATATGGTCGAGCTGGCTCGCCAATGCGCCGAACTCAAACAGCAAGGTCATTCGGTAGTGATCGTCACTTCGGGGGCGATTGCCGCAGGTCGCGAACATCTAGGTTATCCCGCGCTGCCCAACGCGATCTCTAGCAAGCAACTGCTAGCCGCGGTGGGGCAAAGTCGTTTGATTCAGGTATGGGAATCACTGTTTGCAATCTATGGTATTAAAATTGGGCAAATGTTGCTGACCCGAGCCGATCTCGATGATCGGGAGCGCTTCCTTAATGCGCGGGATACGATTAATGCGTTAGTGGAAAATGGCATTGTGCCCGTGGTGAACGAGAATGATGCGGTTGCCACCAATGAAATTAAAGTCGGTGATAACGACAACTTATCAGCTTTAGTCGGCATTTTATGTGGCGCAGATAAACTGCTGCTGCTGACGGATCAAAAAGGCTTGTTCACCGCCGATCCTCGTAAAGACCCGAACGCTCAACTGATCAAACAAGTCACCACGATTGATGACACACTGCGTAAAATTGCCGGTGGTAGTGGTACCACACTCGGTACCGGCGGCATGGCGACCAAACTGCAAGCTGCTGATATTGCCCGCCGAGCTGGAATTGAAGTGATTATCGCCGCTGGTCGTGCACCGAATGTGATTTTTGATTCTTTGAGTGCTGAGCCGCAAGGCACGCGCTTTTTAGCTTTGGAAGAAGCGTTAGAAAACCGCAAACGCTGGATTTTGGCGGGACCTGCGGCCGCGGGTGACATCGTGATTGATGATGGTGCTGCCAAAGCGGTGCTCAATAAAGGTAGCAGTCTACTTGCCAAAGGTGTGCTGCGGGTGCAGGGCCATTTTGCCCGCGGTGAAGTGGTGCGCGTGCTGGATAAACAACAACATCTGATTGCGCGTGGCATCGTGGCTTATGCGCAGGATGAAGTGGCACAAATAGCCGGTAAACACAGCAAAGAGATCGTGGATATTTTAGGTTACGATCATGGTTTAGAAGTGATCCACCGTGATGATATGGTCGTGATTCAAGAATAAAGGAAACAATGATGGAGTTAAGCGTACTCGGTAAAGCGGCCAAAGCGGCCTCTTTTCAGCTAGCCACCGCAAGCACGGCGCAAAAAAATCAGGCTTTGTCGATCATTGCCGCCGAATTAGAAGCACAAAGCACGCGTATTTTGGCTGCCAATGCCAAAGACATTGCGTTGGGGCGCGATGCGGGCTTATCGGAAGCGATGTTGGATCGCTTGCTGCTCAACCCTGAGCGTTTGCAAGCGATGGCCAATGATGTGCGTAACGTGATCACACTGCACGATCCGGTCGGGAGTGAAATCGAAAGTCGAGTGCTGGAAAATGGCTTGGCGCTTGCTCGCCGCCGCGTACCACTGGGCGTGGTTGGGGTGATCTATGAAGCGCGCCCCAACGTGACGATTGATATTGCAGCACTGTGTCTTAAAACCGGCAACGCGGCCATTTTGCGTGGTGGTAAAGAGACATTTTTCTCGAATATGGAACTGGTCAAAGTCATTCAAGCGGCCTTAACTCAAGCCGATTTACCTGCAGCATCGGTGCAGTACATTGAAAAACCGGATCGTGAGTTGGTGACCCAACTGCTGAAAATGGATGATTACGTGGATATGATCATTCCGCGTGGCGGGGCTGGCCTACATAAAATGTGTAAAGAAAACAGCACAGTACCAGTGATTATCGGTGGCTTTGGGATCAGCCATATTTTCGTTGATCAAAGTGCCGATCTGGATAAATCGGTAGCGGTGATTGAAAACGCTAAAGTGCAGCGTCCATCGGCGTGTAATGCACTCGACACGCTATTGGTCCATCAAGCAATCGCTCAACCGTTGCTGGAAAAACTGATTGCGAAACTGAAAGGTAAAGTGGCGTTTGTAGCTGAGCCTAAAGCTAAGGCCTTGATGAGTTCTGCCAGTGATCTGCGTGATGCGCAAGTCGGCGATTTTGATACTGAATGGCTCAGTTACACCTTAGGGGTGAAAGTGGTGCAGGATGTACAAGAGGCGATCGAACATATGCGTGAGCACAATGCTAGCCATTCCGATGCGATTATGACCAATGATCTTTACAATGCCGAGCTGTTTATCAATAGCGCTGGCTCTGCTGCGGTCTACGTCAATGCCTCGACACGTTTTACCGACGGTGCCCAGTTTGGTTTGGGCGCAGAGGTCGCGGTATCGACTCAAAAATTGCATGCGCGTGGCCCAATGGGCTTGGAAGAGCTGACCAGCTATAAGTGGGTCGGTAAAGCCAATTACCTCTCACGCAGTTAACAAAATCGACGTAAACCGAGAATGTAAAGGGGCAGCATGCCCCTTTTTCTTTGGCTCTCTCCTCGACATCGGCTACACTGACTACCTTGTTATGGAGGTAATATGCATTGTCCTTTCTGTTCTGAAAATGATACCAAAGTGATCGATTCACGGCTGGTGGCTGATGGACACCAAGTGCGCCGTCGTCGTCAGTGTTTGGCTTGTAGTGAGCGTTTTACCACCTTTGAAAGCGCCGAATTAGTCATGCCGCGCGTGATCAAAACCAATGGTAACCGCGAGCCTTTCGATGAAGATAAAATGATTGGTGGTCTGCAACGTGCGTTAGAAAAGCGTCCAGTGAGTGCCGACGCGGTAGAGCTTGCGATCAGCACCATCAAGTCTAAGCTGCGCGCGACTGGTGAGCGTGAAGTGCCGAGTAAACTGATTGGTAATTTGGTGATGGAACAACTGAAAGTGCTGGATAAAGTGGCCTATATTCGCTTTGCCTCGGTCTATCGCAGTTTTGAAGATGTGCGTGAATTTGGCGAAGAGATCGCTAAACTACAAGATTAATCCAGCGTGACTATGTCTATGTTTACCTCTTTTGATCATCAAATGATGTCCCACGCGCTGCAATTGGCTCAGCGTGGGCGTTTTACTACCGCGCCGAATCCGAATGTTGGCTGCGTGATCACCCGCGGTGCACAGATTGTCGGTGAAGGCTGGCATAAAAAAGCCGGGGAGCCGCATGCGGAAGTGCATGCGATACGTCAAGCGGGCGAGCTTACCCGTGGTGCGACTGCTTATGTAACGCTTGAGCCCTGCTCGCACTATGGGCGAACCCCACCTTGTGCCGTAGGTCTGATTAAGGCGGGAGTAGCGAAAGTGATCTGCGCGATGCAAGATCCTAATCCGCAAGTAGCAGGGCGCGGCGTACAGATGCTGCGTGAGGCGGGGATTGAAGTGCAAGTGGGTCTGCTAGAAGCCGATGCGCGTGCATTGAACCGTGGTTTTCTCAAACGTATGCAGACGGGCATGCCTTATGTGCAGCTTAAAATGGCGGCGAGCCTCGATGGACAAACCGCGCTGGCCAATGGCCAAAGCCAGTGGATCACCTCTGTAGCGGCGCGTAAAGATGTGCAATCTTTTCGCGCGCAAGCCAGTGCGATTCTTTCTACCAGTCAAACCGTGCTTAGCGATAATGCCTCGTTGGCGGTACGTTGGCACGATTTACCGCAGTCGATACAAACGCAATATTCGCCTGCGGATTTACGTCAGCCAGTACGCATAATTTTGGATCGCCAGCATCAGTTATATCCTGAGTTAGCCTTATACCAAACTCCATCCCCCGTGCTGCGAGTGGCCAGCGAGAATGCCGACCTTTGTGTCGCAGCCGACCATGGCCAGCTTGATTTGCGCGAACTGTTGACTCAGTTGGCACAGCAGCATCAGATCAATCAAGTGTGGGTAGAAGCGGGTAGCCAATTGGCGAAATCCTTGATTGAGCAAAAATTGGTGGATGAAATTATTCTCTATTTAGCACCGAAACTGATGGGCAGCGATGGCCGTGGTTTATTTGGTGCACTGGGTTTGACGCAAATGGCCGAGTCCATTGAACTCAAAATTGAAGATTGTCGAATGGTTGGCAGCGATCTGCGCATCATTGCCACCCCAACATCAAAAGATTAGCACTATGTTTACAGGAATTATTGAAGCGATCGGCAAGCTGACCGCGATCATCCCCAAAGGCAATGATGTCACCATCAGTGTTGAGGTTGGCAAGTTGGATATGGCCGATGTTAAATTGGGGGATAGTATTGCCACCAATGGGGTGTGTTTAACCGTGGTGGCGTTTGATCGGCGTAGTTTCAGTGCCGATTTATCGCTGGAAACGTTGAACAAATCCGGTTTTACCAATTACCAAGTCGGCGATCGGGTCAATCTGGAAAAAGCCATGTTACCGACCACTCGGTTTGGCGGTCACATCGTATCTGGACACGTTGATGGTGTCGGCGAAATCGTGGAACGTATTCCGGTTGGACGCGCGGTTGAACTGTGGGTGAATATGCCGGCTGAACTGAGCAAATACGTCGCCCAAAAAGGCTCGATCACCGTTGATGGGATCAGCTTAACGGTCAATGATCTGCGCAAAAATGCATTTAAACTGACGATTGTTCCTCATACCAGCGCGGAAACAACCATGGATCAGTTTCAAGTTGGTCGCCGAGTCAATCTGGAAGTCGATGTACTGGCCCGATATATGGAACGTTTGCTACAAGGCCAATCAGAAAGCGAACCTCAATCACGCCTGACGATGGATTTTCTGCAGCAAAACGGTTTTGCTTAATCTCGGCGCATACCGATAACGATAGGATAGACACCATGCCAATTAGTACTCCACAACAAATTATTGAAGATATTCGTCAGGGCAAAATGGTTATCCTGATGGATGATGAAGATCGTGAAAATGAAGGCGATCTGATCATGGCCGCTGAGCACATTACCCCAGAGGCGATCAATTTTATGGCAACCCATGGTCGCGGTCTGATCTGCTTAACTATGACCAAACAGCGTTGCCGCCATTTAGGATTAAATCCTATGGTGCAAGATAACAATGCTCAGTACACCACCAATTTCACTGTATCAATTGAAGCGGCAGAAGGGGTGACCACGGGCATTTCCGCTGCCGATCGCGCGCGCACTGTGCAAGCCGCGGTTGCTAAAGAGGCGGTAGCTGCTGATTTGGTTCAGCCGGGGCATATTTTCCCGCTGGCTGCGCAAGATGGTGGTGTGCTGACTCGCGCAGGGCACACGGAAGCCGGCTGTGATCTTGCTCGCCTCGCGGGGCTTGAGCCCGCATCAGTGATTGTTGAAATTCTCAACGATGACGGCACCATGGCACGTCGCCCTGATTTGGAAGTGTTTGCTGAAAAACATGGTTTGAAACTGGGCACGATTGCCGATCTGATTGAGTATCGCAATCACACTGAAACCACGATTGAGCGTGTTGCACAGTGCAAACTGCCGACTGAGTATGGCGAATTTGAGTTAGTGACTTACCGCGATATGATTGATCAGCAAATCCACTTCGCTTTGTGCAAAGGCGATATTGCCAGCGCGCCAACGCTGGTGCGTGTACATCTGCAAGATACCTTTACTGATCTGTTGCACAGCAACCGAGCGGCAGAGCGCAGTTGGCCACTGGCGACTGCGATGCAACGGATTGGTCAACAAGGCGGTGTGTTGGTGATCCTAGGCAGTGAAGAGTCGAGCGATCTGTTACTGCATCGGGTGAAAATGTTTGAGTTGCAAGATAAAGGTGAAGCCCCTGCGATGGCGAAAAAACAAGGTACTTCACGTCGGGTTGGCGTTGGTTCGCAAATCCTCGCCGATCTTGGGGTCACAGAGATGCGTCTGCTCTCTTCACCAAACAAAAAGTACCACGCATTGGGCGGTTTTGGTCTCAATGTGGTCGAGTACGTGTGCGAGTAATCGCTATTCCCTTGCTACTTGACGTTGCAGCGCTGTTAGCGAGGTTCGTTCATCCCAAGCATAGCGTCGGTCTATGCTCATGGGGATGAATTCAGTTGCCGTCTACCTACAACGTCAAGATATTTGCGGATATTTAATCGGCGTTTTGCCGCGTGTTGCCTTGATAGCTGTGCGCGGTGTTAGCTCAAATTTATGTTAGATATTGCTCACAAAATTGTGCTAGAATCCGGCGATTCTCACTTGATGAATAGAGTTAAAGGAAAGCTTATGAAAGTTATCGAGGGTGGTTTCCCAGCACCAAAGGCGAAAATTGCGATTGTGATTTCTCGTTTCAACAGTTTTATCAATGAGAGCTTACTTTCTGGTGCGATCGATACTCTTAAGCGTCACGGTCAGATCAGTGATGACAACATTACAGTGGTGCGTTGCCCTGGTGCGGTTGAGTTGCCATTGGTTGCCCAGCGTGTGGCCAAAACTGGCGACTACGATGCGATTGTCTCTCTGGGTTGTGTTATCCGTGGTGGAACACCGCACTTTGACTATGTTTGCAGTGAAATGAATAAAGGTCTGGCCCAAGTGTCTCTGGAATTTAGTCTTCCGGTCGCATTTGGTGTATTGACTGTAGATACTATCGATCAAGCTATTGAACGCGCAGGAACCAAGGCTGGTAATAAGGGTGCTGAAGCAGCACTGAGCGCACTTGAGATGATTAATGTTCTTTCTGAAATTGATTCCTAATGGGGGCCAGTGTGAAACCAGCCGCACGTCGTAATGCACGTCAATTTGCGCTACAAGCAATTTATTCATGGCAAATTACTAAAGAGAATGTTGCGACTATTGAAGAGCAATTTCTAACCAGTGGTAAATACGATGAAGAACAACATCGTGCCGCTGAGCCAGCTCTTGCTGCTCCTGAAACCGATGTTTCTTATTTCCGTGATCTGTTGGCCGGTGTGGTACTGAACCACACTGAACTTGACAGCAAACTGCGTCCTTTTGTTTCTCGTCCAATGCAAGATCTGGACATGATGGAACTGGCGCTGCTGCGTTTGGCCATGTATGAAATGACACGTCGTGAAGATGTGCCTTACAAAGTGGTGATTAACGAGGCGATTGAACTGGCAAAAGTGTTTGCCGCAGAAGATAGCCATAAATTCGTTAACGGTGTGCTAGATAAAGCCGCACCGCACGTACGTAAGAAAGCGTAATTCGTTTTCCACCAGAAGGTCAGCAGTTGCTGACCTTTTTTCTTAATGAGCGGCCGCTTGTTGGCATGGCAACCAAAGAGTCGAGTGAATGTTGGGTGAATTTAATTTAATCGATAAATATTTTGCTAACCGGCAAACGCAACGTAAAGATGTGCACTTAGCACTGGGCGATGACTGTGCCATTGTCAAAGTACCGGAAAATTCGCGTATTGCGATCAGTACCGATACCTTAGTCGCGGGCACTCATTTTCTGGTCGATGCCAATCCTGCTTGGGTGGCACATAAGGCATTAGCCTCTAATATGAGCGATCTCGCGGCGATGGGTGCAACCCCCGCTTGGGTATCGCTGGCGTTAACGTTGCCTGAGATTGATGAGGCGTGGTTACAGCCATTCTGCGCGGCCTTTTTTGACTTAGCCAATTATTACAATGTGCAGTTGATTGGCGGTGATACCACCAAAGGGCCACTTAGTATTACCCTCACCGTGCAAGGTTTTTTACCCAAA
This sequence comes from Vibrio sp. HDW18, assembly GCF_011306175.1. Taxonomy (GTDB): domain Bacteria; phylum Pseudomonadota; class Gammaproteobacteria; order Enterobacterales; family Vibrionaceae; genus Vibrio; species Vibrio chanodichtyis. The sequence goes on along the minus strand of NZ_CP049913.1, from coordinate 597,555 downwards.
GAGCAAGCCATGTTACGTAGCGGGGCGAAAATCGGTGATTGGCTGTATGTCACTGGCGATCTGGGTGATAGCCAGGCTGGGTTAGAGGTGATTTTGCAGCCAGAAAAACGTCAGCGACCATTTGCCGATATTCTTGAGCAGCGTCATTATCTGTCCACACCGCGTATTGTTGCTGGGCAAGCCTTAGTGCATTTGGCTTCCTCTGCGATTGATATTTCTGATGGTTTGATCGCTGATCTGCCACATATTTTACGCCGCTCAAATGTTGGAGCGAGTATTGATGTCAGTTTGCTGCCACTGTCGAAGGAGTTATTACAGTTTGTTGGGGATGTGACCACTGCACAGCAGTATGCGCTGACCAGTGGCGAAGAGTACGAACTCTGTTTTACCATTCCTGAGCAAAACCGTGGTTCATTAGCTCATGCACTAGCGCACTGTGGCACTAAAGTGACTTGTATTGGCCAAATTCGTCCCGCGGGTACTTTTGAGCTGCATAATCAAGGCAAAAAACTCGATTGGCAATTGGCTGGCTATGAGCATTTCAAGGGGAAAGTATGAGCGATCCACGCAGTAAAATATCCTTAAGCAATCCTTGGCATTTGTTGGCCACAGGCTTTGGCAGTGGCTTAGCACCGATGGTGCCCGGCACCATCGGCACCTTAGCTGCAGTGCCACTGTATCTGCTGCTCGCTCACCTGCCGCTGGCTTGGTATCTAGGCGCCATTGTGGTCGCCAGTTTGGTGGGGATTAAACTTTGCCAAGTTACCTCTGATGATATGCAGGTACACGATCATGGCTCGATCGTGTGGGATGAGTTTGCTGGATTTTGGATCACTATGCTGATTGTGCCGTTGTGGCAATTACCGGTGTTTGACTGGCGGTGGTTAGTGGGCGGCTTTGTACTGTTTCGTTTTTTCGACATGCTGAAACCTTGGCCGATAAGTTGGTTGGATCAGCGGGTACATGGCGGCTTAGGCATCATGCTGGATGATATTGTTGCCGGTATTATGGCGGCGATCAGTCTAGGCTTGCTCGGTCATTGGGCTGGTTGGTATCATGTTTAGTTGAGCAGTGTAAAATTGCAGTTATCTATAGGTTGCTTGATTATCGTTTGATCTGAAATATTAAAATAACAAGGTGTTTTATATGCTAAATATAACAATTGGCCAAAAATTAACGGCTGTATTTTCAGCAATCGTTCTGACTTTCGGACTTTTTGCTGGGTATTCAAATTTACAAATGTCAACGATACATGACACAACAAAAGAACTTACAGAGAAGGTAATTCCCTCAGTTGCTGCAGCTACAAAAATTGGTTTTGCTGTTCAAGATCAACGCCTTGCATCACTGCGTTTGGCTTATGCTTTGATGATTGATGATTTATCTTATCAAAGAGCTTCCAAGCTAAATCTTGAGCAAAAAATGGCTGAGTATAGTTCTGCTGAGTTGGCATACGGTATATTGCCTATTATCTCACAAGATGATGCTCGAATTTTTGATGCATTAAAAAGTGCAGCGAGAGAATACGCAGCTATGCTTAACAACTTAATTAAGATTGTTGAATCGGGAGATATTGTAGCAACGGACAATATGATCAAAAATCTGACGCCATTAACTCAGAATATTGTCCAGTTGAGTATGGAATTACAACTCGAAAATGAACGTGTGGCGGGGGTATTAACTAGTCAGAGTAATACTGTTTATGATAAATCATTTACAACGAGCATAATGATTAGCGTATTTATTACATTATTAGTAGTCGTTATTGCTTATTTCCTAATAAGACAAATTCGTAACCCTCTCTTCGTTTTGCAGGAATCTATACGTAAGATAGCTGGAGGTGATCTTGCCAGTTTAATCGATATCAAGCAGTTTGCTGCCGATGAATTCGGAGATCTCGCTAAAGGTTTTAGTGAAATGCAACATAATCTGCGTCTATTGGTTAATGAGGTTTCGAGCTCTGTGATACGACTTGGTACTGCAGCTGAAGAAATTAGTACGGTTGCAATGCAGTCAGCCAATAATATGACTACACAGCAGAATGAGATAAATCAACTAGCCACAGCAATGAATGAAATGTCATCGACTGTTCAAGATGTTGCTTCCAATACGAACGATGCCGCTGAAATGGCGAATTCTGCTACCAGTACTGCCGAATTAGGTAGCCAAGTTGTAGGGGATGCCGCGACACATATTGAAAAAGTCGCTTCAGTTATTGAAGATACGGCGGTTGTTATTCATGGATTGAGTGATGATAGCCGTAATATCGGTATGGTGCTGGGGGTTATTCAGGGAATTGCAGAACAAACCAACTTATTAGCGCTTAATGCTGCGATTGAGGCTGCACGCGCTGGAGAACAAGGGCGGGGGTTTGCAGTTGTAGCCGATGAAGTTAGAGCTTTAGCTAAACGCACACAAGATTCTACAACGGAGATCAATCGTATTATCTCTGATTTACAACAAAGAGCGGCTGATGCAGGGGTTACAATGCAGCAAAGCCAAAATATGATATTAGAAGCGGTTTATTCTGCTCGTGAAGCGGGTAAGTCTCTCTCAGAAATTAATTCATCAGTAAATAGTATATCTCAGATGAATATCCAAATTGCGACAGCAACAGAAGAGCAAAGAGCAGTCACAGAAGAGCTTAATCGTAATGTGGTGAATATTAGCGACGCATCAGAAGAAGTTGCAACGGGTGCACAACAGATGTCTCAAGCTTGCCGAGATCTCAATCAATTAGCCGATCAGTTACAAGAAGTTGTTGCTCAATTTAGAGTTTAAGTTTTTTACCTAAGCTGAGTTCGGTTGTAAAATATCGAGCTCAGATTATCTTTTATTTATTCAAAGAATTATCTCATTTTTATTTAACGTGATGGTGAATCTTGGGCTGGCTATTACTGATCATTTGGCGCTAAATGAGCCACATTGGTGAACAGTGTTTCGCGTAGTTGCTGCTCTTCAGTGTCATTGAGACGGGTGCCTTGTGAGTTAGTCAGAATAAATAAATCTTCCGCTCGCTCGCCAATGGTAGTGATTTTGGCCGCGTGCAGGTCAAGGTTGAGTTCGGCAAAGGTGGCGGCGACCGTGGCCAGTAATCCCGGAGTATCGAGTGCAACAAATTCGACTAAGGTGCGTTTTTTGCTTTTCGTCGGCAGAAAATCGACCTGAGTTTTGACTTTAAAGTGTTGTAAATTGCGTGGAATGCGGCGCGCTTTTTGAGTGGTGGGGCGGCCATCTTCTAGCACATGAACGAGGTGGCGGATCAAGGCTTGTTGGCGCGATTCTTCAATTGCCCGCCCGTTATGATCCAGCACCATAAAGGTATCTAGCACATAACCATCTTTACTGGCCATGATCTGTGCGTCATGCACGTTAAGATTGCGCCGATCAAGCTCGGCGACCACGGTTGCAAATAACGCCGCTTGATCTTTGGTATAGATAAACACTTCAGTCCCCCCACGGGTGGCTTTTTTGCTTAGTAATACCAGTGGCTGGTTGGGGTCACTATGGCGTAATAAATGGGCGCAGTGCCAGGCAATTTGTTGGTGGGTATGGCGCAGGAAATAATCGGCCTTAAAGCGCTGCCACAACACTTCTATTTCACGGCTAGTGAAGCCCTCTTTGCGCAATTGTGCCAACGCCATTTGTTGATTGTGGCGAATACGCTCACGCACATCGACCGGATTTTCTAAACCACGGCGCAGAGCGCGTTGTGTGGAGTGGAACAGCTCGGCAAGTAGGGTACGTTTCCAACTGTTCCACAACTCAGGGTTAGTGGCGCAGATATCAGCCACGGTTAGACACACCAAATATTCCAAACGTTCTTCATCGCGCACCTTTTTGGCGAATTCGATGATCACATCCGGATCGTAAATATCACGACGCTGAGCGGTGACTGACATCAACAGATGATTTTTCACTAGCCAAGCGACTAGCTTCGCTTCCGGTTTTGATAGCCCGTGCTCAATACAGAAATCAAACGCTTCATTTGCACCAATCTCCGAGTGATCACCGCCGCGGCCCTTACCAATATCGTGGAAGATTGCCGCGAGGATCAATAACTCTTTTTTCTGAATTTTAGGGTAGATTTCACAGCAAATAGGGTGGCGATCGTGATTGTTTATATCACTAAATAAATGAATATGTTTGAGTAGACGCATGCTATGCTCATCCACCGTATAAACATGGAATAAATCAAACTGCATTTGGCCAACAATTTGATGCCATTGTGGCAAATAAGCGGCGATCACCCCTAATTTGTGCATCTGGCTGAATGCCTTATGCAACGCATTGGGATGACGCACTAGCTCGATAAATTTTTCTCGTGCGGCTGGAATGGTATGCAAAAATTTATTCAAACGGCGGCGAGCCGTGCGCAGTTGGCGCAGGGTGGCAGGAGCGACTGATTCGATGCTTGAGTCATTAGCCATGTGCAAAAACATATCCAAAATGGTTTCTGGGCGAGCTTGGAACAGGGCTGGTTTGCGCGCTTCAATCAGATTACCTCGGCGTTGAAAATCCTCATCAATCACCACGGCAGGTGCTTCTTCACCATTATTTAAGATCGCTTTATCAAAAATTTTCAGCAGCATCTTGTTGAGTTCGGCGACCCGGCGTAGGGTGCGGAAAAACTCTTTCATCATCATTTCTACGCCACGGTTACCTTCACCAAAGTAACCGAGATGACGAGCGACTTGCACTTGATGAGCGAACGTTAAGCGATTGTCGTAACGTTTGAGTTCAATGTGCAGTGCAAAGCGTACTCGCCATAGGAAATTTTGACACTCAACCAACTCGCGATATTCCGCATCGGTGAGAAAACCAAAGCGGCTCATTTCATACAGCGAGGTGGCACCGAAATGGCGGCGAGCGATCCAGGTTAAGGTGTGAATATCGCGCAGCCCACCCGGAGTTGATTTAATATCCGGCTCTAAGTTGTAGGTGGTATCGTGATAGCGGGCATGACGTGCTTTCTGCTCTTGCACTTTAGCTTGGTAGAAAATCTCACTTGGCCAAAAGGATTCCGAGTGAATGACCATTTTTAGTTGATGAAAGGTGGCCGCACAGCCACAGAGTAAGCGTGCCTCTTGCAAATTGGTGGCGACGGTTAAATCGGTTTTGCCGATTTCTGCACACTGTTCAACGGTGCGTACCGCATGGCCGATCTCTAATTTTAGATCCCACAACAGGGTTAAAAACTGACTGATTTTATTGGCGACCGGCTCACTGAGTGGCTGTTGTGAAAGCACCAGCAAGTCAATGTCTGACAGCGGATGCAGTTCTCCGCGTCCATAACCACCGACCGCAATCAGGCTGACTTCGAGCAGTTGATCTAAGCCAAAAAATTGCCACAGGCGGTGCAGCAATAAATCCATATATTCTGAGCGGCCAAGTACAAGGTCGGTGATCGGATGATGATTGAAAAAAGCCTGTTTTTGATACTCAGTAAAACTTTCCAACTGTTGCTTTAAACTGTCAACGGTGAGTTGGGCGGGTTGAAAGGTCAGTGGTGATTGATACGGCATAGCGCGTCCATGCAGGCGTTAACACGAATGGTGTCAATCTAGCAGATGAGAGCCAATAAAAAAATATCCCTGACTGAGCAGGGATATTTTTAAGCCAGCACGAATTAAGCGTTATTTAGCAGTCGTGGTAGCGTTTCATCTTGGCGCAGGGTGAGAATTTCACAGCCGTTCGCGGTGACCAAAATCGTGTGTTCCCACTGGGCTGACTTTTTGCCATCGGCGGTATAAACGGTCCAATCGTCTTGATCATCTAAGCGGCAACCAAACTTACCGGCGTTAATCATTGGTTCAATGGTGAAAATCATCCCTTCACGCAGCACAGTGCGATCACTATTTTTGTAGTGCACTACTTGTGGCTCTTCATGGAATTCAGCGCCAATGCCATGGCCGCAATAATCACGGACGATAGAAAACTTAAAGCGTGGATTGTTTTTATTATTGGTCTTGATGTGTTTTTCGATCGCGGTACCAATCTCACCCAGTTGTAGGCCCGGTTTCACCAGTTTCAGCGCCAGATACAGACACTCTTGCGCCACATGGCACAGACGTTTGTCTTCAATCGAGGCTTCTCCAATTACAAACATTTTCGAAGTATCGCCGTGGTAGCCATCTTTAATCACGGTAATATCAATATTGAGAATATCGCCATCGCGCAATACCGCTGGACGCAATAGCTGGCCAAACTGACTGTCTTGAGTAGCAGGAATACCGTGACACACAATATGGTTAATTGAGGTACAGATCGATTTAGGAAAGCCGTGATAATTCAGTGGTGCCGGAATTGCGCCTTGCACTTCAGTAATGTACTGATGACATCTCTGATCTAATTCTTCGGTGGTTACGCCTGCTTGCACGTAAGGTTCAATCATTTCCAGAACCTCAGCAGCTAAGCGGCCAGCAACGCGCATTTTTTCAATTTCTACGGCATTCTTGATTTTTATAGACATCAGCTTTCTCTACTCACTGGTGAGCACACAAGGTGCGAGTGGCGCTATTGTAACAATGGACAGATGAAGCGCAAGGAGACAGGCTGAACTGAGCCAAAATCCTTGGTTAACTGAACGATGATCGCGAGTTAAAAAGTACTATTCAGCTTAACGGACGACAATTTTTACTAGCCATATTAGGCCGAAATATGGTATAAAGCGCGCCGGAATCCGGGTCCTTATTCTCCAAATTGGCGAAAAGGATCGGGAACCATAAACCTAATTGTTTAAATCACACACATTTCGACACGCGTTCCGGGGTGCTCCAATTAAGGGGTCGGATACGTGGGGAATGTGGAGGCCTAACCCCATAGAGGATTTTAAAATGGCATCTGTATCAATGCGCGATATGATGAAAGCGGGCGTACACTTCGGTCACCAAACTCGTTACTGGAACCCAAAAATGAAGCAGTTCATTTTCGGTGCTCGTAACCGCGTACACATCATCAACCTAGAAAAAACTGTACCTATGTTCAACGAAGCTCTGGCTGAGCTAGTAAAAGTTGGCGACAAAAAAGGTAAAGTTCTGTTTGTAGGTACTAAGCGCGCAGCGTCTGAGTCTGTTAAAGAAGCAGCTCTAGCAAGCAACCAATACTACGTTAACAACCGCTGGTTGGGCGGCATGCTGACTAACTGGAAAACAGTTCGTCAGTCAATCAAACGCCTGAAAGAGCTGGAAGTTCAATCTACTGATGGTACTTTTGAAAAGCTGACTAAGAAAGAAGCTCTAATGCGCACTCGCGAAATGGAGAAACTGGAAAAGTCTCTTGGTGGTATCAAAGATATGGGCGGCCTGCCTGATGCTCTGTTCGTTATCGACGCTGATCACGAGCACATCGCTATCAAAGAAGCGAACAACCTAGGTATTCCAGTATTTGCTGTTGTTGATACTAACTCTAACCCAGATGGCGTTGACTACATCATCCCAGGTAACGACGACGCGATCCGCGCTGTTCAACTGTACCTGAATGCAGCGGCTGAAGCGATCAACGAAGGTCGTAACAAAGACGTAGCTGCTGTAGCAGAAAAAGACGGTTTCGTAGAAGCGGAATAATCTCGGCTCTGAGTCAAACTTAGGTGCTATCTGCCACATTCAGCGTTATTCGCCATAATAGTGCAGCATAGACCAAGTTATAGTTAGCATTGGGGGCCGATAATGTAGGCCCTCAAATTTTATCCAATCCAGAATTAACTGAGGAATAGAGAATGGCTGTTACTGCTGCTCTAGTAAAAGAACTGCGCGAGCGTACTGGCGCGGGTATGATGGAATGTAAGAAAGCCCTTGTTGAAACTAACGGTGACATCGAGCTGGCAATCGAAAATATGCGTAAGAGTGGTGCTGCTAAAGCTGCTAAAAAAGCGGGCAACATCGCTGCTGAAGGCACCATCATCATCAAAGAAGGCAAAGGCGTTGCTGCTCTGGTTGAAGTTAACTGCCAAACTGACTTCGTAGCCAAAGACGGTAACTTCGTTGCATTTGCTAACCAAGTTGCTGACGCGGCTCTGGCTTCTAAAGCTTCTATCGAAGAGCTACAAGCACAATTCGAAGAAACTCGTATTGCTCTAGTTGCAAAAATTGGTGAAAACATCAACATCCGTCGCGTTCAGTACGTTGAAGGCGCAGCTCTGGCAACTTACCGCCACGGCGATCGTATTGGTGTTGTCGTTGCAGGTTCTGCGGATACTGAAACTCTGAAGCACGTAGCAATGCACGTAGCGGCTTCTCGTCCAGAATTCCTGACGCCAGATGACGTTCCTGCTGAAGTGGTGGCTAAAGAGCGTGAAGTTCAAGTTGGCATCGCTATGAACGAAGGCAAGCCAAAAGAAATCGCAGAGAAAATGGTTGAAGGCCGTATGAAGAAATTCACTGGCGAAGTTTCTCTGACTGGTCAACCATTCGTTATGGAACCAAAGAAAACTGTTGGCGAAATTCTTGCGGATAAAGGTGTAACTGTTTCTGCATTCGTACGTCTAGAAGTAGGTGAAGGCATCGAGAAACAAGAAGGCCTAAGCTTTGCTGAAGAAGTAGCGATGGCGGTAAAAGGTTAATCCTAGCCGATTGCTCACTAAAAGACCGTGGCCATGGCTGCGGTCTTTTCACGACTATCTTTTCACGACGAATGGGTCGATGGTTAGCCATGATGTCGAGATTAATCGTGATGAATAGATTTAAGCGCTAGCTCAAGTCTATTCATGACTGTTAATCCTCAACTCTCTTTGGAAGGAAACTCCCATGACAACGAATCCTAAACCCGCTTATCAACGTATTCTGTTAAAACTCAGTGGTGAAGCGCTACAAGGCACGGAAGGTTTTGGTATTGATCCTACCGTACTTGATCGTATGGCTCAGGAAGTAAAAGAACTGGTTGAACTGGGCGTGCAAGTAGGACTGGTGATTGGTGGGGGTAACCTATTCCGTGGTGCTGGTCTGGCCAAAGCGGGAATGAACCGCGTGGTGGGTGACCATATGGGGATGCTGGCGACAGTAATGAATGGTTTGGCGATGCGCGATGCACTGCACCGTGCTTATGTGAATGCGCGTTTGATGTCTGCGATCCCGCTCAATGGCGTATGTGACGACTACAGCTGGTCTGATGCGATTCGTGAACTGCGTCAAGGCCGTGTGGTCATTTTTGCTGCAGGAACCGGTAACCCATTTTTCACCACTGACTCTGCGGCGTGTTTGCGTGGGATTGAGATTGAAGCAGATCTGGTTCTCAAAGCGACCAAAGTAGATGGGGTTTACAGTGCCGACCCGGTAGCCAACCCAGAAGCACAACTGTATGATAAGCTGACTTACAACGATGTGCTTGATAGTGAGCTGAAAGTGATGGATTTGGCCGCGTTTACTCTAGCACGTGACCATAAAATGCCGATTCGTGTGTTTAACATGAACAAGCCTGGCGCGCTGCGTCGTGTCGTGATGGGTGAAGCGGAAGGCACGCTGATCAGCGATGCCCAGTAATTATCTTTGCAACCCAACGGCTCTCGAAACGAAAACAAGAATTAAGGTGATATTGTGATTAATGAGATCAAAAAAGATGCGCAGCAGCGTATGGAGAAAAGTGTTGAAGCACTAAAAAATGGCCTATCGAAGATCCGTACTGGTCGTGCTCATCCAAGTTTATTGTCGGGTATTTCGGTTGATTACTACGGCGCTCCAACTCCACTTAATCAGGTTGCTAACGTGATTGCAGAAGATGCACGTACGCTAGCGATCACCGTGTTCGATCGCGATTTGACGCAAAAAGTTGAAAAAGCGATCTTGATGTCTGATCTGGGTTTGAACCCAATGTCAGCCGGTACCCTGATCCGTGTGCCACTGCCACCACTGACCGAAGAGCGTCGTCGTGATCTGGTAAAAATCGTGCGTGGTGAAGCGGAAGGTGGCCGAGTTGCAGTACGGAACATTCGTCGTGATGCGAACAACGATCTGAAAGGTCTACTGAAAGATAAAGAAGTTTCAGAAGATGATGAGCGTCGCGCACAAGAAGAAATTCAGAAGCTGACCGATGCGGCAGTGAAGAAGATTGATGAAGTTCTTGCGGCTAAAGAAAAAGAGCTGATGGAAGTTTAATCGTCTGATCTAGCGAACAAAACGCTGTGCTCGCAGCCCAGCGTTTTTTTATGCTACTCTTGCGCCTCTTTGATTGTTTATTGTGTTTCTTATGCAAAATCTATCTATTCCCAAGGAATTATTGCCTAAGCATATTGCTGTGATTATGGACGGCAATGGCCGCTGGGCGAAAGCACAGGGAAAACCGCGGATATTCGGTCATAAAAATGGCGTTACTGCGGTACGTAAAACCATTTCAGCCGCCGCTCGCTTTGGTATTCAAGCTATCACTCTATTTGCTTTTAGCCGTGAGAATTGGCGTCGCCCTGAGGAAGAGGTTGGGGTGCTGATGGAGCTCTTTATCACGGTGCTTTCCTCCGAGATTAAGAAACTGCATAAGAACAATTTACGTCTGCGTGTGATTGGCGATAAAAGCCGTTTTAGCGATCATCTACAAGCCAAAATCGCGCAAGCAGAAACGTTAACCGCCAACAATACTGGCATGGTGGTCAACATTGCCGCTAACTACGGTGGGCAATGGGATATTTTGCAAGCCACTCAAGCGTTAGCCAATAAAGTGGCGCAAGGCGAGCTGATGCCGACTGAAATCGATGAGGCGATGATCCAGCAACATTTAACCATGGCCGATCTGCCAGAGGTTGATTTGCTGATCCGTACCAGCGGTGAGTGTCGAATTAGCAACTTTATGCTTTGGCAACTCGCTTATGCAGAATTGTATTTTACGCCAGTCTTCTGGCCTGAATTCGATGAAAACTGCCTAATTGAAGCAGTGACTTGGTTTGTTAACCGTGAGCGCCGTTTCGGTTGTACTGGTGAACAAATCAAGGCATTGATGGAAAACTGAATATAGGACTTCTCAATTTGAAGCAGCGAATCATTACTGCGCTTGTTCTTGCGCCTTTGGTGATCTTGGGCATTATTTATTTGCCTTTATCGTGGTTTATGGTGGCACTTGCCGTGGTCACGTTACTTGGATTTTGGGAATGGACGCAGTTCGTTAACCAAACTTCTCGCCCATTAGCTATGCTGCCTGCTTTGCTGTTTGGTGGACTTAGCCTTGCTTTGATCAATGTTGAATTGCCGAGTATCAGCCAGATGGCCACTCCCCATTTCACCTTGTTGATGATCGGCAGTGGTTGGTGGATTTTTTCTAGTATTTTAGCGTTGACGTATCCTCGTTCGCGTCCCTGTTGGGAACCTTCGAGCAGCATGCGGCATTTATTTGGCCTGCTCACCCTGTTGCCTTTTTTCTGGAGCGTGGTGTTTTTACGCGCGCACTCTTACCTCAGCGATCCCTTTTATGGCGCGAAGTTAGTGCTGTTCGTCTGTTTTCTGGTCTGGGCGGCTGACAGTGGTGCTTATTTTGTCGGCAAAAGTTTCGGCAAACATAAAATGGCTCCCGCAGTCAGCCCGAATAAGACCATCGAAGGCTTAATTGGTGGGATTGTGATGGCGATGCTGGTCGGTTATTGGGCTGCCCAATGGTTTGCGATCCCATTCAGTTCCACTCTTAGCATGTTGCTGATCATTTTAGTCACCGTAGTGATTTCGGTATTGGGTGATTTGGTTGAAAGCATGTTTAAACGAGTGTCTGGTATTAAAGACAGCAGCAATATTATTCCTGGGCATGGCGGCATATTGGATCGAATTGATAGCCTAACGGCCGCGTTCCCAGTGTTTGCTCTACTCTATTTTTTATTCTAATCATCAGGCTGCTTAAGCAGCCTGCTGTGAATAACAGCGATCTTCACTATGCGTAAACTCACCATTTTAGGTGCCACCGGTTCAATTGGAGCCAGTACCCTTAAAGTGCTAGCACAAAATCCACAGCAGTTTTCAGTCGTCGCCTTAGTTGCTGGCGGCAATGTGGCCAAAATGTACCAACTGTGCTGCCAATGGCAACCTAAGTACGCAGTGATGGCCAGCGCTCAAGCGGCTGCAGAGTTACAACAATTACTTAAATCACAGCCGATGGCCACTGAGGTATTGTACGGTGAATCCGCGATGTGCCAAGTGGCCGCGCTGGATGAAGTGGATACCGTGATGGCAGCGATTGTCGGCGCGGCGGGGTTATTACCGACCATGGCGGCGGTCAAGGCGGGCAAGCGGGTACTGTTAGCCAATAAAGAAGCGTTGGTGATGTCTGGCCAACTGTTTATTGATGCTGTCGCTCAATCCGGTGCGGAGCTGATCCCTGTTGATAGCGAGCACCATGCCATTTTCCAATGTTTACCGAGCGAGATTCAAGTTGAGCTCGGACGCTGTGATTTACAGCAGCACGGTATTGAACATATTTTATTGACCGGATCGGGTGGCCCATTTCGCTACAGTGATGTGGCACAGCTTGATCAAGTCACGCCTGAACAGGCGATCGCGCATCCAAACTGGTCGATGGGACCGAAAATCTCCGTCGACTCAGCGACCATGATGAACAAAGGCCTTGAGTATATTGAAGCAAAATGGCTGTTTAATACCTCGCGTGAGCAGCTTAAGGTGCTGATCCATCCTCAATCGGTGATCCACTCTATGGTGCAGTACAAAGATGGATCGGTACTGGCGCAGATGGGGGAGCCGGATATGGCTACGCCGATCGCTTACGCTTTAGCCTACCCACAGCGGATTGCCGCCGGAGTGCCAGCCCTTGATTTCACCCGCATACAACAATTGACGTTTATGGAGGTGGATTATGCTCGCTACCCTTGCTTGCAACTGGCGATTGAGGCTTGCTTTATCGGCCAGCATGCCACCACTGCACTTAATGCCGCCAATGAAGTCGCAGTTGAGGCATTTTTACAGCAGCAGATCCGCTTTACCGACATCGCGCGGATCAATGAGCAGGTTTTATCTAAGGTTTGTGCAAGCCACATGCCGTTCGATTACCGAGACTTGGAAAGCCTACTTGAGCTAGATACAATGGCCCGACATTTTGCCCACCAAGCCATAACAGAGCGCCAAGTATGAACGACATTCTCTGGAACTTTATCTCCTTTATCATCGCGTTGGGTATTTTAGTCGCGGTGCATGAATTTGGACATTTTTGGGTCGCGCGACGCTGCGGCGTTAAAGTGGAAAAATTTTCAATCGGCTTTGGTAAATCGATTTGGTCACGAATCGGTCGTGATGGTACTGAATATTCGCTGGCGATGATCCCACTCGGTGGCTACGTCAAGATGCTGGATGGTCGAGTGGATCAAGTTGCGGCAGAACAACAAGGCATGGCGTTTGACCAACAATCGTTGTGGAAGCGCTCTGCGATTGTCAGTGCCGGACCATTGTTCAATTTTCTATTTGCCATCTTTACCTACTGGCTGATGTTTATGATTGGTGTGCCCGCGGTCAAACCGGTGATTGGTGAAGTTACTCCTTACTCAATCGCTGCGCAAGCGGGTCTCGAACCCGGCATGCAAATTAAAGCCGTTTCAGGTGTCAATACGTCAGATTGGGAGTCGGTCAATATGGGGTTGATCGGCCATATTGGCGATGCCAGTTTGACTTTGACCGTGACCAGCGCACAAGAAGTGGGTCATGAGCAAATCAAGACAATTAATCTGCGTGATTGGAACTTTGACCCTGAAACAGAGTCTGCTATGAGGGCACTTGGTTTTAAGCCGTTTACGCCGGAAATTTCTAACCAATTAGCCAATGTGACGGCCCAAGGGGCAGGTGAGCGGGCTGGGCTACAAGCTGACGATATCTTGCTGCAAATCAATGCTCAGACGATCAGTGAATGGCAACAAGTGGTGACGGCTATTCAAAGCCACCCGAATACACCGATCGCCGTATTGGTACAGCGCGCGGGTCAGCAAGTTGAGCTGTGGCTCACACCCGATAGTCGAGAGCTTTCGCAAGGAAAAGTGATCGGCTTTGCGGGAATCGCACCCAAAGTCGCAGAATGGCCGCAAAACTATCGATTTGAATTGCAATTTGGTGTATTTGAGTCGCTTGGCAAAGCGGTTGAGAAAAGTGGCCAAGTGATCAATCTCACCGTCAGCATGTTAAAAAAACTGCTGGTTGGCGATGTGGGGTTAAATAACCTCAGCGGTCCAATTTCTATTGCCAAAGGGGCGGGGATGACCGCAGATTTTGGTTTTGTCTACTTTTTAGGTTTTTTAGCCCTGATCAGTATTAACCTTGGCATTATTAATTTGGTGCCGCTGCCGATGCTCGATGGTGGGCATTTGCTGTTTTTCATGATTGAAGCGGTGATCCGTCGCCCAGTACCAGAAAAGGTGCAGGAAATGGGTTACCGGATTGGTGGTGCCATCATTTTCTCTTTAATGGCCGTAGCAATCTTTAATGATTTTACTCGCCTGTGATCGATAAACATTAGGCAACCGTTGCAGTAAGGAAGAACTCAAAACAATATGGCGATGAAACAGATTCTACTCGCGACATTGCTCGCTACCAGCGTGTCAGCCAATGCGGCCGAAAAATTTGTGGTACAGGATATTCAAATCAACGGTCTACAGCGGGTCGCCTTGGGTGCGGCTTTGCTGAGAATGCCAGTGCGGGTTGGCGATAGTGTCGATACGCAAGATGTGGCGAATATCATTAAAGCGCTCTATTCCTCTGGTAACTTTGAAGATGTTAAAGTGCTGCGTAATGGCGATATTTTGCTCGTGCAAGTCAAAGAGCGCCCGACGATTGCCAGCGTTTCATTTTCTGGTAACAAGGCGATCAAAGAAGAGCAGCTTAAGCAAAATCTAGAAGCTTCCAGCATTCGGGTTGGCGAAGCGTTAGATCGCACGACCCTGAGCAATATTGAAAAAGGCTTGGAAGATTTCTATTACAGTGTCGGTAAGTACAATGCGACGGTGCAAGCGGTGGTTACGCCATTACCGCGTAATCGTGCCGACCTTAAGTTTGTCTTTACCGAAGGGGTTTCTGCCAAGATCCAGCAAATCAACTTTATCGGCAACCAAGTGTTTAGCGATAAAGAGCTGCTGTCACGCTTTAACTTGAATGTGGATATTGCGTGGTGGAATTTCCTGTCCGATGACAAATATCAAAAGCAAGTGCTGGCTGGCGATATTGAAGCGCTGCGCACCTACTACCTTGATCGCGGCTACCTAAAATTTCAAGTTGATAGCACGCAAGTGGCGATCTCGCCAGATAAGAAAGGCGTGTATATCACGCTCAACCTCAATGAAGGCGAACCATACACGGTAAGCCAAGTACAGTTCCGTGGTGAACTGAAAGGCAAAGAGGCGGAGTTTAGCACACTGATCCCGTTTGAGATCGGTGAAACCTATAACGGTTCGGCAGTGACACGTTTAGAAGAGAGCATCAAGAAAGTGCTTGGTGAGGCAGGTTATGCTTACCCACAAGTGCGGACCATTCCTGAATTTGATGATCAAACCCAGCAAGTGTCACTAGTCGTTGATGTGGAAGCCGGTAAGCGTATTTATGTACGTGATATTCGGTTTGTCGGTAATAACAGCACTCGTGATGAAGTGTTGCGCCGCGAAATGCGCCAGATGGAAGGTGCGTGGCTCAACTCCAAAGACATTGAAACAGGTAAAGCGCGGATTAACCGGTTAGGTTTCTTTGAAACGGTGGATGTGCAGACGGTTCGTGTGCCGGGCAGTGAAGATCAGGTTGACTTGGTTTACAGCGTTAAAGAGGCGAACTCAGGCAATATTAACTTCGGGGTCGGTTACGGTACCGAATCTGGGGTCAGTTTCCAAATTGGTTTAGAACAAGACAATTTCTTAGGTTCGGGTAATCGGGTCGGCGTGAACGCGATGATCAACGATTATCAGAAAAACTTAACCTTAGAGTATCGCGATCCGTACTGGAACTTGGATGGGGTCAGTCTGGGTGGTAAGGTTTTCTACAATGAGTTTGAAGCCTCTGAGGCGGGAATTGTTGACTATACCAATGAAAGTTATGGTGCGAGCTTAACTTGGGGCTTCCCGTTTGATGAATTAAATCGCTTTGAATTTGGGATTGGTTATACCCACAACAAGATCGGTAATTTAACCCCGTATCTGCAAGTGGAGAAATTCCTGATCGCGCAAGCCAGTAATCTGGATGATGATGGTAATTTACTGACCAACGATTTTGATTTTAACTTGGCTTGGACACGTAACAACCTCAACAGTGGTTACTTCCCGACTGCCGGTAACTATCAGCGTCTGTTCTATAAAATGACCGTACCGGGCTCGGATGCGCAGTATTTCAAATTGCAATACGATGTGCGCCAATACTTCCCGCTGACCAAAAAGCATGAGTTTGCTCTGTTGCTGCGTGGTCGGTTAGGTTATGGCAATGGTTATGGACAAACCGATGGCCAAGATAACCTATTCCCATTTTATGAGAACTTCTACGCGGGTGGCTTTACCTCTTTGCGTGGTTTTGGCTCAAACTCGGCAGGGCCGAAAGCGGTTTACCGTGATCATTCCGGTTCCAACAATGGTAGTGATACCGCAACCGATGATTCAGTCGGTGGTAATGCGATTGGCTTAGCCAGTATCGAGCTGATTGTACCGACCCCGTTTGCCTCTGATGAGGCGCGCAACCAAATTCGTACCAGTGTGTTTGTCGATGCGGCTAGCGTATGGGATACCGAGTTCGATTATCGCGAGCGTGGTGCCGATTACGGTAACCAGTATTACTATGACTATTCAGATCCCACCAATTATCGCGCTTCTTATGGGGTGGCGCTGCAGTGGGTCTCACCAATGGGACCGTTAGTGTTTGCATTGGCTAAACCGATTAAAAAGTATGAAGGCGATGACGAAGAATTCTTCACCTTCACGATTGGAAGAACCTTCTAGGAGAGGAACGTAATTTGAACAATATGATAAAAGCAGCCGGATTGGGTTTGGTTATTTTGAGCTCATCGATGTTGGCGAATGCGGCGCAAGCGGCACAAAAAATCGGTTACATTAACACGGCCCAAGTGTTTCAGGCCCTGCCGCAGCGTGAAGTGGTTTTGCAAAAAATGCAAAATGAGTTCAAAGATAAAGCGGCAGAACTGCAATCTATTCAAGCGGATGCTAAAACCAAAATTGAAAAGCTCAAACGTGATGGTCAGTTAATGGGCCAAGATGAAATTGAAAAACTGCGCATTGAAATTGGTCAGTTAGACAGCAAATACAAGATCAAAGCTCAGGCTTTAGAAGAAGCATCAGCGCGCCGCGAAGCAGAAGAAAAACAAAAGCTGTTTAAAGTGATCCAAGATGCAGTAACCAAAGTGGCAGAGCAAGAAGGCTACGATGTGGTATTGGATACCAGCGCGATGCAATACGGTAAGCCAGAGCACAATCTGTCTGAAAAAGTTATTAAAGCCATTAAATAATCGAGCATGATGATCACACTAACTTTAGCCGAATTGGCTACTATCACCGCAGGGGAACTGTTCGGTGATCCTAATGCACAAGTCAGTGCCGTTGCGCCAATGGATAAGGCCCAGCAAGGTGATGTGACATTTTTGTCTAATCCCAAATACGCTAAACATTTAGCCGACTGTAAAGCGACCGTGGTCATGGTTAAAGCCAGTGAGCGTGAATTGTGCCCGAGTAACGCTTTAGTGGTGGCCGATCCTTATGTCGCGTTTGCCAAAGTGACTCAAGCGCTGGATTCAACCCCAGCGCCAGCCTGCGGAATTGCGCCGAGCGCGGTGATTGCCGAAGATGCAAAGTTAGGCCACAACGTTTCGATTGGAGCCAATGCAGTGATTGAATCCGGCGCTGAGCTTGGTGATAACGTGGTGATTGGCGCAGGCTGTTTTATTGGTCAGCAAGCCCGTTTGGGCGCGAACACCAAGCTGTGGGCGAATGTCACCATCTATCATAAGGTGGAGATTGGCGCTGACTGTTTAATTCAGTCTGGTACAGTAATTGGTGCTGATGGCTTTGGTTACGCTAACCAAGCTGGTGAATGGATCAAAATCCCGCAGCTTGGCTCAGTGCGAATTGGTGATCGAGTCGAGATCGGCGCTTGTACCACGATTGACCGCGGTGCGTTAGATGATACCGTGATTGAAGATAACGTGATCATCGATAACCAACTGCAAATCGCCCATAACGTGCACATCGGATATGGTACTGCTCTAGCTGGTGGTACGATTATTGCCGGCAGCACTCGCATCGGTAAGTATTGCATTATTGGTGGCGCGAGTGTGCTTAACGGGCATATCGAGATTGCGGATGGTGTGACCATTACTGGCATGGGTATGGTGATGCGCAGCATTGAGCAGAAAGGCATGTACTCTTCGGGCATTCCGCTGCAAACCAACAAAGAGTGGCGTAAAACTGCCGCTCGAGTGCATCGTATTGAAGATATGCATAAACGACTGAAAGCTTTGGAAAAAATTCTGGAACAATCCGCTGAAGAGCAGCTCGATAACTCCCAAGCTTAAATGGTTGGTTACTAAGGCTCGCAGATTGCGAGTCTTTTCGCTGTTGGGTGTCCCCCTATTTATCTATTTATACACAGGATGATGATTTTGACTACTGATAAGAAAACGATGAATATCACTGAAATTCAATCGCTTCTGCCGCACCGCTATCCATTTTTGCTGATTGATCGTGTGACCGACTATCAAGAAGGTAAGTACCTAATTGGCCTAAAAAATGTGTCAGTGAATGAGCCTCAGTTTACCGGTCATTTTCCACAACTGCCGGTCTTCCCCGGAGTGCTGATTTTAGAAGCGATGGCGCAAGCTACCGGTCTTTTGGCGTTCAAAACCTTTGGCGCACCAAAAGAAAATGAATTGTACTATTTTGCCAGCATTGATGACGCCAAATTCCGCAAACCCGTTACCCCTGGCGATCAACTGATGATTGAAGTTGAATTTGTCAAAGAGCGCCGTGGTATTGCCCTGTTTAATGGTATTGCCAAGGTTGATGGTGATGTGGTTTGTTCCGCTCAACTTAAATGCGCACGTCGAGAGTTTTAATATGATCCACGAATCTGCCCAAATTCATCCTAGTGCAGTAGTCGAGCCTGGCGCTATTATTGGTGCCAACGTTAAAATTGGCCCATTCTGTTTTGTTGATAGCAAAGTGGAAATCGGTGAAGGTAGCGAATTGCTCTCCCATGTAGTGGTCAAAGGCCCGACTAAAATTGGTTGTTTTAACCGTATTTTCCAGTTTGCCTCGATAGGTGAAGCGTGTCAGGACTTGAAATACGCAGGTGAAGATACGCAACTGATTATTGGTGATCGTAATACTATCCGTGAGAGCGTGACCATGCATCGTGGTACAGTGCAAGATCAAGGCATTACCGTAGTGGGTAGCGATAACCTGTTTATGATCAATGCCCATGTGGCCCACGACTGTGTAATTGGTGATCGCTGTATTTTCGCCAATAATGCAACGTTAGCCGGACATGTCAAAATTGGTAATCAAGTGATTGTTGGCGGTATGTCGGCGATTCACCAGTTCTGCCAAATTGGCGACCACTGTATGCTTGGTGGTGGTTCAATTGTGGTGCAGGATGTGCCACCGTATCTGATGGCCCAAGGTAACCACTGTGCGCCATTTGGCATCAACGTGGAAGGTCTGAAGCGGCGCGGTTTTGAAAAAGCGGAAATTCATGCGATTCGTCGAGCATACAAATCTTTGTACCGCAATGGTCTGACCTTAGATGCAGCTAAGGCAGAAATTGCTCAAGAAGCGGAGCAATATCCTAGCGTGCAGTTGTTCCTTGAGTTTCTGCAGCAGTCACAGCGTGGCATTATTCGCTAAATCAACCGCTTGTTAACTCAACAGCTTTACTAACTCGTGCCCTGTCATGAGTTGCGCTCTTACCGAGTTATTAAAAGATCGCTGCTTTGCTGCGGTCTTTTGCCTTTTTTAACCGGTAGCGAATAGGGCGATGTTAGATAAAACGCCAGAGGAAATAGGATGAACAAACCATTACGGATCGGCATCGTTGCGGGTGAACTCTCCGGTGATACCTTAGGTGCCGGCTTAATCCAAGCGATACGTGCACGGTATCCAGAGGCTGAATTTGTTGGCATCGGTGGGCCGAAAATGATCGCGCTTGGCTGCCAATCTCTATTTGATATGGAAGAGCTGGCGGTGATGGGGTTGGTTGAAGTGCTGGGGCGTTTGCCACGGTTACTAAAAGTCAAAGCTGAATTGGTTAAATATTTCACCGCCAATCCGCCAGATGTCTTCGTCGGCATTGATGCACCGGATTTTAATTTACGCCTTGAGCTGAGCCTCAAACAAGCGGGCATTAAAACCGTGCATTACGTCAGTCCATCGGTGTGGGCTTGGCGACAAAATCGGATCCACGGTATTGCGGCGGCCACTGATTTAGTCTTAGCTTTTCTACCGTTTGAGAAAGCGTTTTACGATCGCTTTCAAGTGCCGTGCGAGTTTATCGGCCACACCTTAGCCGACTCGCTTCCACTACAGCCGGATCAATCAGCGGCGCGTCAGTTACTCGGCTTAGATCAGCAACGTCGTTGGTTAGCCGTATTGCCCGGCAGTCGTGGTGGTGAAATGAAGCTGCTGGCTGAACCCTTTATCGCCACGTGTCAAAAACTGCATGCCCGTTATCCCGATCTTGGCTTTGTGGTCGCTTTAGTGAATGCCAAACGGCGTGCACAGTTTGAACAGGCTTGGCAGCAAGTCGCCCCAGAGCTTAATTTTGTATTGGTGGATGATACCGCGCGGGATGTGATCACCGCGGCCGATGTAGTGATGCTGGCTTCCGGTACTGTGGCCCTCGAGTGCATGTTACTCAAACGGCCAATGGTGGTTGGCTATCGTGTGAATGCCTTGACGGCCTGGCTGGCGAAACGGCTGCTGAAAACGCCTTATGTCTCATTGCCGAATATTTTGGCCGGTGAAGCGTTGGTCAAAGAGCTGCTGCAAGAGAATTGCACGGTCGACAATCTTTACCATGAAGTGAGCCGTTTGCTCGACAATGATAATCAAGCCTTGATGAACAAATTTACCGAAATGCATCAATGGATCCGTAAAGATGCCGATCAACAAGCTGCGCAAGCCGTACTGCGTTTGATTGAGCAACAAAATTAATAAGATTGAGAAACCAACATGGCCAAGCAACCAAGCATTGAACTGACTCCATTTCAGATCCCCACCGGCTATACCTTGATTGCTGGGGTAGACGAAGTTGGGCGTGGCCCTTTAGTCGGGGATGTGGTCACTGCTGCGGTGATCCTCGATCCCAATCAGCCGATCATCGGTTTGAATGATTCGAAAAAACTCAGCGAAAAAAAACGTTTAGCGCTATTTCCTGAGATTCAGCAAAAAGCCTTAGCTTGGTCAATTGGTCGCTGTTCGCCGCAAGAGATTGATCAACTCAACATCCTGCAAGCGACGCTGGTTGCAATGCAGCGTGCGGTGGCAGGGTTGGCGCTGCAGCCGGATTTAGTGTTGGTG
This sequence comes from Vibrio sp. HDW18, assembly GCF_011306175.1. Classification (GTDB taxonomy): domain Bacteria; phylum Pseudomonadota; class Gammaproteobacteria; order Enterobacterales; family Vibrionaceae; genus Vibrio; species Vibrio chanodichtyis. The sequence continues at coordinate 576,101 of NZ_CP049913.1, read as the reverse complement.
GATGGTAATAAAGTGCCACAACTGCCGATGGATGCTCAAGCGGTGGTCAAAGGTGATTTGCGTGTAGCACAAATCAGTGCTGCTTCGATTTTAGCCAAAGTGATCCGCGATCAAGAGATGCAAGCGCTGGATGAGCAATATCCGCAATTTGGCTTTGCTCAGCACAAAGGCTACCCGACGGCTGCACATTTAGCCGCGATTGAGCAGCATGGCGTAATTGCCCAACACCGTACAAGCTTTGGTCCGGTAAAACGAGCCCTTAGCCGACAATAAGCAACTGAAAGCCAACGCAGATTAACGTATCCCCTTGCTAATTGAAGCTGCAGCGGTGTTGGCTACGTTGGTTCACCCCAATCACATAGTTTATCTATGCTCATGGGGATTCACACTCTTGCCGCCTACCTGCAACTCCAAGTAGTTTTGGTATAGAATAGGGCGCAATTGCGTTGCCTAAGATTTGGATACTCCTTGCATGTCAGACCCAAAATTCATCCACTTACGTACCCACAGTGATTTTTCGATGGTGGATGGTTTGTCCAAAGTTTCGCCGTTGGTGAAAAAAGTTGCCGCCATGGGCATGCCCGCCATGGCATTGACCGACTTCACCAACCTATGCGGTTTAGTAAAATTTTACAGTACCGCCCATAACTGCGGGGTTAAGCCGATCATCGGCGCGGACTTCATGCTGCAATCGCAAGAGTTTGGTGACGAGCTGACCAAGCTGACCCTGCTCGCCAAAGATAATCTCGGTTATAAAAACCTCACTTTATTGATTTCTAAAGCCTATCTACGAGGCCATGTCCAGCATCAACCGGTGTTGGATAAAGCGTGGTTGGTGGAACACGCCGCAGGGCTGATCGTACTCTCTGGGGGGAAAAGTGGTGAGCTAGGGCGCGCGTTACTCAAAGGCAATCAACAGCAAGTGGCACAGTGCGTAGAGTTTTATCAGACTCACTTTGCCGATCATTTCTACCTCGAACTGATCCGTACCGGGCGTGCCGATGAAGAGAGCTACCTACATTTTGCGTTAGAAGTGGCTGAACAGTATCAGTTGCCGGTGGTTGCAACCAATGAAGTGGTGTTTATCAGCGAAGAGTCGTTTGAAGCGCACGAAATTCGTGTTGCGATCCATGATGGCTACACGCTGGAAGATCCACGTCGTCCGAAAAATTACAGCCCGAAACAGTATTTGCGCAGTGAAGCGGAGATGTGTGAGCTGTTTGCCGATCTTCCTGCCGCGCTGCAAAACAGTGTCGAGATTGCTAAGCGTTGTAACGTAACTGTCCGCTTAGGCGAATATTTCCTGCCCAATTTTCCAACCGATGGCATGGCGATTGAAAATTTCTTAGTGATGAAATCTCGCCAAGGGTTGGAAGAGCGGCTCGAATTTCTGTTCCCGGATCCACAAGTGCGTGCCCAGCGTCGCCCAGAGTATGATGAGCGATTACAAATTGAGCTGGATGTGATCAACCAGATGGGCTTTCCTGGCTACTTTTTGATCGTAATGGAGTTTATCCAGTGGTCAAAAGATAATGATATACCAGTGGGGCCGGGGCGGGGCTCGGGCGCAGGTTCATTGGTGGCGTATGCGCTGAAAATTACCGATCTTGACCCATTGGAATACGATCTGCTGTTCGAACGTTTCTTGAACCCAGAGCGGGTATCGATGCCCGACTTTGACGTCGATTTCTGTATGGATAAGCGTGACCAAGTGATTGATCACGTTGCCGAAATGTATGGTCGTGATGCGGTATCACAAATCATTACTTTCGGTACTATGGCTGCCAAAGCGGTGATCCGTGATGTGGGACGCGTACTCGGTCATCCGTTTGGCTTTGTCGATCGGATTTCCAAATTAGTCCCGCCCGATCCGGGCATGACGCTGGAAAAAGCCTTTATCGCCGAGCCCGCGTTGCAAGAGCTGTATGACGCGGATGAAGAAGTTAAAGAGCTGATCGATAAATGTCGCATTCTGGAAGGCTGTACCCGTAACGCCGGCAAGCACGCAGGCGGAGTGGTGATTTCGCCCACTGCGATCACCGATTTTGCGCCGATTTACTGCGATGCGGAGGGCAACTTCCCAGTCACTCAGTTTGATAAAAACGATGTTGAAACTGCAGGATTAGTCAAATTTGACTTTCTAGGCTTACGCACCCTGACCATTATTGATTGGGCGCTAGGCTTGATTAACCCACGCTTGCAAAAAACCGGTGCGGCACCAATCCGGATTGAAGCGATCCCACTCGACGATGCGCGTTCGTTCCGCAATCTGCAAGATGCTAAAACCACCGCGGTATTTCAGCTTGAATCACGCGGCATGAAAGAGCTGATCAAGCGGCTACAGCCGGACTGTTTTGAAGATATTATCGCTCTAGTGGCGCTGTTTCGTCCGGGGCCGCTGCAATCGGGGATGGTGGATAACTTTATCGACCGTAAACATGGCCGTGAAGCAATCTCGTATCCTGATGAAAAATGGCAACATGAGTCGCTCAAAGAGATCTTAGAGCCAACCTACGGCATTATTTTGTATCAAGAACAAGTGATGCAGATTGCGCAGGTTCTCTCTGGTTACACTTTGGGTGGAGCAGATATGCTGCGCCGTGCGATGGGTAAGAAAAAGCCAGAAGAGATGGCCAAGCAGCGGGCGGTATTCCAAGATGGTGCCGAACAAAACGGTGTCGATGGCGAACTGGCAATGAAGATCTTCGATCTGGTGGAGAAATTCGCCGGATATGGATTTAACAAATCGCACTCGGCCGCTTATGCTTTAGTTTCTTACCAAACCTTATGGTTAAAGACTCACTACCCAGCAGAATTCATGGCGGCGGTAATGACCGCCGATATGGACAACACCGAAAAAGTGGTCGGTTTGGTCGATGAGTGCAAAAACATGGGCTTAACCGTATTGCCCCCCGATATTAACTCTGGTTTGTATCGTTTTAACGTCGATGATAATGGGGCGATTGTGTATGGTATCGGCGCGATTAAAGGGGTGGGTGAAGGTCCGATTGAAGCGATCCTCGCTGCGCGTCAACAACAGGGTTATTTTAAAGATTTATTTGATTTCTGCGCGCGGATTGATCTGAAAAAGGTCAACAAGCGGGTGATTGAAAAATTGATTCTGGCTGGCGCGTTAGATAAATTAGGCCCGCACCGTGCGGCGATGATGGCATCCGTGGATGATGCGGTACGCGCAGCCAGCCAACATCACCAAGCCGAAGCATTTGGACAAGCGGATATGTTTGGCGTGCTGACCGATGCGCCAGAAGAGGTTGAGCAAAAATATACCCAAGCACCCGAATGGCCAGAAAAAGTGCGCTTAGAAGGCGAACGGGAAACGCTTGGTCTGTATCTGACTGGGCATCCGGTGGATGAGTATCTCAAAGAGCTGAGCCAATACACCAGTTGTCGTTTGAACGAAGCGGCACCGACTCGCCGCGATCAGTCATTAACCGTAGCCGGTTTAGTCATAGCCGCGCGGGTGATGACCACCAAACGTGGCACGCGGATCGGTTTACTGACTTTAGATGATCGTTCTGGGCGTATGGAAGTGATGCTGTACTCTGAAGCGTTGGATCGGTATGCAGATTGGTTAGAAAAAGATAAAATTCTGGTTGTTAGTGGACAGGTCAGCTTTGATGACTTCAATGGCGGGCTTAAAATGTCGGCGCGTGAACTGATGGACTTGGGTGGTGCACGTGAAAAATTTGCCCGTGGTTTATCGATTTCGATTTTACAGTCGCAGATTGATCCACTCTTTTTTGAGCGTTTTAGTCAGATACTGGAACCTCACCGCGCCGGAACTGTACCGGTCAATGTATACTACCAGCGCCCAGATGCACGAGCGCGCCTAACCTTAGGCACAGAGTGGCGAGTCACGCCCAGCGATACATTGTTAGACGAATTAAAGCAGCTACTTGGTCAGGATCAGGTAGAACTCGAATTTAACTAAAATTCAGCCGGTGCCCACTAAAGGAGGCCTGGCTGAGTCAGAAAGGATCGATAGATGAGCCTCAATTTTCTTGATTTTGAAAAACCGATAGTCGAACTGGAAACGAAAATTCAGGCGCTGCGTGATGTGTCTCGTCACAGTACGAGCCCATCGGTGGATCTCGACAAAGAACTCGAACAGCTTGAGAAAAAAAGCCTTGAGCTGAAAAAGAAAATTTTCAGTGATTTAGGGGCTTGGCAAGTGGCGCAATTAGCGCGTCATCCACAGCGTCCTTACACGCTGGATTACCTTAACCATATTTTCACTGAATTTGATGAGCTGGCTGGTGATCGTGCTTTCGCTGATGATAAAGCGATTGTCGGTGGCATTGCGCGACTGGATGGTCGTGCGGTGATGGTGATTGGTCACCAGAAAGGTCGTGAAACCCGTGAAAAAGTGCGTCGCAACTTTGGCATGCCAAAACCAGAAGGTTACCGCAAAGCACTGCGTTTAATGCAGATGGCTGAGCGTTTCAATATGCCGATCATTACCTTCATCGACACGGCGGGTGCATACCCAGGGGTGGGCGCGGAAGAGCGCGGTCAATCGGAAGCGATTGCGAGAAACCTCAAGGTGATGTCTGGTCTTAAAGTGCCGGTGATTTGTAACGTGGTTGGTGAAGGTGGCTCTGGTGGCGCATTAGCGATTGGGGTTGGTGACTATGTGAATATGCTGCAATATTCGACCTATTCCGTTATTTCCCCCGAAGGTTGTGCCTCAATCTTATGGCGTGATTCTGATAAAGCCCCGCAAGCTGCCGAAGCGATGGGCTTGATTGCGCCACGCCTGAAAGAGCTGGAATTGATTGATGAAATTATTGCTGAACCACTGGGTGGCGCGCATCGTAACCATGTACAGACGGCACAAAATGTTAAAGCGACTTTGCTGCGTCAGTTAGCCGATCTCGATCAGCTGAATCCGCAAAACTTGCTTGAGCGCCGTTATCAGCGTTTGATGAATTACGGTTACTGTTGATGGCCGAGCCGTTAAGGCATCGCGTCTATAAACACAAGGGTTGGCGAGTGCCAGCCCTTTGGTTTTTCTAGGCTCAAGCGATACACTTGCGCCACGGTTTTGAATTCGGTGTAGCTTATGAGCGATCTCTATCTTCATTTTGTACAGCAAATGGCCCGCTATCCCTTTCGCCAATTGGTGCTGGCATTGAGTGGTGGGGTCGATTCTCGCGTGTTACTGGCACTGTTGGCCCGCGGGCGGGATGAATTTGGCTGGCAAGTGGCCGCCGTGCATGTGCATCATGGTCTGAGCCCACATGCCGATCAATGGGCGAAAAACTGCCAAGTGTGGGCGCGTGAAGTGGCTGTGGAATGCCAAGTTGAATATGTGCAACTGGCGATTAATCGCGGTGATAGCATTGAACAGATGGCGCGTGAAGCGCGTTATCAAGCATTGACTCCGTATATCGATAATGACACGTTGCTGTTGCTTGGTCAGCATGCCGATGATCAACTGGAAACTGTTTTGCTGGCCCTAAAACGTGGCAGTGGTCCGAAAGGGTTAGCGGCGATGGCTGCTTATGCGCCCTTTGGATTGGGACATCTAGCACGTCCATTATTGATGGTGAGCCGTGAGCAGATTGAAGCGTACGCCGTGCAGCACTCATTGAGCTGGGTGACGGATGAAAGTAACTTTGATACTCGCTATGAGCGTAATTTTTTGCGCCATCAGGTAGCGCCGCTGCTGAGTCAGCGCTGGCCAGCGATCCGCCAAGCGGTGCAGCGCAGCGCCGAACTGTGCGCCGAGCAAGAGTCACTACTGCAAGAGCTGCTGCAGGAAAGGTTACACCAAGCGCTGGCGGCAGATGGTTCACTGGCGATTGCCGATTTGCTCAACTGCAGCCCCGCCATGCGCCGTCAACTGCTCCGCGCTTGGTTTGCTGATCAGCAATTGCCGATGCCAAGCCGGCAACATACTGAACGACTGTGGCATGAGGTTGCGTTGGCCCGCCAAGATGCCAATCCTCAATTAAAGCTTGATCATATCGAAGTGCGCCGTTTTCAGCAGCGCTTGTATGTGGTGCAACCTAGGCTTGATGTGACGGCTTGGCGCAGTGCCATCGTCGCCGATCAAGCGCTGAAGTTGCCACATGATTTAGGTTGGCTTACCTTGCAAAAAAATTCTACGGGTTATCTCAAATGGCCAGCAGAGGCGAGTCAACTGTGGGTCAGTTTTGATCCACAGGGCTTGCAAGCTTGTCCGGTGGGGCGAGTGGGTTCGCGTAAACTGAAAAAGCTCTATCAGGAATATGGGGTGCCGAGTTGGTTGCGGCGTCAAATCCCGATCTTGATGTATCAACAGCAAGTAGTTTGTGTCGCGGGCTTATTTGTCGATCGGGCGTGGAGTGGGCAAGAGGGTGAATTGATTTGGTCTAAGTCTTGAATTTGGATCTTTGAATCTATCGCGGTGATCGAAGGGCCATCGCATAAGAGGCGATGCGAAAGTCAGACCATGCAGAGCATTGCAACACAAGCTAACCAGTATGGGCTTTTTATTGATTGTTGAGAATAGCTGACAGATAATGCCGAGCAGTGACAGTCGTTTAAGGGATGAACATGAAAAAAATTGAAGCCATTATTAAGCCATTTAAACTCGATGATGTGCGCGAGGCATTGGCCGAAGTTGGCATTACCGGAATGACCGTGTCTGAAGTCAAAGGATTTGGCCGTCAAAAAGGGCACACTGAGTTGTATCGTGGTGCAGAGTATATGGTGGATTTTCTGCCCAAGGTTAAGCTTGAGATCGTGGTGACGGATGATGTCGCGGATCGCTGCGTAGATACCATTATTGAAACCGCGCAAACCGGTAAAATTGGTGACGGCAAAATTTTCATCACTAGTGTTGAGCGGGTGGTACGTATTCGTACTGGTGAAGAAGATGAGGATGCGATCTAACCTTTCATCACCAGTTGATCAGATTGATAATAAGGAGCTGCGGCTCCTTATTCTATTTTTCAGCTCCTGCCATTTGGAAAATCAGCTAAGTTTTGAACATAAGTTCAGCTTTTAAAATCGGTTGATTGGAAAATAAATGCTGTGGCGATGGACAGTGTATTCTTGAATACCGGCTGTATTTTGAGGGCAAGATTTGAGTAAGCAATGCTACACGCGAGTATCGCTAGGGCTGTCACTGTTAGTGGTAGCAGGTGTGCTGGCTTTTTATCACCTATTCACCATTCCTAACCAGCCAGAATTACTGGTGATCCAGCGCGATCAGATCAGCGAGTCGCTGCACTGTTATCAAGATGTTCAGCAACACAGCCTAGATCAACAAGGGCAGCTCAATCTTTTAGTTTGGAATATCTATAAGCAAAATCGCCCTGATTGGTCAACTGAGCTCAGCGCGCTGAGTGTTGATCGGCAACTGCTTTTGTTACAAGAAGCCAATCTTAGCCCTGCATTCGAACAGTGGATCCGCCAACATGATTGGGCTGGTACCCAAACGCGAGCATTTACCGTGTTTGGCGAAGCGGCTGGAGTGATCAATTTAGCCCAAGTTATGCCGAGCCTTGCGTGTGCTTATACCCAGCAAGAACCTTGGTTACGGCTCCCGAAATCGGCGATTTATGCGCGTTATCCGCTCAGTAACCAGCAGCAGTTAGCGGTGGTGAATTTACATGCGGTGAACTTCAGTTATGGCACGAAGGAATATCAGCAGCAGCTTGGCACGCTGCTGAAGCTGCTTGAAGCTTGGAGTGGGCCAATGATTGTGGCGGGGGATTTTAACAGTTGGAGTGAAGCTCGCATGGCACTATTGGATGCTAAATTAGCGGCGCTTGGGTTACAAGCTGTCGCTTTTACGCCAGATCATCGCAGCCAATTTATTAATGGCTTGGCGTTGGATCATATTTTTTATCGTGGCTTGGTGCTTGAAAACGCACAAGCGCCCAAATCGGGCGCTTCTGATCATAATCCACTGCTGGTCAGCTTTCGTTTAGTTGATCCACCGAGCGACTAGGCACTGATTTTCGTGACATCAACATACAGTTTGAGTTGTTGGCCCGGGCGGAGATATTTTTGGTTGTTTAAGCCATTCCATTTAACAATATCGGCGGTTTTGACTTTGAATTTATTGGCAATGCTGCTCAACGAATCACCAGAGCGCACTTTATAGTTTACGGTGCGCATCACGCCAGTCGGTTTGGTATCCTTCCAAATCACCAATTTTTGTCCGCTACGCAGCGCATCCTTCGGTGCCATACCATTCCACTTGGCGAGCGATTGATAAGAGACATTGTATCGTTTGGCAATCGCCCACAGGCTTTCACCAGTATTGACGGTATGCGTAACTTGATATTGGCCACGTGGAGCGGCTTGAGTTTTTGCCAGCCGATTATTGACACTCAGCGCGTAAGCCTTCTCATCTTTGACTGAGGTTGGCACCAGTAAATGATCACCAATCCGAATTTGTGGGCTGGTAATTTGGTTGGCGGTTTTAATCACTTTGGTGGTGGTGTGGTATTTATTGGCAATGCTGCTGAGTGTGTCGCCCGCTTTTACCTGATAGCGCACCACCTTGATGCCCTTGCCACGGTTCTCTTCGATCGCTTGATGAAAGCGCTCAACGTTTTCAATCGGGATCAGTAATTGATGTGGCCCATTAGGAGCAGTGGCCCATTGATTATAGGCCGGGTTAAAGCTTTGCAGCTCTTTGACGGTCAGCCCGGCATATTGCGCGGCAATCGCCAGATCCAATTGCTCTTTCGGATCCACCAAACTCAACACTGGACGGTTTGCGATGGGTGGAATCGAAAGACCATAGCGCTCTTGATTGGCAATTACATCGGCTAATGCGAGCAGTTTTGGCACATAACTGCTGGTTTCTTTTGGTAAATTAAGTGAGAAAAAATCGATGGATTTTCCCGCTTGTTGATTGGTTTTGATCGCACGCGCCACACGCCCTTCACCACTGTTATAAGCGGCAATCGCATGCTGCCAATCGCCCTTAAAATGTTGATTGAGAACAGTCAAGTAATCGAGCGCTGCATCAGTAGCCGCTGCTACATCTCGTCTTCCGTCATACCAGAAATTTTGGGTCAGTCCATAGCGCTTGCCAGTGGCAGGCACAAACTGCCACAATCCTGCGGCACTGCCATGTGAATAGGCAAATGGGTCAAATGAGCTTTCGACAATCGGCAACAGAGCCAATTCCATCGGTAGACCACGCTGCTCGACTTTTTCGGTGATCAGATACAAAAATGGCTCGGCACGACTGGCAATGGCCTGCAAGTGACGGGGATTTTTAATAAACCATTCGCGGTAAGTATCGACACTCGGATCTTTTGGTATGCCCAGAGTTAACTGCATGGCAATACGTTGCCACACATCAGATTGTTGTTGTGGTGATAGCGTCACTTCTTCAACCACACTTTCCGTCACTTCAACCGAGAGTGAGGGATCGTGTGCTGGACGTACTTTTTTCACCTTGACCGCTGGCGCCGCTGGGTTTACCGCTTGCGCATCGGATGTGGTGGTATCCACTGGTTGGGGGGTTTGACAGCCGACCAGCAGCAATGCCAATACCCAACTGAATTTAACTCGCATGTAACACAGCCCTTATTATTCATGGCTGCTGATGATACTTGCCAGCCGCTAGGGGTGACAAGCGTAAACGTTAAAATTCATTCTTCCATTCACGCAATGCGCTAAAGATTGCGAGCGGATCGGTGCTGGCGGCTCGGTTGGCAACTGCGCGCATGACACTGGGCTGCTCGGTGCGCAAGAATGGGTTGATCAACTTTTCGCGGGCTAAGGTGGTGGGAAGTGTCGGTTGGTTATCGGCGCGTAATTGACTGACTTCCTGATGATAAATACGCAAGTTTTGGTTATCTGGCTCTACGGCGAGAGCAAATGCCAGATTAGAAGCTGTGTATTCATGTGCGCTATACACTTGGGTTTGTTCGGGTAGCGCGAGCAGGCGGTTGAGCGAGGTAAACATCTGTTGCATGGTGCCTTCAAAGACCCGGCCACAGCCAGCGGAAAATAGTACATCACCACAAAATAGGTGCTCCTGACCAAGATAACCAAGCTGGCTAAGATAACCAAGGTGACCTAAGGTATGCCCGGGCAAGCCAATCACCGTAAAGGGGTGATCCAATAGCTCAATTTGATCGCCATCTTGCACTGGATGAGTTAAGCCCGCGATCGACTCCTGCTTTGGACCGATGACAAGCGTATTGGGGAATTGCTGCACCAACTGGCTGATCCCCCCCATATGATCATGATGATGATGGGTAATTAAGATCGCTTTTAGGTGTAATTGATGTTGGCTCAGATAGGCGATGACGGGCGCTGCGTCTCCCGGATCAACCACAATGCAGTCGCGTTGGTTATTTTGCAGCAGCCAGATGTAATTGTCGTTAAATGCGGGTATGCTTTTGATCTGTAACATGAGTTGTCTCCGGTTACCTTGATGAGGCGGTGAGCAATGAAACCAGCACGCAGTGATAAAGCGCTTGAAACTCCACACTCATGGTCGCAACTAAAAAATGGCGATTGGGTCAGCGAGTCGATCCAGACCCGTTTAGATGAATGGTGCCCTAAATTGTTTGGCTACCATATGTTAAAGCTCGGCGGTCTGAGTTGTGAGCTTGCCAGTTGTACCTGCAATATTCAACATCAAGTCCATCTCGATGTGAACAATCCACTGCATACCGTGATCGCCGATTGCTACCAATTGCCTTTTTTAGAAAAGAGTATTGATGTGGCGATTTTGGCCCATCAACTCGATTACAGCCATGATCCGCACGGTTTATTACGTGAGGTTGATCGGGTGTTGATTGACGATGGTTATATGATTATCACCGGTTTTAATCCGATCAGTTGGGTTGGTCTGGCGAGTTTAATGCCTTGGCGTAAAAATAATTTACCGTGGAGTGGGCGGATGTTCACCCCTAATCGGATCAAAGATTGGTTGAGCGTGCTCAACTACCAAGTGGTAGCGTGTGAGCAATATGCTTTGTTGCCGATTCACAAATATCGTCCATTGTCGACTTGGTTAGAAAATGGTCTAGTTGGTGAGTCTAGCGTCGCACTTGGCAGTCTCTATTTTATCGTGGCCCGCAAACGAACCTGCCTGCTCAAACCGCTGCGATCTCAATGGCGCTTGAAGCGTCGCTTGACTCCGCTTGGAGTCAATTACCGAGTCGACAGCAAATCGCAACAATGAGTCGTGACTCACTTTCATTGGTACGTTTTTAATTCAGTCAGTATGCCGCGTTATTTGGCTTCTGGTTGATAGCCGGTATCGTCGTCAGTGGGATTTTCGGCCGCTTGGCGAGCAAGCTCATCACACATTTCATTTTCGCGATGTCCCGCATGGCCTTTGACCCAGCGCCACTCAACTTGATGGCGTGATGTTTCACGATCAAGCGCTTGCCATAGGTCGGCATTTTTAACCGGCTTTTTATCCGCGGTTTTCCAGCCGCGCAGTTTCCAATTGTGGATCCATTGCGTAATGCCTTGGCGAACATATTGACTATCTGTAGTGAGAATCACGCGGCAGGGTTCTCTAAGCGCTTGCAATGCCATGATCGCAGCCAGCATTTCCATCCGATTGTTGGTGGTGAGGCGATAACCGCCTGCCAGTGTTTTTTCGATTTGCTTATAGCGCATAACGACGCCGTAGCCACCAGGCCCCGGATTGCCAAGGCAGGAGCCATCAGTGAAAATTTCCACCTGTTTGTTCATGATTTGATACTATTGGGTCACGCAAAGAATTGGCATAGTCTGACATAGATATCCTCATGAATACCAGCAACAATGCAGAATACCAACGCATCGTAGTCCTCGATACCGAAACCACCGGTATGAACCGCGAAGGCGGCCCCCATTATGAAGGGCATCGCATCATCGAAATTGGTGCAGTTGAAATCATCAACCGTAAATTGACCGGGCGGCATTTTCATGTCTATTTAAAACCGGATCGTGAGATCCAACTGGAAGCGATTGAAATTCACGGTATTACCGATGAATTTTTGCGTGATAAGCCACAGTACAAAGAGGTTCATGCCGAGTTTCTAGCCTTTATCAATGGCGCGGAGCTGGTGGCGCATAACGCACCGTTTGACGTTGGCTTTATGGATTATGAATTTGCCAAACTCGGTCCAACGACGGGCAAAACTAGCGATTTTTGTAAAGTGACCGATACCTTGGCGATGGCCAAGCGAATTTTTCCCGGTAAACGCAATAACTTAGATATTCTGTGTGAACGCTACGGGATCGATAATTCGCACCGAACGTTGCACGGCGCTTTGCTCGATGCGGAGATTTTGGCTGACGTTTATCTATTGATGACCGGTGGGCAAACCTCATTGCAATTTTCATCAGCCACGCAAAATAGTGGCGATCTGAGCGCAGAATCACTAACCCGAGCTCGTGCAGCACAAAAAGCATTAAAGGTTTTGTATGCCAGCGCCGATGAATTACAAGCACATCAAGATCGTTTAGATCTGGTGGCCCAAAGTGGCACTTGCCTGTGGCGTAATTAGGAGTGGTTATGTTGAGGATTCTCGCGTTAATAGTGGGATGTTGGATCAGTTTCAGTGGTTTTGCTAACCAGTCGTCGAGTCTGTCGCTGCTTGATAACCGATTTCGCGTCGATCCGAGTATTTCGCAAATCACTTTCGTGATTTACCGCGAAAATAATTCACAACCTGTGGTGTTAGTGCGCCCCGATGGGCGCAAATATTATCAGTGGCGTAATCCAGACTATGTTCGCTGGTATCAAGAGCCATCGATGGACATCATTTCGATTGATGATCCGATGCCAGGACCTTGGCAAGCGATTGGTAAAGTGACACCTAAAAACCACATCAAACTGATCTCAGATCTGCAGTTGACCAGTGATGTCTTACCCAGTCGCGTGTTTCAAGGAGAGGAGCTAAAATTCACGGCTCGCTTAACCTCAAATGGGCAACCGCTATTGTTGCGGGATTTTTTAGATCGAGTACATCTTAAAGTCACCTTTACTAAATATATTGATAATGAAGAGTCATTGGCGAAAGAGGCGCGGCCGATCCCAGTTGTGATTGGCGAATTTGCCGATGATGGCCAGTTGCTGGATGAAAAACCCGGTGATGGCGTATTTACGGTTGGGTTAGCTATGGCGGTGGAGCCGGGTAAATATCGGGTGCGTATTACCTCAGGTAATGGTGTGTTCCTGCGCGCTCAAGAGCAACAAGTATTGGTCTATCCCAATCCTATATTGACTACCTTTATTCAATCACGGGTCAGCGGCACGCCGCATCAAGTGATGCTCACCGGAGAGCAAGGTATGATTGAGCCCGGCTCATTATTAGCGCATATTGTTCATCGTCATCCTTACCAAGACGACTATCTGGTACAGGCTCAAGCGGAGAAAAGTGCCCTGACCACCAAGGTGACGATTCCTTATCAAGGGGAATTGGGTCATTATGCTTGGCATGGCAAAGTTTGGGCCACTGAGCTGGCTGCGCAGCGTGAACTCTATTTTCCGATCGCCGATCAGACTTACAGTGTGGTGGATGAGTTAAATCTTGCTGAAGTTCGCCGGATCCAGCAACAGGAAGAGGCGCTGCGTCTACAGCAGGAACAAGAGCTGCGCATGCTGCAAATGCGTGAAGCACAGCGCAGCCGTACCATCATCTACATTATACTCGGAAATCTTGTGGTGTTGATGTTAGCCCTAACCGGTTGGTTTGTACTGCGCAAAATCAAACGCGAGAAAGTACAGCAGCCACCGATGCAATTGAATATGCCCAATAAAAACAGCAAGTGATGCTACCCATCGAGTTATCAGTGGGGCTGATCGGGTATCCCCTTTCTACTTGAAGCTACAGCGGTGTTGGCTAGGTTCGCTCACCCTAATCACAACAGGGAGAGGCTATCTCCCTGTTGTTGTTTCAGCCGCTAAATGTCAACTGATCCATGACGGATTGTCGGCTCGTGGTCAATCTTACCGTTTGATGCTCGACAGCTTGGCTGGTTTGGGTAAACTCATGTCAATTGAATAGCAGGACTGATTGTGCTCGGTTCGGATCAGCCTGAATCACCCAAAATGAAAATCATCATAAGAGAGATGCGTTATGTACCAGGATTTAATTCGTAATGAACTGAATGAAGCTGCTGAGGTTTTACAACAATTTTTAAGCGATGATCATAACATTGCGCAAATTGCCGCCGCGGCGAAACTGATTGCGGATTCGTTTAAGCAAGGTGGTAAAGTGCTGTCTTGTGGTAATGGTGGATCCCATTGTGATGCCATGCATTTTGCGGAAGAGTTGACTGGTCGCTATCGTGAAAATCGCCCTGGTTATCCTGGGATCGCGATTTCAGATCCAAGCCACATCTCTTGTGTGAGTAACGATTTTGGATACGATTTTGTTTTTTCTCGCTATGTTGAAGCGGTTGGTAGCAAAGGCGATGTGCTGTTTGGTCTGTCGACATCAGGCAATTCAGGCAATATTCTCAAAGCGATTGAAGCTGCGCAAGCCAAAGGGATGAAAACCATTGCTCTGACTGGTAAAGATGGTGGCAAGATGGCTGGCGTGGCAGATATTGAGATCCGTGTCCCCCATTTTGGTTATGCTGACCGTATTCAAGAAGTGCATATTAAGATCATTCACATCATCATTCAGTTGATTGAAAAAGAGATGGCATAAGGCTGACCCGTGCCCAGCCATCATCGCTGGGTGCTTGGTTAAAGAAAGGATCAATTCTCATCAGGAGTGGTTTAAACCATGTGTGAATTGCTCGGCATGAGCGCGAATGTACCCACCGATATCTGTTTTAGTTTTAAAGGCTTAGTGCAGCGTGGTGGAAAAACTGGCCCACATCGTGATGGCTGGGGTATCACTTTTTATGAAGGCAAAGGTTGTCGCACCTTTAAAGATCCGCAACCGAGCTGCCAATCCAAAATTGCCGAGTTAGTTTTGCAGTATCCGATCAAAAGTTGTGCGGTGATCAGCCACATTCGTCAGGCCAACCGTGGGGGAGTGAGTCTTGAAAATACTCATCCATTTACCCGTGAGTTATGGGGACAATACTGGACATTTGCCCATAATGGCCAACTGACGGGTTATCAAAGCTTGGTCACTGGACGTCATCGACCGGTCGGTGAAACGGACAGCGAACTGGCGTTTTGTTGGTTGTTGAATCAAATGGAGCAGCGTTATCCCGAAGGTCCACAAGATTGGCCTGAAATGCTGCGCTATGTGGCGCAGTGTTGTGATGAGCTTAAAGCACTTGGTGTCTTTAATATGCTGCTGTCTAACGGCGAATATGTGATGGCGTATTGTACCAACCATTTGTACTGGATCACGCGCCGCGCGCCATTTGGCCGCGCGGCACTGCTTGATGAAGATGTCGAGATTAATTTCCAAGAAGAAACCACGCCGAATGATGTGGTGTCAGTGATCGCCACTCAACCGCTAACTGGTAATGAAACTTGGCAGCCTATGAAGCCGGGACAATTCGCATTTTTCCATTTTGGAGAACGGATTGAAGATAATGCACATTGGTTGATGGATGTGGATGTTGCGCCGGGGCGACCGGGATATCAGACTTCAAAGCAACCACTCGATTAAGCGATAGCACTTCCTATCGGCAACGCCAAGTTGTTTTGAGATGTCATTTGGAAAATAAGGCTATAAAAACAAAGGGTTGAATGATTTCAACCCTTTTCGATTTGAGATTATTCGGCCGCGTAGCCATGCATGCCAAGCATTTCACCATCGAGATAGGCTTTGCCTTGTTGCATGGTTAAGCGTCCTTCGACAAACCATTTCACGACGAGAGGGTAGATGCGGTGCTCTTGATCTTGCACCCGAGCCGTCAGCTCTTCGACACTATCTTGCTCGAAAATCGGCACTTTGGCTTGCAAAATCACTGGGCCACCATCGAGCTGCTCAGTCACAAAATGCACACTGGTTCCATGCTCTTCATCACCGGCATGAATCGCGCGTTGATAAGTATTCAAACCGGGATATTTAGGCAAAAGTGAAGGATGAATATTGATCATTCGGCCTTGGTAGTGGCGAACAAATTCTCCACTTAGGATGCGCATATAACCTGCCAACACCACTAAATCAGGCGCAAACAGGTCGATTTGCGACATCAATGCGTCATCAAAGGCATCGCGGGTTGGATAAGCTTGAGGAGCAATAAAACAGGTGGCAGCGCCAGCCTGTTTGGCGCGTTCTAAACCGTAAGCTGTTGCTTTATTGGAAAACACAGCCGTTACTTTGCCACCTTGAATACTGGTTTCACAAGCATCCATGATCGCCTGTAGATTGGTTCCGTTTCCCGAAATTAAAACAACAATGCTTTTCATGATTAGTTGATCTCTACCTGTGCTTGATCTCCATGCGCGGCTGCGATTTCACCGATCACCCAAGCGTTTTCGCCTTCGGCTTGCAGCAGAGCGACGGCCGCTTGTGCTTGTGCTTTGGGCAGTGCAATGATGAGGCCAACCCCACAGTTGAAAGTGCGGTACATTTCATGGGTGGTGACATTACCTTTTTGTTGTAGCCATTGGAAAATTACTGGCCATTCCCAGCTGTTACCATCGATCACCGCTTTGGTGCCTTCCGGCAGCACGCGAGGAATATTTTCCCAGAAGCCGCCACCAGTAATGTGTGAGATGGCGTGAATGTCATGTTCGGCGATCAGTTTTAGGCCTGATTTGATATAAATCTTAGTAGGTGCAAGTAAGTGCTCACCAATGGTTTTGCCTGCCAACAGCTCATTCTTATCGGCTTTAGAGACTTCTAAAATCTTACGTACTAAGGAGTAACCATTAGAGTGTGGGCCGCTTGAGCCAACCGCGATCAGTGCATCACCGATTTGTACTTTGCTGCCATCGATGATCGCTTCTTTTTCCACCACGCCGACGCAAAAGCCAGCCACATCGTAATCTTCGCCTTCGTACATGCCCGGCATTTCTGCGGTTTCGCCACCAATCAGTGCACAACCCGCTTGTAAACAGCCATCGGCAATCCCAGTAATCACTTCTGCGGCAGTATCGACATCCAGTTTGCCGGTCGCATAATAATCGAGGAAGAACAGGGGCTCTGCGCCTTGTACGATCAAGTCATTGACACACATGGCGACCAGATCGACACCGATGGTGTCATGTTTTTTCATATCCAGTGCGAGACGCAATTTGGTGCCTACGCCGTCTGTACCAGAGACTAAAACAGGATGTTTATATTTGGTTGGTAGCTCACACAGTGCGCCAAAACCGCCTAGGCCACCCATAACTTCAGGGCGACGGGTACGCTTCACTGCACCTTTAATTCGTTCAACGAGTGCATTACCTGCATCAATATCGACACCTGCATCTTTATAGCTGAGAGATGGATTATTACCGTTCACGGGGAAGTTCCTCGGTCTAGTTGGATATGAAAACGGCGCTATTCTACAGGGCTTAAAACAAAAAGGAAAACGTTTGCGTAAGGTTTTTATCCGGTTTTAGCATCGAAAAAAATCCATAAATCAGTGTATAATCCGCAGGTTTAAATTAATGAAGCCGGAGTTGGACATGAAAATTGTTGAAGTTAAGCACCCTCTTGTAAAACACAAACTTGGCCTGATGCGTGAAGGCGACATTAGCACTAAGCGTTTTCGCGAGCTGGCGACCGAGGTTGGCAGCCTGCTGACTTATGAAGCAACGTCTGACTTTGAAACTGAAAAAGTGACGATCGAGGGCTGGAATGGTCCAGTTGAAGTGGATCAAATCAAAGGCAAGAAAGTCACTGTGGTGCCGATTTTGCGTGCGGGTCTTGGCATGATGGATGGTGTTTTAGAGCACATTCCTAGCGCGCGGATCAGCGTAGTTGGGATCTATCGTGATGAAGAGACTCTTGAGCCGGTTCCTTACTTTAATAAACTGGCTTCGAACATTGAAGAGCGTATTGCACTGGTGGTTGACCCTATGCTGGCTACCGGTGGTTCGATGATTGCCACCATTGATCTACTAAAAGAGAAAGGTTGTCAGCAGATCAAAGTGCTGGTGCTGGTCGCGGCACCAGAAGGGATTGCTGCATTAGAAAAAGCTCACCCGGATGTTGAACTGTATACCGCAGCGATTGATGAAAAGCTCAATGATAAGGGTTATATCGTTCCGGGACTCGGTGACGCAGGCGATAAGATTTTTGGCACCAAGTAATCCTATCAACGGGTTGAGTTAACAATGCTCCACTGAATCTTGGATTAGTCTCGAATATAAACCAAGGGAAGCCATGGCTTCCCTTGGTTGTGTTCGTGGTACATGACGAGTTATTTGGACTTTCTTAGGCTCAAAGTACCCCCAGTACGTGGTGTGGGTTTGGTTGGGTTGGAACTGTTACCGCTGGCATGCGTTGTCGTTGCGCGCTCTGGACGGTGCTGCGCTTTTTTCGAGTTTGGCGCATGGCGAAATTGTTGGGCATTGTTACCGTGATAGGTTTTTGGATTGCGGCGTGCTTTCGATTCACGATTTGCATCTCGACTATCAAACAGTTTGGCATCGGTGGCGCGTTTAATTACGTCACCATTTGAGGCGACTTGAGATGCTTCTTCAGTACCACTTGAGCCTTCACACATCGCCAGAATTTCGCTCACTTCCGTTTCGGTTAAATAGCGCCATTTTCCGTTCGGGATCCCATCTAAGGTGATGTTCATGATCCGTACCCGCCGTAGTTTAAACACCTCATAGCCTAATGCTTCACACATACGGCGAATTTGGCGGTTAAGCCCTTGGGTCAGCACGATCCGAAACGAATAAGGCGTTTCTTGGGTGACTTTACACGGCAGGGTAATAGTATCGAGGATGTTGACGCCCGCCGACATCTGCTGGATAAATTCAGCGGTGATCATCTTATCTACGCGCACCACATACTCTTTCTCGTGGTGATTGCCGGCGCGTAGAATTTTATTGACGATATCGCCATCATTGGTTAGGAAAATTAATCCATCAGAAGGCTTATCCAAGCGGCCAATTGGGAAAATACGTTTACGGTGGCCAATGAAATCGACAATATTACCGGCAATATCACGCTCGGTAGTACAAGTGATCCCGGTTGGTTTATTTAGTGCGATATAGATCGGACGCTCTTTGGCTCGTAGCGGTTTGCCATCAATACAGATCTCATCTTGCTCAGTGACTTTACTGCCCACTTGTGGGGGGAAGCCATTTAGCGTCACTCGGCCTTGTTCAATCAGTTTGTCTGCTTCTCGGCGTGAGCAGTAGCCCGTTTCACTAATGAATTTGTTCAGGCGTTTTTCGGTGGGTTGCGACATACAATTTCCTCACGTTTCACAACGGATGGTGGTGCAGCATCTGCTGCACAAAATCCGCGCATTCTAGCAGCTTTAGTCGTGTAGCCAAGACGTTTCTGCTTAAGTTTAGTGTGTTATTGATGGTGGGGGATTTTTCGGTGTTCAGTACCAGCTTGTAGCTAAATGGTGGTCTGTAAGATGATTGTCCAATCCTTTGCTATTATTATGGGCTGAAAATTAAGTCTCAACCCACTAGCTTGCACTGTAGTGCTGAACTTTTGAGCAAACGCGCTGACTTGCACAGAAAGTATCACCATAAGGGTTGCGCTTCTAATCATAACGAGTAATATACCCAACGTTCCGGTGAATAGCGCAGCTTGGTAGCGCATCTGGTTTGGGACCAGAGGGTCGGGGGTTCGAATCCCTCTTCACCGACCATATTTAAGGCCTCAGCATTTATGCTGGGGCCTTTTTGCTTTTTATTTTCCTGTATCCTGCCTGTTACCTCGAATGGTCCGTTCCTTCATCGGCCAACCACCGCTATGCATTAGAGCTATCCCATTAGATCTGTTGAGTTGGTTATTTTGCTAGTGGCAATTTTCATTTAGCGATTGTTGCTTGGCCGATACGCTCATCTGTCTAGTTATCATCACTCGTTGACGAGTAAATTAATGGTATATCACTATACCGAATTGTGGTTCTCGCTGTGGTTGTGGAGCGAATGATGGTATTTGCATCGTGGAATCGCCATTCTTGTGTTGCGACAAAAACGTCATTTTTGCTCTAAATTAACGTTTTTGACGGAGTGCGAATGATGATGATGATCACGTTTTACTGATTTGTTCGAGCGATTTCACGCATTGTTTGGATCGCTAGGTGTGATTTGGCTCACTATTTTGCATGGGGATGAGATTTTAAAGTGTGATCTAGGTTAAGTAAAACTCGTCAAAAATGAAGTTCCGTTTTTGACGATGTTTGTATGTTATTGACAATATTGATTTTTATTTTGATGTCAATTTGTAAAGTTTGAACAAGATCACTGGCGTAAAGGATTAATTTTGCGCTTAGAAAAAAGTGCCGCTAAATATGCCTGAATTTAAGGTAAAGCCATTGGCTGATGTCGTTTTGAGATTGGGTGCAGGCAGAGCACTCATCATCATTCACTAATTTAGGGTAACTATTATGTTGAACAAGAGTCTTATCTCTCTCGCAGTACTCGCCTCATTAAGTGGCTGTGCGCTAACTACCTCTTCACCACAAGATGTGGTCAATGCTCTGGCCAACAATCTCGATGTTCGTTATCAGGTGATTGACAATCATGGCGCGGATAATGGCCTTGCTTGTCAAACTCTGGAAGCGGAGTGGGCCTCTTGTAACCAAGTTAATATGACTTTGGTCAATCGCGGTGAAGCAGTTAACTCAAAAGATTGGGCGATTTATTTCCACAGCATTCGTCTTATCCTCGATGTGGGCAACGATCAGTTCAAAATTACTCGTGTCACCGGCGACCTGCACAAACTGGAGCCGACCGAAAAATTTGCTGGCTTTGCTGCTGGTGAAACAGTGACGTTACCGCTGATTGGCGAATACTGGACACTGTTTGATACCGACTTTATGCCAGGTGCTTTTGTGACCGCACCTGATGCTGAACCAAAAGTGATTGCTTCGCTGAATACTGAAGATGTGGCGAGCTTTGTCTCTGGGCTTGAGGGCGAAAATCTTAAGCGTACGCCAAGTGATAACAACGTGTTTGCTCAAGCGGTATCTCGCTTTGAAAAGAACAGTGATGTAGCGATGCAAGATGTTGCGAGCGCGCTGATCCCAACTCCACTACAAGTAAAAACCCAATCCGGATCAGTATCGATTGCCAAAGGGATTGCGCTGCCAAGCCAAGCGTTTGATGCCGAGCAAACTAAGGCGCTCAATGCACGTGCGGAGCTGCTGGGTGTCAACCTAAAAGGGGTGTTACCGACTCAAATCGCGATCAGCCCGAAAACATTCAAAGGTGATCTGGCCAAGTCTGGTGCTTACCGTTTAGCCATTACCGACAAGCAAATTAAAGTCACCGCCTTTGACCAAGCTGGCGCGTTTTATGCCATGCAATCACTGCTTGGTTTAGTCGATATGGCCAATGCGAGCCAACTGCCTAAAGTTGAAATTGTCGATGCGCCACGCTTTGCTTATCGTGGTGTGATGGTCGACGTGGCACGTAACTTTCACTCTAAACAAGCGATTCTTGCGACCTTAGAGCAGATGGCCGCGTACAAAATGAACAAGCTGCATTTGCACTTGACCGATGATGAAGGCTGGCGTCTTGAAATCCCTGGCTTGCCAGAGTTAACTGATATTGGTGCGCAGCGCTGTTTCGACCTGAGCGAAACCGAATGTGTACTGCCACAGCTAGGTTCTGGTCCAACAAGCGATAACTTTGGTTCTGGCTATTTCACCAAGCAAGATTATGTGGAGATCCTACAGTACGCTAAAGCGCGCCATATTGAAGTGATCCCAGAAATTGATATGCCAGCCCACGCTCGCGCTGCATTAGTCTCGATGGAGGCTCGCTACCAACGTTTGATGCAACAAGGCGATGAAGCGGCAGCCAATGAGTTCCGCCTGCTTGATCCGCAAGATACTTCGAATGTCACCACTGTACAGTTTTACGATCGCATGAGCTTTATCAACCCATGTTTGGATTCGTCAAAACGCTTTGTTGATAAAGTGATCACAGAAGTCGCGGCGATGCACCAAGAAGCGGGTATGCCATTGACTACTTGGCACTTCGGTGGCGATGAAGCGAAAAACATCAAACTCGGTGCTGGTTTCCAAGATGTGAATAGCCAAGAGCCAGTCAGTTGGAAAGGTAACTTGGATCTGAGCAAGCAAGATAAGCCATTTGCCCGCTCACCACAGTGTCAAAACTTGATTGCTAATGGCACGGTAAGCGATTTTGGTCACTTACCAAGCTACTTTGGTGAGCAAGTGTCTAAGTTGGTGGCCGAGAAAGGGATTCCTAACTTCCAAGCTTGGCAAGATGGCTTGAAGTACAGCGAGGGTGAACAAGCGTTCGCAACGGAAACGACCCGCGTTAACTTCTGGGATGTCTTGTACTGGGGCGGCTCTGCCTCTGCGTATGAGTGGGCAGAGAAAGGTTACGATGTGATCATCTCTAACCCAGATTATGTCTACATGGATATGCCTTATGAAGTGGATCCGAAAGAGCGCGGTTACTACTGGGCAACTCGTGCAACTGATACACGTAAGATGTTTGGTTTTGCACCAGAAAACTTACCACAAAACGCAGAGACTTCATTGGATCGTGATGGCAATGGTTTCAGCGGCAAAGGCGAAGTGAAAGGTAAGCCTTTCTACGGCTTGTCAGCTCAGCTTTGGTCAGAGACGGTACGTACCGATGAGCAATATGAGTACATGGTGTTCCCACGTGTTCTTGCTGCCGCTGAGCGTGCATGGCACCGTGCTGAGTGGGAAAACAGCTATAAAGTAGGGGTTGAATACTCACAACAGACCCAACGTGTCAACCATAAAGCACTTAATGCGGATTGGAACCGTTTTGCTAACGTGATCGGTCAACGTGAGCTGGCTAAACTTGAGAAAGCAGGCATTGATTACCGCCTCCCTGTTCCGGGTGCGAAGATCGAGAACGGTCATTTGGCCATGAACGTTCAGTTCCCTGGTGTCGCGCTGCAATACTCATTGGATGGTCAAACTTGGTTGAATTATGACGCACAACAAGCGCCAGCCGTAGCGGGAGAAGTTTGGATCCGCTCGGTATCGGCAACCGGTGAGCGTACCAGCCGAGTGACTTCGCTGAAATAAGCTCAGCGAGATCGACATTTCACTTAATGGATAATCAAAGCCTCCGCATGCGGAGGCTTTGTTTTATCGTCCAATCAAACCCTATTCTCAGCGTTGATTAATTACCTTGGTGGAAGCGGTACTCAAATACTTGGCCGTGTTCATTAAAAGCGTAAACCGTATAGCTGTCTTTCTTATCACCGTATTCCATGCCCGGTGAGCCCATCGGCATACCCGGTACCGCGAGCCCTTTGGCATTTTTCGGTGGGTTAGCCAAAAAGTCTTGAATATCTTGCGCCGGAATATGGCCTTCAAATACATAGCCACCGATTTCCGCAGTGTGGCAAGAAGCCAACTTAGGGGCTAAGCCAAGTTGTTGTTTGATGCCATCCATATCTTCATGGATAACTTCTTTTACGCTAAAGCCATGTTGCTGCATGTGTTTCGTCCACTCGCTACAGCAGCCACAGTAAGCGGATTTATGGTTGATGACCTCGACAGCCAGCGCTTGCCCTGCAATGGTGGTAAGCAGTACAAAGGTCAATAGTGATCGTTTCATGGGTTTCCTCATTGAGAGTGTTGATCGAAAGAGATGCGGCACCAGCGTAGGCGATTGGCATTACTGACCACGGTGATCGAGGAGAGCGCCATTGCTGCACCGGCAATCACCGGGCTCAGCAAAAATCCAAAAGTCGGGTACAGTACACCTGCCGCAATCGGAATGCCAAGCGTGTTATAAATAAAAGCACCAAATAGGTTCTGTTTCATGTTGCGCACCGTCGCTTGTGATAGCTCGATCGCACTGACCACGCTGGTGGGTGCTGAGTTGAGCAGGGTGATTTGTGCACTTTCAATCGCGACATCACTGCCGCTGCCCATCGCCATCCCAATATCCGCTTGAGCGAGTGCTGGCGCATCGTTAATGCCATCACCAATCATTGCAACTTGACGACCCTGCTGCTGCAACGCTTGAATATGCCGCGCTTTTTGGTCGGGCAGCACTTGCGCAATGACTTGAGTGATGCCGAGTTGCTGCGCGATAGCGTTGGCGACCGAGGCATGATCGCCAGTCAACATCACGGTATGGATCCCAAGTTGATTGAGCTTTTGTACCGCAAGGGCTGAGCTCGGTTTAATTGGATCGGCAATCGCCAATACTCCCTGCAATTGCCCCGCATACGCGATGGCAACCGGAGTCCAAGCTTGGGTGGCAAACTGGTGTAAATATAGTTTAGCTACCGATAAATCAATGCGTTGCTCTTGCATCAAGGCTAAAGAGCCGATGAAAACGCTGTGCTGCTGGTAGATGGCGGATAGACCACGTCCACGTCGGTTGGTAAATTCCGTGATCTCAAGCGGATCAATCCCACGCTGCTTGGCATACTCACACATCGCTTTGGCAAGAGGGTGCTCCGATTGCTGCTCAAGTGCATAGAGTAAGCCAAGCAACTGCGCTTCATCCCCTTGCAGCACATGCAGTGCTTGCACGGTTGGTTTGCCTAAGGTGAGCGTGCCGGTTTTATCAAATACTACGCAATTGATGTGACTGGCGGTTTGCAGCACATTGGCATCGCGGATTAAAATCCCCATTTCAGCCGCTTTGCCGATGCCAACGGTAATCGACAGTGGCGTGGCTAAACCTAAAGCGCACGGGCAAGCGATGATCAGTACCGTGGTGGCGACCACCAGCATGTAACTGGCTTTGGGATCGGGACCATACCAGTACCATAGCGCAGCAGACAGCAGTGCGATACACACCACCACGGGAACAAACACCGCGGAAATTTGATCGGCCAAGCGAGCAATCGCGGGTTTGCTGCTTTGTGCCTGGCGCACCATTTGAATAATCCGCGCGAGCATGGTTTGTGAGCCAATTCCGGTGGCGTGAATTACTAAGCTGCCATCTTGATTGAGCGTTCCCGCCGCGACTTGCGCGCCGATTTCTTTGAGCACCGGGATCGGCTCGCCGGTTAGCATCGATTCATCTAGATAAGAGTGGCCAGAGTAGACAACACCATCAACCGGGATTTGCTCTCCCGGTTTGATACGCAGTGCCATACCTAACTGAATATCCGCGACGGTAATTAACTGATCGCCTTGCTCGGTTACTTGTGTAGCGTGCTGAGGTTGTAAATTAAGCAAAGCTTGCAACGAGCGGTTAGTGCGGCTTTTGGCTTTGGTTTCAATGTAATGGCCCAGTGAAATTAAACCAATGATCATGGCCGTCGCTTCAAAGTACACATGCCGTGCTGCTTCAGGAAAAGCATGCGGCCAAATCACCACCAGTATGGAGTAAAACCACGCTGCACCGGTACCTAGTGCGACTAAAGTATCCATAGTGGCTCGGCGGTGAGTGAGCGCTCGCCATGCATTGACAAAGAAGTGACGTCCAGCCGTGACTAATAGAGCGAAACAGAGCATACCTATTACGCCCCAAAGCCACTGATCATGGCTGTTGCGGATCATCATATTACCGCCCAAGATGCCCCACAACATTAAAGGTGCACCCAGCGCCATACCGAGTAAGGAACTCTGTTGATGCTGTTTTTGTAACGCGTCGAGTTGCGCTTGCTGCTTGGCTTGTTGCTGTGTGGGATCATCTAAGATCTCTGCTTGGTAGCCAGCACTTTGAATGGCGTTAAGCAGTGATTGTGGATCGGCGAAACTGGCTTTAATCAAGGCGCTTTGCTCGGCTAGGTTGACTTGTGCATTCTGTACCCCTTAATCGAGAGCAGCGCTTTTTCCACCGATGCGACACAACTGGCGCAGGTCATGCCTTTAATAACAAGAGAGAACGTTTGGCTGGATGCCTCGGTTTGTTGTGTGTTCGAGGCGTTCTCAACGTCAGGCGTGTCAGTTTTCTTCTCATCAATCGAGGTTGCTGGTGCTAGTGTTGATTCTTGTTCTGCTGCTATAGCCAGATAACCCACTTCGGCCACCAGCGCTGTTAGCTGTTCTGCGGTTAAGGTAGTGACCAGATCAAGCTGATCTTTACTGATTTGTAGCTTGGCAATGTCTGGTCGTGCGCCGAGGTGCGTGGTGAGTTTATTGACGCAGCGCGCGCAGTTTAAGCCCTGTAGGCGATAAGTTTGCTCGCTGCCGGCTTGATAACCCAGAGCTTCAATGTGAGTGAGCATTTCACTTAAGCTGGCATCAGTATGCAGCTCAATCGAGGTTGGGCTCAGCGCGGTGATCTCGATAGTGAGATGCTGATCGAGGTGGCGCTGCAGTTTTTGTGCACAGCTCATGCAATGCAGGCCACGCAGTGGTAAAGCAAAGTGGTTCATAATCGCTCCTCCTAGCGGAATGTCATCAAGCATAAACCTTGCCCTTAAGGTAAGGTCAAGCCTTACTTACCACACTTATATTGCTCAGTATGAATTTGCAAAAAATCGTGCGTAGCATCGTGTCAGCTCGGATGTTAGAATACCGCCCAAAATTTCGCAGGCTGAGCACTCAGCAAAAGAATCTCATAAAGGTAATTGAAATGACGGTTAAAACTCGTTTTGCGCCTAGTCCAACTGGGTATCTGCACGTAGGTGGTGCGCGTACAGCACTCTATTCTTGGTTGTATGCAAAAAGCCAAGGCGGTGAATTTGTGCTACGTATTGAAGATACGGACTTAGAGCGTTCAACTCAGGCGGCGGTAGATGCCATCATTGAAGGCATGACATGGTTAGGCTTGGAATGGGATGAAGGCCCATACTACCAAACCAAACGTTTTGACCGTTACAATCAAGTGATCGATCAACTATTGGCGGAAGACAAAGCCTATCAATGCTATGCCTCAAAAGAGCTGCTGGATGAAATTCGCGCCGAGCAAGAAGCCAATAAAGAGATGCCGCGTTACGATGCGAACCATCCCAAAATCAAAGCGGTCAATGCGGCGGCTAAGCAAGGCGATCCTTGTTGTATCCGTTTCCGTAACCCGAAAGAGGGGAGCGTAGTTTTTGATGACCAAATCCGTGGCCGGATCGAAATCCGTAATGACCAACTCGATGATCTGATCATTCGTCGTACTGATGGCACGCCAACCTATAACTTCTGTGTTGTAGTAGATGATGTCGATATGGGGATCAGTCATGTAATTCGTGGTGAAGACCACATCAACAACACGCCGCGCCAAATCAACATTTACAAAGCCATGGGCGCTACCATCCCAACCTTTGCCCATTGTGCAATGATCTTGGGTGATGATGGTGCCAAATTGTCTAAGCGTCATGGCGCGGTTTCTGTCATGCAATATCGTGATGACGGCTACCTGCCTGAAGCGCTGCTGAACTACTTAGTGCGTTTAGGTTGGGGACATGGCGACCAAGAGATTTTCTCGCGCGAGGAAATGATCAAGCTGTTTAGCTTGGGAGCTATTTCAAAATCAGCGTCAGCGTTTAACACTGATAAACTGCTGTGGTTGAATAATCACTACATCAAGACGTCAGAGCCGGAGTATGTGGCGAAACACCTTGAGTGGCATTTTGATCATCAAGGCATTAACAAGACTACTGGGCCAGCATTGGCTGAGGTGGTTAAGTTAATGGGTGAGCGTTGCAATACCCTAGTCGAACTGGCCCAGCAATCGCGTTACTTCTACCAAGATTTTACTGAGTTTGATGCCGATGCAGCGAAGAAACATTTGCGTGGTGTCGCGAAAGAGCCATTGATGCTGGCACTGAGTAAGATTGAAGCGCTAACAGAGTGGAATACCGAAGTGTTGCACCAAGTCATTGCACAAGTGTGTGAAGAGCTTGAGATCGGCATGGGCAAAATCGGTATGCCACTGCGTGTGGCCGTGACGGGCGGCGGTCAATCACCATCGGTAGATGCTGTGATGCACCTAATCGGTCAATCGCGGGTGATTAGTCGCATTAAAATGGCATTAGCCTATATTGAAAATCGCGAAGCAAACGCACAATAGCCATTCATTATCTTTTTAAACCTAAAGCCGCAGCATAAACTGCGGCTTTTTTGCATATCATCATTTCGATTTAGCGTTATACACTAAAGTTAATTTACGGTGCTTTTCTTTTTTAAAAAGATAGCAAAAGCTTGACAAGTTATTAACTTAATCGCCTTTTGCTTTTTGTTTTATCCACTATAGTTATTTTAACAAAAAGGTTGGCTCTCAACAGAATTAAGCTTTTTGAATGGTCGTAGTGCGATGAATCGTGAGCGACGATAAGCATAAAGATAAAAGGGAATACTATGAAAAAGCTAGCGGCAATTATTTCAGCGACGTTATTTCTGGCCTCTTCTGCAGCAGTAGCAGAAGTGTACATTGGAGGTAAAGTCGGTAAATCTTGGTTAGACGATGCCTGTTTGACTGGGCAGCCTTGCGATGATACAGGTAAAGTCTTTGGTGCTCTTTTAGGTTACCAAGCGAATCCATGGTTATCGATTGAAGCGGGCTATGATTATTTAGGTAAATTCACTGCAGCAGGATTGAATGATGATAAGGTTACCGCGATAACATTAGCCCCTAAATTGAGTATTCCTCTTGCTGGCGGATTTGCTTTGTACGGCAAAGTTGGGGGTGCTTTTGTGGATTATGGTAACAAAGACGATTACTCCTACCTTGGTGCTGCTGGTGTCGAATTTAATGCCAACAATAATGTCAGTTTTCGATTTGAATACCAAAATATTACAGACATCAACAATGACCTAGTACGTGCCAGTATGTCTAATGGCACGGTCGGTGTGGTGTATAAATTTGGTGGCAGTGAACAGCCTGCTCCGGTGGTTGAGGCGCGTCCGGCCGAACCAGCTCCTGTGGAAAAAGTTGCGGTGACCAAAACCTTTACTTTCCAACGCCTTGATAGTAGCAGTACCTTTGCTAGCGATAGCGCCGAGTTAAAACCGGATGTGATGCCAAAACTGGATAAAGTGGTTGGTTATCTCAACGAGTACCCACAGGCAAAAGTAGAAGTTGTTGGGCATACTGACTCCACGGCTTCAGAGGCTTATAACCAAAAACTCTCTGAGCGTCGCGCACAATCGGTTGCTAAGGCATTAGAAACCAAAGGTATTGCAGAGTCTCGGATTACCGCAAAAGGTGAAGGTGAGCTAAAACCGATCGCGACTAACAAAACCGCTGAAGGTCGTCAGCAAAACCGTCGGGTTGAGTTGGTGATCCCTGAGTTTGAATATCAAGTGACCGAATAACGTTTCACTTCATCACTGATGTTGAATCAACAAAGGCCCGATTGGGCCTTTGTTTTTCTGGCTAGGCTAGCTTCAGTTTGGCTAACCTTTGTAAGGTAACCTGTTTATTTAAGGTCAATACTGTTTAAGCGGCCCATAAACACTAACAGTTCTAAGCAGTCTTGGTGTGCTGCCAGTAGTGCTTTTTTGGTTTTGGCATAAGCGGCGAGTTTGCCGTGCTTGTTGATGGAACACACGACGCTGCGAAAAACGCATCTATCTTGGTTGTCATACTCACGCCACGCTGCAATATAGCAGGTATCTCTCGCCTTTGGATCTTCAAGAGTGGGTCTGGGCTTATAGATAATTTTGGGCTCTAAGCTATGGGGTAAGCGCGTCATTAAATAAGGATCTTTGAGGATTTGCCGCCAAAACTTGCCCCACATTGCTAAGCCGAGTTGATTACGCAGCACAATGGCTTTTTTCAGCCCTTTTTGTTCACCCAGCCGTATAAAACCGACCGAACGATGTAACACCGTGTCGTCCGGTGTATGAATATGAATTTTATAGGCAGTGTTGGCTCTGGAAATGAAACGATGACCCGTATTGGTCGATAAGTTACTTTTCGGCATGATCAATCAATATCAATAAAACTATTGATAGTAATAATAGAATCTTTTCGCTAGCACGAGAAGAAATGTGCAGCAGGAATGACCAAAGCTTGACATCCAAGCTTGTTTGTTCGGCTGCATTGCAAAGCTTGGTTACTAGGTTTAGCTATCCAGTAAAAAGTCCAGTCAGTTATGATTATCACTGGATGAGCTCGGTCGGATTAATTTGCGTGCGGCGGGTGATTAAGCATGAAGTGCCAGTTCGACACTTCATCAAATCGCTTATCGCTGTTTATGCATCACATCGCCAATTTGAATGCTGTAAGCAAGTTCAGGCTGATCAATAGTCACTTCCGCTTCATGTTCATAGACGCGAGAGACGGTTAAGCTAATCTCACTTTGAGTCACTTTATTACGCGGTAATCCTTGCTGATCAATAAAGGCACCAGTATGCCACAGGCTAAGTTTATCTCCGGTCTTGACCCCGTGGATCCGTCCGAGATCAATAGTGGCAGTGCTACCAAACTTAGCAATAATTTGCGGTAAGGTTATTTTGCAGGAAATTTCAGATTCCAGATCAAGCATGATATTGCGGCTAACACGCAGCATCATTTCACCATAGGTCGATGCCCAGAAGCGCGCACTGCGCGTATCAATTTGGCTGGTTTTAGGAAATGGCCAACGCGCCACCTCACGGTAAGTACGGCTCATCACTTCATTACCGGTTTTGCCATCAAATACACTCAGTTGCATGGCAAACTGGCGATTGATGATGTCATCTTGCAAGGTTTTCTGCTCGATGGTGGCGGTTAAATCATTGATCACTCCACCAATAATGTATTGTGCACCGGCATCTTGAGCGATCATCTTGATCCGATCTGGCGCCTTAGGGTCAATATCGTATTGGGTGGTGCCAACTGAAACAAAACTGCGAGACTCTTGTTCTAAGCGGCGATTGATCACTTGAGCAAAATCATCGCCGACTTGATAAATTTGTCCCATTACCGCTTGTTGGGGTGAGGCGAGATCAATATTGCCGATTAGCATGGTTTTTTTGTATTGCTCAATATGGCAAGCGTTTGCCGATGGGTAAATATCAATTCGAGCACGGACATACATCACGTTTTTGATGGTTTTACGCTCTTCTATCTGGATATAGCGCACTTCATGATTAGAGAATAAATACTCTTTACGTTCTGATTCTAAAAGCGGCATTAAATTGCTGATACTGCCAATATCTGCCCCGGCAAAATTTACCGCCTTATACAGTGCATCTTCTAATGCGTGTAAACGCGCCACCTCTTTGGAAGAGACGATGGCGGCAGAGCCTGTCACCTCATACCATGCAGCATAGGCAGGTTGTAGATAAAGGCTTAGCCAAAGCATTGAAATTATGCATAAAATATTTTTTTTCATCGTAACTTCCCAAGTGGGTATAAATTTTGCTTTTCAAATCCTAACTGATGTAGGCATTGCTGTTCTGAATAATACCGATTGAGAAAAGCAAGGAGCGTTCCAGTTTAATCGAGTGAGAGGCTGAAATGCGCGCCATAGTATATCTGGAGATGAATAAAATGAAAAAATGGCTTTCCTTAGTACCGGTAGTTTTATTAACTTCGTGTGCCTATGCCCCAGTTTATAACGGCAAAGAGCCATACAATGGTTCACAGTTCATGTTGATGGAGAGTCCACGCCATACCTTGGATTTCTTTGTTGAGAGCTTGACCGAAGATTTGATGCTCTCCAATACCAGCATCACTGCTCGTACCCCGATTGCCGTGACTTCATTTGTCGATTTACAAAATATGGATACCACCAACTGGTTGGGTAATTCGGTTTCTGAAGGGTTTATTCATCAATTTCAGCGACGTGGATTTAAAGTGGTTGATTTTAAAACCACCGGTTCGATCCAAGTGACCCAGCAAGGTGATTTTGCCTTTAGCCGCGATTGGAAAGATCTGTCCCAAGAGCAAGAAGTGCAATATGTGCTCACCGGAACCATGCTCCGACAAGAAGGTGGGGTAATGGTTAATGCTCGTGTAGTTGGGATGCAATCGCGAATTGTGGTGGCAACAGCGCAAGGCTTTTTGCCGGCAGATCGGATTGGGCGAGACTTAGATACTCTCAATAGTATTCGCACTCAAGATGGTGTGTTGATCCGCTCTGATCCCACCATTACTCAACCTTATACGGTTATTCTGCGTCCATAGGAGCTGAGCAATGAAATCGAGTCTATTTCTGCTGATCGCAGTGGTGATGATGGTGGGATGCCAACCGTTGCAAACCATGCGTCCTGACGATTGGTTAAGTGCGGTTGGCTATGCCAGCATTAGTGAGCAAAAAGGTCGCAATGATGAAGAGAAACAAGTGCGAGCGATGCGTGCTTCAAAAATCGATGCATACCGTGAACTGGCCGAACAAGTATATGGTATGCGAGTCAGTGGCCGTGCTGAGTTACAAGATCAGCGGCTCGGTACTGAATTGACTGCTGGGGCGGTGGATGGGGTGATCCGTGGGGCGGAAGTGATCCGCAGCTATAAAGTCGGTGACAGCTATGTCACTGAACTGCGTCTCGACATCCGTAAGATGGATAAGATGCGCAATTATGGTGAAGTTCAACAGGTTCCAGAAAAGCGTCAAATGACCTTGTTTTAAACGGTATTCTTGCGTCAATCCCATCAAAAAAGCGGCAATGATTGCCGCTTTTGCTTTATCTGTTCTCTTGACTTACCACGCTGGATTGACCACTTTGTGGCGAGGGATATTAGGCTTTGATATTGGTGCCTAATGTTGAAATCGTGTGGGTTTTACCGGTAGCACTATAAGTCATTCCGATTTTGCCATGGCTTTGCTGCATCATATTATTCAACTTATTAAAGCTCAGCTGCGCGCGAGCCAAAGCATCACCATTAATTTGGTTCGCTTGTTGGCAATCAAGAATAATACGGCGGATTTCACTGACCAAGTCGCTGAGATAAACATCTTCAATCAGGCTCACGACATGTGGATGCTTAGCAATGCGTTGGTCAGTTTGTTGTAATTGATTGATCAAGGTGAGTTTGTGTTTCGCGATCGATTCGATATCAGCAGAAATTCGACGGGTAATCGCAATCTTTTCCGTTTCGAGCACCGCTACTAATTGCTGGGCATTTTTCAGTTGAAACTCGATTAAGTCTTTTAATACCGCCATTACCAGATTGCCTGTGGGTTACATCATCGATCATATCGTGGATCAGAAAAACGTTTATTAAAGCGTAAGGCTAAACTTTTAGGCTTAAAAATGATGCCATTTTTTAAAAAGCCATCAAATGGTTTTAAAAACTGCCGAGCTCTTTTTCAAATTTGATCATGTTATCTGCCAGTTTATCGGGATCCACTACATAGGAACCATTGGCGATCGCTTCTTTGATGGCGGCAACTTTAGCGCTATCAAAACTGGGTCTGGATGCCATCTCATGGTGCATTTCACCAATCGCTTTGCTTTGTAAGCTAAGCGATACCGCATCTTGCCCACTGACCGATGAGCGCAAGGTTGCACCGGATTGTGATGACGAGCTGCTGGCATCTGAAGAGCGCAGATGGGTACGGTTGGTCGTATTTAACGACTGTCCTGCACGAATGTTATCAATACCTGCCATAGATGAGCCTTTTCCATAAACTTTAATATGTACCATTAGTATCGACCACTGCGGTCAGAACTTTAGCGTTTTTTCACTCAATCAGCGCTTCATGATATGGTGCTGGTTGGTTAACGGATGTGATCCATCAAAATACCACGCTAACTTCGCCCACTGCGCTGACTTGTGCATCGATTATACGGTTAGATTTGTCATTTTTCACTTTTATCTGTTCGCCGACCACCCCATCTGCTAGCGCCGTGCCTTTAGTTGTGATCGACATACCAGATTTTCCTGCTCGAATCACAACGCTTTCATTACGACACACAATACAAACATCATTTTGTTCAATCACATCGCCGAGGCGAATATTTTTTTTAATTTTTGCACCAATCACGTTTTCTGGATTGGAAAAACCTTGCCGCCGGAAACGCAGCAGATCTACCATACTGACAGTGACATCGGAGGCGGCAATCATTTGTCCGCGTGTCAGTGGAGTGGCGGCGATGACCAGTGGAATGGTCATAGTTAAACGGACGGGCACATAAATGCGCCAATTATCGCTTTTGCATTCAACCAATACGGTGATATTGGCGGCGGATCCCTTGCTTGAAGAGGCATGGGTCGCGAGTGGTTCAGCACAATCGGTTGCGAATAAGCGATCGTCTAAATTGGCCGCATTAACCACTAATTCACCGTTAGAGGGCATATCAATGGTGTTCAACACGTGATTTTCCGCCGCTTGCCTGATGGCTAACAGTTGTTCAATGGTTGCAGAATTGGCCGCTAGACTAAAGAAAAACAGTATCA
The DNA here is from genome assembly GCF_011306175.1 of Vibrio sp. HDW18. Taxonomy (GTDB): domain Bacteria; phylum Pseudomonadota; class Gammaproteobacteria; order Enterobacterales; family Vibrionaceae; genus Vibrio; species Vibrio chanodichtyis. Next base: position 541,870 of record NZ_CP049913.1, on the reverse strand, counting down.
AGCCGATACCACTATAAAATATTTTATAGAAAGCTCTACACTGAGTTATGACATGCGAATGGATACCGATCTTTAGCAGCATTTTGTTTCTCTAGATTCTTCATAGCTTGTAGTAGACTATCACTTTTTTTGGGTAAAAGTTTAAGATGGAGATGAGCTCATGACGGGGATTCTGGATTCTGTGAATCAGCGTACACAACTGGTCGGGCAAAACCGATTGGAACTATTAACTTTCCGTCTGAACGGTCGTCAGCGCTACGGTATTAACGTTTTCAAAGTAAAAGAAGTCTTGCAATGCCCTCGATTGACCGTGATGCCTAATTTGCACCGTTTAGTGAAAGGGGTGGCGCATATCCGTGGTCAAACGGTTTCGGTGATTGATCTGAGTTTAGCGATCGGTGGTCGTCCAACGGTCGATGTGGCGAAAAGTTTTGTGGTGATTGCCGAATTTAACCGTACCATCCAAGCCTTCTTGGTTAGCTCGGTTGAGCGTATTATCAATATGCGGTGGGAAGCGATTTTGCCCCCGCCAGATGGTTCAGGTAAAGGTAACTATCTTACCGCGGTCACTAATATCGATAATGAGCTGGTGGAAATTATTGATGTAGAAAAGATCTTGGCGGAAATCGCGCCGGTTAATGAAGTGATGACCCAAGATATTGGCCAAGAAATCGCTGAAGTGGAACAAGAAAAGCCGATTGTACGCCGGATCTTGATTGCTGATGATTCTAGCGTGGCACGTAAGCAAGTTCAGCGCGCGATAGAATCGATCGGCTTTGAAGTGATTTCAACCAAAGATGGTAAAGATGCTTACGAAAAACTGTTGGAAATGAGCAGTAATGGTCCGATCCTCAGTCAAATCTCGTTGGTCATTTCAGATATTGAAATGCCGGAAATGGATGGCTATACCTTAACCGCTGAAATTCGTCGTCATAACGAGCTGAAAGATCTCTATGTCATTTTGCACTCTTCATTGAGTGGGGTGTTCAACCAAGCTATGGTTGAGAGAGTCGGGGCTAATGCATTTATTGCGAAATTTAATCCTGATGAGCTTGGTAATGCAGTGAAAGCTGCGCTAGTTAAATAATAAAAGAGAAATGAATGACCGCCATAACGATTAGCGACCAAGAGTATCGCGACTTTTGCCGATTTTTAGAATCTCAGTGCGGGATCGTGCTGGGTGATAGTAAGCAATATTTGGTACGAAGTCGTCTTAGTCCACTGGTCACCAAATTCAAGTTAGCTTCATTGTCTGATTTGCTGCGCGATGTGGTGAGTGGACGCAACCGCGACCTGCGAGTCGCGGCGGTCGATGCGATGACCACCAACGAGACCTTATGGTTTCGAGATGGCTACCCATTTACGGTATTAGCCGATAAATTGCTGCCGGAAATGGCGGCCAATAAACGACCGATCAAAATCTGGTCGGCAGCCAGTTCATCTGGCCAAGAGCCGTATTCGATGGCGATGACCATTTTGGAAGTGCAGCAAAAACGGCCGGGCTTGCTACCGAGCGTATCGATTACCGCTACCGATATTTCGACCAATATGCTGGATATGTGCCGCGCGGGTATTTATGACAATTTAGCGCTAGGGCGTGGTTTATCACCTGAGCGGCGGCGAGTCTTTTTCGAAGATACCAACGATGGCCGTATGAAGGTCAAAGATAACGTAAAACGATTGGTGAGTTTCCGATCGCAAAATTTAATGGAAAGTTATGCACTGTTGGGTAAATTTGACATTATTTTTTGCCGTAACGTACTGATTTATTTCTCGCCAGAGATGAAGTCAAAAGTACTCAATCAGATGGCGGCGAGCTTAAATCCTGGCGGTTATTTGCTACTGGGCGCTTCGGAGTCTCTGACTGGTTTAACGGATAAATTTGAGATGGTGCGTTGTAACCCCGGAATTATCTACAAACTCAAATAATCAATCGTTAATCGCTCATTTGGCCCAGCATGCGCTGGGCTTTTTTGTACTTAAAGCCAAGCGATGAGTACGATGATCAGCAATGTGACTTGGCATTCACGGCTCGCGACTGAATGGTTCTCGCTGAGTTTGGCCTAGAGTTTGCTTGCTCATCGGAAATTATGTGGTTGGTCGGTAACCACTGATGGGCATTGCTGAGCGGTTTTACGTGAGTGCTTTAAAGTTGGTACGCTAATTGCAAATAATCTGATTCATAACGGTCAGTTCTTATCGAAGAGGCAATATGGCTATTTCTTTTGGCAATGCTCTAGGCATTCACCAGCATACGGTGGGCGTGCGTGAGCGCAATTCGGAGCTAATGGCCACCAATATTGCGCAGGCCAATACGCCGGGCTTTAAAGCTAAGGGAATGGATTTCAAAAAAGCGTTGCAGGCGGCAAGCTCGGGGGCAAGTATCAACCTTAGCCGTACCGATGGTCGGCATATTCCTGCCTCTTCGACAATGAGTGGGGAAATTCTTTACCGTTTACCGACACAACCTGATACCGGTGATGGCAATACGGTCGATGTCGATCTAGAGCGTAATTTATTTATGCAAAACCAAATTCGTCATCAAGCATCATTGGATTTTCTTGGTAATAAATTCAAGAATTTAACCAAATCGATTAAGGGGGAGTAGTGAGATGAGCTTATTTAGCGTGTTTAACGTCACAGGATCTGCGATGAGTGCCGAAGCGGTACGTCTCAATACTACCTCTAGCAACCTGGCCAATGCCGATAGTATTAGCAGTTCTGCCAAACAGACGTATAAAGCTCGCCATGCGGTATTTGGTGCCGAGCTAAGTAAAGCGGGTTTTAAGCGTGATCCTAACGTGCCGGTTAAGGTGCTGGGGATCATCGAGAGTGGTAAACCGCTGGTGGCTGAATTCAATCCTGAGCATCCGTTAGCCAATGATGAAGGGTATATCTACAAGCCTAACGTCAATGTCATGGAGGAGATGGCGAACATGATTTCAGCGTCGCGCTCTTATCAAACTAACGTGCAGGTGGCCGATGCCAGTAAACAAATGCTGCTGCGTACGCTGCAGATGGGTCAATAAGGGTAAGGAGTTAACGTATGGCCGGAATCAATAATGTTGGTCAAAGCGGCTTGTCCTATATTGATCAGCTAAAAGCTCTACAAGAGCAGAAAAAATCTGATGAAACGACTGGGCAGAAAGCCCTCAAGCAAGAAGATTTTCTTTCTCTGCTAACCAAGCAGTTAGCTCAGCAAGATCCGTTTAAACCGGTTGGCAATGATCAAATGATTGCTCAAATGGCTTCGTTTGCCACGGTAGATGGGATTGGCAAGATGAACACTCAGTTTGAGAGTCTCAACTCGTCACTGACCTCTAACCAAGCGTTGCAAGCGTCATCACTGGTTGGGCGTGATGTGCTGGTGCCCGGTGCGGCAGGCATGAAAAGTGCTGAGGGTGGCATGGCGGCAATGGTTAAGCTGCCGCAATCTCTCGATAACTTGTTCATCCGAATTGAGAATGAAGCGGGTCAATTGGTACGCACCTTTGATGTCGGAGCCAAATCAGCTGGTGATAACCGGGTTGAATGGGATGGCAAAGATCAGAGCGGTAATCCATTGCCAAGCGGCAAATATAAAGTTAAAGCGTCGGGTTTGCTGGATGGAGCGAGTAAAGAGTTTGGTGTCTCCACCTATGCGAACGTTAACAGCGTGTTATTAGGTAAAGGCGATGGCAACGTTCTACTCAACCTCGCCGGTTTTGATGGCCCAGTTCGACTGGCTGAAGTCCTCGAAGTAGGCAAAGCGTGATAGCGCTAGCTAGATAGGAGAATTACTTATGTCATATATCTCTCTTAGTGGTTTATCCGCCGCGCAGATGGATCTAAATACCACCAGTAATAACATCGCCAACGCCAACACCTTTGGTTTTAAAGAGTCGCGTGCCGAATTTGGTGATGTCTATTCCACCTCGCTGTTTACCAATGCCAAGACGACCCCTGGACAAGGTGTGCAAGCATCCAAAGTGGCACAACAGTTTCACGAAGGCTCGAGTATTTACACCAATAATCCAATGGATTTGCGTATCTCTGGGACCGGTTTTTTTGCGGTCGCGAAAGATCGTCTAGTGCCACAGCAAAATGAATTGACCCGTAATGGCGCATTTCACCTAGACAAAAACAGTTACATGGTTACCGCCAATGATCAGTTTTTGCTCGGTTATGAAGTGAATCCAGATACTGGTGATGTGCTCTCTTATGAGACGAAACCGATCAATATTCCGCCTCAGTTTGGTAAACCCAAACAGACATCGAATATCGAATTAGGGGCTAACTTACCGGCTAACGGTGATCTTAAAGATCCCACCCTGTTTGACCCCACCGATCCAGAAACCTATAACCGGACCACTTCATCGACGATTTATGATTCAATGGGGCAACCCTATAAGCTGACCACTTATTACTTGAAAGATATGAATCAAGCTAATACGTGGCAAACGTACTACACGGTGACCGATAAAAGCGGTGAAAAACCGATTAATATCGTCGGTGGTGATGCGACAAGCCCTAGTGGCCATGTTGGGCACACCATGCGTTTTAACAATGATGGTACGTTGGCGAGCTTAAATAATGGTCAGCCGATTGTGAGTGAACCTCTAGGCAGTGGTGAAAATCCTGTTGACTTAAATGGTGCCGATCCAACGCAAGCCTTGTCGTTTAAATTGGATACCGCAACGCAATTTGCCGCGCCCTTTGAGTTGACTAAATTTGATCAAGATGGCGCAACGACGGGCTTTCTGACTAAGATTGATTTTGACGAAAATGGTAGCGTACTGGCCACCTACTCAAATGGTGTGAATACCACTTTAGGCCGTGTCGCCTTGGTGCGGGTGGCCAATGAGCAGGGACTGGACAAAAAAGGTGGCACCCAGTGGGATGCGACGCAGTTCTCTGGTGCTAAAATTTGGGGTGAATCTAACAAAGGTTCGTTTGGATCGATCAGTAATGGCTCATTAGAGCAGTCCAACATTGATATGACTCAAGAGCTGGTTGATTTGATTTCTGCCCAGCGTAACTTCCAAGCCAACTCACGCGCATTGGAAGTACATAACGGGCTACAGCAAAATATCCTACAGATCCGCTAATCGTTTCCAACCCCATTTTGCCGCGGCAAAGTGGGGTTGCCTCTTTGCCCTTATCGGGCGGCAATCGCCGCGATTGCACTGCTCCAAACCGCTATCTTACTGATCTATAAATTATAAATAATTGGCATGTTACTTGCTTTTGTATGCTCTAACTTACGATTTGGGAGCAGATTATGGACCGCGCATTGTTTTTAGCCATGAGTGGCGCAAAGCAAAATATGCAGGCGATGCAGTTACGAGCCAACAACCTTGCTAACGTTAGCACCACCGGTTTTCGTGCCGATTTAGCACAAGCTCGCTCAATGCAAGCTTACGGTGATGGGCTCCCAACTCGTGTATTCAGTATGACAGAGCGCCCTGGGCATAACTTTGCCCAAGGCAGTGTGATCACCACTGGGCGTGATTTAGATGTGACCATTCAAGGGCAAGGCTGGATTTCAGTGCTGGATAAAACCGGTAAAGAAGGGCTGACTCGCAACGGTAATTTGCGCATCGATGAAACCGGGTTATTGCTCAATGGCAATGGACATCCGGTATTAGGCGAAACAGGTGCCCCGATCTCATTACCCGTACCGCTCAACAAAGTGCAAATCGGTGGTGATGGTACGATTTCAGTCCGTCCACAAGGTGCGCCAGCAGAAGCAATGGAAGTGGTGGATCGGATCAAACTGGTGCGCATCAATGATCAATCACTGTTTAAAGATATCAATGGCTTGTTTCGTGCTACCGATCCCAATACTCAATTTGAAGCCGATGCCAGCGTGAAAATTCTGACCGGTGCGCTCGAAGGTAGCAATGTCAATGCGATTGGTGAAATGACCAGCCTGATCGATTTGCAGCGTCAGTTTGAAATGCAGGTCAAGATGATGAGCACCGCAGAAGAGATGGATAAATCTTCTGATTCACTGCTTCGTACCAGCTAATTTAAGTTAGGAGCCAAAGTATGCAACCTGCACTGTGGGTCAGTAAGACCGGCTTAGATGCCCAACAAACCAATATTGCCACGATCTCCAATAACCTCGCCAACGCCTCGACCGTAGGCTTTAAAAAAGGGCGTGCGGTATTTGAAGATCTGTTTTACCAAAACATTAACCAGCCAGGCGCACAATCTTCGCAAAACACTCGTTTGCCGAGTGGTTTGATGCTTGGGGCGGGTTCTAAGGTGGTGGCAACCCAAAAGGTGCACACCCATGGTAATGCGCAAACCACATCCAATAGTTTGGACATGATGATTGAGGGCGATGGCTTTTTCCAAATCCTGATGCCCGATGGCAACATTGCTTATAGCCGCAATGGTCAGTTCACACTGGATGATGAAGGCGCGATCGTCACCTCCGGTGCCGGTTATCGTTTACAACCGGAAATCGTCATCCCAGAAGAGGCGATTTCGATCACCATTGGTAACGATGGTGAAGTTTCGGTCCGCGTACGTGGGCAGCAAGATAACCAAGTGCTTGGCCAAATTACCACGGTGGATTTTATTAACCCCGGTGGCTTAGAGCCGATTGGACAAAACCTTTATTTACCAACCGGAGCCAGTGGTGAGCCACAAGAAGGCGTGCCGGGATTAGATGGTTTGGGCGATATTCGTCAATCAATGTTGGAAACCTCCAATGTCAACGTTACCGAAGAGTTGGTCAACATGATTGAAGCGCAGCGAGTGTACGAGATGAACTCAAAAGTGATCTCAGCCGTCGATAAGATGATGAGTTTTGTTAACCAACAACTGTAATAGCTGATTGAAAGGGGCCCGCGATGAAACGTCTACTCGCTGTAAGCTTATTGATTTTGCTTTCTGGCTGCAGCTTAATTCAAGCGCCGATTGAGTCGTCTGAAACCATTCAAGGCACCACTACGGTGGATGCGGTGGAAGGCGATAAATCCGAAAGCAGCTCAGGCTTGACCGATGCACTGCGTAACCGCACCGATCCTGTGGCGGGCGATCCAGCATGGGCACCGATTTATCCCAAAGCGAAACCGGAGCACTATGCAGCCGAAACCGGATCTTTGTTTAATTTAGCCCGATCCAACAGTTTGTACGATGATTCAAAACCGCGCGGGATTGGCGATATTATTACCGTCAATTTGAATGAAAGTACCAAAGCGGCGAAAAGTGCTGATGCAGATCTGAAAAAGAAAAATGATGCCTCAATGGATCCACTTGCCGTCGGCGGCAGAGATTTAACCATTGGTGATTACAATTTTTCTTATGCGCTGAAAAATGATAATAAATTTTCAGGTAGTGCAGCGGCCAATCAAAGTAACAGCATGTCGGGTTCGATTACCGTTGAAGTGATTGAAGTGCTTGCTAACGGTAACCTAGTGATCCGTGGTGAAAAATGGCTCACGTTGAACACTGGCGATGAATATATCCGCTTAAGTGGCACTATTCGTCCGGACGATATTGAATTTGATAATACGATTGCTTCTAACCGAATTTCTAACGCGCGGATCCAATATTCGGGGACCGGAACCAATCAAGATATGCAAGAACCTGGATTCTTGGCACGATTTTTTAATGTGTCTTTATAAGTCGCGCCGCTGGACGAGTTTTTTGACAGCATAATGCACGGTGAGGCCTTTGGGCCTCATTGTTGTTTTTAAGAGTAAGGTTATCCGCCATGAAAAAATATACGATTTTATTGATGTTGCTGCTGGCTACCAGCGTACAAGCGGCACGGATCAAGGATGTCGCACAGGTTGCCGGGGTACGTAACAACCAACTGGTCGGATACGGCTTGGTCACCGGTTTGCCGGGTACGGGAGAGTCAACACCCTTTACTGATCAAAGCTTTAACGCGATGCTGCAAAATTTCGGCATTCAATTGCCACCCGGCACTAAGCCGAAAACCAAAAATGTTGCCGCGGTGATTGTGACGGCCGATTTACCCGCTTTTTCCAAACAAGGGCAAACCATTGATATCACTGTATCCTCGATTGGCTCTGCCAAGAGTTTACGCGGCGGCACCTTGATGCAAACCTTCCTTAAAGGTTTGGATGGGCAAGTATACGCCGTGGCGCAAGGTAATTTAGTGGTCAGTGGTTTTAGTGCCTCAGGTGCAGATGGTTCAAAAATCGTTGGTAATAATCCAACCGTGGGCATGATTTCCAGTGGTGCGATTGTCGAGCGTGAAATCCCTAATCCATTTGGCCGCGGAGATTACATCACCTTTAACCTGTTTGAGTCCGATTTCACAACGGCGCAGCGGTTAGCGGATGCCGTGAATCAATTTTTGGGGCCACAGATGGCTTCAGCGGTGGATGCCGCTTCGATCAAAGTGCGCGCGCCGCGCGATTTGAGCCAACGGGTGGCGTTTCTCTCCGCGATTGAGAACTTGGAATTTAATCCCGCTGAGAGCGCGGCGAAAATTATCGTTAACTCACGCACGGGCACCATAGTGGTTGGGCAAAATGTGCGCCTTAAATCGGCTGCGGTGACTCACGGTGGCATGACAGTGGCGATTAAAGAGAATCTTAATGTGAGTCAGCCCAATGCGTTGGCGGGTGGACAGACGGTAGTGGTGCCGAACACTGAAATCGAAGTCTCGGAGAGACAAGGTAAAATGTTTAAGCTTGAGCCGGGACTGACACTGGATGATTTAGTCCGAGCCGTCAATGAAGTCGGCGCAGCCCCTTCCGATTTAATGGCGATTTTACAAGCGTTAAAACAAGCCGGTGCGATTGAAGGTCAGTTGATCATTATTTAAGGATCCCATCATGATTAATAATTCCACTGATATTGGCTTTATTCACGATATCGCGAGTCTGGATAAATTGCGCCAACAGGCGGTGAATGGCGATCAAGCTGCTGAGCAATCGGCGTTAACGGCGGCGGCTCGCCAGTTTGAATCCATTTTCACTTCGATGATGCTGAAATCAATGCGTGAAGCGAATAGCGATTTTAAATCGGATCTGTTCGGTAGCCAGAATGAAGATTTGTATCAGCAAATGCTTGATGAGCAGATGGCAAGTGAGCTGAGTTCATCTGGCTCACTGGGCTTGGCTGATATGATTGTCGCTCAGCTCTCGGCAGGGCAAAGCGCGAGCGCTCAACGCGGTGAAGATGGCTTTCAGCAAGCCATGCGTCGTGTGGATCACGCCCGGCAAACCGCCAGTGCCACGCGTGATGAACTGCAGGTGGCGCAGGTTGATCGATTGGATAAAACGCAAGCTGTCGAATTAAGCCCAAGCGATACTCGCCAGTTATTTGTGACTAAACTGAAACCTTATGCCGATAAAGCGGCTCGGGTGCTTGGGGTCGATTCTTCGCTACTAATTGCGCAAGCGGCATTAGAAACCGGCTGGGGGCAAAAGATGGTCAAAAATGCCCGCGGTAATAGCAATAATCTGTTTAACATCAAGGCCGATCGTAGTTGGCAAGGTGATAAAGTCGCTACGCAAACCTTGGAATATCACAACCAGATCCCAGTGATGGAGAAAGCGGCTTTTCGCTCTTATTCCAGTTTGGATGCCAGCTTTAATGACTACGTGCGTTTTCTGGAAAGTAACCCACGTTACAGCCAAGCGCTGGCTCATGGCGGCAATAATGAGCGTTTTATTCACGGTATTCATCGTGCAGGCTATGCGACCGATCCTCAATACGCCGATAAAGTACTGCGTGTTAAAGCTCAAATCGATGATATGGATTTGCTATAACTCGCCGCTCGGAACGGTTTCGGCGGTGCTGCTTTATTATCCTTCCCTCCTCAATCACCACCAGTGGTGGTGATTGTTCCCCTGCTTTAAATCATTGCCATGCTGTGCTGATACCCCTCGCTTATTTAGCGTTGATTTTAAACATAAGCCACTATTTTTATTAGATTAAATCTCACATCATCAAGCTGGCATACATATTGCTAACACTGTTTAGATTCAGTGATTTTTACTGATTAATATCGGTTTTCGGGGGCAGTATGGCGTCTGATCTTCTGAATGTGGGTACGCAAAGCGTACTGACCGCTCAGAGACAACTCAATACCACAGGTCATAACATTTCTAATGTTAATACAGAGGGTTACAGCCGTCAGTCTGTACTCCAAGGGACCAATATGCCCCGCCAATATGGCGGTGAGACTTATGGTATGGGCGTACATGTGGAAAATGTTCGCCGCTCATGGGATCAGTTTGCCGTTAAAGAGCTGAACATGGCCTCGACCAACCATGCCTTCAAAAGCGATACCCAGCAAAATTTAGATATGTTGTCGAATTTGTTGTCATCGGTGGCATCGAAAAAAATTCCTGAAAACCTCAATGAATGGTTTGATTCGGTAAAAAGCTTGGCCGATTCCCCGAATGATTTGGGCAGCCGTAAAGTAGTATTGGAAAAAGCGCGGCTGATTTCGCAAAACCTGAATGACTTTCATGAAACGGTTCGTCAGCAAAAAGACATCACCAACAAAGGATTAGAAGTGGGCGTTGAGCGGATCAACCAGCTTGCTCTCGAAATTCGTGATTTACAGCGTTTGATGATGCGTGTCCCCGGTCCACATAACGATCTGATGGATAAGCATGAAAAAATGGTCGCCGAGTTGTCGCAATACACCAAAGTGACCGTGACGCCAAGAAAACAGGGTGAAGGTTTTAATATTCATATCGGCAATGGGCATACCCTAGTTTCTGGTACTGAAGCGAGCCAACTGAAAGTCATTGATGGTTTTCCCGACACTCAACAGCATCGTTTAGCCATGGTGGAAGGGCAGGCGCTCAAACCGATTTCAGCGCATGATATCGGCGGCAAAATGGAAGCCATTTTGGAGATGCGTGATGAGCACATTCCTTATCTGATGGACGAAATCGGTCGATTAGCACTCTCATTTTCCTATGAAGTGAACAGCTTACAAGCTCAAGGCCTGGATTTGCGCGGCAACATTGGTGAGCCTCTATTTAGTGGAGTTAACTCAGAGATCAGTGCCCGAGCTCGGGTGGTGACCAGCAGTGATTCGCGTGCCGATATGGCGGTGTTTATCGAGGATGTTAGCCAACTGAAAGGCGGCGAATACTCAATGCAGTATAACGGTAGCGACTTTGTCGTGACCTTGCCTTCGGGTGAACAAACGGTATTGCCGCTGGTAAAAGACAGCCTATATCTTGATGGCTTACGGGTTGAAGTGCGTAATCCACCACAAATTGGCGAGCGAATTTTAGTGCGTCCAACCCGCGATGGCGCGGCGGCCATTCGCTTAGCGACCGAAGATGCGACAAAAATTGCCGCTCAAAGCTTTGCAGCGTCGACCACTTTTGCCCACGGCAAAGCAAAGTTTACTATTCTGCAGAGCGGTGAGATGCGCGAATTTGAGGTAATTGTTTCACCGACCGGTGATCAGTTTGCGGTGACCGACACCAAAGGCAATCTTTTACTGCAACCACAACCTTATCCACCGACTGAGCCGGTAACGCTGCTGGGTACTACCTTTGAGTTGACCGCAGGCGCTTTGCCCAATGATAAATTCACTGGCAACCTAGTTCCATCGGAAGGTGATAACGGCAACTTGCGCAAAATGTACAATATTCAAACCGCGAAGCGGATGAATGATCACGAATCGACCATTATCGATCTGTACCATAACCTCAATACGGATGTGGGGCTAAAATTGGCCACTATGACCCGTTTAACCGATGTGGCAAATTTAGAAAAAGAGGCGGCACAATCGCGTATCGCTTCTATTTCCGGGGTTAATCTTGATGAAGAAGCGGCCAATATGATGAAGTTTCAGCAAGCCTATATGGCGTCATCGCGCATCATTCAAGCTTCCAATGATACCTTTAACACCATTTTGGCATTGCGATAGGGGGCTAGGTACATGTTGAATCGGATCTCTAGCTTTCACAACTATCAAGCGGTTCAGAACGATATTCGTCGTCAGGAATCGAAAGTTTTCAATAATCAGGCGCAATTGGCCTCGGGCAAAAAGTTGCTATCGGCCAGTGATAGTCCACTGGCGACCCATTACATCCAAAATGTGGGTCAGCAAGAAGAGCAATTACGTCAGTATCTAGATGCTATCGTGCTAGTGCGTAACCGCTTAGAGCATCAAGAGGTGATTATCTCCAATACCGAAGAGTTTTCCGACTCGGCTAAACGCAGCGTGATGGAGATGATCAATGGTTCATTATCACCTGAAGATCGTGTGGCACGCGCGCGAGTGTTACAGGAAATGGCCAATAATTTTCTAAACTTAGCCAATGTACAGGATGAATCGGGTAACTATATTTTTGCCGGAACCAAACCGAAAAATCAGCCCTTTTTCCGTGATAATCAAGGTAACGTCAGTTACACCGGTGATGATTATCAGCGCAAAATGAAGATCTCCAATAGCTTGGAAATTCCGTTTAACAATCCAGGCAGCCACGTATTTATGGAGATCCCCAATCCCTTTGGCAGCTATCAACCCAACTATGCTTTGCAAGAGGGATCTGAGCTGTTGTTAGAGCGTGCGATTAACCGTGATCCTGCTGACAGCTCAGTGTACCAAGTTACTTTCGTCGAGATGGCGCAAGGTCAACACGGTTATCAATTAGAGCGTGATGGCAGCGTGGTGCAAGCGGGTGAATTTGATCCGCAACACGGTATTCAGTTTGAAGATCTCCATATTCAGTTTAAAGGGCAGATCACCAAAGGCGACAGCATTGCGCTGAATCCGCGCAGCACTTTTAGCGTATTTGATACGTTTCGTGATGCAATCCGTTATGCCAAGGGTTCGGTTTCGGATGCCTCCAATACTGCTCAACTGCATCAAGTGGTTGAAGAGTTTCATACTGCGTTTATTCATCTGAATAAAACCAGAACCGATCTTGGCGCTCGACTCAGTACGCTGGATATTCAGGCTGAGCAACATGAAGATTTTAAAATTAGCCTCGCTAAATCGAAAAGCGCATTTGAAGATTTAGATTATGCCCATGCCGTGATTGACTTTAATCAGAATTCACGAGCGTTGGAGGCATCGCAAAAAGCATTTGGTAAAACTAAAGATCTCACCTTGTTTAACTATATCTAACACCGTTTAACGGTCGCTAACCTTCAATGCCTTATGTGCTTTAGCCATATGAGCGAAGTGAGTGAAGTTAAAGCAGTGCAGTAAAAAACAGTGAAGTGAAAAAGTGGCGCGAAAACGGCTTTGTCATCAGCCTGATGAAAAGTTGGTTGGGCCAATCAAAGCGGCAAGTGAGCGGCAAAAAGTGTTGCCAGAAGAATAAGTGGCTGATTTAAGGTGGTTATCTTAACTAGAGCTAATGGTTAACCAATTGAAATTTAAGTATTTTTGTCTAGGGTTTTGATTGGTTAAAAAGTTGGCACACTAATTGAATAAGATATAGCAGTTGTTGTAACCGGTTTTTAAATCCGCCGTTAGGCAGATTTGGCAAGTTATTTACGGTCAGTGCTTCCAAGAGAGACCCAAGCTGACCGCTTCGCAAATGAGCTTGCGAACTCGATAGGAGAGCAAACTATGACCATTAACGTAAATACCAACGTGTCGGCAATGACCGCACAACGTTACCTGACGAAAGCGACTGGCGATCTCAATACCTCCATGGAACGTCTATCATCCGGTAATCGTATTAACAGTGCCAAAGATGACGCGGCAGGCTTGCAGATTTCAAACCGTTTAACGGCGCAATCTCGTGGCTTGGATGTGGCAATGCGTAACGCCAACGATGGTATTTCGATTGCTCAAACCGCAGAAGGTGCGATGAATGAATCGACCAGTATTTTGCAACGTATTCGTGACTTAGCATTGCAGTCAGCCAATGGCACCAACTCGCCTTCTGAGCGTCAAGCGCTCAATGAGGAGTCGACTGCACTGCAGGATGAGTTAAACCGTATCGCTGAAACGACCTCATTCGGTGGTCGTAAATTGCTGAATGGCTCGTTTGGCGAGGCTTCTTTCCAAATCGGCTCTAGCTCAGGTGAAGCGATCATTATGGGACTGAGCAGTGTACGTGCGGATGATTTCCGCATGGGCGGCCAGACCTTTATCGCCGATCAAGCTAAAACCAAAGAGTGGGGTGTGCCGACCGATCTTTTCGATCTCAAGTTTGAGTTTACGAAGAAAGATGGTGAGGTCGTGGCGTTGGATATCATCGCCAAAGAGGGCGATGACATTGAAGAATTGGCGACTTATATCAATGGCCAAACAGATTTGATCAAAGCCTCGGTTGATCAAGATGGCAAATTACAACTTTTTGTGGCCGAGCCCAATATTGAAGGTGATTTGACGATTTCTGGTGGTTTAGCCACTGAACTCGGTCTTAATGGTGGCCCTGGTACTAATGTTACCGTGCAAAATATTGATATTACTACCGTCGGTGGTTCACAAAATGCGGTGGGCATTATCGATGCAGCGCTGAAATATGTCGATTCACAGCGTGCGGATCTCGGTGCCAAGCAGAACCGACTCAGTCACAGTATCAGTAACTTATCCAATATTCAGGAGAATGTGGAAGCTTCGAAAAGTCGGATTAAAGATACCGATTTTGCTAAGGAGACCACGCAACTGACTAAATCTCAAATTCTGCAACAGGCGGGAACCTCGATTCTGGCCCAAGCAAAACAGTTGCCAAACTCTGCCATCTCGTTATTGCAGTAGTTTTGAGGACCTTCATTAATCAGCTCAGACGTGGGTATATAATGAAGGGACTTTGGCAAGGCATGGTTATGCGACGTTAGCTGAGCTCTCTCACTTACTGCTCAATTCACGTAACATAATTATGTCCCCTTAATGGTTAGCCTAGATGTGTTCATTTCTCTTGATCTCCACATTGGCGATGGCGACCAGCAAATAGCCCCCGTTCTCTCAAAGGAAAGGGGCTTTTTCTTTTCGGTTTTTCACGCTTTACCCATCACTGATCTTACTCTGTCCCTTGATTTTCCTTACCTTCGGCCATTTGGTGTAAAACTTGAGCTTTTTTGGATGAGATCTATCCAATTTGAGGCTTACCTCTCAGATTGAATGAATATCAACTGATTTACGCTCAAAATTTATCTTTTTACTAAAGGATTGATTTCACTAGTCGCTAATAGAAGTAACTTTGAGAGAACTGCTTGGTTTACCGAGACGTCGGAAACCGTTTGGGAGTTCCGCTATGCCGGAAAATCAACAGGAGATATTACTATGGCTGTGAATGTAAACACCAATGTGTCAGCGATGACAGCTCAACGCTACTTGAGCAGTGCAACTAACGCACAACAGGCGTCAATGGAACGTCTATCATCAGGATACAAAATTAACAGCGCCAAAGATGATGCTGCAGGGATGCAGATCTCTAACCGTTTGAATGTACAAAGTCGAGGCTTAGATGTTGCGGTACGTAACGCCAACGATGGTATTTCGATGGCGCAAACTGCAGAAGGGGCGATGAATGAGACCACCAATATTCTGCAACGTATGCGTGATCTCTCTTTGCAATCAGCCAATGGTTCGAACTCAAAATCAGAGCGTGTGGCGATTCAAGAAGAAGTGACAGCTTTGAATGATGAGCTGAACCGGATTGCGGAAACCACCTCTTTTGGTGGTAATAAACTGCTCAATGGCTCTTTTGCTACCAAATCTTTCCAAATAGGTGCCGATAGCGGCGAAGCGGTAATGCTCAATATCAAAGATATGCGCAGCGATAACACCTTGATGGGTGGTAAAGCTTATGAAGCAGCCAATGGCAAAGATAAAAGCTGGGGCGTTGAAGAGGGTAAAAATGATCTTGCCATCACTCTGACCGATAAGCGCGAAGGTGAGAAGACCATCACTATCACCGCTAAACAAGGCGATGATATTGAAGAGCTGGCGACGTATATTAACGGTCAAACCGATATGATCAAAGCATCGGTGGATGAAGCGGGCAAATTACAATTATTCACTGATAACAACAAAATTGACGGTGAGGCCACCTTTGGCGGTGCCCTTGCGACGGAATTAGAGATTGGTACTGCGAAAGATATGACCGTCAATACGCTCGATGTGACCACAGTCGGTGGTGCGCAAGAGAGTGTCGCGGTGGTCGATGCGGCGTTGAAATACGTGGATAGCCACCGTGCGGAATTGGGTGCTTTCCAAAACCGTTTCGGACATGCGATCAATAACTTAGACAACATTAACGAAAATGTGAATGCTTCTAAGAGCCGGATCAAAGATACCGATTTTGCCAAAGAGACGACAGCACTGACGAAATCACAAATTCTTTCTCAAGCATCCAGTTCAGTACTGGCTCAAGCGAAGCAAGCACCAAACTCAGCACTAGCACTGTTAGGCTAATTTGAGTGGTGGCAACCTTGATAGCAAAAAACCCAGCATTGGCTGGGTTTTTTATTAGCATAATCTTTGCGATCTATTTTTTGTTCTATCTTTTTACTCTTTACTTCGATCGATGCTAAGCCAATAAGCTGCAGCCAAGAGGGCTAGCAAAGAGGGAGCTACTTAAAACACGATTGATCAAGTGCTATCAACCTCAAGACGCAAGCTCTAAATAATATAAAGTGCAGATAAAACAAAACCTAGCCGAAGCTAGGTTTTGTTTATATGGTGCGGAAGAAGAGACTTGAACTCTTACACCTTGCGGCGCCAGAACCTAAATCTGGTGCGTCTACCAATTTCGCCACTTCCGCAAATTTTTAGTGATAATCCGATTGCTCGTATTATCGAAATAATGGCAGGTCTACCTGGATTCGAACCAGGGAATGGCGGCATCAAAAGCCGCTGCCTTACCGCTTGGCGATAGACCTGCAGAGTTGAATACATTTGGTGCGGAAGGAGGGACTTGAACCCTCACGTCCTAGGGACACTAACACCTGAAGCTAGCGCGTCTACCAATTCCGCCACCACCGCGTTAAATGCATCAAATTTTAAATGGTGGCTACGACGGGATTTGAACCTGTGACCCCATCATTATGAGTGATGTGCTCTAACCAGCTGAGCTACGTAGCCACTCTTAATCTTTTCAGATTGTTATATGGTGCGGAAGAAGAGACTTGAACTCTTACACCTTGCGGCGCCAGAACCTAAATCTGGTGCGTCTACCAATTTCGCCACTTCCGCAAATTTTAGTGATAATCCGATTGCTCGTATTATCGAAATAATGGCAGGTCTACCTGGATTCGAACCAGGGAATGGCGGCATCAAAAGCCGCTGCCTTACCGCTTGGCGATAGACCTGCAGTGATGATTCACATCATCGTAATATGGTGCGGAAGAAGAGACTTGAACTCTTACACCTTGCGGCGCCAGAACCTAAATCTGGTGCGTCTACCAATTTCGCCACTTCCGCAAATTTTTAGTGATAATCCGATTGCTCGTATTATCGAAATAATGGCAGGTCTACCTGGATTCGAACCAGGGAATGGCGGCATCAAAAGCCGCTGCCTTACCGCTTGGCGATAGACCTGCAGAGTTGAATACATTTGGTGCGGAAGGAGGGACTTGAACCCTCACGTCCTAGGGACACTAACACCTGAAGCTAGCGCGTCTACCAATTCCGCCACCACCGCGTTAAATGCATCAAATTTTAAATGGTGGCTACGACGGGATTTGAACCTGTGACCCCATCATTATGAGTGATGTGCTCTAACCAGCTGAGCTACGTAGCCATCTTTTCGAGCGAAAGACTATAATACAATCCCGCTCTGACTTCCAATGGTTTTTACCAACTTGAAAGTTAAATAAAAATGGCAGGTCTACCTGGATTCGAACCAGGGGATGGCGGCATCAAAAGCCGCTGCCTTACCGCTTGGCGATAGACCTGCAGTGATGATTAATATCATCAAATATGGTGCGGAAGAAGAGACTTGAACTCTTACACCTTGCGGCGCCAGAACCTAAATCTGGTGCGTCTACCAATTTCGCCACTTCCGCAAACTTGTTCCAACTTGATGCCTTTGGTGCGGAAGGAGGGACTTGAACCCTCACGTCCTAAGGACACTAACACCTGAAGCTAGCGCGTCTACCAATTCCGCCACCACCGCGTGTTCAAAGCATCAAATTGTCAAAATTTGGTGGCTACGACGGGATTTGAACCTGTGACCCCATCATTATGAGTGATGTGCTCTAACCAGCTGAGCTACGTAGCCTAATTTTCTCTCGCTGAGAAGGTTTTGCCTTATCGCTGAGAACGGAGCGCATTATGCGGATCTGACCTCGGAGCGTCAACAGTTTTTTTGAATAAATTCTTTGAAATTAACCGTTCGAGTTTTTTTTAAACAAAGAGGCGTGTTTATGATCAAAAACCATCAGCAAAACAACCAATTCATTACGCTGGATAGATCACAAAGATCATTTTTTATAGCGTATAAACAGCAAAAGCCAACACTTAGGTTGGCTTTTGCTTGAGCATTGCGTGAAATTTAAACGTTGAAGCGGAAGTGGATTACATCGCCATCTTTGACAATGTACTCTTTACCTTCCAAACGCCATTTCCCAGCCTCTTTGGCACCCGACTCACCGCTAAATTGGATGTAGTCATCATAACCAATCACTTCGGCGCGGATAAAGCCACGTTCAAAATCGGTGTGAATTTTACCTGCCGCTTGCGGTGCTGTTGCGCCAATAGGGATGGTCCATGCGCGTACTTCTTTCACACCCGCGGTGAAGTAGGTTTGCAGATTCAGTAAATCATAACCAGAGCGGATCACGCGGTTTAAGCCCGGCTCTTCAATGCCAAGATCGGCCAAAAACTCATCGCGTTCTTCTTCTTCCAGCTCAGACAGCTCTGCTTCGATAGCCGCGCACACCGCCACCACAGAAGAACCTTCTTGGGTGGCAAACTCGACCACGGCATCTAAGTAAGGGTTATTCTCAAAGCCATCTTCATTGACGTTAGCAATGTACATGGTCGGTTTGAGAGTGAGCAGATTGAGGTAACCGATCGCTTGCAGCTCCTCTTTGCTCAGAGCCACTGAGCGAGCCGATTCGCCCTCGCTGAGAACCGGTTGCAGTTTTTCTAGTACGGTGAGTTCAAATTTGGCTTCTTTGTCGCCACCTTTAGCGCGTTTCGCTTGACGTAAAATCGCACGATCACAGCTATCTAAGTCGGCTAAGGCCAGTTCAAGATTGATCACGGCAATGTCTTCCAGTGGCGATACTTTACCAGCCACATGGATGATATTTTCGTTTTCAAAGCAGCGCACTACGTGACCAATCGCATCGGTTTCGCGGATGTTTGCTAAGAATTTGTTGCCTAAGCCTTCCCCTTTTGATGCGCCCGCAACCAGACCTGCGATGTCAACAAACTCCATGGTTGTTGGCAAAATGCGTTCTGGTTTAACGATTGTGGCTAATGCATCTAGGCGAAGATCTGGCACCGGAACTACGCCGGTGTTTGGTTCGATAGTACAAAACGGAAAGTTGGCTGCTTCGATGCCCGCTTTGGTCAGCGCATTAAAAAGAGTTGATTTACCTACGTTTGGCAAACCGACGATGCCACATTTAAAACCCATGACTGTAACCTTATTCAGCTTTGAAAGTGTGTAAACGATTTTGTGCTTTGGTGATGCCATCCTTCAATAGGATTTCGAGGCAGCGAACCGATTCATCGACTGCCGCTTCAAGGCACTCCTGCTCTTTGGCGGGGGCTTTGCCTAACACATAACCTGCTACTTTATCTTTGTGTCCCGGATGACCAATGCCAAGCCGCAGACGATAGAATTCTTTGTTGTTGCCTAATTTGCTTATGGTGTCTTTGAGACCGTTATGGCCGCCATGTCCACCACCTTGCTTAAATTTAGCCACTCCTGGTGGCAAATCGAGCTCATCGTGGGCAACCATGATCTCTTCTGGTTTAATTTGATAAAAATTGGCCAGTGCCGCAATCGCTTTACCGGAGAGATTCATAAAGGTAGTTGGAATTAATACTCGTAATTCTTGCCCATTAATCAACATTCGCCCGGTCAGGCCAAAAAATTTCGCTTCATGCTTTAGGGGGACGTGATGAGCACGAGTGAGTTGTTCAACAACCCAAGCCCCCGCATTATGACGCGTTTTCGCGTATTCCGGCCCAGGATTGGCTAGTCCGACAAGCAGTTTGATTGGTTGACTCAAGGCTAAGATCTCTTCGGAAACTCAAAAGCGCAGTATGATAGCACACATCTTATTCAAGGTGCGAGTGAGCGTCTGTGGCAATAAAAAAGCGCTTCATCATCGATGAAACGCTTTCAGAGATTCAATCAATCGAATCTAGACTATCAACGACCAGGCTTACCGAGCGTGGCTTAGCTAAACATTGCCGAGATAGACTCTTCGTTGCTGATGCGACGGATCGCTTCAGCCAGCATGCTTGATAGAGTCAATTGCGTAACTTTACCGGTCGCAGCCATCTCTTTCGAGAGGGTGATAGAGTCGGTGACAATCACTTGATCCAACACTGAGTTTTTGATGTTTTTCGCAGCGTTACCAGAGAATACGGCGTGAGTTGCGTAAGCAAATACGCGTTTGGCACCACGCTCTTTCAGCGCTTCAGCGGCTTTACACAGTGTGCCGCCGGTGTCGATCATATCATCGACAATCACACAGTCACGGCCTTCAACATCACCGATCAGGTTCATCACTTCAGAAACGTTGGCACGTGGACGACGTTTATCAACAATCGCGATATCGATATCACCCAACGCTTTGGCAGTTGCACGCGCACGCACGACACCACCTAAATCCGGTGAGACCACCACTGGATCTTCTAGATTACGTGCTTTCATATCTTCTAGCAGCACAGGTGTTCCGAAGATGTTATCAACCGGAACATCGAAGAAACCTTGGATCTGTTCAGCGTGAAGGTCAATGGTCAGCACGCGGTCAACACCAACGTTAGACAGGAAATCCGCCACGACTTTAGCGGTGATAGGCACACGCGCCGAGCGCACTCGACGGTCTTGGCGAGCATAACCAAAGTAAGGAATAACTGCCGTAATACGGCCTGCAGAAGCACGGCGCATTGCGTCAATCATAACCACCAGTTCCATTAGGTTGTCATTGGTTGGGGCACAGGTGGATTGAATGATAAATACATCGCTACCACGAACATTTTCATTGATTTGTACTGCCACTTCACCATCAGAGAAGCGGGAAACAGTAGCATCACCAAGCGAAATGTACAGACGATCTGCAATACGTTGGGCTAGTTCGGGTATAGCGTTACCAGCAAATAGCTTCATATCAGGCACGGTGGAAACCTCAGGGTTGCGTCCAGTTTTTAGTAAGGTCGGATTTTGGCTGATTGGTAATCAGCCAACGTCTTTATCAGCGGTGAAACATTGCGCCCTTGGGCGACAAACGCTAAGACGTGGTCAGATAATTGAGCGAAGACGGCCTGCGCATCTTTCCTGCTCGAAAACTCAGCAAAAACGCAAGATCCCGTCCCAGTCAATCTTGACGGCGCATATTGTAGCAGCCATGAAAGTTGCTGATCAACCTCGGGGTACAGTGATCGGACAATTTTTTCGCAATCGTTTTCGTAAGGGGTGGCAAGAAGGCTTGCCAGATCACGCTTTGGGGTATTTCTCGTCAGCTGTGGATGGCTAAAAATATCTTTGGTCGCGATGCTGACCGGCGGGCGTACCACTAAATACCATTGCTCTGTTGGTGTAGCCGGGGTTAATTGTTCGCCCACGCCTTCGGCAAAAGCGGCAAATCCACGGGTAAAGACTGGCACATCCGCGCCTAAGGTTAAACCGATCTCGGCCAGTTGTTGGTCGCTAAGTCCGGTTTGCCACAGGTAGTTAAGCGCAACTAAAGTGGTCGCCGCGTTGGAAGATCCGCCACCGATCCCACCGCCCATGGGTAACACTTTATGCAGTTTAATCTCTGCGCCGTAAGCGGATTGGCTATAATCTTTGAGCGCGATTGCCGCTTGATAAATCAGATTATCTTGTAACGCGACGTCGGCGAGAGCCGGAGAGAGGGTGATATTCCCACTGCGGTTGGCGGTAATGGTCAGCTCATCACCGTAATCGAGAAACTGAAACAAGGTTTGCAGATCGTGGTAGCCATTAGCACGGCGACCGGTGATATACAGAAACAGATTAAGTTTAGCCGGCGAAGGCCACACAGTGGTACCGTGGATCATGGGTGCAGTGTCCATTGTGAAATTGCGAGTTGAATCGAAGTGTGGTTTTGCTGGAGTTTGAGCCTATCAGGCAGTAGCAACTGCTGATTTTGCCATTCAATCGTCTGATAACGTTGATATTCGACTTGCCATTGTGCCGTGGCGGTAAACTTACTCAACTGGGCAAGGGTGTTATGTGAATTAAGCTGATAAGCGCTGGCTTGGGTTGGCAAACCTAACAGCCAATCTTCAAGTTGTGCCACTGGAATCTCTAATCCGGTTAAACGGAGGATCAGGCTTTGCGCATCCTGATCGCGGTAGGTTTGATCATCATAGGTATCGACTTGTGCGCCTTGCTCATCAACGTGTAAATTCAGCACGGTTTGACCAAGGAAATTGGTTAAACGTAGTGAGAGTCGCTGTGGAGTTTTTTGCCATTGAAAATTGAATGACTGGCGCTGTTCTGGGGTGATATAACCGAGTTTTCCGGTCAGTTGATAGGCTTGAATTTGCTGTAATGCTAATTGGTGGGTCTGCCATTCAACATTGACGGGCTGCGATGGGGAAGTGGCACAACCGGCCAAAACCAGCAGACTGACCCATCCAAGAATCATATGGCGTATGAGAGAATGCATAGGGCGTTTTTTATCCAAAAAGACAATGAAAACGCGCTCACTATAGCACTGTTCTCGCTAACTGCGGAAAACAAATCCGGTCTGCCCTTTCAATCAAAGAGGGCATCAAGTAAAATTCGCTGTCTAAACCTTCACCCTATCTCGGAACACGCTATAGATGTCTTTGCTTGCCATTGGAATCAATCACAATACGGCGTCGGTAGAATTGCGAGAAAAAGTGGCATTCGGGCCAGAAAAACTCTGTTTGGCGCTGCAGCAGCTCGCCAGCTATTCCTACGTAACCGGAGCGGTGATCCTCTCGACCTGTAATCGTACTGAAATTTATTGTGATGTGCGGGCGGCAGGCAAACAGAAAGTGATTGAGTGGTTATCTCACTTTCACCAAATCAGTTTGGATGAGTTTAAACCGAGTCTGTATATCCATGAAGAACAAGCGGCAATTCGCCATTTGATGCGCGTGGCGTGTGGGCTGGATTCATTGGTGCTCGGTGAGCCGCAAATATTAGGCCAAGTGAAGCAAGCCTATGCGCAAGCCAGAGAGGAACATGCGGTGAGCCCGGCCATCGAAAAGCTGTTCCAAAAAACCTTTTCCGTGGCAAAAAGGGTACGTACAGAAACCGAAATTGGTGGCAGTGCGGTATCGGTAGCTTACGCCGCATGTACCTTGGCAAAACACATTTTTGAATCGCTGGCACAGGCTACTGTATTGTTGGTTGGTGCGGGCGAAACCATTGAGTTGGTAGCCAAACACTTGGCGAGTCACCATTGCCAACGGATGATCGTCGCCAACCGTACTCGTGAGCGAGCGATGAGTTTCGCTCAGCAGTTTGACGCTCAAGTCATCGCACTCAATGAGATCCCAGCTTATCTTGCGCAAGCCGATATTGTGATCAGTTCCACCGCAAGCCCATTGCCGATTATTGGTAAAGGTATGGTGGAAAGTGCGCTCAAAGCGCGCCGCTATCAGCCAATGCTATTGGTGGATATCGCCGTACCGCGTGATATTGAACCGCAGGTTGGTCAGCTTAATGATGCTTATCTCTATTCAGTCGATGATCTGCAATCGATTGTCGAGAGCAACATCGAGCAACGCAAGGTGGAAGCCATTGCTGCCGAGGCGATGGTGAGTCAAGAAAGCGCGACCTTTATGAGTTGGATGCGCTCATTACAGGCGGTAGATAGTATCCGAGATTACCGTCAGCAGGCTAATCAAGCGCGTGAAGAGCTGGTGAGTAAAAGCCTACAAGTGCTGGCGGCGGGAGGCGATCCCGAAAAATTGCTTATAGAATTAAGCAACAAACTGACCAACAAACTAATTCACACCCCGACCCGTGCCTTACAACTGGCAGCGGAGCAAGGGGAACCGGCTAAATTGGCCGTGATCAGACAAAGTTTAGGTCTTGACGATCTAAATTAAATCTCAACTTAGAGTTTAAAGAAGCAATTATGAAAGCGTCGATTTTAAGCAAGCTGGAATCCCTTGTTGAACGCTACGAAGAGGTGCAACACCTCCTCGGCGATCCAGCAGTTATTGGTGATCAAAATAAATTCCGTGCTCTTTCCAAAGAGTATTCACAACTGGAAGAGATCACCCAGTGTTTCCAAGCTTACCAACAAGCGAAAGATGACTTGCTGGCGGCCGAAGAGATGGCACAGGAAGATGACGCCGAAATGCGTGAAATGGCGCAAGAGGAAATCAAAGCGGCTAAAGCGGCCATTGAACGCCTCACCGATGAGCTGCAAATTTTGCTGTTGCCGAAAGATCCAAACGATGATCGCAACTGTTTCTTGGAAATCCGCGCTGGGGCAGGTGGTGATGAAGCGGGTATTTTTGCTGGCGATCTGTTCCGCATGTACAGCCGTTTTGCTGAGAAAAAAGGCTGGCGTATCGAAGTGATGTCATCCAGTGAAGCTGAGCACGGTGGTTATAAAGAGATGATTGCCAAGGTCAATGGTGATGGTGCGTACGGTACGCTGAAGTTTGAATCTGGCGGTCATCGTGTGCAACGGGTACCGGCCACCGAAGCGCAAGGGCGTATCCACACTTCGGCTTGTACGGTAGCGATCATGCCAGAAATTCCTGAAGCGGAAATTCCAGAAATCAAAGCCAGCGATCTGAAAATCGATACTTTCCGCTCCTCGGGTGCGGGTGGTCAGCACGTTAACACCACCGATTCGGCGATCCGTATCACTCACTTACCGACCGGTATTGTGGTTGAGTGTCAGGATGAGCGTTCGCAGCATAAGAACAAAGCTAAAGCGATGTCAGTGTTGGCGGCGCGGATTGCCCAAGCGGAAGAGTCTAAACGTGCGGCGCAAATTTCAGATACGCGACGTAACCTGCTCGGCTCTGGTGATCGCAGTGACCGGATCCGCACCTATAACTACCCACAAGGCCGGGTTTCCGATCACCGGATTAACTTGACCGTGTATCGCTTAACCGAAGTGATGGAAGGCGATCTGCAATCACTGATTGAACCGGTGATCCATGAACATCAAGCCGATCAGCTCGCGGCACTGGCGGATCAAAACTAATCCATGTCAGTCACGATTGAAGCGGCATTAAAAGCGGCCAGCGAGCAACTGCAACACAGCGGCAGTGATTCGCCAGCGCTTGATGCCGCGGTGTTACTTTGCCATGTATTGGCTAAGCCGCGCTCTTATTTGCTGACTTGGCCAGATAAACTGTTGGATCAAGCAACGCTGGCCGCTTGGCAAAATCTGCTCGTGCGCCGGATAGCAGGCGAGCCGGTGGCTTATATTCTTGGTGAGCGCGAGTTTTGGTCGCTGCCACTCAAAGTCTCTCCCGCCACGCTGATCCCACGTCCTGATACTGAACGCTTGGTCGAATTAGCGCTGGAGAAAGCGGCGTTAATTGATGGAGAACTGCTTGATTTAGGCACAGGAACTGGCGCGATTGCGCTGGCCTTGGCATCAGAATTGCCAACGCGGCGAGTCACGGGCATCGATTTACGTCCGGAAGCGGCGGAGTTAGCTCAGGAGAACGCGATTCGTTTGGCGCTCGACAATACGCAGTTTTTACAAGGTAGTTGGTTTAGTCCGCTAGTTTATGGTACGAAGTTTGCTTTAATTATTTCCAACCCGCCCTATATTGACCCACACGATCCACATTTAGATCAGGGCGATGTCCGGTTTGAGCCGAAAAGCGCGTTAGTCGCGGCTGAAAATGGTTTGGCGGATATTCGTTATATCAGTGCCCATGCACCTGATTTTTTACTCGATGGTGGCTGGTTGCTGTTTGAGCATGGCTATGATCAAGGGGCGGCAGTGCGCACTATGTTGCATCAGTTAGGTTATCAAAGCATTACCACTGAGCAAGATTATGCGGGTAATGATCGAGTGACACTCGGGCAATTCATCACGGGATGTGCATCATGTACGAAGGATTAAAACATTTTCATCTATTGACGATTGGCGTGAGCGCCATGCTGTTATCGATTCGCTATGTGTTGATGATGATCGACTCAGTGCATCTTGAGCGTAAGTTTTTCAAATTTTTTCCCCATATCAACGACACGTTATTGCTGTTATCGGGGATTGCTCTGGTCATGATCACCGGCTTTATTCCTTTTACCGATGCTGCGCCGTGGATGACTGAGAAATTCACCTGTGTATTGGCTTATATCGCGTTAGGCTTCTTTGCGCTTAAGCTCGGTCGCAACAAACTGCTGCGCAGTTTTGCCTTTTTTGGCGCATTAGGTTGGTTGGCGATGGCTGGTAAAATTGCGATCGCCAAAGCTCCTCTTCTGTTTAGTTAAGGTCAGGGCAGGCTCATGCAGAACTGGAGTGATGAAGATTTTGATGCGCTGGAATTAGTTGAGGGTGCATTGGTACTTAATCAAGCGATTAATCCTGATACCCAAGTTGCATGGGCGCAGGGCGAGTTAACTCGCTTATTAAAGGAAGCGCAATTAGCGCTGAGCGATGAGCATGATCCGCAAGCGCGTTTTACACGCTTTCTACACCTGTTTTACCATCAGTGGGGTTTTAGCGGTGATAGTGAAGCGTATTTTGATTCACGTAATGCTTTTATCGATCAGGTTCTAAAGCGCCGTAAAGGGATTCCTGTCAGTCTTGGCGCATTGCTACTCTATATCGGGCGTAAACTCGGTTTTCCATTGCACAGTATTAACTTCCCGACCCAATTTCTGTTGGCGCTGGATTGGCCGGGAGAAGCGCCGATCTATCTCAATCCATTTAATGGTGAACGGGTCAGTCAACATACTTTGCAAGCTTGGCTGGTTGGCCAGCAAGGTCCGTTAGCCAAGCTCAATCCATCCCATCTACCACGAGTGGATAACCCGAGCATTATTGGCCGCTGGTTGGCGCTGATCAAAAGTGCTTTACTGCGCGAAGAACACTATACTCTGGCGTTAAGATGCACCAATTTGGCGCTTACTTTTGTGCCCGATGACCCTTATGAAATCCGTGATCGTGGTTTTATCTATCAACAGTTAGCTTGTCACCAAATTGCGATGGCGGATTACCAATATTTTATTGAACATTGCCCGCACGATCCGGCGAGTGAACTGTTAAAAAAACAAGTCAATTTGCTCAGTCACGGCAGACCAGTGACGCTGCATTAACCTAATAAGAGAGATTAAGATGGAACACAAAATTGTCCATGTCGGTGATATTCCGGTAGCGAATAATCTGCCATTTACCCTATTTGCGGGCATGAACGTGTTGGAATCGCGTGATTTGGCGATGCAAATTTGTGAATACTACGTGAAAGTGACTGAAAAACTGGGCATTCCTTACGTGTTCAAAGCCTCATTTGATAAAGCCAACCGCAGTTCAGTGCACTCATATCGTGGTCCGGGTCTTGAGCAAGGCATGAAAATTTTCCAAGAGTTGAAGCAAACTTTTGGGGTGAAAATCATTACCGATGTGCATACCGCAGAGCAAGCTCAACCCGTTTCCGAAGTGGTGGATGTGATCCAATTGCCGGCATTTCTGGCGCGTCAGACCGATCTGGTGGAAGCAATGGCTAAAACCGGTGCTGTGATCAATGTTAAAAAACCACAATTTATGAGCCCAGGTCAAGTCGGCAACATCGTTGAGAAGTTTGCCGAATGTGGCAATGACAAGGTGATTTTGTGTGAACGTGGTTCTTGCCATGGTTATGATAATTTAGTCGTGGATATGCTTGGGTTTGGCGTGATGAAACAAGCATCTAACGGAAGCCCGATTATTTTCGATGTCACTCACTCACTGCAAATGCGTGATCCTTCAGGAGCGGCATCCGGTGGTCGTCGTCAGCAAACTGTTGAACTCGCCAAAGCGGGTTTAGCAACGGGCATTGCTGGTCTGTTTATTGAAGCGCATCCGAACCCAGACCAAGCGAGATGTGATGGTCCATCAGCGCTGCCACTGGATAAACTTGAACCGTTCTTAGCGCAAATGAAGGCGCTGGATGATCTGATCAAAAGCTTCGCGAACATCGATATCCGCTAAGCGGAGATTTTTCGCTCTAGCATCGATTTAAGCCCACCGACAGGTGGCCTTTTTCATTGTGGTGTTCGTCGATCGTGTTTTGTCCGATGGTAGTCTGAGCCGATTGCAGGCCGCTATTGGTGGTTTTAAGTGATCTGAGCGACATAAATATGCAATTAAGCTGTCGCATTACTTATGTTATTTTAGACTCAAGCGAGTTTTAATCGTGTGATCCGCCGCGTGTAGGATGTTAGCTCGCGGCGATACGATTGCTCATCTGCACTTTTTAGCCGTGGTTTTTTCCGATCAAAGGTATGACAATGCAATTAAAGCCTATTCTAAAATCTTTACTCGGTGTCGCGATCGCCGCTTCTTTGGCCGGGTGTGTCACTCAGCCAACACATCAGTGGCAAGCCGACCAAACTTACCGATTGACCATTTTACACACCAACGATCATCATGGCCGTTTTTGGCAGAATCAATATGGTGAATATGGCATGGCCGCTCGCAAAACACTGATTGATCAGCTAAGAGCGGAGATTGAAGCGCAGGGTGGTAGTGTGTTGCTGCTCTCGGGGGGCGACATCAACACTGGCGTACCAGAGTCTGATCTGCAAGATGCCGAGCCCGATTTTAAAGGCATGAGTAAAATTGGTTACGATGCAATGGCGCTTGGGAATCATGAGTTTGATAACCCACTCGAAGTGCTGTTTAAGCAGCAACAGTGGGCCAATTTCCCGATGCTGTCAGCCAATATTTATGACCAAGCCACCGGCAAGCGCCTATTTGAACCGTACCATATCTTTGATAAGCAAGGGATCAAGATTGCTGTTATCGGGCTGACCACGGAAGATACGGCAAAAATTGGCAACCCTGAATTTATCACAGGTATCGATTTTCGCGATCCCAAACCAGAAGCCAAGCAAGTGATCGCTGAGCTGAAGAAAAAAGAGAAGCCGGATCTGATCATTGCGGTTACCCACATGGGGCACTACCAAAATGGTGAGCATGGAGTGAATGCGCCGGGTGATGTGGCTTTAGCACGTTATCTGCCTGCAGGTGAGCTCGATATGATTGTTGGTGGTCACTCACAAGAACCGGTGTGTATGGAAGGGCCGAATCTGATCACCAAGAACTTTAAACCGGGCGATCAATGTAAGCCGGATTTCCAAAATGGCACTTACATCGTACAAGCTTACGAATGGGGCAAATTCGTGGGCCGTGCCGATTATGAGTTCCGTAATGGTGAGCTGAATATGGTCAGCTATGATCTGATCCCTGTGAACTTAAAAAATAAAGTTGATGTTAATGGTCAAACACAGCACGTATTTGCCACTACGGAAATTCAGCAAGATGTGGAGCTATTGGAATTTCTGCGCCCTTATCAGGAAAAAGGCCAACAGCAACTGGGGGTAAAAATTGCCGATAGCAATGGTAAGTTGGAGGGTGATCGACATGTTGTGCGCTTTCAGCAAACTAATTTAGGGCGGATGATTGCACTTGCCCATATGCAGCGTGCCAAAGCGGATTTTGGCATTATGAACTCGGGTGGTGTGCGTGATTCGATCCCCGCTGGTGATATCACTTATAAAGATGTGTTGAAAGTGCAGCCGTTTGGCAACATCGTGAGCTACGTGGATATGAATGGTCAGGAAGTGCTGGATTATCTGAACGTGGTGGCGACTAAGCCGGTTGATTCGGGAGCCTATGCTCAGTTTGCTGGAATTGCGCTGACAGTGGCCAACGGTAAAGTCACTGATGTGCAAATCGCGGGTAAACCGCTGCAGTTGGATCAGACTTATCGTTTCACGCTACCCAGTTTTAATGCGGCAGGCGGTGATGGTTATCCAAAAATTTCCGATCATCCCGGGTATGTGAATACTGGATTTGTCGATGCGGAAGTCTTGAAAGATTTCCTTGAAGCCCAGAGTCCGATTGACATCAAACGTTTCGCTCCAGCCGGTGAAATTGTTTATCGTTAATAAGATTTGACTGTATGGGTTGAATTGCGTTTAGTGACAGGCGGTGTAAAACACCGCTTTTTTGTTTTCCATTTCAATATGGAAGCGAGCTTTATCTGCCCAACCAGTAGGGTGAGTCAATGAGGATACGCGATTTATGACGCCTGCGATTAATCTTGCCAAGAAAAATAAAATCTCTCATACCATTCATCAATACCAACATGATCCGAACCACACCAGTTATGGCTTAGAGGCCGCGCAGGCGCTTGGTCAAGATCCTAAACAAGTGTTTAAAACCTTACTGTTTTGCCTTAATGGTGAAGAGAAAAATCTCGCGGTGGCGATCATTCCGGTTGATTTAAAACTGAATTTAAAATTAGCCGCCAAAGCGGCACACGCCAAAAAAGCAGAGATGGCCAAGCCGGATATTGCAGAGAAAACCACTGGTTATGTGGTGGGTGGGATCAGCCCACTTGGTCAAAAAAAATTATTGCCAACGTTTATTCACCAGAGCGCAGCATGCCAAGCGACCATTTGTGTCAGTGCCGGTAAACGCGGCTTAGAAATTGAGTTATCTCCCCAAGATTTGGCACGTTTAACGCGCGGTCAGTTTGCCGAATTGTGCCAAGCGGATATTTAGCCGTGCTAAATAAAAACGGCCTTGATCAAGGCCGTTGCTTTACTATCGCGAGATGAATGATGCTGCGAGATTATAATGTCGTTGGGAGATTAATCTCGCGCTTGTTGTTCCATTTGCGCATTGTCCACGACGTGGTTTTCACCTAAGTCTTTTGGCAGAATGAGGTTGAGCGCAATTGCAACGATGCCGCACAAGCTCACCCCTTGTAGGCTGAAATCACTGACACCAAATGCCATGCCGCCGATACCAAACACTAAGGTTACCGCGACAATCACTAAATTGCGTGATTTGTGCAGATCTACCTGATTTTTGATCAGCGTATTCAAACCTACCGTGGCAATCGAACCAAACAGCAAGATCATAATACCGCCCATCACCGGCACTGGAATGGTTTGCAGTAATGCGCCGAGTTTACCCACCAGAGCGAGGATAATAGCGGTGATGGCTGCCCAAGTCATGATCGCCGGATTAAATGCGCGGGTTAGCATAACGGCACCGGTCACTTCACTGTAGGTGGTGTTTGGTGGCGCGCCAAGCATAGTCGCGGCCATGGTCGCTACTCCATCACCAGCAATTGTGCGGTGTAAGCCTGGTTTTTTTAGATAATCTTTGTTGGTCACGTTAGAAATGGCCAACATATCGCCCACATGCTCAACCGCAGGAGCAATCGCGACTGGGATCATAAATAGAATGGCGTTGATGTTAAATTCAGGAAAGGTAAAGTTTGGCAACGCCAGCCAAGCCGCTTGTTCGACCGCTGTAAAATCAACCACGCCCATCACCAGTGACAACGCATAGCCGCTAATAATGCCAGCCAAGATTGGCACCAGCTTGAAAAAGCCCTTGGCGAACACGCTAAAGACAACCGTGACTAGCAGCGAGAGACACGAGATCCACAATGCTGCTTGTGGGTCGATGAGTTGCAGAGCGCCATCTCCCGTTTTACCAAGCGCCATATTGACCGCTGCCGGCGCCAGCCCTAAACCAATCACCATTATGACAGGGCCAACCACCACTGGTGGTAGCAGTTTATGGATGATGGCAACGCCACGTAATTTGATGACACAACCGAGGAAGATATACACCGCACCAGCTGCCATCAAGCCACCCATGGTTGCTGGGATCCCCCAAGTTTGGATACCGAACATGATTGGGGCAATAAAAGCAAATGAGGAGGCGAGGAAGATAGGAACTGAGCGGCGGGTAATGAATTGAAAAAGCAGTGTTCCGAAACCGGCACCGAATAGTGCGACATTGGGATCTAATCCCGTCAGCAATGGAACCAGAACCAACGCTCCAAATGCAACAAACAGCATTTGCGCGCCTTGGATGGCATTTTTCATCGTATTTTCCCTGATGCAAATAAAAATTCGCGAGAGTTTACCATTTCTGCAATCGATTGCGAGGCAGTGAGATCAAAAAATGCCAGAATTATTGGTTGCTATTGGATAATGACCTAGATCGCGTCGCACCAATTCAAATACGGAACGCTAGTCTGTCTGCCTTGCTGAACGAGGGATAGTTGCTTATCATCGTCATTCAGTAAACAGAATGTAGGTATAGTATGCGCTATTTAGTTGTGTTGATGCTGGGATTGCTGACCTTTCCCGCCCTCGCACTCACTCAAGTCAACTTGTATCAAACCGAAGTAGTGCTGGATCTGCAACAAAGCGATGCTGATGCTGCCGCACGTGTCCGTGCCATGCAAGAGGTGATTGTACGTGCGACCGGTAGTCAAGCGGCTCTGACCAATGAGGCGGTACAAAAAGCACTGCGCCAAAGCAATCAGTACATTACCCAGTTCAGCACTCTGCAGCAGGGCTCACAGCCTGTGATGCGGTTACAATTCAGTGCACCACATATTCGTGCCTTGCTCACCCAAGCGCAGTTGCCTTTTTGGCCCGAAAATCGCAGTAACTTGTTAGTTTGGCTGGTTGAAGAGGCAAACTATGATCGCACGATTGCTTGGGAGCACTCTGATACTCAATGGCTAAACCAGATCAAAGCACGCGCGCGGGCGCGTGGCTTACCTTTGACCGTTCCGGTCGGTGATTTTGATGATGTGACCGGGGTACAAGTGGCGGATTTGTGGGGCGGTTTTGTCAATCCAATCAGTGTCGCCAGTCAGCGCTATCCAACCGATGCAGTATTGGTCATACGTGCCCAAGGTGCGGATTTACGTTGGAGTTTGTTTGATCAATCAGCCAGTTCGATGCTGCAGCAACCGACCGCCCCTTTGACTGGTCAAACATCCGGCGCGCAAGCTGCCAGTGATATGATTGATCAAATCAGTGATTACTACGCGCGTAAAAGTGCTGTCGTAGTGAGCAGTGAATCTTCTCAGTTTGTGCTTGCGCAGTTTAGCCCGCTCAATAGTGGGGCGGATTTCTTTACGGTCGAGAATAAACTTAAGCGGTTAAGTTCGGTCGCGTCATTAGAGATTTTGAATATTCAGGGCGCTCAAGTGACGTTTAAAGTGCATTTGCTGACCAGTGCACAAGAGTTCAGCAATGAAGTGCTCAGAATGGGGCAAGCGGTATTGCTCGATACATCAGCTGCCGATTTCTCCTCTCCATCACCCGCTGAGTATAGCGCTGGTGAGATTGCTGTCGAGGCGCCGAGCAATCAAGCAGATTCGCTGCCCGTGCAGCCTGAGCTGCCATCATCTCAAGCGGTGACGCTGTATTTTACTTGGCAAGGCTAAGTCATTTAGCGATATGTGATGGATAAAATAGCGCCCAATTAAGGCGCTATTTTTATGTGCTAATTTGATCTCATTTTGGCGGATGACGATGGCTAAGCGCCGCGTTTTGGGTTGCCCATAGGTAAAAAGATCATCGTTGGTCAAAAGGGGCGTTTTTTGCGTTTTTAAATGGAGCCCGCCCACGTTGCTTATTGCTGAGTATTTACAGAATTTCCAGCACTTGCTCGGGTGGACGACCAAGACGTGCCTGACCACGACATACCACAATTGGCCGTTCGAGGAGTTTTGGGTGCTGCGCCAATGCGGTAAACAGTGCGTCATCACTTAGTTGGTGATCACCTAACTGGAGCTCGTGATACAAATCGTCTTTGCAGCGCATCATGCCACGGACTTCACTCAAGCCTAGCTGCTGGTAGAGTTGCTTGAGTTCTGGTATTGAAGGCGCCTGCTGTAAATAGTCAATCACTTGTGGGGCGATCCCTTGCTGAGTTAATAGCGCTAAAGTTTCGCGACTTTTCGAGCATTTCGGATTGTGGTAAATCACGACTGACATTCTTTCTCCTTAACGGATTTTATTATTGGAGTGATAAAAAGCGTTCACGCTGCACCATCAACTGATCTATTCGTGCATCATAACGGGCTTGAGCTAAGCTGCCGAGTTCAACCAGTTGACTGGCCTGAGTGTAAAACTGAATGGCTTTGTTCCAGTTGGCTTGCAGTGCCATGATTTCGGCGCGTGCGGCAAGCTCTTCCGCACTATTGCCTAAGCGGTTATTGGCCTCTGACAGGAGTTGCCATCCATTAAGATCATTGGGGTGGTCGTGACTATAGCGCTGCAAGATGCGAATGGCATCGGCAAACTTATCCTGTTTGAGCAGTACATTGGCATAGTTTATGGTCAAAACTGGGTTGTTGGGTGTTTGTTTGAGCGCAGTTTCTAATCGACTTTGCGCTTTGGCCGCTTGTTGAGTATCAAGATACAAATCGCTGATCGCATCGAGGTAAAAAGGGTTGTCAGGCTGCTGGCTGACCAATTGGCTAAGCAGCGGCTCCGCTTGATCGAATTGTTTTAAATCGAGATACACTAAAGCCTTACCATATTGAATGGCTGGCTGCAGGTTTGGGTTGATTTTTTTCTCATTACGAGCAAACCAATCTAAAGCGGCATCGGCATCAATTCCGGCATAACGGGCGATGATCCGCGCACGCGCTAACTGATAGTCGAGATCCGGAGTCCAACGAAGTGGTGGATATTGCCGTGCACGTTCCCGACTATCGGTGATGCGATCTTCGGGTAGTGGGTGAGTGAGCAGCATTGGCGGTGGTTTACTGGCATAACGGTATTCATCGGCGAGACGGCCAAAGAATTGCGGCATTGCATTAGCATCGAATCCCGCTTTGGCTAGGGTCGCAATACCAAATCGATCCGCTTCTTTTTCATTATTGCGCGTGTAGTTAATCTGGCCTTGAATGCTGCCGGCCATGGTGGCATTGATGGCGGCAATGCCAACTTCTGGGGCGGCAATCGCTAATAGTAACGAGCCTGCCAGTGCGGCAATGGTTGCGGGAGAGCGGCGTGCTTGTTCTTCCATACTGCGCGCCAAATGACGTTGTGTTACGTGAGCGATTTCGTGCGCCATTACCGAGGCGAGTTCACTTTCACTCTGGGCATGTAAAAACAGCCCTGAATGCAGCGCGACATATCCGCCAAAGAAGGCAAAGGCGTTGATATTGCGATCGCGGATCATAAAAAATGTAAATGGCGTTTTCACATCATTGGCATTGGCGACCAAACGGTGGCCTAAATTATCGATGTATTGATTAAGTACCGGATCATTAATCACCGGCTGGCTATTACGCAGCATGCGCATATAGGCATCACCATAAATCAGCTCTTGATCTATGGTTAAGGTTGCTCCGGCGACAGTGCCGATATCCGGCAATTCGATGCTTTCTGTTTGAGCCAAGGTAAAGCATGAATGAGCGGCAATGCACAAGCATAATAGGGTGCGGGTCGGGAACAATTTCATGATAGCGGTGCATACTCCGAATGTATTTGCCAGTAAGACATAATGGATGCCAATTGGTTGCGAGATCCGGCGCTAGTGCCGTGAATTTCCTGTTAAAATCTGTTAGCTATCAACGGCAATAGATGTAACCCTGAACGAAAGCCGATACAATGTGTCACCTATATTAAGGATTAAGCGCCAGAATGGAACCGATTCTTGTCGATTTGCGTCAGCAACGTTGCCCGATAGCTTTGTTGCTAGCCAAGCGAGCCACCGCGGCACTCTTGCCCAATCAATCATTAACTATTTTGATTGCCGATCCCGCCTCATTACACGATATTGAACAATATATGGCTCAGTTGCCTGTTCACTGCCAGCGTACCCCACATCGCGAGTATGATTCGCTGATGGTTAGCCAGGAGAGTTGCTCGAATGTTTGAAATGATCAGTCGTTGGTATAAACGACGTTTCTCTGATCCACACGCGGCCAGTTTAGTTGCGATTTTGCTGTTTGGCTTTATTACCATCTATTTTTTCGGACATTTGATTGCCCCTTTGTTGGTGGCGATTGTGCTGGCTTATTTGTTGGAGTGGCCGGTCCATCAACTGCATCGCTTACGTATTCCGCGCACGCTGGCGGTGATTTTGGTGATCACCGTGTTTACTGGCTTGATGATTCTGGCGCTGTTTGGTTTAGCACCGACGATTTGGAAGCAGGTCGGCAACTTAATTAATGATGTACCGAATATGTACAACGGTACTCAGCAGTTCATCACCAGTTTACCCGAACGCTTTCCTGAATTGGCTCATTTGGAAATTATTGAGCCGGTGATCAGTAATGCGAAAAATAAAGTGCTCGGCATGGGTGAGAGTGTGTTGAAAGGCTCACTGGCCTCGTTGATCAGTTTAGCTACGCTAGCAGTTTATTTGATTTTGGTGCCTTTACTGGTGTTTTTCTTGCTCAAAGATAAACAACAAATGTTGCATATGGCGAGCGGTATTTTGCCGCGTAATCGCAAGCTGGCGACCAAAGTATGGGAGGAGATGAACCAACAAATCTCTAACTATATTCGCGGTAAGGTGCTGGAAATCGTGATCGTCGGTACGGTCAGTTATATCACTTTCGCGATATTAGATTTACGCTACGCCGTGCTGCTGGCGGTCGCGGTTGGACTTTCGGTATTAATTCCTTATATCGGTGCGGCGGCGGTAACGGTACCGGTGGCGATTGTGGCTTTGTTTCAATGGGGACTGACGCCACCTTTTTATACTCTGCTGATTGCTTACAGCATCATCCAAGTGTTGGATGGCAACGTATTAGTACCAGTGCTCTTTTCCGAAGCCGTTAATCTGCACCCAGTAGCAATTATTGTGGCGGTGTTAGTGTTTGGTGGATTATGGGGCTTTTGGGGGGTGTTTTTTGCTATTCCATTAGCCACTCTGGTCAAAGCGGTATGGAAAGCGTTACCCAGTGTTGATGATGATCACGAACTTAACTCGTAACGGAAGCACTAAAGCCAAATTATGCGTTGTTAAGCCTCACTTATGTGAGGCTTTTTGCATCCGATGTGATCGCAGCTAGTGGCAAGAAAAAG
Source organism: Vibrio sp. HDW18 (assembly GCF_011306175.1). Taxonomy (GTDB): domain Bacteria; phylum Pseudomonadota; class Gammaproteobacteria; order Enterobacterales; family Vibrionaceae; genus Vibrio; species Vibrio chanodichtyis. The sequence continues at coordinate 504,770 of NZ_CP049913.1, read as the reverse complement.
TTAAAGTTATACTGGTAAGTGACGATATAGCATATACGTTTTATTTTTTGTTGTTACCTAGGTTCGCTACATACGGAGTTGGTATGAAATTTAGCTATAAAATTGTTGCAGCGTCCTCGTTGTTGTTGTTGATTGTGCTCTCTTTGCTCTCTTTTCAACAACAGATTACAGTGCGCAGTCAGGTGGAGTCTTTCGTTAACACCAGTTTAATCGAGCTGGTGAATGGCGTGAAAAACACCATTGAAGCCGATATGAACAGCAAAAAAACCTTAGCACAGACCACCAGCGAAGTGGTCGCTCTCGATGTGGATAACCGTGAATATGTGCGTCAAGTGTTAGAGACCCCAAAACTTAAACAGAGCTATATTACTGTTGGAGTGGGGTATGACAACGATGGGGCGATAGTTGAAAATGATGATGCGTGGGAAGTGGAAACGGATTATGAGCCACGCACGCGGCCATGGTATATCGATGCCAAGCAGCAGCGCAAACTGGTGGTGACCGAGCCGTACGTGGATGCCACAACGCGACAAACCATTATCTCAATCGGGGCGCCATTGTTTGATCAACGCCAGTTCAAAGGGGCGATCTTCTTTGATGTGGAATTAACTGAGCTGGCGAATTTAGTCAATTCGGTGAATCTGTTTGATGCGGGCTATCTGTTTATTGTTACCCCAAATGGTACCACCATTGCTCACCCACAAGCCGATTTTAATGGTCAGTCGCTCAATCGTTATCTACCTGGCGTTAAAATTCAAGCAGGCACTCAGACGATCAAGCATGATGGCAAAACATACCTAGTGAGTTTTACACTGGTGCCGGAAGAGAACTGGTATATCGGTGCCGTAATTGATGAATCGATAGCGTTTTCTGCACTAACTGAACTGCGTAATAGCTCGATCATTTACACGGTAATTGGTGTGCTATTGAGTGTGTTGGGGCTTGGAATGTTGATCAAAATCTTGATGAAGCCGCTTGGTGTGTTAAACACCGCTATTCAGGATGTGGCCTCTGGTCACGCTGATTTAACCCATCGTCTAGATACCGATACCGATCAAGAGTTTGCTCAACTGGCCAGTGGTTTCAATACCTTTACCGAAAACTTGCAGGGGCAGATTCAGCAACTCAAAGCGCTTGGGGTTGAAATTATGCACGGTACCGAACAAACCGTGGCGGGTGCTCAGGAGTCGGCCCATGCGGTAACTCAACAGTTGCAAGAATTAGAGCAGTTAGCCACTGCCATGCATGAGATGGTGGTGACTGCTACTGAAGTGGCCAATAATGCACAAGGTGCTGCCACTGCGGCTAATGAAGCAGATCAAGCTTCGCTAGAGGGCAGTCAAGTGGTAGGCGAGACTACTCGTTCAATTGATACCTTGTCCGCACGGATTGAACAAGCCGTGGAAGAAGTTAAAGGGCTGGAAGTCGCGACGAGCAATATCGAAACCATTTTAAAAGTGATTAACGATATCGCCGATCAAACTAACTTATTGGCGCTCAATGCGGCAATTGAAGCGGCGCGTGCCGGAGAGTCTGGGCGTGGTTTTGCGGTGGTGGCCGATGAAGTTCGTACCCTGGCGCAGCGTACCCAGCAATCGACCACTGAAATTCGACATATGATTGAGCAGTTACAATCAGGTGCCAATGCCGTTTCCGTGGCGATGAATGAAAGTAAATACACTGCTGATGATGCAGTGCAGAAAGCGCAACATGCTAACCAGTCATTGCAAAATATTCGTAGTGCGATTCAGCGTATCAGCGATATGAATATGCAAATCGCCTCGGCGGCAGAAGAGCAAAGTCTGGTAGCGGAAGAGATCGATAGTAATACTGTGAAAATTAAAGATTTATCGACCAAAGTTGCGGATGCGGCGGCGGCTTCAAGTATTGCGATGGAAGTTCAGACCGAAAATGTGCGTGAGCAAGACCGTTTACTGAATAAGTTTATTGTCTAGTTTCGACCACAACGGTGTATTTTGCATAGTATAAGGCCAGTCATTGACTGGCCTTAAATATATCCAAGCTGTGCTAAGTGAATCAGGCACTGAAGATTAGGCTTGATTGAGATAATCGAGTACCACTTGATGGTGATTGGTGGTTTTGAATTTATCAAACACTTGTTCAATCAGGCCTTGCTGGTCGATCAAAAAACTGACGCGATGTAATCCATCAAATAATTTGCCCATGAATTTTTTCTCACCCCACACGCCAAACTGCTCAGCCACGTGATGATCTTGATCAGATAAGAGTGTGAAGTTGAGTTGATCGCGTTCGATAAATTTTGCCAGCCGTGGTACCGGGTCGATACTGATACCGAGTACCACCACGTGATGAGCTTGTAGTTCGGCTTGAATATCACGTAAGCCTTGGGCTTGTACGGTACAGCCAGGTGTCATCGCTCTTGGGTAAAAATACAGCAACACTTTTTTTCCGGCAAAATCAGTCAATGAGACGGGTTGACCATGTTGATCGGGTAAACAAAACATCGGAGCTGGGGTACCAATCGTGAGCATATTCATAGTTATTCCTTTGATTACTGACTGTTTTTTATAAAGTTGAGCGAGCCTTGCACGTTGAGTTTGCGGCACAGGTCCGCAAATTCTTCTTGCAGTTGCATCAGATTGCAGCCTGAGTCGACGCGAGCGCTGAGCGCGATATGGAACTGATCTTGCTGTCTACCCAGCTTGGTTTTGTTGATGGTTTGCGCGCTGAGCGATGCCATACCAATTTGGCGCTGGGCAAAAAATTGCGTGAATTGCTCCGTGAGGCCCAACCGGTCATCCGATTCCACATACACTTCCACAGTATAAGCATGATTTTGCTGATCATGCGGAGAAGTGCGTTTGGTCATTGTGATCAAATCGTGTTGCTGACCAAGCACCGGCAGTGTGGTTTCGACTCGCGTAATCGTGCTTGGCGCTCCAGAGATTAACATCAATAGGGTAAATTCTTTACCAAATAGAGCGATACGACTGTCGATGATATTACAACCGGCTTGGGTAACCAGCCGAACCACTTCATTACAAATACCGGGGCGGTCGGTGCCGACAGCGGTGATCACAAGATGCTGAGTCATATTGTCACTGTTGAGATGATTTTCTCGGCATGTTAACACAGTTAAACCAGAGAAAAAGCGTGATCCAATCGGTTTTTCTGCGTGCTTAAGCGAGAAATTATCGCACTTGGCGGCTCAGATAAACGGGCCACCAAACAGGCCATCACTGTCATAGCGTGGCTTTATTGGGGGCATCTTAGCAATATTGATCGACATGATGATTTAAGCCCATTTCTCCGCTTGTATTTTTTTAGCCCCATGCATTACCATGCAGAGAGGATAAGATTAGGGAGATAGACATGTTTTCAGGAAGTATCGTTGCGTTAATAACGCCATTCACTCCGGGCGGTGAGGTTGATTATCTCAGCCTGAAAAAACTGGTTGATTTTCATGTTGCGGCAGGAACTGATGCAATTGTTTCTGTTGGCACCACGGGTGAATCGGCCACGTTGACCGTTGAAGAGCACGTCAAGGTGGTAGCAAAAACGGTCGAGTTTGCTGAAGGTCGTCTGCCTATCATTGCTGGCACAGGTGCTAACGCGACGCATGAAGCGGTGACCTTCAGCCGCTTGCTGAATAATACGGGGATCGCCGGTTATTTGAGTGTCACGCCCTATTACAATAAGCCGACTCAGCAAGGTTTATTTTTGCACTATAACGCGATTGCCCAAGAAACGGATATTCCTGTAATTTTGTACAATGTGCCCGGACGTACTGCTGTTGACATGCAGCCTGAAACCGTGGCTCGTTTATCTGAAATCAAAAATATAGTGGCACTGAAAGATGCCACCGGTGATTTGACTCGAGTAGCGAAACATCGTGCCATGTGCAAAGAGGGCTTTGTGTTGCTCAGTGGTGATGATGCGACGGGTCTTGAGTTTGTCAAATTGGGTGGCCAAGGTGTCATTTCGGTGACCAATAATATCGCGGCCGCCGATATGGCCAATATGCTGCATTTGGCTTTGGCTGGAAAGTTTGCTGAAGCGGAAGTCATCAACCAACGTTTGATGACGCTGCATAAAAATTTGTTTATCGAATCGAGCCCGATCCCTGTGAAATGGGCCGCGCATAAGATGGGATTGATTGCAAATGGTGATCTGCGTCTTCCTTTGACCGAATTGTCTGAACCTGCTCGCCCAATCATTGCCCAAGCACTGTCTGAAGCCTGTCTTTATTAAAATGCTATCGATTACTATGCCGGGGGAGTGATTACCCCGGTCATTTTTAGGAGTTTCAATGAAGTTTTCTCACCAGCTAGTTGTTGGTTCACTGGCTGTTTTGGTATTAACTGCCTGCTCCAACAGCGCAACCCAGCGTCGCCAAGCCAAAAACGATTTCGACTACCTCGAAACCACGCAATTGAAGCCTTGGGTATTACCGCAAGGTGCCACGCCACAGTTTTATCCCAATTATGACCTTCCTGAAGGGGAATTCCACGGTGGTGTCGGCCATGTGGTGGATATTCGTCCTCCTCAGCAGGTATTAGAATTGATCCCCGGTGCGCGAGCCGAGCGTCAAAATGGCGAAGTAACCTTATGGATGCTGCGTAAAGAGGAAGCGCAAAAAGTGTGGGATACCGCACTGGGTATGATTGCACAACGCGAGATTCCGTTGCGTCAGCAAACCCCGACTCAGCTTGAAACCGATTGGGTTGAATGGGTGGCTGAAGATGAAGATGTGACGATTGGTAGCCGCTATTTAATCTCAATGCGAGAAGCGAACAACCGTTATGGCTTTAACATTTCGCTGATTGATTGGCGTGAAAATGGTCAGGAACAAACGGTAACTACCACCAATAAAGAGCGCTACAACGCCTTTATGACCAATTTGGTGACCACCCGCTATGATGCCGATGTCCGAGCGGAAGCTGCGCGCCGAGCTCAACAGTTGGTCAAACAAATTCCTATCACGATGGGAGCTGATCGCAGTGGTCTACCGGTGATTATCGCACGTACTTCGTATGATGTACTGTGGCCACGATTACCGAATTTATTGCCTAAAATGGGCTTTACCATTGAAGAGCGAAATCAGTCACAAGGTACTGTTAAAGCTAAATATACTCCTCCAGGTGACGCATTTTGGCAACAAATTGGTGTACCGCCGATGGAACTCAAATCGGGCATTTATACGTTGTTAGTGGGTGATTTAGGTAACCGTACTTCGATTAACGTGACCGATGCGAGCGGTAAACCGGTCAATGAAGCGCTACTTAAAGATATGGTGCCGGTGCTGGCCGCGGTGGTCGATCATCAGTAGCCTACCTAATGTGATGACACCAGATTCAGATCGATAATATTAAGGGATGCATTGGCATCCCTTTGTGGTGTTATCCCCTTGCTACTTGAAGCTGCTGCAGTGTTGGCTACGTTCCTTCACCTCAATCACATCGTTTGCTTATGCTCATCGGGATTCATTCACGGCCGTTTACCTGCAATTCCAAGTTGTTTGGGTATAGGTGATGGCGTTTTATGATTTATCTTGTGGCTTTGGTGATTGGTCGGCCTGCTTGGACTTTGCATCCGCCGTTTGAGCAGGGTGGCTAGCAGCGCTATCAACCGCGCGCTTTGCGGCGGCGGGCGGATAGCGCTGCTGATCGATCTCATTCAGGCGATCGAGTTGGCTTTTCTTATCCATCTGCCCCCATTTCATATTGGCGGTATATTTGAGCGCGGCAATATTGCCGATCATCACCGCGATCACAATCAGCGAAATTACCCAAGGGTTAAACAGTATCTCCATGTTATACCTCACAAATATTAGTGATAAAGCGCAGGTAAATCTCTGGCAGCATGGCATGAATGGTGGTTTTACCTTCAATCTCTGCGCTGGTAAGTTGGGCTTGCAATAATGGCTCACTGAATTCGCTTAAGCATTGCTGAGCTGTGGCGTGATGGCTGATATGCCATGGCTCAAAACCCACACCTTGCCCATCTTGGTAGGGGAAGAAAAAGCCAAATTGGCTGAGGTGGCTGGTTAACCATTGCCAAAATTGGCTTTGATGACCAGTTAAATATTCCCATGGTTCAAGTAACAAACGAGTATTGCTCGGCAGGGCATCTTGGTCATACACATCAAAGTCGGTACCCCAATGGTGACGGCTAGCCCCCGGTAGAGCTGACCAGCGCAATATGGCGAGCACTTTGTCCGCTTCACTGATCGCACTCGCATTCAATGGCTGGCTTTGTTGATCTAAGATCGGTCTTTGACCAGTCATTTTTTGATCCCAAATCGACAGTTGTTGTTCAAATGAGCGAAAGCCACTGGCGATACACAGATTAAAGCCAGCTTGCGCCGCCGCTTGCTTGAGCGCCAACAAATCGGCGCTCACTTGTGAATGAACAAGAAAGGCTTTTTGTCCTATCATCACCGAGACTAAATGGCTATCGGTTTGTCCGGTCAATTGCTCTGGTGTCATAGTCAGTCCAAAAGCAGGGTTAAGATTTTTTGGTACATATCGGTCAGTTTTTCTAGATCGGCGACTCGCACACATTCGTTCACTTTGTGAATGGTAGCATTGACAGGACCGAGTTCGACCACTTGAGCGCCCATTTGGGCGATAAAGCGTCCATCAGAGGTCCCCCGGTAGTCAGTAAAGCCGGCGTTTGATGATTCACCTGTTCAACGGCGGACACCACTGCAGCCAGCAGTTCGCCGGTTTCAGTGAGAAAAGGTTGGCCACTGAGCGTCCAGTTAAGATCGTAATCCAAACCATGCTGATCGAGAATGTGCTGGACACGGTGTTGGATATCATGATCGGTCAGCTCGGTACTGAATCGGAAGTTAAACTGCACTGAAAATTCACCCGGGATCACATTGGAAGCCCCAGTACCTGCATGCAAATTGGGGATTTGAAAGCTGGTCGGGGGAAAATAGCGATTTCCCGAATCCCACTCGGTAGCCGCCAATTCTGCCAGTGCGGGTAGCGCATGATGGATCGGGTTATTGGCCAGATGTGGATAAGCAACATGGCCTTGTGTCCCTTTGACTTTCAAATCGCCAGTGATGGAGCCGCGGCGCCCATTTTTGACCACATCACCGACTTGTTCGGTACTGGATGGCTCGCCGACGATACACATATCAATCCATTCATTGCGTGCCTGCAGCGTTTCTACTACTCGCACGGTACCGTTGATGAAAGGGCCTTCCTCATCCGAGGTGATCAAAAAGCCGATAGAGCCTTGGTGATCGGGGTGCTCCGCAATAAAGCGTTCAACCGCAACAATCATACACGCCAGTGAGCCTTTCATATCGGCTGCGCCACGGCCATACAACATGCCATCGATCACCGTTGGCACAAAAGGTGGGGTGTGCCACTGTTCAATTGGACCTGCTGGTACGACATCGGTATGCCCCGCGAAGACAAATAATGGCGCTTGTGTCCCGCGGCGTGCCCAAAAATTGGTGGTATCAGCAAACACCATGCTTTCAATCGTAAATCCAAGCGCGCTTAAACGCTCAATCATCACGGCTTGGCATCCAGCATCGACAGGGGTGATGGATTGGCGGCTGATAAGGTCTGTGGCTAAAGCCAGTACAGGGCTATCGGTCATCCTTGAAATTCCTTGTATTAACCAAAAAGTGCGCGGTACTGCGCATCGCTAAAACCAAGATGATATTGATCTTGATAGTGTAAAATCGGACGTTTGATCATCGCCGGTAACTCGACTAACAGGTTGATGACATTGTCGGCATCTAAGCTGGCTTTTTGTGCATCACTGAGTTGGCGAAAAGTGGTGCCGCGTTTATTGAGCACCTGCTGCCAGCCCAGTCGCTGACAAAACTCAGTGACTAACTGGCGGTCAATCCCTTGTTTACGATAGTCATGGAATTGGTAGGCAATTCCTTGTTGTTCTAGCCAGTTACGTGCTTTTTTTATCGTGTCACAGTTAGTAATCCCATACAGCGTGGTCGTCATGTTGATCCTTAGATGAGTGCTGATTGAAGTGCTGAATCGCTGGCTTAGTCAAGCTTAGCTTGCTGGCCACCTTGATTATTGTTGATTCAATCCTAACAGGAAGGGGCTACAGAGACAAAAGTGTGAGGGGAATATTTCACGCTTGAAAAAATAACGGGCTTAGCAAATCGATTGGCAAGTTATTGATCAAACGCAACACATGGCATGCTAAAACGGAAATAATGAGTACAGCATACTTTAGGAGGTATCAATGGAACTGAGTCCTGTCTTTGCAAGACGCTTATATTTAGCGCTGTTAGTGGAAAGTATTGAGCGCCCTAACGTCCCCAAACTGATAGAAAAAACCGGTTGGCCGCGGCGTACTATTCAAGATGTGATCAAAGCGATGCCTGGGATAGGGATTGAATTGAACTTTGTGCAAGATGGTCGTCGGCATAACGACGGCTATTATCAACTTTCTGACTGGGGCCCTTTTGATAGTCAATGGGTCACTCAACGTAAGCAAGCGATTGCCACTAGTTTAGGATTTTGTGCTTAAGTCAGCATGGTTGGCTTGTTTTCTGTTTTTGCCCATCGATCGCCGCGAGGCCGTGGCGCATCAGTAATCCAATTTAAGCCGCTTGATTAAGCGGCTTAAATTTACCGGACTACAGCTCACCAGCGATCGGTTGGCAGCGGTAGAGGCTACCGAGCATGGTGACTGAGGTTTGAAAATAATTGGAATAATCTATGGTGATGGTGTCACCACCATGGGCAAGGGCTTGGTTTTTCAACTGATTGACCGCCCCTTGGATCAGAACATGATTGGGATAAATCCAAGCGTTAAACCAAAATCCCTCGCTACCCGTTGCATCGCCTAGCCATTGGCATTGACTGGCATCAAACCCCGCATCAGTACGGATCTGAATTTGCTCTGCGCCATCAGACAGTGTATGCATCGGTGAACTGCATCCCAGCAGTAGGCTGCTGGCCACGCCCAGCATAACAACACGTATCATTGAAATACTCCTTGCAAAATAGAAATGCCAAAAAAAATCAACCAACTGAAGGCGAGCAGTGTCCATGCTAAGCGCGCATTGTTAAACCAATGATTCTGTGCAGGAGGTAAAGGCAATTCGCTCATCAAGGATGAGGTTTGTGTGGTATTGATGTGGCTGGTTTTGGCATTCAGTGCTTTTTTACGCGCCTTATCGGCTTGGCGCTGCTTCTCTTTGTGCTGCTTTTTATACAGTGCAATTCCTTTTTCGATCCCCTGCGCAATAAGCTTCGTTTGCTCTTTGGTTTGACCCGGGCGCTGAGTCGCTTTGCTGATTTTCAGCGCTTCTTGTTGGGTTTGTGGTGAGGGAAGCGGGCTGTGGTTTTTCATGATTAACTCAAATTAAAAAGCATGGGCTTAAGACTAGCACGTGCTAGCTCAGTAAAAAATGACGCGTTAGCACAATTAGCAGTGGTCATTTTAATCTATTGCGCTAGAGTGGCAAACTTGTGTTGAATCACTAGAGATTACTGTGCGTTATTCGATAGAACAGTATGATAGTCAAGGTTTTTTAAAAGCCCCATTGTGGTTATGGTTAGGATGGCTGTGGCTAAATCGAGCTTGGGTTATCTTAGTGATGGCCGGGGTTAGTCGTGAGCATGGTTCACGCTTACTAGAGCGGGTTTATTCTGACCACGCATTGTTGTACATCGGGCTGGCGATGAGCTCACCGGTGTTGGGTTTGATGTGGTTAATCACCCTGCGTCATGTGCAGCGGCCACGAATTAATCAAATCATCGCCCAAGGCCGCTTGATCACTTTATTGGTCGTCGTCGGCCAATTTGTGCAAGCCGCTTGGCAGGTTTATTTACAGCAAGGCGCTTTCCATTGGGCTAATGCCCTGACTTTATTGCTGCTACTGTGGTTTGGCATCTATTTGCTACGCAGCCGCCAGGTCGCAGATAGCTTAGCCATTTCGAAATTGGATAAGGTGTGATCGCCGTCAACGCCTTGATGTTACATTGGATTACACTGCGCAATACCAAAAAAAGAAGGACTCATTATGTTTAAGTCACAGACCGCAATTTTGCCTGAAGCTGGCCCATTTGCGTTGTATACCCTGATCAAAGTTCGGCAAAATGTTGCTCAGGTTTTATCGGCGCTACAGGCGTTGCCACAGTTAGTGGCCGAGATCAATCAGCAACAACCGGGCGCTGAATTGGCCATATCGATTGCGTTTAGCCAATCGTTCTGGCAGCACTTTGAGCTCGCGCCACCGCCAGAATTGATCACTTTTCCTGAATTGGGCACAGGCGAAATACATGCGCCAAGTAGCGAGGTTGATGTACTGATCCACTGCCACTCAACCCGTCACGATTTATTGTTCTTCGCGCTACGCAAAGGGATCAGCGAAATCGCTGAGCATATTGAAATCATTGATGAAACCTACGGTTTTCGCTATTTAGATGCGCGAGACATGACGGGCTTTATCGATGGCACCGAAAATCCACAAGCCGAGCAACGTGCACAAGTTGCGTTGGTGGCTGAGGGAGAATTTGCTGGCGGCAGTTATGTGCTAGTACAACGTTTTGTGCATAATTTGCCGGCGTGGAACCGACTTAACTTAGCGGCACAGGAAAAAGTGATTGGTCGAACTAAGGCCGATTCGGTCGAGCTTGAGCAGGTTCCTGCCGCTTCGCATGTCGGCCGTGTCGATATTAAACAGCAAGGCAAAGGGCTCAAAATTGTTCGCCACAGTTTGCCTTATGGCAGCGTCAGTGGTGAGCATGGCTTACTGTTTATGGCTTATTGTCATACGTTGCATAATTTGCACACCATGCTGGAAAGTATGTATGGTGTTACCGATGGCAAAACCGACCAACTACTGCGTTTCACCAAAGCCGTGACCGGTGCGTATTTGTTTGCTCCCTCGTCAGCTATGCTGCAAGCGCTGACCTTAAAGCAGTCGTAAATTAGGCGACATCGCTTAGCGAATTGGTTAAAGCCGAGCCCTGTGCTCGGTTTTTTTTATTAAAGAACCCGCGCCCTTGCCCGATAACTTCATTGGTAAGTGATGAAATCCATTCTAGCTAAGAGGCTGGGGATCGGTGGCGTAATTTACGGTTAGCAAGCCCTTCGTCCACCGGATAAAAATCTTGAGTCATAAAATGCGTTTTTTGTGCATTTTATGTGTTTGATGAGCGACTTATCGCCAAACAGACTTTTTTCTAAAAAAATTGAAAAATTTTACTAAAGGATTCAAAAATCACGCCGTTATAAAAGGTAACTTTAAGAGAACTACTTTGGTTTTCCGAGACGTCGGAAACCGGATCCATCGGAAAATCAATTGGAGAAATCACCATGGCAGTAAATGTAAATACCAACGTCTCAGCAATGACCGCTCAACGTTATTTGAACAGTGCAACGAGCGCACAACAAACATCGATGGAGCGTCTATCTTCAGGCTTTAAAATCAACAGTGCTAAAGATGATGCGGCTGGTCTGCAAATCTCTAACCGTTTGAATGTTCAAAGTCGCGGTCTAGATGTGGCGGTACGTAACGCCAATGATGGTATTTCCATTGCGCAAACAGCAGAAGGTGCGATGAATGAAACCACCAATATTCTGCAACGTATGCGTGATTTGTCACTGCAATCAGCCAATGGTTCAAACTCAAAGTCTGAGCGTGTGGCGATTCAAGAAGAGATCACAGCACTAAACGATGAACTGAATCGTGTCGCTGAAACCACCTCATTTGGTGGTAATAAACTGCTTAATGGTACTTTCTCAACCAAATCGTTCCAAATTGGTGCGGATAATGGCGAAGCTGTGATGCTGACCCTGAAAGACATGCGTAGCGATAATACTTCAATGGGTGGTACTGGCTACGTTGCAACGGCAGAAAAAGACAAAAATTGGAAAGTTGAAGCGGGTGCTAACGATATCACTTTCACACTAAAAGATGTCGATGGTAATGATCAAGCCATCACCATCAATGCTAAAGAGGGTGATGACATTGAAGAAGTGGCAACTTACATCAATGGTCAAACTGACTTAGTAAAAGCATCAGTTAACGAAAATGGTCAATTGCAGATCTTTGCTGGCAACAATAAAGTGAGCGGTGATGTGGCTTTCTCTGGTGGTTTAGCTACTGAGCTGAATATGCAAGCGGGTACTGCTGAAACCGTTGATACCATTGATGTGACCACCGTTGGTGGTGCACAACAGTCAGTGGCAATTATTGACTCGGCACTGAAGTATGTTGATAGCCACCGTGCAGAGCTTGGTGCATTCCAAAACCGTTTCAGTCATGCGATCAGCAACTTGGATAACATTAACGAAAACGTTAATGCATCGAAGAGCCGTATCAAAGACACTGATTTTGCGAAAGAGACCACAGCGCTAACCAAATCACAAATTCTGTCACAAGCGTCAAGCTCAATCTTGGCCCAGGCCAAACAAGCACCAAATGCGGCACTGAGCCTGCTGGGTTAATTCCCCCTCTAAATCACAAAATCCAGCTGCGGCTGGATTTTTTTTGCATTAAATTTCATTAACTCAGATCTGATTTCACAAAAAAGCTGGTTATTTTATTTTTTCTGAAAAAAGCCGAAGATTTTTCTAAAGGATACGAATTTCTCGCCGTTACAAGAGACGAGAGAAATGGGGTAAACCGACGTGAGGTGAGAGACACCGAGGTTTACCAACTTATTCGCCTAAGGAGATCAATATGGCAATTAATGTGAACACCAACGTGTCAGCGATGACCGCGCAGCGCTATTTAAATGGTGCGGTTGATGGTATGCAAAAATCAATGGAGCGTTTGTCGTCTGGCTACCAAATTAACAGTGCCCGCGACGATGCTGCCGGCCTGCAAATTTCTAACCGTTTGACATCGCAAAGTCGTGGCTTGGATATGGCGGTGAAAAACGCCAACGATGGTATTTCTATCGCCCAAACTGCGGAAGGGGCGATGAACGAAACCACCAATATCTTGCAACGGATGCGCGATCTGGCGCTGCAATCATCCAATGGTTCCAACTCTTCTTCGGAACGCACCGCGATTCAGGAAGAGGTGTCGGCGTTGAATGATGAATTAAATCGAATTGCTGAAACCACTTCGTTCGGTGGCAATCGACTGCTGAACGGTTCATTTGGCAGCAAATCATTCCAAATCGGTGCTGATTCCGGTGAGGCGGTGATGCTGAGCATGGGCAATATGCGTTCAGATACCGAAGCGATGGGTGGCAAAAGCTATGTGGCGCAAGAGGGTAAAGCGGCCGATTGGCGAGTTGATGCAGCAACCGATTTAACCTTGAGCTACACCGATAAGCAAGGTGAAGCACGTGAGGTGACCATTAATGCCAAACAAGGTGATGACTTAGAAGAGCTGGCAACTTATATCAATGGCCAATCTGATGATGTAAAAGCGTCAGTCGGTGAAGGTGGTAAGTTACAGCTGTTTGCTTCATCACAAAAAGTGGCGGGTGAAGTGACGATTGGCGGCGGACTTGGCGCAGAAATTGATTTTGCGGCTGGCCGTGATGTCACAGTGGCTAAGATCAACGTTTCCACCGTGGCTGGTTCGCAAGAAGCGGTAGCCGTATTGGATGGTGCGTTGAAGGCGGTGGATAGCCAACGTGCTTCATTAGGGGCATTCCAAAATCGTTTTAGTCATGCAATTAGCAACTTAGAGAACGTTAACGAGAATGTTAACGCCTCGCGTAGCCGGATCCGTGATACCGATTATGCCCGTGAAACCACGGCGATGACCAAATCACAAATCTTGCAACAAGCCAGTATGTCAGTGCTGGCACAAGCTAAACAGTCGCCATCTGCTGCTCTAAGTTTACTTGGGTAAACCCGTTAAAGGGCTCAAGCGAGTCAGTCACGGGCGATGAACCGTGACTGATAAGGTAGAAAGGAGAGTGCTATGGAAATACCATCCTACACATCGACCATTCAGCCTTACGCTTTGCAAAGTGGCACTAAAATTGCTTCAGAAATCGATAATGCAACTCGTGTTTCGTTTTCAGGGGAGAATAACCGTTCGGTTTCGCGTACAGATAAACCATCTGAACATTTTTCTGAGCAGGTCAAGGCAAAACAGCAAGCATCGGTTGAAGCAAGGCAGCAAGCAAAGCAGCGCCAGCGTCTCGATGAGGAGCAACTTGCCAAAGTAGTGGATCAAATGAATGATTTTGTGAAATCCATTAATAAAAGCCTGTCTTTCAGATTGGATCAAGAGTCCGGACGCGAGGTGGTTACCATCTACGAAGCTTCGACGGGTGATATCATTCGTCAAATCCCTGAAGAAGAGATGTTGGAAGTATTGCGTCGCCTCGCCCGTGAGCAAGATCATCGATCTGGCTTATTGATGGCGAAGGTGTAACACGGTTTTGAGGTGATTGAATGAGTTTAGGCCCGATGGGGATGAATACTGGCTTTGACATCAATGGTGTCGTCAGCAAAATTGTGAATGCGGAGCGGGTACCTAAACAGCAACGCATTGATAATGAGCGGGCGAACATTGATACCAGTATTAGTGCCTATGGTCGACTCAGAGAGTCGCTGGATACGATGAAAAATCTGATGACCCAATTTCGTCAGGAGAAAGCTTTTGCGGCACGCAAAGTGGATACCAGTGATGAAAAAGTCATCTCCGCGACCGCCACCACGGAAGCGATTGCTGGAAACTATTCCGTCGATGTGCTGCAGCTTGCTCAAAGCCATAAAATTGCTTCTGAAGTCTTAGACAAAGACGCAAAGTTTGGTCCGGGCAAGCTGCATCTTTCATTGGGGCGCAGGAATTTTACTTTTGATGTGCCGGCCAATGCCAAATTGGTGGATATTGTGCGTGGCATTAATGGTGAAAAATCCAATCCAGGGGTGCGAGCCTCCATCATTAATGATGTGCAAGGGCCGCGGCTGATTGTTGCCTCCCACCTTTCCGGTAAAGATCACCGAGTGCAGATGTCAGCGGAAGCTGAACTTGGTAATCCACTCAAACAACTCGAATACAAATCGCTCGAACAGCGGGTGCTTGATCTTGAACAGGCCCGAGCTCAAGCGCAGCAATTGATCACACCATTGACTCCTGAACAGCAAAAAATCGCAGCTACAGTGGCCGAAAAAATCGGCGCGGCGGCGCGTTTAGTGGATCAAGAAGTGGCGCAAGAAATTCGCTCGGCGGCACAAACTGCCCAAAATAGTGCCGCAAACGATGTGACCAATCCGGCCGAACTGACTGATAGCGCACTGAAAACAGTGGCGAGTGCGGCCAGTGAGGCAAAAAAATATCTTAGACCAGAAGAGCGAATTCCGGGCTGGAGCGAAACCGCTTCAGGAACTTTGCTCGACTCTTATTGGGAGCCCGAAGCGGAGTTGGATGCGAGTGGACAACAAAAAGCCGCCAATATACCCGGTTGGAGTAATACCGCTTCAGGAACCTTGCTGGATTCTTACCTGACACCGCAAGAGGCGCAGCAAAAACTCGATCAAAAATTAGCCAAGCAACAGGCGCAAATGGAAGCGGCACTGAGCAGTGGCAAAATGAGCCCAGAAGAGGCCAAAGCGCAAGCTCGCAGTCAACTGAGTGCCCAAGAGCGTGACTATATTGAACAAGTTGAGCAAGCACAAACCGCACTTGTTGCCGCGCAAGCCGCCTTTGATGGCTATGGTGGCATGCTTGAGGTGCAAGCGGCACAAGACTCGATGGTGGTGCTCGATGGCATCGCGACGTTATCGAGCAATAACAATATTATTGAAAATGCCATTGAAGGGGTGAACCTAACCCTCAAAGGTAAGACCGATCCCAATCAAGCTCCGCCTGCGATTGGGATTGAATACGATCGCGATCGGGTACGCAACGATATTGAACAGTTTGTCGCGGCCTATAACCAGTTTTTTCAAATCAGCAAAGCATTATCTGGTGTCGATCCACAAACGGGACAAGCCGGTCCATTGGCCGGAGATAGTATTGTGCGCAGCGCCGATTCGCGCTTAAAAAACGTATTCTCATCCAGCATTGAGCAGGCCCCTGAACACCTAAAATCGCTGACTGAATTTGGTATTACCACCACTCGGCAAGGTGGGCTAGAAATCAACTATACGATGCTGGATCGGCAACTGAATAATAACTTCAACACGCTGGGGGATTTTTTTGGTGGCAATCAAGGCTTTGCCAAACGCGTTGAAGATGCGATTGCCAGCATGACTGGCGTTACAGGCTCAATCCGCACACGTGAAAGAAGTTTGACCGAACAAACTTACCGATTAGGCGATAACCAGCGCTCGTTGGATCGCCACATGGATAGCTTAGAGAAACGCACCCATGCCAAATTTAGCGCCATGCAAGATGCTACCAGCAAAATGCAGTCACAGTTGGCTGGCATGATGGGGGCATTAGGTGGCTAAACCATGGCAACGCGAGGTACTGATCCCGCGAGGAAGTGATTAAGATGCAAACACAACTGCAACGTTTAAGTGATCTTGATCAACAAATTACCACTCTGCTGGCTGAAGATGAGATTGATGCTGAAGATATTTTGCTACTGGTCGATAACAGAGAACAACTGTTGCACAGCTTGTTAAGCGATTTAGCCGAGCACCCTGAATGGGCGCAATCAGATTTGTGGCGTCAAGCGATTGATAACACCCAACAACTTGTTGAACGGATGCAGTCAAAAACGGTGGCAATCGGCCAAGTGCTGTATCATTATCGGCGCGGCAAGAAATCGGTTCAGCAATACAAAAAGTTTTTATAAGAGGAAGACTATGCGTGGTTCTTTACAGGCGTACAAAAAAGTATCAGTGGATAGCCAACTCAGTGCGGCCTCTCCGCATAAAATTGTCCAGATGTTGATGGCCGGAGCGATTGAGCGCCTGATCCAAGGTAAAGCGGCCATGCAGCAAGGCAACATTCCGGTCAAAGGTGAACGTTTAGGTAAAGCGCTCGATATTATCATCAGTTTGCGCAGTTGTTTGTCGATGGAAGATGGTGGGGATATTGCCAAAAACCTCGATCAACTGTATGACTTTATGGTTAACCAAATTACTCAAGCCAATCATAAAAATGATCCACAGTTATTAGATGATGTGATTGAGATTATCCGCGAAATAAAATCGGCGTGGGATCAAATTCCAGCTGAATTTCATAATTTAACGGCAGCCGATGTGGGCATCTGATTTCTATTACAGAAACTTTTAACACACATCACACCAAGCAAATGCTTGGTTGCCTTATTTGCTGATTTAAATAGAATAGAAGCCACTAACTAGCCAAGTGGCTTTTTTTGTTGCTAAAGTTCACCAATTGTTCATCGTTTGTTCAGTATTTATAACAAAAATCAATCACCTGAAAATGATGACAAAAAGTGTAACCACAACTTTTTATCATAAAGGCAAATAATCTCACCTATGCAGAGTGTAGCGAAACTACTTGTAATTGAGGACGATGCCAAGATCCGGCTAATCCTCAGTGTTATTTTAGAGTTTGTAGGAGAGCAGTGTGAGATCATTGAGTCTACGCAAATTGATCAAGTCAATTGGTCAACTGTGTGGGCCGGATGTATTTTAGGCTCTTTGCGTGAACAAACGCTGTCTGAAGCATTAATTCACTCTTTGAGTAAAGCCAACCATATTCCACTACTGCTGGCCAACAAACAGCCTTATTCATTAGATGAATTTCCCCATTATGTGGGTGAATTAGAGTTTCCGCTCAATTACCCACAGTTAAGTGAAGCGCTGCGTCACTGTAAAGAATTTCTCGGGCGCAAAGGTGTGCAAGTCTTGGCCTGCGCACGTAACAACACACTATTTCGTAGCCTAGTGGGCCAAAGTAGTGGTATTCAAGATGTTCGTCACCTGATTGAACAAGTTTCAAGCACCGAAGCGAATGTGATGATTTTGGGCGACTCTGGCACCGGTAAAGAGGTGGTCGCGCGTAATATTCATTATCACTCAGGACGCCGTAATGGTCCTTTTGTGCCGATCAATTGTGGAGCGATCCCTGCTGATTTGCTAGAAAGTGAGCTATTTGGTCACGAGAAAGGCGCCTTTACGGGGGCGATTACCGCTCGCAAAGGTCGTTTTGAACTGGCCGAAGGTGGCACGCTGTTTTTGGATGAAATCGGCGATATGCCAATGAGCATGCAAGTCAAGTTGCTGCGCGTGTTGCAAGAGCGCTGCTTTGAACGTGTCGGTGGTAATAGCACGATTAAAGCTAATGTGCGAGTGATTGCCGCTACTCACCGCAATTTGGAAGCCATGATCGAAGATCAGAAATTTCGCGAAGATCTCTACTACCGTCTCAACGTGTTCCCAATTGAAATGCCGGCATTGCGCGATCGGATTGATGATATTCCCTTGCTGCTGCAAGAGTTAATGGCGCGTATGGAAGCGGAAGGTGCACAGCCGATCTGCTTTACACCAAGAGCGATTCATTCACTGATGGAACACGATTGGCCGGGTAATGTGCGTGAATTAGCCAACCTAGTTGAGCGAATGATGATCCTGTATCCCAACAGTTTAGTGGATGTTAACCATCTACCGACCAAATATCGTTACAGTGATATTCCGCAATTTCAGCCTGAGTCAAACCGCTTTAGTTCGGTGGAAGAGCAAGAGCGCGATGCGTTATGTGACCTGTTTGCGGAAGATTTCAATTTTGATCCGGCATACGAATTCACGGCAGAGCTTGATCTGCCCCAAGCGCTACCACCGGAAGGGGTTAACCTTAAAGAGCTGCTTGCCGATCTAGAAGTCAACCTGATCAACCAAGCGCTTGAAGTGCAAGGTGGCGTCGTCGCCAGAGCGGCCGATCTGTTGGGGATGCGTCGCACGACTTTGGTGGAAAAAATGCGCAAATATAATATGCAGCGCTAAAAAGCATATTGTTAATCTGTTTTTAATTTTAACATGTTGATTATTAAGCTTAATGGCTTGGCGTGGCTCTTGCTTGTCAAGCCATTATTGTCTTTAGAGGATGGAGAGTGAATGATGAGCCCAATGCTAGAGCAGCACTCCCATTTGGACTCGCTGGAAGATCAAGTTGAGCGCTATAAACAAGTGCTCGATGTGATGCCTGCTGGGGTGATTTTGCTTGATACTCAAGGTATCGTGCGCGAGGCCAACCCTGAAGCGCAGCGTTTGCTGGACATCTCACTGGTGGGCGAAAAATGGTACAGCGTGATCCAAGTTGCGTTTGCGCCGCGCGAAGATGATGGCCATGAAATCTCGTTACGTAATGGACGCAAGGTGCGCTTGGCGATTTCAGCCTCGGCGACTGGCCAGCTTATTTTGATCACTGACCTCACAGAAACCCGCTTATTACAGTCGCGGATCAGTGATTTACAACGCCTATCTTCACTGGGACATA
Organism: Vibrio sp. HDW18; assembly: GCF_011306175.1. Taxonomy (GTDB): domain Bacteria; phylum Pseudomonadota; class Gammaproteobacteria; order Enterobacterales; family Vibrionaceae; genus Vibrio; species Vibrio chanodichtyis. Next base: position 485,446 of record NZ_CP049913.1, on the reverse strand, counting down.
TGGTCGCATCATTGGCTCATCAAGTGCGCACGCCATTGTCGAGTGCCTTGTTGTATGCAGCTAATCTTGCTGCGCCAAATCTTGCTCCTGCAACTCGCGAGCGTTTCCAAAGTAAACTGGTCGATAGATTGCACGATCTCGAAAAGCAAGTGAATGATATGCTGCTGTTTGCGAAAGGCGGTGATAATAAAGTGGTTGCGCCTTTTTCGATTGGTGATCTGGCTGCAGAATTTATGCCGATGATCGAAAGCGCCTTGAAAAATAGCCACATCGATTATGGTCAAGAAGTGGAAGGTGAAGACATTACCCTGCTTGGAAATGCCAACGCTTTAGCCTCCGCACTGAGTAATTTAGTGCTGAATGCGCTACAAATGGCAGGTAAAAACGCACAAATTGATGTGTTTTTTCGGCCAGTGCAGGGCGAATTGAAGATTTCAGTACAAGATAATGGCCCAGGAGTGCCTGAAGCATTACAGCGCAAAATTATGGAACCCTTTTTCACCACTCGCTCACAAGGGACAGGCCTTGGCTTAGCGGTCGTGCAAATGGTATGCCGTGCCCATGGTGGGCGATTAGAACTGATCTCTAAAGAGGGAGAAGGAGCGTGTTTTACCATGTGCATCCCTCTTGAGCGTCAACCAATGGATAGCTCAAATTCAGTGACTGGAGAGTGAAGATGGCTCAAAGCAAAGTCTTAATCGTAGAAGATGATGAAGGTCTACGCGAAGCATTGATCGATACCTTAGCTTTAGCCGGATACGAGTGGCTAGAAGCAGATTGTGCAGAAGAGGCGCTGCTTAAACTCAAAGCAAACAGCGTCGATATAGTGGTGTCTGATGTGCAAATGGCTGGTATGGGCGGGCTGGCACTATTACGTAGCATTAAACAGCATTGGCCGAATTTACCCGTGTTGTTAATGACCGCTTACGCCAATATTCAAGATGCGGTTGCAGCGATGAAAGATGGCGCGATTGACTACATGGCCAAACCGTTTGCCCCAGAAGTGCTGCTTAATATGGTCAGCCGCTACGCGCCAGTCAAATCCGATGATAATGGTGATGCGGTGGTGGCTGATCCGCAAAGCCTAAAATTGTTGGCATTAGCGGATAAAGTGGCAAAAACCGATGCGAACGTGATGATTTTAGGGCCGAGTGGTTCGGGTAAAGAGGTAATGTCGCGTTATATTCACAACGCTTCGCCGCGCAGAGAGGGACCATTTGTGGCGATCAACTGCGCAGCCATTCCTGAAAATATGCTTGAAGCAACGCTGTTTGGCTATGAAAAAGGCGCTTTTACCGGTGCGGTGCAAGCTTGTCCAGGCAAGTTTGAGCAGGCGCAAGGCGGAACCATTTTGCTCGATGAGATCAGTGAAATGGATTTGAACCTACAAGCCAAGCTACTGCGCGTACTGCAAGAGCGTGAAGTGGAACGCTTAGGCAGCCGTAAAAGCATTAAGCTTGATGTACGCGTTCTCGCCACCAGTAATCGTGACCTTAAACAGTATGTGCAAGCACAGTGTTTTCGAGAGGATTTATACTATCGCCTTAATGTGTTTCCAATCACTTGGCCGGCCTTGCAGCAACGGAAGGGTGACATTGAACCACTGGCGAACCATTTAGTGGAACGCCACTGTAAAAAGTTAGGATTGCCCGTGCCCAGTATCGCTCCTGCGGCGCTGAATAAACTCCTTAATTACCCGTGGCCAGGTAATGTTCGTGAACTGGATAACGTCGTGCAGCGCGCACTGATTTTAAGTGAGAATGGTCACATTGGTAGTGAGCACATTCTACTCGAAGGGGTGGACTGGCATGATGCGAGCAGTCTGCAACAAGCGGTCGCTGGTGAAGCGATGCCAGCACCTGAGATTAAACTGCTAGCCGAGCCGCAGCGCGATCAAGCTTTGGCCTCGGAAACCCATCAGCCAAGCTCTTTAGCCACGGCAAGCCCTTCCACGGCAAGTACCTCTGCTGCTGGTTCGCTGACTTCCAGTGCCGGTTTAGGCGGTGAGCTGCGCGATCAAGAGTTTGCCATTATCCTTGATACCTTGGCCGAATGTCAGGGGCGCCGTAAGGAGATGGCGGAAAAGCTGGGCATTAGCCCACGCACTTTGCGCTACAAACTGGCGAAGATGCGTGATGCTGGGATTGATATTCCAGGCTAAGGGCATGGCATATAAATTGCTGGTGAGAGTGAGCGATACGATTTTTGAGTCAAACAATTGACATCAGAGGTAGCAATGAGACTTGATGGATTAAACAGTGAAATGCGCGCGATGATGTTTGAGGCGACCAATACTCAACCCAGCGCAACTGGTCAGAAAATTGGCGCAGACTTTGGCGCGATGCTGACTAACGCGATCAACAACGTTAATGGCCTACAGCAAACCTCTAGCGATTTGCAGATGCGCTTTGATCGTGGTGACGAAGGGATTTCACTTTCTGATGTGATGATCGCGCGTAACAAGTCGAGTGTGGCTTTCGAAGCCACCATTCAAGTACGTAACAAATTGGTTGATGCGTATAAAGAACTGATGAACATGCCAGTATAATTTGGGTAGCAGACTGTGGCCGATGATAAACAAACTACCGATATCGCATTGACCACCAGTGGTGATCAAGCTTTATTGGCCAGTTCAGAGCTTGCGCTCGATACACAAAATCCAGACCTTAACGAAAAAAGCAGCAAACTGGACTTTACTGTTGGCGATCTGGATTTATTGCGCCAAGTGGTATTGGTGCTGTCTATTTCGATCTGCGTTGCGCTGATTGTGATGCTGTTCTTCTGGGTGCGTGAGCCAGAAATGCGCCCACTGGGGGCTTACGAGACCGAAGAACTGATCCCGGTGCTTGATTATCTCGACCAGCAGAAACAACAATACAAACTCGATGGCAACACCATTTCGGTGCCAGCGAGTGATTACAACAGCCTTAAGCTGGCGATGCTGCGTGCTGGGTTAAATCAACAGCGTCAAGCGGGTGATGAAATCTTGATGCAGGATATGGGCTTTGGGGTTTCGCAGCGCTTAGAGCAAGAGCGTTTAAAACTGAGCCGTGAGCGGCAATTGGCTAAAGCCATTGAAGAGATGCGTCAAATCAATAAAGCGCGCGTATTACTTGCCCTGCCAAAACAGAGTGTGTTTGTACGCCATAATCAAGAAGCGTCAGCCTCAGTTTTTCTCACCTTGCGCACTGGCACCAACCTCAAACAGCAGGAAGTGGATGCGGTGGTTGATATGGTGGCGAGTGCGGTACCAGGCATGAGACCGAGCCGTGTTACGGTGACCGATCAACATGGTCGTTTGCTCAGTTCAGGTTCGCAAGATCCCGTATCGGCGGCGCGCCGTAAAGAGCAAGAGTTAGAACAGCAGCAAGAAGAGACGCTGCGTGGCAAAATCGACTCCGTCTTGATCCCGATCCTTGGCTTGGGCAATTACACCGCTCAAGTGGATATTAAACTGGATTTCACCGCTGTAGAGCAGACCCGTAAAGTGTTTGACCCCAATACACCAGCGACTCGCAGTGAATACACACTAGAAGATTACAATAATGGCAGCGTGATTGCCGGGGTGCCAGGTGCGTTGAGTAACCAGCCGCCCGCAGATGCTTCAATCCCACAAGATGTAGCACAGATGAAAGATGGTTCGGTGCTTGGTCAAGGTTCGGTGCATAAAGAAGCGACCCGTAACTATGAGTTGGATACTACCATTAGTCATGAGCGTAAACAGTCGGGCGTGGTTAATCGGCAGACCATCGCAGTGGCGGTAAAAAGTCGCTCAAGTATCAATCCGGAAACAGGGGAAGTGACTTATACCCCGTTGAGTGAAGCTGATCTTCATTCCATTCGTCAGATTTTAATCGGTACGGTGGGTTTTAGTGAAAGTCGTGGCGACTTGTTGAATGTCCTGAGCATGCCGTTTGCCGAGCCAGAAATCGAGCAAATCGCCGATATTCCAATTTGGGAACACCCGAACTTCAATGACTGGATCCGTTGGTTAGCCAGCGCATTAGTGATCATCATTGTGGTGCTGGTATTGGTGCGCCCAGCGATGAAGAAACTCATCAACCCGACCGCGGATTCCGATGACGCCATGTATGGCCCAGATGGTATGCCGATTGGGATGGATGGTGAAACCAGTTTAATCGGTAGTGAAATTGAGAATGGTGAACTGTTTGAATTTGGTTCAGGCATTGATTTACCGAATCTTCACAAAGATGAGGACGTACTGAAAGCGGTACGTGCATTGGTGGCAAATGAGCCGGAGCTTGCGGCTCAAGTAGTGAAGAACTGGATGCAAAATGGCTAAAGATAATCCAAATGGTGGTGAAGTTATCGAATCCACGATTGATATCAGTGAAATTCCCGGCGAAGAGAAAGCGGCAATTTTGTTGTTAAGCCTAAACGAAGCGGATGCGGCTGGCATTATTCGTCACCTTGAACCCAAACAGGTACAGCGGGTGGGGAGTGCGATGGCGCGCGCTAAAGATTTAAGCCAAAGCAAAGTTTCAGCGGTGCACCGTGCCTTTTTAGAAGATATTCAGAAATACACCAATATTGGGATGGGCAGTGAAGACTTCCTACGCAATGCGTTGGTAGCGGCACTCGGAGCGGATAAAGCCAATAACTTAGTCGATCAAATCTTACTCGGCACCGGCTCGAAAGGTTTGGATTCACTCAAATGGATGGATCCACGCCAAGTGGCGAGCATTATTGTTAATGAACACCCACAGATCCAAACCATTGTTTTATCCTACCTTGACCCAGATCAATCGGCAGAAATTTTGGCCCAGTTCTCTGAGCGTGACCGACTGGATCTGTTGATGCGGATTGCCAACTTGGAAGAGGTGCAACCTTCGGCACTGGCTGAGTTGAATGAAATCATGGAGAAACAGTTTGCAGGTCAAGCGGGGGCACAAGCGGCCAAAATTGGCGGCTTGAAAGCGGCGGCAGAGATCATGAACTATCTCGATAATAATATCGAAAGTGTGTTAATGGATCAGATGCGTGACCAAGATGAAGATTTGGCAACCCAGATCCAAGACTTGATGTTTGTATTCGAAAACTTGGTTGAAGTCGACGATCAAGGGATTCAAAAATTGCTGCGTGATGTACCGCAGGATGTACTGCAAAAAGCGCTCAAAGGTGCTGATGATGCCTTGCGTGACAAAATCTTTAAGAACATGTCGAAACGTGCCGCTGAGTTGATGAAAGATGATCTTGAAGCGATGCCGCCGATTAAAGTCTCGGATGTCGAAACCGCGCAAAAAGAGATTTTGGCAATTGCACGCCGTATGGCTGATAACGGTGAATTGATTCTGGGCGGTGGTGCCGACGAATTCTTGTAATCAATCCTGGCCTGAGTCGGCCTTGATTGAGCGATAAGTTTTGAATGAGTTTGCATGAGCTTGCACAGGTTGCATAATTGAGGACCACAATGTCTGGTGAAAGAAAGCGTGGGTTTATTCGCCCAGGTATCGACGATAATGCGGTCACCGCGCAAAAATGGGGACTACCGGATTACGGCTCCGCCACTGAACCCGCGGCCAAACCGACCGCTTTTAATTACGATCCCGGCTGGATGCCTGATTTTTCCGCTACAGAGCCGGAAGTCGAGCTGGAATTAACTGCGCAAGAAATCGAGCAAATTCGCTTAGCTGCCCAGCAAGAAGGGTTTGCACAAGGGCAAGCAGAAGGCTATCAACAAGGTTTTGAGCAAGGTAAAACAGAAGGCTGGCAAGCGGGACATGACGAAGGGCAGCCACAAGGCTACCAACTCGGTATGGAAGAAGGGCAAGCGCAGATCCAACAACATGTGCAAACCTTTATCGATCTGGCCAATCAATTTGCTCAGCCACTGGATTTGCTCAATGCGCAAGTGGAAAAGCAGTTGGTGAATATGGTGTTAGCACTGGTCAAAGAAGTAGTGCATGTTGAAGTGCAGACTAATCCGCAAGTGATCTTAGATACACTGAAAGCCTCGGTTGAAGCCTTACCGATCGCAGGCCATGCCATTACCCTTAAACTCAATCCGGAAGATGTTGAGATCATTCGCCAAGCCTATGGTGAGCAGGAGATTGCCACTCGCCACTGGACACTACTGAGTGAGCCCGCGTTAAGTCGTGGCGATGTACAAATTGATGCTGGAGAATCGAGCGTGAGCTATCGGCTGGAAGAGCGGATCCGCAGCGTATTGCAAAGTTTTTGTGGCATCAATCGCCACCACCCGGGAGAGTAAGCGATGTTGGCGTTAGCCGAGCGTCTTGCCCAATACAAGGTGACAGGTCATACCACCCGACCAATGGCTTCTGGCAAGTTGGTGCGCGTTGTGGGGCTGACTCTGGAGGCGACAGGCTGCAAAGCCCCAGTTGGCAGCTTGTGCAAAGTCGAAACCATGAATGGAGAGGTCGAAGCAGAAGTGGTCGGCTTTTCTGGCAACAACCTGTTTTTGATGCCCAGCGAACAAATCATTGGGGTACTGCCGGGAGCCAAAGTTACGCCCATCACCGCCGAATCAGGATTGCCGGTTGGTATGGAACTGCTGGGTCGAGTGATTGATGGCGTCGGTAATCCTCTTGATGGACTCGGTCCTATCTACACCGATCAGCGCGCTTCATTGAATGGCGTGCCGCTTAATCCGCTGGCACGTAAACCGATCAGTGAACCGTTAGATGTGGGGATTAAAGCGGTCAATGGACTCTTAACGGTAGGTAAAGGCCAGCGAATTGGTCTATTTGCCGGTTCAGGGGTCGGTAAATCGGTCACGCTCGGTATGATGACGCGTGGCACGACTGCACAAGTGGTAGTGGTTGGACTGATCGGTGAGCGGGGACGCGAAGTTAAAGAGTTTATCGAAGAGATCCTCGGTGTCGATGGTCGTCAGCGTTCCGTTGTGGTGGCTGCGCCTGCCGATGCTTCACCCTTGATGCGTTTAAAAGGCTGCCAAACAGCGTTAACCATTGCTGAATATTTTCGTGATCAAGGCTTAGATGTTTTGTTGCTGATGGATTCGTTAACCCGCTTTGCCCAAGCACAGCGTGAAATTGCTCTCTCGGTTGGTGAGCCGCCAGCTACCAAAGGTTATCCCCCCTCGGTATTTGCTAAACTTCCTGCTTTGGTGGAGCGGGCGGGTAATGGTGGCCCCCAACAAGGTTCGATCACCGCCTTTTTTACCGTGTTAACCGAAGGTGATGATTTGCAAGATCCGATTGCCGATGCTTCGCGAGCGATTCTGGATGGTCACATCGTATTATCACGAGAAATGGCCGATGCGGGCCATTATCCGGCGATTGATGTGGAAAAATCGGTCAGCCGAGTGATGCCACAGATCACTACCGATGAACATATGTTGATGTCTAAGGCGGTGAGGCAGATCCTTTCGGTATGCCGTAAGAATCAAGATTTAGTCTCGATTGGTGCCTATAAACCCGGCACTGATAAAGCGATTGATGCGGCCTTCACACTCAAACCTAAACTCGATCAATACCTGCAACAGGCAATGAAAGAAACGGTACCCTATGAGATGTGCGTTAATATGCTACGCCATGTATTGAGCAGCTAAAGGGCAGGGTTAAATGGATAACGCATTAGATTTTCTGCTCGAACAGATCCAGGAACAAGAAGATCAAGCGGTGCTGGCACTGAGTAAAGCGCGCAGCGAGCTGGAGAGCTATTACCAGCAACTTCGGCAAATAGAGCAGTATCGCTTGGAATATTGTCAGCAGTTGGTGGCACGTGGTCAATCTGGGCTAACCGCCAGTCAATATGGTCACTTAAATCGCTTTCTCACTCAGCTTGATGAAACGCTGGCCAAACAAAGAAGTGCTGAACAGCACTTTCGGCTACAGGTTGAAAATAGTCAACAACACTGGATGAGCCTGCGTCAAAAGCGCAAATCTTACCAATGGTTGATTGAGAAAAAACAAGTAGAACGTCAGCAATTACAAGCCAAACGCGAGCAAAATCAGATGGATGAATTTTCCACGCTGATATTTAATCGGCGTCGTCTCTCCTTATAGGTCGTCTCTCCTTACTCTTTGCTGGCTCGGCTTACCAAGGTTCGCTGCTATCGTGATTCAGTGTTTTTGGTTTATCTGGCGTGTTTTTTGCTTGTTTTTTTGTAACCACGACCGATAGGTCAATCATGAGCGATGAGTTGATAGCCTGGGATTGCACGGATGGCCAGCTTGGCCAATACCTAAACTCATATCCCACTGTGCGAGTAGCGAATATGAATGTAAACCTCACCCCATCGTCTGAAGCGAATAAAGCCAGCTCTGTAGCGAAAAGCACCGCAACTGGTGTCGAGGCGCAAGATAACCAATCTAGCACAGGTTTTTTTGCCCAGTTACATAGTTTAATTTTTGGTGCTAAAGCGGCAGATCGAGATGACACAGAGCAAACTGCAGCCAGCGCGCAACAACTGGCCAATCGGGTTTCAGCAACCGACCACCCGGCTGTTGATGAACGGGGCGAAGATGCCGAACAAACGGTAGGCGAGCTATCGTCGACGACAGACGACCTCGCTTTGCTCGATAGCGAGGTGTTTGTCGATCCGGCTTTTGATAGCCAAGCCGCGCCCGATAGCGATGAGCGACGTGCATTAACCTCCGATGCGTTAGAACGAAAAGCGGCACAAGCGATCAGCGAGGGGGATCAGTTGCTTGGTCGCTTGCAACAAGCCAATCAAACGTTGAATACTCAGCATGGCAAAGGCTTGCCGACGACTGAGATGGCAGAGATTGAGTCCAATAATAGGATTTCATTGTTTGAAGCAGAAGAAGCAGAAGGGGCGCTAGACTCTTTTGCTTCGTTGCTAGCGCCATCGGCGATAGTGGGAACGGAACAAGCTCAACCCTCAGTTGCGCGTATGGTGGCGGATGGAGCAAACGAATCGGATTCTGGCTTAGTCAGTGCTGAGTTTGCGCCAGCAGTAAATGCGCTGTCCGCTCCCTCTGAGGCCAGTGAGTTAGGTCTGGCTGCAATTCCTTGGCGAGCGGCTGTACTTGAGGATCCTGCTCACAGCAAAGGATTTACTGTGGATCGGCTGGCTCCGCAATCGACAGGACAATCGGCTACCGCCGCCGTTAGTAGTGGTTTATCGCCGCATCTTGCCAATGATGCTATCGACATGTTGAGTGTGGCGACTCCCACGGCCTCTTCGCGGCTAAGTGCTCAGGCAAGCTTGAATCCAGAATCATTAATGGCCGACTCAGCACTGCTCACCAGTTTCGCTGGCCGCGGGGTGACTGAGCCTATGCGCTCAATCACCGCTGAGTCTGGGCAAGAGGGGCTGGCTGAACAAATCGCCGCCGCAGGCTTGACTGGACCAACCGCCACTTTGCCGCGCGCTGAGCCAAACATAGTCGCGAACCCTGCTAGCGCATTGCATTTGCATAAAGATCTGGCCGCAGAACAGATGGCAGAGCGGGTGCAAATGATGCTATCGAAGAATTTGAAAAATATCGATATTCGTCTTGATCCACCAGAAATGGGCCGCTTGCAGATCCGACTCAATATGCAAGGGGATGGTGCGAATGTTCACTTTACGGTAGCCAATTCCCAAGCGCGAGATCTGTTAGAGCAAACCTTGCCAAGGCTGCGCGAAATGCTGGCTCAGCAAGGCGTGCAATTAGGTGAAAGCTCGGTAAAGCAGCAAAGTACAGGACAGCAACAAAATTGGCAGCAAAGCACAGAATTTGCGCAAACCAGCAGCCATGAACCATGGCATAGCGAAGAAAAGCTTGATACCGACATCAAACTTGATTTGAATGTGGCAACAAAGCGTGATGGAATCAGTTATTACGCTTAAACTTATACAAAATTAACCACATACAGAGGTCATTATGGCAGAACAAGATCTGGCAACCACCGCTTCGAAGGGCAAGAGTAAACTGCTGCTGATTATTGCTGGCGTGGTATTGCTGCTCGGTGTTGCTGGCGCGGCGTTTTTTATGCTGGGTTCAGAAGATAAAACCACGGCAGGAGATTCGCAAAGCGGGCAATCGGCTGCCAACCAAATCGCACCAGTCGCTTATGTTAATATTGCGCAACCCTTTGTGTTTAATGTCACCGGTGATAGTCGTGATCGCATGGTGCAGATTAAGGTGCAATTGATGGTGCGTGGTGGTGAAAACGAGAATTTAGCCCGTTACCACTCTCCCCTGATTGAAAGCTCTTTGTTGGCGACCTTTGCTTCGGCAACGGTTGAGCAGTTGCGTACACCTAATGGCCGAATTGAACTGCGTGATAAAGCGACGGAAGACATTAAAGCGGCACTCAATATGGCCGTCGGCAAGCCAGTGATTGAAAAAGTGCTGTTTACCGACTTCGTAATGCAATAGGTGATATGTGACTGATTTATTAAGCCAAGACGAGATTGATGCACTACTGCACGGTGTGGATAGTGTTGATGAGGAAGAAGAGGAGTTACCCCAATCGGGCTCCAGTGCGACCAGCTTCGATTTTTCTTCCCAAGATCGTATCGTTCGTGGGCGAATGCCAACGCTGGAGCTTATCAATGAACGTTTTGCACGCCACTTACGCATCAGTCTGTTTAATATGTTGCGAAAAACGGCCGAGGTATCAATTAACGGCGTACAAATGATGAAATTTGGTGAATACCAAAATACTTTGTACGTTCCAACCAGTTTGAACATGGTGCGTTTTCGTCCATTAAAAGGCACAGCCTTAGTCACCATGGAAGCCCGCTTAGTTTTCATTCTGGTGGAAAACTTCTTTGGTGGTGATGGTCGCTACCATGCGCGTATTGAAGGGCGTGAATTTACCCCAACAGAACGCCGCGTGATCCAGTTACTGCTCAAAATCGTGTTTGCTGACTATAAAGAAGCGTGGTCGCCGGTGATGGGGGTCGAGTTCGAATACCTCGATTCTGAAGTGAACCCGAGTATGGCGAATATTGTCAGCCCGACCGAAGTGATCGTGGTGAGTTCATTCCACGTTGAAGTGGATGGTGGCGGTGGTGATTTCCACATGGTGATGCCTTACTCGATGGTAGAACCGATCCGCGAACTGCTCGATGCGGGTGTGCAGTCGGATAAGATGGAAACTGACGTGCGTTGGAGCACGGCGCTGCGTGAAGAGATCATGGATGTGCCGGTCAATTTTCGCGTCAATTTGCTCGAAATGGATATTGCCCTGCGCGATTTGATGGAACTGCAAGTAGGGGATGTGATCCCGGTTAAAATGCCAGAGCATGCAGTGATGTTTGTCGAAGAGCTGCCGACCTACCGTGTTAAAATGGGCCGTTCCGGTGAAAAAATGGCGGTACAAGTGTCCGAGAAAATCAAACGGCCAGATGTGGTGAAAACCGATCTGGCATTTTTAGGTAAAGATATTATGGCCGAGTTTGAAAACGCAGAACAAGATGGGTTCGAGTAAGTCACTCCCCGTTATTCGTTTGCGTTAACTTGGTAATTTGCAGAATAGTGCTGTCGTTCAGCACATCATGATCAGAACAATAGGTAGTTGAAGATGGGAAAAAGTGAAGATGAAAGACTCGCCGAAGAGTGGGCTGCGGCACTAGGGGAAGATCCGAATGCGCCGGATATTGATATCGATGAAATATTGGCCGCACCATTGGAAGAGCTAAAAAACACTGCGCCTGCATTTTCTGAGGATGAGCGGCGTAAACTGGATACCATCATGGATATTCCAGTTACCATTTCAATGGAAGTTGGCCGTTCTAAAATCAGTATTCGTAATTTATTGCAGCTTAACCAAGGCTCGGTGGTGGAGTTGGATCGGATTGCCGGTGAATCACTGGATGTGATGGTAAATGGTACCCTGATTGCGCATGGTGAAGTGGTCGTGGTCAACGACAAATTTGGGATCCGTTTAACTGACGTGATCAGCCAAACTGAACGTATCAAGAAACTGAGATAACCGATGCGAAAATGGGCAACTCTGCTGGTTATCCCGACCCCAGCTCTGGCGGCACCTAGCAGCCAACTCGATTTAGCGACCACTTTGGGGTCGCTGTTGTTGGTGATTGGGCTGATCTTATTTTTGGCTTGGTTGCTAAAACGGATGCGAGTTCCGGTGTTTGGCCAATCCAATGGTTTAAGTGTGGTTAAACAGTTACCGGTTGGGACCAAAGAGCGGGTAATGATTATTCAAGCCGGGGAGCAACAGTATTTAATTGGCGTGACCAGCCAATCGATCCAATTGCTCGCCCAACTTGAGCAGCCATTGCCGCAAGAGGCTCAGCTCAGCAGTCCATTTTCCAACCAATTGATGCAGTTACTAAAAAAACATGAAACAGACGCAAAAAGTTAATTTCACCACTTGGTTGATCGCTGGCTTATCGACTTGGCTGCTGTCGAGTTTACTCGGGTTTACTGCGCTGGCTTTTGCCGAAGAGCCGCTGGCCACCAGCATACCATCAACTGCTGCTGGCGCTTCATCAGTCACGGTCACCGCACTGGAAAGAGAGCAAGCGAACGCCAGAACCATGGCATTAGGCAGTCGCAGTGGTGGCGGTGGGATCCCCGCTTTTACTATGACCAGCAATCCTGATGGTAGTGAAGATTACTCGATCAACCTGCAAATTTTAGCGCTGATGACCATGCTCGGCTTCTTGCCGGCGATGGTCATTTTAATGACCTCATTTACGCGGATTGTGGTGGTGATGTCGATTCTGCGTCAAGCGATGGGTTTACAACAGACCCCCTCCAATCAAGTGATTATTGGTATTGCGCTGTTTTTAACTTTCTTTATTATGGCCCCGGTGTTTAATCAAATTAATCAACAAGCGGTGCAGCCCTATCTGGATGAGCAGATCTCTGCTCGCCAAGCCTTTGATGTCGCCCAGCAACCACTGAAAGCCTTTATGCTCAAACAGACTCGGGTGAATGATTTGGAAACCTTTGTTGCCATGTCGGGATCACAAGTGAGCGAGCCGGAGCAAGTTTCGATGGCGGTACTCATTCCAGCCTTTATCACCTCAGAGCTGAAAACCGCGTTTCAAATCGGCTTTATGCTGTTTTTACCGTTTTTAATCATCGATTTGGTGGTGGCTTCTGTGTTGATGGCGATGGGTATGATGATGCTGTCGCCGATGATTGTCTCACTACCGTTTAAATTGATGTTATTCGTGTTGGTGGATGGTTGGAATCTGATATTATCGACCTTAGCCAGCAGCTTTGCCTTGTGATGGAAACGACAATATGACCCCTGAGATATTTGTCGAACTGTTTCGCGAAGCACTATGGATGGTGCTGGTTATGGTGTGTGCCATCATCATACCGAGCTTGATGATTGGCCTCGTGGTGGCCATTTTTCAAGCAGCGACTTCGATTAACGAGCAGACGCTGAGCTTTTTACCGCGTCTGATCATCACGCTATTAGCCTTGATGTTCTTTGGGCATTGGATGACCCAAATGCTGATGGATTTTTTCTACAGCATGGTTGAGCGCCTGCCGCAGATTCTGTACTAGGAGCGCTTATGGAGTACCCAGCCAGTGTCGTGCTCGATTTCATTGCCAACTATTTTTGGCCCTATACTCGTATTGCTGCCATGTTGATGGTGATGTCGGTGACTGGTGCGCGCTTTGTTCCTGCCCGTGTGCGCCTCTATCTTGGCTTAGCTTTGACGCTGGCGGTGATGCCCGCCATTCCTGCCGTCCCTGCCGATATCGCGTTGCTGTCGCTGCGCGGTTTTATGATCACCTTTGAACAGGTGGTGATTGGCATGGCGATGGGCATGGTGACTCAATTTTTAGTGCAATCTTTTGTGATGCTTGGTCAAATCTTGGGGATGCAATCGAGCCTTGGTTTTGCCTCGATGGTCGATCCTGCCAACGGTCAAAATACGCCGGTGCTGGGGCAGATGTTTATGCTGCTCACCACCTTATTTTTTCTCGTCACTGATGGTCATTTAAAAATGATCCAATTAGTGGTGTTTAGCTTTAAAAGCTTACCGATTGGCAGTGGCTCATTGACCGCGGTTGATTATCGCGAGTTGGCACTGTGGCTCGGCATCATGTTTAAAGCGGCATTGGCCATGTCACTTTCTGGCATCATTGCCTTGCTCACCGTTAACCTTTCCTTTGGTGTGATGACCCGTGCCGCACCGCAGTTGAACATTTTTTCGCTTGGTTTTTCATTTGCATTGCTGGTCGGCTTATTGCTGTGTTGGTACATCCTCAATGGTTTGTACACCCATTACGAAATTTATTGGCAAGAGGCGGAAGAGCAGATCTGTCGCCTGATCCGCTTGAGCTGCTAGGGGGCTGATATGGCAGAATCGGATGGACAAGAAAGGACAGAAGCAGCCACCCCCCGAAGGTTGCAGCAGGCCAAGGAAAAAGGCCAAGTTGCACGATCAAAAGAGTTGGCTTCCGTCTCAGTATTAGTGATTGGCGCGTTATCACTAATGTGGTTTGGTGAAACGCTGGCTCATGGACTGATGGCTGCGATGCAGCGTCTGTTTGCCTTGAGTCGTGAGGAAATTTTTGATGTAGGCAAACTGTTCGATATCGTCGCTGGTGTTTTTCTCGGTTTATTGTGGCCACTGCTGCTGATTTTGATCACCTTGTTTGTTGCCGCTTTACTTGGTGCGGCAGGGGTCGGCGGGGTTAGCTTTTCCGCAGAAGCTGCGATGCCCAAACTGTCGAAAGTCAATCCGCTCAGTGGGTTGAAGCGAATGTTTGGTTTAAAAAGTTGGGTCGAGCTGATCAAATCAATCCTCAAAGTGCTGCTGGTGGCGGGGATGGCCTTTTATCTGATTGAGTCATCCAGAACCGATCTGTTTCAACTCAGTTTTGATGTTTATCCGCAAAACATTTTTCACGCGCTAGATATTTTACTTAACTTTATTTTGCTGATCAGTTGCTCACTGTTGGTGGTGGTGGCGATTGATATTCCTTTTCAGATTTGGCAGCACAGCGAACAATTGAAAATGACCAAGCAAGAAGTGAAAGATGAGTACAAAGATACTGAAGGTAAACCGGAAGTGAAAGGGCGGATCCGTATGCTGCAACGTGAAGCTGCGCAGCGGCGTATGATGGCAGCCTTGCCACAGGCCGACGTGATCATCACCAACCCAGATCACTTTTCGGTGGCGTTACGCTATAAGCAAAATACTGACAAAGCCCCAGTAGTGATTGCCAAAGGGGTGGATCATATGGCGCTGAAAATTCGTGAAATTGCCCGAGAATACGATATTACCATTGTACCTGCGCCCCCTTTGGCGCGAGCGCTGTATCACACCACAGAGCTAGAGCAGCAGATCCCCGATGGTTTATTCGTGGCAGTGGCGCAAGTATTAGCTTTTGTGTTCCAGTTAAAACAGTACCGCCGTAAAGGGGGACAACGACCCAAACTCAACCCTGATAGCATGCCGATCCCAACCGATATGCGTTATTAAAACCAGCACAGTGTGGAGCAAACTCGGATTAGCTTGGATTATTTTTCGGGAATCGAGAGCAGCACTAACAACGCACCGCCACCACCAAATTCGAGTGGAGCTTGGTGGAATGCTAACACTTCTGGGTGTTGGGCCAACCATAGTGGCACATTTTGCTTTAAGATGTGTTTGCCAATCCCATGTTGCACACAGGCACAATGCACGTTGTTTTTTAAGCAGTAGCTGATCATCGCGCCTAATTCGCGTTTGGCTTCTTGCTGGGTCATGCCGTGCATATCCAAAAACACATCTGGCACGTACACTCCACGGCGCAACCTTTTCACTTCATATTTCGAAACATCACTGCGCGCATAGCGTGTAGGTCCTTCATCACTCAAATGTGGCATAAATTGATCGGAGAAATAGAAATCGTTGTCGCAAGCTTCCCGTTCGCTACGCTGGATTTCTTTTTGCTTGGGATTTCTGTTTGGGGCGTGGAATATGGTATCCTGACGCAACTTTTTTACGCCCTGTACTTCGTCACGAAACAGTGAGAAATCGTCGTCAACATTCTCGTTATCGCGAGCATTGTGGGCTATGTTCTGCTGGTGTTTATTCATTGGTGGGACGTATTTTGGTTACTGTAAATTGATGACGCAGTATTGTAGCGCTTTTTGGAGGCAATTTTGGATAAGATTTTCGTTGAGGAGGCGGTTGCAGAACTGCATACCTTGCAAGACATGATTCGTTGGACGGTGAGTCGTTTTAACGCCGCTAACCTATTTTATGGTCAAGGCACAGATAACGCTTGGGATGAAGCGGTACAACTGATTTTGCCAACGCTCTATCTACCGATTGATGTGCCTCCGCATGTTTTGAATTCTCGCCTAACCAATAGTGAGCGTTTACGTGTGGTTGAGCGGGTGATCCGCCGGATTAATGAACGTACACCTGTCGCCTATCTGACCAATAAAGCTTGGTTCTGTGGGCTGGAGTTTTTCGTTGATCAACGCGTACTGGTGCCGCGCTCGCCGATCGGTGAGTTGATCCAAAACCGCTTTGAACCTTGGTTGAGCGAAGAGCCAACCCGGATTATGGATTTGTGTACCGGTAGTGGTTGTATTGCGATTGCCTGTGCCAACGCATTTCCTGACGCAGAAGTGGATGCGATTGATATTTCACTGGATGCGCTGCAAGTTGCCGAGCAAAACATTCAAGATCATGGTTTAGAGCAGCAAGTTTTCCCGATCCGTTCTGATCTCTTCCGTGACTTACCGGTCGAGCCGTATGATCTGATCGTGACCAATCCTCCTTATGTCGATCAGGAAGATATGGATAGCCTGCCTAACGAATTTCGTCATGAGCCAGAATTGGGTCTTGCAGCAGGTAGCGATGGCTTGAAGCTGGCACGTCGGATCTTGGCCAATGCACCAGCCTATTTAAAAGAGAATGGAATTTTAGTGTGCGAAGTGGGTAACTCTATGGTGCATATGATGGAGCAGTATCCCCATATCCCATTTACTTGGCTAGAGTTTGAAAATGGTGGCCACGGGGTGTTCTTGTTAACTCGTGAACAACTGATTGACTGTGCCGCGGATTTTGCACTGTATAAAGATTAAGCATCAATATTCAGTCTACATATCGATAAGCTCCTCTTAGCGCCGACTGAACTGTCGGCGTTTTTATTGGCTGCCAGTCGTGGCGAGGGGGACTTGAGAGCCAAGTGGGGGTGACAGAACCGGGTGCAATCTGATGATGTTTAACACTTTACATCATTGAGCATAAACGCCACTATGAAGCCACTAACCATCGTTAATCAGTGAAAGTCAATTTTACTGAACATTGAGGAAATCATGGCAGGAAACAGTATCGGACAACATTTCCGAGTCACCACCTTCGGAGAAAGTCACGGTATCGCACTGGGATGTATTGTGGATGGCTGCCCACCAGGGCTCGCTCTCTGCGAAGCGGATTTACAAGTCGATCTCGATCGTCGTCGCCCGGGTACATCACGTTATACCACTCAGCGTCGCGAACCGGATCAAGTCAAAATTCTTTCTGGCGTATTTGCCGGCCATACCACTGGCACATCAATTGGACTGTTGATCGAAAATACTGACCAACGGTCGCAAGATTATTCAGAGATTAAAGATAAGTTTCGCCCCGGACATGCGGATTACACCTACCAGCAAAAATATGGTGCGCGAGATTATCGCGGTGGTGGCCGTTCATCGGCACGAGAAACCGCAATGCGTGTCGCAGCCGGCGCGATTGCCAAAAAATATCTGCAGCAAGAGTTCGGTATTCAAGTGCGGGCTTATTTGTCACAGATGGGTGATATTGCGATAGATAAAGTCGATTGGGACCAGATTGAACACAACGATTTTTTCTGCCCAGATGCTGATAAAGTCGCGGCATTTGATGCACTGATCCGTGATCTGAAAAAACAGGGCGATTCGATTGGTGCCAAAGTTCAAGTGGTGGCGACAGGGGTTCCGGTTGGATTAGGCGAACCCGTATTTGATCGCTTGGATGCGGATATTGCCCATGCACTGATGAGCATTAATGCGGTGAAAGGGGTGGAAATCGGTGATGGTTTTGCTGTGGTGCAGCAAAAAGGTAGCCAACATCGTGATCCGCTGACCCCGCAAGGATTTCGCTCTAACCATGCCGGCGGCATTTTAGGTGGCATTTCCAGTGGGCAAGATATTGTGGCGAGCATCGCACTTAAACCGACCTCCAGTATTACCATTCCGGGCGAGACGATTGATCTGTACGGAGCCGCAACCGAGCTTATTACTAAAGGGCGTCATGATCCTTGTGTGGGGATCCGTGCCGTGCCGATTGCTGAAGCGATGTTAGCGATTGTGTTGATGGATCATCTGCTGCGTCATCGTGGTCAGAATCAAGGGGTGGTGACCACCACTCCAAAAATCTAGCTTTATTTTTAGAGCTTAGCCGCTGATAGCACAACGCCCTCGATGGAGGGCGTTGTTATTTTTGTAATCCGCGACTAGTGAAGCGAGTTTTCCGCTTCCAAATGGAATGAGGGGAGACGCCATTTAAAGCGTACTGCGGCCATGCGTAATGTGTAGCCGACCACCAGAGTGGCGATGGTACTCGGCACATCACTTACTCCCAATTCTAGCAAGGTGAGATAGAGTCCAGAGGCGATTAAGGCAATTGAAGCATACAGCTCTTCATGCAATACCAGCGGTGGTTGGCGGCAAATCAAATCGCGCAATAGCCCGCCAAATACACCGGTGACCACCGCCGAAACGAGGCAGATACCAGGATGTAGCCCCATTTCCATCGCGACTTGAGTACCGATGATCGAAAACACGATTAAGCCTAACGCATCGAGGCGAATGAATAAGCCTTTTAGCTTGATCACCCATCGATAGATCCCTGTGGTGAGTATGCCCGCCACGCAAGTGATCGCCAGATATTCAGGATGTTTAACCCAACCTAATGGGTAGTGACCCAGCAGAATATCGCGCACCGTACCACCACCAATAGCGGTCGCACTCGCGACTAATATCACGCCAAACCAGTCCATTTTACGCCGCCCCGCACTGAGTGCGCCGGTCATGGCTTCTGCCGTAATTCCAATCACATACAAAACACTAAGTAGCATGCGCCTTACCTTATTTCGTGTCAGGGTCTCAGATTAATGCTTACCAACCTGCTGGATAAATTGACTCGTTCACCGCCATTGCAAGCTGTTTTGAGATAGAAAAATTAAGGCAAAATTTTAGAGAATCGCTAAGCAAATAAATAATGATTTTTTATAAGGTTGAAACTGTTTGGATTAGAAAAAATAATGCTAAAAATTAAGGTCTGCTGAGCGTTTTTTTGGCAGTCGAGCGAGGATCTTGCTTAACACTTTACCCGCCAATAAAAAATCGCCAGAATGCACAGCGTCATCCATTGCGACCCTGTGCTATGAATCATAACTATCAAGACTTAATTGAGATTTTCAACCAGACTTTTTTCGAGTCTTACCAGACCCAATTAGAGTTGGGTGGCGATGAGCCGATCTACCTGCCTGCGGATCAGCAGGTGAATTATCACCGGATCATTTTTGCGCGAGGCTTTTACGCTTCGGCACTGCATGAAATTGCCCATTGGTGTGTGGCTGGCCCTGAGCGGCGTTTATTGGAAGATTTTGGCTACTGGTATGAACCTGATGGGCGCAGTGCGCAAGTTCAGGCAGAATTTGAACGAGTAGAAATTCGTCCGCAAGCGTATGAATGGATTTTGGCACAGAGTGCTGGTTTTCCGTTTACCGTGAGTTGTGACAACCTCAATGGTGATTTTGAACCGGATCGTTTGGTATTTATGAGCAAAGTTCACACTCAAGTGCTCAATATTCTTGAACAAGGTTTACCACTACGCGTCAAAATGCTGGCTGAGGCATTGCAAGCTTTTTACCGCACTCCCGTTTTACAGGCTGAGCAGTTTATTATTCGATAACTGCTTGGTTTAAAATGCTATTGTGTAACGGATTAATTAACCCCCGTTATACACCATTAGCCTAATAATGAGACATCATGATTATTGAATTTGAAGAAAAACTGCTGGCTCTGATTGATGCACAAGTTGCTCATGCATCGAATGATGAACTGTTTGCGGGTGGCTATTTGCGTGGACACATATCACTGTCCGCGGCGCAGTGTGAAGAAGAGGGCGTCGAGGATCTGGATGTATTCCAACGGCAAATTGAACAGAGTATTGCCGCCGCTCGCTCGGAGCTTAGCCCGCTCGATCGGGTTATAGTGACTGAGCTTTGGCAGCAGCTTGCTCGCCAAGTATTCGCCAATCAATATCCTCTTCCTACTTGAAGTTGCAGCGGTGTTGGCGAGGTTCGCTCACCCCCAATCACATAGTTTGCTTGGTTCTGACTTAAGGTTGTTCAACTTTTTTGAACAACTAAGTGAAAAAATTGAGATTGCTGGCTATAGGTTTGCAGACTACTCTTTATTCAACACGGATCAGGGGATACCTCAATGAAAATTATCGCTTTTGGTGCAAGCAGCAGTTCTACTTCGATTAACCAAGCGCTGGCTACTTTTGCCGCCGCTCTGGTTGATGGCGCACAAGTACAAGTGTTGAATATCAATGATTACGCTGTACCTATGTTTAGTGAAGATTTGGAAAAGGAACTGGGTCATGCGGCAGGCGCGCAAGCCTTTTTAGATGATTTGGCACAAGCGGATGCCTATGTTATCTCATTTGCTGAGCACAATGGCCATCATCCTGCCGCCTATAAAAACCTGTTTGATTGGGCGACCCGTATTAATCGTGCGATGTTTGCTGACAAGCCGGCGGTTTACTTAGCCACCTCACCAGGTCCTGGTGGTGCAAAATCGGTGCTTGCCGCGGCAACCGCTGCTGCCCCTTTCTTCGGTGGTAATGTGAAAGCTTCCGTTTCTGTGCCTAGCTTTTATGACAATTTCGATGTTGAGCAAGGGGTGGTCACCAATCCTGCGATAGTTGCTGAGCTGAAAGCGGCGGTCGCCAAGCTCTCCGCCTAAAAAATGGCCTATTAACGCTAAAATGAATAAAGCCTCGCAGTGCGAGGCTTGTTTGATCGACTTTTGATTGTTTGACTCTTGGATACACTCTTCCTACTTGAAGCTGCAGCGGGTTGGCGACGTTCGTTCTCCCCAATCACATAGTTTGTCTATGCTCATGGGGAATCACTCACTTGCCGCCTACCTGTAACTCCAAGTTGTTTGGGTATAGCTCGATTAAGCTTTCTGAGTCAGTGCTTTTCCTTTACGCAGTTTACGCACCCACATCCGACATGGGTGTAACTGTTCTAACAGATCAACGCTTAGTGGCAGAGGATCGCCACATATTTGTGAGGCGAGCAGCTCTGCCATCAGCGGTGCGCTACTTAAACCGCGTGAGCCAAGTCCAGCAAAAGCATAAAGCTGCGGATAGAGTGCAATCGGCTGCGCTTCTGGTTGCTGTGCTAACTCTCGGTATTGCTCGGTAATTTTTGCCAGTTCACCGATATTGCCAACCAAAGGCAGATGATCGCGACTCACACAGCGCACGCCTTGGCGTGATTGAT
The DNA here is from genome assembly GCF_011306175.1 of Vibrio sp. HDW18. Classification (GTDB taxonomy): domain Bacteria; phylum Pseudomonadota; class Gammaproteobacteria; order Enterobacterales; family Vibrionaceae; genus Vibrio; species Vibrio chanodichtyis. Next base: position 464,003 of record NZ_CP049913.1, on the reverse strand, counting down.
TACCGCGAACATCCACTTCCAATGGCCAAGTTTGCTCAGGTAAGCAGTGGATCAGTTTTTGCGCATTTTCCTGCTGTGCTTGCGCATCAAACGTTAGCGTTAGGTTTTGCCGATCATAACTTGCGCCAATGCAGTGCTGACCATTTTGCTGACTGACTGGCGTCATATAGCCATCATAACAGAGCACACTGCTGATTTTGCTGAGCGTATTGGTGGTTGGAATATGGCTCACTTGGCCTTTGACTTTGCCGAGTGGTAAGTCGGCGGTTTGTGCCACACAGTCAAATTGATGACCACTGGCAATCACGACAGATTGATGTTGCATCACTTTATCGCCACTGTGCAGTTGCCATTGCTGTGTTTCAGGCAGCCAAGTTAGAGCATCAATCGGAGTGTGATAATAGACTCTGAGCTTACCGGCTTGTACTAACGTATTGAGTAGCCCTTGGGTGAGTTCAGCCGGACAGAGCCAGCCGCCAAGCGGATAATGTACACTGGCTTGATCCACTGGCACGCCGACTTGTTGATTGGTTTGCTCGGCGGATAAACCATGAACTAATGGTTCTGGGAAATCCCCTTTAAGCATACTGGTGAGTTTTTCGGTGGTTTTTTGATCCCACATTAATTGGGTCACCCCGCACCAAGCATGGTCAAAGCTTATCTGCTCTGCTGCTTGCTCAATAAATTGACGGGCAAACAGGAATGCGGGAGCAAATACGCGTGATACCGGGCTGTGATCGCCACTGAGCAGTGGATAGACTGCGCCTTGTCGGTTACCTGATGCGCCTTGCGCAGGTTTTTCATCGGCACAGTAAAGAGTGACGGCAATACCACGTCTGGCTAGGGTAGTTGCTAAGGTCGCACTGGCGATACCGCCGCCAATGATCGCCACTTCTTGTAGACCTTGCGTGGCGGTAAATCGAAATTCTGGCGCGATATTGGTGTATGGCAATTTCTCGTTCAGACGGCCGGCAAGCATTTCCCGCTTGGTGCCAAAACCTTTGACCTTTTGCATGGCAAAACCCGCTTCGATTAAGCCTCGGCGGACAAATCCGGCTGCCGTAAAGGTGGCGCAGCTACAGCCATTTTTCGCCAGTTTCGCCATACCTTCAAACAGGCTTTGATTCCACATTTCTGGGTTTTTGCTTGGCGCAAAACCGTCGAGGAACCATGCATCAACCAAACCTTGTTCTTGGATTGCCACTTTCGGCAGGCAGTCTTTAATATCGCCAAACCACAGATCGAGCGTGATCAGTCCATCGTCCAACACAATCCGCTGACACTCTGGAATGGCTAATGGGTAGTGCTGATGCAGCTTTTGTGCGAATGGTGCCAGCTCAGGCCATGCTTGATGGGCTTGGATTAAATCGTTTTTACTCAGCGGGTATTTTTCAAAACTAATAAAATGCAGTTGTTTGAGCTTAGCGCTGGGATTGCTGTGCCGAAATGCGACAAAAGCTTGCCAAACCGCCAGAAAATTCAGCCCAGTACCAAAACCAGTTTCCGCAATCACAAAGCGAGTTTGGTCATCATGGTGCCATCTTTGTGGTAGATGATTCTGCTCAAGGAACACATAACGTGTCTCGGCTAACCCATTGACGTTAGAGAAATAGACATCGTCAAATTGATCGGAGACTGGGGTTCCGGCTTCGTTCCAGCCAAGCTGGGCGTGAGAAATGGATGACATAGTGAACAAATTTTATTAAATCAAGCTGAATATGGGCTGAGATTGTACGAATTAATGGGAAAGCTGACCACTTCTGTTATTCTTCTTCGCTATTATCTAGCCAAATTTATACAATAGGAATGTTACATGAAACGAGTCGTCATCACCGGTATGGGTATTATTTCGAGTATCGGTAACAACGTCGAAGAAGTTTTAGCCTCACTAAAAGCTGGTAAGTCAGGCATTACTGCCTCTGAACAGTTTAAAGAGCATGGCTTGCGTTCACAGGTATGGGGTGATTTAAAAATTAACCCACAAGAGCATATTGATCGTAAGCAAATGCGTTTTATGGGTGATGCGGCTGCGTATGCATATCTATCTCTTGAGCAAGCGATTGCGGATGCGGGTCTGACTGCTGAGCAAGTTTCCAATGATCGTACCGGTATTGTTGCTGGCTCTGGTGGCGCATCGTCTGAAAACCAAATGATCGCGGTGGATACGCAGCGTGAAAAAGGCGTTAAGCGTGTTGGACCTTACATGGTGCCTCGTACCATGTCTTCTACCGTTTCTGCATGTTTGGCAACGCCATTTAAAATTCGCGGTGTGAACTATTCCATCAGTTCTGCTTGTGCCACTTCTGCTCACTGTATTGGTCATGCGGTTGAACTGATCCAACTGGGTAAGCAAGACATCGTATTTGCCGGTGGCGGTGAAGAGCTGTACTGGTCACAAACTATGATGTTTGATGCGATGGGCGCGCTGTCGACCAAATACAACGAAACCCCAGAAAAAGCCTCGCGGACTTACGATGCGGATCGCGATGGTTTTGTGATCTCTGGTGGCGGCGGTATGGTGGTCGTGGAAGAATTGGAACACGCGTTGGCACGTGGTGCCACCATCTACGGTGAAATCGTTGGTTATGGCGCGACATCAGATGGCTACGATATGGTGGCTCCATCGGGTGAAGGTGCGGTGCGTTGTATGAAAATGGCAATGCAAGATGTTGATAAAATTGACTATATCAACACTCACGGCACCTCTACCCCAGTGGGTGATGTGAAAGAGCTCGGCGCCATCCAACAAGTGTTTGCTGGTAACAGTCCTGCTATTTCAGCCACCAAAGCGATGACTGGTCACGCACTGGGTGCGGCAGGGGTACATGAAGCAATTTACTCTACCTTGATGTTACACCACAGTTTTATTGCGCCAAGCATCAACATTGACACCTTGGATGAAGCGGCACACGGTCTCGATATTGTGACGGAAATGCGTGAGCAAGCGCTGACCACTGTGATGTCGAATAGCTTTGGTTTTGGTGGCACGAATGCAACCTTGGTGATCAAAAAGTACCAAGGCTAAGTGCCCCAATCCAACCTAGTTTCCAGAACAGATTAGTTTCACTAATCGCAACAGACGCAGACTTTGTTCCATGGAAAGCGGAACAAAATCCTTAGGTTCTGGATGTTTACCCGGTGGCTTAGGCCTCCGGGTATTTTTATTCTCGACAGCCTCCACGCTTTTCTGCACAATGCCCGCAACTTTGATTGCCGTAAATTCCGACGATGAAAATTCTAATTGATGAGAACATGCCTTACGCTGAAGCACTGTTTAGTCAGCTTGGTGACGTGATTTTAAAACCGGGTCGTAGCTTAACGGCCGATGATTTGATTGATGTCGATGCCTTAATGATTCGCTCGGTTACTAAGGTGAATCAGGCGCTGCTAGCCAAAGCCAATCGCTTGAAGTTTGTTGGCAGTGCGACGGCGGGGATGGATCATGTTGACCAAGCGTTACTGGCCGAACGTGGTATTTTCTTTACCGCGGCCCCTGGCTGTAACAAGGTTGGGGTGGCGGAATATGTGTTTAGCGTACTGATGGTGCTGGCACAGCAGCAAGGTTTTTCTATTTTTGATAAAACGGTTGGCATTGTGGGAGCCGGGCAAGTGGGCAGTTATTTAGCGCACTGCTTGTCTGCAATTGGGATCAAGGTCCTGCTCAATGATCCCCCGAAACAAGCACAAGGCGATCCGCGCAGCTTTACTGAGCTGGATGCTCTACTCGAACAAGCGGATGTGATCACTTTACACACGCCAATTACACGCGAAGGTGAATGGCCGACCCTGCATTTGATTAATGAGCCGATCTTACAAAACTTACGCAGTGATCAAATTTTGATTAATGCAGCCCGGGGCCCAGTGGTCGATAACGCAGCGCTTAAAGCGCGTTTGCAGCAAGGTGATGGTTTTACTGCGGTGTTAGATGTGTTTGAATTTGAACCGCAAGTGGATATGGAATTGCTGCCCCTGTTGGCATTTGCTACCCCGCATATTGCCGGCTATGGTCTGGAAGGTAAGGCGCGTGGTACCACCATGATTTTCAACAGCTATTGTACGTTTCTTGGTCGAAAACTGCATGCGGATCCAGCCAGTTTATTGCCTCGCGCTCCTGTGCCTAAGGTCTATCTCGATCGTGCATGGAATGAAGTAACGCTGCATACGCTGACCCAAATTATTTATGATGTGCGCCAAGATGACGCACTGTTTCGCCGCGAGATCCATCAACCCGGAGCGTTTGACTTAATCCGCAAACACTATTGGGATCGACGTGAATACAGCGCGGTGACATTAACCGGAGGTGCTGAGTGTGATTTGGCTCCTTTGGCTAAACTCGGTTTTCAAGTAGAGGTATGTGATGAGCCAACAATTTAATGTTGCCATTTTTGGCGCAACGGGCGCCGTAGGCGAAACCATGTTGCAAGTGTTGCAGGAACGTGAGTTTCCTGTCGCGGAACTTTTCTTGCTGGCCAGTGAGCGCAGTGAAGGTAAAACCTATCGCTTTAACGGTAAGACAGTGCAAGTGCAAAATGTCGAAACCTTTGATTGGTCACAAGTGCATATCGCGCTATTTTCGGCCGGTGGTGATCTATCGGCACATTGGGCTCCGATTGCGGCTGAAGCGGGCGTGGTGGTGATCGATAACACCTCACATTTCCGGTATGACTATGATATTCCTCTTGTGGTACCGGAAGTGAATCCACAAGCGATTGCTGAGTTTCGTAACCGCAATATTATTGCCAACCCGAACTGCTCCACCATTCAGATGTTAGTCGCGCTAAAGCCGATTTACGATGCGGTTGGCATTGAGCGGATTAACGTGACCACTTATCAATCGGTTTCTGGTGCAGGTAAAGCGGGGATTGATGAGCTGGCGGGACAAACGGCCAAGCTACTCAATGGTTATCCTGCAGAAACCAATGCCTTTAGCCAACAGATCGCATTCAACTGTATTCCACAAATCGATCAATTTATGGATAACGGTTACACCAAAGAAGAGATGAAGATGGTATGGGAAACCCAGAAAATCTTCAATGATCCGTCGATCATGGTTAACCCAACTTGTGTACGAGTACCGGTGTTTTACGGCCATGCGGAAGCGGTACATGTCGAGACTGGCTCGCCGATTGATGCAGAGCAAGTACTCGATCTGCTTGAACAAACCGCTGGGATTGAAGTGTTCCGTGGCGCCGATTTCCCAACCCAAGTGCGTGATGCGGGCGGAAGAGATGATGTTTTGGTTGGCCGAGTGCGTAATGATATCAGCCATCATAGCGGAATTAACTTGTGGGTAGTGGCCGATAACGTACGTAAAGGTGCTGCCACCAATGCAGTGCAAATTGCTGAGCTGTTAGTGCGCGATTATTTGTAAACGACCTTGATGAGCACTCATTTATAACAAAACCCACCGGCTGGTGGGTTTTGCTTTATCTGGCTCTCGCTATCTAAACTAGGCTTGGTGTAGCGATTTATTTCGCTGGGCGATGGGCGTTAGGGTTGTCTTTGCAGTTGCCTTGACTACCGCACTTACCGTACAGATACAGGCTGTGGTTGGTCAATTGCACATTGTATTTTGCCGCGATCTCTTTTTGGCGCTGTTCAATCACATCATCCGAAAACTCGATCACCTCACCGCAGTCCAGACACACTAAGTGGTCGTGGTGATGTTGAGATGAGAGTTCAAACACCGACTTACCACCTTCGAAGTGGTGGCGGGTTACAATGCCGGCATCATCAAATTGGTTCAGAACTCGGTACACGGTGGCAAGACCAATCTCTTCGCCAAGATCAATCAACTTTTTGTACAGTTCTTCAGCACTAATATGTTGGCATTCTGGTTGTTGTAAAACTTCTAAAATTTTAAGCCGTGGAAGGGTAATTTTAAGACCCGCATTCTTTAGCGCTTGATTGTTGTCTGACATATACTTTCCTGTTGATGTTCTGCCGTGATAAATCGCTGCTACATGAGGTTAATCGTTGTCAAATCCACGTCAACTGTCGTATCGGTCAATATTTCTCACTGGCTATTTAGCTGCATCTCAATTCGTTGGGGATAACAGAAATTGATGTTGAACTGCATTATAGGTGAGTCGCAGTGAACAATAAACCACGAACTTCAAGCGGTTAATTGGAAGCCTGCACCTTCGTGTCAACACATTGCAACAGAATACGGATTTCACGGTTTGCTGTTTCTCCAGTATGGGGGCAATGGTTATCCACATTATTTCGCAATAGTGAGTGATAACGGTGCTTGCTTTAGCTGCAGTCTAGGCTACTCAAGGTATGAAGAAAATACTCTTGAGACGTTATCTCGCGAATAGTGTGAAGTCGCTACGGAACTGTAGAGCACTTTTAGTGGCTTTGGTGGTGAGAGATTGGATGGTTTAGGTGTAGAGTTTGGATTAATAAAAACATCCCCTGGCAAAAGCAGGGGATGTTAGGTCTATGCTGCCATCCAACTTAGTCTTCCAGTTCAGCCAAGCACATCTCTTGATAAACTTGGTTTACCCATTGGGTGACACGTTGTTCGGTGAGTTCTGGTTGGCGATCTTCATCGATACACAGGCCAATAAAGTGGCTTTCATCGGCGAGAGCTTTAGAGGCTTCGAATTCATAACCTTCGATTGGCCAGTGACCGACGATGGTTGCGCCTTTGGCTTGCACGATATCACGTACACTTCCCATCGCATCGCAGAAATACTCTGCGTAATCTTCTTGGTCGCCACAACCAAAAATTGCAACAAGTTTGGTTGAAAAATCAATGGCTTCTAACTCAGGAAAAAAATCATCCCAGTCACACTGAGCTTCACCGTAATACCAAGTCGGAATGCCTAATAACAGCAAGTCGAAGTTGTTAATATCTTCTTTGCTGCTTTTAGCAATATCTTGTATGTGAACCAGTTTTTTACCGAGTTGTTTTTGAATCATCTTTGCAATCGCTTCGGTGTTGCCGGTGTCGCTGCCAAAGAAGATACCTACACTTGCCATAGAATCATTACCTTTAGATTGTTAAAGAGTCGAGAGGCTTGGTTGAGCTTAACCTAGTCCACCGCCTTCCCAAGTCAATTGAATTATGCCTTTGGCGACAAAGCCTGCGCACCCTAAAAAGAGCACTAACCATACGATACGACGTCCTAATAAGGGAACATTGGCTTGTTTCAACACATCTTTAATCGCCATTCCGATCAGGAAAAACAGCGAAGCAAACAACAGATCGAGTCCAATCGCCTCTAATGTGTTGATATCGTCGTAAAGCATGCACATTCCTTGATGCCAAATTACTTGCGCGCACTATACCACTGTTAGCCGACAAAGTTAATCGGCGTAGTGTTTCTCAATTCACTTCGTCGCGGCGTGCGGTCAATCGATAAATTTGCGGATCGTGCGCAGTACCTCGTTTGGTTTTTCTGCGTGTAACCAGTGACCGGTATTGGAGATCACATGCGCTTTGGCTTGGTTAAACTGCGCTTGTACTATCGGTTGGTGTTGCGCAGTCAGGTAATCAGAATCTGCCCCTTTAATAAATAAAGTTGGAATAGGACAAGGGGCGATCATCTGCCAGCCTAAAATGTCGGCATAGTTCTTTTTTAACGCCGCGACATTGAAGCGCCAAGTCATCACATTGTGTTCTGCTTGCAAAGATTTGCCAAGAAACTGTCGAACGTCCTCTTGCTCAATGTGCTGGGTAAGCAGTGACATCACTTCACTGCGCGAAGTAGGTTTTTGTGCCAACACTGCCTCCAGCGCAGCGAACACCTGATCGTGACGGTGCTGGTGGTAGGCGACCGGTGACATATCCAATACCACCAGTTGTCGAATTTTTTGCCGAGCAAGCTCGGCGAGTTTCATTGCGACTTTACCGCCCATTGAGTGGCCAATCACAGTCACTGCCGTGAGGTCGAGATGCTCAAGCAATTGGTTCACATCGTGTGCCATCAATGGATAATTATGGGCATCACTATGGAACGATTGTCCATGGTTACGCAGATCCAGACTCAGGACTTGATGATCTCGTTTGAGATCACGAGCCAGTAAGCCAAGATTATCCATGCTGCCAAATAGGCCGTGGATCAAAACAACGGTATTACCGCTGCCTTCAAGTTTGTAATTAAGAAGTGCTGACATTTTATCTTATTAGTGATTGGTTTAACGTAGAGTCTCAGTCAAGATCTCGCTATAATCCGCAAAAGTTTAAACATAGAGATTGTGAAAAGCGAATGAAAACAATTGAGGTTGATGAGGATCTATACCGTTACATTGCCAGTCAAACGATGCATATTGGTGAAAGTGCTTCCGATATTTTGCGTCGTCTACTCAATGCTGACCGTGGTGAGTGGGTTGTTACACCGCCGGCAGAACCGAAAGGATTAGTGGTGAGCAAAGATGCTGCGTTAGAGACCAAAATTGATAGCGTAAAAGCGATGCGTTCGCTACTGATTTCCGATGAGTTTGCTAGACTGAAAAATGCGATCGATCGCTTTATGTTAGTTTTGTCGACCCTATACCGCATCGACGCTATTAGCTTTTCTGCCGCGACGATGGTTAAAGGTCGTAAGCGAGTTTATTTCGCGGATAATCAACAGACATTATTGGCGAGTGGCCAAACGACTAAGCCTAAGTCGATTCCTAACACGCCATTTTGGGTGATCACTAACAACAACACCAGCCGTAAGCAACAAATGGTAGAGCAGGTGATGGTGCGGATGGGGTTCCCAAGTGACATTATTGAGAAAGTGACTCATTCGATTTAATTTTTGCTAATCACAGCCAAAAATTCTGATTTAAGCCTCATAATGCGTAGCGCTATGCCGTTATATTATGGGGTTTTATTTTAGACAAAATTTAAACAAAGGATGTCACTATGGCGATGCACCCTCGTGCTGGACAAAAGGCGCGACAAGAGGATCTGCACAATATCCCTGCGCTAGTTGCAAATTATTACTTACTCCAGCCAGAAGCTGGCAATCTGGCGCATAAAGTCGAATTTGGTACCTCGGGGCACCGTGGTACGTCAGATAAAACTACGTTTAATGAACAGCATATTTTAGCGATTGCCCAAGCGGTAGCCGATGTGCGCCGTGCACAAGGGGTGACCGGGCCGATCTTTATTGGTAAAGACACGCATGCGTTGTCAGAGCCTGCGTTTAGTAGTGTCTTGGAGGTGCTGATTGCCAATGGTATCGAAGTCATCGTGCAGCAACATAACGGCTACACCCCGACACCGGGGATTTCCCATGCGATCTTAACTTACAATCGTAAGCATACTGCGCAAGCCGACGGTATTGTGATCACGCCATCGCACAATCCACCACAAGATGGCGGCATTAAATATAACCCACCCCATGGCGGCCCTGCGGAAGGTGAATTAACTCAAGCGATTGAAGATGGTGCCAACGCTTATATCAGCGCCAATCTTAGTGGGGTCAAACGTATGCCGTTGGCTTTGGCATTACAATCGCCACTGTTTAAGCAAGTCGATTTGGTTAAACCATATGTTGATGATCTGGTCAATGTGATTGATATGGCGGCGATTCAACAGGCCAAGCTAAAAATCGGGGTTGATCCTCTTGGTGGCAGTGGTATCGATTATTGGCGTCAAATTGCGCAAGCCTATCAGTTGGATATTACTTTGGTCAGCGAAGCGATCGACCCAAGTTTCCAATTTATGTCACTGGATAAAGATGGGGCAATCCGTATGGACTGCTCTTCGCCTTATGCGATGGCGGGCTTATTGGCGTTGAAAGATGAGTACGATTTAGCGTTTGGTAATGATCCAGACTACGATCGCCACGGTATCGTTACGCCTAAAGGCTTGATGAATCCCAACCATTTCTTAGCGGTGTGCATTGATTATTTGTATCGTCACCGTCAAGGATGGGCAGAGCATGTCGCGGTTGGTAAAACATTAGTTTCCAGTGCCATGATTGATAAAGTGGTGGCCGATCTTGGTCGTGAATTGTGTGAAGTGCCGGTTGGCTTCAAATGGTTTGTTGATGGCTTGTACTCTGGGCGTTTTGGCTTTGGTGGTGAAGAAAGTGCGGGAGCTTCTTTCCTACGTCAAGATGGTACACCTTGGTCGACCGATAAAGATGGCATCTTGTTATGCCTATTAGCGGCAGAAATCACGGCGATTACCGGCAAAAATCCACAGCAATATTACGATGAGCTGGCGGCTAAACATGGTGAATCTCACTACAGCCGTTTGCAAGCGGTGGCCAATGGGCCGCAGAAGAATGTACTGAAAAAACTCTCACCGGAGAAGGTGGCAGCGCAAACATTAGCTGGTGATCCAATCACCGCTCGTTTGACGCATGCACCGGGCAACGGCGCAGCGATTGGCGGTTTGAAAGTGACCTCCGATTATGGCTGGTTTGCTGCCCGCCCTTCCGGTACCGAAGATATTTACAAGATTTATTGTGAGAGCTTTAAAGGGCCAGAGCACTTACAGCAAATCGAATCTGAAGCGCAGCAGATTGTGAACCAAGTGTTTAAAGACGCCGGTTTATAACCGAACTGTGAGGATGAAAATAAGGGGCGCTGACATCGCCCCTTTGTCTTTTATATCGCTTAATAATTTGTATGATACAGCAAGCCTAAACGTGGATGGCCTTGAGATATTCCACTCTGCTGCTCAATGGATTACAAGATGAACAATTTACAGCTAGAAGCTTTGCTAAATGAGACATTGTCACCACAGTTAATCAAAGATTACTGTCCTAACGGTTTGCAAATTGAAGGTAAAACTCAGGTGCAACGGATTGTTACCGGAGTGACGGCCAGCTTGGCTTTAATCGAGGCGGCGATCGAGCACAATGCCGATGCGTTGTTAGTCCACCACGGTTATTTTTGGAAAAGTGAGCCGGAGGCTATCCGCGGTATGAAAGGTCGCCGCATCCGTACCCTGATCCAAAATGAGCTCAACTTATATGCATACCATCTGCCTTTAGATATCCATCCACAACTGGGCAATAATGCACAATTAGCCCAGCGCTTAGGAATTTGTGTTGAAGGTGGTTTGGAAGGGCATCCGCAATCGGTGGCGATGTTTGGTCGCTTAGCTTCACCATTGACTGCACAACAATTTGCACAGCGAATTGAACAAACCCTTAATCGAGCACCGTTGCACATTGCTCCTGAGCAAGCGGATAAGTTGATTGAAACGATCGGTTGGTGTACCGGTGGTGGACAAGATTACATTGAGTTGGCGGCCAGTCGTGGCCTCGATGCGTTTATCTCCGGAGAGATCTCGGAGCGTACCACTTATGCGGCACGTGAACAGTCGATTCACTATTTTTCAGCGGGCCATCATGCGACTGAACGTTACGGAATTAAAGCGTTAGGGGAATGGTTGGCACAACATCACGGACTCGATGTTACCTTTATTGATATTGATAATCCGGTGTAGTGCTCAGCATGCTCACCGCCTTAGGTGGTGATTTAAGGGTGGCCATATCAACTAGAGCGAGATGACCTCGCTCTAGTTGTATATCAGTGGCGTGATGGATCACCGATTAGGATCACGAATGGCGTTCATGCAATGGTAGGAAATCACGTAATTGTTGACCAGTGTACAACTGACGTGGACGACCGATGCGGTTGTCTGGATCGCTGTGCATCTCATTCCAGTGCGCAATCCAACCTATGGTTCGTGACATAGCAAAGATCACGGTAAACATTGAGATAGGAATACCGATCGCTTTAAGAATAATACCAGAGTAAAAATCGACATTCGGGTAGAGTTTTTTGTCGATAAAATAGCTGTCAGACAGGGCAATACGCTCCAATTCCAAGGCGACATCCAGTAGCGGATCTTGAATATTCAACTCTTTGAGCACTTCGTGGCACGCTTCGCGCATGACCGTTGCGCGTGGGTCATAGTTTTTATAGACCCGATGACCAAAGCCCATCAAACGGAAAGGATCATCTTTATCTTTCGCACGTCGGACATACTCCGGAATTTTATCGACTGAGCCGATCTCTTCCAGCATACGTAAACATGCCTCATTCGCGCCACCGTGAGCAGGCCCCCACAGAGAAGCAATCCCTGCAGCGATACAGGCAAATGGGTTCGCTCCCGATGACCCGGCCAAACGTACAGTAGAGGTGGAGGCATTTTGCTCATGGTCGGCGTGCAAAGTAAAAATCTTATCCATGGCACGTGCGACGATGGGGTTAACTTCATACTCCTCACAAGGAGTCGCAAACATCATATGTAAAAAGTTTTCTGCGTAACTCAAGTCATTACGTGGATAGATAAACGGCTGACCGACTGAATATTTGTAACACATTGCGGCCAAGGTTGGCATTTTTGACAGCAGACGATAAGCCGCGATTTCTCGATGGGTATCGTTGTTGTTATCGAGTGAATCGTGATAAAACGCCGCTAACGCACCAACTACACCACACATTACCGCCATTGGGTGTGCATCACGGCGGAAGCCGTGGAAAAAGCTGGCGATCTGTTCGTGTACCATAGTGTGGCGAGTTACGATTTTTTTGAATTCTTCATATTGCTTGCGATTTGGCGCCTCACCGTACAGAAGGATGTAGCACACTTCTAAGTAGTCCGCGTTATTGGCGAGCTGATCGATCGGGTAACCACGATGCAATAAAATACCTTTATTGCCATCGATGTAGGTAATTTGAGACTCACAAGATGCAGTGGCAAGAAAGCCTGGGTCAAAAGTAAAGTAGCCGTTGGCGCCTAAGGTGCGAACGTCGATGACTTGTGGGCCAAGAGAACCATCCATTATCGGCAATTCGATTGGCGCTTTACCTTCAATGTGCAGGGTCGCTTTCTGATCCGCCATAACCATCTCCTTTGTTTGTTATTTAATCCGTCCAGGATCTTTGTGTGTGATTCTTGTACGTCTGATCTCAGGCAAAGTCAATGCTTGTCCTCTGATGTGTGCAGTCACTTTGATTTTTTACCGTGCTAAAGTTAAAAATATGTTCCATGCGGCAGAACTTGTTAAATCAACTGTACTAAAATGTTGCAGTCTGGGTTTGGCGAATAAATTTACTGTTAGGCCTATAAATTCAAGGGAATAGAGATATGTTATGCTGATATTTCAGCCTTGAATGAAATAGTTAAATGGCCGTTACCTTGATAATTTACTGGTTGATGTGTTGTTTAAATGTTAATCAGCGTGTTGTTATACCCAAACAACTTGGAGTTGCAGGTAGGCGGAAAGTGAGTGAGTCCCCATGAGCATAGACAAACTATGTGATTGGGGTGAACGAACGTAGCTAACACCGCTGCAGCTTCAAGTATGAAGGGTATATTTGAGATTGACAGACCAAGCTTGATTATCGACATAACACAGTTTTACGATCGCTCTATCGAATATTAAGCCATTTATAGATGGCTGGGTGGCAAGCTTTTAAAACAGAGCAACGTTTATCGGATCTTGATGATACATTTAGCGTTTTTCGTTGCCACGGTATTATGAATTGTGTCAGTGTTTGCCTTAAAGGTTTGAATCCAACCCAAGCGATGAGAGATATTCAGTTTCAATCCATCCATCGTGCGGCTTAAATTGAAGATTGCAGGCGTTAGCGTCTGCTTTGTGTAGCTCGGCGCAGACCGTAGCAAACGTGAAAACAACTGATTAAGGGAAAAAAATGCACAATAGCGTGATGAAGGCATGGCTCGAGTCTTCACATTTGGCTGGCGCTAATGCAACTTATGTAGAGGATCTCTACGAATTGTATCTCAGTGATCCCGATCTGGTGAGTAATGAGTGGAAACGTGTGTTTGAGGAGTTGCCTGTGCACTCCAGCAATGTGGTGGAACAACCACACTCACGGGTTCGTGACTACTTCCGACGGCTCGCGCAAGAGAGCAAGCATTACAGTGCCCAAGTGAGTGATCCTGAAGTCGATGCAAAACAAGTTAAAGTTTTACAGCTCATCAATGCATACCGCTTTCGCGGCCATGAAGCCGCGCAATTGGATCCGCTCGGTTTATGGCAGCGTCCTGACATCGCAGAACTGAATCCACTATTTCATTCTTTAACCCAAGAAGATTTACAAGCCACTTTTAATGTCGGCTCTTTTGCTATCGGCCAGGAGACCATGCAACTGCAAGAGATCCACCAATCGTTGCAAAACATCTATTGTGGTGCGATGGGGGCAGAGTATATGCATATCACCGATACGGAGCAGAAGCGTTGGATCCAGCAACGTTTGGAGCCAGTGGTTGGTCGTCCAGCATTTACCCAGCAAGAAAAGCAAACTTTCCTTGAAGAGCTCACCGCCGCGGAAGGCCTTGAGCGCTATCTTGGTGCGAAGTTTCCAGGTGCCAAACGTTTCTCTTTAGAAGGGGGGGACGCTTTAGTGCCAATGACCAAAGAGCTGATCCGCCAGGCAGGTGCAAGTGGCATGCGAGAAGTGGTGATTGGCATGGCACACCGTGGTCGTTTGAACATGCTGGTGAACGTGCTGGGTAAAAAACCACAAGATCTGTTTGATGAATTTGCAGGCAAGCATGCCGAAGGATGGGGGACTGGGGATGTCAAATACCATCAGGGTTTCTCGGCAGATTTTGCGACGCCAGGTGGCGATGTTCATTTAGTTTTAGCGTTTAACCCGTCCCACCTAGAAATTGTGAATCCAGTGGTGATGGGTTCGGTACGCGCCCGGCAAGATCGCTTAGGTGACCAAGATGGCAGTAAAGTCTTGCCGATCACCATTCATGGTGACTCGGCGATTGCAGGGCAAGGCGTGGTGGCCGAAACCTTCAATATGTCACAAGCGCGTGGTTTCTATGTCGGCGGTACGGTGCGGATTGTGATCAACAATCAAGTCGGTTTTACCACTTCTAATCCACGCGATACGCGCTCAACGATGTACTGTACCGATATTGCCAAAATGGTTCAGGCTCCCATTTTTCACGTAAATTCAGACGATCCGGAAGCGGTCGCTTTCGTCACTCGCTTAGCCTTGGATTATCGCAATCAATTTAAGCGCGATGTGGTCATCGATCTGGTGTGTTATCGTCGTCATGGTCATAACGAAGCGGATGAGCCGAATGCCACGCAGCCGCTGATGTACCAAAAAATCAAAAAACATCCGACCCCGCGTAAATTGTATGCTGATGTGTTGACTGAGCGTGGTGAGTGCTCGCTCGAAACCGCTACGCAACTGGTCAATGAATACCGTGATGCGTTAGATCGCGGTGAGGTGGTGGTCAAAGAGTGGCGACCCATGGCGATGCATTCGGTGGATTGGTCGCCATACCTTGGCCATGATTGGACAACCCCATGGCAGAACGCATTTGCGATGACACGATTGCAAGATCTCGGTCGCCGAGTGTGCCAATATCCAGACAGCCATGTTCTGCATAGCCGAGTTGAAAAAATCTATCAAGACCGCTTAGCGATGATGGCTGGCGAAAAAATGTTGGATTGGGGAATGGCGGAAACCCTAGCTTACGCGACGTTACTCGACGAAGGAAAACGCATCCGCATTTCTGGGCAAGATTCCGGTCGTGGAACCTTTTTTCATCGTCATGCCGTGCTGCACAACCAAAATGATGCCAGTACTTATATTCCATTGACGCAAATCCATGCTGGCCAAGGTCCGTTTGAAGTGTACGACTCTGTGCTATCCGAAGAAGCAGTATTGGCATTTGAGTATGGTTATGCAACGGCGGAACCCAGTGGTTTAACCGTATGGGAAGCCCAGTTTGGTGACTTTGCCAATGGGGCGCAGGTGGTGATCGATCAGTTCATTTCGTCAGGTGAGCAAAAATGGGGACGTTTATGCGGCCTAACCATGTTGTTACCACATGGCTATGAAGGGCAAGGCCCTGAACACTCTTCAGCACGTTTAGAGCGCTATTTGCAATTATGTGCTGAGCAAAACATGCAGGTGGTGGTGCCATCGACCCCCGCGCAGGTATACCACATGCTGCGCCGCCAAGTTGTGCGCCCAATGCGTCGGCCACTGGTGGTGATGTCGCCTAAGTCTTTGCTGCGTCATCCATTATGTGTGTCGAGTGTACAAGAGCTAACCGATGGCACGTTCCAGCCAGCCATTGCTGAAATCGACCATTTAGAGGCGACGCAAGTCAAGCGGGTAGTATTTTGCTCTGGTAAGGTTTACTACGACTTACTTGAGCAACGCCGAACCAATCAGCAGCAAAATGTCGCGTTAGTGCGTATTGAGCAGCTCTATCCTTTCCCACTGGACGATGTACAAGCGGCGATTGCCGATTACCCGAATGTATTGGATTACGTCTGGTGTCAGGAAGAGCCTCAAAACCAAGGGGCTTGGTACAGTAGCCAACACAATTTCCGCGCAGCAATCCCCGCAGGTGCCGAGCTGAAATACGCCGGTCGTCCTGCTTCAGCATCGACTGCGGTTGGCTATATGTCACTGCATATGAAACAACAAAAAGCGTTGCTTGAAGACGCGCTAAACTTAGCCTAAGAACGAGAAGTATAAGGAAGAGACGATTATGACCATTGAAATTCTGGTTCCAGATTTGCCTGAATCCGTCGCAGATGCCACGGTGGCGACTTGGCATAAACAGCCGGGCGATTTCGTTGCGCGTGACGAAGTGATTGTGGATATTGAAACGGACAAAGTGGTACTGGAAGTCCCGGCTCCTGAGGCTGGAGTGTTGGAGGTAATTCTAGAGCCAGAAGGGGCGACAGTATTATCAAAACAGCTATTGGCCCGCTTAAAGCTGAGTGCGATTGCCGGTGAGCCTACTCAAGATTCGCCAGATGCGACCCAACCGTCACCCGATAAACGCCATAAAGCAACGCTGAGTGAGGAAAGTAGTAATGCGCTCAGTCCAACCGCCCGCCGTTTGTTAGCTGAGCATAATTTACTCGCTGATCAAGTTAAAGGCTCTGGAGTCGGTGGTCGTATTACCCGGGAAGATATTCAGGCCCATTTGGCAGCGACGTCGGCACCCGTTGCGATAGTGGCACCTGCTACCATGGTTGTGGCAGAGTCTAGCACTGGCCGTACCGAGAAGCGCGTCCCAATGACCCGGCTGCGTAAGCGGATTGCCGAGCGTTTGTTAGAAGCGAAAAATAGCACCGCGATGCTCACGACGTTTAACGAAGTCAACATGAAGCCGATCATGGAGATGCGCCAGCAATATCAAGATGTGTTTGAAAAGCGCCATGGGATCCGGCTCGGTTTTATGTCGTTCTTTGTGAAAGCGGTAACTGAAGCGCTCAAGCGCTATCCTGAGGTGAATGCATCTCTGGATGGTGAAGATATTGTCTATCACAACTATTTTGATGTCAGTATTGCCGTATCGACACCGCGTGGCCTTGTTACCCCAGTGCTGAAAGATTGCGATAGCTTGAGCTTGGCGCAAATTGAAAAAGGTATCAAAGGGTTATCTGAAAAAGGCCGCGATGGTAAGTTAACAGTTGAAGAGCTGACGGGCGGTAACTTTACCATCACTAATGGTGGTGTGTTTGGTTCGCTGATGTCGACACCCATTATCAACCCACCGCAGGCTGCGATTTTAGGTATGCACAAAATCCAAGATCGCGTGATGGTGGTGGATGGTAAAATGGAAATCTTACCGATGATGTATCTCGCTCTGTCTTACGATCACCGCTTAATTGATGGTCGTGAATCGGTGGGTTTCTTGGTAACGATTAAAGCACTGCTCGAAGATCCTGCTCGTCTGTTGCTGGACGTTTAAGTGGCGTGAATGTCAGTGGTTGAGTGAGATTTTGGTCAGGCATGTATCATGTCTGACCTGATATCGGCTTAATGTTGACCGCTTGCTCAAATGGCTTAGCCACCGTACAGTTCAGTCACCGTGAACGCTATGGAAGATAATCAATAAATGGAACAACACAATGAATTTGCATGAGTATCAAGCTAAACAGCTGTTTGCAGAATTCGGTTTACCGGTACCGGAAGGCTACGCTTGTGATACGCCACAAGAAGCGTTTGAAGCCGCCGGACGCATTAGCAGCGTTAAGAAAGTCGTAAAATGTCAAGTTCACGCCGGTGGACGTGGTAAAGCGGGTGGCGTGGAATTACATGACAGTAAAGAAGGGGTAAAAGCGTTTGCGCAGAAGTGGTTAGGTCATCATTTAGTCACTTATCAAACCGATGCTCAAGGTCAGCCAGTGTCGAAAATTTTGGTGGAAGAAGCCTCTAACATTGCTAAAGAACTCTATTTAGGGGCGGTGGTGGATCGCTCAACACGTCGCATTGTTTTTATGGCTTCGACCGAAGGTGGCGTGGAGATTGAGAAAGTCGCACAGCACACACCAGAGCTTATTTATAAGATGGCGATCGATCCATTGGTTGGCCCACAAGCTTATCAAGGGCGCGAGTTGGCGTTTAAGCTCGGTCTGCAAGGCGATCAAATCAAACAGTTTGTGAAAATTTTCATCGGTCTGGGTGAGATGTTTATGCACTACGATCTCGCGCTGCTGGAAATTAACCCATTGGTTATTACCCAAGAAGGCAATTTGTTGTGCCTAGATGGCAAGATCAATATCGACTCAAATGCGATGTTTCGCCAGCCTAAACTGCGTCAGATGCATGATGCTTCTCAAGAAGATGTGCGTGAAGCCCATGCCGCGAAATGGGAGCTCAATTATGTCGCTCTGGATGGCAATGTTGGCTGTATGGTGAATGGTGCAGGACTGGCGATGGGCACGATGGATATTGTCAATTTGCACGGTGGTAAACCTGCGAATTTCCTTGATGTGGGTGGTGGTGCGACCAAAGAGCGAGTCGCCGAAGCGTTTAAAATTATTTTGTCTGATACCCATGTCAAAGCGGTACTGGTGAATATTTTTGGTGGCATTGTGCGCTGCGATATGATTGCCGAGGGCATTATTGGTGCGGTTAAACAAGTTGGCGTCAGTGTGCCAGTAGTGGTGCGTCTTGAAGGCACTAACGCAGAGCTTGGTCGTCAGCGATTGGCGGCCTCTGGTTTAGATATTATTGCTGCGGAATCACTGACTGATGCAGCGCAAAAAGTGGTTGCTGCTGCGGAGGGAAAATAATGTCGATTCTTATCAATAAAGACACCAAAGTGATTTGTCAGGGCTTTACCGGAGGGCAAGGCACTTTCCATTCAGAGCAGGCACTGGCTTACGGCACACAAATGGTGGGCGGCGTTTCACCCAGTAAAGGCGGGACGACTCACTTAGGCTTACCGGTATTTAACACGGTGCGCGAAGCGGTTGAACAGACGGGGGCAACCGCCAGCGTCATTTATGTTCCTGCGCCATTTTGTAAAGATGCGATCTTAGAGGCTATCGATGCCGGCATTAGCCTGATTGTCACGATTACCGAAGGTATTCCAACACTGGATATGCTAGAGGTCAAAGTGAAACTAGAGCAGACCGGAGTGCGGATGATCGGCCCTAACTGCCCTGGAGTGATCACTCCTGATGAATGCAAGATTGGTATTATGCCCGGTCATATTCATCATAAGGGGAAAGTGGGCATTGTCTCTCGCTCTGGCACCTTGACCTATGAAGCGGTCAAACAAACCACCGATGAAGGTTTTGGACAATCGAGCTGTGTCGGAATTGGTGGTGATCCGATCCCAGGATCGAATTTCATTGATATTCTGCAGCTGTTTGAAGATGACCCCGAAACGGAAGCGATTGTGATGATTGGAGAAATTGGTGGCACCGCTGAAGAAGAAGCGGCGGCATTTATCAAAACCAACGTTACTAAACCAGTCGTCTCTTACATTGCAGGGGTGACCGCTCCTGCGGGTAAGCGGATGGGACACGCTGGTGCGATCATCTCTGGCGGTAAAGGTACTGCGAAAGAGAAATTTGCTGCGTTGGAATCTGCGGGTGTGAAGACAGTAAAAAGTCTGGCCGACATTGGCAAAGCGCTGCGTGAAGTGACCGGCTGGTGATGCTGCTGGTTATGATGATTGGTTAGTTAGTCTCACCGAGTAACCATTCGCCCCGATCTCAGATCGGGGCGAATGATTTAAGCTGTCAGTTGATTAAGTTACCAGTTAATTAAATTGCTAGCGGATTAAGCGACTCGCTTAAATTGAGTCAAGACGAATAACCCAGCGGCACACACCACCACCGAAGGACCCGCTGGCGTATCAAAATGCCAAGATAGGGCGAGCCCACCCACTACGCTCACCATGCCAAGTAAGATGGCCCAACCCGCCATCGCTTCAGGGCTACGCGATAGGCGACGTGCAGTAGCGGCAGGAATAATCAGCAGCGACCCCATGATCAACGCCCCAACAAACTTCATACCCACGGCAATCACCAAACCGATCAATAGCATTAGGATCAGGCGCATTAAATCGGTATTGATTCCTTCGACAAAGGCGAGTTCTTCATTGACACTGGTTGAGAGTAGAGGGTGCCAAAGTAGGTAAACAATTAGGCTAACGATAGCAACACCGAGCCAGATAAAGGTTAGATCGGATGTGGAGATGGCCAACAAATCACCAAACAGATAGCTCATTAAATCGATACGGACATGATCTAGGAAACTCACCGCAATCATACCGAGCGACAAAGCACTGTGCGCCATAATGCCCAATAATGTATCGGTGGCAATTATAGTCTGTTTTTGCATCGCGACTAAAAGGGTCGCCATGCCCAAACAGCACACTAATAAAGCCAGATACAAATTAATCTCAAGTAAAAAACCTAATGCGAGGCCGAGTAATGAGGCATGAGCAAGGGTATCGCCAAAATAGGCCATTTTGCGCCAGACGACAAATGAGCCGAGTGGGCCTGCAATGATCGCAATCCCAAGTCCAGCAAGCAGAGAAGGTAATAGAAGTTCAATCATGAGTATGGTGACCGTGTGAATGATTGCAGCAAGCGCTGGCTTTACCTTGCACTGGTTGACCAGCAAGATCGTGATGGTGGTGCTCGTGATGGTGTTGGTAAAACGCCAGCGTTTCACGGCTGCGATGACCAAACATTGCCAAATAACTGGGATGTTGGGCGATGTTTTCTGGTGAGCCAGAGCAGCAAATATGATGCTGTAAGCAAATGACTTCATCAGTTTTCGCCATCACTAAGTGTAAATCATGGGAAACCATTAATACCGCACAGCCAAAACGATTACGTAACGTATGGATAAGATCGTATAAATCGATTTGTCCTTGAACATCCACCCCTTGAGCTGGCTCATCTAATACCAATAAATCCGGTTGTTGTAACAGTGCTCTGGCCAGTAATATACGCTGCGTTTCACCACCGGACAGCTTATGCATATCATGCTGTTGTAGATGTTCTCCACCAACTAAACTTAGTGCTGCAGTTAATTGTTGGTGGGTAAAGCGCCCAGCGAGGCGTAAGAAACGCTCGACGCTGAGTGGCAGAGTATCATTGAGTTTCAGTTTTTGTGGTACGTAGCCGATACGAATTCCAGCTTGGCGAATCATTTTGCCTGAGCTGATCTCTTGTAACCCCAAAATGACTTTGACCAGCGTCGACTTACCCGCGCCATTGGGGCCAATGAGGGTCGTGATTTTACCTTTAGTCAGAGTCAGTTGGATCTGATCCAGTACGCGTCGCTGCTCAAAATTGACGCAAATTTGCTGCAATTCAATCAAATTAGCCATTAATAGAACTCATTTGCAAAATGGTTATGTTATAAAGTAACATTATGCCTCAGCAAAAGCCACTAACGGGAGTGCGATGACCATGTTACCGAGATTTATTGTTTTGACGGCGATTGTCTTATTCACGAAATCGGCCAGTGCCATTGAGGTGCTAACCAGCATTAAGCCGATACAGATGATCACTTATGAGTTGATGCTCGGCACTGGCACCCCGGATGTATTGTTGCCTGCGGGGGCATCGCCGCATGATTATGCGCTCCGTCCTTCAGATGTAAAGCGGATTCAGCAAGCCGATCTGGTGATTTGGTTTGGTCAAGACCTTGAACCGTTCATGAGTAAGTTGTTAGTCAATCACCCATCGGTATTGACATTAAGTCAAGTACCTAACTTAGCTTTGCGTGAGTATGGGGCTCAAGATCACCATGATCACGCAGGGCATCAGCATGGCAGTCATGATCCACATTTTTGGCTAGGTATTCAGCCGGTTGCGCAGGTAGCCAGTGCGATAAGCGCGCAATTGATCGCGCTGGATGCGACTAATCAATCAAAGTATCAAGCGAATTTGGAGCGTTTTTTAGCTAGTTTAAGTGAGCGTGAGCAGGCCATTCGTGAGCAGCTAACACCAGTGATGAGTGTACCTTATTATGTGTTCCATGATGCTTATGGATATTTTGAGCAACATTTTACCCTTAATCAGCTCGGGCATTTTACGGTGAATCCAGAGCGTAAACCTGGTGCGAAAACCTTAATCGCAATCAAGCAGACTCTGAATGCCCAGTTAGCCAAATGTGTGTTTGCTGAGCCGCAGTTTGAACCTGCAATTATTGAAACAGTAGTCAGGGGTACCCCAGCAAAAATTGGCGTGTTAGACCCATTGGGCAGTTCGGTGCAATTAAAAGCGGGTAGCTATTTTGTGTTCCTTAATCAATTGGCGGATAGCTATTACCAATGTTTAGCTCAGCCCTGAGCTAATCATGAGAGGAGAAATTATATAAATGCGGCTTAAGCCGCATTTTTTGATCCAAGCATGAAAAATGATACATTGCCCCGCCTTTCACACTGCATCTCGCTTAACGATTAGTTAGAATGCCTGAAAATTTGTACGCCTAATGGTATTCCACTCACGGATACAAATTCTAACTGCTTGCTGACAGGGGATCGCGTGTTTCGCACATTTTTATACAGCTGCTGGCTGAGTCTTATTATTCCGTCACTAGGAGTGGCCAACAATAACCCGATGTCGGTTTTCTACCCTTTATCTATGCAGGAAAAAGGGACTGTGATAGTGGCGAAAAATCTGTATCTCGGCGACGACGGCGGAATATGGATCCATGATGTCCATGGCAAGGTGATGTTTTTTGATGGACAGAATATTTTGCCAGCGCGTGGTTCGGTATTACCCGAAGCCTCAAAGCATATTATTTATGCCAAGCGCGCGTTGTGGACCTTTGAGCAACATCAACTGTTTCGCACCTATCCGGGAGGAGAGAAAGAGCTCATCTTAACCCTGCCCCCAGGTACTCAAATTAATCAGATCGGCGTGTCAAATGGCATGATTTGGTTGAATGATAGCGCGAACTTTTATAGTTATGATATTGATAATGCAAGGCTTGATACTTTTTCTTTGCACCAGCTTTATTCGTTGAACAGCGCCAGCCAAGTAGTGATTAATGATGCGCAGTTTTTCGCCTCAAAATGGGCTTTGGCGACCAATGTCGGTGTTTATTTGTCGATGCCACAAGGCTTTAGCCATATCACGGACTCTGGTAAATCGGCGATCCAAAAGCTCTATTTTTCTGAACGGCGGCGCGAGCTATTGGTTGGTTCTGCGCATGGCGCATCGATCATCGATATTGAGCACTCGCGCTTATTGTCCAAACCAATCGGTGCTGCGGAAGTGTTGTCAATCGCTGAAACTGACACTGAGTATTGGATTGGTACTGAAAATGGTCTGTATCTTTACAGACTAGATAGCGGAAAAGTCACTCAACCTGAAACATATCGCAACGATGATTATGCACTATTGGGTAAGAAAATTTACTCAATGGTTAATGATTTACAAGGTGGTATGTGGATCGCGACTGACAAAGGTATGTTTTATTATTCATTATTGGCTCAGCAGTTGACTCGATATCCTGCGCAAAGCTTATCCCGTGATGGTAGTCGGGTCCAAATCAGTAAAATTAAGTCGTTCAACATGCAGGGAGATTATTTAGCGATAACCCAACAAGGCCTATATCGATTTAATTTTACTGGCGAATTTCGTAAAAACTTGATTTATCCCGGTCAAGTCAATGATTTCGTTATTGCTGGAGATGACGTCTGGATTGCTACTGAGCAAGGGCTGGTGAGCTACAATCTTGCACAGCGCCAGATCAACGCTCCGCCATTGCCGATGTCATTGCTGCACAATTCGGTTAAACTGCTCACCGTCGATGGTGATGGCCGGCTTTGGGGAGCCAGCCATGAGCAGCTTTGGTCTTATTTGCCGAGCGAACAAACCGAGACCAATTATGGGATGGAGTGGATGGTGAAAGGATTATCACCCGCGAAGATCACCGTACTTGCCGCCGTTGAACAAGGCATAGTGATTGGTACCGAACATGGTGCTTACACTTTGTTTGATAAACAGATCCGCTTTGATTTCTCCAGTCATCGCTATGGTGAAATAGTACAAGTTGTTGAAGATAAGACTGGTCATATTTGGCTGGTCGGGGCTTATGGTGTATTTCAGTGGCAGAACCATCAACCGCCCGCAATTGCAGTGGAGTTAGTTGAAGAGAATATTCAGCCGCGCTGTATTGCTCAGTCAGCACAGGGGATGTGGCTCATTTCATCGCAGGGGATCAGTCTCTATCAGCACCAAGGTCAACTCAGTAAACACTTTGCTGCGCCTTATGGCTTGATCAGCAATGAGTTTATATTAGGTGCTTGTGCGGTCGGTGAAGTGTTGGATAGCTCCTCTCTTATCATGGGATCGCAATTTGGTGTGGTGCAAGCTAATACCCAAGCACTGGCGGTCTCTAATTTGCCCAATATTCAGATCATGTTTAGTCAAGTGAGTGTGAACCACCAGCCGAAACTATTGGGTTATCAGCCGGATGGTCTGTTGCAAATTGCCTATGATGATGCGATTAGTTTTCAGTTTGGGGCCTTGTCATCGTTACGTAATCCATTGTTGGAATATAAGCTCAATGATGAGCGAGAATGGCAGCGGTTTGACTGGGCGCAGCTCAATTTTGATCGATTACTGCCCGGCGAATATCGTTTAAAAGTGCGTAGCGCAAATCCAACCCACCAAGATCAAACCCCAGCTATATTCGATTTTGAGGTTCTCCCTCCTTGGTATCTAAGCCCTGCCGCTATTATTGGTTATGTGATGCTATTGGGTGGTGGTTTGTCTTTAATGCTAAGTTGGCGAACTCGAGTGATTGTTGAGGCGAATCGACAGCTAAAAAACCAAGTCGAGCTTAAAACCAGTCAATTGCATCATCAAACTAAAATTGTACAGAGCAGTAATCAGCAATTACGTAAGTTACTGCAAGTACATCACAATTTGTTTGGCAAAGTATTTGAGAGTATTGATCCCGCATTACGCCATCTTTCCTCTTATGCCAAAGTGCGTGGGTGGAATGAGTTCGAGTTGCCGTTTAATAAAGTTAAACAAGAATTAACCCAATTGCATTTCATGCATCGAGGCGAAACCCCAGAGAGTCAACGCCACGATTTAAATTTATTGATGGAATCGGCCTTAAAAAGTTGGCAGGAAGAATACAACAAAGCAGAAATCCAGTTGGTGTACCGTGGTGAAGTCTGTCTTATCGAAATTCGCCAATTTAACCTCGATATACTGTTTAATGTCGTGTTCACCGATGCGATTCGACGGCTTGCTAAACAGCAACAGTTATCTATCCAACTTGAGCAGAGAGATTCACAAGGCGTGCTGATTTTTTCAGATCACGGATCAGCGATTGATAACTTCAGTGCCATTCCCATCTCATTCAACGGTGCGTGTACTTATTCGGTGCAAGAGTTAGTACAGCATAGTGGTGGGGAATTACGGATTTTACGCCTCAACGATTGTAATGTTCTCGAGTTGGCGTGGCCGTTGGCAGCATCGCCTATAACTCGGTCATTTAAGGTGCAAGCGTTATCTATCGCTGATCACATTGTGCTTGATGATGGGGAAAAAAAGTGGCTGCGTAAAGTCAATCAGCTGATCGAGCACAATTATAATGATTCGGATTTTACCACCTCTAGAGCGGCACAATTACTGTTTGTTTCCGAGCGTAGTTTGCAGCGCCGCTTTAAAGCGGCAACCGGTAAAACATTTAAAGAATCGCTCAATCAAATGCGTTTAGAGAAGGCGTGCCAGAGTTTGTTGTGTGGTGCCAGAATTGCTCAAGTTGCCTTTGATTGTGGATTTAATGACCCTTCTTATTTTAGTCAGCGTTTTAAGCACCATTTTGGCTTATCACCGAGCCAATTTATCGAGGATCAAGAGGGTAGATAATGGTAATGCGGTGAGCCTATACCAAAACAACTTGGAGTTGCAGGTAGGCGGCAAGTGAGTGAGTCCCCATGAGCATAGACAAACTATGTGATTGGGGTGAACGAACGTCGCCAACACCGCTGCAGCTTCAAGTAGGAAGGGTATAGTTGATATAGCGTAGTAGGGGAGATTGAGTGCTGAAAAAAATCGTGGTATAGCCGGGGGGACTATACCACGGGTGCCAACGACACCTTCGCTTGCTGCCGGAGTAATATGGCACAGCCATATCACCTCTGGAATTCTTGTTGCTAGGAGGGATATCCTTTCAACCCGCTCACTATAATTCCAGTAACTTATTTTTCTTATAAAATTTACGCCAGCTTGATATAGAAAAACGACAGAAAATAGCATCAAGGTTTAACTTATTGATTATTGAGAATTAATTATTTGGTTTGGTTTGGTTTGGTTTGGTTTGGTTTGGTTTGGTTTGGTTTGGTTTGGTTTGGTTTGGTTTGGGTCGTTTTAGATTTCGCTAGGAATGTGGTTAAGTCTCTTTTTAACGTTTTTGACGGAGTTGTTTTGACGAAAATAACGCTGGTGATTAATTAGGCAAACATTGTTTTCACGCAAAAAAATCATCTATTCACTGTGTTAATCTTTCTGATATTAATGCTAATGTTTCTTATTAATACTTCCTTTTAAAGGTTGCGATCATGAAATTATCACAGATGAAAGCGGGCGAGCGTGGTGTGATTCTCGCATTAGAAGGGCTTTCTGACTCGGTCAGAAAGAAGCTCATGGTGATGGGCGTGCTGCCTAATACGCCAGTGATCCTGATCCGACGTGCTCCGATGGGCGACCCGTTGCAAGTAGAAGTGCGCGGTGTGTCGATTGCTTTGCGTGAAAATATTGCGGCGCAGATCCAAGTGGAGCCAATTCAATGAACTATCAGATACTCACGGTCGGTAACCCGAACAGCGGTAAAACTACACTCTTTAATGGGTTAACCGGGGCTAAACAGCAGGTTGGTAACTGGAGTGGCGTGACGGTTGAGAAAAAAACAGGCAGTTTTTCTCATGCAGGGGATGAGTTTTCATTAACCGATTTACCCGGCATTTACGCTTTAGATAGTGGTAATGATAGCAACAGTATTGATGAGTCGATCGCTTCGCGCGCGGTACTTACCCATCCTGCAGATGTGATTATCAATGTGGTCGATGCTACTTGTCTTGAGCGCAGCCTATATATGACGCTGCAGCTGCGTGAATTGCAGCGTCCAATGATCGTCGTACTCAATAAAATGGATGCGCTGAAACGTGAGCGAGTGCATCTTGATTTAAAACAGTTGGAAGCTTTCTTGGGTTGTCCTGTCGTGGCGCTTTCGGCAAATAGTCAGCCGCAGGTGCGTCGTTTTAAAGAGAAACTGCATAAGCTAGTAGTGCAAGGGATTGCGCTCAAGCCGCTGGAACTCAATTATGGTGATCAATTTGAGCCATTGATTGGTCAATTAGCCGATCAGTTTCATGAGCAGACCGTATCTGCCCGCGCCTTGGCCATTCGAGCGCTTGAAAATGACCTGTTAGTGATCAATCAATTGCCTCCGGCGGCTCGCCACCAAGTGCAGCAACTGCAACATCAATGCTCAGTGGATATTGATTTGCTGGTGGCAAACACTCGTTATACTTATTTGCATGAACTTTGTATTTATGCACGCCGCAGCGAAGGTAAGCTCAGCCATCGATTCACTGAAAAAGCCGATCGAGTGATCCTCAATAAATGGATTGGTATCCCATTCTTTTTTGCCGTGATGTACCTGATGTTTATGTTTGCGATCAATATTGGTAGCGCCTTTATTGACTTTTTCGACATCGGCGTTGGGGCATTATTGGTCGATGGTGGACACTACTTGCTGGATGAACATCTGCCAGTTTGGTTGGTGACCTTGATTGCGGATGGGGTCGGTGGTGGGATCCAGACCGTGGCTACATTTATCCCTGTGATTGCCTGCTTATACTTATTCTTAGCGGTGTTAGAAAGCTCGGGTTATATGTCGCGTGCAGCTTTTGTGCTGGATAAAGTGATGCAGAAAATTGGTCTGCCTGGCAAAGCTTTTGTGCCACTGGTGCTCGGTTTTGGCTGTAACGTGCCATCGATTATGGCCACACGAACGCTGGATCAAGAGCGTGAACGTAAGCTAGCGGCCTCGATGGCACCCTTTATGTCTTGTGGTGCGCGTCTACCGGTTTATGCGTTGTTTGCGGCGGCATTTTTCCCACAAAGTGGCCAAAATGTGGTGTTTGCTCTGTATTTATTAGGGATTGTGGCGGCAGTTTTGACCGGCTTGGTGCTGAAAAAGACTCTATATCCAGGGGCAAGTGAAAGCTTAATCATGGAGATGCCAGATTATGAAATTCCGACCCTACAAAACGTCGTGATCAAAACCTGGCAGAAGCTGAAACGTTTTGTATTGGGTGCAGGCAAAACCATCGTGGTGGTGGTCACTATCTTGAGTTTCTTAAACTCGGTGGGCACCGATGGTTCATTTGGTAATGAAGATACAGATAAATCTGTATTGTCTAAAGTAGCCCATGTAGTGACACCGGTATTTTCTCCGATGGGCATCACACAGGAAAACTGGCCAGCAACCGTTGGCATTATTACCGGTATTTTTGCTAAAGAAGCGGTAGTGGGAACTTTAAATAGCTTGTACACCACAAACGCCGATGATGAAGATGTGGAATATGATCTGCGAGCCAGTTTGCAGGAAGCGCTAATGTCGATCCCTGACAATCTTGCCGCCTTGAGCTTTAGTGATCCGCTTGGAATTGAGGTCGGTGATTTAACCGATAGCGATGCGGTGGCTGAAGAGCAAGAAGTGGATGCCTCTATCTTTGGCAACTTACACACTTATTTTGCGAATGGGCATGTAGCATTTGCTTATCTGATTTTTATCCTACTGTATACCCCTTGTGTAGCGGCGATGGGGGCTTATGTGCGCGAGTTTGGTGCTGCCTATGCACGTTTTATTGCGCTCTGGACGATGGGCCTCGCGTATGGTTCAGCGGTGTTGTACTACCAAATTACCCATATTATCCAGCACCCTTGGTACAGCTTAGCTTGGATTGGTGGGATCATGGTATTTGCAGCTATCACCTATTGGGGATTAAAGCAAAGCGGACGTAAGCAAAAAATGGTTGAGGTACCCGCTGCGTGATTTTGAACGAGCTTAAAGCGGCGATTGAGCAGCAGCACGGCATCACTCGTCAACAATTAGCCCAGCGCTTTGCGCTGAGTGAAGATGGTGTTGAGGCGATGCTCGCGGTCTGGATTAAGAAAGGAGTGTTCTCTCGCCAGCAATACACCAACGCGCAAGATGCGGTGGTGCGGGTGCATTATGTACTGAATCGTCGCTGTGATCTCGCAGTGAGCGTGACCATGTAGTCATAGTCCGTACTTACACGTTAACCAAAAGCCGCGTAATGCGGCTTTTTTATGCTCGAAAGGATTTATGTTCGAAAGGGTTTATGCTCGAAAAGGAGTGACTTAAATCGATTTTATGTTGGCTTAAAGAGTGAATGTGAACTCAGGGTTGTGCGGAGTGTATTTAGCAGATCTTGCTGCTCAGAGGGTGAGCGTAACTGGCCTGAGGTTCTGCCCCACACAGGGCCCGGCCACGCAATATCGCTAGTAAAGCGCGCGATATGGTGAATGTGTAGCTGCGGCACCATATTGCCCAGCGCACCTAAGTTCAGTTTGTCAGGATTGAATAGGTGTTCTAGCGTTTGGCTGACGATTTGTGATTCAAGCAAAAATTGCTGCTGCTCTTGCATTGGTAAATGATGCAATTCGCGCAGATTGGCACGCTGTGGGACTAAAATAATCCAAGGCACCGCAGCATCTTTATGTAATAGGGCGATGCAGAGCGGAAAGTAGCCGATCACATCGGTATCTTTTTGCAGTTGTGAATGCAGTTCAAAGTGCAGCATGTGATGCCTCTTAAGCACAATAAGTGGTGATGTTTTATTAACCCAGTCAGTCATAAAATAAAGGTTGGCGAAGTGCCAACCTTTATTATGCAAGATGATTACATTCTTTCTAGCGTCTCAATTCCCAGTAACGCAAGACCTTGTTTGATGGTTTTTGCGGTCAGTGCAGCGAGTTGCAAGCGGCTCTGTTTCACGCTCTCTTGCTCTGCCACTAAAATTGGGCAAGCTTCGTAGAAGCTAGAGAATAGGCCCGCTAACTCAAACAGATAGCTACACATCAGGTGTGGTTGACCTTCACGAGCGACCGCTTGGACCGCTTCTTCAAACTGCAGCAGTTTGGCAGCTAGGGTCTTCTCTTTTTCTTCAGTAATTTGAATATGACCAGTCAACTGGTTCATCTCAATTCCCGCTTTGGCAAAAATCGAGGCGACGCGAGTATAGGCATATTGCATATAAGGCGCAGTATTGCCCTCAAAGGCCAACATGTTATCCCAATCAAATACATAATCGGTGGTGCGGTGTTTGGACAGATCCGCGTATTTGACCGCAGCCATCGCTACTGTGTTGGCGATGTTGGCTTTTTCTTCGGCAGACAGAGTTGGATTTTTTGACTCAATTAATGTGCTAGCACGCTCTTGAGCTTCATCCAGCAAATCCGCTAAACGCACCGTTCCGCCCGCACGAGTTTTAAATGGGCGACCATCTTTACCGAGCATCATGCCAAAAGCATGGTGTTCTAAGCTCACTTGCTCAGGAATATAACCTGCTTTGCGCACAATGGTCCAAGCCTGCATCAAATGTTGATGTTGGCGTGAGTCAATGAAGTACAGTACGCGATCCGCACCAAGAGTCTCATAGCGGTATTTAGCACACGCAATATCAGTGGTGGTGTAGAGGAAGCCACCATCGCGTTTTTGGATGATCACGCCCATGGCTTCGCCGTCTTTATTCTTGAACTCATCCAAGAACACCACTTGTGCACCATCATCTTCAACCGCTAAGCCTTTGGCTTGCAGGTCGCTGACAATCTGCGCCAGCATGTCATTGTACATGCTCTCACCCATTACATTATCACGGGTCAGCGATACATTAAGACGATCATAGTTACGCTGGTTTTGGATCATGGTGACATCGACCAATTTTTTCCACATCGCGAGGCAGAAGGGATCGCCGCCTTGCAGTTTTACCACATAGCTACGTGCCGTTTCGGCAAACTGCGGATCTTCATCATACAACTGTTTTGATTCACGGTAGAACGCTTCCAGATCGGCCAGTTCCATTGACACTTCGCCAGAGGCTTGTTGTACCCGCTCAAGGTTAGCGATCAGCATGCCAAATTGTGTGCCCCAGTCTCCTATGTGGTTAGCGCGGATCACATTATGGCCCAAGAATTCCAACGTGCGCACCACTGCATCACCAATAATGGTGGAACGCAAATGGCCGACATGCATCTCTTTGGCAACGTTAGGCGCTGAGTAATCGGCAACGATGGTTTGGGGGGCATCTTGGGCGACACCTAGGCGTTCATCGGCGAGTGCCGCTTCGGCTTGAGCGGCCAAAAAGGTTTCGCTCAGGAAAATATTGATAAAACCCGGACCTGCGATTTCAGTTTTGCTGGCGATACCGTCAAGATTCAGAACATCCAACACTTTTTGTGCAAACTCTCGAGGATTGCAGCCTAGTTGTTTCGCGGCACCCATGATGCCATTGGCTTGGTAGTCACCAAATTGGGCTTTAGCCGATTGACGAACGAGTGCTGGAGTGCCAGCGGGTGCGCCTGCGGCTTCAATAGCCTGAGAAACTCTCTGATTGATCAGTGCTTGGATATTCACACGTTTGCCCTTCAATTCAAGGAAATAGAGATGGAATGCCGTCATGTGGAGAGTGAGGCATATCACAATAATATGGTTTAATTGGTCGTTATGATAACAATATTCAGCCTGAGCACCTAGGGTGATGCATAGGAAATTTTCACCTTTTGCTGTCAATCTTGCTAGTATCGCGCGCAAACTGGCATTTTAAGGGGAACCAATGCAACCACAACTTTGTGAGACAGGGCTGGCTCCAGAGCAACTGCTCGAAAAACTGGGCTTATTTATGGCTAAAATTGAGCAATTGCTTGATCTTTTAGGCTTAGATCTGCGTGAACATCAGCTAGACCATATTGCACTGCGAATTAATGATCCAGCATTGGCACAAGCGGCGCATCTGGCCTGGTTAGACTATGGTCAACAAATCTCGTGTGCGCAGATTAACGGTCGGCCGATCATCGTGATTCGCTTTTATCAACCGCTGTCGATTAGCCACTGGCAGATTGAGTGTTTAGAATTGCCTTATCCTGGGTTAGGAAAAACCTATCCAGTGCAAAGTTGGGAGCATGTTGAGTTTGTGATCCCTGCGTCATCTTCAAGCGCGGCAGAGTTTTGTATTGAGCTGCAGCAGCGATATCCCGTGTTGGCAGTAAAATGGGATTTTCTCCGTGAGCTGGGAATTCAAGTTAAATTATCCAGTCCGCAGGGGGAGGGGGAGCGCTTAGCCAATCCTACGCTGGCTTTTCAATGGCAAGGGGTGTGCGTTAAGCTCCACCCCCACGCGTTAGCGACGATTGTCGCTAGTGAAGCTGCCGATCAAGCTAACCCACATCATAAGCTTTAGTGCGCTGTTGGAATTGCTCAACTGAGGTGATGGCTTGACCCAGTTGCCAAGTAGACTGCGCATGATGCGCTTGGCCTTGGCTGTGCATGATCAAGCGGTGCGCTGTGCGGGGTTTCAATTGATTGACCACAAAGCGGATCATATCGGCGCGACTGAGTGTTTTTAGTTCCTGCAACACTTGCTCTCGTTGATCAAAGCTCAGATCTTGATTGCCAATCGCGACCCAGAGCCGTTGGGCTCGCACTCTTAGTGTTGGATCGGGGGCGGCAATTTGGTTCCATAAGCCCCGTTTACTGCTATGCCATTGATATTCGTTTAACTCAAGTAACACCAGGTACAGCGCATTTAAAAACTCATCAATCGCACGGATTAATTCACTCGGCGGGGCGGAAGGTGACTGCACATACATAATTAAGCCCGGATGGCGATTTAACGGCATATTACCGGTACCGACCATATAACCTAATTGCTGTTTGGTGCGAATTTCATCAAAAAATGCGGCTGACATTAAATGATTGGCTAACGAATATAAGGCAATATTACGTGGACTCACCTCGGTTGATTGGTAATAAACCACAATCGCAGAATCATCTTGTTGGCAATCAACTTCGCGCTGAAAGGTTCCATGCTTGCCAAGCATTACCAGCGGGCGCAGTGCGATTTGGTAAGTTTGACCTTGCACACGCAGTGCCTGTTTAAGCATGCTGGCCATTTGATGTGCTTGATCGGCAGGCCAGTCACCATAGACCAACATTTCAATATGCAGTTGTGCCAAAATCGCCTCGACAAAACCGGCCAGCTCTTCGACATGCACCGTTTTAATCGCGGCCAGTAAGTCAGCATACGGCGGATTATTCGGTTGCAGCAGTCCGCTTAGCGCATTAAATAGCTGTGATATCGGTTTGTCATGCGCCGCATTACGCCAGTGACGGGTCAACTGCTGTTTGATGGTATTAAAGCGTTGGGGCTGAAAATCACGCTCAGCAAATTTATTGAGGATCAGCGCCATCAGTTGTGGCAATTTTTGACTAAAACCAGACAGCGTCAAGGTTACCCCACCCTGATGAGCGTACAGGTTATAGCTCATGCCGGCGATTTCGGCTTGATAGGTTTGTTTGGCTAAAGTGTCTAAAAACATCTCAACACATAAGCGGGTCATGGCAATATTGCGACAACTGGCCACCGCATGTGGGCTATCAATCGCGATGTAAATAACCCCTTTCGGAACTCTAAATTCGGTATCTTGTTGGTGCCAAAGTTTAAAGCCCGGCAAATCTTGCAGCACTTGGGGGTACGCAGTGATTTGTTTGATGTCTGCTGGATTAAGCTCATCGCAGATGAACGGGTTTGGTTCGGGCAATTTGAGTGGCAAATCTAAGGGGGTGCGGAAACGACGCAATTGTTCGGTACTGAATGGTGTGACCGAATAAGGGGTGAAGTACCACTGAGCAATCTGATCATAATGGCTTCCTTTGGCAATTAAGGTAGCGCGCAGATTTTCTGGGCTGAGATGGCTTAAAATCTCTTCCAACTGTGCTTGCTCAAAACCCATCATCATATAGTCGCCATAAATGGTATCTTGCGCCGCATAATGCTGCATGTTGATCACTAAATGGCTGGCCATATCCAGTGGTCGCTGAGTTTCTTGGAAGCGAAAGGCTGACTCTAGCACCGCACGTTTTTCTTGATAACGCCAAGCTTGTAGCCCTTGGCTGGCAATTAAATCCAGCGTTTGGAATACGCTTTGGATGATCTCATCCACATGCTCTAATCCTTGTGGGGTGAGCAAGCAACTGATCGCGAACTCGCGGTAGTCACGGCCACTGATCCCACCACCCGCAGAGAGGCTAGTGATCCAACCTTGCTCTTTGAGCGCTTGCAGCAGGCTGCCTTGACTTTCATCTCCGATCAAATGGGCTAAGTAAGAGAGCGGCTTGTTATGATAGTCATTTGCTGTGCTCGGCAGCACAAAGGCTAAGATTAGCTTACGCAGTTCTTTGATTGGTTCAACCTGAATCAAAATGCCGATGTGTTCTCGTTCAACAAAAGGTGGCAATGGCTTAAGCTTGCGCGGTGGGCTTGGAATGTGGGCAAAATAGTTTTCTGCCCACAGTGTCAACTGCTCAATGCTTTGTGGACCAGTTAAAACCAGCGTCATTAATTTGGCCGAATAGTGATTTTGATAGAAATCCAGCAGTTCATCACGAATGGAACTTTGATCACCATCACTAAGGGTTTGCGCGTTGCCGACCGAAAATTGGCTGAACGGATGACGCGGATTTATGGTTTCTTTTTGTACTTGATACAGGCGACGTGATTCATCTTTCAGTTTGAGTTTGTATTCTGAATCGACCGCTTGTCGCTCTTTATCTAACGCTTCAGGATTAAACAGTGGTGCGATAAAAAATTGGCTGAAACGGTCGAGGGCTTTCGTAAAAATATTGGGTGCAATATCAAAGAAAAAACAGGTGTGTTCAGTACCCGTCCAAGCATTATTCGAACCGCCATGTTGAGTAATGAAATGTTGAAATTCACCTACTTTCGGGTATTTTTCGGTACCCAAAAACAGCATGTGTTCGAGATAGTGTGCTAAGCCTTGCCGTTCGATTGGATCATCAAAATGACCAACATTGACCGCCAGAGCCGCGGCACATTTGCTGGCATTTGGACTGTGGATCAGCAGTGTACGTAACCCATTGTTTAAGGTGATATAACGGTACTGATTGGTATCATTAGGGCTGATATGCACAGTATTTCTCCGGATTGATAGCGGCAATGGCAAATCATGTCGATATCTTGAGGATGGTAGCAGTCAGTTTAGTCGGTCGTGGAGCTTTTTTATAGACTGTTAACGAAGTCGAGGTCTTTAGCTTGACTGCTGTTATAATCACAAAAATTGAGCAGCCATAGACTGCATAGCTTAGGTAGTGTACATGAAGATTTATATTATGCGTCATGGTGAGGCGCAGCAGTTTGCGGCCAGTGATGCACAGCGATCATTAACCGAACGTGGGTGTGATGAGTCCGCTGCCGTGGCTGGCGCCAGTGTTAGTCAACAGGGCGTGAGTGGTTTTGATCTGGTGTTGGTGAGCCCTTACCTGCGAGCACGACAAACGTGGCAAGTACTGGCGGAGCATTTTTCGGCAGCAAAAGTGCAAACCTGTGATGAGATCACCCCTTATGGACAGTCAGATCGGGTATTCGATTACTTAGCTGCCTTGATTGATATCGAACAGTTGCAGTCAGTGCTATTGGTTTCGCATTTGCCTCTAGTTGGCTATTTGGTGGCTGAATTGGTCGATGAGATGATCCCCCCCATGTTTCCAACCTCGGGGATGATGTGTATTGATTATGATCCGCTGACCCAGACCGGGCAGGTGTTATGGAATATTTATCCTTAATCTGCGCCAATCACACCCGGTGTGATTGAGTGAAAAAGAGCGTCTTAGTTGGCGCTTTTTAATGTCCTGTTTTTAACGATCTGTTTTCAAACAATTAATGGTGATATTTGGGTTGTCATAAAATTGACGTATATTATGGACTGAAAATTGCATTCAGTAGTACCATTCATACGGTGCGCCAATAATAATCTTCCGTTTAACCTTTCAGTGACAGCCAGACATTTATGAAATTTACTCTGCCATTTGCGGACAAATTACCTGCTATTCCACAGCGCAGCATACCCGCGATCGGTGCTCCGGTTATGGTGCTGGCGGCATTGGCGATGGTTGTGCTGCCTATCCCAGCCTTTCTGCTGGATTTATTCTTTACCTTCAACATTGCTCTCTCACTCATCGTGCTGTTGGTTACGGTCTATACTCGACGTCCACTGGATTTTGCTGCATTTCCGACGGTTTTGCTGATCGCGACACTACTGCGCTTGGCGCTCAACGTCGCCTCGACACGAGTGGTGTTACTGTATGGTCATGAAGGGCCTGGCGCGGCGGGTAATGTGATTGAGGCCTTTGGTAATGTGGTGATCGGTGGTAACTACGCAGTTGGTTTAGTGGTGTTTTTGATCCTGATGATCATCAACTTTATGGTGGTGACCAAAGGTGCAGGACGAATTTCAGAAGTAAGCGCTCGCTTTACCTTAGATGCATTGCCCGGTAAGCAGATGGCGATTGATGCTGACTTAAACGCAGGGTTAATTGATCAGGAGCAAGCGCGCCTGCGACGTTTCGAAGTGACCAAGGAGGCCGATTTTTATGGCTCAATGGATGGTGCGTCAAAATTTGTTAAAGGTGATGCGATTGCCGGTATTTTGATCTTGTTTCTTAATATTATCGGTGGTCTTAGTATTGGCATGATCCAGTATGGTCTTAGTTTCAAAGAAGCGATTGAAATCTACACCTTACTCACGATTGGTGATGGCCTCGTAGCACAAATTCCATCACTGCTGTTGTCAATTGGCGCGGCAATGATGGTTACTCGTCAAAATACTGATGAAGATATGGGCCAACAGCTCATTTTTCAGTTATTTGATAATCCGAAAGCGTTAACTATTACTGCAGGTATTCTGGGAGTGATGGGGATTGTCCCTGGCATGCCACATTTTGCTTTCTTATTGTTAGCACTCTTAGCCGGTGGCGTAGCATATTGGTTACAGCGCAAGCAGAAAACCAAAACAGAAGATAAGCACCTGCCAGCCAAGAGTCATCTCGATGCGCCAACCCAACGTGAACTCTCTTGGGATGATGTGCAGCCCGTTGATGTGATCGGCTTGGAAGTGGGTTATCGGCTGATCCCATTGGTCGATAAAGATCAAGGTGGCGAGTTATTGGAACGTGTTAAAGGGGTACGCAAAAAACTGTCGCAAGATTTTGGTTTTTTGATCCCATCGGTACATATTCGTGACAACTTAGAATTGACGCCCAATAGTTACCGCATCACCTTAATGGGCGTTGCGGTGGGAGAGGCCGAAATCCGCCCCGACCAAGAGCTGGCGATTAACCCCGGTCAGGTGTATGGCATGATCGATGGTGAGGCCACCCGTGACCCTGCGTTTGGTTTGGATGCGGTGTGGATCCGCGAAGAGCAGCGTGAGCACGCGCAAGCGCTGGGTTATACCGTCGTCGATTCATCAACGGTACTTGCCACTCATCTTAGCCAACTGCTGACCAATAACGCGGCGCAGTTAATTGGCTACGAAGAAGTACAAAATCTGCTGGAAATGCTTTCTCGCTCAGCGCCTAAATTGGTGGAAAATTTTGTGCCGGATCAGCTGTCGCTCGGAGTGGTGGTCAAAGTGCTGCAAAATCTGCTGCATGAGGCGATCCCCATTCGTGATATTCGAACGATTATCCAAACACTTTCTGAATACGCCAGTAAGAGTCAAGAACCTGACATTTTGACCGCGGCAGTGCGTATCGCGCTAAAACGGTTGATTGTCCAAGAAATCAATGGGGTAGAGCTTGAATTGCCCGTGATAACCCTAGTTCCAGAGCTGGAACAAATTTTGCATCAGACTATGCAAGCTTCAGGTGGGGAATCGGCGGGCATTGAGCCTGGATTAGCTGAACGACTGCAAATGGCGCTTAGCCATGCAACTCAAGAGCAGGAGTTGAAAGGAGAGCCTGCAGTATTGCTGACCTCTGGTGTGTTGCGTTCAACACTGGCGAAATTTGTGAAAAATACCATTCCAAATCTTCGCGTACTCTCTTATCAAGAGATCCCCGATGAGAAACAAATTCGAATTGTGCAGGCTGTGGGAAATTAATCGTCGGCACATTGTTTAAAGACGGAAATCTGCTTTGAAAATAAAACGATTTTTTGCCAAAGATATGAAAACCGCGCTGCTGCAGATCAAAGAAGAGCTGGGCGTGGATGCGGTGATCATGTCCAATAAAAAAGTCGCAGGTGGCGTCGAAATTGTGGCGGCCGTTGATGGTGATACCGCGCCTGCGCCTGCTCAACTTTACAGCTCGCAGCCTCGACCTGCGTATAACCAAGTTTCACCCTCGATCGCGGCGACAAAAAATCGAGAATTAGCCGATGATCGGGTCAGTCTACAGTCGAGCGCCGATAATGGTCGTTCGATGACGCGCCGTTTTGCCAATATGCTTAAGCAATACAGTCACGGTGCCAGCGATGAGCCAGCGCACCGTGCCGAAAATGAAGATTCACTTTCAGCTTTGCTCAAACGTCAGTCAGACAATCGTGCACCGCAGGCTAGACGTTTAACCGATCGCCAACGTCCAGAGTCGGCGCTCAGTCAATTATTGCAAGATGATACTAGTACTCGCCATAAGCCACGTCTCGATCCGACACGTTATGATCGCAATACAGCTCCGGAGCCGAGCGTAGCCGCCAGTGAACTAGAGTCGATGCGTGAAGAGATGAACTCGATTCGTCGCCTGCTTGAGCATCAAGTTTCCGGATTAATGTGGCAAGAAGTAGAGCGCCGTGAACCGCTACGCGCGATGTTAATCAAGCGCTTAGAGCGGATGGGAGTTTCGCTGGAAATGGCGGATCAACTAGCGTGTTATATTCCAGAAGATACCCCGCCGCCCAAAGCGTGGAAGGCGTTACTGGGTTTGGTCTCTGATCAAATTCCAGTTGTTAAACATGACATTCTCAAACGTGGTGGTGTGGTGGCTCTGCTTGGTCCGACAGGGGTGGGGAAAACCACCACCGTCGCCAAATTAGCGGCACGCGCTGCGATGGAATTTGGCTCAGACAATGTCGCATTGGTCACCACCGATACCTATCGGATTGGTGCTCATGAACAATTGTCGATTTATGGCCGAATTATGGGTTGTCCGGTAAGAGTTGCTAAAGATTCCAACGAGTTAGCCGATATTATTTATCAACTACGTAATCGACAGTTAATTTTGGTCGATACGGCAGGGATGGGACAGCGTGATGTTCGCTTATCCGAGCAGCTTGATACCTTAATGCAAGAAAGCGGAGAAATTATTCATAGCTACCTTGTGTTACCTGCGACAGCACAGCGTAAAGTGCTGCAAGAAACCATAGAGCATTTCAGAAGGATACCACTTTCTGGGTGCATTATGACCAAACTCGATGAGTGCCTCAGTTTAGGGGAATTTGTCAGTGTCGTTGTACAAAATGCGTTGCCCGTTGCGTATATCGCAAATGGACAACGAGTGCCCGAAGATATTGTAATCGCACAACCCAAATACATGGTCGTAAAGGCAAACGAATTGCTAGAGAAGTCGACTGAAGATGAACCTCATTACTGGACCAGTGATGCAGAGAGATTCTAGGTGGCGGACAGGTATGACAAATAAAATGATATATGACCAAGCAAGCGGCCTACGCCGTTTAACACAACCCTCGGTGACGAAAGTGATTGCCGTCACCGGTGGTAAAGGTGGTGTAGGAAAATCGAATGTCACCCTAGGCATGGCTATTTGCATGGCCAAACAAGGTAAAAAAGTGATGGTGCTCGACGCCGACTTAGGCTTAGCCAATATTGACGTCATGCTCGGGATCCGACCTAAACGTAACTTAGGCCATGTTCTTGCCGGTGAATGTGAACTTAAAGATGCGATCGTTGATGGTCCGCATGGTATTCGCATCATCCCTGCGACATCGGGTACTCAATCGATGACTGAATTGTCCCATGCGCAGCATGTTGGATTAATCCGTGCTTTTGGTTCGCTAGAAGATGAGATGGATATCCTGCTGATTGATACTGCGGCTGGCATTTCGGATATGGTGGTGAGCTTTTCGCGTGCCGCACAAGATGTGGTGGTGGTGGTGTGTGATGAACCGACGTCCATCACCGATGCTTATGCACTGATCAAACTGCTCAGTAAAGAGCATCAAGTACAACGGTTTAAAATCGTCGCCAACATGGTGAGAAGCTATCGAGAAGGCCGAGAATTGTTCGCTAAGTTAACCTTAGTCACAGAACGGTTTTTAAATGTGAGCTTAGAACTTGTCGCCTGCATCCCTCTCGACGACAATGTGCGGCAAGCGGTTAAACGGCAAAAGATCGTAGTGGATGCGTATCCTCGTTCGCCTGCGGCGCTGGCGATAAGCTCATTGGCAAGCAAAGCGTTAACTTGGCCGATACCTCGTACCCCAAGTGGACACTTAGAGTTTTTCGTAGAACGCTTACTTAATCGGCCTGACATTATTGTAGGGGAGCCTTTTGGTGAATAAAGCGCTTACATACGATCAATACGGAAATCTAAATAGTCAGCAGCTATTTATTGAGAAGTATTCGGTATTGGTTAAGCGTATCGCCCATCATTTAATTGGTCGTTTACCTCCGAGTGTGCTGATTGAAGACCTGATCCAAGCAGGAATGGTTGGCTTACTTGAGGCACAAAAGAATTATGATGGAAGCAAAGGTGCCAGTTTTGAAACCTATGCTGGAATTCGGATCCGTGGGGCGATGCTCGACGATATCCGACGTGGTGACTGGGTTCCGCGATCGGTACATAAAAACAATCGGGAAATCAGTCAAGCGATAGCGGTGCTCGAAGGAGAGCTTAATCGTGATCCAACCGATGCCGAAGTGGCCAAATTTTTAGAGATGTCGCTAGAGCAGTATCACAGCGCACTGATGGACATTAATTGTTCACGGATTGTTGGGATAGAAGATCTCGGTATTTCGGATGATGCCATTTCACCGTTTGAAGAGGGAGATGAAAATTCTCCATTTCAGGGCGTTGCTGAACAATCTTTCCGCAAAGCACTGGTTGAATCAATAAAATCACTACCAGAGCGTGAAGCGTTAGTGCTTTCGCTCTATTATGATGAAGAACTAAATTTAAAAGAAATTGGTGAGGTACTTGGGGTTAGTGAATCTCGCGTTAGCCAAATACTCAGCCAAGCAATACAGCGACTAAGAACCAAGTTAAGTTCTTGGACTCGGAATGATTAAATATCACTGATTTCAAACTCAGTGGAGGCAATTTTGAATAAAAACATGAAGATCCTTATTGTTGATGACTTTTCAACAATGCGCCGAATCGTTAAAAACCTACTTCGAGATCTAGGATTCAACAATACGCAGGAAGCGGATGATGGCTTAACTGCATTGCCAATGCTCAAGAAAGGTGACTTTGACTTTGTCGTGACTGACTGGAATATGCCAGGAATGCAAGGTATTGATCTACTTAGAAACATTCGTGCTGACGAACAATTAAAGCACCTGCCTGTACTGATGATCACCGCAGAAGCGAAACGCGAGCAAATCATTGAAGCCGCTCAAGCTGGAGTCAATGGTTACATTGTAAAACCATTCACCGCAGCCACGCTGAAAGAGAAGCTAGAGAAAATTTTTGAGCGTTTATAAGGCGTTTACAGTAGCAAACAACGCTCTACCGACAGGCGTACAAGGCTGATTCAGGATGATTGCATTAGAACAGGCTAAACAACTCGTGCAACTTTTAGAACAGGGCCAGCAAGACGAAGCGAATCGCTTGCTGACCTATGTTTATGAGTCTGCAAGCAATCCTATGTTCAACGAGATAGGGATGTTGACACGGGATTTACATGAATCGTTGAAAAATTTTCATATTGATGAACGCTTCAATCAAATCGCGACCGATGAAATTCCGGACGCGCGGGAAAGATTGCACTACGTGATGCAGAAAACGGAAGTGGCAGCCAATAAAACGATGGATGCGGTAGATCGGTGTATGCCGATTGCTGATCAGTTACATGAAAGTTTGTTGCAGATCCGCCCGGAATGGAATCGTTTGATGAAGGGACAAATTGAACTGGTCAGTTTTAAATCCCTGTGCCATCGAATTGATGACATGTTGTCACAAGTTGAAGGTGACAGTAGCCAGTTACGTGGAGAATTGACGGAAATTTTGCTGGCGCAAGATTTTCAGGATTTAACCGGACAGATCATCAAGCGCGTGATCAACTTAGTTAATGAAGTTGAAAGCCGTTTGATTGAGATCTTAATGGTATTTGGCGCCACACAACAAGAAGAGCCAGCCGATAAGCCGACCATAGCATCAACCGCCGTAGAGGGACCAATCATGAATCCTCATGAAAGAATTGATGCTGTCTCATCGCAAGACGAAGTTGACGATTTGTTATCGAGTCTTGGATTTTAGGGGTACCTATGAGCTACGAATTAGACGAAGACATTCTGCAGGACTTTCTGGTGGAAGCCGGCGAAATTTTGGA
The DNA here is from genome assembly GCF_011306175.1 of Vibrio sp. HDW18. Classification (GTDB taxonomy): domain Bacteria; phylum Pseudomonadota; class Gammaproteobacteria; order Enterobacterales; family Vibrionaceae; genus Vibrio; species Vibrio chanodichtyis. Next base: position 421,183 of record NZ_CP049913.1, on the reverse strand, counting down.
GTTGCTTTCCGAGCAACTGGTTGAACTGGAAAATAATCCTGAAGATCGCGATCTATTGAATGCCATATTCCGTGGTTTTCATACCGTAAAAGGTGGGGCTGGTTTCTTAGCATTATCCGAGCTGGTGGAGACCTGCCACGGTGCTGAAAACGTGTTTGACATCCTACGTAATGGTCAGCGACACGTTTCTCCAAGTTTGATGGATACCATGCTCAAAGCGTTGGATACGGTCAATGAGCAGTTCCGTGCGGTACAAGATGGTGAATCGCTGCAAAGCGCGGATCCAGCGTTGCTGGATGAACTGCACCGTTTAAGCAAACCAGCAAGCGATGATGAAACCGAATCACATGACGTGGAACTCGCGGCAGAGCCGGTAGTCGAGGCTGTTGCTAAGGTCGTTGTCGAGACTGAAGCAATCATTGAGGCACCCGTGTCGAATAATGACAGCGCGGTTCATCAGGGCTCGATCGACGATATTACCGATGATGAGTTTGAAAAGCTGTTAGATGAGCTACACGGTAAAGGTAAAGCACCGGGAACGGAGCAAAATAACGCTGCAGTGCCGACTTCATCAGCCCCCCATGCTGATATCGGTGGCGATATCACCGATGACGAGTTCGAAAAATTACTGGATCAGTTGCATGGCGTGGGTAAAGGTCCATCGATTGAATCCTTGGCTTCATCACCAGCCAGCGTCTCTAACCATACTGAAAAACCTGCTGCGGCAGCGAAAATCAGCACAAGTGGCGATGATTTAATGAGTGATGATGAGTTTGAGCGACTGCTCGATGAGCTGCATGGTTCCGGTAAAGGACCGTCAGTCGAAGAGCTCGATATGGCGACGCGTTCAGTGGCGGAATCTGCCCACTCATCGACAGCTCAAACCTTGGTTAGTCAAGCTATAGATAAACCTAGTCCAGTTGTCGCGGCTCCTGTGGCTAAACCGATGACCGTGCAAAAACCTGCCGCAAAAGCACCCGTTGCTGCGCTAAAAGAGGCGGATGAGTCTCGTGAAGTTGCAGCAACCGGTGGGGCGAAAAAAGCCCAAGCTGAATCGACCGTTCGGGTTGACACCTCAACCCTCGATACCATTATGAATATGGTGGGTGAGTTAGTATTGGTGCGTAACCGTCTGCTGAGTCTTGGCCTGAACAGCAATGATGAAGAGATGTCAAAAGCGGTGGCCAACCTCGATGTTGTGACGGCTGATTTACAAGGCGCGGTAATGAAAACCCGCATGCAGCCAATCAAAAAAGTGTTTGGGCGTTTCCCTCGCGTGGTACGTGATTTAGCTCGTAGCCTAAATAAAGACATTGATCTTGAGCTGCGTGGCGAAGATACCGATTTAGATAAAAATCTGGTTGAAGCGCTGGCTGATCCGCTCATTCACTTGGTGCGCAACTCGGTCGATCACGGTATTGAAATGCCAGATGAGCGTGCCAAAAATGGCAAAGCGCGTACGGGTAAAGTGATCCTTTCTGCTTCTCAGGAAGGCGATCATATCGAACTGGCTATCGTGGATGATGGCGCGGGAATGGATCCGGATAAACTGCGTGCTATCGCGGTAAAACGAAGCGTGATGGATGAAGATGCAGCAGCGCGTTTAACCGATAAAGAGTGCTTCAATCTGATCTTTATGCCGGGCTTCTCAAGCAAGGAAAAAATCTCCGATATTTCAGGCCGTGGGGTTGGCATGGACGTGGTGAAAACCGCGATCAATACCCTGAATGGCTCGATCGATATTGATTCTAGCATTGGTAAAGGCACCAAAATTACCATCAAAGTGCCATTGACACTCGCCATCTTGCCGACCTTGATGGTTGGTGTCGCCGGCCATCCATTTGCCTTGCCTCTGGCGAGTGTTAATGAAATTTTCCATTTAGATCTGCGCCGGACCAACGTTGTTGATGGTCAACTGACCATCATTGTGCGTGAAAAATCAATTCCGCTGTTCTATTTGCAAAACTGGCTTGCACCGAAACAAGGTAAAGCACAACTGCGTCAAGGTCATGGCCATGTGGTGATTGTCCAAATTGGTAGCCAGCGGATTGGTCTAGTGGTTGATACCTTAATCGGTCAAGAAGAAGTGGTGATCAAACCGCTTGATAAGCTGTTACAGGGGACTCCAGGTATGTCTGGAGCCACCATCACCAGTGATGGCCATATCGCGCTGATTTTGGATGTGCCGGATCTGCTTAAGCAGTATGCGGCGGCCTCTCGGATCTGATTAGCAGTATAACGATAAGGATAAACATGGCGATTAAAGTATTAGTGGTTGATGATTCGAGCTTTTTCCGTCGACGGGTGAGTGAAATCATCAACGCTGAATCGCGTTTAGAAGTCATTGATGTTGCTGTAAATGGCAAAGAAGCGGTCGAAAAGGCCGCTCGACTCAAGCCTGATGTGATCACGATGGATATTGAAATGCCGGTGATGGATGGTATTTCTGCGGTCCGTGAAATTATGGCCAGCAATCCTGTACCGATTTTGATGTTCTCTTCTCTGACCCATGATGGCGCTAAAGCAACATTAGATGCGTTAGATGCCGGAGCGTTAGATTTTTTACCCAAAAAATTTGAAGATATTGCACGCAACCGTGATGAAGCGGTCACGCTACTTCAACAGCGCGTGCTCTCGATCGCCTCGAAAAAAATCTTTTTACGTCGTCCGACGATCACTCGGCCAGCGTCATCTAGTTCGCTGAGCGCTCCGTTAGCACAAGAGCGCGCGGTATCGAGCATGGCGCTAAACAGCCGTAGTGTACCCGCTGCCGCGACCACACGTTTTAAAGCTTCCGGTAAAAAATATCAGCTCACTGCGATTGGCACCTCAACCGGTGGCCCGGTGGCGTTACAGAAAATTTTGACCAAATTACCGGCCAATTATCCACACCCGATTGTGCTGATCCAACATATGCCTGCTACGTTTACCGCAGCGTTTGCTAGCCGTCTTAACTCGTTGTGTAAGATTGAAGTCAAAGAAGCTGAAGACGGTGATATTCTGCGCCCTGGTGTTGCTTATTTGGCTCCTGGTGGCAAGCAAATGATGTTGGATGGACGTTTAGGTAATGCGCGGCTGCGCATTATTGACGGTGGTGACCGCATGAATTACAAACCTTGTGTGGATGTCACCTTTGGCTCTGCCGCTAAAATCTTTGCCGACAAAGTATTATCTATGGTGTTGACTGGCATGGGAGCAGATGGCCGTGAAGGTGCACGCATGTTGAAAGAGGCTGGTGCAACGATTTGGGCACAAGATGAAGAGAGCTGTGTGGTGTATGGTATGCCACAAGCGGTGGCTAAGGCTGGCATCTCATCTGAAGATCTGCCACTGGATAGAATCGCAGAGCGCATGTTGGTAGAAGTCGGGCTCGCATAAGGAATCGCCATGATCGTTTGGAGTGTCGCAAACCAAAAAGGTGGGGTTGGAAAAACCACCACCACGATTACTCTGGCTGGCTTATTAAGCCAGCAGGGTAAGCGTGTTTTGCTGGTGGATACTGACCCGCATGCTTCGCTGACCACCTATTTGGGCTATGACTCAGATGGGGTGTCGGCGAGCTTATTCGACCTGTTTCAGTTAGCGGAATACAATGAAGCGACGGTGCGGCCTTTAATCTTAAAGACCGATATTCAAGGGATTGACCTTATCCCGGCACATATGTCATTGGCCACTCTCGATCGGGTGATGGGCAATCGTAGTGGTATGGGGCTGATCCTAAAGCGTGCTTTGTTGGCGCTGCGCCATGCGTACGATTATGTGCTGATCGATTGTCCACCGATCCTTGGTGTGATGATGGTCAATGCATTGGCCGCCAGTGATCGGATTTTGATCCCAGTACAGACCGAATTTCTGGCCATGAAAGGCTTAGAGCGCATGGTGCGTACGCTGGCGATTATGCAAAAATCGCGCAGCCGTGAATTTAAAGTCACTATCGTTCCCACCATGTACGATAAGCGGACTCGAGCGTCGCTACACACATTAAATCAGTTGAAAAAGGATTATCCAGCTCAAGTCTGGACCTCTGCCGTACCTATTGATACTAAGTTTCGCGATGCCAGTTTACAGCGTCTGCCGGCCTCTCATTTTGCGGAAAGCAGTCGCGGTGTATTCGCCTATAAGCAGCTACTGCTGTTTTTAGAGAGGCTCGCTATCGATGAGTAATACCTTGATCTCAAGCGAACAAGCGCTGAATGATTACTTCAGCGCATTATTGGATGAAGAGACAGCCGATAGTGAGTTAACTCAAATTGTACCACCTGCTGATTTGGTACCGGCTCCTGTCGTCCAGCCTGTGTTCAATCCTCGCTATTTGGACGCCGAGTTGGAAGAACTCGAACTGCCCAACTTAGATGATGTACAGCGCTTGCTAAGCCAGTTGGAAACGAGTAACCCTATTGCAGACTTGGATCTTGAACCGATTTTTGCTGAGAATACCGCCAAAATTGTGCGAGTGGAGCCTAAGCTCGAATCAGCCGCAGTGCAGGAAGAGATCCAAGAATGGGAGATTGAAAATAGTGAGCCAGAGATCACGTTTACTGAAACTTTGGCGCTGGCGGAGAGTGAAGTAGAACCAGCGATCTCTTTGGTGGAAGAAGTGGAAGTGGTGGCTGAGCCGGTGAGCGTGGCCGCCGTAGAACCAGAAACTCAAGCGGGCTCGGCTCAACTCGGAAGCTGGAACAACACCATCCGTACCAGCGATTTTCAAGTGCTCTATTTTGATGTGAATGGTGTCATGTTTGCGGTACCACTAGAGGAATTAGGCGGAATTCATCGTATGGCAAGCCTGAATCACTTAATTGGTCGCCCCGCTTGGTATTTGGGGTTGCAAACCAATCGTGATACCCAGCTTGATGTGGTGGATACTGCGAAGTGGGTCATGGCTGAGAAGCTGCATGATGATAGTTACAAACAAGCTTATCAGTATATTGTGATGTTAGGTGAGAGTGCGTGGGGATTGGCCAGCACTCAGCTGATGGGTACCGAATTACTCAGTAGTGACAAAGTACGCTGGCGTGAACAGGTGGGTAAACGACCTTGGCTAGCGGGTATGGTTAAACAAAAAATGTGCGCTTTAATCCATGTGCAAGCATTGATCGCGATGCTCAATGCTGGGCTCGATGTAAAAGCACTGGAAAATTAATGTACTGGAAAACTAATATATTGAGAGTCGGCAACGACTTAGAGAGGGAAAAGTATGTCTCAGGCGAATGAAGTGAAACTCAGAAAAGACAAGTCGAACGATGAAGTACTTCAATGGGTAACGTTCCAATTGGAAGAAGAAACCTACGGCATTAACGTAATGCAGGTTCGTGAAGTGTTGCGCTATACAGAAATTGCGCCAGTACCAGGAGCGCCTGATTATGTATTAGGTATTATCAACTTACGTGGCAATGTTGTGACCGTGATTGATACCCGCTCACGCTTTGGTTTGATGCAAGGTGAAATCACCGACAACACGCGGATCATTGTGATTGAGTCTGAACGCCAAGTGATTGGTATTTTGGTTGATAGCGTGGCCGAAGTGGTTTACTTGCGTTCATCTGAAATTGATTCAACCCCAAGTGTGGGCACTGATGAAAGCTCCAAATTCATTCAAGGGGTGAGCAACCGTGATGGTAAGTTGTTGATCTTGGTCGATCTGAATAAGTTTCTCAGCGATGAAGAATGGGACGACATGGCTCACCTATAATGGCTGACTTAACGTGGTTAACACCTTCTGCCTTGGCAGGGGGTGTGGTAGCAATCTTGCTTGGCATCATTTTGATTGGATGGCGCTTCAAGTTTGCTTTGCGTCGGCAAAGCGAATTTTTTCGTCAGCAGATCCGCCATCTGGATAAAGAGTTGCAAAAGTCCAACCGACAGTTACTGGAAGTTCGTTCGGCCATGGTCGGTTTAGGCCAAAAAGTCAGTGAGCAACAAGATGTGATCCGCCATTTAAATGATCGGTTACTGGAGCAAGAAAATACCGACGCAGACGCGCGTCTGTATACCCGAGCCAGTAAAATGGTGCAGTTGGGTGCCGATCTCAATGAACTGATCCAAGAGTGTGAACTGCCCAAAGCCGAAGCTGAGCTGATGATGTCGCTGCAAAATAAGCTGGCGGGTAAAGAGGCGATCCCGCCTTTAGCGAGTCATCCGGAAGGTCGTACCCATAAGGTGAGATCTTAAATGCCGTTTGGTGAGTGATTGCAACGAGTGTCGATGGTTGAAGGAAGCGCAAGCTTCCTTTTTTGTTGCTGAGTAGTATGAAATAAAAGCATACCGATAAATGATTAGTCAGCTAACTACAAAGGGTTACTTGTCGACAAGATCTGCGAAGTTTTAATAGTTTCTTACGTAGTTTCGTGATGGACAAGCCGCTTAGCGGCTTTAGTCTGCCTCTTGCTGTGCTAATATAATCGCCCCCTAATACTGTGTGTGGATAAGCATGTTACAAGTTAAAAATCTTACCGCGATCCGTGATGAGCGGACTTTATTTGAAGCACTCAGTTTTGAGATTGGAGCGGGTGAATTAGTCCAAATTGAAGGGCGTAATGGCACCGGTAAAACTACATTATTGCGCATTATTGCCGGCCTTGCGGAGTGCGAGTCTGGTGATATTCTCTGGCAGCAGCGCCGGATCCAAGCCGATCGTGAAAGCTATCATCAAGATTTGTTGTTTTTAGGCCATCAAACGGGCATCAAGCGTGAACTCACTGCATTAGAAAATTTGCGTTTTTACTTAGCGGTACATCAGCAAAGTTGTGAGCAATCAGCTATTTTTGAAGCATTGGCTAAAGTGGGTATGGCGGGGCGAGAAGATGTGCCAGTGGCACAACTTTCCGCAGGCCAACAGCGTCGAGTGGCACTGGCGAGATTGTGGTTAAGCCAAAAAACATTGTGGATTCTCGATGAGCCATTGACTGCGATTGATAAACAGGGCGTTAAAGTCCTCGAAGCGCTATTTTTAGCTCATGCTGAGCAAGGAGGGATTGTGATCCTAACCACCCATCAGGATATGTTTGCCGACAATCCTAAACTGCGTAAAATTCGCCTTGGTGGTGAACGGTTATGATGGCGGCTTTTACTCAGTTTATCCGTCGTGAATTGCTGATTGCCTTGCGCCGTCAAGCCGATGTGTTTAACCCGCTGTGGTTTTTTATCATAGTGATCACACTGTTTCCGTTAAGTGTTGGCCCTGAGCCTGCGTTATTGGCGCGCATTGCACCTGGTATCGTCTGGGTGGCGGCATTATTAGCCGCCTTACTTTCGTTAGAGCGGCTGTTTCGTGATGATTTTCAAGATGGCGCTTTAGAGCAGGCAATGCTGACTCCGCTACCGCTCGCGATAGTGGTACTGGCTAAGGTGGTGGCACACTGGTTATTGACCGGATTACCGCTGATTTTGCTCAGTCCATTACTGGCAATTTTACTCGCGTTTGATAGCGCAACTTGGTTAGCCGTAGTGTTAACGCTGTTACTCGGGACTCCAACCTTAAGTTTTATTGGCGCGATTGGCGTGGCGTTAACCGTAGGCTTGCCCAAAGGTGGTGTGCTATTGAGTCTGCTGGTGCTGCCACTATTTATTCCCGTGCTGATCTTTGCGACGTCAGCCATCGATGCGGCCAACCTCGGTATGGCATATAACGGGCAACTGGCCATTTTAGGCGCGATGTTGGCCGGGTCGATGACACTGACCCCGTTGGCGATCAGTGCGGCACTGCGCGTGAGTGTGCAGTAATTCGCTCGAACTTACGCAGCCTGCGTGAGATTTAAATTCATAATTTATATATATCAAAGAATTGCAATCAAAATTAAAGTGAGATCAACATGTGGAAATGGCTTCATCCCTATGCCAAACCAGACGTCGCTTATCAACTGTGTGGTAAGTTGCTGCCTTGGTTTGCCAGCCTAGGATTTGTGTTGCTCGCGCTAGGGACAGTGCTTGGCTTAGCTTATGCGCCCGCTGATTATCAGCAAGGTGAGAGTTTTCGGATCATCTATATCCATGTACCTGCCGCAATCTGGTCGATGGGGGTATATATGTCGATGGCCATTGCTGCCTTTATCGGCATTGTTTGGCAGATCCGCCTGGCGGATATGGCCGCTTTAGCGATGGCGCCGATCGGTGCGCTATATACCTTTATTGCCCTGATCACTGGGGCGATTTGGGGCAAACCGATGTGGGGCGCTTGGTGGGTATGGGATGCTCGCTTAACCTCGGAACTGGTATTGTTGTTCCTCTATTTAGGTGTGATTGCGCTTTATCATGCATTTGATGATCAAAAGACCGCGGCCAAAGCCGCCGGTATCTTGGCGATCGTTGGGGTGATTAACTTGCCGATTATCCATTTCTCGGTCGAGTGGTGGAATACCTTACATCAAGGAGCCACCATCACTAAATTGGCGAAACCTTCGATTGCACCGCAGATGTTATGGCCATTGCTGGCGTGTATCTTCGGTTTTGGTCTGTTTTTTGCGGCGTTAACCATGATCCGTCTGCGCAATGAAATTGTGAGTCGGGAAAGTCACCGACCTTGGGTTAGTGAGTTGGCCAATCAATCTCTACGAGGCAAGCAGTAATGCATTTTCAATCTTTCAGCGATTTTTTAGCGATGGGTGGGTATGCCAGCTATGTCTGGAGCGCATTTGGTTTGACCTATCTATCAATGGCGGTGTTGTGGGTGGCCAGCGTTAGACGCAAGCAGCAGTTACTGGCTGAAGTGCGCAATAAACTTGAGCGGCAAGCGCGTATCGATGCCGCAAAACAGAGTGAGAACACACTATGAACCCAAGACGTAAAAAGCGGCTCGCTGTGGTGTTAGCCATCTTGTTTGGTTTAAGTACCACCGTGGGATTAATTATTTATGCGCTGAACCAGAATATGGATCTGTTCTATACCCCAACCGAGCTAGTGTATGGCAAAGAAGGGAAAAAGCCCGCAATTGGTCAACGGCTGCGTATTGGCGGCATGGTGGTTGAAGGTTCTGTCAAGCGCGATGCAAGTTCGTTACAAGTGAGTTTTGATCTGCACGATGTAGGGCCAAGTATCACGGTGACCTATGATGGCATTTTACCGGATTTATTCCGCGAAGGTCAGGGCATTGTTGCACAAGGGATCTTAGTTGAGCCGATGCGGATTGAGGCGTTCGAAGTGCTGGCCAAGCATGATGAAAACTACATGCCACCAGAAGTTGCAGAAGCGATGCAAAAAACTCATGCACCGTTACAGTACACGGAACAACAACAAGGAAGCGCTCAATGATTGCGGAAATTGGCCATTTTGCACTTATCCTGGCATTAGCATTAGCGGTTTTACTAAGCGGATTACCGCTACTGGGTGCTTCACGCAATAACACAATACTGATTAACACTGCACGCCCTTTGTCCTGGGGTATGTTCTGTATGTTATTGGTTTCTTTTGTGATTTTGCTATGGGCATTCTATAGCAATGATTTTACCGTGCAGTATGTAGCCAGTAATTCCAATAGCGAATTGCCTTGGTACTACCGGTTAACCGCGGTATGGGGTGCCCATGAAGGCTCGCTATTGCTTTGGGTGTTAATCCAAGCGGGCTGGACGGTGGCGGTGGCCAGTTTTAGCCGTGGTATGCCACAAGAGTCGGTAGCCCGAGTGCTAGCGGTGATGGGGATGATCACGGTTGGATTTTTGCTGTTTATCATTGTTACCTCAAATCCTTTCTTACGCACTTTGCCTTATTTTCCCATTGATGGGCGTGATTTAAACCCATTATTGCAAGATCCTGGTTTAATCATTCACCCTCCGATGCTGTATATGGGCTACGTCGGTTTTTCGGTCGCTTTTTCATTTGCGATTGCCTCGCTAATGACCGGTCGGCTTGATACTGCTTGGGCGCGTTGGTCGCGGCCTTGGACAATTGCCGCCTGGCTGTTTTTAACATTAGGCATCGTATTGGGTTCTTGGTGGGCTTACTACGAACTCGGTTGGGGCGGCTGGTGGTTCTGGGATCCGGTTGAAAACGCATCATTTATGCCTTGGTTGGCCGGTACCGCGTTAATGCATTCGCTCGCGGTTACGGAAAAACGTGGCACATTTAAGGCGTGGACGGTATTACTGGCGATTTCTGCTTTCTCATTGAGTTTGCTCGGCACTTTTTTAGTGCGCTCCGGTATTTTGGTCTCGGTTCATGCGTTTGCCTCCGATCCGGCGCGCGGTATGTTTATTCTTGGCTTTTTGATCGCCGTGATTGGTGGTTCATTACTGCTATTCGCGATCAAGGGGGCCGCGGTGCGAGTGCGGGGTAACTTCGACCTCGTGTCGCGTGAAAATGGCCTACTGGTGAATAACATATTGCTAATGACTGGGTTGGCCGTGGTATTGATTGGTACTCTACTGCCTTTGGTGCATAAACAGCTTGGCCTTGGCTCGGTCTCGATCGGTGCCCCTTTCTTTAACATGCTATTTGCCTGGTTAATGATCCCATTTGCGTTTTTTATGGGCATTGGTCCGCTGATCCGCTGGAAGCGAGATCAATTCTCAAGCTTAGTCAAACCTATGCTGCTCAGTGCATCTGCGGCATTGATGCTGTCAGGGCTGATGATGTGGCTTAATGCAACCTCCTTTAGCTTGATGGCCTATCTTGGCTGGGTGATGGCGTGGTGGATTTTATTGCTGCATGGCTATGAACTGTATACACGAGCTACCCACCGTCATCGTTTTATCCAAGGGATCGGTAAGTTGCCGCGTAGCCATTGGGCGATGCTGTTCGGACATGCTGGATTGGCCGTCTCGATTATCGGTATTGCGATGGTACAAAATTACAGTATTGAGCGTGATGTGCGTTTAGCGCCAGGCGAGAATTTCGTGCTTAACCAGTATGACTTTTATTTCCAAGCGGTGCGCGATAACGATGGCCCGAACTACGACGGCTATATTGCGGAGTTTGAAATCACTCGCCAAGGGGAGTACATCAATACCTTACATGCGGAAAAACGTTTCTACCGTACCGCTAAATCAATGATGACCGAAGCGGCGATCGACCGCGCTATCACGCGTGATCTCTATATTGCACTAGGTGAGCGTTTAGATGACAACCGTTCTTGGGCGGTACGGATTTATTATAAACCGTACGTTCGTTGGGTTTGGGCGGGCGGTTTGTTGATGGCGCTGGCTGGAATATTGGCAATTAGTGACAAACGCTACCGTTTTAGAAAGCACCTATCGTCGGAGGTTTAAGTGAATAAAAAAATTTTATTTATCCCACTCATCGCATTTTTATTACTGGCCGGAGTGTTTGCGACTCAGTTAGTCAGAAATTCCGATGGCGATGATCCGACCAAGTTGGAATCGGTGCTAGTTGGAAAAAGTGTGCCGGAATTTCGGCTTGAAGATTTAGCTGCACCGGGTAAGTTATATGATCAATCGATCTTTACCGGTGAGCCGCTACTGTTAAACGTATGGGCGACCTGGTGCCCGACTTGCTATGCCGAGCATCAATACCTCAACCAACTTGCAGAGCAAGGGGTGAAAATTATTGGTCTTAACTATAAAGATCAACGCGGTAAAGCGACGCAATGGCTGAATCAATTAGGCAATCCTTATCTGATCAGCTTGTTTGATGGCAATGGTATGCTGGGGTTGGATCTGGGGGTGTATGGCGCGCCAGAGACTTTCTTGATTGATGCTCAGGGGGGGATCCGTTATCGCCATGTTGGTGATGTCAATGCGCGTAATTGGCAAACCACCTTAGCTCCTCTTTATGCTCAGTTACTGGCGGAGGCGAAACAATGAAGCAGTGGTGGGTTGCGGCTTGTGTCGCCATGCTGGTATCGCTTTCTGCTCTAGCGACCATCGAAGTGTATGATTTTGATACCCCTGAGCAAGAAAAACAGTTTCAGGATTTAGGTGCTACTCTGCGTTGCCCTAAATGTCAAAACAACACGATTGCCGATTCGAATGCGGAGCTGGCGCAAGATCTGCGGCAAAAAGTCTATGAGATGACTAAAGAGGGTAAATCGAAAGCAGAAATCGTCGATTACATGATCGCGCGTTACGGGAATTTTGTAACTTATAATCCGCCGCTGACCATCGGCACGGCGATCCTTTGGTTAGGACCGATTGCCGTCTTAGTGATCGGTTTTGCGGTGATTGTGCTGCGTAGTCGTCGTAAAAAGCAGGATTCACTCAATGCCAGCGACTGGAGTGCAGAGCAAGAAGCACGTTTACAGGATCTGCTCACTGAAAAGCATGAGGGAGAGAAATAATCATGTGGCTGTTTTGGATTTCTACCCTATTGCTAATCGCGATTGCGGTGGCGTTTATCGTCATCCCGTTGATGCAACCCCGAGTGAATAATGATCAACTGCTGCGTGATCAACTCAATAAAGCTTTTTATAAAGACCGCTTGCAAGAGCTTGAACAAGAAACGGCAGAAGGGATTGTGTTAGATCAGCAAGAGCTGATTGCCGATTTAAAGCAAACCCTGTTAGATGATATCCCGCTGCAGCAAAAGCACCTGCCAGAAAACCAAGTGGCAGTTTGGCGAGTGATTGTGCCTGCAGTTTTGGTGGTGATCGGATTAAGCTCTGCCTTATACGCACAGTTTGGTCATTATCAGCAAGTACAAGCTTGGCAACAGGTTACGGCACAACTGCCACAGTTATCGAAAAAGTTAATGGTTCCTCAAGTTGAGCTCAGCGACCAAGAGATGAATGATCTGACTTTGGCGTTACGCACTCGCTTGCATTCTCAAGCCGATGATGTGACGGGGTGGCTGTTGTTAGGGCGCATAGGCTTGGCCAATCGTGACTTGAACAGCGCTATTGGCGCAATGAAAAAAGCCTTCGCACTGGATAGTGATAATCCAGAAGTGCAATTTGGTTATGCGCAAGCGCTGATGTTGTCTAATGACGCAGTGGATCAGCAAGCGGCCAAATCGATATTGCTGAAGCTGGCTCAACATGGCTATCCGGATTTGCGCGTCTACTCTTTATTGGCGTTCGATGCTTTTGAAAATAGTGATTTTGCAACCGCGATAAAATATTGGAGCTTCATGCAACAAGTGATTGAGCCCGACGATGCACGTTATGAGATGCTGACGCGCAGTATTGACAGTGCGCGACAACGGATGGGACAAGACTTGGCGGCCGAGGGTCAATCGGTGAAAGTCACGATTAAGCTGGGTGCCCAGACTGAGGTTGAACCGACTGCGGTGCTAATGGTATCGATCCATGCTCCAGGTTCGCCAATTCCGGTGGCAGCAGCGCGTTATCCACTTGGCGAATTCCCAAGAACCGTAGTCTTGGATGATAATAACAGTATGCTTGAAGGGGCAAAATTATCCAGCCTCGAATCTTTTGTGGTACATGCCCGCCTTGACCGTGATGGTAATGTGACCACCAAAACGGGTGACTGGTATGCTGAAAGCCAAATAACCCAGCCCGGACAGCCGGTTGAGGTTATACTTGATAAGCAGTATCCATAACATTACCTGCTGAATAATAGTATCAATAAGACCGATGACCACATCGGTCTTAGTACATGGAATAACATATGCTTAGCCGTTTATCTTGGATTGTTTTGGTAACCTCATTATTGGTTGGGTGTAGTAGTGCACCGGATGAGGAGCCGTCGTCCCTTCAGGTGAATGACCCTTTAGAAGGTTTTAACCGACAAATGTGGACGATTAACTACGATTACCTCGATCCGTACATTGTACGCCCGGTATCGCTGTTTTATGTTGGTTATGTGCCTAAACCAGTACGTACTGGGGTTGGCAACTTTCTCTCTAACTTGGATGAGCCAGCGAGTGTCGTCAATAACCTGCTGATGGGTAATGGTTCAAAAGCCGCCGATCACTTTAACCGATTTTGGATTAATACCAGTTTGGGTTTACTGGGCATTATTGATATTGCTTCTGAAGCTGGGATCAGAAAAAGCAATGGCAAAGAGTTCAGCGATGTCGTTGGTCACTACGGGGTTGGCAATGGTCCTTACTTCATGTTGCCAGGTTATGGGCCTTATACGCTACGTCAAGTCGGTGATCTGGTCGATGGGCTTTATTTCCCTCTGGTTTACCTCAATACTTGGGCTGGGATTGGTAAATGGACATTGGAAGGCATGGAGACACGAGCGGCGTTGGTGGCGCAAGAGCCTTTACTGCACAACTCGCCAGATCCTTATAGCTTAACTCGCGATGCTTTTATCCAACGTCGTAATGCTGATGCGGAGATTCAAGTGGATGATTATGATGCGCAACAAGAAGAATACTTGGATGAGTATTTGAGCGAAGGATTATAATCATTGACCGCTTAGCTGTGGCTAAGCGGACATCACTCGACCACTAAAATACTCATTAGCAACGATATATTCAGTATTTCGGATCAATTCTTCGCGCATTTCCGACCAGTGTACCCGTTCATCATTCGCGCAGGGGACTTGGGGCACAACGCCAGCCACCCGAATATTGAACGGAGTCAGCTCTTTAGCCCAGCATTGAGTAAATCCGGACACCATCGAATTAGCACTTTCAATTCCCAACCGATCTTGTGGTGCGTTATAGCACACCACATTCACGATCACCCCTTTCGTATCGTGCTGACGCATTCTGAGTGAGCAAGTATGGCTAAAATTAAACAATGAAGAAGCAATGGTCGCTAATTGCTGAATAAATTGAGCTGCCGGTTTTTCATCGACCAAAGAGGGCAGGGGGGCAGAGGGTAAATTATTAATCAATACATCTGGCACGCGATCGAATTTTTGCTCGGTAATATCAAGTAGATGCTCAATGCTTTCTGGTGAAAAATCGCATAGATGAAAATAAGCAACTTGATCTGAGATTGCACAGCAACACTGATAAGTTTTGACTAAACCAGACAGATTGAGATCGCATAACATCACCCGCGCTCCAAGCCGCACAAAATGGATAGCTAAGGTGCTACCTAGCACTGAACTGGCAGAAGTGATCAAGATTACTGCACTTTTTATATCCATGTGTGCCACCTTTCCGTATTTTTGTGCGCTTTGTTAGCGAGGGTTTCTGTAAAAGAGTGTGGTTATGATAGTTGATGAAATGTGAATGCAATGTGAATGAGCTCGAATGATCTTGGATTATCCAAATCGAAACTCAATAGTTTGCATTCATTCACAAAAATGATTGCAGAATGTGGTTGTTTGCAGTGCGGATAATTTCATATGTGCGCGGATCAGAGGGCAACTCGTAATTGATCTTGACGGTAGGCGGTCGCAAGACGCTGATAAAAATCTTTAGCCAAGAGTGAAATCGGGGTTTTATCCGCCAGATGACGTCGTTCGTGCCCAGAGAGATTCAAATACACCTCTTCCGGTAAGCCTTGAGTATCTTGTGGGCGATAGGTTAATGCTTCTGGAGCCAAATAATGGCTTAGCTTGGCACTTGCCATGCCCCCTTGATGGAACTGTGCTGCTTGGTTGGCTGAAATTTGATACGAACTGTGATCATTCGCCAGCGGTTGAGGAGGCGCGAGTTCAAAACGTTGCCGTAGTAGCTGCTCAGTGGTTGGAGTCTGATCGATCTTATCTACCGGGGTGTTATCGCGGACATCATTCGAAAATAGTGCCAGCAGTAGAGAGAAGTCGGCACGACGTCCTTGCGTAACGGCTTGGCTAATACCTTGGCCGAAATGCAATTCACTGATGATTGCAGCTTTGTCTAACGTGTGGACTTGCATGACACTCTCCCGTTGATGTTCATTTAACGGCACTTGAACGAAAAACTTGAGCGAGAGAGATAAAAAAGCCTGCAAAATTGCAGGCTTATGGCGTTTTATTAAGCGGACGATGCTTATTTGGCGAGGTTTTGAGCAACGAAATCCCAGTTAACCAATGCCCAGAAGCCGTTGATGTACTCAGGGCGCACGTTACGGTAGTCGATATAGTATGCATGTTCCCACAGATCAACGGTCAGTAGCGGTGTCACCCCTTCTTCTGTCAGCGGTGTCGCTGCATTAGAAGTGTTGCTGATCGCTAATGTACCATCGGCTTTTTTCACTAGCCAAGTCCAAGACGAACCAAAATTGTTGATCGCAGAATCAGTGAATTTTGCTTTGAACTCAGCAAAAGATCCGAATGCTGCATTGATGGCTTCAGCAACTGCGCCAGTTGGCTCACCACCGCCGTTTGGTGACAGACAGTGCCAGTAGAAAGTGTGGTTCCAAATCTGAGCGGCATTATTGAAAACACCACCGGTCGAGGTCTTGATGATCTCTTCTAATGATTTATTTTCAAATTGAGTGCCAGGGATCAAGCCATTCAGTTTTACCACATAAGTGTTGTGGTGCTTACCGTGGTGGAAGTCCAGTGTTTCTGCTGAGATGTGTGGCTCTAGTGCGTCTTTCGCATAAGGAAGAGCAGGTAATTCAAATGCCATTGCGGATTCTCCATTGAGTGTAAAGAGAGACTTCTCTTTATGTCATTGCTTCCAGTGTATTATTTTATTCGTCACTATGACTGACTTGCCAATTAGTTTAGCAAGTTTTTACTTTATTAAAACCCCGAGTGCAGAAAAAGATCATCAAGGTCCATCAATCCCAAGCATCACCTTTCCCAGTAAACTAAGTTTAGCGCTTAACCGTGTTAATAATAGGGTTTTTATTCTCCATTATTGCTTTAGAATACGGCCATATTTGATGACATCCATTAATGAGGAAGCGATGGAAACTATTGATAAAATCAAACAGCAAATCGCCGAAAATTCGATTTTGCTTTATATGAAAGGCTCACCTAAATTGCCAAGTTGTGGTTTTTCTTCACAAGCGGCACAAGCACTGATGGCGTGTGGTGAAAAATTTGCTTATGTAGATATTCTGCAAAATCCAGATATTCGTGCGGAATTGCCAGTCTATGCACAGTGGCCTACTTTTCCACAATTGTGGATTGAAGGCGAGTTGATCGGCGGTTGCGACATCGTGCTGGAAATGTTCCAGAAGGGTGAGCTGCAAACACTGGTTAAAGAGGCGGCAGCCCGTGCCGCTAATCAAGAATAACACTGTATAAAATTACAGTTTCACTTGCATTTATAAGGCCACATTGAGTAATGTGGCCTTAATTTTATCTGATCAATGACCACCATGAGTCGACTCTTTATTGCTGAAAAACCAAGCTTAGCGCGAGCAATTGCCGATGCTCTGCCTAAACCACACCAAAAACAGCCGGGCAGTATTCGCTGCGCGAATGGTGATGTTGTGACGTGGTGTATTGGCCATCTGCTTGAGCAAGTTGAACCGGATGCTTATGCTGAACGCTATAAAAAATGGCACATGGCCGATTTGCCGATTATTCCACAGCAGTGGCAATTAAGGCCTAGGAAATCCGCGGCTCAGCAGCTTAGCGTCGTACGCAAACTGCTTAAAGATGCGACGCAAATTATTCATGCAGGCGATCCAGACCGCGAAGGGCAGCTGTTAGTTGATGAAGTGTTGGATTACTGCAAAGTGTCTCAGCATAAAAAAGCCCAGGTACAGCGCTTATTGATCAGTGATTTAAACCTTGCTGCCGTAAAACGTGCTCTACAGGATTTACGCAGTAATCGTGAATTTATTCCGCTTTCGGTTTCTGCCTTAGCCCGCTCACGCGCCGATTGGCTATATGGCATGAATATGTCGCGTGCTTATACTTTGCTTGGGCAAAAAGCGGGCTATCAAGGGGTGCTTTCTGTTGGTCGGGTGCAAACACCGGTGCTGGGTTTAGTGGTGAGGCGTGATCAAGAGATCGAAAATTTTATCGCTCATGATTATTTCACTCTCGATGCGCTCATTCCTTATCAAAATGGTGCGGATCAGTTTGATATCCGTGCTCGTTGGCAACCGAGTGACGCTTGTTTGCCGTGGCAGGATGAGCAAGGTCGAGTGATCAACCGTAAGCTGGTTGAGAATGTCGCCAATCGCATCGCACATCAACCTGCCAGCGTAACCGGATCAGAGCAACAGCAAACCAAGCAAGCGGCTCCACTGCCTTATTCACTTTCGACGCTGCAAATTGATGCAGCCAAGCGTTATCACATGAGTGCGCAGCAAGTGTTGGATATTTGTCAGGCCCTGTATGAGAAACATAAATTAATCACCTATCCACGCTCTGATTGCCGTTATTTGCCTGATGAACATTGGGCCCAAGCTGCAGAGGTCGTGGCGGCGATCGCCAATAATGCCCAAGAGCTGACAACGGCTGTACAGCAGGCTGATTTATCGTTGCGTTCTAAAGCATGGAATGACCGTAAGGTCGATGCTCACCATGCGATTATCCCCACCCCAAAACAGGCCGCGCTGAATCGGTTGTCTAGCTATGAGTTGAAAGTGTATCAGCTGATTGCTCGCCAATATTTAATGCAGTTTTATCCAGCCGCCGTGTACGCAGAGGCAAAGTTAGTGTTTAACATCGCTGGTGGCATTTTTATCGCCAAAGGGCGTCAACTGCTCAGTGCGGGCTGGAAAGCATTAACCGGTTGTCAAGATGAGCAAGTCGAGGGCGTAGATAAAGTGCCACCTCTACCTATCGGGACTGTACTGCAGTGTCGAGAGGCGGAGATCAAACAAAAGCAAACGGAGCCGCCTCGTCATTTTACTGAAGCAACGCTGTTGCAAGCGATGACTGGGATTGCTCGTTTTGTCGCGGATCAAGATTTGAAGAAAATTCTCCGTGAAACCGATGGTTTAGGCACGGAAGCAACCCGTGCTGGTATTCTCGATACCTTATTTAAGCGTGGCTTATTACTGCGTGATAGTAAGTTGATTAAAAGCTCTCCCGCTGGTCGGGGCTTGATTGATGCATTACCCAGCGAAGCCACTTACCCAGATATGACGGCGCATTGGGAGCATCAACTGCAAGCTATCGCAGAGAAAGGCCAAGCTTACCAACCCTTTATGCAGACCTTACAGCAACGCCTTGAACAATTGATCGAGCAAGTTAAAACTGCGCCAATACCTACGGCATTACAATCTTTACCCGCGGTCAGTAAGCCTGCTTTTAAACGCACACGGCGTGCTTCGAAGAATCAACGTCAAGATAGAAAACGTAATTGATTGGATTGGCAACCGCCAGGGATGAAGTAGGGGCATATTCTGTTGCGAAGAAGGGAAGTGTTGCGAAGAAGTGAAGTTGACGCGAGCATCGTCGATGCTAGAAGGATGCTGAAATAACCACATATGTGTCACCTATTTGTATTAGGTGATATTTGATCGTCTTAAAACGAGAAAAACCCTTGATAAATCAAGGGCTTGAATTTGGCGGAGAGATAGGGATTTGAACCCTAGGATAGCTATTAACCATCGCCGGTTTTCAAGACCGGTGCTTTCAACCACTCAGCCATCTCTCCTTTTGTGCGGGCATAATATCGAGCTGATACTCACTTGTAAAGCCCCCAATAAACCGTTTGCTGTAATTATGTACACTTGGCTGCGATTTTTATCACTAAACGTTATTTTGTACATTGATTAAAACGGAAAAGGGGAGTTTCTAAGAAACTCCCCTTTAGGTGTATGGTCGGACTGAGAGGATTTGAACCTCCGACCCCCGACACCCCATGACGGTGCGCTACCAAGCTGCGCTACAGTCCGATGCGCGTAATCTAATAACTTTTGTGTAAGGCGTCAAGCCTAGCTTGGCTTAAAATAATGAATTTAATTGTCTTTTGCGTAAAAACGCTGCAACTCGGTCAAACCTTGCATTAATACCGGTAGGGTTGGTGTTGTCTGTTTCAGGCGCTGATATTCATTATCATAGACTTTAAAATTGCCAAACTTATCAATCACGGTGGTGTTTTGATTGGTGATTAAAGCCAACTCTCGGGCATCACCCGCCAGGATCCATTTGCGCTTACTTTCATTAAATAGATTTTTACCACTACTGTAATCTATCGGATTGGATGAAACCCCAAGCAGATCTTGCATTAGAGTAACCGAGAAGTCGAGATGGCTAGAGCGGTGTGCATAGATACCAGCAATTCTGCCTGGCCAGTGAATCACCATTGGTACTTGCAGTTGATAGCGACTGTAATTGCTGTCCGAACCCCAAGTATTGGTTTTGGTCTCGTTAAATTCGGTACCGTGGTTAGAGGTCAGCACAATCACGGTGCTATCGGCTAAGCCAAGCGTATTGAGCTGCTCAAGTAACTGATTAAACACTTGGTCTGCTTGGGTCACGGAGCGGTTATAGCTGGCGCGTAAGCGCTGTTCGGTGGAACCCTGTGAGGGCGCATCGGTGAGATCGGAAAGTTCTTCAAGCGTGGTCAATTCGAGATAGCTAAACCAAGGTTTTTTCTGAACGGAAGGTAGCCATTCTGCCCACATGTTTACCACTTGTTGATCGAAGGTATGCTGATTATCTACTGCGATTTTGGTCCGCTTTAATGTTCGAAATAGCGTTTCTTGATATAGAGGATCGGCAAAATCATTGCCACTAAATAACCCAAATTGATAATCATTTTTTCTCATGATATCAATAAATAGCGGTGCACTACCTTGCACACGAACACTGCTTGCGTAGGTGCTAGGTAAGCCATAGAACAAGCCAAAGACCCCAAACATATCGTTGCTGGAACTGTAGTGGTTGGCAAAGTTGAGGTTTTGGTTGGCAAACTGATAAGCGGTTGGCATCAGATCTGGGGTTAAGGCATCTGCGCGTAGATTGTTAATGCTCACGATCAGCACGTTGAGGTTATTGGCGCGACGATTAAACTCTAACGGCTCCAATGGATAAGCCAGTACATCGATCTCGCTACTCTGCTCCGCCAGTCGCTTACTGTACTCTTCTTTATCAAGTAAGCCGTGTTTTTCCATAAACGATTTGGCCGTCATCGGATAGGAGAGTGGGAAGTTAGCCCGTTGGCTGGTCACCGGTGCATATAGATAGGCATCGGACCAGACATAAATTAGATGGCTAGCAATAAAACTCACAAAAAACACCCCAGCGATTGGGCGTCCTATGCGCTTGTGCGATAGTTTGCGCTGCTTGCGCCATACCCATTCAGAGAGGCCAAGTTCAAGTAAAAAGATCAGTGGTAAAACCACAAACAGATGTTGTAAATCGGCACTGACACTGCTGGTTTCATCGCTAAATAGCAACTCCCAAACCACAGGATTTAGATGCAGGTTAATGATCTGATACGCTTGAGTGTCAATCAATAGTACCGTCAGGCCAAGTGTTGAGAAGCAAACGGCGAGAAAACGAAATAAGCTGCGTGATGGAATGATAAAGGTAAGAGGAAAAAGCACTAGCAGGTAGAGTGCGAAAACCAGAAAACCAAAATGGCCAATCCACGACAGGGTCAAATAGAGTTGCCCAAGCAGGGTTTCTGGCCAAGGTGATTGGGAAAGGTATCGCGTACCAATTAAGATAGCGGCAATGATATTAAAGAAGGCAAACCAATGCCCCCAACCAACCAAACGAGAAACTCGATCACCGTATGTATTTTCGCTGTCTACCATGTGCTTTTTCTATTAATAGGTTAAATGGGTCATTTAGCTTTGCAAAGACGAGATTAATGCTTGTGCGAATTTTTCTGCAATTATTTTACGCTGCCCAGCGGCTACATTTTGATTGAGTATATTGGTGGCAACATTACCCACCACCATTAAGGTGAGCTCTGGCGATGCATGGTGTTTATCGAGTACCGCAGCAATTTCAGTCAGAATGGTTTCAACGTGTTGGTCACTGTATTTCGATGTAATAGGCATATTGACTCTGATGATGATAGTAAAAGCGGCTTATGATACCCTACTATGCCTGACAACTGAAACCACAACGATGATTATTTCACTATGAGCCTATTCCTTTCTAACGTGATTTTGCACCAACTGCGTAAAAATGATAACGATGAATTAGAGGTCAATTATCGCGCTGAATCTTTGCCTAATGACGCGTCCACCGAAAATTTGGTGGCGGAGTTACATCGTATTTTTAATGCCAAAGCAGGTAAAGGTTTTGGTTGCTTTAAATCAGACAGTGAGTTTCAGCTTTGGTTGCAAGATATGCGTCGTGGCAGCTTACCCTTTTACCCTTTTTCACAGCAAAGCGCGCAGCGTCTGAAAAATGAGCTAGCCAAATACCCTTTCGCTGATGAAGGCATTTTGGTCATGGCGGAATATCAATCTTTGGCCACCGATTATCTGTTTATTGGTTTGCTACCGCTTAATCAAAGTTTGAAAGTCACCGAGGGACTAGAGATTAGCGCGACCGACTATCTGGATATCAATAAAATGGATATTGTGGCGCGGATTGATCTCTCTAGCTATGAGACTGACCAAGAGTCCAAGCGTTACCTGAGCTACATTAAAGGCCGAGTTGGGCGCAAAGTGGCCGATTTTTTCCTCGATTTTCTACAAGCCGATATTGGTTTGGATACTAAGCAGCAAAACCAAGTATTGATGCAAGCGGTAGAAGATTTCTGTACGGATGCCAAGTTCGAAAAAGAGGAAACGATCAGTTATAAGAAGCAGGTATACGAATACTGTAACGATCAAATCAAAGCTGGTGATGAGGTTAAGGTGCAAGAACTTTCTGGTGAGTTGCCAGCCAGTCATGAAGGGATCAATTTTTTCGATTTTACCCGTGAGCAAGGCTATCAATTAGAAGAGAGTTTCCCCGCGGATCGCTCAACCGTGCGTAAACTCACCAAATATGTTGGTGCAGGTGGTGGCTTAAATCTCAGCTTTGATAGTGTGTTACTTGGCGAGCGGGTGTTCTACGATCCAGAAACCGATACTTTGAGCATCAAAGGGACCCCACCCAATCTGCGTGACCAACTGACGCGTCTACGCTAATCGGATATTTTCGGTGGCAAGCATGCCGTGCTAGCCCCGCAATTCGATCGACTGATATCGATAGTCGAATAGGTAAAAAAAGAGCGCTTGCAAAGCGCTCTTTTTTGTCATCCGTAAGGGTGATGCTTGTTTTGCAGCAAGGTCTCGTTACGCCGCCGTGGTCACTGTTTCAGGCGCATCAGTCGGTGACTGGTCCGCAGATGCTGTCGGCTCACATTTATCCACAAACCATCCGCAGTAAGAGGTCACGATCGTAACGATAATGCATACAAAGCTTAGCCACATAAATGGCGCGTAGGAGAGGGTAGCCACTCCCAAAATACTCGCCATATAGATACCATTATCACTCCAAGGCACCATCCCTGAAGTTAACGTGCCGCCGAACTCCGCATTACGAGAGAGGTTTTTGCGTTGGTAGCCAAGCCGATCATAGTTTTTGGCACAAATTTTAGGGGTCAGGATCAGCGAAACATACATTGCAGAACCGAATACGTTACCCATAAACGCAGTGCCAATCGTGCTGGTGGCCAATGAGCCGGCACTGGTTACGCGACGTTCAAACAGTTTCGCGATGGTTTCAAGTACACCTACTTTATCTAACAGACCGCCAAAACCGAGACCGAAGACAATCACCGCTACCGAGCCGAGCATGGATGACATGCCACCACGGTTGAGGATCGCATCAATAAAGCTTACGCCAGATTCGATATGGTAGGGAGCCCATGCGGTATTAAACGCCGCTAGGAAATCGACATCTTGGATCATCACCGCCCAAACAATACCGAGTAGTGAACCAAAACTGATCACTGGGAAAGAAGGCATGCGCATCGCAAGCAAACTTAGCACGATCAGTACGGGTACAAACGAATAAGGGGTGATGTAGAACTGTTGTTCCATCGCGACAATCACGCTCTCAACTTGAGACATATCAACATTGCCAGCGTAGTGGAAACCAAACAGCGTAAACAAAATACCTGTAATGATATAGCTGATCAGCGCAATCGGCAGCATGCCTTTGATGTGTTCCATCACTTCAACATTCGACATCGATGAAGCCAATATCACTGAATCGGAGAGTGGTGACATCTTATCGCCAAAGTAACAGCCAGACAGAACTGCACCTGCGGTAATTGGTGCTGGAATGCCAAGACCTTGACCGATCCCCATCATAGCGATACCTGCAGTACCGGCGGCGCCCCATGAGGTGCCGGTGGCCAGAGCAGTTAACGAGCAAATCACCATGGTCGCCAGTAAAAAAATCGAAGGGTGGATCGCTTGTAGGCCGTAATAAATAATGGTGGGTACAATGCCACCCGCAATCCAAGTACCGACTAGGGCACCGACCGCCAGTAGGATCAGGACTGCACCTAAACCATTGCCAATACCATTTAAGGCGGCGGCCTCTAATTCTTTATATTTATGACCTAAGCGGATGCCTAAGGTCATGACAATAAACCAGCCGATGTACAGCGCAAGCTGGATAGGTAAATCTAACTGCGCAGTAAATGAAAACGCGAGCAACAAAAATAAGCCAAGCGCAATGATCACTTGGGTTAAGCTTGGTAGGCGTTGTGGGGCTTGTAACATAGTAAGAGCCTCTTATCCAATCGTTAGTAAGGAGTCAGGGTGTCCTTATTGAGTCGGCGGGCACTTTACCGTAGTTAAAATAATATATCGACATTAAAGCTTCTTGTTGTGATTTATATCGTCCAGATGGTTAATTTGTGGTGTTTGCTGTTGTTATTTTGCGCCATTAATGAAAGTAAATGTTTTGTAGAGTGGTTTTATTGTGTAACAGTGAGTTATTTTTTTGTGAAAATTGACGTTAATGCTCTAATTTGACCAAAAATGCTTCTTTTAAGGCATCGAGTATCGAAAGTGCGATAAGTAGCAAGGACGGAGAGGAAAAAGTTCACTGATTTACTAAGAAACGCTTGAGATTTAAGACTGAACCACTTATAGATGGAGCCAGTAATTTGACATTCGATCTACACGGAGAGTATAGGAAATGAGAGTAGGTTTAGTAGGTTGGCGTGGCATGGTCGGCTCAGTTTTGATGCAACGCATGGTAGAAGAGCGCGATTTTGATCTGATTGAGCCCGTTTTTTTCAGCACATCGCAAATTGGTATCTCTGCACCAAATTTTGGTAAAGACGCAGGAATGCTACAAGATGCGTTTGATATTGAAAGTCTCAAGCAGCTTGATGCGATCATTACTTGCCAAGGTGGCAGCTATACCGAAAAAGTGTATCCAGCCTTGCGTCAAGCCGGTTGGAAAGGTTATTGGATTGATGCCGCTTCTACGTTGCGTATGGATAAAGAAGCAATCATTACCTTAGATCCGGTTAACCTAAAACAGATTTTGCATGGTATTGACCACGGCACCAAAACCTTTGTTGGTGGTAACTGTACCGTGAGCTTGATGCTAATGGCATTAGGTGGCTTATATGAACGCGGCTTAGTCGAGTGGATGAGTGCGATGACTTATCAAGCCGCTTCCGGTGCCGGTGCGCAAAATATGCGTGAATTAATTTCGCAGATGGGCGTGATTAATGATGCGGTTAGCTCTGAGCTCGCTAATCCGGCTAGCTCGATTTTGGATATTGATCAAAAAGTGGCCGATACTATGCGTTCGAGCGCTTTCCCGACCGATAATTTTGATGCGCCTTTGGCCGGATCGCTGATCCCTTGGATTGATGTTAAACGTGACAATGGCCAGAGCAAAGAAGAGTGGAAAGCGGGAGTTGAAGCCAACAAAATTCTTGGTTTACAACACGCTCCTGTACCGATTGACGGCACTTGCGTGCGCATTGGGGCGATGCGTTGCCATTCTCAGGCATTGACGATCAAACTCAAACAGAATGTTCCACTGGATGAAATTGAAGAGATGATTGCTACGCATAACGATTGGGTGAAAGTCATCGCCAATGAGCGTGATATCACCGCTCATGAGCTGACGCCAGCCAAAGTTACCGGTACGCTCTCTGTGCCGGTTGGTCGTTTACGTAAAATGAGCATGGGCGATGATTTCCTCAATGCTTTCACAGTGGGTGACCAATTACTGTGGGGCGCTGCTGAGCCACTGCGCCGTACGTTACGTATTATTTTGGCTGAAAAGGCGGCTTAACGGCGTGCCATATTTATCGCTGAAGACTAAAAAGCGCCGTTAGGCGCTTTTTTTATGACATTCTTTTTTCACGGAGGATTTGGCGCGAGGTAAGGATGGATCGGTTTATAATGCCAAGCCTGGGAATAAGTTACGTAATCCATTGGCGATAAACTCAACCCCCAGCGCACCTAGGATTAGGCCCATGATCCGGGTAATGACGTTGATCCCAGTCTGGCCAAGTAGTCTGACAATATAAGGAGCGGAGCGAAACAGTAACCAAGAGCAAAAACTAAACGCGACAATAGTCAAAATAATGCCGACCGTATCCAGCATGGTGGGATAGCGAGACCCATATACGATGGTTGAGCTGATCGCGCCTGGGCCAGCCATCAGCGGCATGGCAAGTGGTACCACCGCAATTTGCTCGCGGCTGATGTATTCCGATTTCTCTTGCTTATTTTGTTTATCTTCCCCGAGCTTACCGCTCATCATCGAAAAAGCGATGCTCATCAGCAGTAATCCACCCGCGATTCGGAAAGAATCAAGGGAAATACTAAAAAGATCCAACAGCATCTGGCCGGCGAGTAACGCAATGGTCAGGATAATCGCGACCGCAATATTGGCCGTGGCGGCGGTTTTATTTTTCTCTTCCAACGTCATATGACTGGTGAGAGAAACGAAAACGGGCATGATGCCAACCGGGTTTACCGCAGCAACTAAGCCAAGGAAAAATTGAAGAAAAATGGCAATTTCAAAGCTTTGCATGATGAAGTCTCTTAACCATCAAAGGGACGCTAAAGAAGCGTAGGTAATGTAAGTCAAAGATAGCAAAAGAACGAATGAAAAAAATTGGGTCTCCATCGCTTATTGGGTGAGAAAAACTAATTCATCATCGGCGATATTCCCTTCCTACTTGAAGAAGTCGCGGTGTTGGCTACGTTCATTCACCCCAATCACATAATTTTCCTATGCCCATGGGGACTCACTCAATTACCGCCTACCTGCAACACCAAGTTGTTTGGGTATATACAAGGCAGGCGACTTTAGTGTGCAATTTATGGTGCGAATGACTGTTGCGATACATTATCAGTTACAGATTTTTTGTAAAAAATCACTCGAGATCTGGTGGTTGTAGGCATAATCTCTATACTCTGACTAGCACGTCATCTCCCTCCAGGAGCCGGTGTTGGCGTATAAAAATGAAACTTTTTTACAGGATATGTAGTTTTTTTAGCGTATTCAATTTCAAGTGATATTTTTTGAGCAGATGATGATTTTGGCTTAACTTTATTTAATTCAATGTGTTGTGCTTGGTTTGTACGGGTGGCTACCCCTTGTGAGGTAATTAATTTTTCATAACTGATCTGAGTCAATTTTTTTCACAGTCTGAAATATTATACTCAGACGTGAAAGCAATTTACTAAGTTGGTTGTTCAGCTAACCCTTTGACATTAGCTGAAAACGCGCCATACAGACTTACTAAAGAGTTTTTAACATTTTTTTATTTTAGGAGATTCATTATGCCTGTTACTAATCTGGCTGAACTTGATGCTCTGGTTGCTCGCGTTAAAGCGGCACAAGCAGAATTTGCTACTTTCTCACAAGAACAAGTAGACAAAATTTTCCGCGCAGCATCATTGGCAGCAAACCAAGCGCGTATCCCGCTAGCACAAATGGCGGTAGAAGAATCGGGCATGGGTATTGTTGAAGATAAAGTAATCAAAAACCACTTTGCTTCTGAGTTTATCTACAACAAATACAAAGATGAAAAAACCTGTGGCATCTTAGAAGAAGATGACAACCTTGGTACCATGACCATCGCTGAGCCAGTAGGCATCATCTGTGGTATTGTTCCAACCACTAATCCAACTTCAACCGCAATCTTCAAATCACTGATTTCTCTGAAGACTCGTAACGGTATCATCTTCTCTCCACACCCACGTGCAAAAAATTCAACCAACGCAGCAGCGAAACTGGTTCTGGATGCAGCAATCGCAGCGGGTGCACCGAAAGATATCATCGGCTGGATCGATCAACCATCAGTTGAGTTATCTAACGCGCTAATGAAGCATGATGGCATTGCACTGATCCTTGCGACCGGTGGTCCAGGCATGGTGAAAGCAGCATACTCTTCTGGTAAACCAGCGATCGGTGTAGGTGCGGGTAACGTTCCTGTGGTTATCGATGAAACTGCAGATATCAAACGTGCGGTTGCCTCTATTCTGATGTCAAAAACTTTCGATAACGGTGTAGTGTGTGCTTCTGAGCAAGCGGCTATCGTTGTGAGCGAAGTGTACGAAGAAGTGAAAGAGCGTTTCGCAACACATAAAGCTCATGTATTAAGCAAAGCTGACGCTGACAAAGTGCGTAAAGTTCTGCTGATCGATGGTGCTCTGAACGCGAAAATCGTTGGTCAACCAGCAGCAGCTATCGCTGAAATGGCTGGCGTGAAAGTACCTGCTGATACTAAAGTACTGGTTGGTGAAGGTCTGGGTAAAGTCTCTTATGACGATGAATTCGCTCATGAAAAACTGTCTCCAACTCTAGGTCTATTCCGTGCTGACAACTTCGAAGACGCTGTTGCTCAAGCGGTAACTATGGTTGAAATCGGCGGTATCGGTCACACTTCAGGCCTGTACACAGATCAAGATGTAAACGCAGATCGTATTCGTTACTTCGGTGACAAACTGAAAACTGCCCGTATCCTGATCAACATCCCAACCACTCACGGTGGTATCGGTGACCTGTACAACTTCAACGTTGCACCGTCTCTGACTCTGGGGTGTGGTTCTTGGGGTGGTAACTCAATTTCTGAGAACGTAGGTCCTAAGCACCTAATCAACAAGAAAACTGTTGCGAAGCGAGCTGAAAACATGTTGTGGCACAAACTACCTAAGTCTATCTACTTCCGTCGTGGCAGCCTTCCAATCGCACTAAGCGATCTAGAAGGTAAAAAACGCGCATTCCTAGTAACAGACCGTTTCCTATTCAACAACGGTTATGCTGATGATGTGGTTGCCCTGCTGAAAGCGCAAGGTATGGAAGTGCAAACATTCTTCGAAGTAGAAGCGGATCCAACTCTATCTGTAGTAGAGAAAGGCGCTGCAGCTATGCAAAGCTTCCAACCAGATGTGATCCTAGCTCTAGGTGGTGGTTCACCAATGGATGCTGCGAAGATCATGTGGGTAATGTACGAGCACCCAGAAACGCATTTCGCAGAGCTAGCAATGCGCTTTATGGATATCCGTAAACGTATCTACAAGTTCCCGAAAATGGGTCAAAAAGCAGAATTGGTATGTATCACTACCACTTCAGGTACTGGTTCAGAAGTGACGCCATTTGCGGTTGTTACTGACGACAAAACTGGTGCTAAGTACCCACTGGCAGACTACGAACTGACTCCTCAAATGGCGATCGTAGATGCGAACCTAGTGATGAATATGCCTAAGTCGCTGACCGCTTTCGGTGGTTACGATGCAGTAACTCACGCGCTAGAAGCTTACGTATCTGTTCTTGCGAACGAATACTCAGATGGTCAGGCTCTGCAAGCACTTAAGATGCTGAAAGAATACCTACCTTCTAGCTACGCAAACGGCGCGAAAGATCCAATCGCTCGTGAAAAAGTACACAACGCAGCAACCATTGCAGGTATCGCATTTGCGAACGCGTTCCTAGGTGTATGTCACTCTATGGCGCACAAGATCGGTGCTGAGTTCCACTTACCACACGGTCTAGCTAACGCGCTATTGATTGCTAACGTGGTACGTTACAACGCGAACGACAACCCAACTAAACAAACTGCGTTCTCTCAATACGACCGCCCACAAGCTCGTCGTCGTTATGCAGAAGTGGCTGACCATTTAGGTCTGAGCCAAGCGGGCGACCGTACTGCACAGAAAATTGAGCGTCTGCTAGCTTGGTTGGATGAGCTGAAAGCAAACTTGGATATTCCAATGTCTATCCAAGCCGCTGGTGTAAACGAAGCTGATTTCCTTGCGAAAGTTGATGGATTAGCGGTTGAAGCGTTTGATGACCAATGTACTGGTGCAAACCCACGTTACCCACTGATCACTGAACTGAAAGAAGTTCTGTTGGCTTCTTTCTACGGTAAACCTTTCGTTGAAGGTCAAACTTTCGAAGGTACCACCGTTATCGTAAAGAAAGCGGATCAAGAAGCAGCGAAAGTAGCGCCAAAAGCAAAAAAATAATGTGATTGGTTTTCGCTAGCACGAAGCAAATCAACCCATATCAAACCCTCCTGATGGAGGGTTTTTTTATGGCGATTGATTGGCGTTAATCGACAAACAGCATACTGAGATAAGATGTTCAATTATACCAATCTGGAAAATTAACTGGTTAGCTCTATCCACCTTCTCGAACACATCTGTCTGACTCTGGCCGAGCATTCCAAAAAACTATTCCAAGCCCGACATGCTTTGGAGACAATGTCTTCGTAATCCGTAAAAGACTGGTTGGCTAGATAGATAGTGTTGTCTTAACCAACTCCATACTTGTTCTATTGGATTCAACTCAGGGGAATAGGGCGGGAGTTTGATGACACTGAGGTTCTGAAATTCATTGGCAATATCTTCTGTGTGCCAGCTTGCACCATCCATAATGACCACTGCGTGACGACCTTTTTCGGTCACCGCGGAGATCTGCCTAAGATGCTCAACCATAAGGTCCTTGTTAACCCAAGGAACGACCATCGCCTCGCCAATGCCTCTAGCGGGACAGACAGAACCAAACAGATACGCATATTCAAATTGTTGTTGCTTCACGGCTCAGAGACTTTATTTGTAGTGGTAAAAGTCGTTTGCCACCTACCTGCATCTTCAAGTTGTTTGGGTATATTTCATCGCACATCACTCTAACCCTCACTTGATGGTTTTAGTCAATCTCAAATACCACAGCATGGTGTGCGTAAATTACGGGGCTAAGATGCAAATATAAAAAATGCACATAAAAAAAGGGCTGCGAATGCAGCCCTTGTGGTCGGTGTTGGACAATTAGCTCAGTGGCTTTGTCATTGCGGCGCTTGCTTGACTACGCGCGGCTTGACTACCAGCACCACGTGCGGAATAGCGCTCAGCACGGAGTGGTGCTGGGTTAACCTGCACTTCACGGAGCTCATTTGAGCCGGATGCTTTAGTCATCGGTGACGAAGCGCTTGGCTGTTCAATCACGGCTTTCGCACTACGCGGTTGGTGGCTGGCCTTAGCAACTTTCACAACTTTTAATGGCTCAGTCGGCTGTTCGGTTACTGCTGCAGCTTCAACCACGGTTGGTGCCACCGCAGCAGGTGCCGCATCAATCGTAGCTGAAGATGAAACTTCGACCGCGATTGGTGTAGCCACTACGTCTTGCTCGCGAGTTGACACAACCGTTTCAGCTACTGTTTCAACGACAGGTTCTGCGATCACTACTGGCTGTTGTGCGATAGGGGTAGCGGATACCACCGGTTCGCGGCGTAGGATCACTTTACCCATACTCATTTCAGGGCAAGCAAAACCACCAAGAGTTGGTGCTGTTGCTACGGCTATATTTTGATCGACAATCACCGGATCCATTTGCTCTGCGGGTTGTTCAGTTACAGTTACAACATCATGGCGAGATTGTGGACGTGGCGCTAAATCATAACGCGGCATCACTTTACCCATCGCCATTTCTGGTGATGCAACACCACCTTTGCGCAGACGGAATGGGTTAGGGCGACGATCACGACCACGGCGACGGCGTTGACCACTTGCACGCAAGTGGCGTGGTGAGCGGCGATTGCGACGTTGTTTTTGATCATCTTGATTTGGGTCAGTAACGTCTTCTACTGCTGGCAGAGTATGCGATTCTGCAGCTTCAAGCGACTCACTAGTGCTCATTGCTGACAAAGGATCCAGCTCTTCATTCGCCACTTGATCTTTAACGCGGATCTGTTTTGGCAGTTTGCGACGCTGACGACGCTCTTTAACTACCGCTACTTTTTCTTCTTTTGGCTCTGCAACTTTGACTTCTTGCTGCGCTTCCGCGGCCAGTTGACGACCTTGCTCAAGCAGTTTAGCGCTCTTGCTGTCATCGCGTTTGTTACGGCGATCTTGTCGCTCTGCACGTTCGGTTTCTACGCGCTCATTACGCTCTGACTTTGGTTTGCGATCTTGTGGCTTGCGATTATGGTTGGTCGCCTCTTTCTCATTGCGCTCGCTGTTTTCCTCATTGGTGCGACGACGGTTTCTATCGCGAGGGTTACGACGACGGTCATTGTTACGCTCGTTGCGTTCACGGCGCGGTTTATCTTGCTGATTGTTGGTTGCCGCAGGTGTTGCTGCCGTTTCCACTGCTGGCGCTGCCGAGAACAGGTTCGCTAATGCGGTAAACAAACGGCTGAACAAGCCTGGCTGAGTCGGCGCTGCCGTTTTCGCAGGTTGTGGTTCAGCTTTGGCTTTTGGTGCTGGAGCGGGTATAGCTTCGTCAGGTGCTGCGAAGCCTTTTAGTACCGGCTCTTCAATGCGTTTTGGCTTAAGTTCGACATCTGGTGTCTCTTTGCCTTCAGCTTCTTTCATCGCTTCAAGCTTTTTCGGGATCAAGTAAGACAGGATGTCTTGCTCTTCACCGTCACGCACGCGGATCACGTCAAAGTGCGGGGTTTCCATTTCTGAATTCGGCACGATAGTGATACGGACATCTTGATTTTTCTCAATATGATTCACTGAGCGACGTTTTTCGTTCAACAAATAAGAAGCAATCGAGACCGGCACCACGGCAAGAACCTGCGAGGTATTGTCTTTCAGGGCTTCTTCTTCAATCAAACGCAGTACTGACAGTGCTAATGATTCATTATCACGAATCACACCGGTACCAGTACAACGAGGACAGATGTGGTGGCTAGCTTCGGCCAAAGATGGGCTTAGTCGCTGACGAGACATCTCCAATAAACCAAAGCGAGAAATACGGCCGATTTGTACACGAGCACGATCAACACGAACTGCTTCACGCAGACGGTTTTCAACTTCACGCTGATGGCGAACTGGAGTCATATCAATGAAATCGATTACCACCAGACCACCGAGGTCACGCAGTCGTAATTGACGTGCAATCTCTTCTGCGGCTTCCAAGTTGGTATTGAGCGCGGTCTCTTCAATATCGCCGCCTTTGGTCGCGCGAGCGGAGTTGATATCAATCGAGGTCAATGCTTCGGTTGGATCGATGACAATAGAGCCACCAGAAGGCAGACGAACTTCACGTTGGAACGCCGATTCAATCTGGCTTTCGATTTGGAAATGGCTAAACAGTGGCACTTCGCCTTCGTATTTTTTGACACGATTGACAAAGTCAGGGCGCACCAAGCGAATATGCTCAAGAGCACGTTCGTAGATGCTGGTGCTGTCGATCAGAATTTCACCGATATCACGGCGCAAGTAATCACGGATTGCACGTACAATCACGTTGCTTTCTTGATGGATCAGGAATGGCGCTGGGTTGGAATCAGAAGCCTGTTTAATCGCACTCCAGTGTTTAAGCAGTACGTTTAAGTCCCACTCCAGCTCTTCTGCACTTTTACCAACACCGGCGGTACGAACAATAAGGCCCATACCTTGTGGTAATTCCAGTGAACTGAGTGCCGATTTTAACTCGGTACGCTCATCACCTTCAATGCGACGAGAAATACCGCCCGCACGAGGGTTATTCGGCATCAGTACCAGATAGCTACCCGCCAGCGAAATAAAGGTGGTCAGAGCCGCGCCTTTACTACCGCGCTCCTCTTTTTCGATCTGTACGATCACTTCTTGGCCTTCGTTCAAAACATCTTTGATGTTAGGACGACCTTGGTAGCTATAACCGCTAGGGAAGTATTCACGCGCAATTTCTTTAAGAGGGAGGAAACCGTGTCGTTCAGCACCGTAGTCAACAAATGCAGCTTCAAGACTGGGTTCAATACGGGTAATGCGGCCTTTGTAGATATTGGCTTTTTTCGATTCGTGTCCTGGGCTTTCAATATCCAGATCGAACAGACGTTGGCCATCAACCAACGCGACACGCAACTCTTCTTTTTGAGTTGCGTTAATTAACATTCTCTTCATTTAAAAATCTCATGTTCTTATATAGTTTTGATTCTTGTTTTTGTTGCTGTGTTTCGTTTTCACGGTGCCAGATCCCATGGCTTTTTCGATACAGCCTCCCGGCTGGAGGGGATGCTCTAGGGCACATCAGTATTCACAAGCTAGCAATAGCCTGTAAACCGCAATAAAGGCGGAAAGTACTCAACATGAAAGGCGACGAGTAGAGCAACAAAAAGTCTCAAATTCGGTGTCTTACGCCATGTGCTGCACTCAATTTTTCAACTCACTACTCACTAACTTGCTAGAAATTGAACAGTAAATAACAAAATGCTACCAGTTCAGCTCTTGCAGCTGTGAACTATAGCAGTGACAGCTAAAGTCAGCAATCAGCTTTCCAAGCTAGTGTGAATTATTTGCGGGAGATTAAAAAAGAGTAGGGAATAACCTATTGTTCAATGCTGGAAATAAGCGTGAAAAATGACTTATCACTATCTCTACCAGTAATTTAACGCGTAATATTTGTGCCAATTTATTGAAATGGTGCTGCCATCGCGTGAAGATCTAATGAAAATAGTTTTTTGTTGCTAAGAAAATGTGATTTTAGCGTGATTCCAGATAGAATAACGCCATGAATGAAATTAGAACTCAAGTCCAGCTCATCGATATTGATGAAGATATGGCAGGTCAGCGCATTGATAATTTTTTGCGCAACCAATTAAAAAGCATCCCTAAAAGCGTAGTTTATCGCATTCTGCGTAAGGGTGAGGTGCGCGTGAATAAAAAGCGCGTTAAAGCGGAATACAAACTGGCTGCCGGCGATGTGGTGCGCGTGCCACCTGTCACGCTAGAAGTCAAAGAGAATCAGCCCACAGCACCGAATACCAAACTCAATAAAGTGGCAGAGTTAGAACACTGCATCGTTTATGAAGATGGACATTTGTTGATCCTCAATAAACCTTCGGGGACCGCGGTACACGGTGGCAGCGGTTTGCATTTTGGTGCGATTGAAGCATTACGTGCTTTACGTCCGCAAGCGCGTTTTCTTGAGCTGGTACACCGGATTGACCGTGACACTTCGGGAATTTTGCTAGTGGCCAAAAAGCGTTCTGCACTGCGTCATTTGCAAGCTCAGTTTCGCGAAAAAACGGTGCAGAAATACTACTATGCGCTAGTGATGGGGCGCTGGGATCCGGAGTGTCGGATCGTAAATGCGCCGTTACTAAAAAATGAAGTCAACAGTATCGTGCGTGTCAATCCAAACGGTAAACCTTCGGAAACGCGATTTCGCATTGTTGAGCAGTTTAGTGAAGCAACCTTAGTGCAAGCGAGTCCCGTAACTGGGCGCACGCACCAAATCCGTGTCCATACCCAATATATGGGGCATCCAATTGCGTGGGATGATCGCTATGGCGATCGCCGTTTTGATGCTTACACGGCCAAGTTTGGGATTGAACGGCTGTTCTTGCATGCGGCAAACATTCAGTTTGTCCATCCAGCCAGCGAGAAGAAGCTAGATATTCACGCGCCATTAACGGCAAACCTTGAGCAAGCGCTAAACCAACTGCGCCAAGCTCAATCATCGCAAGAGCTGTAAGGAATAACCGTAACTCATAAATTGATCCGCGGTATTCACGTGGACTCACAGGGCGATTTATCGCGCTGTGAGTCATCTACGGTTTAAATCACATTAACCCCTTCTTGTTCAAGCAGATTAATCAATTTAATCAGCGGCAGACCAATCAGCGAATTGGGGTCATCACCTTCTAATCGCTCAAACAGGGCAATGCCTAGACCTTCACTCTTAAAACTGCCAGCACACTCCAGTGGTCGCTCGACCGCCACATAGTTGCGGATCATTGATTCAGACAAGGTTCGAAAATGGACCGTAAACGTATCGTAAACCACCTGAATTTGCTGGGTTTGGTTATTAAAAAGGGCGACTCCAGTATAAAAGGTGATCGCTTTGCCACTTTGTCGTGACAGTTGCTCCACCGCCTTTTCCATGGTTAAGGGTTTGCCGATGATTTGACCGTCAATCACGCACACCTGATCGGAGCCAATCACTAAACTCGGTTCAGGCAAAAAACAGCTGCGTGCTTTGTGTTCGGCTAAACGCATCACCAATTGGATTGGGCTTTCACCGATTAAAGGTGTTTCATCGCAATCGGGTTTCGCACTCACGAAAGGTAGCTTGAGTTTGGTCAGAATTTGTTGGCGAAATGGTGAGGTGGAAGCTAAAACTAGTTGGTAATTTTGCATGGAGTCTACAAGGCGTTGATATGATTGAACTATAAGGATAGTACATACTCACGTCAATAGCCTTAGTGACTTCTGTAGTGACTTCTTTTGGTGACTTCCTGATTAACGCAATGTTATAACGTAACACAAAAAGAGAGGCATAAAGACACCCTATATGGGGGTAATCTCTACGCTTAATCAATTAGATGGTCTCTCAGATTTTTCTGGTAGATTTTCATCAGCATGCTATGCCACAAAGTGACTATTTGATACAATTCTGAGCATTACGTTATTTAATGCAAAGGTGTGTGTTTATGGACAGAGTTTTAGGCGGTCTTGCAAGTGCTCTCATTTGGTTTTTAGCTATTTTGCTTCCGGTTGGGTGGCTTTACTGGTTGTGGATTGCAATTAAGATAGGCGGCTTTGCGATGTTTGCCTTAGCTTTGTTCCCTTTGACCGCCCCAATTGCCTCTATTTTAGGTGGTTGGAGCTTCTTATTTGGCTTACCAGAGTGGGCATTTAGTATTTTTATATCAAAATAGCTTGTTAACTTTATCTCAACTGATACTACACAAGTCTGCCCACGGAGTAGTTGCATTGTCTTGACAGTAAGCCTCAACCTCTTGAATCTCTTCAGGACGCAACTCAATAGGTTGTCCGTTAGGGTCAATCGTCTTGAATCCTTTAGGGTAGACTTCATCACCTTTCACATAGTGGATAATAACAAACTCAAAGGAGAGCTTAGGTTTGTTCCATAGTAAAGTGTACTTTTCGTGATAGCTCACTTGTCCGTGTGAGCCATTCCTGTCAATACTAAGTAGATTGA
Source organism: Vibrio sp. HDW18 (assembly GCF_011306175.1). Taxonomy (GTDB): domain Bacteria; phylum Pseudomonadota; class Gammaproteobacteria; order Enterobacterales; family Vibrionaceae; genus Vibrio; species Vibrio chanodichtyis. The sequence goes on along the minus strand of NZ_CP049913.1, from coordinate 384,206 downwards.
CAATTTCCATATTAGACACCTCAAGCAATCTTTAAGCTGAACTGAGTGATAAGAGGCATGGTAACGTCAACTGTCTGTCCGTCCACATCAAGCTTGGTGAAACCTGCTGCCAATACTTCAGCATTAGCGATAATCTCCATGATAGAGCTTTGGGTTTCAGGTTTACGGGTCACCTCGAACTTGAAGACTTCACCTGTAGCTGACTCAGCAAAGCTAATCGCTGTGTGTCGTCTTGGAATCAGATAGCCATAGTTATTTGTACCTGTGTCATCGCTCTTACTGGTAAAGGCAAATACCTCAGTTCCCATCATGTCATGGATAGAGCTAAAGCCATTAACACGAGCACTATACTCAAGGGCAGTGAAAGCAGCGTCTGACAGTCCCACAATGTAATCTGCAAGCTCTTTGCCTAAAGGCAATACCTCAGCCTTAGCTGTGAAGATTGATTCTTGTAGAGCTTCTCCACGGGCTTTAAGACCAGTCCCTGAGCTTGTTTCTGGCATGACCTTAACGAGCTTCGCAAAGTCTTCCGATTCCTCGATTAAGCCTAAGATTTCCTTATTCAAAGTATCGTTAGTGGTCTCGGTTACGGTCTCAATCTCTTGTTGAAGTGACAAATCAGTAATATGACCACTTACCTCAGAATCACTAAGCTCAATCGCTGCGGATAGCATTAAGCCCTCTTTACATGGCTTAGAGACCACCAACGAGCCTTGTTTGTGAGTGATGATAGTTGGCTTACCATTCTGTGATTTGTCAGCAAGGTTGAGCTTTACGGAACGATTCGCAAGAGTAGGGACTTGGATTGTCTTAGGGTTATCACCTTTGCGATGGAATCGGAAGTACCGAGCTTCAGTACCGCAAGCAGTCTTAAAGGCTACTGAGTTGAAACAACCGGACAACTTGCGAGCCAATGACTCCAAGTAGCTTTGAGCTGAAGGTTTTTCATTGATTGTGATATTCATAATTGGTGTTCTCCTATGGGTTGGTGGTTAGTGTTTAGAGTGTTTACTGCGTTCACAGTGTTTAGGGTCGATAGCCTCCCTTTTAGGAGGCCATAGCTTTACCATTTGATACTTGGAATAGGGTCTTGGTGAGGACTGTTTGTGTAGACAGGACGACCAGACTTTAAGGCTGCTGCATGTGCTCGACTCTTAGCGGCAAAGGCATCGCGTTCACGTTTTAGCTTTGCTTGATGCTCAGGGTCTCTGAGGAGAGCTATACGTGTACGCTCTGCTGCTTCTTTAGACTCCCTTTCTGCAATCTCTGCCAGTTCACGACGATGATTCACTAATCGGTGGTCACGGTGATTCGCTAAGGGTGTGTCTTTCAGTGCGTTATGGATGAGACCGACAGACCAATTAATGTCAAGTAAAATAGCAACTTGAACATGATTAAAATAATCTGCTGTAAAAGTTTGTCCGTAGACACTAAATGTATTAGTTGTTTCATCATAATTAATAATACTCATCTTATAGGACTCCTTCTTTCTCTAATTGAAACTTAGCTTTTTCATAGGCTAATTCTTTCCGACAAGCTTCCCATCCGGTATATTTAATTCCAGTCATCCCTTTAAGAGTGGCTTGAAGTTTATCCGCTGCACTTTGGGAATGCTCACAGTCAAACTTTCTGAGAATATTAATCATCCGATTGTGTAGAGCTGCTTTCTGAGTAAATGAAAGACGCTTAGGCTTCTCACCTCTGAAATGAATATCGAGAGTGTTCACATTATCTTTAGTTGTCATATTAGGGGTCTCCTTGTTGGTAATGGTTTACTTCGTTAACAATGGTTATAAATAAAGATTATGGTAAGACACATACACCATTAATAATCAATGCACTCTGAATAACCAGAATGACTCACATGATTAAATCTGTAGAGATGTGTCTTTAAGTGATTACAGCTAAGATGATTTGATTACAATTAACTTCGCTATAGCAACGGGATGATAGTTAATATCTCCCTATAGTGTGGGTTAAATAGGAGGGACTTAAAGATATATCTTAAAGATAATGATTCTTTAATAATAATTACTATTAAGAATATTAGACTTAAAGAGTAATCTTAAAGATATCTTATAGTCTTATCTTAAAGATATCTTATAGTCTCCCCCTACTGTCCCCCTATAGTGTGGGTTAATTCAATATTATTGATTTATAGGGACTTTTTGTTCTATTGACGAGGAGCTTTGAGAGTCTGATTGTTGTCTTTATGTTGGTGGTTATGTTGCTCTTATGTAATTAACCCACGCGTATAGATGATAGTGATTCTCATATGTTATGACCATAGTTTAACCATCTCTTTATACATTGTCTCAACGTCTACACCTGCTGAACCATAGAGACCATAGGTTATACTCTGAGTATGCCCTAATATTTCCTTAGCGAAGCTTTCAGGCATCTTCTTGTTTAGGCATAGGGTAGCCATAGTGTGACGGAAATAATGCATTGTGAGCGTCTCAGGGGCTTCTGAGTGGTTATCTCGATAAGCCTTTAATAGTTTACCTATCTTGATGCTGTTTAATTGTCGGTCACTGTTCTTGAGTCTGAATATATTGTCTGAATCATCATTACAGGTATTGACAACTTCATTTAGGAATAACTCTAAGTCGAACCCATAAGCACCATTTACGAGAGGGACTATACGAGCTGAAGATTTATTCTTGAGTACATTGTCATCTTTGTCATTAATATCAATAAACCAACATAGACCATTATCAGATTGCTTTATGTCGCCTTTGCGTAGCTGTAGAATTTCGTTAAGTCTTGCACCTGTAATAGCTGCTAATTGAGGAATCCACTTGATAAACTCCATGGCCTCTGTGGTCTTCTTACTGCGTTTAGCTTCAGTGAAATAACCATGCTTGAAATAACTCAGAACATTGTTAACTTCTGACTCTGTTAATGCCTTTGAGTCTTTATTATCACGGTCTTTCAATAACAGCTTAACGGCTGGACTTTTCGGAATAACATCAAGCAATTCAGCATATTTAAAGACAGCAACAATATTCCTTATTTGACCGTTTACCGTGGATAGCTTCAGACCATCGTTAGATAGAGCTGTACGCACTTCCAATAGGTCTTGTCTTGTTATCTGGTCTATCGGTTTATCTTGAAGAGAGCAAGCCTCAAAGTAGCTTACAAGCTTTCTTACAGTGGCTGCTTTGGTTCCTAATGTTGCTGCTGTCCAACTTCCACTAACTTCTTTCTCGTTAATATAATCCTCGACCATTTGAGAAAAGGTTTTAACGTTGTTTACTCTGTGCTTACTTCGTTCGCTGTTCACGTTAGTTGATTCACTAACTCTACTAACTTCACTGACACTATCAACAATCGACAATAAACCTTCTGTATCGCTCTGTAAGCCCTTCTTCATGATATCTGAATAGGACTGTATGAATCTAACCTGTTCGACTGTCTGAGCTTCTTGGAGAGCTTCTTGTGCAATGATGATATTACCACGGTAAAACCAATCAACTTTGGGACGTCTAACAAGCTCAGTCTGTGCGATTTCCTTTAGAGCTGCTCTCATATGGTCAAAGCTAACAAAGCTACCTGCTTGCTCTAACAGGCGTTCCTTTAGGTAATCAGTATTCATCATTGCCTCTCGTCTATTATTTGTTCTAAGTGATACGGTAACACTCTCATTCTGTAACTGGTCTCGGTGTGAGACTCTTAGATAGAAAGTGTTCTCCTTCTTGATTGTCGTGAAGTAAATCTTTGGGATGTTCCTATAGTGTGGGTTTATTGAGTTACTTGGGTTACTTGAAGGAAAACATACAGATTGGGACAAAGAGGCGTAGTGACTTCTTTTGGTGACTTCTTGAGAGTTTGAGGCTTTGAGATGATTGTTAAAGGTCATAATAATCTCTTTATATTCAGAGAGTTAACCTTGTCCCTATACAAATCAGTTGGTAATTCTGCATTTTACTTTACAATCATCGCGTGTTTGACAGCAGCATAACGTATCCTAATGCGCTGTTCATAATGCTCTCGGTGGAAAAGGAAAAAAAACTAAGTTTTTTGCCTTTTTCTTTGACTAAACCTGTTTTGGAAGATAATATTCGCGCCCTATGCAAAAGGTAAAAATACCGCGAACGGTTGATCCAGCTAAAGCGGCTCAGAAGAGATTAGATTTTGATGGCATCATCCAAATCAGTCTGTTCAAGCGCTTAGAGGAGTCAGTCGCAGGCGTTAAACGCGACGCTGAAGTTTCATTGTCATTTGAGATTGATGAACAGCAACTCGTTGTTATCTCTGGTAAAGCTAACATCGAAGTTGATTTAGAGTGTCAGCGCTGTAACGAGGTTTTCGCACATGAGTGTGAAGTTGACTTTACTTATACCCCTTATTTAGGGCGTAAAAGTGAAGAAGACGCCCCAGACGAGTATGATTTGGTAGATCTAAACGAGTTTGGTGAGGTTAACCTAGTTCAGTTAGTTGAAGACGAGTTCATCTTAAATTTGCCTCAAGTTGCAATGCATGACGAAGCGGATTGTAGCGTTGATTCAGACAATTTGGTGTTTGGTGAACTTCCAGAAGAAGTTTTGGAAGAGAAACCGAATCCATTCGATGTTTTAAAAAGCTTGAAGAAGTAATTCGCTAAGCATTCTTAACATAGGAGTAGGGTCAATGGCCGTACAACAAAACCGTAAAACACGTTCAAGACGTGGTATGCGTCGTTCACACGATGCGCTAACTGCTGCAGCGCTATCTGTAGACGCAACTTCAGGTGAAACTCACCTACGCCACAATGTAACTGCTGAAGGTTACTACCGTGGTAAAAAGGTTATCAACAAGTAAGGTTGACCTTTGCAAAATTTAACCGTTGCACTTGATGCAATGGGCGGGGACTTCGGTCCACGCGTTACAGTGCCTGCCGCCGTGCAGGCACTGTCACATTTCCCAGAGCTAAAAGTGATCTTAGTGGGTGATCAACATCAGATCGCTCAACAATTCTCCCTACTTGGTTATTCTGCCAATGCTCGTTTAAGTATTGTGCACAGTGACCGAGTTATCTCTAACTCTGAAAAACCTTCGTTGGCTTTACGCAATAGTGCTGGTAGTTCCATGGGTATGGCGATTGATCTGGTTGCCGATAATCAGGCGGATGCTTGTGTCAGTGGGGGTAACACCGGTGCCCTGATGGCGCTATCCCGTTTTCGTCTTAAACTGTTACCTGGTATTGATCGTCCGGCGTTGGTTTCTGCTTTACCTACGGTATCGGGCGGTAAAACTTGGATGCTGGATCTCGGTGCCAATGTGTCGAGTGATGCGGATTCTTTGTTCCAATTTGCGGTGATGGGGGCGGCGCTAGCTGAGCAACATTTACGCCACGCACCCAGAGTTGCCATTTTAAATATCGGCGCAGAAGAGATTAAAGGTAATGACCTGGTTAAGCGCTGCGCGGAGATGCTGACCCAAACCCAAGAGATCAATTTCATTGGTTATATTGAGGGCAATCAGCTATTAACCAATAGCGCAGATGTGATAGTGTGCGATGGCTTTGTGGGAAATGTCTGCCTTAAAGCGTGTGAAGGAACAGCGCAACTCTTTATCGATAAGTTAAAAAAATCGCTTTTAGCCTCATCCATAAAGGGTTGGATTGCAAGAAAACTGTTTTCTGAGCTCTTTACTGAATTAAAAACCCTGAACCCCGACCAGTATAACGGCGCAAGTTTGCTAGGATTGCGCGGCATTGTCATTAAGAGTCATGGAAGTGCTGATGTATCCGCTGTTGTCAATGCAATTTGTGAGGCGGTGCATGAGGTGAAACGACAAGTACCCAGCCGTATAAGCGATCGTTTGGAAGCGGTTTTACTCGAGAGGCATTATTAGTCTTCATGTATAGCAAAATTTTAGGTACTGGCAGCTACTTGCCATCTCAGGTGCGTACTAACGCAGATTTAGAGAAAATGGTAGAGACCAGTGATGAGTGGATTGTTGCTCGTACTGGTATCCGCGAGCGTCGCATTGCCGCTGATAATGAAACGGTGGCCGATATGGCTTTCTATGCGGCACAAAACGCCATCGACATGGCCGGTATCGATAAAAATGATATTGATATGATTATCGTTGCCACCACCAGCGCGAGTCACGCTTTCCCCTCCGCTGCTTGTCAAGTGCAAGGTAAGCTGGATATTAAAGGTTGCCCTGCATTTGATTTGGCGGCCGCTTGCTCTGGTTTTATGTATGCGCTCTCGATTGCCGATCAACAGGTTAAATCTGGGGCATGTAAAAATATTTTGGTGATAGGTGCGGATGCACTGTCCAAAACTTGTGATCCGACCGACCGCTCCACAGTTATTTTGTTTGGTGATGGCGCAGGTGCCGTAGTGGTTGGAGCCAGCAATGAGCCCGGTATTCTTTCAACGCATATCCACGCCGATGGTCAATTTGGTGATTTATTGAGCCTTGAAGTACCTGAACGTGGTGGCAGCAGTGATAAATGGCTGCACATGGCGGGTAACGAAGTATTTAAAGTGGCAGTGACACAACTGTCTAAATTGGTGGTCGATACGCTGCAAGCCAATAACATGGATAAATCAGAGCTCGATTGGTTGGTTCCCCATCAGGCTAACTATCGGATTATCTCGGCGACCGCGAAAAAACTGGCTATGTCATTAGATCAAGTGGTGGTTACGTTAGACCGCCACGGCAATACGTCGGCAGCGACAGTGCCAACGGCATTGGATGAAGCGGTACGTGATGGGCGTATTCAGCGCGGGCAAACTCTATTGCTCGAAGCGTTTGGTGGCGGTTTCACTTGGGGCTCGGCGCTGGTGAAATTCTAAATCCACAATCAATGTTGATTTTAAGGAGTCGTAAGGCTCCTTATCCATTATGAGATAAAGGAAAGAGTTATGAGTAAGTTTGCTATCGTATTCCCAGGTCAGGGCTCGCAAGCGGTTGGGATGCTGGCTGATCTTGCACAGCAGTATGAGGTGGTAAAACAGACTTTCGCACAAGCGTCTGAAGTGTTGGGTTACGATCTCTGGGCTCTGGTGCAAGATGGACCGATCGAAGATCTCAACCAAACTTTTCGCACTCAGCCAGCACTGCTCGCAGCTTCAGTGGCGATTTGGCGTGTATGGCAGCAACTGGAATTGCCACAACCGACGGTATTGGCTGGCCACAGCTTAGGTGAATATTCGGCATTAGTCTGTGCGGGAGTGATCGATTTTAAACAAGCGATCAAGCTGGTTGAGCTGCGTGGTCAATTGATGCAACAAGCGGTGCCTGCTGGTACCGGTGCGATGTATGCGATTATTGGCTTAGATGATCAAGCCATTGCCAAAGCTTGTGCTGATGCAGCGCAAGGTGAAGTGGTTTCTCCGGTCAACTTTAACTCACCAGGCCAAGTGGTGATCGCCGGTCAAAAAGACGCGGTAGAGCGTGCCGGTGCTCTGTGTAAAGAAGCTGGTGCTAAGCGTGCGTTGCCGCTGCCAGTTTCTGTGCCATCACATTGTGCGCTGATGAAGCCTGCTGCCGATGAATTGGCAAAAACTTTAGCAGAGCTTGAATTCAATGTGCCACAAATTCCCGTCATCAATAACGTGGATGTGATTGCCGAAACCGATCCGGCTAAGATTAAGTTGGCACTGGTTCGCCAGCTCTACAGCCCAGTACGTTGGACCGAGTGTGTGGAACAAATCAGCGCTCAGGGTGTCGAAAAACTGCTTGAGATGGGGCCAGGTAAGGTGTTGACTGGTCTGACTAAACGTATTGTCAAAACCCTTGAAGGAGCTGCGGTGAACGATGTGGCTTCTTTGGATGCGTTAAAATAATAACAGGAATAAAACATGACTCAATTCATGAGCTTAGACGGCAAGGTCGCCCTAGTAACCGGCGCGAGCCGCGGTATTGGTAAAGCGATTGCTGAATTGTTGGTTGAGCGCGGTGCGCGAGTGATTGGTACTGCGACGAGCGAAAGTGGCGCGCAAGCGATAAGCGACTACTTAGGTGATAATGGCAAAGGCATGGCACTGAACGTGACCAATCTTGAGTCAATCGAAGCGGTAGTGAAAACCATCGCAGATGAGTTTGGTGGCATCGATATTTTGGTTAACAACGCTGGTATCACCCGTGATAACCTGTTAATGCGTATGAAAGAAGAAGAGTGGTCAGACATTATTGATACCAATTTGACTTCGATTTTCCGTCTCTCTAAAGCCGTATTGCGTGGCATGATGAAAAAACGCCAAGGCCGCATTATCAATGTCGGTTCGGTTGTGGGTACTATGGGCAACGCGGGTCAAACAAACTATGCTGCAGCGAAAGCGGGTGTGATTGGTTTTACTAAATCGATGGCACGTGAAGTAGCATCGCGTGGCGTAACAGTGAACACTGTGGCTCCGGGTTTTATCGAAACGGATATGACCAAAGCGCTGAATGATGAGCAACGTGCAGCAACCTTAACCCAAGTTCCGGCTGGGCGTTTGGGCGATCCGCGTGAAATAGCATCAGCGGTGGCTTTCTTAGCCTCACCAGAAGCAGCTTATATCACCGGTGAAACACTGCATGTTAACGGTGGCATGTACATGATCTAAAAGGTTTGCCTCATGATCCGGTATTGAACTGTCGAGTTGTGAGGCGAATTTAGATGAAAAGTGTCGATAACATGCACAATGTTTATGCATGACTTATATCAAATATGGTGTGAATTTCGGTTAAAGTCGGCTAATTTGTGGTTAGACCAGAAACCTCACACTTGCAACTTTCCCTAGTTCGAATAAACTACGGAATCATCGCATTAGGCGAAATCTGTAAAGGAAAAGAAAAAATGAGCAACATCGAAGAACGCGTAAAGAAAATCATCGTTGAACAGCTAGGTGTAGACGAAGCAGAAGTGAAGCATGAATCTTCTTTCGTTGATGATCTGGGTGCAGATTCTCTTGACACTGTTGAGCTAGTAATGGCTCTGGAAGAGGAATTCGATACTGAAATTCCTGATGAAGAAGCAGAGAAGATCACTACTGTTCAAGCTGCGATCGATTACGTGACCAACAACGCTCAGTAATCTCTCCCCAGGCGGCCTACTGGCCGCCTGAATTTTTATTAGTTCTCAACACCCTCTCATTTCAATTTCAATTCCGGAGAATATGATCGTGTCCAAGCGTCGCGTTGTTGTCACTGGCATGGGTATGTTGTCACCGGTAGGCAACACGGTAGAGTCATCTTGGCAAGCTTTGTTAAACGGCCAAAGCGGTATCGTCAACATTGAGCATTTCGACACTACCAATTTTTCTACTCGTTTCGCAGGTTTAGTCAAAGGCTTTGATTGCGAACAGTACATGTCAAAAAAAGATGCCCGCAAAATGGATTTATTTATCCAGTATGGTATTGCGGCGGGTATCCAAGCTCTGCAAGATTCGGGTTTAGTCGTCACGGAACAAAATGCGCTACGCATTGGTGTTGCGATTGGCTCGGGGATCGGTGGTCTTGAACTTATCGAAACGGGTCACCAAGCATTAATTGATAAAGGCCCACGTAAGGTTAGCCCTTTCTTTGTGCCATCGACTATTGTCAACATGATTGCTGGTAATTTGTCGATCATGCGCGGTTTACGAGGCCCTAATATTGCTATTTCAACCGCTTGTACCACTGGCCTACATAATATTGGCCATGCGGCACGCATGATTGCTTACGGCGATGCGGATGCGATGGTCGCAGGTGGCGCTGAAAAAGCCTCTACACCTCTGGGTATGGCTGGTTTCGGTGCAGCAAAAGCACTTTCAACTCGTAATGATGAACCGCAAAAAGCTTCTCGTCCTTGGGACCAAGACCGTGATGGTTTTGTCTTGGGTGATGGTGCAGGTGTGATGGTGCTCGAAGAGTATCAACACGCGAAAGCACGCGGTGCGAAAATTTACGCCGAAGTGGTTGGTTTTGGGATGTCTGGTGATGCTTATCACATGACTTCACCAAGTGAAGACGGCTCTGGTGGCGCATTGGCGATGGAAGCTGCAATGCGTGATGCGGGCGTGACTGGCGAACAAATTGGCTATGTCAATGCGCACGGTACCTCTACGCCGGCAGGTGATGTTGCTGAAGTGAAAGGTATCAAACGTGCTTTGGGTGAAGCGGGCAGCAAACAAGTGCTGATTTCTTCCACCAAATCGATGACGGGTCATTTGCTTGGGGCGGCTGGTTCTGCTGAAGCGATTATCACAGTGATGTCATTAGTTGATCAAATCGTCCCTCCAACCATCAATCTGGATAATCCAGAGCCTGGTCTGGATGTCGATTTGGTACCGCATGTGGCGCGTAAAGTCGAGAATATGGAATACGCGATGTGTAATTCATTTGGCTTTGGTGGCACTAACGGTAGCTTGATTTTCAAGCGCATGTAAAAACTTCACCACTCTTTACTTGAGTTCACACGGCTTGATGCATAGCATTGAGCCGTTTCTTTTTATGGAGTCCGAGCATGTACTGGGTGAATGGAAAGCCAGGCAATGAGCGACCGATTGATGATCGTTCCTTTCAATATGGCGATGGTTGCTTTACCACTCTACTAACTCAGCACGGTCAAGCAGTGCTTTGGCCGCAGCATCAAGCCCGCTTACAAGCTTGCCTTAAAGCGCTGCATATTACCGAGCCCGATTGGTCAGCGGTGTGGCAAGGTGTGCAGGCGATGATACGCAGTGATGCGCAAGCAGGGATAAAAGTTCATATTAGCCGAGGTACTGGGGGACGTGGTTACAGTCCTACTCAAGTCAGCGCATGCAGTGTTACTATTAGCGCGTTTGCTTTTCCTAGCCATTATGAGCAGTGGCGTAACGCGGGTGTGTCATTAGGCATTTGCCAGCAGAGAATGGGGTTAAATCCGCTGCTGGCTGGACATAAACATAATAATCGTTTGGAGCAGATTTTACTCAAACGTGAAATGGATGTGGCGGGTTGGGACGATGGTGTTTGTTTAGACATCGATGACCAAGTGATTGAAACTACTGCCGCCAATTTATTCTGGTGTAAAGATGGCCAGCTTTATACCCCCAGTTTACACCATGCCGGCGTTGCCGGTGTTGCACGTGGTCAGATACTCAAACTTGCCCAGCAGTTATCGATTCCGCTAGTGATTGACCGGTTTGGTATCGAAAGCGTGTTGGCGGCAGATGAAGTGTTCATTACCAATGCGTTACTGGTGATTGCGCCAGTGACACAGATAGGTGAACACTCGCTGGATATAGGTAGTATGACGCGACGTTTTCAGGAGAGTAGTAATTCGTGATTAAAAAGCTAGTATTGATTTTTGTCGTTCTGATCTGCGCTGCCGTAGGCAGTTATGCTTATTTTGTCAAACAAATGGATAACTATCTTGCGCAGCCTTTGCTGATAGAGCAAGCCCAGTTGGTGACCATAGCTCCTGGGACAAGTTTGAATCGAGAGCTGACAGTGCTCACCGAACAAGCGTGGATCAATGCCAGTTTTGTTGCCGATTGGGTGCGTCGTTTTCATCCTGAGTTATCGCAAATTAAAGCCGGGACATATCAATTACAACCCAACATGAGTCTACAGCAAGCTTTGGCTTTGTTGGTGGCCGGTAAAGAGCATCAATTTGCGGTGACCTTTGTTGAGGGTAGCCGTTTTCAAGAATGGCGTGCTATTTTGGCCAGTAACCCTTACATCACTCAGCAATTGACTGGACTTTCGGAGGCGGAAATTGCCAAGGCTTTGGGGTTGCAACATGAAAAATTAGAAGGCCTATTTTTGGCTGAAACTTACCATTTCATTAAAGGTACCAGCGATCTAGACATTCTCAAACGCGCTAATCAAAAGTTAGAGCAGTTTTTGCAGGTGACTTGGGATCATCGCCAAAAGGGCTTACCGATCCAAACCGCTTATGAAGCTTTGATCTTGGCTTCAATTATCGAAAAAGAGACCTCGATTGCTGATGAACGTGAGCGAATTGCCGCCGTGTTTATTAATCGGCTTAATAAGCGCATGCGGCTACAGACCGATCCTACGGTGATCTACGGTATGGGAGAAGCTTATGATGGCAATATTCGCAAGAAAGATTTACGAGAACGCACTCCATATAATACCTATGTGATCAATGGATTACCACCAACTCCGATCGCCATGCCTGGTGAGGCTTCGATTTATGCGGCATTAAATCCGGAACAAAGTGATTACCTTTACTTTGTGGCGAGCGGTGAGGGCGGACACAATTTCTCGAAAACACTCGCTGACCATAATCGTGCGGTACGTAATTATCTTAAAAAACTTAGAAAAAAAACATGAACGCAAAATTTATCGTAATCGAAGGGCTTGAGGGCGCTGGAAAGAGTACCGCGATCCAAATGGTAGTGGAAACCTTACAGCAACATGGTATTCAGTCAATCGCCTGCACTCGTGAGCCGGGCGGGACCGTATTAGCCGAAAAGTTACGCGCCTTGGTCAAAGAAGAGCATCCGGGAGAAGTGTTGCAAGACATCACCGAATTGCTGCTCGTGTACGCTGCGCGGGTACAACTGGTGGAAAATGTGATTAAGCCCGCTTTAGCCCAAGGAACTTGGGTGGTTGGCGATCGGCATGATATGTCTTCACAAGCTTATCAAGGTGGTGGACGGCAGATTGCGGCTGCGACAATGCACAGTTTAAAGCAAACCGCGTTGGGGGATTTTAAACCAGACTTAACCTTATATCTGGATATTGATCCGAAACTGGGTTTGCAGCGAGCTCGTGGCCGTGGTGAGCTGGATCGGATTGAAAAGATGGATATCGGTTTTTTTGAACGTGCTCGTCAGCGTTATCTTGAACTGGCCCACAGCGATGAGACGGTGGTATTGATTAATGCGGCTCAATCGATTGAACAGGTGACGACCGATATTCGTGTTGCTGTTGAAGCCTGGTTAAGTCAGATGAATCATGTCTAGTCTTACGCCTCTTTACCCTTGGCTTAGCCCTGTGTATCAGTTATGGCAAGCGACATTGGCAAGCGGACAGTTGGCGAGTGCGACCCTCATCCAAGCGGCGGAAGGATTAGGTGCAGAAAGCTTGGTTGAGTCTATGGCTCGCAGCGTAATTTGCGCCAGTAGTGACTCGGAGCCGTGTGGCTTTTGCCATAGCTGTGCTTTACTGCAGGCGGGGCATCATCCGGATCTGCATTATGTGCGACCTGAAAAACCGGGTAAGGCGATTTCGGTTGATCAAATTCGGCATATTAATCGGATTGCTCAAGAATCATCGCAGCTCGCGGGTTATCGTTTGATTGTGATCGAGCCGGCCGATGCGATGAACGAATCGGCTGCGAATGCGTTGCTGAAAACATTAGAAGAGCCACCTTTACACTGTTTGTTTATCTTAGTCACGTCCCGGATCCAGCAACTGCTACCAACCATTATCAGCCGTTGTCAACGCTGGGTGATCCCAAGCCCTACGCCTGATGTAGTGCAGGAGTGGTTACAAGCTCAGGCGATTGATGCGCCAAGCTATGCGTTGCATCTTTGTTCGGCTTCACCACTGAAAACTCGAGCGTTTATGCAGCAAGGCGGGATCGCCAACTATCGCGAGCTTGAAGCTCAGTTTATTGCGGCCATTAACGGTGATGTTAATGCCCAATTAAAGTTTATCTCATTGATTAATAATGATTTAAACCAAGGGCTTTATTGGGTTTGGTGCTGGCTAACGGATGCGCAAAAAATTCAGTTTGGGGTGCAGCAAAGCGATGCAACACCACTTAGCACCGAATTAGCCAACCGCCTGACTTATCATCAGCTTTATACCCAGACCGCGGCATTGCAAGCTCTCATCGATCAGCTGCGTCAATTTACTGGGTTGAATAGTGAACTATTGCTCCTGCAATGGTTTTATCAATGGATTAATGAGGAAATATGTTTGTAGATTCACACTGTCATCTCGACAAATTGGATTACCAAGATTTGCACACGGATGTGAATGATGTGATTACCAAAGCTCGCCAAGCCAAAGTTGAGCACTTACTTACGGTAGGCGTTACGCTCGATGCTTTTCCGAATATGTTGGCTATGATTGAGCCCTTTGCTCAAGTGTATGCTTCCTGTGGTGTGCATCCTTTAGATGTAGAGAGTGAGTTTTCGCTCGCCACATTTCTGCAGTATGCGCAACACCAGAAAGTGGTGGCGATTGGCGAAACGGGGTTAGATTATCATTATCAGCCACAAACCGCAGAGTTACAGAAATTACGCTTTCGGCAGCAGATCGATGTTGCGGTTGAGCTGAATAAGCCATTGATCATTCATACACGTGATGCTCAACAAGATACGTTACAACTGCTAAAGGCAGGGCGAGCGGAGCACTGTGGTGGGGTGATCCACTGTTTTACTGAAGATTTGCCGTTTGCTGAAGCGGCGATCGATCTCGGTTTTTATATTTCGATTTCTGGGATTGTGACTTTTCGGCAAGCGACGGCGCTTAAAGAAGTGGTAAAAGCATTGCCTTTAGAACGGCTCTTGATTGAGACCGATTCACCGTATTTATCACCAGTCCCACATCGTGGCAAACAAAATCAGCCAGCGTATGTCGTCGAGGTCGCGGCGCATATCGCTCAGCTTAAAGGGATTTCACTTACCGAAGTCGCTGCAAAAACCAGCGAAAACTTCAGGAATCTTTTTTTTGCGATGAGAACTATTGTTGTGTGAAAAATAAACGGTAAATGATTTTTTATCGGTTAAATATTATAGCAAATTCAAAAAAAGCGAACTTTTAGGCTGATTGATGGAAAATAGAGCAAAAATCATCAAATTGTAAATTTGTTGCAAAAAATAACATGTCAGGCGATTTTATTTATCCTGTGAAATTAATGCTTTTTTATTTTTTGTCATAAAAAACAATGGCATGGGTTGCGTTGGTGGTATTTTAGTGTGAGCGGGTGACTGTGATCCGCCTATTACTTTGAAACTAAATTTCATTCCAAACTAGAAAAATTAACGGCCATCAATATATATTTAGAGCCGGAAAATATAATGCATGAGTGTTACATTTTTCATTCAGTACTGGCATTAAGGCTACGGGGGGCCGTCAGAACTGAACCATTCTAATAACTTTATCAGGAGCATAAATACATGAAAGCTTTCTTTAGTAAACTTTCACAATCAATTATGTTACCCATCGCACTGCTGCCTGCAGCGGGTATTATGTTGGGTATCGGGGGGAGTTTTACCAACCCTACCATGATCGAAGCGTACCAAATCGGTGTGCTGCAAGACGGAACCGTTCTAAATAGTTTCCTACAAGTTATGACTGCGGCGGGTGGTATTGTATTTGCTAACTTGCCAGTCATGTTCGCTTTGGCGATCGCGGTAGGTTTTGCTCGTGCCGAGAAAGGTGCAGCAGCACTGGCGGCGCTGATCTCTTACTTGGTAATGAACGTTGCGATTGCTAAGACTTTGGTTGTGGCAAACATGATCAACTTAGATACCAACACTGTGGTACTGATGGGTAGCGAATATCCAGGGGTACTGGCTGACATGCTGGGTATTTCTAATACACTAAGTATGGGTGTGTTTGGTGGTCTGATCGCTGGTGCGGTAACTGTGGTATTGCACAATAAATACCATGATGCCAAATTACCAGATTACCTAGGTTTCTTCGGTGGTGCTCGTTTCGTACCTATCATCAGCGCATTTGCTGCGTTGTTCTACGGTATTGTTCTGACTTTCATTTGGCCATTCTTTGGTGCTGCATTCGGTGCCATCGGTGCTGCGCTAGGTGAAATGACTGCATCAGGTCACGGTTACATTGCTTCTTTGATCTTCGGTATCATTGAACGTTCTCTGATCCCTGTTGGTCTGCATCACGTTTTCTACTTGCCTCTATGGCAGACTGAGATTGGCGGTACTGCTGAGATCGCTGGTGAGTTGATCAAAGGTACACAGAACATCTTCTTTGCTTCTCTGGCAACCGGTGATTTCTCTCAATTTACTTCAACTAACTTCATGACTGGTAAATTCCCGTTCATGATGTTTGGTCTACCTGCAGCCGCTTATGCAATGTATACCCTAGCAGATGACAACAACAAGAAAGCCGCTGGTGGTCTGTTGTTCTCAGTTGCTCTGACTGCATTCCTGACTGGTATTACTGAGCCAATTGAATTCACTTTCTTGTTCCTAGCTCCAGCACTGTACTATGCGATCCACGTTCCTCTAGCGGGTCTGTCATTCATGCTGATGGATATGCTGAACGTTAAAGTGGGTATGACTTTCAGTGGCGGTTTCATTGACTTCAGCTTGTTTGGTATTTTGCCAGGTGTAACTGGTGCTGAAAACAACTGGTACTTTATCCCTGTAGTGGGTATTGCTTACGCATTCGTTTACTTCTTTGTCTTCCGCTGGTTCATCGTTAAATTTGATGTGAAAACCCCAGGTCGCAAAGGTAGTGCCGTAGCAGTAGTGTCTAAGCAAGATTACCATGCAGCAAAAGATGGCGCGGCTGGCAGCAATCAAAAAGCGCAAGACATGATTGAAGCTCTGGGTGGTGCAGAAAACATCGTTGATGTTGATGCATGTATCACTCGTCTGCGCATCACAGTAAAAGATGGTGCTCAAGTGAAAGATAACGATTTCTGGACTCAACAGCTTGGTGCTCGCGGTCTGGTTAAAGTTGGTGACACTGGCATTCAAGCCATCTATGGCGCTGAAGCTGCAGGTTACAAAGCTCAAATCAACGCTCTGCTTGGTAAGTAATGAGTATTGGTGACAAATTTAGAAGAACCGGAGCCTTTATCATTGACGTCATGGTGGCGAAGATGTTCACTCAGGTGGTGGTAACGGTTCTGATGGCGATGGTGACAGGGCTCTTTAGTGATAAAACTTCAGGGCTATCGTTAAACGATGCGATGGCTCTGCCAGTTCTGTTACTGATGATGCTATTGATGTTATTACTGTTTATCGGTTTATATCTTGGTTTCGGTGCGATTTGCTTTAAGCAGATTGGCAAGTCACTAGGTAAATATCTGCTTCGAGTGGACAGTGGTGATTGGATCAAGCCGAAAGATTTGTCGGTATACTTAGCTCGCGAAAAAGAGAAGATAGTGTTTTTCTGCGCCACATTAGGATTGTATGCCGTTTATTCGGCGATTCAGTTCTACATGTATGGTGTTGAACCACTGCATGATACAAGAGCAAAGAAAAACGCTTGAACAATGATACCCCGAAAGCCCGCAAAAAATGCGGGCTTTTTGTCGTTATCCCTAAACTAGCGTTTTTCGTGGTAGTGATAGGTGATAGCTTATTATCGGTAAATCATCCCCTTAATTATGGGAGGCTTGGTTTGGTGGCTGAACAGTAAAGTTTGCGTAGTATCAAGAGATCTTGAGATCTGGAAAAATATAATGGTTACATTTTTACTGGCTCCTAATCGTTAGGTTGTCAGGGCATGCCGTTGGCTTTGCTAGTAATTTGATCAGGAGGATAAACATGTTTAAGCACGCTTTTGCAAATTTGCAAAAGGGGTTGGTAAGGCTCTGATGTTACCCGTATCAGTATTGCCGATTGCTGGTATCTTGTTAGGGGTTGGGGCGGTGATTGGTTCACTTTCTGATTGGGCGGCTAACCAAAATCCGGTAACCGCATTTGGTCTCTATGGCCTGGTTGAGCGTGCATTACTGCCATTTGGCTTGCATCATATTTGGAACGTACCATTTTTCTATCAAGCGGGTTCTTGTGTCAACGGTGTTGGTGACACGGTCAGTGGGATCATGACTTGTTTCTTGACCGCAGATGAGGCCTCACGTTCTGCAGGTAATGGTTTTGGTCAGTTAGCTGGCGGCTATTTGTTTAAAATGTTTGGTCTACCCGCAGCCGCTTTTGCGATTGCCCATTCGGCTAAACCAGAAAATCGTGCCAAAGTTATGGGAATCATGGCCTCTGCTGCGTTGACGTCATTTTTAACCGGGATTACCGAACCGATTGAATTTTCGTTCTTGTTTGTTGCGCCTATCCTGTATGCGATCCATGCGGTATTAGCGGGTTTAGCTTATGCACTAACCAACGCATTCGATGTGGTGCATGGTCATGCATTCTCGAATGGTTTCATTGATCTGGTTGTGCAATCACCACGCGCAGATAACGTATGGCTACTCGTTGGGTTAGGTATGGGTTATGCGCTACTGTACTACCTAGTTTTCACATCAGTGATCCGGATATTGAACTTAAAAACGCCAGGGCATGAAGATGAAAATGTCGACATCGTGATGTCTAGCAGCAATCAACTGGCGGGTGAGTTGGTGGCCGCATTTGGTGGTAAATCCAATATTAGCAGCTTAGATGCGTGTATTACTCGCTTGCGTGTCACTGTGGTCGATACCGCGTTGGTTGATCAAGACCAATTGAAGCAGCTAGGGGCGGCAGGGGTGGTTATGGTGTCTGGCGGTGTACAAGCGATTTTCGGTACTAAGTCGGATAACTTAAAAACGGAAATGGATGATTGGATCCGTACTCACGGCTAATATCATGCTTACTGTAATGAGAAAGGAGACCTTCGGTCTCCTTTATATTGTGTGATAGTCGGTTCGGTTAGTGAATGTAACCCCAAGCCATCGTGGATCTTGTCTCCCGATTGGTGATGGGAGCAGTTTGGCCAATTTACGATGATTGTTTATCCATCGCTTTTTTGATACAGATGGCAGCCCCACCCCATGTGATGCCGAGACCAAGTATCATCATGATAATTGCACTGAATGTCATTAGTGAGCCTCCTTTTGTGAGCCTGCATTGATAAGTATTCCGGTCATAAATAGGGCGGCGATAATCGCCCAGCCGAGGGTTAAATCGTAACCGCCATAGCCCTCAGTCAAGAGCTCTTGCAGTTTGGTTGCGACAATAATCGCCAAAATAACTGGTGAAATGAAACGCAAACAGAGATCAAACCAAATTCCCACTTTGAAATCAGAAATACTATTAGCATATTTGCGTACATCGGAAATTTTTAGCAACCAGCTCATTAGGAGCAGCTCGACTAAACAGCTGGCCATGATCCCAACGTTGTTGGCAAAATGGTCAACCAGATCCAGCAGCAACAAACCGCCATTGGTGGCAAATGCCATGGACACGAGTACTCCGCTACCAATCACGATATTGGCAGCCTTTTTGCGGCTCCAACCGAGTTTGTCAATAATCGCTGAGGTGACCGCTTCCATAATCGAAATATGCGAACTGAGGCCTGCAACCACTAAGGCGAGGAAGAATAAAGGCCCTAGAATATAAGGGATCGGCAGTAAATTGATCGCGGCGGGTAGGGTAACAAAAGCGAGACCAACGCCAGAGGAAACCACCTCGGTGAGCGGTTTGCCTTGCTCTTGCGCCATATAGCCGAGTACCGAAAAGATCATGATACCGGCTAGGATCGAGAAGCCACAGTTGATCAGCACGGTCATAAACGCGTTATTGGTGATATCGGATTTCTCCGGCAGATAACTTGAGTAGGCTAACATAATCGCGAAACCGATACTCAAAGTGAAAAATATCTGCCCGTAAGCCGCCGCCCACACCTTCACATCCCAAATTTTGCTGAAATCAGGTTGGAACATGTAGTTCACACCATCCAATGCTCCGGGTAGGAAAATCATCCGCGCGATGAGCAGCAGTACCATGATAAATAACACCGGCATCATGATTTTAGACGCACGTTCAATGCCTTTTTTCACACCACCGACAATAGCGGCGTAAGTGATGATCCAAGCGAGCAGCATAGCAAAGGCTATTTGCCACTGAATACCGCCTAATTGGGTTGGTGAATTATCACCCAGTTTGAGATATTCACTGAAGAAGAAGGCATTGGTATCGGTGCCCCAACTTTGGGTAAATGACATCCCAAAATAGGAAATAGCCCAGCCAATTACCGCAACATAATACACGGCAATCAGTGCCGCAATACCGACTTGAAACCAACCTAGCCACTCAAATTTAGTATGAATTTTGGCGAGGGTTTTCGGTGCAGAACCACGATTTTTTTGTCCCATGCTGAACTCGAGGATCATAAACGGGATCCCCGCAGTGATCATCGCGAAAAGATAAGGGATGAAGAATGCGCCTCCACCATTTTCGTAAGCCATATAAGGGAAACGCCAGATGTTTCCAAGGCCAATCGCTGACCCTACGGCAGCTAACACGAATCCTACTCGGGATCCCCATTGTTCTCGTTTCATAAACAACTCCTTGTCATATCCTAGGGGATGAAACTATTCGTCAGCACTTGCTGAATCTGAGAATGGCAAGACCTAAGTCACCGGTACGGTGTTTGTCCGATAAACTTTTGTGCTATCATCCATGATCCCGCAAAAAGTTAGTTATATATATCGATTGCTGAGTGAAAACCTAGAATTTTATTCTTAGTTATGCGCTGTGTGTTTGCGAAAACTGAAATAATCAGCTAGGCAATCGTTTGAGACTACCGTGTTATTGATTGAGTGGCAATACAATCGGTTGGTTGGATTTATGTTAAAACAAGGTTGTATTTGTTTTGTATGTCAACTTATATCGAGCAATATCGGTAACTTAGTGACAAATCTAGTGAATATGACTGAAGTGTCGGCTCATCATCAATACAATTGTCTAAGATTGAACAAAGCGTATTTGTCCAAAAAAACACCACACTCTAGAAGTGTATATCCCGTTTTGTGAGTCTGTTAAAACTTGCTTTACAGGCGGATAGTCAGCCCAATTTGCACAGAAGCTTGATTGAGCCAATCGGACTTAAATTTTATGACACAGTTTTCTGAAGAAGGCAGAGTACAGTTTGCGCTCGAATCATTGTCAACCATCGAGCCTAGCCAGCGAAGTTGTGCATTGAGCGCAATGTGTGTAGCGATTCTATATTCCAACCCACCAAAGGCACTCGCGGAGAAGCCGTATTTATTATCAGCCCAGCTTACGTCGGTATAGGTACCGCCAATGCCTAAGCCAAGGAAAGAGGAGAGCTGTTGTGACATCGGGTAGTAAATGCTACTTTGAAAATGCAGCGAATGCAGATGCGCATCTTGATTAGGCAGGGTTTCAACTTGAGTGGGTTGGGCGGAATAAAATAAGCCGACTCGCCCTTTTTCATAGGGCATTTCAAGCGCTATAGCATAGTGAGTAGAACTATCTAGATTATATTTATTACTATTTTGGTCAATAACTTTACCGCCTAATGAATAGCCAATCGAAGGGGTCAACATCCACTCAGCATTGACCAATGATGAAGAAGTTAAAAGTAACACATTGAAAATAAATAAAAATATTTTACGCATATCTAAACCCTAGCCAAGTTTTTGACGATGCTTTTATTGTGATAGTAATGGCAGAATTGTGCACAAAAAAACCACAATTCTTGAAGATACTTCACACCGATGCTATTACTTTGCTGGATGAGCAAGGAGGTGTTATGGAACAAGATCTGAAATATGCATTAGCAATAGTAGTGATCATTTTTGGCATTTTACTGGGATTTGGAGCAATTACCCTTATCCACTAGCCTAGGTATTTATCGATGAATATCTTGCCGCTAAATTGTGGAGGCGTGGTTTCTGATGCTGGGCCTAAGCTCAACACGCAGCATTTTGCAAAATACATCGGTGGTAAACAGGCTTTGGTTGCTCAAGGTGGTGGCCAGAGAGGAATATTTACCGCTGGTGTATTAGATGCGTTTCTTCTCGCTAATTTTGATCCTTTCCATGAGTTTTATGGCACTTCGGCGGGTGCCATGAATTTGTGCGCCTTTTTATCCGGTCAAGTGGGGTTAAGCAAAGCGTTTATCTTAGAGTTGACCACTCGTGCCGAGTTTTTCCATTTATTGAGCTACATGCGACGTAAGCAATACATCAATATGCAATGGGCATTGGATCGGGTGTGTGAATCTCCTTATGGTCTAAATTTGGAACTTGCTCGTCAAACGTTAGGTCAACGCAAGGCTTATGCCGCCGTGACTGAGATTAATGCTCTAAAAGACGCTTATCTGCCAATGTTGGGCAGCGATTGGCAGCCAGTGTTACTGGCGACTTGCGCGATCCCCGGCTTGTGCCCAGAACCAATTATGTTAGCGGGTAAGAGCTATATTGATGGCGGTGTTTCAGCGTCGATTCCGGTGCAAGAAGCTTGGCGTAAACAAGCTCGTTGTATTACCGTGATCCGCACTGAATTTATCCCCGAGCATGATCATACCGCTGTGCCATCTGTGGTTGCACTCCCGGAGTGGTGGCCCGAGCAGTTGAATTATTTACAACAACGATTACAGCATAAATGGTCAGGATGGCGTCAAGAGTGGCGTGATTTTCTACATCAGCAAAGGTTAAGAGCGAAGCTACAACAGGGCGAAAAACATTTCCCTGTACTCAATGGTGGGCGTTGGCTATTCGGTGCCGATGATATTTATCGGTTCAGCCACTTATTTGGCAGTCAATTTGATGCTGGGTTGGCCGATTTATTGATGGTGCATTATCAGACTTATGCATTGACCTGTGAATTTCTTAATCTGCAGCATAATGACACTTTTATTGTTCAAATTATGCCAAGTGAACCGCTGCACGCCAACTCGTTGCTCAGTTCATCACAAGCCTTGCTCCATGATTATCAACTGGGCCTTAAAGCTGGTGAGCAATTCTTAACCACATATCATCAGGCAAGCGAATTATGTCGCTGATGGTTTGAATTGTCATTTAGATATTCACTCCGTGTAGTTGCCCCACTAAGGCATATCTTCTACGTCGATTATTGTCGGAATATAAAGTCCAATAATTGGATATAAAACACAAACTTCTAGAGATGTGCGTGATACTTGTCACGCCTATTTGACAAATAGCTTCACAATTACTTCGCAAAGTAAAAAAATTAGTTTGTTGTTGAATTTCGGAGCGCCGCATGTACATGGCTCAACCCGGCCATATTGATCATATCAAGCAGATCAATGCTGGCCGCGTATATAAACTGATCGACCAAAAAGGGCCAATCTCTCGTATTGATTTATCAAAGGAGAGTGAGCTTGCGCCAGCCAGTATCACCAAAATTACCCGCGAATTGATTGATGCCCATTTAATTCATGAAACGACAGTTCAAGAAGCCACCAGTCGAGGACGTCCTGCGGTTGGCTTGCAAACCAATAATTTCGGGTGGCAATTTCTTTCGATGCGTCTTGGCCGAGGCTATTTGACCATTGCGTTGCACGAACTGGGTGGTGAAGTACTGATCGATATCAAAATTGATATTCATGAAATTGATCAAGATGATGTACTTTCCCGTTTATTATTTGAAATTGAAGAATTTTTCCAAACTTATGCCACTCAGTTAGATCGGGTAACCAGCATTGCGATTACCCTGCCAGGTTTAGTGAATTCTGAGCAAGGCATTGTGCTACAAATGCCGCATTACAATGTGAAAAACTTAGCTTTAGGACCCGCAATTTATAAAGCGACAGGGCTACCGGTGTTTGTTGCCAATGATACCCGGGCTTGGGCGTTAGCTGAGAAATTGTTTGGTCATGCTCAAGATGTTGATAATTCGATATTAATTTCTATTCATCATGGGTTAGGTGCTGGCATTGTGTTGGATGGGCGAGTGTTGCAAGGCCGACATGGCAATATTGGTGATTTAGGGCATATTCAAATTGACCCTAAAGGTAAACCGTGTCATTGCGGAAATTATGGTTGCTTAGAAACGGTGGCGTCTTCACAAGCGATTCGCGATCAAGTCACAACGCGTATTATGGAAGGGGAAGCGAGTTGCCTGGCTGCCAGTGAAGAAATTTCGATTGAGGATATTTGTGCCGCTGCGGCGGACGGTGACTCACTAGCTGTCGATGTCATTCAACAACTGGGCCGTTATTTAGGCGCTGCGATTGCGATTGTGATCAACCTATTTAACCCAGAAAAAATCTTGATTGGTGGTGTGATTAATCAAGCGAAAGCGATTTTATACCCTTCGATTGAGCAGTGTATTCGTGAGCAGAGTTTGCCCGTTTATCATCAAGATTTGCCATTGGTGGAGTCACGTTTTTATAAACAGGCGACCATGCCTGGTGCGGCATTGATCAAGCAGGCGTTGTACGACGGCCTGTTATTAATGAAAGTGGTAGAAGGTTAACTTAATGATTTTCTTGGTGAGAATATCAGTCTTACTTGGATTTTAAGCGTAAGCTAGCGGTATACTGTTAGCGAACTCTTTATTGAACGGAATTTTGTATGTCAAGCATTTTGAACACGGTCGATCAACGTACGAATCTGGTCGGTGAAAATCGATTGGAGCTGTTACTGTTTAGCCTCAATAGTCGTCAAATCTTTGCGATCAACGTGTTTAAAGTGAAAGAAGTCATCAAAGTTCCACGTTTGACTCGCATGCCTGGATCGCACCCACACATCACCGGAGTTGCCTCATTACGTGGTGAGCCGGTACCGGTGATCGATTTACGTTCAGCGATTGGTTTTCCCCCCTCTCGAGATCCTGCGGCGGAACAAAACCTGATCATTACCGAATATAACCGTAGTGTGCAGGGTTTTCTGGTTGGGCAGGTGCGCAACATTATTAATACCGCGTGGACTGAAATCCAACCACCGCCCAAATCGGCCGGTAAAGCTAATTATTTGACCGCGATAACCCATATTAAAGAGCACAATCAAATCGTCGAGATTATTGATGTTGAGAAAGTGCTGGCTGAAATTGTGCATTACGATGCCTCGATCTCGGCACAAGTGTTGGATCATGCTTTGCTCGATAATATGGTGGGACGTACGGTGTTAATCGTTGACGACTCTTCAACCGCACGCAATCAAGTAAAAGATACCCTTTCACAGCTTGGTTTGAACATCATCGAATGTCGTGACGGTTTGGAAGCGCTGCATCTTTTGCAAACCTGGTGCGACCAAGGTAAGAATATTTATCAAGAGTTACTGTTGATGATCACCGATGCCGAAATGCCAGGCATGGATGGCTATAAGCTTACCAATGAAGTGCGCAATGATCCGCGCATGCAAGATCTTTATATCACACTGAATACTTCGCTCAGTGGCAGCTTTAATGAAGCGATGGTGCAGAAAGTGGGTTGTAACCGTTTTATTTCTAAATTCCAACCTGATTTGCTGGTACAAGTGGTGCAAGAGCGGCTGAGAGAAGTGTTGGCTTAATATTTTGATCTTGTTCTAGACGCAAGGCTCTCATCTGAGCCTTGTGTAAACTGCGATGAATTACCATCATAGTGTTATCACAACCACAGCTGAGCTGTGATCGGTCATAATAAGGCGAGTACAATACCACCTATGGTTGCCGCTGCGGAAAGATATTGCCCTGCGGAGTAGGAGGAATCCTCGACTTTTCTCATGTTATCTGGGTGATCCATACCTAATGCCCCATAGGTGAAAGATTCCACCTTATCTCCTACCGTCTTATCTTTACTGGTGGAAACGGTACTGCCTTGTTCAAGCTCCTGCAATGCCGCCAACAAGGCTCGACCTTCTTCTGATAAAGTCACTCTGTTCGATTCGACTGATAATGGTGTCGTTGTCGAGTCTGGCTTAATTGGGGCCTGAGAAATTAGATTGGGGTGGGATGGCCGTGTTTGTACGGTTCCTGCGCCTACTGGGTTCATTTCTCTCTCCTAACTCATCACTCAGATAATGTATCGGCGGCAATCGAAAAAACTTGTGCGCTTTTTGTTCGTTACCGATAAAAATAGGCAAGCAAATGCTGTGCCTATTCTTAGACTTGTAGTGATAGCGCTGAGTATTATTGGCAGATGAGATCAGTATTGCGATTTTTCAGCGCTTGGATGGCTGCAGCTTGATGAGTAAGATAGCGCACGATCAAGCTTATGTACGGAAGGTCTAAAACTTATGCAATCAATGAGAGCTATTATCAATTATTTCCGTAAGTAAACTCGCAGCATAAAATCCGCTTCACACATAAAAGCTTCGCTGTTACCGACTTGCTGTTTAAATGTCTCACTGGCTCGCCATGCGAAAGGGGTCATTTGCAAAAGATCGGCCGCTTCTGAGCCATTGAGTGTCATTAGGTAGTGCAGCTGGCATTCTTCAACCAGTTCAAACCCATCTAGGGTTTCTGCTTGCTCTGGATGCAAGCGTACTTGGTCATAAATGCCTTGTTTAAATTGGTAGAGATGACGTGCGGCAGGAGTGACGGTGATCACCACGCCACCTTGTTGTACACAGCGCTGTAATTCACTCTCTTTGCAAGGGGCATAGATGCGGATCACAGCAGCAAGGCTTTGATCCGCAAATGGCAGGCGGTGGCTAGAGGCGACTGTAAATTGGCAATCTGGGTAGCGTTTTGCCGCGTAACGGATCGCGACTTTAGAGATATCCAAACCCACCGTCTGCGCCAAATCATCTTGTTGGCGCACTACATTAGCAAAAAAATCGGTGTAGTAGCCTTCGCCACAACCAATATCCAGCAGGGTTTGTTGATGGCCGGTGAGGTATTTTTGGCACAGCTGCGCGACTTTTTCACGCATTGGCGCGTAGTGGCCGGTTTGTAAAAAGCGTCGACGAGCTTGCGTCATCTCTTGGTTATCGCCGGGATCTTTGGAGCGTTTGTGCTGGACGGGCATCAAGTTGACATAGCCCTCTTTCGCGACATCAAACTGATGGCGATTAACACAAGAATAGGCGTTGTGATCTAGCACAAGTGGGTGCTCGCAAAGGGGGCATAAAAAGGTCATGGTGGTCTCAAACAACGAAATTGACGGCTAAGTTTAGCGATAGTGGCATCAAATAAAAAGTGACGTGGCGGTTTTAGCTCGGATCAATCTTTACTGATCGGTTGATCTGAGGCACGTAATCAAATAACGGCCTCAGATAGTCGGTTTACGGGTTAGAAGTTAAAGGCGATCCCGGTTGAGAGGAAAGTGGATTTTTGATCAAAAAAGTTGATCACGTCATTGGTTTCGCGGATGCCAGCCATGGCGTTCAGTGATACGTTTTTCCAGCCAAATGGCGCGCGATAAGCGTACAGTGCAAATGCACTCCAGCGTTGAGCATCGCGTGTTGCGGAAAAAATCGGGTGTTCGGTCTGATAGTCTTCTTGGCCATAGCTGAGAGTCATAAATAATGCTTGCTGGCCGAAAAAATGATTGAGACTGAGTTGGTAATCTAGTGCATTAAAATTAAATGCATCTCCCTCGGCATCGCGTTTGGTATAACTGATCTGCGGGACTAAAGACCAAGCACGACTGATTGGTAGCGATACTTCAGCTGACATTTGTTGGTAGATACTGTTGCGATTGAGTACTCCTCTGTCTATCGCGTTCCATTTCTCTTCGCTAGCACTTTGCTCTTTATCCACTTGGTAATCTAAATAGGCGTAGCGCAGCGTGAGCGGTAGTGCAAAAGGTGCGGTATAGGCGATACGCCCACCTTGGGCGGTGATATCGGTGGTCGATCTCGCCGCTTGTGTTAGATAAGGATCACGCCAGGTTTCATTAACTCCTGGCAGGGTAGGAAAATATGCCAAGGTGATTTGGCCAAGTTGATCAAATTTATGCGTAATTCCGAGTTCAGCTTGCAGTTGCCCTTCAATCACCTGATCGGAGCTTTGACCTGCGAAAAGCTGAGTTTTTCGATTGGTAAAGGTGTATTGCACATTACCTAAAGGCATGAATCGCACTTCAGATGTGGTGTGTCCCGATTGCTGTAAATTGGGGGTGAGCGCATTATCATCATTGGTATTCATCTGTGATTGAGTGCGTGCGTAAAAGCTATTAAGACTCAATGTGAAGTCCCAGCCTGGCTGATTTCTATCGGAAGAGGCTTGGGCGGTTAGTGATAGAGAGAATAAAGGCAGCACACTAAGGTAGGTATAGAGGGGTTTCATTAGATTTCCAAATGATGCGGTACATAATCACTAATTATATCTTGAGCTATGCTAAGCGCTATGTTGAAAACGTAAATTAACGTGTAGGGCTACAACCGAAAAAGGTAACTGCTTGAAAGAAAAGCAGTGCATGCGCTTTGGAAGGTTCAGTTCGTTTACAATAGCGTTAATTGCACTGCTTTTTAGGCGTTAGGCGAGTTTTTATTGTGCTGAAATGTGCGTGATTAATTGATGGCTTTGCCCCGGTTGTAAAGTTTTACCAGCGGTTAATGAGGGGGCGTGTAGGGTTGATTCGACACATAAGAAATGTCGATATCCTTCATCATTCATATCGGACATTGCTTGCGCACCTTGCAACCAAGGATTCCACACCACGGCACTATTGTGGCCTTGGTTTTCGATCATCACCTTGCGATTCAGGTGCAAGTCTTGAATAGTGACTAGTGCTTCAGGTTGGGTATAAACGCGATCTATCGCATCAGAGAGAGTCAGTGGCGCATGGCTAGAACAAATCAGGTTATTTTGCAGGCTATCCATGTAAGTTGGGCCAATACCCGTGGTCTCGGTTTGTTGAATATCACCCACTTGAAGGTAGGAGTGCAGAGCGCCTGAAAACGTCCACGCTTGGTGATCGGTATTGGTAATATGCAGTGTTACTTTGAGGCTTGCTCCGATCTCAACTTGTAGACGCAGCTCAAATTGGTAAGGCCACAGTGTCAAGCTTTCACTAGTCACCGGTAATCCGAGCATTACTATCACACCTTGTTCATTTTCTCTATGTTCGATCAGTTGCCACTCTTGACTGCGGGCAAAACCATGGGCAGGGGCTGCAATCCGGCCAAACCAAGGCCAACAAATTGGGATACCGCCGCGTAGCGCAGTTTTGCCATCAAAAATTGCTTGTGGGCTCATCCACAGCAGATCCGTTTGGCCTTGAGGTTGGAAGGAAATCACCTGTCCACCGTGTAACGAAATCGCCGCACTGGCTTTATCGTGCATAATCCGCACAATTTTTATTTGGTCTAGTTCTGCAATCGTAACGCAATCAGAGAGTACCGCAACGGTATTCAAAGCATGTAAATCCATCTTAATTTCCTTAAATCTGCATTTCAGCCGGATCTGAGATTGATATCGCCTTCCTACTTGAAGCTGCAGCGGTATTCGCTCACTCCAATCACATAGTTTACCTATGCTCATGGGGACTTACTCACTTGCCGCCTAACTGCAACTCAAAGTTGTTGGGGTATAAGATCAAGAGGTTTCAATATTGAATGACCAAATCCCAGATACCAAAAAGGCGACCCGAGAGTCGCCTTTTTGTCTAACGAATTTCTTCGCTAATCACCACATTACTTAGAGATGTGTGCGATCAGGTCAAGAACTTTGTTTGAGTAACCGATTTCGTTGTCGTACCAAGATACAACTTTAACGAAGTTATCAGTTAGCGCGATACCCGCTTTAGCATCGAATACAGAAGTTTGAACTTCACCGATGAAGTCTTGAGATACTACTGCATCTTCAGTGTAGCCTAGAACGCCTTTCAGTTCGCCTTCAGAAGCTGCTTTCATTGCTGCACAGATAGCTTCGTAAGATGCACCGTTCTTAAGGTTAACGGTTAGGTCAACTACAGAAACGTTGGCAGTTGGTACGCGGAAAGCCATACCAGTCAGTTTGCCGTTCAGTTCTGGAAGAACAACGCCTACTGCTTTCGCTGCGCCAGTTGAAGATGGGATGATGTTTTGAGAAGCACCACGACCACCGCGCCAGTCTTTCGCTGAAGGACCGTCAACAGTTTTTTGAGTTGCAGTTGTTGCGTGAACTGTAGTCATAAGGCCTGATACGATACCGAAGTTGTCGTTCAGTACTTTAGCGATAGGAGCTAGACAGTTAGTAGTACAAGAAGCGTTAGAAACGATATCTTGACCAGCGTAAGAAGCGTGGTTAACGCCCATTACGAACATTGGAGTCTTGTCTTTTGAAGGACCAGTCAGAACAACTTTCTTCGCACCAGCGGTGATGTGTTTACGAGCTGTTGCGTCGTCTAGGAATAGACCAGTTGCTTCAGCTACTACGTCAACACCGATTGCATCCCATTTCAGATCTTCTGGGTTACGTTCAGCAGTTACACGTACAGTTTTACCGTTAACGATCAGGTTACCGTCTTTAACTTCAACAGTACCGTTGAAACGGCCGTGAGTTGAGTCATATTTCAGCATGTACGCCATGTAATCTACGTCGATCAGGTCGTTAATACCTACAACTTCGATGTCATTGCGCTCTTGCGCTGCACGAAAAACGAAACGACCGATACGGCCAAAACCGTTAATACCAACTTTGATAGTCATTATAGTTGCTCCACAACTTAATTTCTGATTAAAGATAACTGGTAGTAAAATTACAGAATCCAGTTAAAAGCTGCAACAGATAATCGGGCTTAACTTGTTCAAAGTCAAAAAAAAGCGCGGCTTTTTTTCACAATTGTTTGCAACTGATGAACTTTTAAACTTAGACCTGCGGGTTATGCCTACCAATTGGTGTTGCGTGTGGCGATATCTCCGTTCACACACATAACAAAATTGTACTTAAAAAGTGTAAAAAGTATGTGCTACATTGCTTGTCTTAGGCAAGTTATTTCACCAAAAAATGGTGATCTAAACGATAAATAATAAGGAAATCAACAGCGTGAAATTTACATCAGAAAATCAGTGCAAGCCTGATGAATACTGGCGTGAGCAGTTAACCGAGCAGCAGTACCATATCTGCCGTCAGCAGGGAACAGAAGCGCCATTTTCCGGAATTTTACTGCACAATAAAGAAACCGGTTTTTACCACTGTACTTGTTGTCAGACCGCACTGTTCAGTTCGGAAAATAAGTACGATTCAGGTTGTGGCTGGCCGAGTTTTGATGCACCGCTCAATCCACAAGCGGTTCGTTATTTAGAGGATCTTACTCACGCTATGGTACGCACCGAAATCCGCTGTGCTGCCTGTGATAGCCACCTTGGTCATGTGTTTGAAGATGGCCCGAATACGACGGGGTTACGCTTTTGTGTTAATTCGGTGTCGTTAATTTTCAACAAAAAGTGAATAAAGCGGTGAGTTTAGCACCGCTGATGTTGGTTTTTTCCGACAATTCACAGCTCGGCAATGAGCGATTGTTTGTAGCTGCCATTACGCAGCGCTTTGGTGATGGTGTTAGCGATGCGATCCAGTTCAGCAAATTGCTGTGGATTAAACGGGTAGAGCCGTTTCATTTCTGCCGCTGAGGCAACCGCGACTCCAAACTCTTTGCTCACCATCGCCCACACATAGGCCTGTTTTGGATTATGTAATGCATGATAATTACTGGCTAACGCTTGCAAGATTTCCACATTACGTGGCTTGCCATTACCCAGTTCCAGCGATCGATGCAACAGTTGCACCGTTTTGGCTTTGTCGCGATCGGAATAAAATGTAGCCAGTGCGTATTGCATTTCGGCGGTTTCGAGTGCGGGTTGGCCTTCGAGCTGCAAAAATGCCCGGCGAGCATGGTTATCACCAATTTGACTCCATAAAAAATAGAGTGCTGCGGGCGAATTGGATTGTCTGAGTTTGGCGACAATCCGCTCTTGATCTTGGGTCGCATTGATCAACGCATTAAAGCGATTCTGTTTGAGTTTGGCTTGGTCAATTACTTGGATCTGCGAAGCGAGCTCAAGGCATTGTTGATAGGTGCTGACCAATTGATATTCTTTGATGATCTTATCATCGCTTGGCGATTTCAAAATTTCAAAACGATGCCAAATCAGGTCAGTGCGCGGAATGCGGCATTGTCCATCACCGAGATTAAGCTGTTCACAGCGCAGGTTGGGGTTATCAGTACACAGTTTTTCGGTATTGTTACGATTCTCGAAACAGCCATTGAGCAGAGTTAGGCTAGCGACGAGCAGTAGCGGTTTAGTCAAATTCATGATATCGACCTGTGATCAAATACACTGATTTATTGGGTTATGGTTGACGAAACTAAAGCGTCATCTCACCACGCAGTACCTGTTGCATCCGAGTTTTCACCTCTTGATAAGACAAATTTTGGCTGAGCAGATAGTGCAGTTTGGCCAGTGCCGCTTCTGGTGTCATATCATAACCGCTGATCACCTCGGCATCGGCCAGCGCACAACCGGTGGCATAACCACCCATGTTCACTTTGCCAGCGAGACACTGGGTCAGATTGACCACCAATACCCCACGCTCTGAAGCGGCTTTCAACTGAGCCAGCAGTTGTGGGTTTTGTGGTGCATTACCTACGCCAAAGGTGAGTAGAATCATGGCATTCACCGGTTGGAGCAAAGTATTGCGGATCACCTCATGAGAAATACCTGGGTACATGGTGATCACTCCAATCGGTTGTGGCGTGATGGCGTTGACTTTAAATGCGCCGCTGGGTTTTTCATCCACTTTGACATTGGCACTGAGCTCAATATTGATCCCTGCTTCAAGCAATGGTGGCAGGTTTGGTGAACTAAACGCGCTAAAGCCATCGGCGTGTGATTTACGGCTACGGTTGCCACGCATGAGGCGATTGTTAAAAAATAGCGTGACTTCATTGATCGGGTAGTTGGCAGCAATGTGCAATGCATTCAGTAGGTTAGCTTGACCATCGGAGCGCAGATCTGCGAGGGGGATCTGTGAGCCTGTTACAATTACTGGTTTGCCTAAATTTTCAAACATAAATGACAGAGCTGAGGCGGTGTAAGCCATGGTATCCGTACCGTGCAGGATCACAAAACCATCATAGTCGTCGTAGTTGGCGGCAATATCGTCGGCGATGATTTGCCAATCGGTCGGGGTCATGTCCGAAGAATCGATTAACGGATCATATTCATGGATAGTAAACAGCGGCATTTCGGGGCGGTGAAATTCCGGCATCCCAGCGAGCTGTTTTTCCATAAATCCTGCTACAGGTACGTAGCCGTGGTCGGATTTTTTCATGCCAATGGTGCCGCCAGTATAGGCGATATAAATATGTTTTCTGGCCATTGCGAGAAATCACTTAGTGTAGGGAACAGTGCGGCGATTATAGCGAAAACTCTTGCAATAAAAAGAGGCGCTTCAAGTAAAGCGCCTCGCTAGATCAAGGGATGTGACCGAATAGACTATTCAACTTGGCAGGGCAAGCAGAACGCATACTGCCCTTTAGGATCATTCAGTTGATTAAGTAAGTGGGTTTGTTGTTGCCACTCACCGAGTAAAGGTTGCAGTGATTTAGGCCACAGAGCGGCAATATCCAAACCGACATTAATCCGTACTTGACCAAGCAGGTCTTGTAAAAATTGTTGGATAGGGCTTAATGGCTCTTCCACCCAATACAGGTTGTATTGCTCAAGCTCGGCCAGATCGGCGGCGAGGCGCACCGCATCGTCAAAATCGCCCAATTGATCGATCAAGCCGAGATTTAGCGCATCTTGTGCGGTCCACACTCGGCCTTGAGCAATCTCATCCACGGCTTGGATGCTCAGTCCACGCTTTTCGGCCACCAGCGAAATAAAGCGTTGATAACCATGCTCAATACCCAGTTGAATCGCCTCTTTCGCTCCTTGGGTTAAACCTGTGGTCAAGCCTTGTCCTGCAAATGGCGTCGTACCTACTCCATCGGTATAGATACCAAGCTGGTTAAGCCCTTTTTCAAAGGTGGTGATCACGCTAAAAATGCCAATCGAACCGGTGAGGGTGGTGGGTTGGGCGACAATTTTATCGGCACTCATCGAAATCCAGTACCCGCCGGAGGCGGCAAGGCTTGACATGGAAACCACCACGGGTTTGCCTGCGGCTTGTAGCGCTTCCATCTCATTGCGGATCACTTCGGAGGCAAAAGCACTGCCTCCTGGGCTATCGACGCGTAATACGACCGCTTTGATCTTGTTGTCGTTGCGCGCTTCACGCAGCAATCCGGCTACGGTATCGCCCCCGATGCTGCCACGCGGTTGTGAACCATCCATAATCGCACCACTGGCGACTACCACGGCGATATCGTTGGCGGCATTATTCTGAGTTGGCTTGATGCTCGCTTGGTATTCGTAGTAGCTGATCGCGTTATAGCTGTCTTTGCCATCACTGCCAAAAGTTTGGCTTAACGCTTGGCGCATTTGCTGACGGGTTGCCAATTCATCGACTAAGCCAACTTGTTGTGACAGCGCGGCTAAATCTCCGCCGACCGCTTTCAACTGTGCAACAAACTCATCCATGCTTGGGGTTAGCGCTGCGATCTCAATTTGGCGATTGGTTGCCACGTCATCGAGATAGGCGCTCCATAGCTGAGTTAACCAACGTGAGGCCGATTCACGCGCTTCATCGGACATATCATCGCGGATAAAAGGCTCAATCGCGGATTTGTAGGTGCCGACTCGGAAGACATGCGTGGAGACCTCTAATTTCTCCAGCAAGGTTTTGTAATACATCGAGTACGCACTGTAGCCTTTGAGCAGCACAGCACCATCTGGCGCGAGGTAAATTTTGTCGGCATAGCTGGCGAGGTAATATTGGCTCTGATTGTAAAAATCGCCTACCGCATAGACCGGTTTGCCGGACGATTTAAACTCGTTGATCGCTTTGGCGATGTAGCGCAGTTTGGTCAAATTGGTTTCTGGCATATCGGCCAGTGCCAACACTAATCCTGTGATTTTGGTGTCATTTTTCGCATGGCGTAGGGTTTCAACAATATCAAATAACACGTTTTCTCGTGGTAATTCATCGCCAAACGCGCTGCCGGCAAAAGAATCCATCGCTTTAAATTGTGAATTTTGCTCCACAATCGGCCCGGAGAGATTGAGCACTAAAGCGGAGGATTGATTGAGGCTGGGTAGTGGAGCATCGGCTTGGGTATAAATAAAATAAATGATGCCAATGGTCAGTAGGAAAAAAAGATTAGTCAGTGCCAGCCTGATAAAGGTAAGGGATTTCCAGATCCCTTTTAACAACAAACCAACAAAACGAAATAGTGATTTCATGGTGTCTCCAGACCAATAGAGTGCCCAGCACTCCAAGCTTCAGATGTATAATGCCTATTCGCACAATGCAGCACATCCTACGTTATCTGATCAGGGCAAACAACCGTAACCTTGCTCGTTGTTTCATTAATGTAAAACTCACCATCCATCACCAAAAGTCAATGGTGATGGTTGGCGGCAATCCAGTAACCCACAATTATCGGATCACGAATTACAGGATCACGGTTTTATTACCGTGGACAAAGACATGGTCGTTGAGCACTTTATTAAGTGCTTTGCTCAGCACATTTTTCTCAACATCATGCCCAGCTTGCGCCATATCTTGGGCATTGAATGTGTGGTCAACCGGGATCACATCTTGCTTAATGATTGGTCCTTCATCGAGATCATTGGTAACAAAGTGGGCGGTAGCACCAATGATTTTCACTCCGCGCTGGTAAGCTTGCTGATACGGTTTAGCGCCAATGAATGCAGGTAAAAAACTGTGGTGGATATTGATGATCTTATGGTGAAATTGTTCCACAAAAGCAGGGGTGAGTACGCGCATGTACTTAGCGAGCACCAGATAATCCGGTTGATATTGGTTAATCACCGCTAATAATTGCTGCTCGTGCTGCTCTCGAGACAACCCCTCATGGGACACGCAGTGATAAGGGATCTCAAAGCGCTCGGTTAAACGCTGTAAGCTATCGTAATTGCCGATCACTGCGGCAATCTCAACATCTAAACTGCCATCGTAGTTTTTGATCAGAATATCGCCCAGACAATGCGCTTCTTTGGTCACCAGAATGACCACTCGCTTACGTGTCGAGTCGATCAGAGTACGTTTAGCGCCTTCTGGCAGTGCGTGATCAAGATCAGCCAGCAGCGTTGTATCGTTGAAATAACCTTCCAACTCGGTACGCATGAAAAAATGACTGCTGGGATTGTCGACAAATTCATTGTTATGAATGATATTGAGTTGATGCTTGTAACAAATATTGGTGATCTTAGCGATCAGTCCCGGCGCATCAGGGCAATGCGTCAGCAAGGTTTTTCTTTCCATTAATAACTACTTCCATGCAAAAATAAATATCCCCTAGTTACGACTAGAAGCCACATGATGACTTAGCGCAATGTCCTAACGGGGTAGCGCGAATTTTTGATTGTAAAAAACAATC
This sequence comes from Vibrio sp. HDW18, assembly GCF_011306175.1. Classification (GTDB taxonomy): domain Bacteria; phylum Pseudomonadota; class Gammaproteobacteria; order Enterobacterales; family Vibrionaceae; genus Vibrio; species Vibrio chanodichtyis. The sequence continues at coordinate 348,290 of NZ_CP049913.1, read as the reverse complement.
GGTGGTCGCTGAATGGTGATGCAGCTAGCAATCGCGTACCTATAATTAATCTATTATCAAAATAGATTCAATCGGTTTATCCCCTTCCTACTTGAAGCTGCAGCGGTGTTGGCGACGTTCGTTCACCCCAATCACATAGCTTGTCTATGCTCATGGGGACTTACTCACTTGCCGCCTACCTGCAACTCCAAGCTGTTTGGGTATAGTTAAGCAATCCACAGGTTTATCAGCGATTGCATCGTGATTTTCTTATTATTAAGAGTAGTTGGGTGGTGGTATGGATAAAGAACTTCTTGCACGTAAGTTGTATGTTGAGCGAGTTGAAGCGCTGCTTGGCGCTCAGTCACTGAATGAGAATATGTTAGAAGAAATGTGGCAGCATCGTACCTCTCCTGGGGATGCCGCTAAAGCGCTGACCAATAGCCCAATTTCTGCTGGTGAGCGACCCGCTTGGTTGGCTCGTTATCTCCATCGCAACTAATACGTACTGTGTGGTGCGCGTGAGATTGTCATTCGCACCACTGTCAAAAACCTGCCATAATCGCGCCATTTCCGTTGCACACTGAACTGGCATGATTGAAAAAACCTTCTCTCAGCAAGGCGCATTAGGCCAAGCGATCCCTGGCTTTCAACCGCGACAACCACAAGTCGATATGGCCAAAGCAGTGGCCAGCGCGATTGCTCACCAAACTCAATTAGTGGTGGAAGCGGGTACCGGCACCGGTAAAACCTTCGCCTATCTGGTTCCTGCTTTGTTGAGTGGTAAAAAGGTGATCATCAGTACCGGTTCAAAAAACCTGCAAGAGCAACTTTTTCACCGCGATTTACCCTTGATGGTCAGTGCATTAGGCTTTTTTGGCCAAGTGGCGCTGCTGAAAGGGCGAGCCAACTATCTATGTCTTGACCGTTTAAGTCGGCAAATGATCGAAAGTCATACCCCCGAAGCCGATCCGGCACTACTCACTCAGTTGGTCAAAGTACGCAGTTGGGCATCGAGTACCCAAAGTGGCGATTTAGGTGAATGCGATGATTTGGCCGAAGATAGCCCTGTGATTGCGACGATTACCTCAACCAATGACAATTGTTTAGGTAAAGAGTGTCCGAGTTATCAAGAGTGTTTTGTGTCCAAAGCGCGGCGGCGCGCTATGGAGGCCGATGTAGTGGTGGTTAATCATCACCTCTTTTTGGCCGATCTGGCGATCAAAGAAACTGGGTTTGGTGAGTTAATTCCCGAAGCAGAAGTGTTTATTTTCGACGAAGCCCATCAATTGCCGGATATTGCCAGCCAATATTTTGGTCAATCGGTATCGAGTCGCCAAGTGCAAGAACTGGCGAAAGATATTGAACTGGGTTATCGCAGCGAAGCGAAAGATATGCGTCAACTGCAAAAAGTCGCCGATAAGCTGCGCCAAGCGGCGATGGATTTGCGGATCATGCTCGGTGAATCCGGTTTTCGCGGTAACTGGCGTGAAGTGTTGCAAACCCCCAGTGTGGCCAGAGAAATTGCCCGGCTCAATGAAGCGCTGCAATTTGCGTTGGATGTACTCAAATTGGCGTTAGGACGCAGTCAACTGCTTGATACTGCCTTTGAGCGCGCGACACTGATCTTAGGCCGCATTCGCCGCGTGTGCGATGTGTCGATTACCGGATATTCTTACTGGTATGACACCACGCCCCGCCATTTTAGCTTACATATTACCCCGCTTTCGGTAGCAGATAAGTTTCGTGAGCAGATGGCCTTCAAAGCAGGGGCTTGGATATTTACCTCCGCTACGCTGGCGGTTAACGACGATTTTAGCCATTTTACTCAACGCTTAGGATTAACACCCAGCGCGCACTTTTCACTAGTCAGCCCGTTTGATTATCAAACACAAGCGGTGCTTTGTGTGCCACGTTATCTGCCGGAGCCCAATAGCCCTGGGCTGGCGGATAAACTGGTGCGCATGTTGGCCCCAGTGATTGAACATAACCAAGGGCGCTGTTTCTTTTTGTGTACCTCGCACAGCATGATGCGTGAGTTAGGTGAGCGTTTTCGATCTCGTTTAAGCTTGCCAGTGTTGATGCAGGGGGAAACCAGTAAGCAAAAAACCTTGGCTGAGTTTATGGAGTTGGGTAACGCACTGTTGGTGGCTACGGGTGCGTTCTGGGAAGGGATTGACGTGCGAGGCGATGCGCTCAGTTGTGTTATCATCGACAAACTGCCGTTTACCGCTCCTGATGATCCACTGTTGAAAGCGCGGATTGAAGATTGTCGTTTGCGTGGTGGTGATCCATTTGCGGAGGTGCAACTGCCGGAAGCTGTGATCACCCTTAAGCAGGGAGTTGGACGTTTGATCCGCGATCAACATGATAAAGGAGCGTTGATCATCTGTGATAATCGGCTGGTGACCCGTGATTATGGTGGGGTGTTCCTCGCCAGTTTACCGCCGATCCCTCGCACACGGGATCTGGACATAGTCACCACTTTTCTACAACAATGAGCGGTGGCTAGCCTTAGCGGTGCATCATCCTTTATCATTCAATCATCAATTTGCTGCTAGGCTAATTCATTACTGCTGCCATTGATGAACCACAACATTAGTCATCACTGCAATTATTTAGAGAGATTCATGAGCGTAAAAATTCTCGCCTTAGATACCGCCACCGAGCGATGTTCTGTTGCCTTATTAGTCGGTAATACGGTTTATTCACGCAGCGAAATCGCGCCGCGGGATCACACTAAAAAAGTATTGCCAATGGTGGATGAAGTCCTTAAAGAAGCCGGCATCACACTTGCCGAATTGGATGCTTTGGCGTTTGGTCGTGGTCCAGGTAGCTTTACTGGAGTACGGATCGGCATTGGTATCGCGCAAGGCTTGGCCTTTGGTGCGGATCTGCCGATGATTGGTATTTCAACTTTAGCGGCCATGGCGCAAGCGGCGTATCGCTTACAGGGCATGACTCATGTTGCCAGCGCGATTGATGCGCGGATGGAAGAGGTGTACTGGGGGCGCTATGTGCGTCAAGCCGATGGTAGTTGGCAAGGGGTGGAAGCGGAGTGCGTGATTGCTCCTGCGCAGTTAGCCACCACACTGCTACCAGATGAGCAAGTCGTTAACGATGAGCCGATGTGGGGGCAAGCGGGTACGGGTTGGGCCGCTTACCCAATGCTGGAAAGCTTGCCGCTGCAAATGCAAGCTTGTGATGTGCTCTACCCAGATGCGCAAGACATGGTGTATTTGGCTCAGTTTGAATTAGCGCAAGGCAATACGTTCAGTGTTGAACAAGCGAGCCCAGTTTATTTGCGTGATACGGTGGCATGGAAAAAATTGCCTGGCCGCGAATCATTGTAGCATCGTAGCGAGGTACACTGATTGAGTGTTGCTACACTCAGTCAGTGCGCGATAGGAACAGTATGGTTGCAATTAATGGATCACCTTTGCCGCGTTTGCCTAGTACTAACAAAACGGGCAAGGTCAGCAAAAAGGGTCAGGTTAGTCAAAGTGAGAGTGGTAGCCGCGTAGCTTCGACCAGCAAAGTGGCTAACGCGGTGGCAGAGTCGATCCGCTATGTGGATCCGCTGCAGATTGATCGTGCGCAAGTGCACTATGATTTGCCAGCAGGGCAGGCGAGAAAAGCGCTGGAAGAGTATCTGGATGTGATGAACCAAGCGCGTAAAGAGGAACTTGCCCAGCTACTTGGGGTCGATATTTACATCTAACCATAGGATAAAATCGATGCAAAGAGATGTTGTAAAACCACTGATACTGCTCAGCGTACTATTGCTTAGCGCCTGTGTTAGCTTGTCGCCTGAGCTTGGTGATTCCGATGATAAAAGTATTGTGACCCAATATTCGGTTTGGTTGGATCTCGATCCGGCGATGCACTCTACCGTGCGAATGGGCGGTGTGATCGCGAGTATCAGCAATCAACAAGATCGTACTCGAGTCGAATTGGTGAATCTGCCGATCGACAGTTCAGGACGCCCAGATCTGCAGCAAGATCCACAAGGTCGCTTTGTCGCTTATGTCGCCGGGTTTTTAGACCCGATCACGTTTGCGGAAGGGCGGCTCATGACGGTGTACGGTACCACGGCGGAGCCAGAGCAAGGTAAAGTCGGTGACTACGAGCAGCGTTATCCGGTGATCAGCGTGCAGGGCTATCGCTTGTGGCGGGTTGAAGAGCGAGTACAACTGGATGAGTTTGGCTCTTATATGTTCCCGTGTCGTGGCTTTTATTGTGGGCCGCGTTCGATGCAAGAACGCGAAGGTAAGATCATTCAACAAGTCAAATAAAGCGGGTTGTTCGAACTAAGCGGCCGAATTGGACTTGTTGCCCGAGGTTTGGTCACGTTTGGCCAACGTTTCGGCTGACAAGATGGCCTCTGCTTTCGCCATTTGCTCAACTTATCAGCAAAAAACCAAGTGGATTGGTCATTCGCTTGGTGCTTTTATCGCAAATTGTTATAGTGCCGCCTTTCTTGAGTGGGTGGTCAAATCTGGGCCGCACTCTCTGAACTGGTCAGATCGAGTGCTACGCATCGGTAGCAATCTTTATGCGCTCAGTTTTGTGAGTTGATTCTCGCCACTGCACCAGTACCCAATATACGCTAAGTCATTGATCTGCTACCTATGGGGCGCGGCATAGATGATTGGCTTAGTTAACAAAATTTAAACCAGTGCTTGAGGCTTCCGTGCTCAACCACTGCGGCTATGCTGTAATAGCGAAGCATGTTTATGTGACCGCTGTATGACCAATCATAAAAATAGCGTCAGCCAATAACGAGGAGTATTACTGTGGATAAACCCTGGCTTTCATGTTATCCGAAAGACGTTCCGGAAACCATCAACCCTGATCAGTACCTCTCTCTGGTCGAAATGTTTGAGCAATCAGTACAGAAGTACGCCGATCAGCCTGCATTTATGAATATGGGTGTGGTCATGACGTTTCGTAAACTGGAAGAACGCAGCCGAGCTTTTGCCGCCTATTTGCAAAATGAACTGAAGCTCAAACAGGGTGATCGGGTTGCACTGATGATGCCGAACCTGCTGCAGTATCCGGTGGCACTGTTGGGTATTTTACGTGCAGGTATGATCGCGGTGAACGTCAACCCACTGTATACGCCACGTGAGTTAGAGCATCAATTAAATGATGCCGATGCGCGCGCTATCGTGATCGTCTCCAATTTTGCCAATACCTTAGAGCAGATCGTCGCCAAGACCAAGGTTAAGCATGTCGTGTTAACCAGTTTGGGACAAATGCTGCCACGCGCCAAAGGCACGCTGGTTGATTTTGTGGTTAAGTATGTAAAAGGAATGGTGCCAAAATACGATCTGCCAGGTGCGATTTCTATGCGTAAAGCGCTGTATAAAGGCCGTCGTTTACAGTACGTCAAACCGATGATGTCGGGGGATGATATTGCGTTTCTTCAATATACCGGTGGTACAACCGGAGTGGCGAAAGGTGCGGTACTGACTCATCGCAACATGGTCGCTAACGTGCTGCAAGCCAAAGGTGCCTACGGTCCAGTATTGCAAGAAGGGCGCGAGTTGGTGGTGACCGCACTGCCGCTGTACCATGTGTTTGCTCTCACCGTAAACTGTTTACTGTTTATTGAAATGGGCGGCCGCAACTTACTGATCACCAACCCACGTGATATTCCGGGTTTTGTCAAAGAGCTGCAAAAATACCCATTTACCGCAATTACTGGGGTCAATACTCTGTTTAATGCGCTGGTCAATAATGAAGACTTCCACGAGCTGGATTTCAAACACATGAAGCTGGCTGTGGGTGGTGGCATGGCGGTGCAGCGTGCCGTCGCGGAACGTTGGAAAAAGACTACCGGCGTTCATTTGCTCGAAGGTTATGGCTTAACTGAGTGTTCACCACTGGTCACCGGTAATCCGTACAATTTGAGTGATTATACTGGCGCGATTGGTTTACCGGTGCCTTCCACTGAAGTGCGAATTGTGGATGATGAAGGCAATGTGCTGGCCAACGATCAAGTTGGTGAGCTGCAAGTACGTGGACCACAAGTAATGCAAGGCTACTGGCAACGTCCCGAAGCGACCAAAGAGGTACTCAGTGAGGACGGTTGGTTAGCGACCGGTGATATTGTTAAATTTGATGAGCAAGGCTTGCTCTACTTGGTTGACCGTAAAAAAGACATGATTTTGGTCTCTGGATTTAACGTTTATCCGAATGAAATTGAAGATGTGGTTGCACTGCACGGCAAAGTGTTGGAAGTCGCCGCGATTGGTCAACCAAATGATGTGGCGGGAGAACTGGTCAAAATTTATGTGGTTAAACGCGATCCTAGCCTGAGCAAAGATGAGTTAATTAGTCATTGCCGCCAATATTTGACCGGTTATAAAGTGCCTAAACAGGTCGAATTCCGCGATGAACTGCCAAAAACTAACGTCGGTAAAATTCTGCGTCGGGTGCTGCGTGAAGAAAATGACGCACAATTATCGGCACAAGCACAGCAAAACGCATAAGCTTGATTGATCCGGTGTGTTTCTAATATCAGAATGCCGGCGGTGATTGCCGGCATTCTGCTTTCAAAAGAGGATGCACTTCTTTTGCATAACAACAGCGAGTTATCTGTGAATTATCAAATTATTACCCAACTTAGCGATTTACAACGCGTCTGCCTTGCCGCGCGTGATGCGGATGTGGTGATGCTGGATACCGAATTTGTCCGCACCCGCACTTTCTTCCCGCAATTGGGGCTGATCCAGATGTTTGATGGCGAAAATTTATCGCTGATTGATCCGCTAGCGATCGCTGAGATGACCCCATTGGTTGAGCTATTACAAGACACTTCGGTGTTAAAAGTGCTGCACGCCTGTGGTGAAGATTTGGAAGTGTTTCAAAATGCGTTTGGTTGCACGCCATTCCCGATGGTGGATACCCAAATTATGGCGGCATTTTTAGGCTACGGGCTATCAACCGGATTTGCTGCCTTAGTGCAAGACCAACTGCAGGTCGAGCTAGATAAAAGTGAATCACGCACCGATTGGTTAGCGCGACCATTGAGTGAAAAACAGCTGGCTTACGCGGCGGCGGACGTTTTTTATCTATTACCGATGTACGAGCAATTGCTGGCGCGAGTCACCCAAGCGGGTTGGTGGGATGCTGCATTGCAAGAGAGTGAACAGCAAGTCGCTAAGCGGATAAAAGTCAGCAATCCGGAGCTGGCCTACTTAGACATTAAAGCGGCGTGGCAGCTTAAACCGAAAGAGCTCGCGATCCTTAAACCACTTGCCACTTGGCGTTATCAGGAAGCGGTCAAACGCGATTTGGCGCTTAACTTCGTGATTAAAGAAGCTGACTTATTAACCATCGCACGTTTGGCACTGCGCAGTCCGAAACTGATGGAAGAGCAAGGGGTGGATCCTCATGCTATCCGCCGCCATAGCAGCAAAATCATTGCTATGGTTAAAACTGCGCGTGAGACACCGGCAGAGGCCTATCCGCCAGAAATTGTACCGATTATGGAATACCCGGGCTACAAGCAACTGTTCAAACGTTTGAAAGATGAAGTGAAAAATGTGTCGCACAGCAGTGGATTAGCCAGCGAGTTTTTGGCTTCCAAAAAGCAGCTTAATCAATTGTTGAGCTGGGTATGGAAGCACGATCGCGATCCAGAACGTTTACCCGATTTGATGCAAGGTTGGCGTTTACCGCTGCTTGGTGAAAAACTGAATCAATTGGTGTAATACTTGGTCTAAGGCTGTTTAAGCTCAGTCTATCAGGTGCGCGGGGAGGCTGATTGGCCTTTACCGCGCGCAACATGGTAGCCACTCAGCGCTAAGCCGCTGACTAAACCGGCCAAATGTGCCTCAGTAGCGACTTGCGCGCCAATCAATTCAGCGGTGCTGGCTGAGGCACCAAAGCCTAACTCCCATACCACTTTTGCGATCACGCCGATCACCAACCATCGACTGCTGGTGCGGCCTGCGAACACTTCGTTAAGTGCGTAGTAGGCAAATAAACCATGCAGAGTGCCAGAGAGACCGACATACCAGTGAATGTTAGATAGCAAGATCAGCGTACCGACCGCGAGGCTGATCAGGGTCATTGGAATAAGCAGTTGGCGCACACTCGGTTTAAATAATCCGCAGATCAGCCACAACGCAGCAAGGTTCATTGCCCAGTGTGCAAAGTTGGTGTGGGCGAAATTTCCTGTTAGGATGCGCCACCATTGACCTTGCTCTATGGCGCTTAACTGCCACTGGGTCAGCTCATGCAGTGCAGGCCATTGCAGACTTAAACTCAATAGGCTCATTGCCACTAACAGCAGGTAAAGATTCACAGCATGTCCCGTTATTGTTCCGAGTGTGGTAAAGCGCGTAACGCGTGTTTGTGTTCATCGATTGTCGCCTTAGACAGTGCGGTCGAGCTTATCATTCTTCAACATCCTACGGAACACAAGCGTCCGTTAGGTACGGCGCGTATTCTTAGTTTGTCTCTGGCCAATTGTCGACTGTGGGTGGGTGAGGATTTTCGTGAGCATGACGAGCTCAACCAATTGTTAGCAGATCCCAGCATCGATCACTATGTGCTTTATCCTAATCCGCAAGCGCAAGATTGCACCGAGATAAGCCTTACCTCTGGGCGTAAAAAACGGGTGATTTTGCTCGATGGTACTTGGAAAAAAGCCTACAAAATGTGGCAGATCAATACCCAGTTGCACCAGTTAGCCAGCTTACGTTTACCCACAGAGTGCGTTGGGCATTATCGAATTCGCAAAGCCCCCGATGACACGACATTATCTACCGTCGAAGCGGGTTACCATCTGCTCCAGCAGTGGCAACCTGAATGTGATTTTTCACCGTTACTCAAGGTGTTTACCAACATGATCCAATATCAGATTGATCAGATGCCTGCTGGGGTCTTTGCGCGCAATTATCGTTAGCCACTCGTTTGAACAAGGCCGCACTCAATAATGGGGGTGCGCTGAAAATAATTGCAGATGCAGCCTTTGCGCGTAAGCGTCGGTCATCGCGGCAATATAGTCGCAGATCACGCGCATTCCTTGCTGCTGTGATTCGGCATGCCGCCATTTTTCTCCGGTGGCTTGTGGTAACAAGCGTTCAGGATCGGCACTCAAAGCCTCAAACAAATCCATGATCAGCTGCTGACCTTTGTATTCAAAGCGCTGCACTTGTGGAATTTGGATCACGAATTGGCTGACAAAGTGTTTCAGCACTTCCAGTGCGCTGGCCATGTGTGGCTCAATATAAGCGTTAAATGCTAGCAGCTCATTATGAAATGGTGCCTCAACCGGTTTGACGCTAATACTGGTTAATAGCGCGTTGACAATCCCGCCAATCGCATCTTTGCGTACATAATGTTGGCCGCAAAACAGCATATCACTGAGCTTGGCAATGTGCGCTTCAAACCAAGGGTCACCACATTCCGCTAATCGAGCCGCAGCCGCTTCTTGCCACTGGCTGCGGGTTACCATGCCAAGGACAATCGCATCTTCCAGATCATGCACCCCGTAAGCGATGTCATCGGCCAGCTCCATAATCGAACAATCGAGTGATTTAAAGCGCGTTTTGCGATGTTGACTCGCATCACTTGGTTGCTCGCGCATCTGGCCGAGCCGTTGGCGATCGCTTGCGGTTAATGGGGCAAATACCCAATCCAAACTTGACTTATCACACTCATAAATGCCTTTCGCTGGAGCCCAATCTTTAGCTTTCAATTGACGCTGGTGGGCCACTGCGGCGGGAGTGGTTTTGGCTCGAGTGGCACTCAGTAGCGCAGGATATTTTAGCAGCCCAAGCAGGGTGCGGCGTGAAAGGTTCATGCCGTGATGTTCGGTGTAAGGCTCTAAGCTAGTGACGATGCGAAAGGTTTGGGCATTGCCTTCAAAGCCGCCGTGATCACGCATCATATAATTCAGGGCGATTTCACCCCCATGCCCATACGGCGGGTGACCAATGTCGTGGGCGAGACACAGTGAATCAATCAAGCTGTCAGAGGGAAGTAGCTCAGCAAACTCGGGTTGCTTTAGCTGGATCTGCGCAACAATACCGGTGCCTATTTGCGCGGCCTCCAAGGAATGGGTGAGGCGAGTGCGATGAAAGTCATTGAGGTTAGTGCCGTGTACTTGAGTTTTGGCTTGTAAGCGCCGAAAAGCCGCCGAATGCAGAATGCGCGCTCGATCGCGTTGATAAGGCGTGCGGTGATCATCACGGCGAATTTTGTGCTCATCGTTGTTACGAGCTAACCACTCTGGGCTTAGGGATACTTGCATCGCGTGACTCCTTGCGCGAACTTTCTTTTACTTACAATACCTTAACTTTACGGTTTAACTTAACGTGGCTTAGCTGATTTCGTCCAGGGTTAATTCAAAACTCGGCGCGAAGGTGTGTAAAAAGTAAGCCATTTCAGGGCTATGCCGTTCACGTAACGTCACATCGAGACGCTTTTTGGCTTGGGCATATTCATGGTTGCCGGCGCTGAGTTCTTCAAGGCATTTTAAATAAGCACAAATGGCATCCGCTTGTTTGACGATCGCGCTCTCTTGCGGATCCGCCGCATTAGAGATGAGAAATGGCCGAAACTCTGGCTGCAACTCCTCGGGCAGCATACTTAATAAGCGCTGTTCGGCGGCGGCCTCGATTTTTTTGTATTCTTTAGCAATATCGGGGTTGTAGTACTTAATTGGGGTGGGGAGATCGCCGGTCAGCACTTCGCTGGTATCGTGATACATCGCCAGCAGAGCAATCCGTTCGGGGTTGAGTGATCCGGCAAATTTCTGGTTTTTGATCACCGCCAGTGCATGCGCCACAAACGCGACTTGCAAGCTGTGCTCTGAGATATTTTCACGGGAGATCGAACGCATCAATGGCCAGCGTTGGATCAGTTTCATCCGTGCGAGGTGGGCAAAAAAATGGCTTTCTGGCATAGCGAACACTTCCTTAGTGATGACAAGAGTATGGCAACAAAAATACAGGCTCTGTTCAGTGTACTGATACAGAGCCTGTTTTGCCTAGCTAAAACCGGAAGCAGTTGAGTTATCTGCTTGCGGTGGCAACATCGCTTATTGGCGGTAGTTGGTAATAAAGCGCTCGAAACGGCCAATCGCAATTTCGAGATCTTCAACGTGTGGCAGGGTGACGATCCTGAAGTGATCGGGTCGTGGCCAGTTAAAGCCGGAGCCTTGTACCAACAGTACTTTTTCTTGTATTAAGAAATCGAGCACCATTTTTTGATCATCTTTAATCGGGTACATCTTTAGATCAATTTTCGGGAACAGATACATTGCACCTTTTGGCTTAACGCAAGAGATACCCGGGATTTGGTTGATCAGTTCCCAAGCGCGATCGCGCTGCTCTAGCAAACGGCCACCGGGCAATATCAGCTCATTGATACTCTGATAGCCGCCGAGCGCGGTTTGAATCGCGTGTTGCATTGGCACATTGGCACATAACCGCATCGACGACAGCATATCTAAGCCAGCAATATAGCCTTGCGCGTGCTGTTTGGGGCCGGTCAGAAACATCCAGCCGCCACGGAAACCACATACCCGATACGCTTTTGATAGTCCATTGAAGGTTACGACCATCACATCGTCGGTTAAGGTCGCCACCGAGGTGTGTACCGCGCCGTCATACAGCACTTTGTCATAAATTTCATCGGCAAAAATGATCAGCTTATGTTGGCGAGCAATCTCAATGATCTCCAACAGGAAATCACGGCTATACACTGCACCGGTTGGGTTATTGGGGTTGATCAGTACAATGCCGCGAGTTTTTTTGGTGATTTTGCTGCGAATATCATCCAGATCCGGATACCAATCCGCCTGTTCGTCACAGATATAGTGCACGGCGGTACCGCCAGACAAAGCCACTGCCGCAGTCCATAATGGGTAATCTGGTGCCGGGACCAGCATTTCGTCGCCATTATTGAGCAAAGCTTGCATCGCCATCACGATCAGCTCAGAAGCGCCGTTGCCGATGTAGACATCTTCGACATCCAAACTGCGGATGCCTTTTTTCTGGTAGTGCTGCACTACGGCTTTACGGGCGGAGTAAATGCCTTTTGAATCACAGTAACCTTGTGAAGTGGGTAAGTTGCGGATCACATCGACTAGGATCTCGTCTGGGGCATCGAAACCAAATGGGGCTGGGTTGCCGATATTCAATTTCAGTATTTTCTGCCCCTCTTCTTCCATGCGCTTAGCATGTTTAAGTACTGGTCCTCGAATGTCATAGCAGACATTATCGAGTTTTGACGACATCCCGATATTTTGCATTGTGATTTTCCTGAAAATAATCTGTTCTCTTGTCCAAACTACACTAACTTGCCATTTTTTAGAATAAAAATCTAAGTAGGTCACAATTTAACACGCAACACTAGGTTGACCGGATCACTTGCGCTAGGAAAAGATACCCCATAACCTTGATTTCATAAGGCTCTCTCAATAGAGTAGCCACTGTTTACCGAATCTCCCTCTACGAGGTCGCTTTGTTGCATTTTTATCAGGCCGTTGCTCAATTGATGGAGCAAATCCGAGGCGCGAAGGATCATACTGTTCGTTTCACTCAGCGTTTGGCAGAAAAGCCACCTTTTTCGCTGATTGATTGGCTGGACGCTCAGCCGATTTTCCCTAAATTTTATTGGCAATCGCGTGATACCCGTGAAGAAGTGGTCGCGTTAGGTCAAGTGTATACCTTTACCGATCCCGCTCCGGCTTATGCGATGTTGGGGGAACAGCAGCGCGTGTGGGGAGGCCGTTCATTTGATGGTCATACGGCGAAAAATCCTCATGCGATGGCTGGATTTTTCTTTTTGCCACAAATTGAATTAACCCGCTTGGATTCGCAGTGGTCATTGGCGGTCAATTTGAACCATCAACCACAGCGCACTTTGCATGCGCTGCAAAAACTGCAGCAACAGGTACCGATTTTAGCACCGATCACCGCTCAAGTGCCGACGCTCGAACATACGCCGAACGCCAATCAATGGCAGGTATTGGTTGAAAAAGCGCTGGCAGGTATTGCCGATCAGCAGTTTAAAAAAGTGGTGTTGGCACGCAAAACCACGCTGAATTTAAGCGCGCCAATTAGTGCGGCACAACTGCTGAAAGCCAGCCATGCGCATAATCACCATAGCTTTCATTTTTTACTGGCAGTGGATCCTGAACACGGCTTTATGGGTTCAACCCCTGAGCGGCTTTATCTGCGCCAAGGACGAAGTTTACAGACGGAAGCGTTGGCAGGCACGATTGGTCGTGGCATGGATGCCGAGCAAGATCATCAACTGGCAGACTGGTTGACTCATGATGGGAAAAACCTCAATGAAAATCAGTTGGTGGTGGACGATATTATCGCCAGTTTAACGCCTCATGCTGAGCACATTGCCAGCCAACGTGACGCGCAACTGGTGCAATTGCGTAAAGTGCAGCATTTGAAAAAACACATCGATGTTCAGTTAAAATCGGGCGTTAACGGCGTACAATTGTTGGCTGCCTTGCAACCCACCGCAGCGGTAGCCGGTCTGCCGCGTGCCAGTGCTTTGGCGTTTATTGCCAATCACGAACCCTTTGCCCGAGGCTGGTATGCCGGCTCGATGGGCTATTTTAGTCATGCTCAAGCTGAATTTTGTGTCGCGATCCGCAGTGCACTAGTGACCGAAAATCAGTTGCAACTTTATGCGGGGGCGGGGATTGTACCTGGCTCGGTCGCGCAGCATGAATGGCAAGAATTAGATAAAAAGCTGGCGACTTTGCTGAGTTTGATCAGCGATCATTTACCGGTGGAGATCGCTTAATGGAGCACGATCAAGCGTTATTGAATCGACTTTGGTGTCGAGTGTTATTAGAAGAGTTAAGCCGCTTAGGCGTGACGCAAGTGTGTATTGCTCCCGGCTCACGTTCAACGCCGCTGACATTGGAAGCCAATGCTCACTCGGCTTTTACCTTGCATACTCATTATGATGAGCGCGGTTTAGGCTTTCTGGCGCTTGGTCTCGCCAAAGCCAGCCAGCAACCGGTAGCGGTGATTGTCACGTCCGGCACGGCGGTGGCCAATCTCCTGCCCGCGCTTGCCGAGTCTAAACTGACTGGCGAGCGTTTAGTTGTACTGACCGCGGATCGCCCGCCGGAACTGGTGGATTGTGGCGCCAATCAAGCGATTGTGCAGTCAGGCATTTTCTCTTCGCACGTCACTGCCGCACTCGAGTTGCCGAGCCCGGCGGTGCACCATCCACTGCCTTGGTTACTGACCTCGATTGATCACCTGCTGGCACAGCAAGCGCGATTGGGTGGTAGTGTGCATATCAATTGCCCTTTCCCCGAACCGCTCTATTCCAATGGCGATGAAGCACTTTACCAATCTTATTTACACAGCGTGCAGCGTTGGTCCCAACAAGCGCACCCTTATACGCAGATCCAAGTTCCATCGGCGGCGAGTGTGCCGGCCTCGATCGAGGGCTTTCAAGGCAAAGGCGTGGTGATTGTCGGTTCGCTTACTTTAGATGAAGCGCAAGCTGCGCAGCGTTTTGCTAAAGCGCTGGGCTGGCCGTTGCTGTGTGATCCACAATCGGGGATCAGCAGTGAATGGGCTCATTTTGATTTGTGGCTGCAAAACCCTAATGCGCGTCAGCAGCTTAGCCAGTGTCAATTGGTGGTGCAATTTGGCGCGCGGATCGTCTCGAAACGCCTAAGCCAATGGTTAGCCGCTTGGTGCGCGCAAGGCACTGGCGAGTATCATTACATCTCCCCGCAAATCGCCCGCAATAATCCATACCATGCCATGCAGCAACAGTGGCAGTGTGACATTCCGGTGTGGGTTGATGCGCTGCTCAGTAAACGGTTGGTCGGACAAAATACTCAGCAAGGCTGGGCCAATGGCTTGATTGATTACGCACGCTCCGTGCGCCAGCTAGCCCAGTTACATTTCTCGGCCGCGGGATTAAGTGAGGTGGCGTTGGCGCTGGATTTAACCGAGCGCGCCGTGGATGCAGATCTATTTTTAGGCAATAGCCTGATTGTGCGTTTAGTCGATATGTTAAGTGCGGTCAATCAGCGTCAGGTCTTTTCTAATCGTGGTGCTTCGGGAATTGATGGTTTGGTGGCAACCGCGGCAGGTGTGCAGCGTGCGCGCCAGCAACCTTTGCTGATACTGATTGGTGATACCTCACTCTTGTATGATCTCAATTCGTTAGCTTTGCTGCGCCAGCCGCCACAACCGGCGGTGATTGTGGTGACCAATAACGATGGCGGGGCTATTTTTGATCTACTGCCGGTGCCGAGTGAGCAGCGTGCGGCGCTATATCAAATGCCGCATGGGATGAATTTTGCGCATGCAGCGCAGCAGTTTGGTCTCGCTTACCACGCAGCGCAAACCTTGGAGCATTACCAAACCTTGGTTGAAGAGCATTTGGCACAAGGCTCGGGCACCTTGTTGATCGAGGTTAAAACGCCGCCACAGCAAGCTTCGCTGCACATTAAGCAACTGAGTGCGCAAATTGATGCTCTGTAGTCGGTTACACTTTACCAAACCGAGCGTCTCAACGCCGCTCGTGGTGTTGGTACATGGTTTGCTCGGTAGTGGTGCCGATTGGCAGCCGCTGTTGGCACATTTAGCGAAGGTGAATTGCGCAGTGCTGACACTGGATTTACCCGGGCATGGCGCTAATCCAGCCTTACACTGTGATGATTTTTACCAAGCGACGGCGCTTATCGCACGTACCGTGCAAGCCCAAGTCACCGATGAGGTGCCGGTGATATTGGTCGGCTATTCACTTGGTGGTCGGCTGATCATGCATGGATTGGCGCAAGGGAGTTTTGCATCGCTCAATTTGTGCGGTGCGATCATCGAAGCCGGTCATTTTGGACTCACTGAGCAGATCGAAAAAATGACGCGCTGGCAGCATGATCGAAAGTGGGCACAGCGTTTTACTCAGCAACCGATTGAACATGTGCTGAGCGATTGGTATCAACAAGTGGTATTTAGTTCACTAAATGCTGCGCAAAGACAAACTTTAATTACCCAGCGCAGTGCTAATCTTGGTGCCTCAGTAGCACATATGTTACTGGCGACAAGTTTGGCTAAGCAGCCTGATTTGTTGCCAGCCTTACAAGCACTCAGCTTGCCAATCCACTATGTGTTTGGTGAGCGTGATAGTAAATTTCAGCAACTCGCCGAGAGTAGCGGGTTAAGTTACAGTCAGGTAGCGCAGGCGGGGCATAATGTCCATCATGAACAGCCGCAAGCGTTGGCTGCGATGATACAAGCGATGATCCACTCAAGCTGCAATTGAGTGATAACCACAATGGGAACCTCCATGGCTAAAACGATAGGTATTTCTGAACAAGAACTCTACGCTCCAGTGCTTTGGCAAGATTGCACTGGTGATTATCAAGATATTTATTATCACAAATCACAAGATGGGATTGCCAAAATCACCATCGCTAGACCTCAAGTACGTAATGCGTTTCGTCCCGTGACCGTGAAAGAGATGATCCACGCGCTGAGTGATGCCCGCTATGATGAGCAAGTTGGAGTGATCATTCTCACCGGTTTAGGCGAAGAGGCTTTCTGCTCTGGTGGCGATCAGAAAATCCGTGGCGATTACGGCGGTTACCGTGATGATTCAGGTACTCACCATCTCAACGTGTTGGATTTCCAACGCCAAATCCGCACCTGTCCAAAACCGGTGATAGCTGCCGTTGCGGGTTGGGCGGTAGGTGGCGGCCATGTGCTGCATATGATGTGTGATCTGACCATTGCCGCTGACAACGCTCAATTTGGCCAAACTGGGCCGAAAGTCGGCTCTTTTGATGGTGGCTGGGGCGCATCCTACATGGCACGGATTGTGGGTCAGAAAAAAGCGCGCGAAATCTGGTTCTTATGCCGTTTCTACAATGCACAAGAAGCGTTGGATATGGGGCTGGTCAATACTGTGGTACCTGTGGCTGAGTTGGAAAAAGAAACCGTGCGTTGGTGCCGTGAAGTGCTACAACATAGCCCCATGGCGCTGCGCTGCTTGAAAGCGGCACTCAATGCCGATTGCGATGGTCAAGCCGGTCTGCAAGAGCTGGCTGGTAACGCGACCATGCTGTTTTATATGACCGAAGAGGGGCAAGAGGGACGTAACGCGTTTAACGAAAAACGCCGCCCTGACTTTAACAAATTCCCGCGTAACCCTTAATCACACGGCGGCATAGTGGTATAGCGGTATCGTGCCACACTGGTATGAGATTATTTGCTCTGTGATTAGACGATAAGCCGAGAGGGTGCTCAATGGTCAGTAACCCTCGGCTTATTTTGTCGTTTTGGATAAGGAAGCGCTTCGCATGCGTCATGCAACCCTCTATCGTTACCAACTGCCGATGGATAGCGGCGTCATTCTTCGCAATGAGAAACTGACTCAGCGTGAAGGTCTTATTGTTGAACTGTGTGAAAACGGTCGCACAGCTCGTGGTGAAATCGCACCATTACCGGGCTTTAGCCTTGAAACCTTGGCACAGGCAGAGGCTCAAGCACAAACCCTGCTTGAGTTGTGGGTCGATCGGCAAACTATCGATTGGGATGCGCAGTATCCATCGGTGGCTTGTGGGCTTTCAATGGCGCAATACCAGCTGGATCAAGCGCTGCCGATGCAAGGTAATTATCATGTTGCGCCGCTGTGTAGTGGCGATCCGGATGAACTGCTGCCTGTGCTGAATAATTTGCCGGGTCAGAAAGTCGCTAAAGTTAAAGTTGGCCTGTATGAGCCGATCCGTGACGGTATGTTAGTCAATCTATTCTTGGAATCGATGCCGGATTTAACTCTGCGCTTAGATGCCAATCGAGCTTGGACTCCCGCGAAAGCGCTCAAGTTCGCACAATACATCGCTCCCTCTTTGCGCAGCCGTATCGCGTTTTTGGAAGAGCCGTGTCAGTCTCCCAGTGACAGCATTGCCTTTGCGATGGATACCGGGATTGCGATTGCGTGGGATGAAACCTTGCAACAAGCGGTACGGGATGCGGATTTTGTGTTGGATGATCTACTCGGTGCTAAAACGCTGGTGATCAAGCCAACCTTGATTGGCTCGGTGTATCGAGTTGCCGCTTTGGTGACAAAAGCCAAAGCGCTGGGTTTGCAAGCGGTGATCAGCTCTAGTTTGGAATCTAGTTTAGGGTTGAACCTATTGGCACGTTTGGCGCAGCAATTGCTGCCTGATCAAGTGCCCGGACTAGATACGATTGGACTATTCCGAGCGCAATTAGAAACCCCTTGGCCCGCTAGCCAATTGCCGGTGGTGGCACTACAAGATCAAGCAGTGGTATGGCGCGCGCAATCAACCCAGTAAATCACCTGTGGCAAGCATGGCTTGAGCGCGATCCACAACAGATTGCGCTCGAGCATGCTGAGCATGCGTTGTCATGGCAAATGCTGGATAGTCAGGTTGGGCATTATGCCAATGCGCTGCGTGAGCAAGGCGTGCAACCGAGAGAGGTGGTGACGCTGGTTGGCAAAAATCATCTGCACAGTGTGTTGTGGTTCTTAGCTTGCACGCAAGTTGGCGCATTATGTGCTTTTCTCGCCCCGCAGCCTTTGGCTCGTTTACAGCAAAAATTATCCACCCTCTATGCTGAGCAAAGTGCCAAGCATCTTTGGTTGGCTCCTTCTTGCGCGCTGAGTGCCGAAGAGGTGAAGCCGCTGGCGCCTTATTTACTCAGTTTGCCCGATCCGCAGTGTGGATCCGTGCATGGTGAGCCAGCCTCTCGCCCATTCAGTGCCGCAACCTTGGCGACCTTAATTTTCACCTCTGGCTCGACAGGTGTTGCTAAAGCGGTGGCCCATACTCATCAACAGCATCTTGCTTCCGCACAGGGTTTATTGGCGGATTTTGCCTTTAGCCAAGCGGATAATTGGTTGTTAAGCTTACCTTTGTACCATATCTCAGGTGTGGCAATTATTTATCGCTGGCTAGCGGTAGGGGCTAGGCTCAAGATCGGCACCGGAGATCTGGAGCGCGATATGCTTGGGGTGACTCACGCTTCATTAGTGCCCACGCAATTAAAACGTCTGTTAGACTGGGGACAACCGCTCGATTTGCAGCGGGTGCTACTCGGTGGCAGCCATATTCCGTTAGCGTTAGCGGAGGCTGCAGCTCAGCGTGGTATTGATACTTGGCTCGGTTATGGTATGACCGAGGCAGCCTCGACCGTGACTGCGAAACGTGTTGATGGCGTGGTGGGCAATGGTCAGCGATTGGCTGGGCGTGAGCTGCACATAATCAATGGGCGAATTTTTATCGCAGGGCAGACGCTGGCTGCTGGCTACTATCAGCAAGGAGATCTGCGGCCTCTCACCGATCGACAAGGTTGGTTTGATAGTCAAGATCTTGGACATTGGCAGGAAAATAACCTGGTGATTGATGGCCGCGCGGACAATTTGTTTATCTCCGGTGGCGAGAATATTCACTGTGAAGAGATTGAAGCGGTGTTAACTCAGCACCCACAAGTACAAGTGGCGATTGTAGTGCCAGTTCAAGATGATGAATATGGTGCACGTCCGGTGGCGGTGATCTACACAGAACAAGCTTGGGATCAAGCTCAAGGTGATGATTGCTGCCACGGCAAACTCGAAAAATTCAAATGGCCTATTGGGTACTTTGCGATGCCCGAGGCGCTGCTAGATGGTAGCATTAAAGTTTCACGTGCCGCGGTTAAAGCATGGCTAGCGGTAGATCAGCCTAATCTGACGGTGCTTTAAGTTGGTACTATTGGCTGGCTAAAGGAAGCGTTAATACGATCTTGTTATGGTAGAGAGAGTATCGTTGCTTGCTGAACGGATAAATTTTTATGCTAGGGGCTAGCGTGATGGCGAGAAAATGGTGGCGTACAAGGAAGTAACTAGCGATGCAGATACTATTTTTGATTGGATTGATTGTATTAAATGGCCTGTTTGCCATGTCAGAAATTGCTTTGGTCGCAGCAAAGACCAATCGATTGAAACGGTTAGCGGAAAAACATCCAGCGGCTAAAATTGCCCTTGATCTTAAACACACGCCAACCCGTTTTTTATCAACCATTCAAATTGGTATTACGGCGATTGGTTTATTGAGTGGCATTGTTGGAGAAGCGGTATTATCGGTGCCTTTAGCACAACAGATGGTGCTCTGGGGCATACAGGCCGATCAAGCTAATGTATTTTCTACCACAATCGTGATCATTGGGATGACTTATTTTGCGATTGTAGTTGGAGAGCTGGTTCCCAAACGTTTTGCTCAATCTCAGGCAGAAAATATTGCCGTATTAGTCGCATGGCCGATTTATTGGCTGTCAAAATTAACGCGTCCATTTGTGATATTGCTCTCTTGGTCGACAGAAGTTGTGCTGAAATTGCTCGGACAAAAACATCAACATGACCTTGTCACCGAAGATGATATCCATGCCATTGTACGTGAAGGTTCTGAATCTGGTGTGATAGAGCAAGGTGAGCAGGAGATGATACGTAATATTCTGCAGTTAGATGATCGCTTGGTCAGTTCAATGATGACGCCACGAGGTAAGATTGCCTTCATCGATATTGATCAACCAGTCGAGCAGCTCACTCACAGTCTCCGTTCGATCAAACACAGTACCTTTCCAATATGCCAAGGCAATATCGACCAAATTGTCGGCACGCTGTCAGCTAAAGTCTTATTAAAACAAGCCGATCAATTGAGTGCGCAAGTCGTTTTGAGCTTATGCCAAACGCCGGTATATATTCCTGAATCTATGCGTGGCCTTCGTTTGCTAAGCTATTTCCGCGAGTCTGGTATCGAAATGGCGTTTATTGTCGATGAATATGGTTATATTCAAGGCTTGGTGACTCTGCACGATATTTTGGAAGCGATTGCTGGTGAATTATCCAATGACCCCACTTACCGATGGGCTACGCCGCAAGAAAATGGATGGATATTTGATGGATTGATTCCGATCAGTGAATTAAAAAATCGGCTCGATTTAGTGCACATTGAGGGCGAAGATAAAGGGCTACATACCCTCAATGGCTTACTTACTTGGCATTTGGGACGTTTGCCTGAGCAAGGTGAGATGATTGATTGTCAACAATGGCGCTTTGAAGTGCTTATGGTTGAAGATAACCGAGTGCTGAGTGTTAAAGCTACGTCACTGGATACTTAACGCCAATCACCGCGTAACTCGGCAACCAGTTGTTGCATCTTCGCGGCAGTTGCTTGCTGCGGAGCTACGGGTTCTCCCGCTTCAATTTCTAAGCGCGCGCGGAAGCGACGCGGCACGCCTTGGCAGGCTCGGCCTTTATAACGGCTGAAATAGCTTCCCCATACCCCTTTGATGGCTAACGGGATCACTGGCGCTGGGCTACGTTGCACTATCAGATCTAAACCGCGCATAAAGGGGCGAATTTCGCCATCTGCGCTTAAATGGCCTTCTGGGAAAATGCACACCAACTGGCCAGTAGTGAGCGCCTGTTCGATTTGATTGAAAGCACCTCGCAATGAAGCACGATTATTGGCTGAAATAGGGATCACCCCTGCGCGGTTTAAAAACCGTTTGAGGAGTGGCCAATTCGCGTACTCTTCTTGCATCACAAAGCGGATTAAGCGCGGACAAGCGGCACTCAACAGCAGGGCATCTAAATAACTGACATGGTTACATACCAACAGTGCGCCACCTTGCTCGGGGATCACCTGCATATTTTTATAACGTACGCGATACAGAACATGCGAGGCAATCCACAGCAAAAAGCGCACACTAATAATCGGTAGTTGGCGCAACATGGCCAACGCCACCATGCTATTAGCTACGGCAAGTAAAGCAAACAGTTGTGGAATAGTCAGTGCCAATATCGAAAGGCAGACTACACCGAGCAGCGCACTGCCGACCATAAACAGCGAGTTATAGATATTTAACGCCGCAATAATTTGCGCTCGCTCGGTCGCTTTGGCCCGTTGTTGCAGCATGGCATATAAGGGGACGATAAAGATCCCACCGCACACGCCAATCAATAGCAGATAAGTAAAAATTGGCCATAATCCGGCATAAGCCACAAAATCACTCAAGGTGGTAAAGTGCGGAAGATTGTTTGGGATTGCGCTCGCCATCAGGTAGCCAAACAGGCTCATGCCCAAACTACCGAGCGGCACGATGCCCAATTCAATACGATGTCCAGAAAGCTTATCGCAAGCCAGTGAACCCAGCGCAATCCCAATCGAGAATAAAGCCAGCAGGAAAGAGACCGCCGCTTCATTGCCGTGCAAATAGAGGCGAGTGAAATTCGGGAATTGGGTTAGATAAACTGCTCCGAGTAACCAAAACCAACTGATGGCCATAATGGCTTGAAAAATGGCGCGATCACGCTGAGCTATCTGCAGGGTTTGTTTGGTATGGGTCAGTGGTTGCCAGCGAAAATCGAGATCAGGCGCACTGGCTGGTGCCAGTGGAATGCTGCGGCTGGCCAGATAACCGAGTAGCGCAAACAGCACAATCGCGGCTGCGGCTAAATAGCGGGCTTGCTCCGCAGAGGCGAGAATACCTGCGCCTACCGTACCGAGTAAGATAGCGAGAAAGGTGCCGGTTTCAACCAAAGCATTGCCCGGAACTAACTCTTCGGCGCGTAAATGCTGGGGCAGCAATGCGTATTTGACCGGGCCAAAAAAGGCCGATTGAGTGCCCATTAAAAACAGCAGTAACAATAAGATGAGATAGTTTTGCGTCACCAAGCCAATCGCACCACCGAGCATAATCGCAATTTCCAGCAATTTGACCTGACGAATATAGCGTGATTTTTCTAGCTTATCGGCCAGAACCCCTGCGCTGGCGGAAAATAGAAAAAACGGCAAAATAAATAACCCAGCGGCCAGATTGATAAACAGATCACTGGAGATCGGTAAGGCTTGCGTGCCAGCAAACGCGACCAGCAGTAACAATACATTTTTGAAAATATTGTCGTTAAATGCGCCAAGAAACTGCGTGATGAAATAGGGTAAGAAACGGCGATCAGTTAAGAGCGCGCTGGTTAAATTAGCCATAGTGTGTCAAGCATTACCAGTTAGCGAGATAGTGATTGAGCAGATTATCAATCAACGCACGGCCATCCATCGGTTGATTAGCAAAAAATTTATCATCCACACTCAGCATGGTGATGCCGTGTACTCCGGCCCAAAGCACTCGGCTGGCTTGCAGTACTTCTTGCTCGGAACGCAATGGCGCTAACACTCGCAATAATTCTTCTAACATATTGGTCATATTATCGATGCGTTGTGCTTGCCATTCAGGCAGCGCCTCACCATTCATATTGTGTTCAAAAATCAGTTGCCAACGATAAGGGTTATGCTTGGCAAAATTATGGTAGCAATAAGCCAGTTGATAGAGGGCGTCTTTCGGATAGGGGGTAGATTTGAGCGCTTGTTGTGCTTGCTGTGCCAGTTCATCTAAGGTTTGCGCGACCACATGCAGCAGCAGTAGGTTGTAGTTACCAAACACGTTAACCAATGTGCTTGGTACATAGCCAATCATCGTGGCGACCTTACGCAAGCTCAGTTCATGATAGGAGTGCGTATCGAGAAACTGTTTGACGCTCTCTAGGGTGAGAGCCACCAGCTCTTCTCGGGTGTGATCGTTTCGTCTTGCCATGATGTGGATTCAATAATGAACAATGTTCGATAGTCTAATCATCCCCTTAACTAGCGTCAACGAATCGATTTGCAATATTCTGATACATGTCGATAAATGCAAAACATTTCCATCGTGAGATGAACTGGCTATAGTGACCCAGTAAAGATAGATAAGCTCAAAGCCCCATAACATCGATCCCTAAGGAAGTGTATGAAACGTTTGTTTTCGCTTATTGCGTTAATCATGGTTTCGGTTGCGGTAACCCCGATTGCTGAGGCCAAAAAGTTCGGCGGTGGTAAATCGTTTGGTAACAAGAGTTACAAAACCGCTCCGGCACCGAAACAGCAGCAACAAAGAAACGATACTTTAAAAAAAGATGCCACCAATCCTGCTGGTTCAGCCAAAAAAGGCTTGATGGGCGGTTTGCTCGGCGGCTTGCTGGCTGGTGGTTTACTGGCCGCATTCTTTGGTGGTGCATTTGAAGGTATCCAGTTTATGGATATCCTGATCATGGGGCTAATTGCTTTCGTGATCTTTAAATTGATGCGTGGGTTGTTGGCCTCTAAGCAGGGCAGCATGAATCAGTCTCAACCACAACCGGCTTTTGGCGGTATGCAGCGTACCCCATTTGAGCAATCGAATGTACACAACTTTGAACAGCCTCAAACGGTGTCTGGCGGTTTTGGCAGCGATGCGCAAAGCGAAGTTCCTCACAACTACCCAACTGGTTTTGATCGGGTTGCCTTTGTGAATGGGGCGCGTGAGCATTACCGTATTTTGCAAGGGGCATGGAACCATAACCAGCTTGAGACTATTCGTGAATATGTATCGCCAAGCTTGTTTGAAGATCTTAAAGCGGAGCGCGCAAACTACCCTGGTGAACAACATACTGATGTGATGTATGTGGATGCAGAAATTGTGCGTGCCGATTACGATGCTAACCGCGCCCATTTAAGCCTACAGTTTAGTGGCCGTTATCGCGATGCGGTAGAAGGGATTGAAGAGAATATTGATGATGTATGGCACTTAGAGCGCGATTTAACTGAGCCAAATGCGCCTTGGTTGATCGTTGGTATCCAAGGTTAATCTGCCACCATTAAGCTTGTGTAACGCACCCAGCATCGCTGGGTGTTTTTTTATGAGCAGAGTGAGATGGCTGCACTCACTGCAATAGTGGTGCATTGGGTATATACTCGCAGGTCTGTAAAGTAGCGCAAGGAGATCAACGTGGCACAATTCAAACATCAACAACTTAGCCAAAGCGAGCAAGATCAACTGGATGCAGCGGTTTTTCGTCAACTGTTGCAACACCTTGATCAACATAAAGATGTGCAGAATATCGATTTAATGATTCTGGCCGGTTTTTGCCGTAACTGCCTGTGTAAATGGTACGCGGCAGAGGCGGATAAGCAGGGGTTAGCGTTGAGTATCGATGATGCGCGTGAGCGGGTGTATGGTATGACTTACGATGAATGGAAAACCAATCATCAGCCGCCCGCGACCGCAGAGCAATTAGCGGCTTTTGCGGCTAAAAATGCGCAATAAACTGGGTTAAAAACAAAACGCGCCAACAGATGTGGCGCGTTTTTTGTGCTCAATGATCAAGCGTTAGCGTGATGCTTATTGTCGGTTAAGCACATAGAATCCAGCAAGGTCGCCATCAATTTGTTGGCCATGCATATCCAGATGAGTAAGAGTATTTTCGCCGACCAGATATTGTCTGCCAGTTTGTTCGCCAGATCGTAGGATCACGATACTGCCTGTTTCATCCCATGCAAAAGTGCCTTGTGATACTAAAGGCTGGCCTTCTTTATCGAGATAGTTTTCACTCAGCTTATAGGTGCCATCTTCGTTAAGGGTCAGCTCGGTTTCAATGCCTCCACAATCTGCACAAGGTAAAGTTCCTTGATAGCTACCAGCCCAGTCAAGGCTATTTTGTGCATTATGCGCCGCATCAATCGCTTCGGTTGCAGATTCCGTCATTGACTGCTCCGCAGGTTCAGCCACGTCAACCACCGGTTCGACTTCCACTTTGGCTGGTTGGTTATCACATCCAACCAGAAGGATAGCCAGTGCACTTAGAGCAAAAATACTTTTTTTCATCATAAATCCTTGATTAATAAATGTTGACCATCATCAACTTAGTCGCGATGAACCGACGTCACTATGAACTTACGCTGTTAAGTTTAAGTTAAACGCGGGTCATTTTAGCGACAAGTTGTGTTTGTTCTAACCGAATAAAACTCAAATATTCCCAATAGATAATAAATCTTTATTTTATGCCTACTTACCGTCGTCGCAACCGAGTCGCGGTACTCACTGACAGGTCAAGCTGCTACGCCAAGTGGTTTCAGTATAGTTAAAAAAAACCCTCAATGTTGAGGGTCTTTATAAATCAGCTATTTTTCATCATCAGGTAAGGTAACGTTGAGTTCAAGGACTGAAATATCATCGTCCTTATGCTCAAAAGAGAGTTCGACCATTGAAGGGTCAACCGCGACATATTTGGCAATCACTTGCAAAATATCCGCTTTTAGCTGTGGTAAGTAGCTAGGCGCAGGATCATCTTGGCTACGACGTTCGGCAACAATGATCTGCAAACGCTCTTTGGCAACGCAGGCCGAAGTTTTCTTCTGTGGGCGGAAAAATTCCAGCAATGACATCGGATTAGCCTCCAAATAAGCGTTTGAAAATACCTTTCTTCGCTTCAGTTAGAAAACGAAATTCAACTTGTTCACCGAGTAGGCGTGTCACGGTATCTTGGTACGCTTGACCGGCATCGGATTGCTCATCAAAAATAACTGGCACCCCTTTATTAGAGGCATTCAGTACCGCTTGGCTCTCTGGGATCACCCCGAGTAGTGGTACATGCAGGATCTCTTCAACATCTTGTACGCTGAGCATTTCACCCTGAGTTACCCGAGTTGGATTGTAGCGAGTGAGCAGTAGGTGTTGCTTAATCGCCGCTTGACCTTGTTCGGCCCGCAAAGACTTAGAATCGAGAATGCCGAGGATACGGTCAGAATCGCGTACCGATGAGACTTCTGGATTGGTGGTGACAATCGCTTCGTCAGCATAATAAAGAGCCATCAAAGCGCCTTGCTCAATACCCGCAGGGGAGTCGCAAATGATGAAATCAAACGCCATCTCCTTAAGTTCATTGAGCACACGTTGTACGCCATCTTTGGTCAGCGCATCTTTATCACGGGTCTGCGAAGCGGGCAAAATGAATAAATTTTCATTGCGTTTATCTTTAATTAACGCCTGATTTAGGGTGGCTTCACCGTTGATGACATTGACAAAGTCATACACCACTCGGCGCTCACAGCCCATGATCAAATCGAGATTGCGCAGACCGATATCAAAATCGATCACTGCGGTTTTTTTGCCTCGCAGCGCGAGACCAGAAGCAATTGCAGCACTGGAGGTGGTTTTGCCAACCCCGCCTTTTCCTGACGTGACGACAATAATACGTGACATGTTATGGTTTCCTTTCAATCTTAAATCTTAAATCGTGAGCGTTTCGAGGTGAAGTGACTCGTCAGTCATACTGAGCATCACTCTCTGTTGCCAAAACTGACCCTCAATTTGATCGCTTAGCCAATAATGACCAGCAATCGAAATCAGTTCTGCTTGCAAATCATGACAAATAATTCGTGCTGCGGTTTGCCCACTGGCTCCTGCAATTGCTCGGCCACGTAAGGTTCCGTAAATATGGATTGAGCCATCGGCAATCACTTCTGCTCCCGCACTGACATGGCTTAAAATCACTAAGTCGCTATCTTTGGCGTAGATCTGTTGCCCTGAGCGCACCGGCGTACTGACCACTTTGGTTGGGGTTAGCTCAATCGGAGCTTGAATGGCAGAGTTGGTGGCACTCATCACCGCAAAGCCTGCCGCAGCGGCTAGATTTTGGCTGCGTTTATCTTTACACCCAGTAATACCGACTGGAATTAAGCCTGCGTGAGTGATGCCTTGTTTTAAAGCCGGATAATCCAGATCTGCGGTGACTTTTGCCACATTAATCACCACTGGCGCATTAGCAAAAAAAGCCGGAGCTTGCGCGACCTTTTCTCGCAAAAATTGTACCGTGTGTGCAATTTGGTGGTCTGAAAGGTGTAATACCGACAAAGTAAAGCTACTACCTTTCAGGTCAGGGGTTTTCGACATCGTCAGGTTGACCTCAAGAAACTCTATGCTTTGCAGAGAGAGCATTGGCTGGGAACAGGGCTGTCATGTTATATTCAGTGCTAAAACACGGCAAGTTATCTTGCGGTGAAATAAGTGATTTGGCATCAACTTTGGTCAAAGTTAATTGAATTTAAGATCAAAGGCCCTAATCGGGCGCACATCTAATCAAAAGGTTTGTCATGCTTTGTTCGATTTATAAAAGTGCCAAAAAAGAAGGCGCTTATCTGTATATTCCCAAACGGGACGATTTTTCACAGGTTCCTGACACCTTACGGCAGATGTTTGGTAAACCTATCTTTGTGATGCTGGTGAATTTAGAGCAGCGTCAACTTGCGCAGGTGAGTGTGGAGAACGTCAAGCAGTCACTGCAGACTCAGGGATTCTTCCTACAATTACCGCCTCCTGCGGAAAATATACTTGAGCAATATAAGGAGCGCCAAGCGCACTCAAATACTTGATTAAAGATCGCTCAAGGAGGGCATCTTGAAAAAATTATTATCGATAGTATTGGGCTTGGCTTTGTCAGCACCACTACACGCCAGTGAAGTCAGCACCGAAGTTAGTTTTGAACGTTATATCGAAAGCTTAAAACAGCAAGCTCGGCAACAAGGTATTTCCGAACGCATTATCCAACAAGCGTTTAGTGATGTTGAATATCGACCTCGTGCGGTGGTTGCTGATAAAAATCAACCTGAAAAAAAACTCACCTTGGATGAGTACATTCCACGGGCAGTGCCTGAGTGGAAAGTAAAACAGGCTCAGGCTTTGTATCAAAAGCACTATGCAGAACTGCAGAAGATTGGCCAGCAGTACGGTGTGCAACCGCGTTTTATTGTCGCATTGTGGGGGTTGAGAGTAATTTCGGTGCATTAACCGGTAATTTTAAGGTGATTGATGCTTTATCAACACTGGCTTATGAAGGTCGTCGTGAAGAGTTTTTCCGCAAAGAAACCATGGCAGCATTGCAGATCCTCGAACAAGGTCATATTGATCCCGCCGCGATGAAAGGCTCTTGGGCGGGAGCGATGGGGCAGTGTCAATTTATGCCTAGCTCATTTTTGAATTTTGCCGCCGACGGTAATGGCGATGGCAAAAAAGATATTTGGGGCACCCGCTCGGACGTATTTGCGTCCACCGCCAACTATCTCAGTCAATCCGGTTGGGATGATAAATATACCTGGGGACGTCAAGTAAAAATTCCGCAAGGTTTTGACCGTAACCTAGAAGGTCGTCAGCCTGAAAAAGGCAAAACTTTGCAGCAGTGGAGCAAGCTCGGAGTGACGCGTTATGATGGTAAGCCATTGCCCAAACTGACTGACGATATTCAAGCTTGGTTGATCATGCCGGATGATGAAGCGGGGCGTATTTATCTGGTCTACAACAACTACCATGTGCTGATGAAATGGAACCGTTCACATTACTTCGCGCTTGCGGTGAGCCATTTAGCTGATCGGATTAAGTTTTAAACATGAGCTGGCATTCTTGAAGTTCTTCACTAGAATGCCAGCTATAGTCACTGCTAACGCTCAATTATTCGTGTCGCAATAATTTTTTAATCATCGGTATGGAATTGTTCGCACGCGAGTAAGGTATTCTCAATCAAACTGGCCACTGTCATTGGGCCAACGCCGCCTGGAACTGGAGTAATGAAACTGGCATGGCTGCGTGCAACCTCATATTCCACATCGCCAACTAATTTGCCGTTCGCAAGACGGTTGATACCAACATCGATCACGACCGCACCGGGTTTAATCCACGCACCGGGAATAAAGTTCGCTTTACCGACCGCTACCACTAAAAGATCGGCTTGACGTACGTGACTTTCAAGATCTTGAGTAAAACGATGACAAGTGGTGGTGGTACAGCCGGCTAACAGTAGCTCAAGCGTCATTGGGCGGCCGACAATATTAGAGGCACCAACAATCACCGCATGTTTACCATGCAGTGGAATATGGTAGCGCTCCAGCAGCGTGATAATGCCTTTTGGGGTGCAAGAGCGAAGTTTGGGGATCCGCTGTGCTAAGCGACCCACATTGTACGGGTGGAAGCCATCAACATCTTTTTGAGGATCAATACGTTCCAGTACCTTGGTGGTATCAATGCCTGCTGGTAAAGGAAGTTGCACCAAAATGCCATCGATCTGTGGATCATGATTGAGTTCATCGATCAGCGCCAATAATTCTGTTTCATGAGTGCTGGTCGGGAGATCGTAAGATTTAGAGATAAAGCCGACTTCTTCGCAAGCACGGCGCTTACTGCCGACATAAACTTGTGATGCGGGATCTTCGCCGACCAATACCACTGCGAGGCCAGGAGCGCGCAATCCCGCTTGAATGCGGGCTTTAACGCGGGCTGCAACTTCTGAGCGCACGGTTTGCGAGATCAGCGTTCCATCAATATTTTGAGCAGTCATGACTTTCCTTATAGAGATTGAGGCGAGATTTTTGGTGCGCATTGTGGCAGATATTTTTGATTACATCCAGAAGCAAACGTTTGCCTTGTGGTGTTTTTCAACAACTCAAGACCAGGTGGTAAAATATTGCTCATTTGAAACAGAAAGTTAGATAAAGGCGTTGATCTAGGCGGTTTAACTCGTATAATCCTCACCCTGTAGTGCGCCCTTAGCTCAGTTGGATAGAGCACGTGCCTTCTAAGCATGTGGTCACAGGTTCGAATCCTGTAGGGCGTGCCATTTATTTCGACCCCTAGCAAAGTCAAAGCTTGCTAGGGGTTTTTCTTTTCTCTCTATCTCGCACTTGTCTTATTCTCCTTTACCGATCACTCTTTTCTTCCTAGTTATGAGCAACGTTAAGCCATTTTGGTCCCCTATGTTTTGTCCTGTGAATTTTCTATGACATCTGATGTTAGCGATAGACAGACCTAAATAGTCAATTTAATATATATGGTAATTCACATGTGGGCATATCATATGTTTCCTCATCAGTTTTTTAAGCTACTGGCAGATGAAACACGTGTGCGTTGTTTATTGATGATCGCTCGTGAAGAAAAAGTCTGTGTTGCTGAGTTAACTCACGCTCTTAATGAAACCCAACCGAAAATTTCACGTCATTTGGCGTTGCTGCGTGTAAGTGGTGTGGTGGTGGATACCCGTCAAGGACAGTGGGTCTTTTATCGTTTATCGGATCAATTGCCTGGCTGGATGAAAAAACAGATCCAAGGTTTGGTTGAATCGGATTGTCTTAAACGTGAATATCAGGCAGATATTCTGCGTATATCTGAGATGCAATCTCGCCCAACGTGTTGTATTTCAGAGACCGAGCAAACAACAGGGCAAGTAAATCGGCGAAGAGATACTTAGCGCCGATCTGGTGCGTAAAGTCGGTTTAGCATAAAGGAGCAGAACAATGACACACCCTACATGGGAACTGCCAGTGGCAGATAATCATGCCGCTTTAGTATTAACCCCTTGTCCGGGGACTAAACAACTTGGGCTGGTTGAAAGTATTGAACAACTGAAAGCGCAAGGGGTGGTCGTGGTGGTCACAGCCTTAAGCCATCAAGAGATGCAGGCCAAAGGGGTTGGTGATTTGCCGCAAGTGGTTGAGCAAATGGGTTTGCAATGGTTCCATGCACCCATTGAAGATGATTGTGCGCCGGATGCTGGGTTTCAAGCAGATTGGCAATCTATCTCTCCAGCGTTACATCAAGCGCTCGCTAACGGTGATAAAGTTGCCTTGCACTGTATGGGAGGCTCGGGTCGTACGGGTTTACTTGCCGCGCATTTATTGTTGGAGAAAGGGTGGGATCTGGCCGAGATTATCACTCAAGTGCAGTCATTAAGGCCGGGCGCATTTACCAAAGAGGTGCAACTTGAATACATCAAACAGGTTAATCAATAACTGCCTTTAAGAGCTGCCTTTGGTGGCTCTTTTGCTAAAAGAGTGATTTATGCTATCGCAATGCAATCAAAATGTGCGCCAGTATATGCTGGTGACCTTTAATTATTGGAATTTTACGGTTACCGATGGCGCACTACGGATGTTGGTCGTGCTCTATTTTTACGATTTAGGTTATTCCGCGTTACAAATTGCGTCACTGTTTTTGTTTTACGAATTTTTTGGAGTGGTTACTAACTTGGTGGGGGGATGGCTTGGGGCGCGTCTTGGTTTGAATCGCACCATGAATATCGGTCTTGGTATGCAAATCATGGCGCTTATCATGCTTGCCGCTCCCGCTGGCTGGTTGTCGATTGCATGGGTGATGACGGCGCAAGCACTCTCAGGGATTGCCAAAGATCTGAATAAGATGAGTGCCAAAAGCGCGATTAAAAGCCTAGTACCGGATAATGCACAAGGTGCGCTTTACCAATGGATCGCCATCCTCACTGGTTCGAAAAATGCCCTGAAAGGGGCGGGGTTTTTCATCGGTGGCGCGCTGCTTACCTTGATCGGTTTTCAGTATGCGGTTGCGGCTATGGCTGGTGTGTTACTTTTGGTGTTTATTGGCAGCGTGTTAAGCCTTAAATCGGATCTGGGCAAAGCGAAAAATAAGCCAAAGTTTGCCGAAATTTTTTCTAAGTCGGCTCGTGTGAATATATTATCTGCGGCGCGTCTGTTTTTGTTTGGTGCACGTGATGTATGGTTTGTGATTGCGCTTCCGATCTATCTGGCTACGGTATTTGGTTGGAGCCATAGCGCAGTAGGCGGTTTTTTGGCCTTATGGGTGATAGGCTACGGTGTTGTGCAAGGTATCGCCCCTAAGATCACCGGCAGTCAATCGAACCACGTGCCGGATGGTCAAGCGGCGATCAAGTGGGCTTTCTTGCTGTCATTAGTGACGGCCGGGATTGCGTATAGCGTTCAGCAGCAATGGTACCCAGAAATGGTGATCATCGTCGGCTTATTGAGTTTTGGTGCGGTATTTGCTGTCAATTCATCACTGCACTCTTATTTGATTGTCCGCTACGCCAAAAGTGATGGAGTGTCACTGGATGTTGGTTTCTATTACATGGCGAATGCGATGGGGCGTTTGATTGGCACTATCTTGTCTGGATGGGTGTTTCAAAGATCGGGATTGGCAGCTTGCTTGTGGGTTTCGTTTGCTTTTTTAGCTCTGACGACATTGATTTCGTTTTGGTTGCCAAGGGGCACCGAATCTAAACGGGTACAAAATGAATAGCGATAAATGAAATAATGGTAGGAAGAGAAGTGTGGCACCAAATAATTATGGTGCCACAAAATTCTTATAGCGCAGTAACTTGCGCAGCTTGTAAGCCTTTTTTGCCTTGTTCAACGATGAACGAAACTTTTTGGCCTTCAGCTAAGGTTTTGAAACCAGTAGAAACGATTGAGTTGAAATGTACGAATACATCATCGCCACCGTTGTCTTGAGAAAGAAAACCGAAGCCTTTAGTTTCGTTGAACCACTTTACTGAACCAGTTAATTTAGCAGACATAGATACCTCTATATTGATTTTTAATGAAAAATTTAGCTAACTGAAGTGCTACTCAATGATTTAGAGATGAATATTTTATCGCAGGAACGTAACGAGGTAATCGATGAAGTACTTGAGAGAAATTTTGATCTTAAATTACATAAATAGCTCTCTTCTTAAGAGCTGTGGTGCAGTATACCGATACCATTAAGAATAGCTAGTTTTTTATTTTTTATTTTTATTGGTGGATGAACATCAAGATGTTAATTTGTGCTTGCGGTAAGGGTAGGCTTGATACTATCACACGGTTTTCTAAGCAATCGGCATTGAACACTAGCAACTTGAGGTTCTCTATTCGGCTTTTTTGCCAGCGCTGACCATCTCCATCCACCACCCTAGTAGCGAGAAAATACCTATCTATTTCATTTTATCGGTGTATAGTGAGCCTCGATTTTTATTTTGAACACTTTATAAAATTGTATTTTCTAGTTTTGTTAGCTCTGTGTTGTGGCTGATTTTTAATTGAGCATATATTAAAGGTCGTTCAATAGTTTTGTTGGATGTTATTTTGTTGTTAGCTATTAACGATTGATGAATATTTGATAATCCTAAATGATTAAGTTTTTATAAATGGTTTTGACGGTTATTTTTAATGTGACTAACAATATTATTTATTATTAAGTTGTTTTATAAAGTGTTATTTTTGTTTCTCGATGGCGTTAAGAGATAAATATTGATTGTTTTATTATCATTGCCATAAGTTCTGGGGGCGGATAATTCAATCCTATTAAATGATTTTATAGAGGTATAATTATGAAAAATAAGAGAGCGAGATCGCCTAATAAGAATAAAAAAGCTGCGTATGAAGCTAAGTTTGAATTTATGGTCAAAGAGTACCATGAGGCTCAAGCTGTCTTGGAGTCTATGACACAAGGCAGTGATGAGTATATCCAACAGAAAAAACACTGTGATAGTTTATTTGCTCAGGCCGAACGTTTCTTTAAACAGAATCAATAAAGATTAATAAGTAACGACGCTTTTGATTGTGGTGTGTAAGTATTTTATTAATCTGCGCATCATTATCATTTCACCTAATTCTAATCCCATAGATGATTGTCATCATTTTGGCCTAGATCAACTCGTTATTCCCTTCCTACTTGAAGCTGCAGCGGTGTTGGCTAGGTTTGTTCATCCCAATCACATAGTTTGCCTATGCTCATGGGGACTCACTCACTTGCCGCCTACCTGCAACTCCAAGTTGTTTGGGGATAGTCGCTGGCATTTCGCGATGAATATTGCAGTTGTATCATGCGCTAGCTGTGCGACCTTTCCGCTTTTTCGATACATTCTATTTACAAATTGATTCAGTGGTGTAAGGATTTGCGCACTCAGGAAGAGGCAAACCCAACAAATGGTCACAGTCCTGCTATTATCATATTAATTCAACTGCTTATCCGCATTTTTAGTTAGTGTATTGGTCGATAGTCGATCTGCTGGACTAAAACTGCAGGGAGATTTCCATGAAACGCATCCCCGCATTGGACAGTATTCGAGGATTATTGTTGGTCTTGATCACTTTTAACCATCTGATCTGGTATAGCGGTGGTACTACCATCTTGCAACGTGTTACCCATGAGCCAATTGGAGTCTTTGGGGCTGCGGAAGGGTTTATTTTTATGTCAGGGTTACTGGCTGGCATGGTATATAGCCGTAGTGAGTATTCTAACCGTGAAATGACTAATAAAGTATGGCGACGGGCGTTTACTATTTATAAGTATCATCTGATTGGTCTGTTTATCGCGATGTTGTGGTTTTTATTCGGTCGCGTCTATTTTGCTGAGCAAGTGAGTGTGTTTGGTGGCAGTTTTAGTAACCTGCTTACCTTGCCTTTAATGACTTTACTGATGAGTTTCCTGCTGCTCAATAAGCCTGCATATCTGGAAATTTTGCCGCTGTATATCATGTATATGTGGTTGTTTCCATTTGCACTCTATGCATTTCGGCGTGGTTATCTCAAAGCGGTGTTGATATTTAGTGTCGGTGTATGGGCGAGTAGCGGTTGGATTAATGCCTCACTTTTGACACCGTTATTTCAAGCGCTTTCCCCCACCTACATTCCTGAATTTGGTTATTTTGACCCGTTTGCTTGGCAACTGCTGTTTTTCTTTGGTGCGGCATTGGGCTATCGCCAGCGACAAGATGATTTAGCTTGGTTTACCCCTCGGTTGATGTGGTTGTGTGTTGTTGCGGCACTAGTGATTTTTGCTGCTTATCGCGACTTATTAACACCGTTGGGTATCACTCAGCAGATGGTTTATGCTGCTTCAAGTAAGCCTGAACTCGGTTGGCTGCGCGTATTAAGCCTAAGTGTATGGATTTATTTGATCGCCACCGTGATACGTTTATACCCTAGTGCTTTAGTGTATGAGCCGCTCAGTTATCTTGGTCGCCATTCGTTACAAGTCTTTACTTGGCAAACACTACTGATTTTCCTCTCTGCCCCTTGGCTGCTGACCACCCGTGAATCACTCTGGCATACACCCATCATTCTGGTGCTGTGTACCAGCTTATGGCTTGCTGCGTGGTTACAGAATTGGCGGCAAGATAAAGTGATCCATATTTCCTCTACTGCCGTGGCTGGCTTGGTTCTAGTATTAGTTGCCACTACTCGTTGGGCAAGCTTTCCACCTTTGGAAAAAACCGACACAGTCGCGAGCAGTGACCAAGTGATCAATCCACCGTTGTTGAGTAGCGACATTTCAAGTAATGAACCGCATGATTTACCGCAGGTCAGTGATGAGATGCCCCTCAATTAATCTGCTGTAGTTGTGGTGATTGTTCAGACCACCAGTGCTACGGCAAAGTGACCTTGCGTATTTCACTACTATTTCGATGAACTGTGATGCTAACAATTCATTTGATTCATTGAGGATTGGATAGCGATATTTATCTCAAGTGGTGATTTCGCTCGTGTGACAACCTATCAATCGTCATATTCTCGATTTACAGTCACTGGTTTAAATCAAGAATATGTTAATAGATGAGAGCCTCAAATGAGTAAGTCCCTCTATGTGTTTGACTTGGATGACACCCTGATTGATGGGGATTGTGCCATGATTTGGAATGCCTTTTTAGCCGAGAAAGGGATTGCGACGGATCATAATTTTGTGACAGAAGATCGGCGACGTATGGCGTTGTATGCGCAAGGTAAAATGGATATGGCACAGTACATTACTTTTGCCATGCAGCCGTTAGCCAATGTGCCGATTGCTAGCGTACAAGCTTGGGCACAAGAGTGCGTTGCGCAGTTGATTGTACCGCGGCATTTTGCTCAAGCTCGAACATTGTTGGCACAGCTAAAGCTGCAGGGCAGCACCTGTCTGATCATTTCTGCTTCCGTCTCTTTTTTAGTGCAAGAGGTGGCTGCGCATTTTGGTATTGCGCATGCATTGGGAATTGATTTAGTCGAAAGGCAAGGTTGCTATAGTTCGGAAATTGCCGGGGTAGCCAGTTATCGTGAAGGTAAAGTGCTGCGTTTGCAGCAGTGGCTCTCTGAGCAGAGTGAAACCTATCAACACATTCATTTTTATACCGATTCGATCAATGATCTGCCGTTATGCCTACACGCAGATTTCACTTATCTGGTCAATCCGTGTCCACAATTACGAGCACAAGGTGCACAGCATGGTTGGCCAGTATTAAATTGGGCAGTGTAGAGTCTATGGTTTTGTTGTATCGATTGGTACACCATTTATCGATGTGATGAGCGACCTGCTCGGAAAATCGTTATCTACTGCAGATAAACCCAAGTGGTGAAATTTTTTACTAATATCGGAAAGAACCGAAGGAGCATAGTCGGTTTGTAAGACATTTTTATGGCAAATTGATGCAAGGGTTGTTAAGGTGATTCGCGATCCGTGCCAGGTATAAGTTGTTTTTGTTCAATACTTATACAACAACTATCAGCCGTTCTGAATACCTGACATGGATGTCATGGATGCAATATTAAAACTTGGAGTTTATGCATGTATAAGAACAAAATCACCCAAGCACTGCTGCTCAGTGCTGGCTTGGCGGTGGCCGCCACATCATTGACCTCTGTTGCTGCAAACGTCCCTGCGGGTACTAAACTGGCTCCCGTGCAAGAATTGGTGCGCGGTAACGGTACCGAAGTTGCCTCTCTCGACCCACACAAAACCGAAGGTGTTCCTGAATCCAACGTGATCCGTGATCTGTTAGAAGGTCTGGTCAATCAGGATGCTAATGGTAATGTGGTTCCTGGAGTAGCCGAACGTTGGGAAACGGCCGATAACACCACCTTTACTTTCCATATTCGTCCTGATGCCAAATGGTCTAACGGTGATCCGGTGACGGCGCACGATTTCGTGTACAGCTTTCAACGTGCGGTCGATCCGGCAACAGCTTCGCCCTATTCTTGGTATATGGAATACACCAAGATGAAGAATGCTAAAGAGATCATCGCTGGGGAAAAAGACAAATCCACCTTGGGTGTTACGGCTCTGGATGACAAAACCCTGCGCTTTGAATTGGAAAGCGCGGTACCGTATTTTGTGATGATGATGGGGCACACTACAGTAAAACCGGTTCACCGTGCGACCATCGAAAAACATGGCGAACAATGGACCAAGCCTGAAAATTATGTCGGTAACGGTGCTTATGTGCTGGATAAATGGGTGGTTAACGAGCGTTTAGAGCTTAAACGTAACCCCCAATACTGGGATGATAAACACACCGTCATTAACAAAGTGACTTATCTGCCGATTGAAAACCAAGTAGCAGAAATGAACCGTTTCTTGTCTGGTGAGATTCAGATCACCAACGAACTGCCACTTGAGCATTTCAAGCGTTTGAAAAAAGAGCATCCACAATCGGTACTGGTACAAGGTCAACTTTGTACTTATTACTACGGTTTTAATACCGCTAAAGCACCATTTGATGATGTCCGAGTACGTCAAGCCCTATCATATGCGATTGATCGTGATGTGATTTCAGATGCAATCTTGGGGCAAGGTCAAAAACCCGCCTTCTTCTTGACGCCGGAAATTACCGCAGGGTTTGCTGCTGAAATGCCGGCTTACGGCAAAATGACCCAGAAACAGCGAATTGCGGAAGCCCAAACATTATTGGAAGCGGCAGGCTACAATAAAGCCAATCCACTCAAATTTACTTTGCTCTATAACACATCCGAAAACCACAAGAAAATTGCCACTGCGATCCAATCAATGTGGAAAACTGGCTTAGGGGTCGATATCGCATTGGAAAACCAAGAGTGGAAAACCTTCCTCGATACGCGTCGTCAAGGTAATTTTGATGCAACACGTGCAGGGTGGTGTGGTGACTATAACGAAGCATCGTCGTTCTTAACCTTGATGATGTCAAGTAACTCGTCGAATGATGCGAAGTACTACAGTGCTGAGTATGATGCGACGCTCGAAAAAGCCATGACGTCTACATCTGAGCAGGAGCGTCAAAAACTGTATGCGGATGCGGAGAAGTTGTTGGCGCGTGATATGCCGATTGCACCAATTTATCAATATGTCATCTCACGACTGGTCTCTCCAACCGTTGGCGGTTATCCAACCAATAATGCGGAAGATAAGGTCTATGCCAAAGATCTCTACATTAAAGCTCAATAATCGAACTATAAAACTATAAGTAATCTCGGCGCTGCATGTGAAATTCACATGCAGGGTCTTTTCATTTTTGTCACAGATTGAAAGAGTGAGTTTATGCTTAAATTCATTGCAAAAAGGATATTTGAAGCAATCCCAACCATGTTGGTATTGATCACGCTATCTTTTTTTCTTATGCGCTACGCGCCAGGTAACCCATTTTCTTCAGAACGTCCGCTACCGCCGGAAGTGATGGCCAATATCAATGCGAAATATGGTCTCGACAAACCAGTATCAGAGCAGTATCTGACCTATCTAACCAATATTGTACAGGGTGATTTTGGCCCCTCGTTTAAATACAAAGATTATACGGTGAATGAACTGATCAGCAGTGCATTGCCGGTTTCGGTAAAAATTGGTCTGGCGGCGTTTATTTTCACGGTCATTATGGGGGTAACTGTCGGCACCATTGCGGCGTTGAAGCACAATACCTGGGTTGACTACACCATTATGTCGACCGCAATGATCGGGGTGGTGATGCCCTCTTTTGTGTTGGCTCCGGTCTTAATTTATCTGTTCTCGATTCACTTCAGTCTGTTTCCGGCTGGTGGGTGGCAAGATGGCGGCTTTCGCTATATGGCACTGCCAGTGCTTGGTATGTCATTGTTGTATGTAGCCACCTTTGCGCGTATCACCCGCGGCTCGATGATTGAAACACTCAACAGCAACTTTATTCGTACTGCGCGTGCCAAAGGGCTTAGCTACCGTTATATCGTGATCAAACATGCGCTCAAGCCAGCCATGCTGCCAGTGGTGTCTTATATGGGGCCAGCATTTGTTGGCATTATCACCGGCTCTGTGGTGATTGAGACCATTTTTGGCTTACCTGGCATTGGCAAGTTATTTGTGAACGCTGCGTTTAACCGAGATTATTCTCTGGTTATGGGGATCACGATTCTGATCGGCTTCCTATTTATACTGTTTAACGCGATTGTCGATATTCTGCTCGCTTATATCGATCCGAAAATTCGCTACTAATAGGACTACGATCATGTTAACCAAAAAAGAACACTTAGCAGCGATTGAAAATTTCTCACAAAATCTCGAGATTCAAGGCCGCAGCTTATGGCAAGACGCCAAGATTCGCTTTATGCGCAATAAAGCGGCGATGGTGAGTTTATTGATACTGATGTTGATCACCTTGGCGGTGATTTTCCTGCCGATGTTTTCCGCTTATAGCTACGAAGATACTGATTGGTATGCGATGCATGCGGCACCCTCTGCTGAACATTGGTTTGGTACGGATGCGCTTGGGCGTGACTTGTTTGTGCGTACCTTAGTCGGGGGGCGAATTTCGCTGATGGTTGGCATCATGGGTGCATTGGTGGCGGTCTTGATCGGCACCTTGTATGGTGCGACCTCCGGTTTTATTGGTGGCCGAACTGACCGAGTCATGATGCGGATTTTGGAGATTTTATACGCGATCCCATTTATGTTTTTGGTGATCGTATTAGTCACCTTTTTTGGCCGCAATATCGTGCTGATTTTTGTGGCAATCGGTGCGATTGCATGGCTGGATATGGCTCGGATTGTTCGTGGCCAAACCCTAAGCCTGCGCACTAAAGAGTTTATTGAAGCGGCGCATGTGTGTGGGGTCAGCAAGTGGAATATTATCACTCGCCATATTGTGCCAAACGTACTGGGGATTGTGGCGGTTTATTCAACCTTGTTGATCCCAAGTATGATTTTGACCGAATCTTTTCTCTCTTTCCTTGGCCTTGGTGTGCAAGAGCCGATGACCAGTTGGGGCGCTTTGCTGCAAGAGGGCGCAAATACAATGGAAGTGGCAATTTGGCAACTGTTGTTCCCGGCGACATTTATGGTGTTGACGTTGTTCTGCTTTAACTATGTTGGCGATGGTCTGCGTGACGCGCTAGATCCTAAAGACAGATAAACCAAGCTTAAAATAAAGGAAGTCATAATGAGTTTATTAGATGTCAAAGATCTGCGTGTCGAGTTTGCCACCCAAGATGGTACGGTCACCGCAGTCAATGATCTCAATTTCTCACTCAAGCAGGGAGAAACCTTAGGCATTGTTGGTGAGTCTGGTTCAGGCAAATCACAAACCGTATTTGCGATCATGGGCCTGCTGGCGAAAAACGGCACCATTACTGGTAGTGCTAAGTTTGAAGGCAAAGAGATCCTCAACTTACCCGAGCGTGCACTGAATAAAGTGCGCGCTGAGCAAATCGCGATGATTTTTCAAGATCCGATGACCTCACTCAACCCTTATATGAAGGTGAGCGATCAACTGATGGAAGTGTTGATGCTGCACAAAGGGATGAGTAAGGCGCAGGCATTTGAAGAGTCGGTACGTATGCTGGAAGCGGTAAAAATTCCTGAAGCGCGTCAGCGTATCACTATGTATCCACATGAGTTTTCAGGCGGGATGCGTCAGCGGGTAATGATCGCGATGGCGCTGTTGTGCCGCCCGAAACTGTTGATTGCCGATGAGCCGACCACCGCACTGGATGTGACGGTGCAAGCGCAGATCATGGAGCTATTGAACGAACTTAAGCGTGAATTCAATACCGCGATCATTATGATCACCCACGATTTGGGAGTAGTGGCGGGCTCTTGTGACAAAGTATTGGTGATGTATGCTGGCCGTACCATGGAGTATGGTTCAGTGAACGATATTTTCTACAACCCGAGTCACCCTTATGCAGAAGGTCTGCTCAGGGCGATCCCCCGCTTGGATACCGAAGGCGATGTGTTGCCGACCATCCCGGGTAATCCACCCAACTTATTGCGCTTACCGGTTGGCTGTCCTTATCAAGAGCGCTGTCACCGAGTGATGGATCGCTGTACGCGTCAAGCACCGATCTTGCTGCCATTTGGTGATGATCGTCAACGTGCTTGTTTTTCGGATTGGGAGGCATGGGCCAAATGAACGCAGAAAAAAAATTATTATTAGAGATTAACGATCTCAAAGTTCACTTTAGCATCACCCCTAAATCAGCGTGGCCATGGACCAAACCGTTGACACTGAAAGCGGTAGATGGGGTGAATGTGCGCCTATATGAAGGGGAAACGTTAGGTGTGGTGGGGGAGTCGGGTTGTGGTAAATCGACTTTTGCGCGAGCCATTATCGGCTTAGTGCAAGCGACTCACGGTGAAGTGGTGTGGCTAGGGCAAGATTTAACCCGCATGCAGGAAGTCAAACGTCGCGCCACGCGCAAGCAAATCCAGATGATTTTTCAAGATCCTTTAGCTTCGCTCAACCCACGCATGACGGTAGGCGATATTATCGCGGAGCCGCTGCAAACCTTCTATCCTGAGCTGAGCAAGCTAGAGGTCAAAGATCGCGTCAAAGAGATGATGGCCAAAGTCGGTCTGTTACCGAATGTGATCAACCGCTATCCGCATGAGTTCTCTGGTGGTCAATGTCAGCGGATTGGTATTGCGCGGGCATTGATCCTCAAGCCGAAGATGATTATCTGTGATGAGCCCGTATCCGCATTGGATGTCTCGATTCAAGCTCAGGTGGTTAACTTACTGAAAGATTTGCAAAAAGAACTTGGGTTGAGCTTGGTATTTATTGCTCATGATCTGTCAGTGGTAAAGCACATTTCCGATCGCGTATTAGTGATGTATTTAGGTAATGCAGTCGAGCTTGGTGTCACCAAAGCTCTGTTTACCAACCCTCTGCATCCTTATACTAAAGCGTTGATGTCTGCGGTACCGATTCCCGATCCTAACCTTGAGCGCAATAAAACCATCCAGATGTTGGAAGGGGATTTACCTTCGCCAATCAATCCACCTTCAGGTTGTGTATTTCGTACCCGCTGTCCTCAAGCGACGGTCGAATGTGCACAAACTAAACCTATGATTAAAGGTTCGGATAGACATTCGGTGGCTTGTTTATACGCTGAGGCATAAATTCAGTCTGTGACAGACTAAAGCGCGATCTTAAATTCCGATCGCGCTTTTTTTATGCAAACAAGATAAAAAAAGCCCCTGAAATCTCAGGGGCTTGGCAGATTAAGGGCTGAATCGTACCGATTTATTTCTGCTCTTGACCGGCTTGGATCGCGGTCAGGGCGATGGTGTAGACGATATCGTCAACCAATGCGCCACGCGACAGGTCATTGACTGGCTTGCGCATACCTTGCAGCATCGGACCGATTGATACCAGATCCGCTGAACGTTGTACCGCTTTGTAAGTGGTGTTACCGGTGTTCAGATCTGGGAAGACAAATACGGTTGCTTTACCCGCGACTGGCGAGTTAGGTGCTTTAGAGGCGGCAACATTTTCCATAATTGCAGCGTCATACTGCAAAGGACCATCAATCACCAGATCAGGACGCTTCTCTTTGGCGATGCGGGTCGCTTCACGAACTTTATCCACATCCGCGCCTTGACCTGAAGTTCCGGTCGAGTAAGAGATCATCGCTACGCGAGGATCAATACCGAAAGCGGCAGCAGAATCGGCAGATTGAATCGCAATCTCAGCCAGTTGCTCAGCGTTAGGATCTGGGTTGATCGCACAGTCACCGTACACCAGTACTTGATCTGGCAGTAGCATAAAGAAGATCGATGAAACCAGAGACGCGTTTGGCGCAGTCTTAATGATTTGTAGAGGTGGACGAATGGTGTTGGCGGTAGTGTGTACTGCACCAGAAACCAGACCATCGACTTGGTTACCCTCTAGCATCATAGTGCCGAGTACCACAGTATCTTCCAGTTGCTCACGTGCAACCACTTCGGTCATGCCTTTGCTCTTACGCAGCTCAACCAGACGAGCGATATACTGCTCACGGGCTACCGCAGGATCGATAATCTCGATACCTGCACCCAGCTCAACACCTTGTTGCGCAGCAACACGTTTGATTTCCGCAGGGTTACCTAGCAGCACACATTGGGCAATACCACGCTCAGCACAGATGGCCGCCGCTTTTACGGTACGTGGCTCATCACCTTCAGGCAGAACAATACGTTTGTTGGCGTGGCGCGCAAGTTCGGTTAACTGATAACGGAAGGCTGGTGGGCTTAGGCGACGAGATGCTTGTGCGCCTTCAGTCAGCGAGTCAACCCATGGACCATCAATGTGGCTTGCCACGTGCTCGCTGATAAATTCGATACGCTCTTTGTCATCCGCTGGTACTTCAAGGCTGAAGCTTTGCAGATTGAGCGAAGTTTGCCATGTGTTACCTTGCGCTTTGAAAATAGGCAGG
Source organism: Vibrio sp. HDW18 (assembly GCF_011306175.1). Taxonomy (GTDB): domain Bacteria; phylum Pseudomonadota; class Gammaproteobacteria; order Enterobacterales; family Vibrionaceae; genus Vibrio; species Vibrio chanodichtyis. The sequence continues at coordinate 304,258 of NZ_CP049913.1, read as the reverse complement.
CCAGTTTCAAAAGCTGGTTTACACAGTTTAACAATCTCATTTGGAATATCGTAACCGCCGGTCAGCAAGACGGCGCCAATTTCCACACCATTCATGGCCGCTAATGCTGCGGCAACAATCACATCTGGGCGATCGGCTGAAGTCACTAGCAATGAGCCAGGTTTGAAATGCTCAATCATGTGTGGGATAGAGCGGGCACAGAAAGTGATGCTTTTGATACGACGAGTATTGATGTCGCCTTGGTTGATCACTTCGCCTTTGAGGTGTTTGGCCATATCAATTGCGCGAGTTGCGATCAAATCGATACTCCATGGCACACAACCCAGTACGCGGATTGGGCTGGTGTTGAAGATTTGCATCACTTCAAGGTTGGCTTGCTTAGCGCTGTCCGCATCATCAAAGATTTCGGATAAGTCAGGGCGAGTACGGCCTGCTTCATCAACCGGAGCATTGAGTTTATTGATGATAACGCCAGAAATGCTCTTGTTTTTGGTACCACCAAAGTTAGAACACGCAACTTCAATGCGCTCTTTCAACTGGGTTGGATTGTTTGTGCCTGGGGTGGCAACGAACACAATTTCAGCACCAAGAGTGTTGGCAATTTCTGCGTTCACTTGGTTTGCAAAAGGGTGTTTGCGAGTCGGAACCAGACCTTCGATCAGAGTGACTTCTGCACCTTTATTGATCTGGTTATAACGCTCAACCACGGTTTCCAGCAGCACGTCCATCTTTTCGCTACCGATCAGCGCTTCTGCAGCAGACATACTCATCGGTTCACCGATCTGGATGTCACTGTTATGGCTCATGATCGTCGAAGTGAGATCCGGTTGATCACCGCCAGTGCGTGGCTGTGCAATCGGTTTATAGAAAGAAACGCTAACCCCTTTACGCTCCATGGCGCGCAGGAGACCCATGCTCACGCTAGTCAGACCGACGCCAGCGCTAATTGGGACAAGCATAATAGTACGGGACATTGGCAAAGTACCTCACACTATTGATATACCTTTGCAACTTACTGTTGCCGCCTAGCGGTCACGCTAAGTTGTTTAGGTATAGCAATCTAAGCTGTTTAGATTGAAAGAGACCAAGCTCAAACGCAGGTTACGCTGAGCCCCTAAATGACACTGGCTAACGTAAGTTAGCCAGTGTAAGTCGAATTAGATGTTAGTCAGACGTGCAGTATCTTCTGCAATCACTAACTCTTCGTTAGTGGCGATAACCATCGCTGGGATACGGCTGTCAGCAGTCGTGATCACACCTTCGCCACCGAAACGGGCTTTGAGGTTAGCGGCGCTGTCTACGGTAATGCCGAAGATCGCGAGACGGTTTAGTACCATTTCACGGATAGGCGCAGAGTTTTCACCGATACCACCAGTGAAGGTGATCGCATCCAGACGACCATCTAGGCAAGCGGTGTAGCTTGCAACGTATTTGGCTAGACGGTGACAGAACACATCCATCGCACGGGTTGCTTCTTCTTTTTGACCGTAGTTGTCTTCAACGAAACGGCAGTCAGAAGTCACTTCAGTTAGACCTTGCAGACCCGATTCTTTGGTCAGCATAGTGTTGATTTGTTCAACAGAGTAACCCAGTGCATCGTGTAGGTGGAAAATGATCGCAGGATCGATATCGCCACAACGAGTACCCATCACCAGACCTTCCAGAGGAGTCAGACCCATAGAAGTGTCAACTGATTGACCGTTTTTGATCGCACAAACTGAAGCACCGTTGCCTAAGTGGCAGTTGATGATGTTCAGCTCATTAGCTGGTTTACCTAGACGCTCAGCTGCTTCACGTGCGATGAACAGGTGAGAAGTACCGTGCATGCCGTAACGGCGGATAGCGTGCTCTTGGTATAGTTTGTATGGCAGAGCGTACAGGTATGCTTCTTCAGGCATAGTTTGGTGGAACGCGGTATCGAATACTGCAACGTTTTGTAGTGCAGGGAACGCTTTTTGTGCCGCTTTGATACCAATGATGTGTGCTGGGTTATGCAGTGGAGCCAGAGTTGCACAATCTTCGATGCCTTTCAGTACTGCATCATCAATCAGTGCAGATTGAGTGAACTGCTCACCACCGTGTACCACACGGTGACCAACGGCTTTCAGTTGAGCCGCCAGTTCTGGCTTAGAAGCAAGAATAGTTTCAACGATGAAAGACAGTGCTTCATCGTGTGCTGCGCCTTCGCCCAGTTGAGCTTCGTGCTTGCCATCCAATTTCCACTTGATACGAGCTTCAGGAAGGTGTAAACATTCAGCAAGACCTGAAAGATGTTGCTCACCACTTTGCGCGTCAACAACCGCGAACTTAAGTGAAGAACTACCGCAGTTTAAAACTAAAACCAGCTTAGACATGAGTGACTACCTGTAATAATCGGTTAGGATAAAATCAGTACCAAGATTAGACGACGCATCAGTGAACACGCGCTAATCTAGGTCAATAAAACGTCAATTTCCATATCGTGGCGACGTGACAAAGTCAGTATAAAGCGTCGATGCAATCCGTGCAGAAATCGTCCCAATATTGCCTAAATGGTAATTAACGGCAACAATGAGATTGAGAGTTCGCAAAGCATAGCGATAATAAACCAAGATAACAAAAAAAATTTGAATCAATATTAGCTTTTGTCAAGTTTTTGCGTCTTTTGTTGAATCATTCAACTAAATTTTAGTAGTTTGAGCCAAGAGCAGCGAGGAAGTCGAGATGAGTAATAATAGAGTCGGCATAGTGCATAGCCTAAAAGATGGCCAAAAGTACATGGATAGTTGGCCGATGCGCAAAGAGTTAAATCCTTTGTTTCCTGAACTGCGTGTGATTAAAGCGACTCGTTTTGCGATTAAAGTGATGCCTGCGGTGGCGGCGATTAGCATACTGACTCAAATGGTGTTTACCAATGCGCAAGCGATGCCGCAAGCGATTGTGGTTGCTTTGTTTGCGATAAGCTTGCCACTACAGGGAATTTGGTGGTTGGGTCATCGCGCCAATACTTTGTTACCCCCTGCGTTGGCGAGTTGGTATCGCGAACTGTATATGAAGATTGTGGAAACCGGTTTTGCATTGGAACCGATCAAAAGTAAACCACGTTATAAAGAGCTGGCACAGGTATTAAATCGTGCATTTCGCCAATTGGATGATACCGCGTTAACTCGTTGGTTTTAAGGCGGCTGTGTAGGCTGTTTGTCCCATCAGTGTGACCAACGAATATCGAATAGCATATCGAATCGTTGGTCACAGAAACTTGCAGTGTGCCAAGGCAATCTATCCCATTAGGTCAAGATAAGTTAGCGCTGAGTGTGGCGACTGCGAGACGTTCTTTCTTTATGAGCAGAGGCCGCTTTCGCCTGAGATTTCAAAATTGAGTCTACCGTTAATTGCATTGGTTCTTTAGGCTGTAGGCCATGAGGGAAAGTTCGTGCGCGTGGCGGGAGATTAAACTCTTCACTGGAAGCGCGAGGCATGCGTTTAAAGCGATAGAGATAAAAATTTTCTAGTTTTTCTCGTGCCCACTCGGTCTTGTTTAAATATTTGACACTGCTGGCAATCGAAGGCTTGGTATGAAAGCAGTTAAAGCGCATTGCTGTATCTAAAATATCCCAGCCATAAAAATCCACCAGCTCTTGCAGTAAGGTTTCTAACTTAAGGCCGTGTAATGGGTTGTTTTTTTGTAGTTCGATTCTTTCTTGATCGGTCATCATTATCGGCTCCTAAGGATAAACGGTAGATAGGGTCGGTAAATCAAGATTTGGCACATGCACTTGTTGAACCCTATAGAGGGGGCGCATTCTAGCAGAGTTGCTCTTACTTCCCTATGGTTATCTGTTATCGGGATCATCTTTTACCGGGTCATCTTAATCATAGAGTCTATCTAGACTGATGGGATTGAATTGACCTACCATCCTCTGTCGCTCCACGTCGTTTGGGAAGAGAGATAGTTAACTTCACTTCCATTTTCGACATTGACTAAATTCTGAGCTTTTTCTGTTGTCTAACTGTTAAATCCCACTTCCCTTTGCCTAAAGTTACGGGTAATAATGTTGTCAGCGACGCCTTAAGTGTCCAATAAGGATAATTAAAACAACAACATTCACAACATCATAAAAACTAAGCTTTATATCAAGGAGTTAAGATGAAAGCAGGTAAAATTATTGCTACAGCTGTTCTAGCCGGAGCTGCACTACTGTCTTCCCAAAGTATCATGGCCAAAACAGCCAAAGTTGCGGTATCACAAATTGTGGAACATCCCGCATTGGATGCAACTCGCCAAGGGCTACTCGATGGATTGAAAGCCAAAGGCTATGAAGAGGGCAAAAATCTAGAGTTTGATTACAAAACCGCGCAAGGCAACCCTGCCATTGCGGTACAAATTGCCCGTCAATTGGTCGGTGAAAAACCGGATGTATTAGTCGGGATTGCCACTCCAACCGCGCAAGCTCTGGCTTCCGCAACCAAAACGATTCCGATTGTCTTTACTGCGGTAACCGATCCTGTCGGGGCTAAGTTGGTTTCGCAACTGACGCAACCGGGTAAAAATGTGACCGGCTTGTCGGATCTTTCCCCCGTTGAACAGCACATTGAATTGATTAAAGAGATCCTGCCCAATGTGCAATCGATCGGCGTGGTGTATAACCCCGGCGAAGCCAATGCGGTGAGTCTTATCGAATTACTGAAACTTTCGACCGCTAAGCACGGTTTACAGTTGGTGGAAGCGACCGCGCTGAAAACCGCCGATGTGCAATCCGCCACTCAAGCGATTGCCGCAAAATCCGATGTAATTTATGCGCTGATTGACAACACGGTGGCCAGTGCGATTGAGGGCATGATCGTGGCTGCGAATCAAGCCAACACCCCGGTGTTTGGCGCGGCAACCTCTTATGTAGAGCGTGGTGCGATTGCCAGTTTAGGATTTGACTACTACCAGATTGGCGTGCAAACCGCCGACTATGTGGTTGCGATTCTGGCCGGCAAAGCGCCTGGAACGCTTGATGTACAAGTTGCCAAAGGCTCCGATCTGGTGATCAACCAAACCGCGGCAGCCCAGCTTGGGATCACCATTCCTGAAGCTGTACTGACTCGTGCGACCAGCATCAAATAACTAAGCGATGTTTCAACCACTGGGTGTTGCGGCTTGCCCTGCACTGAGTGGTCAGCGTTTATTCAACACGTTGGCGCTTTCCAATTTCAATAAGCAGAAAGGAGTGGTTATGTCTGCTTTTGCCTTTTTTGGCGCGCTGGAGCTCGGCTTATTATATGGCTTAGTGGCTCTGGGTGTTTATCTTACTTTTCGGGTGCTCGACTTTCCTGATTTGAGTGTCGATGGCAGTTTTCCTATGGGTGCGGCGGTGGCTGCAACCGCGATTATTTCAGGGGTGAATCCTTGGCTAGCTACAGCGTTAGCGATTGTGGCTGGCGCAGCAACCGGATGGGTCACCGCATTTTTGACCGTGCGTTGCGGCATTTTGCATCTATTGGCCTCGATTCTGACCATGATCGCGGCATTTTCAATCAATATCCGCATTATGGGGCGTCCCAATCTTGCTTTGCTTGGCGAAGAGACGATTTTGACGCCATTTGAGGCATTGGGAGATGCGGTACTGATCCGTCCATTGGTGGTCGGGGTATTGGTGCTCGTTTCAGCGTTGCTGGTAGTTAGGCTACTCAATAGTGATTTTGGTTTGGGTTTGCGTGCCACCGGCGTTAACGCGCGTATGGTCGCTGCCCAAGGGGCAAACACAGCTTTTTACACCTATTTCTGTTTGGCGATTTCTAACGGTTTTGTCGGTTTTGCTGGGGCTTTATTTGCGCAAACCAACAGTTTTGCCGATGTCACTTCTGGAGTGGGGACCATAGTGGTGGGGCTGGCCGCGGTGATTTTAGGCCAAACCTTGATCCCTGGCCGCAAAATATGGGTAGCCGTCGTGGCGGTGATCGTTGGCTCGGTGCTGTACCGTTTAGCGGTGGCGTTTGCGCTTAGCTCTGGCATGTTTGGTTTGCAGGCGTCAGATCTTAACTTAGTGACTGCCGTATTAGTAGCATTAGCGCTGATCATGCCGAAAGTGAAGCGAAATTGGCAGGCGAAAAAACGCAATACCACGCTGCATTCGTCCTCTGATCAGCCGACTAACGCATCCGGAGAAAAGCTATGATTCGTTTACAAGATATTCAAGTTACCTTTAATCCGGGGACGATTTTGGAGAATCGCGCGTTACGCGGTGTCGGCTTAGCAGTACCAGAGCGGCAATTTTTAACAGTGATCGGCTCCAATGGCGCGGGGAAATCGACTTTGCTTGGCGCTGTCACTGGTGAAACACCGATCATCGCTGGGCGAGTGGTGATTGATGAGATGGACGTGACGAAACAGAGTGTGGCGCAGCGTGCTAATCTCTGTGCACGGGTATTTCAAGATCCATTAGCCGGAACTTGTGCGGCGCTGACCATCGAAGAAAATATGGCGCTCGCTTATATGCGTGGGAAAAAGCGTGGCTGGAGTTTGGCGCTATCGAGTCAGCGGCGTAAATTATTCCAAGAGCGGATCAGCATTCTTGGTCTAGGGTTAGAAGATCGTTTAGCCGATAATATTGGTTTACTCTCTGGTGGGCAGCGCCAAGCGGTGAGTTTGGTGATGGCCACCTTAGCCGACAGTAAACTACTGCTGCTTGACGAACACACCGCGGCGCTCGATCCACGTATGGCGGCTTTTATTATTGATCTCACCAAAAAAATCGTCAGCGAATTCAATTTGACGGTGATGATGGTGACTCACTCGATGAAAGATGCGCTAGCCTGTGGCGATCGCACCGTGATGTTACACCAAGGCCAAATTGTGTTAGATGTCAGCGGTCAGCAACGCGCCAAGATGGGCGTTACTGAACTGCTTGAAATGTTTAGCAAAGTCCGTGGCGAAGAGCTGGCCGACGACAGCCTATTGCTCGGTTGAGGATGACTGGAGTTGATCCCGATAACGCTGTAACTGATCAATGATCCGCTCAACTTGAGTCAAGGCGCGTAACTCACCAAATAGCTCATTGGCCTGAGGGTAAGCGTGGCGTAGGTAAGCAAACCACTGTTTGATTCGGTTAGGATAGTATTTGCCTTTGTCACCACGCACTTCAAATTGCGTGTAGCGCAGCAACAAATCCACCACTTCATTCCAAGGCATGGCGGCGTGATTGTGTTTGACCACATTGCCTAAATTCGGCACGTTGAGCGCGCCGCGGCACACCATGAGTGAATCGACACCGGTGGTTTGGATACAAGCTTGGCCATCTGCGTAATTCCACACTTCACCATTAGCAATTAAAGGAATGGTGCAGTGTTGACGAATTTGATCAATGTAATGCCATTTGATTTCATTGGCCTTGTAACCATCGGCTTTGGTGCGTGCATGCACGGTCAGTTCATCGGCTTTGGCTTGCGCGATGGCATCGACAATTTCAAAGCAATCTTCCGGATCTTGCCAGCCCAAGCGAATTTTTGCCGAAACCGGAATGTGCCCAGGTACCGCGTCACGGCACGCTTTGACCACTTGATAAATTAGCTCTGGATGCTGCAATAACGCGGCACCGCCTTTGCTTTGGTTGACCATTTTGGCTGGACAACCAAAATTGAGATCAATCCCATCGGCCCCGAGCTCGGCAGCGCGAATGGCATTTTCTGCCATCCAGTGTGGATCTTGCCCTAGCAGTTGCACTTTAACCGGTACTCCCGCTGGCGTTTTCGAACCATATTGCAGCTCAGGGCAGAGACGATAAAACACATGATCTGGCAGCCGTAAATTGACTACGCGCACAAATTCGGTAACACAGAAGTCGTAGTCATTAATTTGGGTCAGCATGTCACGCATTAAATGGTCTAACACGCCTTCCATTGGGCCTAAAATAACTCGCATAGTGATCAATACCGGCTTGCGCTGAACAAAGGGAGCGAGATTGTAGTAGTAGCATTGACAAATGTCACTCATCGATTCGAATTGCCATCCCACGCCTTGCTAGCTGCCACTTCGCAGGCTTTGAGTTATAATGCGCGGCAACTTTCCTTGTATTAAGCATTTTTCATGAATTATTCCCTGATCGATCTTAGCGCGCTGGAGTGTCCTCAATCGGCACTCTTTGTTGAAGGCGTGGTGCTGGCGGCGAATTTTGCCACTCGTCCGCTCGATCCAGAGCAATGGCTATCAGAGCTGTTTGTTGAGCAGCATCAGGCGTTATTATCGCCGGTGACCGAGCAGATTCATCTGCAATACCAGCAGCTTAAAGCCAACGAGTATGATTTATTGGCGCTATTGGCTAAGCATGCACCATCCCGTGAGCAAGGTTTAGCCGATTTTGCTCAAGGCTTTATGCAACTATGGCCCGCGGTGGAAGAGATGTGGCAGCAAGGCGCGTTTGCAGATGGCTCGATCCGCATGCTGCAAGCACTGCTGACCAGCTTAATGCTGGCGATGGATGAAGAGCAGACCCAAGCACAAATGCGGGCGGCCGGCTACGAGCAAGTGCCAAGTTTGGCCGATTTGATCGAGCAACTGAATTTGATGGTGCATGAAGTAGCCCTCGCGGCTGATGAAGCCATGCTTGGTGCGAAAGCGCAAAGTGTCAATCCGTTTAAAGGCATTGGCCGCAATGACGCTTGCCCTTGTGCCAGCGGTAAAAAATTCAAACAGTGTTGTGGGCAATCGTTTCTTACCCATGATTGACATGTAAGTGACAGCAAAAGCTTACTCTTTTGCTGTGTTATTATTCTGATGGCAATATCGCTTGGAGTAGAGTCAGCATGAACAAATGGTTAGCCTTATTATTTTGTAGTTTTTCGGCGCTTGCCGCCCCTAAAGAAAATTTAAGTGAGCGTTTAGCGATCAGTGACGGCTTTAGCGCGACCTTTAATCAGCAAGTCTTAAGCCCAGAGGGCAAAGTGATCTTAACCGGAAATGGCAAGGTCGATATTGCTCGTCCAAGCCTATTTCGTTGGGAAACCGAAACGCCGGATGAAAACTTACTGGTCTCTGACGGCACAACCTTATGGCATTTCGATCCTTTCGTGGAGCAGGTCACCTTGTATCGCGCCGAAGAAGCTTTAGAGCAGACGCCTTTTGTGCTACTGACTCGTAGCAAAGCCAGCGATTGGGATGCGTACCATGTGGAAGAAAAGGGCGATGTATTTACCCTGACGCCTACCGCGCTGGATTCAAACCAAGGTCGCTTCCAAATCACCATCAGTGATAAAGGGGTTGTGCAAGGCTTTAAAGTGATCGAGCAAGATGGTCAGCAGAGCGAATTTACCTTTAGTAAGGTGAAGCAGCAAAAGCCTAACGCCAGCTTATTTAACTACAAAGTGCCTAAAGGCGTGGAAGTTGACGATCAGCGTGACTAAGCAAGTAACAAGGAACTAAGTCGAGTGAGTAATTACAGTTTAGATTTTTCCGGCGATGAAGATTTTCGTCCGTTAGCTGCCCGTATGCGTCCACAAACCGTGGAGCAGTATATTGGTCAGCAACACATCTTGGGACCGGGAAAACCGCTGCGCCGTGCATTAGAGGCGGGGCATATTCACTCGATGATTCTTTGGGGACCTCCGGGCACAGGAAAAACCACTTTAGCCGAAGTGGCAGCCAACTACGCCAATGCCGAAGTGGAACGCGTATCGGCGGTGACGTCCGGAGTCAAAGAGATCCGTGCCGCGATCGAAAAAGCCCGAGAAAATAAACTCAGTGGGCGGCGCACCATTTTGTTTGTCGACGAAGTGCATCGCTTTAATAAATCGCAGCAAGATGCGTTTTTACCGCACATCGAAGATGGTACGGTGACTTTTATTGGTGCAACCACCGAAAATCCTTCGTTTGAGTTGAATAACGCGCTGCTGTCCCGTGCGCGGGTGTATAAACTCACTTCGCTCAACCAGTCAGAAATTCTGCAAGCGGTACAGCAGGCGATTGCCGATCGTGAACGTGGCCTTGGCCAACTCTCAGCGGTGTTTGTCGATAATGTGCTGGATCGCTTAGCGGAATTGGTCAATGGTGATGCGCGGATGGCGCTCAACTATCTTGAGCTGCTGTATGACATGGCACATGAAGATGAGCAAGGTCGTAAACAGATTGATCTGGCGTTGCTGGCGGAAGTGGCGGGTGAAAAAGTCTCGCGCTTTGATAACAAAGGCGATATTTGGTACGACCTGATTTCCGCTGTGCACAAATCGATTCGTGGCTCAAATCCCGATGCGGCGCTGTATTGGGCGGCTCGGATGATTTCCGCAGGCTGTGACCCTTTGTATATCGCGCGCCGTCTGCTCGCGATTGCCTCTGAAGATGTTGGTAATGCCGACCCACGGGGCATGCAAGTGGCACTCGCAGCGTGGGATTGCTTTACTCGCGTAGGTCCAGCAGAAGGCGAGCGCGCGATTGCTCAAGCGATTGTCTATTTGGCGTGCGCACCGAAAAGCAATGCGGTGTACACTGCGTGGAAACAAGCGCTGTCGGATGCGCATAATCTGCCTGAGTTTGAAGTACCGCCGCATCTGCGTAATGCCCCAACGCGATTGATGAAAGATCTCGGTTATGGCGAGGAATACCGTTACGCCCATGATGAGCCGGGTGCTTATGCCGCAGGTGAGTGCTATTTGCCACCCGAAATCAGTACAACTCGCTACTATCAACCGACGCAACGTGGGCTAGAAACTAAGATTGCTGAAAAGTTAGCGTATCTGGCGGATTTGGACGCAAAAAGCCCACAAAAGCGCTATGAAAAGTAGTGCCTTTTGGTTATCTTTGGCAGGGTAAATTTCAATACGCGTGGCTTTGGCTAAAAAGGAAGCACACGCGCTTTCTCGCAACTCTTAAAGCATAGGATTAGCAATGCTGGATTCTAAATTACTTCGTACTGAGCTGGACGAAACAGCTGCAAAATTGGCCCGTCGCGGTTTTAAACTCGACGTGGAGACGATCCGTACTCTTGAAGAACAACGTAAGTCCATTCAAGTAGAAGTTGAGAATTTACAATCCACGCGTAACTCGATCTCCAAGCAAATTGGTCAACTGATGGCGTCTGGCGATAAAGCGGGCGCAGACGCCGTTAAGCAACAAATCGGCACTTTGGGTGATGATCTGGATGCAAAAAAAGGGGAACTGGATGCGGTGATGGCGCAGTTAGATGCGATCACTCAAATCGTACCTAACCTTCCAGATGATGCGGTACCTAACGGTAAAGATGACAGCGAAAACGTGGAAGTTTCTCGTTGGGGCACGCCAAAAACTTATGATTTTAAAGTCAAAGATCATGTGGATTTGGGTGAAATGGGTGACGGTCTGGATTTTGCGAGCGCAACCAAGATCACCGGCGCACGTTTTGTGGTAATGAAAGGCCAATTTGCTCGTCTGCACCGTGCGATCGCGCAATTTATGTTGGATCTGCACACCGATCAACACGGCTACACTGAGCTGTATGTGCCTTATTTAGTCAACGCAGAAACCTTGTTCGGTACCGGTCAATTACCGAAATTCGGCCAAGATCTGTTCCACACTGAGCCTCTGACCGAGAAAGCCAGTGATGAAGATCCACGCCGTCTATCGCTGATCCCAACCGCAGAAGTGCCAGTGACTAACTTGGTGCGTGATACGATTTTGGATGAAGCGCAACTGCCTTTGAAAATGACCGCGCATACCCCATGTTTCCGCTCTGAAGCAGGCTCTTACGGACGTGATACGCGGGGTTTGATCCGTATGCACCAGTTTGACAAAGTGGAACTGGTACAAATCACTCGCCCTGAAGATTCTATGGCGGCATTGGAAGAGCTGACTGGCCATGCAGAAAAAGTGCTGCAACTGCTGGAGCTGCCTTACCGTAAAGTGATCCTATGTACCGGTGACATGGGCTTTGGCTCGTGCAAAACCTACGATTTGGAAGTTTGGGTTCCAGCGCAAGAAACCTACCGTGAAATCTCTTCTTGTTCCAATATGTGGGATTTCCAAGCGCGTCGCATGCAAGCGCGTTTCCGTCGCAAAGGCGAGAAGAAGCCTGAGCTGGTGCACACGCTGAACGGCTCTGGTCTGGCAGTAGGTCGTACCATGGTCGCGATTTTGGAAAACTACCAACAAGCCGATGGTCGCATTGCGATTCCTGCGGTACTGCAAAAGTACATGGGCGGTTTAACCCATATCGGTTAATCCCGTTTTCCTCTAAAGGGAAATCAGCGCTCAAAGAAATAAGAACGAAAAAAGCCGACGTGATGATGTCGGCTTTTTTATACTTGTCGTTTGTTGCGCAGCATATTGTCTATTGCTTAAAGCAGTTTGGTTGGCTTAACGCGGCTGCCATTGCATCCACCAGCTTTTGCAGATGTTCAGGTTGACTAATATAGGGTGGCATCAGATAAATCAACCGACCAAAGGGGCGGATCCAAACGCCATGCTCGACAAAGAGAGCCTGAATCACTTCCATATTGACCGGAAAATGTGTCTCCACCACACCAATCGCGCCTAGCCAACGAGTCTGTTTCACCAGTGGAAAATTATTGAATTTAGGTAGATGTTCGGCAAAAAATGCTTCAATATTCGCGACTTGCTGTTGCCAATCGCCTTGCTCAATCAGCGATAAACTCGCGCTTGCCACCGCGCAAGCCAGAGGATTGCCCATAAAAGTTGGACCATGCATAAAGCAGCCTGCTTCCCCCGCACAAACGGTATCGGCCACTTGTTGGGTAGTGAGGGTAGCGGATAGCGTCATGTATCCGCCAGTCAGCGCTTTGCCCACACAGAGAATATCCGGTTGAATTCCCGCATGTTCACAAGCAAAGAGTTTGCCTGTGCGGCCAAAGCCGGTCGCAATCTCATCCAAAATCAGCAGTACACCAAATTCGTCACACAAAGCTCTAACTTGGCGTAAAAACTCGGGGTGATAGATACGCATACCACCAGCCCCTTGCACGATAGGTTCAATGATTACGGCCGCAATCTGGTGGTGATGTTCAGTAAGTTTGGCACGAAAATCGGCAATATCACGCTCATCCCACGCATCAAAAAATCCGCCCTCTGGTGAGTTAGCGAAAATATGCTCGGGTAGAAACCCTTTGTACAGGTTGTGCATCGAGTTAGCTGGATCGGTCACTGACATTGCTGCAAAAGTATCGCCGTGGTAGCCGTGGCGTAGGGTGAGAAACTTTGCTCTCGGCTGACCTTTACTGTGCCAATACTGTAGCGCCATTTTTAGGCTCACTTCCACCGCTACCGAACCTGAATCGGCGAGAAACACTTGCTGCAAATTTTGCGGCGCGATCTTGAGCAGCTTTTGGCAAAGCTCAATCGCTGGTTGATGAGTTAACCCACCAAACATGATGTGCGACATCTGCTCGATTTGCTGATGCGCCGCTTGATTGAGCTTTGGGTGATTGTAACCGTGGATCGCTGCCCACCAAGAGGACATGCCGTCGACTAAGCTGCGCCCATCCTCAAGCGTGATCATTACGCCATCGGCTCGGCTTACTGGATAACAGGTCAGAGGTGTCAGGGTCGAAGTGTAGGGATGCCAGATGTGGCAACGGTCGAAGGCTAAATCCATCATCATTCCAAAATTAATAAAAGATTAATTAATAATCATATGTAAACGTTGTGATTTTCTTGTTGTTGACAGTCTAACGCCTGTCAGTAGACTAGCCAAGCATAAAACCAATAACTCCAATAAGGATTACACGTGGAAGTTCGTCACAACTGGACGGTTGCTGAGGTTAACGCGTTACTGGATCAACCTTTTATGGATCTGCTGTTTGAAGCGCAGCAGGTGCATCGTCTTCATCATCCGCACAACCATGTGCAGGTCAGCACGCTGCTGTCGATCAAAACTGGCGCCTGCCCAGAAGATTGCAAATATTGCCCACAAAGTGCTCACTATCGTACGGATGTAGATAAAGAGCGTTTGATGGAAGTCGAGCGTGTGTTGGATGCGGCGCAAAAAGCTAAAAATTCAGGCTCGACCCGTTTTTGTATGGGCGCGGCGTGGAAGAATCCGAAAGAGCGTGATATGCCGCAGCTTAAAGAGATGATCCGCGGCGTCAAGGATATGGGGCTAGAAACCTGCATGACGCTGGGTATGTTGACGCCAGATCAAGCGCAGCAATTGGCGCAAGCGGGGCTGGACTACTACAACCATAACCTCGATACCTCACCTGAATTCTATGGCAACATCATCACCACACGAACCTACCAAGATCGCTTGGATACTTTGTCACATGTGCGTGATGCTGGGATGAAGATCTGCTCGGGTGGGATTATCGGCATGGGGGAAAGCGTCAATGACCGCGCTGGATTATTGGTTGAGCTGGCGAATTTACCGACACAGCCTGAAAGTGTGCCGATCAATATGCTGGTTAAAGTGAAGGGCACGCCACTAGAGCAAGTGGATGATGTCGAGCCGTTTGATTTTATACGTTTGATTGCGCTGGCGCGGATCATGATGCCGAAATCTGCGGTCCGCCTGTCAGCGGGGCGTGAGCAGATGAATGAGCAGATGCAAGCGTTGTGTTTTATGGCGGGCGCCAATTCGATTTTCTATGGTTGCAAGCTACTGACCACCCCCAATCCAGCCGAAGACAGCGATATGTTGCTGTTTAAAAAGCTAGGAATTAACCGTGAACAAGTTGCGCAAAAGCCTGATCAAATCACCGAAAATGAACTGCTGGATCGAGTGGTTGAACGCGTAGCTGCACGCCCAACCGCCAATGATTTATTCTATGATGCCGCACTTTAAATCCCGCATTATACAAGCGCTCACCGAACGTGAGCAGGGTGGGCTGACTCGCCAACTGCAACAGCTAGACCGAAGTAGCGCGGGTGAGTTGGCTCTGTTTGATCGTCGCTACTCAAATTTTTCCAGTAACGATTATCTTGGTTTGGCCAATGATGCTGAACTGATCCAAGCTTGGCAAACCGGTTTGAGCCGTTTTGGTGCCGGCAGTGGCGCATCACCGATGGTCACGGGTTTTAGTACCACGCATGCAGAGTTGGAGCGCGAGCTGTGTGATTGGCTGGGCTATCCGCGCGCGATTTTATTCAGCTCAGGATTTAGTGCGAATCAAGCTGTGCTGTTTACGTTGCTCGAAAAAGGCGATGTGCTGCTGCAAGATAAACTCAATCATGCTTCATTGATCGAAGCGGGCCGATTAAGCCCTGCCACGCTGCAACGCTTTAAGCACAATAATATTGATCATCTCAATCAATTACTGCGTCAAGCAACCAATACCTTAGTGGTCACTGAAGGGGTGTTTAGCATGGATGGCGACTGCGCACCTTTGGCACAAATCGCAGCGCTAGTGAAACCGCGCGCTTGGTTGATGGTCGATGACGCGCATGGGATTGGTGTGCTTGGTAAGCATGGTGCGGGAAGTTGCCAAGCCGCCGGCATTCAACCGAATATTTTGGTGGTCACCTTTGGCAAAGCGTTTGGCTTGGCTGGCGCTGCAGTGTTGTGTGATGCGCAAGTGGGCGATTATCTGACCCAATTTGCGCGCCATCACGTCTATTCCACCGCAATGCCTCCCGCGCAGGCGTACGCCTTAACTCAAGCGGCACGTATGATCCAAAGCCAAGCTTGGCGCAGAGAAAAGCTGGCTGAGCTGATGGCGTACTTTGATGAACAGTGTCGAGATCTTCCTGGTTTTATCGCCACTCAAACCCCGATCAAACCTTGGTTATTAGGCCGTAGTGAGCATGCGATGAGGGTCGCTGATCAGCTTAAACAGCAGGGCGTTTGGGTCAGTGCGATCCGTCCGCCAACGGTTGCTAAGGGTAGCGCGCGGTTACGCATTACCTTGACCGCCGCCCACACTAAGCGACAAGTACAACATCTGGCAGAGCAATTAGCGGCTGTGATGGAGTTTAGAGCATGACTATTGTGGCAGAATCATGTGTTGCAGCTCAATTGAGCGCGGTATTGAAAGACAAAACAGCGATTGCCCACGCGTTTGGTAAAGCAGCGGCGCATTATGATCAACACGCTGCCTTTCAACGCCAAGTGGGGTGGCGTTTACTGGACAAAATGCCGACTCGGTTAGATGGGCTACAAGTGCTCGATCTCGGTTGTGGGACCGGTTATTTTTCTGCTCTATTGCGTGAGCGTGGTGCTGATGTAATGTGTGCCGATCTCTCGTCTGTCATGCTTGAGCAAGCGCATCAACGCTGTGGTGATCGCGGCATGGATTATCAGTTGGCTGATGCTGAGCAGTTGCCTTTTATCTCCGCTCGCTTTGATATGGTGTTTTCCAGCTTAGCCTTGCAGTGGTGTGACGATTTATCCTTACCGCTACAAGAAATTCGCCGCGTACTGAAACCGGGTGGCCAAGCATTCATTTCTACCTTGCTTGAAGGATCGCTATTTGAATTAGAACAGGCTTGGCACAGCGTTGATCAGCATCGTCATATCAATTCATTCATTACCTGCAATCAGGTAAAGCTTGCGTTAGCGCAAGCTGAATGTATGCAACATCGCTTAGACTGGGTAACCATGAGGGTTTGGTATGAGACGGCCTTTGCACTGATGCGCGATCTAAAAGGGATCGGTGCGACCCATGTCAGTGAACGTTCAACAGGGCTGATTAGCCGTCGAACGTTGGCAAAAGTGGAGTCAGCTTATCAAGCTTTCCGTAATCAACACGGTCTTGTGCCAGCCACGTATCAGGTTTGTTTAGGGGTTATTCACCGATGAAAAATGCAATTTTTATCGCAGGGACGGATACCGACGTAGGGAAAACAGTCGCATCAAAAGCGATTTTACAGGCGCTAGCAGCACACAATATCACCACGATTGGTTATAAACCTGTCGCGGCGGGAAGCGAGAAAACAGAGTTTGGTTATCGAAACTGTGATGCACTGCATCTGATGCAAGTCGCCACCGTGGCGATGCCTTATGAGGATGTCAATCCTTACCCGCTGGCCTTACCGACCTCTCCCCATATTGCCGCTAAACATGAAAATGTGACGATTGATTATGCGATATTGAGTCATAAACTGGCTCAACATCAACAACAGGCGCAATTGGTCGTGGTCGAAGGTGCAGGTGGTTGGCGTGTACCAACATCCGATGCAGATTGTTTATCGAGTTGGGTTAAACAACAGCAATTGCCGGTTATTTTGGTGGTTGGGATTAAGCTTGGCTGCCTAAGTCATGCCATTTTGACTGCTGAAGCGATCCGAGCTGATGGTTTACCACTGATTGGCTGGGTTGCCAACCGAGTTAATCCTGGCACCGAACATTATGCTGAAATTATCGAACACCTTGAAGCTCGGATCGGAGCACCAAAACTCGGTGAAATTCCCTATATTCCCAAGGCGAAACGCCAAGAGTTGGGCAAATATATCCAGTTGGAACCGCTGTTAGCTTCCGTCACCGTCGCGTGATTGAAAGTTGAAAGGCGGCTCTACACGAGCCGCCTTTTTCGTATCGGTCGGTAAACTTATCAGCCATACCCTTCCGACTTGAAGCTGCAGCGGTGTTGGCGACGTTCGTTCACCCCAATCACATAGTTTGTCTATGCTCATGGGGATTCACTCACTTGCCGCCTACCTGCAACTTCAAGTTGTTTGGGTATATTGCGGCGCTGATTATCTAGTTGGCAGAAGATTTGCCATCGAAGCCCAGTAACGATTGCTGTGTATCGATAATGCGCTGTTGCAGATTTTGTGGATTAGGTGCTAACCCAAGTTGGATCCGTGCTTGTTGTTCATCAATACCTAAATGGCAGCAAAGTAAATCAATCGCCATTTGGTAGCTATTTGCTTCAACCATAAGTTTTCCTTTGCTGATGGTGAAATGGTGGTGACGTTGGCATTGTATTTTTGTCGCCCTTGATGGCTTGGCGAACTCTGGCTCAAGATGACTCCTGTCTATACTCAAGTATTTTGAGTATAGCTCAGCGTTGAGTCACTGTAGGTAAGACATTAAATGTTGCAATTTATTGCTTAACCTTGTTTTTTAAATCGAAGAACATAGGTTTATAAATAATAATAAATGATGTGTGATAAATTGGCGCATCATCCTAGTTGAGCCGTGTTGTTCGGAGAGTAAGTCATGAAACGTATTTTGTTATTCTTAGCCACCAACCTTGCTGTAATTATGGTGCTAAGTGTTGTTTTGAATATTGTGTATGCAGTAACCGGCATGCAACCAGGCAGTTTGTCTGGGCTACTGGTTATGGCCGCCGTTTTTGGTTTCGGCGGGGCTTTTATCTCGTTGCTGATGTCGAAAAGCATTGCTCTGCGCTCAGTCAATGGCGTGGTGATTGAAAACCCTCGTAACGAAATTGAGCACTGGTTATTACATACTGTGCGTCGTCAAGCAGAGCAAGCGGGTATTGGTATGCCAACCGTAGCGATTTATGACTCTCCAGATATCAACGCATTTGCGACCGGAGCGAAACGTGATGATTCACTGGTTGCCGTTTCGACAGGTTTGCTGCACAACATGACGCGTGATGAAGCGGAAGCGGTTTTAGCCCACGAAGTGAGCCATATCGCTAATGGTGATATGGTGACCATGACCTTAATGCAAGGTGTGGTGAATACCTTCGTGATCTTCTTATCGCGCTTTATTGCCAATATTGTCGCCTCTCGGGATTCAGAAGAGGGTCAGGGCAGTAACACCATGATTTATTTTGCGGTATCTATGGTTCTTGAGTTGGTATTTGGCTTATTAGCCAGCTTTATTACCATGTGGTATAGCCGTCGCCGTGAGTTTTATGCCGATGCAGGTGCTGCGCAATTGGTGGGTAAGCACAAAATGATTGCCGCATTAGAGCGCCTAAAAATGGGCCAAGAGTCGCAACTTGAAGGTTCGATGATGGCATTCGGCATCAACGGTAAGCGTTCTTTATCTGAACTGATGATGACTCACCCACCACTCGAAAAACGGATTGCCGCACTGCGTAATTTGTAAGTAAAAACTGTACTCTCTTCTTAATTTATAAAATAAAGGTCTGGCAATCATGTCAGACCTTTTTCACTTTATCAGTCGCCAGCAGCGTGATGAATCATCAAGCCATTTTGTTGGGCAGAGATAGGTTTGCCCACTTTTTAATCCAGCTTGTGCATAAAAACGATTGGTGTAGATTACTTGATATAGGAGTCTAGAACTTTTAACACAATGTCCATATCTACTTGACGTTGTTGCTTATCTTCTCCAAGTACAACGTGTTCAAGTAGGTGGCCTTTAATCACTTCGCGCATCAGGCCATTAACTGCCCCTCGAATGGCCGCAATCTGCTGCAGCACATCTTGGCATTCGTGCTCCCTTTCCAGCATTTTTTTTAGCCCATTCACTTGTCCCTGTATTTTATTTACCCGGGTTTTGAGTTTCTTTTGATCTCTGGTCGTATGTGACATGGTTTATCTTCTTTGAGTGACTAAATGAGTGGCGCTAGCGGTAATGTAGCATTTGATTATACTGGGGGGTAGTATTAATTACTGGGGGGAGTATAGTCGTTTCAAATTTGAAATGATCACAGGGAACAATAATGGATTTTGTCGAACTACTGCAGCAAGGTAATGGATGGTTCTTTATTCCTAGCGCTATTTTACTCGGTGCGCTACATGGTCTTGAGCCAGGACATTCAAAAACGATGATGGCGGCTTTTATTGTGGCGGTTAAAGGGACTGTTAAGCAGGCTGTGATGTTGGGGTTAGCCGCCACACTATCGCATACTGCTGTAGTGTGGCTAATTGCGGTTGGAGGTATGTATATCAGTCGTAAATTTACGCCTGAAGCTGTGGAGCCATGGATGCAGCTTATCTCTGGGGTAATTATTGTTTTGACTGGTTTATGGATGTTTTGGAGAACATGGCGTCATCAACGAGCTTGGCATAAGGATCAGCACCATGATCATCAATGGACCAATCAAATTGTCGATACTGAGCATGGTCATACACATGACTTCGATGTGCACTTTGATAGTGATTCTTGCTCTGGATGTGATCATAAAGAGTATCAAGATGCTCATGAGCAAGCCCATGCTCTGGATATTCAAAAGCATTTTGAAAATAGAGAGGTAACGAATGGGCAAATACTTGTTTTTGGTTTAACCGGAGGGCTGATTCCATGCCCCGCAGCTATCACTATCCTACTTATTTGTTTACAGCTTAAAGCGATGATATTGGGTGCGACTTTAGTTATTTCGTTTAGTATCGGCCTAGCACTGACCCTTGTTGCGGTAGGTGTTGTTGCTTCAGTCGGGGTACAAAAGGCGACATCTAGATGGCGTGGATTGAATGATGTTGCACGCCGAGCGCCCTATCTATCCGGCATCTTGATTAGTGCAGTGGGTTTATACATGGGAGTATATGGTTACCTTTCACTGATGAGTTAACGTTGTTAGCTATGTTCGCTCACCCCAATCACATAGTTTGCCTATGCTGATGGGTACTCACTCACTTGCCGCCTACCTGCAACTCCAAGTTGTTTGGGTATAATTTCGATTAGCAATAAAGCATGCGGGTAGTGTAGTTAGTTGCCTGCTCAAGCGATTTATTTTATAGCCTTAAGTCATTAACGGCATATCGAGCGAATATTGTACAAGGCTATAAAGTCAACTATGGTTGTAATGCAGGATTAACTTCTTATCGTTGTATAACGCTAGGGATTAGCATTATGGACGTACAACATGTTGCGTGTTTTTATCAGCATATCGATAAAACACAATTACACAAATTACCCGAAATCTACCATCACAATGTGGTATTTGAAGATCCCGCCCATCGTATTCAAGGGGTTCAAGCTCTCACTGATTATTTTGCAACGTTATATCAAAATGTTGAACGTTGTCGTTTTGTGATTGACGAGCAGTACAGCGTAGACGCGGGGGCCTTTTTAATATGGACAATGTACCTACGGCATCCCAAATTAGCCAAAGGACAACCAGTTCGTGTTAATGGTGTGAGTTATTTGCGCTTTGCGGATGACAAAGTGATCTATCACCGTGATTATTTTGATATGGGACAAATGCTTTATGAGCGGTTGCCTATATTAGGGTCACTTATCCGTACTATCAGACGGAGACTAGGCCAATGAAATCGGTTTTGATCACCGGGGCGACTTCCGGGATTGGTAAACAACTGGCACTAGATTATGCCAAAGACGGCTGGACAGTCATCGCCTGTGGGCGCAACGAACAGATTCTACAAACCCTGCATTTAGATTTTCCCAACATTTATCCGCTGGTTTTTGATGTGACCGATGAGCTGGCCACCAAAATTGCATTAGCAAAATTACCTAGTCAGCCCGAACTTTGGATTTTAAATGCCGGTGATTGCGAATATATCAATCAGGGCAAGATGGATAGCGCGCTGATGAGGCGGGTATTTAACGTTAATGTGCTTGGCGTTGCTACGGTTATTGAGGCGATCCAACCTTATTTAGCGCGTGGTCATCGGGTTGCGATTGTGGGCTCGATTGCAAGTGAGTTGGCGTTGCCCCGCGCACAAGCCTACGGTGCATCTAAAGCGGCAGTGGCTTATCTTGCACGCACACTGCAACTCGATTGGTATCCGCTCGGTATTCAAGTGACGACTATTTTTCCTGGCTTTGTCGCGACCCCCTTAACTCAACGCAATACGTTTGTAATGCCAATGATGATCTCTGTTGAGCGAGCGGCCCAAGAGATCCGTTCTGGATTGGATCGAGAGTTGGCACAGATCTATTTTCCGCGGCGCTTTACTTGGCTAATCCGCCTACTGGGTAGCTTACCTTATGCTTGGCAATGCCAATTAGTTCGGCGCATATTGGCTGATTAATGGAGAGTTTGGATGAAGATTGCAATCATTGGTTCTGGTATTTCAGGTTTAACTTGTGGTTACTATTTGCATCGTTATCACGATATCACAATGTTTGAAGCCAATGATTATATTGGGGGGCACACCGCAACCGTCGATATTGAGCTGGAGGGCAAGTCATATGCGGTGGATACCGGATTTATTGTGTATAACCAGAGAACGTATCCCAACTTTATCAAAATGATGGATGAAGTTGGGGTGCATGGTAAACCAACCCAGATGAGTTTTAGTGTACGTAACGATGCCAATGGCTTGGAGTACAATGGACATACTTTGGCGACACTGTTTGCCCAAAAACGTAATTGGTTCAACCTGCGGTTTTACCGCTTTATCGCAGAAATATTGCGCTTTAATCGCTTAACTAAAGCCTGTGTAGCGCATCGACAGCTGAATGAACAAACCCTTGGTGAGTTTTTGGCTGAGCATAAGTTTGATGATTATTTTTGTGAAAACTACATTTTACCCATGGGTGCAGCGATTTGGTCTTCCTCTTTGGCTGATATGCGCGCTTTCCCACTGCTGTTTTTCGCCCGTTTTTTCCTGAACCATGGATTACTGGATGTGACTCAGCGTCCTCCGTGGTATGTGATCCCTGGTGGTTCGCGTAATTATATTCAGCCATTAACACAAGGGTTTATCGACCGGATCCATCTTAATAGTGCGGTTAAGCAGGTGAGACGCTTAGCAACCGGGGTTGAGATTCAGGTGAATGATGACGTCGAGTTTTTTGATGAAGTTATTTTTGCTTGCCACAGCGATCAGGCACTGGCGATGTTAAGCGAGCCAAGCATGAGTGAACAGCAGTTACTTTCCGCTCTAACTTATCAGGTGAATGAGGTTGTTTTACACACCGATAGTGCGCTATTGCCAAAATGTAAGGCCGCGTGGAACTATTGGTTAAAAGGTGAGGCTGATCAACAGACACGTTTACCTGCGCTGACTTATAACATGAATATTTTGCAGCATATTCAAGCGCCACAAACGTTGTGCGTGACGCTTAATTGCAGTGAGGATATTGACCCCAATAAGGTATTAGCTCGCTTTAGCTACCATCATCCGGTGTTTTCTCACAGTGCCATTAAAGCGCAGCAGAAAAAGGCACATATTAGCGGAGTAAACCATACTTGGTACTGTGGTGCTTATTGGCACAATGGATTCCATGAGGATGGTGTACGCAGTGCATTGGATGTGGTGACTCAACTGCAAGCTTATGCACAGCGAGCTGAGCCGGGGCGTAGGGAGTCGCCGAATGTCGATATCTGATCGTAAAACCGAATGGCAAAGTTGCTTAATGATTGGTCAAGTGCGTCATCGTCGCTTTACTCCAGTGCAACATGATCTCAACTATTCTCTCTTTATGCCCTGTATTGATTTAGATGAATGGCCACAACTGGCTAGTACCGTATGGGGAATGGGTGAGCGTTGGTGGCATTGGGCACGCTTGCGGCGTGAGGACTATCTTGGTCAAGGTTCACTTAAACAAGCGGTTCTCGATAAAATTGAGCAGTTGACGGGGGAGCGGATTGAAGGGCGAGTGGTGGCTCTAATACATATGCGTTATCTCGGGATCTATTTTAGTCCGGTCAATTTTTATTATGTGCAGGATACCGATTTGCGTTGGTGTTATTTGCTGGCGGAAGTGAGCAATACGCCATGGAATGAACGGCACTATTATGCCATTTCAGCACTGGATCAAGATCAGGCAGCTAGCCATTCGGTGATTGAAAGGCAGCATCCAAAGGCATTTCATGTTTCGCCCTTTAATCCGATTGATCAGCGGTATTGTTGGAAAATCCGACCATTAACACATTCTGTGCTGATCCATCTTGAGTGTCATCGCACCAATAAAGAGTTTGATGCCACTTTAGCCATGCAAGCACAACCATTGGTAACCACTAATCTATTATTTCAGTTGTTCAAAACTCCCATCATGGCGGTAAAGGTAATGGTGGGGATCTATTGGCACGCCTTTAAATTATGGCGTAAGGGTGTGCCAGTTTATCCACATCCAAAATCAGAGCACAACAATAATTAAGGAGTCTCTTGATGGTAAATAGCTCATCGATGGCAATCTCAGCTTCTTTCAGCCGCTGGCAAAAAGGTGCCCGTAGCGTTATTTATCGCGCATTATCATCGCTTGAAGGCAACTTAACGCTCGTCGAACATATTGCGGGTCAAACCCAACCCCGTTGTGAGCAATTTGGCCGAGATGGATTAAATACCATTCATGCCGTTATTGAAGTAAAGCATCCTGATTTTTATCAGCGAGTGTTAAAAGGTGGCAGTATTGCTGCCGCAGAAGCTTATATGGATGGCTGGTGGGATAGTCCTAATCTGAGTGCCTTGATGCAATTAATGGCAATCAATTTTGCGGCGTTAGATAAACTGGAAAGCCAGAGTAATCGTGTTACTCAATGGCTCAATAGGTTAGCGCATTGGCTAAAACGCAACACGCTTGAGCAAGCTCAAGAGAATATTCATCAACATTACGATTTGGGCAATTCGTTATACCAACTGTTTCTAGATCAGACGATGCTTTACTCTAGCGCATTATTTACACACAAACATTTTTCATTAGAGCAAGCTCAACAAGCAAAAATGCAGCGCTTGTGTGATCAGTTACAGCTTAAATCGAGTGATCATGTGTTGGAAATTGGTACGGGTTGGGGCGCGATGGCGATTTATATGGCCCAAAACTACGGTTGTAAGGTCACCACGACCACCATCTCCGAACAGCAGTTTGCATATACTCAGCAAAAAATTAGTGCATTAGGTTTGTATAACCACATCACCTTACTGAAACAAGATTATCGTTTGCTGGTTGGACAATATGACAAGCTGGTTTCTATCGAGATGATCGAGGCGGTGGGTAAAGCCTTCCTACCCACATTTTTGAGCCAATGCTATGCCCTATTGAAACCGCATGGAAAAATGGCACTACAGGCGATTACCATTGCGGATCAACGCTATGTGAGTTACAGCAATAATGTTGATTTTATTCAAAAATATATCTTCCCTGGCGGGTTTTTACCTTCTATCTCTGTGCTGACAGATTTAGCGACCAAGCACACCGGATTTATTGTGCGTGATCTATTCGATATTGGGCTCGATTATGCCTTAACGCTACAACATTGGCGTGAACGTTTTGAACAGCAGTTACCCAAAGTGCGTGAGCTCGGTTATGACGAACGCTTTATTCGCATGTGGCATTACTATTTTTGCTACTGTGAAGGGGGCTTCTTAGCGCGCAGCATTAGCACGATTCATCTCACTTTTGAGCGAGATTAAGTCTATGTCTCTGCTATTAAGTTCCATCTGGTTTGACTTGATATGGGCGATGGCCGTATTCGGTCAGCAAAGGTGGTTATGGTTTACCACTGGACTGGTCGTTATGGCTTATGGATGGGCGATGATCCAGCGCCATCCCTTATTAATCAACATGGTTTGGGTCGCCTTACTCGGCATTGTGATTGATTATGGCAATCTAAGCTTGGGATTATTTATCTTTTCTGATCAACAGGTACCACTCTGGTTGGTTGCGCTATGGTTCGCATTTTCATGGTATGCGGCTTATTTAATCCCACCACTCAATCGTTATCCAAAGCCGATATTGTGTGTCGTAGGTGGTGGCTTAGGTAGTTTAAGTTATTGGGTTGGCTATCGAGCTGGTGCGGTCAGTTGGCTATCTTCACACTGGCTTGTATTGGGAGTGGTATTTTTGCAATGGCTCGCAATAACTTGGTTGTTAATCAAGGTCATGAAGTATGAAAAAACCACCAATAGTTAAATTAGTTATGCTGACTTGTGGTATCAGTTATATCAGCATGCTTAAAGCAGCCGTCCCGGTGGAGTTGGTTGCGAGTCGATGGCACGACTGGCCGATTGTTGGGCAAGCGACACTTTCTTGGATTTTGTTTGATATTTACACTGCACAACTGAGAACGCCGACCGGTCAATACCAAGAATCTCAAGATATTTCACCACATCCGATGGCATTAGAAATTACTTATTTGCGCGCCATCAGTCGTCAGGAATTGATTGAAGCCACTCAAAATCAGTGGCGTAAGCTCGGCATTGCTTCGACGATTAGCCAAGCTGGGTTGGCCAATTTACAGCAAATTTTTCCGAATATTTTAAGCGGAGATCGTTTGGTCTATGTTTCTGATGGAAAAGATGGAGAGTTCTTTTTTTATCGCCAGCAAGAGGATGAGCGTTCGATCGGTAAGATCAGTGATGAAGCATTTAATGATGCTTTTCTCTCGATCTGGTTATCACCACAAACTGAATATTTAATGCTACGCAATCAATTAATAGGAGTTAATCGACAATGAAACTCTGGAAAAGTGGTTTACTGCTCACTTTAGGTTGGCTGTGGGGCTGCTCGGCAGATATTCATGAATATCGCGCTGCCACGCCTAAGTTTGATCTGTTTAATTATTTTTTAGGTACGACTCATGCGTGGGGAATGGTACAAGATTATACCAATAAGCAAACCCGACGTTTTACCGTAACGATTGAAGGCCGAGTGGAAAATGATCAACTGATCCTGGTGGAGGACTTTGTCTTTGATGATGGCGAAATGGATCAGCGGATCTGGACGATTAGTCGGACTGGAGCTGATCAGTATCAAGGCCATGCCGATGATATCGTCGGGGCTGCTCGTGGGGAAGAAGTTGGTAATGCGCTGCGCTGGCAATATGATTTTATGCTGAAACGTAACAGTAGCGAAGTATTGGTCCACTTTGATGATTGGTTATATCGCCAAGATGAAAAGCGGCTATTCAATTTAACCAAAATTCGCAAATTTGGCTTTGAGGTTGGGCGAATAACGCTATTTTTTGAAAAGCAGGAGTAAAATCAGTCACACTGAGATTTAAAAACAAGGGGAGCCTCGCGGCTCCCCTTGATCATTTGTCTTCTCTGGTATTCAGATCACAGCTGATCAGTCATTTCAATCGCATAGCCAATGTAACTGGCCGGAGTCATGGCTTGCAGACGCGCTTTTTCTTCAGCAGGGAGTGCTAAACCATCGATAAATTGACGCATGGCTTCGCCATCGACTCGCTTGCCACGAGTCAGCTCTTTCAGCTTCTCATAAGGCTTTTCAATGCCATAGCGGCGCATCACGGTTTGAATTGGCTCGGCCAGAACTTCCCAGTTGTGAGCCAGTTCGGCGAGCAGCGCGGCGCGGTTCACTTCCAGTTTGCTGATGCCTTTTAGGGTTGAGGTATAAGCAATGATGGCATAACCGACACCAACGCCTAGGTTGCGTAGCACGGTAGAGTCAGTCAGGTCACGCTGCCAACGAGAGATTGGCAGTTTTTGCGCTAAATGGGTAAATACCGCATTGGCGAGTCCCAAGTTACCTTCTGAGTTTTCAAAATCAATCGGGTTGACTTTGTGTGGCATGGTTGAAGAGCCAATTTCACCTGCAATGGTTCTTTGTTTGAAGTGGCCTAAGGCAATGTAACCCCAAATATCACGATCAAAGTCGATTAAGATGGTATTAAAACGGCCCACCGCTTCAAACAGCTCGGCAATATAATCGTGTGGCTCAATTTGCGTGGTGTACGGGTTCCAATCTACCCCGAGTGATTGGGTGATAAACTGTTCGCTGAATTGGTGCCAATCTACCGCTGGGTAAGCAGAAAGGTGTGCGTTGTAGTTACCCACTGCGCCATTGATCTTAGCCAGAATTTCTACATTCGCGATCTGCTTGTATTGGCGCTCCATGCGGTAGGCTACGTTGGCCATCTCTTTACCCATGGTCGATGGAGAGGCTGGCTGACCGTGAGTACGAGAAAGCAGCGGAATATCGCGGTACTCTTCGGCTAGTTTGCGAATCGCATCAATCACGTTGCGAATTTCCGGTAGGATCACGGTATCACGCGCTTCTTTGAGCATTAACGCGTGCGATGTATTGTTAATATCTTCTGAAGTACAAGCAAAATGGATGAACTCATTGACCGCATGCAGCTCAGGCATTGCCGCCACTTTCTCTTTCAGGAAGTATTCCACCGCTTTCACATCGTGGTTGGTGGTGCGTTCAATCTCTTTGATACGCAGTGCATCCGTCTCACTGAAATTGGCGGCAATCGCATCAAGGAATTGGTTAGCTTCGGCACTGAATGCAGGCACTTCTGTGATTTCGGCAGTGGCAGCAAGTTTTTGTAACCAGCGGATTTCTACGATAGTGCGGTACTTGAGGAGACCAAATTCACTGAAGATACTGCGTAACGCAATCGTTTTACTTCCGTAGCGGCCATCGACCGGTGAAACAGCAGTCAATGCTGACAGTTCCATGTTCTTCTCCTGAATAGTGAGTTAAAGGTGTGAGTAATTCGAGTTGGGGGTCATCACTTAGATTCGCGCTAACAAAATCTGCGCCTGTTCGATCATTTTTTTGCGACCAAAAATCAGGTGACGACGACGTCCACCAACCTGACGCCACAATACTGCGCAGCGGATCCCTGATAACAGTAGCGCGCGTACTTTGTGTTGGTTAGTGGTGAGCTGTAACACCGATGGGGTGCCGGTGACTTGAATGCGCGGTCCGATCGGACTTATCACATCGAGATAAATACTGGCAAGGTTACTGATCATCTGATCATTAAATAGGTCAAAATGCTCAAGCTGACGCTCGATCATTTGAATGCGATCGCCCAGTTGGTTCATCGTATCGCGACGGCCACTTAACTTACGTTCAAGTGCCATCAGGCTGATCAAATAACGCGTAATTTCGCTACCTGCGGGTGTGCTATCAATACCTTTGACGAGACACGCCAAGCCGAGTTTGAGTTGATGTTCATGGCCGAACACGGCCAGAGTATTACTTGGGTTAGTGCAGGTAATAGCTTTTAGCGAAGTTGCAAACGCATCAGGATCACAATGGCCATTTTTGGCGATCTGTTGAACCAATGTCACTGCTTGGCACAGGCCAGCAAAAGCGAGGGTACGATCGTAAATTGCATTAGCCACGTAAATCTCCTAAAAATTGACTATCAAATGCGCTGTTCAATAATACCGCCACCAAGGCAGACATCATCTTGATAAAATACCGCCGATTGTCCCGGAGTGACCGCCACTTGTGGTTGGTCAAACATCACTTTTATCTGATCATCACTGAGTGGGATAATGGTGCAAGCAATGTCGGTTTGGCGATAACGCGTTTTGATGCTGCAACGCAGCGGCTCTGTGATCGGCATGCGGTTAACCCAATGCAGTTGCGAAGCAATCAAACCCTGCGATTGCAGCAGTGGATGATCGGCACCTTGTACCGCAATCAACACATTGCGCTTGAGATCTTTCTCTGCCACATACCATGGCTGCTCACTACACTCTTTCATTCCACCAATATGCAGACCTTTACGCTGTCCGAGCGTGTGATACATCAAGCCTTGGTGTTCGCCAATCACTTTACCTTCCGGAGTCTCAATTTTACCTGGTTGAGCCGGTAAATAGCGAGCTAAGAAGTCGGTAAACTTGCGCTCACCGATAAAACAGATACCAGTCGAATCTTTCTTTTTCGCGGTGATCAGCCCCTGCTCTTCGGCAATGCGGCGTACTTCCGGCTTTTCCAGATCGCCGACAGGGAACAGGCTGCGCGCTACCTGCTCATGACTGAGTGTATAAAGGAAGTAACTTTGATCTTTATTGCTGTCTAAGCCGCGCAGCATTTGTGGTTTTTCACCCGCTGACGGGAAGGTGCGTCGCACATAGTGGCCCATCGCGATGTAATCGGCATCAAGCACTTCATCAGCAAATTCTAAGAAGGCTTTAAATTTGATCTCTTTATTGCACAGAATATCTGGGTTAGGAGTACGGCCGGCTTTATATTCGGCCAAGAAGTACTCAAACACGTTATCCCAATATTCGGCGGCAAAGTTAATGGTATGCAGTGGAATGTTGAGCTTATCACACACCGCCTGAGCATCGGCTAAATCTTCTGCTGCAGTGCAATATTCTTCGTTATCGTCTTCTTCCCAGTTTTTCATAAACAGGCCTTCCACTTGGTAACCCTGCTGTTTGAGAAGATAGGCTGAAACAGAGGAATCAACCCCTCCAGACATACCGACAATCACTTTTTTTTGGCTGTTTGCGTGCTCTACAGACATCACTTATCTACCACTCAATTAACTTGGAGCAAGATTCTAACAGAAAGAATTTTTCGAGGACAGATCCGCGACCGCAATCACACTTCACTGGCATTGGTTACAATCCTACTAACTCATTGAATCTCTTGTGCTACCAGTGCTATTGAAAAGTTTTCAAATAAAACCACACAGAGCAAACGTTTGCTATTTTTTCCTCAGTTGCTGCACTACAAGCGGCACGGTAGAATCGGCGCTCTTTTTCTCCTTGACCTCAAGTAACCTTTATGAAATTTCCTGGCCAACGCAAATCTAAGCATTATTTTCCAGTTCATGCGCGTGACCCTTTGGTCATTCAAGCGCAAGAAAATAAGAAGATGGCGCGCACGCATATTATCGGTATTGATCAAACTCTGGTGGATATTGAGGCTAAGGTTGATTCAGCTCTGATCGAACGTTATGGCTTGAGTAAAGGGCATTCATTAGTGATTGATGATCAGACGGCAGAAGCACTGTATAACGAATTAAAACATCATGGTTTAATCACTAATGAGTATGCGGGTGGTACCATCGGCAATACGTTACATAACTACTCTGTATTGGCTGACGATCGTTCGACGTTACTTGGAGTAATGAGCCAAGATATTAAAATTGGCAGTTATGGCTATCGTTATTTGTGCAACACTTCTAGTCGTGTGGATCTTAACTATTTACAAGGTGTTGATGGTGCGATCGGTCGCTGTTTTGCGTTGATCACCGAAGAGGGTGAACGCACTTTCGCGATCAGCGAAGGGCAAATGAACCAATTACACCCAGAAAGTATTCCGGAAAAAATATTTGCCAGTGCCTCCGCTTTAGTGATTACCGCTTATTTAGTGCGCTGTAAATCTGGCGATCCGATGCCAGAGGCGACCATGCGTGCCATTGAGTATGCAAAAAAACATGATGTGCCAGTGGTATTAACTTTAGGTACAAAATTTGTAATTCAAGATGATCCACAATTTTGGCAAGAATTTTTACGTGAACATGTCACTGTAGTGGCGATGAACGAGGACGAGGCTTTAGCACTAACTGGTGAAAGTGATCCGCTAGCCGCTTCAGATAAGGCCTTGGATTGGGTCGATTTAGTGCTGTGTACGGCTGGGCCTGTGGGTTTATTTATGGCCGGATACACGGAAGATTCCGCGAAACGTCAAACCTCGTTACCATTATTACCGGGTTCAGTGGCAGAATTTAACCGCTATGAATTTAGTCGCCCAGTGCGTAAAGAGAGTTGTATAAATCCTATTCGGGTTTATTCGCACATTTCGCCGTATATGGGTGGACCAGAGAAGATAAAAAATACTAATGGTGCTGGAGATGCTGCATTATCAGCGTTATTACACGATATGGCGGCCAATAAATATCATAAAGAAAATGTGCCTAACTCGAGCAAGCATCAACATGAATTTTTGACTTATTCTTCTTTTTCTCAGGTGTGTAAATATTCTAACCGTGCGAGTTATGAAGTATTGGTACAACATTCTCCTCGTTTATCGCGGGGGCTTCCTGAGCGTGAAGATAGCCTCGAAGAGGCGTATTGGGAACGATAATAAAAAAGGCTCCATTTCGGAGCCTTTTTTATAACTAAATGCTTTGGAATAGTTAATTTGCAATTAAATAGCAAAAATGTCCAAAGATTTACCCGCATCGAGTGCTTTTTGAATCGCTAAAGGTGTGCGACCTTGGCCTGTCCAAGTTTTCTCTTCACCATTAGTGTCGATATACTTGTATTTAGCAGGACGAGGTGCGCGTTTGCCTTTGCTGCTTTTGGCTTTCATTTTGGTTTCGCCAGACAGCGCAGAAATAAGCGCTTCTAGGTCAATTCCATCTTTTGCCATTTGTTCTGCAATCGCTGCTAATTTCGCATCTTGCTCGGCACGAGCTGCCATTTCGTCTGCTTCTGCCTCTTTACGCTCTCCAACCACAAGCGTTAATTTATCTAACGCTTCTTCTAGTTGTTCAAGAGTTAGCTCGCGTGCATAAGCACGTAGGCTACGAATATTTAATAAAGTCTTAGTGATTTCCGACATTACCATTTCCTGTTCACAAATTGGATACGAGTTAATACTAAACCTAGCTTATTATTCTGACAAGTTATTCTCTGTAAATAATAATTCAAAATAGTAAGAAAGTAAAAATATAAAATTTATTGAGTAAAAGAAGGTAAAGAACCGTCGTCGCTTGTGATTTGTTGATCATCAATTATGCATATAAACATGGTTGCTTGATACTTATCACACCAGTAAATAATATATATGCGATATATCCAGCCTCCGGTTTTTTTATGAAACGAGTCTCTAATAAGTGATTGATTTGCGAGCCGTAACACGAAATTTTCCACGCGAAAGCTAGTTGCATTGCGATTTTTGTTCAGTAAAATAACCACTACCTAATGCGAAAAGCATCTTTGAATGAGCCAAATGAATGGGTCTGACAAGATGGGGGTTTCGCCGTAGAGGCGCGATTACGAAGAGTATCCACAATTGGGGTGATGCCAATCAATGGTGGAGAAAGGCGTTGTCGCCGAAGTCAACTTGCCGATCACAGCAGTTGGCTGGGGTTGCATCAAATAGGTGTAACACTGCCATAGTCTATATTTTTGTTAAACTATGGAGCGCTACTGTAGGGTTGGGTGAAGTGTTCGCTTCCCTTTCGCTTAGTTCAACATAAATTAAGTGGACATGAAGTCGCTTAATTTGTCTGCAGTAGATCTCTAACCATTTTTTACTGGTTTAGGAAGATCATGAATTTAATCGATTTTGCTTCTTCGCCACTCTCTGTTTTACCACCACTGGTAGCATTGAGTCTGGCTATTATTACTCGTCGCGTACTCCTGTCACTCGGAGTGGGTATTTTCTTAGGTGCTTTACTGTTAGCGGATTATGAGCTCGGCCAATCGGCACAATATATTGCGACTCGAGTCGGTAGTGTATTTATCGAAGATGGTGCGATTAATGCGTGGAATATGAGCATTGTTGGCTTTTTACTGCTGCTGGGCATGATGACCGCTTTATTGACCCTGTCGGGCGGGACGCATGCTTTTGCTCAGTGGGCTCAAGTTCGAGTAAAAAGTAAACGCGGCTCTCAATTATTGGCGGCATTTTTAGGCGTATTCATTTTTGTGGATGACTACTTTAATAGCCTCGCGGTGGGGTCAATTTCTCGCCCAGTGACGGACCGTTTCTACGTTTCTCGCGCCAAATTAGCTTATATCCTAGACTCTACTGCCGCGCCGATGTGTGTTGTGATGCCCGCCTCAAGTTGGGGCGCTTACATTATGACCATTATTGGCGGTGTTTTGGTGGCTCATGGGATCGAAGAGTATTCCGCATTAGGTGCCTATCTACGTTTAGTACCGATGAACTTCTATGCGATCTTTGCGTTGCTGATGGTATTTGTTGTGGTGTGGTTCAAAATCGACGTTGGCCAGATGCGCAAACATGAAATTGCAGCCTCTCAAGGACGGGGATTTGATGAAGATCCGAGTACCGATGCGCCATCGGCTCATCAACTTAATGAAGAGCTCGATATTGAACAAAGCCCGCGTGGCAGTGTATTAGATCTGGTATTGCCGATTGTGTTTTTAGTGGTGGCGACGATCAGTGCCATGATTTGGACTGGCGCGAGCGCGTTAACTGAAAGTGGCAAACCATTTGATATTTTTGGTGCTTTTGAAAATACCGATGTAGGTACCTCACTGGTTTATGGTGGCCTAGTCGGTTTGGCGATGGCGTTTATTACTGTGCTACGTCAAAAGCTGCCAGTTAAGCAAGTGGCCAATACCTTGTGGATCGGCGCAAAATCGATGTTTGGTGCGATTTTGATCCTCATCTTTGCATGGACGATTGGTTCAGTGATTGGTGATATGAAAACCGGTACTTATCTCTCTTCATTGGTGCAAGGCAACATTCAACCCTACTGGTTACCGGTGATTCTGTTTGTTCTGTCTGGTGCGATGGCATTCTCGACCGGAACATCATGGGGCACATTTGGTATTATGCTGCCGATTGCGGGTGATATGGCTGGTGCAACCGATGTGGCCTTGATGCTGCCGATGTTGGGTGCGGTATTAGCCGGATCGGTATTTGGTGATCACTGCTCGCCGATTTCAGATACGACCATTTTGTCATCGACTGGTGCGCGCTGCCACCATATCGATCACGTTGCTACTCAGTTGCCTTACGCATTAGCGGTGGCTTTAGTTTCTGCGATTGGTTATGTGGTACTCGGTATCTTTGCTTCGTTGTGGCTAGCGTTAGCGGCGGCATCGGTCAGCTTTGTGTTGATCTGCTTAGTTCTTACTGTACTCTCGAAAACCAAATTGAGTAAGCAAGTGTCGGTATAATCGACTGAATCCGCTTGCGCTACGAGGAGGTCTGTGGACCTCCTTTTTTGTACATAAAAAACGTACTATTAAAAAATAACCAGAAAAGTAACAATTTGTGGTTGAAAAATCGACTCAGCTTAGTTAGTGTGAATGCAGTTCTCAAACAGATAGAAAATCACTAAGTATGCGTAATTTCGTAATGAACATTCATCATCACCATCATCCCTAAGCTGTCTTTCGGGGAGATGTACGCATACTCGGGGGACTGGAATCTCCCGGAGTTGAAATCAGAGCTACAGCAAGATTCTAACCCTCGGGAGA
This sequence comes from Vibrio sp. HDW18, assembly GCF_011306175.1. GTDB lineage: Bacteria > Pseudomonadota > Gammaproteobacteria > Enterobacterales > Vibrionaceae > Vibrio > Vibrio chanodichtyis. The sequence goes on along the minus strand of NZ_CP049913.1, from coordinate 269,688 downwards.
CTAAACTCCCGAGGGTTTTTGTTTTACGCTTTGAAAAAAACAAATAAATTCAACAAATTGCCAAGGAAGCATGTTATGCAAACACAACGACTGAGAATTGCGTTACAGAAAAAAGGACGCTTGAGCCAAGAGTGTCAGGAACTGCTGAAAAAATGCGGTGTGAAATTCAACATCATGGGTGAGCGCTTAGTGGTTCATTCACTGAATATGCCGATTGATCTGTTACTCGTTCGTGATGATGACATTCCTGGATTAATCATGGATGGGGTAGTGGATTTAGGGTTTGTGGGTGAAAACGTATTAGAAGAAACGCGTTTAGATCGCCTCGCGCTTAATCAACCGCATCAATTTATCACCTTACGGCGCATGGATTTTGGTGGCTGTCGTCTTTCGATTGCGATTGAAAAAGATGCCGACTACCGCACTCCGCACGATCTGAATGGTAAACGGATTGCGACTACTTATCCTCAACTACTTAAAGCGTATATGAATCGCCAAGGGATTGAGTTTAGCACCTGTATGTTAACCGGCTCGGTAGAAGTGGCACCACGTGCGGGCTTAGCGGATGCGATTGCCGACCTAGTGTCTACCGGTGCAACCTTAGAAGCCAATGGTCTCAAAGAAGTGGAAGTGATCTTTGAATCCAAAGCGACCCTGATCCAGCGTCCTGGTACTTTTGCTGCCGATAAAGCGGCGCTGATCGATAAACTGCTCACGCGGATGCACGGAGTGCAGCAAGCGAAAGAATCCAAATACATTATGTTGCACGCACCAGTAGAAAAACTCTCTCAGATCAAAACATTATTACCTGGTGCTGAAGACCCCACTGTACTGCCGCTCTCTGCGGATCGATCTAAGGTGGCGGTACATATGGTGAGCTCAGAAAACCTATTTTGGGAAACCATGGAGCAGCTCAAAGCGCTCGGTGCGAGTTCAATTCTGGTGTTACCAATTGAAAAAATGATGGAGTAAAGCGATGAGAACCGTAGTTTGGCACTCGTTGAGTGAAGCTCAGCAACAATCGATTTTACAACGTCCCGCGATAACGGAAGGGGCAAACATCACCGCGGCGGTAGCGCAGGTGGTTGCGAAAGTGCGTAGCGAGGGTGATGCTGCACTGTTTGAACTCACTGAAAAATTTGATCGGGTGAAACCGGCTTCGCTGCGTGTTTCGCGTGAAGAGATGGATGCTGCCGCCGCGCGTTTGTCGGAAACGATGAAGCAGGCGTTAGAGCTGGCATACCACAACATCAGCAAATTTCACCAGGCGCAAAAAATGCCGCCAATCAAAGTGGAAACTATGCCAGGCGTGGTGTGTGAGCAAGTGACTCGCCCGATCAATCAAGTGGGTCTGTATATTCCCGGTGGCAGCGCACCGCTACCATCAACCGTGCTGATGCTCGGGGTGCCCGCGCAAATTGCCGGTTGTCGTAAAGTGGTGCTTTGCTCGCCACCGCCGATCGCCGATGAAATACTCTATGTTGCTAAGCTGTGCAACATCGATGAGGTGTACAACTTAGGAGGTGGTCAAGCTATCGCCGCGATGGCTTACGGCACTCAAACGGTGCCCAAAGTCGACAAAATTTTTGGCCCCGGTAACGCCTATGTCACGGAGGCAAAGCGCCAAGTGAGTAACGATTTTCGTGGCGCAGCGATTGATATGCCAGCCGGACCGTCAGAAGTGTTGGTGATTGCTGATGAAACAGCAGATGCTGATTTTATCGCCGCTGATCTGCTCAGTCAGGCGGAACACGGGCCAGATTCGCAAGTGGTGCTGGTTACACCATCACCCGTGTTGGCCGATCAAGTGATTGATGCTCTACAGCAACAATTGAAAACGCTGACTCGTGCCAGTATTGCCGAGCAAGCTTTGGCTTCCAGTTTGATCATTATTGCCGAATCACTCACTCAAGCAGTTGCGATCTCCAATTACTACGGCCCTGAACATTTAATTGTGCAGACGCGCAATCCACGTGAGTTGGTGCCATTGCTTGATAATGCGGGTTCGATTTTCCTCGGTGATTGGTCTCCGGAATCGGTAGGGGATTACGCTTCAGGCACTAACCATGTCCTGCCTACCTACGGTTACACTCGTACTTATTCCAGCCTTGGCCTAGCCGATTTCAGTAAGCGCATGACAGTGCAAGAGCTGAGTGCTGATGGTTTGCTGTTGCTGGCTCCAACCGTAGTGACGATGGCGCAAGCGGAAGGGTTAGACGCACACCAACGTGCGGTGACAATTCGCGTGGAAAAATTACACAAGGTCAATAAATGATGGAAAAACTGGCTCGTAAACAAGTACAAGGCTTAACGCCATACCTCTCTGCGCGGCGGATTGGCGGCAGTGGAGATGTGTGGCTTAATGCTAACGAATCGCCGTTTAACAATGAATATAAAACCGATTTTGCCCGCCTGAATCGCTACAGCGATTGCCAACCGAAAGCGATGCTTGAGGCTTACGCAAACTATGCCGGGGTGCGTCCAGAGCAAGTGCTGACATCGCGTGGTGCCGATGAAGGGATTGAACTTTTGATCCGAACCTTTTGTGAGCCGAATCAAGATGCCATTTTATTCTGTCCTCCGACTTACGGTATGTATGCCATCAGTGCTGAAACTTTTGGCGTTGAGCGCAAACGCGTACCGCTGACCGCTGACTGGCAGCTCGATCTGCCAAGCATTGCGGCTAATTTAGATCGGGTTAAGCTGGTGTTTGTGTGTAGTCCAAATAACCCAACCGGCAATTTGGTGCAACGTTCAGACATTATTGAATTACTTGAAATGACCAAAGATCGGGCGATTGTGGTGATGGATGAAGCCTATATCGATTTTTGTCCTGAAGCGTCGACGGTTGATTTGCTCGCCCAATATCCGAACTTAGCGATTCTACGCACCCTTTCCAAGGCCTTCGCGTTGGCAGGGTTGCGCTGCGGATTTACCCTAGCGAGTCCTGAGCTGATTAATGTACTGCTCAAAGTGATTGCGCCTTATCCAGTACCGGTGCCAGTGGCCGAAATTGCGGTGCAAGCCTTATCTGAACTGGGGCTGGCGCGTGCCAAATATCAAGTACTGGAACTTGGCGCTAACCGCGCTTATTTGCAAGTTGGCTTGTCGATGATACCGGGCGTTCAGGTATTTGAAGGCTGGGGTAACTATCTATTGGTCAAATTTGTGGATGGTGACGCGCTGTTCAAAGCCGCATGGCAACACGGGATTATTTTGCGTAACTCACCGATTGAAAATTGTGTGCGCATTAGTGTTGGCAACCGCGAAGAGTGTGAGAAAACCGTCGCGTTTATCCGCAACTACTACCAGTAATTGGGTTTTCAGTAATTTGGTTTACAGCAGCGCGTAGCGCGGGCTGCTGATGAAAGGGACATTTATTGTGAGCAAACAAAAAATTCTGTTTATCGACCGCGACGGCACCTTAATTGTTGAGCCGCCAGTAGATTTCCAAGTTGACCGCTTGGATAAACTCAAACTTGAGCCTTATGTGATCCCAAGTTTGCTTAAGCTGCAAGAGGCGGGTTATCGCTTGGTGATGGTGACCAATCAAGATGGTTTAGGCACTGCAAGTTACCCACAAGCGGATTTCGATGCGCCACATAATATGATGATGGATATTTTTGCATCGCAAGGCGTTAAGTTTGATGAGGTGCTGATTTGCCCACATTTTGATCGCGATAACTGCTCGTGCCGTAAACCGAAGCTAGGCTTGGTCAAAGAGTATCTGCAAGGTGGCAAAATTGATTTCAAATCGTCAGCCGTGATTGGCGATCGCAGCACCGATCTGCAACTGGCGGAAAATATGGCGCTGCGTGGTATTCAATACCACCCACAAACCATGGGTTGGCTGGATATTGTTAACGATCTCACCACCAAGCCGCGTGTTGCCCAAGTGGTGCGTAAAACCAAAGAGACCGATATTCACGTTGCGGTCAATCTTGACCAGAACGGTGCCAATCAAATTGAAACCGGCTTGGGATTTTTTGATCATATGTTGGATCAAATCGCGACCCACGGCGGTTTCCAATTGCAACTGAAAGTGGTGGGTGATCTGCATATTGATGATCACCACACGGTGGAAGATAGCGCCTTGGCACTGGGGCAAGCGCTGCGTGAAGCGCTGGGTGACAAACGTGGCATTGGGCGCTTTGGTTTCACTCTACCGATGGATGAATGTTTGGCACAGTGCGCGCTCGATCTCTCGGGGCGTCCATATCTGAAATTTGCTGCGAGCTTTAGCCGCCCACAAGTAGGCGATCTGTCGACCGAGATGGTCTATCACTTCTTCCGCTCCTTGACCGATACCTTAGCCTGTACGCTACACCTTTCGTCCAGTGGCGAAAATGATCACCACATCATCGAAAGTCTGTTTAAAGCGTTTGGCCGTACGCTGCGTCAAGCGATCACCGTGCAAGGTAACGAGTTACCAAGCAGTAAAGGAGTGCTGTGATGACTCAGAAGGTGGTGATTATTGATACTGGCTGCGCCAATATTTCTTCGGTCAAGTTTGCCATTGAGCGCTTAGGTTATCCGGTGACGATTTCGCGTGATCCTCAGGTGGTGTTAGGTGCGGATAAACTTCTGTTACCTGGGGTTGGCACGGCGAGTGAAGCGATGAAAAACCTCGCTGAACGCGATTTGATTGAACTGGTGAAACGGGTTGAAAAGCCACTGCTTGGCATCTGCCTTGGTATGCAATTACTCGGCAAATTATCCGCAGAGAAAGGCCAGCAAGCTGATCAAATGGTCGCGTGCTTAGGCTTGGTCGACGGTGAAGTCCGTTTGCTGCAAACTGGCGATCTGCCGTTGCCACACATGGGCTGGAACACGGTGCAAGTAAAAGAGGGGCATCCGCTGTTTAACGGTGTGGAACCTGATGCATACTTCTACTTCGTGCACAGTTTTGCTATGCCCGTTGGCGATTACACCATTGCCCAGTGCGAATATGGTCAGCCGTTTAGCGCAGCGATTCAAGCAGGGAACTATTACGGGGTGCAATTTCACCCTGAGCGCTCTTCAAAAGCGGGCGCACGCTTGATTCAAAACTTTCTTGAGCTTTAGGGACAAGCGCTGGTCAAAGCTGGCGCAATACAAGGAACCACAATGATTATTCCCGCATTAGATTTGATTGAAGGTCAGGTTGTGCGTCTGTATCAAGGTGATTACGGACAAGTGACCGAATATAAAGTAGACCCAGCGGAGCAGTTTAATTTGTACCACCAAGCTGGGGCAGGTTGGTTGCACTTGGTGGACTTAACTGGCGCGAAAAATACCGCGGCACGCCAACTGGATTTGATTGCTCGTCTGCTCGCGAGCACACCCGCCAATATTCAAATTGGTGGTGGAGTACGCAGTGAACAAGACGTGGTGGATCTGCTTGAAGCAGGTGCGCAGCGCGTGGTGGTGGGCTCAACCGCAGTTAAACAGCCGCAATTGGTCAAAAGCTGGATGGAAAAATACGGCGCTGAGAAAATTGTTTTAGCGTTGGACATCAACATTGATGAACAAGGTACGCGCAAAGTCGCGATTTCCGGCTGGCAGGAAGATTCCGGCGTGACGATTGAAGCTTTGATTGATGACTACTTAACGGTTGGCTTAAAGCACGTACTGTGTACCGATATTTCCCGCGATGGCACGCTAGCTGGCTCGAATGTTGAGCTGTATCGCGATCTCTGTCGTCAATACCCACAAGTGCAGTTTCAATCGTCCGGTGGCATTGGTTCACTGGCCGATATTGAGGCACTGAAAGGTACAGGTGTAGCGGGTGTGATTGTCGGCCGCGCGCTATTGGATGGAAAATTTACCGCGCAGGAGGCATTCGCATGTTGGCAAAACGGATAATTCCTTGCCTGGATGTACGTGATGGACAGGTAGTGAAAGGCGTTCAGTTTCGTAACCACGAAATCATTGGAGACATTGTGCCACTGGCTAAACGTTACGCCGAAGAAGGCGCGGATGAGCTGGTGTTTTACGATATTACCGCTTCCAGTGATGGCCGCGTTGTCGATAAAAGCTGGGTCGCGCGAGTCGCGGAGGTGATCGACATCCCTTTCTGTGTCGCGGGCGGGATCAAGTCGGCGCAAGATGCTGCGCGAATCTTGGAGTTCGGTGCAGATAAAGTGTCAATTAACTCGCCTGCACTGGCGAATCCACAACTCATCACCGATCTTGCAGATCGCTTTGGCGTGCAATGTATCGTGGTTGGTATCGACTCTTATTTTGATAAAGAAACAGGTCAATATCAGGTTTATCAGTTTACCGGTGATGAAAGCCGCACTCGTGCCACCCAGTGGCAAACTTGCGACTGGGTGCAAGAGGTGCAACAGCGTGGTGCGGGGGAAATTGTCCTTAATATGATGAACCAAGATGGTGTGCGTAATGGCTATGATCTGCAGCAACTTAATTTAGTCCGCTCAGTATGCCGCGTGCCGTTAATCGCTTCTGGTGGTGCAGGGGCGATGGAACATTTCGCGCAAGCCTTTACCCAAGCCAATGTCGATGGCGCTTTAGCCGCTTCGGTGTTTCACAAGCAGATCATCAATATCGGTGAACTCAAGCAGTATCTACAACAACAAGGAATTGAGGTGAGACGATGACTCCAGCAAGCCCATTTGCCACGCTAAGCGAGCGTATTGACTGGCAGAAAGTCGATGGACTGGTGCCTGCGATTGTGCAGGATTTTCAGTCCAGCCAAGTGTTAATGCTGGGGTATATGAACCCTGAAGCGTTACAAAAAACCCTTGAAACAGAGCAAGTAACTTTTTTCTCGCGCAGTAAACAGCGTTTGTGGACCAAAGGTGAGACCTCTGGCCATGTGTTGCAACTGAAAAATATCGCGCTGGACTGCGACCAAGATACGTTACTGGTCAAAGTGAACCCAATAGGGCCAACCTGCCACACCGGCAGCGTGACTTGTTGGGATAGCGATGCGCAGGAGGAGTCACAAATGGTTTGGCTTCATCAGCTTGAAGCGTTACTGGCTGAGCGTAAAAATGCCGATCCTAGTTCCTCTTACACCGCCTCGTTATATGCGAGTGGCACTAAACGTATCGCGCAAAAAGTGGGTGAAGAAGGGGTTGAAGTTGCGTTGGCAGCCACCGCTGGTGATCAAGAGGAGCTGATTGGTGAATCTGCCGATTTGATCTATCACTTGCTGGTATTGCTGCAAGATCAAGGCTTAGCCATCAATGATGTGATCAATAAGCTTAAACAACGGCATAAGTAATTGGTAGAAGAGTCTATCCAACTCAACAATAACGCCCCATTAATGGGGCGTTATTCCCTTCCGACTTGAAGCTGCTGAGGTGTTGGTTGCAACGTTAAGCCGTTTGGCTATCGCGTAGAAGTTAGAGTGTTAAAGCGTCACTTCACGCCATTCACCAGGCTGTAAATCACCTAAATTCCAATCGCCCATCGAGTAACGAATCAAACGTAGGGTTGGAAAACCGATGTGCGCGGTCATGCGGCGAACTTGGCGATTACGTCCTTCGTTCAAGGTAATGGCTAACCAAGTGGTGGGGATCGCCGCGCGAAAACGTACCGGAGGATTACGCGGCCACAGTGTGGGTTCGGGGATCATTTCTACTTTGGCCGGCAAAGTCGGACCATCTTTTAAGCTCACACCGTGGCGTAAGGCCTCAAGGTCGCTCTCTTGTGGCGCGCCTTCGACTTGTACCCAATAGGTTTTGGGCGCTTTAGAGCGTGGCTGAGTTAAGCGAGCTTGTAAGATGCCATCATTGGTCAAAATGAGCAGACCTTCACTATCGCGATCCAACCGTCCTGCGGCGTAGACCTCTTTAATCGGAATATAATCCGCTAACGTGGTTCTGCCATCACCATCGGTGAATTGGCTTAAGGTATCATACGGTTTATTAAATAAAATAACCTTGCGCGCCGCCGACGTCATTGGATGCGAAGTGGAACGCGTCGTGACGGGCGGCTGGCTGGGCGTGCGCTTGCGATGAGAGCCACTGTGAGAGCGAGCCGTTTTTTGGGTTGCAGAACGCTTAAAATGCGCTTTAGTTTTGGCGGTAGCGGGCGCGGCATCACGGGAGGTGTGCGAGGGCATGTTAAGCACCTTGTAAAAATGTCGATAAAATGTATTGAAAGTTTTTCGCAGGGCACAAGTTCAGCTATCATTTGCGCGCCTGAGAAAGGTTTAGCGCACAAGATAATAGACTATTGGCCGTAATTTGTTTAATTATAAATAACCTCACTCAAGGACGAGCTCGCAAGCGGCGCAACGCGATTTAAGCAGCAGATTTGTAAGAGTGACAAGAGAGTACTTAGGAAAAGATCGTACTTAGGCGGGGGATGTTGCCCACTTAAGTGCCGACAGTTACACAGGGTCATGGCATCCCATGACGCTGTTAGAACAGATAGGGAAAGTTCATGCCAACTAATAAGCCTACCATTATTTACACCGTTACTGATGAAGCTCCAGCGCTAGCGACTTATTCATTACTACCAATTATTCAATCATTTACCGCATCATCAGGCATTAATGTTGCTACGAGAGATATTTCGTTAGCCGGCCGTATTCTGGCTAATTTTCCTGAATATTTGACAGAGACTCAGCGAGTTGGTGATGCATTAACTGAACTTGGTCAGCTCGCGCAGATGCCCGAAGCTAACATCATTAAGCTGCCTAATATTTCTGCCTCGCTGCCACAGCTCAAAGCCGCGATTAAAGAGCTGCAAGAGAAAGGCTACGCGCTACCCAATTATCCAGAAGAGCCCAGCAACTCTGCACAAGCAACGATTAAAGCAACCTATGACAAGATCAAGGGTAGTGCGGTAAACCCAGTGCTGCGTGAGGGGAATTCTGATCGCCGTGCGCCAGCATCGGTGAAAAACTACGCCAAGAAGAACCCACACTCGATGGGGGCTTGGCGTCAGGATTCGAAATCCCATGTGGCGAGCATGAGCGAGCAAGACTTCTTTGCCAGCGAGAAATCTCTGACTGTGAGCGGTGCAACTAAAGTCGCGATTGAATTGGTGGGTAAAGACGGCGCGGTGAAAGTGCTGAAAAAGCCATTTGCACTGCAAGACAAAGAGATCATTGATACCAGTGTGATGAGCAAACAAGCGCTCATTTCGTTCTTTGAAAAAGAGATCGCGGATGCCAAAGCACAAGATGTGCTGTTTTCATTGCATATGAAAGCGACCATGATGAAAGTCTCGGATCCGGTGATCTTCGGCTATGCGGTGAAGGTGTACTACAAAGCGGTTTTTGATCAATATGGCCCGCTGTTTGAGCAGCTGGGGGTTGATGTTAACAACGGGTTAGGTGATGTGTACGCAAAAATTCAATCGTTGCCAGCAGCGCAACGCGCAGAGATTGAAGCGGCGATTCAAGCGGTGTACGCCACACAACCGGCGCTTGCGATGGTCGATTCAGACCGTGGTATCACTAACCTGCATGTACCCAGTGATGTGATTGTGGATGCCTCAATGCCAGCGATGATCCGCACTTCTGGGCAAATGTGGGGTCCCGATGGTAAGCCAAAAGATACTAAAGCGACCATTCCTGATCGTTGCTACGCGGGTGTTTACCAAACCGTGATTGATTTTTGTAAACAACACGGTGCGTTTGACCCAGCCACGATGGGCAGTGTGCCCAATGTTGGTTTGATGGCACAACAAGCGGAAGAGTATGGCTCACACGATAAGACCTTTATTATTGAGGCTGAAGGTGTGGTGCGTGTGATTGACCAAGCGGGTAAAGTGCTGTTGGAACAATCCGTAGCAGCGGGCGATATCTTCCGCATGTGTCAGGTCAAAGATGCGCCAATCCAAGACTGGGTGAAACTGGCGGTAACTCGTGCTCGCGCGTCAAATACTCCCGCAGTTTTCTGGCTTGATCCGGCGCGAGCACATGATGTGCAATTGATCAAAAAAGTGCAGCAATATCTGCCCAATCACGATACCACAGGTTTGCAAATCAAGATCCTCTCGCCCGTTGAAGCAACTCAATACTCACTGCAGCGAATCAAGGCCGGACAAGATACTATTTCGGTGACGGGGAACGTGCTGCGTGATTATCTCACCGATCTGTTTCCGATCCTTGAACTTGGCACGTCGGCAAAAATGTTATCGATAGTGCCACTGATGAATGGTGGTGGATTGTTTGAGACTGGTGCGGGTGGTTCGGCTCCGAAGCATGTTCAGCAAGTCCAAAAAGAGAACTATCTACGTTGGGACTCGCTCGGCGAATTTTTAGCGTTAGCGGCATCGTTGGAGCATTTGAGCGTGGTGACCGGCAATCGTAAAGCACAAGTGCTGGCAGAGACACTCGATAAAGCCACTGGCAAGTTCCTGGATATGGATAAATCACCGGCACGGCGTGTGGGTCAAATCGATAACCGTGGTAGTCATTTTTATCTGGCAACCTATTGGGCACAAGCGCTGGCAGAGCAGCAACAGGATGCAGAATTAGCCGCAGAGTTTGCACCTATCGCCAAGCAATTGTTTGAACAAGAGGCTAAAATCGTGGCCGAGCTGAATGGTGTGCAAGGCAAGCCTGGTGATCTTGGCGGCTATTATGCCCCTGAGTTTAGCCAAGCTGCAGCGTTGATGCGCCCAAGTGCCACTTTCAACGCGATAATTGATCGCAAGTGATGGCGACATGGTACCAAGCTCTCTTTAAACCAAACCCGCCAAGATTGGCGGGTTTGTCTTATGATTAAATGGTTATTGCCGCTTTGCGTATTGCAAACCGTGGTGCTGATTATCGCTATTTGGTCGCTTGGCCTTCAACTGGCATCACGCAACTGGCGTGGTACCCCTTCGGACCTTGTTCCACTTGATAAGAAACTTGTTGACCGGCTTTGAGTGTACGGTATCCGTCCATTTGAATGGTTGAGTAATGAGCGAAAATATCTCCGTCTTCACCTTCTGGGCAAATAAAACCGAAGCCTTTGGCATTATTGAACCATTTTACTGTACCTGTCGCCATGCTATACATCCCTCATGCATTATCTAACTGATGTTGAAAAGAAAACCCATGTTGTCATGTGACGTTGGTGAGTTCTCAAAGTGAATAGCGATTCAGCCGATGCTGAAACTTAGTCACTAATTGACCAATTTAGACGATGATAGAGCGCAGTCAATAGCATAAACGTATAAAAAGCACACAGTTTGATATGGGAGCTCAATTTTTTAAGGGTAAGTTATATAAATTTGTCATTTACCACGGATGCCAAGCATGTTTATCCAATTGATATCGGTGATGGGAAATTAAGCAGTCGCCCTTGTGCAGATCACCATTCGCTATGTTTTATTTGCAGCGTTACCATTGCTAGATTAGTCTCTAAAGAAGAGCTGAAATTCACTGCAGAGGGTTAAGATCATGTTCAGTGTTAAACTGACTTAGCTTAGCGCACTTCAGTGTGAAATTGTCGGTGAGCAGTCCTAATATATTGAATGATCATGAGTAAAAATTTTGAATGGGTCTCTCCAGACTTTGATTTACTGGAGCAAGAAAAAACGGCCATCAAGCCGCCATCTATGTATCACGTAGTATTAAACAACGATGACTACACGCCGATGGACTTTGTAATTGAAATACTTGAGCGGTTTTTCGGCATGGATATCGATCGGGCGACGCAAATCATGCTGCAAGTGCATTACCAGGGGAAAGCCATCTGTGGCACATTTACTGCGGAAGTGGCAGAGACCAAAGTGGCTCAACTTACTCTATATGCAAGAGAAAATGAGCACCCGCTCTTATGCACGATGGAGCAAGCTTAAGCTTGTGTTTTGTGATTGTGGGTTAAGGAGGCTGTATGCTTAACAAAGAATTAGAGTCGAGTCTGAACAGCGCGTTTGCTCGGGCTCGCAATAAAAGACATGAATTTATGACCGTTGAGCACCTCCTACTGGCATTGTTGGAAAATGATGCTGCGCGAGAGGCCCTGCTAGCGTGTCAGGCTGATATTGACATCTTACGCCGCGAGTTGGATACCTTTATTGATCAAACCACACCGTTGATCCCTAAAAATGATGAGACTCGTGAAACACAACCGACCTTAAGTTTCCAACGTGTATTACAACGGGCGGTATTTCATGTCCAATCTTCCGGGCGCAGTGAAGTGACCGGCGCTAATGTCTTGGTCGCAATTTTTAGTGAACAAGAGTCACATGCAGCGTATTTACTGAAAAAAAATGACATTAGCCGCTTGGATATTGTCAATTTTATCTCTCATGGTATAAGCAAAGCCTCGAACCATAACGAAGATTCTTCTGGGGATTCGGTTGGCAGTGACAGTTCAGAAGAACTCAGTGCGCATGAACGTTTGGAGAGCTTTGCGACCAATCTTAATCTATTAGCTAAACAAGGTCAGATTGATCCGCTGATTGGGCGAGATCAAGAGCTGGAACGTACCATTCAAGTCCTATGCCGTCGCCGTAAAAATAACCCATTATTGGTTGGTGAAGCTGGGGTGGGAAAAACCGCGATAGCCGAAGGTCTGGCATGGCGCATTGTTGAAGGTAATGTACCGGAAGTGATCCAACACAGCGTGATTTACTCGCTCGATATTGGCTCGCTGCTCGCAGGAACTAAATATCGTGGCGATTTTGAGAAACGCTTTAAATCGATCCTTAAACAGCTTGAAAAAGAGCAAGATGCGATCCTGTTTATCGATGAAATTCATACTATTATTGGCGCGGGGGCGGCGTCTGGTGGTCAAGTGGATGCCGCCAATCTAATCAAGCCTCTGCTCAGTAGCGGTAAGTTGCGTTGTATCGGCTCAACTACCTATCAAGAGTACAATAATATTTTTGACAAAGAGCGTGCTCTTTCGCGCCGCTTCCAAAAAATCGATGTGATCGAGCCTTCACTGGATGACACGACTAAAATTTTGATGGGCTTGAAAAGCAAATATGAAGCTCACCATGATGTTCGTTACACCAACAAAGCGTTACGTGCTGCGGTTGAGCTTTCCGCTAAATACATTAATGAACGCCATCTGCCGGATAAAGCGATTGACGTAATTGATGAAGCGGGAGCTCGTGCGCGTTTAATGCCGGCCAGTCGGCGTAAGAAGACGATCGGTGTGACTGATATTGAGACTATGGTCGCGAAAATGGCGCGGATCCCGGAAAAATCGGTTTCCTCTTCTGATAAAGATATCCTCAAACATCTTGATCAAAGAATGAAGATGTTGGTGTTTGGCCAAGATACTGCGATTGATGTATTGACCGAGGCGATTAAATTGACTCGCGCCGGTTTAGGTGCAGAACATAAGCCGGTCGGTTCATTCCTATTTGCCGGTCCTACAGGGGTGGGCAAAACCGAAGTCACATTGCAGCTTTCTAAAGTGCTCGGAATTGAGTTGCTGCGGTTTGATATGTCGGAGTATGGTGAACGCCATTCGGTGAGTCGTTTGATTGGTGCGCCTCCTGGCTATGTTGGTTATGACCAAGGTGGTTTGCTGACCGATGCGGTGATTAAGCATCCTCATTCGGTCGTGTTACTCGATGAAATCGAAAAAGCTCACCCCGATATTTTTAATTTGTTATTGCAAGTTATGGATAACGGCACGCTGACCGATAACAATGGCCGTAAGGCGGATTTCCGTAATGTAATTTTAGTGATGACCACGAACGCTGGGGTGGCGGAAACGGTCAAAAAATCAATTGGTTTGATCCAGCAAGATAATAGCCATGATGCGATGGCGGAAATCAAAAAGGTTTTCACCCCTGAGTTTCGTAATCGACTGGATCACATCATCTGGTTTAATCGTCTTGATGAGCGAGTGATCCATCAAGTGGTCGATAAGTTTATCGTGGAGCTGCAAGCCCAGTTAGATGGACGGGGTGTTTCTCTAGAAGTTGCAGAAGATGCGCGTCACTGGTTAGCCAACAAAGGCTATGATCGTGAGATGGGTGCACGTCCTATGGCGCGAGTGATCCAAGAGCAACTGAAAAAACCATTGGCCAATGAGTTATTGTTTGGCTGCTTAGTTGATGGTGGTACCGTTAAAGTCACCTTGAGTAGTGAGCGGTTATCGTTCGAATATTTCGCCACTCGTAAAGAAGTTGTTCACTAACCCAATCAACGAGCTCACGCAATAGCATACGCAATCAATAGTAAAAAGGCACCGTAAGGTGCCTTTTTAATCATGCAATCGGGTTAATAACGCGATCGCAGTGCTGAATATGCTTGGTATTTAGTTGAGCAAGATAAAAATTGTCCCGGTTAGGGTCATTAAAATGTTGGCGATGGCGTAGGTTCCTGCATAACCGAGTGCCGGAATGGTTGATTTGGCATATTCATTGACAATATCCATGGCTGGTGCACAAGTGCGAGCTCCAATAATAGCACCAAACAGTAAAGCTCGGTTCATCTTTAGCAGGTAAGCCCCGACTAAATAAGCAAACACTACTGGTACGACGCTGACTAAGAATGCCAGACCAATCACTTGTACCCCGACCTCAGAAAGGTGTTGGAACATTTTGCTGCCCGCACTGAGGCCAATTCCGACCATAAAAATCGCTAAACCTAAGTCTTTGACCATATTGAGTGCCCCTTGTGGTACATAACCAAAGGTCGGGTGGTTGGCGCGCAAAAAGCCCAAGGTGATACCAGACAGCAACAGTCCTACCGCATTACCTAGGCTGAAAGAGACTTGGCCGAAGGTCATCGTGATCAATCCGAACAGAATGCCCAGAATAAAAAAGCTACAAAAAGCAATGAGATCCGCCATTTGGCTATGGACGGAAATAAAGCCGATCTTATCGGCGAGTCCTCGGACTTTACTTTTTTCGCCACTGACCTGCAGCACATCACCTTTGGCGAGCACAATATCAAGATCCATCGGCATTTCAATTTGTGCCCGTACCACTCGGTTGAGGAAACAGCCATATTCAGAAAGGTTCAGATCGGAGAGCCGCTTACCGGCGATACTGTCACTTTTTACCACGATCTCCTCTTCCGAGATACGCAGGTCGAGTAGGTTACGGTCAAAGACCTCTTTACCGTTACGAAAGCTAGGATCGAGTCGTGCGTGGCTATCAGGGAAACCTACCAGTGCAATTTCATCGCCTTCTTGCAAAATTGCATCACCATCGGGGTGGGCTAAAATGCCGTGACGACGAATGCGCTCAATATAACAACCGGTTTGACGATAGATGCCTAATTCACGCAAGTTACGTCCATCAATCCAATCGATCAGCTCTGGCCCGACTCGATAAGCGCGAATAATCGGTAGATAGACTTTACGTTGGCTGCCAAGACCGCGCTCTTGAGCAATTTGCTGAGCAGAATCAGAGAGGTTTTGTTTTTGTAATTTAGGCAGCAGCTTAGCAAACATGATCATACTGATCAGACCAATTAAATACGCCATCGCATAGCCGACCGAGACATTATCCAGCACCAACGAGAGATCCATCTGTCGTGGCACGGAGGCCAACCCTGAATTTAAAGCATCTTGTGCACCAACTAGCACAGGGGTTGACGTTAGCGCACCGGCCATCATACCCGCCGCTAGCCCGTAGCCAAGGTTGAGATAATAGCCACCAAAATAGGCAATCGATGTGGCGGTGATCAACACCACCAAACTTAGGATTAGGTAGTGCTTACCATCACGAAAGAAAATGCCAAAGAAATTGGGGCCGGCTTCAATACCGACACAGTAGATAAAGAGCATAAAACCGATGGTTAATGCCTCAGGCGTAAAGGCAAAACCAAGGTGGCCCATGATCAAGGAGGTGATCAATACGCCGATGGAATTGCCCAATTGAAAACTTCCAAAACGGATTTTTCCGAACGAGAGACCAATCGCCAAGACCACAAAAATCAGCAAAATAGGATTTTGCTCTAGCAATAAAACGACATCGATGTTCACGATTTAACTCAATTTACGTGTGGCAAGAGAGGAAAGAATAAAATTGGGGGAATTGTAGCTGAATAATATAAAAAGATAAGTGAATTTTTGCATTTATGGGTCGGAATCACTATCTAATCGCTAAAAATAAGACAGAGATTTTGTGTGCTCCGGTTAATAAAAAGCCTGCAAATGAGCAGGCTTATCAGCAACTAGATTAGCTTAATCAAACAGGCCGAGATTTTCTTTCGCGTAAGCTTCAAAATCGGTGCAACCACCAATGTGTTGCTCATCAATGAAGATTTGTGGAACGGTTTCTACTGGTTTACCAATGGTTTTTTCCAAATCTGCTTTGGTAATACCTTCGGCGTGAATATCAACATAACGGTAGTTAAAATCATCACGCTTTGCTTTGAGCGTTTCAGCATGTTCTTTAGCGCGAACACAGTAAGGACAACCAGGACGACCAAAAATGACCACAAACATAACTTTCTCCCTCATTTTATTTGCGCGTACTATGCCCGATCCGATGTGGGAAATAAAGTGTGTTTTTTCTCTTTATTCAATAGGTAAAAACGATGAAATGGCCAGTCATTGGCCTTGCTATTGGATTTTTTGCTCGCAATTATAATGGAATAGATTGAAACGACTATATTTAGGTGTGAGATGGTGCAATAAGCCTTGGTTTTTTGTGGTTAATTTTGGCAAGTTGTACTGGGTCAAACAAATTTAGCCACTTTGCGGGCAAGCTAGTGGTTGATGATGTATCAGAGAGCTTGGAGGCTGCATGTTTCAATTTATGACCGCGACACGGATCATTTTCGGTGAAGGGTCGTTAGACAACGCTCTGTCGATCATTAGTCAGTATGGCTACAGTGTGCTACTCATTTCAGGCAAAACCCCTCAACGTTATACACCGGTTGTGGCCTATTTACAGCAGCAAAAACTGCGTTATCAGCATGTACAGGTAACGGGTGAACCGAATATCACTATGGTGGAAGAGACGGCGCTGCTAGGTCGCCGTTTTAATCCAGATATGGTAGTTGCGATTGGCGGTGGTAGTGTGCTGGATATGGGGAAAGCGGTTGCTGCGGTAATTCCTAACCAAGGCAATGTGTATGATTATGTGGAGGTGGTGGGACGCAGTGTTCCGCTCAAAGCTAAGCCGCTGCCTTTTATTGCGATACCTACCACTGCCAGCTCTGGCTCTGAGGTGACGCGCAATGCAGTACTCCGATCGGCGCAGGATCGGGTTAAAGTCAGTTTACGCAGTCCGGAGATGTTAGCCGATGTGGCGATTATCGATCCCACGTTGACTTATGGGGCTGATCGGCTGATTTCAGGGCGCGGAGCATTGGATGCCTTTACCCATGTGATGGAAGCTTATGTATGTGGTCAGTCTAATCCGTTGACCGATATGATTTGTGAAGAAGGGCTGCGTCGCTTAAGTCGCTCGATAATTCCAGCATGTCTGCGGGATGATAAAAAGGCGCGCAGTGATTTATCTTTTGCTGCCATGTTAGGTGGCATGGCTTCTACCAATGCCAAATTAGGCGCAGCGCATGGGCTAGCCGCAGCGTTAGGGGGGAAATTAGAGGCTCCCCATAGCGTGATCACTGCACGGTTAGCACCGATTGTGATGCGTGAAAATATTCAAGTTGCCCGAGAGGCTGGGCGCAGTGATATTTTGCAACGCTATCAAACCATTTCGCGTATTTTAACCGGGCGTAAAAATGCCGGAGTCGAAGATAGTATTTTGTGGGTTAATATGATGCTAGAAAAATTGAGCATCCCCAATTTGACCGATTTTGGCGTATGCACCACCTCATTTGAACGGGTGGCGACGGATGCGCTCAAATCGACCTCCATTAAAGGCAATCCAATGCCACTTACCGTGCAACGCTTGACGCATATTCTGCAGCAAGTGTGTGCTTGTTATCCGCAGGATTTGCCAGTGACTCAGGCGGTCGGCACTGCAAAAATATCCCATTTGTTGCAGCAAGAATAACCGTTTGAGTGGGTGGAATTGATGGGTAAGTGAATGATTCGGGAGTCCAATACTTGATACGACAACGGAGCCATTGGGCTCCGTTGTAATACCTCTCGCCATTAATGACTTGGGTTAAAGTAAGGTGGCAATTTATCGTAGCGCGAGTCTTTTAACACTTCTTTGACCCGCTTAAGATTTTCTCGAAAACCGGAACCTCGGCGTAGGGTGAAACCGGTGGCTAATACATCAATTACGGTCATTTGAACCACGCGGCTTGCCATTGGCATGTACACGTCTGTGTCTTCCGGAACATCCAAGCAAATCGATAATGAACTGGCTTGGTCGAGTGGTGAATCTTTCGCGGTAATAGCAATCACCGTTGCACCATTTTCACGCGCCAGATTAGCAATTTCAACTTGGCTTTTGGTGCGCCCGGTATGTGAAATCAGCACAATCACATCGTTATCGGTGCAGTTAATACAACTCATGCGTTGCATCACGATATCTTCAAAACAGCTAATTGGGATATTAAAGCGGATGAATTTATTTTGAGCATCGCGTGCGACAGCGGAGGAAGCCCCCAAACCAAAAAAAGAGATACGTTTGGCTTGAGTTAACAGGTCAACCGCACGATTAATTTGGAGCGGATCGAGACTATTTTTGGCGACATCGAGACATGCCATGGTCGACTCGAAAATCTTGTGTGTATAAGCGTCTGGGCCATCATCTTCTTCTACATTACGGTTCACATAGGGTGTACCGTTGGCTAGGCTCTGGGCTAAATGCAATTTAAAGTCCGGAAAACCTTTGGTATCTAAGCGGCGGCAAAAACGGTTGACGGTGGGTTCACTGACGTCTGCCATTTTCGCTAACGTAGCGATGCTGGAATGAATCGCCGTTTGTGGTGATGCCATAATCACTTCAGCAACCTTACGCTCCGACTTGCTGAAATTTTCCAGATTTTTTTGAATTTTTTCTAATGTATTCATAGTGTTCACGCAGGCTAGAGCACAACTCGTCGGTTAGGGTGTGGCTGGAAACAACCGGTGATAAATCAATGGTTTCCATATGGTTAACCCACCAACGCCAATTGCCAGAGTATAAACCCAAGCGCCACAGAACCAGAAATGAAACTCTCATTAAGACAGTAAGAATATGACCCGCCTCAATTAAATTTTATAAAAACTACACATTTGATGGCCAGCTTCCGTCATATTGGCCATTTCTTGGCGCTGATTGCCCCAAGAGTGACCACAATCTGAAAGTTTATTTCGGTTTTTAGTCACTCTTGGTCAGGATGTTAGTGGTTGACAATGCGTGCCGCCAGCTCGGTAAGTTGTTGCATTAACTTCGGTGCTTGTTGGGCAATTTCGCGCTGTTCCTCTAATACACTATGTAAAATTTCTTGAGTAGTCAGCGGGTTGGCGAGTACCACTCGAAATACGATTGTCGCCAGTTTATCCCATTGATGTGGATTTAACTGAGTTCTGGATACGAATGACTTGCCGGTTTCGCGTTGTTTTTTCTGAATAAATTTAGTGAGTTCATTAATTAATTCATTCAGTTGTGCCCGTTGTGCCCCTTGTGATTGGGTAAGCGCACTCCGTACCTGTGCTGGAACATAGCGGTAAGTTAATAGGCACAATTCTGGTTGAGACACCAACTCAAAATCGGCTTGTGCCTCAATTAAATCAGCAAAATAGCGCGCTTTTTGTATGCTTTGATCGATTAAGAGCTCAAACCCCGGGCGGCTAATAATGTGCATGCTAGCGTAGACCAGCATGGCCATTCCCGAGCGAGAGCCCTCTAAGGTATGGCTACCCAAGTCTTTCGAACCTTGCCGCAAAATGTACTGCGCATGGTGCTCAATTGAACGCATGGCATGCTGATCTTTAAATAACACCATGCCTGCGCCCATCGGAATATAGAGCTGTTTATGCGCATCAATAGTAACCGAATCGGCCAGTTCAATCCCATCTAACAGAGCTCGGTAGCGATGGGACATTAACGTTGCTCCACCCCAAGCCGCATCAATATGGAAATGGATCTGCTCTTGTTGGCAAATTTGGGCAATCGCTCGCAGTGGATCAATACTGCCAGTTTCCGTGCTGCCAGCAACACCGACCACCGCAAAGACTTTTATGTTACGTGTGCGCAGTTCGGCAAGTTTGTGCTGTAAATCGAGTGGACAGATCCGGTTATTAGCATCGGTTTTCACCGCTACCAGCCCTTCTTGACCAATCCCAAGTACATCGGCGGCTTTCTTCAATGAATAGTGGCCACGCTCGGAAACCAAAATGGCTAAACCTTGATAGCCATAGTGCTGCATCGCTTTAAATAGGCCGGCTTTTTCAACCCCAGGGAAATCGCCATTGGCTTTGAGTGCATTATTACGCGCTACCCAAAGCGCGGTAATATTGGCAATGGTTCCACCTGAACAAAATGCACCGAGCGAGTGCTGGGCACTGTGCATCCATTGCTGATAAAAATGGTCGCTTTGCCCGTAAATCAAACGATGGATCATGCCTAACACTTGCCGCTCTAAGGGCGTAAAAGCTTTAGACGTTTCAATTTTGACCAGATTTTGGTTGAGTGCGATCATGATTTTTGACAGCGGCATCAAGAAATAGGGCAGTGCCGAGGTCATATGACCGATAAAACTTGGTGAAGCGGTGTGCACGGAGTGCGATACCAAGCGATCGAGTAAATGTTGGGTATGATCGGAAACAAATTGCGGCTGCTCAGGAATGCATGGGTTAGAAAAATCTTTCTCAATCTCTTTGAGCGGTTTTTCTTCAGCGACAATGTGTCTGCGCAAGAAATCGTTTAAGTTGCGCGATAGCTCTTCATCAATTTGGGTTAATGTCGAATCTGGACCTTCAGGCACGGTGAAGATCTTGAGCAGGGAATCGAAGTTGACTTGCGCAGTTTTTTGTTCTGATACCATACAGCGTCGTGGATATTTGAGTTGATGAGCATTAGGCGCGACAATTTAATTCAAAATGGCGACAATGTCCCGTCTTAATTCGGAACGCCTTGATTGCATGGATGTTGGGTGACCGCAAAAAAGTGTCAACCATATACCAATCTAATCCAATCCAATCTTACGCTTTAGTTGGCAAGAGAGACAAAAAATAAGATCAAAATCGGCACTAACAGACTCAGAATAAATCCACTCACAATCGCTACCGGGACACATTTTACCCCGCCAGTGGTCTGAATCACCGGTAAGGTAAAATCCATCGCTGTGGCACCCGCATAGCCAATCGCGGTGCATGGTGTACGGCGGATCAGCATTGGGATCAACACCAGAGCGACCAATTCACGCAATAGTTCAATCATAAACGATGCGCCACCTAAAACAGGGCCGAATGCGTCGCCGACCAGAATGCCAGCTAACGAATACCAACCAAAACCGGAAGCCATTGCTAGTGCTTGATAGAGTGGCATATCGAGCAGCCAGGCGGCGAGTACGCCACCTAACCAACTGGTGGCGACGATGACCACAGCGATGATCATGCCATGTTTATTGAGCAGGATCTGTTTTAATGACAAGCCACTATTGCGCAGTTGAATACCAATAAAAAACAGCAGCAGAAATAAAATCCAACTGCTAGCTGATTCTACCCACGCTAGATTTTGATTAAGTAAAATACCGATTACTAGTCCTGCGCCAACCACCAAAATCAGTTTGGCTGACTCTAACATCATGCTTGAAAGCGATAGTTTAGTGTGGTTGGTGTCGGTACGCAGTGGCAAATAGCGATCAATCACAGGTAGCGCCAGTAAATTACATGCGCCTAGTATCACGAAAAAGACCGCACTATATTTAACGATAGTTTGTAGATTGGCTTGCAGGTTATCCAACCCTGCCAAACTTAAGCCCATTAAAAATAGGATCACATATACCAGATGTGAAGTCGCGCGGCTCAACCAATGCAGGTGTAATGGGTTATGGAGGGTAACCAGATAACCGACCAGTAGTGGTGTAAAAATAAACATCATCCCTGACAGCATAATTTCCTCACTGTGTTTCAGATACCGCTGGCACTGATCACATCACTTAACTTATGTTTAAATTCCATCTCACTCAGATTGCTGAGTTGGTAAAGCACTTCTGCGCCTTCCGCGTTGATTTCAACCTCGTGTTCATCCAGCGCTTCGTCTTGTTTTCTAAAGAGCAGCAGATGATGTGCGATACGTGCCAGATCGAGATAACTCACTTCAGGTCGGGCGCTGATTAATTCACTATTGCATGACACTTCTAAAAAGTCGCTATCAAATCCCCAATGTTGCAAGACTAACTGACTGATCGGTGAACATTGTGATTGAAAAATCTGCAGTGCAATGTTCGGGTCGAGATAATGACCATTTTGCAGATACAGATGGTACTCATTGACTAGACAGAATAGACCAATATCCGCCAATAAACCGACCAATAGCGCCTTTTCTAACTCAAGATAGTGATATTTTTTTGGATCAATTGATTTGAATGTTTGTGCCACCAATAACATGGTCGCCCCCAGTTCACGCGATGCCATGGCACTTTTGACCAAGATAGAGTGGCACTCTTTACTCAGATTGACCAAATGCTTGAGCTGCTCGATGGCTTGCGCGGTGACAATATCACGTACCCGTAAAATGCCCAGCCGAGAAACGGCAGTCACAATCTCATGGCAGGTAATGTTACGTCGATTAAAGACCACTGAGTTGGCGATTCGAATGACCGTAGCCGACAGGCCCGGATCTTCAATCAAACAATCGGCTACATCGGAGATCGAGGTTGACTCAACCAAACACAGCCGTTGTATTTTTAGTACCACATCTGAAATCGGGGGAAGGGTGATTTTCCCAGTACTAATCGAAAGCTCGACCAATTGTGTAAATTCAGTTTCCAAGCTATGGATGAGTTGATGTTTTGTTTCTGGTAGCCAGTAAAAAGATAGGTGACTCATAAAATACACGATCAAGCAAAGTGAGCTGCATTTTTACTATCGCTAAACCAAATAAGCAAACAGTTCCAAGTTTTTTACGCCTCGAATAACTTTGGTTTGAATTAGGGCTAAATAGTATTGATTGCCTGAATGCTTTCGGTTTAATTGACGGCGTCAACAAAAAATTGACACTGTGATACTGATCTCATAATGTGCTCAGATCAAATTGCATCAGTGTGAGATAAGTCCGGACTTATTTTGCTTCGTTAACTATCATTGTCTGCATAAAAAAAAGCGAGCTAATACTAAAGATCGAATAGACTTGCTAAGAAATTCATATTTTCGCTTTATTGCTGCTATCTGGTGATCTTCCTTAATCGGGGAATATGATTAAAGGATCAATGGATATGAATGAGCAACAGTTTTTAAATTACATAACTAAGTTTGGTGCATATCAAAGACGTTCGATGTTTGGTGGTATTGGATTATTTCAGCACGATGCGATGTACGTGTTGGTCAGTGAAGAACGTATTTTTATCCGTGGTTGCGAGGAGTTAGACCCAGAACTGATTGATTTAGGTTGTGAAAAATATCGCCATGTCAAAAAACAGACTACGGCGACGGTGAATTATTATGATATTACCGATCTCTATGAGCAAAATTACCCAGAGTTAGATTCGATCATCGAGCGCTCTATTCAATTTTCGGTGGTCCAGCGTGAGTTTCAACGTTCAGTCGCTAGCCGCCGGCTACGTGATTTACCCAATATGCAACTCACCTTAGAACGTATGGTAAAAAAAGCCGGTATCGATGATGTTGAAACCTTTATCAAGTTAGGTGCACCAGCGGTGTTTAATAAAGTGCGCCAGGCTTATGGCAGTGATGTTGATGTGAAGTTGTTGTGGAAGTTTGCCGGTGCGATTGAGAGTATTCATTGGAAATTGCTGCAAGAGCCACGTAAGCGTCAGTTGTTGGAAAGTTGCCAGCTACGGTAAGGCATGCGACACCATTAACGAGATAAAAAATAAGCCGGATGATTCCGGCTTATTTTTATGTTTACCATTCAGTCACTGTTTAAAAATTAAAGCGAGCAGTAAACATCACCTGATCGTTATAAAAATCGTTAAAGCGCGCTTCGGCTCCGAGTGCAAACAGTTCGGTGGCATGGAAGCGAGCATACACTGAGCCTAACCAGTCGTCATTATTATCAATCGAGACATAACCTGCTTTGCCACCCACTTCGAGTTGTGGACCTAACCATTGGCGAATACCGATATTCAGTTCCATTCCGGTATCAGCGCTAGAGCGTTTACGATCATCAACTAAGCGAAATAACATTTCACCAGTCAAATCAGCCCAGTTGTTGACTGGAGCGTGGAAGCCCAGTCCTGCAGCAAGGTCGAAATCACTTTCAAACTCTGAGTCGATCCGAGCAATTGCGTGCGCATTGGGATGAATAGAGCGGCTCATCGCAGCACCAAAAGTCATAGGGCTAGCGCCGATACGTGCTTCTAGGTAGTCATAACTAAAGTTACTCATTACTGCGCGGTTATCACGCTCACCTTGAGCTACCGCTGAACCTGCGCCAAGAAGTAGTGCAGTTACCAGGATTGTTTTACGCATAATTAAGATAAACCTATCTCTTCAGATTAATTCCAAGGCCGCAGCTGACAAAAATAGGCAGCGGCTGAAGCCATACATCGGCTCCGGGTTCATGGTTTGACATCATAAAGCATTGATGTATCAAGCTACTATCAAAAAATGTCAGAGTTTTGTCGTTTAGATGAAATTTAAGCAAATTAGGTGCCAAATTCGTATTGACGCTACTCACCAAAGCTCATCCGTTTTGCTGCAATCGCATTGAGGATTTTTTCAGCGTCCAAAATCTGGATCCAAGGCATTAGATCACTTTCGTTGGCAATCACATAGTGCGTGAGCTGCTCTTTGACCACTTGTCGCAATTGTTCACCTTGCCACGGTTTAGCAATATAGAAGTGTAGGCTGGCATGATTAACCGCTTGTACCGTGTCTTCCAGTCCTGCTTGGCCAGTGAGTAACATTTTGCGCGTTTTAGCGGTATCCACATCTTGATTTAATTCAATCAAAAATTGGATCCCAGTCTGCTCTGGCATAATGTGATCGCACAGAATTAACGCCAACGCGACCTGTTCATCTCGATAATCTTCAATCACCGATTTGGCTTCTGCCACCGATTGTGCTGCTTCAATAATAAAGTGCTGTTCGAAACAGTCGAGATCTTGCACCACGCTGTCGAGCACTTCTCGTTCATCATCTACACATAAAATCAGATATTTGTTCATGACTTGCTCCTGGCCAACTTCGGTGCGACTAAAGGAAGCCACACGGTCATGCTGGTGTATTGGTTGGGCTCAGATTTGACCTCAATCCAACCTTGATGTTGTTGAATGATCTGTTGGCATACCGACAGACCAATACCAAGCCCAAAGTTACCTTCGCGCTTGGTGGTATAGTTGAGGGCAAAAATCTGCTCGGTGAGTTGTGCTGGAATGCCACATCCGTTGTCAGTAATGTGGATCACGGCGTATTGTTGATCTTGATAATACTGTTGCTCGGTTTCAATCCGTAATCGACCATGTTCAGGAAATGCATCAATCGCATTGGAAATTAGATTGGTCCACACTTGTTGTAACGCGATGGGTAAGCAATACATCAGTGGCAGTGCGGCGTATTCTTTTTCTACCGTGTGTCGTTTCAAGCGATTTTCGAAGATGACCAATGTATCTTCTATTCCTTCATGAATATCGGTTAAGCGATAGGTTTCATCGTCCGGCCTTGCATAGCCTTTTAGGCTTTTGACCATATCGGCAATACGCTGTGCACAGACTTGAATGGAGCGCAAGGTACTCCCCGTGAGATGGTAGCTTTCTAATTGTTCGAGCTGTTTTTGTGCCGTTTCAGGATCGCTTTTGGCGAGTTGGATGAAGTTTTGATTGTCATCGAGAGCCAGTTTGACCATTTTTTTGGCCAATAGTCGATGATGAATGATGGTTTCTAACTGTTTGGCTTTGCTGCGTTCTTGTGAGGTGGATATGGGGCGCGCTTGCATTGCTTGGCGCAATAAATTGGCCCCTAATTCGATTTGGGTACGTTGTTCTTCATTGAGCAGATGGCCAATATGGTTTGAGAGGGTTTCGGTGCCACGTAATATGGCCGCCACCGGATTGTTCAGTTCATGAGCCACCCCCGCGACTAATTGACCGAGCATGGCCATCTTTTCGCGTTCCATTAATTGCTGATGGGCCGATTCGAGTGAGTCGAGGGTTTTTTGCAGCTCGAGTTTGGTGGTAATGCTACGTTGTAAGCGGCGATTAAAATGCCGCAACAGTAGGTTGGTAAACAGGGGCAATAAGCTGGTGTCGTTATGCATCACTTTGGCAAACACCTCGCGGTCGAGCTTGATCACGGCGGTTTGGGTTAAGGTGATGGCGGTAGAGAATGATGGTTCACCAGTCACAAATGACATGCCACCGACAATATTGCCTTTGGTGTGGCGTACCACTTCACGCTGCTGGCCAAGGTCATCTTTCTTATACAGCGCCACTTCACCTTCGGTGATAAACCACAGAAAGCGATTTGGCTCGCCTTCTTTTGTCAGCAGATGTTGGGCCGAATAGCGGCGACATGCTTGGGTATCATCTTGCTCGGCAAAAATTTGATGCAGCGCACCAATCACCTTTTCGGCTAATTCATTATCGGATAGGCGGTGGTAATCTGAGATGAATCCTTCACGATAACTGCGCATTTTATTATCGATATGCGCGCGCAATAAACGCTGCTGATCAAGTACTGTACTGTAAGAGAGAACATTGTCTTTGTCGTGTTCAAGCACAAAAGAGGTGAGCTCTTGTATCACGGTTTTGTAGAGTGCTTGCTCTGGCAGCGGTTGAGTTAGGCAGTAATCTAAACGTCCTTCATTGACCGCATTGAGAATGGCTTGAATATCCTCGTCACCACTGATCAGAACCTTGCGGGCGAATTTGGTATGGGTAATTTTATCGAGTCGGATCAAAAACTCAGCCCCATTGAGCTCTGGATGATGACTAGCGATCACTAATGCGACGATTTGTTCACTTTGTTCTATAAACTCGAGTTGTTGTTCAGCCTCTTCGACAGACCCGCTGCTGTAGATATTGAATTTTCCAGTAAAGCTCGCCAATTCTTGACGCCAATTTGCAACGCTCAGTGGATGGTTGTCTAAAATGAGTAGGGCATACCGATTCACAACGTATTCTCTGACCACGGGTTAGATGGTTACTGTAGCAGGGATCGCGTAAGGGAAATGGGAGCGGAGTTGAAGAATTTTTGTTCGACAGTGTTGCAATTCAATACTCTGATTTATTTCATACTTTTCTAGGAGTTTGCCCTAATACTGACAATTATTTGTATCTTGTCAGTGTTTGGTCACCTAAACTACACAGATTCAATCGCAAGGAAATAGACGACGATGAAATCAATAAAAATAATCGGTGCCGTAGGTGGGGCTGTTGCGCTAGGGTTATGTTGGCCGCTGGCGGTGGGGCAAATTGGCGAATCAGCGATTAAAGAGGGCCTTAACCGTTTTGAAAGTTCATCGATCAGCACGGAATTGGTAAGTTATCAGCGTGGTTATCTCTCATCACACATGCAAACCCGTTATCAAATTAGTGATCCTATCTTGGCTGCGCAGCTACAAGCCGAAGGGATCCCCAGCGAAATTTTGGTCGATAGCCAACTGCAACATGGTCTGTTCGGGATTGCGGCCATCTCAACCTTGCCACAATATCCACTGTTTCCAGTGCAAATGCGTTCAACTACGCATTTAAATGGCAATACTGACTACACCGTCAATTTGGAACAATGGAATTATATGTTCCAAGGCGAAGTGCCGGTCAGTGTGATGATTGAGCCGACGCAACTGGCCGGCTCAGTGACGAAATTAGGGGAAATCACCTTTCAGCTCAGCATGCCGAACATGGTGTTCGATTTTGAAAATCAAGCCCAAATGGTGTTGAGCCAATTGACGCTAGAGGGACAAGGTAAAGAGAGTGATGGCTTGTGGCTCGGTGCGCAGAATTTCAAACTGGGTAAACTGAGCGTCAATCAAGCAGGCCAAACCGAACTGGATCTGGATGGTTTTGCCTACCATTTTACTTCTGCGTTGGATAAAACGCTGACTCGTTTTACGACCGCCCATCAAATGCAGATTGCTAAACTGCAATATAGTGAAGGGGAATGGCAGGATATTGGGCTAGATTTTACGCTGGGTGATCTCGATACCGAGGCGACTAAGGCGCTATCTCAACTGTATCAAAATGCTCCAGAAATGAGTGAGCAAGACATCGCACAAATTCTGCCTCAAGTCGATGCCTTGTTTCAGCAAGGTTTTTTTATCGCGATTGATAAATTTACCGCCAAAATTGCGGGTGGTCATGTCACCTCTGATTGGCGACTCGCGGTGCCAGAAGGCACACAAAATCTGTTGCAAGATCCATTAGCGGTGATCCCAGCCTTAACCGGGCAAAGCAAAACGTTCGTCTCTCATCAGCTGGCCGAAAGTTTTCCTTTCATTCAGCAGGCGGTGGATCAATTGGTCATGATGGAGATGATGACTCAAAATGAGCAAGGTTATACGTTGCAAGCCGAAATTAAAGACGGTAACGTGGTGTTCCCAAGCGGAAAAACCATGCCATTAATGATGTTGCTCATGCCGCTGTTGATGTCGCAAGGCTAGCTTGTTGCTGACGATTGTTGGCTGATGAAAAGAGGCCGTAAGGTCTCTTTTCGCGCTTTTTATCTGCGGGAAAAAGTGGTATTAATCACAACACTTTTCGTTAGCAGGAGCAAACAACACATGGAGCACAATACCGATACGGTTTACAACTTTAGCGCTGGCCCAGCTGCCTTGCCTAAGGCGGTCATGCTGCAAGCGCAAGCAGAGTTGGTAAACTGGAATCACCTCGGTACTTCGGTGATGGAGATCAGCCATCGCAGTAAGCCATTTATTCAAGTTGCCGAACAGGCAGAGCGTGATTTGCGCGATCTTCTCAACATTCCAGACAATTACAAAGTGCTGTTTTGCCAAGGTGGGGCACGGGCGCAATTTGCTGCAGTACCGCTCAACTTATTAGGATCGGCGCAGACTGCAACCTATATTGATGCGGGTTATTGGGCCGCTAGTGCGGTTAAAGAAGCGAGAAAATACTGCTCGGTAGATGTTTTCGATGCCAAAATCGAAAAAGAGGGCAAAGTTGCGGTGTTACCGGCCAGCGAATGGCGCATTGCTGAGCACGCTGCTTATGTGCATTTTTGTCCTAACGAAACGATTGATGGGATTGAGATTAACGATTTACCGGTAACCGATAAACCGATTGTCGCCGATATGTCATCGACCATTTTGTCTCGTGAAATCGATGTGTCGCAGTACGGCGTCATTTATGCGGGAGCGCAAAAAAATATCGGCCCGGCTGGGATCTGTATTGCGATTGTGCGTGATGATTTGTTAGATCTGGCCAGTGATTTACTACCGGGCGTGCTTAATTACAAGATTTTGGCTGAGCAAGACTCAATGTTCAATACTCCGCCAACGTTTGCTTGGTACCTTTCTGGGTTAGTATTTCAGTGGTTGAAAGCGCAAGGTGGCGTGCGAGCGATTGAGCAAGTCAACCGCGCGAAGGCTGCACTGCTGTACGACTATATCGATAGTTCGGATTTTTATCGTAATAATATTCACCCCGCCAACCGTTCATTGATGAACGTGCCTTTCCAACTGGCGAAACCGGAATTGGACAACACTTTCTTGGAATTGGCGCAAGCACGTGGGCTGGTTTCGTTGAAAGGCCACCGAGTGGTGGGAGGCATGCGAGCTTCGATCTACAACGCGATGCCATTGCAAGGTGTACAAGCCTTGGTTGATTTTATGCGTGAGTTTGCTGAGCAATATGCTTAATTTCGCATTGACGCGATCACTAAGCTAATCGATCACTCTAGCGGATGACTTGCAAAAATGATGGGTCCCTAAAGGCTGATTAATCAAAGCCTTTAGGGATTTTTTATAAGCTTACAGGGTTTGAGTTAATTGATGGTAGCGGCCTTGCTTGGCAAGCAGATCATGGTGATGACCATATTCGACTAACTGGCCGTGCTCAATGAGCGCAATCGCATCCATCTGCTCAAGATTAACCAGCCGATGGGTGATCAATAGCACGGTTTTTTCGGCGAAATGCGCTTGCAGCAGTTGCATGATTTGCTGCTCAGTCTGTTTGTCTAAGCCTTCGGTTGGCTCATCGAGTAATAAAATCGGCGCATTATGCAATAGAGCGCGAGCAATGCCGATCCGCCGTCTCTCCCCCCCGACAGCTGACGACCGCCGTCTCCCAGCCAAGTATTGAGCGCGGTATCTTCTAGCAGTTGATCCAATCCTACCTGTTGCAGAAGTTGGCTTAACTGCTCATCGCTTGCGCTGGGTTTGGCTAAGATCAGATTATCCCGCAGTGTACCGTTGAGAATATCCACTCGCTGACTGACCACGCTGATTGCCGCGCGCAAGTCGCTTTCTGACCATTGGCGAATATCGCTACCCCCGATGGTAATTTGCCCGCAGTCTACATCCCAATAACGGCAAATTAACTGAATTAACGTCGATTTACCTGAGCCAGTTTGACCGACGATCGCCACTTTTTGCCCTGTGTTCAGGGTTAAACTTAGGTTATCGATCGTATTAGGCTGCTGAGCTTGGTAAGCAAAACTCACGCTTTGCAAAGCGATATCGTACTGCCCATTGTGCGCGGCTGAGTGTGGCGCAAATTCAACTTCCGGCTTAGCGAGAATAATTTCATTCAGCCGACGAGCCGAAGTCAGGGTTTGGCCTAAATGCTGGAATGCCATTGCCATTGGCATCAGTAATTCTACGCTGGCTAGTGTGGCAAACGCGACCAGTGCGATCAGTGGATCGGGCGCGCGTCCACCCACCCCATCGGCGGCTAGCCACAGCATGAGTACTAATGTCCAGCCATTCGCCAGTAGCAGTAGTGATTGAGCTAATCCTGAAATTTTTGCATTCATCGCTTGATTGAGTAGCAGTTTATCTTGAATGCGTAAGATCGCTTGGCGATAGTGAGCTTCTGCACCAAAAATAGTTAATTCACTATACCCTTGTAACCAATCGAGCGTACGGATACGCAGTTCGGCTTTATGCTGAGTGAGCTGCTGGCCGTTGCGATTACCTAAGTGGTAGAACAGCGTTGGCCATAGCAC
Source organism: Vibrio sp. HDW18 (assembly GCF_011306175.1). GTDB lineage: Bacteria > Pseudomonadota > Gammaproteobacteria > Enterobacterales > Vibrionaceae > Vibrio > Vibrio chanodichtyis. The sequence goes on along the minus strand of NZ_CP049913.1, from coordinate 238,657 downwards.
GATGATCACTAACAGCAGCGCGCCTAGTGTGATGCCGAGTTCACGATCAAACCAAGCAATAAGGCTGGTGAGCGCACCAATCCCTAATACCGCGACGGTGACTGGGCTGATTAAACGTAGATAAACGTGATCCATGGCATCAACATCGGCCACGATGCGGTTAAGCATATCTGCATCACGTACTGCGCTTAAGCGTCCAGGGATCAGTGGGGTAAGTTTGGTAAAGAAATACACTCGCAAATCGGTCAGCAGTTTGAAGGTCGCGTTGTGGCTAACCACACGTTCTCCCCAACGGCCTGCAGTACGCCCCATGGCAAAGCCGCGCACAAAGGCACCGGGTAACATGTAGTTAAAGGTTTCTCTGGCAATGCTTAATCCTGCGACGGCGGCTGCCGATAAAAACCAGCCGGACAGGGTTAACAAGCCAATTGAAGCGAGTAGGGTGAGCAGTGCGAGTAGGATACCAAGGGTTAAGCTGAAAGCATGTTTTTTATACAATTTTAGGTAAGGTAGCAATTCACGCATCGAGATCCCCTTGAGCCGCGATTTGTTGTGCTTGGTTGGCCGCGAGCAGAGTGGCAAATAAGCCCGTTTGTTGGCTTAATTGATCAAAATGGCCGGTTTGCACCAGTAGGCCATGTTCCATCACTAAAATTTGCTCGACCGTGTGCAGTGGCTGTAACTGATGAGTCACCAATAAAGCGGTGTGCTGTTGAATACTGTGCTTCAGTCCACGCATCACATATTGCTCGCTACGAGCATCTAAGCTAGCGGTTGGCTCATCGAGTAGCCAGAAGCGGCCATTTTGTAACATGGCACGCGCTAAAGCCAAGCGCTGAGCTTGGCCTACCGATAGACCTTGTGAGCGATCACTGATGGAATAGTCTAAACCATGCTGTGCCACAAAGTCGGTCGCATAAGCGGATTGCAGCGCTTGATTCAGTTGTTGTTCAGTGATCTCCTGCTTACCGAGAGTGACATTGTCACGAATGCTGCCGTGCAGTAGTAGCGGATTTTGGCCGACCCAACTGATGGTTTGTCGCCACTGCGCATGATCTAATTCACGCAGTTCAATACCGTTGATGGTTAAGCTACCTTGGTAGGGCATAAAGCCCAAAATGGTATTGATTAAACTGGTTTTGCCTGCGCCACTTGGCCCTACCAAGGCGCTGGTTTCGCCCGCTTGTAGGGTAAAAGAGAGTGGTCCGGCTAAACGTTGACCTTGCGGGCTAAGTACGATCAGTTGATCGGCGACGATTTCAATGGCTTGCTCGGCCGCGAGCGTTTGCTGGCCACTGTGCAGCGCGGCAACCTCTGTGTGGAGAAAATCGACAATCGATTCTGCCGCTCCGACCGCTTGCTGCTTGGCGTGGTAATAAGCGCCGAGATCACGCAGTGGCTGATAAAACTCCGGTGCTAAAATCAGCACAAACAGTCCAGCAAACAGGGTTACGCTGGCACCGTAGTAGCCAAAATTCAGCTCTCCAATATAACTAAAGCCGAAATAGACCGCAGTTAGCGCAATCGAGATTGAGGTAAAAAACTCCAGTACCGCCGAGGAGAGAAACGCAATACGCAATACATCCATGGTGCGGTGACGAAACACTTCCGATGCCGCTCGCATTTGCTCGGTTTCTGCGCCAGTGCGATCAAACAGGCGGATCGTGGTGAGCGCTTGCAGGCGATCGTAAAAATGGCCTGATAAGCGTTGTAGTGCTTTAAAGTTTTTACGGCTCGCCTCTGCCGCTTTGATGCCGACTAAGGCCATAAACAGCGGCACTAACGGTGCCGTGATCAGAAAAATTAATCCAGCCGCCCAATTGACCGGGAGTACGACCACCAAGATCACGAACGGTACCAGTACGGCCAGCGCCATTTGTGGTAGGTAACGTGCAAAGAAGTCGTGCAACTGCTCGACTTGCTCTAATAGCAAAGTTGCCCACGCGCCCGCTGGCTTGCCTTTAATGTAAGCCGGCCCCAGCTCCCGCAGCTTATCGAGAATTAATTGACGGATATAACGACGGATCTCTTCACCGCAGCGAAAGCCGGCGATTTCACGTCCCCAAGCGCAGAGGGCACGCAGTGCAATCAGCAGTGTTAAGCCGAAAAAGTGTGGGATCAGCAACTGTTTATCGATTTGTTCAATGATCAGTTGATGCAAGATCGAGGCAAGCAGCGCCGCTTGTGCCACGAGAAGTAGGCTTGATAACACGCCCAATCCTACGGCGATGACAAGCCAGCGTTTAGCACGTTGACTTTGCTGTTTGAGCCACAGATTTAAACTGCGCTGTTTTTGGTTATCCATTGGCAAGACTTTATGAGCATAATAATTGTAATGGGCGCCAGTATACAAAGAAAAGCCCGCCGGTAATACCTAGCGGGCTTGGGGAAAATAAAAACCAGCTTAACGTGAACGGTTGGTTATTTGGCTTGGCTGTCTAGATAACGCTCGGCATCCAAGGCAGCCATACAACCGGTACCAGCCGAAGTGATTGCTTGGCGATAGTTATGATCCATTACATCACCGGCGGCAAACACACCTTCAATACTGGTTTGGGTGGCATTACCATTTAGACCGGATTGCACCACAATGTAACCGTTATTCATTGCAAGTTGATCGGCAAAAATCTGCGAGTTGGGTTGATGGCCGATGGCAATAAACACCCCCATGACAGCCAAATTTTCAGTGACATCAGATTGAGTATCTTTCAGACGCACCCCTGTGACTCCCATCTCATCACCGAGCACTTCCTCTAGGGTGCGATGGGTGTGCAGCACAATATTGCCGTTGGCGACTTTTTCCATCAGACGATCAATCAAGATTTTCTCGCTGCGGAAACTATCACGGCGGTGGATCAAATGGACTTCGGCGGCGATGTTAGATAGGTAAAGCGCCTCTTCAACCGCAGTATTACCACCGCCCACCACCGCTACTTTTTGATTGCGGTAAAAGAAACCATCACAGGTAGCGCAAGCTGAAACCCCGCGGCCTTTGAACGCTTCTTCCGAGTCCAAACCAAGATATTTCGCCGATGCGCCAGTTGAGATGATCAGCGCATCACAACTGTAGGTTTGGCTATCGCCAGTTAAACGAAATGGGCGGGTAGAGAGATCGACCGATTGAATATGATCAAATACGATCTCTGTTTCAAAACGCTGTGCATGCTCTTGCATTCGCTCCATCAGACCGGATCCAGTTAAACCCTCGGCATCACCGGGCCAGTTTTCGACTTCGGTCGTAGTGGTCAATTGACCACCTTGTTGCATACCGGTGATCAGCACCGGTTTTAAGTTAGCGCGCGCTGCGTAAACCGCGGCAGTATACCCAGCAGGGCCAGAGCCCAAAATTAGCAGTTTGCTGTGTTTCACGTTACTCATGGAGCTCTCCAATAAGGACGAAAGGGCATTGGCTCATTGCTTGTTCTAGTAATAAAACATAAGCGAATGATAAGAATCGCTTTTGATTGTAGGGAATGTGGTGAGTGAAGAAAAGTGGTTTACCGAGCAAATTGGTTAGCGTCGCTGACAACTATGGATTTGATGGAGGATTTTCGCTTGCTGTGACTTCACTTTGTTCAATAATGATAGGCTCTTTAGGGCCAAGAAACTTCGGTTGGGTATTGAGCACAAAGAGATCAAACACCGCGTAAGCGCGCGCAAACACTTCACGTAAACGCACTTTGAAGCCGGAATGGCTGCTCGGACCTGGTACTGCTAGGCAAGACGCTTGGATATTTTGAAAGTGAGCAATAAACAGGGCTCGTTCACAATGAAAACGCTGGGTAATGATCAAAAAATTGTCGGTATCAAAAATCGCTTTAGCGCGAACGATCGAATCCAAGGTACGAAAACCGGCATAATCGAGAGAAATATGCTCATTGGGGATCCCAGCCCGCAGTAAGTCGCGTTTCATAGTCCAAGGTTCGTTGTATGAACGATGCGCATTGTCGCCACTGAGCAAGAAATTGCTGACTTTTCCTTGTTGGTAAAGCTCGATCGCGGCATCAATGCGGTGGACGTAGTACTCGTTGAGTGTTCTACCTATGTATTTACTGGTACCCAATACCACCGCGACTTGAAAAGACGGTGCGCTTTGTGTGTCGTTAATGATGTTACTTTGCGTCTGCCAAGTTACCCAACGATCAATCGCCAATAAGCTAACCAACACCAAGGTCAACACCAATAGCAGGGTATTGCTTATTTTACGCCAAGGTAAATGCTGCAATGGTATCGCGATAGCCGCGCTGATTCGGCGTAGAGTTAGATTTGACGGTTTTTTTGTGCCCATAGGCCTATCACAATAAAACAGCTTACGATAACGGTCAGCATGATACCTGAATCCAACTGCGCGAAGAGTTGCGCAAGGTAAGGGGTTGCTTTGATGATGATTAAACCGTATCCAAACGCGTTAATAAAGATAAATGCTAGGGTTCGTACCAGAAAATGTTGATTGCGCAATGTTTGACGCAAAAATGCATTCATCTCACCGCCAAGCATGACTAACCCACAAGCGATCAGTGCTGTGGCAATTTCATTCAAGTAAGGCAGCAGAATTTGGCCGGCGGGTGATAAAAAATTAAAAAGTTGCATGGTTTCCACTTATTGGATGGTTGTTACAGCCCCTGTCACTCGGGGCTGTTCGGTTTCGCTTAAAAAGCTGTGCGTTTATAACGGCGATAAGCCGGTTGCCAGAAGTGCTGCTCAATGGATGCTTCCAGCGCTTCGTCGGTAATTTCTGGTGCCATACCTTGCTCTATGGCTTTTTTGGCTACCGCGAAAGCAATTTTTTTCGATACGGAATGGATCGATTCCAACGGCGGTAATAATGGCCCATGGCCATAGATCGCCATCGGCGAGCTGCTGGCTAACGCCCGACTTGATTCCATCAGCATTTCATCGGTAACTCGGCGTGCATTGGCCGATAACACCCCAAGGCCGATGCCTGGAAAAATATAGCTATTGTTGCATTGTACAATGGGGTAGGTTTTACCGTCGTGTAATACGGGATCAAATGGGCTACCCGTGGCGACTAAAGCCTCACCATTGGTCCAGCGAATGATATCGCTTGGCAGCGCTTCGACTCGACTGGTTGGGTTCGACAGTGGAAAGATAATCGGTCGTGGGCAGTGCTGATGCATCTCTTTGATGATCTCTTCACTAAATAGCCCCGGTGCGCCAGAAACGCCGATCAATACGGTCGGTTTGGCATTGCGGATCACATCATGCAGTGAGTAGCCACTTTGTTCGGTACTCCAATGTCGGGTGCTGGTTTTTTTCTGGACCAAACGCTGTTGGAAATCGAGCAGATTGGGCATACCTTCTTCGAGTAGTCCCCAGCGGTCGACCATATACACTTGTGAACGTGCTTGTTGATCGCTGATGCCTTCCGAGACCATTTGCGCAATGATCGCTTCAGCAATTCCACAACCGGCAGAGCCCGCACCTAAGAAGGTGATCCGCTGCTGCGAGAGCTGACTTCCGGCGGCTTGACAAGCCGCTAATAAAGAGCCGACCGTTACCGCCGCGGTACCTTGAATATCATCGTTAAAACAGCACACACGATTTTTATAACGCTCAAGCAGTGGCATGGCATTTTTCTGGGCGAAATCTTCAAATTGAATTAAAGAATCAGGCCAGCGACGCTGTACTGCTTGGATAAACTCATCAACAAACTGGTCGTAGTCTGGTCCTGTGATTCGCGGATGACGCCAGCCCATGTACATTGGATCCGCCAGACGCTGTGGATTATTGGTTCCGGCATCTAACACCACTGGCAAAGTATAAGCGGGACTAATTCCACCACAGGCGGTGTATAACGACAGCTTACCAATTGGAATCCCCATCCCGCCTATGCCTTGGTCACCAAGGCCAAGGATGCGTTCACCATCGGTAACCACAATCACTTTGACATTATGGTTGGCAGCATTATTGAGTAGATCATCGATGCGATCACGATTCGCATAAGAGATAAATAGCCCACGACCACGGCGATAAATATTAGAAAAATTTTCACACGCTGCGCCGACAGTAGGGGTATAGATGATCGGCATCATTTCTGAAATATGGTTTTGTACCAGGCGATAGAATAGGGTTTCGTTGGTGTCTTGAATATTGCGCAAGTAAATATGTTTATCCATATCGCTTTCAAAGCCTCGATACTGCTGATAAGCGCGCACCACTTGTTCTTGGATGGTTTCGGTGGCTTCGGGCAGTAAGCCCTCGAGGTTAAATGAAGCACGTTCTTCTGCGCTAAAAGCGCTGCCTTTGTTAAGCAACGGAGTACTGAGCAGAGCAGGACCTGCATAGGGGATATAGAGTGGACGTTTATCGTTATTCATAGTCGACCTGTTGATAGGGTAGCAGAGACCGCAAAAGAATACCGATTTGCGAGCTGAATTGTAAGTGGACAATCGGATGGCTGTTTTTGATTATTATGCTTCTGTGCACGAGTACATAATTTGCCATATTTATGGTTCAATTATTCATCAATCGCTTAGCGATAATATGATGAACATGGATTATTGCTTTCTGGGGAAAATATTTCATTTGAGTATGGAAATATTAATCAACTAAGCACACATCATATACAATGTGTATCTCGAGTGTTATCAATTTGGTTTTTATATAGCCTTTTATTTTGTTTTCAAGGCATAAAAGACCTTTTTTATATATCGTATTGCTATATAAAAAAGATTAGTTGATAGTGTGTAGGTCGCCAATTGTGTCGGAGAACCGAATGGAAAGGGCAAGGATCTGCGCAGTGTTTGACTATACCGCCTTCTTAGGGGAGTCATGCAGCCAAAAATGGACTTTTGCTGAAGCAATTAGCTTATTCGCCTCGGTGTTTGGCCGCGATTGGTCAAAAACGATAGGCGAAGATCATGGCCTTGAGCCGCAAAGTCCTCAAGATCGGTTATGGCAGATTGCGTTAAAGCAGCTCTCTACCCGACGCAGTGATGAATCAAATGTGATCACTTTAGTCAAATTAGCCAAACAGCAAGGGATTGAAGAGCTGACGTTAGTGATGCCTTATGCTCTCGATGAGCAGCAGTTAACTATGATTCAATCCAAAAGTGCGGCCTGTATTGAAGCCACCAATCAAGATGAATTGTTAATTAAATGGTAAATGAAATTAACCATTTAATCGTGAGAGGGTAAACAAGATAACTCAAATTGGCATCAAGCAAGCAAAGGGGCATTAATGCCCCTTTGTGCATTATGTTATTTAGTGTTCGATCAAACCGTACTCTTTATCCAAAATGTCGATGATCTCTTGTTTCGGTTGAGTGCTTAGTGTAATTGGTTTTCCGGTGATTTTTTCTGCGATCCCAAGATAGGTGCGTGAAATATCCATTAGCGCTTGTAGAGGCAGTGCATTATCACGCGCTAAAGCTTCACGTTCCGGCATCCGCTCTTTATTTAGCAAAATGTCTGGATCAGGGAAATAGTTGAGCAAGAACTGGCGGAACCCTTCTTTGGAGTTTTCGACAATTTTACCTTGTTGATATTGCTCAGCATCCCAAATTCGCGATGAGTCAGGAGTCCCTACTTCATCCATATAGATCAGTTTTTGCTGCCCTTGAGCATCGGTCACGTAACCAAATTCAAATTTGGTATCGACAAAAATTTGCCCAACAGCGCTTAGCGCTTCACGGATCACCGAGAAACCTTGTTTGAGCAGGATTTCATAATGATCAATATCTTGTGGTTGGTTGAAGTTAAATGCTGCGTAGTTTTCTGCAATGTCTTGGCGCGAAATATTGACATCATCAGCTTCAGGTACGCCGGGAATACCACGCAAAATACCTTTGGTTGATGGGGTCAATAGCAGCTCTGGTAATGGACGGTCTTTTGCGAGACCTTCAGGTAGCGTGATCCCGCAAAACTCGCGTTCGCCTTTGCTATAAGCACGCCACATCGATCCGGTAATATATTGGCGGCAAATGGCTTCAATTTTGATTGGGCGTGCTTTTTGCACAATCCATACCAATGGATGCGGAATATCTAAAATATGGCTATCTGCCAATCCGTGCTGTTGAAACAGTTTGAACCAGTGATTCGAAATGGCATTTAATGCCGCTCCTTTGCCCGGCACACCCTGTACACCCCCTTCGGCGTGCCAAATACAATCGAATGCCGAAATACGATCACTGATCACCATAATGGCTAAGGGAGCGTCTGCGGTCACCGGATAACCTTTTTCTTTGATTAGGCGGCGGCTATCTTGCTCGGTCAACCAATACACAGAACGGACTTTGCCGCTGTGAACCGGTTGATGAGTACGAATTGGGAGGTCGTCATTGACGGCAAGGACTTGATCTGCAAGGCTCATTGAGACATTCCTATCTGGATTCAAACATCATTTTTGTGATTGACCGTGGTGGAAAATCACCTGTTGAGCGCATAATACCAGAACTAATTTCTGTCGCCAGATAAAAAGCAAACGTTTGCCTAAATTGTTATGGCCAATTCCCTACTACGCTCAATGCAGAGCGAGTGGGGTTTGCTTGATGAAAAACAGCGCACAGTCATGCTGTTGGGCAAATTGTTGCAGCTGCTGCTGAGTCTCTTGGTCTATCGCGCTGGAGGCCACAATCGCACTGGCGGTACGGCAAGCAATGGCTTGTGCGACAATCTCAGCTTCAGAGTGAGATTTTGATGCTTTAAGGTGGATCACTTTGCCACAGTCAATGTGATGAGTACTCAATGACCGGCTGCTGGGTCGTTGGCATTGCGCCGTATACAGGATCCACTGTGCTCGCTCAGATAAACGAGCGAGTTGGCGCATAAAGTGAGCGATATTATTTGACTCATGAGTCGTGGGTAAGCGATGCCGAGTGCGCGATACATGTCTGCTAAAAGGTTTGAAGTCAGAGTGCCACATAATGCTGTTTCTTTATCCATGCTGTATATAATTACAGTATTATTGGTTGGCTGATTTTGCAACTTATTTTTGGGTAAAAAAAATACAGTTGTCGATTGTGGATGCTATGTGTGATTTTATCTAATTGATTTTATTTGATTATTAATTTTGTGTTCGTTCAAGCAAGATATTCGGCATGGTTGAGTTTTGTGAGCGGCAGCACGTGAGTTAAATCGGTGAGAGTCGGCAATAAAACAGAAAAAGCACACTAAGGTGCTTTTTCACATTCAAACCAGATAGGGATTAGCGTATAGCTTGCTGTGTGTTTCGAAATGCCATTTCAGCTAAGTTAAATTGCCGAACATCCAAACGAGCCAACTCATTACAACTGGCACAGGAATAATGGGCCTTGCCATCGAGGTATTGATGTTTTATCAGTGGTTTTGCCTGTTTGCACCAATCACAGGTGCCTATTACGCTATACATGGTCTTTTCTCCCAGCAAAATCAGGCGTAAATTTTGCGCAAATTATCGCATGAGTGGGTAAAAAAAGTGAGTGATTTGTGATGGGAAGCGACCGATCGCACAGCGCAAGATCTGACTGAACCGTGGTGAGCATCACTCAGTTTGTTTGATTTGTGGATGATGTAGCGAATCGATAACCATTTTTACGGCGCCATTAAGCCGTTTCATCTCTTGTTCACTGCCCCCTAGATCGGGATGGTAAATTTTTGATAACTGCTTATAGCGCAGTTTGACCGATTTAATATCAAGTGACTGAGTCGGTTCAAAGCCCATCTGTGCCAATGCCATTACCATCTTTTGCTGATCAGCATTGTAGGATTGCTGTTGCAGCCGTTGACAAGTTTGAAGCAACTGATCCAATTGTTGTTTTTGGCGTTTTATCGTCAATTGCTGTGCTTGGAGTTGAGTATGTAATTCACGGTCAGGCGCTGCAAGTCGACGGTGTCGTGGTGGCAAATGGCGGTGTAGCACAATGATCAATGCCATCATTAACAGTGACAATATGCTGAGCGTGAACGGCCACCAATTGGTTTGAGTATCTTGCTGGTTGGTGGGCTCGTGTGTTGTCGCTGGTGAGCGGAGGTCTTGATCTATTAATTGGTCGAACTGCGCTATGCTATTGAGCTGTTTTTCACGCTGCTGATTAAATTTTTGTTCGAGTAAATCCGCATAACCTTGCTCGGCTTGAGGATCTTGCTTGGCATGCACTCGATACCAAATCTCGGCTAAGTCGAATGTTGAGATAGGGGTTGTCTGCTGTTGGTACCATGCGGCTAAGGTAGTGGTAGCGCGAATATTGCCGCTAAGGGCTAATTGAGTGAGCCAGTATTGAGTTTGCAGTGCATCGGGTTCAACCCCTTGCCCAGTCATATAACTATTGGCCACTTGTGCCATTGCCGCAGGATGCTGTTGCTCGGCGGCTTGTAAAAACCAATAAAATGCCTCATGTTGATTTTGTGTTACCGAGCTGCCCGTTTGGTAAGCTAGGGCGAGTTGGTATTGCGCCTGTGGGTTTTGCGTGTTGGCAAGCGAGAGCAGTTCGCTCAGCTCGTTGGCGGCCAGTGGGCATGACAAGAGCAAACACAACCATAGACGGCGTAAACTCATGGTCTTTTTTTCCTTAACAAGATAAAAAGTTTAGCCAACAATCCGCTAGCGTTGTATGGCGCGCCGAGGCATTTTTGCCGTGCTTAACCCAGCATTATCTCAACTGCTTCGGCGCTTGTGCTCCGTGGATCGGCCGATTGACTGATACGCGGCGCCCTTTTTTAAGGCCAGTCTCGTAGTCTGCGGTGAGATTTTTCATCGCTTCTCTTAATTGTTGTTTGAAGGTTTCACGGTCAATATTTTCGAATTCTTTATCAATGTAGCTATTGATTTTGTTCATTGAATCATCATCTGGAGTGATGATCGGTAATTTTTCTAACGCACCTTCAATCCAACCGGAAACAAAAGAGTTGACGCGCCGAGTGACCTCGAGGGAAGAAGTGCCGCTGCCGGCAAAGCTGTTGCGAAATTGACCCGTGTGCTCATTCATTTCACGATAAATAATATCAAATGCGAAGGCCGCAAAGATGGCGCGATCCGCTTCGCCAATAAACTCAACCCGTTTTAACCCCTTGTGATTAAGCAATACCGCTTCTACGCCAAAACGAGTATTAATTCCGCGGATCACCCGCAAAATACCTGAGGAAATGGAGGCGGGCAGCAAATGGCTTGATTGGGTTTTACCCATTTTGATGAACTCAATATCGTCTTTATCAAGACCGTACTTGAGCATCAAATTATGTGCCATTTTGATTGCATTCGCGGCTTCATTGACGTTGGCAGAATTGCCTAACTCAAGGCATTTAGCGATTTTTTTAAGGGCTTTTTGTTTATCCATTGATCAGTAAAGCAGATTCGGTACAGCGAAAGAAAAGTCCAACATTCTAGCCTTTTTGGCCGCCAAGGAAAAGGGAAGAGGCCATCTGTTGCAAGATGGCTCTGATTAGCAATGTATTATAAGTGAAGAGTAAAGTTAAAGCCCGAGCTGGGCGAGTAAATCTTCAGCGCTCGCTTCAGTTACAGAAGGCGCGGTAACCGATGATAGTTTTTGCTGTTGCTGAGCGGCTTGTAAAATATCGTCTGGACTTTCATCCTCTTGCACATCAAATTCTTCGAGTTGAATAAACTCAGTTTTATCCATCGCCAATTCTAGGTAGAAAATATTGTTATTGGCGGTAGAAAAGGTGACTCGGCGTGCTTGTGGGCGGTCTAAATTGGTATCAACCGACAGCACAACCTGTTTGTTAAGTGACAACATTTTCGGTTGGTTTTGGGTGATGTTGGTTTGCAGTTGTTTGCGCACTTTATTGGTAAAGTCGCCCACCAACTGATTCATCAGCTCACCTAACACATCTCCAACCTCATCTGAGGTGTGTAAAATGGCCAATTCTTCTTCTGGCATGCCCATATTGCGCATGTAATTGGTGTAAATCTCAAGTGCAGCTTTGGCGGAAAAGTTGATCACCACTAATCCAGTGAATCCACCATCGAATAGGACAAAACAGCCAAAATCCGGTTTTAGCGAGGTTTTATTAATTTTTTGTACCATCGCAGAATACTGAACCGGTGAATGCGTTGCGGAAGTGAGAACCGTAGAAACCGATTGGCACAGCATAAGTAAAATATCTTCGGTGGTGACTATGTGATTTTTTTTCATCGTTTTTTTTCCATACAGTTCTAGAGAGATAAATAACAGAATAGGTAAGCAATACATAAAGTTGAAAAAATTCTGTTGCAGCGCATTCTGGCACTCAGATTCTGATTTGATCACCCTTTTAAATGTTGTAAAGTGACTCAACTCAAAGATTATTCTTTAAAATCTAACAATAACCCAAAGCTGATAGGATCAGCGTAGTAGGGGGCAGGAAGCAAATGTTACCAAGACTTCATCACCAATCCGACGTTGACCCGGTGGTTTTAACCTTTTTAGATCAGTTAAAGCTCGCGGGATTTAACGGCGACATTGAAACCCAATACTCTAGCCGTCTTGCGGTAGCGACTGATAATAGTGTTTATCAGCAATTGCCTCAAGCAGTGGTGTATCCGCAATCGACGGCAGATGTGGTACTGATCGGTAAGCTCAATGCAAAACCTGAATTTGAGCGTGTGACGTTTTCCCCTCGCGGTGGTGGTACTGGCACCAATGGTCAATCATTGACCAAAGGGGTGGTGGTGGATTTATCGCGTCATATGAATCGCATTTTGGAAATCAATCCGCAGCAAGGCTGGGTACGCGTGCAAGCGGGGGTGATCAAAGATCAGCTCAATGATGCGGTACGTGATCACGGATTGTTCTTTTCCCCAGATTTATCAACCAGCAACCGCGCGACCTTAGGTGGCATGATCAATACCGATGCTTCTGGGCAAGGTTCATTGCAATATGGCAAAACCTCGGATCATGTCCTGTCTTTGCAAGCGGTATTGGCTGATGGTTCACTGCTCGAAACGGATCTTGCACAAGGTCTTCCAGAGCCGCACAGTTTTGCTGCGCAAGCTTTGCAAGTGACAGAGCAAGTCTGCCGTAGTAAGCGAGCACAAATTGTAGCTAAGTTTCCGCGCTTAAACCGTTTTTTAACCGGTTACGATTTAAACAATGCATTTGATGAGGCGCAAGATCGCTTTGATATTACCCGCGTATTGTGTGGTGCAGAAGGCTCACTGGCGTTTATTACTGAAGCCACACTCAATTTAACCCCTATTCCGCAAGCGCGCACCTTAGTCAATGTCAAATATGACAGTTTTGATTCTGCGCTGCGCAATGCCCCTTTGATGGTACAAGCCAAAGCGCTGTCGGTGGAAACGCTCGACTCCAAAGTGCTCAATTTGGCCAAGCAAGATATTGTTTGGCATAGCGTCAAAGAGCTGCTGAGTGATGTGCCGGGTAAAGAGATGCAAGGCATTAATATCGTAGAATATGCTGGGCAAGATCATACCGAAATCGATCAACAAGTCGCTCAGTTGACCACACAACTTGAGCAGATGATGGCGGATCAGCAAGCTGGGATCATCGGCTATCAAGTGTGCCGTGATTTGGCCAGCATCAACCGAATTTATACCATGCGCAAAAAAGCCGTCGGTTTACTCGGGGCGGCTAAAGGGCGAGCAAAACCGGTAGCTTTCACTGAAGATACTTGTGTACCGCCGGAACATTTAGCGGATTTTATTGCTGAATTTCGCGCGCTGCTCGATTCGAAGCAGCTGGCTTATGGCATGTTTGGGCATGTGGATGCTGGGGTGCTGCATGTGCGGCCAGCGCTTGATTTGTGTGATCCCAAGCAAGAGCTATTGATGGCTGAAATCTCCGATCAAGTGGTTGAACTGGTCGCCAAATATGGCGGTTTGATGTGGGGAGAGCACGGCAAAGGTTATCGCTCGGAATACGGTCCAGAATTTTTTGGTGAAGAGCTATTTACCGAACTGCGGCGAGTGAAAGCGGCGTTTGATCCGCATAATAAGATGAATCCGGGCAAAATTTGCACCCCGCTGGATACACCATTTGAGCTGGTGAAAGTCTCTGATACCAAACGCGGTTTTTACGATCGGCAAATTGATGTCAAAGTGCGTGACAGCTTTAAAGCTGCAGTCGAGTGTAACGGTAACGGTTTATGTTTTAACTATGAAACCAGCTCACCGATGTGCCCCTCCATGAAAGTCACGGCTGATCGTCGCCATTCACCGAAAGGGCGTGCGGGCTTAGTGCGTGAATGGCTGCGGCAATTGAGCGAGCAGGGCGTGGATATTCTCGATCTTGAGCAAGCGACGCTGGAATCATCGCCAACCATTAAGTCGCTGCTTGATCGAGTCCGTCACGCGCTGACCAAAGATAAGCAGTATGATTTTTCTCATGAAGTATACGAGGCGATGAATGGTTGTTTGGCCTGTAAAGCTTGCGCTAGTCAGTGTCCGATCAAGGTTGATGTCCCGAGTTTTCGCGCGCGCTTTTTGAATCTTTACCACACGCGTTACCCACGTCCGGTGAAAGATTATTTGGTGGCCAACATCGAATCCTTACTGCCAGTGATGGCCAAAGCGCCCCAACTGGTGAATGGAATTTTAGCTCGCTCGACCGTGCAGAAATTAACCGCAAAAACGGTAGGCTATGTGGATACGCCGTATTTGTCGGTACCCACTCTGGCACAGCGGTTGCGTCGTCATCCGGTGGTGTTGTTTGATATGCAGCGGTTGGCGGCACTCTCTCAAGCTGAACGCGATCAACACGTGTTGATTGTGCAAGATCCGTTTACTAGCTATTACGATGCCGAGGTGGTGGAAGATTTTGTGGCTCTGCTGCTCAAATTGGGTAAAAAACCGGTATTGCTGCCGTTTAAACCCAATGGTAAAGCACAGCACATCAAAGGTTTTTTACGCCAGTTCCGTGCCACGGCAAGTAATACGGCGAGCTTTTTAGCACAAGTGGCAGCACTGAATATTCCGTTAGTTGGGGTCGATCCGGCGTTAGTGCTCTGTTATCGCGATGAATATGTAGAAACTTTGGCGCAACATCGTGGTGATTTTGCCGTGTTCACCGTACATGAATGGCTCACCCCTCGTTTAGCTGAGTTTGCCCTGCAAGCGAGTGACGCGCAGCCTTGGTATCTGCTGGCACACTGTACAGAAAAAACCAAACTGCCTAAGGCTGAGCAAGAATGGGTGGCGATTTTTCGTCACTTTAATGCAGCGCTACAGGTGGTTTCGGTCGGTTGTTGTGGCATGGCCGGTACTTTCGGTCATGAGGCAGATAAGCTGACAATGTCGCGTGATATTTATCAGTTGAGCTGGCAACCAGCATTATCGGCATTACCCAAAGAGCGTTGTTTGGTCACCGGCTATTCTTGTCGCAGCCAGGTGAAACGCTTTGAGCAAGTCAAACCTAAGCATCCGTTGCAAGCGTTGCTGCAGTTACTGTAAGCCATTAGCCCAGTTGAGCTGGGTTTTTTATCAGAGCGAGGAAGCAAGATGAGAAACTTGGAGTTAAAAGTGCCACCGGTTGCGGTATTTTTAGTGGCGTTAAGCTTAATCCATCTCAGTGCACGTTGGTTTAGTTCACTGACTCTCGCATTGCCGTTCCCTAATGTGATCATGGCATTGTGCTTGTGTATGGCGGGATTTCTAGGTCTGGCGGGGATCATGGAATTTCGGCGCTATAAAACCACCGTCAATCCATTAACGCCCGATCTCGCGGTCACGGTGGTGGATAGTGGTGTATTTGCCTTAAGCCGTAACCCGATGTATCTCGCGTTGTTACTGCTGTTATTTGGCTTGGCTTATTGGCAGCAGAATGCGCTTAGTTTAGTGATCAGTGCAGGTTTTGTGATGTATATGAATCACTACCAAATTGAGCCAGAGGAGCGGATTTTACACGCTAAATTTGGTGAGGTTTATCTCAATTACACTCAGCGTGTGCGACGTTGGCTGTGATCAGCGATACAGAGAATTGAGAAAATATAACCCGCACTTGGCGGGTTATTGAAGAGGTGGCGCTTAAGCAGCTTGTTCAAGTTGGCGCAGAAAGGCTTGTTTGCGCTCATTGAAACGATTGACCAGATCATCGATGTCAGTCTGGTTGTACGGTTTTAATCCGCTGGCGACCATACGTTTTAGCCCTTTGCCGACCACTTGGCCTTGATCTTTGAAGACGAAGTTGAGGGTGACTAAGCCGCGTTTACCATCAACATCAAATGTTGCCCCAGCAAATTCAACCTCCGGGTGGGTGAGGTCGAGGCGGTTAAATTCCACTTCCATTGATTCATAAATCACTAATGGGCGCTGACAGTTGATCATCATTTGCTGCGCTTCCATCAGTGGGACCATGATATGTGGGAAGTTCATCCCGGAAAACTGCACATAGCTGGTGACTACGTGTTCAATAAAGTCTGAGTTATGGTTAACCTCACCTTCACACGACATATGCAGGTACTCTTTGCCGTTAACATCAACCACCGCACTTTCACGCTGACACTTATTTTCAATATGCAGTGCAACGCCATCGCTGACCATACCTGAGAAATCAAAGCGCATTTTGTGGCTAATGCCTTGTTTTTGCAGCAATACTGCAAATAGCAAGTCACCCGGAACGCAGAAGCGCTTGTTGTCTTCATCATGGATCGGGTTGAAATCGCCTGCCACCAGTTTGGCAAAGTGGCTTGCTTGTTGGCGAGTAAATTGAAACTGCTGTTGTTGGCTTGAATGGTATGCGCTCAGAAACATGGTTATCGCTATTTAAATGAAACAGCGGTCATTATAGGACACAATCGACAAATGATTGGTCTATCCAGTGTAAAAAATGTGGCTGAATTTGTGTGTCGATACCATAACTCAATGCATTGAATCTGCGGTAACTTATATCCGATAGCGGTAGGTGATATGCAGCGCAATATCTGCGCTATTATCCATGCTAAATACGTTTTCGGTGAACGCTAACTCAATGGCGCTACTTGGCAGCAGATAGCGATAACCGAGCACGTATTCTGTGGCTGGTTTTTCAAGTGCAGCAGGGCTTTCGACGCTACCTTGATAAAAATGAAACGACGTAAATAGATGGTGCTTGGGATGCAGTTGGTATTCATAGCCGATCGCACTGCTTAGCGAACCCGATTTGAGCGGTAAAATACCCGTTGCACTATCATGATGAACCATGCCGAGCATGGCATAGATTCGATGTTGGTCATGTTGGTAGGTGTAATTGAGTTGTAATGCTTGCTCAAAGCGGCTAAAGCGCAGTAGCCCACCTTGATGGTAATATAAGCTAGCACCGATAGAGAGCCCGTGATGCACAGAACTATATAGCTGATATTGAGTGTAGAGTGTAATCGCACGACTGAGGGTGCTGCCGGCAAAGCCATCCCATTGGATATTATGCTCGGGGATCGCAATATGAAAACGGTGCTTTGCTACACTATCACGCCCATTTTGATCTAGGCCAAACAGGTTGTGAAAGCCCATCGTCAGCGAATCTAACTGATTATCCCACGCTTGGCTGTCTCGGTAGTTCAATTCGCTTTGCCAGCGCGGTGCAAATTGCCATTTTAGGCCAATCGCAAATTGGTTTTGATAGAAATCCCCTTGATAACTTGGACTGTCGCTCCAGATGCTGGCCGCGGAAAAGCCGCCATACAGTTGCAGGCTATCTAATGGCAGCGAGTAGCCGTCCCGCAGTTGTGGGGTGAGTGAATGGCTGGCAAGAGGAGCCTGAGCATAGAGATTGAATGGGCCATAATGATATGGGTTGGCCATAACATTAAAGGTACAGAGAGCACCAATAAGCGTAAGCAGTGAGAAAATTCGCATCGCCTTACTCATAGTTTGATTGCACTTGAGTTAAGTTTAGCTGAATTTTTTACGAACGGTGTCAACCTGTTAGGCTTAATTTAGCTTTGTATAAACCGCCAAAAGAGTAACGCCAGCTTGAACGCTGGCGTTAATCCGTTTAGTCACGCTTCCACAGCATATGACAAAACTTCTGATCTGGATCTCGGCTAACTAACATGCGGGCAAACACATCATCCAGCACATCATTTTCTTCGTTCACCAGGCCAATGCGTACTTCGGCGTAGATTTCTTTATCGACTTCGAAACCCACGTGCGCATCCCAATCATCACCGACATCGACCAATTCTGCCGCGCCGCGATCATCAAACTGTGCGGTGAATAGGATCACATCGACCGGCTCTAGGTTATCGGGTGCCATCTCTAAGAAGATGTCGTAGGCTGTATCAATCGTGTCGTCGATAGAAATTAACTCTGCCATAAAATTACGCTCGGTTCATGAATTTGCGTTCCGCAGTATTGATCACAATACGCTCGCCAGTGGAAATATACTCTGGCACTTGCACCACTAAACCAGTAGGCATACGTGCAGGTTTAGTCCGTGAAGAGGCTGAAGCACCTTTAATCGATGGATCGGTTTCTTCAATCGCCATTTCAACTGAAGATGGCAGTTCAATCGCCACCGCTTCACCGTCAACCAAAACCACGCTCATACCTTGAATATCTTCCGTGATGAACAGCAGTTCATCTTCGATTTCATCTTTCTTGAAGTTGTATGGTGTGTAGTCTTCATTGTTCATGAACACGTACTCATCGCCATCAATATAAGAGAAAGAGATTGGACGTTTGTTCATTTCTACTGTGTCGAGCACATCATCAGATTTGTAACGCTCATCCACTCGTGCACCGGTGTTGAGGTCAGTACAACGCAGTTTGTAGATTTTTGAACCGCCGCGGCCACCTGGAGTGGTCACTTCGATGTCTTTGATCAGTAGGGTTTTGCCGTTAGAAACGATCGCAAAGCCTTTTTTGAGTTCACTTGCCTTTGGCATGAAATATATCCTTCGTGTAAAAAGTGTCAGCATTATAACTAAAGGAAGGGGAGAAAAGGAATATCTATCCCTTGTTGACGGGGTGCGGTGTCGTAAGTGGCGTTTTACTAAGCAATCCAGCGGCTAACTATTGATTGATGGTCGCGCATCATGGAACATAAGGCCTTCGCACCTTTAATCAGTATGTGAGTCGGATGACGCTGCCAGTAATTGACCCTCAACAGCCTTTTCAGCCGGAATATCAAAGCGCGATTGCCGATTTGGTACGCTTTTGGCGTGCAGGGGCAGGGCCAGCCTTGCACAGTCTTTATCTTTACGGCAGCGTGGCGCGTAAAACGGCGCAGCCCAATCACTCGAATTTGGATGTGGTGGTGGTGACTCATGGGGTTTTTACACAAAACCGTGCCACGCTAATCAATACCATTCGTTGGCGTTTTCAAAAAAGTTATCCGTGGATCACCGATGTCTCGATCAAACTGGCCAGCGTTGAGGAGATCGCGACCTTAGATGCGATTTTTTCCTGGGGATTTATGCTGCGTCACTGCTGTGTATGTGTATACGGTGATGATTTGGCGGAATGTTTTGGCCACTATGAGCCGAGCTGGGAGATTGCCAAGCACTGGAATATGGATGTCGGTGTCAAGTTAGCCGATTATCGGCACAGCATTGCTCAAGCGACCAATCCACAGTCGCAGATCAAGGCTCAGCAACTCATGGCGAAAAAACTGCTGCGGGCCGGTTATTCATTGATTATGCATCGTGATCGGCAGTGGTTGGAGGATCCGCTGGCATGTGGTACACATTTCCTGCGTTATTACCCAGACAAGCAGCTGGAAATTGAACGCTTAGGTTTATTGTTGAAGCCACGGGTGATCCCTAAACGGTCGGTGATCGGTCTTATCGACAGTTTTGGGCCATGGTTAGTATCGCAATATCAAAAAACCGAATTTCGGATCGGTTAGTCAGCGTTCGGTTAGTCAGCGTTCGGTTGGTTAATCCATCCTGCTATCGGCTAAGCGGTTCGCTAACGTGTCGGCCTAAAATAGCCCAAGCTGCGCAGCAATCAGTCGATCAAACTGTTTACCAATAAACGGTAAAATAGCATCGGCAACCGGTTTAAGCTGCTTATCAATATAATGCTGATAATCAATCGCGCTTTGTAAATAGGCTTTGGGCTCTGGACCGTTGATCGTCATTACGTAAGCAATGTTGCCACGCTGCTGGTATTGCAGTGGCCTGCCCAGTTTGGCGTTGATCTGATCTGCCATTCTGGCCGCACGTACTTGCGGCGGGACATTTTTTTGATATTCGTGCAAGTGACGGCGCAAGCGTTTTTGATACACCAATTGTTCATCGAGTTGCCCGGCTAGGGTCTGTTCCACCATGCTGCGAATATAGGCGGTTGGATCCTGTCCTTGGAAAATTAACCAATAAAGCTGACGTTGGAAGTGTTGTGCAAGTGGTGTCCAGTCGGTGCGCGCACTCTCCAAGCCTTTAAAAATGATCTGCGCTTGATCGCCATCGCCTTTTAAACCCGCATAACGTTTTTTAGAGCCAGTTTCTGCGCCGCGGATGGTTGGCATTAAAAAGCGGCGATAGTGGGTTTCGTATTCCAATTCCAGCGTCGAGCTTAAAGCGTATTCATGTTTGAGATGCTCTGTCCACCATTGGTTGATCTCATTAACCAGCGCATGACCAATCGCATCGGCTTGCGATTGAGAATATTGACCGTTAAGCGCCACGAAAGTGGAGTCAGTATCGCCATAAATGACTTGGTAGCCGCGCTCTTCAATTAACTGTTTGGTTTGGATCATGATTTGATGGCCGCGCATGGTGATGCTTGAGGCCAGTCGAGTATCAAAAAAGCGGCAGCCGGATGAGCCGAGCACGCCATAAAATGAGTTCATGATGATTTTGATCGCTTGTGAGAACGCTTGTTCCTGATTGCGTTTGGCCACATCACGTGCCGCCCACAGTTTTTCGATCATTTGTGGTAAAAAGTGTCGGCTGCGATGAAATTGACCACCGCGAAAACCGGGTACGGCTTGATCAGCCTGCTGGCCTACACCGAGTTTTAAGCCTTCAATCAGCCCGAGAGGATCGATCAAAAACGAGCGAATGATAGAAGGGTAGAGGCTTTTAAAATCGAGCACCAGCACCGAATCGTATAAGCCTGGCCGGGAGTCCATCACGTACCCCCCAGGGCTCGCCACCCAGTTTTCCGGCTGCAAGTTTGGGGCGACATAACCGGCGCGATGCAGTTGTGGTAAATAAAGGTTGGTAAACGCCGCCACTGAGCCGCCAACTCGGTCTAATTCGACCCCGGTTAAGCGTGAACGCTGGATCGCAAAATCGAGCAGATGAGTGAGCGCAAAAATTTTATTTACGAGCACACAATCTTGCAGGTTGTAGCGTGCTAACGAGGGTTTATCGTGGATAAACATCCGGTTAATTTCATCCATGCGATCGTGCGCGTCATCAATCGCTTTGCTTTCGCCAAGCAGTTCCAGTGCGACTGACTGCAATGACCATGAACGAAAATGATATGTTGCAGTTTTTAAGGTATCGATGCCGTCGAGCACCACCCGTCCCGGAATATGGATAAACCCTTGTTGCGATTGACGGCTAGAGCGGAAAAAACTGGCTTGCTGGGCACGCCCGATGGTGAGTTTGAGCTGGTGGTATTCGGCGCGCTGATGCAGTACGCGAAAATCGAAATCGACCACATTCCAGCCAATGATCACATCGGGATCAAATTGGGCAAACCATGCGATCAGCGCCGTGAGTAGCTGATATTCATTTTCGACCCACTGGATCTCGTTATCACTTGGCTGGGCTTGGCCAATCATGATCACCCGGCTGTCCATCGGACTTGCCAAGCCAATCGAATAAAGTTGCCCTTTGGTTGAGCATTCAATATCGAGCGACACCACGCTTAAGTTTGGTAAATAATCACTTGGACGGCATTTGGCTTGCTGAACTTGATGATAAAAACCTAAGTTTTGACTTAACCCGGTAAATTCGATGCTGCCTTGAATAAAGCGTTCCATCAAATAGCGATCGGCCAAACGGATATCTGCTTCTAGCGGAATAATGTCGGCTTGTGTCAGATGTTGGGCTAAGGTTTGGCTATCACGGATGGTGTAGCAATAGCAGCCAGCCAAGCTTTGATCGGCAAAACTGCGCAAGGCTAGTGGCGCTAAACGGATCGGCACATTAAGCGTAGCCGCCATCTGCTCCACTGTGGATAAGTAGGCTTGCTCGATGAAAAACACTGGGCGTTCGCCGCGAATGATCAACTGGGTTGGGCCAGAAGCCGTGGCCAGCCACAGCTCAATCTGAGTTTGTCCCGCCACATCTTTAGCGTGGCGTGTTAACACAAACCCTTGTTCAATCTTCAATCCGATCCACCTTTACTCATTTGGTTAGGCTGCTATACCCTTGCTACTTGAAGGTGCAGCGGTGTTGGCTACGTTCCTTCACCCCAATCACATAGTTTGCCTATGCTCATGGGGACTCATTCACTTGCCGCCTACCCGCAACTCCAAGTTGTGTGGGTATAGAGGTGTATTATACGGCTTTTGCAGCGATAAATTATATGCTTAGTGGCCTTGATGATCGGAAAGGGGCGGGTCTAATCGATTAAGTTTAGCCAAAAGAAACGTAATCAAAATGTCATCAACAATGGTGTGTTGCCAATTAGGGAGAATATATTCACTCGATTGCTCAATTTGATGCGTATTATTTTTGTTAACTGATTGATTTTTATGTGCAGGAAGTGCGATTCGACACTTTGCACAATAAGTACTTGCTAAAGTGTCGGTTTCACATCATATTCACCAAACAAAAGTCACCCGCGTGGGTTTGGGTTAGCTTGGCTATCACCCACGATTTCAGTGGGTAGAGCCAATCAATAAGTGTGGAGATACAAGTTTGATTAGTGTTTTCCTTGTAGATGATCACGAGCTGGTTCGCACAGGGATACGACGTATTATTGAAGACGTTCGTGGAATGAAAGTAGCAGGGGAAGCTGACAGCGGTGAAGATGCGGTCAAATGGTGCCGTACCAATCATGCTGATGTGGTATTAATGGATATGAATATGCCCGGTATTGGTGGTTTGGAAGCCACTAAAAAACTGTTGCGTGTCAATCCAGATATAAAAATTATTGTCTTGACGGTACATACCGAAAATCCATTCCCAACTAAAGTGATGCAAGCGGGGGCCGCAGGTTATCTCACCAAGGGCGCAGCCCCGGATGAAATGGTCAACGCGATCCGTATTGTGCACAGTGGTCAGCGTTATATTTCACCAAACATTGCGCAGCAAATGGCGCTCAGTCAATTTTCTCCTGCGTCTGAAAACCCGTTTGCCGATCTCTCTGAGCGCGAATTACAAATTATGTTGATGATCACTAAAGGTCAGAAGGTCACCGATATTTCTGAGCAGCTCAGTTTGAGCCCGAAAACGGTCAATAGTTATCGCTATCGCTTATTTGCCAAACTGAATATTAACGGTGATGTGGAGTTGACCCACTTAGCGATCCGCCACGGGATCTTAGATACTGAGAAATTATAGAGTCGGTCGTGTTTGACAGTACCCATTTTTTAAAGACCGTTACTCATCAGCCCGGCGTGTACCGTATGTACAACACTGAGGCTGAAGTGATTTATGTCGGTAAAGCCAAAGATCTCCAAAAACGCCTCACTAGCTATTTTCGAAAAAATCTCGACAATGAAAAAACCAAGGCATTGGTCAGCCATATTGCCAAGATTGATGTCACGGTGACTCATACCGAAACGGAAGCACTGATCCTTGAGCATAACTACATCAAGCAGTATTTACCGAAATACAACGTACTGCTGCGCGATGATAAGTCATATCCCTACATTTTTTTAAGTGCTCATCAACACCCACGTCTTGCTGCTCATCGTGGTGTGAAAAAACGCCGTGGAGAATATTTTGGGCCTTACCCGGATTCAGGGGCGGTGCGCGAAACATTACATTTGCTCCAAAAAATTTTCCCAGTGCGTCAGTGTGAAGATACGGTATATAGCAATCGTACTCGCCCTTGTTTAATGTACCAGATTGGGCGCTGTGCAGGCCCTTGTGTTGCAGGCTTGATCAGTGAGCAAGCCTATCAGGACATCGTCAATTATCTGCGTCTTTTTTTACAAGGTAAAGATAAGCAAGTGCTGTCGATACTGGTGGAAAAAATGGAGCTGGCGAGCCGTGAACTGCGTTTTGAGGATGCAGCGAAAGCGCGTGACCAAATCCAAGCCATTCGCCGTGTTCAAGAACAGCAATTTGTCTCGGATGAGAGTTTAGAAGATTTGGATGTGCTTGGTTTTGCACAACAAAATGGTATCGCATGTATCCATATTTTGATGATCCGTCAAGGTAAGGTACTTGGCAGTCGCAGTCATTTCCCGAAAATTCCGGCCGCCACTTCGCAGCAGGAAGTGTTTGAGAGTTTTCTGAGCCAGTATTACTTAAGTCAGCATGAAGCTCGCACGATTCCGACCCGGATCATCATCAATCAAGATCTCGCGCAAGATACAGACGCAATACAAACTGCGATCAGTGAGTTAGCTGGACGTAAAGTGACGTTGCATACCAACCCAAGCGGAACTCGTGGCCGCTATTTAAAACTGGCCAATACCAATGCACAGACTGCGATTACCAGCAAACTTAATCATAAGTTGACCATCAACCAACGGTTTAAAGCTCTACAAGAAGAGTTAGGCATGGAGGCTATCTCACGCATGGAGTGTTTTGATATCTCACATACGATGGGGGAAAGTACCATCGCCTCTTGCGTGGTGTTTAATCCAGAAGGGCCGGTTAAATCAGAATATCGGCGTTACAACATCACTGGCATTACTGGGGGGGATGATTATGCCGCGATGGCGCAAGTGTTGGAACGTCGTTACAGCAAACAGCTTGATAGCACGAAGATCCCAGACATTATTTTTATTGATGGTGGCAAGGGGCAGCTCAACCGGGCTTATGAGATCATTTCTTCCTGCTGGCAAGACTGGCCTAAGTATCCAAAAATTATCGGTATTGCCAAAGGGGTAACGCGGAAACCTGGTTTGGAAACCCTGATCACGATTGATGGCGATGAGTTCCATTTACCCAGTGATGCGCCAGCGTTGCATTTGATCCAACACATTCGTGATGAAAGCCATAACCATGCGATTAGCGGACATCGAGCGCAGCGTGGCAAAACGCGTCGTACCAGTACTCTGGAAGGGATTGAAGGTGTTGGGCCAAAACGGCGACAAGCACTACTGAAATATTTAGGTGGTATGCAGGAGCTCAAGCGAGCTTCTGTTGAAGAAATCGCCAAAGTGCCGGGGATTAGTCGCGCATTGGCAGAAATCATTTATCAAACATTGAAACAATAAGAAAAATATCGCAACATTAACCCGCCTTCGAAAAGAGCCTATAAATTATGCGTTTTAATATTCCTAATCTTCTCTCTCTGCTCAGATTATTTTTGATCCCAGTTTTTGTCGTGATCTTCTACTTGCCTTTTGAATGGGCGCCATTTGCTGCCGCGATGGTATTTTGGGTGGCTGGATTTACCGATTGGTTAGATGGGATGTTAGCGCGAAAATTAGGTCAAACCTCGCGTTTTGGGGCATTTATCGATCCCGTCGCGGATAAAGTGCTGGTGGCTGCTGCACTGATTTTGATCACCGAACATTACCATAACATTTGGATCACCATTCCTGCGGTTACTATGATTGCCCGTGAAATTATTATTTCGGCTTTGCGTGAATGGATGGCAGAAATCGGCAAACGCGCGAGCGTTGCGGTATCTTGGGTTGGTAAGTTTAAGACGTTAACTCAGATGTTTGCCTTGTGGGTGCTGATTTGGCGCTATGACGATTGGATGATTTGGCTTGGCTATATCGCCATTTATGTCGCGACCGCACTAACCTATTGGTCGATGGTGCAGTATTTGGCGGCAGCCAAAGATGATCTGCTTAATGAAGAGCATCACTAAAAAACGGGCGTAAGCCCGTTTTTTTATCGCATTAGTTAATGCCTCTCATGCTCGATAGATCGCGTGATAGATTGAGCGGCTAACCGATTTATCTTCATAAAAAACGGACTTTTTTTGCTATTAAAGTGAGCAGGTTTGATGTTTTTGCACGTTAAATAGTCAAACGATTCGAAAGGCAAAAAAATTGTATTGACTCAATAACGTGAATGCGTAGAATGCATCCCCGTAGTCAGGCAGTTATCGAAAGCGATGCGGTTTGAATTACAGCGGCGCGTTGGCAGAGTGGCCATGCAGCGGATTGCAAATCCGTGAACCTCGGTTCGACTCCGGGACGCGCCTCCATTGCGACACTAGCTCAGTTGGTAGAGCGCAACCTTGCCAAGGTTGAGGTCACGAGTTCGAACCTCGTGTGTCGCTCCAAGTTTAATGATATGGCGTTAAGCGGTATCAAAGATGGTGTCTTCCATCGCAAAGATTTTGCGTGCCCTGGTGGTGAAATCGGTAGACACAAGGGATTTAAAATCCCTCGACTTTCGAGTCGTGCCGGTTCAAGTCCGGCCCGGGGCACCATCTCCATTTCGCGACACTAGCTCAGTTGGTAGAGCGCAACCTTGCCAAGGTTGAGGTCACGAGTTCGAACCTCGTGTGTCGCTCCAAATAAAAAACCCAGCCTTAGGCTGGGTTTTTTATTGTCATTTCGCAACCATCGCATGGTCTATTTTGAGTTGGTACAATAGCCTATAAAAAATCGGCAGCGAGAAAAGCTCTATGCTGCCGATTTAAGTTTAGTGGTTTAGCAACCTATTTGTGACTTAATCATCTCCCTTTGTCACTTAATCATCTTTGCGGCAATTGAAGATGTCGTTACCAATGAAACCACATTCAACGCTAATCCATTGGCCGTTAAATGCTGTTAACGATTCATCACTGGCCGTGTAGCCCCACAATTGGTTGTTGGTCACTTGGCCGGCTAACTCAACATCATGATCTTGCTGTTCAACATCCACTTCTTTAGCGAGCCATTGACCATCGGCTAATTGGATGCCTTCAATTTTAATCCACCGTTGGTTAATCGTTGCTAAGCTTAAACCTGCCTCAAACTCGGTTCGTGCATCGATAACAAACGAAAAGCCATTGATTTGCAGTTGGCTAGATCCAGTATTATCGGTTATTAGCTCAGCCATACCCTCAAGTTCAAACGACTGAGTGAGATTTGGTATATTTGAGTTACTGGAATCTTCAAATTCGATTTCTTTGGCCCACAGACCATCGGATTGTGCTTTAACCTCGACTTCAACCGATCTGCCGAGCTGCAGATCGCTCGCTTGACCATCATCAAATTCCGTGCGGGCGTTGACATAAAGGCGAGTGTGACTATTCAGCTCAAAGCGAGTTTTTTCATCATTGATCCAAGTTACTGTGCCGGCTATTTCTAGATCATCAAAGAGTGAGCTATCATTTGTGCCATCCACCTCTACTTGATAGGCTGTAAATAACCGACCATCTTGACTCAGTTGACCTTCGACCTCTACCCAAGCTCCCTCAATCAGGTTGCCTTCTAATTGAGCATTCTGGTAGTTGATGGTGAGTGTGTCAATTTGAAATTGATTATTGTCCAGTGCGGAAACTCGGCCTTCAATCTCAGCTTGATCAGCAAAATCAATCATATTAATTGATTCAACCTGCCAAGTGCCACTATCCGTCGGATAGCCATTTACCGCAACCCACTGACCTATTTGATATTGGCTAGCGGATTTAACGTTTAGAAGTATCCCATTGACGGTAATATTGTTTTTAACACGATCAATGGCGCTAATGGCTCCGACCAGAGCTGGATCGAAAGTGATGGCTTGTGCTTGTTGATCTTTACTGATCAGTTCTAGGCGCATC
The DNA here is from genome assembly GCF_011306175.1 of Vibrio sp. HDW18. Classification (GTDB taxonomy): domain Bacteria; phylum Pseudomonadota; class Gammaproteobacteria; order Enterobacterales; family Vibrionaceae; genus Vibrio; species Vibrio chanodichtyis. The sequence goes on along the minus strand of NZ_CP049913.1, from coordinate 210,999 downwards.
CCAACTTGAATGGCCTCTGAACGGATGGGCTGCTGTTGATAGCGAATATCAGCATTCGCAATATTGATCCGCTGACCATTAATGGTGATCTGCTGATGATTGGCAGATACGTTACTTACCGTTCCGATGATTTTGGTTGCTAGCGTGGTGGGATGATGGTTTGATGAGTCACTCCCGCCACAGGCGGTTAATAATAATGTGCCAATGGCTACTAAGTATTTGTTCATTTTGCTACCATTTTGTTTAGTTGAGTCAATGGCGCGCATCTTAGCTGGAGCAACGTCAAGTAAACGTGAAGAAATGAAAAAGTTATGAAAGTATTAATTGTTGATGATAGTCATGATGTTATAGAAACAATTGCCGATTACTTAACCCTAGAGGGGTTTATCGTTGATTGTGCTTATCACGGTGAAAGTGCCTTGCAGCTTATCGAACGTAATCATTATGACATTATTGTTATGGATATCATGATGCCCAAATTAGATGGGATTAATACGGTTAAACAATTGCGGCAAGAGCGGTTGTGTACGACACCCATTTTATTTTTAACCGCGCGAGACAGTCTGCAAGATAAAATCGATGCCTTTACCTCTGGCGGTGATGATTTTTTAAATAAACCTTTCGCGATGGAAGAGCTATGTTTACGGCTACGCTCACTGCATAATCGTGGTCCACGTTTAGATGTTGGCAATTTGTGTTTTGGTGAAATTAGCTTAAATATGGCGACACAAACGGTGTATCGTGTTGGATTGCCGATCAAACTGAGTAAAATTCAACGTACTATTTTGAGTTTGCTACTCAAAAATGCTCCTGCGATTGTCAGTAAAGAGCAGGTGATCAATGCCGTATGGGGGGATGACACTCCGTACAGTGATGCACTTCGTAGCCATATTTATGGTTTGCGCAGTGCATTAGATAAAGGTTTTACTGATTCAAAACTCGAGACGATACATGGCCAAGGCTACCGATTGCTCCCCTAAGCGCTTACCCAGCTTATACAATAAAATCCGGCTGACATTTTTGCTGCTCACCAGTCTTATGTTCGCGATTTTCTGGAGTTTAATTTACATCGCTGAAGAGCAGATTGAGATCATCAGCTTAGAGCATAAATTAGCTACGGAAACTCGTGAATATCAGCGCAACTATCAACGATTTGGTGATAAAGCCCCGTTACCTGATGTTCATGAGCTGGCCACATATTGGAGCAAAGAATCACTACCAGATTGGTTACAAGCTTATCAGCAAAGTGGTTTTTATGAGCATCAATTAGGCGAAGAAGATAAGCATTTCTTGATTTCTGCTCATCCATCAGGGCAGGGCTTACTGTATGTGGTTTATCAAGATGATGCGGATGATTTTTTGGATAATTATGAAGATCGATTGCATCTGTTGGTTTTGTCGCTTGGGGTTGGGCTATTGCTGTTTATCATCGCTTATGGTTTGTATTTTGTGCGGCTATTGTCAGCACCTTTTTTGGACATTGAACGTAAAATTAGTGGACTATCACCGGAGCAGCCGGCATTTGTCCCCTCGACACCTTACCGAGAGACTCGCCATATAGAACAAACCCTATTGGAAAATAAAGCTCATATTGCTGCTTATTTTACAAGGGAGCAGGAGTTTAGTCGGTTTGCTTCCCATGAACTGCGCACCCCGATCATGGTGATCCAAGGTTCGACGGAATTATTAAAAAAAATACCGCGCGCAACGACTGAAACGCAGCAACGGATTGTTAACAAAGCCATTACGCGGATTGATTATGCCGGGCAGCAAATGAAAACCCTCACCGAAGCCTTTTTGTTATTAGGCAAAGCACAGATTGAAACACAACATTATGATCACATTGACTTGGCCGCTCGATTGGAGCAACTGGTCGATGAAATGGCGCGCAATTTTGTTAACCAGCAACTGAGTTATCAACTGGTGGTAAAACAAAACGCAATGATTTGGGCGCCAGTGAGTTTTGTGGATATTGTGATTGGTAATTTGATCAAAAACGCCTTTAACTATAGTGCGGGTGATATTGAAATTAGATTGGAAAATAGTCAGTTAACTATCATAAACCCACTTGATAGCTCTAGTGTGGTGTCTTCAGGTTATGGATGTGGCTTAATCATTGTTGAGCGTATTTGTGAGCGGATGGCGTGGTTATTTACGCGGCAAACCCAAGCTGAGCAGTATTGGGCAACGATTGATTTCATCGACAACCATGCTTGATAAGGAAGAGTCGGCTTTGAATCATCGACAATCTTCACGATTGCTTCACGTCTGGTTTGGCATGCTGTGCACCGTCTATTATGTTGCAAAATTAACCTCAGTTAACTAAGGAGATTCAGATGGGTAAGATTGGCTTAAGTCTTTTAGCGATTGTTTTAGCCTTGAGTGCGAGCGTTAGCCAAGCGGGATTTCAAGCAAACTCTGATCAAACTCAGGGGCAAGGCGGCTTTCAAGGCCCAAGTGCACGACAAATTATTCGTGATGTGGTGAGTGCACTTAATGCCAGCGATGATACCAAAGTTGAATTAATCGGGCATATCATGACGTCAGTTGGCCATGATGATTATATTTTCCGAGACGCAACAGGGGAGATCAAAGTGGAAATTGATGATGAGCTTTGGCGAGGGCAAACGGTCACCCCACAAACTCAAGTGATGATCCGAGGTGATGTGGATAAAGATTGGTCTGAAGTGACGATTGATGCTGACTTGATTGACATTATTCAATAAACCTAGACAAGTAGCCAAACGGATACCTATTGGCTACTTTTTGATTGCTCAGTAACCTCGATACACAGCTAGCTAAGCGCATATATGGGGATATAGTGCTTGTTTACAACTGGGCTAACACTACTTCAGCTTTACTGACTTCAAACGATTTCGGTGCTTCAACATTGAGTAGCGTGACAACACCATCATCAATGATCATCGCATAACGTTGTGAACGGACACCGCCAAAACCAGCGGTCTCCATCTCTAAGCCGAGTGCTTTAGTAAAGCTTGCGTCACCGTCAGCCAGCATCATCAATTCAGAAGCATTATGCGTTTCTCCCCATGCATGCATCACAAAGGCATCATTCACCGCTACACAGGCAATCATATCGACACCTTTAGCTTTAAATTGATCGGCGAGTACCACATAACCAGGTAGATGCTCTTCAGAGCAAGTTGGCGTAAAAGCACCTGGCACGGCAAACAGTACCACTTTTTTGCCAGCAAACAGTTCGGTGACTTGATGATGAATCACCCCCTGTTTGGTAAGTTGGCTTAAGGTTGCCGCAGGTAATTTTTGATGTTGAGCAATCATATCTCTTCCTTTAGTTAGCGTATTGTTAGCCTAATAGAGGCCGAAACTGGCTCGCTTCGGCCCTTTGCCATCATTAGTAAAACAAGGGTATAGATTCAGATTCAAACTTATTGCCGTTGAATAATCCGTCTTACTCCACCTAGTCTTGGTATTATGCACTGGACATATTAAGCGTAGACCAATTCCCTGCCGTACGGCGGGCTTTATCATAGACAATGACCCCAGCTAGGCAGTTGCACGAAATGATGAGCACAGAAGTTGTTTTTCGACCTTAAAGTGACCAGTATCGAGTCGCTATCGATTTAACGTTGCTTAGCGTAGCGATTTAAACATCCAGACATCGCAGCCGTTATGCCCACTCCCAACCAGAGGTTGAGATAAATGTTCAAAGCCAAGTTGTTGATAGAGCCTGATGGCTTGAGTCATGCAAGAAAGCGTATCTAGATAACATGCGGTATAACTTTGCTGTTTGGCAAAATTCAAACAGTGCTCACTGAGTGCTCGTCCGACACCATGTCCACGCGCAGTCGGCAATAGAAATAGCTTTTTCAATTCACAAACATTAGTATCTTGAGCAAAAGCAGCAATCCCACCACCACCGACCACGATTCCATTCAGCAGTGCCACAAAATAAGCGCTGCGTTTTTGTACATGATAGTGTTGGCTCATGGCGAGCACTTCGGCATCCGATGGACCAAAGCCTTCACCAATCGCACCAAACTCCGCACCGACTGTTTGGATAATTTGGCAAATAACACCATCAAATTCTGGGCGAATAGGGATAATTTCCAGCGTCATGAACAGATTCCTTGAGATGATTTTTTACATACTGATGAGGTTTTTTAACAGGTCTGAATAGGTTGTCAATTCTTCTACTTTAGCCAAACAGAAGTAAGTGCATGAATAATGCACCAATAATGCATACAGCACAGATTTCAATTTGGCTTTAATCCTCGCTTTCGGTACTATGTACAGCTATTTGAAAACCCCAACAATCCCTTACGGTGACACTCTATTGATGGTCTTGCCACCATCAAAGACCCACTCGGGCTCCTAAAGGAAACTGCTGATTGGCAGACGAGGAAACGATGCAACATCTACAAGAGATTATTGCTAATGCGACTACTGCGGCGAATGCTGCACAGTCGCTGGTCGCACTCGATGAAGTGCGTGTTCAGTATCTGGGCAAAAAAGGTGAGTTAACCTTACAATTGCAAAGTCTGGGCAAACTACCACCGGAAGAGCGCCGTACGGCAGGCCAAGAAATTAACGTGGCGAAAGAAGCGGTGCAAAAAGCACTAGCTGAGCGCAAAGATGCGCTGCAACGCGCTGAGCTGGAAGCTAAATTAGCGGCTGAAACCATCGACGTGACTCTGCCGGGTCGCCGCATTGAAAATGGCGGTTTGCACCCAGTGACTCGTACCATCGAGCGGATTGAAAGCTTCTTTGGTGAGCTTGGCTTTACGGTTGAGTCTGGCCCTGAAATTGAAGATGACTTCCATAACTTCGATGCACTGAACATTGCCTCTGATCACCCAGCACGTACCGATCACGATACTTTCTTCTTCAATCCGAAATTGATGTTGCGTACCCACACTTCTGGCGTGCAAATTCGCACCATGGAAGAGCGTCAACCACCACTGCGTTTCATCGCACCTGGCCGTGTTTACCGTAACGACTACGATCAAACCCATACCCCAATGTTCCACCAAGTGGAAGGTATGCTGGTTGATGAAAACGTCAACTTCGCACAGTTGAAAGGCATCCTGCATGACTTCCTGTGTAACTTCTTCGAAGAAGATCTGGAAGTGCGTTTCCGTCCTTCTTACTTCCCGTTCACCGAACCTTCAGCGGAAGTGGATGTGAAAGGCAAAAACGGCAAATGGCTAGAAGTGCTAGGCTGCGGTATGGTGCATCCAAATGTACTGCGTAGTGTAGGCATCGACCCTGAGAAATACTCAGGCTTCGCGTTTGGCATGGGCGTTGAGCGTTTAACTATGCTCCGTTACGGCGTGAATGACCTGCGTGCATTCTTTGAAAACGATCTGCGTTTCCTAAAACAGTTCAAGTAATTCAGGGTTCCCAAGAGGTATAGACAATGAAATTCAGCGAATCATGGCTTCGTGAGTGGGTTAACCCAGCAATTACCACTGACGAATTAACCCACCAAATTACAATGGCGGGTCTGGAAGTGGACGACGTACTGGCAGTGGCTGGTGTGTTCGATGGCGTAAAAGTGGGTCACGTGGTGGAGTGTGCTCAGCACCCTGATGCCGACAAACTACGAGTAACCAAAGTCGATGTCGGTGAAGCAGAGCTGCTGGACATCGTGTGTGGTGCGGCCAACTGTCGTCAAGGTCTGAAAGTGGCGGTGGCAACCGTAGGTGCGACGCTACCAGGCGATTTCAAAATTAAGAAAGCCAAACTGCGTGGCCAACCGTCACACGGTATGCTCTGCTCATTCTCTGAGCTAGGTATTGATGTTGAATCGAACGGCATTATGGAACTGGCGGCAAATGCACCGATTGGGATGGATTTTCGCGATTTTCTGTCACTGAATGATGTGACGATCGATGTGGATTTGACCTCTAACCGTGCGGATTGTTTCAGCCTGCGTGGTCTGGCTCGCGAAGTGGGCGTACTCAACCGTGCTGATGTGACTGAACCTGCGGTCAACGCGATGGCGGCGACCATTAATGATGCGATCGCGATTGACGTGCAAGCGCCTGCGGCGTGCCCACGCTACCTTGGTCGTATCGTGAAGAAGGTTAACGTTCAAGCGTCAACCCCATTGTGGATGCAAGAAAAACTGCGTCGCTGTGGCATTCGCTCGATCGACCCTGTGGTTGATATCACCAACTTTGTGATGTTAGAGCAAGGCCAACCGATGCACGCGTTTGATCTGGCCAAGATTGAAGGCGGTATTGTAGTACGTATGGCTGAACAAGATGAAGCGCTGACGTTACTTGACGGCTCACAAGCCAAACTCAACGCCGATACGCTAGTGATCGCCGATCAACAAAAAGCATTGGCGATTGCCGGTGTGTTTGGTGGCGAACATTCTGGTGTGAGCAGCGAAACTCAAGATGTCTTGCTGGAGTGTGCGTTCTTCGCACCCGATCACATCCGTGGTCGTGCTCGTAGCTACGGCTTGCATACCGATTCTTCTATGCGTTTTGAGCGTGGTGTGGATTATGCACTGCAACACACTGCAATGGAGCGCGCGACACAGCTATTGGTTGAGATCTGTGGTGGTGAAGTGGCTCCAGTGGTCGCCGCTGAGTCTGAGGCGGATTTACCTAAACCAAACCAAGTGCCACTGCGTCGTAGCAAACTTGATCAACTGCTAGGTCATGTGATCCCTGATGCGGACGTGGTAGAGATCCTTGAGCGTTTAGGCATGAAGGTTGAAACCGGTTCAGAAGGTTGGCAAGCGACTGCGCCAACTTGGCGTTTTGATATTGCGATCGAGCAAGATCTGGTGGAAGAAGTTGGTCGTATCTATGGTTACAACAACATTCCTAACCAAGCACCTATCGCGGCGTTGAACATGAACCTGCACAACGAAGCGAAATTACCGCTGAAGCGTGTGCGCGATTTGCTGGTTGACCGTGGTTACCATGAAGCGATCACTTATAGCTTTGTGGAGCCTGAGCAGCAAAAACTGGTGGTACCGGGTATTGATGCGTTGATCCTGCCGAACCCAATTTCTGCTGAAATGTCGGCGATGCGTTTGAGCCTGATCCAAGGTCTGCTCAATACTGTGGTGCATAACCAAAAGCGTCAGCAACCTCGTGTTCGTCTGTTTGAATACGGTCTTCGTTTTATTCCTGATGCGGCGGCTGAAAACGGCATGTGCCAAGAGCCAATGCTGGCAGGGGTCATTTCTGGCGCTCGTGGTGAAGAGCACTGGAATATGGAAACCGCGACAGTGGATTTCTTCGATCTGAAGGGCGATCTGGAAGCGGTGCTTGAACTGACCGCGAAAGGCAAAGCCTACAGCTTCGCGGCCACTTCGCATCCTGCATTGCATCCTGGCCAAGCGGCAGCGATTATGGTCGATGGTCAAGCGGTCGGCGTGATTGGTACGGTTCACCCAGAACTTGAACGTAAGTTTGGCCTTAACGGTCGTACTATCGTATTTGAGATTGAGTGGAACGCGATCAACACTCGCGTGATCCCAGAAGCGGCAGCGATTTCTAAGTTCCCAGCCAACCGCCGTGATATCGCGTTGGTGGTCGATGGCAATATTGCTTCTGGCGAAATTGTTGAGGCATGTCGTGTTGCTGGCGGTGAGTTGCTGCAAGAGGCCAAATTGTTTGACGTTTACGTAGGTAAAGGTGTTGCCGAAGGTAATAAGAGCCTCGCTATCGCACTGACTCTACAATCGGTTGAACGCACGCTCGAAGAAGCGGATATTGCTGCGGCGGTTGAAACGATTGTGCAAGCGGTATCGGCTCAGTTTGGTGCGGCGCTGCGCGACTAAAAGTAAGCCACTTGTGCTGAATAAGATAAGACAGGCTCCTAGGAGCCTGTTTTTTATCATGGCAATGTGCAACTTTGCCAACAACCTCCTGATTTTTAGATGAAACTCAGAAAAAATTTTTGGCGTATCGGTAAAAATTATCTACGCTAAATAGGGATGAGGATTGGAAATCTATTTTAGTGATAATGATGTAAATAACTAAAAATGCAGATTTTTTTATACTTATCACTTAAGAGAGAGTAAGTGATTTGTGGAAAGGGTGGTCGGTTGTGGCTTTTTGAATCGCTGAGTGTGTAATAAAAAAGTTGGCGAAAATCAGAAGGTTGGCATACACTTTCACTGTTCGGCAATTAGGTGATTGATTGGCCGAACAAAATTGCTTTGGCGCTGCCAACCAGCAGCAAGGTTTAACTTAGCTTTGAGGGAAGTTTTATGGCGCTCACAAAGGCCGAATTAGCTGAAGCCCTGTTCGAAAAGCTCGGCATGAGCAAGCGGGATGCCAAGGATACGGTTGAAGTGTTTTTTGAAGAAATTCGTAAAGCACTAGAAAGTGGCGAACAGGTAAAACTCTCCGGTTTTGGTAATTTTGACCTACGAGATAAAAATGAACGTCCGGGTCGAAACCCAAAAACGGGTGAAGATATTCCGATTACCGCTCGACGTGTCGTAACGTTCCGCCCAGGGCAAAAATTGAAAGCCCGTGTCGAGAACATCAAGATCGAACAATAAGACCGAGCAAACAAGAGACCACGCTTATGCGTGGTCTTTTTGCTTTAGGTCGATTCTACTTTAAGTCGTTCGTTTGACAGTCTGCGGCGACTTGAATTAAGCCGCTTGAATATGGGTGGTGATGTAAGGTTGCCATGCTTGTTGGTACAAATCACGTGAGATACCACGTATTTTGTTGATTTGGGCTTGTTCCCACTCCGTTACGGGGCGCTGTTGTTGGCGAGCGGTGCGTTCAATATGTTGGATCTGCTCATACAACTGATGTTCTGCACCATTTTTCACCTTAGCAATCGCCGCTAAATGAAATTGCACTTCAGCAATAATCTGGGTTTTTGGTAGTTGAACCAGCACGTTGAGATCGCGATAGCCCGATTCGACAGGGTGTTTAAAGCGGTTTTTGACTCGTACAATTGTGGCCGATCGGCTGAGTGTTTCATAAGCGTTGACTAAGCTGGCAATATCATTCGCGACAATGGTTGCCCGAGCTAAATCGGTGATCCGCTCGACTTGACCATCCAACTCTAGGGTGACTTTTTCTAATGCCCGTTGGCGAGATTTCGCTCCCGCAAAATAGGCTTGGGTATTAGTGAGTAACACCGTGCTTTTGCACAGCGTTTCTAATTCCAGCTGTGCTTGGTGTGCTTGGCTATAAAGTACATCGAAATCCTGATAAGGCTGGGTTACTAGGTTGGTTTGATTAGCAATGCCATATAAGCCACTGAGGCTGTGGCGAAACAGTGTCGAGCTGACTTCATTTTGCTGCGACTCCTCACGGTTATCTGGGCTGGGAGTTGAAGTTAATGGCATGGCTGCCATGGCTGGAGCTCGGCTGAGCAATAAAAGCATGAGTGCCGTGGTACGAAGCAGTAAACTCATTCACTCTCCTTAGCTTGCGCTGTTGGGTCAACAAATGAACCGAAAAGGGGGCCTGATAGAGCAATTAAAGCGGTTATTGGTTTGGGTTATCTTGTTGTTACCTCTGTTATTCAATGGGGTTGATGCATGATTTTTACAACTCACGTCTGATCGGAAGCGAGTAGTTGATCACACTCAGATCACCAATAAATCGTTTTCTAATCAGTATTGATTGAGACTGTACATGACTAATCGAGTTCAAACTCGAAGAGTAAACAAATGTAACCGGTAAGCGGGCCTCAGGGATTTTGAGATTGCGAGGGGAGTGACAGGTTGGTTTGCTGGGGATGAAAACGCGCGCTGTTTGATCAGCGCACGTTGGGTATGGTGTGAAGCTGCGAGTTTAATTAGTAATCGATCTTGATCGCTTTTGCGCATTCAATCGCGCGCTCGATGGCTTGTTGGGTGGTTTTACCCCGACTCAGCGCTACCCCTAAACGGCGACGACCGGCGATGTCTGGTTTGCCAAACAAACGCACTTGAGAGTGGGGCACGCTTAATGCCTCATCCAATCCGCTAAACTGAATATTGTGTGATTGGCCGTTACCCAGAATCGCCGCTGAAGCGGCTGGGCCATACTGTACGATTTGGCCAACTGGCAAGCCAGTAAAAGCTCGCACATGTAAGGCAAATTCAGACAACTCTTGAGAAATCAGCGTTACCATTCCGGTATCATGTGGGCGTGGTGAAACTTCATTGAAGATGACTTTATCACCTTTAATAAACAGCTCGACACCAAATAATCCATAACCACCCAGCGCATTAACGACTTGCTCAGCAATGTATTCTGCCGCTTTAATTGCGTTTTCCGACATTTGCTGTGGTTGCCAAGATTCACGGTAGTCTCCCTCTTCTTGACGATGACCAATCGGGGCGCAGAAATGAACGCCATCGACCGCGCGAACGGTGAGCAGCGCGATTTCATAATCAAAATCGACAAAACCTTCGACAATCACTCGGCCTGCGCCAGTACGGCCACCTTGCTGGGCACACTGCCAAGCAGCTTCAATTTGCTCTGGCGTGCGGATCACGCTTTGTCCTTTGCCTGAAGAGCTCATCACTGGCTTGCAGACGCAAGGGAAGCCAATCGCTTCAACGGCACTGACAAAACTTGGATAGCTATCAGCGAATTGATAAGGGGAAGTGGGCAGCGCGAGCTCTTCTGCGGCTAAACGACGGATACCTTCACGGTTCATAGTGAGTAACGTCGCCTGTGCGCTGGGTACGACATTTAAGCCTTGCGATTCTAATTCGACCAATTTACTGGTGGCAATCGCTTCAATTTCAGGCACGACAAAGTGCGGTTTCTCTAGATCGATCACTTGCTGTAGTGCATCGGCGTCGAGCATATCGAACACATGGCTGCGATGGGCGACCTGCATGGCAGGTGCATCGGCGTAACGATCACAGGCAATGACTTCGAGGCCTAGGCGTTGGCACTCAATGGCAACTTCTTTGCCCAGTTCTCCAGAGCCAAGTAAAAGTACTCGTGTGGCGTTATCCCGAGTAGCAGTCCCAAACATAGACAATCCTTATAATCATTCAGTCACATTAGCAAAAAACAGCGGCCATCATACTGGAACGAAATGCAAAAGAAAACGTTTGCTTCCCGCTGTAGCCCGCCAGATTAACCATTAATCGCGTCAAGTTGATGACAGTTTTATGGCGAAAACGGTAGGAGAGCAGTTTGCAAAAAAAAAGAGGCGGAGCGCCTCTTTAGATGATTAGAGTGATAAGTAGGCGAGAGGAATGTCGGGATTAAGCACTTCCAGGGTGGCTTGGGTATCAGCGAGATGGCTAATTTTACCGTTGCAGCTTTCTACTAGGGCGGCCGCTTGGATCTCTGCAAAAGATTCACCGTTGAGCATCAGTTGTGCTAACGCGACTTGTAGTGGCGGTAAGCTTGGGTTGAACGCTGCATTTTCCGCATAAGCCCCTAAGAATACACGACCATTGCGCATGTGTAGGGCGACTCCACTAAAGTTGTGGGTATAAGGCGAGTGGCTACGGTTCATTGCGCGCACCGCGTGTTGGATCAGCTCATCATCATCGTTACAGCTTTGGCCGTGATTGATGGGAGCCATCAAACCGTCTTGAATGCCTAAGTCGGCAGGACCAAATGATTCAGGCAGATATTGTTGCAAGCTTTTTGCCGCACGGTTCGGTAATTGAATATTGAGCGATGCTGCCGTAGTGAGCTCATTCATAAACTGGCGGCAGTGTCCGCAAGGGCTAAAGTTGATGGTGATGTCCGCCACTCCTGTTTCACCTTGCATCCACGCGTGGCTGATCGCGCATTGTTCGGCATGCACCGTTTGGCCTAATTGGGTGCCAGTAAATTCCATATTCGCGCCCAAATACAGGCGCCCAGAGATGCCGCGCACGATAGCACCGACATAGAATTCAGAGATGGGTGCGTAAGAGTAAGAAGCCGCCAACGGAAGCAGTGCAATGCGCAGATTGGCATCTTCTAGCCCAGAGAGGGTTAACAGTTGTTGATACTGCTCGACAGAGAAAGTGGCATCAAAATCCTCGGCGAATACCAATTCACGTAGATATGGGGCAAAAGAAGCCGGCATTGTTTGTAATGCTTGCTCAATACGGTCTCTCATTTTGATTCCTTTTGGTTGCATGGCTGCTTATTTTAGGCAATATCCGATTTAATAAGGTGATAAAAATCACACCTAATAATGTAATTTTACCAATAATTACATTATTAGAGTGAGGTCACGCGAATGAGGTCGATTCACGAACGTTTTGGGCGGGTATTTGGTTGCTAACCCTAGTTAGCGATCGGTGTTATTAGCCAGTACTATCGCAAGAACAGTTCTGTTTTAACCACAGCGCTATTGCAACCACAGAGCCAAAGCAAACAGGCTTGGGGCTAATAGCGAAGTAATAATGCCGCATACCACCAGTGCCAATGAGCTAAAGGCGGCATCACGCGGATCTTTTTCTGCGCAGCTCGCGGTACCTAACGCGTGTGATACCGTGCCCATGGTCAGCCCCCTCGCAATCGGGTGAGTAATGTTGAGCAGTTGGTAAATTGGGTAAGCGAGGATCGCGCCAAATAGTCCAACTAGAAGCACTAAAATGGCCGCAATAGCCGGCTCGCCCCCTAATTGACGAGTCACTTCCATCGCGATCGGAGTGGTGACCGATTTACCCATTAATGCGGCGATCAGTTGACTATCTGCGCCCATACTAACCGCAATCACACTGGTGGTGATCATCGACATCACACTGCCTACGCCACAGGCAAAGGTGATAATTCGCCAGTTGGTGCGAATTTGTGGTAGCTGCTCATACAGTGGGTATGCCAAAGCCACCACGGCCGGTTGCAGTAAATAACTCAGCCACTGGTTGTCGGCGTAGTAGGTGTCAAACGGCACATCAAGATAAGTCAACAACGGGATCAGTAGGCCAATGCTGATCAGTAACGGATTGGCTAATGGTGTATTGCATTTTTGCGCTACCCAGCGCGCGCTAAAAAAGACCAGTAGGGTGACAATCAACCACATGATTTTTTCCCCTTCTTGAGTAGACGATCGAGCAGCAGACCTAGCGTGACCATCACCAATAATGTGCCACCAATCGCACCGGCTAAAATCGGGGCGATATTGGCGACTAAAGTATCGAAATGCACCATTAAACCAACGCTGATCGGCACGAACAGCAGGATCATATAGCGAATAAATAAGCTGGCACTCGGTTTGACCCATTCTACTGGTACTAAGCCGCTGGCCATCAGAGCAAATAAAATCAGTAAGCCTAAGATACTGCTAGGAATAGCAATGCCGAGCCAAGTTTGTAAATGGACGCCGGCAAGCAGACAGAGGAAAATCAGTCCCATCGAGACCACGTATTGCGCGATTGTTTTCAGCATGGTTCACATCAGCAAGTAAAAAATAAACGTTAAGTTAATAAGCCAGTCGTTCAACGTAATGGTAAACCGATTTTAGAATTGCCATTTTCTTTTGGTCAGCTTGATGTTCAAGAACTAAGTTTTCCAAATTAAGCATATAACTCTCAAGATGGCGTTCAAAATAGTCGCGGCAATGTGCTGCCCAGCGACGTTGTTCGCTATCATTTAACGTTTGTGGATAATGGCGTGCGCGATAGCGAAATAGCAGGGGTTCGATGCGTTTATCGGCCACGCGAATCGCTAAACTAGCGAGATGGTCGGGGTCGGTGGTGCGGATGATATCCATTGCGGCGCGATCGGCGGGTGAGAAGAATCCATCGTACAGTTGGCTATCCACATCTTGTGCTTGGCTAAACTCCCGTGATTGATTAAATACGTTGACCAATTTCTCACGAATTTCAGGATGCTGACGGATCAACTGCAAATGGGCCAGACATTGGGCGCGATCAATACCGATCTGCTCGGCATTCTCTGCGGTTAGGGTTTTGGCCGGCGCGAGGATTGGGCACTTATTAAGATGCACCAGTTTCACCGGCACTGGCTGTTCATCGGCGGCTAAATCTTCATAACGAGTATAAAGACGATCGTGCAAGGTTTCTGCATCCAGATCGAAGAGCGGCTGAGGATCTTTGGCCAAATCGACCACAACTACTGCATTTTGGTTGGTGGGATGCCAAGCAATCGGCACAATCCAACTGGTGTATTGGCGCTCACGCCCCAGCATGCCGGAAACATGCATCAGCGGGGTTTGATTAACAATATCAATCAATTCGGTCAGTTTGCGCTTGTGGCGCATGGTGAAAAAATACTCAAATAGCTTCGGCTGGGCCGCTTTAATTTTTTTAGCCAACTCAATGGTGGCCAGCACATCGGCCATTGCATCGTGCGCATTACTGTGTTCAATGCCATTGGCCACTGAAAGGTGCTCCAGCTTAAAGCTGGTAAAGCCTTGCTCATTTTCTGGCCAGACGATCCCATCTGGGCGCAGCGCGTGACAAGCGCGCATCACATCGAGCAGATCCCAGCGTGAATTGCCGTGTTGCCAGCTCCAGGCATAAGGGTCAATAAAGTTGCGATAGCAAGTATAGCGAGTCACTTCATCATCAAAACGGATGCTGTTATAGCCGAGGCTAATGGTATTTGGGGTGGAGAGCTCCGCGTGGATCCTTGCAATAAACTCCGGTTCAGGCAAACCTTGCTGGTTGGCGGTTTGCGGGGTAATGCCGGTGATCAGCGCCGCTTCTGGGCCTGGTAAATAATCATTCGGCAATTGACAGTAAATTACCAGCGGCTCGCCAATAATGTTGAAATCCATATCGGTTCGAACACCGGCAAACTGACTAGGACGATCTTGCGCGGGATTGACTCCCCAAGTCTCATAATCGAGGAAGAAAAAAGTGGGTTGGTGTTCTTGCTGCATGTGGCTGACCAAATCGCGAAAGGTGCGGTTATTAGACCATCCTGTCTCTGACATAGCAATTGCTGCTCGGGGCTTGCGGCGGATTTGTGGTTTTTTATCATCAAAAAGCCGATGCAGGGCATCGGCTTGAATAGAAGGACAATTTAGGCTTGTTGAGTTTGTGGCTCACTTGATGTGGTTTGCTTGAGCAAACGGCTAGTGACGGTACCTGCCGTCATCGAGCCAGAGACGTTAAGTGCGGTACGCGCCATATCAATCAGCGGTTCGATAGAGATCAGCAGTGCGGCAATCGTTACCGGTAAGCCCATGGCTGGCAACACAATCAGAGCTGCGAAGGTTGCACCGCCACCGACCCCAGCGATACCAAATGAGCTAATGGTGATCATCGCGATCAGTGATAGCATAAAATGAATATCAAGTGGGTTGATGCCTACGGTTGGGGCGACCATCACCGCCAACATGGCAGGATAAATCCCAGCACAGCCGTTTTGACCAATTGTGGCACCAAATGACGCAGAAAGGTTCGCAATCGCGGGTGGCACGTTCAGTTTGGTGATTTGCGCTTCCACATTAAGTGGAATGGTCGCGGCTGAACTGCGTGAGGTGAACGCGAAGGTCAGCACTGGCCAGATATTTTTAAAGTAAACCGTTGGGTTGACGCCAACCAGTCCGACCAGTAGGCCATGCACCACAAACATCAGTGCAATCGCCACATAGGAGGCGACGATAAAGCCGAGCAGACTGAGAATATCTGCCGCACTGGATGTCGCCACTACTTTAGCCATTAGCGCGGCAATCCCGTAAGGGGTCAGCGCCATGATCATTTTTACTAGACGCATCACAATCGATTGTGCCGCTTCCACAAAAGTGCGAATAGGGGTGGCGAGCTCTTGTTTATCGGCAATCACTTTACGTGCCGCAATACCGGTCAGCACCCCAAAGATTACCACCGCGATAATAGACGTCGAACGCGCGCCGGTTAAATCAGCAAACGGGTTGGTGGGTATAAAGCTGACCAGCAGTTGTGGAATGGTGAGATCCGCCACACTGGATACGCGGCTTTCTAAAACGGCAATCCGCGCGGTTTCACGACTGCCGGTAATCAGCCCTTCAGCGGTTAGGCCGAAAGCTTGGGTAATCACAATACCGATCAAGGCTGAAATCGCTGTGGTGATCAGCAAAATACCAATAGTTAAACCAGAAATTTTGCCAAGTGAACCATTTTTATCTAGGCGTACCACCGCCGAAATCATCGAAACCAGCACTAGTGGCATGATGACCATTTTCAGCAAACCGACATAACCATCGCCGACAATACCAATCCAAGAGAGAGTCTCTTGAATAGCCAAATGGCCTTCACCTAGAATGACTTGTAGTGCCAAACCAAAGGCACTACCAAGCATTAAACCGAATAAAACTTGACGAGAAAGAGTGGCTGATTTTTTTTGCAGCCCAAACAGAAACAGCAATAAACCTGCGAAAATCACCAGCGCAGCGAGAGTAATCACCGACATTATATAATCCTTATTGGCAGGGATGGCACGCTTGAGCAAGCTCAACGCCCCATCCTAAATGAGAATACTTTTCAGCAATATAGCGATCACTATCACAAAAATAAACGCAGAAAAAATCATGTGTTATAACTAATCGTTATCAAACATCGAGATCTGATTAATCTCAAATCAGTCTGCGTGCACTTTGTGTGATTGGTGGTGCTTTTGTGAGCGGCTGACTCATGAGTCTCAATAAAACTAGCCCCAAAATGCATTATCCGAGAGCAACCTGCGCAGCCAATCGACATCGTTGATGGCTAATTGATTTGCCCCTTAACGGGAGGTGCTGGTTAGTTAAAGCATGTGAAGGTTTTGGCTTTGCGGTGTAGAGCGAGTAGACTGTGCCAACTCTTTCTCATGCCTCAAAAAGACGTAAGGACACCCACATGCTAGATCGCTCATTCAGCGCCGAAATCCAACAACGGATCGATCAAAAAACCAAACCGCTTGGTGCGTTAGGTCAACTTGAACGCGTTGCTCATCAACTGGCTTTAATTCAAAGTCAAAATAAGCCGCATGTGGTCACCCAGCTTGAAATTTGCCAACCGACCGTGTTGGTGTTTGCCGCCGATCACGGTATTGCGGCGCAAGGGGTCAGCATTGCGCCGAGCGCGGTGACCGAGCAAATGGTGAGTAATTTCCTTGCCGGTGGCGCAGCGATCAACTGTTTTTGTCGAACCGAGCAAGCCGCGCTACGGGTGGTTGATTGTGGCATTTTGCGCGAGCAGCCAGCCCATCCTGCTTTGATTGAACAGCGTCTTGGTGCCGGTACGCACAATTTTGCTGAACAAGCGGCGATGAGTGCGCAGCAAGTGGCAATCGGGTTAG
The DNA here is from genome assembly GCF_011306175.1 of Vibrio sp. HDW18. Lineage (GTDB taxonomy): Bacteria > Pseudomonadota > Gammaproteobacteria > Enterobacterales > Vibrionaceae > Vibrio > Vibrio chanodichtyis. Next base: position 193,840 of record NZ_CP049913.1, on the reverse strand, counting down.
AACTTGGCAGCGCCTTGATTGAGCGTGAAGTGGCTGCGGGTTGTAACGTATTGATGTTTGGTGAAATGGGCATTGGCAATACCAGTAGCGCGGCGGCGATTTTGGCGGCACTTTCTGGGCTACCACTTGAGGTGTGTGTCGGACGTGGAACTGGAATTAGCGATGCCCAGTTTAAGCGCAAATTGCAGTTGGTCGGCGAAGGCGCTAGCCGCTGTTTAGGGATGTCACCCCACGAGGTGTTATGCCAAGTTGGTGGCTTCGAAATTGTACAGATGGTGGGGGCTTTTCTTGGCGCTTATCAAAAGCAAACCCCTGTATTGGTGGATGGTTTTATTGTTACGGTAGCAGCTTATGTAGCGACCTTAATTGAGCCGAATGTGCGTGATTATTTGTTGTTTGCCCACAGTTCGCAAGAAACGGGTCATCGGGCGGTATTGCAATTACTCGGCGCTGAGCCACTGCTTGATTTAGGCTTACGCTTAGGTGAAGGTACCGGCGCCGTGTTGGCGCTGAGCCTAGTGCGTGCGGCGGTTGAGTTTTATAACCATATGGCCAGTTTTGCTGACGCGGGAGTGACGGTGTAATGGCAGCTATCTTTCGTTATCAACTGGAACTTTTTTTGCTGGCAGTGAGTTTTTTTTCACGCTTACCAGTACCCGTAAATTTGCCCTATAGCAGTCAGCGAATGAATCAGGCTGGGCGTTATTTTGCTTTGGTTGGATTGCTGTTAGGTGGGCTGTGCGCAGTGATTTATTCACTGGCGACGCAACTTTTTTCAACCAATATTAGTGTGTTTCTAACCATCGTCTTCAGCCTATTGCTGACAGGAGCATTCCATGAAGATGGCTTAGCCGATATGGCGGACGGTGTTGGCGGCGGGATGACTACAGAACGTCGTTTAGCGATCATGAAAGATAGTCGGATTGGGACTTACGGAGCCAGTGCGCTATTGATGGCATTGCTGGGTAAATATGTACTGCTGACTGAGTTGGCGGATTTGACCACTTTAACCCCGGTTTGGCTGCTGGCTTATACCTTAAGCCGCACGGTAGCGGCTTCACTGATCCACAATACACCGTATGTTTCGGATACTGACAGCAGTAAAAGTAAACCACTGGCTCAGCAGCAGTCGGCTAGTGATGTGGCGATATTAGTATTGAGTGCATTGGTAGTATTGCTGTGGTTCTCTTGGCCAGTGATCTGGAGCATGATTGCATTTAGCTTGGTTTTTCGCCTGTTGTTTCGCCACTGGCTACTTAAACGGTTAGGCGGTTTTACTGGCGATTGTCTCGGTGCGGCACAGCAATTGATGGAAATTAGCATCTATTTAATATTGCTGGCTTTCTTGCAGCATGAGTGGCTGATTTAGGAGGCGATATGAGTGTGCATTTGATTTTAGGTGGTGCGCGCAGTGGCAAATCTGGCTATGCCGAGCAGTTAGCACAGCAAACGGCGCAGACGCACTCGGCCACTTTGCATTATGTGGCCACTGCCACCGCACTGGATGTTGAAATGAGTGCGCGTATTGCACATCATCAAGCTCGGCGTACGGCTGAGTGGGTTGAGCATGAAGTACCGCTCAAGCTTGCGGAGGTTTTGCTGCAATTTACCGCCGACGATGTGGTGCTGGTGGATTGTTTGACCTTATGGCTTAACAATGTGCTGTTTGAGCATCAAGCCACGTTGACTCATACGTTATTAGAACAGCAGATTGAGCTATTACTGGCGGCTTTGGCACACAACCCTGCGAAAATCATATTGGTCAGTAATGAAGTAGGCATGGGTGTAGTGCCGATGGGTGAGCTCACACGCCTGTTTGTCGATCATGCTGGCTGGATGAATCAGAAAATTGCCGCGTTAGCCAATGCGGTGACTTTTGTGGTGGCGGGATTGCCCCTGCGTTTAAAAGATGAGTGATCCGACAATGATTCGAATCTGGTTGCTGCGCCATGGTAAAACGGAAGGCGTTGCTGCGCTGAATGGAGTGACCGATGTCGCAGTGCCCAGTTCAGTGCAGCAACAAATTGCCGCGCAGGTAGTGGCATTACCTTTTGCTCGGGTGATCAGTTCGCCTTTACGCCGCTGTGCTGATTTAGCACAACATATTCAACAGGCTCGTCCAGAGATCCGTCTCGATTTCGATCCCCAACTGCAAGAGCTCAATTTTGGCCTGTTTGATGGTCAGAGTTTTAGCGAATTAGCCAGTGCATGGCCATTATTGGAAGCTTTTTGGCAAGATCCGGCTCAGCATACTTTGCCGCAAGCTGAATCGTTAGCCGACGCTTATCAACGTGTCACCCAAGCATGGCTGCAATGGCTAGCTGAGTTAGACCGCGATACGTTGATTATCTGCCATGCTGGTACTATCCGCTTGATTTTGGCTCAAGTGTTAGGTGTCGATTGGCGCAATCCTCACTGGTACAGTCGGCTCAATATTCCTTATCAATCGGTGACTGAACTGACGGTGTATCGCGGCGAGCCGCCGGTGGTGTGTGTCAATCGGATCGGTAGCCCGCTTAGTCAGCCATTATAAAGCCGGTTGAATATAGAGTGTCACCCTTGATAAATGCTAGAATTTATCACCTTGTCGCAGCCATCTTGCTGATTATCAAAAGGATCGGCTAGCGCTTGTTTTCATCAATCTGTGGTCAATCGTGAGTGATAAGTGGGATCGCCTTGGCATAAATTGCTCGCACGATTTCTTAACATACCGCTGTGCAATAAAGGAGTAGCGCATGACGAAATCCCTCTTTCGCCAATCTTTTCTTCTCGACAGCTTAGATGTTGATCATCCAACCGTGACGCAGTCAGTGACGACGGCACAAGGTGTAACCTTGCAACTGCATCAACCTGGCGTGCTGGAAGTGATCCCTGCCGAGCAGGATCAGCAGACTCAGCACATTGTGATCTGTGCCGCGCTGCATGGTGATGATGCCGCTCCGATCGAGCTGATGGATAAATGGCTTGAAGATATTCAGAGTGGATTTCAAGTGGTGACGGAGCGCTGCCTGTTTATCCTTGCCCATCCACTGGCCATTCAACGTCAAGTGCGCTTTATTGATCAGGATCTTAATCAATTATTTGATGAACAAGCACACGCCGCGAGCTGCGAACTGGCGATTGCCGAAACGTTAAAGGCGCGGCTTAAGTCATTTTTTCAAGGGACAGAGCCTAGCTCGCGTTGGCATTTTGATCTGCAATGTGCCAGTCGCGACTCGAAGCACTATTCATTTGCCATCAGCCCTAAGTCGCGTCATGCAGTACGCAGTCGCCGTTTGCTGCAGTTTATCGAGCACGCTCATATTGATGCGGTCATGTTATCTAATGCACCTTCTAACCGTTTTAGCTGCTATTCAGCCGAGCAATTTGCCGCCCAAGCATTGACTTTAGAGTTAGGGCAGGTGGCGCGTTTAGGTGAGCATTCGTTGCACAGGTTGGTCGCATTTGATTTAGCCGTGCGTGATCTGATAGCACGCCACGTCCCTGAGCATTTGCCACGCAAAACGGTGATGTATCGCGTGAGTCGCACGATTGTGCGTTTGCATGAAAACTTTACTTTTCGGTTTAATGAGAATATCGAGAATTTCACCACGTTTATGCACGGTGAAGTGTTTGGTTATGATGGGGATAAACCCTTGATGGCTAAAAATGAAGGGGAGGCGATTGTGTTCCCTGAACCTCATGTGGCGATCGGTCAAGCGGCGGCATTGATGGTTTGCAAAGTAAATGCGCGTTATGAGGATGACCAACTGGTGTACGACTGACCCATCGTTTGATCTTGATAAATTCCTTGGTATGAACTCCTTTCTATTTAAATGGCTTAACGGTAAGGTTAGGCCATTCTTTTTGCTATGAATGACAAGATGGATTTTCATCGATTACTCCAACAAAAACACCAGCGCTGGCGACGCAGCGGTTATTGGCTATGTGGATTTCTTTTCGTGCTGTGTACGGTTTATCTGCTGGTGGGCGAGCTGTGGCTATCGCCATTTTCTACTTGGTCGCCTTTAGAGCAGCAATTGGTATGGCAGCTGCGCTTACCTCGTTTACTAGCGGCGGCAGTGATCGGCGGCTGTCTGGCTATCGCTGGTGCGACGTTACAAGTCCTACTTGGTAATGTGCTGGCTGAACCGGGCGTGATTGGGGTTTCCGGTGGTGCCAGTGTGGCGATGGTGATCTTGCTGCTGTTTTTCCCAACTTTAAATTCGCCTCTGGCGTTTATGCTCGCTGCGGTGTGCGGGGCGCTACTGTTTACCCTGCTCTTAGTGAGCATGGCGCGCAAACTGCGCCTGACTACCGCGAGATTACTGTTAGTGGGGGTGGCATTAGGGATTTTATCTGGCGCGGTGGTGACTTGGGCGTTCTACTTTAGCGACGATTTAGGTTTGCGCCAATTAATGTACTGGTTAATGGGCAGTGTCGCGGGGGTGAGTTGGCATCAACATTTACTTTCCTTGCTTGCACTTCCGGTGCTGGTGTGGCTTGCGCTCCAAGGTGGCGTGTTGGATAAACTGATGCTTGGTGAAGGGCATGCCAAGCAGCTAGGGGTGGATATTCATCATATCCGCTGGCGGTTAATTCTTGCGATTGCTTTACTGATTGGTGCGTCCGTTGCGCTCGGGGGTGTGATCGGTTTTGTTGGTTTGGTGGTGCCGCATTTACTGCGCTTAACCCTTGGCTCAGAAAATCGTTTACTACTGCCGATGTCGGCATTGTGTGGCGCGTTCTTACTGATCAGTGCCGATTTAGTGGCGCGTTTGGCATTGAGCAGTGGTGAATTGCCGCTCGGTGTGGTCACGACCACTTTAGGCGCACCGATTTTTATCTGGATGCTGGTGAAAAATCATGATTCGTGTTGAAAGTCTGCAGGTTGATGCTCGCTTATTGCCACTTTCACTGCAGATTAACGCTGGTGAAATTTGGCATGTAGTTGGCCCCAATGGCAGTGGTAAAAGTACCTTGCTTGCCGCCTTAGCCGGTATGATCCCTTTTGCGGGTTTCATTCAGATTGATGGGCTGTCCGTCGGCAATGCCAGCTTAGCGGAATTGGCACGCTATCGCGCTTATTTGGCACAAAATGATAAACCCAGCTTTCAATTGCAGGTATTTCAATATCTAGCGCTGTCGATCCCTGCAGGGATGACGATCGACAGTCCTGAAGTTGCTGGTGAAATTGAGCAGATCAGCCGCCTGCTCGATATTGACGATAAACTGCATCGCTCGATTCATCAGCTCTCGGGCGGTGAGTGGCAGCGAGTGCGTTTAGCCGGCAGTTGTTTACAGGTTGCACCGCGTTTAAATCCGGCCGCACGGCTTTTGATCTGGGATGAGCCCGCCGCAGCACTTGATATTGCGCAAGAGAGTTTGTTATATCGCTTAATCGCGCACATGGCTGAGCAGGGCTTAACCGTTGTCATGGCTAATCATGATCTTAATCGGACCTTGCGCCATGCCGATCAGGTATTACTGCTCGGTAATGGCGTGCTCCATCGTGCGGGTCAGGCTAATGAGGTATTGCAGCCAGCAATCCTGCAAGCGGTATTTGGCACCACGATTCGTCGCGCTGAGCTGGCGGGAGAGGCTTATTTATTATTTGATTAATTATTTGATTGAACGCGCCCCACCACCTTGTTAGTGACTAACAAGGTGGCGGGTTGGGTACTCAGAGTTGGGTTAATCAAGCGATTGAACCGCAAATTTACGCACCGAATAAGCGACACGCTCAGCCGGTGTTGGGTAAATCAACGATGAACCTAAGCTTTCGATATGTTGCAGACGAGGCAGTAAACCTGCGCCATTGGCAATTTGAATGGCGAGCCCCGGCCGAGCATTGAGTTCCAGTACCATCGGGCCTTCGGTTTTATCCAGTACCATATCGGTGCCGATATAACCTAAGCCAGTCATTTCCCAAGCGCTGGCGGCTAAGGTGAGTAGCCGTTCCCACTGGGGTACGACTAAGGTGGAGAGCAATTTGCCGGTATCAGGATGATGGGTCACGGGCTTATTAAATTGCACTGCGCGTACCGCTTTACCGGTGGCAATATCAAGACCAACCCCAACCGCACCTTGGTGCAAATTCGCTTTACCATCGGAAACAGAGGTGGAAAGACGCATCATCGCCATGACAGGATAGCCTTTAAATACGATAATTCGCACATCTGGCACCCCTTCGTAGCTAAAGCCTTCAAAACAGTCGTCAAACTGGATTAGATTTTCGACCAGTGCCACATCATTTTTGCCACCCAGCGAGAACAATCCGGCTAACGCGTTACTGATATGGCGTTCGACATCTTGTTGATTGATGGTGGCACCCGAGGGTTTGGTATAAACCCCATCCTGATGCGAAGTCACCACCAAAATGCCTTTGCCGCCACTGCCACGCGCCGGCTTAATCACAAAACCAGGCCAGTTTTTGACCATTTGATGAATGCGCGGAACTTCCGCTTGATTGGTGATCACACCAATCAATTTGGGTACGGTACATCCGGCCCGTTGAGCAATCAGCTTAGTCTGGAGTTTATCATCCACTAATGGGTATTTAGATCGGTCATTATAACGGCCAATATAAGCGTGATTACGCTTATTCATGCCCATAATCCCCTTACGGCGTAACTTAAAAGGGGAGGTATAGTCCGACAGTGAAAATGAAAACCACATTATTTCTCCTCCACCAAGGGTTTGAAGCGGCGGAGTTCAGAAATTCGATAGCCAGTATAAGTACCGAGCAGCAAAATTGCTGCTAACACCACCAATTGCAAGCCAATGAAGTTAAAGGTTAAGTGCTGCACATAAGAGTTGGTCATGGCTAAGTAGATCAAAATTGCGGTAAACAGTGAGCCACCACCTTGTAGCAGGACCTCTTTTGCCCCTTCTTCTTCCCATAGGATCGACATCCGTTCAATGGTCCACGACAGAATAATCATCGGGAAGAACGTGATGGTTAAGCCTTCGGTGAGCCCAAGTTTAAACGCCATCACGGTAAACACCGAAATAATCAAAATTACCGTGATGATCACCGCCGAAATCCGTGCAACCAGCAACAAATTAAGCTTGGAAAGGTAACTGCGAATAATCAGCCCGGTGCCGACAATCAGCAAAAAGCCAACAATACCGGTGGTGAGTTGGGTTTGTACAAAGGCAACCGCGATCAACACTGGCATGAAAGTGCCAGAGGTTTTGAGTCCGACAATCACGCGTAGAAACACCACAATTAATGCGCCGATCGGGATCAACATGATGGTTTTGAACATGGCTTGCTCTTCTAGTGGCAAGCTATGAATCGATAAATTCAGTAGACCATCGGCTTCGACTTTACTGTTGGTGGCTTGTTGTGGTGCTACCGTTTGCGCCAGCATACTGAACATGACTTGGCTGTTTTGACCACCAACCACATCGAGCAGTGAAACGTTTGATTCATCCCAAACTAATAGATTAGGGTGAGTCGGTTGGGTGCCCGTTTCTGGGTTAAACAACATCCACGCACTGCCGTCCCACACCTCATTCATATGCTGAATCGTTTGGCGGCGGCGGCCATCTTCTAATTGGATCACCCCGACCACTTTATTGGGCACTTGAGCGTATGACAGCAGTTTTTGCGCCGCTTCCACTTTGCTCATTTTATTGAGTAGCAGCGAGGCATTTTGGCTTTCGGCATCATTGAGCCCTTTAATTAACTCACGAGCAAAAGTGATGTGATCGGCCGAGCGTTGAGTCGCATTAGCAATCAATGCGATCGCCGCAGATTCTTCAGGCCCATCAAACGTCGGTTTGACGATCTCTTGAGTCGGCGGGATTTGTAGTGCTTTGGCTTGTGGGTCAACCAAAAACTGCGCTTTATAGTAGATGGTTTGTGGGCCGCTGGCTTGGCGAATCGACCACTCGACTCGGCGTCCTGAATCGGTGTTGAGGTAAGAGATGCCATAACCAGGTGATGAAGCGGTTTCATTGATAAGTGTGTAGCCTTCTTGGGTTAGGGGAGCGGCTAACGAGACCTTCGCTTCGTTGCCGTGTGCGGCAAATTCAATTCGCGCTTCAATATCCCATACTTGGCGAGTTTCGCCAGGGACCCAAGGTACGCCATAATCTTGGTGGCGTAAGAGACTGAGCGTGATGCCCACCGTAAACAGTAGCAACACAGAAATATAAAAAGGGATTTTCGAAGTCATTGCTGTGCCTATTTGTTTTCACCATGAATATACTTACGACTGACATCGACAACCGCGATATCACGGATAAACTCGCGACCGAGTAGTACCGGATTCGTCATTTGGGTGCGGTCAGCGAGGGTAAATTGAGCTTTCTCATGGATCGAACCGAGTCTAACCCACAGTTCAACCACCGCACGTCGTTCTGTGCTTTCGTTGGTCGATTGGCGAATTCGCACATAACGTAATACTGGCGCTTCAATCCAGTTACTGTCAGTTTTTGGGGTTTTCTCATCGGCAAGGTGGAAACGTACCCAGTTTTTGCCATTGCGTTCAAACTCTTCAATATCGACCGCGTTCAGAGAGGAGGTTGCTGCACCAGTATCGATTCGCGCATCAAAGCTCTGTTTGATGGTCTCAATTGTTACACTTTCAATTTCGCCAAGTACGACGTCGTGTAGCGGGGTGGTGGATATGGTATTCGGTTGATTTACAGGTTTGGCGACTGGAGTTCGTTTTGGCGCTGGCTGCGGCAATTTAATTTGGCTGACTTGCGTTTTCAGCTCATTGATTTGCAGTTCAAGATTTTCAATATATTGGTTTTGGAGACCCATTTGCGATTCTAACTGGGTGATGGTTTGGGTCAAATTGGTTTCGGAGCTTTGAATCGCGGCGAGAGTGGCTTGATGGTATTGCTCGCCACTAGTAAGGGTACAGCCAGAAAGCAGACTCAATGCGGCAAAGGGTGCAATTCGCTTAAACATATGCGACCTTATTTATTGTCTAATCAATGTACAGATAATACGAACCAAGGATGCATTGAGCATCCTTGGGCGGGTAAGGGTAACGTGATACCCGAATCAACGAGTTAATACTGTGTCAATTATGGTTTTTTAGCAATCAGAATGGCACGGCGAGGTGCTGGGTAGCCTTCAATAGTTTGACTTGGATCTTGTGGGTCGAGGTAATCGGGCAGTGAATTGTGATTCATCCACTCGGTGGTACGCTGTTCTCCTACTGAAGTGACGTTTTCATCGACAATGCGCACATCGATAAAACCGGTTTTTTCTAACCACACTTTTAAAGCGCGTGCTGATGGAAAAAAGAATACATTGCGCATTTGTGCGTAGCGATCAAACGGCACCAAAACGGTTTGCTCATCCCCCTCGACCACTAAGGTTTCGAGGATTAACTCGCCCCCAGAGGTTAACTGGTTTTTCAGTTGCAGTAAGTGATCCAGTGGTGAACGACGATGGTAAAGCACTCCCATGCTAAATACCGTATCAAAGGCATTCAATTCAGGCAGTTGCTCAATGCCGAGTGGCAAAAGGTGTACCCGCTGATCATCGCCAAGTAGTTTACGTACCGCTTCAAACTGGATTAAAAACAGCTCTGAAGGGTCGATGCCAAACACTTGTTCGGCTCCGGCACCGAGCATGCGCCACATGTGATAGCCATTACCGCAGCCGACATCCAACACCAAACGGTGTTTTAAGGGCGAAATATGTGGCAGGAGGCGATCCCATTTCCAATCTGAACGCCATTCAGTATCAATATGGATCCCGTATAAATGATAAGGACCTTTGCGCCACGGATGAAAAGTTTTCAGCACCGCTTCAAGTTTTTTCTGCTCGCCAAGAGTGAGCGGCTGATGGTTATGTGCGCTCACCGCGGTTTGTAAATCAATCACCTCTGGTTGACCCGCTGGGATTTTGTTGAGACTGCGCATCCAGCGATCCAGATCACCATGCGGCTGAGCTTGCCAATCGGTCAATTGCTGAGGCAAGGTGTTGAGCCATGGCTGCAATTTAGGATGTTGCGCGATCTGTTGATAAACGTTGGCGAAATTGAACATGGAGCTTAATACCTACACGATGCTCTCTGCAAAGGTTATGGCTGAAGCTTGGCGCAGAGAGTCGCTCAAGTAACCAAATGATGTAATGTCTGTGCTATGTATATCCTTCCTACTTGAAGCAGCAGCGGTGTTGGCTAGGTTGGCTCACCCCAATTACATAGTTTGTCTATGCGTATCGGGACTCACTCACTTGCCGCCTATCTGCAACTCCAAGTGGTTTGGGTATAATGATGGCACTATTTAATGGCAAACATCGAACCAAAGTTAAAACACTGAAACCAGACTTCAAAGCTGGAGAAACCCAATTTAGCCAAGCGTTGTTTATGCGTCTGGATCGAATCGGGACGCATCACATTTTCAATCGCGCTGCGTTTTTGGCTAATTTCTAACTCGCTGTAACCGTTGGCGCGCTTGAAATCGTGGTGCAAATCAATCAATAGTTCATGCGCTTCTTGATCGGTAAACACAAATTTTTCTGACAAGATCAAAATACCGCCAGGGCGCAATCCGGCATAAATTTTTTCAAGTAGCGCGTAACGATCATCTGCGGCCAGAAACTGTAAGGTAAAGTTCAGTACCACCACCGAGGCATTTTCAATCGTAATATCGCGAATATCCGCCTTAACCACCTGCACCGGAGTATCTGAGCGATAAGCATTGAGGTGGCGTTGACAGCGTTCTACCATCGCCGCCGAGTTATCGACCGCAATAATTTGGCAGCCTTCTTGGTGAATATGGCGACGCATGGAAAGCGTGGCGGCACCGAGCGAACAGCCCAAATCATAAATTTGCGAATGCGGCTTAACAAAGCGTTCAGCCAGCATACCAATCGCAGAAATAATGTTGCTGTAGCCTGGAACCGAGCGTTGGATCATGTCCGGAAAGACTTCGGCGACCCGCTCATCAAAGGTGAAATCGCCAATCTTATCGATTGGAGCAGAAAACAGCGTATCTTTGGGATTCATGCCGACCTCATTGCCGCGTCTAAACCTGTGCCAACGCAGCAGGAACAATAAAAGGCGCGTATTTTATGCAAAATTGCTGCGCCTGTCATTACGCATCTTTACTTAGTCACAAATCGACTGAACTTAGCCAGCGGGGAAACCCACTGGGTCAATCAGTGGTACGAGAGTTTTGAAGAATAATTGATTTTAGCGCTATAATCAGCGGCTGTTTTCCTTGATGAGCCGTGTTGACTGTTTCGTTGGCGGCATTATTGCTTTAAAAAGCAGCAAGGGATAAGAAAAGACAATAAATTGTACGCGGGAAGGTCGATCTTAGATCCCTTTCGGCGTATAAATGGACCTTTGCTGAAATGGTCGTCTGTCAAGCACAGCATGGCTTTTTCGGGTTAGATTTGATGACTAATTGAAATTGGGAAATTCACTATGCGTAGCCATTATTGTGGTCACCTGAACAAGTCCTTGGTAGGACAAACTGTAGAACTGTGCGGTTGGGTTAATCGCCGCCGTGATTTAGGCGGTCTGATCTTCATTGATATGCGAGATCGCGAAGGTATTGTTCAGGTCGTAGTGGATCCCGATATGGCCGATGTGTTTGCCGTCGCTAACCAATTGCGTGGTGAATTTTGTATCAAATTGACGGGTGAAGTGCGCGCCCGTCCTGAAAGCCAAATTAATCAAGATATGGCAACTGGTGAAGTAGAACTATTGGCACGTAGCCTTGAGATCATTAACCGCTCAGAGGTTCTACCGCTCGATTTCAATCAAAAGAACTCTGAAGAGCAGCGCCTTAAGTACCGTTACTTGGATCTGCGTCGCCCTGAGATGAGTGATCGCATCAAACTGCGTGCCAAAGCGTCAAGCTTTGTGCGCCGTTTCCTTGATAACCACAATTTTCTGGATATTGAAACGCCAGTATTGACCAAAGCGACCCCAGAAGGTGCGCGTGACTACTTAGTACCGAGCCGGGTACACAAAGGCAGTTTCTACGCCTTGCCACAATCGCCACAACTGTTTAAACAGTTGCTGATGATGTCGGGCTTCGATCGTTACTACCAAATCGTCAAATGTTTCCGTGATGAAGATTTGCGTGCTGACCGTCAACCTGAATTTACTCAGATTGATATTGAAACCTCATTCATGAGCGCTGAGCAAGTGCGTGCTGTGACCGAGCAGATGATCCGTGAAATGTGGCTTGAACTGCTCAATGTCGATCTCGGCGATTTCCCAATTATGCCGTACAGCGAAGCGATGCGTCGTTTTGGTTCTGACAAGCCGGATCTGCGTAACCCTATGGAGCTGGTGGATGTGGCTGATTTGCTGAAAGAGGTTGAGTTTAAAGTCTTCTCTGCTCCGGCTAACGATCCTAAAGGTCGCGTGGCGGCACTGCGTATCCCGGGTGGTGCAGCGCTGACTCGTAAGCAAATTGATGAGTACACCGCATTTGTGGCTATCTATGGCGCGAAAGGCTTGGCATGGTTGAAAGTCAACGATCTGGCTGCTGGTATGGAAGGGATTCAATCGCCAGTGGCGAAATTCCTCACCGCAGAGATCATCCAAGCCATCATCGAGCGCACTCAAGCGCAAACTGGCGATATTATTCTATTTGGTGCTGATTCTGCCAAAGTGGTGGCGGAAGCGCTCGGCGCACTGCGTTTGAAAGCGGGTAAAGAGTTGGGTATCACCAATGAATCGGCTTGGGCACCACTGTGGGTAGTTGATTTCCCAATGTTTGAAGGTGATGACCCAGGTAATATGGCGGCCATGCACCACCCATTCACTTCACCACTCAACTTAACACCTGAGCAGTTGAAAGCTAATCCAGAAGAGGCGCTGTCCAACGCTTACGATATGGTGTTAAACGGCTATGAAGTCGGTGGTGGCTCGGTGCGTATCCATAATGCAGACATGCAAGCCGCGGTATTTGATATTTTGGGTATTACACCAGAGGAGCAAACCCTCAAGTTTGGCTTCCTACTGGATGCGCTGAAGTTTGGTACTCCACCCCATGCCGGTCTGGCCTTTGGTCTGGATCGCCTAGTGATGCTATTGTGTGGCACCGAAAACATCCGTGATGTTATCGCGTTCCCGAAAACAACGGCTGCCGCTTGTTTGATGACAGATGCACCGAGTGTGGCTAACCCTGCGGCATTGGAAGAGTTAGCGATTGCGGTTAAGCTGGCCAAAGACAACGCGTAAGCAACGCCTTGCGAAGGGTGGCATTAGCCACCCTTTTTTATACTCTTCCTACTTGAAGTTGCAGCGGTGTTGGCTACGTTCGCTCACCCCAATCGCATAGTTTATCTATGCTCATGTGGACTCGCTTACTTGCCGCCTACCTGCAACATCAAGTCGTTTGAGTAGTTGTCACCGATTTAACTTTATGTAAGTCGGTGGCCGATTGACCTGCGCAGCACGATAGCGCAGAGAGTAAGATGTTAAGACAGGATTTTTGCTTTGGCTCAGATGTATTTTTATTACTCGGCAATGAACGCGGGTAAATCAACCACCTTATTGCAGTCGGCGTTTAACTACCAAGAGCGCGGCATGAACCCACTGATTTTTACCGCAGCGATTGATGATCGGTTTGGGATTGGTAAAGTGAGTTCTCGAATTGGGCTGGAAGCCGAAGCCCAGCTTTTCCAAGCCGACACTGATCTTTTCCAAGTGATTGCTCAGTTACACCAAATCGAGCCGCGCCATTGTGTGTTAATGGATGAGTGCCAATTTCTCTCGAAACAGCAAGTTTACCAATTGACTGAAGTAGTGGATAAATTGGATATTCCTGTACTGTGTTATGGCTTGCGCACCGATTTTCTTGGCGAGTTATTTGAGGGCAGTCAATATCTGCTGGCATGGGCAGATAAATTGATCGAGCTGAAAACCATCTGTCATTGTGGTCGTAAAGCCAATATGGTAATCCGAACTGATCAAGATGGCAAAGCGATTAGTGAAGGGGATCAAGTCGCGATTGGTGGCAATGATAAATATCTATCTGCTTGCCGTCTGCACTATAAGCAAGCATTAGGCCGTTGATTTTATAGTCTTAAAACCTTAAAAAGCCAGACAAGAGTCTGGCTTTTTCTATTGCAATATTTTATCGCTAGCTTAATGAAGTGCAGCCCAAGCAAGGGGTAATCGATAGTTAAGCTGCACATGCATCGCTAAACTTCACATCAATAATTAAGCTTCGCGATTTTGGTATTCCGCACTTGGCTCTTCTTCGATGATGGCATCCACAATCACCGCACAAGCCGCATCACCCGTGATATTGAGTGCAGTACGGATCATGTCGAAGATACGGTCAAGAGCGAACAACAGTGGTAGACCTTCAATCGGAATACCAGCGGCTAAGAGTACCGCAACCACCAAGAATGATGGCCCAGGAACGCCGGCTTGACCTACCGCACCTAATGTTGCGGTGACGATGATCGCGATATAAGCACCAATGCCTAAATCAATATTGAACAATTGAGCAAAGAAAATCGCCACTAAGCCGTAGTAAATCGCGTTACCCGACATGTTGATGGTCGCACCCAATGGCAGTACAAAGGACGCGGTGGAGTTACGCACGCCGAGTTCATTTTTCACTGTATCCATAGTGACTGGCAGAGTGGCCATCGATGATGCGGTTGACAGCGCAACCGCTTGTGGTTTTTTCATCGCTTGGAGGAATTTTTTCGCCGACGTTTTGCTAAACAATTGGATCATCAGTGGGTAAGCCACAAAGCCGAAAATAGCAATCGCCGCGACATAAACCACAAACAGTTTGAACACCACCATGAGCGCGCTGAAACCGAAAGTGCCGACCGCATCGGCCATTAGACCAAATACACCAATCGGCGCAATGATCATGACTTTATTGATCATCCATACCATCGCATCCACTACCGTGTTCACTGCGTTGAGTACTGGCTCGCGTTTTTCTTTGGCTTGCTTAGACAGCGCAATCCCTAAAAACAGGCAGAAGACTAAGATTTGCAGGATATTGGCTTCATTGAGTGATTGGAACACGTTGGTTGGGATCATACCAATCACGGTCGCCCAGAAAGTGGGCAGTTCACCTTGGGCGGCGTATTCGGCAGAAAACATGCTTTCCACCCCAGAGACATCAATACCTACGCCAGGTTGGAACAGTTCACCCATCACTAAGGCGAGCGCAACGGCCGCGGCTGAGGTGAAGGCAAAATAACTTAGGGTAACGGCACCCACTTTGCCTGCCGCATGGCTATCACCTAGTCCAGCAGCGCCAGAAATCAGTGCGACAGCAACTAAAGGGATAACCAGCATTTTGATCAGATTAATAAAAATTGCGCCTAAGGGAGCAAACAAGGTTGCCTCGTGACCCATGGCCGCGCCGACCACGGTACCGACGAGCATGGCGATGACAACTTGTACGCCGATGTTGTTTAGTAAATTCTTTGTGTTTAACACTTCCGTAACCTCTGTGCTAATTAATTATAAATTCCTAGTATTGACCACTAGTGTTATATCGCTAAATGGGCAAAAATTTTGCTCTTATTTTTTACACGCAATATTTACATTTGGCAATAAGTGCCGCGAGTGATTTGTCTGTCGTCGAGTAAAAAGCGAGAGATTTAGCGTTTTACAAGCAAGGTAAACGTTTGCTATTGACTTATGAGGTGGTTTTTGATGCGTTTGGTGGATGATTAATTGTTAATGAATGATGCGGCGTGTCAGGGTTACACGCCGCAAAAGATAGTGGTGTAAATCATTAAGCGTTGTCGAGTAGGCTTAGCTTAGCGATAGATAGGTAGCCTGTTTCATCGCTTGGGTAAAGTGTGCTAATTCGACTAATTGTTGGCTTGGGTTATCTAAATGATGAGCAATGATTTTTACCACCGCCGATCCCGATATCGCTCCCGCAGCACCTGCCTCAAGCGCTTGCTTGACTTGTGCTGGCTCCGATATACCAAAGCCCAGTAATGCGGGTGGCGCAGCAAATTGTTGTAAACGCTCCAACATGGTGTGAACCGGCATATTGGCTTTGGTTTCTGCTCCGGTCACGCCGGAGCGCGACAGCAAATAAGTGTAACCTTTACCCAGTTGCGCTACGGCTTGTAGGGTTGCATCACTGGCGGTGGGGGGAGCAATAAAGATCGGCTGGATGCCAAACTTTTCTGCGGCGGCGACGAATGGCTGACTTTCATTGGTGGGTACATCAGCAATCAGCACTGAATCCACCCCAGCTTTTTGGCAACGCTGATAAAAATTTTCGATACCACGGGCGTAGACCAAATTGGCATACATCAATAACCCAATCGGTGTCTCAGGGTTACGATCGCGGATCTGTGCAATCAGCTCAAAGCAGACGTCAGGTGTGGTATTGGCGGCTAATGCGCGTAAGTTGGCCCCTTGGATCGTCGGACCATCTGCCAACGGATCGGAAAATGGCATGCCAAGTTCAAGGGCATCGGCTCCCGAATCGATCAGGGTTTGCATAATCGCCAGTGATTGCGCAGGGTTAGGATCACCAATGGTGACAAAGGGGACAAACGCGCCTTGCTGCGCTGCTGCTAGACGTTGGAATAGGGCTTGGTAACGGTTCATTACAGTGCTCCTCGCTCTTCAAGTAATTTATGTACGGTGAAGATATCTTTATCACCACGTCCCGATAGGTTAACCACTAACAATTGCTCTTTATCTGGCTCGGCATAGGCCATTTTGATGGCATAGGCTAAAGCGTGAGAGGACTCTAGTGCTGGGATAATGCCTTCTCGGCGTGCCAAAACTTGGAAAGCATCGAGCGCTTGATCATCGGTAATACTGTCATATTCGGCGCGGCCTATCGCGTGTAGGTGAGCATGTTGCGGGCCGACTGATGGGAAATCGAGTCCGGCCGAGATCGAGTAAGACTCTTCAATTTGTCCATTGCTATCTTGCATTAAGGGGGCTTTCATACCAAAGAAAATGCCGGTTTTACCATGTTTGAGTGGTGCACCATGCTGATGGGTTTCGATCCCTTTGCCTGCTGGCTCAATACCAATCAAACGTACCGATTTTTCTTCGATGAAATCCGCAAACATGCCAATTGCGTTAGAGCCACCACCGACACAGGCGATCACCGCATCGGGCAAACGACCTTCCCGAGCGAGGATCTGATGTTTGGTCTCTTCACCAATCATGCGCTGAAATTCACGCACGATAGTGGGAAATGGGTGCGGTCCCGCCGCAGTGCCGAGCAGATAATGTGCGGTTTGGTAGCTAGCTGACCAGTCACGCAGTGCTTCGTTGCAGGCATCTTTTAGCGTGGCAGAGCCGGAATGCACCGGGATCACGGTGGCTCCCATCAAACGCATCCGAAACACATTTGGACTTTGGCGCTCCACATCTTTGGCCCCCATGTAAATTCGGCATTTTAAACCGAGTAATGCGCAAGCTAAGGCGGTGGCAACCCCATGTTGGCCAGCGCCTGTTTCGGCGATGATTTCATCTTTACCCATGCGCTTAGCCAACAAAGCTTGACCGAGAACTTGGTTGGTTTTGTGCGCGCCGCCGTGTAGCAAATCTTCGCGCTTTAAATAGAGTTTGGTCTTGGTACCTTGGGTAATATTGCGAGTGAGGGTTAGCGCCGTCGGTCGTCCTGCGTACTCTTGCAGTAGCGCCATAAATTCAGCGCGAAAGTCTTCATCTTGCTGGGCATCAATAAAGGCTTGTTCCAGTTGATCGAGCGCTGGAACCAAAATCTGTGGTACAAACTGTCCACCAAATTCGCCAAAATAGGCATTTAACTTAGCCATGCTTACATTCCTTTTTTATGCATGTTGCCATGCTGATCATCTAATAATTCCGTAACTGTTGAAAAACCTGTTGTAGCTTGTTGGCATCTTTTTGGCCGGGAGCGCTTTCCACTCCAGAATTAAAATCCAGCCCACGGCAGCCAAGTTGTGCTGCTTGAGCGACATTCTCGGCGCTCAAGCCACCGGCGAGCATCAGGTCGCTATGTTTTGGCAGCAAGTGCCAATCAAAACTGTGTCCTGTGCCGCCACTCTGTTCGCCGACTTTGGCATCGAGCAGATGGCGGTCGATCGATTCTGTGAGTAACTCAGGCAAAGCATCACTGACCCCATAGGCTTTCCAAATTTCAATTGAGGAGGGTAGGGCTGCACGTAATTCCCGGATATATTGGGCATCTTCGTCACCGTGCAGTTGTACTGCAAATAAGCTAAGTTGGCTCGCGATAGCGGCGACTTGCGCTGCGGGATGATTTTGAAACACCCCGACATACTGCAGCGGTGCGCCGCTCATGGTCAGGCGCGCTTGTTCTACATCGACAAAGCGTTTGGACTGCTCAACAAAAATCAGTCCACCAAAAACGGCACCGGCTTGGTAGGCTTTCACCGCATCATCAGGATGAGTCAAACCGCACACCTTGTGTTCGCCGAGCACAATTTTACGCACTACCAATTCAAGATTGCTTTGCGCCATCAGCGAGCTACCAATCAAGAAACCATTGGCAAACTGAGCTAAATCACGCACCTGTTGATGAGTGTAAATGCCTGATTCAGAAATAATGATGGTGCCGGCCGGAATCAGCGGAGCCAACTGCTTGGTGCGATTCAGGTCTGTGCTTAAATCTCGCAGATTACGGTTATTAATGCCGATAACTTTCGCGTTTAGAGCGAGTGCGCGCTCCAGTTCTTGTTGGTTACTGACTTCGGTGAGCACTCCCATACCCAGATCGTGGGCTACGCTGGTCAGTTGACGATATTGATCATCATTGAGTACCGACAACATCAGCAAAATCGCATCCGCTTGATAATGGCGCGCCAAATACACCTGATATGGATCAAGCATAAAATCTTTGCACAATATGGGTTGGCTAACTTGGGCACGTACTTGGGGCAAAAATTCAAAACGACCTTGGAAATACTTCTCATCGGTCAGCACCGAAATCGCGTTAGCGTACTCGCCATAAACTGACGCAATTTCATCAAGATCAAAATTAGCTCGGATCAGCCCTTTTGAGGGTGAGGCTTTTTTGCATTCGAGAATGAATACGGTGTTATCACCGCTCAAGGCTTGATAAAAATCGCGATCTGAGCGAGTTAATAATGGATGAAAACTCGCCAGAGGTTGTTTGGCTTTGCGCTCTGCAATCCATTGGTATTTATCGTTGACGATTTTGACCAGCACTTGCGCCATTTGCGCGGTGTGTTGGGAAATATGCTCAGATAATTGCTCGGACATGCTGTTTAACCTCGTTGTGCTAACTGCTGAACTAAAGCGTACGCTTGGCCCGATTTCATCACCGCCAGTGCTTGCTCGGTATTGGCCTTGAGATCGGGTTGGCCACATAAACGCAGTAGCAGCGCGACATTGACGGCTACCGCTGCCATCTGTGCGTCACTGCCATTACCGGTTAGAATTTGGCTGATGATGGCACGATTTTCAGCGGGGCCTCCACCGCGAATCGCATCTAATGGGTAGAGGCTAACGCCAAAATCTTGTGGGGTGAGTGTGTACTCAATCAATTGGCCTTGCTGAAGCTCTATCACTTGGGTTGTACCATGAATCGCCACTTCATCTAATCCTGAACCATGTACCACGGCGGCGCGCTGCAAGCCCATATGTAGCATGGTTTGTGCGATCGGATGCAGCAAATCAGGGCTGTACACACCCATTAATTGAATGTTGGGGCGAGCAGGGTTAATCAGTGGGCCTAAGATATTGAAAATAGTTCGAGTTTTCATGCTTTGGCGCACGGGCATCGCATGGCGCACGCCACTATGGTAGTGAGGAGCAAATAAAAAGGCCACTCCGAGATCGTCCAATGCTTGACGTGACTGTTCGGCACTCATGGTGAGGTTGATGCCAAACGCGCTGAGCAAGTCAGACGATCCGGATTGGCTTGATACACCGCGGTTGCCGTGCTTGACGACTTTCACGCCGCAGGCTGCGGCAACAAACGCCGCGGTGGTTGATATGTTGATGGTGTTTGAGCCATCACCGCCAGTGCCGACAATATCGGCAATATCGTATGTTGGGCGTGGGAACGGATTGGCGTTAGCCAGTAGCGCTTTGGCCGCTCCGGCAATTTCATTCGGTGTCTCACCTTTGATTTTCAGCGCGGTCATCGCGGCGGCCATTAACATTGGATCGATTTCACCGCGAATAATCAGGTCGAAAAGCTGTTGGCTTTCGAGTTGGGTTAGCTCTTGTTGCTGATACAGTTTGTCCATTATGTTATGCATAACATTCTCTCCCTGTGCGGTTATGCGAATTGAGTGTCGAGCTGTGGGGCAGAGCATGCCCAGTCAAGCACGTTAGCCAGTAAAGCGGCACCGTGGGTGGTCATGATCGATTCCGGATGAAATTGTAAGCCACATACTTTGTCGGTTTCATGCACCACTGACATCACTAAACCGTCGACTTGTGCGGTAATCGTCAGCGCACTGGGTACTTGGGTGGCGACTAACGAGTGGTAGCGTGCAATCGCCAGCGGTGAAGGCAAGCCGCGATAAATGGCGTGATTTTGGTGCTCCATCATTGACACTTTGCCGTGCACTATTTCACCGGCACCCGCCACCACACCGCCGTAGGCTTCGACAATCGCTTGATGACCTAAACAGATGCCAATCAGTGGCACGCGACCTTTTAAGCGTTGCAATAGCTCGGGCATGCAACCTGCGTCAGAAGGGGCGCCGGGGCCCGGAGAGAGCACCACAATCGGCTGCTCTAACTGTGCTAATGCTTGCTCAATCACCTCGACTGCGATGTGATTGCGATAAATCGTTACGGTGTGGCCGAGCGAGCGAAATTGATCGACCAAGTTGTAAGTGAAAGAATCAAAATTATCGATAAACAGAATATTAGCCATGAGTGCTCCTTAATTTGCACCGATAGTCTGATGTGCACCGATCGTTTGATTTGAACTGATGGTTTGAATTGAACTAATCGTTTGAGTTGAACGGTTCGCTTGGTGTGCATCGACTATCGCAGAAATCACCGCTTGTGCCTTACTGCGTGTTTCATCGGCTTCCGCTTGTGGATCGGAGTCGTAGACCACTCCAGCACCGGCTTGTACTTGGGCGATGCCATTTTCAACATAAGCCGAGCGGATCACGATACAGGTATCCAGATCGCCCTCGCCAGTTAGGTAACCGACTGCGCCGCCGTAGCTGCCGCGGCGAGTTTGTTCGACATCACGGATCAACTGCATGGCGCGAATTTTTGGTGCGCCAGTCAAGGTGCCCATATTCATACAAGCTTGGTAAGCGTGCAGCGCATCGAGATCGGTACGTAATTGCCCAACCACGCGTGACACCAGATGCATCACATGGCTGTAGCGATCGACTTGCAGTAAGTCGGCGACATGGCGGGTTCCGGCTTGACTGATACGTGCCACATCATTACGCGCCAAATCAACCAACATCATGTGTTCGGCGTTCTCTTTTTTATCGCTGCGCAGTTCCAGCTCCATGCGGCTATCGAGATCAAAATCAAGGCTGCCATCGGCTCGTTTGCCACGACGGCGGGTGCCTGCAATCGGGTAGATTTCCACTTGGTTAGTGTGTCGCTCATATTTCAGTGCACTTTCCGGTGATGCCCCAAACAGCGTAAAATTTTGATCCTGCATATAAAACATATAAGGGCTAGGATTGCTTTGTTTGAGGCGCTGATAAGCGGCCAGTGGTGAAGGGCAAGGTAGCTGAAAGCGGCGTGATGGCACCACTTGGAACACATCGCCAGATACGACGTATTGTTTAAGCGAGCGTACTAGTGCACAAAATGCCTCATCACTGATATTGCTGGTCACGGTGACATCGGTGAGTGGCTGAGCGAGCGGTAATGGCAGAGTTTGATGAGCTTGAGCGCGAATCTCACGCATACGACTTTTGAGCTGGCTATGTAGGCCAGCGCTGGGCTGAAATTGAGTGGCTTGTAGCTGGCAAGTTTGCTGTTGATGATCGATCACCATCAACGTTTCCGCCACATAAAAAACGGCATCAGGGCACTGATTATCCCCGGGTACAGTGCCGAGCGGCTCAAAATTGGCCACCAAATCGTAGGCAAATAAGCCACCGAGAAACAGTGCAAATTTATGTTGTCCGGTGAGATCAAAACTGTGCTGCACTAAACGCAAGGCATCAAACGAAGAGGCTTCGCGCAAGCGCGCATCCTCATCTAACTCATCACAGGGTGCGCTAAAGGTTAAGGTGAGCTTGGCTTGCTCTATTTGGTGTACCACGTTCTCGGTGAGATTGGCGGCAATAATCTTTAGTAACGCTTGCCCATTTGCGCTCAGTGCATGATAGGTCACTTGATGGCCTTGGCACACGATCCGTACCGCTGCATCAATCAGCAGTAAGCTTTTTAGGTTTTGCTTGGAGTCAATTTCCGCGGATTCCAGCAGTAGGCAATCAGTGCGATCAGCGCAAAGTGCGTGAAATAGCGCGGTCGGATCTTGTGTATAAGGCAGTTCACTATACAGCACCTCAAGCGGCGCAGTTTGATGGATATTGATGGCCTTATTCATAAGATCTCCTTAAACATGATTCGACGTGGTGATGCAATGAGTATCAATAAAAAGCCGACTATCGGCTGCCACTCGTGCTGGCGTGAAATTGGCTTTATGCTTTGGGTTAAATTCTTGTAACATAGCCAATCTGAATCAAGCGCCTTGCATTTGCGTACTAGTAAACTAGTGCGAGATTAAAAAGTCAAGCCTAAAAATCAAGCAAATATAAATATGAGAATAGATCTGCACAGTCACACCACCGCTTCTGATGGGCGGTTTACCTATCAGCAATTGATTGATCGCGCGATCAGCTTTGAGATTGATGTGCTAGCGATCACCGACCACGATACCGTGGCGGCTTTGGGTGATGCGCGTGCTTACATTGCTCAGCAGCAATATCCACTACAATTGATTGATGGAATTGAGATTTCGACCGTTTGGCAAAATAAAGATATTCATATTGTCGGTTTAAACATCGATCCTAATGATACGGCATTACAGCAGCTAATTGCCGAGCAACAACAACGGCGTATTGAACGCGGTGAATTGATGGCGCACCGTTTGCAAAAAGCCACGCGCGAGGGGGTGTTAGCCGAGGTGCAGCAGATTGCGGTTGGCGCGCCGTTAACTCGAGCACACTTTGCCAAGTGGCTGGTGGATAATGGTTATGCGACAAATATGCAGCAAGTGTTTAAAAAATTTCTCACCCGAGATAATCCCGGTTATGTGCCGCCGAACTGGTGTTCGATGAGTGAAGCGGTAAGGGCTATTCATGCCGCCGGTGGCCAAGCGGTATTAGCGCATCCCGGACGATATGACTTGACGGCTAAATGGCTTAAGCGCTTAATGAGCGCATTTGTGGAAGCTGGTGGTGATGCCATTGAAGTGGCTCAACCGCAGCAGTCTCCACAGGAAAGACGTATGTTAGGTGACTATGCGCGCGAATACCAATTGCTTGCCTCACAAGGCAGCGATTTTCACTATCCTTCACCTTGGATGGAGTTGGGGCGCAATCTTTGGTTACCGGCTGCGGTTGAACCGGTATGGAAAGATTGGCATTTAGCGGCAGAGCATTCATCTCCCTGTCCGTTATCTGCAAGCCCTTTATCTCTAAGCGATAGAGTCGAGAGACTCAATGAAGAGGAATAACCATGAGTCAGTATTTTTACGTTCATCCTGAAAATCCCCAAGTTCGTTTGATCCAACAAGCGGTGGCGATCATTCGCAATGGTGGATTGGTCGTCTATCCGACCGATTCTGGTTACGCGCTCGGCTGCCAGTTAGAAAATAAACATGGCATGGAGCGTATTTGCCAGATCCGTCGCTTGGATGATAAGCACAACTTTACTTTGTTATGCCGTGATTTGTCGCAGCTATCTCAGTATGCCCGAGTTGACAATACCGCATTTCGGTTACTGAAAAATAACACCCCGGGGCCTTACACCTTTATTTTTAAAGGCAGCAAGGAAGTGCCTCGGCGCTTGATGAATGAAAAGCGTAAAACCATTGGCATTCGGGTGCCTGATAATCAAATCGCATTGGATTTGCTCGAAGCATTAGGTGAGCCTTTAATGTCGACTTCGCTGATTTTACCTGGCAACGATTTTACGGAATCGGATCCTGATGAAATCCGCGATCAGTTAGAACATGCGGTCGATGTGATCCTCCATGGCGGTTACTTGGGCCAGCAACCCACCACAGTCATTGATTTCAGTGATGATGAAGTGGTGGTGGCGCGGATCGGCTCTGGTGATCCTAGCCCCTTTCAATAGTGGAATGATCCGGTTGCTCTGCACTGACAAAACGGATGCTTTTATCGATAAAATTTGCGATACTACGCGACCGCGATTTTAACATCGCAACCCGTCATTCGACGTCTGAGAAGACGACACATAGGTAGATAAATGAGCGAAAAGTTACAGAAAGTTTTAGCACGTGCTGGTCATGGTTCTCGTCGTGAGCTTGAAGCTCTGATCCGAGCTGGGCGCGTAAGTGTTAATGGCAAGGTAGCTGTACTGGGTGAACGCCTAGAAGATGAGATTGCGGTCGTGCGCATCGATGGACACGTGGTATCGGCTAAAGCACCAGAAGAGGTGATTTGCCGAGTTTTGGCTTACTATAAGCCAGAAGGTGAACTGTGTACCCGTCATGATCCAGAAGGTCGTCGCACCGTATTTGACCGTCTGCCGAAAATTCGTGGCTCACGTTGGATCTCAGTTGGCCGTTTGGATGCGAACACCTCCGGTTTGTTGCTGTTTACCACTGATGGTGAATTAGCGAATCGTTTGATGCACCCAAGTCGTCAGGTTGAGCGTGAATATTTAGTGCGCGTATTTGGTGATGTCAACGAAGAAAATGTGCGTAACCTAGTTCGCGGTGTGCAGCTCGAAGATGGTATGGCGCGTTTTGAAGATGTTATGTATGCCGGTGGTGAAGGCATCAACCATACTTTCTATGTAGTGATTAACGAAGGTCGTAACCGTGAAGTTCGCCGTTTATGGGAATCTCAGGGTACTACGGTAAGTCGCCTCAAGCGTGTGCGTTACGGTGACATCTTCTTGGATAAAAAACTGCCACGTGGTGGTTGGATGGAGCTCGATCTCAAGCAAGTCAATTACCTGCGCGAGTTAGTTGAACTGCGTCCAGAGAAAGAAACGGTGTTGAACTTAGCACCAGATGCAGCCACTCGTAAGCGTGAGCGTACCCGTAGCCAAAAAATTCGTCGTGCCGTGCGTCGTCACGAAGAGCGAATTACTGCGACACCAGGGCGTAGTGGTAAAGCGGCTGCGCGCCGTAAGCCGGGTGGTGAGTCAAGTTCACGTAATAAAGCGGCCAATCAGCAGCAGAATACGCGTAAACCTCGCGGCTAATGATTGCTAGGATGCTTTTGAACCGAAAGCCAGTCAAATTGACTGGCTTTTTGCTGGCGGTTTTCTATGTTTCGCTTGCTCTTATTGAGTTAATTCAACCAAGTTTGCCGGACGATAGTAAACCGATTTTAGGACTTTGCCTTGACGAACGGTTTTTGACGCAGAGATAAAGTCTTGCGCGCATTTGGCAATAATATACTCACCTTGCTGCACCGCCATTAGCTTAATACCTTGCTCGGCATAGAACTGCTCAGTGTCTAAATATTCTTGTTGATTACGGCATACTTTGCTCATGTTTGAACTATGTACTTCATCCCAGCAAGCTAAAAACGCAATATTTAAATTGTCCGCAACATGCAACAACAGATCGATCAAATAACTGATGGCGAGATTGTCTTCAATTTTGGCTTGCCCTAAATGCACTAAGCGTCCCATCAGTACGTACACGGTATCGACAATTGCATCCGCTTGTTCGGTTTTATTATCCGCTTGAGCAAGCTCGGTCAACTCTTCAATGGCTAACGACGTGTGCAAGATATCGGCTTGTGAGTTTAAAGTGTGTGGCGCGGCAACCGGCAGATCAAAGGTTTGGCGAAATTGATGAATGTCACGGTACAGGTGGTCGAAGATCTCTTGCGTCAGCTTAGTTAATTGCATGCTTGCGTTCCAGATGGTATTTAACAGGGCTGCAAGTGTAACAAAGCTGGTGTCGTCGGGCTATGGCAGTGGTGAGATTGCTGGGGGATGGATGACAAAAAGGCGCGAAAATGCGCCTTGTATGGTTCGATTATTGTTCGATAGTTACGCGGGTTGAAGTGTACACCAAGACCGAGTAATCCAGTCAATCATTGATTAAAGGTAGAGTTTTGCCAGTTGAGCTGGCTCTAATTCTTTACCTTCGAGGCTAGCATTCCAGTTCGGGCCAACTAACACACCATCTTCATCGAGGGTGATTAACCAATCTTCCACAAACACATCAATCGGGATTTCAACGACTTCAAAGTCAGCCCATTCTTCCACGTTGTGAATTTGTGCATCAGCTTTGGATGACCAAAAAGGCATCACTTCACTTTCTGCAAATTCTGTTGATTCACAAGAGAGCCAGCCTTCTTCGTTACGTAATCCCCAAACCAATTGGTTTACTTGGGTTTCTTCAATAAACAGCGCTAAATTCGCGTCGATATCTGCCGTTAATTTGCTCATTTTGTTCTCTCGCAGTAGATAATGTGGTAAGGGTAGCACTTTCATTGCACAATGCCCATGCTGATCGCAGTGCTGGTCATAAAAAGGCGACATCTTGTATCGCCGTTTTAAGCGATTAGAAGGTAATTTTGACGTTTAACCCGTAGTACTGTGAGTCGTAGTTTGCGCCGGCATCCATCGCATACCTTGCCGCTTCTGGGTTGTTGGCCCAAGGGTTGCTTTGGAAAGAGACATCCGCCGAACCACCCCAAGCATCGCTCACCCAGCCATGAATATGACCGATCGGATTGAGGAAAAATAGGGTAACATCACCGGCCGCGTTTGAGCCCATGACTTGGCCGCCATTGGCCACAATATTTTGTTCGGCATCAAACATTAGCTCACCAACCACCGCCCCAAAAAATGGGGTGATAAAAATATCTTGCCATGAAGGGACTTCAGCAAATGATTCCACCCCATATTCCCAGAAGAAGGTCGACATGGTGGCTGAGTAGAGAAATGATTCAAATTCATTAAATCCGGCATGACGTGCAGCCGTGTAATAAACCCCACCGAAATAGGGGTGCATAATGTAGTTCAGGAAATGCTCATCGCGATCCCAGGTTGGACCTGAAGTGACGTTGTCTTTCCACTTTTTGCCAAGATTGCTGAGTTTGCGATCGTCAGCATCCCATTTGGTGATCGATTCCGGGAGCAGTGTCATCAACCCTGCGGTCATGACACTTAGGCCTAAAATGGTATAGGTTTGACCTGTGAGATAATCCCAGTCCCGGCTGTCTTGCACCAGTAAATATTTAGGCAGTGGATCATCTAACCTTAGTGTTGAAGCATCATTAACACTCAAAGAAAAAGCAGGGTTGAGTGAATCGGTATAATAATTGCTTGAGTAGCAGTTGCTCTGTTCACAGCCCAATTGGTAGGCAAAATCAGATTGGAAGTTCACATCTTGTTGTGCGTTTACGCAGGCGGAAAATGTCAACAACATCATGGGTGTGATGTTTTTCTTGAGCACAGATGTCTCCAGTTATAGGTGATAGGTCGATCGGGGTCACAATTATCCATAAAATTGATCAACAAGAAAACCGCTAATTAACGGTTGTACGAAATTGCTTGATCGATAACATTTTCTTGTCGATTGGCTTATTCTTGGTCAATAGAAATGCAGTATTTACATCAGGATGGCAAATATGTTGAAAATAATAATGCTCAGCACCGGCGAAGAGGTTTTGCATGGTGACATTGTCGACTCGAATGCTGCTTGGCTAGCGCGTGAGTTTTATCAGCATGGCTTTCCTCTGTATAAACGTTCTACGGTTGGTGATGCGCTATCGGCATTGGTTGAAGAGTTAATGATGCTGAGTTTTAACGCGGATGTGGTGATCGTCAATGGCGGATTAGGCCCAACCAGTGATGACATTACCGCTCAAGCCGCGGCCCAAGCGGCTGAGCAGCCGTTACAGCTCAGTCACGATTGGTTGGGTCAACTTGAGCAGTTTTTTGCCAACCGCGGTCAAAGCATGCCGCAAAGTAATCGTAAACAGGCGATGTTACCGGCCAATGCGGAGCTCATTGCTAACCCGATTGGTACCGCATGTGGTTTTAAAATGTCGCTTAATGATTGTTGGTTCTATTTTACCCCTGGGGTACCGCAAGAGTTTTACCGCATGGTCAGTGAGCAAATTTTGCCTGATCTGCAGCAGCGATTTCCTAGTGTGCCGGTGCAGTGCAGCCGGCTTTATACGTTCGGTTCATCCGAGTCTTCGATCGCAGACAAGCTGGATAAAATCCAGTTACCGGCTGGTTACCATTTAGGTTACCGCTCATATTTGCCATTTATTGAAGTTAAACTATTTGGCCCCAAGTCCGATCCACAACGGCGTTTAAGTTTGCTGAAGATCTTGCATGCTCATTTAGAGCAGCATGTGGTGAGTGTGGATGAGCCAATGTTGGCCAACCTTGGTGATATGATGACGGAAAAAGGCTTATCGCTGGCATTGGCCGAGCAAGCGACTCAAGGCTGGCTGTCACATTGGCTACTCAGTGAGCCACGGATAGAAGCATTAGCCGGACATTCATGGGTGCTGAGTCATCGAGTTGCCAGTGAGCTGGCTCAACAAGAGCCTCTTGCCGCGGCGTTTGCCTTAGCCGGAGCGACGAAAGATAAATGCGGCACACAAATGGCCTTAGTCACCGGAACACTCAAGCAAGGAGAGGTTTCGGTTGCACTTTCCACCCCGAATGGGGAATGGGGGCAAACCGTCAAATTGGTCGGCCATTTGAGCCAAGCAGAGCAAAAAGAGTGGATTGCGACGCTGGCGGCTGACATGTTGCTGCGTTATCTCACTGGCCGGCCAATGTTTATTGAGTACAGTGGTGTTCAGCGGGTGAAAGAAATGTATTTGCCCAATAGTGCACTGCAATAAAAATGGGATGGAATCAAAACGGAGTGGTTGAGTGAGGGATGGGTATAGATGTGTTGTCTCAAAATAGATCCGTTACAGTTGGTGTTGATGAACTACACTCCATTAAGGACCCGACAGTGGCGGCAGGAGGCTGACATGTTTCATCACTCAAAAATCTTGGTATGGTACAAAATTGCCAGCCAAAAAATGGTATTGGGAGAGGTTTATAGCAACGCAACGGAGGATGTGGTTTCGTTGTGGCTACACGCGCCAACTCAATTTGATCATACGAGTAATCAAGGTTATTGGTTATCGCTATTGGATGATGGCGGTCGTGAAATTGGTCATAAATGGGTATCCATGCGCACAGCGGATGCGATGTTGGGTGGTGTGAAGCTAGCCAGAGCTTAAGCTCTGGCTAAATTGCGTTGATAAACGACTTGTTCTAATTCTAGTGGCGTTTTTGCACGGCAAATGCAAGGTAGGATTTCATTGGCTTGAGTATAAGCCATCGCAAAACCAACATACTCGACCTCACCTGCGACTAACTGGCAACGACAGGCACCGCAGTGCCCATCGCGACAATTGTATTCTGGTGCCAACCCTGCCTGTTCCATACTCTCAAGTAAAGTAAGACTCGGATTCGCTTCAATGGTCAGCAGTTTGTTGATTTTAATCGCGGTCATTACAGCTCAAAGCCCTTAAAATCATCGCTGCTGACTTCGTTATCGATCTGACCGACAAGGTAAGAGCTGATCTCGGCCTCTTGCGGTGCAACTTGCACATTATCAGAGGAGAGCCAAGCATTGATCCATGGAATTGGGTTATTGATCGCGCTTGGGTAAGCAGGCTCTAAACCAACAGCTTGCATACGGATATTGGTGATGTACTCCACGTACTGACACAGAATATCTTTATTGAGACCAATCATTGAGCCGTCTTTAAACAGATACTCTGCCCACTCTTTCTCCTGTTCGGCGGCTTCTTTGAACAGATCAAAACTCTGTTGCTTACACTCTTCAGCGATGTGTAGGAAAGTAAAGTCATCCATTCCATTACGTAGCAGATTGATCATGTGCTGAGTACCAGTAAGATGCAGCGCTTCATCACGGGCAATCAATTTGATGATTTTTGCATTACCTTCCATCAACTCACGCTCAGCAAATGCAAACGAGCAGGCAAAGCTGACGTAGAAACGGATCGCTTCTAACGCGTTGACCGACATCAAGCACAGATAGAGTTTTTTCTTGAGCTCGCGCAGTGATACGTCAATGGTTGCACCGTTGACCTGATGCTGACCTTCACCAAAACGGTGGTAGTCATTGGTCAGTTGGATCAAATCATCATAATAGTGAGCGATATCTTGGGCACGCTTGATGATGTGTTCATTTTCAACGATATCGTCAAACACTACCGCCGGATCATTAACGATATTACGGATGATATGAGTATACGAACGTGAGTGAATCGTTTCCGAGAACGACCAAGTTTCAATCCATGTTTCTAACTCTGGCAGTGAGACCAGTGGCAGTAGCGCGACGTTTGGGCTACGGCCTTGAATCGAATCAAGCAGGGTTTGGTATTTCAGGTTCGAGATAAAAATGTGCTTTTCATGGTCGGGCAACTTGCCATAATCGATGCGATCGCTTGAGACATCAACTTCCTCTGGACGCCAGAAGAAAGAGAGCTGTTTTTCAATCAGCTTTTCGAAAATTTCGTATTTTTGTTGATCGTAACGCGCCACGTTAACCGGTTGACCAAGAAACATTGGTTCTTTTAGTTGGTCATTTTTTTTCTGGGTAAAAGTACTGTAAGCCATGGTTGCCTTCATCCGTTTGGCCTCTTGCTTAAGCAAGAGGCATGCAAATCAAAGAGTATTATCTGGTGGTAGAGCGATAAGCTTAGATCTTACACGCGCCGCTTTCACAATCGTCTTCTGATACTTTGACGCTTTCCGTCTGCTCATCTTTCGCACCATCGCGCGTGTTATGGTAGTACAGCGTTTTTACCCCAAACTTGTAGGCGGTCAGCAGATCTTGCAGCAGTTTTTTCATTGGCACTTTGCCTGAATCATACTGGCTTGGATCGTAGTTGGTATTGGCAGAAATCGCTTGGTCAACGAACTTTTGCATAATGCCGACTAAGTGCAGATAGCCATCGTTTGAACCGATATTCCACAGCAGTTCATAGTTGTCTTTTAAGCGGGTAAATTCCGGCACCACTTGCTTAAGAATGCCATCTTTTGATGCTTTGACCGAGACATAACCCCGTGGCGGCTCAATCCCATTGGTTGCATTAGAGATTTGCGATGAAGTTTCTGATGGCATCAGCGCAGTTAAGGTTGAGTTACGCAAACCATGTTGCATGATCTCGTCACGCAGTGTATCCCAGTCATAATGCAGGGGTTCATTACACACCAAATCGATATCTTTTTTGTAGGTATCGATTGGCATCAAACCTTTCGCGTAGTTGGTTTGATCAAACTGCGGGCAGCGACCTTGCTCTTGCGCCAATTTCATGGAAGCGCGCAGTAGATGATATTGCATGGCTTCAAAGGTGCGGTGAGTCAGTGTATTGGCACTGCCATCGGAGTATTTCACGCCATGTTTGGCTAAGTAATAAGCGTAGTTGATCACACCCACACCAAGGGTACGACGGTTCATTGAAGAACGACGCGCAGCCGGTAGTGGATAATCTTGGTAATCGAGCAGGGCATCGAGCGCACGCACCACCAGATCCGATAACTCTTCGAAATCATCCAGTGACTGAATTGCGCCTAAGTTAAACGCAGAAAGGGTACACAGGGCAATTTCACCGCTTTCGTCTTCCACGTTTTCCAGTGGTGAGGTTGGCAGTGCAATTTCCAGACACAAGTTAGATTGACGAACCGGCGCCACGGCCGCATCAAATGGGCTATGTGTATTACAGTGATCAACGTGCTGGATGTAGATACGGCCAGTGGACGCTCGCTCTTGCATCAGCAATGTGAAGATTTCCAGCGCCTTAACGGTTTTCTTCTTAATGCTAGGATCGTTTTCATAGTGTACGTACAGACGTTCAAACTCCGCTTGATCTTGGAAGAAAGCATCGTACAGTCCTGGCACATCCGAAGGGGAGAACAGGGTAATGTTGCCACCTTCAACTAGGCGCTGATACATCAGTTTGTTGAGTTGTACCCCATAGTCCATATGACGAACTCGGTTTTCTTCTACACCTCGGTTATTTTTCAGTACCAGCAGAGATTCGGCCTCTCCGTGCCACAGCGGGTAAAACACTGTCGCAGCACCACCACGCACACCGCCTTGCGAGCAGCATTTCACTGCGGTTTGGAAGTATTTATAGAAGGGGATACAGCCGGTGTGGAATGCTTCACCACCACGAATTTCCGAACCGAGTGCGCGAATGCGTCCCGCGTTGATGCCAATTCCGGCGCGTTGCGATACGTAGCGCACAATCGAGCTGGCGGTGGCATTGATCGAGTCGAGGCTGTCACCACATTCAATTAGCACGCAAGAGCTAAATTGACGAGTTGGAGTCCGTACGCCGGACATAATTGGTGTCGGCAGGGAGATCTTAAAGGTTGACGTCGCATCGTAGAAACGTTTGATGTAGTCAAGGCGTGTCTCTTTTGGATATTTAGCAAACAGGCAAGCCGCCACCAAAATGTACAGGAACTGAGCACTTTCGTAAATTTGGCCGGTAACCCGGTTTTGTACGAAATATTTTCCTTCCAACTGTTTTACCGCGCCGTAAGAGAAATCCAGATCACGGCGATGGTCGATAAACAGATCCATCTGCATCAATTCTTCACGGCTATAGTCTTGCAGTAAATGTCGGTCGTATTTGCCCTTTTCGATCATTTTTGTCACATGATCAAACAGAGCTGGCGGTTCGTATTGGCCATAGGCTTTTTTACGTAGGTGGAAAACCGCAAGGCGCGCCGCAAGATATTGATAATCTGGTGTCTCTTCGGAAATCAGATCGGCCGCCGATTTAATGATCGTCTCATGGATGTCAGACGTGGTAATGCCATCATAGAACTGAATATGAGCGCGCAGTTCTACCTGTGAAACGGAGACATTGTGTAGGCCTTCAGCGGCCCAAGTGATCACGCGGTGGATCTTGTCGAGATCAATACTTTCTTTGCGGCCATCACGCTTGGTGACAGTAAGTTGTTGGTTCATTCTGCTTCATTTTCCTAACAAAACTGATTAAAGCCGTATTTTGGTATAATTCTAGTAAATGGAATCACGGCTTATGTGATCAAGCTCGCTCTACTTATAGAGTTGGAAACACTATATGTAGGGGCTGTTTGGTGTTCGAGTTACAAGATAGTGCTATGGGCAGGCTATTGCAAGTGACAGTTCAAGGACAGATTGTGGATAAGTGGCAAAATTTAAAAAATCAGTTAGTGCTCGCTTACTGATGATCAAAGGGTAGAGTTGATTGTGAAAAATCGGCGTTTGCACATTGCTTTCTTGGTAACCAGTAACGAAAAAAAATCTCTTGATCTTTAAGCAAAAACTGATCTTAAAAATGGATCGTTTAAAATGGAATCAGCCTAATGCAGCTGCGGCTAAAAAAGCGCGCAATCGGGTGGTGTTGCGCCGCTTTTTAGCGTGCCGGGTCGATTAAACAAGAGTCGTATAGACGATGTAATTGACATCGACATTTGAACCTAAGCGATAAGTATTGCTCAGTGGATTGTAGTGTAAACCAATCATTCCTTGTTCTTGCAGAGCCGTTTGGTCGATCATCTTCATCAGCTCGGATGGGCGGATGAATTTGCTGTGGTCATGAGTGCCAGCGGGAACGATTTTTAACAGCTGCTCTGCACCGACGATCGCGAATAAATAGGACTTAATATTGCGATTGAGGGTTGAGAAAAACACATGGCCGCCGGGTTTGACCAGCTTGGCACACGCTTGAATCACCGAAAGTGGATCGGGTACATGTTCTAACATCTCCATGCAGGTGATCACATCATAGGTGTGCGCATGGGTCAGCGCATGCTGCTCGACGGTACTCTGGATATAGCTTAAAACGACGCCCGTTTCCAAAGCATGTAAACGAGCGACTTCTAACGGCTCTTTACCCATATCCAGTCCGGTGACTTGTGCGCCTTCCCGCGCCATACTTTCGGCTAAAATGCCGCCGCCACAGCCGACGTCCAATACGGTTTTGCCAAATAGGCCATTGGCCTTTTCCAACACATAGTTGAGACGGAGTGGGTTAATTTGATGCAATGGTTTAAATTCGCCCTCAAGATCCCACCAACGGGATGCCATATCCTCGAATTTTTTGATTTCATTAAGATCGACATTATGTGCAGCAACGATCGGTGTGGTAGTCATCTGGTATCGCCTGTATTACGCATCCGAGAGTAGGGTAGTTATTATAGCGCGCTGAATAAATCGCACCAGTTGAGATACTGTTCTTGATAATGATCGTTTAAAAAACAACCATCTAACGTTGCTGATCGTAAGGAATGTGTAAATTGTCGGCACTTAAGACGCAACCAAGGTCACAACCTGATAAAAGGTCAGGGAAAGTAATGCCGAAGCGGCGAAACATGTGTTATATTTTTTCACCTTATATGTATCAAGAATATCCAGCTTTCGACTGAGTTGGCGCTCAATCTTATAGTGAGCCCCATTTGAGTAAGAATTTGGGTATACCGATCAAACTATAGAGGGATAATGGCTCTATGAGCGATCTTGCTAAAGAGATCACGCCCGTAAACATCGAAGACGAGCTACGCAGTTCGTATTTGGACTACGCGATGTCTGTCATCGTGGGTCGTGCTCTTCCTGATGTGCGTGATGGCCTTAAACCAGTACACCGTCGCGTACTGTTTGCGATGAATGTATTGGGCAATGACTGGAACAAAGCCTATAAAAAATCTGCCCGTGTGGTAGGTGACGTAATCGGTAAATATCACCCACACGGTGATATTGCAGTTTATGACACTATCGTGCGTATGGCGCAGCCTTTCTCACTCCGTTACATGTTGGTCGATGGTCAAGGTAACTTTGGCTCGATTGACGGCGACTCTGCGGCGGCAATGCGTTATACCGAAGTGCGGATGTCGAAAATTGCACACGAACTGTTGGCCGATCTAGATAAAGAAACGGTTGACTATGTGCCGAACTATGACGGTACAGAACAGATCCCAGCGGTACTGCCGACCAAGATCCCGAACCTGTTGATCAATGGTTCATCTGGCATTGCGGTTGGTATGGCGACCAACATTCCACCTCATAACTTAGGTGAAGTGATCGATGGCTGTTTGGCTTATATCGATAACGAAGCGATCACCATTGATGAGCTGATGAGCTACATTCCTGGTCCAGATTTTCCAACTGCTGCGCTGATCAGTGGCCGTAAAGGCATCATTGATGCTTACAAAACTGGTCGCGGCAAGGTTTATATGCGCTCGAAAGCTGATATCGAAGCGGATAAAAACGGCAAAGAGACCATCATTGTTAGCGAAATTCCTTATCAAGTGAACAAAGCGCGCTTGATTGAAAAAATCGCTGAGCTGGTGAAAGAGAAGAAAGTCGAAGGGATCAGTGCACTGCGCGATGAGTCTGATAAAGACGGGATGCGCATTGTGATTGAGTGTAAGCGTGATGCGGTTGGTGAAGTGGTTCTAAACAACCTCTATGCCAACACTCAGCTGCAAACTACCTTCGGGATCAACATGGTGGCACTCGATAACGGTCAGCCTAAGCTGTTTAACCTCAAAGAGATGCTGAAGTGTTTCGTCGATCACCGTCGTGAAGTGGTGACTCGTCGGACGATTTTCGAACTGCGTAAAGCACGTGAACGTGCCCATATCCTTGAAGGTTTGGCACTGGCGCTGGCTAATATCGATGAGATCATTGAGCTGATCCGTCGTGCGGCAACCCCGGCTGAAGCACGAGAAGGCTTAATCGCTCGTGGTTGGGATCTGGGTAACGTGGCAGCAATGCTTGAGCGTGCCGGCACTGATGCAGCGCGCCCTGAGTGGCTAGAGCCACAATACGGTATTCGTGATGGCCAATACTTCCTGACCGAGCAACAAGCGCAAGCGATTCTGGATTTACGTCTGCATAAGCTGACTGGCTTAGAGCACGAAAAGATCCTCGATGAGTACAAACAACTGCTCGAAGAAATTGCCGAATTGATGCATATCTTAGCTAGCACCGAACGCTTGATGGAAGTGATCCGTGAAGAGCTAGAAGCGATCCGTGCTGGCTTTAGCGATGCGCGCCGTACCGAGATCACTGCAGCAACGCACGATATTGACATGGAAGAGCTGATCGCCCGTGAAGATGTCGTGGTGACGTTGTCACATGACGGCTATGTGAAGTATCAATTACTCAGCGACTACGAAGCACAGCGTCGTGGTGGTAAAGGTAAGAGCGCCACCAAAATGAAAGAAGAGGACTACATTGAGCGTCTTCTGGTGGCCAATACTCACGATAACATTCTGCTATTCTCGACGCGCGGTAAGACTTATCGTATGAAAGTTTACCAACTGCCGTTGGCGAGCCGTACTGCACGTGGTAAGCCAATCGTCAACCTGCTTCCTTTGGAAGAGAATGAACGCATTACCGCGATCTTGCCTGTCAGCGAATTTAGCCAAGATAAATTTATCTTTATGGCAACCGGTGACGGTACAGTGAAGAAAACGTCGCTGGATCAGTTCGCCAACGTGCGTGCTAATGGTTTGATTGCACTCAACCTGCGTGACGAAGACTCGCTGATTGGTGTGGATATCACCGATGGTGAAAGCGAAATTATGCTGTTCTCTAAATTTGGCAAAGTGGTTCGCTTTAAAGAGTCGGAAGAAACAGCGGTAGTGGATGAAAATGGTCAACCCGTCCTCGATGAAAATGGCCAGCCAGAGATCAAGTTCAAAGGGGTAAGACCGATGGGTCGTACCGCGGCGGGTGTTCGAGGCATGAAACTGGCTGAAGGCGATCAAGTGGTATCGCTCATCGTACCGAAGAGCGAGGGTGACGTATTAACCGTAACCGAAAATGGCTACGGCAAGCGTACCAACCTGTCTGAATACCCAACCAAAGGTCGTGGTACTCAGGGTGTGGTTTCGATCAAAGTCTCTGAACGTAATGGTAGCGTTGTCGGTGCTGTGCAGGTGACTGAAGGTGATGAATTTATGATGATCACCAATGCAGGCACACTAGTACGGACTCGCGTGGCGGAAGTTAGCCAAGTCGGTCGTAATACCCAAGGCGTGACTCTGATCCGGACTTCGGAAGGGGAAAGTGTCGTAGGCCTACAGCGTATCGATGAAGTTGAAGAGTCGGAATTACCGGAAGGTGAGGAAGCTCTGCTTGATGGCGAAACACCAGTGGTAACCGATAAGAGTGGTGAAGAAGAGTAATTGGCTTCGCCATTGCTCCTTGTGATTGCAAACATCCAATCGTTATCAAACGTTATCGCTTACAAAGCCGGACTATCGTCCGGCTTTTTTGATCCTCAACCATTTCAAGCACTTGATGTGGCTCAGTTTTTATCCATGGTGATTTTCTTGACCGCTGCTATTTACCGCTAGCTACTCACGGCTTGAAAACGCTGGCGAAATACTCTTGGGGTTATCGCTTTGAGGGCTTTAAATTGGCGGTTAAAGTTGGATAAATTGCCAAAACCGGTTCGCTCAGCAATTAAGGCGATTGGTACAGAGGAGCTTGCCAACAGTTCACACGCTTTGCCGATCCGAAATTGTTTCAGATGCTCAGAAAAACTCATTCCATAGTGCTTTTCAAATAAGCGATAAGCTGAACTTTCACTCAAATGTAAGTGATGGCATAAATCGGTGATTTTGATTGCTTGCGCATGGTGCTGTTCAATATATTGCTTGGCTAATTGGATTTTTTTGTGGGTATCGCTATTGCTAGTAAATGCGGTGATCAGATAAGGAGCGACTGAAAGGCGCTGTGCTTGTTGATCATCGGCCATCACCAGCAGTGCTTCAATGATGCGCAAGGTTTGATAATGATGGGCTTGCTGCTTAATATTGGTCAGCAATTGGATGACTTGTTGCGTACTTTGCGGGCTGAGATGTAGCCCGTAAGCCGAATTTTGTTGCAGCCGCTGCAACGCTTGAGTATGTGGCAACACCAGTTGCAGCTTATCCAGCCACTGTTGTTTAAACCAGATAATGGTGGAATGCAGCGTTTTGGCTTTATTTAATCGCTGGCGACCGGCAATCATATGGGGTAAGCCTGGGCCATAGAGTAGCAGAGTACTTTGCTCGATGCCGCCAATCGCATCACCAGCAAAATAGTTACCGACAAAGCGCTGATCCGGGTTTTGGTAGAGTACCAGCTCATATTCGGTGTGGTAGTGCCATGGGCAGGCAAATTCTTGATTATGATCTTGGCTATGAAATTCACGCAGCACCCAATCTTGGCTGATACCACTCATAACATTTTCAATTAACGGGCGCACGATACATTCCTTGTTTGCTCTAAATGGTTTTGATTGATTGGTAAGTTAGGCTATTTAATGGCCTATATCTGTCAAACTATCAATATTTTTTGCATGAATAGTATTAGAAGTGGCTCGAATAACATCAATCTCTGAGCGTAAGATTGAGTACACTAGCGCGGTAAATGATGACTGATTGCTGTTCTGGAGCCCCCTATGCATCGAGACAAAACTGCCTTACTGTTTATTATGTCCACCTTGGTGACTGGCTTGTGTGGGGCATTCTTTTATCCACTCTCTAGTCTATTTATTGTCGAGGCACTGGATGCTTCACCACTGCAGCTCAGCCTATATATGGTGGTGGCGGTGGTCAGTTCGGTGCTAGTATCGCAGTGGCTTGCTCGTCAATCGGATCGTGATTGGCAGCGTAAGACGATTTTATTAGTCGCGCTGAGTTGCTATTTCATTACCGTGGTCAGTTTTATCTTTATCCGCAGTTATAGTTTGGCGATTGTGATTGTGGTGCTGTTTGCCAGTGTCAGTGGTGCTTCATTTGGTCAACTGTTTGCGCTGGGCCGCGAATATGCGGATCGGCATCTGGCTGACAAAACCACTTTTTTAGGTGCTATGCGGGCTGGGATTGCGATTGCTTGGGTATTTGGCCCACCGGCAGCATTTATGCTCAAAGCCAGTTTCGGTTTTAGTGCCGCGTTTGCGGTTTCGGCACTGATTGTTGCGGTCGGAATCGTCTTGATCGCTCGGTATTTACCGGCGGGTGAGAAAACTTTGCTGCCAGCATCCGGTGAAGAGCCGCGAATCAAGTTAGTTCACTATTCGCTGCATAAACGCGCACTGATCACGTTGTATTGTGTAACCTTAGTGTTCACCTTCGCAGCCAATAATCTGTATATCACCAGCATGCCTCTTTATTTATCACGCGAGTTGATGGTGCCTGAGCACTGGTTAGGCTTATTGTTTGGTGTCGCGGCACTGTGTGAGATCCCGGTGATGCTGATGGCAGGTAAGCTCGCTGAACGCTGGGGAACCAGTAAATTGTTGATGCTGGGTATCTCCAGTGGCATTGTTTTCTATGCCCTGATGTTAACCCATACTGGTTTTATCGCGATGATGGGCGCACAAGTACTGAATGGATTTTTTATCGGTGTCTGTGCGACGTTAGGCATGGTGATCTTGCAGGACATGATGCAAGATCGACTGGGAACCGCTTCCACACTGTTTTCTAGCTTACTGAGTGTCAGTTCATTAGTGGCCAGTTTATCGGTGGGCGTTGTTGGTGAATATTTCAACTATTTCAGTACGTTATACGTATCTTTCTTCGGAGTCGTGATCGCTCTATTCTTGCTGGTTTTGTTTAGCCAATTACAGCACAAGGTCAGTCTCAGTCTGGCGATGCAAAGTAAAGTGTCAGTCAGGTGAGTGGTTTGACCAACTGGCGGCGGCAATCGGTAATTATTTTGTGTAGTATAATAATTGTGTGAGCATACTCCCATATCTTATGGCGTGATGAGAAATAATCATCAAAGAGCGTATCCTTTTTGAGAAATGGGTGTGGCGGTGGAGAGAAACGGTGGACAATTCGGTTGTTGCCCAGTTGAAAAAACAGTTTCACGCGCAATTAAGCGCGTGGCAAGCTCAGGCTGCCCCACAATCTAAGCCAACCTTAGCCGTTTTAACGGAAGAAGAGTTACGTCAATTAGAACAGATGTGGGTCGAGTTGTGTGTTTGGAAGCAATCACAAAACGGATAGCGATGCCATTTTTTTGAGCGGCATGATTGAATCGATGTCGCTTCCATTTGACTGACTTAATTAACCCAATCGTGATGGTTGGGGTTTTTATTACTCAAAAGAATGAGTTATGCGTTAACAATTTCAATTCAAGGTGATCTTTTCTTTGAAAAATCGGCTATCCGCCCCCATAGTTAACTCACGAGTAGAGACCCGTTATGCAATTGTTGAGAAACATGCATTTCGTTACTGAAATTCAAGTGAGTATAAATATGGCGGAAGTCAGAGCCAGAGTTGATTTTAAAGTCGGTGCCCAAAGCAATATTGACGCAGAGATCCTATCGTTTCATGGATTAGCATCGGATAAAGAGCATGTTGCGGTGATCTTTAAATCTGCCGATACAAGCCAGCAGGCTCCATTAGTTCGTCTGCATTCGGAGTGTTTGACCGGTGATGTGTTTCACTCTTCACGCTGTGATTGTGGTGAGCAGTTAGAAGAAACCATCACACGGATGGGCGAGGCGGGTGGCATCATCCTGTATCTGCGCCAAGAAGGGCGTGGCATTGGCTTATACAATAAAATTGATGCTTATCGCTTGCAAAGCCAAGGAATGAATACTTATGAAGCCAATAATCATCTTGGCTTTAGTGATGATTTGCGTGAATTTGGTGAAGCGGCGCAAATGCTCAAAGCATTAGGCGTTAATAAAATCCGTCTGGTGACAAACAATCCGAAAAAGATCCGTGAGTTGCAACAGCATGGCATTGAAATTGTTGAAGTGGTACATACGGCAGCACACATCAAAGCGGGCAACGAAAATTATTTAAAAGCCAAAGTTTCTCATGGTAATCATCAGTTAAAACTGTAATTTTCTGCACTTGGTTTGCATCAAAAACGGTATGATAAGGCCCGAAAAATCTAGGGTCTTTTCTCGTTTAGGCGTAAATTCTACTCACCACTCAAAAAGCTTACTTATAATCAAAATATCTGATCCGATTGCTTAAATTTAGCGTATACCTTTGCCATACTGATTTAATAAATAGTTGATTGAGTATGAAGATGAAAAGCAGAGTGGTGGCGATTGGTTTATTATTTTTTTCTATGCCATGTTGGGCTGTGCAATATTTTGTTGAACTAGGCTGGGTTGACTCAGCTTCTCCGATCTACCAACAGATGATTGATCCGACACTGACGGAACAAGTTTACCGAGATCATGCCGATCAGCGATTATGGTTTGATCTCACGAGCGCGAATCATTTTGAAGATCGGTTGGCGGTGATACATCGCGCAGGATTTAGTCCACTGTTTGATCGCCAGTTAGCTCTAATGCAAGCATATCGCCAGCAACAGCGGTGGTATGAATATGATGTATTAGCTACTGATACGTTATTGCAGTATCTCAGCTATGCTGAGCAGGCGGCAAAAGTGGGCCTTAGTTGGTTTTTTGATGGGCAATTAACCAAACCGCTCGTTGCGCCAAGTGAAGCAGCACTGCTTGCTCTATATAATGCGCTTAGCACTCAAACCTTGAGTGATTTGATTGATCAAACAGTGCCACAAAATCCTGCTTATCAGCAACTGTTACACGCTTATCAATCACTGTTAGCTTTAGAATCACAGCCGATGGCTCTTTATGAGCAAGATAACCTGACACGGCCCGGCGATCTACTGATGGAGCGTGACGTTTTATTGCTGCGTTTATCATTAGTTAATCTTGAGCCAATATCTCTGCATGATGGGACGGATTTTTATGATGCAAACTTAGTCGCGTTGGTCAAACAATTTCAAAATATGCATGGCTTAACCCCTGATGGCATTATCGGGCCACAAACCATTAAATGGTTGAATACGTCAGTCACCGAGCGTCTTGCGATATTAGCGCTCAATGCTGAGCGGATCCGGCTTTGGTCAACCCAACAAGAGTCGTTGATTTTGGTTAATATCCCAGCTTTTGCGATGCAATATTGGGATGAGGGTGAGCAAGTGTTTGCTGCGAAAGTGGTGGTTGGACGGGTGACTCGCCCAACACCAGTGATGAATACCAAGCTAGACTCGCTGATTATTAATCCAATTTGGAATGTACCACATAAGATTATGATGGAAGACATCCTACCTCTGGTTAAACGTGACCATGAATACTTAGCGAAGCATCGGATAGAAATTATCCGCGGTTGGGATGATCCTGAAGTCATGGATCCTCGCTTGATCGATTGGGCTAATGTTAATCCTGAGACATTTCCATATCGTTTGCGTCAATTAGCGGGTAGCAATAATTCGCTTGGTGCATACAAATTCAATACACCCAATAGTCAAGCCATTTATCTGCACGATACGCCGAATAAAAACTTGTTTAATCGTGCTTCACGTGCATTTAGCTCCGGCTGCATCCGAGTTGAAAATGCGCAAAAATTTGCGCAGTCATTGTTAACACAACAGGGTATAGCACTCACTTCGTTGCCAAGCGGGACTCGAACGATCGCGCTTAAAAAGCGCATTCCTGTTCAGATTATTTATCAAACCGCTTGGTATGAAGATGGTACCTTACATTATCGAGATGATATTTATGGGTATGATGAGGCGTCTACGGTCGGTCATGGGTGATGGATATCTAAATTTGACTAAAAATTGACAACTGACATTTTCCTATATTGCTCAATGAATAAGCACTTTTATCCGCGTGTTTAGTAATTACTAGCACGTTTTATGCATTTGATCTCGAAAGCAGAGTTCGGTACTTTCCTGTACCAATAAAACTAAGCGAGTAGGTAAAAGTGCAAACAACACGTCGAGATTTTTTAAAATTGAGTGCTGGAGGGTTGATTTTAGCCGCCTGTACACCAAGTATCGCCTTCGCGAGTTACGCGGCTAAGCCAAGAGAATTAGCCTTAAGCAATTTGCATACTGGTGAAAGCATCGAAACGTGCTATTTCAATGGCAAAGAGTATGTCCGTTCCGAATTGAAGCGATTGAATCACCTATGCCGTGATTTTCGCCGTGGTGAAATCCATGCCATGGATAAAGGTCTATTTGATCAATTAAGCCAAATTCAGTTTTTGCTTGGCACGCAAGCGGAAGTGCACATTGTGTCTGGTTACCGTTCCCCCGCAACCAATAAACAGTTGCGCAGTAAATC
Organism: Vibrio sp. HDW18; assembly: GCF_011306175.1. Lineage (GTDB taxonomy): Bacteria > Pseudomonadota > Gammaproteobacteria > Enterobacterales > Vibrionaceae > Vibrio > Vibrio chanodichtyis. Next base: position 150,603 of record NZ_CP049913.1, on the reverse strand, counting down.
AAAAGCGGTTGCGAAAAAGAGCTACCATATGTCAGGGCAGGCGATTGATTTTCGTTTAGATGGTGTGTCATTGAAAAAAATTCGTGACGCAGCCCGCAGCTTGCAAGCTGGTGGAGTAGGGTACTACCCGAAAAGTCGATTTATTCATATTGATACTGGCCCCGTTCGGCATTGGGTTGGCGCATAACTTGTCAAAGTTTGCGGTTAGTGACATAGTGCCCGCCAGTTAAGTATCAGACGGGATAGGTTTATGTCTTTACAATATCAAGTTGTGCCAGTCACGGCGTTTGCTCAAAATTGTTCTATCGTGTGGTGCGATGAAAGTATGGAAGGCGTGGTGATCGATCCCGGTGGTGATGTAAAACAACTGGCGATGTTGATTAATCAGCTTGGCGTGAAAATTACTCAACTGGTGTTGACTCATGGCCATCTCGATCACGTTGGTGGTAGTGAACCGCTCGCACAGCTTTTGGGTGATACGCGCATTGTCGGCCCACATCAAGCGGATAACTTCTGGCTCCAAGGGCTTGAAGGACAAAGTAAAATGTTTGGTTTTCCGTTAACCGATGCGTTTGAGCCAGATCAATGGCTGAATGACGGTGATGTAGTGGTATTTGGTCAGCAACGCTTGCAAGTTATACATACCCCAGGCCATACCCCTGGCCATGTGGTACTTTTTAGTGAATCGGCACGGTTGGCGTTTGTGGGGGATGTGCTATTTAACGGCAGTATTGGGCGTACCGATTTTCCTCAAGGTGATTTCAATACTTTGATCGCTTCAATCAAAAACAAACTATGGCCGCTAGGAAATGATGTGACCTTTGTACCAGGCCATGGTCCACAATCAACATTTGGGCGTGAACGGGCCAGTAATCCGTTTGTGGCCGATGAAATGCCGCTTTACTGATCTTCTCCATGTCCCCAACTCTAACAAGCGCATTACCTCCTTGTGTTATTTGAATAAAATAGAATAACAAGTCCGACAATCATGTCGGACTTTGAGCGAGGCGTTTATCGCTGTTTATCGCTAGAGTGTTAAGCGCTGTGACGTGCCTTGGTTGACACCACGTTATCGATGGTTGGGGGCAGTTTAGCGACTTGCTGGATTAGGAGTGGATTACCGAGCACATAGCTCAATTCCACTTTGGTTAGCAAGGCCAGCAAACCTTCCTGGCTTTGAGCTTCTTGAACTTTAATCCGAGCTACCGCATCTAAAGGTTCAATGTGACTACCCGGTTGACGTGAGGGGAGTTTATCCATCATGGCAATGTGTAAAGCAATCAAATGGGGATCGGCCAATACCACTGGTACACTCCATGGTTGCTGCAGATTATCGATATACTGCTCACGGCGGGTTTGAGCCGCAACAACAATATCTGGTGGAGTGATCTCTTCTGGTGTGGCTAAGATGCGCCGACGTTTAAACCAAGCGCCAATGCTGTGTGACGCCGTGATCCCAGAGAGAGGAACGGCAAACCACAGCCCAATCAGAGCCGGTGACATCCAAGCCAATAGGGTCCATGAATCGAGCATGGCTGCATAACCGAGACATACACCAATTAGCGTATGCCAGCGATGACGGTAGAGTAAGGCTCTAATTGGCAAGCTGCCATCATCACGCCGCTGAGGTGCCCAGCCACTGTCCCGTCCAACCAGAATCGAAATCACCGCACCGCAGTGGATAAGCATCATGATCGGTGCAACTAAAGCCGAGAGTATGATTTCAGTTAGCGCGCTCAGTATGACTTTGCAGCGCCCGCCTAAGGTATGGCATGTCTGGTTATCGATCAGCAGCAGCAGCAAACCAAAAATTTTGGGGCTAAATAGAATACCCATTGTGATATAGAACAGTTGCAAGGCTCGTGCAGAATCCATCACCGGCCAAGTTGGAAATAGAGAAAACTGCTCAGTAAAATATTCAGGGCGAATATAGTGTGCTTGCAGTGCTAGTAACAAGCCAGAGAGGATCAGTAGTAACCAAAACGGTGAAGAAAGATAGGACATGATCCCAGTGGTAAGGTGTAAGCGGCTGATCCAATGTAGACCTTTTGAACCGATAATTCGGCTATGTTGCAGGTTACCCTGACACCAACGGCGATCGCGGACTGCTAAATCGATGATGGAGGGTGGGCACTCTTCAAATGAGCCGGTGAGATCCGCGGCAATTGTGACACTCCAGCCGGCGCGACGGATTAATGCGGCTTCGACAAAGTCATGGCTGAGAATATGGCCTCCAAACGGAGGACGGCCAGACAAATGAGGCAGGCCGGCGGCACTCATAAAGGCTTCGGTACGAATAATCGCATTGTGTCCCCAGAAGTTCCCTTCTTTTTGTACCCACCAAGCTAAGCCCGTCCCGACAATTGGACCATAGATCCGTGCGGCAAATTGCTGTAGGCGTGCCATCAGTGTCGTGCCATTAATTAATGCAGGAATGGTTTGGATTAAACCTGCATCAGGGTCATGCTGCATCCGCTGTGCTAAGGAAATGATAGTGCTGGGTTGCATGACGCTGTCTGCATCCAAAACCAGTAGATGATCATAAGCGGATCCCCAACGTCGGCAGAAATCCGCAATGTTACCCGCTTTACGGGCAATGTTTTTACGTCGACGTCGATAATAAACATGAGCTTTATCGGCGCTTTGCTGACGCAGTAACCAGAACGCTTGTTCTTCGGCTAAAGCGACTTCTGGGTCGGTGGTATCGCTGAGAATAAACCAATCAAATGCGTGGCCGTGTTCAGTATTGGCTAAGGTTAAAGCCATGGTTTCTACTGCGGCAAACACTCGGTCTGGGGCTTCGTTATAAGTTGGCATTAAAATGGCGGTACGAGTGGTCAGCTCTGACTCAGTGACAGACGGATTTTTGTGACGGATTAGCACTAAAAAGCCAGCGATAGAGCTGGAGAAAGCCAGGGCAATCCAACAAAAGTTAATCGCAAATAATACTAATACTGAGTATTCAATCGGCGTTAGGCCTCCGAGCAGAAAGACACTGCGCATTTCGATGATGGCAAAAGCCGAAAGCAATAAAGCAAAGCCGACCACAAACACGCGGCGTAGTGAATTGGATGTTACACCATCCCCTTGAATTGCAGAGCGGGGAAAGCCACTACTGAGCCGCTTTAAGCTCTGCTCAGGCATCTCTCCGTGTTGCTCTGGAGGCATGGCTGTGCCTCCCATTAACTGAAAGGCATTGGGTTCAAGCATAGGGTTTGTCATAAAAAATCCCGCATACTGACTACAGAGTCCAACGATATAACCAAGTTTCCACTGGTCGTGTTTCTGGTACGGTTAATTCAGCACGCAGTTCGGCCAGCACGACTTCTCCAGGATCAAATTCGAACGACAGACGATACCCACTATTGGTTGGGTTATCGCGTAGTACAACATTACTGATCACACCAGCATTGCTACGCACTTTTGGCTCTGGCATCTGGGCTGGTTTGGTCCCTTGCACTTGGTAATCAATCACAAATAGGCGCTTGGGCGTCGGTTTTGCAATATCAGCTCGGCCACTTGCCGTACGGCTGACAATGATTGCCTGTGAGTTCTCTTCTGGTTGCTCACCCCAGTTGAGATGATACGAGAAGCGGTACTCACTGCCCGCGGCGAGTGGTTGCGCTGGTTTCCAGAATGCGACAATGTTGTCGTGAATTTCTGATTGGGTGGGGATCTCGGTTAAGACTACCGCGCCAGGTCCCCAGTTACCGACCGGTTCAACCCACAAGCTTGGCCGTTTTTCATAATGCGCTTCGAGATCTTGGTAGTTGGCGTAATTGCGCTCACGCTGCATTAAACCAAACCCTTGTGGAGAGTTATCCATAAAGGCACTGATTTGTAGAGTGTTCGGATTAGCCAGTGGCCGCCACAAGCGTTCACCACGACCGTTGATCATCAGTAGACCATCAGAATCATGCACCGCAGGACGGAAATCATCGGTTTGCTGGCGACCATTTGGTGAATGCATATACATGCTGGTGGCCGGAGCTAAGCCGACTTTACTCATCTCAACCCGAGGGAAGAGCACCGCTTCGACATCCATGCGAGTATTTTGCCCTGGACGAATGGAAAAACGATAAGCTCCGGCGACGCTTGGGCTATCGAGTAGGGCATGTACTACAATCAAATTGGTATTGTAGTTGGGCTTCTCGACCCAAAAGGCACGAAAAATAGGGAACTCTTCACCCGTTGGATCGGCGGTTTTGATGGCTAAACCTCGTGCAGAAAGACCATAGGCATTACCTTTACCCAATGCGCGGAAATAACTTGCACCTTGGAACACAAACAGCTCATCTAAATAAGCGCTATTGAGCGGGTAATGTACCCGTAATCCGCTATAACCAATATCTTCACTTGGCAGTTTTTGCTGCAGGATTTCTCCTGCGCTGAACATGTTTGGGTCATAACTTAAATGGGTGGCCTGACTATTTTCAATCAGAGCAATTTCAATCAAATCTTGAAAGAAGAAGCCGCGATGAAATAACTGCATTTGGTAAGGCAAACCATCGGTTTTCCATACTGCGCTATCCGGTTTAAAACGGATATCACGATATTGATCATAGTTGATATTCGCTAAACCTTCGGGGAGCGGGTCTTTTAAGGCGATATAGGGCTTTTTCGCTAATTGACGAGCGATTCTAACCACAGTGTCATTATCAAAGGCTCCCGTTTTAGCAAAACGAGCAACAGCTTTAATATCGCCAGTTTTGAGCGGCCTTGCTGGCTCGGAATTTACCGTTGATGTGGTGGGCGTATTGTTAATATCTGCCGCAAAACTATTATCAGACATCAACACAGAAACCCCGAATAACAGGGAGATAAGTACAACCATTTTTGGCACGTGACGTTGCACGGCATCTGAGACACGAATCATATCAAAATGAACCGATAATAAAGTGAAAGAGGAAGTGTGCTTAAGAGTTAAGTGTAATCTTGCTTACTGGGCAGTATCGCAGAAAATTACAGGTCCCATTCAGCGCGAAAGATAGCAGAAGCATAAAAAAATGCATAACCTATGTTGTTGTAATTTGGCTTGATTAGATATTTTATATTCATAAGCATATATCCTTTAGCTATATGTGTTGGTACGAAAAACTCAGATTTTAAGTAGTTATAAATATTGTTTAGCAGTAAATAAATTTTTGTCAAAATTCTTATAACAGAAATGGTTAAGTTAGGGCTGTGACGGGGTGTCAGAAAAAATGACAAACTGGATGCGTTTTAAGCATGGAGGGGGTACTATTCTCTTCCCCTCGTTCCAATATATTGTTTTTCAGGATGAAACTAACACTAAAACACAAATTAATTGGTGCAAGTCTATCCGCTGTGGTGGTAATGGCGACCGCATTGACTTGGTTTTCTGCCAGTCAATTGCAACAGCAAACCAGCAATGCGGTATATACTCGCGCGGATGCCATATCTTCGACGGCAGCCAAAGGTATTTCCGATTGGATTGCGATTCGTAAATCGATTAGCTCAGCGTTTAACGCACATATTGAAGCTCCAGATATGGTGCCTTATTTGCAACAGGCGCGTGATGCTGGTGGTTTTGATGATATTTTTTACGGTTCTACGCAAGGCGCAATGTACCGTTCACACCCAGAGCGTAATCGTGCGGATTACGATCCGCGCACCCGTCCTTGGTATAAAGATGCAGCAAGTGCCGGTAGACAGATCATTACCACCGCCTACAGTGATGCGATCACCGGTGCTCTGCTTGTCACGATAGCCGAGCCGGTGCGTTTACAAGGCAGTTTAAGTGGTGTGGTAGGCGCTGATGTGCTGATCGATCAATTGATCGCCGATGTGATCAGTATGGATGCGGGTAAAAATGCGCAAACGATGCTGATTGATGGTCAAAATGGTGTGTTATTAGCGCACCCTGATAAATCTTTGCTACTCAAACCGGTCACTCAGTTATCTTCAGCATTAGATCTGCGCAATATTGAGCGTGCAGCTCGCCAAGCTGAATTGGTTACGGTTAATCTTAACGGGTCAGATAAGTTCTTTTTCTTTGCGCCAGTGCCAAACACGCCTTGGTATTTTGCGATTCAGATGGATAGCAACACCGAATACGCCGCACATGCTGAATTACTGACTGGCTTGATCACTACAGCCTTATTGATCACTGTGATTGTGGTAGCGATTGTCTCATGGCTGGTTAGCTTCTTATTTAGTGATTTAAATCGTGTGTCGAAAGCGCTTGAAGCGATTGCTTCTGGTGATGCCGATCTCACTCAACGCTTAGAACCACGCAGTGATGATGAAGTTGGCCAACTCGCTAATAATTTCAATATCTTCGTGAGCAATATGCACACTATGGTGCTCAAGTTGAGCCAAGTTTCAATGGCTCTCTCACAACAATCTCAAGCCACGGCACAACAAGCGGAAGAGCGTAGCCGACGTATTGCTCAGCAGCAAGATGAAATCAACATGGTGGCTACCGCCATCAACGAGATGGCCGCGGCAACTCAAGAGATTGCTGGTAATGCTGAGCATACCGCGCAAAATGCGGGTGAGGCGGTGACGGCTTGTGCTCATGGTAGTGGTCAAGTTGGCCAAACTCAGCGCTCGATTCAGTCGTTAGCCGAAGAAGTACAAGTGGCGACTGGCGTTATTCAAGAATTGGAAGCACATGGGCACCAAATTAGCACTATTCTTTCAACCATTCAGAACATTGCCGAGCAGACTAACTTGTTAGCACTGAATGCGGCGATTGAAGCGGCGCGTGCGGGTGAACAAGGCCGCGGCTTTGCGGTTGTTGCGGATGAAGTGCGAGTACTGAGTCAGCGCACTCATGCTTCGACGAAAGAGATCCAACAGATGATTGAAACGCTGCAAGCCACCACAGGCAAAGCGGTTGGTATTATGGATGACAGTCGCCGTTTAGCCGATACGAGCGTGGACGATGCGAATGAGGCCTCGGTGAGCTTAGAGCAGATCCACACGGTGGTTGAGTCGATCAATGATATGGCGACTCAAATTGCGTCAGCGGCGGAAGAGCAAGCTTCGGTGACCTCTGAAATCACTCGTAATACTGTGGGTATTCGTGATGTATCGAATGATCTGGCTCAGCAAGCGCATCGTGCAGCCGAGCAGGCAGCCGAATTGTCTGATCTATCCCATGAGTTGGAGCAAGAGATCCGTCGCTTCCGACTGTAATTGTCTGCGATTTGATATGGAATTGTGGTGAAAAATAAAAAAACCGGCAGTGATATGCCGGTTTTTTTACGAGCGAATTTTACGCACCTTTTTTTACGCAGTTGGCATCACCGATTAAAATACGGCGGCAATCCCTTGGCAAAGTGGCAGCATGTTCGATTTGGTCATACCTGCGACACTGATCCGTCCTGAGCCTACGATGTAAATCGCAAATTCTGCTTTAAGGCGTGCCACTTGTGCTTGGCTAAGGCCTGAAAAAGAGAACATGCCGTTTTGGCGCTCAATAAAGCTAAAATCCGCATCAACCCCAACTTGTTGCAACGTTTTCACAAACAGGGTGCGCATCTCTTGAATGCGTTCACGCATTTCTGTGACTTCCGCTTCCCATTCAGCACGCAGGGCTGGGTTGTTGAGAATATAAGTCACAACAGCAGCACCGTGAGCCGGTGGGTTAGAGTAGATGGAACGAATGATAGCTTTCACTTGAGAAAATGCTGTTTCTGCAATGGTTGCTGATGCAGCTACTAAGGTGAAAGCACCGACGCGTTCGTTGTACAGGCCAAAGTTTTTCGAGAAAGAGCTGGCAACGAGGATCTCATCATTGTATTTAGCAAAAGTGCGTAGGCCGATCGCATCATCTTCCACTCCGGTGGCGAATCCTTGATAGGCAAAATCAAATAGCGGCAGTAGGCCTTTATCTGCGACTAATTTTGCCAACACTTCCCACTCGTGTGCCGTGGGATCAATCCCCGTTGGGTTATGGCAGCAGCCGTGCAGCAATACCACATCACCTTTGTTGGCTTGCTCTAAATCGGCCAACATCGCGGCAAAGCTTTTGTCTTTTGCTTCGGCATCATAATAAGCATATTGGGTGGTTTCCAAACCCGCGGCATTGAATACGCTATGGTGGTTAGCCCACGTTGGATTGCTGATCCATACTTTTACATCGCCCAATTGGCGCTTAATAAACTCTCCGGCCACCCGCAGTGCACCAGTACCACCGGGTGCTTGCGCAGTTTTAGCCAGTTTTTGGGTGACGATGCTTGAATCTGCACCGAACAGCAGTTTTTGTACGGCCAAACCATACTCTGCCGTTCCTTCAATAGTTAGATAAGATTTGGTTTTTTCTGACGCTAGTAATGCCGCTTCTGCTTTCTTAACCGTAGCCAGTACCGGGGTTTCACCTGCTTCATTTTTATAGATACCGACACCGAGGTTAATTTTGTCGGTACGAGGATCTTTTTTGAATTCTTCAGTTAAACCAAGAATAGGGTCAGCCGGAGCGGCAATGACTTTTTCGAACATAATTTACATCCATGTCAAGTTGAGGTGGAAAGGGTGATGGAACTCATCAAATTTATTGTATTTATACCTTCCTCACATAGTGGTGACAACCGCACGGTAAAGAAAATAAGCAAATAATTTTGCTGGGCAGAGCAATGTCCGCGCTGTGGGAGAAATTCGATTCGGATAAGATCAAAAAAACCGTCTCGCAGGAGACGGTTTAACCATGTTATCAATTTATGTGTGCGCTGGGTTTAGAAGCTTGCGCTACGTGGAGTACGTGGGAATGGGATCACATCACGTACGTTACCCATACCCGTTACGTAAGAGACCAAACGCTCAAAGCCGAGACCAAAACCTGCATGTGGTACGGTGCCGTAACGGCGCAGGTCGCGATACCAGTCCATATGCTCAGGATCGATACCAAACTCACGCATACGTGCATCGAGGATCTCCAAACGCTCTTCACGTTGTGAACCACCAATGATTTCACCGATACCAGGGGCCAATACATCCATCGCAGCTACTGTTTTGCCATCTTCATTCATACGCATGTAGAAGGCTTTGATGTCTTTCGGATAGTTTTTGACGATAACCGGCGCTTTGAAGTGCTCTTCAGCCAGGAAACGCTCGTGCTCAGAAGCGAGGTCGATACCCCATTCCACTGGGAATTCGAAGGTTTTGCCGCAGTTTTTCAGAATTTCAATCGCATCGGTATAATCGACTTGGGCGAAATCTGAGTCAACAAATTGCTCAAGGCGTGCAATCACTTCATTGTTGATGCGGTCGTTAAAGAACTCGAGATCGTCACGACGCTCTGCCAGTACGGCTTTAAACACGTACTTGAGCATATCTTCAGCCAGTCTAGCAACCGTATTTAAGTCAGCAAACGCGACTTCCGGTTCAACCATCCAGAACTCCGCCAAGTGACGGCTGGTGTTTGAGTTTTCGGCACGGAAGGTTGGGCCAAACGTGTATACCTTGCTGATCGCACAAGCGTAAGCTTCTGCGTTGAGCTGGCCTGATACGGTCAGGAAGGTTTCTTTACCAAAGAAATCTTGGTTGTAATCCACTTTGCCGGCATCAGTGCGTGGCAGGTTTTCCATATCCAGCGTTGATACGCGGAACATTTCACCGGCACCTTCTGCATCAGAAGCCGTGATCAGTGGCGCAGAAACCCAGAAGTAGCCTTGCTCGTGGTAGAAACGGTGAATCGCTTGTGCCAAGCAGTTACGCACACGCGCGACGGCACCGATCACGTTAGTGCGCGGACGCAGGTGCGCCACTTCACGCAGATATTCAATCGAGTGGCGAGTTTTCGCCATTGGATAAGTGTCGGCATCTTCCACCCAACCCACCACTGTAACGTTGGTGGCCGCCAGTTCAAAAGCTTGACCTGATGCAGGTGATGCGACGATGGTACCGCTTACTTCAACTGAACAGCCTGTGGTGAGCTTGAGAACTTCGTTGTCGTAATTATTCAGATTATTCGGAACCACGGCCTGAATCGGGTTGAAACAAGAGCCGTCATAGATGGCAAGAAACGAAATTCCAGCTTTGGAATCACGACGTGTGCGAACCCAGCCGCGAACAGTGACTTCACTGTCTACTGCGAGCTTGCCGCTTAGTACGTCATTTACAGGCGCGTAAGTCATGTTTATTACAGTCTCCGTTGAGATAAAGAACCACCCATTCGCTGTTGAGGCAATCATTGCGCAACAGACTAAATATTGGGTGGTCGAGAGTTTTACAGATTCAACCGAACATATTACCTGTCAATTTGCTAGCTTCAACCTTTAATGTGGTTTGAACGCACAATTGTTGCCAATCTTATCGTCTTTGCTCGTCAGTCAGCTCTGGCCAACAGCACTATGACCGCTAATCTACTCGCGTGCCAAGGCATCGATCGGATTGAGTTGAGCGGCGTTGCGTGCGGGCATATAGCCAAATACCACGCCGATCAAGGTCGAGCATAAGAATGCAGAGACAATCGAGGTATTCGAGTAGATCATGCTAAAATTGCTGCCTAAACTGGCGAACAGTGTTCCGAGCAGATAAGCCAGCCCAATCCCGATGACCCCACCACACAAACAGACCAACACCACTTCAATCAAAAATTGGCGTAAAATGTCATTTTGTCTGGCACCGACCGCCATGCGGATGCCAATTTCTCGTGTGCGCTCGGTGACCGAGACCAACATGATATTCATTACCCCAATGCCGCCGACAACCAACGAAATCAGTGCGATAGCTGAAATTAATAGCGTCATAGTGGCGGTGGTTTTTTGGATGTTTTGCTGAATGGTATCGGTATTGACGGTAAAGAAATCTTGCGTTCCGTGGCGCATTTTCAACAGTGAGATAATCGCTTGCTCAGCGGCATTACTGGCGGTGTCGTCATTGACGCGTATCGAAATGCGATCCAAATAATTTTTGCCGACCATGCGTGCGCTGACCGTGGTGTAGGGGAGCCAAATATTGAGCGAGTCACTATTACCAAATGCGCTCTCCTTGGCTTGGGTGACACCAATAATTCGAATTGGTAAGTTGCCAGCAAAAATCACTTGCCCGATCGGGTTTTGATTGGTAAACAGCACGTTACGCGTGTTGTGATCAATCACCGCTTCCTGAGCTAAGCTATCAACACTGGTTTGATCCCAATATTGCCCCTCGGTCAATTGATAGCCGCGAACTCGGAAAAAATCTGCTCCCACGCCTTGAACGGAAGCGGTCACGGCTTGATTGGTGTATTTGATGGTGACTGAATTGGCTAGCGTAGGGGTCACGCTATCCACAAAGGATAAATTGGCGATCGCTTGCGCGTCAGCGGCGGTTAAAGTGCGCACCCGTGCCGAGCGCCGGTCGCCAAAACCACTGCCGGGCATCACATCAATGGTGTTGGTTCCCATTGAGGCGATGCTATCGAGAATCGATTTTTGTGAACCGTTGCCCAGTGCGACCACTGAAACGACCGAGGCAATACCAATAATAATCCCCAGCATGGTGAGAAAGGTGCGTAAGCGATGATTAGACATGGCCAGCAGCGCCATTTTTAGCGCTTCGGTTAAATCCCCCAATAACTTGCGACCTGCGCCAACCGTACTGGATCGCGAGCGGGTTTCGATCGTTTCTGGTTTATTGGCTAATTGAGATGAGTGATGAGTGGTATCGCTCAGGATCTGACCATCTTTGATTTCAATGATCCGATCCGCATATTGAGCAATCTCCATATCATGGGTCACGATAATGATGGTATGGCCTAATTGATGCAGCTCTTGCAGTAACGCCATCATTTCTGAGCTACTTTTGCTGTCTAATGCGCCGGTGGGTTCATCGGCCAAGATCACATCGCCACCATTAATCAAAGCGCGTGCCACCGATACACGCTGTTGCTGACCACCGCTTAACTGATTCGGTTTATGCTCCAAACGATCGGCTAAACCTAAGCGGCTGAGTAGGGTAGTGGCACGCTGCTGACGGGATGATTTATCCAGTCCGGCATAAATCGCCGGAATTTCTACATTGCCCAGTGCAGTCAAATCTCCCAATAAGTGATAGCGTTGGAAGATAAACCCAAAATATTCACGGCGTAGTTGAGCCAACTGATCGGAATTGAGCTGTGCGGTATTGTGGCCATTAACCCAGTATTCCCCGTTGCTCGGTTGATCGAGACAGCCAAGAATATTCATTAAGGTGGATTTACCTGAGCCAGAGGCACCGACAATCGCCACCATCTCACCGCGTTGAATGGTTAAATTGACATTATTGAGCACGCAGAGCGTCTCTTCTCCGGTGGTGAAGAGGCGGTTAACACCGCGCAAATCGAGTAAGGCTTGTGACATTAGAAACGCATCCCCGCAGGTCCCATTCGAGGGCTCGCTGACCCTGAGTTTTGGCGTGGAATACCAAGAATAATTTGATCGCCTTCTTGTAACCCCGAGGTGATTTCAGCACTGACTTTGTTGTTAATCCCCACAGTCACATCACGCATCACTTGCTTACCATCGTTTAACACTGGAACTTGATAGCGAGCGGCTCTACCTGGTTGGCGGATTAATACTTGAGCCGGAACGAGTAGAACATTTTCGGCTTTATTTAATACGACGGAGACCTGAGCGGTCATGCCAATCCGTAAGGTACGATCTGGATTGTCGACTTCAAATAAGCCGTGGTAATAAATCGCTTGATCATTACTGACCGCAAGATCTTTATCATTACCATCCATCAAGGTTGGGCCTGGTTCAATCGCGCGCAACGTGCTGTGATAACGTTGATTGGCGTTACCCAGAATGGTGAAATAGACCGGAAGTCCTGGTTGGACATGAATAATATCCGCCTCAGAAATTTGCGCTTTGATGGTCATTTTTTCGAGTTGAGCCAGCTCAATAATGGTCGGCGTGGTTTGATTGGCGTTGACAGTTTGCCCTTCTTCCACCGCAGTATAAACTACGGTGCCGTCTAATGGTGCTTGAATGGTGGTGTAGCCTAAATCGAGCTTGGCACTATCAACGGCGATCTTGGCTTGCTCTAATTCTGCGTTGAGTTGTTCTAATTCCGCGAGGTAAACGGCCAGCGTCGTTTCTGCCGCCTCATAATCTGCTTTGGAGCTGGCATTGGCCGATAACATACCTTTTTGGCGCATAAATTCGGATTGCGCTTGCTTGATCAGCGCTTGTTTGGCACGAATTTGCGCATTTAGGCTATTGAGTGAAGCATTGGCTTTTTTGAGATTGTTTTGCTGAGTGAGGCTATCGATTTGTGCCACGATATCACCTTGCTTGATCTCATCGCCGAGTGCTACGGCCAGAGTTTCAATCTGGCCTGAGACTTGTGCTCCGATGGCGACCAGTTTAGATGCTTGTACCATACCTGTTGCGAGTACACTGTATTCAATATTGCCGCGCTGTACCGCTTGAGTCGCAAAACTTGGTGGCGTTTCACGCGGATAAACAAAGTAGCTTACGCTCACGATGACACTCGCGAGTACGATGAATCCGATCAGTTTTGGGTTGAGTTTATGTTGAGACATGATGCCGCACACCGCCAATAATAAGCGTTAAAAAAGATGCGGTTATTTATCAATATCTACTGCGGTTAAACAAGATGGGTGCGCGTAAAACTAGGTAAAGATACGTAAAGCGAAACGAGCCGAAATAAAAAACCCAATGCAAGTGCATCGGGTTTTGGTCATGATAAGAGTTAACGTGTTGTCTGATGAGGATTAGCAGATCACTTTGATCGCCAAACCACCTTGCGAGGTTTCACGGTATTTGGCGTTCATGTCTTTGCCAGTTTCAAGCATGGTTTCAATCACTTTATCCAGCGACACGCGCGGCGCAGAAGAGCGACGCAGCGCCATGCGAGTTGCGTTGATGGCTTTGACTGCCGCAATCCCGTTACGCTCGATACAGGGAACTTGTACTTGTCCTGCGACTGGATCACAAGTCAAACCCAGGTTATGTTCCATGGCAATTTCCGCAGCCATACACACTTGTTCAGGGCTGGCACCTAATAGTTCGGCAAGACCCGCCGCCGCCATCGAGCAAGCGACGCCGACTTCACCTTGGCAGCCGACTTCCGCACCAGAGATTGAAGCATTACGCTTGTACAAACCACCAACGGCACCGGAAGCTGCAAAGTAACGGATGTAATCTTTCTCGGTCACGGTTTGGATAAATTTGTCGTAGTAAGCCAGCACCGCAGGAATAATGCCACAGGCACCGTTGGTTGGTGCGGTAACCACTCGGCCACCCGCGGCGTTTTCTTCGTTAACTGCAAACGCATACATGTTCACCCAGTCCACAACCGCCATTGGATCGTTGGTGGTTTTTTCTGAGGTCAGCAGTTGTTGGCGTAGTGCGGCGGCACGGCGAGGTACCCGCAAAGGCCCAGGTAAAATACCTTCGGTATTCATCCCGCGCTCCATACACTCACGCATGGTGCGCCAGATGTTAGCAAAATAGGTGCGCACTTCTTCGTCGGAATGCATGGCTTTTTCATTGGCCATCACCAGCGTGCTGATCGAAAGACCATGTTGTTGACACTGGTTAAGTAGTTCTTCGGCTGAGCGGAACGCATAGGGTACTTGGATCAGAGATTCACTCTCTTTACCAAAGTGTTCTTCATCAACAATAAAACCACCACCAATCGAGTAGTAAGTTTTGCTGAAGATGTTTTCATCGTTAATCCAAGCGTGGATCTGCATCCCATTTTCATGCAATGGCAGATTGGTGCGGTGGAAATTCATCCCACCTTCACGAGGAAACGAGACGGTATGACAGTGCATACCAACAGGAAGACGTTCAGTTTCTGTAACCCGAGCGATAAAGCTTGGGATCGCATCGATATCCACTTTTTCTGGCGTGTTGCCTGCCAGACCCATGATGATAGCGATATCGGTATGGTGACCTTTCCCTGTCAGTGATAGCGATCCATAAACGTCCACGGTGATTTTAGTCACGTCGCGCAATTTTCCCATTGAGCGAAGTTCGTCAATAAACTCTTTACCCGCTTTCATTGGCCCAACTGTGTGTGAACTGGAAGGGCCAACACCGATTTTATAGATATCAAATACACTAATCATTTGATTGCCTCAAAACGAAGCCCCCCGAGATCAGGGAGGCTTTTGGTATAGTTATTTTTGTGTTTTAAGCTCAGCCGTAGCGGTTGAGATTAAAGAGCGCCGTAGACTACCGAACTAATCGCAGCCAAGCCACAAATAACGGTAAAAATCTGCACGGGTGCGGAAGTCTTGAACTTCGCCATCGCCGGCACTTTGTGCATTGCAAACACAGGCAGTAAGAACAGGATTGCTGCAATCATTGGCGCACCCATGGTTTCGATCATGCCTAAGATGCTTGGGTTAATTATAGCCACCATCCAAGTAGTGATCACGATGAAACCCAGTGACAGTTTTTCAATCTTGTTGATTGGCATATTGCTGCGTGATTTTACCAAACCGACCAAACCTTCATGTGCACCAAGGAAGTGACCAAAGTAGCTTGAAGTGATCGCCGCAAATGCCACGATTGGGCCTAAGTAAGAGATGATGGGTGAGGCGTGAGCGTTAGCAAGGTAAGACAACACCGAAATGTTTTGCTCTTTGGCCATTGCTAGTTGCTCTGGAGAGAGTGACAGTACGACTGAGAATACAAATAACATCACAAAACCCATCAGCATCATGGCGGCACCGCCAGTGATCATGTCGGTTTTTTTCACTGCATTATCACCAAACTGTTGGCGCTGCTCTTTAGAGAACTGAGAAATGATAGGGCTGTGGTTGAAGGAGAACACGATGATTGGGATCGCAAGCCATACGATAGCCGGCATTGCTGACCAGTCAGGCGCGACTTCGATCATCGACATATTCCAATCTGGGATCAGATAGAAAGAGAGTGCTAACAGAATGAATACCAGTGGATAAACCATGGCAGAAGTGGCTTTCAGCATCAACTCTTTACCAAATACCACCCCAGCCGTCATCGCCACAATCAGTGAGCCTGATAACAACCAACGCGGGATCGATGCCATACCGATTTGGTTAACCAGAAATGAATCAACGGTATTGGTGATACCTACACCGTAAATCAATACGATAGGGTAGATAGCAAAAAAGTAAGCGAAAGTGATCAGGTTCGCGCCCGCTTTACCAAAGTGCTCTTCGACCGTGTCAGTAATGTCAGCCTCTGGATTTTTGGCGGAGAGTACAAAACGAGCTAAAGACTTATGCGCAAACCACGTCATTGGCGCAGCAATTAATGCAAGGATAACTAATGGCCAGAAACCACCCGCACCGGCTTTGATCGGTAGAAATAGCACACCGGCACCAACCGCAGTACCAAATAGGGACAGTGCCCAGGTGAAATCTTTGTAGGTCCACTTACTAGCAGAACGTGCTGTAGAAGTAGCCACTGTTGCAGTATTCATATGTTTTTACTCATTTGGGGAACAGGAAATAAGTTGGAGCGCATTTTGCACATTTTTCACATCAGAAAATCAGATCTAAATCATGAATAATTACAGTTATTAAAACTTAATGCAAAAATCTATTTTTGATCACGAAATTGGCGTGCCACATGTGAAATATGTTAATCCGATGGATTAGTTTTATTTATCTTGCCAGCGGGGATTCTCATTGGGCGGTTTGGCAATCGATTGCTCATGGCTTGGGTTAGATTTTCTAATCTTATTCTAGGCGTGATGATCGTGTTTAAAGCGACGACCTCGATTCACTGATGATGATGAAAAATTTGTTTTTGCAGGGATTGGATGATTTGCGCGGTCATACCCCATATAAAATGCTGTTTATAGGGGAGAGCAAACACCCGATGACGGTGATTTTTTAGTGCAAACCGATCGCTATACAGATTTTGCGGATCCAGTAAAAAATCAAGCGGCACTTCAAACACTTCATCGACTTCGTTGTGATCCCGCTTGACTGAGTAGTCAGCGTCAATCCATGCCAATATCGGCGTGACCGCAAAGCGGCTCACGGTCACTAAGCTGGGTAGCTGACCCAAGATATGGATTTTGTGTGACGGAAGGCCAATTTCTTCATAGGCTTCGCGCTGTGCGGTGTGTTGTAACGAGAGGTCGCTCGGTTCATATTTGCCGCCTGGGAAACTGATCTGCCCAGGATGATGTTTTAAATGTGCCGCGCGTTTGGTCAAAATCACTTGCAAGCCGTGTGGCCGCTCGACCACAGCAATTAATACCGCCGCTTGACGCAGTGAATCGGGCATCAAATGCGCGACTCTTAATAAGCTCTGTGGATGATAAGGCACAGGCAAATGCATCTGAAATTGTTGGATAAATTGATGGCGGCTGATGATATGCACTCTAGACCTCTGCTC
This sequence comes from Vibrio sp. HDW18, assembly GCF_011306175.1. GTDB lineage: Bacteria > Pseudomonadota > Gammaproteobacteria > Enterobacterales > Vibrionaceae > Vibrio > Vibrio chanodichtyis. The sequence continues at coordinate 133,303 of NZ_CP049913.1, read as the reverse complement.
GTCTTTTAGGATTATAATACGCTTGATTAACCCGCTAACGTTGGCAAAATTCGGCTCAGTTTATCCAGCGTTTCTTGGTATTCCGCTTCCGCTTGACTATCGGCCACTAAACCTCCGCCCGCCCAAGCATACAACTGCTGCTGATAAGCGACTAAGGTGCGGATAGTGATACTGGTATCCATGCTGCCGTGCCGACTTAGATAGCCAATCGAACCACAATAAGCGCTGCGGCGCTGCGGCTCTAACTCTTCAATGATTTGCATCGCTCGCACTTTGGGTGCCCCCGTAATCGATCCCCCCGGAAAGCAAGCACGCAGCAAATCGGCGGCTTGATAAGGGGTATCTAGCGTGGCACGAATCGTACTGACCAAATGGTGCACCGCCGGGAAGCTTTCGATAGCAAATAGCTTTGGTACTTGCACGCTGCCCGGTGTCGCCACTCTGCCAATATCATTGCGCAATAGATCGACAATCATCAGATTTTCAGCTTGATCTTTTTCGGCGTTGGCTAACTCGTGCATGAATGCCGCATCTTGGCGTGGATCATCACTGCGAGGACGAGTGCCTTTGATCGGTTTGGTTTCAATCACCCGATCGACCAGTTGCAAAAAACGTTCAGGCGAAACACTTAAAATTGCCCCTTGAGGAAGGCGTAAAAAGGCGGAGTAGGGCGCTTGATTGCCCGCTTCCAACTTCAAGTACGCTTGCCATTCACTGCCGGTGTAACTGGCTTGAAAACGTTGCGCAAGGTTGATTTGATAGCAGTCACCAGAGCGTAAATAGTGCTGAACTTGGTCAAATTTTGCTTGGTAGGCGGCGTAACTCATATTGGCTTGCCATGGCGAGGTGAGGGCAAAATCGCTGGTGATGGTGTGATGGTTGTCGCGCTGCTGATTTAGCCAAGCCCAAGCTGATTCCACCTGTTCACCAACTAATTGTGCGGTCTGTTGCTGATGATCGACCACCAGCGCCCAAGAGTAGATGCCTACCGCCATATCGGGCATGGCAATATCTTGCTTCGCTAAGCTCGGAAGAGTTTCGACTCGTCGCCCCAGATCATATGCGAAATACCCCAGCGCACCACCAACAAACGGCAGTGGGGTAGAATGGTTCAAGTTGGGGAGATATTGCTGCTGAGTGTGCGCCAACACCGTGAAGGGATCATCGGTCGATGATGTCACGCCATCTGGTGCGATGATTTCGGTGAATTCACCTAAGGTCGTCAGCGTTGCCAGCGGATTGGCAACCAAAATATCAAACCGACTATCACCGTGAGTGGTAGAGGCAGAACGCAGCAGCATTGCCCAAGGTTGCTGTTCAATCGCTGTAAAAAATTGTTTAGCAATATCAGCTTGATAAGTTAAATGTTTGTATTCAATTGGCGGTATTTGTTGGCTATTCATTTGCGTAATTTGTGACAGAGCTGTCGTTGATTGCGTGGCATCGCGGAAAAAGCAAGAGTATCATAAAAATCTCATACAAAGCTGCTACTTAGCGAGTCAGCGTCATTTTCGAATTGGAAGCGAAGACTTGCCTAAGCGGCAGTACATGGAAGAACGTAATAACGAGGCAAGCAATGACGGTAATACGCAAGCAAGATGTGATCAGCAGTGTTGCTGATGCGCTGCAGTACATCTCCTACTATCACCCATTAGACTTTGTACAAGCCCTAGAAAAAGCCTACCAACGTGAACAAAGCCAAGCGGCAAAAGATTCTATTGCTCAAATTTTAATTAACTCGCGCATGTCTGCAGAAGGGCATCGACCGATTTGCCAAGATACCGGGATCGTCACTTGCTTTGTGAATATTGGTATGCAGGTGCAGTGGGATTCGACCGATATGACGGTGCAGCAAATGATTGATGAAGGGGTGCACCAAGCCTACACCAATCCAGATAATCCACTGCGCGCTTCGGTATTGATGGATCCCGCTGGTAAACGAATTAACACCAAAGACAATACTCCAGCGGTAGTGCACATTACTATGGTGCCCGGTGATAAAGTCGAGATCCAAATTGCCGCTAAAGGGGGCGGTAGTGAAAATAAAACCAAGATGGTGATGCTCAATCCATCCGATGATATTGCCGAATGGGTGGAAAAAACCGTGCCCTTGATGGGCGCGGGCTGGTGTCCTCCGGGTATGCTTGGGATTGGGATTGGTGGTACCGCTGAGAAAGCCGCGGTATTGGCTAAGCAAGCATTAATGGAAGATATCGATATTGATGAGCTGATTGAACGTGGTCCACAAAATGCCGAAGAAGCACTGCGTTTAGATATTTTCAACCGTGTCAACCGACTTGGCATTGGCGCGCAAGGTTTAGGTGGCTTAACCACAGTCGTGGATGTGAAAATTAAATCGGCGCCGACTCACGCCGCTTCAAAACCCGTCTGTATGATCCCCAACTGTGCGGCTACCCGTCATGTGCATTTCACTTTAGATGGCAATGGTCCTGCGAAGCTCACTCCGCCAAAATTGGAAGATTGGCCACAAATCACTTGGCAGGCGGGGGCCAATACGCGCCGAGTCAACCTTGACACCATTACCCGTGAAGAGATCCAAACATGGAAAACCGGTGAAACCGTATTGCTGTCAGGTAAGATTTTAACTGGGCGTGATGCGGCGCATAAGCGCATTCAAACCATGTTGCAACAAGGGGAAAAATTGCCGGAAGGGGTCGATCTGAAAGGTAAGTTTATCTACTACGTTGGCCCTGTCGATGCGGTACGTGATGAAGTGGTTGGCCCTGCTGGCCCGACCACCTCAACCCGGATGGATAAATTCACCGATATGATGCTCGAAGAAGTCGGCGTGATGGGCATGATTGGTAAAGCGGAACGTGGCCCAGCGACCGTTGAATCGATTAAAAAGCACAAAGCGGTGTATTTGATGGCGGTCGGTGGTGCGGCTTATTTAGTCGCGAAAGCGATTAAGCAAGCGCGTGTGGTCGCATTTGAAGATCTCGGCATGGAAGCGATCTACGAATTTGAGGTTGAAGATATGCCCGTGACTGTCGCTGTCGATTCGCGTGGTGCTAATGCACATCAAATTGGCCCTGATACTTGGCGAGTCAAAATCGCGCAAGCGGCCCACTAACGGAAGATTGACATCTAAACCGTTGGCAAACAATCACTCAGGTGCAACATTGGTTGCACCTTTTTACTATGATTTTCTTCTTGGTATTTTCTGCTTGGCATTCTGTTGCTAATTGAAACGACGGCGGTGTTGTCGACCTACAATACCAACGGGTTTCGGTATACAATCAACTTATTCTTGATCCCTAAGGAGTTATAAATGCCTCGTTTTATCCAGATCCTACAAATCATTATTGCGCTGGTAATTGTCTTTTTTGTTGGTACTGATCTTATTTTTAACGGCATCAGCATTTTCAATGACAAATACGTCACCATTACTTGTGGCTTATTTGTGTTGCTCGAAATTGCCCTATTTGCGATCTATAAACTGATTGAACAAGACTAATCTTGATGGTTCGTCTCTGTCCAACTTTAGTCGCGCCGAATCCGTGTAGAGACGATCAGAAAGAGCAATCTTAGCCCGCCACTTATCTTTGAGCCAGCTTGATCAGTACGGCATTGATTGAGCTGGTTCAAGCCTCATTTGGAGTTAGCCATGCAGCGAGTTCGTCAAGAGGTGAGCGATTTTATTCATCGTGGCCTCGATTCTCATGTTCGTCTGGCCGTGACAGGGCTTTCCCGTGCAGGTAAAACCGCGTTTATTACATCGTTAGTCAATCAATTGCTGCATACGGCAACCCATCACAATTTGCCTTTGTTATCAGCCACTCGCGAACGACGAGTGATTGGCGCGAAGCGTGTGCCGCAAAGCAACATGATGGTCCCGCGTTTTGCGTATGATGAAGCGATGGCACAACTGCAAGCGAATCCGGCACAGTGGCCAGAGCCTACGCGAGATGTGAGTGAAATTCGCTTAGCGATTAAGTACCAGCCGAAAAAGCGCAGCAAAAAACTCTTCACCCGCACCAGCACGCTGTATCTGGATATTATTGATTATCCTGGGGAGTGGTTACTCGATTTACCGCTACTGGATATGGATTATGCCACTTGGTCGGCGCAGCAATTCAATGCGCTGCACGGTTTACGTAAGCAGCTCGCCGCGCCTTGGTGTCAAGCGGTTGAGCAGCTCGATGTTAGCCAAGAAGCCAATGAGCAAACCTTGGCAGATATTGCCGCGTTGTACACCGATTACCTACATCAATGTAAAGCCAATGGCCTGCATTGGGTACAACCAGGGCGATTCGTGCTCCCCGGCGAGCTAGCGGGCGCGCCTGTGCTACAGTTTTTTCCGTGTCTTAATGCTCCACAGCCGGCGAGCAAACAGAGTTACTATGCGCTATTGCAAGCGCGTTATCAGCAGTATCAGCATAAAGTGGTGAAAGCTTTTTATAAGCACTATTTTGCAACGTTTGATCGACAAATTGTACTAGTGGACTGTCTTTCACCTCTCAATGCAGGGCATGAGTCATTTTTAGATATGCGCCGCGCACTTGAGCAAATCATGCAAAGTTTTCGTTATGGACGTAGTGGAGTCTTGCGCCGCTTATTCGCGCCGAAAATTGATAAAATACTGTTTGCTGCCACTAAAGCTGACCATGTCACACCTGAGCAGCATGTCAATTTAGTCGCATTACTGCAGCAGATGATCCATCCGGCATGGCAAAACACCGCTTATGAAAATATTGAGATGAACTGCATCAGTATGGCGGCGGTACGTACCACTGAGGCGGGTTACATCATGCAAGGCGATCGCAAAATGGCGGCGATCCAAGGCGTAAGCCTTGAGGGACAACCGCTCACATTATTTCCCGGTGAGGTGCCGAGCAAACTGCCTGCACCGGAGTACTGGCAGCGGCCAGCCTTTGATTTCAGCGCCTTTCGGCCACTCACCATCGCCAGTGATGAACCATGTCCACACATCCGGATCGATAAAGCGCTGGATATTTTGATTGGAGATAAACTGCGATGAGCGATCTCAAAACCAAACAGATTTTTAGTGAGCCGTTGCAAGGCCGTGTCGAAATCCCGACTTTTACCACTCAACAACCATTCGATGCTCAGCAACAATTCGATGCCCAACAAAAATTTGTGCCTATGCCGGTTGCAGAACCGGGCGAAGAGTTCGCTGCACAAATCGAAACGATTATTCGCCCACGCAAAGGCCGCAAATGGCTGGCGGGTGGCCTATTGGGGGCATTCAGTGGATTGGTGGCATGGCAGGCCGTCGACACATTATTGCTCGCCATAAATAGTGGCGATTGGCTCAGTTTAGGTTGGACTAGTCTGGTGAGCGTGTTAGCGGCATGTGGTATTGGCGCGATCGGCAAAGAGCTGTGGAAGCTGCGCCGTTTAGCGCAACATTTCAGTGTCCAGCAGCAAGCAGAAGCTTTGATTAAGCAAGATGGGGTGGGGCAAGGGCAAGCATTCTGCCAACAGCTTGCCAAACAGGGGGTTGTAAATCAGTCCGGTTATCTGGCTTGGCAAAACTCGCTCCACAGTAGCCACAGTGATGCAGAGATCATCGATTTATATGATGCTTTGGTGGTGGCAGAACAAGATCAACAAGCCAGTCAAATTGTTACTCGTTATGCTACGGAAGCGGCAGCATTAGTGGCGATTAGCCCGTTGGCGATCGCGGATATGCTGTTAGTGGCTTGGCGTAATTTTTCAATGATTGATCAATTAGCACACATCTATGGGGTGGAGCTGGGTTATTGGTCGCGGATCAAACTGTTTAAAGCGGTGTTGCTCAACATGGCCTTAGCCGGAGCGAGTGAGCTGGCGGTTGAAGCCAGTATTGAGCTGTTTTCAATGGATGTGGCGAAACGGGTTTCTGTGCGCGCTGGACAAGGGGTTGGGGTGGGTATTTTGACCGCACGTTTGGGGATTAAAGCCGTGGGTTTACTGCGTCCACTGCCTTGGCATGCAGAACGACAGCTTAAATTGAGCGCGGTGCGCAAACAAGTGATCAGTAAAGTCGCCGCATTGATCACTAAATAGACCGCGCGTGTTTAATCTACACTCAGTTGGCAGGGATTGCTTGACGCCTCAGCAGCCTTAGGCGACACTACTGTCAACTTTTCGTGACACTTCAAACAGGATCCTAGCACCGTGCGCCTTGAAGTCCTATGTGAAGACCGCCTTGGTCTAACCCGCGAGTTATTAGATATTTTGGCCTCTAAGAGTATCGATCTCCGCGGAATTGAAATTGATGTGATCGGGATTATTTACCTCAATTGTCCTGACCTTGATTTTGAAAGCTTTAGCGAACTAATGGCTGAAATTCGCCGTATTCCGGGAGTGAAAGATGTCCGGAAAATTCAGTTTATGCCGATTGAACGGCACAATACGGAGTTGATCTCACTGCTCAACAACCTGCCCGATGCTGTGTTGGCGATCAATCTTAAAGGGGCGGTGGATATGGCTAACCATGCTGCTGCCGAACTCTTTAATCGTGAAGAGGCCAGTATGCTTGGTCAGCACATATCGGCATTGACCCCCGCGTTTAACTTTGTGCGCTGGTTTGAAGGCAGTAAGGCTCGCCTGCGTGAAGAAGTGGTGATCGAGGGGCTCGACTATATTATGGAGATCATGCCGGTCTACATTTGTGGCGATTCCAAACAATCCACTTTAGCCAGTGCGATGATGATATTACGCTCTGCCACGGCTGGCTTGCCTACTACGAGCACTCTTTCGCTGCAAAATCACTTAGGCTTTGAGCATTTTGTCGGTGTTTCCAATCGACATAAAAGTTTGATCAGTCAAGCCAAGAAATTGGCGATGCTCGATGAGCCGTTGCTGATTGAGGGCGAAACCGGCACTGGCAAAGAGATGCTGGCGAAAGCGTGCCATAACCGCTCGGCTCGTGCTAATGCGCCGTTTTTGGTATTGAGCTGTGCTTCAATGCCCGATGATGTCGCTGAAACCGAACTGTTTGGTCATGCGCCGGGATCGTTTAATCATCAGCAAGGCCATAAAGGCATCTTTGAACAAGCCAATGGTGGCACAGTATTTCTCGATGAAATCGGTGAAATGAGTCCACATTTACAAATTAAGCTCCTGCGCTTTTTGCAAGATGGGACCTTCCGCCGAGTTGGTGAAGAGCACGAAATGCATGTCGATGTACGAGTGATCGCTGCCACACGTTATCATTTAGCGGATTTAGCCGAATCTGGCCATTTCCGCGCCGATTTGTTTTATCGGCTCAATGTCTTGACGCTACGAATACCCGCGCTGCGTGAACGACCAAGTGATGTACAGTCGCTGCTGGAGCTCTTTATCACTAAGCATTGTGCGAAACTTGGCATGCTGAAGCCGACATTGAGCACCGATCTGTTGGATAAACTGAGCCAATATCCGTGGCCGGGCAATATGCGCCAATTGGATAATATGGTGCTGCGTGCCTTAACTGAAATTGAGGGGGAAGTGCTCGGCATTGAGCCGTTCCACTTGCCGCAAATCGATACGGTAAGCGCCGCGTCCAGCCTTAACCTTGATGGCTCGCTCGATGACATCATGAAGGAATACGAATCGCAGGTGTTGGATCGTCTGTTCCAAGCTTTCCCTTCTAGCCGTAAATTGGCCAAACGACTCAATGTGTCGCACACTTCGATTGCCAATAAATTGAGAGATTATGGGATCAGGAAGCGCTGATGAACCACACCAGTACTCGCGATCAAACTGACGCTAGCGGTTATCCGCTAGACGCGGATTTTTACCAAACCGATGGCGAAATCGTTGTGCGCTGCGCGCAGATTGCCGATGCGAGACGAGTATGCGACTATTTTGTGGCTAATCGCCTGCACTTAATGAAGTGGGAGCCACAGCGTGACCCTGAATTTTTTACGGTTGCCGGTTGGTTACAGCGTCTGCTGAAACTGCATGAATTGCATAAAATGAAACTGGCTTACTATCTGCTGATTTTTGATGCCAAGCGTGATGTGATGCTAGGCACTATCTCATTTAATAACCTGATCCGCTTTCCATTCCACGCCTGCCATGTGGGTTACTCATTAGCGTATGATGCGCAAGGTAAAGGCATTATGACGCGCGCATTAAGCATGGCTTGCCAAGCGATGTTTGAACAACATAATTTACACCGCATAATGGCCGCGTATATGCCACACAATCAGCGCAGTGAACAGGTGTTACAACGAGTGGGTTTTATGCCAGAAGGGCACGCTAAAGATTACTTACTGATTAACGGCCAGTGGCAAGATCATAATCTGATGTCACTGATCAACCCTAATTGGCAAGCATAATCGGCTTATCTTTCTCACCAATTATTGACCAGTAAGCCAGCGTGGCTTGCTGAATATTTAAGGAAATTCAATGTCTTATTTGCCTTTGGAACAGTACCAAAGAAAATGGATTTTTACTCATGCCTCGATGCCGCTGCCTGCGGAAGATCTTGCGCAGCTCAAGCCGATGGAGCCACTGCGTGCCGCGCAGTTTTGGAAAGAAAACATCAGTGAGATGAGTCCTGATGCAGAGCGTTTTAGTTCACAAGATTGGCCGCGTAAAGCGGAGTGTTGGAGTGGTGAAACCAGTTGGATGGCAGAGTGGGAAAGTGATGAGCCACAGTTACCACAGGCGCTCGCAGAACATCTCGCTTGGCAAGATGATGTCACGGTGTATTTCTGCTACGAAAAATACAACATAGTCGAGACCAAATGGTCGGTATTTAAACGCCATTGGAAAAACTTTTTATTTTATGATGATGGTCCACTGTTGCTTGGTCGTCGCCGTAAAGAAGTTCTGTGGTTTAGCAGTGAAGGGAAAGCGAAATTCGGACTGCGCCCATAAAAAATCCGGCTTAGGCCGGATTTTTCGTTGTAAAAACGTATCGGTAATCTGTGTACCATCAGCTCGTGTTAGTGCTGATTGAGGTTGGCTGCCGCCTTTGCGTTAGTCGCTGCCGAAAGCGTCGAGCCCATCGATGCGGTGATGATCATAAAAATCGCCAACCACTGACTCCATTGCAAGCTTTCACCTAAAATGGCTAGCCCTGCGATCGCGGCAATCGCCGGCTCTAAGCTCATTAACACACTGAAGTGCTGAGTTGACAGGCGACTGAGTGCGATCATTTCTAAACTGTAGGGCACTGCGCTCGACATTACGGCAACTAACAGTGCCATCGGTAGAATTGACCAGTTAAAAATCGATGCCGTGGCGAGCTGGGTGGCAATCGGCAGATAGATCACTGCCGCTACGAGCATGCCAATCGCAACTGTTACTCCACCGGAAGCGACGCTACCAGCACGTTGCCCAAACCAAATATAGCCTGCCCAGCAAGTTCCTGCGGTCAATGCCAGCAGTACGCCAATCGGATCTAATGCGTCAACCCCATTCATATCAGGCAGTAAACAGACAATCCCGAGAATGGCACAGGCGACCCAAATCAGATCTTTTTTACGTTTTGAAGAGAGCAGGGCAAGCAGTAATGGCCCCGAAAACTCTAAAGCGACCCCAATCCCGAGTGGAATACGCTCAATCGCGAAATAAAAGCTCAGTTGCATCCCACCTAAACTGGCACCGTAAATCAGCATTGATCGCCACTGTGGTAAGCTTAAGCGTGCGCGCCAAGGGCGGAAAATCAGCAGTAAAATTAAAGCGGATAAACTAATCCGTAGCGCCACTGTGCCCCCAGGGCCGACCAGTGGAAATAACTGTTTGGCAATCGAGGCGCCAGATTGAATGGTGATCATGGCGGCAAACAAGCTCAGCATCGCGATCAACAGTGGGGATTTTATCGTTGGCATAAATAGTGAAAAACTCAGCAGAAAGTGCGCGCTGATTATGCCGTAAAAAAAGGATAGGAGATAGCCACTCGCAAGCGTTGCATGCCGATTGCTGCTCACGAGCTGAAATGGCCGCTTTTTAATACAGAGTGATTTTGTTAACTGAAGCTCACTTTTAGGTATTGCTCAGCTTAGAAACTTTAATCATTGATCTAACACCAAACATTTCTTTTTCACCTATCAATAATGACCTTTGCCGCTGTGAACGCGTGCCTTCTATTCGTCAATATCCAATCAAATCTCAGGAAGAGTGAACATGATACGCCCTTATCTTAAATATATTATTCCGTTGCTGATCCCATTACTGGTGCTGATGCTGCCAACCACGGCGTTTCCGTTTGATGGATTAACGGTAATTCAACAGCGGGTCATCGCGATTTTCTTATTAGCGGCACTGTTGTGGGTATTTGAGCCGATCCCGATTTACTCTACTTCGGTGGTGATCATTGTGCTCGAAGTGCTGATGTTATCGGATAAAGGCTTGATTCTGTTTCGGCTTGATGAAGGTATGCCCGAATTTGGTGTGTTACTTACATCGACGGAAATTATGGCGACGTTCGCTAATCCAATCATCATGCTGTTTTTAGGTGGTTTTTTCTTGGCAATGGCGGCAACCAAATACCGTTTGGATGTCAACTTAGCTCGCGTATTGCTCAAGCCGTTTGGCCATAATCCTAAATATGTGATGTTAGGGTTAATGTTGATCACGGCGGTGTTTTCGATGTTTATGTCCAATACCGCTACGACGGCAATGATGCTGTCGATTTTAACGCCAGTGATTGCGCTATTTGGTCCCAAAGATCCCGGCCGAGTCGCTTTTGCACTGTGTATTCCGGTCGCGGCTAATATCGGTGGGATTGGTACTCCGATCGGCACTCCACCCAATGCCATCGCCTTAAAATACTTGGTTGGAGATAACTTAATTACCTTTGCGGAATGGATGGCATTTGGTATTCCTTTTGTGGTGATTTTAATGGCGATAGCTTGGTTTTTGCTGGATGCGTTGTACCGAGCTGAGCAGAAAACCATTGAGTTGACCATCAAAGGCAAGTTTTTGAAAACTCCGAAAGCCATTATTGTCTACATCACGTTTACGGCGACGATTATTTTGTGGATGCTGGGCTCACTGCATGGCATGAATTCTTACTCGGTGGCATTAATTCCAGTCGCGGTCTTTTCGGTCACTGGGATCATCGGTAAAGAAGATTTGAAAATGATCTCTTGGGATGTGCTGTGGTTGGTTTCTGGTGGTATCGCATTAGGGTTAGCACTCGATAAAACCGGACTGGCTGAGTTGGTCGTACAAAGTATTCCATTTGATCACTATTCGCCTTACATCGTGATTTTGGCCGCATCGCTACTCTGTTTATTAATGGCTAATTTTATGTCCCATACTGCTACCGCGAACTTATTGATGCCAATTATGGCGGCATTAGGCGCCTCAATGACCTCACTCACGCCGTTAGGTGGGGAAGTGACCTTGATTTTGGTGGTCACCTTTGCGGCATCGCTGGGAATGTCATTGCCGATCAGTACCCCACCTAATGCCCTGGCCCATGCCACTGGTAATGTGCAAAGTCAGCAAATGGCAAAAGTGGGGGTTATTTTAGGTGTGATCGGGGTGTTGATGAGTTTTGTGATGGTGTGGATCCTGAATATGGTCGGCCATTAAGGAAAGCGAATGGCCAATCTTAGCGCGGTTATTACCCGTTATTTTAATCATCCAGAGCGTTGCATTCGCTTGCCTGCGGGCTCCATTTTGCTGGCTCAGAATGGCTATAACGATCGACTGTACTATTTACGCAGCGGTCATGTGGCAGGCTACTTTGCGGAAAAAGGTGAACGGCGCACCAAGGTATTTTCTGCCACTAGCGGTGCATTTATTGGGGTGCATAGTTTCTTCTCTGGTTCATGGACGGCCTCTTCGACGGTGATTGCCGATAGTGAAGTTGAGCTGGCATGGATTGATCGCGATACCCCAGTGCAAGAAATCGACAAATACGGTTCGCTGAGCAGTCAGTTTATGCCAGTGATTGTGGCTGAATTATCTCAGCGTCAGCGGCGAGCCACTCAAGAGGCGTTAGCCAAAGAGCGGGCGCTAGAACGATTGCATTCCGCAGAGCAGATGACCACATTAGGACAACTTGCCGCGGGTATTGCCCATGAGCTAAATAACGCGATCGGCGTGGTCAGCAGTAAAACCGAACGTTTAGAAACGTTATTTATGGAGCTGTTGCAACAAGTGCACCCAGAAGCCAGCCAATTTTTTGATTTTGGCTTGTTGTATGGGCAAAAAGTCTCATCGAGCGAAGCGCGCGAACGTGGTGCACAGTTAGAGCAGCAATATCAATTACCTAAAACGACTGCACGTGAATTAGCTAGGGCGGTTCCCGCCAATCAACTCTCTGCACATTGGCTGAAAAATCCGCATTTGGCGATTCGTTATTGGCAGATGGGGCGAGATTTGCATGATTTAAGATTGGCAGCTAAACATTCAGTAGGGATTGTCCAATCGATTAAGCAGCTCGGACGTACCGATATTCGTTTAGATGAAGACGTAGATTTAAACAGCACAATTAATCGTGCCTTGGCTTTGCTGCAAAGTGATTTACGGCGCGTTTCAGTACGTATACGGCCGGGAAGATTACCGCTCATCAAAGGTTCGCCGACGGAATGGGTGCAAGTGTGGATCAATTTAATCAAAAATGCGTGTGATGCGATGGCCCAAACGTGTGATCCCAACATTGATATTCAAACTCATTGTAGTCGCCATAAGTTGTACATCACCGTGACCAACAATGGTCCGGAAATTGATGAGGCGACCCGCCGAAAAATATTTGAGCCGAGTTTTACCACCAAGAAAGAGGGCTTATCTTTTGGATTAGGGCTTGGGTTGGCGATTGTGAAACGCATCGTCTCCAGCTATGGCGGTACGGTGGCGGTGAAAAGCGATCATGAGCAAACCATTTTTAGGATCAAATTACCAATTGAGGGATACCATGGATAAGCTGAATATTATTTGCGTCGATGATCAACGCGAAGTACTGAGTGCGGTGTTACAAGATTTAGAGCCGTTGAGCCGTTGGTTGAATATTGAAGATTGTGAATCGGCCGCAGAAGCTTTGGCGTTAATCGATGATCTTGATGCGCAAGGTGAAAAAATTGCTGTGGTGATTTCCGATCACGTTATGCCGGGCAAAAGTGGGGTAGAACTATTGAGTGAAATTAGCGCCGATCCGCGCTTTGCACACACGAAAAAAGTGCTACTGACTGGGCAAGCGACACACAGTGATACGATTAATGCGATTAATACGGCGGGTATCCACCACTATTTTGAAAAGCCGTGGCATGCACAAACGTTAGCGGCGAGTGTACGTAGTTTAGTGACTCATTATGTGTTTGATCAGCGATTAGATTATACCGAGTGGCAACCTGAGCTTGATTCAGCCGTGGTACTGTCGCGATTGCATGGCTAAGTTTAATGCTCAACGAAAGGGATAGCGTTGGGCATTTTACGATGTAAAACACAATAACTACATGGTTGTTATCTAAAATGTGACAAAATCGTACTGGAAAAGATATTTTCCTTGTTAAAATCTGTTAACATCATGATCGTCATGTAATGATAGTTAAGTTATATACAGGGTAGCGAGTCTTGAAAATACCGATGATTGTTAACGGTATTGTTTTCAGCAAATGGTAGGGACAATTTTGATTCGGTAAGCCAATAGGCTGTTAGTCAAATTCAGTCACCTTCCTACACCTTGACGTGATTCACTATCAATGACTTTTCTTTGTAGTGGCATTCTCAGTGATTAAATGGATTTAATTTAAGTGGCATCTGACTCGATTCCTCGGCGCATATTAAATAAGCGTCGACGCGCAAAACCCAAATCACGATTCTGGCTATTTACGCTGCTGATCCTCAGTACTGCCGGTGGCGCAGCGTTATACCATGAAATGGAAACCTCAAGCATACAGTCCCGTGAAATCAGTCGCTACGCGGCTAGTATGACTTATCAATTGGAACCAGGCGTAAGCGATAAAATTACTTTTCCCAGCTATGGACCATTTGATCAACGCTTAGGCTATGTGGCGTTACCCACCATTCAACAGCGCTTACTCGCCCGTGGGTTTGAGGTTAAGCAGCAAGTTCGTTTTTCTGATGAATTGGTACGTTATGCTCAATATGGCTTATTTGTGCCTTATACCGAAAAAGTGCAGGCAGGTTTAACCCTGAGCGATTGTCGATCAGAAACGGTTTATCAATTTCGTTATCCAGGTCATCACTATGCCGAGTTTAGTGCGATCCCTGATTTAGTCGTGCAGTCCTTGCTGTTTATTGAAAACCGCGATTTGCTGAGTGAGAAAAATCCATTGGTTAACCCCGCGGTTGATTGGCCACGCTTTTTTAAAGCGGCCTTGACCCAAGTTGGTAAAGTCTTGGATTTAGATGCACAAGCGGCAGGGGGTAGTACACTTGCGACCCAAGTTGAGAAATATCGTCACTCACAAGACGGTTTGACCTACAGCCCACAAGAAAAAATTCGTCAGATGGTATCGGCGAGTGTCCGCGCTTATCGGTTAGGCCCCGATACCCTAGAAGCGCGTCAATTAGTGGTTTGGGCTTATTTGAACTCGGTTCCCTTATCGGCAGCCCCAGGCTATGGAGAGGTGCATGGTTTAGGGGATGGTTTATGGGTTTGGTTTGCTGCCGATCCGCAACGTGTCAACCAATTACTCGATCCACAAATTAACCACTCAAATGAACTGGCTGAGCAAGGCTTGGCACTACGTCAAGTAGTGGCACTGATGATTGCTCACCGTCGACCCTCTTACTACCTTGCCATGCAGGGGCGTGACGATTTGCAAGAGTTAACTAACCGTCACTTACGACTGTTTTATCGTGAACAGATGATTTCCCAGCCATTACTGGATGCTGCCTTAGCCGCTAAGCTAGAATTTCGCGATTTTGCACGTCAGCCAGTGGTGACTCGAGTCAATACCAACAAGGGGTTGTTAGCGGCACGAACTCATCTAAGCCGTCAGTTTGGTGTCAGTCTGTATGATCTAGACCGCATGGATCTGCGTGCTTCGACCACACTCAATTTTGAATTACAAAATTCAGTCACCCACTACTTGCAACAATTGGCCAATCCTGGGTTTGCCAATGAAGTGGGCATCATTGGTTATCGGCTCCTAGCGGCAGAAAAAACCGCCGATGTACGTTACAGTTTTACCCTGTTTGAGCGTACCGATGACGGGTTTAAAGTTCGTGTGCAAACCGACAATACCAATCAACCGTTTGATCTGAACGAAGGCAGTAAGTTAGAGCTTGGCTCTACCGCTAAACTGCGTGTCTTGACCACTTATCTGGAGATAATGGCCAAATTACACAGCAAATATCGTGATTTATCGGTCAGTGAGCTACGCCGTCAGTTAGTCGATGCTCAGGACACATTAAGTGTATGGTCTTTACAGTGGTTATTAACCAGCCAAAAACGAGATCTTTCGACTATGCTGGAAGCGGCGCTGGATCGAAAATATTCCGCCAGTCCTCATGAACGATTTTTTACCGGTGGCGGTACTCACACCTTCAATAATTTTCGTAAAGAAGATAATGATCGAATTCCAACCTTGCGTGATGCCTTGCGCGAGTCGATCAACTTACCTTTTGTACGTCTGATGAAAGATATCGAGCGTTATACGCTCTACAGTGAAGGCTATCGTGCTCAGTTATTGAAGGATGATAGTGATCCACGACGTAAAGAGTATCTGCGTCAATTTGCCGATAAAGAGGGGCGGATCTATTTACAGCGCTTCTGGCGTAAATATAAAGATAAGACCGTCGATGAGCGAATGGTGACCCTGTTGGAGGGGCTAAAACCCAGTGCAGATCGCTTAGCTGCGGTACACCGTTACTTGCTGATGGAAGCTTCACTCAGTGAATTTATCCTGTTTATGGATAAGACATTACCGACCGCAGCACGTAGTAAACTGACCGATAAACAGTTGGAAAAACTGTATAACAAATATGGGCGAGATAAATATTCACTGCCAGATCAAGGCTATATTGCCCGGGTACACCCGTTAGAGCTTTGGTTGCTTGGCTATTTGAATGAAAATTCGCAAGCAACGTTTAATGATGTAGTGGCGGCAAGCAGCGATAAACGGCAAGAAGTGTATAGCTGGTTATTTAAAACTCGCCATCGTAATGCACGCGATAGTCGAGTGCGTACTATGCTCGAAGTTGAAGCCTTCTTAGATATTCACCAAAGTTGGCAACGTTTAGGTTATCCGTTTGATCACTTGGTGCCGTCGCTTGCGACCGCGCTTGGCAGCTCAGGCGATAGGCCTGCAGCGTTATCAGAGCTGATGGGGATTATTTTAAACGATGGTGTACGAGTGCCTACTCAGCGGATTAACCATCTACATTTTGCGCAGGATACTCCGTTTGAAACCGAATTTTCACCAGTGGAAACTCAAGGGGTGCGTGTGTTGCCGGTCGAAGTCGCCAGAACGTTACGTGGCGCACTGTCACAAGTGGTGGATACCGGAACGGCTCGGCGTATTTCAGGGGTGTTTAAATTGCCCGATGGAACCCCGGTAGTGATGGGTGGCAAAACCGGCACTGGCGATAACCGAATTCAAACTGTGGATCGGGCTGGCAATGTGGTGCAGTCACAAGCACGCAACCGTACCGCAACCTTTGTGTTTTATCTTGGCGATCGCCATTTTGGTACTTTAACCGCTTATGTTGCTGGCAGTAACTCAGAGAAATTTACTTTTACTTCAGCCCTGCCAGTTCAAGTATTGAAAGGAATGGCACCGATTTTATCGCCTTATCTAGCTCCCAGTGAGCAAGCTTGTCGACCTTTAACACTCTGATCTTATTACTCGAGTACAAATTAAGGCAGGAGTGATCCTGCCTTAATTTTTTCTGCTGTCCGCTCAACTTCTACTTTCAATTAGACTCAATATACCCTTCCTACTGGAAGCTGCAGTGGTGTTGGCTAGGTTCATTCACCCCAATCACATAGTTTGTCTATGCTCATGGGGACTCACTTACTTGCCACCTACCTGCAACTCCAAGTTGTTTGAGTATAAATGATCAATTGAAGTGACTTAGTGACAACATTGAAATTGATCCAAGAGTGAATGAGCTAGGATGATCGTTAGTAAAGCTTACGCGTAGCGCAAGAAATCGTTGCTGTGTGATAAGCGGTTAGCGCGTTACATTTTCTTTAGCGATTATTGAAAGGAAATGCCGATGTCACCTCATCTCTCTTACTGGTTTAAACAAGCCCTTGAAATCGAACAGCCGCTCGATACTCAATCACTTACGCAAGATATCAGCGCAGATGTTGCTATTGTCGGCGGTGGCTATACCGGGCTATGGACGGCGATTATGCTGAAGCAACAGCAGCCGAATTTACAGATTGTTTTAATTGATAAAGGGTTGTGTGGAAGTGGGGCTTCGGGATCCAATGGCGGCTGTTTGCTGACGTGGTCAACCAAGTATCCCACTCTCAAGCGCTTGTTTGGTGAGCAACAAGCCAAATGGTTGGTGGCTGAGTCAGAAAATGCGGTCTATGAAATAGAACAATTTTGCCTCGACCATCAACTTAAAGCGCAATTAAAGCGTCATGGCACTTATTACACGGCGACCAATTCAGCACAACAAGGGCAAATGGCGCCAATTGTTGAGCAACTAACCCAGCTCGGTTGTAACAGTTGGCAACCTTGTACTAAGTCGGAATTATCGGCAGTCTCTGGCTCTCAGCAACATCTGGAAGGGTATTATTCACCGGCTGCTGGCAGTGTACAGCCTGCATTACTGGTTAGAGAACTACGCAAAGTGGCGCTGCAGTTGGGGGTGCACATTTATGAAAACACGCCAATGCAGCAGTTAGATTTTGGCACGCCTGCGGTTATTCACACTCCCAACGGCAAAATCTCAGCGCAGAAAGTGGTACTGGGGCTCAATGCTTGGATGGTGGAACATTTTACGCAATTTAAACGCAGTGTGGTGGTGGTTTCTTCCGATATGTTGATAACGGATCCTATCCCGCAACAGTTAGCCAGCAATGGGCTAAGATCGGGAGCCACGGTGATTGATTCACGTATCTTTGTGCATTATTACC
The DNA here is from genome assembly GCF_011306175.1 of Vibrio sp. HDW18. GTDB lineage: Bacteria > Pseudomonadota > Gammaproteobacteria > Enterobacterales > Vibrionaceae > Vibrio > Vibrio chanodichtyis. The sequence continues at coordinate 115,326 of NZ_CP049913.1, read as the reverse complement.
GCGATACCGTGGATGGACGTTTGATGCTCGGCAAAGGGGGCAACCATTTTTCGTACGCGAATCGCGTCGATCCTATGTTTAATAAACCGAGTAATTATGTTGAATTGCTGTCGGCTTCATTCCAAAAGCTATTTCCAGATCTTAATCAGAGTCAGTTTGCTTACCATTGGACTGGGGCATCGGATCGCTCAGTGACCGGTTTGCCATTTTTTGGCCATTTGGATCAGCAGAAAAACATTGTGTACGGTTTTGGTTACTCAGGTAATGGTGTGGCACAAACTCGGATTGGCGCAAAAATTCTGACCTCACTGGTGCTTGAACGGCAAGATATTTGGTCGCAATGCGGTTTAGCACAAGGCCCGCTAGGACACTTTCCACCAGAGCCCATCCGTTGGTTAGGGGCGATGTTGGTCAGAAATGCGGTGCGCCGCAAAGAAGAGGCTGAAGATCAAGAACGCAAGCCGATGATTTGGGATAAATGGCTAGCCAAATTGGCAGGAGCAGCCGGTAAGGCAGATAAAGTAGTGTAATCGGATTGTCATATTTGCTTGGCACTATCAGCGTTGGTTTTATTACATCGTTTATTTATGTCGCCTCGCGCTTTTGACCAACACTGGCAACGTTTTTTGCCGCCACTTAATGCGCTTAAGGCTTTTGAATCTGCCGCTCGACTCAAAAGCCTGACCAATGCGGCGGCTGAGCTCAACGTGACGCGCGCCGCAGTCAGTCAGCAGGTTAAACAGTTAGAACTTTATCTTAATGCCACCTTGTTTGAACGCAGTGGCTCTAAATTAGTGCTGACGGAGGAAGCTGAATATTACTTACCGTTACTGACTCAGGTATTTGATTCCCTTTCGGTTGGAACCGAGCAGCTATTTGAACGCAAGCGCCGCCGTTTATTGACCCTGCACATTGCCCAGAGTTTTTGTCATCAGTGGTTGATCCCTCGTTTAGCCGAGTTTCGACAACAAAATCCACAAATTGAACTGAAGATTTCCACTACCTCTAACCCTTACCCCAATTCTAATCAGCGTGCCGATATTGAGATCATTAATGGTACGTTACCGATTGAGCAAACGGAGGCCATATGCTTAATTGATGAGCATTGGATTGTGGTTGCCGCCCCGGATTATTTACAGCAGCACCCGATTGATGATTTGGCCGATTTGGCACAAGCGGCGAAATTGGCAACCTCTGGCTATCGAGAAAATTGGAAATATTGGTTGGCCAGTTTGGGCTATGATCAGTCCGTGAGTAAGCCAATCATGCAGTTTGATCACTCATTACTCGCCATCGAAGCGGCCACATTTGGATTAGGTATCTTATTAGTCAAAGACATTTTAGTGCAACAGCTTCTAGATCGAGGTGAATTAGTGTTGGTGGGAGAGTGGCGCATCGCTTGTGAAACTCGCCATTATTTGTTACGCCATCACGTCAACCATCACGATGGTAATCTATTTATCGAGTGGTTAAATTTCAATCTCAATCAATAAGCTATGCGCCGATCGAGCTTAAACCTGGCTTGTGTATTTCGCGGAGATCAATATTTTTTGATGTCTGTCTCATTTATGCAACGCGGATAACAGGCGGATAGCAGTAAATCATTATTCACTGAGCTGATTTTTATTAGGTCTTCCTATACAATTTCGTTCCACAATAAATTGATGAAAATCACACCATGACCCAGCTATCACTCTCGGCGGCGAGCAGTGCCGATTTAGAGCAACTCAATCAATTCATGTTTGAATTGCATGATGAGCACCATCAGCAGAGTCCTGAACATTTCAAAACCGCCCACGAGATTGAACAAGAAAAGAGTATTGCTCGGTATTTGGATGATCCTCAGTGTTTGGTATATGTGGCTAAGCATGCAGGGCAATTGGTTGGTTTTATTTCGGGACACTTTTGTGAACTAATTTCAACCGTCAGCCAGCCAGTGTCGATGGGCAGTGTTGATGAACTTTATGTGGTTCCAGCATTTCGTGGCCAAGGGATTGCCAGTCAGTTATGCCATAAATTAGAGCATGTTTTCAAAGATTACGGCGTCAAACAGATGTTTGTTGAAGTGTGGGATTTTAACCGTGGCGCACAAGATTTTTATCAGGGCGCTGGATTTGTTCAGCATATTCATTGGTTGCGTAAGCCGCTGGTTTAAGTCAGTTCATTTTTTAAAAGGAAATCGTACCTTGTTGGCACATGTTCGCGTACTTTTGCTGGTGTTAATGGTTTTTTTGAGTATTGGATCACCTGATTTTGTACAAGCGAATCAAGGGGATAGTGCCGCTTATCGTGGCGCACTGTGTCTGATCCGAGCGGATAATAAATTGGTGTTAACCAAAGAAGTTTTGACCGGAAAACTGTCATTGCCTGGTGGCACAATTGAAGCCGGAGAAACACCTCCGATGGCGGCGCAACGGGAAACTTGGCAAGAAACAGGCATGGTTGTTTCTGTTGAACGTTTATTGGGGCAGACTGCTACGGCATTAGTGTATGAGTGTGTCAGTGAATCGCAGATCATTGCTTATTCTTATCAAAATGCTTTAGGTGGTAATGAGCTGCCAATCTGGTTTGCCCCGGATTATGGTGTAGAAACCGTATCGGCGATGTTGATCAATCCTCGTCATATCAAACCCGAGCAGTATCGCTATACCCAACAATGGGCAGCGATTGTCGATTTAGCTAAACAAGCCGAAGATCAAGCGGTCGATTATGTGGTTGAACTGAGTCGGGCTGCACCACGCTTTCAGCAAGTGGAACTGGAGTGGCTCAACCATCTACAACATGCGCTGTCTTGGCTGCAAAATTCTATGCCGTGGTTATCCAATCTAATCTTAACCGGTATGCTTTTTAGCCTGCCAGTGATTAGCCTAGTACTATTGCCATTAGTGTATTGGCAACTAGGTAAAGCATATTGCTACAAAATCTTATTTGCGATGAGCGTGACCTCGCTACTTTGCTTAGTCGCTCAGCAAGGCTTTGCCTTAGTAAAACCGCACGTTTATCAGCCGGGATTGGCATTATTTCCTAGTCACGGTTTTTCTTTCCCAAACTTACCGATTGCACTATGGAGTTGTTTTGGTGTGCTGCTGTGGCATGCACGAGAAGAGTTGACTTTACGTTGGGTGATGCGCCTATGGGGCGTTATTTTTGCTTGGCTAGCATTGGCCTCTTTTTATTCGGCTAGCGCTTTTGTCAGTGATATCGCCATCGGTGCGCTGTTTGGTGGTTTAGTTGCTTGGCATATTATCCGGCTTGATCTCAAACCTGAGGTGAATGTTCGGGCGTTATTAAGCACCCAGCCGATTTGGTGGGGGTTGGCGCTCGGTTGTGCAATATTACTGGTTATTTGGCCACAGCCGATTTTTACTCAGTGGCTGGCGGTATTAGTCACGATTTCAGGTGTGGTCACTTGGCTTAAACCGGCGCCAAGCATGCTTTCACTGCGCGATGCTCTGCTGATGATAGTGAGCTTACTGGTGGTCAATCAGGGAATTTCATCGGCGATTGAGCCATTTAGCTATAGTGGATTGTATACTTTGATTGGTGCGACTTTACGCTATCCACTGTTGATCTTGCTGTTTGTGGGTTTACTACGTTTACGCAGCAAGTCCGACTTAGTAACGGATACATCGAATTAATCCACATCAGCAAATACAAAAAACCGGAACCGTTGATGTTCCGGTTTTTTGTGGGCCGAAATGGATTTAAGCTGTGGTGTAAGCACAAACAAATTCGGCAATTTTGACCATATCGGTAATTGCGATATATTCCTCGGTGGTATGCACTTTCGCCATGCCAGTTGAGAGGTTAACCGTGGTTAAGCCTTTGGCATTAAAGTTATTGGCATCGCTACCGCCACCACTGAGCTTGGTTTGTGGCTCAATACCAATCGCGTTAAAACTGGCTTTGATCGCTTGAATATGCGGATGATCGTCTGCCAACTTAAACGCGTTATAAGCACGGGTTGAGGTGATCTCGACTTGAGCGCCATGTTTTTGTGCCGTGCGCTCGAAAGTTTCAATCATGTGCTGCACTTGCGCTTCCAATTTCTCGTCATTCAATGAACGAGCTTCTGCAACAATTTTCAACTCAGGCATCACAATATTGGTCGCTTGACCACCCTGCACAATACCAATATTGGCGGTGGTTTCTTGATCAATGCGTAGCAGTTTCATCTGTGTGATCGCATCGGCGGCCACAGCTATCGCGCTGATCCCATCTTCCGGAACTAGGCCTGCATGAGCCGGTTTACCTTTGATCACGGTGGTAATCGTTTGTTGACCTGGTGCGGCACGTACGATAGTACCAATTGGGCCACCGGTATCTAATACGATAGCGGTTTGGGCTTGAACTTGGCTCATATCAAAATGTTCAGAACCTTTTAAACCGCCTTCTTCATGCACAGTAAACGCGATTTCAATCGTTTTATGCGCTTGTTGACGTTCTTTTAATCCGCGTACCGCTTCTAAGATAGCGGCAATTCCTGATTTGTCATCGCCACCTAAAATTGTATTGCCTTTAGAGCGAATAATGCCATCTTCGATGATGGGTTCAATACCATTGCCCGGTGCGACGGTATCCATATGGCAGCTAAACAGAATGCTATCATTAAGAGTGCCATCGAGGCGTGCATACAGGTTAAAACCATTGGAGACGTCCGCAGGAACCGGCAGTTTGTGCACCGTAAAACCAAGCTCACCTAATTGCTCTGCCAGTGTTTCAGCAATTTGCTTTTCATTGCCAGTTTCACTGTCAATTTGAATGAGTTGTAGAAAGTGGTCAACCAAACGTTGGGTATTAATCAGGCTCATAGGAATACCTCTAAAAAAATAGAAGCCGTCACCATGCCTGTAATTACAGCATTAGGCGATGCGTTAAATCAATAAAGGGTGAAAAAGACGTGCTTGAAGAGTGTTGAGGCCAGGTGGGTGATAGGGGTACTTCGATTTTTATGTAACTAAGGTCGAAAATAATTGGCTGAGTAAAAACGATCTCAATTGAGATCGTTTTTTGATGGCCGCTCTGGATTCTGCAACCAAACAGCGGCTTATTCGCCAGTTATAACACTTTGCAAGCAAAGCCTTTGAGATAAAAACCTTCCGGATAAGCGGTATCGGTTGGGTGATCGGCGGCTTGCTCAAAGCGCTCCACAAATTTGACATCACGCCCAGCATCGAGAGCGGCATCAGCAATGATTTTTTGAAACAGCACTTGATCCATAAGGCCAGAGCAAGAGTAGGTGAGTAAAGTGCCACCCGGATTTAAAATCTGCATCGCGAGCATATTGATGTCTTTGTAGCCACGGCAGGCACCATCAAGCTGCGCTTTTGACTCAGCAAATTTAGGCGGGTCCATGATCACTACATCAAAACGAGTGCCTTGATCGCGGTATTCGCGTAGCAATTTAAACACATCGGCATTTAAGAATACCGCGCGCTTTTTACTGATATCAAAACCGTTTAATTCGGCATTGAACTTGGCCGTATCCAATGCCGGTTGCGATACATCGGCATTGATCACGCGTTTGGCTCCACCTTTGAGCGCATACAAGCCAAAACCACCGGTGTACGAGAAGCAGTTGAGCACACTTTTATCTTGTACATATTTCATCGATTGCAAACGGCTATCACGCTGATCCAGATAAAAACCGGTTTTATGTCCACCAACGATATCAACGCTGATTTTGACACCATTTTCTTCAATCACGACTGATTTTGGTGGTAACTCACCATGCAATACGCCAACCCGCTCTGGCAAGCCTTCTTTCTTGCGCACTGCTACATCGGAACGTTCATAAATATGACATTCAGGGAAGCAGTGGCGCAGGGCCTCGATTAAGGTTTGCTGATGATATTCCGCACCCGCGCTCAGCAGTTGGCAGACCAGAAAATCTTGATATTTATCGATGGTGATGCCGGGTAAGCCGTCAGATTCGGCGGCAATTAAACGATAACCGGTTAATCCATCACGTTGGATTATATCGCTACGCAGCAGTTGAGCCTGTTGGATGCGTTGAATAAAAAAGGCGCAATCGATCGGTTGTGGTTCAAAGCTCCATACCCGAGCCGAGATTTGCGAATGCGGTGAGTAGGCCGCTTTAGCTAACCACTTACCTTCAAAGGAGTAAACATCGACGGTTTCACCCAAGGTTGGGTTTCCTTCGACTTTGCTGATCCCACGAGAAAAAATCCATGGATGTTTACGGCGCAAAGATTTGTCACGGCCTTTGACCAAATAAATTGCTGAAGTCATTACGCTACTCAGATCGAAATAAACAGGGCGGCTATTGTCGTGGAACTGGGCCAGAAAAGCAAAGGAAAGCCGTATGCTTGCTCACTCGGTGGTCGGTGCGATTTATTTTAGCAACAGTCATCATATTGAGCCGGTTTAATGGGGGAGAAGCGCTATCTTGACTATGCTTTACAGGCAGCCGCGGATGATCGGCTGCTAAAGGTTCAGTACCGGCCTGAGCTACTGAGTTGGCGAGGAGTGAAGCAATGGATAAACAGTGTCACCAATTTATGGTTGCAGGACATGTGCAAGGTGTCGGTTTTCGTTACCACACCGCTCATCAGGGCTTGAAGTTAGGGCTCACTGGTTATGCTAAAAATCTGCCTTCGGGTGAAGTGGAGGTGGTTGCGTGCGGCGGATTAGCCGAGTTGGACCAATTGCATGCCTGGTTACAAATTGGCCCCAAAACGGCCAGAATCACTAAGGTGACACGCTCGGTCTCTTTGCCGCGACAACGCTATGTTGGCTTTGCTATTTTGTAGTGGTAATCAAGCTATAAACACTTAGCCGGTTTAGGTAAGCCCGCGAGCTTAGTGGCTTGTTTGGCTGGGCCTTTAGGAAACAGTTTAAACAGATATTTACTGTTGCCTTTTTCTGGGCCGTGCTGCTTTTCCAGTGCTTTGACCAACATACGAATCGCCGGAGAGGTTTTAAACTCAGCGTAGAAATTACGGACAAAAAGCACGACTTCTACATGCGCGTCAGTCAGCTCAATGCCTTCTTGCTCTGCAAGTAGGGCAATCATCCCTTGTTGCCATTGGGTCGAATCAAGTAAGTAACCTTGTGCATCGGTTTCAATTGTGTGACCGTGATATTCAAACATATTCACTATTCTAAGATGGGGAGAGTTGGGGCTAGGGTAGCGAAGCTCAGGCTAAGGCTCAAGTACAAAAAAGCCCGATGGTTTTCCATCGGGCCTAGAGCGAGCTCAAACGCTGGATTAATCGTCGTTCATGATACCGAGAATGCTCAGTAAGCTTGTAAACAGATTAAGAATATTCAGATACATCGAGATAGTGGCTGAAATATAGTTGGTCTCTTCACCGCGCACGATGCGGCTGGTATCAAATAAAATGAAACCAGAAAACACCAGCGCTGAGATGCTGCTGATCGCTAAGTGAGCGACGGTTGAACCAACGAAAATGTTGATCAGCGCAGCAACAATCACAATGATCAAGCCTGCGAATAAGAAATTACGCATGAAAGAGAAATCTTTCTTGCTGGTGATGGTGTAAGCCGACAGACCGAGGAACACCATACCGGTCAGGCCGAGTGCTTGAGCAATCACAACCGGACCATTTGGCATCGCCGCATAGAAATTGAGCATTGGACCAAGGGCTGCCCCCATCAATCCGGTAAACACAAAAGTCCATACCACGCCTGACGATGAATTAATCGCTTTTGGCATCACGAAAAACAGAATGCCAATCGCGGCTAATTGCATCACTAACGCGATGATAGGAGAAATGCCGATAGCCATGGTCGCCATCGCAGCAATTGCGCTGGTGACAAGGGTCATCGAAAGCAGGAAATAGGTGTTTTTCAAAACCTTGTTGGTTTCAAGGGTCCGTTCCAAGCTGGACGTTCTGGTAAATATTGGCGTGTTCATACTTTTCCTCTGTTAAAAGTACTGATTGCATGGCAACAGTTATGAGGCTCTCGGCTATAAATTTCAAGCCCTTTGTGCTGTTTGAACTCATAATAATCAAAATTGATGACAAAAGTGATGATGAGTTGTAACGCAATATTTCATGGGTTTTACGGCCGGTGAATGCTGAGCAAATCCATAAGCTCAATCCCCGAGCCACTAGCTAGGCTTTTCGGGGATTAAGTGGCTTTTAGTGAATTGAATGGCAATGGCGGCCGCTAATGGTGCAGAATTTGAGCAAGAAAATTTTGAGTACGCTCCGATTGTGGATTGGCAAAGAATGCTTGTGGGTGGTTTTGTTCAATGATCTCTCCAGCATCCATAAAAATCACTCGATCCGCTACTTCTTTGGCAAATCCCATTTCATGGGTAACACACAGCATGGTCATCCCTTCTTCTGCCAGTTCGACCATCACATCCAGCACTTCGCGTACCATTTCTGGATCAAGCGCTGAGGTTGGTTCATCAAACAGCATAATTTGTGGATTCATGCACAGTGAACGGGCAATCGCCACCCGTTGCTGCTGACCTCCGGATAACTGCCCCGGATATTTATCCGCTTGCTCAGGAATCCGTACCCGGGTCAGGTATTTCATCGCGATCTGTTCCGCTTGTTGCTTGGGCATTTTTTTGACCCAAATCGGCGCGAGGGTACAATTTTCTAAAACCGTGAGATGAGGAAACAGATTAAAGTGCTGAAAACACATGCCCACTTCACGGCGTACCAATTCGATGTTTTTTAAATCTGCCGTTAATTGGTGACCAGCAACGGTAATTTGCCCAGTTTGATGCTCTTCAAGACGATTAATACAGCGGATCATGGTGGATTTGCCAGAGCCTGAGGGGCCACAAATGACGATTTTTTCACCTTTTTTAACGGCTAGATTAATGTTTTTTAGGACATGAAATTGGCCATACCACTTATTCATATCGGTAATTTGGATCATCAAGGGAGCGTTGAGTGGTTGCGTCATACTAGATTCCTTGCAAAGTGACTTATCGTTTGTGACCGGTATGGAGTTTGCCTTCGAGCCAAATCGAATATCTCGACATGCTAAAGCAGAAGATCCAGAACACTAACGCGACAAAAACATAACTTTCGGTAGCAAAACCGAGCCAATTCGGGTCGGTGTTGGCGGCTTGGCCGATGCCTAATACATCGAACATGCCGATGATCAGCACCAAACTGGTATCTTTAAATAGGCCAATAAAGGTATTCACAATCGGCGGAATGGTGATTTTCAGCGCTTGCGGCAAAATGATCAGCCCGGTTTTTTTCCAGTAGCTCAAACCGAGTGCATCCGCCGCTTCGTATTGGCCTTTAGGGATCGCTTGTAGACCGCCCCGAATCACCTCTGCGATGTAAGCAGCACTAAACATTGCAACTCCAATCAAGGCACGCAGCAGTTTGTCAATGTCACTGCCTTGCGCTAAAAACAGCGGCAGCATGACCGAGGCCATGAACAACACCGTGATCAGCGGAACGCCACGCCATACTTCAATATATACGGTGCACAAACTGCGAATGATCGGCATGTTAGAGCGTCGTCCTAAGGCCAACACGATGCCAATCGGTAGCGAAGCAATGATGCCGACTAAAGCGATGATTAAAGTGACTAACAATCCGCCCCATTGGTGAGTTTCGACCACTTGGAGTCCAAACATGCCACCATACAGCAGTAGGGTGGCAAACAAGGGATAGATATTGACGAAAAATAGCCAGAGCCAGCCTTTTTTCGGTGTTTTTTCATAGGCCAGTAAGGCGATTAAGAGGGCGAGTGTAAAGAAAAACAGTCGTGGTCGCCATAGTTCGCTGGCTGGGTAGAAGCCATACATAAATTGCTCCCAGCGCATACGAATAAATACCCAACAAGCGCCGTCGAGCGTGCAATCCTCACGGGTGGTACCACGCCAATTGGCATTAATGATTGCCCAATCAACAAGCTGCCAAATACCTTGCAGTGCGAAATAACCTAAAACTAACGTCGCCATCGTGTGCCACGGGCCATTAAATAAGTTTTTATGCAGCCAACGGACTAACCCGGTGTGATTGACTGGCGGTGGTAGGTTCGGCTGAAATTGATGTCTGTTCATAATTATCTCTCCACCAGAGCCACTTTGCGGTTGTACAGATTCATCAAGGCCGAGGTGATTAAACTCAGGCTCAAATAAACCAGCATGGTCATTGAAATAATCTCAATTGCTTGGCCTGTTTGGTTAAGGGTGGTTCCCGCAAAAACGGACACCAAATCGGGATAACCGATCGCCATTGCCAGAGAGGAGTTTTTGGTTAAATTCAGATATTGGCTGGTCAGCGGTGGAATAATAATGCGTAGCGCTTGAGGAATAATGATCAATTTCAAGGTGTGCGAACGAGGCAGGCCAAGGGACATCGCTGCTTCAGTTTGGCCGTGATTGACCGCGTTGATCCCTGAGCGCACAATCTCGGCGATAAATGACGCGGTATAGATGGTTAAGGCCACCAATAATGCCGCAAATTCCGGCAGAACCGAGATCCCACCTTGGAAATTAAAGCCGCGTAGAACCGGATATTCCACCCCAATCGGTTGACCTAGCAGCCAATACACCATCAATGGCAATGCCATACAGCATAACAAAACATAGCGATAAATTGGGGTTTGCTGACCTGTCAAGCGTTGACGGTTGTGGGCCCAAATGCTCAATAGCCAGCAGGCGAGCCCCCCAATAATCAGCGCCATTGCTACCCATCCGCTGCCAGTGCCAAACACCGGTTTGGCAAGATACAGTCCCTTAATATTAAGATAGAACCATTCACCAAAGTGCATGCTTTGTTTGGTTGAGGGAAGGGCTCGTAACACCACGAAGTACCAAAAGAAGATCTGCAGCAGCAATGGAATATTGCGGAAGGTCTCGATATATACCGTGGCCAAGCGGCTGATCAGCCAGTGACGAGATAAACGGGCAATGCCTAATATAAATCCGAGTAATGTAGCAAAAAGAATCCCCAGCACGGAAACCAGCGCAGTGTTCAGCAGCCCAACTAAAAATGTGCGCGCATAACTGTAGGTTTCATCATACGCCACTAGAGATTGGCTAATACCAAAGCCCGCGGGCTGCTCTAAAAAGGCAAATCCGGTCGCGATACCGCGCGATGCCAAATTGGTGAGCGCGTTATTCACGATAGTGAATAGCACAAAAGCGACGATACCAACGGCGATCAATTGAAATAGAGCAGAGCGAAAAGTTGGGTTATACAGGAAATGGGTATGCTTAGTCTGCTCGTCAGAAGGGTGTGACATCGCTTTATTGATAGGCTTCATACAGCGATAACCTCTTATCCATTTTGTGTGTGCGGCGACAAGCCTTGTGCCGCGTTGTTAGTGGCCGTGCTTGTGCGCAACACAAGCCACAAGCACGGTCAGAGGGTGACAGATTATGATGATCAATTAGCGGATAGGTGGGGCATACATGAAACCACCCGCATTCCACAGCGCATTGACACCACGGTCAATTTTAAGTGGTGAGCCTGTACCCACGGTACGCTCGAAGATCTCACCATAGTTACCGACTTGTTTTACGATCTGATAGCCCCAGTCATCACGGATCCCTAGTCCGCTACCTTTAGGGCCATCTAAACCTAAGATCCGTTTTACATCTGGATTGTCGGATTTCAGCATTTGTTCAACGTTTTTCGAGGTGATGCCATATTCTTCGGCATTGATCATGGCGAACAGCACCCATTTGGTCACGCTGAACCATTGATCATCATTTTGACGCACCACGGGGCCAAGCGGCTCTTTGGAAATAATTTCCGGTAACACCATTGCCGAATCGGGTTTTTCTAGATTGAGGCGCAGCGCGTAAAGACCGGACTGATCGGTGGTGAGTACATCACAACGACCCGCATCAAAACCTTTTGAGGTTTGAGCTCCGGTATCAAACACTACCGGTTTATAACTCATGCCGTTATTACGGAAATAATCGGCAAGATTAAGTTCGGTGGTGGTACCGGATTCAACACAAACCGACGCACCATCCAATTCTTTGGCACTTTTTACCCCCAACTCTTTTTTGACCATAAAACCTTGGCCATCGTAGTAAGTGACCCCAACGAAGTTAAGACCTAGGGTGCTGTCACGTTGTAACGTCCAAGTGGTGTTACGCGATAGCACATCAATTTCGCCCGATTGCAGCGCAGTGAAACGCTCTTTGGCGGTGAGTGGCACATATTTGACTTTGGTTTTATCCCCCAGCACCGCTGCCGCCAATGCTTGGCAATACTCCACGTCGAGCCCTTCCCATTCCCCTTTAGCATTAGGGTTAGAGAAACCGGGCAAACCAGTACTGACACCACAAGTCAGTACGCCTTGAGATAACACTTTGTCGAGCGTGCTGGGTGCCGCGGATGCCGAATAAGACAGCAACGCAGATGAGGCAGTGACGACAGAAGCAAGAATCGTGAATTTATTCGCCATTTGTATCCTTCCTGTTTACTCTGTTTTGGGTAATCCATTGTTGACTGAGTGACACCTGATACCAGGGTTTTACAATGTTGTGTGATGGTGCTTTATAAGTTGAAAGTGATTTGTTGGTTAAACCTCACCACCGTGCTTGCACATTAATGAATCAATTCGCAGTAAGCGTAGGTAAGGATGTCCGATTTCTCAAACCATTCATGAAAAGAGTGAGTTAGTCGCTCCCGCCCAGTTACGCTACTCAGCATGGCGAACTGTTAAATAAATGTAAATGGTGCAACAAGGCAACAAAGTGGTGCAACAGAATGGCGTGAGGGTGGGAAAATCGAGTGCCATTTATTTATGCTGCTGTTAGGTTGAAATTTGGTCGCTTTCGCTGGTTTGGTGGCAAAATTTGCACAGATTTTATTTGCTTTCGGTTATTGGATGCTTTTATTGCCCCATTTTTGGTAGCATGGGCCAATTCAGGATGGATACCGATAAGATGGACTATGCGCTATTTCCCGTTGTTTTTGGATTTAACCAATAAACCGGTATTGGTGGTGGGCGGTGGAGAAGTCGCTTGCCGAAAAATTGATGCGTTACTCCGAGCGGATGCCAAGGTGACGGTGATTTCACCGCAAGTTAGCGCCACTTTGCAATCGTGGATTGAGCAAGGTAAGTGTACTTGGATCCAGCATTTTTACTCATCCCATTGGTTAGATAGCCGTTATGTTCAAGTCTGGGCAACCACGGACAATCCCCAACTCAATCATCAAGTTTATCAAGATGCCAAACAGCAGGGGATTTTAGTCAATGTGGTGGATGATCAACCCTACTGCGATTTTATTACCCCCTCGATGATCGAAAGAGGGCGCATTCAACTAGCTATTTCTAGCGGTGGTGCATCGCCAGTATTGGTGCGCAATATTCGTCAAACCTTAGAGTCGGTATTGGCGCATAATCTGGCGCTGTTGGCGGATTTTGCTGCATCAAAACGTAATTCGATTAAGCAGTTTCTGCCTAACGTTGATCTGCGCCGCCAGTTTTGGGAGCGTTTTTTTGCCGACCCACAAGTGCAGCATACGCAAGATCGAGACGTGTTAGAGTCGATTTATCGGCATTTACTCACTCAACCCAGTGCTAAGGTATGGAGTACAACATGGATTGAGTTTGGATCGGATGTTGAGTTGCTCGCACTGAAAGCGCTGCGCTACATGCAGCAAGCCGAGCTGGTGTTGCATACGCAAAATTGCCCGTTTGAGTTTATTGATCTGTGCCGCCGTGATGCGCAGCGGCAGAGTTTTGACTCACCGGTTGAGTTGAGTGCTCTGTTAGCTCAAGCCCAGCAGCAGGCACAAAACGTGTGTGTGTTGATCCCCGCTGCCAGTCAGCAATATGCGTTATTACAAGGCAAAGCGCGGTGCTTAAAATTAGCCACGCAGGTTTAATGCCACTCATTTTCCACCGATAAAAACGGCAAGCAATGTTCAAACCGTTGCTTGCCGCTGAGTTTTCCGCCTCATTCAATTCAACGGGCAGATGATGTTTCGTGTGCCGAGATCGTTAAGCGTGCTGCGAGCCTCTGAGCGCAAAGCGTTCAATTGCAATCGCTACGCCATCTTGGTCATTACTCAACGTGATGTGATCGGCCAGTTGTTTGGTTTCATCCATCGCATTGGCCATCGCAATACCGAGTCCGGCATATTCGAGCATATGGTGATCATTTTCGGCATCACCCATACAGATCACTTCATGGGCTGCAATCCCTAAATGTTCCGCGATTGCTTTAACCCCAACCCCTTTATTGCTGCCGAGATTGAGAAACTCTAAGAAAAATGGCGCGCTTTGCACCACCGTAAACTCTTCTCGCCACTGTGGCGCTAATTGAGCAATCGCCTGAGTCAGTTTTTCTGGCTCACCGACAATCATCGCTTTAATGATCGGGTGATCGTCTGCTAACTGTTCAAAATCCATTTCGGTGATGTTAAGACCATTGATGTTGGCTTCAACTTGAGTGTATTGGCTGGTTTGTGGGGTGATCAACCCATGCTCTTGGCTAAACGCATGGCAATTGAGTTCAAGCTGTTGTGCCAAACGTGCAACGCGTTTCGCTGCGTGGCCATCAATGATCTGCTGATAAATAATTTCACCACTGGCGACATTCGCTACCATAGAACCGTTGTAGTACAGCACATAATCTTGATCGCTGGTCAGTTGTAATTCTTCCAATTTACTGCGCATACCATCAAGCGGGCGGCCAGAAGCCAGCACGACCTGAATGCCTTGTTGACGTGCGTCGGCAATTGCCTGTTTGGTGCGGGGAGAAATTTGTTTTTGGCTATTGAGCAGCGTGCCATCCATATCGAGTGCAATCAATTTGTACATCAGATACCTAGCTAAAATTGAACAACAAGGCGTGTGATTATATACATTTTCACCCTCAACAGTGAGCAAAGCTGCTCAAAAATGAAAGTCGCGGTGATTTTGCTGGCGGGTTAGGTATTTAAATTGAACTTGATCACCTTCTCGATTATGGTCTGCTCGCACAGCGTGGCCACTGATCCAAGCCTATCACAATATCAATATTGCTTATAAAGGAGCACAACATGAAAAAAGCGGTCGTCGTGTTTAGCGGAGGACAAGATTCAACCACTTGTTTGGTTCAAGCATGCCAGGAATTTGATGAGGTACACGCGATTACTTTTGATTATGGTCAGCGCCATAAATTAGAGATAGAAGTGGCACAAAGATTGGCAAAGCAGCTAGGTGTTGCAGCGCATAAAGTGATGGATGTCGGTTTGCTTAATGAATTGGCGATAAGCTCACTGACGCGTGATGACATTCCTGTATCTCATCAGTTGCAAGCGAACGGTTTACCCAATTCATTTGTGCCTGGGCGCAATATTCTATTTTTAACCTTGGCCGGTATTTATGCCTATCAAATTGGTGCGACCACCATCATTACTGGGGTATGTGAAACCGATTTTTCAGGGTATCCAGATTGTCGCCATGAGTTTGTACAAGCGATGAACCAAGCGTTAGCCAAGGGGATGGATCTGCCATTGACGATTGAAACTCCGCTAATGTGGTTAAATAAAGCGGAAACGTGGGCTTTAGCCGATCAACTGGGAGCGCTAGAGCTGATCCGTCATCACACGCTAACTTGTTACAACGGATTGATGGGTGATGGCTGCGGTGAGTGTCCTGCTTGCCAGTTACGTCATGCTGGACTGAATCACTATTTGGATCATCGCACCACTGTGCGCAATGCGCTTAACGACAAGCTACTTTCCTTATAGGCGCTTACAATGAGCGAGCGATAGATAGCATACCGGTTCTGCTGGTTTACTTAATTGCAGCATCATTAAAAAATACTGTATGAAAATCCAGTATTTGATTGACAAGTCAACAAAGTGGACTATGCTGTAATTATATACAGTGAAGGAGGGCTTAATATGTTTTCTGATCGACTCGAACGTGTTAACCGTTTGCGCCAACAGGCGATGAACAACCCTGATTTTCTTCAAGCCGCCAAGCAGCATGAAGAGACTTTACAACAGGTAGAACAGCATTTTGAAGCCAAGCGATCGCGCAGAAAGCCGCTTAAACGGCAAAAAACATTGGCCGATATTTTTGAACAAGCGGAGTTTGGCCGCCGACCAGATGATGTGACTCACTAAGGTGATCTTGTCACGCTAATTAAGCCGGAGCTCGCGCTGACCGGCTTTTAGTACCTTTGGCATCCTGTTTTTATCTTGTGTTAAGGATCGCGATATTATGAGTGAGGCATTGCTTTATGAGGGATAGCGTGGCTTTTGGGGGCTCGGATGTTTGCCATGAAAATCCCTGTTCGACTTATGCTGCGCTGAGAATTTTGCATGGTTAGATTTGGTGTTGCTAGTTTTGCTGTGATTAGCTTTGCCACGATGATGCGCCGATTTTTTTTGCTGAGCTTGAGCATGTTTGGCTAATGCATTTTCATCTGGCAGCACAAAATAAGGGTCTTGATAATGCGCTGCCGGCCCCAATTCTTGAACAACCAAACGATTCCATAATTCACGATCAAAGCCTTGCTCTGGAATCGCAGGGTAGAGTGTTTCAATTTCCTCTTGCGCATACTCAAGAAAAGCGTTCTTTTGAATTTGGTTAAAACGCACCGCGACGCGGTTATGTTGGTTAATCCATGCCATTTTAAAGCGTTGCAGCTCCGCCTTCGCTTCCTCAAGCGTCAAACGAGATAAATAGAGGCGTTTATAAGAGACTTTTCTATCCAGCATAGTGCGCATGGCTGTTTGGATATAGTCACCGTGGTGGGTAATCGAAATCTCATTACTATCAAACAGATTGACGCACCAACCTTTGGGTTGAAACTCGGTTTGTTGATAGTGATGATTACGTGCCACTAATGCCTGATGGAGCACTAAATCAGATTTACCGCGAAAGGTTTGTTGCCATTTAGCGATTCGGACTTGAATTGAACCCGGCAAACGAAAAATATGTTTAAATTTATCTTGTTCCATAGGCTTATTGGCAACCCAAGCGGGTGTGTTTTATCGAAATTTCGATTTCCACCGGCGTAATAATAGTCATGATATTGTTGAATGAAGCATCAGCTAACGGGTCACAGTAGTGACGACCCCACAACACTTAATACGCTTTGATGGTGGGCGGCAGCTGTTATTCCCTTATCTGGCAAGCCATGCTCGCTGGTTTGGGATTGTTGGGGCACGAATTCTACACCTTTTTTAATACCTAACGCGAGCTTAAGTAGTTATATTTGTCGCCTAGGTAGTGCAATCATGACAAGCAGGGGGTGTTTCCCCTGCATTGTAAAAGGTTCCGGTCGGTTATGGTGTTAGTCATATCAAGCTGACACTATAAAACCAACCGTATAAGCCTAATCGTATAAACCTAGCAGCATTAACCGAGTAGCATCAAGCCATGCGGTAAACTTTCCCCAAATGCTCGTTGGGTTTCGTTGGCATTCAATTCCATCACCTCACTGACCAAATTAATCCATGATTCACTCACTCGGCTCTGTTTAAGCTTGCTCACTACTTGGGCTCGCCACTCTTCATTGACGTCACGGCTACGATCGCCGGTTTTGCGACACATCATTACAACAGCAAAAGCGCACATTGGCTGTTGTTGCCAATCTTGCTGCAATAGTTTGGGTAACCAATCCTCGATCTGATCTTTGGGTAGTATGGTATGCAAACTACCGTACAATGGCGTGCGCGCGGCCAAACGACCGCAAGCCCACCAATGGGCTTGTTGGTACTGGTTATGATTGAGGGCTTTATTGAGAAACCAAGTCGCGAGCAGGGTTTTATCGTCGACATGCAGATGTTCGAGTGATGCGGCCAAGCGTACCATCGCCTCATAGCCTTTATCTTGAGTTTCTTTGCTTGAAGCCACGCTGCGCATTGCGCTTGGATGTAAATATTTAGCGATATCGGCCAGCACGGTTTCTTGTTGGGCTTGATTTAAGCCTCCCGCCACTCGCCGCCACAATACCCACCAATCGGTCCAACCTTGCGAATTACTAAATTGGATACCAGCTTGATACAGCGCCCAGAGCTGCTCAATCCGCCAACTGTCGCTCGCATCACCAAATCCAGGGCGCAAACTAAATCCAGCAAGGCGTAGCCAGTTTTTTTCATGCAGCTCTGAGCGGCGGCGACGTTTGCGACCGAGTAACAGAGTATCAAATAGGCTACGCAGCGTGGCAAAATCCCATGCGTCCCGCTTGCCTAAGCGTTGTTCTAAGGCTTTAGTCAGGGTTTTAATGGCTTGTTGATCAGCATTGGTTTTATTGGCGCTATATGCGGCGCTGATTAACGCTTTGGCCGCTTGTAATTGTGTTGAATCACCCACTGATTCAGTTTGCTGTTCAGGGCTGGTCATTGCCTTGCCACGAACATCAAACTCCACTTGCCAGCGCTGAGTCTCATCATCGGGATTGATACACACCATGTTTAATGTGCCCACTTCGGTTAATTGGCAGGCCAGTTGCACTGCAATGCGCTGTTTTTGATTGGCGGCCAATTCCCGGGTATTCAAGGCTGGCAAGCTGACAATATAAGGTGGCAATGGCTGAAATTTATCAGGGTCGATCGCGACCAATGCTCCATTTTGTATTTTGCCATCAGCGCTGATCTGACCATGGGTTGAAGTCAGCAAATTAAAACGGACTGGTTCACCAACAGTAAGTGCAAAACGGCGGCTAGTGAGGCGAATTTCTTGCCCTTCGCGACTGCCTTTCGCGAGCAAACAGAGCGCGTTGCCGAGTCGGTTTTTTTCCGGTAAATGCAGAAAATAAGAGCGAGCGGCTCCGCCGCCAATTTTCAGTTGTGCGCCGCGTGTGGCTTTGGCATAGGCGACCGCGCCGAGTGCCACAGACCAGTCGGGATGTGGGTTATCGAGTAGGGTAACTGGCCGCCCTAGCCATTCGCTGAGCAGAGTGACCAGACGTGATCTAATCAGTTCACTGTTAAAAACACCGCCATTGAGCAGCAGAGCTGTCGGTAGGCGTGAGGGATTATCGGTTGATGTTTGCTCAGCCGTGTGAGGTTGACTGAGAAACTCAGCAATGTGTTTGCTCACCGCCGGATCTGCCGCATATGGCAAGCCAAACTCAACCACCGCACGGCGGCGTTTTTCTGGTCTGGTTTCTCGGCTTGTGAGTGGGAAGAAACCGTCAAGCGCGAGTTGATGTACTTCAGCACGGCTTAGGCTAACACTTTGAGCTCCACTGAGTAATTTTGAGCCACTGCCCAGCAAAGTGATGTTGATCTGCTCTGGTGGATTAGCGGCCAGCAGACGTTCTTTGGCTTGGCGGGTTTGCTGGATCAGTTTGGATAAGCTCGCCGTGCTTAAGGTTTTCGCTTGATTGCCCTGCTGTTGTTTAAGTCGAGTTTCAACGATATGCGCCAACGCAAGATCGAGGTTATCTCCGCCAAGCATCAGATGATCACCAACCTCGATCCGATTTAACTGTAGGATTTGTTGCGGATCAAATTGAGCGGCGATCAAGCTTAAATCTGTGGTGCCGCCTCCCACATCACACACTAAAATCAGCGGTGCTGAGTGTAAAATATCGCTGGCTGTAGCCTGATGGCGATGATGCCAGTCATAGCAGACCGCTTGTGGCTCCTCAAGCAGCAGGATCTCAGGCAGCCCAGCTAACTTTGCCGCTTCAAGCGTTAATTTTCGGGCGCTTTCATCAAACGAAGCGGGGACGGTAACCACAACTTGCTGCGCGGCTAATTGATCGGAAGGATGACGATGATCCCAAGCTTGACGAATGTGATTGAGATAACTGGCACTGGCAATCAGTGGTGAGACTTGCTCAACATCTGCAGCTGCGCCCCAAGGCAGAATGGGCTGAGTGCGATCAACATGCGGATGTGACAACCAACTTTTGGCACTGGTGACTTGTCGGCCTTCGATTTTCGCACCTAGTTCACGTGCCCATTGGCCAATGATCACTTGGGGTAAATCACCATCAACCGGTTGTGATGACCAAGGTAGGGTTAAATCTGCATCACTAAATTGATTTGGAGCGGGATGATAGCGAAAAGAGGGCAGCAGTGGTTGGCGTAACACTTCACCGGGACCAACCAACTGATCGACTGGAAAAATTTCGATTGGAGATTGTTGCAGGTTATCGTTCAGCTCACAGAAAGCCACCACAGTGTTGGTGGTGCCAAGATCAATGCCGACCAAAAAACGAGCAGATGACATGTGCTACCTCGTCGTAATAAACGTTCAGCGGCACCGCAAGCGATGCTGCACTCCATCGGGAGTCATAACTCAATGATTAAGCGTGATCAGTCTCAGAGCTTGGCTTATCACGCACATCAAACTCTACATGCCAAGTTTGACCGTTATCAGCGGCAATCGCTTCAAGACACAGAGTACCCAATTCTGTCACCCGAGTGGCGAGAGTGACTGGCACCACGTCACCGATGCGGCGACCTTGCTCGGCTGGTAAGGTGATCTGAATCGGTGGTAGCTCAGTTAACTCATCATAAGTCCAGTCGACTAAATGGGTTCCCGGATCGTCATTACGGCGTACCGTTGAACCATAGAATTGGAAATGTACCGGCTGGCCAATCACTAAGCCAAATTGACGCTGAGCCACTTGCGTGCTGGAGCCTTCTTCCATGCCAAATGGAGCCACGCAAAGTGCTTCCATTGGCGGCGCGAAGCCCGGAATGGCCGGCATTGCGCTTTCAATGCCCACATAATAAGCCGAAGCGATCCCACCACGGATGCGCACCCCTTGTCCTTGCCGTACTACGCCGTAATAGGCGGCACCGCGTGCCACAGCCAGATCGAGATCAATCCCTTGCAGCAATTTCGCCGCCGGGTGATTGGCTTGGCTTAACCAGCCATTAATCGTTGAGATCAAACGCTCGGTAAGCAGTGGTGATTTCAGCACCCCACCATTGAGCAAAATCGCATTGGGTTTAATAAAATCGCTGTGCGCGGCTGACATACTGCTCAGCCCTGGCATGGAAAATGGCAATGCGTCGGTTTGCGCTTGGGTCGATTGGCCTTGCGCATTCGCTTGTTTGCTTAAAAAGGCTGCAATGTGGCGCGTGATACCGGCATCTTGTGCGTAGGGCAAACTCATTTGGGTCAAAGCGCCGCGCATTTTTTGTTGTGGTTGCTCGTGAATAGCCACGGCTGGGAAGAAGCCATCGACTAAGGTTTGCTGTAAATGTTCACGAGTTAGCTCGGTTTTCAAGGTGCTGCCGAGCAGTTTTGAGCCACGACTAGGGACTACAATCGGCACGGCGGCTAAATCGGGCTGGCTGAGTAACGCTTCTTTAGCATCACGACAAGCATGAGTCATCGCTTGTACTTGCCACATTTGTAACTCTTGACCTTGTTGAGCCAACTTCATTTTCAAGCCATAGGCGAGGGCGAGATCCATATTATCGCCACCGAGCAAAATATGCTCGCCAACCGCGATCCGTTTCAGGGCGAGAGTGCCTTGATCTTCGGTCACTTCAACCAAAGAGAGATCAGTGGTACCACCACCAATATCGATCACCAACACCACATCGCTGACACTCACTTCGCTGCGCCACTGTTCATGGCGATTATCGATCCAACTGTACAGTGCGGCTTGTGGCTCTTCGAGGAGAGTTACTTGCTGCAGGCCAATATTACGTGCCGCTTCAACGGTGAGCTCGCGTGCTGCTGGATCAAATGAGGCCGGTACGGTGATGGTGACTTCTTGCTCGGCTAAGCACGCATCAGGATGAGCGTGATCCCACGCCGCTTGCAGATGGGCTAAATAGAGTTCAGTGGCACGCAGTGGCGAAATTTTGCTGACTTCTTCAGGGCTAGCCAATGGCAAAAACGCCTCGCGCCGATTGACGCCTGCATGACACAACCAAGATTTGGCGCTTGCCACTAAGCGAATCGGGGTTTTGCTACCAAGGTTACGCGCAATCGCTCCCACCAGCGCATTCGGTTCGCTGCTCCAAGGTAAACGGCGCGCTGAGGCTGCCATTTCATGTTCATGTGGCTGATAGACAAAAGAGCCCAGTTGGTGGAGATTTTCCACGGTGCCCGGCGCGGTCATTTGTGCAATCGGTAACACTTGAATCGGTGGCGTGTCACTGTGATTGGTTGCTAGCGCTTGATAGGCTAGCACGCAGTGGGTGGTTCCTAAATCGATACCGACACTGTATTGGGCTACAGAAGTAGAGCTGTGCATTATAATTCCACCTCGGCTGGGGCAAGAATTGCCGTATCATAGTGCCCTGCCAGTTTTGGCAGCGTGATAGAATCGGCGCGCCAGCCTTGGTGGATCAGCGTGCCGACAAATGGTGCTTGACCAGTCACTTGCCCGGTGAGACGAATCGCCTGCGCATTAAAGCCCGCTTCAATAGTGATACGGCTCTCTTCTGGCTCGCTGCAAATCGGCGATAAGGTTAGATATTCGCGTAATACTTTTTGCCCACCACTGTGGATCACGCGAGCGGCTGCACCCACTTCTTGATCAGAAAACTGGCTGACTTCTTGCTGTAAGAAATCGATCAAGCGCGCTTCTTTTTGTAGTATCGCCAGCAGTTGTAGAGCTGAGTCGGTCGAAGCGGTTGCCAGTGTTGACTCTACTTCCACCACTTTTTCCCGCACCTTCTCTACTTCAATGATTTTTTCTACTTCGACGATTCTTTCAACCGGCTTTTCAATCGTGACGATTTTTTCTACTGGTTTTTCAATGGTTTTTTCTATCACTCGCCCTTGGCGGGTTAAGGCGACAATCAGCATCAATAGTGTGGTGGCCGCAAGACCAGCATGCAGCATATCCAAAGTGGTCGGGATCAGGTTTAGGTCGATATTCATCGTTAATTCTCTGTAGCAGACGCGGTGCAAAGCACAACCAGTTGCAATGCTGAGCGGAAAAACATTAAGCGAAGGAAGCGCGGAAATTTTAACTATCCAGAGCCTCTCAATGGCTTATTACGCTAGACGGTATATTAGCGCTAAGTTTAAATGGGGGTGGATAGTAGCACATTCAAGACGAAAGAGAGTGAACAATCCTGATTTCATCGCGCAACGAAAGATTATTTGGCGACTTGTTGAACAATTCAATTGTATGATTTTTTGATTAAATTTGGTTAACATCGTCGGCCCCGAATTTTGCAATGCATATTTCGGTGATGTTGTAACCTTGAATCGTTTGAAATGATCGTTTTAAGTGACAAAAGATGTTGTGATATAACGCGTCTTGCTCATGGTTGTTGTGGTTGATAATACAAGTAAGTAAAAGATGGATGATCGGCCGTTTTCGCGTAACAGTACCTCTACTGGTGTTTTTGTTTTCTCTGCAGCTCACCGGGCTGGTTGTTTCCGCATATAAAGTGCAACTGCGTTATAACCGCACGATGTTAGAAAATCTAGCCGATCAACAGACGATGACTCTGCAACAGTTTGTGGATAGTGATATTCATTTTATCGGCTCGGCGGCTAATTTTTTTCGCTCCAGTTCAAGCGATGATTGGTGTCGTTTTCATACTTTTGCTGAAGAAGCATTGAAAGGTTCGCAAAGTCTGATCGCCCTGCAGTGGTTAGTCAAAGTGGAGCCAGAGCAAGCCGAAAGCTTTAGCGTACAAATGCGCCAACGTTTCCCAGAATTTACACTATTTACTCTTCTGCCTGAAAGCGGGCAAGTGCAGTATGGTTTTGGTTCAGAGCAAGAGGCAAAATATATCTTATCGGATATCTATCCGCTCAATGACGATAATCAGAAACTGTTGGGTTTTTATTCGGCACGGCAGCGTTTTAAGCTGATACAAGAGGATATCGTGACTCATCGTCGTCCCAATGTATCGGATAAAGTTCGGTTGCTGCAAGACGGGTTTGAACCATTGATAGATAAAGATGGGATATTGGTTTATCACCCAGTTTTTTCTGCTGAAGATGAGCGAACATTACAGGGTATTATGGTTGGTGTTGTACGTTTATCCACTTATGTTGAAAAATTAGTTCAGCTCAGTGCGATGGATAATCTTGATATGCGTATGATCGATACTGGATTTAGCTCCGAAGATAATCCGATCCTTTATCAAAGTCCGACATGGCGAGAAAATGAGCAAGAAGGTCTGCTGGTTGCTCGTAACTTGGTATTTCCTAATCGTGATTGGGTGATTGAGTTTGCGTTGTATGAGTCGGTAACTGTCCGAGAATGGTGGGTGTTGCTGGGGTTAGGCTTGGGTGGTGCCACTATCTCATTTTTGCTCAGTTATATCCTGTATATGCAGACAAAAGAGAAACAACATTTGACAGCGGTGATTGAAGAACGCACGGCCGAGCTACGTTATCTGGTGGAGCACGATAGCTTGACTAAGCTTTATAGCCGCCACTTTTTCAATCAACGATTGTGTAAAAAGTTAGACGGTAAACAATTATTTACCTTGGTGTTATTTGATGTTGACCGTTTTAAACAGATCAACGATAGCTACGGACATCTCGCTGGCGATCATGCGTTAGATCATGTTGCACGGGCGGTGGAGCAACAGCTTAACCACGCAGACACTTTTGCCCGCTTTGGTGGTGATGAGTTCGCCATTTTATCCTCAGTGATCGAGGTTAATGAGCTGTATGAGTATTTAGAGCGAATTCGTAACGCGGTGGCAAGTCAGCCATTTGTGGTCAATTCCGAGGTACAACTGACATTAACCATTAGTGTTGGTGCCAGCGTTAACTGTGGTTACAGCGAGCCTGAAATTCTACAAAGTGTTGATGATCAGCTCTATCTAAGTAAATCGAAAGGGCGCAATCGGGTTTCGATTGCGGAACAATGCTGCAAGGTGGAATCGAAATATGCTTTCAATTCAGGTAGGATGTCGGCCCCCACTTTACAGCAAAAGAACTCACAATGAATTACCACCGTGTCGTATGCTTCGATTTAGAAATGTGTTGTTGGAATGAAAACGGAGTCGGCACCACGGGTGAAATTATAGAAATTGGTTTAGCGGAAATTGATCTGTCGGCGGGTGAAATTGTCAAACGAGCGCAATATTTTGTTAAACCCGAGCAGGATCAAATCTCGCCGTTTTGTGCCGAATTAACCGGGATCACGCCACGTAAAATTGATAAACAAGGTCGGCCACTTGCTGAGGTGATCCAGTCGATGGTCAAAAACTTTGGTGGTTCGAACAAAATCTATGCCTCGTGGGGGCGTGATGATCTTATTTTGATCAAAGAATGCCAAGCCAAAGGAATTAAACTTCCATTTCAAGAGTTTATTAACCTTGCCACCTTATTTCGCATTCAACAGCGCTTAAAAGATCAATGGATTGGTCATCGCGCCGCACAAGAATCACAAGGTATTGCATGGGAAGGGCGTCAGCACTCCGGTTATGTGGATGCGTATAACTTAGCCAAGTTAGCTTTAAGCATGTTGTAGTCGTAGGCTTGCGGGTCAGCAAATAACGTCTGCTGCAGCGAGCCAAAGATTTCGATAAATTGCGCGCTGGTCGTCTCATGCGCCAGCGTGATCAGTGCCAAAAGCGCCTCGGCTTTGGTTGCAGGGTCACATTGGTCATCCAAAATCTGTAAAATTTGCGCGCGGATCAGTTCAAGCTCATGTGCCACAAAGCCGCGTCCCTCTTCTTCACCTTCTTCTTCCTGCGGTGCATTATCGAAGGTCAGAAACAGCATTTCATCATCGATCCGAGCTTCAACCAGACGCTCTGGCAGCCAGATTTCGCCCATCACCACATCAGGGTCAAGGTCGGTGGGCAGTTGATTTAATATAGCTTTGAGTTGAGAGGCTTTCACAATCGCTAGGTATCCTTAAGTATCTGGTACTATTTTAACGGCCAATGGCGGGTAAAAAGAAGCTTCTTTTCAGACTAGTAGCGCTGAAAAGGTCATTTCATGACATCGATTGCTGCTTGTATCGCCAACTAAGGGCACAAATGGTGCGATGGTAGCCGTATTGCGAAAACTCTGTGATACAATTCGTGCAGTTTTTGCCAAGATAATCATAGGAAATGCTTTGACCTCGTCACAGCCCACCCATTCCGCCGCTCAGCCTAAAGCCAATAGTGCGGCTAGTTTAAAGCAGGCACTGGCTCAGTGTCTGATCAAAGACCGCTTTCGCCTCAGCAAACGAATTGATGGCGCGAGCAAAATCAAACATGAATCCGCTCGTCATGCGGTTTTTGATGAGATAGCACTGGATATTGCACAGTCGATGATGGTAGTTGCGCAGCGTAAACAGCAGATGCCGAAAATCGACTATCCCGCTTTACTGCCCGTTAGCCAAAAGCGCGAGGATATTGCTCAGGCGATTGCCCATCATCAAGTGGTGATTGTGGCGGGTGAGACAGGCTCAGGTAAAACCACTCAGCTACCGAAAATTTGCGCCGAGTTAGGGCGCGGCAAATATGGCCTGATTGGTCATACTCAGCCGCGTCGTCTGGCGGCCCGTTCGGTTGCCAACCGGATTGCCGAAGAGATGGAAACCGAACTCGGCGGTTTTGTGGGTTATAAAGTGCGCTTTACCGATCAAATTTCTGATCAGACCCAAATTAAATTGATGACCGACGGTATTTTACTGGCCGAGATCCAAAACGATCGCTTTTTGAGTCAATACGATACGATCATTATCGATGAGGCGCATGAGCGCAGCCTCAACATCGATTTTATCTTGGGTTATCTCAAACAGCTGTTGCCGCGCCGGCCCGATCTCAAAGTCATCATCACCTCGGCAACCATCGACCCAGAGCGTTTCTCGAAGCATTTTAGCCATGCGCCGATCATTGAAGTCTCTGGCCGGACTTATCCGGTTGAAGAGCGTTATCGCCCACTGGCGAGTGAGGATGACAGTGAAACGGATCGCGACCAACTGGCCGGTATTTTTGACGCAGTGGATGAACTGTGCGCGGAAGGCTTAGGTGATATTCTGATCTTCATGAACGGTGAGCGCGAAATTCGCGATACCGCCGATGCCCTTGCAAAACGTAACCTACGTGATACAGAAATTGTGCCACTCTACGCCCGTTTATCTGCCGGTGAGCAGAACAAGATTTTCCAATCTCATGCGGGCCGTCGTATCGTGCTCGCCACTAACGTTGCAGAAACCTCGCTGACCGTACCGGGTATCAAATATGTGATTGATCCGGGAACCGCGCGCATTAGCCGTTATAGCTATCGCACTAAAGTGCAACGCCTGCCGATTGAACCGATTTCCCAAGCCAGTGCTAACCAACGTAAAGGTCGTTGTGGGCGAACGGAAGAGGGGATCTGCATTCGACTGTATTCGCATGACGACTTCCTCTCGCGACCTGAGTTTACTGACCCGGAAATTTTGCGCACTAACTTAGCATCGGTGATTTTACAAATGACTGCGCTCGGTCTGGGGGATATTGAAGCTTTCCCGTTTGTGGAAGCGCCGGATAAACGCAATATTCAAGATGGGGTACGCCTGCTCGAAGAGCTGGGCGCCATCAACGATCAAGTCAAAGATCCGAAAAAACGTCTTACCGAAAGTGGTAAGCAGTTGGCACGCCTGCCGATTGACCCGCGTTTGGCGCGCATGGTGCTAGAGGCGTCTCACAATGGCTGCTTAAAAGAGCTGATGATCATTGCTTCGGCACTGTCGATTCAAGATCCACGCGAAAGACCGAGTGATAAACAGCAAGCGGCGGATGAAAAACATCGTCGTTTTAATCATGACGAGTCGGATTTTTTAACCTTAGTTAACCTTTGGCTGTATATCGCTGAGCAGCAAAAGGCCTTGACCAGTAACGCGTTTCGCCGTCAGTGTAAATTGGATTATCTCAACTATTTGCGGGTGCGTGAATGGCAAGATGTGTATAGCCAACTGCATCAATCCACTCGTGAAATGGGCTTTAAGCTCAATACTGAGCCGGGCAGTTACCATGCGGTGCACAGTGCGATCTTGGTCGGTTTACTTTCGCACATCGGGATGAAAGATCAGGAAAAAAATGAATACCACGGCGCGCGTAATGCGCGGTTCAATATTTTCCCTGCTTCTAGTTTGTTCAAAAAACAGCCCAAGTGGGTGATGTCGGCAGAGCTGGTGGAAACCTCAAAATTGTGGGCGCGTGTGGTGGCGAAAATCGAACCCGATTGGATTGAGCCGCTCGCCAAACACCTGATCAAACGCAGCTATAGCGAACCGCATTGGTCGAAGAAAAATGCCGCAGTGATGGCGTATGAAAAAGTGATGCTGTACGGCATCCCGATTGTGCCGAAGCGTTTGGTCAATTACGGCGCTATCGATCCGATACTGTGCCGCGAAATTTTCATGCGCAGTGCATTAGTTGAAGGCGATTGGGAGACCAAACATGCGTTCTTTAAACAAAACCGTGCTCTGCTGGCGGAAGTGGAAGAGCTTGAACACAAGTCACGTCGTCGGGATATTTTGGTTGATGATCAAGCGCTATTCCTATTTTATGACCAACGAGTGGGAAGCGAAGTGGTGTCAGGGCGTCATTTTGACGCGTGGTGGAAAACCACTAGCCGCAAAACGCCCGATCTGCTCAGCTTTGAAAAAGAGATGCTGTTTAAAGGCGATGCCAGTCATATCACTGAGCTGGATTATCCCAACTTTTGGCATCAAGGCAATTTGAAACTCAAGCTCAGTTACCAGTTTGAACCGGGTGAAAATAGTGACGGTGTGACGGTGCATATCCCGCTACCGATCTTAAACCAAGTTGAACCACAGGGTTTTGATTGGCAAATTCCTGGCCTGCGGCATGAGCTGGTGGTCAGTTTAATCAAATCACTGCCCAAAACCCTGCGTAAGAATTTTGTGCCGGCACCCAATTATGCTGACGCTTTTTTAGCGCGGGTGACGCCGTTGGAAATGCCGCTACTCGATGCATTGGAAAAAGAGTTGCGCCGGATGACGGGGGTGACCGTGCAGCGCGAAGATTGGAAGTTAGATCAGTTACCTGCACATCTGAAAATGACTTACCGTGCGGTGGATCATCGCCAGCGTAAGCTCAATGAACACGGCGATCTGCATGAACTGAAAGAGAGCTTAAAACAGCAAGTGCAACAGACACTTTCCCAAGTCGCTGACGATGATATTGAGCAGCGCGATCTGCACACTTGGTCATTTGGTGAACTGCCGAAAATGTACCAGCAAAAGCGCGGTGGGTTTGAGGTTAAAGCTTATCCTGCGCTGGTGGATAAGAAAGACAGTGTCGAAATTAAACTGTTTGAAACCGAGCAAGAGCAGCTCAGCGCGATGCGTGCTGGTCAGCGCCGTTTGATTTTGCTTAATGTGCCATCGCCGATTAAATATCTGCACGCTAACTTGCCCAATAAATCGAAACTCGGTTTGTATTTCAATCCGTATGGCAAAGTGCTGGATTTGATTGATGACTGCATTGCTTGTGGCATCGATAAGCTGATTGAAGAGCGTGGTGGTATGGTATGGCAGCCGCAAGCGTTTGAAGCGCTTAAAGAGCATGTACGTGCTGAGCTGGGTGATACGGTCGTCGAGATAGCGAAGCAGGTGGAAACCATTTTGACCATCGCGTACAACATTAATAAGCGTTTGAAAGGCAAGGTGGATTTCACCATGGCGTTTGCGCTATCGGATGTGAAAGCACAAATTGAAGGGCTAATTTTTAGCGGTTTTGCTACCGAGTGTGGTTGGAAACGCCTGCCCGATATTCTGCGCTATCTGCGCGCGATTGAACGGCGAATGGAGAAACTGCCGATCGATCCTAATAAAGACCGTCTGCATATGTTGAAAATTGAGTCAGTGGCTAAACAATATCAGCAATTACTCAACAAGATCCCAAAAGGGATGGCGCTGCCAGAGTCTGTCAAAGAGATCCGTTGGATGTTCGAAGAGCTACGGGTCAGCTATTTTGCGCAACAGCTTGGCACCCCGTATCCGGTTTCGGATAAACGAATTATTCATGCAATTGACGCTGGTTAGTCATCTTGGCATGTTTCAGTTAGGTATGAAATTTGCTTAACAGAGGCGAATCGCTAAATTGGCACGTAAACTAGCAACTACTTGGAACAAGGGTTGCTCAATGATTAAAAGAAGGTTAACGATGAAAAAAACATTACTGGCTCTGGCATTACTGGGTGCCTCTTCAACGGCCCTGGCCGATTCTTGGATCTATGGTGGTGCCTCGATTGGACGCTCAGATTTTGAAGGCAAAAGTGGCACTTCTTACTCGGTACATGCCGGCACTGGCATTCTGCCCATCATTGGCCTAGAAGCTGGCTATGTTAACCACGGTGATTTTGATATTGGTGCGGTGGAATATTCAGCCTCTTCGCTGTACTTTGCGGTGAAACCAAGCTTTGATTTTGGCCCATTGCATGTGTATGCCAAAGGCGGCATCCATTCATGGGATATTGATGCTAATCGTGGCAAATCCGATGACGGGGTGGATGTAATGTACGGCGTTGGCGCGGAATACTTCATCATGGGCCCACTATCGGTTGGTGCAAGTTATATGAACTACACCATGGATAGCCGTGATGTGAGCACGATTGCTTTGAATGCCACGCTGCACTTTTTGTAATTGAAAGCGATATTTGTCAGCCAGCCCATTTTCGGCTGGCTTTTTTGTATGTCAATCGGGGGATGCGTCAGTGATATGGCTGCCAGCGCAGCTGCGTTTCATTAAATTGACATCGGTTAGACACCAATTTGTCATCTTGCCTTACTAGGGTAAGCGCCAGTTGATGAATAAAAAGGATTTCAAATGGCCCGTTCTCCCTTTCGCTTAACGGTTTTGGCTACGCTATTGGCCAGTGTTGCGCTGCCAAGTGCTGCGAATAGTTTTAACTCTATCAATAGTTTTAACTCTATCAATAGTTTTAACCGGATTGCCAGTTTTTCCGTGGCGAACAATATCCCGCTCAATCAAGATGTCAAGCAAACCACCTCGGCGGAAATTATCACCGCCACCCCTGATGGTAATACCTTAATTTATTCTGATAGCCCGCTGGGTGGGATCGGCTTTGTCGATATCAAAGATCCTGCTGCGCCGCAAGCGGCCGGTTTTTTATCGCTCAATGGTGAGCCAACGTCGGTTAGTGCGTTTGGTCAATGGGTGTTGGCTGGTGTGAATACTTCGCCAAGTTATACCCAGCCCTCTGGCTATCTGGCGGTGATTTCTAGCGCGAGTCGTAAGATGGTTGCCCAGTGTGATCTGGGTGGCCAGCCCGATTCCGTCGCAGTGTCAAAAGATGGTCGTTATATTGCAGTCGCGATAGAAAATGAGCGTGATGAAGATCTCAATGACGGCGCCATGCCGCAAATGCCGGCCGGCTTTGTGGTGATTGTGAGCACAGATGCGCAAGGCAAGCCAGATTGTAATACATTACAGCGGGTTGAATTGACCGGCTTAGCTGAGATTGCCGGTGACGATCCTGAGCCAGAGTTTGTCGATTTTAATGATAACCATCAAATTGCGGTCACTTTGCAAGAGAATAATCATATCGTGATCATTGATGCACCAACTGGCAAAGTGGTGAATCATTTTTCTGCCGGTGCGGTTGATTTGACTCAAGTCGATACCCAAAGAGATGGCGCGCTGCAGTTTGACGGTGTGATCAAAGCTGCGCTGCGTGAGCCAGATGCCGTTAAATGGCTGGATAATGAACGGCTAGTGATCGCCAATGAAGGGGACTACCAAGGTGGTGCACGCGGTTTTACCATCTTCAATAAAAATGGCAGCGTGCTATTTGAAAGCGGTACCGAGCTTGAGCATCACGCGATCCGCGCTGGCCACTATCCAGAAAAACGTTCCAATAAAAAAGGCATCGAGCCAGAAGGGTTGGAAGTCGCGACCTTCAATGGTCAGCAGTATATTTTTGTATTAGCGGAGCGGGCTTCACTGGTGGGTGTGTATAAAGATACCGGTGGCAAACCAGAATTTGTGCAGGTTTTGCCGTCTGGGATCGCGCCTGAATCGGCGATTGCGATTCCCAAGCGCCAACTGCTTGCCACCGCTAATGAAGCGGATCTCGGTGAAGATGGCGGTGCACGTTCGCATATCATGATCTATCAGTTGAGTGACAAGCCTGCTCACTATCCACAGATCGTTTCAGCCAATGATGCGCAAGGTTTACCGATGGGTTGGGGAGCGCTGTCGGGGCTTACGAGTGATGCCCAACAAGCGGGTAAGCTGTATGCCGTCAATGACAGCTTTTATGCTGCGCAGCCGTCGATTTTTACCATTGATTCAACCAAGCAACCAGCGGTGATTGAGCGTGCGATCACGGTTAAACGTGACGGTAAAGTCGCCAAACATCTTGATTTAGAAGGTATCACCAGCGATGGAAACGGCGGTTTTTGGCTCGCTTCCGAAGGCAATCTCGATAAAAAAGTGCCCCATGCTCTATATCGAGTCGATGCGAATGGCAGCATCACCCAAACCGTGGAATTCCCCGCCGAGTTACTTGCCGAGCAAACTCGCTTTGGCGCAGAAGGGATCACCCTGGTTGGGGATACACTCTGGGTTGCTATCCAGCGGCCATGGCAAAACGATGATAAAGCACTGACCAAGTTACTGGCGTATAACACCAAAACTGAGCAGTGGTCAGCGGTGCATTATCCGTTAGAGAAGAGTGCGCAAGGTTGGGTCGGTTTATCGGAAATCACTTATTTTAATGATGCGTTATATCTGGTAGAGCGGGATAACCAAGTCGCTGAACAAGCCAAAATTAAGCGCCTTTACAAAGTGGCACTGGCCGATGTAAAACCGGCGCCATTAGGTAGCAAGCTGCCGGTGGTCACCAAGCAATTAGCCTATGATTTCCTGCCGGACCTTAAAGCAGGCAAGGGTTATGTGCTGGATAAGATTGAAGGCTTTGCGATTGATGCGTCAGGTCAAGGTTACGCTGTGACGGATAATGATGGCGTCGATGATAGCAGTGGCGAAACCCACTTTTTTAAAGTGAATAAGGTTTTTTAACGTTAACGCATCATTTCGTTAAGCACATCGCCAGTCGCGATATTGCTCTAAATTTCCTAAGGCCAGCCGTTGCTGGCTTTTTTCATGCTTAAATCACAGCTACAGCTCTGATACCAATCTGGAAAATTAACTGGTCAGCTCTATCCACCTTCTCGAACACATCTGTCTGACTCTGGCCGAGCATTCCAAAAAACTATTCCAAGCCCGACATACTTTGGAGACAATGTCTTCGTAATCCGTAAAAGACTGGTTGGCTAGATAGTGTTGTCTTAACCAACTCCATACTTGTTCTATTGGATTCAACTCAGGGGAATAGGGCGGGAGTTTGATGATACTGAGGTTCTGAAATTCATTGGCAATATCTTCTGTGTGCCAGCTTGCACCATTAAATTTTTTTAAAATCGTCTTGGATTTGCTGGGATTGACGAGGATGTTTGGAGCGAGAAGTTACCCAAGAGAACCCCATGTGCTCGAGCAGGTAATAGATAGAATCAGGGTGGTAGTGCTGGCCAAATTCTTTCACGATATAAGCGTGGATGTCGGCCCCAGTGAGTCGTCCGCCTAGTGTATCATTGGCTTTATCTTTGATGTATTGGCTCAATTGCTCTCTTTGCTTGGATGTTAAGAATGGTGGTCGTCCCGTTCTTGGTTTTTCCTTGAGGCCTTCTAATCCTTCCTCAAGAAAAGTGTGAACCCACCGATTAACACTGGTTCGGCTGACCTTAAGAAACTTGGCGATTTGGGTGCGAGAGTGCCCATCTTTGAAATGGTCGAGGGCCAGCAGTCTCATTTTCATCTGAATAGATTTCTGCTGGCTTGCGAGCTTTTTAAAGTCGATATTATTGAGGCTGTCCATAGTGAATAAGTTCTATCGTTGAATGTCCTCAATTAGATCATATTTTTTCTTTGATTGGTATGACAAGGATTCCTGGTGTTGGTGCAATGGTCGCCAACCCGCCAAGCTTGGATACCCAACAACAACTTCTGCTAGAGATAAACCAAAGCTTGCGGTAGTATCGCCGGCCTTTTTCGTGCAAGAGTAGGAGTATGCAGATGTTTATCGGGTTTGATTACGGTACCGCCAACTGTTCAGTGGCCAGCATGCAGGGTGAGCATCCGCAGTTGATTGCCCTTGAGCATGACCGTTTTTATCTTCCCTCAACGTTGGCGGCGCCAACTCGTGATTCGGTAACTGAGCATCTATTTCTACATCGACACATCGCGCCTACGGATCCGCTTGGCGAGCAATTACTGCGTCGTTCGGTAGCGGCTAACCGCGAGGAAGGGATTGATCTGCAGTTTGATGATGTGGTGTTCGGTCAGGCGGCGCTGGATCGTTACTTGTCGGATCCACAGCAAGTTTATTACGTCAAATCGCCGAAATCGTTCTTGGGATCGATCGGATTGCACGCGATGCAACTGCGATTTTTTGAAGATCTGGTGTGTGCGATGATGGCGAACATTAAAACTCAGGCCGAAACGCGTTCAAATACGATCATTGATCAGGCGGTGATTGGCCGTCCGGTTAATTTCCAAGGCCGAGGCGGCGCGGATTCCAATCGTCAAGCGGAGAATATTTTGCGCCAAGCGGCCACTCGCGCCGGATTTCGTCAGCTTGAGTTTCAATTTGAGCCGGTAGCTGCTGGCTTGGAATACGAAGCCACCCTAACTGAAGATAAAACCGTGTTGGTGGTGGATATTGGTGGCGGTACCACTGATTGTTCGTTGCTACGCATGGGGCCATCTTGGCGCGGCAAAGCAGATCGCAGCCAAAGCTTGATTGCGCATAGCGGGCAACGCATCGGCGGTAATGATCTGGATATTCATTTGGCTTTTAAGCAATTAATGACACCGTTTGGGTTTGGTAGCCAAACCCAAAGTGGGCTCGATATGCCGATCACTCAATTTTGGAACCCGATCGCGATTAATGATGTGAGCGCGCAAAGCAAGTTTTTTGCTCGTGAAAATTTGGCAGATTTAAAGCGTCTGCACAAAGAAGCGCGTGAGCCAGAAAAACTGGCCCGTCTGCTCGCGGTATATCACGATAAACTCGGCTATAGTTTGGTCAAAAAAGCTGAAGAAGCCAAGATAGCGCTGTCAGATCTGGCGCAAGTGACCACCCAAATCAAGGTGTTATCCGAACAGTTGGATGTCGCTATCGCGCGTGAGGCGATGATGGAGGCGATTGAGACGCCAAAGAGCAAAATGATTGAGCTGGTGAGCGAAGCAGTGACTCTTGGTGGTGTGATGCCAGATGTGATCTTTATGACCGGCGGTAGCGCCCGTTCACCGATTTTACGCGCCGGGGTTGAGCAGGCATTGCCTAACATTCCGTTGGTCAGTGGTAATTACTTTGGCTCGGTCACCGCCGGTCTAGCACGCTGGGCACAAGTCTGTTTTCGTTAACGGTTTGTGTTAACTGTTTGCGTGAAATAGCGCTGTTATGCTGCCAGCTCCTGTGAATAAAATCCGCCCGTCAGTCAGCGCTTGGTGTTAGAATCAGCGCAACTTTTTAGGCTGAGCTTTTTAACTCAGCCCTTTTATTATCGATTTAGAGTCTATTTATGTCTTTTGCTCAACTTGGTTTAAGTGACGTTCTGGTACAAACCGTAGCGCAACTGGGTTACCAAACCCCAACCCAGATCCAAACCCAAGCGATCCCGCTGATCTTGCAAGGTCGCGATGTGATTGCTGCCGCGCAAACCGGTACGGGTAAAACCGCGAGTTTCGTACTGCCTATCTTGGAAAAACTGCGCCAAGGGCAAACGCAGCGTAAAAAACGCGTGCGCGCGCTGATTTTAGTGCCAACTCGTGAGCTGGCAATGCAGGTGGCGGAGAAAGCGGAGCAATATGGCCAAGCTACCGGTTTAACCAGTTTAGCCGTGTTTGGTGGGGTGGATGAAAAGGCGCAAAAGCAGCGTTTGCTGGATGGTGTGGATGTGCTGGTTGCGACCCCAGGCCGTTTGATGGATTTGTATGGCCAACGTGCGGTCTATTTCGAAGAGATCGAGATGGTAGTGCTCGATGAAGCCGACCGTATGCTCGATATGGGCTTTATTGAAGCGATCAATAAAATCATTGACTGCTTGCCGCGCGAGGT
Organism: Vibrio sp. HDW18; assembly: GCF_011306175.1. Taxonomy (GTDB): domain Bacteria; phylum Pseudomonadota; class Gammaproteobacteria; order Enterobacterales; family Vibrionaceae; genus Vibrio; species Vibrio chanodichtyis. The sequence goes on along the minus strand of NZ_CP049913.1, from coordinate 79,392 downwards.
GCAGTTTTTGCTGTTTTCTGCGACCCTGTCACGTAAAGTGCGTGAGTTGGCGAAAACCGCGGTACATGATGCCTATGAAATTACCATCGCTGCCAATCAAGCATCAAAAAGTAATATTAGCCAGTGGCTTATCACGGTCGATAAAGACAAAAAATCAGCCTTGCTCAGTCACTTAATCACCGAGCAGCAATGGGATCAAGCGTTGATTTTTATCGAAACCAAACATGGTGCGGCCAAGCTGGCGGCTCAACTGGAAAAACGCGGTATTCAAGCCGAAGCGTTTCATAGCGGGCGTAGCCAAGCGATCCGTGCTCAGTTATTGGAAGATTTTAAATCAGGCAAAATTAAGTACATGGTCGCAACCGGAGTGGCCGCACGCGGGATTGATATCGACCAGCTTTCTCGTGTGGTGAACTACGATTTACCATTCCCTGCCGATGAATATGTGCACCGAATTGGCCGTACCGGACGCGCTGATGCAACCGGTGAAGCGATTTCTTTTGTTTCAAAAGACAACTTCAAAAACCTGTGCATGATTGAAAGCCGTTTAGGCCATTTGATTGAGCGCCGCGTGGTTGAAGGGTTTGAACCCAGCAAACCCGTGCCGATTTCGATTTTGAACTACGTGCCGAAACATAAGCGCGAGCCAGTTTAGTCAAGCGAGCGACACCATAAAACACTAAGCCGGGACATGCCCGGCTTTTTTATACGCCGAATTAGTGTTAACTGGCGGCGTATAAACACAAAAAAGCATCTACGGCACATTGTGTGGTGCTTTTTAGCTCACTAGGGGTTGGTTTGGCCACCGCTTTTAATGCGTAAGGTTCAAAATATTGCGCAGAAAGCAGTGCCTTAAAATGCATCGCAGCAATCCAAGGATCGCACGCTTTTAAAGCACCAGAGGCGATTTGGCCATCAATATAACGGCTTAAGCGTGTCCAACCCCGTTTCGGGCCATTTTCATAATAATGGCGGCCGATTTCCGAGCGCTCCGCTTCGTGGATCGCCATCCGATAAATCGCCATCGCTTCTGGGGTTAAGACGGAGTTCAAAAAATTGTAACCAAATTCTAAAAGCGCGGTTTTAATTTCTCGATCTTGATCCAGCGAGAGGAAAGAAAGGGCGATTTGCTCGGTGGCGGAGGACTCCATCACCGCGGCAAAGATCTCCTCTTTCGAGCTGAAATAGTTGTACAAGGTCGCTTTAGAACCGCCCAGCATCTTGGCAATATGCGACATGGAAGTTTGCTCAAAGCCTTGTTGTGTAAAGGAATCTTTTGCAATTTCTAAAATTGCCTGCCTTTTTTCTTCACTTTTTACGCGCATGATGATGTCTATGTTCAATTAGCAATTGGGCATAAGTTTCCCTTGACGATGTCCTGCTGTCAAGGGTATAACCGTACTGTATGGTTTAGTTATAGGGTGTTCAAATGTGAAAAATAGCGTTCAAGCGGCCAGTTTACTGCGTAAAACTGCGCCTTATTTTGCCGTTTCTTTACTGAGTAGCTTGATGTTAGTCGGCTGCTCGGTGGCGGATGATTATCCTGATCTGGCGACAATCCGCGATACCAATCAACTGGGCGTCACCGGCACCTTTTCTCATCAAGCTGCTATGGACTGGCCATCAGCGAATTGGTGGCTGCGTTATCAAGATCAACAATTAAATCAATTGATTGAACAAGCTTTACTCCATTCACCATCATTGGATATGGCGATGGCGAGATTAACGCGCGCGCAAGGTTTGGCTCAGCAAGCTGGCGCGGCGCGCTCATTCGATTTAGGGCTAGCGGCATCGGCGACTCAAAGTAAAGTCAGTGAGCGTTATCAAACCGCTAATCCACCGGATGGATGGAATGATTACGGTACCTTGACGCTTAATTTTCAATATGACTTTGACTTTTGGGGGAAGAGTCGTGCTGTGCTGACGGCGGCGACTTCCGAATTAGCGGCAGCAACTGCAGAAAATGCGGCTGCTCGGTTAATGATCAGCACCGCGATTGCCAATGCGTATGCGGAATTGGCGCGGCTGTATGCTAATCAACATACCGTGCATGCTGCACTGGAAGTGCGTAGCAAAACCGTTGAGCTGCTGGAGATGCGTTACCGGAATGGTTTGGAGACGCAAGGCTCCGTCAGTCAAGCTAAAGCGATTGCGGCTAGTGTTGAAGCTGAATGGCTGGCTATCAATGAAGCGATCCAACTGCAAAAGAATCAATTAGCGGCTTTGGTTGGGCAGGGGCCTGATCGTGCACTCACGATTAGTGAGCCACACATTGCGCTAAATGCGGATTACGGTTTGCCTCAAGATGCTGGCATTGGCCTGTTAGGGCATCGGGCTGATATTACCGCTGCACGTTGGCGTGCCGCGGCGGCGGCCCAGCATGTGGGTATTGCGGCTGCACAATTCTATCCTGATGTGACGTTGTCGGCGTTTATCGGTTTTCAAGCCTTTGGCCTTGATAACTTGTTTAACAGCGGTAATGACGCGGGGGCGATCGGGCCTGCGATTTATCTACCACTGTTCACGGGTGGGCGTTTAGAAGGGCAGTTAACCGCGGCGCAAGCTCGTTATCAAGAAGCGGTAGCGCAATACAATGCCACCCTAATTGATGCATTGCACCAAGTGGCGGATGTACTTACCAGTCGCCAAGCCTTACAGGGACGGATCAGCAAAACTGAGCAAGCCGTACATCAGGCAGAGCTTGCTCACCGTATTGCGACCAATCGTTACCAAGGTGGATTAGCCACTTATCTTGATGTGTTGGTGGCTGAAGAGTCACTACTCAATAATCAAACCGCACTGGTTAATTTACAGTCACGGGCTTTTAGCCTTGATCTGGCGCTGATCCATGCGCTGGGCGGTGGTTTTACTACAACAGAATCTTAATGGGTTTCTTTGCTATGAATTCAAATAATACTAATGCCGAATTTGATGGTGAGCGTGCGGCACAATCACGCAAAACCGGTTTTCTCGCTTTAGCGGCTGCGATTGTGGTTGCCGGTGGCGGGTATGCCGCTTATTGGCATTTTATCGGCTCGCGTTATATTTCAACCGATAACGCTTATGCTGCTGCTGAAATTGCGGAAGTCACGCCGGCGGTGAGCGGGATCGTTGCCGAAGTCAAGGTGGTAGACACCGAATACGTAAAACAGGGCGATGTGCTGGTGCAATTGGATGATAGCGATGCGCGACTGGCCTTACGTCAAGCGGAGGCGGATTTAGCCTTGGCACAGCGCCGAGTGCGCAGCTATCTGGCTAACGATGAAGGTTTAAGCGCGATGGTTGAGGCACAGCAAGCCAATCAGCAGCGAGTTAAGGCTCAGTTAAACGCGGCCCAAGCCGATTTTGCACGGGCAAAGATTGATTTGTCACGCCGTGAAGATTTGGTGCGCTCTGGCTCGGTTTCCGGGGAAGAGTTGACCAATGCCAAAACCAGTTATGCCCAAGCCGAGGCCAATCTTAATGCAGCTCAAGCTGCGATGGCGCAAGCACAGGCCACCAAGCTTTCCGCGATCGGTTCACAAAAAGCTAATGCCGCTTTAACCGATAACAGCACGCTAGAGAGCAACCCAGAAGTGTTGTTAGCTAAGGCAAGATTTGAGCAAGCAAGCATCGACCTTGAACGCACGATTATTCGCGCCCCGATGAGTGGGGTGATTGCCAAACGTCAAGTGCAAGTGGGACGCCGTGTTCAAGTCGGCACACCGCTGATGGCGATTGTTCCGACCCATCAGATGTATGTCGATGCCAATTTCAAAGAGGTCGAGCTACGTCAGGTAAAAGTCGGGCAGCCGGTCACTTTAACTGCCGATCTGTATGGCGACAACGTAACTTATCATGGCGTGGTCGCTGGTTTTTCTGGTGGAACCGGATCCGCATTTTCGATGATCCCCGCCCAAAATGCGACGGGTAACTGGATTAAAGTAGTGCAGCGCTTACCGATCCGTATTGAGCTCGATCCCAAAGATTTGCAAGCCTATCCACTGCAAGTTGGGCTTTCGATGGTGGTGACGGTCGATACCGCTGCCAATACCGATCCGCAGACTCTGGTTCAGTATCGTGCGGCAAAAGCATCCGAGCAAGGCTAAGGTGAAGCCATGAGTCATCGCTCTGAACATCACATCCAACCGCTATCAGGCTGGGCACTGTTTTTAGGTGCCCTGTGTTTGGCGATGGCCAACTTTCTGGCCATTTTAGATACCACGATTGCTAACGTATCGGTTTCGAACATTGCTGGCAGTTTAGGCGTCTCGACCAGCCAAGGCACCTATGTGATCACCTCTTACGCGGTCGCCGAAGCCATTTCGGTGCCACTGACCGGTTGGCTCGCCTCTCGGTTTGGCTCGATTCGTGTGTTTGTCACCTGTTTTATACTATTTGGAGTATTTTCTCTGCTGTGTGGTCTAGCCAATAGCATGGGCATGTTGGTGACGTTTCGCGTGTTACTTGGGTTTGCGGGTGGGCCTTTAATGCCACTTTCACAAACCTTGATGATGCGTATCTTCCCCAAAAACAAAAGTCATACCGCGATTGGCATTTGGTCTATGACTACCTTGATTGCGCCGATTATGGGGCCGATCTTGGGTGGTGTATTGTGTGATCAATTCAGTTGGCCCTACATCTTTTTCATCAAAATGCCGCTAGCGATTGCCGCTGCGTTATTGGCTTGGAAACTGCTGAAAAAATTTGAAACCAAAGCCCTGCCATCAAAAATTGATAAAGTGGGCTTGGCTCTGCTAGTGGTGTGGGTGGCGGCGCTACAGTTGATGCTGGATGAAGGTAAAGATCATGATTGGTTTGAATCGTCGCGCATTATTACCCTTGCGGTGGTGGCCGCGATTGGTTTTGTGGCCTTTTTGATTTGGGAATTAACCGAGCGCAATCCGGTGGTTGATCTGCGAGTGTTCCGCTATCGTGGCTACAGCATCAGTATGGTGACATTGTCACTAGCATTTGGGGCTTTTTTCAGTATTTCGGTGGTGACACCGTTATGGCTGCAAATTTATATGGGCTACACCGCCACGGTTTCGGGTTATGCCACGGCCACCATGGGGATTTTAGCGGTATTTTTAGCGCCGGTTATCGCTAATTTGTCGTCGAAATTTGATCCGCGACCGTTTGTGTTTGTTGGGGTGATGTGGCTCGGCGGCTGGACCTTGATGCGCGGTTTTAATACGGTGGAGATGACTTTTGCACAAATCAGTTGGCCGATGTTTGTGCAAGGCATTGGTATGCCGCTGTTTTTCGTACCGCTGACCGCGATTGCCCTCGGCAGTGTGAAACCCCATGAAATGGAATCGGCGGCTGGGTTAATGAACTTTATCCGAACCTTGTCTGGCGCATTTGCCACCTCGATGATCAATACCTCGTGGGAGCATGAAACGCGTTATGTCTATGCGGAATTGGCAGGATTAACCGATAAGGTCGGGATTGCGACGCAAGCTATGCTTAATAGCGGCATGAGTATTGATCAGGTTCGTTCATCGATGGATTGGACGCTGCAAAATCAAAGTGTGATGGTGGCAACCAATCAATTGTTTATGGTGATTGCGCTGATTTTTGCCTGCGCCGCAGGCCTAATTTGGCTAGCACCAAGGCCCAAACAAGCGGTCGATACCTCCGCAGTACATTAGCGTCATTAGTTGTGGCATTACGTGAAATCCGCCTGCTAGACAGGCGGATTTTTATCTGCATCGTGCTTTAACCTAAATAACGCGTCTGCAGATGACGCTTAAAATGCTCAGGATTCAGTGTGTCACCGGTCGCCGCTTTTATGCAGCACTGCTTACGCAGAGCATTGGCCAATGATTTGCATTAGCCACTACAAACACTATCCCAGGACGCGCACAGCACTTTTTCTATGACGTTACTAACGCCACATTTTTGAATAACAGCCCTGATTTTGCGGTACTAGATTACTGACCCGATCTGCAACATCCTGTACAATCTGCACAATTTTTTTATATTCAATGTGCTGATCCCCTATGTCCCAAGATACGACTAACAACAACTTCTCTTCTGTAGCGGCGTTTTTATGGTCGGTGGCTGACCTTCTTCGTGGTGATTTCAAGCAATCTCAATACGGACGTATCATTCTCCCTTTCACACTGCTAAGACGCTTAGAGTGTGTGCTAAAAGCCACCAAGCCAGAGGTACTGGCAAAATACGAAACAGTCAAAGCCATGCCGATTGAGGCGCAAGATAAACTGCTCACCCACGCAGCGAAATTAAGCTTTTACAACACCTCAAAAATGGATTTAAACCACCTTGGTGAAACAGGCGTAGCAAGTAACCTAGAGAGTTACATTCAATCGTTCAGCCCTAATGCGCGTGAGATTTTTGAGCATTTCGATTTTTTCAATACCATCGACAAACTGGAAGAGGCCGATCTGCTTTACAAGGTAGCAAAACGTTTTGCTACCACCGACCTTCACCCGAATACCATCAGCAACTATGGTATGGGTTTAGTGTTTGAAGAGTTGATCAGACGCTTCGCGGAGAGCAGTAATGAAACTGCAGGGGAACACTTTACCCCAAGAGATATTGTTGAGCTGACCACCTCATTACTCTTTGCCAATGAAGATGAACTAACCAGTTCGGGTTTAGTGCGCTCGATTTATGACCCTACGGCGGGTACAGGCGGCTTTTTATCATCGGGTATGGAGTATGTTCATAAGCTGAATGAAAAAGCCTCTTTATCTGCCTTTGGTCAAGAGCTAAACCCTGAGTCTTACGCTATCTGTAAAGCGGATATGCTGATCAAGGGGCAGAAGGTCGATAACATCAAATTGGGTAATACCTTATCGAATGACCAACTGCGCACCGATAAGTTTGACTATATGCTGTCAAACCCACCGTTTGGTGTGGATTGGAAAAAGATCCAAAAACAAATCACTGATGAACACACGCAAAAAGGCTTTGAAGGTCGATTTGGTGCTGGTTTACCACGCGTGTCTGACGGTTCATTGCTGTTTTTACTACACCTGATCAGCAAAATGCGCCCTGTCAGTGAGGGCGGTTCACGTATCGGTATTATCTTGAATGGCTCGCCACTCTTTACGGGTGGTGCGGGTAGCGGTGAAAGCGAAATTAGACGCTACATTCTGGAAAATGACCTACTTGAAGCGATTGTGGCTCTGCCTACTGATATGTTCTACAACACAGGTATTGCCACTTATGTGTGGGTGCTATCTAGCCATAAGCCTGCTCATCGCAAAGGCAAGGTTCAACTTATCAATGCGTCAAAAGAGCGTGCCAAAACAGGCGGTCGTGGTCGCAGTGGTGGTGAAGTTGAAGGCGGCTCTTCACAAGAGAATGAGAACGTATTCTATGCCGCAATGCGTAAATCACTCGGTAGCAAGCGCAAAGAACTGACACCTGAAGCGATTGATAAAATCGTGCAAACGTATGGTCAGTTTGCCGAAAACAATTTTAGCAAGATTTTTGACTACAAAGAATTTGGCTATCGCCGCATTACCGTTGAGCGCCCGCTGCAATTAGCAATTTACCCGAAAGACGAACTACGCCTAGAAGCTCTGCAAGCGGATAACGCTTGGGAGAAAATGGATGAAACTACCCAACAAGCCATTCTGGATGCGCTCGCTTCATTTGAACAAGAGAAATATTTGTCGCGTGATAAGTTCCTCAAACAACTCAAAGTTAAACTAGAGCGAGAAAGCGCACAAGAGCAGCAAGAAAGCGCAGCAAAAGCCGTTAAACTCAGCGCAGTTCAACTAAAACTGATCGTCAAACATCTTGGCGAACACGATGACGAAGCGGAAGTATGCAAATCAAAAGGCCAGATTGAAGCCAACCCAGACTTACGTGATAACGAGAACGTGCCACTAACTGAAAGCGTTGCCGATTACTTTGCTCGTGAAGTGCTGCCGCACGTGCCGAATGCGTGGATTGATGAAAGCAAAACTGATCCTAAAGATGGTGAAGTGGGGATTGTCGGCTATGAAATCCCATTTAACCGCCATTTTTATGTGTATGAACCACCAAGAGCATTAGAAGCAATTGATGCGGATTTGGATGCGGTATCGGCTGAGATTATGCAGCTACTGCAAGAGGTGCATTCATAATGACAGTTCGTTATAAAGCATATCCTGAGTATAAGGATTCAGGGGTTGAGTGGGTTGGTGACATACCAGCTTCTTGGACTGTAAAACCGACTTTCTCAGTATTTGACCCATCGGTGAAAAAAAATATTGAAGGACAAGAAAGTGCTAAGCTATGGGCACATCGTTGAACGAGATGTAGACACTAATTTTGGTTTACTGCCAGAATCGTTCAATACATATCAAATTGTTAGGGATGGAGACCTAATTCTACGATTAACCGACCTGCAAAATGATAAAAAAAGTTTACGAGTAGGCTTGGTTAAACAAACTGGGATTATTACATCGGCATATCTAAAACTGAGATCTAACCAATCTATTGATTCTCGTTTTGCTTACCGTCTGCTTCATTCTTACGACACAACAAAAGTATTCTATGGTATGGGTGGTGGCTTGAGACAATCAATGAAGTTTGAAGACTTCAGACGACTACCTGTTCTAGTGCCTCCATTGGAAGAGCAACAAAAAATAGCCAGCTTCCTCGATCACGAAACCGCCAAGATCGACATCCTAATCGCCAAGCAAGAAAAACTGATTGAGCTGTTGAAAGAAAAACGCCAAGCAGTGATTTCTCACGCTGTGACCAAAGGGCTTAACCCAGATGCACCAATGAAAGATTCTGGTGTGGAGTGGTTGGGTGAAGTGCCTGAGCATTGGGAGAAAATTGCTTTTAAACAAGTTATTAAAACGAGGAAAGGTGTTGCTTTTAGTACCTCCGACTTCTGTGATAGCGGTATTAGAGTTGTAAAAGCAAGTGATATTAAACAGTTAACTCTGAGGGAGTCAGACGTTTTCCTTCCAGATACTTTTACTCAAAAATACCCCAAGGCATTTTTAAACCAAGGTAACATCATACTCAGCACTGTAGGCAGTACACCCGATGTTAAGAATAGTGCTGTTGGTCAGATTGCAATGGTTCCAAAAGAACTAGATGGAACCCTACTGAATCAAAACACAGTTATTTTTGACCCAATTGTGAAAACTATAGACAGAAACTACTTGTTTTTGCTATTGCAAACTAGAGCTTACCGTGATCATTTGGATTTACACGCCCACGGAACGGCAAATCAAGCCAGCCTGAATGTTGCTGATATGCTTGATTTCAAATGCTTTATACCGCCAATAGATGAGCAAAACCATATTGCTGAATATTTGAATCAATTCTTGAGAACAGTTTCAGGTCTTGAAACCAAAGCCATCAGCGCTATTGAGTTGATGAAAGAGCGTAAAACCGCCCTTATCTCAGCAGCCGTAACAGGCAAGATTGATGTTCGACATCATGTCTCACACCCTGCGGGCAACGCTGAAAAGCAACAATTAGAGCAAACGATATGATTCGAGTATTTCAGCGTTGTCCAAAACGGCCATCCATGGCGTTTTGTGATGTGCGTCACTTTGTTGCAGAGCAGGAGCAGCCGCAAGGAGTGCAAGGATGAGTAACCTAAATAACCTGCACCCCTTAAGCCAAGAGGTGGCCGCGCTGATCCGCAGCGCCAAGCAGCGTGCGGCCGCCGCCATTAATAATGAAATCACCTTGCTCTATTGGCAGGTCGGCAACCGAATCCGTCAAGAGGTGTTAGGCGGCGGGCGGGCAGATTATGGCAAACAAGTGATCGCCACCTTAGCCACTGAACTCACGGCACAATATGGTAAAGGATGGAGTAAACGTAACCTTGCCCAAATGGTTAAATTTGCGGAGGTGTTTACTGATGCTCACATTGTGCAGACGCTGTCTGCACAATTGAGTTGGAGCCATTTTGTTATCCTTTGCGCTATTGACGACCCACTCAAACGGGATTTTTACACCAGCATGGCCATGCAAGAGCGTTGGTCAACCCGTACCCTTGATGAGCGCATTGGCGCATTGCTTTTTGAGCGCACCGCCATTTCTAAAAAGCCCGACGAAACCATCGTCGCCGAGCTAACTGAGCTGAGAGCCTCGGGTCAATACAATAAAAACTTGCTGCTAAAAGATCCCTATATATTGGATTTTCTAGAACTGAATGATCGCTATCTCGAAAAGGACTTAGAAGATGCCATTCTAAGAGACATTGAGCAGTTTTTATTAGAATTAGGCGCGGGCTTTACATTTGTTGCCAGACAAAAACGCATTCAAATTGATAACGATGATTTTTACATCGACCTACTGTTTTACAACCGCAAATTAAAGCGCTTGGTGGCGATAGATTTAAAGCTAGAGAAATTCAAACACAGCCACAAAAGCCAGATGGAACTTTACCTTAGCTGGTTAAAAAAATACGAAACCGAAGAAGGTGAGAACCCGCCGCTAGGCATAACATTATGCTCCAGTAAAAAACAAGAACAAATTGAGTTACTCGAGATGGAAGGCAGTGATATTCACGTGGCTGAATATTTGACCCGCCTGATAGACGTTGAATTACTAGAGAAAAAGCTACAACACTCGATTGCCAACGCCAAGCAGCGACTCAACAATCCGGGCGGATAAATGAACCAAGAAAAAGCATTAAAAGAGTTTCAGTTTCAAAACGACATCCTTGAGCAAATGCAGTCTCACGGTTGGTTACTGGGCGAGTCGAACAAATACAACAAAGCGTTGGCACTTTACACCGATGATGTGATTGCCTTTGTCAAAGCAACACAGCCTGAGCAATGGGAAAAGTTGGCTCAGCACTTCCCAGAGACGGAGCGTAACCCCAATGCAACGGCTGACGCTCTGCTCAAGTCATTAGAACAAGAGCTAAAAAATGAAGGCACGCTGTGGGTGCTGCGCAACAAACTCAGTAATCGTGGAGCGAAGTTTGACCTTTGTAGTTTCAAGCCTGATCACGACTTAAACGAAGCGGCAACGGCCCGTTATGAACAAAACATTCTGCGAGTCGTGCCAGAGCTGGTTTACTCACCCAATGGCTATGATGGGCGTTTAGATTTAACCCTTTTCGTCAACGGTATCCCTGTTGCTACTTGTGAGCTGAAATCCGAGTTTAAGCAGTCGATTGATAACGCCAAAGTCCAATATATGAAGGACAGGCAGCCAAAAGACCCAAAAACGCGTAAACCAGAGCCGTTATTAACCTTTAAACGTGGTGCATTGGTTCACTTTGCTGTGAGCCAATACAATGTCGCGATGACCACGCGCTTAGATGGCAAGAAAACCTTTTTCCTACCGTTTGATCAAGGCACAAGTGAAGGTGGTAAGGGGAATGATGTTCCTGCCTCTTTATCCGCTGAAGGCTCCGATAGTTATGCTACTTCTTACCTTTGGAACGAGATTTTCCAAAAAGATAACCTGTTACTGATCCTTGGCCGCTACATTCACCTTGAAGTGAAAGACGTTGAAAACCTAGACGGTTCAATTACGCAAAAAGAAACGATGATTTTCCCGCGTTATCACCAGTGGGCGGTCGTTTCTAAACTGCTTAAAACGGTGGATAGTGAAGGCACAGGGCATAAATACCTTATCCAGCACAGTGCAGGCTCTGGCAAATCAAACTCGATTGCGTGGCTGTCTCACCAATTGGCTTCTAAGCATTACTACACCGATCATCCTGAGCTTAACAAACAAGCTGGGGATAAGGTTTTTGATTCTGTTATTGTCATCACTGACCGAACGGTACTGGATAGCCAGCTACAGGACACGATTTATCAGTTTGACCATAGCGAAGGTATGATTGCGCGTGTTAACCGAGAAGAGGCGCAAGGCTCCAAATCCAGCCAACTGGCAGGAGAGCTAAAAGCAAGCACCTCAATCATTATCGTCACCATTCAAACCTTCCCTCACGTTTTGGAAGCGATCCGCAAAGACTCAACCCTTGCAGGTCGAAGCTATGCGGTGATAGCAGATGAAGCACACTCCAGCCAAACAGGGACAACCGCTCGCAAATTGCGTGAAGTGTTGATGAGCGAGCAGCTTGAAGGTAGTGAAGAGAGCGCCAGCGGCGAGACTGAATTGTCGAGTGAAGATATGCTGCGTTTATCACTGGAAGCACGTAAAGGCTCAAACAAGCTCAGCTACTTCGCTTTTACTGCTACGCCCAAGGCGAAAACACTAGAGCTGTTTGGTCGCAGACCAAACCTTGATGAGCCAGCAAGTGACACCAACAAGCCGTTACCATTCCACGTTTATTCAATGCGTCAAGCGATTGAAGAGGGGTTTATTCTGGATGTATTGCAAAACTACACCAGTTACCGAGTCGCTTACCAGTTAGCGCACAACAACCCAGATTTGGATCACGAGGTGGACAGTAAAAAAGCCGCTTCTAAAATGGCGAAATGGGTTCGCTTGCACCCGTATAACATTGCTCAAAAAGTAGAAACCATCATTGAGCACTTTAACGAGAAAGTGAAACATCTGCTGGGCGGTGAAGCAAAAGCGATGGTTGTCACCAGTAGCCGTTTAGAAGCAGTGCGATACAAACTCGCCTTTGAAAAATACGTGCAGGACAAAGGCTATACCAACGTCAATGCCATGGTGGCCTTTTCAGGCGAAGTGAATGATCCTGATTTGCCTGACCATCCTTTCACGGAAACCAATATGAACCCGAATCTGCGTGGTCGTGATATGCGTAAAGCATTTGATACCACAGATTATCAGGTGATGCTGGTGGCGAATAAATTCCAGACGGGCTTTGATCAACCCAAGCTGGTGGCGATGTATGTCGATAAGCCATTAAAAGGCGTTGAGTGCATTCAGACTCTTTCAAGGCTAAACCGTACCTACAAAGGAAAAGATAAAACCTTTGTGCTCGATTTTGTGAACGACCCTGAAGAGATCTTGGCAGAGTTTAAGGTTTACTTCCAAACCGCAGAGCTGGCAGGTGTATCCGATCCAAACATCGTTTATGAACTGATGAAGAAGTTGGATAAGGTTGGCATTTACCAGTGGCGAGAGGTTGAGGCATTCGTTGAAGCGTATAACAACAAACAAGCAAACCAAGCCAAATTAGCCAACTTGTGTAAACCTGCCGTTGACCGTTTCTCCGTGCGTTACAAAGAAGCAACACAAGTGCTTCAATCCGCACAAGCGGAACTGTCTAAAGCGAAAATTGAGCACTCTCTACCTAAAGAGCGGGACAAGAAAATCAAGTTTGCGGAAAACAGCGTAAAACACGCCAAAGAAGCACGCGATATTCTGGAAGTGTTCAAGAAAGATTTAATCTCTTTTTATCGCTTCTACGAGTTTACCTCTCAAATCGTCAATTTTGATGATTATGATCTGGAAAAGCTGAGTATCTTCGCCAAACATCTTTACCCGCTGCTGCGCCTTGATGTGGTGGAGGATGAAATTGATTTATCCGATGTGGTAATGACGCACTACCGCTTGCACGAGCAGCGTGAAGCCGATCTACAGCTTGGCGTGAAAATCGGTGAAGAGCCAAAGTCTTACTTGCCAGCCGCAAAGGAAGGCACTGGTGCTGTGCCCAAAGATCCTAAAACTGAGCTGCTGAACGAGATCATCCAAAGAATGAACGATTTGTTTATCGAAGATGGTTTGTCTGAAAACGATATGCTCAATTACGCCAATACCATTGCAGGCAAGATCTCGGAAAATGAAGTGGTGATGGATCAACTCCGCAGCAACACCAAAGAGCAAGCGATGCTCGGCCAATTCCCAGAATCGATCAACAACGCCATCATCGAGAGTATGGACGTACATAACGAGATGGCAATGAAACTTCTATCTAATGAAGCAATAGCGAAAGGCTTTGCTGGATTGATGTTTGATGTGTTGATGAAGGGGTTAGGCAAATCGGTTTCAGAGTCGAACTCATCGTTAACATAGAGATGAAAGATGCTTGTATGACGGAGTTTGTTTGGTCACTAAAAAAGCCAGTGTGTAGTGGCTGCGTTCGTTCACCCCAATCACATAGCCTATCTATGTGATTGGGGATTCACTCACTGTACCACTTACCGCCTACCTGCAACTCCAAGTTGTTTGGGTATACTTGTGAAAACTAATTTAACCCAAGTAGCGAGATTTAAGGTGGTTCTTAAAATGCTCAGGGTTTAATACTTCACCGGTCGCCGCCTTTACCAGTTCATCGGTTGTGAGCAAACTACCTTTACTCCAGATATTTTCAGACAACCAAGCAAAAATCGGTGAGAGATCGCCACGGCGAATCGCGCCATCCACATCCACGCTTTTCTGCATTGCCGCCATAAACTGCGCCGCATACATGGCTCCTAAGGTGTAGCTTGGGAAGTAACCAAAGCTGCCATCGGTCCAGTGAATATCCTGCATACAGCCATTTTGGTCGTTACCTTTGGTGCTTAGGCCTAAATAAGCCTGCATTTTTTGATCCCAAAGTTCTGGCACATCAGTGTGTTTGATATTGCCGTTCATCAAATCCCGTTCGATTTCAAAACGCAGGATCACGTGGGCTGGGTAGGTGAGTTCATCGGCATCGACCCGGATAAAATCTTTTTTGACCCGTGTGTAGAGTTTTTGCAGGTTAGCGACCTGAAAAAGCGGGTCGCTGATCGCATTAAAATGCTGCCCAGCCAGTTTGGCGAGATGAGTAATAAACGCAGGGCTACGGCCGAGTTGCATTTCAAAAAACAGCGATTGCGACTCATGAATGCCCATGGAGCGCGCTTCACCAGCCGAAGTGCCGGCCAGATGCTTAGGTAAACCTTGCTCGTAACGCGCATGGCCCGTTTCATGCACAATGCCCATCAGCGATTGCACAAACTCGCTTTCGTTGTAGCGTGTGGTAATGCGCACATCACTCGGCACGCCGCCACAGAAGGGGTGCACACTTTCATCAAGTCGGCCGTGGTTAAAATCAAACTGAAGTAGCTTCATCACATCCAGCCCCAGCGCTTTTTGGCGCTCAGCAGGATAGTGACCTTTAGGTGCGATAAAGCTTTCGCTACTCTGCTTTTCAATCACCACATCAATTAAGCTTGGTAGCCAAGTTTTCACATCACTAAACACGCGATTGAGCTGTTCAGTTGTGGTGCCAGGCTCATAAAGTTCCAGCATCGCATCGTAAGGAGTTTTACCCGTTGCTGCGGCACGGATTTGTGCTTCTTCTTGGGAAAGCTTGACCACTTCCGCCCAGTTTTTCTCAAAACCTGCCCAATCGTTATGTTTGCGTTGGCTGCGCCAAGCGTGCTCACATTTGGAGCCAGCTAGGGATTGCGCTTCAACTAAGGCTTCAGGCAGAACCGTCGCTTGTTGCCATTGGCGCTTCATTTCGCGCAGCGTGGCTTGCTGCTCGATATTGAGCGTTTCACTTTCTGCCTCGGCAAACCAATCAGCCAGTTGTGGCTGGGTCATTAGGCCATGGATATGCACAGAAAGCTCTGCCATGGCTTGCGAGCGCGCTTCAGCACCGCCACTGGGCATGACGGCGGCTTGGTCCCAGCCGACAATCGCTGACAAATGATTGAAGTTCGCTACTTTTTTCGAGTGTGTGACTAATTGATTAAATGCATTCATGACATAGCCTGCCGTGGTGATAAGCGAAAGTGCAGTGTAGCAATCTCGGGTGTGATCACCAACCATTGTGCGCATAAACAGCAGAGCGGTAGTGAAACCAGAAAATCGCCTTATGGTTATTAGTTATTGGTTATTTTACAGAGCGCGGCGATTGCCCGCTGTTGAACGACTCCCGTTACCGGGGCAAACACTCGGTGAGGATTTGGTGTCACTTAGTGAGGGTGATTTTGTGATCGTGATTGGTGGCATAATGACTTGCTCATTTTTATTCATAAGACAGGTGTCACGATTTGCGGTATAAGCAAAGTTTGCTGATGTGGTTACAAGGATTGATATGGTTATCCAGAATTTCGAAGCTTTTCTTATTGCGATTACGATTTTAACGCTCACCCCAGGGCTAGATACCGCTTTGGTGATCCGCAATACCACCCGAGCTGGATTTGTTGATGGTTGTGCCACCAGTTTGGGAATTTGCTGTGGGTTATTTGTACATGCCACCTTTTCTGCGATAGGGATTTCAGCGGTGTTAGCCCAATCCGCCGAGCTGTTTAATTGGGTGAAAATGGCCGGTGCGCTGTATCTGATCTGGCTTGGTATCTCGAGCTTACGTGCGCTAATAAAATCAGGGCAGGGAATGGAAGTGGCGAATTTAAGCCATGTACAGTTTCAACTGGCTCGTTCGCTGCGTGAAGGTTTTCTTTCTAATGTGTTAAACCCCAAAACGGCGGTGTTTTATCTGGCTTTTCTACCGCAGTTTATTAATCCGCAATTTTCACCATTAGTTCAATCTTTACTGATGGCCTTAATCCATTTTGCGATTGCGATGGTTTGGCAGTGTGGTTTAGCTGGTGCGTTGAGTAGTGCTAAGAATTTGCTGAAAAATGCGTCATTTATGCGTTGGATGGAAGGAACTACGGGATTAGTGTTGGTGGCATTGGGGATCAAACTGTTATTAGAAAAACCGCAAGCCTGACTTGATATTGCCTCTATATAAAAACGACCTCCGGTGATGGAGGTCGTTTTTATTCATTTTATGATGTTAAAAGATTATTGAGTTTGCGTTTCTGCTGTGGCGTATTGATAGCGTGCAAAATACTGCTTAGTTTCTTCGACCACCACATGGCGCAGTGCGATGAGGCCGATCAGGTTAGGGATCGCCATTAACCCATTGACAATGTCGGCAATAATCCAGATCAAATCGAGATGTAAAAACGCACCAGAGGCAATCAAAGCAATAAATACCACTTTATAGGGTAATACCGCTTTGGTGCCGAACAGAAACACCATGCAGCGTTCGCCGTAATAGTTCCAGCCGAGGATGGTGGTAAAGGCAAAAAACATCAAACCAATCGATACCAGCATCGGACCTAAGGTTTGGGCGTTTAATCCTTCTGCAAACGCATAGGTGGTCATCGCCGCGCCAGCTAGATCGCTTTGCCATGCGCCAGTCAGGATCAGGGCTAACCCCGTCATGGTACAAATAATAATGGTGTCAAAGAAGGTGCCGGTCATTGAGATCAGTCCTTGTTCCACACAAGAATCGGTTTTGGCAGCGGCAGCGGCCATTGGTGCGCTACCTAGCCCAGACTCGTTAGAGAACACGCCACGCGCAATTCCTGATTGAATCGCTAGCATGATGCTCGCGCCTAAGAATCCACCGGTTGCCGCGCTGGAAGTAAACGCAGAAACCACCACTAATTCAAGAGCATACATCAGTTTATCTGCATTGGTGATGATCACGCTCAGACAAGCGACAATGTAAAATAGCGCCATGGCGGGTACCACTTTACCTGCGACTTTAGCGATCGATTGAATACCGCCAATGGTCACAACAGCAACCAATAAGGTGAGTACCACAGCTGAAGCTTCACGCGGTACACCAAAAGAGATTTGGGTCGCATCTAAAATTGCATTAACCTGTGGGAAGGTACCGATACCAAAGCAAGCCACGCCAACTGCAAAAATCGCAAACAAAATCGCCAGCGTATTAGAGCCAACTCCATCACGCAGATAGTACATTGGGCCGCCGACCATTTGGCCTTTGTCATCCACTTGGCGATATTTTACTGCCAGTAGACACTCGGCGTATTTAGTCGCCATACCGAATAGCGCTGCGAGCCACATCCAAAATAGTGCGCCAGGGCCACCGAGTTTGATCGCGGTAGCAACCCCGACAATATTGCCGGTACCAATGGTGGCTGAAAGGGCAGTACACAATGCGGCAAAGCTTGAGACATCACCTTGTTTATCGGAAGATTTGTCACCACCAAACACCATGGCTAACGCAGTGGGTAGGCGACGAAATTGCAGTAAACCAAGACGGAAGGTGAAATAGACACCGGTACCGACCAATAAAATTAATAATGGTGGTCCCCAAACTAAACTATCAACAGTTTGTAGAAATGATTGTAGGTTATTCATAAATTCCCCTTAAAAAATAAACATAAGGAGAAGAGGGAAAGGATGCAAAAATGCACAGCAAAGCCCTAGCGAGCTTACTAAAAAGATTGGCCTTTCACTCCTCTGTCCTTTTGCCTGAGAGTTTCACTCTGCTATGCGCAGAGCTTGCTCCTTCGGCGACCGATTTAACGGTTCTCTCCAGAGGTTCCTCCAACTACAGTCCTCGCATACTCTTGCCAATAAATAAATGGCGAAGAATAATGCACCTGAAAGATTTACTTCTTCGGTAGGTTGTTAGGGCCAAATGTTAAAATCTGGTGAACAACCACTCTCCTGCAGTCTTCAACGGAACAATCGTCTTACATAAAACGATTTGCGACAGGAATATTAGCGAAAACAAAATGTGATGTCATCAACAAAAGCAATCACTTGCTGGATTATTATCCAACTCTATCGGTAATCAACTTTTCTCTGACGCTAAACCGGGTATAAGTGGTATAAGATAAGCGCGCTAGGAGGCGAGATGGTGAGATTAATAGCAATAGCCTTACTGATAACTTTAGCATTGGTACTGATCCGCTATCGTACCAATCAGAAATTACAGAAAGGGGTCGTGATGGTTAGTGTGATGATCTTGGTTTTGTACACCACCTTCTTAGTGATTTCTGAATTGATTCGCTGATGTAAGAGGAGCGGGCGTGAATAAACACGATGAGTTTGACGACAACGACGAAGTTGTGGTGATCGAACGCAGAGATAAACAGAGTTATCTTTATATTGCCATTGCGGCGGTCTTGGGTATCGCAATAGGTGGTTTGATTGGGTCATCGCTCACCACCAATCGTTGGGAAGCTTCTTATCAAGCACTACAGACGCAGTTAGAACAATTAAAGAGTGCTAATAGTGAAGTGGCGAAAGCGGCACAAGCCAGCGAACAAAACCAAGCACAAGCGTGGCAGTTGCAAATGGATCAAGCGCTAGCCAAGCAAAAAGAGCAGTGGCAAACGGAATTGGTGCAGCGTGATAAGTATGTGGCCGAATTAGAGAAACACAATCTCGATTTGGAGCAGCAGCTCGGTGAGCAAAAAATAGCATTGGAGCACGTCAATACGCAAAATAATCAGCTTCATCGTCAAGCCGATATGCAAGCCAGCATATTTGAACGTTCTCGAGAATTGTTTCAACGTGAGCTAAAAATCAAACAAGAGCTGGCGAGTTTGCAACAAGAGCGAGATTCACTGGCACCGAAAATTAAAGCCTTAAAGGCAGAGTGTGATATTTACCTTGAAGGTAAATCTTGGGATGCCACATCAGACTCTTGCGACAAACAAGATGAAGCTAATTCTCGGATTAGCCAAATTAACCAACTGATCCGTGTTCATCAACTGGATCTTGAGCAGATTAAATCCTTGTCCAGTGAGATTGGTTTGTAATCGAACCCTATTACCAGTCGGGTTTAAGAGGCTGTACCAAGAAATTTTAGTTGACCACTACAAATATAAAGAAAGCCACCTAAGGTGGCTTTCTATTTTGAGCGTGAATCTTTAGCGAGGCGTGCTAATTATTGACCTTCAACTTTTGAAAGTATCGATCATACAGCACACTGGCTTCACCCACTTGATCTTGCCATTCACCGTTATCGATAACCGATTGCGGTGGATAGATATTCGGATCATCGGCAAATTCGTTTGGTAACAGATCATAGGCGGTTCTAACTGGAGTTGGATAACCAATTTCTAAAGCAATTTTGGCTGCATTTTCAGGACGCAGTAGGAAGTCAATCATCTTATGTGCTGCATCAATGTTGCGTGCTCCTACGGGGATTGCTAGGCTATCCATCCAAAAAATGGTGCCTTTTTCTGGCCAAATGATCTCTATCGGTGCGCCTTCTTGACGAGCCATATAAGCCGATCCATTCCATAACATCCCTAACGAAACTTCACCTGCCAGAAACGGATTGGCGGGAAAATCAGAATTGAACACTAATACATTTGGCATCAGTTTTTTCAATTCATAATATGCCGCTTCAATCTCTTTAGGATTGGTGGTGTTTGGCGAATAACCCAATTTAGTCAGCGCAATATGAAAAACTTCACGGGAATCATCCATCAGCATCAACTGACCGACCCATTTGGCATCCCATAAATCACTCCAATTTTTGAGTGATTTTTTATCCAGCATATCGCTGTTGATACCGATCCCGGTGGCTCCCCAGATATAGGGAATCGAGTATTGGTTATTGGGATCAAACGGCTTGTTCAGATAATTGGTATCAAGATCTTGGAAGTGTGACAGTTTGGTATGGTCAATCGCCTGCAGCATGCCTTCTTGGCGCATCTTAGACACAAAATAGGTGGAAGGTACCACTAAGTCATAGCCTTTACCTTGCGTTTTAAGCTTGGCATACATGCTTTCATTGGACTCATAGGTGGCATAAATTACCTTGATACCCGTCTCTTTGGTGAACTCTTCTAAGATCCCGCTTGGGATATATTCAGACCAATTGTAGAAGTACAGCTCTTGGTCTTTAGCCATTGCATTGGAGGTGAACAAGGCTGCTGCGCATAACGCACTCGCAAACAGTTTATTTTTCATTACGTTCCCATGGTAAATAGAAAGAACCTAACTCGGCGTAGAATGGAGCAAGTATAACAAGATAAAAAAAGATAGGCAGCAAATGCTGCCTATCGGGTTCTCTTGGGCGGTGTTATTGACCGGCTTTCAGCTTCATGAAGTAATCTTCATATTTGACGGTCTTATCGCCAACGGCTGATTGCCATTCCACGCGATCCAAATCTTCTTGTGATGGGAAGAGTGGGGCGACATCTTGGAATTTGTCGTTAGAGGCTTTAACGCCAGTGAGGTAGCCAGTGTCACGTGAAATTTGCTCAGCAATTTCAGGACGCAGCAGAAAATCGATCATCTTATGTGCTGCATTGACGTTTTTCGCGCCAGAAGAAATCGCAAAGTTGTCCACCCAACCAATACCGCCTTCTTTCGGGAAGACTAGCTTGATCGGTAGACCTTCTTTTTGTGCAGCAGCAGCAGAGCCGTTCCACAGCATACCAAGACCGACTTCACCAGAAAGATAAGGTGCGGCTGGGTTATCAGAGTTAAACACCAACACATTTGGCATTAATTTGCGCAGTTCCGCATAGGCTTCATCAATCTGCTTATCGTCTGTAGAGTTACCTGAGTAACCAAGCTTACGCAGAGCAATGTGGAAAACTTCACGCGTATCATCCATCAACATCAGTTGACCTTTTAGCTCTGGTTTCCAGAGGTCAGCCCAACTTTGGAAGTCATTGGGATCATACATGTCGGTGTTAACCGCTAAGCCTGTGATCGCAACAACGTGTGGAATAGAGTAGTCGTTGTTTGGATCATAAGCTTTGTCTAGGTAATTAGGATCAAGTTGGTCAAAGTTGCTCAGCTTTGATTTGTCAATCGGTTGTAGCATACCTTCATCACGCATTTTGGCTACGAAGTAGGTCGATGGAACAACCAGATCATACCCTTGATTGTGCGTTTTGAGTTTTGCATACAAAGTTTCGTTTGACTCATAAGTTGAGTAGATAACTTTGATCCCCGTTTCCTTGGTGAATTGCTCTAAGATACCGCTATTGATATACGGACCCCAGTTCATAAACACCAGTTCCTTATCTTCCGCTGCCGCTGTGCCAGACAACAGAGAAAGCGCACATGCGCTACCCGCTAAAAAAGTAGCCAGTTTTTTCATCGACGTTAGCTCCAAACTAAACGTTGCCCTAATGGGCGTTACAAAGAAAAACAGAATGACTCCTATCATTCTGTTTCGCGTATATCCCAAAGGATATCAATTTTTTTCTCTTGCTAACAACTGCGAAAGGATAACAAGAGTCAATGACACGACTAACATGACGGTCGCCAGTGCGTTAACTTCTGGTGATATGCCAACTTTAACCATGGAATAAATCTTCAATGGTAGAATTTCATAGGTCGGCCCAGTCACAAACGAACTGATAATCACATCATCCAGCGATAGGGTAAAGCTGAGTAACCAGCCAGCCGCGACCGCAGGTTTTGCCAAAGGTAGAATGATCTTCTTAAGTATAACCCATTCTCCAGCACCGAGATCTTTGGCTGCTTCCAGCATTTTGACATCAAAACCGTTAAGTCGCGTATACACACTCACCACCACAAAAGGTAAACAGAAGGTGATGTGTGCAATCAGCAGAGTAAGGAAACCCAGTTTGGCACCCATGACTAAGAACAACGCAAGCAGTGAAATCGCCATCACAATATCGGGTGACATCATCACTACAAACAGCATGCCACTGACGATTTTTTTACCTTTAAACTGGTAACGGAATAGAGCCACCGCAGTTAAACTACCAATCAAGGTTGCCGCCGTCGCAGAAAACACCGCAATATTGAGCGAGTGCCAAGCCGCTTGCATTAAGCTGTCGTTATTCATCAGCGCGTGATACCACTTGGTGGTAAAACCACCCCATTTGATACCAAACTTGTTGTCATTAAATGAGTTTGCAATCAACACAATGATTGGCAGGTACAAAAATAAGTACACTAAACTCATAAAGCTAAATCTAATTGAACGTCCCATTAGTCTAGCTCCACCTTTTTATTCAATAGTTTACCCGCCCGGTAGTAAGCATATAACATGATGGCCATAGCCAGTGTTAGAGCAATACTGGTGGCCGCTCCAAATGGCCAGTCACGTGCATTGAGCACTTGGCTCTTGATCACGTTACCAATCAAGAGGTTTTTCGCACCACCTAATAAATCGGCAATGTAGAACATGCCAAGAGCAGGTAACAGAACCAATAAACAACCGCCGATAATACCAGGCATAGTGAGAGGCAAAATCACCCGAATTAAGGTTTGCAATTTGTTGGCACCCAGATCGCGTGCCGCTTCAATATAAGTGCCATCTAATTTTTCGATAGCAGAGTAGAGCGGTAAGATCATAAATGGCAATAAAATGTAAACCAGACCAATCATCACCGCAGTTTCAGTAAACATAATGCGGATCGGCGAATCAATCAGTCCGAGCGACATTAAGGCTTGGTTGAGAATGCCTTGTGTGCCGAGCACAATTTTTAAGCCGTATGTGCGGATCAGTGAGTTAGTCCAGAAAGGCACAATCACCAGAAACAGCATAAATGGTCGCCAGTTGGCGGGCATTTTGGCCACTATGTAGGCAAAAGGGTAACCAATCACTAGGCAGATCAAGGTTGCCACAATCGCCATATAGAACGAGTGCAGCATGACTTTGCCGTATAGCGGATCAAGCAAGCGTGTATAGTTCTCAAAAGTGAAAACAAATTTAATCAGATTTGCTTCATCACGCGTCAGAAAACTGGTACCAATAATCATTAGGTTAGGAGCTAGCACAAACAGCACTAGCCAACCAACAATTAAGGTAATGATCGCGTTTTGCAGATTAAGCTTTTTGCTCATTGAGGACCACCTCCCAGCTTTCAACCCAAGTGATGGCAACTTTCTGTCCGATAGAGTGATCAACATCAGGATCATCTTCGTTGAAAAATTCGCTGACCATGACACACATACCGGATTCCAGCTCGACGACCGATTCCAGAGTCATACCTTTGTAGGTGCGATCCGTCACGTGACCGACAATACCTTTTTCTTCTGACTCTTTAATTTCTTCGATACGTAAGTCTTCAGGGCGGAGCAGCACTTGCAGCTTATCACCCGCTTTCACTTCATCTTGGTAATAAACAATCGACTCAACCCCTTCGATGTCAACGCGAATGCGTTTTTCATCAATACGGTCTAATGTCGTTGCTTGGAATACGTTAATTTCGCCGATGAAGCGTGCCACAAACAAGTTTTTAGGGTCTTCGTAGATTTCACGTGGTGAACCATCTTGTTCAATTTTGCCGGCACGCATAACAATAATGCGGTCTGACATTGACAGAGCTTCTTCTTGATCGTGAGTCACGAAAATAAAGGTGATACCTAATTGGCGTTGCAGTTGCTTCAGTTCACTCTGCATCTGTTTACGCAGTTTGTAATCCAAAGCAGAAAGCGATTCGTCGAGTAGCAGCACTTTAGGCTTGTTGACCACCGCTCGTGCAATAGCAATACGTTGTTGTTGGCCGCCAGAGAGCTGATGCGGTTTACGCTGAGCCATTTCGGCCAGGCGCACCATGCGCAAAGCCTCCATCACACGTGGCTCGATCTCGCTGTTTGGAACTTTTTGCATGCGCAGGCCAAACGCCACATTTTCAAATACGGTCATGTGCGGGAACAAGGCATAGCTTTGGAAGACCGTATTGACGTGTCGTTGTTCAGCAGGAACTTGAGTAACGTCTTGATCATCGAGCAGGATCTGACCTTGATCTGCCGTTTCAAAACCAGCAATCATTCTTAACACTGTCGTTTTACCACAGCCGGATGGGCCGAGGATAGTTAAGAATTCGCCATGATTCACATCAAGATTTAGGTTACCAATGATTTCCTTACCATCGAAACTTTTGCTAATGCCAGATAAACGAATGACTGGCTTTCCTACTGAATGTTGTTCGTTCAACGTCTGTATTTCTCCCACCTTGGTCCGTAGACGATTCTACTTGTTAGACCTGTAGTTAAACAAAAATAAGGGGCGCATCATAAACACCAAGAGCACGATTTCAAAGTGTTTTTCTTACCTTGAAACCGAAAAGTTTTTGCCAGTTTCCACTCACGTTGGCTAGCCTACTGATTTTACTTAACTCTCAATGCTATCAATTGCTTAATTATCAATCATATCGACTAGAATGCAAGACGAGATTGGTAATCTGATTTTAGCCTGAGCTTGATTTCAGTATAATGAATTCAATTTTTATGTTGAAGCGTGACGTTATTCGCGCATTCGACCCAACTAGGGCATTTTATGAATAACGATAGGGAACAAGAGGTTAATCTTGGCGGTTCGATAGACAGAGCGCTATCGGGAAGTTATGAGTTAAAAGTGGGTGATGTACTCAACGAAGCATGGGGCATGACGCTTAAACACTTTATTAACTTCACGCCCGCCATTTTTTTACTGCTGATCTTGCAGTTGGCTATCTTTTATTTTGCATTTAAATGGCAGATTGGTGATCTCTCGGTGTTGTTGTCGATCTTTGAACAAGGTGGCACGGTACCTAGCGGACTGATCCAAGCAGTATTTATTGCCAACTTTAGTTATGAGGTGATCAGCGCACCAATTTACGCTGGGATCTGCCTAATGGCAATGAGTCACGCGGCCGGATTAAGTACGCAAACTCGTCATATCAGCAAAGGCTTGCAATTTACCGTACCGGTCATTTTGGCGACCTTGTTCAGTTTATTGTTACAAGCTGTGGCTGGAATGCTGTTACCCTTTGTTTCGATGTATTTATCGATCGCATTTAGTAATTCGCTACTACTGATCTGCGATAAAAAAGTGCCACCGATGCAGTCGTTACTGCTATCACTGCGCTCCGTGAATAAGAAAATTTTCCCGTTAATTGCGATTTACTCAATCTTGATGCTGCTGTTTATGCTGGCTGTTTTTCTATACGGAATTGGTTTAGTGCTATTTTTGCCGTTCTTTTTCCATGTTAAAGGGATCATTTATCGCAATATGTTCGGCATTCGTTTAAAAATTATTGCTACTGGTCAATCTCAGCCGGGTCCACAAGCTAGCCAATCGCAGTCCGGAGTGTTTGATGCGTAATACATTGATTTCTTTGTTTATTGTTTTGATTGCAGTATTTGGTGTTTATCACTTTGAAAAGTACACTAAGCCACAAAAATTGCCATCTTTAAAAGGTGAGGTTATCGGGGTAGCGCCGGATTTTTCTTTAATTAATGATATTCCGCAACGCAAAGAGGCGTTGTTTGGTTATTTAAAACCCGGAGTGCTGTACGAGAACTCGCGGATCTTACAACAGCGGGCAATTTTGAAACGAATACAAAAAGAGTTTTCCGCAGGGCAAGTTTCGTCTGAACATTTGAAACAAGCACAGCACTTAGCCAAGGCTTACTGGGTTGAACTACCCGAGGGCAAGATCGATCAAGTATGGCTACACGAGATGTTACTACGGGTTGATGTGATCCCCGAGGCTCTGGTATTAACGCAGGCTGCTAATGAATCGGCATGGGGCACGTCAAGATTTGCCCGTGAGGCCAATAACTATTTTGGGCAGTGGTGCTATCGTCCGGGTTGTGGGGTGATCCCTTTAGCCCGTTCCTCCGGCTCAACACATGAAGTGGCGAAATTTGATTCGGTGCAAGATTCCATTCGAGGTTACTTTATGAATGTGAACCGTCATAAAGCCTATCAAGAGTTACGAGAAATTCGTTTGCAACTGCGCCAGCAAAAGATCAATCCTATCACTGATCAAAGTGCATATGCGATGAGCTACGGCTTGTTGAAATATTCAGAACGTAGAGAAGCTTATGTGCAAGATTTACAGGCTATGATGTCATCCAATCAACAGTATTTTAGTGTGAATTAGATGTGCTAGCTTTACGTAAATTACCTTCTCTGCCAGAGGCAAGAATAAACCGATAGGCTTCAATCTAAAATAATTTAGGCTGCCAAATTGGCAGCCTAAATTATTGAAAGTATTTAACGATGAGTTGTTTTACAGATTGGTCACATCCAATTGCAGGGTGGGGTCAAACTCAGTCACGACATCTTCATCGTCAATCGATACTGGGGCAATATCTTCTTTATCAAAGCCAATATCACCGCCATTGATCACGCCAGAATCTTTGGTGATTGACTTAAAATCAAACAATTCGAAATCGGCCAGATGGCTAGGAACCACATTTTGCATCGCTCGAAACATGGTTTCGATACGGCCCGGGAAGCGTTTATCCCAATCATTGAGCATCTGCTTGATCACTTGGCGTTGTAGATTCGGCTGTGAGCCGCACAGGTTACAAGGAATGATCGGGTAGCTGCGCATCTCCGAGTATTTAATAATGTCTTTCTCACGGCAATAAGCGAGAGGGCGGATCACCACATGTTCACCATTATCGGAAACTAATTTCGGTGGCATGCCTTTCATTTTGCCACCGTAGAACATGTTCAAGAACAAGGTTTCCAAAATATCATCGCGGTGATGACCAAGGGCAATTTTAGTCGCGCCTAACTCTTTGGCGGTACGGTATAAAATACCACGACGTAAGCGTGAACAAAGAGCACAGGTCGTTTTTCCCTCTGGCACTTTGTCCTGCACGATGGAGTAGGTATCTTCTTCAATGATTTTATATTCAATGCCTAAACTGGCTAAATATTCTGGCAGGATATGTGCGGGAAATCCTGGCTGCTTTTGGTCAAGATTTACCGCCACCAGTTCAAACGAAATCGGCGCGCTTTTTTGTAAACTCATCAAAATTTCCAGCATGGTAAAGCTGTCTTTACCTCCGGACAGACAAACCATAATCCGATCGCCATCTTCAATCATGTTAAAGTCTGCAATCGCTTGACCGGTATTACGGCGAATACGCTTTTGCAATTTATTAAAATTGTATTGTTGAGCTTTGGTGAACTCTGGAGTTTGCGCTGTCATGGCTTGCTATCTTAAATCTCAGAACAAAAAATGAAGTGCGTATAATACGGATAAATAGGCTAGATACTAGTTCAATCACCATTAACCGCTAAAAAATCCCAGCCATTGCGGCTGGGACATAAGACTTTGCGAAATTTAGATGGCGGTTTGTGGATCAAGAGGGCTGACATATCCATGAGGCTTTAGTGCAAGCACATCACAATTGATTTTATCGATCACCTGCTCAGCAGTATTACCGATAAACACCGCTGAAAGACCGGTTCGACCCGTGGTACCTAAGATTACCATGGCAGCATTGAGCTGCTTCGCGGCATCTGGGATCACATCTTCCGGTAATCCTTGCTGAACCAGAGTCTGCTCTTCACTGAGTCCATGTTTTTGACGCAGAGCTTTCATCGCGGTGAGATGATAACCACGCACGGTATCGGTATAAGTTGCAGGATCAAATTCAGGCAGCTCAATAGTGATGTTCACTGGAGTCACGGGATAAGCGTTAACCAGATAAGGCGTCGCACCGAGCGTTTGACTAAGGTTGAGCAGTTGCTTAACCATCCGATCATTCAAATCAATATGGGTATCGATTTCAGACCCGACATGTACTGATGCAATAATACTGGCATTTTCTGGCCAGTCGGCATTTTTGACTAGTAGCACTGGCGTTGGACATTTTCGCATTAAATGCCAGTCGGTTGGTGTAAAAATGACTGACTCAAGCATGTCGTGTTTGCGGGTTGCTTTGATAAGAATATCGTGTTCACCGGCAAAAACTTCACCAATAATCGCTTCATAAGGACGATTGTGCCATACCACTTTAATTTCAAACTGAACCGACGGATCGAGATAGGGCTCAGCAATCGAACGCATCCAATGCTCTCGTTGCTGAATCACGCCTCTACGCATGGCGTCACGCTCTTCTAGAGATAGCATCGACGTCATGTCATAAGAAAAATCGTAAATCGATAGGAAGAAAGTGATGTGGCTGGTTGACGTGGATTTTTGTGCCAACTGCATTGCCCGAGCTAAAGCGGGTTGCTCATCATGGTTGATGTCAGCCACTACAAGAATTTTACTGTAAATACTCATAGGAAACTCCTTGTCCAGTGAGGAGGTTTGTTCACTTTACTTTAGCGTAGTTATGAGCAGAGTTTTAGTCAGTACGTCACTATTTCCAAGAAGTATGATGTAGCTCATCAAGAGCTACATCATTGATGTTACTTATTTTCTTTAGAAACACCGGCTAATTCCATCAATTCTGCATGATTGAGAATAGTGATGTATTTGCCTTTAACGCTAAGGATTTCTGATTTTTGGAAGCGACCTAACAAACGGCTGATCGTTTCAACCGTCAAACCTAGATAGTTACCAATATCGCCACGGGTCATCGTGAGGCGAAACTCTCTTGGGCTAAAACCCCGCTGAGAAAAACGAGTAGAAAGGTTGTATAAAAATGCCGCCAAACGCTCTTCGGCATTTTTCTTGGAGAGCAGCAGGATCATTTCCTGATCGCCTTTAATTTCACTACTCATTAAGCGCATGATTTGTTGGCGTAGTTTCGGCATTTTACCGGAAAGGTCATCTAATATTTCGTAAGGAATTTCACAAACCATTGAGGTTTCTAGCGCTTGAGCAAAGCTAGGGTGTCGATCTTCGGTAATCGCATCAAAACCGACTAAATCGCCGGCTAAGTGGAAAGCGGTGATCTGTTCATCGCCTTGTTCGGTGATGGTGTAACTTTTTATTGTTCCAGAACGAATCGCGTAAAGTGATCTCAGTTCATCACCTGCTTTAAATAGCTCCTGACCTTTCTGAATGGGTTTTTTTCGCTCGATGATCTGGTCAAGTTGGTCAAGCTCAGACTCATTCAAGGTAAAAGGGATACACAGTTGGCTAATACTGCAATCTTGGCAGTGAATCGCGCAACCACCCGATTGGATGCGCTTTGCAGCAGGCTTTTCAGAAATCATAACAACCTTTCACTAATTGATGTACGTCAATATTTTATCATTGCTTAACTCTAAAGGGTAGTTTAAATACATCGGCGATAGTGAAAGGATTAACTCTGGATGAGTAGCAGTATTGTGGCGTTATAGGCGGTGTAGATGCCATAGAGGATGAGTATTAATGCGGTGCACTGGCGAAATAACTGGTTGTTTTGCCAATGAGTTATTCGGGTTGCGCCCCAACCACTGGCAAGCATGGCAGGCAGTGTGCCGAAACCAAAAGCCAACATAATCAATGCACCTTGCGCGAAACTTCCGGCGACAGCAGACCAAGTTAGCATCGAGTAAACTAAGCCACACGGTAGCCAACCCCAAATAAAGCCAAAAGGTACAGCGTGCCATGGCTGTTTGAGTGGCAACAGTAATTTTCCGTAAGGGGCGATCCAAGGCCATAATTTCTGTCCAAGCTTTTCTAACCGGAGTAAACCAAACCACCAACGGCCCATATATAAGCCTAATGAGATCATTAAGATGCCGGCAATGATTCTGAGCCAAATCAAACTGGATTGGATATTGATCAGCGAGCTAAATGTGGCGACAGCGCCACCGACTATGCCACCGATTAGCGCATAACTGAGTAAGCGTCCAAGATTACACAACAGTAGAATCATCGGCGCGGCTCGAGATTGATTGAGAGTTAAAAGAGCACTGATCCCACCACACATTCCAAGGCAATGACCAGCACCAAGTAAGCCGATAACCGAAGCTCCCAAGAGATCAGGATTCATCGTTGATCCTTATTAGTACCGTGATCATCTTCAAATAAAATGTTATGGCCTTGACGTTCGAGATCTTCAAATTGTTGATGCTTAACGGCCCAGATAAAAATGGCCACCGCGATACACACCAGTCCAATCGCAATTGGGATCAGCAAATATAAACTTTCCATAGGCTAGCTCCCTTTATGATTTAACAAACGCAGTGAATTGGCGACCACAATCATCGAGCTGCCCGACATTCCAATTACCGCAATATAGGGTGCAATGAGCCCAGCGATGGCGAGCGGTAAGATAATCGCGTTATAACCTAATGACCATGCTAAGTTTTCACGAATAATATTGCGCGTTTTGATGGCTAGCGCTCTGACTGCCAGTAACTTATCTAAACGATCACCCATCAGAATCATATCCGCCGAGGCTTTGGCGATGTCGGTTCCGCCGCCCATGGCTACTGAAAGATGAGCTCCGGCTAGTGTTGGGGCATCATTGATCCCATCGCCAACCATCATAGTTACGCCGGTTTTATTCAATTGTTGTAGATAGGCTAATTTTGCTTCTGGTTTGGCTTGCGCAATGATGGTATCGATATGTAGCTCATTGGCCACACTTTGGGCGTTGGTTAGCGAGTCTCCTGTCAATAAGGTGATGCTGATACCGGCTTGATGAAATTTTTCAATCAACTGTTTGGCTTGTTGGCGGATCGGATCTCGATAATGAAAAGTTGCGATATGTTGGCCATCGAAAGATAACCATATACCGTTAACATTACTATTAGATGGTGTTGAATTAGCTGTTATGGAGCCTAATGCAAACTCAGCGCTGCCGATTTTGAGCGTTTTGTTCTGATAAATCGCTTCAATACCGCTACCGATAATGTTGTGTACCGCAGTGAGTGTAACATGATTGGTTTTATAGCGGTCAAAAGCTTTGGCTATGGGGTGGTTGGCGTAACTCTCTAATTCGGCTGCGAGTGCCAGACATTGTTGTTGGGTAAAGGGGTGCCAAGTCTCGATACGATCAATCTCTACATGACCATGGGTTAGGGTTCCGGTCTTATCGATGACCAGTTGATCGACTTTACACAGTGTTTCGAAAACGTGATTTTTACGCAGCATGATCCCCATGGTACTGAGGCTTGATGTGGCACAGGTTAAGGCGGTGGGCGTTGCGAGGGAAAGAGCACAAGGGCAGGTGACAACTAACACGGATAGCATGATCCAAAAAGCATCATCAGGTTGTACGTAGTGCCAATACAGCCAAGTTGCAGCGGCAATAATGAGAATTATCGCCACGAAATAGCGGGCGACAATATCGGCAAGTTCAGCGATTTTCGGTTTGGAGGATTGAGCGCTATCTTGCAGCGTCACAATCTGTGAGATCACCGAATTAGCTTTGCTTGCCGTGACACGTAAATCAAACGATTCATCACCATTTAAAGTGCCAGCAAAAACGCCATCACCGGGATGCTTGATGACGGGAATCGATTCACCGGTCAACATTGATTCGTCAATATATACTCGCTGATTAATGATTTTGCCATCGGCCGGGATGTGCTGACCAGGTAGAACTCGTACCGTGTCACCGGGTTTGAGCATTTTAACCGCAACTTGTTTTCCATCCAGTGTAGTTGCTAGTGCTGGGATCAGTTTGAGTAGATTACCACTGGCTGCCGCGGCTTTGCGCCTAGCGCGCATTTCTAAAAATCGGCCGACCAATAAGAAGAAAGTAAACATCGAGATCGATTCAAAAAAAACCTCGCCTTGCTGAGTCACGGTGGCAACCAAGCTTGCTACATAAGCAAAAATCAGCGCCAGTGATACTGGGACATCCATACCTAATGTTTTGCCGCGTAAATTGCGCCAAGCATTGATATAAAAGGGTTGAGCTGAATAGAGCAAAACGGGTGTGGCAAAAATCAAACTGACCCAGCGAAAGTAGTGTTTAAACTCAGCGTCAAGATCACCAAACGTCTCTAAATAGAGGGCGACGGCCAACATCATCACTTGCATACTCGCCAATCCTGCAATACCAAGCCGATACAGATAGGCTTGCATGGCATTATGGTAGTTCGCTTCATGTTGATCCGCTTCAAAAGGGGCGGCTTGGTAGCCTAGTTGATGGATCTGAGCTAAAACCTGACTGAGCTGGGTTTGGTGGCGATCCCAACTGAGCAGTGCTCGATTAGTGGCCGTGTTGACCCTGATTGCCAGCACCCCTGGTTGCGCTTGGATCTGTTTTTCAATTAACCAAGCGCAGGCAGCACATGAGATCCCATCGAGTGACAATGTCACCTCGGCGCAGTTTTGCTGATCACGAACAAACTCTACTTGCACATCGGGATCATCGTAGTGAAGCAAAGCCTTCAGTTGTTCGGGGACCAGTGCGACTTTTTCCGCTGTGGCCGTGCGAAACTGGTAGTAAGCCACTAAGTCATTATCAACAATGGTTTGTGCTACGCTTTGGCAACCTGGGCAGCACATGTTGCGATTTTCACCTAAAATTTTAACGTGAAAATCGGTGTTAGTTGGAACGCTCTCACCACAGTGGTAACAGTTAATATTCATGGTGTTAGTTCATCAAGGGGGTTGATGATGCAGGAAAGGTCACGCGGCCTTGGATCAGCCATTGCTGATCATGAGGAGTCAGCTCAATAAACCACGGGCCTTGCAGTTCTGTATCCAATTTTAGACGATAAACACCCTTGGCATCAGCGGTAAGCAGTCTCGAGAAATCTCGCTCGGCGAGGGTGCGATGAGCAAATAACGCTTGCAGGGCCGGAAAATAGCTAAGCTGGCCTTTATCAAGCTGGATGATAACTTCTGTTCCTTGTGAGTAAACCGTGGCCTGCAACTGCAACGCTTGGGCTACCTTTACTTTACTAAGATCGAGATTAATTGCTTTGCCTTTTTTGTAGTAATCCTCCGTCACTAACGATACCGGATGATGAGCAAAAATAATCACCGTGACCAGCGTCCAAATCACTACGCTAAGAGGCAGAATAATTAAGAACCAAGGCCAAAATTGTTTATACCAAGCTGTAACCATAAGCAAATTCTCTACGATGAAAACACACTAAGACACATCAGTAATCGCCAGCAAACCAAGGGGAATCATTCCCATCTTATTGGTTATCGGGATTGCTTAGGCTCCACACATAAGCGGCAACAAGCTGAATTTTATCTTCACCGAGGATGTCATTCCACGCAGGCATTACACCAGAACGTCCATACATAACCGTGGCGGTCACATCGGCCCGAGCATCGCCATATAGCCAATCATTATCGGTGAGATCCGGTGCACCAAAGGCAGGATTACCTTTACCGTCCGCTCCATGGCAAGCTGCACAGACCGCAAAGCGTACTTTACCTGCTGCGGCTTCCTTAGCATTTACCGAGCGCCCAGATAAACTCAGTGCATAACTGACCACCTCTTGCACACCTTGTTCACCCAAAATATCCAGCCAAGCGGGCATCTGTCCAACTCGGCCATGGCGAATCGTGGTAATAATGGCTTGCGGCTCACCACCATACAGCCAAGCTTGATCGGTCAGATTAGGAAAGCCAATTTGGCCTCGGGCATCAGAACCATGGCATTGCGAACAGTTTTGCAAAAACAAACGTTGGCCGACTTTGAGTGCTTCACTGTCCGCCGCGATAGCAGGCAGCTCACGTAGGTTATTCGTGTCATCTTGATAAGCTAACCGCTTGAAAGCTTGACCATAGTAAGCTTTCGCATCGCCCAGCTCTTTGGAATATTGCACTAACTGCCGATTTTGTTGGGCGATCGCGATGGAAGCTCGCGAATCTTCAACTGAACGCACCGTTTGATCGGAACTTTGCCAGCCAAGGATGCCTTGAAAACTGCCTAAGCCGGGGTAGAGGGCAAGATAAATTGCCGCGAAAATGAATGTGGCGATAAACAGATAAACCCACCATTTGGGTAGCGGATTGTTTAGCTCACGGATCCCATCGTATTCATGCCCCATATCAACGCCTTCCTTTACCCCCATGTTGTCCTTGAGGCACCAGATAAGCAGAGCTGCGCAACCGAACAAAGTGCCAATCGTGATCAGGATGATCCACAGGCTCCAGAATGTCGTCATGCCGAGTTACTCCTTGTTGTTAGAGCGAGGTTGCTCTTCATCATCAAAGATCAGGTTGGCTGCTTCATCAAAACGCGCCTTACGTTGGCGACCATAAGCCCACCAAATTACGGCAACAAAGCAGAGCAGCAGCACTACGGTCCAAATCGTGTGAAGAGTAGCAATATCCATCATGAGCTCCATTATTTCATTGCATGGCCAAGCGACTGTAGATAGGCAATGATGGCATCTATCTCCGTTTTACCTTGCACATCTTGGCTTGCGCTGGCGATTTGTTGATCGGTATAGGGCACGCCAAATTGATCACGAAATAGGGTCATTTTTTGTGGCGTGAGCTGACCATCCAGCAAGTTTTTGGCTAACCAAGGAAAAGCGGGCATATTGGATTCAGGGACCAGCTCACGCGGATTGAGCAAATGTACCCGATGCCATTGATCAGAATAACGCCCACCGACACGGGCTAAATCTGGTCCGGTTCTTTTAGATCCCCATAAAAAAGGGTGTTCCCAGACACTTTCGCCCGCGACAGAGTAATGACCATAACGCTCGGTTTCTGAACGAAATGGACGGACCATTTGACTGTGGCACACATTGCATCCTTCACGAATATAAATATCACGACCTTCTAACTGCAACGCCGTATACGGTTGCAGGTTTTGCACCGGTTCTGTGGTTTGTTTTTGAAAAATCAGTGGAGTAATCTCGACCAAAGCTCCCCAACTGATGGCAAAAATAATAAAAATAGCGAGTAGGCCAACATTACGTTCCAGAAATTCATGGCGGTTTTTTGAACTCATGGCTTCACTCTCCTTGTGCTGTGTGGACAATCGCTTTCAAACTATGTTTCGGTGCAGAGAGGGTTTTATAGGTGTTATAGGCCATTAAGAACATTCCCGATAAGAAGATCAGGCCACCAATAAAGCGGGCGGTATAGAATGGATAAGATGCCTGGACTGATTCAACAAAACTGTAAGTTAAAGTGCCATCAGAGTTGACGGCGCGCCACATTAAGCCTTGCATTACCCCAGAAATCCACATAGCAACGATATAGAAAACGGTGCCTATGGTTGCTAACCAGAAATGAGCATTGATCAGGCCAATGGAATACATACGTTCTTGATCAAAAAGACGAGGGATCAAATGATAAATGGAGCCAATCGAGATCATCGCCACCCAACCTAAAGCGCCAGAGTGTACATGGCCAATCGTCCAGTCGGTGTAGTGGGATAGGGCATTGACGGTTTTAATCGACATCATTGGCCCTTCAAACGTCGACATGCCATAGAAGGAGAGAGAGACAATCAAGAAACGCAAAATCGGATCATAACGTAATTTATGCCAAGCTCCAGAGAGCGTCATAATGCCATTGATCATTCCTCCCCAAGATGGCACAAACAGTATCAGTGACATCACCATACCTAACGACTGGGTCCAATCGGGAAGTGCGGTGTAATGTAGGTGGTGTGGGCCAGCCCAAATGTACAGTGAAATCAGCGCCCAAAAATGAACAATCGAGAGACGATAAGAGTAGACCGGACGTTCCGCTTGTTTTGGCACAAAATAATACATCATGCCCAGAAAACCTGCAGTGAGCAGGAAACCAACCGCATTATGACCATACCACCATTGCACCATGGCATCGACCGCTCCTGGATAGATCGAATAGGACTTACCCCATGCAACCGGAAGTGCCATGCTATTGACGATGTGTAATATCGCGACGGTTAGAATAAATGCTCCGAAAAACCAGTTAGCTACATAAATGTGCGAGGTTTTTCGCTTGACTAAAGTGCCAAAGAATACCACGGCATAAGCAACCCATACTGCTGTGATGGCAATATCAATCGGCCATTCTAGCTCGGCATATTCTTTACCTGAGGTGTAACCTAAAGGTAAAGAGATGGCCGCCGACACAATAATCGCTTGCCAGCCCCAAAACGTAAAAGGGATCAACAGCCCACCAAACAAGCGAGTTTGACACGTGCGCTGCACGACATAATATGAGGCTGCAAACAGAGCGCTGGTACCAAATGCAAAAATTACCGCATTAGTATGTAACGGGCGTAAGCGACTATAAGTTAACCAAGGGGTATCAAAATTTAGCTGTGGCCAGACTAATTGAGCGGCAATTAAAACGCCGATCCCCATACCTACGATCCCCAGAGAATAGCCACTAGGGTGAATTGACGAACCACGGTATAGTTGTAGCCGTGTTCAAGCTGCTTTTGTTGGCTCATTTGCATGCGTCCAAGGTTAATTGACTACAAATATGGGATGAGTAAACCGTTTTGAAAAACCATTGGTGATTCTTGTAAAAACAGCGCAAGCAACCGAATTTAGGCATGGATCCTAGGTGCTGTATTTTATCTTTCAGCGGCATTTCAGCAGGGAATATAGTTCAATTAACAATTTAATGACAGAGTGATAACTTTGTGTGTTGTTGGGTTTTTATCTTTTTTTTAAAAATTTGAAGTTTGTTACACGGGGGCAAGTATCCATGGCAGTTGAAAAACTCACCAAAGCACGATTGATTCAAATCATCATCACCTTAGCGATATTAGTTTGTGCTTTCTTATGGCGCACTTTTTCCTATCAGGGTAGCTCACCAAAGCCGTTAGCTTCGATTGGGCAAATCAGCTCATTTTGCCAAGATTGGGATCAAAATGACAAACGAGTGGTAATTCTTGCTGCAGTAAGAGACATTGCTAACAAGCACAACCAAGGATAAAGACTCTAGTTGCTGAAAATATGACAGGTCTAAGTGTTGGCTAATGATCATACTTAACATTGTTAAATGATAAATATGATTATTAGCTATTTTATGGTAAATACAATTATGTTTAATCCCATTTAAGCGGGGGGTATCATAGGCAAGAGAACGGCTGGTGCTTTCAATTTAAGATTTAACATAATATACATAATGCGCATCAATGGCTTGGGCAATTTTCTATAATATGATTATTAATCAATTGGTTGAAATATGAATTCTTAACTGACGTTCTGGCCAATCATAAGTATATTGACTGTCAATCTTGATGGTTTTGGTGGCGACTTGGCAAATTTGATCGTCACCTCGGGTGGTCACTTTTTTTACTACCGCTTGTTTAGTGTGGGAATAATCAAGGTCGATAAAAACATCGCAATAGCCATTGGTTTGTGGCTTGCTTTTTTTCATCGACTTCTCGATTTGTGTTTTGATTTTCTTTGCCACTCGATTGAGCTCGGCATCATCCGCTTGGGCGGATTGATGAGTGAAAAAAAGACTCGTACAGAATATTACTGACCATAAGTATTTCATGCAATAACCTCGTCAGGTTCAGATAAACCAGCAAAATGTAGCGTACTTC
The DNA here is from genome assembly GCF_011306175.1 of Vibrio sp. HDW18. GTDB lineage: Bacteria > Pseudomonadota > Gammaproteobacteria > Enterobacterales > Vibrionaceae > Vibrio > Vibrio chanodichtyis. The sequence continues at coordinate 41,730 of NZ_CP049913.1, read as the reverse complement.
TTGGCTGATTTTCTTTGAACTTACCCATTTTTCGGCTCAAGCAGACTTTTCATGCAATGTGGCTGTTGTCAATTAATCAGGCTTAGCGACCTTTTTTTAGCATTGAATTTGACGAGGCAAATCCTTGATGTGGAAATACATTACGGATCCGCTGCTGAATTTTGCGCGGCACTGATTTGCTAAATGTCAGTTTGGCTCCCGTTCTTTGTCGATAGACTTTGAGTCGACCGGAGAATGGCTCATGCTGAGCGATATCCAGTAAATTATGTTTAAAAGTCGGTGGCAAATGGCCTTTACTGTTTATCAGTTGCCCATCTTTGATATTTACCACTAAGACCGGTCTATCTAGTGCGACTAACCAAAAGATAATGATGGCTGCGACCAATATGACATACAACATGTGCATTTCCTTATTCGGATAATAATCGACTGAGATCTTCTTTTAAGCTAGTCACCGTTTTGCTGGCTTTTTCGCTTCGTGATGCTTCACTGAGTAAGTATTCAATGGCGTCAGATAAGGTACAACCTAACTGGTTGGCACGCTGAGATAACTTTTCCCATACCCGATAATCTAAATCGATCGATTTCTTGCGGGTATGAATTTGCTCTGCATTAAAGTGGCGTTTGCGTTTGGCCCGAATCGCTTGCTTGAGCTTATTGTCCAATTCTGGCGCCATATGCTGCTCAATCCATACCAACACTTGGGTAGGTTCATGCTCAATCGCTTTCAGTTTCTGAACCACGGATTCAATTTCACTTTGGTCGATATAATGAGTGATCGCTTGGCCATCTTTCCATTTGTTGATGAGATATTGCCATTTCCAACCACATTCTAAGTTTTCAAGCTGTTGATATTTCATACTAGCCACTTCCTATTGTCTATGGTGACAGCGTAACCCAGCCGAGTTTAACTTTCAATTCTGACCTGCAAAAAAGCGAGTGAGATCATTGTTGAGTAATGCTGTTCGCTAGAGCGCTTTTTCGATATAATTTAGCTCTTTTCAATCAGTTCGATATCTCATGACCCAAAGCATCTGGCGCAGTGTAACGCCTCAATTTGAGCAGTTTAGCCAAGCTCTTGAAAACTACCCTAACCTAGCGCCCACTTCACTGATCGAGATTCAACCTCGCTTAGCCAGTGCATTCGAGCAATTTGTTCATCTGCGTGGTTTTAGCCGAATTTTGTTGATTAACGCGCCAGATAATTCAATTTACCGTACATTTTTCAAACAAGCATTATTAGAGCAAGCGCCCGATGTTCCGGTTTTGAGTACCGAAACGTTAGATATGGCAGAGATTTTTGGCCAAGTAAAAGCCGAAAACGGTCAGGTAACTCAGCATATCTCAGGCTATCTTGCACAAGCCAATGGTGGATATTTGATTGTCTCGGCTAATTTATTGTTAGCCAATCCACGCTGTTGGCCGCTATTGAAAGCAGCGCTACTCGGTGACCCCGTTGCTCCGATGAATTGTGATCCTAAATCGCCAATTTCTGATCTTCCATCAACTTGTTATGATCTCAAATTGATCGTGGTTGGCGATCGTACTCAATTAGGTGATGTGGATTTTCTCGATGCCGATATCCACGCCGGTTTGTGCTTATTTGCAGAACTTGAGCTAGATTTAAAGCTTGATGAGCACACGATTGAACAATATCTCGCTTATTTAGTTTGGTTAGCCGAACGATTTGATTTACCACCACTAACGACTGATGCGATCCAAGCACTGATGACCGCAGGGGCGCGTTATACCGAAGATCAGCATTATGCCCCACTCTGCCTAATGTGGCATCGAGCCCTGCTTGAAGAGGCTTGCTTGGAAGCGCAAGATCAATCAATCAGTGCAGAGCATATTGAGCTGGCCCTAGATAAACGTTATTTGCGTGAATCTTATTTGCCAGAACGAGCGTTAGACGACATTCTTGATGGCCAAGTAATTATTGAAACACAAGGCGAACAAGTTGGCCAAGTCAATGGCTTAACTGTCATTGAAGTCGCTGGGCATCCATTGACTTATGGCGAGCCAGCCCGGATTTCTTGTGTGATCCACTTTGGTGATGGCGATATTTCTGATGTAGAACGTAAAGTCGAATTAGGTGGCAATTTGCATGCAAAAGGCATGATGATCATGCAAGCGTTTGTCAGCAGCGCCTTGGATTTAGATGGCTCATTACCCTTCTCTGCCTCTGTCGTATTTGAACAGTCTTACAGTGAAGTCGATGGCGATAGCGCTTCGTTGGCAGAATTGTGTTCACTGGTCAGTGCATTATCTGAATATCCGATTGATCAACAGATCGCAGTTACGGGCGCGGTGGATCAGTTCGGACGTGTGCAAGCGGTCGGTGGTCTTAATGAAAAAATTGAAGGATTTTATCAAGTTTGTTGTCATCAAGGTTTAACCGGTCAACAAGGGGTCATTTTACCGCGTTCGAATCTTAAACATTTGGTACTGCATAAATCAGTGGTGGCCAGTATCAAGAATGGTGAATTTCATATTTGGCCGGTTTCTACTGTGGATGAGGCGATCCCACTGCTGATGGGCAAACCCTTCCGTGGCGAAGATGAAGACAGCGTGATCGCAAAAATTGCGGAACGAATTGATAATTTTGAAAAACTTGTGCAACCACATGGAATTGTCGAACGGATCAAAAACTGGTTTGACAGGCACTGATCGGACTTGTTTGGCGTACACCTGTTCACTAAGATGCACCCAACAAAAAATGGAGTAATCAATAATGCACAACAAACGTGATTCGTATAATCGAGAAGATCTTTTAGCATCGAGCCAAGGCAAATTATTTGGCGAGGGCTATCCTCAACTCCCAGCGCCTAATATGCTGATGATGGATCGTATTACCAAAATGTCGGAAACTGAGGGTGAGTTTGCTAAAGGGTTAATTATCGCAGAGCTCGATATTACGCCGGATTTGTGGTTTTTTGATTGCCATTTCCCAGGTGATCCAGTGATGCCTGGCTGTTTAGGTCTGGATGCGATGTGGCAGTTAGTGGGCTTTTTCCTCGGCTGGGTTGGTGGTAAAGGTAAAGGCCGTGCGCTTGGGGTTGGTGAAGTTAAGTTTACTGGACAAATTTTACCAACAGCCAAAAAAGTGACTTATGAAATTAATATGAAGCGAGTGGTCAACCGTAAGCTGGTGATGGGCTTAGCTGATGGCCGAGTGCTGGTCGATGGTAAAGAAATTTATGTCGCTAAAGATCTTAAAGTTGGTTTATTCCAAGATACCTCTGCATTCTAAGCTCATTATTTTCTGGTGTTGAACGCATTTTGAGCCAATGTAAAACAGCCCATTGCGGGCTGTTGTTACTGATGTACATTACGGCCTGATGATCAGCCGTGTTGTATGGGAAATTATTTGCAGAGACCAGAAAGCTTATCGTTTCTAGCATCACGCCAACCACCTAACCAATAAGAGCGCACTTCCGTCTGTAGATAGGGACATTCATCATGGGAGCGGCCATTAAGACCCGCTTTGTATCCTTGTGATTGAGCTCTTTCTAGGCGATCACGCTTTTGTCTCTTCATCGTTCAGTCCTCATACGGTAACTTGGGTATAACGTACTACTATTAAACTTGGGTGGCGTTTTTATGACCACATCTTTGAGCATCGATCACTTTTTGGTGTTTCTCAAGTAATAAAAAAGGCACAAACCCAAATCTGTGAGCTTGTGCCCTTCCTGACAAAACTTGTGCCCTTTTTGACAAAGAACGCTATTTTCTACGTAAACCTAGCCATCCCAATATCAATAACAATCCGAAACCTAAGCCAGCCCCTTTACGTTCAGAGACTTGCTGCTCGGTGATCCGCTGTTGAATGTTTGAACTAGTCGCATCCTGAATCGGAACCAACTTCACTGCCACCACGGTTTCATCACGATCCCCGCCGCCACACAATGCATTGTGCGCTGTGCTATCGTAACCGCCATCACATTTCAGTGCAGTGGCCGCAATTACCCCTGCGTCATTAATATCGGCCGCATCGATAATTCGGTATTGGTTATTGCCAGTCAGCGAACCATCATTGGTTAAATCATCTAACCACCAGGCTTGGTTGGCAAAAATTGCCATTCGTTGTTTAGCTTCAGTAGTATCTACGGCTTTGTATGGGTAAATAAAGCCGCGTTTACGGCGTGGTTTACCATCGGTTTCACGGGTATTTTCAGCATCAATTTGGCCGACAATTTCATTGTAATTGTTAATCGCTCCGGCTTTGCCACCGGCACCAGTAAAGAAAATACCCCCGGTTAAAAAGGTCGCTGTCGGAGTGGTTGCCGAAACATCATTCACCACAAATAAGCGATTAGCCGCCGCCCCATTTTCTGGTCGGCTACCGGCACGTTTGGCTTCCCCTAATGCCAGCAGATTTTTATTTACATCGGTTACCACGGAGTTGCTGTGCACATAGTCATCACCAATTTCCGCCGTCGCCCCTACTACTACAGTGGTTTTGGGGCTACCTAGATTAGCATCAAGCTGAAAAATAGACGCTTGCATATAGCTATGGTCGTTATCGTAGGTGTTATAGCCAACTGCATAAATTTGAGTTCCATCGATAATCAAATCTCGCATACTGCCTTGTGATAAACGATTATTATGTCTTGATCCTACATTTTCTCCCCACGATAGCTCAACTGAAGTACCATCTTTTTTCCAGATTGCTGGTTTAGAAGTGAAAAAATTCCCTTCATCATTTCTTTCGGTACGAGACACACTACCAACTGTATATTCACCATCCGTTTTCCAAGCACGGGTATAAAGCGCATTAGCTGCGGTGACATTGTCTGGTGATAACGCTTGAATCGCTCCTGAATTACGGTGATACGTTGTCACGTCACCGGTTTTGACGTTGATCCCAATAGGCTTAGCGTCACTTGTTAGGCTATTTATCACCACGTTTTGTGATTCATCAACAGAAGTGCCCGATGCATCTTTACCAATAAAAGCAATAGAGTTAGGGATTTGAGTTCCATTGAGCTCTGCGTGCCAGCGGTTCCAATGCGGCACGGCCCAAGTTTCACAAATAGCGTAACCAAGCTGGTCATAGCAGTAACTTTCAAAGTCATCCCACTCTTGAATATAAACAAAGGCGTTATCAATCCCAAACGCGACTTCATCGCGGTAACTTAATCCATCCACCGCTCTACCGGCACTGGCTTTTTCAAGCCGAGTTTCTCCGGCTAAAGCGAATGCTGAGCAGTCAATCCCGCCAACACTATTAAGAGTAAAACAGCTCTCAGCAACCGTAACATCGCTTGGTTGAATGGCCACGCCCCATGCACTGCCATAACTCAGGTTAGTCTCTGGGGTAACCTCAATCACATTATAAAGCGCGGCATGGCTTTGAGTGGCGAGCAGTACCGCACTGGCTAAAATCGAACGTTTAAAAGTAATACGACTCATGTTTTCTATTCACTTTCCTGTTGCATCGCTTCAAGCTCTTCCCAACGCTCAAAAGCAATTTCGAGTTCCTGCTCTGTTGCAGTTAACTTGTCTAAAATCGGCTGGGTTTTATCGACAGGCTGACTGAAAAAGTCTGGGCGATTGACGATATCTTGTAATGCAGCGATCTCATTTTCTAACTCTTCCAATCTTTGTGGAAGAGTTTCGAGCTCACGTAGCAGTTTATAAGATAACTTCTTCGGCTTAGTTTTCGAGGGTGCGGATTTGGGAGACTCCTCAACCACTTTTTCTTTTTTGACGATATTTTCAGCAGTCCTAGCTTGTAAAACTTGGGCACGCTGCTGCTGAGCATCATGATAGCCGCCAACAAACTCTTCAATCTTACCGTCACCTTCAAAAATCCAGCTTGAGGTGACGGTATTATCAACAAATTCACGGTCGTGGCTGACCAGCAGCAAAGTACCTTGATAATTGGCAAGCAATTCTTCCAAAAGTTCCAAGGTTTCGATGTCTAAATCGTTAGTTGGTTCATCAAGTACCAATAAATTGTTCGATTTGAGCAAAATACGCGCGAGCAGTAAGCGGTTCTTCTCTCCACCTGAGAGTGCTTTGACCGGGGTTCTGGCGCGTTTAGGGGAAAACAAGAAATCTTGTAGATAACTCAATGCATGACGTAGACGCCCGCCAACCATCACTTCTTGTTTACCATCGGCGAGATTGTCGATGACGGTTTTTTCCGGATCGAGTAGCTCACGGTATTGATCAAAATAAGCCACTTCAAGTTTAGTGCCACAATGCAGCTTGCCACTGTCGGCCTCTAAGTCACCGAGCAACAGCTTGAGCAAGGTACTCTTACCACAACCATTGGCTCCGATTAATGCAATTCGATCACCACGCATAATATTAAAGCTGAAATCATCAACAATCGTTTTACCGCCAATCGAATAGTGTAAGTTTTGTGCTTCAAAGACAATTTTGCCAGAGCGATTAGTATCATCAATTTGCAAATTGACTTTGCCTTGCACTTCACGGCGCTCGCTGCGCTCTTGGCGTAAACGTTTCAGGGCGCGCACGCGTCCTTCATTACGGGTACGGCGCGCTTTGATCCCTTGGCGGATCCACACTTCTTCTTGGGCGAGCTTTTTATCAAACTCTGCATTTTGCAGCTCTTCAACTCGCAGCATCTCCTCTTTTTCCAGCAGATAATTTTCATAATTACCAGGAAATGAGCTCAGTTGGCCACGATCCAAATCGACGATGCGAGTTGCCATCGATTTGATAAAAGCACGGTCGTGTGAGATAAAAATGATCGAACCACGGAAATCTTTGAGAAATCCTTCTAACCATTCAATGGTCGTTACATCAAGATGGTTGGTTGGCTCATCGAGCAGTAACACATCAGGATCACATGCTAAAGCCCGCGCTAACGCCGCTTTACGCTGCCAGCCACCTGAGAGATCGCTAAGTTGAGTATGGCCATCTAATTTCAACGAACCCAGTACATTTTTAATTCGGTCTTCAAAGCGCCAAGCGCCGGCCACTTCAAGCTGCTCTTGAATATGGGCCAGTTGGTTAATGTTGGCTTCACTCGGATCGCTGGCAACTAGATCTAATTGATCTTGATAGATCTTAAGTTGCTCACCGACGCCTTGTAGGCCTGCCGAGACATAGTCAAACACGGTGCCCGCTTGGTTGCGCGGCGGATCTTGCTCTAAACGCGAAACCACCACATCTTGCATCACTTGTACTTTGCCATCATCCAGTACAATTTCACCAGCCAACACCTTCATCAGGGTTGATTTGCCAGCACCATTGCGGCCAACTAAACACACTCTTTCATTTTCTTGTAACGCAAAATCCGCTCTATCCAGTAATGGATGATCACCAAAAGCCAACTGGCTATTATGGATGGTAATTAATGCCATTGTTGTGTAACCACTCTATTAATTCTTGTAAATCAAAAGGCCAGTGCAATTCGCTAGTTTGGTAGGCCACCACAGGAATGGTGACCGCGTAACGAGAAAACAGTTGCTCATCCAAGGCGATATCAACCTGGGTCGCTTGCAGCCCTACTTTATCTAATAATCCTTGAGCCATCTCACACAGATGGCATCCTTGCGTACTGTATAAGGTGATCATGCGCTGCTTAGCTTTGATGGGTGATCAACCAGCAGTTATGGATCTGTTTATTGCGTTCAAAGTCCATTGGTAGAGTCTGCTGTGAGATATTTTGCGCATTAAGCCCTAATCCGTTGAGTGCTTCGATATCCATCTTAAAATGGCGCTTGTTGTTGGAAAATACAATCGTACCTTCTGCACGTAGCAGTCGTTTGAGGTTAGTCATTAAAGTGACATGGTCACGCTGAACGTCAAAGGTTTGCTCCATACGTTTTGAATTTGAAAATGTAGGTGGATCAATAAAAATCAGATCGTACTGGCCTTGAGCATTGGCTAGCCATTGTAGGCAGTCAGCTTGCACATATTGATGCTGGCGACCTATTTGCCCATTTAGCTGCATATTTTCTTTTGCCCACTCAAGGTAGGTTTTCGACATATCGACCGTGGTTGTCGACTTCGCACCGCCGCATGCGGCATGCACCGTGGCCGAGCCTGTATAGGCAAACAAGTTAAGGAAATCTTTACCGTGGGCCATTTGCCCTAAACGGCGGCGCGTAATTTTGTGGTCAAGGAATAAGCCCGTGTCCAGGTAATCATATAAGTTGACGATTAACTGCACACCATACTCATGAATTTGCATGGTTTGTGCCTGTTGTGCCAATTTTTGGTATTGCGCGCTGCCTTTTTGTCGTTCACGAACTTTCAGCACCACATTATTGGCATCCACATCCAATACTTGAATCGCAGCTCGGATAATATCGGTCAGGCGACGTTTGGTTTTCTCTTCCGGAATATCTTTGGGTGCTGCGTATTCTTGGATCATCAGATGATCTTGATAAACATCAATCGCGACGTTGTATTCCGGCAGATCGGCATCGTATAAACGGAAGCAGTCTAAACCTTCACGCTTGGCCCATTTGCCAATTTTGTTAAAGTTTTTCTTTAATCGGTTTGCAAAATCAGGCGCAATGGCGGTTTGTTGAGGGCTAGCTTCGCCGCCTGTCCCTGCTGTTGCATTATTATCACGTACCGCGATAATGTAGTTTTTTTGGTGACAAGGTAACGCGCCGTTATTCAGTTTAAATTGTTTATCCGCACGCATGCGTAAACAACTGAGTAACTCATCAGAGCTAGAGAAAATAGAAGCTTGGCAACCGGAAAATTCCGCTTTGAGCTGAGCACCAAATGCGGTGTATAACGCAATCAAACCTGGATGAGTGCCTAACCGCTCGCCATATGGCGGGTTACAAATCACAATCCCTTGCGCAAAATTTGCTGGACGTTGCACTTTCGCCGCATCACCAAGTGTAAAGGTGATCAAATCGGCGACACCGGCACGACGCGCATTATCTTTTGCGGTTTGTAGTACTCGGCTGTCATTGTCTACGCCATAAAAATGGCTCTCGATTTTTTTGACGCCGCGTTTACCCTGTACACTCGCTTCTGATTTCACGCTTGCCCACAGTTCTGGATCGAAATCTTCTAATGATTCAAAACCCCATTTGTTACGTTGTAATCCAGGCGCGATATTGGCAGCCATCATCGCTGCTTCAATCAGTAACGTACCAGAACCACACATTGGATCCAGCAATGGCTTGCTGGCCTCCCAACCACTACGCAAAATAACTGCAGCGGCTAAAGTTTCGCGCAAGGGAGCTTTACCAGCCTCAGTTCTATAGCCACGAGCGTGTAGACCCGAGCCGACCATATCAATCCCAAGCAGCGCATTTTCTTTGTGTAAACGCACATGAATATGAAGATCCGCAAGATCTTTACTGATCGATGGTCGTGGCAGGTTTTTCTTAGTGAAGCAATCGACGATCGCATCTTTCACTTTCATCGCGCCATACTGGCTGTTACGGATCTCGCGGTTCGTCCCATTAAAATCCACCACTAATTTTTTTGAACTGTGGAAATGGTTAACCCAGTTTACTGATGTGGTTGATAAATAAAGGTCTAAGTCATTTTGACATTTGAACTCAGCGACAATACGAACAAATCTTGATGCGAGACGGCTCCAAAGGCAGCAACGATAAATCTGCTCGTTAGTTGCTTTAAATTTAACCCCGGCCTGAACCGGTTTGGCATCACAGATCCCCAGTTGGCTTAACTCTTCAACTAATAGATTTTCAAGGCCGTTCGACGTCACCGCTAGATATTGATTCATAGTGTTCTTTTGCTGATAAAAATGACCTCGGATTATAACTGACAATCTGAACCATACCTAAAGCTAACTCATCAACCGATCAAAAAATCTCACTTTGCTGGTGATCACCTTGTCGCACTGAACATTTGGTCAGTATGCGCACACTTCTACTCTGTTGCCTGTCAAATAAGCACTTATTAATCAAATTGACTAATTATGCACGTCTATTTTGGTCTATACCATTTGTGATTTACGCTTGTAATTAAGCGACAAATAGCCTCAAACGGGGAATTATTAGCGACCAATTGGCCATCGAATGCTCTAATTAAGCGCTAGTTAGCTATGCCAGTAGTGTTTGAAAATTGTACCGAGCTCACATTGTTTTGTTATGTGGCTGTGTCGATTGAATAAATCGCAGGCAAAAAAAATCGGCTTACGCCGATGAGAAATGAAAGAATCCAATAGAAAAGGAACGAAAATTAAAACTGTAACTAACTAACTAACTAACTAACTAACTAACTAACCATGGCCATCTGCTGAGTAAAACAAACGGTATTCGCTGCAGACATTCGGTCATGCATCACTTTAATCACTTGACCAAACTCTAAGGCTTTATTGTCGGTTAAAGTAAAAGGGACTAAATCAGCATAAGCGCAAAGCGTGGCGTGCTCCCCTACTTCTAATGCAATAAATACCCCATCATTAAAAGCATTGCCTAATTGGATCAGCGAACCTTGTTCTGGGGTGTAACCTACCCCTTGCGATTCGAAAAACCAGCTTTTGGGCTGCACTGGCTTGTGAAAGCGTTTCGCGGCAATACAGTACAGCGCAAGCTCAGCTTGACGCGGTTCACTGAGTGGTAAGCTGACGATTTGCTCTTTATACAGTTGAAAATCCGAGGCGTCATCGACCGTAAAATGGTTTTCGATAAACGCACAATCAACCAACAGATTACGGCTTAAATTTGTGCGAAACAGCATATCAGCACCAAGATTGAGCATCAGATAGCCTTCGCGATCTGAATAGTACCAGCTCCATTTGTCACTTGGTTTAAGCATTGTTCCACTCTCAACAAAATATTTGGGGGCTAGGTAAAACGCTTAAATTACCCTTGCCTTACGAGTATGGGTAATTCTATGAGTAGACTCAGAAAAAAAAAGAGGAAATGCGCTTTACGCATTTCCTTAGTCATACTGTCTGTTAAATTTCAAGCACTACAGATTTTTGACGATATCAGCGACCAAAGCCGGTCCTTGATAAATAAATCCACTGTATACCTGAACCAGTTTTGCTCCCGCCATCAGTTTTTCTTTGGCTGAGACATAACTATCGATGCCGCCTACCCCGATGATCGGGATTGCTTCACCCAACTCTTGGTACAAGCATTTGATCACTTCGGTACTCCGCGCTTGTAAGGGGCGTCCGCTTAAGCCGCCACTTTCATTGGCAAAGCGCATTCCTTCGACCAGTGAACGATCTAGGGTTGTGTTGGTGGCAATCACACCATCAATTTTATTGTTCAGCAGCGACTGACAGATTTGTTTGATCTCATCATCACTCAGATCGGGTGCAATTTTTAAAGCCAGCGGAACATATTTGTCATGTTTAGCGGCCAATTCTGCTTGACGAGTTTTTAATGCAGCCAGTAATTCATCCAGAGCTTGCCCATATTGTAGAGAACGCAACCCTGGTGTATTTGGCGAAGAAATATTGACCGCAATGTAACCAGCGTAAGGATAAACTTTATCCATACAGATCAAATAATCTTCGACCCCTTTTTCGATCGGAGTGTCTTTATTTTTACCGATGTTGATCCCAATGATCCCGTCGTATTGAGCGCGTTTGACATTCTCAACCAATTGATCAACACCTTGGTTATTGAAGCCCATACGGTTAATGATGCCTTCGGCATGCACTAAACGAAACAAACGTGGTTTATCATTGCCCGCTTGTGGTTTTGGGGTCACAGTTCCTACTTCAACAAATCCAAATCCCATCGCGCCAAATGCTTCAATACATTCGCCATTTTTATCAAGTCCTGCCGCTAAACCGACTGGATTTTTAAAAGTGAGTCCCATGCATTGCACCGGACGATGAGGAAGTTGTTGCCGGTAGAAAACATCAAGCGGCGTGCCGGTAAAACGTTTGAAATTAGAGATGGCCAAATCGTGTGCTTTTTCAGCATCCAATTGAAAAAAGCCAGCTCTGGCTAAGCGGTAAAGCATAATGCCTCCGAAAGAAAAAAGCCCCGTATAAACGGGGCGCTATTATTGACGTATTCTTCAGTCAATTCAATGCTTATTGTGCCGCAACACAGTTTAAGTTGCGCAAAATCAACTCCGGCGAGTTAAGTGCTAGCGGAGCAAACTAATCGTTTGCGCAATAATCCAGCTACATCACTTCTAACCTAACGAAGCGATGCTGCTGATCGGTGGTTAATCGAAACCGTCCCTTGATACCGCTTTGGCTTAAAAATGGCCGCAAACGAGTCGCGGGGAGTTGCAGACGTAACCCCTGCTCGGTGGTCACCATTACACCACTGGCCGCGCCAGCGTAGTGCATCACAAAGCTGTGATAAGAGATATTGAGCGAGAAAAAATAATGATTCATATATTTATCAGGTGGCTCGCAGGCCACCTGGTTAACCTTTTATGATTTACTCTGCCAAGGCTTTACTGACCTTTTCAAACAGATCGCGGGCTAAATTGTCCATCTCTTTTAACTGTTGTAACTCTTGCTTGATCAAGGCTTGGCGCTGCTCATCGTACAAACGGAATTTCAGTAATGGATCAATTAAGCGCGATGCGACTTGTGGATTGCTGCTGTTCAATTCACGCAAAATTTGCCCAGCAAAACGATAACCCTCACCGGTTTTCGCGTGGAAATTAACCGGATTCGCATTTAAAAAGGTGCCGATTAAACTGCGCGTGCGGTTAGGATTTTTTAAGCTAAATGCTGGATGTTGCATGGCTTGTTCAATCACCGTTAGCGCTTGTGCAGCAGGGTTGCAACCTTGCAGAGCAAACCATTTATCCATAACCAGACCATCGTGTTGCCATTGCTGACTGTAGTCTTGCATCAACTGTTCACGACAAGATAACTGCGCTTGGTTAGCGGCCGTCATTGCGGCAATCGTATCGGTCATATTATTGGCTTGAGCGTATTGCTGCTGCACCAGATGCTCTCCTTGTGCCGTGTACGCAAGGTAACTTAAGCAGCCATTACGTAATGCGCGCCGGCCGATCGCCGCATGATCAATCGAATAATCGGCTTGCTTCAAGGTGTGATAAGTCGCGCTAAGCTCGTCTTCTAACTCAGTCGCCAAGATGGTTTTGATCGCGTTGAGCACTTGGGCAATCGCATCAACATCAACTTGTTTATACCAGCCAGACACTTCGTTGTGACTTGGAAGCACAAGCATTTCTGCCACAAACTCAGGTTCTAAATGGTCACTGAGCAATACTCCGCGCAACGCATCAATCACCGCCTCCGCCAACACAACGGGTTGCCCTTGCTGTACACGCTCGACATTGCTCCGAATGTATTTGCTAAGCAGCATTTGTCCGGCATCCCATTGAGCAAATTGATTACTTGCATGCTCCATCAACAACATCAACTCTTGATCTTGATAAGCGTACTCAAGTTTGACTGGTGCGGAAAATTCACGCAGCAGTGACGGGATCGGCTGTTCGGCCACCTTTTCGAAGCGGAAAGTTTGTTTGGCCTCAGTCACATTCAACACGTTGCCAATCGGCTTTCCGTTACACTGTAGCGGAATAACAGCCCCATTGGCGGTATAAAGTTCTATATCCAATGGGATATGCAGTGGCTGCTTTTGTTGCTGATCGTGGGTTGGCTCCGTGTGCTGCTCAACGTTCAGTTCATAGCTTTGTTGGCTCGCATCATAAACGCTACTTATTTTCAGGGTTGGGGTGCCCGATTGGCTATACCACAGACGAAATTGTTGTAAATCGATCCCTGAAGCTTGTTCCATCGCGGCCACGAAATCTTCACAAGTTGCCGCAGTACCATCATGGCGTGTCAAATAAAGTTGCATACCACGTTGGAATTGACTTTCACCGAGCAGAGTATGCAACATGCGGATCACTTCACTGCCCTTTTCGTATACGGTCAGGGTATAGAAGTTATTCATTTCAATTACTTGATCAGGACGGATTGGATGTGACATCGGGCTTGCATCTTCCGCAAACTGCGGACCACGAATAATCCGCACATTACCAATCCGGTTAACCGCTCGCGAGCCAAGATCAGAAGAAAACTCCTGATCCCGAAAGACCGTTAAGCCCTCTTTTAAGCTCAGTTGGAACCAATCGCGACAAGTGACACGGTTTCCGGTCCAGTTATGGAAATACTCGTGGCCGATCACCGCTTCAATCCCGAGGTAGTCGGTATCGGTAGCGGTTTTTTGATTAGCCAATACGAATTTAGAATTGAAAATATTCAGCCCTTTGTTTTCCATCGCACCCATATTGAAGAAATCGACGGCGACAATCATGTAAATATCAAGATCGTACTCTAAGCCGAAGCGCTGCTCATCCCAGCGCATCGAGTTAATTAACGAGTTCATAGCATGGGTCGCACGATCTAAATTGCCTTTATCGACAAAAATCTCTAATGCTACCTGACGACCGGTACGGGTCAGATAGTGATCACGCAGCACATCAAAATCCCCTGCCACTAGGGCGAACAAATACGCTGGTTTAGGATGTGGATCTTGCCATTTCACCCAGTGGCGACCTGAATCCAGTTCACCTTGGGCAATTTTGTTGCCGTTACTGAGCAGATACGGATTTTGTGCTTTATCCGCAATGATCGTGGTGGTATAGCGGGCCAATACATCTGGGCGATCAAGATAATAAGTGATGCGCCGAAATCCTTCCGCCTCACATTGGGTACAGAACGCACCACCGGATTTATATAACCCTTCTAGTGCGCTATTGGCCTGAGGATCGATCTGCGTGACAATGGTTAACGTAAATTCACGTGGTAGACCCGTAAGCTCTAAATGGGTCGAGCTTACCGTGTAATCTTGCCAATCTTGACCATTAACTTGCAGTTGTTTGAGCTGCAATCCTTCACCATCTAACGTTAACTGGTTACTCTCTTGCTGTTGTATCACTTGCGATACGGCAGTCACTTGCGTGGCGTTATCGAACAGATCAAACACGAGATCGAGATCAGCAATTGCGTGTGATGGTGGCTGATAATCGAGGCGATATTTGGCTTGAGGTGTGTGAGCCATTGTCCTAATCCTTATTGACGTGATGTGCTTGAAAAAATCGAGCTGCGTTAAGTCGTTTGAGCGCGAAAAGCACCAATTAACCAACATCTTAGGCCGCACTCACTGAATAACAAGAGTTAGCGCTAAAAAAACTGCGCGTTAGCGGTAAACCACCGATGCTGAAATGGATTGAAGAGAGGTTTGCTAACGCCGCGTGTCAAAATTACCGGTAAATACGGCCATGAATATGGGGATTGCAACATGAAACGAGAGAAAGAAACGGACCCTTAGGTCCGTTTGAATTGATGTTTGACTTTTTGAGCCACTAGTCATTAGCGGATGATCAATTAGCGGGCAAACATATCCAGCATAATGTTGACCGATTCATCTAAATACGCGTCAGGCGCTTCATAGTCTTTAGGGATGTCTTGCAAATTGGCATAAGCGGGTTTGCCTTGCGATTTTTGGCGCTGATTGATGCGAGCTAAACGCTCTTCATCAAATTTAGCACTCTGCGCTTTGCGCGTTTTTTCATTTAAAGACAATAAATTATCGTCTTTTTCTGCGCGATATTTGGCAATATCTTGCGTGATAAACGCAAATTCCAGATCGTTAGCCACTCGTTGCTGATGTTTGATATCGAGCTTGGCAATCAACGCATTGAAATCATTCAAACGTCCATACTTAGCCTGAACAATGCTGTCCCATGGTAGTGCGTTAGCTTCGACACTTTCTCCAGTTTGTGCAGGATCAATCGACGTTGGGTACAAAATATCAGGCACTACCCCTTTATTTTGAGTGCTGCCACCATCGATGCGATAGAATTTCTGAATAGTGTACTGTACATAGCCTAACTCTTGCTCGAACATATCATAGATATGATTGAGTGAACGATGCTGCTGTACGGTACCTTTACCAAACGAGTTTTCGCCTAAAATAATTGCCCGACCATAATCTTGCATCGCCGCGGCAAAAATTTCAGAAGCGGATGCACTGTAACGGTTAATCAAAACCGTCATAGGGCCACTATAACTGATCTTGCCATCGGTATCGGAATTAACATTCACTCGGCCGTAACTATCACGCACCTGGACCACGGGACCACTGGTAATAAATAGCCCAGAAAGCGCGGTCGCTTCCGTCAAAGCACCACCACCATTGTTGCGTAGATCAACAATAATCGCGTCGACTTTTTGTGCTTTCAATTCAGTGAGTAATTTATCGGTATCTTGCGCTAAGCCAACGTAGAAGCTGGGCACTTCGAGAACACCAATTTTTTTCCCGTCTTTCTTGATGACTTCTGATTTTACCGCGCGATCTTCTAAGCGAATTTTGTCACGGATAATCGTGACAACGTGACTTTTGGCATCTTTACCTTCCGGTAAGATCAACAGCTTCACTTTGCTGCCTTTCGGACCTTTAATCAGTTGCACCACATCATCAAGACGCCAACCAATCACATCGACAATCTCTGCACCTTCTTGACCAACGCCAATAATTCGGTCGCCATCGCCGAGTTGTTTACTGAGCGCAGCTGGGCCACCCGCCACCAAAGAACGAATGATGGTGTAATCATCGGTCATCTGTAATACCGCACCGATCCCTTCCAACGAGAGATTCATCTCTGATTGAAACTGCTCTGCGTTACGCGGTGACAAATAACTGGTATGCGGATCGACCTCACGCGCAAACGCGTTCATGTAAAGTTGAAAAACATCTTCACTCTTGGTTTGGGTAAGACGTTTAATCGCGTTGTTATAGCGTTTTTCGAGTGTATCTTTGATTTCTGGCCACTCTTTACCTGCCAATTTCAAATTCAGCGCATCATATTTAACCCGTTGTCGCCACAACTGGTTAACTTGTTGAATATCCTTTGGCCATGGGGCTTTAGCACGATCCAATTCGATTGATTCATCGGTTTCGAAGGTCATTTCGTGATCGAGTAACGACAGCGCGTACTGGAAACGTGCAAAACGTTTTTCCATCGATAAATTATACAAATCGTAAGCAATCTGATTGTTGCCCGCTTTAAGCTGATCATCTAATTGCAAAGAGCACTCTTTAAAGGAGTCAATATCGGCTTGGGTAAAAATATTACGACTGTAATCCAACATCTCAAGATAGCTTTCAAACATCGCTTGAGAAAATTGATCATCGAGATTGAATTGTTTGTAGTGAGAGCGGGTAAAACGTGAAGTGACCCGTTTGGCAGCGGTTTCGTGCTGCGTTTCTGGGGCAAGAACAGGTAAATCTTCGGGTTTTAGCTTGGCTTCCAGAGCCTGAACTGAAAAGGCTGCTAGCCAAAGGCTAGCAGCAATCAGAGATATTTTTGAACGGCATTTCATGCGAAGGAGTATCTCCCTTATGCGCGCAAGTGCTCCGCTTTCACAACCATTTGTAGGCCGTTGGCAAGTTGAACACGCACATCTTCCTTATTGATTTCAACGATGGTCGCTGCCATGTTGCCTTTACCCATATTCACGTTAACAGATTTACCGACGTTAAGTTCTGTCGCGGTCAAAGTGCGCGTTTCTACGGGCTTTTTCTCTACTTTTGGTGCATGTTGTGGACGACGCGCTTGTGGTTTTTTCACCGCAGGCTTGTTTGCTTTCGCTTCTTCACGCACTTTTTTCGCTTGCTCTTTACGACGTGCATCTACACGAGCTTTACTTTCAGCCAACGCGGTTTGTGCATGCTCCACGTGTTGCTCTTCCAGTTCACCACAAGGGTTACCATCCAAGTCAACCCGAGTTGCACCAGGTTTTACACCATGTAAATAACGCCAAGAAGAGGTGTACTGTCTTAATGCGGCACGAAGCTGTGTTTTGCTGACTTTAGTATCTTCATTTAAGCGATCAGCAAGATCCTGAAAAATACCAATTTTCAGAGGTTTTGCTTCACCTTCTAAAGTAAAGCAGTTAGGGAAACATTCAGCAATATACGCGATAACTTCTTTGCTGTTTTTTAACTTTTCAGTGTTTTCCATGGGGATTCCTGGTTATTGCGGCTGCCCGCCAAACATTGATGTTCAAATATGTGCGGTATTATAAAGACCTGCAACGGAAAAACCACAGGCAAAGGGCAAATTATGCTTTATTAGCCTGTGAATTGAGCAGCTTTTCCACTTCCTTCATCAAATAGGTCAGGCCTTGTTGGTCAATTTCACTAAAACGGCCTATGTTTGGACTATCGATATCCAATACCCCTGCAACTTTTCCATTAATTGAGAATGGGATAACGATTTCTGAATTGCTGGCGGCATCGCAAGCAATATGCCCGACAAATTGGTGAACATCATGTACGCATTGAACTTTATTTTCGGCCACGGCAGTTCCGCACACGCCTCGCCCAATCGGGATCCGCACACAGGCTGGTTTACCTTGAAATGGACCAAGAACCAACTCTTGATCTTGCATCAAATAAAAACCGACCCAATTGAGTTCAGTCAGCTCCATATTGAGTAAGGCGCTGAGATTAGCAAGATTAGCGATCAGATCGCTCTCACCTTCGAGTAAGGCGCTAGCTTGCTGAGTTAGGCGTTGGTACTGCGGTAAGTTCATAATAATTTCCATTTAAAAAAGAAAGACTTCATATCTTGAACTACGTACAATGCGCACAAATTAAATAGGATGCATTCTCATTAATATGACGTACTTCAATGACACTATTAGCCGTTCTTGGCTGATAACTCAAGTAAAAAAACATCAAGCTAAACTGCTGTTTGCTAACTTGATTGCCATTATCGCCACGCTGGTCAGCGTACCTATTCCGCTACTAATGCCATTAATGGTCGATGAGGTTCTGCTCAATCAACCCGCTAAAGGGTTGGCGGTGATGAATCATTTTCTTCCTCAAGCTTGGCATACCGCGACTGGCTATATCATGTTGACTCTGCTGATGGTGATCGTGCTGCGCATTGTTAGCCAATTGTTGAACATTTTACAAAACCGTCAGTTTACCTTGGTTTCGAAAACCATTACTTACGAAATGCGACGTAAGATGATTGAGAAGCTAGGTCGGATCAGTATTCGCCAGTATGAAACCCGCGGTAGCGGAGGGATTAATGCCCATCTGGTCACCGATATTGAAACCATCGATCAATTTATTGGTTCCACGCTGAGTAAATTTTTGATCTCGTTATTAACCGTGATCGGAATTGGTATGGTGCTGCTGTGGCTGGAGTGGCGACTCGGGCTGTTTATTTTGCTGGTCAATCCGATTGTTATCTATTTTTCAAAAATGCTCGGTAGCCAAGTTAAACACCTGAAGAAGAAAGAGAACCAAGCCTTTGAGCGCTTTCAAAATCGGCTGGTGGAAACCTTAGATGGTATCTATCAGTTACGTGCCGCCAATAAAGAGCGTGAGTTTATTCGCCGCCTGATTGCTGATGCCGATGCAGTGCGGAGCAATGCCGATAAATACGCTTGGCAATCGGAAGCGGCCAGTCGCCTCTCCTTCCTACTCTTTTTACTGGGGTTTGAGCTGTTTCGCGCGGTTGCTATGTTAATGGTGGTATTTAGTGACCTCTCTATCGGGCAGATTTTTGCAGTGTTTGGTTACTTGTGGTTTATGCTTGGTCCAGTTCAAGAGTTGCTCAGTGTGCAGTTTTCTTGGTATGCGGCTAAAGCGGCATTAACGAGAATTAATGGCTTATTAGAGCTAGAAGAAGAGTATCGCCCGGTCAGCAAGATCAACCCATTTACGCAAGCGGGTGAAGTCGCGATTGAGATTGACCAGGTCAATTTCTCCTATGATGAGGAAAACCAAGTCTTAAATCAGCTCTGTTTAACCATTCCGGCGGGTAAAAAAGTCGCGTTGGTCGGTGCCAGTGGTGGTGGTAAATCGACGCTGATCCAGCTATTAATCGGGGTATATCGCGCACAAAGTGGCGCAATTCGCTTTAATGGACAGCATTGTGATGACATCAGCTTCGAAGTAATTCGTGATCAAATTGCTGTTGTTTTACAACAACCTATACTGTTTAATGACACTTTGCGGCATAATCTTACCCTTGGCGGTCAATTTAATGATCAAGCCTTGTGGCAAGCGTTAGAAATCGCTCAATTGCATGATGTGATCAGTAAGCTCGATCACGGGCTCGATACGCAAATTGGTCGTAATGGGATCCGTTTATCTGGTGGACAAAGACAACGCCTTGCTATCGCGCGTATGGTACTTTGTGATCCGAAATTTGTGATTTTGGATGAAGCGACCTCCGCATTAGATACCGCAACCGAAGCGGCATTACATCGTGCGCTGTCAGAGTTTCTAAAAGGACGCACAACCTTGATTGTGGCGCATCGCCTATCAGCGGTGAAACAAGCGGACTTAATTTATGTACTGGAAGATGGACATGTTAGCCAATCAGGCACGCATCGTGAGCTACTTGCACAAGAAGGTCTCTATCAAACCCTGTATGGCACGCTACAGTCGCAGCACTGATCATCGTTCATTCCTTCTCACTTTATCTCAGGGGATCAGCGCATGATCCCCAATTCATTACCTCAGCATGCCACACCAGCGCGTGATATCCGTTTATGTCCCGGTTGTGAGTTGGCAATCGATGCCTTGCCAGCTGGTCAAGGCTACACCGCTTATTGTCCTCGCTGTGCAACTCAACTCTATCGCGGGGGTACGCCATCGCTTGCGGGCCATTTAGCACTGGCGATCACCGGCTTACTGCTGTTTATTCCCTCGCATTTTTTCAGCTATATCAATATTCGTTTGTTTGGGGTACTGATCCCTGCCACCTTACCGCAAGGCGTAGTGGCATTATGGAACGAAGGCTATTGGCCTTTAGCCATACTGGTGCTGTTTTGTAGCTCAATCGCGCCGCTACTGCTTTGTTTAAGCGTGGTCAGCGCCCATTGCGCGCTCCGCTTTGGTTACTTTTCACTGCTACGCTACGCATTATTCCTGCTGCACCATCTTAAAGCGTGGGTGATGTTAGATGTATTTTTAGTCAGTGTGGCCGTTTCATGTTTTAAACTGAAAGATTATTCCGACATTTTTATTGGACCTGGGTTATTGGGGCTGGTGCTACTGCAGTTGTGCACGCTATTGCTGCTTAGCCGGATCAGCACTCGCCACTACTGGGAAGCTTGGCACAGCGAAAGCGAATATTGCCTATCGAGTAAACAGGTACATTGCTATCACTGTCATCTTTCTCAACCAGAAAGCCGACACTGTGTTCGCTGCCAGCATCCGCTTGAGCATCGCAAACCGAATTCGATTGAGCGTACTTGGGCTTATGTTTTGGCGGCCACGGTAGCGATTTTTCCGGCTAATTTGATCCCGATTTCGATTTTGATCACCAAAGGTCAACGGATTGAGGATACGATTTTTTCCGGAATCTTATCGTTAGTCAAAAATGGCATGTGGGGTATCGCGCTGATTATTTTTATTGCCAGTATCGTAGTGCCGGTGATTAAAATAGTCGGCCTCGCCTACTTATTATTGGCGATTAAATTTAAGCGCCAAGTGCATCGTAGACAACGGATGATCATTTATCGCGGTGTTAAATGGATCGGTAAATGGTCAGTCATGGATCTGTTTGTAATATCGATTATGCTCACCTTGGTTGATCGAGGTCAAATCCTTGATTTTAGCCCAGGTTATGGGGCGGTCGCTTTTGGTATGGTTGTGGTTCTGACGATGTTGGCGACGGAGAGTTTAGACCCTCGCCTACTATGGGATGAGAACAACTCCACGGATACTCAACAATAGGTTGTTTGAATGAGTCAACAAAATACAACACAAACGGCGTACACACCGGACATCCGCAAATCGAGAGGACTCTCTCCACTATGGATTTTACCGCTGGTCACTATGGTGTTGGCAGGCTGGTTAGTATTCAAAGCGATCCACGATGCCGGAGTGCGGATTCAAATTCAGTTTGAAAATGCACAAGGGTTGGTTGCCGGACGTACCACGATTCGCTATCAAGGCTTAGAAGTCGGCATGGTTCGCGATATCAAACTTTCGGAAGCTCTCGACAGCATTTATGTGCATGCGGATATTTACCCTGAAGCGACGCAATTGTTATCTAACCAAACCCGTTTTTGGATGGTTAAACCGACCGCCAGTTTATCCGGCGTTTCTGGGCTCGATACCTTAGTCTCAGGCAACTATATTGCCATTCAACCCGGCGCCTTGCATCAAGATGACTACCCAACCCAATACCAAGCCTTAGACTCTGCCCCCTCAGATTTGCTCGCTCAGCGCGGTTTGACCATTTCGCTCAAAGCAAATGATTTAGGCGGTATTTCAGTCGGTTCACAAATTGTCTATAAAAAAATCCCTATTGGTGAAGTATTTAGCTATCAATTGGATGATGATGCGCAATCGGTGAGCATTCACATCTCAATCAAAGATGAGTACCGCCATATTATTAATACCGAAAGCCGTTTTTGGAATGTCAGTGGTGTGGAAACTCGGATCGGTTTTGATGGCGTGGATGTGCGACTGGAAAACTTAAGTGCCCTGATTGGCGGTTCCATCGCGGTCGACTCACCGGAAGAAGGTAAACCCGTGGAGCAAAATGCTCAATTTCGCTTATATCGAGATTTAAATACCGCCGGACGTGGGATCGCAATTTCCATTACCTTACCAGATGATAACCATATCTCGGCTGCGGGTGCGCCAATCATCTATCGCGGGATCGAAATTGGCCAAATCACCGACTTACAATTGACCGACAATCGCAACAGCATTGTCGCTGCCGCGGCGATTCAACCCGCATTTAGTGACATGCTCAATAGTGGTAGCCAGTTCATTTTGGAAGAAGCGCAAGTCTCTCTGACTGGAGTGGAAAATTTAACCAATCTCGTTAAAGGTAATTATCTCACCTTGATCCCTGGCTCAGGAGAACGTGCACGAACTTTCAATGCGATACGCAAGAATGAATTCAAATATGCGCGAGCTAATAGCATCAGTTTTAACTTAGTCGCCGATAATTCATTTGGCTTGGAGGCTGGAACGCCGATCCTTTATCGCGGGGTCGCGGTAGGTAGCATTACCGACGTTAAGCTTAAACTCGATGCGGTCGAGTTTAGTGTGGTGATTGATGAGCAGTATCGAGAGTTGATCCGTTCACAAAACCGATTTTATGTTACTGGCAGTGCCTCGGCGGAATTAACGGAATCAGGATTATCCGTTTCTGTTCCTCCGGCAAAACAGTTGCTTTTAGGTTCGATCAGTTTTGCGAGCGAAGGCAGTGACACCGTACTTGATCAGTATCGCCTGTTTGCCAGCCAATCGTTGGCCGAATTGGCCAAATACAATCAATCCGGCTCACGCTCATTGACCTTATTTGCCAATGAGCTTCCCTCGATCAATGCTGGCTCTCCCCTGCTATACCGCAATTTAAAAGTTGGGAGTATTGCCGGTTTTACGCTGACCAAAAACGGCGTGCAAATTGAAGCGACCATTGAAAAGCAATATCAACATCTGCTGACCGCCAATACGGTGTTTTGGAATCGCTCAGGAGTGGAAATTAAAGCCTCACTGGATGGGGTTGATGTCAAAGCGGCTCCCCTACAAACCTTACTGCGTGGTGGGATTGCCTTTGATAGCCTGCCAGGAATTGAAAACAAAGTGGGTGCGATGTGGAAACTGTATCGCGACTATGATCATGCTCGCCGCTACGGTGAAAAAATTACCCTCACCGCTTTAGGCACCTTAGGGGTAAAAGTGGGCACGCCTGTGCAATATCAAGGGGTACAAATTGGTGAAGTGTTCCAAGTGATCCCCGATTTTGACTCGGAGTTTGTCACACTCTCAGCGCGTATCGAGCCACAATATGCGCCTAAAATCGCTAAACAGAATTCACAATTTTGGCTCTCGCAAGCCAAAATCGGTTTAAGCGGAATTGAAAACGTGCAGAATTTGTTGGGACAAAGTATTGAAGTTCAACCCGGTAGTGGTGCTGACCGTTATGAATTTGCTTTGCACAAAGAAGCGCGTCATGGTGGTGCCGGAAAAACCTATATCTTGCAGAGTGAAAAACGCGGCTCCGTCAGTGTCGGCACCCCGATCCTGTATCGCGATATTGAAGTGGGTAAAGTCATCGATGTCCGCCTCGGCGAATTTGCTGATCGAGTGATCACCACGATTCGGATTGCACCGCAATACACCTATTTATTGCGTGAAAACAGCGTATTTTGGAACGTATCCGGATTAGATATGACGATTGGCATCACGGGAGCTAATGTGAAAGCCGGCACCTTTGACAGTATGCTACGTGGCGGGATCACCTTTGCTACCCCAGATCAAAAGCAATTGTTGCCTGCCGCCGCGGAAGATCACAGCTTCTATCTTCATCCGCAAGCTCAAGAACAATGGAGTAAATGGCGCACTCCAATCCCTAAACCATAAATCACTTTTAGCAAGCACAAAGCAGCCATAGGCTGCTTTGTCACTTGTTTGGCAAGCCTTTATGTCCTTGGGCTATCTGGTTATAATCACCGGCCTTAATTGAACAACGGAACTTGCCTGTGCATCCGAACATTGCCCTGCCTGAAGAATTTATCGCATCGATGGCGCAAATACTCCCCGACTCAACGCAGCTCGCGGATTTTATTGCCGCTTGCCAACGGCCACTGCGTAAAAGCATTCGCGTCAATACCCTAAAAATTTCAGTCACCGATTTTGTACAGCGTGCCAATCAGCACGGTTGGCAACTCACTCCGGTGCCTTGGTGTGATAATGGATTTTGGATTGAAGCCGATGAAAGCCAAGTACCGCTTGGCAATAGTGCGGAGCATATGGCAGGGTTGTTTTACATTCAGGAAGCCAGTTCCATGCTGCCTGTTGCAGCGCTATTTATGGGTAACGCTGAATATAAGCGGGTACTGGATATGGCCGCCGCTCCGGGTTCGAAAACCACACAGATCGCCGCGCTAATGCACAACCAAGGAGTGTTGGTTGCCAATGAGTTTTCCGCCAGCCGAGTTAAAGTGTTGCATGCCAACATTGAACGCTGTGGTGTACGAAACAGTGCGCTGACCAATTTTGATGGCTGCGTATTTGGAGGTTGGCTGCCTGAGTGTTTTGACGCGGTGCTGATTGATGCACCCTGTTCGGGAGAAGGCACCATTCGCAAAGATCCGGATGCGATGAAAAACTGGAGTATGCAAGCGATTCATTCGATCGCCGCGACGCAAAAAGCCTTACTTGAGAGTGCCTTTCAGGCACTGAAAGTTGGCGGCACGTTAGTTTACTCAACTTGTACCCTCAGCCGTGAAGAAAACCAGCAAGTCTGTTGGCATCTAAAACAGACCTATGGCGATGCGGTCAGTTTTGAGTCACTGGCGGATTTATTTGCGCAAGCCGACCGTGCTCTGACGGAAGAAGGTTTTCTACACATATTCCCGCAGATGTATGACTGTGAAGGTTTTTTTGTCGCCAAGATTCGCAAATTGGCGGCCATCCCAACCCCTGAAGTACACAAACGGTTAGGTAAGTTCCCATTTAGCAAAGCCAGTGCTAAGCAGCAAAGTGAAATTGCCCAGCAGTTACATCGCGCACTTGGCGTGACCTTACCGGAGCACTCACAAATTTGGTTACGAGATAATGATGTGTGGTTATTTCCACAGGCATTAGAGCCATTACTGGGTGAATTACGTTTTTCGCGCATGGGCATAAAAATTGCTGAAGCACATAAATCCGGTTATCGTTGGCAGCACCAAGTGGCAACCTGTCTTGCTAGCGATAATCTCGCACACTGCGTTGAATTGGATATCGATCAAGCTCGAGAATGGTTTATGGGGCGAGATGTCAGACCCTGCGGGAACAGCGCTCAAGGCGAAGTGATGGTCCGTTACGCTAACCATGTGATTGGTCTTGGTAAATGGGTCGGTAATCGAGTGAAAAACGGCTTACCAAGAGAGCTGGTGAGAGATAAAAATCTGTTTTAAGTGCTCAACCATCGAATGAAATTGTCAACACGGGTCGCTATTTTCAAGCAGTATACTAAGCTTACAGCTAAACCAATCGCGATTTGATGTTGATTAGCGCAGGCTCTTCGGAGCCATTCCCCTAGGCCCTAAACCTGACTGTTAGGGCCTCTTTTTATGCGTTGAGGTTGGGTTAACCGCCGCAATTAAGCTAAGCGAATCCCCTCATCCTCAATCACGATTTTGCCTTGCTTATACAAGCTGCCAATCGTCTTTTTAAAGGTACCTTTACTGGTGCGGAAAGTGGCAAAAATCGCTTCTGGTGTGGATTTATCGCTTAACGGCAGAAAACCGCCTTTTTTAGCTAAAGTGTCTAAAATCTTAGTGCTCAGATCATCCATTTTTTCGGTGCCGATTTTTTGCAGTGCCAGATCGATCTTGCCATCTTCGCGGACACTTTTAATGTAGCCTTTCAGCTTCTTACCAATGAATAACTTACCAAACACATCAGAGGCGAAAATCATCCCCCAGTGGGTGCCATTCACAATCGCTTTGAAACCAAGTTCAGAGCGTTCGGCAATGATCAAATCGACCGCCTGATTTGGCGTATAACGAGCCGGCGTTTTATCCAGCCATTTGTTGAATTTGGTGGTGCCAACAATACGGCCTGACGCTTTATCAGTGTAGACATAAACTAAAATTGTTTGCCCTGCATTAAAACGCGCTCGCTGCTCACTGTAAGGGATCAGCAAATCTTTACCTTTGATGCCCCAATTCGCAAATGCGCCAGTGTTATTCACCCCTTCGATGGTCATTAAGCCCCATTCGCCAACCTGAGCAATCGGGGTTTCAGTCGTCGCAGCCAGTTGGTTTTCTGAATCAAAATACAGAAAAACATCAATAAACTGCCCGATTTCAATCCCTTCCGGTACAAAACGCTTAGGCAGCAAAGTGGTTCCGTATTCACCGGCATCCAAAAAAACGCCAAATTCAGCGAATTTCACGACTTCTAAACTATTAATTTGACCAATGTTAATCATATAAAACTGTCTCACAGCAAATTTGCGGAGATTATACGTTATCTCTGGTATGCTTTCTCGCATTCGAGCAATAAATCCCGCAATTTTACAGGAGTTTTCGTTGATTACCGTAGAGCAGCAAGATGCGGCAACCTTGACGATTGTCAGCCAGATGAGAGGCAGCAAAGAGCTTGATCTCAACTTTTATCTGTTTATTCCGGGTGAATTGGATATTTCACCGGAAGTGATCTCCGAATCTGAATTTTTTTATAGCTCGATCCACCAGCAGCGTGCCTATTACAGTGATCAGATCCTACTGCCGCTGGTACACAGCCGCCTCGCCCAGCGTGGTCATCTTTCCACCACACAATATCGCGTGAGTTTGAGCTTGTTTGCTTACCAGTATGTGATTGCGCTGGATAAAGCGGTCGCGCAGCTTAATAACACCAGTGATACGGTCAGTGTGGAGGAAGTGGACAGTGTGATTGAGTTGTCGCTGGATATTTTACGTCGGTTACGGCGTAGCATTCCCTATGAAGAGCAGTTGAAGCGTTACTACGCCAACATTGATAACTACCTGTCTTGGTACACCGAGCAAAGTTTTTTATCGATGATTGCGCACATGACACGGGATAATGAGTACAAAATTAATAAAGATCGCCTGATCACTCTGATTGAAAAAGAACAAGCTCATCGGGCGCTCAATCAATACAACTCCGATCAAGCCAATCAAGACATTACTCGCTTAAGTAATAAAATGCGTTTGCTGCGCCGGCTGATCGAGCATCCGATCATCCTTAATGAAAAAATAGTGTCACTTGGCAACAATACCAAGCGCGCGGTGAAAGGACTGGCCACCGGTTTAGTCATGGTGGCAGTGACGATTACTGCGATTTCTGCCCGTGATTACTGGGGAGAGATTACCGCCTCTTTTATCATTGCCATGTCGTTTATTTATGCGTTACGCGAAATTTTTAAAGATGATTTGCGTGACATGATGTGGCGTTGGATCAGTAAAGGCAAAGCAAAATGGCGCCGCCACTATTTTGACCCGACCACAGGTAAACAGGTGGGCGATAAAGAAGAGTGGTTGGATTATAAAAAATTGAGCGACCTCCCCGACCGGATACAAGCGATCCGTAAAAAACGTATTGTGCAGCGTGAAGAGCAGATCTTGCATTATCGGTCGCATACTGAGATGTCAACCTCACGCTTTATGAGTGGCTATGAAGAGACGCGCGAAACCTTAATGGTCGATCTGCGGGCCATCATGCGCCAGATGGATAAGGGCTCCAACTACATTTATCAGCTCAACAATGGTCAAGTGAGCCGCGAGTCGGTGGAAAAACGTCATCTGCTGAATTTGATTGTCAAAGAGAATCATCATAAAGCTGAACCGACCTACTACCGTTGGAAAATCGTGCTCAATCGGAGTCGGATTGTCGATATTGAATCCATTCCGCTGACCTAAGCGCTATATTCGTCGAGCGAGAGTGTGGAAAGTTTCGCCAAATGTTATTTCAGCCACTCAATTTAACGCCATTTACACCGTTGTTTACGGTGCAATGGTTTATTCTCTCTGGCAAATTCGCTATCTTTAGCGCTTCGCCACAACAGGATAGGCGCTTGCATGCCACTGAAAACTGATGAATTAAGAACCCAAGCATTGGGTCCAATGCCAACACCCGCCGAATTGAGCCTCGCCCACCCGATCACCGAACCTGTCGCGTCAAGAATTGCACAGTCTCGGCGTCAAATTGAACGGATCTTGACTGGTGAGGATGATCGCTTGTTGGTGATTGTTGGCCCTTGCTCGATTCACGATACCGATGCAGCGCTCGAATACGCCCGCCGCCTAGCTGCGCTACAAAACAATTACCAAGAGCAATTGTTTGTGGTGATGCGCACTTACTTTGAAAAACCGCGCACAGTCGTTGGCTGGAAAGGTTTGATCACCGATCCTAATTTAGATGGCTCCTACGCTTTAGAAACCGGCCTCAATAAAGCGCGCCAATTACTGCTCGATGTCAATAAACTCGGTTTAGCGACCGCGACAGAATTTCTTGACATGGTGACTGGGCAATATATTGCTGACCTTATCACTTGGGGTGCCATTGGAGCCCGTACCACTGAATCACAAATTCACCGCGAGATGGCCTCGGCCCTTTCTTGCCCGGTTGGTTTTAAAAACGCCACCAACGGCAATGTGAAAGTCGCGATTGATGCGATCCGAGCGGCCAAGGCGTCACACTATTTCTATTCACCAGATAAGAATGGCCGCATGACCGTTTACCGCACCAGTGGAAATCCATTTGGACACGTCATTTTACGTGGTGGAGATACAGGCCCCAACTTTGCGGCTGAGGCGATTAATGAGGCGTGCCAACAGTTAGCCGAGTTCAATTTGGCTGAGCGCTTAGTGGTTGATTTTAGCCATGCCAATTGCCAAAAGCAGCATCGTCAACAACTGGATGTCGCGCGTGATATTTGCCAACAGATCGCCGCGGGCAGCCACCAAATTGCTGGCATTATGGCGGAAAGTTTCCTTGTGGAAGGTAACCAGCCAATGCATGATCTCAATAACCTGACTTATGGACTTTCGATCACCGATCCGTGTTTAGGATGGGACGATACCGCCACCATGCTCGACATGTTGGCACAATCGATCAAAGTTCGTCGTTCCCGTAATTAAGGAAAACTTATGCCTTCTTTTGATATTGTTTCAGAAATTGATGCCGTTGAACTGCGTAACGCGGTAGATAACGCCACTCGTGAACTGGCGACTCGCTTTGATTTTCGCAACGTAGAGGCCAGTTTTTCTCTGAAAGAAGAGACCGTTAAACTGGCGGCTGAAGATGATTTTCAGCTTGGACAGATGATGGATATTTTGCGTGGTAATCTCGCCAAACGTGGGGTTGATGCGCGAGCCATGAAAGCCAACGACTCAGTCCATATCGGCAAAAACTGGTACAAAGAAGCGGATTTTAAACAAGGTTTGGAAGCGTTACTGGCCAAAAAAATCGTCAAACTGATCAAAGATGCCAAAATTAAAGTGCAAGCGTCGATTCAAGGCGACAAAGTGCGAGTGACGGGTAAAAAGCGCGATGATTTGCAAGAAGTGATGGCGCTGCTACGTGAGGCCAACCTTGAGCAGCCGCTGCAGTACAATAACTTCCGTGATTAATCACGCATAACCACGATGGTTATAAAGCAAATAGTTATAAAGCAAATACTTATAAAGCGAATGTTTATAAAACAAACAGCTGAATGCCCCGTGACTCGGGGCATTGTTTTATCAACGGTGATTGACTCTGTGATCTCGAATCAATCACCGTACAAAGTAGCACAAATGAATGGCTAACTTACCAACTCGGTCCTTTGCTGGGCGAATGAGGTAAATGGCGTCGATATTGCTGCATGCCTTGGATGATGCGCCAAATCCAAATCGAAATAGCAGCAAGGGCAATTAACGCGCCCAAATAAGGGATCGCATAACCTAATTGACCAAGCCACGTTTCATGCATCCAGTAACGATTAACCCCCATAATGATACCGTTGCTGGTTGCTACCGTCACAATCAGCACCACAAAGAAGGTGAGATAGAGGAAGAAACTGCGAATTAGCCCATAGTAATGAGAATTCGCGACATCACCATCTTGGTTCTTATCCAATCGGTAACCGGCATAAATGATGCCAATCACACCCGATAGCAAACAAGTAAAAGGCGTCAGTAAGCTAGCAATGTAGACAAACCAAACTGATTTGTGCGCGCTATCTTGATTCATGGCTCACCTCTCCGTTTGTTTGATCCCGTGACACCATTTGAGAAGGTGTACTCATTTCTTCAATTTCACCGCGGCGTTTCACTTCTTCATACCAAAGGTCGTGATGCTCTTTGGCCCACGTTTCATCCACTTTGCCAGTCACCATGCCTTCTAATGCGCCTTCCATACCAAATAAACCGATATAAATATGGAAGATAAAGCCACAGATTAAGATCAATGCCGAGAACATATGAATGAGGTTGGCCCATTCCATATCACGGCGGGTCTGGCCGAAAATCGGGAAATCGAGCACTAGCCCACTGATAGCCGCAAAGGTTCCAAACACAATCAGCAGCCAATAGATGGCTTTCTCTCCGGCGTTAGAAAAACCAGCCGAAGGATGTGTGCCTTTATGCTTACCCACCATGCCGCCTAATTTGATAAACCACTGCATATCCACTTTATTAAATATTGATTTACGCCACCACTTGAGCAGTACCAACATCAGCAAAATGAAAAACAGTGGCCCCATGTAGTTGTGATACTGCTTGGCGGCATAGATGATCCAGCCCCATAGTTGGCCTGGAATATAGGGTTTTAAAAAATATTTACCATATACCAGCATCAAGCCACTGAACGCCAAAGTGAGAAAGGTAAACGCCATACTCCAGTGCAGCGCCCTATCTGAGCGCGACCAACGATTGAGTTTACGACCGGTACGCGGCTTACTCAGCATCAGTGGGCCAACTGCGATATAGGCCAGCACCACCATCGCAATGCTACCGAAAATCGCAACCGCACCAGCCGGAGACATCCATTTCTCTTTGAGGATAAACCAAGTTTCACCGGGTTTACTGATCAACACGCCATGCTCAGGCGAGTGAGACGTGGTGTAGCCCGCCTCACCTTGGCGAACCTGACGCCAAAAGTCGGCCCCTGCCAGTTGGCTCATCTCTTTTTGTGCCACATCCGGTTTAGTATTCTGCTCTGCCATTGCCGGTTGAACCAACCAGCATAGCAGTGCTGCTAATAAAGGCAGCACAAAACGAGTGGCGCGAGAAAGTTGTTGTCTCATAGCCAGTTAACTCCGAGTTGCATCATAGGCGAGATCTTCACCGTTAGTCCAACCGGCACCTTTGGCACCACGTTCAACCACTCGTTGACGGAAAATATCGGAGATCTTTTCCGCATCTCCAGCCAACAAAGCTTTGGTAGAACAAAGCGATGCACACATCGGCAGCTTACCTTCGGCAATCCGGTTGGCTCCGTATTTGCGACGCTCGGCTTCTGAACCCGGCTCTGTTTCAGGGCCACCAGCACAGAAGGTGCATTTGTCCATCTTACCGCGTTCACCAAACGCTGCTTGTTTGGGAAACTGCGGCGCACCAAACGGGCAAGCAAACAAGCAGTAACCACAACCGATACAGAGATCTTTGTTGTGCAGCACAATGCCATCTTCGGTATGCACAAAGCAGTCTGCAGGACACACCGCCATACAAGGTGCATCGGTACAGTGCATACACGCCACGGAAATCGAGTTTTCACCCGGTTCACCATCGTTGAGCGTAACCACGCGGCGACGCTGGATGCCCCATTCCAGCGCATCATCGTTTTCATTTTTACAGGCCGTGACACAGCCGTTACATTCGATACAGCGTTTGGTGTCACACAGGAATTTCATTCTTGCCATGGGTAAGCTCCTTACGCTTTACGAATGTTACAGAGGGTGACTTTGGTTTCCTGCATCAAGGTGACAGGATCGTAGCCGTAGGTCGTGGCAGTGTTTGCCGATTCCCCAACCACATAAGGCTGTGTCCCTTCTGGGTATTTCGGACGCAGATCTTCCCCTTGGAACTTGCCAGCAAAGTGGAACGGAATAAACGCCATCCCCGCTTTCACACGGCGGGTCACCATCGCTTTAACTTTGATGCGCCCTTTCTCAGCCCCTTCAACCCACACCATATCACCATCTATAAAGCCTAAATCGTTGGCATCTTTCGGGTTCACTTCAACAAACATCTCTTGTTGCAGCTCGGCCAACCAAGGATTCGAACGGGTTTCTTCACCGCCCCCTTCATATTCTACTAAGCGGCCAGAAGTAAGGATGATCGGATATTCCATCGATTTATCTTGTGCTTGAATCGATTTATACAGCGTAGGTACCCGAAAAATAAACGCTTGATCATCCCATGTGGGGTAATCAGCCAACAGATCGCGGCGCGGGGTGTACAAGGGTTCACGATGCAGCGGCACGCGGTCTGGGAAAGTCCACACAATCGCCCGCGCTTTGGCGTTACCAAATGGAACACAGCCGTGCTTAATCGCCACCCGTTGAATACCGCCAGACAGATCGGTTTTCCAATTCTGACCTTCAGCCGCTGCTTGCTCTACGGGGGTTAAATCACTCCACCATCCCAATTGCTTGAGCAGTTTATCGCTAAATTCTGGATAGCCATCTTGCAGCTCACAGCCTTTCGAATAACTGTCTTCCGCGAGTAGGTTGTGACCTTCAAATTCGACGCCAAATCGAGTGCGGAAGTTACCACCACCTTCGGCGACCGTTTTCGAAGTATCGTAAAGAATATGGGTACCAGGGTGTTTCATTTCCGGTGTGCCCCAGCAAGGCCAAGGTAAGCCATAAGTCTCACCATGCACAGGTCCGCCTTCTGCGGCTATGGTCACTTTATGGAAGGTATGCCAATGTTGCTGATGAGTTTTCAATCGTTCAGGACTTTGACCAGTACAACCAATCGCCCACATCCCGCGGTTAAATTCGCGGGTGATGTCTTCAATCAGTGGCTGATTATTTACCACCTGAATGTGTTTACACAGTTGATCCGCAATCCCCAGTTTTTGACTGAGCAAGTACATGATTTCGTGATCGGGTTTAGAGTCAAATAACGGCTCAATCACCTGATCTCGCCATTGCATTGAGCGGTTAGAGGCGGTCACACTACCATAGGTTTCAAACTGAGTGGTCGCCGGTAGCAGATACACCCCATCGGTGCGATCGTTCATCACCGCAGCAACGGTTGGGTATGGATCCACAATCACCATCATATCCAGCTTTTGCATGGCCTTTTTCATTTCCACGCCGCGGGTTTGCGAATTGACAGCATGCCCCCAATAGAACATCGCGCGAATATTTTCTCGTTGCTGCAGGTTGTCTTTGTTTTCCAGCACGCCATCGATCCAGCGTGAAACCGGGATCCCCGGTGTTTCCATCGGCAGTGCGCCGTGATAGATATTCGGGTCAAAACGCTGCTTAAGCCATGAAAAATCAATATCCCAGACTTTAGCCCAATGTTGCCATGAACCTTCGGTTAAGCCGTAATAGCCAGGTAAGCTATCGGACAATACCCCAAAATCGGTAGCCCCTTGCACATTATCGTGACCGCGGAAAATATTGGCCCCACCACCGGATTTTCCGATGTTACCTAATGCCAGCTCGAGTACACAGTAAGCGCGGGTATTGTTGTTGCCGGTGGTGTGCTGCGTACCACCCATACACCAAATTACACAACCCGGACGGTTTTCGGCCAGAATTTTCGCTGTGGTGTAAACTTCTTGTTCGCTTACGCCGGTGACACGTTCAACTTCTGCCGGCGTCCATTTTTCGACTTCAGCGCGGATTTCATCCATGCCGAATACACGTTGCTGAATGTACTCTTGATCTTGCCAGTTATGTTTAAATACATGCCACAAGATGCCCCAGATAAAGGCCACATCGGTACCTGGCCGCAGAGCAACAAAATGATCGGCCTTGGCCGCCGTACGAGTGCGGCGCGGATCGGCAACCACAATCTTGCAGCCATTTTTCTCTTCCGCGATCAAAATATGCTGCATTGCCACCGGGTGTGCTTCTGCCGGATTGGATCCAATAAACAACATCGACTTGCAATTTTGCATATCGTTGAATGAATTGGTCATTGCCCCATAGCCCCAAGTATTTGCCACCCCAGCCACGGTCGTGGAGTGGCAAATACGCGCTTGGTGATCAACATTGTTGGTGCCCCACAGCGAAGCCATTTTACGAAACAGATACGCTTGCTCATTGCTGTGTTTAGCACTACCGAGAAAGTACACCGCGTCCGGACCTGACTGTTCGCGGATCTTCAGCACTTGGTCACCAATCTCATTGATGGCTTGTTCCCAAGAGATTTTCTTCCACTTACCACCATCAAGTTTCATTGGGTATTTCAAACGCCGCTCACCATGGCCGTGTTCACGTAAAGCTGCACCTTTCGCACAGTGACCACCTGCATTAAATGGATGATCGAAAGCTGGCTCTTGACCGGTCCATACTCCGTTTTGTACTTCCGCGTAGATCCCACAACCTACCGAGCAGTGCGAACAGATAGTGCGCTTTAGTTCGGTTTTCGCGCTGCGTTGCACGTCGCTGGCCTGCACTTTACGGATCATGCTCGGTGTGAACAGAGAGGCTCCGACCACTGCGCCACCGGCGGCCAGTGACGTGTTTTTCATAAAGGCCCGGCGGCTAATACCGAGCTGATTTGGCTGTTTGGTCACGCTGTCTGCACGTTTGATCAGTCTCATCGCATTGGCTCCTATAGCGTGTTGTAGTAATCACGAATGTGCTGGGTTTCGTAATAGCCTTTTTTCAGTGGCGGTTGACTTTCGGCATTCACATCACTGGCCTGCGTTGTTGTACTGACCCCAGCGACGACAGCACCAGCCACAACCGCGGTGCCTAATCCTTTCAGCAGATCGCGTCTGCTGTGGTCTACTTGGTGCTCTTTTTTCATTGATTGCTTCCTTATTGCTTATATTTTAGCAACTTAGCTGTGCGTCTTAAGACGTCTGCTTTCTGATCCCAGTCGGTTTACTGCTCGACTTTATCGGTCAGGTTTTTCACCTCGATCCGATAGCGATTGTTGCGACTGCTTGGGACATGCGTCATCGCCACTTGTTCTAAGCTCAAAAACGCGTCCAAAAGATCGGCCACGGCGAGATAAAATTGCGCATGAGGTGCTTGTCGGATTTGCCTGACTAGCTTGCCAAACCACGGTGCAATATGGCGGTAGAAAAACACGTCTTCTTGCCCCTCGGTTTGCTCACACAAATAAGCCATGGTTTCGCACAGCACCGCGATGTGATCTTCAGGCTCACGGACTTGCTTCTCTCGCTCTAGCCCCAATCTGGTCAAATCCGCACGGATCTCAGCCAGCGGCTTTTCCATCAGTGAACCGGTTAAATGCCATGAGGCAAAAGGCACCACCTCACCACGGCCAATACCAATAAATAGCTTTTGATACTCCTCAGCTAAGGAGTCTGCTCGAGTATTTTGTGCAGCAGCGGCGAGCGCCTGCCACGCTTGTGCCATTTCGGTGCCATTGGCTTCAAATTCCAATTCGGCTAAAAAAGTACACAGATCGGCACAAGGCACATCACGCAGCAGTGTCGCGATCAGTAGGTAAATGTCGGCGCGCATTGATGGTGAATGCATAGATTGCGCTTGCATTGCTTTCTCCTCAGTAGTTGAGCTGCTGCTCAGGATCATCGGCCATGGCTTCAAACAGGTCGATGACTCGGCAGTCTTCGCACATCGCAATCCGATTCAGGGCGGCAGGATGAGCAAAATGAGAGTGACCGTGTAATTTGTTTTGTAACAAAGAGATCATCGATTGCGGCGCGAAAGGCTTATGGCAGCGCAGGCACAGGGCCGGCTCTTCTTGATGCAAAGTCACCACAGATTGGCGTGCCGTTGGGTTCCAGTTAAGCTGCGCAGTAGTACTCAACGCTTGTTGCGGGCAAGCTTTGACACATAAGCCACACTGCACGCACTCTTGCTCAATAAAACGTAAGGCTGGGCTATCTCCCGCCGGATGCAGCGCTGCGGTTGGACACACCGCAACACAGCTCATGCATAAAGTACAATCACTGGTTTGGCATGCAATCGTGCCATAAGGCGCATTGAGGCTGAGAGGTTGCACGCTCAGCGGCGCATCGAGTGTTTTTGCTAAGCCATCCAGCGCGGTAAACAGGCGCTCGCGCTTATTACCCACTAAATCCCCCAAATGAAGTCCCAGCGGCTGTTCACACAGAACCGGCATCCCCTCGCGCAGCGATTCAAGATAAACAATATCAATCGTCTCTTTGGCCAAACCTAAGTGAGTCAGTAGGCTCTGCGCCATGCTCACCTCTTGGTTGAGAATGCGTTGAATGGTTGGCGGCATATGGTGACTTGCCGCAAATAACACTTGAGTTGCACCATTCACTAATGCGGCAAACCAACTGTCGATACCAACCGAAGGCAGTTCTTCCACCACCACAGGAATCACGTTATCTGGCAATACCTTAAGCGCCATGACGTTGTAACTTTTATGGCGAGAGCTGCAGATCAGCACGATCGGTTTTTCACCGGCGGCTTGGTGGTAATTGGCCAGTAAGCGCTCAATGAATTTTTGCGTATCGGTAGGATTGGGCAGTGCGTAGTGAATCGCTTCGGTCGGACAAGCGGTCGCACAGGTCCCTACCCCTTGGCACAAATAAGGGTTAATTTGAATGCGATGCCCGGTTTGATCCGATCCTTCACTCGACAGCGCGCCTGCCGGACACGCATCGACACAACGTTGGCACCCCTTCACGCCACGAGAGCTATGCGCACAAAGATCGGTATCGAGACGAAAATATTTTGGCTTATCAAAAGTGCCGATCAGGGTTGGAATTTGTTCCAGTGCATCGGCTAGGGTTGGATAGCCGCGCCCGACCGGAAAATAGCCCGGGACAGGAACCTCTTCACGCATCAAACCATTGAGCGACATATCTAAAACAAGATCAAAGCAGTTGGCCGCGAGCGCAGCTTGCGCCAAATTGATTCGCTTGCCATGATTTTCCACATTCACCGTGAATGCACCGAGAAAGCCACTGATTTCTAGCGTATCGGCATAGTACAGATTGCTTTGGGTGCCAGGCTCACCATCCACCGAAAGTAGCGTGATGGAAGTCATGCTGCTGAGCTGCTCGGCAATCCGTTCAATCAGCGTAGTGGGACCGATAATTAACGTGTCGCCACCACTTTGGTAGCTGACCGTAGGCGGAATAAGATTAGTCAGCTCAACCGTATGCTCGATGGCATACTGTCGCGCCCGAGCGTTGGCAGACGTCGCTTGTTGTAGGAGGTTTAACATTGCTTGCTTCCGTTGATAAGAATCACGAACCGAGTCGGCTCGTTTTAAACAAGCCATCGATAGCAAGTAGCGTTAGCAAATAGCGTTCCAAAACTATTTTATTGAAAAATAACAACATTTATTGATGGTAGAGATAAGCTATTAACCCACAGCATCAGAGTGAGACATTATGTCTCACCCTATCTATGGCAGAATAAGTCAAAATGTCCCTGATCGTGATATGGTCAATTTTGTCTCATCGGCTATGGATCTGATAGGTCGCTCTCTACTTCAGTATTGCAAGCTGAACGCGGCTTAGGTTCAACTCGCGGCGCTGAATCTTCGGCGAGGGTGACAGTTGCAAGTGCATTATCATTATTTGATGGCGGTTGCTCTTGTTCAATCTCTGACACCGTTTGTGTCTCATGGCACCATTGACGTAAAGTGTGTGCCACTTGCGTGGTGAGTGTTGCCGTATTACGGTAATCCGCGTTGTAATCATCCAACATACAGACTTGGTCAAACTCACCACTCAAAAATAGCTTACGCAGCGCGGCTTTTTTCAGCGCTGGCGCTGCATTGGAGAGCAACAAACTCGCCACGCTAGGTTGTTGCTCCTCGTCTACATTGCTTGATTTGAGCGCGGGGCTTTCCCGTCCATGATCAGATCCACATGGTTCCTGCGCGATTTGTGAATACTCGCAAGCCAACTCCTCTGATAGCTCAAGGGGTGATTTTTGCTCTGGCTCTCTGGCTAATTTACGTTGTGACCAACGGGAAAAGAACGGCTCAGTTGCCACAAGATCTCCCCGCGCCGGCGCGTTTTTTGCGGCGGATTTCGAGTAGCTCACCATGGCGACCAATATAAGCTTCTATCCACGCCTGTACTGGCAATGGCATATCAGCCGAAAGCACCAGATAATCACTGTCCATATAGCGGCTGGCAAGTGCTTGTGATGCGGTCAATTGCACAATTTTCAGCGGTTGATCTTCATTGGGGTTTTCTGCAATCAAAAACAGTTTCGGCGCTTGTGAACTGAGGTTAAAACGATAATCGGTGCGCTCATCACGATGCAAATGCACGGTTGCAATATATTGACTCGTCTCTTCTGACCTTAAGCTAAAACCGTGCAACAACCACTGAGTGGTTTGCCAGCGGCCACGCGAGACAAGATGAGGCTCAAGCTGGCAAGCCAGCGACCAAGCGCTATCAGTCTTGTGATATAGGGTATCGATTAAAAATGGAGGAGAAGTTTGTTCAGTCATAACTCAGACTCGATGAATCATCACAATCTAAATTAAAGCAATAATTGCGCCATTTGGGTTAAGGTCATTTTTTCTTCGGCACTTTTTTTGCTAGATTGACGAGACTTTTCTTATTCGTGGTTGAGCAAAGGATTATCGAAGCTCAAACACGTCACACACAGGAATCCCGCGTGGCTAAACCTTCCATCATCAAAACCAGCGTCGATCCGCTGCAAACCATTGACGTTGAAGTGTATGACGAGTACGGCGAAAAACTGGTGAAATCGATCGCTTGCGAACGCCCGCTGACGGTCTTGCTCAATTGGCAAGAGATTGTCACTTTGATGACGCTCGGCTCACGCCCAGAAGCTTTAGTGCTCGGTTATTTGAAAAACCAACGTTTTATTTCTGATCCTGATGCCCTTGATTCAGTGATCATCGATTGGCAAACCCAGTCTGCTGCGGTGATCACACGTGAAAATCTGGATCACTTGGCCCCAGCTCTTAAGAAAAAAACCGTAACCTCCGGCTGTGGTCAAGGCACCATGTATGGCAACGTAATGCAGCAGCTAGAAAATTACCAAGTTCCACAACAACCAATTAAGCAGTCACAGATTTACGCGGCACTGGAGGCGTTAACCCACTACAACGACACCTACAAAAAAGCTGGAGCGGTGCATGGTTGTGCCATTTGCCAACACAATCAAGTGATCTCATTTGTAGAAGACGTCGGTCGCCACAATGCGGTAGATACCTTGGCTGGTGAAATGTGGCTGAATAACCTGAGCGGTCACGACAAAATTTTCTACACTACGGGGCGTTTAACCTCAGAGATGGTGATCAAAGTGGCACAAATGGGCATTCCGGTGTTACTTTCTCGTTCAGGGGTAACACAGATGGGGCTTGAATTAGCCCAACGTTTTGGCATTACCACGATTGCCCGCGCTTCAGGTCGTCGCTTTCATGTGTACAGTGGCGCCAACAAAGTGGTGTTTGATGTGAAAGGCTCGCTTGAACAAGCATAAGCAAACTATTGAACAGTCGTTGAACACGTTTTCTGATCACTTTGCTGGATAGCAAAAGAGCCTCAACTGAGGCTCTTTTCAATAACGGGTTGCGCGAATTAATGCTTAACCCTCAACACCACGCGAGCGCAGGAACTCAGCGTAAGTTCCTTTAAAGTCAGTGATTTTGCCATCACGAATTTCAATGATACGGGTTGCCAATGAATCAACAAACACACGGTCATGAGAGACGAAGAACAGCGTACCTTTGTACTGCTCTAAGGCGTTGTTCAAAGACTCGATCGATTCCATATCCATGTGGTTGGTTGGCTCATCAAGCAGCAACATGTTAGGTTTGTGCATCATGAGTTTACCAAGCAACATCCGGCCTTGCTCACCACCTGACAGTACCTTGACCGATTTTTTGATGTCATCTTGACCAAACAGCATCCGACCTAAGAAGCTGCGGATCACTTGCTCATCATCACCCTCTTGACGCCATTGTCCCATCCACTCCATCAGCTTCATGTCTTGTTCAAATTCATGCGCATGATCTTGTGCATAGTAACCAATGTTCGAGTTTTCCGACCATTTGTACAGGCCGCTACGAGGCTCAAGTATCCCAGCTAGGGTATTGAGCAGTGTGGTTTTACCCACCCCGTTTTCACCGATGATCGCCACACGCTCACCCACTTCAAAAATCGCATTGAAGTTGCTAAACAGATCGCTATCAAAACCTTGGCTAAGGTTTTCCACAATCAGAGCGTTACGGAACAACTCTTTCGATTGCTCAAAACGAATGAATGGGTTCTGACGGCTAGATGCCTTCACTTCATCGAGTTTGATCTTATCAATCTGTCTAGCACGAGAAGTGGCTTGTTTGGCTTTCGATGCGTTGGCCGAGAAACGTGCTACGAAGGTTTGTAGCTCAGCAATTTGCGCTTTTTTCTTGGCGTTATCAGACAACAGGCGCTCACGAGCTTGAGTCGCGGCAGTCATGTACTCATCGTAGTTGCCTGGATAAATGCGCAGTTCGCCGTAATCCAAGTCCGCCATGTGGGTACACACAGAGTTTAAGAAGTGACGGTCGTGCGAGATGATGATCATGGTGCAGTTACGTGCATTCAGTGTATCTTCTAGCCAACGAATGGTGTCGATGTCCAAGTTGTTGGTCGGTTCGTCGAGCAGCATGATATCTGGATCAGCAAACAGGATTTGCGCCAGCAGTACCCGCAGTTTCCAGCCCGGAGCCACACTGCTCATCAGGCCGTAATGTTGCTCTAGTGGAATACCTACCGCCAGCAGCAGTTCGCCCGCTTTGGATTCCGCCATGTAGCCATCCATCTCAGCGAATTCCACTTCGAGATCGGCCACGCGCATACCATCTTCTTCAGTCATTTCAGGCAGAGCGTAAATATGGTCGCGCTCTTGTTTGACCTTCCACAACTCTTTGTGACCCATGATCACAGTGTCAATCACAGTGAACTCTTCGTAGGCAAACTGATCCTGATTCAGCTTGGCAACCCGCTCATTCGGATCGTAACTGACGTTACCGCCGGTTGGATCTAACTCACCACTGAGGATTTTCATGAAAGTGGATTTACCACAACCATTTGCGCCGATTAAACCGTAGCGATTACCTTCGCCAAACTTAACTGAAATGTTTTCAAACAGTGGCTTAGCGCCGAATTGTTGAGTGATATTCGCTGTAGAAATCAAAGCCTGTACCTTAGTGGGTTAACATGCCTGCCT